>NZ_VRMJ01000009.1 GCF_009832745.1 Polaribacter septentrionalilitoris | reverse complement strand
TCTACTTTAGCTTTGGCTAATTCTTTTTTCATTTTTACTTTAGATTCCACAAAGTTTTTTCTTAGTTTTTCTTTGCTCTCAGCAAGTTCTTTTTTTAACTCTTGATACTTTTTTGTCTTTTTAAAAGCTTCCCATTCTTTTTTGGATTTAATAACAATATTATTATTTCCATGATTCCAAGTAAAATTGTAGTTCCCATTTTCACCAATTTTATCATCGATATCATCTAAATCCTCTAGGATTTCATCGTAATCAAAATCGAAATCGAAATCAAAATTCATTTCTGGTAGCACAATAAGATCTACATCTGGAATTTCTATATCTGGAAAAGAAAAATCCATATCATTAAAGAAAATAAAGTCTGTTTTTGCACCCAAACCATAACTTCCTTTTGAAGTGATTTCTACTTTTTTACTATTTCCTAAGGCTTCAAAATCCCAGTTTTTAAAGTACTTTTCTGTTTCCTTTTTAGAGAGTCCTTCAATTTCAATATATGCTTCAACTTGAACCTGGTTTTTATTCCAAGTGGTTACGTTAATATCAGTATTTGTAGCATTTATTTCTATGACTACATCTTTATTTACATTAAAATTTTCAGTAAATTTCTTATCGAACTTTTGGGCAAATGCTGTTCCTAAGAAACAGATGGCTGTAAAAGTGATAATGTTTTTATATAATTTGTGTTTCATTTTTATTTAAATTTTTAAGTTGTTTTAATTGCTTTTTCAAGCGTTTTAACAGCTGTAAACGTAATTGTAAATTACGTATCAATGCATCTATGGTAGCATCATTAACTCCTTTGGTATTGAGCTCTTTGGTTAATGATTTGTATTCTTTGGTGAGTTCTGCAATTTTTAACAGATATCCGTCTATAATTTCTTTATTTTCTTCCGTTAACTCTAACTCACTTATTTCTAAGTTTATACTATTTACATAATAACTTTCTATAGTTTGAAACTCTGGTGATATATTTCCTAAAGTAATTTCTTTAGGTGTTGTTTTTGGGTCTTTCTCTATTGTATTGGTAGGATAAAAATTGATAGCTAAACTCACTAACAAAACAATTGAAGCTGCTATAGATAACCATTTTAAACTTCTCTTTTTGGGTTGCTGTTGATGGAATTCTTGCTGCAATAAATCTTCAAATTTTGATGAATGATTTACCGAAAGCTCAATGTTTTCTTCTTTATATCCTTTTAATAAATCTCTAATATCCTTCTGCATAACTCCTATTTTTTAATTGTTCTTTCAATATTTTTTTTCCTCTTAACAAATGTGTTCTTGATGTGTTTTCAGTAATGTTTAAAATGCTTGATATTTCTTGATGATCATAACCTTCTAATAGATATAAGGTTAAAACCAACCTGTATTTTTCTTTTAAATTGTTTATCACTTCAACAATTTCATCCACACAAATATCACTATCTACTGTCCAATCTTCTTCATTATCTAATTGATACACCTCTTCGTTTATGGTAACTAATTCTAACTTTTTCTTTTTTAAAAAATCTATACTTTGATTGATAACAATTCTTTTTAACCAAGCACCAAAAGCGACTTCATTTTTATAATTATCCATATACTTAAACGCTTTGATAAATGCTTCTTGCATTACCTCTTCAGCCACAAAACGATCTTTTACATATCGAAAAGCGATATTCAGCATTGCTTGACAATACAAATTATACAATTGCATTTGCGCTTTTGCATTATTGTTTTTGCATTGGTCAATGATTGGTTGATGTAACTGTTTGGTTTTACTCATTGATACTTTCTTGCCTTAAAGACGATACATTTTTTGTAGTGTTGCAAAATGGATAATTTTTTTCAAAAAAAAATCCTCTTTTTAAAGAGGAATTATAATTCGTGCTGTAGTTCCTGAATTTGGACTTGGTTCATAATTGATTGATCCTTTAATCATATCTATTCTATTCTTGATGTTCAAAACACCATGACCTTTTTTGTTTTCATTTTTCATTCCAACTCCATTATCCTCTAAAAAGAAAATAAGTTCTTCATTTTGTTTGTATAGCATTACGTTTACTTCTGTGGCTTTAGAATGTTTTACCACATTTGTAATTAACTCTTGCGCTACTCTATACAAACTAATTTCTATGCGTTCGTCAAAACGCTGTTCTACATTAAAATAATCGAACTTAAACTCTATTTCTGAATATAAAAATGAGGTTTTTAACAAATCGTTTAAAGCTTCTACCAAACCACTTTCTAATAAAGTTCTTGGCATCATTTGATGCGAAATATTACGAATTTCATCTGCAGATTTAGAGCAGTTCTCGTAAATGTCATCCAAAGCTTTCTTTTGATTTAGATCTTTTTCTTTCTCTTTTACATGATTAATCGCCATTTTTAAAGCTGCCATTTCTTGCCCAATACCATCATGCAAATCTTTACTAATGCGTTTACGCTCGTCTTCAGAAGCCCTAACCACAGCTTCAAAACCTCTTTCTTTTTCCTCTAAAATAGCTTGTTGTAATTTTTGTTTTTGTTTTGCTTTATTTCTATTGTAAAAGAGTAATCCTCCTAAAACTAAAAAACCTAAACCTCCAATTAATAAAAGTTGTGTATTTCTTTGAGAAGCAATAGTTGCTTTCTGTGTTTGAAGCTCTAGATTTTGTGCTGTAATTTTATTCTCCTTTTCAGCCGTTTTGTATTTTACCTCTAAACTAGAAATTTTGTTTAAATTATTTTCATTGATTATAGAGTCTCTATAAATACTTTTCATTTTAAAATACGCTAAGGCTTTTTTAGCATTGTTTCTTTTGGTTTCTAACTCATACAAATAAT
Organism: Polaribacter septentrionalilitoris; assembly: GCF_009832745.1. Lineage (GTDB taxonomy): Bacteria > Bacteroidota > Bacteroidia > Flavobacteriales > Flavobacteriaceae > Polaribacter > Polaribacter septentrionalilitoris. Next base: position 13,128 of record NZ_VRMJ01000009.1, on the reverse strand, counting down.
TGTAATTATCTACCAAGTTTAATTTATCTTTTAAATGCTTGAATAAAACTAAACTTTCTTTTAATGCTTTTTCTGATTTTTGAAACTGATTGATATTATAATATGCCTCTCCTAAGTTCATTTTTGCTATACCAATAGCTACTTTATCTTCATATTCTTCTGCCAATTTTAAAGATTTACGATAATAACTTATGGCTTTATTAAAATCATTTTTATAGAAATAAATGGCTCCTATATTAGAATATAAAGCAGCTATACCTTCTAAATGAACAGTTTCATTTATTAATTTTTCTACTTTTTTATACACTTTTAAAGATTCATCTAATTTTCCAAACATCAAAAGCATATTCCCTTTCTCAAGGTAAACAGGAGATAAAACATCACTAGTTAACTTATTTTCTAAAGCTATTTTTTCTGCTTTCTCTACTTGCTTTAAAGCTTCTTTATATTTTTTAAGTCGCCAGTAATTTTGTCCTATGGCTAAATCTGCCATAACTCCGGTAACTGTATCTTTATTTTGATATGATAAGTCTCTAGATTTAAAAAAATAATCCATAGAAATTTCAAAATCACCCAAAAACTTATAAATAACACCAAGTCTTTGGTATGCTTTTGCCATTAAAAGTGGGTCATTTATATTTTTACCAATTTTTAGTGCTATCAATTGCTGTTCTCTAGCTTTGTTATATTGTCCTTTTTGTGAATAATAAACTCCCAAAGAAGAATTATATCTAGAAAGCCACACAGAGTCTTTTGGTTTTATCTTATTTTTTAGTTTATCTAAATAAAAACTCATGGAATCTAATTGCGAATACTGAGTTCTTATAATACGTTCATAAAGAAATTCTAATTCTTTTGTATTGTTTTCTTGAGCGAAAACATTGGAAAAAATGAATAAAAAAAAGGTAAAATAAAGTAGTACTTGTCTTATTTTCATAACAATAGAAGTGTAATAGTTAGTCAATGCAAAATATAAATTTTATTTTTCACTTCAAAGGTTTACTTTTACTGTGATGAATACAAATAAATCTGCTCTACACGAAAACGATGGTGTTTCACAACCAGAAACTACCAATAAACTCAGTGCAGAAAAAATAAAACAAAACAGAGCTAAACAAAATTCTGTTGATAAATTTGTCTCACAAATTTTAGAAGGAAATATTACATTTCTAAGTCGTGCTATTACTTTGGTAGAAAGCACAAACCAAAACCATCAACAAAAAGCAAACAAAATTTTAGAACGCTGTTTGCCTTATGCAAATAAATCTATTCGAATTGGAATTACTGGAGTACCAGGAGTTGGTAAAAGCACCTTTATAGAAGCATTTGGAAAACATTTAACTACCCAAGGAAAGAAAGTTGCAGTTTTGGCTGTTGACCCAAGTAGTTCTCTAAATAAAGGTTCTATTCTAGGTGATAAAACAAGAATGGAGCAATTAGTTACTGATAAAAATGCGTTTATTAGACCTTCTCCTTCTGGAATGTCTTTGGGTGGTGTTGCACAAAAAACTAGAGAAAGTATTATTCTTTGTGAAGCTGCTGGTTTTGATACTATTTTAATTGAAACTGTTGGTGTAGGGCAATCTGAAACCTTGGTGCATTCTATGGTTGATTTTTTCTTGCTCTTAAAACTTGCTGGTGCAGGTGATGAATTACAAGGCATTAAACGTGGAATTATAGAAATGGCAGATGCCATTGTGATAAACAAAGCTGATGGTGATAATAAAAAAAATGCTAAAATTGCTAAAGTTGAGTTTAACAGAGCATTGCATTTATATCCTTTAAAAGAAAGCAATTGGCAACCCAAAGTTATAACTGCTAGTGCTTTAAAAAACAAAGGAATAAACAAAGTAGATGAAATGATTCAAGAATATCTTAAAGTGGTCAAAGAAAATAATTATTTTTCTAAAAAAAGAAATGAACAAAATAGATATTGGCTATTGGCTACCATAGAACAACAACTAAAAGCTAATTTTTATCATAACCCAAAAATAAAAACAGCATTGGCAAAAGAAATTTTAGATTTAGAAAATGGAAAAACAACCCCTTTTAATGCTGCTAAAAGATTGTTAGCGCTGTAATTTAGTTTGTTTCTAAACATAATAAATATAACTTCGTTAACTCCTAATATAAGTCATTAAAACGACGTAATATTTATCTTAAGTTGTTAGGTAATTTAAAAACTGAACTATGAAACAAAAATTATTATTGACATTATTACTATTTTTTTCAATCAAATCATTTTCTCAAAATTCAAAATTTAGCATTGAGGCTAACTATCCAATTACTATTGACAATAATTTTCTAGGAGATGATTCATATGGAATAGTTGACCTCGGAATGAAATACAGATTTGCTGAATTTAATCCTGCACATATTGGAATCAGTTTAAATGGTGGAGTACTGATTGATAACTCAAATCAGAATAATTCACCTCAAGACTTTTTAGTGACTACTTATATTATTCAACCCAAAATCTTTACTGAACTTAATTTTGAATCTATAGAAAAATTACATCCTTTTTTAGGTTTAGGATATACATTTATGAATTTTCAATTATCAGGTTCAAATAACGGAATGGATGTTTCTGGTGAATCTGAGAATTTGAGTGGATTTGGGTTAAATTTAGGAGTTGCTTATGACATAAGTAATAAAGTTTTTGTTCAAGTTCAATATGATTTTACCAAACTAAATGTAGACGATGTTCTAGATATAAAGTTTAATACAAATGTCAACTTACTGAAAATTGGAATTGGACTTAAAATATAAAAAACTACCTACAACAATGTATAACTGCAATTACGACGGATTCGACTACGCTCTAATCCACTCTGAATTACTAACTTTAGTGTCTAACCGAATGTTAACGCATATTAACCCGTAACTGACGGTTATACTAGACCGTTAATGAAATTCACAAAAACTAAGTTTCTTTTACTAAAGCACTTATATCAAACAGCAAAGTTTTGAGTGATAATTTTCTTTATTTTTCGATTTAAAGATTTTAGCGCATTATAGCTGGTATGTTCTAAAACAATTATCACCAAATCATCTTCTAAATAATTGGTAAGTGCTGTACTAAACCCATTCCATTTTCCATGATGATAAATCTTGTTTTTTTCTCTTGGGTCAATTCGAAATCCAAAACCATAAGGTACTTTTCTACCATAAATAGTTTCTCCGTTAGCATACATTAAATCTAAAGATTCTTTAGAAAGTAGTTTACCAGAATTTAATCCGTAAGTCCATTTATACAAATCTTCTGCGGTAGAATACACATTTTTATCACCAACAACTGCATCATTTACAGTATTTCCTATACTGATATGTTTCCAACCCCTGTACAAACGAAACCCTTTTAATTGATTTTGATGAACATCATCATTTACAGCACTATAGACATAAGAATTTTTCATATCTAAAGGCTCAAAAATATTCTTTTGTAGAAAATTGTTAAATGAAGTGCCTGAAATTTTTTCTACTATAGAAGCCAAAACAAAGTAAGCGGTATTCGAATAATCAAAATTACGACCTGGTCTAAAAAAACGTCCTACATTAGATGACGTTAAAAGTTGCATCATGTCACTATTTGTAGGGGGTACTTTTTTATTCCATTTATGCTCTGCTACCCAAAAATATTTAGGCAATCCTGCAGTATGGTTTAATAAATTTTTAATTGTAATATTCTCATAAGGAAAATCAGGAAAATAAGTATTGATAGTATCTGTAATCTTTAATTTATTACGTTCTGCCAACAACATAATAGCTACAGCTGTAAACTGTTTACTTACGGATGCCAATTGAAACGTAGATTCTTCTTTTATGGGTATTTTTTTTCTAAAGTCTGCATAACCAATCTGATTTTTATAGACAATTTTTTTATTTTTTGCTACTAATATAGCTCCATGAAAATCGTGTCTTTTATGAATCCTTTTTATTAAAGAATCTAATTTATGATTTACTTTTTTAGTAAGTTCTTTTGAGTGATATTCAACAGAAACAATAGGCTTTTTAACAATAGGTTTTTCAGTAACTTCTGCCTTAGGCAATACTTTCTTTTCTTTAACTCCAGAGGTACTTTGAGAAAAAAGAAAGAGTATAAATATAGCTATGAGACTGATCAGTATTTCCTTACTGTATTTTTTCAAAAAATTAGTTTAAGATTGTGTAAATTTAATCATATTATATTTAAATCAAAATGTTGTTGTTTGATAGTCAAAAACATCAAATTTCACTATTAAAAACATCATTTAACTAATATTACTCCATATTTTAGAGGATGAACTCATTTTAGCAAACGCTTTATTGATTAAAATATTTTCCTTTTTGGATAAATTAGGATCTTCTTGTAAAAGATCAATGGCTGTATTTCTTGCTACAACTAAAATGTTTGTGTCTTTAACAACATCAGCAATTTTTAGATTTAAGACACCACTTTGTTGTGTTCCCATAATATTTCCTGGACCTCGTAATTTTAAATCTACCTCAGCAATTTTAAATCCGTCTGAAGTTGCTGTCATTGTTTTGAGTCGTGTTTTTGCTTCTTCAGATAATTTGTAACTCGATAATAAAATACAATAACTTTGGTCTGCTCCTCTACCTACTCTTCCTCTTAACTGATGCAACTGACTCAAACCAAAACGTTCTGCACTCTCAATAACCATAACACTTGCATTAGGTACATTAACACCAACTTCTATCACAGTTGTGGCTACCATAATTTGTGTTTCTCCTTTTACAAAACGCTGCATTTCATATTCTTTATCTGCAGGTTTCATTTTACCATGCACAATACTAATTTGATAGTTTGGTGATGGAAATTCTCGAGAAATACTCTCGTAACCGTCCATTAAATCTTTATAATCCATAGCTTCAGACTCTTGAATTAAAGGATACACCACATACACTTGCCTGCCTTTTACAATTTCATCCTTTAGAAACTTAAAAACCGATAAACGATTACTATCAAAGCGATGAACAGTTTTTACTTCTTTTCTTCCTGGTGGTAATTCATCAATCACAGAAATGTCTAAATCACCATATACAGACATTGCCAATGTTCTTGGAATTGGTGTTGCTGTCATCACTAAAATGTGGGGAGGTAAAGAGTTTTTGGACCATAATTTTGCACGTTGTTTTACCCCAAAACGATGTTGTTCATCAATAATAGCAATTCCTAAATTTTGAAACTTTACTTTATCTTCTAATAACGCATGTGTGCCTATTAAAATATGTAAACTTCCGTTTTCTAAAGCTTCATGAATTGCTCTTCTTTTTTTGGTTTTTGATGAACCTGTTAGCAATTGAACAGTAATTGTAGTTTCTTGTAACAATTCTGAAATGGCATTAAAATGTTGCGTTGCTAAAATTTCTGTTGGTGCCATAATGGTGGCTTGAAATCCGTTATCAATGGCCAACAGCATGGTTAATAAGGCCACAATGGTTTTTCCAGAACCCACATCTCCTTGTAACAATCTGTTCATATGTGCACCAGAACCTACATCTTTTCTGATTTCTTTTAACACTCTTTTTTGAGCATTTGTTAATTGAAATGGTAAATGATTGTTATAAAAATTATTAAAACATTCACCCACATGATCAAAAACAAATCCTTTAATTTTTGTTTTGTTGATGAGTTTCTTTCTCACCAATTGCAATTGGATGAAAAATAATTCTTCAAATTTTAAACGATATTGGGCCTTTGCTAAATATTCTTGACTTTTAGGAAAATGAGCATTTAACAATGCATCACGTTTGTGTATCAACTTAAAATCATCAATAATTTTGGTTGATAAACTTTCTTGAATTCCATCATAAACTTGTTGCAATAAGTTCTGAATGTAAGTACGCATCAATTTATTAGAAACTCCAGCATTGGTTAATTTCTCTGTAGATGGATACACAGGCTGCATTTTAGTTTGCAACTTTTTTTTGTATTCTTTTACCAATTCTAGTTCTGGATGCGGAATGCTAAAACTTCCATTAAAATGATTCAACTTTCCATACACCACATAAGGCTGATTGATTTTTAATGAATCTTTAATCCATTTTTGTCCTTTAAACCAAACCAACTCCATGCTCCCAGAGTCATCTTGAAAGGTAGCTACTAACCTACTTCCTCTTTTTTGAGCAACCGATTTTACATGGGTGATTTTTCCAACAATTTGCACTTCAGAAGTATTGGGTTGTAATTCTTTTATCTGATAAAATTTCGTTTTATCGATATATCGAAAAGGAAAAAAATTGAGTAAATCATTGCAGGACTTAATACCCAATTCTTTATACAAAAGCGTTGCTCTTTGCACGCTTATTCCTTTAATATAAGTTATTGGGTAGTCTAAATTCAAGCTTCAATAGTTCTAATTACTAAAATACGTAAATCAATAATAAAAACATATATTTTAAAAATCATTATTAAATTTTCTTCGTATTTTTTGTAAGTAATTGACTTTTAAGGAAATATAGTGTCAAAAAATTAACGAATGCTTAAATATTAAACTAAAATGATGTGTAAATTATTGAAAATTATTAGTATATTTGTTATAATACCTTGTTTACTATGAAAAACAAATTAAAAAGTTTAGCTACAACGTTGTGTTTACTATGCTTTACATTAAATAGTATCGCACAAACACCAGGTCTTATTATTGAGGGTACAGATCCAAATGGTGTTCTAGACCCAGCCCCTTATAAAGATGGTTATGTTTCTTTACCACCTAGTCAAACACCCAGTCAATTTACAAATATTGGTTTCCCTCCAAATATAAACCCAACAGATATAAATGATATTTTATATAGTCAAATTGCATATAAATCAATACCTCAAGTTGAAGTTGAACCTGTTGGTGATGTAACAAAAGGACCTAATTGTGGGTTTACAGATATGGTAGAAGATGCAGATAGTAAATCTACATACTATTCTATTGATGGCACTGCTAATATTTTATTTAGATTTAGATTAGGAGATGCAAAACCCAATTCTAAAGGGTATTCTGTATTGATAGATACTGATGAAAAATTTGGGTTTACTGGTCCAAATGCAGACCCTAATGCTAAGGTTGGTAATCCTGGTTTTGAGGTAGAAATTGTCTTAAGAACCAATTTTTCGATTGATGTACGTAACATAGACGACTCAAATACTGGTGGTAATTTAGTAACATCTTTTCCGTATACAACACACGCAATAAAGTCTATAGCATTAACCACAGTATGTGATGACCCAGATTATTTTTATGATTTTTATGTACCATATAATGCACAAGTTCAAACTGTATTAACGCCTGCAAGCAAATTAAGAATGGTAACTATGACTTCTATAGCACCAAAAGAAGCAGTGGGGCAAAACACTACATCAGATATTAGTGGTATAGACGATAGTAGCGGTTCTAAAGACAATTTATTTGAAGAAATAATAAACAACCAAACCCCTGTAGATAACACAGAAGACCCAGTAGAAAGAGCAGATTGTCCTTTAATAACTGGTTCTATTATTGCTGGTACTGGTGTAACCATTAATGGAACAAACGAATTTGTATCTGGTAGTACAACAGAAATAGAAGTTTTTATTGATGGTGTAAGCCAAGGAACGCCAACTACGACAACTACAAATGGTACTTGGAGTTACACTATACCTGGTGCAATTACAGAAGGGCAAGAAATAAAAGCAAGGGCTACTATAAAAGATGGAACAACAATAATAAAGGGTACTTCTATAGATAATTGTAGTGTAAAAACCGTTTTATTAACTGCTTGCACCCCTCCTGCAACACCTGTTATTACAGGCATTGGCGCTAGTGGTGGTAAAATTATACAAGGTACCTCAGGATTTACTACTGGAACAGCTGTACAAATACGTATTTTTAGTAACCAAACAGAAGTTACTTGGGGAGGTGCAGCAACAGATGGGACAACTGGTTACTTTACCGCAACTATAGGTACAGATGGTGCTTGGTCTATTAATAGTGGTGGTGGTTTTAAGGCACCTTCAGGTTACTACACAGTAATTATAATGGCTTCTTCAGATACGAATTGTCAATCTATTGCTAGTGCTCCTTTTGCTTATTGTGATGAATTTCCCAATACTGCGAGTGGTGCAGTAACATTTACAACTCCAACAACACTATTAACAACAACCACATCTATAAGTGGTGCAGCACAAACAAATTCTGTAGTTAGATTATATAAAAATAATGTGTATACAGGGTTATCTAGTCCTAATGATGGTATAGCTGCTTGGTCTATAGATATCTCTAGTCTTACATTAGTAGTTGGTGATGTACTATATGTTTCCAATTTACAAGCTACAGCACAATGTACCTCAGTAAGTGCAAATAGGACATTAACAATTCAATCATTACAACCCGCTTTAGATGGAGACTTTTGTGTTGATACAACTTTAACCACCGTTACAGGTACCTCTAACGAAATTGGAGGTACTGTGCGTATATATTCTGGAGGCACTCCTGTAACAACAGCAAGCACACTTGATGCAACTACAGGAACTGTACAAATAGACGGAACTTGGTCAGTTACTTTAACTACCCCAATTAGTCCTGGAAGTTATGTTGCTGCAACAGTACAAAATATTCCTCTAGGTGAAACAGAAAGCGAAATTACTGATAGTTCTACTGATACCTTTTTAGTAAAATCTAAAACTACTTTTACAGATTTATCTATTACCTCAGACCCAATTACAGAAGGAGATGTTAGTATATCTGGTACTATAGATGCCGCTAATGGAAACTATACCATACAATTGTATCTCGATGGTGCCTTAATAGAAAACAAAACAACAACCGTAACTGCCAGCGCTGGTAGTGATGTTGCTTGGACAATTAGTGATTTAGACAATGTAGTTTCTGGTCTTAATTTTGATGAACTCTCTTCAGATGCAATTGTTACGGTAACTGCTACCCTATCTGGTGGTTGTGAGAGCGATCCATCATCATCAAAAGTAGTGGTATGTTCACCACCTGCAACCCCAACTATAGCAGCAGTAACACCATCACCTATATGTGAAAACGGTATCTTTACGGTTACCATTGTAGATGCACAACCTGGTTTAATATATCAATTATTAGATCAAGACAACAATACAGTTGGGCCTTCTATTGTTGGTCCAAATCCAGCAGCAGATAAAACTATAGATTCAGATCCAATACCATTTGGTACTACTTCTCTTAAAGTAAGAGCAACAAAAATTTTTGGTACTTGTACAAGTGTAGAATCTAATGCTGTAAGTGTTACTGTAAATCCCTCACCAACAATTACGTTTGGAGCAAATCCTTTTGCTACATTTAACGCTAGTCCACAAACTGTAGATTTAGAATATACATTACCTAGCACGAATATACCTAACCAATATAAAATTGATTTTGATAATGCTAGTTTAGCAGCCGAAAATTCGGGTATAACTAGTTTTACTAATTTTACATCATCACCAATCGTAATAGATATTCCCGCTAGTTTACCAGAAGGTGTATATACAGCTACTGTAATAATTAAAGAAACAACTACACCTGAAAGTTGTGAAAAAAGTTATCCAATAACCATTACTATTTTAAACCCAAATGCACCTACAATAACTTTAACTAATTCTAGCGTTTCATTATGTTCGGGTACTACAACTGCAGAATTTGTTTATTCAGCTACAACTAACAGTCCTACATCATATTCCGTAGACTTTAATGATGTTGCTAACCTACAAGGCTTTACAGATTTAACAGATGTTGCCTTGCCTGCTACTCCAATAACCATTACAGTTCCTTCTAGCCCAAATGCAGGAACTTATAACGGAACTATTAGATTAAAAACCGCTGGCGGAATTGTAAGTCAAGAATATCCAATAACCATATCAATAGAAGTTACAGATCCAGGAATTATTGGACAAAATCAAATTATTTCTACTAATGAAAATGCAGCTACATTTACATCAATTCAAGATGGTTCTGGTGTAGGAGGTGTTACCTATCTATGGCAAAAAAGTACAATAAGTGCTACAGCAGGTTTTAATGCAGCGACTGGTGCAAATACAAATACTACATATACTGACCCTGACCCTCTTACACAAACCACCTATTACAGAAGAGTTGCAACAAGTGTTGACAATGGCTGTACTACAGAAAATACCAGTAATGTAATTACAGTTACTGTATTAGGTTTTGCAGGTACACCAATGATTACACAGGTGTATCAATTTGGAGATGAACGTTGGATAGAAATTACCAATATACATCCAACAGATGCAGTACCTACAAGTAGCATAAATGTGGCTCTTTTTAGAGATAAAACTCGAGTTTTAGATGGTACCAACCCTGATGCTGTTTTTACCCTAGCAAGCAACCTCCCTGCAGGTGAATCTGTATTATTTAAAAATACAAATAGTGTTTTAGGTTCAGTAACTGGATCTCTAACAACTGGTTCACCTCTAACAAATGATAATCTAACAGAGATTGACGGAGGTAACGATATCATTATTTTATCAACAACTACAGGTGCTACAGCTTGGGAAAATAGGTACGATATGGTTTCAAGTATTTCTAACAAAACATCTTTGGTAAGAATTGATGAAACAACCGCTACGAATAAAACCTATACAGAAAGTGAGTGGGTTACCTTTATAGATGATGCTATTAAAGTCTATGGAGATCCAACAGTTGCTGCAAGCGAAGGGAGGCATCCACATGCTCCTTTAGTGTCAGAAATTACTGGCGCTAACACAGATGCAAATACACGTTTAGGATTGCATAGAATAGAAAAGACGACTAGAACGGGTAGTGCTTGGAATAACGGTTTTCCTGATCGTTCACGTTTTGTTGAAATTGCTGAAGATTATGAGCATTCTGGAAGCAAATTAAGTGCCAGAAAACTTACTGTTAATACATCTACAAAACTAGGTATTACCAGTAATTTATTAGTAGTTACTAATGATATTGTTCTAGAAGGAGATATCAGACTAATTGATGCGACAGGAAACAGTAATGCACAATTAATTCAAACGCATGAATCTGCCAGTTTGGTAACAGGTGGAGGTAAATTGTTAGTAGACCAAAACTCTACAGTACCAAGTAAATATCGATACAATTATATGGGATCACCTGTTAAAAGTGCTTCAGGCTCTACTACCTATACCATAGCTGATGTTTTTAAAGATGGTACTAATCCAACAACTTTTGCAGGAACTATAAATACAGATATCGCTAAAGACATTACTTTTTTAGGTGGATTAAATTATGATGGAGATACTACAGACCCAATAACTTTAGCAGATTATTGGATGTATACCCATGCATCTAGTGATGGAGGTAGATCTGCCTGGGTACAAAAAAGAAGTACAGGTACCATACCTAATACTGATGGATTTATTTTTAAAGGTCCTGGTAGGGAGCAAAATTATACCTTCTTAGGAATTCCTAAAGATGGAACAATTACGACTTCAGTTGGGGGAGATGAATCCTATTTAGTTGCAAACCCTTATGCATCAGCCATAAGTGTCAAAGAATTTATAGAAGATAATTTAAGCGCTATAACTGGTACATTATATTTTTGGAAACATGCAGGAGAATTAGATGACACTGGAGCTACTTCAGGTCATAATTTTGCTGGATATGTGGGTGGTTATGCTACGAGAAATATTTCTACAGGAGTAACTGCTAAAGCAGCTAACTTAAGTGGCGAAACAGGTATGGTAGATATTACTTTAGAAGCAGAGGATGGAGAAAATACTAGCAGTGGCGAATTAGAAGGAACTGCTGTTTTATTAAATGCTGCTACAGATTCTATTACTTTTAAAAATATACCCAGAAGTGTAGATTCATTAAGAATTAGTTACAAATCTAATAATAGTAAAATAATTGACATAAAGGTAAATAACGTAACTAAAAAAACGATAACCTTACCTTCTACTTCTAATGTTTTAAGTATAGAAACAGTTTCTTTATGTGTTTTTGTTGGAAGTAATATTACTATTGCATCTACAAATACAGATCCAGTTATTATAGATTATTTAAACCTTTATGATATGAATGGAGAAGTTTTATGCTCTCCAACTCAAGGTGATGCTATTTTTCAAGAACCAGAGGCTTACATACCCATTGGTCAAGGATTTTTTGTTTCTGGAGATGCCGATGGAGGTACAATTATCTTCGACAACAGCCAAAGAGAATATAAAATTGAAGGTACTGGAAGTTCAGTGTTTTTTAAATCGTCTTCATCAAAATCAGACCCAAATAGTATTCTAAGCTTGCCTATTATAAAGTTAGGTATGGACTTTAAAGATGTAGATGATGGTAGAAGTTATCATAGACAAATTGCAGCATCTTTTAGTCCTTTTACATCTTTTAGCTATGATAAAGGATACGATTCTCAAATTAATGACATTGGTTCTACAGACATTTATTGGAAATTCCCAAATAGTGAGGAGAAGTATGTAATTACTGGAGTTCAATCAATCTCAAATGACTTAGAAGTTCCATTAGAAATTACTATGGGGGCTTCAGGACAAGTTAGTATTAATGTTGATGAAGTAAAAAACGTTACTCAAGACATTTATCTTACAGATAAAGTAGAGGGTAATTCTTATAAAATTACTAATAGCATCGCTACTTTAACCTTAGATCAAGGTATATATTCTGATAGGTTTGTATTGGCTTTCAAATCAACTGGCAGTTTGTCTGTAAATGATGATATTATAAATACATTCACTAACATTTATGTTGATCAAAAAAATAACCATATAAACATCACTAAGAAACAAGAAATTGAAATCAATAAAGTGCAATTGTTTAATCTTTTAGGAAAACAAGTAGCTTCTTGGAAAATCAAAGAACAAAGAGAAAACTATCAATTAAAAATTAAAAGAAAATTACCTACAGGAGTTTATATTGTTAAACTGAACTCAGACAAAAGAAAAAGCATTAAAAAAGTAATAATTGAATAATACCATTTAAATAATAACTTCATAAAAAAGCGACCTAAGGGTAGTCATGGTCGGAAGAAATTCCGGCCATTTTTTTAGGTTTCAAAATGGTCTAAATTTCCTTCACATTTTAGAACTATCAAGGCAATAGCTAAATTTCTGAGTTCCATTTTAAATCTTCTTTTAGCGGTTTTATAGCCTATTTTGTTAGC
>NZ_VRMJ01000008.1 GCF_009832745.1 Polaribacter septentrionalilitoris | reverse complement strand
AGAACATCTTTTTACCATGAAGTACTTTGGCATAATAATCTACTTTAGTAGTTACTGATAAGTTGGATAAAAGAGCTTCTGGTATAACTCTCAATAATTGATTTACTGAAATTTTATGATCTTTAAAAACTGACATAAATAGCTGATTATCAGATAAAAAGATACGTAAATATTATCAAATAAACAAGCTAAATAGTTGATTTTTAGTTTCTTAAATAGTAATTTATAAAACAAAAAAGTCGGAAGAAAAATCTTCCGACCATGACTAACTAAAAAGTCGGTTTTTGTAAGTTCATTTTTTAATTTTCATCCGTGAGAAAGCTATAATTCTTTGAGTAAAAAAGCATCTGCTCTTCAAAACTTTTTGGTTGTTTAATGACGACATCTTTAATATTTCCATCACCATCAACGACAGTTTCTAAAACAGGATTTACAAATCCGCTATATGGCGCAGATTTAAATTGCTCATTTCTTTTTAGTACTTCTTTATGAATCTCTTGATCTACTTTTACACCATATCCTTCAACTAATTTTTTAGCTCCTTCAAAATCACCTTCAGATTTTATACGTTGTGTTTCTCTTAATAAGCGCCCAAAGATTTCTCTTAACTTATCATAATCATTTATATTATAGTACGTTTTACCATCTTTTTTTACCACTTTTTCAATGACATTGTCTTTTTTACCCTGCTCAAAAGCCCACGCAGAAACCCATTGACGGTTTACCATATGATCTTCTTCGATATCATCACCTAAATTGATTCTTATCAACTGAGTCATCAATCCGTTTCTAATGTAACCATCATAAGCAGCCATTCCTAGTTTTTTATAATCATCCGTTAATCCTAGTTCTTGTAATTTTGGATCCATTAAATAATACAATCCAACTAAATCTGCACGACCTTCTTCCATAGTTGACGCGTAGTTTTGAAGTGTTTCTTTAGGTTGTCCAACACCCTCATTGATGACTCCTGAAGCATGTCCTACAACTTCATGCAATGCTGTATGCAATTTATCTGCAATTTGACCATATTTTTCTTCCAATTTAATTTCTTCTTCATCGTATGCAAACTCTTTTAAACGTCCTGTTCCGCCTGCATTATTGTAGGCTCTAATAATGTTTCCTAAAGAGACTGACTTAGAACCATGTTCTTGAAGAATCCAATTATTATTAGGTAAATTCACACCAATTGGAGTACTTGGAGATGCATCACCAGCTTCACCTGCAACGTTTACGGTTTTATAAGAAATACCAACAACATTTTTCTTTTTATGACTCTCCATTAAAGGTGAGTTATCTTCAAACCATTGTGCATTATCAGAAAGCACTTTCATTTTACGAGACATGTCGAAATCTTTAATTTGCACAATAGTTTCGTAAGAACCTCTGTACCCTTTTGGATCGTTATAAACTTCTATAAAACCATTTATCCAATCGATATTTCCTTCTGTGGATGTCACCCAAGCTATGCAGTATTTATCCCAAATATCTAAGCTCCCTGTTTTGTAATATTCTATTAACAACCCTAATGCTTCTGCTTGTTTTTCGTTTTCTGCAACAGCTTTAGCTTTTTCTAACCAACTTATAATTTTATCAATTGCATTACCATACATTCCTCCAGATTTCCAAACTTTCTCTACAAGGTTACCATTTTCTTTCACCAATTTAGAATTTAATCCTGCTTCAACTGGCATTCCTTTTGGTCCTTTATAAGCTGTTTTATAAAAATTTGCAACGTCTTTATCTGTAATATCTGCTGCATAAAAATTGATAGCTGAATTTAGAATATTATCTACTCCTGCTTTTTTATTTACTTTTTTAGCATCAGCATCATTAAACAAAACCTCAACAACTTCTTGAGAAAGAACCGTATTTGAGTTTTTCAACAACTCATTAAAATATGCCTTAGAAAAAGTTGGTTTTATTTTATCGTTTGAATAATGGTGATGAATTCCGTTAGAGAACCATACTCTTTTTAAATACGTTTTAAACGCTTTAAAATCTTCTGTATTTTTACCTCCTTTAAAATTTTGATTAATACTTTCTAAAGCCATTCTTATTTTAAGGTTATGACGATAGTTTTGGTCCCACATGATATCTCTACCAGCTAAACCTGCTTGAGTTAAATAGTATACTAATTTCTTTTCTTGCAAGGTTAATTCGTTGAACCCAGGTATTTTGTAGCGTAATACTTTTATATCTGCAAACTGTTCTACAAAATGATTAAATTCAGTTTTATTTGTTGATTCTTCTTGCTTCTTTTCTGTAACGCATGAAATTAAAATTACAGCCACAAAAAAGCTGCAAAATAGTTGTTTTATGTTCATTGTTAAATATTTTGAATTGATTGTATAAAAGTACAACATTTAAGCTTGCTGTTTTCTGATATTTATCAGTCGTTGCCAAGTTTTGTTATGCAATAAAATGTAAATTAAGAAGCAACTTATATCTAATAAAAAATAGAATAAACTAATTCCACTTGGCGGGTTGTTACTTGGTAAAAAATCAAAAATACCAAAAGCTATTGATGGCCATTTCCATGCACCAAAAGCTGTCCCTCCAATTTCTAACAACGCCACTACAATATACATGGTATAAAAGTATAACCTATCTTTTGGTCGTTTGTATAATAACAAAAAAACAAACACAGTCATTACAAAACCAAAAACATCAGCAAAAAAGACAAGATATATTGTGGCAAATACAACAATAATATAAGAAAAAAAACTTTCTATTTCTTGATGATATTTTCTTGCTAATGAGTCTTTACTAAAAACAAAAACCCTGCCATATAAAGCTGCATGTCCTAAAGGAACGTACCAAGGAACATTTTCTAACCTATACGTATACATCCCTAAATAAACAGAAAAAAAATACTCACCTAAAACACCTAAAACAACAGCAATTAACATTAGTTTTCTTACTCTTGGAAATGCTCTTTTGTACATCCAAAAGAAACTTAGCAGCGCCAAAATATTTACAGGAACTTGAGAGCTTACAAAATTCTGAGTAAAATAAGTTCCATCAAAAAAAAGGATAAAAATAAAGCCAATAAAAATGCCAACTTTTCTTAGAAAGATATAACCCAGTCTATTTAAATCTTCTTTAGGGATTTCAAAAATTTTCATTCTCTTGGATATTTAAAACAATCTGTAGTATGATCATTTACCATACCAATAGCCTGCATAAAAGCATAAACAACAGTAGAACCTACAAATTTGAATCCGCGCTTTTTTAAGTCTTTTGATATTCTATCTGACAAAGGTGTTGTAGCTGGCACATCTTCTCTTTTATGAAATTGATTGACAATTGGTTTTTCATCAACATAACTCCAAATAAACTTAGAAAACGAACCAAATTCTTTTTGTACTTCAATAAATAACTGTGCATTTAAAATAGCACTTCTTATTTTTAACTTGTTTCTTATAATTCCTGAATCTTGCAATAGAGCTTTATATTTATTTTCAGGATATTTTGAAATTTTTTGGTAATCAAAGTTATCAAAAGCTTTTCTGAAATTTTCTCTTTTATTTAAAATGGTAATCCAACTTAAACCCGCCTGAAAAGTTTCTAGCAGCAAAAACTCGAATAAGGTTTTATCATCAAAAACAGGCTCTCCCCATTCATTGTCATGATATTCTTGATAGAGTTTACTATCTGTAACCCAAAAACACCTATGTTTCATTAATTTACTTTTATTGGTTTAATGTTTGTTTGTCTTTTATTTACATACTCAAAAACTCCAGCTCCAAAATAACCAGCTTCTTCTAGCATAATCCTGATGTCTTTTTGCCATTCTCTGACGAAAACTGTAGTGTTCAATTCAATTGCATAAGCTGTATTTTTCTCTAAAGGATAATCTCCGTTAAAAGGCACTCCATCTTGAGAGTCCCACATACCAATTGTGGTTCCTGCGCTATGGCCATATTTACCTAAAGGATGTGTGTAAATTGATGGCCTTAATCCTTCAGATTTTCCTTGCTGTAATGATGATTCTAATATTTGATTTCCAGTTTTACCAAATTTCATATTAGAGGTTAAAATATCTTGTACACGATTTCCTTTCTTATACGCATCTTTTAAAAACTGCGGAACATCAATTTCATCATCTTGTAAAACATAAGCATGTTGCTGACAATCTGTATTCAAACCTAAATAAGTAATTCCGAAATCACAATGCAACAAATCTCCTTTTTGAATAGTGACTTCTTTTTTTGCTTTAGAGAAAGATTCTATGTGAGATTTTAATTTTTCTTTGCTTCTTTGCACATCGATGGTTGGATGAAACCAAGTCTCTAAACCTAAATCTGTTACTTTTTGACGCATCCACCAAACTACATCATCTGTTGTTGTTTTTCCAGGTTGAATTACTTTATTGGAGAACGCTTCATCTATAATTTTATGAGTAATATCTATTAAATTTCTAAAATGAACCATTTCTTTTTCAGTTCTGGTTTCAATCCATTGAATGCCTAATTTTTCAGCTGAAACTATCTTATTATGATATTCTTTTGGTAAGTTTTCTAAAAACTCTTGATAATCTGTTTTTACCAAACCATCTGCAAGTGCAAAATGTTTAGAATAATCTAAACCAATATTATTAGGGTTTCTGGCCTTAATAATTTTAACCAGTGCATTCCATTGATTTGGTTCTTCCTCTTTATTCCAAGCAGATTTTATGTTTTTTCCAATATCATATCTTGCAACGGCTAATCTTTCTAAGGTGTTTTTTTCCTTATTTCTATAAAACACAATAATGGTTCTTCTTCTGGCATTTAACCAAGTTGAAGGTAGCATGGTTTTTAAAATAGGATCTTCATTATACTCTCTAGAAATTAAAATCCACATGTCTATTTTAGACTTGTCCATTAACTCAGGAAGTAAGTTTGTAAATCTATCTTCTAATAAATCATCTTTAATTGTGGCTCTTTTTTCCTCACTTTTTATATTGTATGTAACAGAAATAGCTTCATTTTTCTGACAAGAAATAAAAAAGAGTAGACTGAATATTATTAAAAAGTTTCTCAAAACCAATGTATTTTAGGTTTTAAAATTAATGTTAAAAGCAATAACTTCCTATCTGATTTGGAATAATTTTTGATAAATTTATAATCGAGTTAACTCATTGAAAGTATAGGTTAACTAATTCATGTTTTTTGAGCCCGTATCAAGTTCTTAATTTTGAGTATCATTCTATACATATAAAGCAATATTGCTTTCATTTAAAATCATAATTTATGAAAACTATTAAATACATTTTGATTCTTACCATATCTACATTCATTTTTTGGGCTTGTGGTTCATCACCTATAAAAAAAGAAACAGAAAAAGAAGAACCAGTTGTAATTGCCAACGATAGTTTAGAGTATGAGATTATTATTATAGACCCAGGATTTACTGCTTATTTAAATTCTATTGCTCAACCTGTTGGGTTTTACTCTCAAAACTACCTAGAAACTAGAAATAGAGCTTGGGTTATAACATGGAATCAAAGAGTACAAAATCCTATGCGTTTTAATCCTAATATTTATGAAAATCAGATTAATTATCAAAATAATATAGATTACGGATACGAAGTAAACTATAAGTTATTTAACTATTTCTTATTTGCACAAAGAAAGTACAATATGAATTTAGGTGGTGGTTTTAGAAGAAATAGAATTAATTAGCTTTTCTTTTTATAACTTACAAAGCTATAATCAAAATCATTTTTTTCATCTGCAACAAAATCTTCTCTAGCTACTTCTTTCCAAATTTCTTTATCTATTTCTGGAAAAAAAGCATCTGCTTCAAACTCTTGGTGAACTAATGTAATATCTAATTGGTCTGCCAAACCTTTTGCTAAGGTTTCCTTGTAAATTTGAGCTCCACCAATAATAAATAGTTGCTCTTCAGATGAGGCCAATTCAATTGCTTCTTCTAAACTATGCGCAATTAAGCATCCGTCTTTGTAATACTCTTTATTTCTTGTGATGATTATTGTTGTTCTATTTGGTAATGGTTTACCTATTGATTCAAAGGTATTTCTACCCATTAAAATAAAATGTCCAGAAGTTATCTTTTTAAATCTTTTTAAATCAGCTGGCAAGTGCCATATTAAATCATTATTTTTTCCTAATGCATTGTTTTTTGCAATTGCAGCAATAATTGTAATCATATAATCTTCTAAATTTTTAACAAAATTAAACCAATTCTCTTCAGATTTGACGTTTTATAATCTTTTTAAGACAAATTTATTAACAGCGAATACGTTTTCGGATTAAAATGACTGAAAATCAAGCAAAAAGAAATCGTACTTTTTTGTACAAACCTCAATTAAGCATTCTATTTATTTGGGAATATCAATAATTTACATAAGCATTTTATCAAACTGATAATTCTTCAAAAATCTTTAAAAACATTGTTTGCCATATAATTAAACTTCTATAATTTTACCGTAAAATTTGAAATAAATAATTAATTATGGCAATTAAAAAACAATTTTTGAAAAGCAAACCAGTTTGTAAAGTAACTTTTACTGTTCCTGCTGAGGATGCTAAAAAAGTAGCAGTAGTAGGAAGCTTTAATGAGTGGAATGAAAAAGCTACTCCATTAAAGAAATTGAAAAACGGATCTTTCAAAGGGACTGTTGACTTAGAAGCTGGAAGTTCTTACGAGTTTAGATACTTGGTAGATGGTAGCTATTTGAACGAAGATGATGCAGATGCTTTTGCTTGGAGTGATTTTGCTGGAGCAGACAATAGCGTTTTAAACTTATAACAGAAATGTTGTGAAAAGGTAAAAAGAGCTTTCAATTATTTTTTTGAAAGCTCTTTTTTTTACTTATAAAGTTTAAACAGCAACTACCCCTTTAATATGAGGGTGTGGATTGTAATTGATTAGCTCAAAATCATCAAAAGTAAAATCAAAAATACTTTTTACTTCTGGGTTGATTTTCATTTTTGGTAATGGTCTGATGTCTCTAGACAATTGCAAATCTAATTGTTCTTTGTGATTGTTATAGATATGTGCATCACCAAAAGTGTGGATAAACTCTCCTGCTTCATAGCCACAAACTTGGGCAATCATCATTGTAAATAAGGCATAGGATGCTATATTAAATGGCACTCCTAAAAAAATATCTGCGCTTCTTTGGTACAATTGACAAGACAATTTACCTTCTGCTACATAAAACTGAAAAAAGGCGTGACAAGGAGGCAAAGCTGCTTTACCATTAGCTACATTTTCCGAAAAAGAAACTGAAGTATCTGGCAATACTGATGGATTCCAAGCAGAAACTAACATTCTTCTTGAATTTGGATTTTTCTTTAAAGTTGTAATTACATCTTGCAACTGATCAATTTCATCACTATTCCAATTTCTCCACTGATGGCCATAAACAGGCCCTAAATCTCCATTTTCATCTGCCCATTCATTCCAGATTCTTACCCCATTTTCTTGTAAGTATTTTACATTTGTATCACCATTAATAAACCAAAGCAACTCGTAAATAATAGATTTTAAATGCAACTTTTTTGTAGTTACCATAGGAAAACCTTCACTCAAATCAAATCGCATTTGATATCCAAAAACACTTTTTGTTCCTGTCCCTGTTCTGTCTCCTTTTTCGTTTCCGTTTTCTAAAACGTGTTTTACTAAGTCGTGATACTGCTTCATAATCTTTCAAAAATTTAGTGCCTACTAAAATAAAAAAAGCTTCAATTCTTTAGAGATTGAAGCTCAAATTAATATCATAAAGTTATTAACGTTTTTTAATAACCTATTTCATGTATTTATCCAATAATCATACCTGCAATCGTAGCAGACATTAAAGAAGCTATTGTGCCTCCAATTAACGCTTTCATCCCGAATTCTGATAAAACTTTTCTTTGCCCAGGTGCTAACGAACCAATACCTCCAATTTGAATTCCTATTGATGCAAAATTTGCAAAACCACATAACATATAAGTAGCCATAATTACTGATTTATTAAACGTTAAATGTGTTGCATTTGCTACATTTTTTAATTCTGCTAATTTTGAATATAACCTACAAATTCACTTGCCGCTAATTTAATTCCTAACAACTGTCCCATCATGGAAATATCTGCTGTTGGCACTCCAATTAACCACATTAATGGAGCAAAAACTGAACCTAATATAAATTCTAAAGACAATGCTTTGTAGGATGTATTTGCAGCAATGATATCATTTAAAGTGGTAACATCTCCTACCCAACCTAAAATTCCGTTTAACATTGCAATTACTGCCACAAAAACCAACAACATTCCACCTACATTTACTGCTAAACGCAATCCTTCTGTGGTTCCGTTTGCAATGGCATCTAAAATGTTAGACCCTATTTTTTCTTGAGAAACAGTTACATCTTTATTTACCTCTTCAGTTTGAGGGTATAAAATCTTAGATATCACAATTGCTCCTGGAGCTGCCATCACAGAAGCTGCTAATAAATGCTTTGCAAAAACTAGTTCTAAAGCTTTGTCTCCACCTCCTAAAAACCCAATATAAGCTGCTAAAACTGCACCTGCTACTGTTGCCATTCCACCTATCATAACCAACAACATTTCTGACTTATTCATTTTTTCTAAATAAGCTTTAATCAACAATGGTGCTTCTGTTTGACCTAAAAAAATATTTCCTGCAACAGATAGACTTTCCATCCCAGAAATCCCTAAGAATTTGGATAACCCAATTGCCATAATTTTTACCACCTTTTGAATTATCCCAAGGTAAAATAACAAAGATGTTAATGCCGAAAAGAAAATGATGGTTGGTAAAACCTGAAATGCAAATATGTAGCCAAATTTATCCATATCAGCAACAAAACCTGCAAATAAGAACTCACTACCTGCCTTTGTATATTCTAATATTTCGATAAAAATTCCACCTACAAATTCGAAAACAGATTGAATAAATTTTATTTTCAAGACCCCAATTGCTATTAACAACTGAAGAGATAAACCTATAACTACTTTTTTCCAAGCTATTGCTTTTTTATTAGAACTAAATAAAAATGCGATTACAATTAAAGAAAACATACCTAAAACTCCTCGCCATAAACTGCTTATCGAAAATCCTTGACTAGGTAATATTTCTGTATTCTGAGAAAAAACTGAAATGGAAATCAAACAGAAAACTGCAATGAATATTTTTTTCATCTATAGTATTTTAATTAAGAGCGCTTACTAATTTCGTCTCTAATTTTTGCAGCTAATTCGTAATCTTCATTAGAAACTGCATGATTTAATTGTTCATTTAATTCTCTTAGCGATAAGGTTGTAAAATCAGTATTAAGATCGTCCTCTATTTCAAAAGAAATATTTTTAGGTTTTGTGGTATCTTCTATAGATAGTTCTTCTTCAATCTTTAAATAGATTCCTGCTTTTTCTAAAATATTTTCATAAGTGTAGATTGGTGCTTCAAAACGCACTGCTATCGCAATTGCATCAGAAGTTCTTGTATCTATAGTTTCTTCTACTCCATCTCTTTCGCAAATTAAACTTGAGAAGAATACCCCATCTACCAGTTTATGGATGATAACCTCTTTAACCGTAATCAAAAAACGGTCAGAAAAAGTTTTAAACAAATCATGTGTTAGTGGTCTTGGAGGTCTAATTTCTGTTTCTAAAGCTATTGCTATAGATTGTGCTTCAAAAGCTCCTATTATAATAGGCAATGTTCTTGTCCCATCAATTTCACTAAGAACTAAAGCATATGCACCGCTTTGAGTTTGACTGTAAGAGATTCCTTTAATGTTTAATTGTATTAAACTCATATATCTTTCTGCATAATCTAAAAAGTTTTGTTTGTTTATACCTGATATAATCAGTTGCTTTTTAGAGGGGACAATTTAATAAAAATAAAAAACCTATCAACTTACATTGATAGGTTTTTCTAAATTTTATCCTACAACACAATGCAGAATTTTATTAAGCGGCTTTAAAAGCTTTTAATTTCTCTATTAATTTTGGTACAACTTCAAAAGCATCACCTACAATACCATAATCAGCAGCTTTAAAAAAAGGTGCTTCTGGATCTGTATTAATAACCACTTTTACTTTTGATGCATTAATACCTGCTAAATGCTGAATAGCACCAGAAATACCAATTGCAATATATAAGTTTGACGCAACAGGTTTTCCTGTTTGACCAACGTGTTCTGCATGAGGACGCCATCCTAAATCAGAAACTGGCTTAGAACATGCAGTTGCTGCTCCTAAAACATCAGCTAATTCTTCAATCATTCCCCAATTTTCAGGTCCTTTTAAACCTCTACCTGCAGAAACAACGATTTCTGCATCAGCAATGGTAACTGTACCTGTAACTTTATCTAATTTTTCTGAGGTAACTCCTGCATCAATAACTGTAGCTTCAAAACTTTCTGTAGTTCCAGAAACCATATTTTCATGAACTCCATAAGAATTCTTTGCTAAACCAATTACTTTTACACTTGTTGATATAACAGTATTTGAAAATGCTTTATTTGAAAATGCTTTTCTTTTTACTGTAAATGGACTTACACTTGTTGGTAAATCTACTACGTTAGAAGCATAACCAGCATCTAAATTAACCGCCACAATGGGTGATAAGTACAAACCATCTATACTTGAATCAATAACAACAACTGTTGCATTTTCTGATTTGGCAACTTCGTTAACTACTGCTGCATATTGCTTTGCATTAAAGGTTTTTAAAGAATCGTTAGAAACTGAAATTACTTTTTCTGCTCCATAATTATATAATTCTGATGAATCACTTGCATTTATAGTAAGTACAACAATGGTTGTTTCCAATTGTTCAGCAACTTTTTTTCCATATGAAACCACCTCAAAAGCAGTTTTCTTAAATTTTCCTTCCGATGAATCGGCAAAAACTAAAACAGACATATTTTTTATTTTGTTTAATTCTTTATTAGTTTAATCGTGTAATTGATCGATAGTAACTTTGTATAGTTACCCAATTAAACGCTTAAACATTTACACATTTCTATATCACTTTTGCTTCGTTATGTAATAAGTTGATTAACTCATCTACATTATCAGCATCTACTAATTTTACAGTACCTTTTGGTGCTGGTTTCTCAAAAGATTGAATAGTAGTTGCTACTTCACCTCCAATAGCTTCAATAACATTTAAAGGTTTTTTACGCGCCATCATAATTCCTCTCATATTCGGGATTCGTAAATCTTTCTCTTCAACGATTCCTTTTTGCCCTCCAATTACCACTGGCAAACTTGACGATACTGTTTCATTACCTCCATCAATTTCTCTTTCTGCGGTAACATTTGTTCCATCAATTTCTAAACCTACACATCCATTTACAAAATTAAAATCAGTTAATGTTGCTAACATTCCAGGAACCATTTGACCATTATAATCTGCTGATTCTTTGCCCGCTAAAACCAAATCATAATCTCCATTTTTAACAACTGCTGCCAATTCTTTTGCTACTTGCATTCCATCAGTAGGAACTGAGTTTACACGTATTGCATCATCTGCACCAATAGCTAAAGCTTTTCTTAACGTAGGTTCAGTTTCTGCACCTCCAACATTTACCACTGTAACAGAAGCTCCTTGTTTTTCTTTAAACCACATGGCTCTTGTTAAACAAAACTCATCATACGGATTAATTACAAACTGTACTCCATTAGCATCAAACTTTGTATCATTTTCTGTAAAATTAATCTTAGAAGTGGTATCAGGAACATGACTAATACATACCAATATTTTCATAAAATTCTATTTTTATACTTTTTAATTGATGACGAAATTACGTCTTTTTTTTAAAAAATACTATGCATGCATAATAAATTTTAAATAATTTAACATTTTACGAAAACGATTGAGTACATAATGTGTACGAATTCTATCACTTTCTAAAAACGAATCCTAAAAATTGACAATTAATTCCTTATTTTTGCTTTTCAAAAATTAACAATAACAACTATAATCAATGAAAACAGTTCAATTCAGGGAAGCCATTTGTGAGGCAATGAGTGAAGAAATGCGCAGAGATGAAAGCATTTATTTAATGGGTGAAGAAGTTGCTGAGTATAATGGAGCTTACAAAGCATCTAAAGGAATGTTAGATGAATTTGGTGAAAAACGTGTAATTGACACTCCTATCGCTGAACTTGGTTTTGCAGGAGTAGCAGTAGGTTCTGCTATGAATGGCAACAGACCTATTGTAGAATACATGACGTTTAACTTTTCTCTAGTTGGTATTGATCAAATTATAAACAATGCTGCTAAAATTAGACAAATGTCTGGTGGGCAGTTCAATTGCCCTATTGTATTTAGAGGTCCAACAGCATCTGCAGGTCAGTTAGGAGCAACACATTCTCAAGCATTTGAAAACTGGTTTGCGAATACTCCTGGATTAAAAGTTATTGTACCTTCTAACCCATATGACGCAAAAGGGCTTTTAAAAGCTGCTATCAGAGATGATGATCCTGTAATTTTTATGGAGTCTGAGCAAATGTATGGTGATAAGATGGAAATTCCTGAGGGAGAATACATCATACCAATAGGAGTAGCTGATATAAAAAGAGAAGGAACAGATGTAACTATTGTTTCTTTTGGAAAAATTATTAAAGAAGCTTACAAAGCTGCAGATGAATTAGCAAAAGAAAATATTTCTGTAGAAATTATCGATTTAAGAACTGTACGTCCAATGGATCATGCTGCAATTATTGAATCAGTTAAGAAAACAAACAGATTGGTTGTTTTAGAAGAAGCATGGCCATTTGCAAGTGTAGCTTCAGAAATCACTTATAGAATTCAAGATGAAGCATTTGATTATTTAGATGCTCCAATAAAGAGAATTACAACTGCTGACACACCAGCCCCTTATTCTCCTGTTCTTCTTGAAAAATGGATACCAAACCACAAAGATGTAATTGATGCTGTAAAAGAAGTTTTATACATCAAGTAAACTAAAAAAATATTAGAAAAAACCTTTTTGTAAATTTTATAAAAAGGTTTTTCTTTTTTAATCAAATTAAAATCAAATTATGAGTAAAGAACAAAAGAAACCAGTAACGTTTGACGTATTAATTGAAATTCCGAAAGGAAGTAGAAATAAATACGAGTACGATTTCACATTACACAAAATACGTTTTGACAGAATGTTATTCTCTTCTATGATGTATCCAGGTGATTATGGATTTATCCCAGAAACGTTAGCATTAGATTCAGATCCATTAGATGTATTGGTTTTAGGACATCAACCTACATACCCAATGGTAGTTATGGAAGTAAGACCAATTGGAGTTTTTTATATGACAGATGAAAAAGGACCAGATGAAAAAGTAATCTGCGTACCTGTTTCTGACCCTATTTGGAGTAAAAGATCAGATATTTCTGATTTAAACCCACATAGATTAAAAGAAATCGAACACTTTTTCCAAGTATATAAAGATTTAGAAAAGAAAAAAGTTGACACAGGTGGATGGGGTAATGCAGAAGCTGCTGTTAAAATTTATCACGAATGTGTTGACCGTTATGATAATAGTGAACACAAAAAGAAAAGAACGTTTACAATCTAATCTATTAGATTCTATCAGTTAAAAAAACACCTTAATAATTTAAGGTGTTTTTTTATTTATGAATAATAGATCTGTTTCTATCAATTTAACTTATTCAAAATCTTTACTCAATATTAAAATTCAATATCATTCTTAAATAAAACTGATAGATGTCATTGAATTACAAATATTATAATTTAAGGCGTGTTTTAATGTGCAATCTTTAATTTATATAGTCTTTTTTTATCACATTAATTTTATTACTTTTAGCCCCTCAAAAATTTTAAATTAAACTAACTAATATGGAATTAATAGTAAATTATTTATGGGCTTTTGGTCTTTTAGCATTAGCCTTTGTTTTCATTAAAAGTGCCTGGGTATCTAAACAAGATGAAGGTGACAACAAAATGAAAAGAATTGCAAAGAACATTGCAGATGGTGCAATGGCATTTTTAAAAGCTGAATACAAAGTTTTAGCAATTTTTGTAATTGCAGTTGCAATCTTATTATACTTTAAAGGTTCAAACGAAGTAGGTTCTAATGGAATGGTAGCTATATCATTTATTATTGGCGCTATTTGTTCTGCTTTAGCAGGATTTATCGGAATGAAAGTAGCAACAAAAGCAAATGTTAGAACAACAGAAGCTGCAAGAAACTCTTTAGGAAGAGCATTAGAAGTTGCTTTTGCTGGTGGAGCTGTTATGGGACTTGGTGTTGTAGGTCTAGGTATTTTAGGTTTAAGCGCCTTATTTATGATATATCAAAGTGTGTGGCCTGGAGCTGAAAATTTAACATTGGTATTAAATGTACTTTCTGGTTTTTCATTAGGAGCTTCATCAATTGCATTATTTGCGAGAGTTGGTGGTGGTATCTATACAAAAGCAGCGGATGTTGGAGCAGATTTAGTAGGTAAAGTAGAAGCTGGTATTCCAGAAGATCACCCTCTAAACCCTGCAACAATTGCAGATAACGTTGGTGATAATGTTGGTGATGTTGCTGGTATGGGAGCAGATTTATTTGAGTCTTACGTAGGTTCTATAATTGGTACAATGGTTTTAGGAGCATTTATTTTAACACCTAATTTTGATGGTTTAGGTGCTGTATATTTACCTTTAGTACTTGGTGCTGTAGGTATTGTAATGTCTATTTTAGGTACATTTTTTGTAAGAGTAAAAGATGGTGGAAACCCACAAACAGCATTAAATATTGGAGAATTTGGTTCTGCTGGTTTAATGGTTATTGCTTCTTATTTTATAATTAACGCATTAATTCCTGAATCAGTAGAAGGTTTACCATTTGGAGCTATGGGTGTATTTTGGGCAACAATTGCTGGTTTAGTTGCTGGTTTAGGTGTTGGTAAAATAACTGAATATTATACTGCAACTGGCAAAAAACCAGTTAATTCAATTGTTGCGCAATCAGAAACTGGTGCAGCAACAAATATTATTGCTGGTTTAGGTGTTGGTATGATGTCTACAATGATTCCTATACTTTTAATTGCTGCTGCTATTATAGTATCTCATCATTTTGCAGGCTTATATGGTATTGCAATTGCTGCAGTTGGTATGTTAGCAAACACAGGTATTCAATTAGCTGTTGATGCTTATGGACCTATTTGTGACAATGCAGGTGGTATTGCTGAAATGGCAGAATTACCAAGTGAGGTTAGAGAGCGTACAGACAAATTAGATGCTGTTGGTAACACAACTGCTGCAGTGGGTAAAGGTTTTGCAATTGCGTCTGCTGCGTTAACAGCTTTGGCTTTATTTGCTGCTTTTATGAAAACTGCTGGTGTAACTGCAATTGATGTTTCTCAGCCTAAAATTATGGCAGGTTTATTAGTTGGTGGTATGTTACCATTTGTTTTTTCAGCATTATCAATGAATGCTGTCGGTAGAGCAGCAATGGCTATGATTGAAGAAGTTCGTCGTCAATTTAGAGATATTCCTAAATTAAAAGCTGCTTTAGAAGTGATGAGAGCTGTTGATTCTGATATGACAAAAGCATCAAAAGAACAACGTGCTATTTTTGATGAAGCTGATGGTGTTGCTGATTATGGAAAATGTATTGATATTTCTACAAAAGCATCTATTAAAGAAATGGTATTACCTGGTTTACTTGCAATAGTTGTTCCTGTTGCTGTTGGTTTTTTAGGTGGAGCAGAAATGTTAGGAGGACTTCTTGCAGGTGTTACAACTTGTGGAGTTTTAATGGCGATCTTTCAATCGAATGCAGGTGGTGCTTGGGATAATGCTAAGAAAACTATTGAAGAAGAAGGTAAAAAAGGAACTGATGCACACAAAGCTGCTGTAGTTGGTGATACTGTTGGTGATCCTTTTAAAGATACTTCTGGACCATCATTAAACATTTTATTAAAGTTAATGTCTGTTGTTGCATTGGTAATTGCACCAAGTATTGCATTAAATAGCACTGCAGTTACTGATTACAATACTCAAAAAGAAGTTAAAGTTGAAATCAAACAAACTACTGGAGAATTAGCAATGGCAACTATTACAACAACTAAAACTGTTAATGGTGAAGTTATTTCTGATGTTCAGAAAATTGAAGGAACTGTTGCTGAAATTGAGCAAAAAGCAAAAGAATCTGGACATATAATTTCTGTAAATGTTTCTAAAGACAAAAAAGAAGTTACCGAAAAAGTAGAGGTTATTGTTGAAAAGAAAGAGTAGTTTCAACACATATATTTTTACTATAAATATAGAAAATCGTTTGTAATGTATTACAAACGATTTTTTTATTTTAAACAATGAAATAAGTTATCTTTATCAAAAAATTAAATCTGTTTGTAAACAGAAATTAGAATTATGATTGAAATAGAAATCACTGCAGATAGCCCTAAAGATTTAATTACTCAAATACATGATGTAACTGGAGGAACTTTAGAAACTGAATGGAATGAAAGTTACTTAAGAATTAATAACGATTATGCCATTGGGTTTATTCGTTTTATTGGTTTTGATTGGGGAGTAAACTTGCTAGATTTCGAATTAAAACTTCATAAAGACTTTATCTTAAAGATAAAAGCTGATGAAGAATACAACCCTATTCGTTTTTTGTACCCTTCATTAGGATATTTAAAACATCGTTTTGGTGTTCAAAATGATGAAAAAGTCATTGATCAATTTCAATCTTTAGTTTTTACCAACAAAACTGGGGGTTACAATTACATTTCTTTCCCTAAAAATGAATCTGTAGATATTAATATTATTCAGATTACAAGAAAACATTTTTTAAAGAAAAGAACTACTAATGTTTCTTCTTTAAATCAAAAATTATATGAAATTTTTGTAGATACTGATCACGAAAATCGATTTTCTAATTTTGGTACGCTTAATTTACAAATGGCTGATTTAATAAAGAAAATGAAAAAGGTTAGAGGTAAAGGAATGTTGCGTATTCTAAAAATTGAAGCTAAAGTATATGAGATTTTATCTCTTCATATTCAACAACACAACAGAATTTTAGATGGTAAAAAAATACCAAGTGCTTTAGATAAAGGTGATTTAAAGATTATCAGAAAATTAGGATATGATATTGTAAAAAACCCTGCTAAAGAATACTCTTTAGAACAACTATCTTACAAATCTGGTTTAACTCAGGCTAAACTGCAAGAAGGTTGTAAGTTTTTATACAATAGAACTGTTACAGAATACATACGTCACGTTCGTTTAGAATCTGCAAGAAATTTATTAAAAAGTACAGATTTAAATATTTCTCAAGTAGTATATAGTGTTGGTTTTAGCAGTAGAAGTTATTTTTCTAAAATTTTTAAAGAAAAGTATGACATCACTCCTAATCAATTTAAAAAAAAATTAATTAATACTACTTAAAAAAATCTCCACATATTAAATATGCAGAGATTAAAATCAACCAACCATAAGTACTATTCTTCATCACTGAAGAATAATGATTTTTATTTAAACATCTTCTTTATCATCAGTAAAACACCATATTTACTTATCATTTTTAGAATACTATTCAACCAGTTTAATGGTTTTAAATGATCTTCAAAATCATGTTTCACAATTTTTAGTTCTTCATAAGCAATCTCTTTTTCTAAGTATAACTTTTTTAAGTCGGCTTCAATTTCATTAAAACTTTCGTAAGTTCTTTTCATAGTAGGTTGGTTTTTAATCGAAGAATATTTTTGACATATTTTGTATAATTTTCTTATCCAAAAATTTTCTAAAAGCAAAAATAATTAAGGAAATTATGAAGAAAAATAATCCAACAAAAAGGTATCCTACTGCAATATCATTGTAATACTCCCCTATGTAATTTGCTGCTGCAAACGATAAAAAAATCATTCCTGTAGAAAGTAAACCACCAATAAAAAAAAGCTTTACAATGGTAGTAATAGATACTGTTACTAATTGAAATATCTTTAATTTTGTGTATTTGTAAGATGTAGCTATATACTTCTTACCAACATCAGTACCTTTATCTGTTGACTTATTAATGTCATCAATTATATCCATCTAATTAGGCAGTTTTTTGTAATTTTTTATTTTTTTCTTTTAACTCTTTTAATTTTTTCTCTAATGATGTAATCACATCCTCTGTTTTGTGACTTACATCAGAAACAATTGTTTCTATTTGATTGTCTAAAGTATCTTTTCTATCAACATATACAGAAGACACTTTTTCTTTCATTTCAGTTGCTGTGTCAACAATTTTATCTTTTGCATTAGCTGCTTCATCAGCTATTTTTTTTCTGGTTTCAACTCCTTTATCTGGAGCGAATAAAACTCCTAAGGTTGCTCCAATTACTGTACCTGCTAATAATCCTAATATTGTGTTGCTACTATTACTCATAATATATTTTTTTATGGTTAAACTTAATTTTTGCTTACTAATAAGCTCACTACAAACTTAACAAAAATGTACACTTCTCGTTAACTCTAAAAAATCAAATCTTAACTCAAATGAAATTGAGCTTAAATTTAAGCTCAGAATTGGTAGTTTTTTGAGCCAAAACACTTATCGCACTTTCTGAAAGCTGCAGAATTCGTGGATATCCACCAGTAACTTGACAATCTCTCATCAAAACAATTAATTTACCAGAAGGAGTTAATTGCACTGTTCCTGGTAAAACTGCTGATGTTAAGATACTAAAAAAATTATTCTTGATTGTTTCCTTTAAACGATATCCCATTCTATTGTTATCTGATGAAATGGAAAAAACAGTATTCAATAGTATTTTTTTTTGTTTTTCTGACAGCAAATAAAACTCTGGTCCTTTAAAGCATTCTATAAATGATGACACAAAATGATTTGGACTTATTTTAAGAGATGCATTTGTGGGTTTTAAATCTTTAGGATGTAATTTTATTGCTAAAAGTTCATCTTTTTTAACTCTAAAGGTTTGAGTGATATTTTTAAACTGACTTCTACTTTTAAGTACTTTCGTGGTTTGAAACCCTCCTTTTACGGCCATATAACTTCTTGCTCCTAAACTAGATTTTCGAAAAGATAAAACATCACCCTCACACACTTTAATTCTTTTATTTTGTCTAATTTCTTTCTGATTTAAAACTGGATTAAAATTTGCTCCAGAAACAGCAATAAAAGTATCTGATAAAAACTGTAATTCTGTACCGCCAAAAGTTATTTCTAAAACGGCATCATCTAAATCATTATTTAAAAGTGAGTTCGAAACTTCTGCAGAAAACATATCCATTGCTCCAGAAACAGGCACTCCCATAGCAGCAAAACCTACTCTACCTCTATCTTGAATTGAAGCATAGAAACCAGCTTTTAACACTTTAATCATTGTGCTAAAGTTTTAGAAATTTGATAACAATTTTGCTCAATTTTATTTTTAATTTTTAAATATTCATCCAAAGAAATGGGTTTAAATTTAATGAGATCTCCAGATTTTGCAAAACAAGGGTTTTCTTCATCTACATTAAAAAAAGGAATTGGTGTTTTGCCAATAATATTCCATCCACCAGGAGAATCTACTGGATACACTCCTGTTTGTTGACCTCCAATTGCTACAGATCCTTTTTCAACTTTTAATCTTGGGTTTGGTTTTCTATCAAAAAAAAGTCGCTCTTTTAATCCACCTAAATATAAAAACCCAGGTAAAAATCCAATAAAGAAAACAGTATATGTTTTTTCTGAATGGAGTTGTATTACCTCATCAATGGTTAATCTTTTTTTTGTTGCAACTTCTTTAAGGTCAATTCCAAATTCTAGATCATAACAAACAGGAATTTCCCAAATAAAATGGTCTTTTTGAGCAACTCTAATTTTAGAAGAATAGATCGATTTTAAAACCTTTTTCTCAATCTCTAAATCTTTAAAAGGTTGATTTAGTTTTATGGTTAATGAATTATATCCAACAATTAAATCACTAAACTTAATTTCTTTTTGTTGTTCAATTTTATATTTAAATTCTAAAATATCATTCAAAATTTCTTTATGAATAACAGCTTCCCATTCAATTAAAATGGCTTGATTTCCATAAGACTTATATGTAATGTTTTTATCCAATTTCAATTCCGTTTTTAGAAAATTCTTGCCATAAAAATTCTAAAATTTGTAATGAATTTTTATGATCTCCATGAACGCAAAACGTGTCTGCTTTAATTTCTTTTGCTAATCCTGAAATTGTGTTCACCTTTCCATCAGAAATCATTTTATGAATATGATTGTAAACTTCTTTTGGGTTTTTAATTACCGCATTTTTTTCATTTCTTGAAACTAACTTTAAATTGTCTGTATAATTTCTATCGGCAAAAGCTTCATATTTAATGCTGATATTCTTTTTAAGTGCAACTTCCTCAATTTTAGAACCATAAGGAACATACAAAAAAACATCTTTTAAATAAGGCTTAGTACTTTCTAAAAATTTTTCAGCAGTAATTTCATCAATTGCAATTAAATTATACAAAGCTCCATGCGGTTTTATATGATGGAGTTTTGCATCTGTCTTACACAATCTTTCTAAAAACAAATCCATTTGATTTTGAATACTTTTTTGGAGTTTAGCATTAGAAATATTCATCACTTTTCTCCCAAAATTAATTTTGTCTGGAAAAGAAGGGTGTGCACCAATTTTTACATTATTTTCAATCGCTAGTTGTATGGTATTATCAATCGTTTTTTGATCACCAAAATGACCTCCACAAGCAATATTACATGAGGAAATATAAGGCATTAACAAATGCTCATTTGCTATTCCTTCACCCACATCACAATTAATATCTATTTTCATTTACAACAAATTAAATACTTTTAAAATTCCTTTTACTCCCAAAAAAATGGTAATTGCTAAAATGACAACACCTAAAATATTCTGAGTTTTAGAATTGATAAATTTTCCTAAAACTGATTTTTTATTCATGATCCAAAGCAAAATTCCTGCAATTATTGGCAATAACATTCCGTTAGCAACCTGAGCAAATTTTATTATTTCGATAGGTTTTATTCCAATTGATGAAAACAAAACACCCAAAAATAATATGGACATCCAAACTATTCTAAATTTTTTAGATTTCAAACCTACTTTCCATCCTAAACAACCTTTTGCCACATAAGCTGCAGCCAAAGGTGCTGTAATGGCTGATGTAATTCCTGCTGCAAATAAACCTAAAGCCAAGAAGTATTTTGCGAATTCTCCATACAATGGTGCTAATCCTTTTGCCAAATCAGCTGCATTTGTAATATTTGTGGTTTGAATAGCTGCTGCAGAAACAATGATTGCCATAGAAACCAATCCTCCTAAAACAATCGAAATTAGTGTATCCTTTTTTGCTAATGATAAATCCTCTTTTTTACTCCATCTTTCTTTCACTAGAGAAGCATGCAAAAACAAATTATAAGGCACTACAGTTGTTCCTACCAAACCAATAATAGTTAGAATACTTCTTTCAGGAAATTTTGGGAAAAACAATCCATTTAAAATATCTAATACATTGGGTTTTGTGATTATAGCTGTAATTAAAAAAGAAATACTCATCAATAAAACTAGGGTAACTAGGGCTTTTTCTAAAAATTTATAATTGCCTATATAAAGCAACATAAAAGCAACTATTCCTATTAGTAAGCTCATTACATTTAAGCTAACTGAACCAAAATCAATTGTATGTTTTCCTAAAATGGTTTCTAGTCCTAAAATTCCACCACTTATATTTCCAGCTTCATAAGAAGCATTTCCAACCACAACAGCAGCTAAAATTAAAAGCGTGATAAATTGTTTAAAAAAAGGGTTATTAACTTCTTCTCTAACGACTTCAGAAAGTCCTTTTTGTGAGATAATTCCTAACCTTGCAGCCATTTCTTGCAAAACAATAGTTGCAATAATAGAGAGTAACATTGCCCAAAGTAGATTAAACCCAAAATTTACTCCTGCAAGTGTACATATAGTTACTGTTCCAGGTCCAATAAATGCAGCAGCCACTAAAGTTCCAGGTCCAATATTTTTAAACCATTTTTTAATCATTAAAAAGAATTTTCAATTTACTGACTAAAGATACTTTATTAAAATAAAAAACACCTCAAAAAGAGGTGTTTTCCTAAAAACAAAAAACTACTAAAATGCATAACGTTGTGGTCCTCCTCTTCGGATTTCCTCGCTAGCAAACTCTTCGAATTTTTTAAAATTGTGTCTAAATGCATTCGATAATTTAAATGCTTCTTTATAATAGGCTTCATCATTATTCCAAGTAGCTCTTGGACTTAAAAGTTCTGTTGGCACACCAGGACAAGTTCTTGGTTGTGCAACTCCAAATACAGAATGGATGTGATAATCTTCATATGTATAATCTCCTAATTTACCTTCTAAAACTGCTGTAATCATTGCGCGTGTATATTTTAAAGGCATTCTTCTACCAACTCCATATTTTCCGCCAGACCAACCTGTATTGATTAACCAAACATTAACACCAGCTTCTGTCATTTTTTTACTTAACATTTCTGCATATCTTGTAGGATGTAAAGGCATAAATGGAGCACCAAAACATGCTGAAAAACTTGGCATTGGCTCTGTAACACCAGCTTCTGTTCCTGCTACTTTTGCAGTATATCCAGAAATAAAATGATACGCTGCTTGACTCGCTGTTAATTTTGAGATTGGAGGCAAAACTCCAAAAGCATCTGCAGTTAAAAAGAAAATATTTTTAGGGTTTGAACCCACTGATGGTACTTTGATATTCTCTATATGATGTATAGGGTAACTTACTCTTGTATTTTGAGTAATGGTTGTATCTTCAAAATCAACTTCTCCATTTTCATCTAAAATTACGTTTTCTAAAATCGCACCTTTTTTTATAGCTCCATAAATTTCTGGTTCTTTTTCTTTAGATAAATTAATTACTTTGGCATAACATCCTCCTTCAAAATTAAAAATGGTATTTTCTGATGTCCAACCATGTTCATCATCACCAATTAAACTTCTATTCGGATCTGTAGAAAGCGTAGTTTTCCCTGTACCTGATAATCCAAAGAAAATAGCTGTATCACCTTGTTCACCAACGTTTGCAGAACAATGCATTGGCAATGTATTTTTATCAACTGGTAAGATAAAATTTAAGGCAGAAAAAATTCCTTTTTTAATTTCTCCTGTGTACCCTGTACCTCCAATTAAAGCTATTTTTTTACTAAAATTTAAAATCGCAAAATTATGTTGACGAGTTCCATCTTCTTTTGGATTTGCCATAAAACCTGGAGCATTAATCACTGTCCATTCTGGAGAAAAGGTTTCTAGTTCTTTCTCTGTAGGACGCAAAAACATATTGTAAGCAAACATATTGCTCCAAGGATATTCATTAACAATTCTAATTTGTAGTTTATAATTTTCATCAGCACAAGCATAACTGTCTCTTACAAAAATTTCTTTTTCAGAAAGATAATCAACAACTTTATCATACAAGGCTTCAAACTTATATGAATCAAATGGAATATTGATATCACTCCACCAAACCTCATCTTTGGTGATCTCATCTTTTACAATAAAACGATCTTTAGGAGAACGACCAGTAAATTCGCCTGTGTTCACAGCTATTGCTCCTAAATTAGACTCAGTTCCTTGACCTTTGCTTAATGTTTCGTTATGCAATTCGTCTGAAGT
Source organism: Polaribacter septentrionalilitoris (assembly GCF_009832745.1). Lineage (GTDB taxonomy): Bacteria > Bacteroidota > Bacteroidia > Flavobacteriales > Flavobacteriaceae > Polaribacter > Polaribacter septentrionalilitoris. Next base: position 153,692 of record NZ_VRMJ01000008.1, on the reverse strand, counting down.
TAATTGGTAACGAACTGTTGCATTTTTGATTCCTAGACTATTTAACGAAATCGATTTCGTATTTGTATCTACCATATCAATATTTTTGATGTTTTTATATGCTACAAAATTAAACAATATTTTAAAACTGATTAATTTTGATGAAAGAATTATGAATTTATCACTATTTTTTGACTTTCTTTAAAAATATAGCAATCATTAACAACCAACCAATTATCAACATTACGCCTCCCAAAGGGGTAATAAACCATATTTGTTTAGCTGTAATTGGTGTTAAATGAATTAGAAAAATTGAACCTGAAAATAAAATAATCCCTAAGAAAAAAATGAAGCTAATTCTATTTTTTTGTGCAGCAGTAAACTCTTTATAAATATTCACAAATAGAAGTACAATTACATGATACATTTGATAACGGACTCCAGTTTCAAAACTTGAGATTTCTTGAAGAGTCAATACATCTTTAAGTGCATGAGCACCAAATGCGCCTAAAGCAATGGCTAAAACTCCTAAAAATGATGTGATTATTAAATTTTTAAACATTTTATATTGTTTTTGTTAAATTTTAAACAATTTTAGTATCTTCGTTTAAGACAAAAATACGTTATTATTGATGAAAAACATTCTAATTATTGGTGCAGGAAAGTCAAGTTCTTACTTGATTAAATATTTGTTAGAAAAATCTTATGATGAAAATTTATTTTTAACAATTGGTGATATTTCCATCAATCTAGCAGACAAACTCATCAACAATCATGAAAATGCAAAAAGTGTTGTTTTTGATGTTTTTAACGCAGAACAACGTAAAGAATTCATCCAAAAATCTGACATTGTAATTTCAATGTTACCTGCAAGGTTCCATATAGAAGTAGCCAAAGATTGCATTAACTATCATAGAAATATGGTGACAGCTTCTTATGTTTCAAAAGAAATGAAAACATTAGATGAAGCTGCCAAACAAAAAGGATTGATTATAATGAATGAAATTGGTGTTGATCCAGGAATTGACCATATGAGTGCAATGCAGGTGATAGATAGAATTCGTGAAAATGATGCTAAAATATTATTGTTTGAGTCTTTTACTGGCGGATTAATAGCTCCTGAAAGCGATGATAATCTTTGGAACTATAAATTCACTTGGAATCCTAGAAATGTTGTTTTGGCGGGGCAAGGTGGAGCTGCTAAATTTATTCAAGAGGGAACTTACAAATATATTCCCTACCATAAATTGTTTCGTAGAACTGAATTTTTAAATATCAATGGAAGTGGAAAATTTGAAGCTTATGCTAATAGAGATTCTTTAAAATACAGAAGTGTCTATGGTTTGGATGATATACCCACAATGTATAGAGGCACCATAAGAAAAGTAGGGTTTTCTAGAGCTTGGAATATTTTTATTCAATTGGGGATGACAGATGATTCTTACACTATAGAAAACTCTTTTAATATGAGTTATCGTGATTTTGTAAACTTATTTTTAGCCTATTCACCCTCAGATTCTGTAGAATTAAAATTACGTTCTTATTTAAAAATAGACCAAGATGATGTAATGTGGGAAAAGTTAGTAGAGTTAGATATTTTTAGTGATACCAAAAAAATTGGAATTGAAAATGCAACTCCAGCACAAGGTTTGCAAAAAATATTATCAGACTCTTGGACATTAAAAGATGATGACAAAGATATGATAGTAATGCAACATCTTTTTGGTTATGAAATTAATGGAGAAAAACGTCAAATAGAAAGTAGCTTAGTGGTTATTGGTGAGGATCAAACGTATACAGCCATGGCAAAAACGGTAGGCTTACCTGTAGGAATTGCAGCATTAAAAATATTAAAAAAGGAAATAAAAACTATAGGTGTACAAATACCTATAGCTAAAGAAATTTACAAACCTATTTTAGATGAACTAGCAGAAAACGGAATACAATTTACAGAAAGAAAAGTTCCCTATTTAGGGTATAACCCACAAAGTGTAAATGGGTAATTACATTTTTAAATAAAAATCTCTCGTTAAATTGATATACGCTTCAGTGTATTGATGACGTTCAACCTCTATAATCAAATCCTCGTTTACAAGTTCATTTTGACGAAAAGAAAACGTTAATAAACTTCGTTTAATTTCTGATATTGGATTTCCTCTAACATGACAAACTTTATTTAAAAAAAGGTTATTTTTAGTTGCAATATCAACAAATTCTTTTTCCTCTTTAAAAGGAATGATTACTGAAAAACTTCCATTCTCAGAAAGTATTCTACTAACTCCAAATAGTAAATCTTCAAAAGTTAAAGATGATGTAAATCTAGCCTTATTTCTAGCAATATCATCAGATTGGTAATCATCTGTATAAAATGGAGGATTAGAAATAATCAAATCATAAGTTTCTTCTTCCTCAGCAATTTCTTTAGCAAATTCTTGAAAAGTTGCATTGTAACAATACAAACGATCTCCCCAATCTGAATTTTCAAAATTTTCAACAGTTTGTTCGTATGCATTTTCATCAACTTCTACTGCATCAATAGTCATTGCATCAGAACGTTGTGCCATCATTAAAGAGAGTACTCCTGTTCCAGAACCAATGTCTAAAATCGAGTCAGGAAAAGCTTCCAATGAACTCCAAGCACCTAATAAAACGCCATCTGTTCCTATTTTCATAGCAGTTTTATCTTGATTTACAGAAAACTCTTTAAATTGAAATAGCTTTGTCATTTGTCAAAAATACAACGAAAAATTAGGGTTTTTAACATAATGTATGGTTTTTGTATTGGTGTTTTAATTCTAAAAAAAGATTCTTGTAGCTATTTTTACAAAAAACTATTTTATGAAACATTTCTACATCTTAGCCTTTTTTATTTTAGTAACCTTAGTATCGTTTTCACAACAGATGCCTATTGATTTCGAAAATAGCAATCATGTTTTTTCAGGATTCACAGGTTCTAGTTTTGCTACAGTTAATGACCCTACAAACTCTTCTAATAAAGTTGGACAATTTAATAATAATGGATCAGCTGCAGATCAAGGTTTTTATATTGATTTAAATAGAGATATAGATTTAACAAATCAAAAAGAAATTACTTTTTCATTTTATGCTTTTGATCCGAATCAACATACAATTACATTAAAATTAGAAAATGGAACCAATGCAGATGTAGAAGTAACACAAACTATCGCAAGTGGAAATGCAACAAACTGGCAAAACCTTATTTTCGATTTTTCTAACGCTACATTTTCAGGTACCAATAACACTACAAATTCATCTGGAACTTATAGCAAATTGGTAATTTTTATTGACTTAGGCGTTACAACTGCAGGTACCTATTTGTTAGACGATATTTCTGATGGTTCCACACCCACAGACCCAAATGAGCTAGATGTTGTATATAGTGATTTGGTATGGTCTGATGAATTTGATGGAAATACATTAAATACTAGTAAATGGCATCATCAAACTATAGGAATTGTAAATGGTGGTTGGGCAAATGGAGAAGTACAACACTACACAAATAGCACAGAGAACTCTTTTGTTACAGCTGATAATTTACATATTGTGGCTAAAAGAAAAACCATTGTCCAAAATGGTGTTTCTAGAGATTTTACTTCAGCAAGATTAAACTCAAAATTTGCATTTACTTATGGTAGAGTTGATGTTAAAGCAAAACTGCCAGAAGGAGAAGGTACTTTTCCTGCAATATGGACCTTAGGAAAAAATATTAGCGAAACAGGTGCTTATTGGCAAACCCAAGGTTTTGGCACAACACCTTGGCCAGATTGTGGAGAAATAGATATTATGGAACATGGTTTACACGCAACAAATACTGTTTCTAGTGCGCTTCATACGCGTTCAAGCTTTGGAGGAACTGTAAATACTAAAACAAAACCTTTAACAGATGTTGCAAATACCTATCATGTATTTTCTATGAATTGGTCTCCAAACCAAATTACTTTTTTAGTAGATGGTGAAGTACATTATACCTATAAAAAACCCGCAAATTTTACAGACGTAAACTCTGATGGTGTAGACGATGGTTGGCCTTTTGATGAACCTCAATTTTTGTTGATTAATTTTGCAATGGGAGGTATTTCTGGAGCAGTAAGCCCTAGTTTTACAGAAAGCAGTATGCTTGTAGATTATGTAAGAATTTATCAAAACACCAATACTGCAAGTGTTGATGAAAATTTCAGTAGTAATTTTTCTGTGTATCCCAATCCAGTTTCTAGGTCTTTTAAAATAAAGACTACAGAAAAAATTGATGATATTATACTATTTAATAATATTGGTCAAAAAGTATATTCACAAAAATACACAGACAATAGAGAAATTAATATCGAAAATTTACCAAAAGGATTATATTTTCTAAAAATTTCTTCAGGCAACAATACAGCAATTAAAAAGCTTTTTCTTGAATAAATAAAAAAATCCTTTGATATAATTATCAAAGGATTATATTTTTTTTTGCAGAAAGGAAGGGATTCGAACCCTCGATACCGTTACCAGTATACTACCTTTCCAGGGTAGCGCCTTCGACCACTCGGCCACCTTTCTAGTTATAAATACAATTCTATTAAACCTTCAGGAGTTTCTACAAGAACAGTTTTTGTATCCCTATCTACTTTTTTGATAAAATCATCAATCATAGGAATAAATATTTCTTTTCCTTCTCTGTCAATTTCAAAAAGTGGTTGAGCGGCTTTATCATTTATATGAACAATAGTTCCTACTTCACCAAAGTTTGTATCAACAACCGTAAAACCAATTACTTCATGAAAATAAAACTTATCACCTGTAAGTTTTGGCAATAAATCAAGTGGCAAATAAATTCCACATTTTAAGATAGAATCGGCTTCTTCTTCAGAGTACACATCTTCGAACTGAACACGCAACTGATTACCTTTATGTAACGAACTTTTGTCAATAAAAAATGGAACCAGATTACTGCCAAATTCGACATAAACTGATTCCATATTTTTATACAACTCAGGTTCGTCTGTATCTAACTTGATAACAACCTCACCTTTAAAGCTATGTTTTCTAACGATTTTGCCTAAATAAAAACAATCTTCTTTACGCATTATCGTTTAAAAATTTACTCAGCTGCTTTTTCTTCTGTTGCTTCTTCAGCAGTTTCAGTTGCTTCAGCAGCAACTTCTTCTGTAGCTTCTTCAACTACTTCTTCTGGTTGTGCAGCAGCAATTCTTGCTTCGTTTACAGCTTTTTCAGCCTCTAAAGCTTTTGCTTTAGCATCAGCATCAGCTTTTGCTAATTTTTCTTCTTTTGTAGAAACTTTACCTTCTTTTTCTTCTAACCAAGCTTTGAATTTTTCTTCAGCTTGCTCTTCAGTTAAAGCTCCTTTGCGTACACCACCAGCTAAATGATTCTTTAATAAAGCTCCTTTGTAAGATAAAATTGCTTTTGCAGTATCTGTTGGTTGTGCACCATTTTGTAACCATTCTACAGCTTTATCAACATTTAAATCGATAATTGCAGGGTTAACATTTGGGTTGTACGTTCCAATTTTTTCTAAGTAACGTCCATCTCTTTTTGCACGTGCATCAGCGGCAACTATCCAATAGAATGGTTTCCCTTTTTTTCCGTGTCTTTGTAATCTGATTTTTACAGACATAATTTGTTAATTTTTTAAGGTTCTCGACCTTGGTTATTAAAAATCTTACCATCTCGTGATAAGTGGGCGCAAAATTACAAAACCTTTTTTAATCTAAATCACTAATTTTCAATAAATTTTACAGAAATTAAAATGCTTTGCTCTTTAAAAAAAGATTACACTTTTCTTAAAAACTCAAATGAGTCAAAAACAAAACCTTATCAGCAAACCCTAAGGATAGATATCAATTAATTTTGCAACAGATGTGTAACAATAAGCATCTCAAAAGAAATTATTGAAATTTAAAATGAAAACGACAATATGAAGTACAGTGAAAAAATTTCAAAAAAAATAAATGAATTATTAGAAAAAAATTATGACGCAGAGAAAGGATACCTTAATGCTGCAGATAATATTGATAGTCCAAAATTAAAAATGTTTTTTAAAAAAAGAGCTTCAGAAAGAAGTGAGTTTGCTAAAAACATAAGAACAGAGATATTAAGTTATGGACAAATACCAGAAGAAGATGGCTCTATAAAAGGAACAATGCATAGAAATTGGATGTCTTTAAAATCTCTATTTAGCTCAAATGATGAAGAAGCCATTTTAGAAGAAGCAATTCGTGGAGAAAAAGCAAGTTTAGATGAATACAGCGAAATATTAAAAGAAGACGCTTTTGCCCCATCAACTAGAACAATGTTAGAAAACCAAAAGCACCAAATACAATCTGCAATTAATAGTTTAATGGTAGAAGAAGAGTTAGCATAAATGCAACCTCATTAAATTAACAATTAAATTTATAAGTCAACCTTTCATTGGGTTGACTTTTTTTGTTGATAAGTCACAATAAATAATCAGTCAAAAATCATCAATGTTTTTGTAATTTTAACTTCCCAAATTTATCAGCAAAAACACCATTTATGTACTTAATTTTCGATACTGAAACTACAGGTTTACCAAAAAGTTGGAATGCACCTATTACAGATACTGACAACTGGCCAAGATGTATCCAAATTGCATGGCAACTACATGATAAAATGGGAAATCTTATTGAGCATAATGATTTTTTAATTAAACCTGAGGGATTTAACATTCCTTATGACGCGGAGAGAATTCATGGAATTTCTACTGAATTAGCTGATGAACAAGGTATTGATTTAGACAAAGGGTTACAACTATTTAATGAAGCTTTACAGAAAACCAAATTTGTAGTTGGTCAAAATGTAGAGTTTGATTTAAATATTATGGGGTGTGAATTTCATAGACTTGGGGTTGAAAATAAATTATTAGAACTCCCTGTTTTAGATACGTGTACAGAAAAAACGGCACAAATGTGTCAAATTCCTGGCGGACGTGGAGGAAAATTTAAACTCCCAACGTTAACGGAATTACACAACCATTTATTTGGAGTTGGTTTTGGTGAAGCGCACAATGCAACTGCAGATGTTGAAGCCACAACTCGATGTTTTTTAGAGTTAATTCGTTTGCGTGAATTTACCAAAGAACAATTGGATGTTGATGCTGATTATTTCAAAAACTTTTCTGAAGAAAATCCAAAACCCATTCAAGTAATTGGTCTTAAACACATCAATCTAAAAAGAGAAAGTGACAAGATTCGTAAACGTCTAGAAAAATTAAAAGTTGATGTTACAAAAAAATCAACTTCTGTAGGTTTAGCAGAATTAAAAGAGGTTCAGTTTGCACATTTGCACAATCATACACAGTTTTCTGTATTACAGTCTACCATTCAAATTGGTAATATTGTAAAAGCAGCTGCAAACGATAACATGTCTGCTGTGGCAATGACAGACACTGGAAATATGATGGCTGCATTTCACTTTGTAAGCGCTGTTTTAAATCATAACAAAGACGCAGAAAAACCAATAAAACCCATTATAGGTTGTGAATTTAATGTTAGCGAAGATCATACCAATAAATCTCAAAAAGACAACGGTTATCAAGTAGTCTTATTGGCAAAAAACAAAAAAGGATATCACAATTTAGCAAAAATGTCTTCCATTGCTTTTGTTGATGGATTCTATTACGTACCAAGAATTGATAAAGAAATCATCAAAAAATATAAAGAGGATGTTATTGTTTTAACTGGAAATCTTTATGGTGAAGTACCTAGCAAAATTCTAAACCTTGGAGAAAAACAAGCTGAAGAAGCTTTGCTATGGTGGAAAGAAGAGTTTAAGGAAGATTTTTATATTGAGTTGATGCGTCATGATCAACAAGATGAAAAGATTGTGAACGAAACTTTACTGAAATTTTCTAAAAAGCATGATGTTAAAATTGTTGCAACCAACAATACTTTTTATTTAAATAAAGAAGATGCAAATGCACATGATATTTTATTATGTGTAAAAGATGGCGAAAAACAAGCTACTCCAAAAGGAAAAGGACGTGGTTACAGATATGGTTTGCCAAATGAAGAATATTATTTTAAGTCTACAGATGAGATGAAAAAACTCTTTGCAGATATTCCTGAAGCGATTAGCAATATTCAAGAAATTGTAGATAAAATTGAAATCTTCACCTTAGCCAGAGACGTTTTATTACCAGCTTTTGATATTCCAGATGAATTTAAAGATCCTGAAGATGAAAAAGATGGAGGAAAACGTGGAGAAAATAATTTCTTACGCCATTTAACTTATGAAGGTGCTAAAAAACGGTATGGAGAAATCACAGAAGCCATTAAAGAACGTTTAGATTTTGAACTTTCTGTTATTGAAAACACAGGCTACCCAGGATACTTTTTAATTGTTGAAGATTTTATTAGAGAAGCCAGAAATATGGACGTTTCTGTTGGCCCAGGGCGTGGTTCTGCTGCTGGTTCTGTAGTTGCTTATTGCTTATGGATAACCAATATAGATCCTATAAAGTACGATTTACTTTTTGAGCGTTTCTTAAATCCTGAGCGTGTTTCAATGCCAGATATTGATATTGATTTTGACGACGAAGGACGAAGTAGAGTAATGGATTACGTAATTGATAAATATGGTGCCAACCAAGTAGCACAAATCATTACGTATGGTACCATGGCTGCAAAATCTTCTATTAGAGATACAGCTAGAGTTTTAGATTTACCATTGTTTGAAGCCGATAGAATTGCAAAGTTAATTCCAGGTGTAAAACTGAAAAATATTTTTGGTGATGACGCTAAAAGTAAAGGCAAAATAGCAGGGTTACGATCCGAAGAAAAAGTAATGGTTGAGGAATTACAAAACCTTGCTTTAGGAAATGATTTGGCCTCAGAAACTGTAAATAAAGCTACTATTTTAGAGGGCTCAGTTAGAAATACTGGTATTCATGCCTGTGGTGTAATTATTACTCCTGGAGATATTACTAACTATGTTCCTGTTGCTTTAGCAAAAGATTCTGACATGTACGTCACTCAGTTTGACAACTCTGTAGTAGAATCTGCAGGTTTGTTAAAAATGGACTTCTTAGGATTAAAAACGTTAACTCTAATCAAAGACACCGTAAAAATTGTGAAAGCAAAACATGGTGTAGAATTAGATCCTGAAAGTTTCCCTTTAGATGATATCAAAACCTACGAATTATTCCAAAGAGGAGAAACTGTTGGTATTTTTCAATATGAATCTCCAGGAATGCAAAAACACATGCGCTCTTTAAAACCAACCGTTTTTGCCGATTTAATTGCAATGAATGCCTTGTACAGACCTGGACCAATGGAATATATCCCAAGTTTTATCAATAGAAAACATGGTACAGAAGATATTGAGTACGATTTACCAGCAATGGAAGAGTATTTGGCAGAAACGTATGGAATTACAGTCTACCAAGAGCAGGTAATGCTACTCTCGCAAAAATTGGCAGATTTTACCAAAGGTGAAGCCGATGTTTTACGTAAAGCCATGGGTAAAAAACAAATTGCGGTTTTAGATAAAATGAAACCAAAATTTATTGAACAAGCTGCTGCAAATGGACACGATGCAAAAAAATTAGAAAAAATATGGAAAGATTGGGAAGCTTTTGCAAGTTATGCCTTTAATAAAAGTCACTCCACTTGTTATGCGTGGATTGCCTACCAAACAGCCTATTTAAAAGCCCATTACCCTGCAGAATATATGGCCTCTGTACTTTCTAACAATATGAACGATATTAAATCAGTATCCTTTTTTATGGAAGAATGTAAACGAATGGGACTAGAAGTTTTAGGACCAGATGTAAACGAATCTTTTTTAAAGTTTTCTGTAAACAAAGATGGTGCAGTTCGTTTTGGAATGGCTGCAGTTAAAGGTGTAGGAGCTGCAGCAGTAAGAGCAATTATTAAAGAAAGAGAAGAAAATGGAAATTACTCGTCTATTTTTGATTTGGCAAAACGTGTTGATTTACGTGCTGCAAATAAAAAATCTTTTGACAGTTTAATAAAAGCAGGTGGTTTTGATTCTTTTATAGATACACACAGGGCACAATATTTTGCAACAGATGAAAAAGGACAAACCTTTTTAGAACGTGCAATGAAATTTGGTAATAAGTACCAAGAAAACTTAAATTCTGCCCAAGTTTCTTTATTTGGAGAAGCATCTAATGTACAATTTCCAGAACCTGATATTCCAGAATGTGATACTTGGGGTACTATGGAATTATTATCACAAGAAAAAGAAGTTATTGGAATGTACATTTCTGCACATCCTTTAGATGATTTTAAGAATGAAATGATTTTTTGTAATGCCAAATTAAAAGATTTTAAAAGTGATTTACAAAAGATTGTAGGTAATAATTTATCTTTTGCAGGCATTATTACAGATGTGCAACATCGAGTTTCTAAAGCTGGAAAAGGTTGGGCTGCATTTACTATTGAAGATTATGGAGATAGTAATGAGTTCAGAATTTTTGGTGAAGAATACTTAAAATACAAACATTTTTTAGTTCCAAATTCATTCTTATATGTGAGAGCGACCATTCAACCAGGTTGGACTAATAAAGATGGTGTAACTGGAGAGCCTAGAATTAAATTTACAGATTTTAAATTATTACATGATATTATGGACGAGTTATGTAAAAAACTCACTATAAAAATCCCTGTCGAAGAAGTTAACGAAGAAAATATTCTAAATCTAGAAAGTATTTTAAAAAATAATATAGGTAAACAATCTTTACGATTTACCATTTGGGATGCAAGAGATAAAATAGAAGTGAATTTACCTAGTAGAAACACAAAAATTAAAGTTTCTAATGAATTGTTGGCCATTTTAGAACAACAACAGATTAACTTTAAACTAAATTAATTGTTTTTTTATCACCTTAAGAGTATGCATATTCATGATTATAATTAAAAAGACTTTTTTAAAAGGATTATTTTAAGGAATTCATTAAATATCACATCTATTTTTATTAGAAACTCAATTTGGTTTTTCTTAACATTTTAAAAACTTCGTTAACCTTATTATTCTGTAATTTTGTTTAACAAAATTAAATTAACATGAAACAAAAAAATAACGGAACTTGGGTTAGCTGGAATGAAAACCTAAAGTATAACTACCTTACAAAGTATGACATTACTTCTGAGGAGGAGCTTCAAAAAGTTGTAGCTAATAATGAAAAAATACGTTTTTTTGGAAGCAAACAGTCCTCTGCAGATATTGCCGCTGGTACTGATGTGTTGATAGATATGACAAGTTATAATAAAATTGTTTCTTACGATTATAATGCAAAAACAATTACAGTTCAGTCTGGTTTAATCTTAAGTGAGCTACTAGAAGCTGTTGAATCTGTAGGTTGGTGTATACCTTGTTTACCTGATATTAATACCATTACCATTGGTGGTGCTTTAGCTACAGGAACCCATGGTACAAGTGGTAAATTGTTATGTGAATACATGACCGAATGTAACTTAGTACTTGCTGATGGAAGCGTAAAAACCATTACAGAAAACGATGATTTAATAGATGCAGTTCGCGTTTCTTTAGGGATGTTAGGTGTAATGTCTACAGTAACTTTTAAATGTGAACCTGCTTACACATTGCATATTAAGGAAGGTCCAGAAAAAGATAGCGAATGGTTGCCAAAAATTAAAAGTAGATTAAAAAAGCACGACTTTTTAAGAATTTTATGGTTGCCTCACACAGATACAGGATATGTGATTACTGGAGATAAAATTGACAAAAATCAAGAAGTAATTGAAAATACAGGCCCTAAATACTTAAAACATAGAAGAACGGTTTCTAAAATATTGTATAAGTATTCTCATAAATTTCCTTGGATAACTTCAATTGCAAATAAAATTATTGCAAAAGCTTTCTTCAACTCTAAAAAAGAACATAAAGGTACTCTGTACCAAGCCACTGTTACCAAATCTAGAGGATCTACTTTAGAATTGGCAGAATGGACAGTAAGTCTAGATAAATTTCCAGAAGTTTTTAAAGAATTAAAAACAGTTATTAACCAATGGAATAATAAGTCATTTATTCATATTCCAATGGATGTGCGTTTTGTATATCAAGACAAATCTTGGTTAAGTTATGCCTATGGACACGATACAGTAACCATGGGTTGTGTATCTAGAAATGCAGCAACTGCAGATACTTATGAAGCGTTTAAAACTATAGAAAATATTTTCTTAAAATATGGTGGTAGACCACATTGGGGAAAACGTTTTGCAGCAAAAGATGCAGAATTGTCTCAAATTTATCCAAAATGGAAAGCATTTAAAGAAGTTAGACAAGAATTAGACCCCACAAATAAGTTTTTAAACCCGTATTTAACAAAATTAGTGGGTGCTAAAAAATTAGTAAATGAAATTGCCTAAAGGATTTTTATTCGATTTTGATGGTGTAATTGTAAACAGTTTTGAAAGCCATTTTTCTGCTTGGAAATCGGCTTTCAAAGAACTGTTTGATCAAGAAATTGTGCCTTTCCCAAAATTTCATTCAGGAAAATCACCCATGATTATTGCTGAATATTTTTGTAGTGTTATAGGTAAAAATGACCAAACAAAAGAATTATACCAGTTAAAAGATAAACACTTAGACACCTATTTTACAGTACCTAAATTATTGCCGGGTGTAAGAGAATTTACGGCTTTTTTATCAGAAAAAAAGATTCCTTATGGTATTGCAAGTAACGCCACCAAACAATTTTTAAAGAACAGTGTTTATCATCTAAATTTAGATTTTAAAACAGTTTTTGGTGTACAAGATTATGAGAAACCTAAACCTCATCCTGAAGCATACAAAACTTTAGCAAAAGCGTTGGGTTTTAAACAAAGTGATTTTAAAGAATTATGGGTTTTTGAGGATAGTTTAACAGGCACAACAGCAGCAAAAGCAGCAGGTATGATTCCTATTGGTATTTTAACTCAATACCCTGAGGAAGAGCTTAAAGCAGCTGGGAGTCATTTGGTTTTTCCTACATTGTTTGAAGCCTATCAATATTTAACTTATTAAAATTTTTAGGGCGTTCCCTTTCAGGTCAGGCTAGATTTTGTCTTGAGTGTAGACGAAAGACAATCACTCTTTTTGCTGAAAAAGTAAAAAAGAGATCAAACAAAAAACTCTTTTGAGCTTGAAGAAAGACTAAATCCTTAACGCGTATTACAGACTCCAAAAGCAATAATTCAAAGATTTTTTTAAAACAACAAGACCTCACAGGTTTTGAAAACCTGTGAGGTCTATCATTTTGTAGGCAAATAACTTTATTGTAAAGTCAATTCTCTAAACAAACTTTCTAAAGTCTTATTTTCAGAACTTAATTCTAACACTTTAAAACCATTTTCTTGAGCAAAATCGAAGATTTTAGAACGCATATCTTCTTCTGATTTAAAAGTAAGTTGCCAAGTATTATTTCCTATATTTTTTGATACAACAAGGTTTTCAAGTGTTTTAATTTGAGATTCTTCAACTTCTAAATTAAAAATAACTTTTATGATTTGTTGATTGTTTTGTTGCAAATCTATAAGGGTTTTATCAATAACTAATTCCCCTTTTTTTATGATGATCACTCGATCACAAACAGCTTCAACTTCTTGCATAATATGTGTAGAAAAAAGTACGGTTTTGTCTTTCCCTAATTCTTTTATTAGAGATCTAATTTCAACCAGTTGGTTTGGGTCTAAACCAGTTGTAGGTTCATCTAAAATTAAGATTTTAGGGTCGTGTAAAATGGTAGCTGCTAAACCAACCCTTTGTTGATATCCTTTTGATAATTGATTTATTTTTTTGTGTGCCTCAGAAGTTAAACCAACTTTATTGATACAAGTTTCAATTCGGCTTTTATCTACTTTATAAATAGAGGCTTGAAATTGCAAGTACTCACGAACATACATCTCTGTATACAAAGGGTTGTGTTCTGGCAAATAACCAATTATCTCTTGCGCCTTAATTGGGTTTTGTAATACATCTATATCATCAACTAAAACTTTACCTTTATTAGGTTTTATAAAACCTGTTAAGATTTTCATCATTGTTGATTTTCCTGCGCCATTTGGCCCTAAAAAACCTATAATTTGTCCGTCTTTAGCCTCAAAAGAAACGTTGTTTAACGCTTTTTGTGCTTGGTAGTTTTTTGTAACTGATGATACTTTTATGGACATTTTAAAAATTTACAAATAATTAGATTTCTTAATCAATCAACCTGACAATTAATTTATTATGGTAACGAATGTAAGTGACTTTTAGTTTACAAAAACCAAAGTTTTATTTTTTATTTTTCTGATATTTTTCATTCTTGCCCAAGCTAATTTATGACGCTGTTTGTAAATCCATAATGAGCCTAAATCAAGTAAAAAATAAAAGAAACTAATTCCACTTGGTGGGTTATGACTTGGTAAAAAATCGAAAACGCCCCAAGCTGTAGCTGGCCATTTCCAACATAAATAGTTGGTACCAACAATTTCTAAAAAAGCAACTGTTATATACATTGTTAAATAGAACAAACGTTCTCTTGGTTTGTTTCTTAAAATTAATAAAGTGGCAATGGTCATCACAAAACCAAAAACATCATTTTTAAAAATTAAAAATACCAATGCATATATAAAAATAAAAATTGTAAATACTTTTTCTAGTTGTGTTTTGTATTTAATAATAGCACTGGCTTTAGAAAAATATAAAACAGCAACATATACCAATGCATGTCCTGGAGGAATATAGTGCGGCACATTACCTAATCTATAAGTATACATTCCCATAACAATTGAAAATAAATACTCACCAAAAATAGCAATTAAAATAGCAGAAATCATTTGTTCTTTACAACGTTTGGTTACTTGTAAAAAAACAATAGTGGTTACTATAAACATAACTGCATTGGCATACCATTGTGCATTTGGGGTTATTTTTACAAAATGATAACTATCTAAATAAAGACCCGTTAACATAAAAAAGAATAATAAACCTATACTTTTTCCTGCTGCATACCAAGGAGATTTTGAAGCCAATAAACTCATAGTGCGAAAATACTAAAGTAAATAAAAAATGACTCAATAAATTGAGCCATTTTTTTTTATGATTTAAATTGCAAATTTTATAATTGATAACGTACTCTAAATGTTACCAACCTTGGTAAAATAAAAGTTTCATTAATTGAGTTTGAAATGTTTCCGTTATTAACACTTACTCTAGATTCTGTGCCCAATATGTTACTTGCTTGAAACTCATACTCCCATTTTGCATCTTTATCTTTTCTATATGACATTGAAAAATCCCATATTTTAAAAGAATTTTGATGTTGCCCATTTTGTATAACTTCATTGTAAGAAAAATCAGATCTAACTGTTAGAGAATTCCAAATATAAGCATCAAAATTTATAGACGGTGCGTGTGTAACCGATTTAAAGTTAGAAGTATTTCCTGTTCCTAATTCTGTTCTGTTTTGGTCTGAAAATGAAGCTCTATAATTTAAACTAACGTTAGGTGCTTTTATGTAATTAGTTCTAATCCCTGGAGTAATCGAATAACTTTGTGTATTTAATTTTGTTGTTTCTGATCCAAATAATTGATATGCTTGAGAGTCTGAAAAACGGGCATTAAAACTTGTTCTAATCTTTCCAAAAGTTTTTGTAACACGTCCAAAAGCAGAAATAGATTCAATATCAAAAGGCAAGTTTAAATTGGTATTTGTTGAAACATTAGATCTAACATTTGGGTTGTTTACGTCAGGTACAAAATCTGCAATTGAAGCAATTTGTTCCATAGTTTTGTTATAATTTACTCCCGCAAAAACAAACAAGTTGTTAAACAAATTAAAACTACTATAGTTTAAATTAATAGATTCAACTTGTGCATTCATTATATCATTATTTCCAAAGAAAAAAGAATTAAAATTTCTAGCAACGATACCTTCTGCAATTTGATTTACGTCTGTAAAATTAACTCGCTGTCTGTAGTTAAAACGCAAACTTTCACTCTTTTTAAATTGAGCAATAATATTTAATTCTGGTAAAATTTTTGTGAAAGTGTCTTTAAAATCTGATACAACACCTACTTGATTATTGTTTAAATTATAAGAATGCGCAGTAAAACCTGGTCTAAAAGTAAAAATACCTGCTTTTACACGATAACGCATACCTGCATAGATATCTGAAAAATTATATTCTACATCATTCGTATTACTTGCATTAGCAACATTTGGAATATTTAAACTGGGATCTAATGTACTGCCATTATCTAGCAATTGAAAGAACCTAGAATCAAAGTTTTGTTTACTCAAAATAGTACCTCCAACAAAGTTAAAGTTACTTTTATTGTTAATAATATAATAGTAATCTAACTTGGCATCTAATTGATTTGATTTAACACGTCTATCTTGTTCTAAAGTATAAAACTGTTGTGTTTTATCTAAACCTAAAACATCTGCTGCCGCATCAAAACCATCTGCATTGTTGTTTGGATCTTGATTTAAATTTTCTATAGAAGAAACATAAAAAGGATCTTCGTCTTGCAATTGATGCTGCACTTCTAAAGCAAAAATATTGTTTTCGTTTGCTGTATAAAAGTAACTTAAATTCTGATTAATTGTAAATGGTGTTGCCTTTTCATTTTCTATAATAGGTACATTATTACCTATTATCTGAGACGTACCATTATCTAATCTAAACTCGTTTGTAAAACGACCATTCAAATCATAATTTAATTGATTGTTGATGTTTTTCTTATAAATCGTTTTAAAATTGAATAATCCAGAATTACTAGTTTGATCTGTTGTGTTATCTGTTACATCATCTGGAATTGCAGGATCATTATAATTGATAATATTTCTATTTCTTTGTCCATTACTGTTACTAGACCATATTAAATATCCACTTAAATCTAGTTTTTTATTGGGTGAATAACTAAAGTTTAAAGCCGTTAACTTAGTTTCTATTCTATTCGCATTTCTTGCATTTGGGGTTAAAAAACCAATGCCTGCACTTGCTAAATTAATATTAGTTCCATTTGATGGACTTTGACTTCTAAAACCACCTCTAAAACTTCTTAAATCTCTTCTGTTTAAAACAGCCTCTCCTAAATTATTGATATCTCCAATTACATTTAATGTATATTTTGGGTTATAATAAAATAATTTGGGTTGAAACAGGTATAAATCATCACTTGGAGTAAAACCAGCACCAGCATATACATCTCCAAACCAAAAATTCTTTTTACCTTTTTTTAATTTGATGTTCATTGCAACTCGATCTTGATTATTTTGAACTCCTTTTAATTGATTTACATCACCATAGTTTCTGAGTACTTGAATTTTATCAACCGCATTTGATGGAATATTTTTTAACGCTAGTTTTGTATCACCACTAAAAAACTCTTTTCCATCTACCATTATTTTCTCAACAACTTTACCCTCAACTTCTATTTGTCCTTGATCATTTATTTCTACTCCAGGTAACTTTTCAACTACGTCTTCTAACTTACGTTCAGAACCATTTGAGAAGGAGTCTGCATTATAAACAATAGTATCTCCTTTAATGGTAACTGGCATTTTAGAAACTACTGTAATTTCGTCTAAAGAATTATCTTCTTTTAAAGTAATATTTTTTACAATATTTTCTGTTGTTGTAGTTATTACAAAGTTGGCCGTCTTAAAACCTATGTAGCTAATTTTGATATCAAATGTGCTGTTTTTATCTAAGTCTAACTTGTAGTTTCCTTTAGCATCTGTAAAGCCATAAGAAGCCATTTTTTTAGTAGTTTTATTGATAGCCAATACATTTGCCATTTCTAAGGGCTCACCTATACTATCTTTTACAACACCTGTAAGTTTAACTTGGGCACTAGAAATAAATGAAACCATAAAGATGGTTAATAGTAGTAATTTTTTCATTGTGTTTTTTAGTTTTTTTAATTAGAATCTTCCTCTTCCTCTTCCTCTACTTCTAAAATTTTGTCTCATCTCCTCCATCTTTTTTGTAATGATACTTACATATTCTTTTCTTGTAACTTCATCACCTTTTGTTGGTTTTTTTATTTCTATTTTTTCTGATGGGTTTAGTACAATTTCTGTACATAAAATAGTGGTTCTACCTTCGTTAATTTCTAAAATTAAACCAGGTAACCCCCAATATTCTCCTGGACCATTACTTACTGGTATTTGTGGTGTATACCATGCTGTAACTGTTATTTTTTTTGGTATTTCAATATCTTCTGTAACTTTTACAGTTTCTGTAGAATCTTTTTTAGCATCGTCTTTTTTCTTATCATTATCTCTATTTCTTCTTCTCATGTTTCGCCAATCTGTAACATCTACATCTTTGGTAAGTGTTGCTTTGTAACAAACATATTCTCCAATTTTTTTAGTTTCACTACCCAATTCCCATTGTGGCATTTCCATAGCATCTGAAATTAGAAAGTTTTTTCCAAAAAACTCTGTAGATTCTAAAGCCACTAAATCTTTAGTGTTTTTATATTTGGTTCCTCCACCAGTCATTCCTCCCCATCTCATTCCACCACCAGCACCAGGTGCAGATAATTTTTCATCCTCTTTATAAATTGATGCTGTTTTATCGAAACTTAAAATAAATGTTTTTTCTAGCATCGATTTCATTCTCTCTGCAATTTGTTTCTTTTGCGCTTCAGACATGCTGTTCATTCTGCTTCCCCAACTACTCATATCTAGTGTAGTTTTAGACATGTAAACTGCTTTTCCTTGAAAATCTTTTTGAGCAAAAGTAACAGTAGCTGCTAATGCTAGTAAAAAAGTAAAAATTGATTTCATACGTTTTGTTTAAGTTTTAGTCAAAAATATGTGTTAAAATTTATAAGAGTCTTAAAAAAATACAAATGTTTGTTGTTTCTAAAATTAAAAATCATTTTATATTTCTAATAAATCAAGAACCCTAAGCATAAGACATATCTATAAGAATAAAGTTTAATTGGCTTTAACAAACTTTAACATAATACTAAAACTACCCTCCCATTTTAATATTGATACCATTTCCTAAATCCATACCATTTCTACTTTTAAATTTTTCCATTAATTCGTTAGATTTTTCTTCCTGAATTTTATTAAATTTTTTCTGATTAACTACTTTCCCTTTTTTAGGTTCTTCAATGACTATTTTTTCAGAAGGATTTATAATTATCTCTGTGCAAACAATGGTATTTTTACCATCATTGATTTCTAAAATTAAACCAGGTAAACCTTGATAGTTATCAGGACCATTGCTTAAAGGTATTTCTGGCGTATACCAAGCTGTTGTAGTTACATTTTCTTTTGTAGTTTTTATTTCTGATTTACCATCTACAAATGTTGCTTTTTTACTTTCTACTTCTTTGGTATAAGTAGCTTTATAACAGGTATATTTTCCAATATTTTTTGTTTCTGAAGACATTACCCAATCCTGTTTATTTATTTCATCTTTTATTAAAAAGCGTTTACCTTGTATTTCTGTCTGTTTTGCGTATCGTTTTTCTTTTATATTTTTATACAAAACAGTACTACTTCCACCTCCTAAAGAAATCATTTTTATCTGAGCTCCACCAACTTTAGTTCTTGGTGCACCTAATGCAACATCTTGTTTATAGACAGATTCGTATTTGTCAAAATCTAAAATATAAGTTTTCTGATTCATTTTTTGCAACCTCGCTTGCAGCTGTTGTTTCATTTCATCTGACATTTTAGAATTTTTATCGTTGCCAAATTTAACGTTCGATTTTCTGCTTGTTTTATAAACTGCTTTTCCTTGAAATTTTTGTGCATTTAATGATACTACCATCAAGAATGCAAATGTTGTTAATAGTGTTTTCATAATTTAGTGTTTTAGTATTTTTTAGAAATTTTAATTAGCTTTTGTATATTTTTTTTTGATTTAGTTATTAGCGTGTCAATGTTTTTTGTTTCTCCAGAAACTTCCATTTTTCCTTTAAATTTATTTTTAGATTCTTTTAAATCCAACTCAAAACTCAATGCAATATTCTCACTAGGTTTGTTGTTTTCAAAAATAGATTTTACATCCTTCCAATTTATCTGTTCTAAATCTTTTACTGAAGTTGCTGAAAAGGTCAGGGAAGTTATTTTAGAAACTTTATCTTTAGAGTAAGTTGCTTTTGTAGTAGTTTCTTGTGCATTTATAAGTAGTGAAATAATTAGTAAAAATAAAGTGGTTCGTTTTTTCATAATATTGTTTTTTAAATTGAACACTACAAAGATGCAACACAACAGAACATTTTACAGTTAACGAGTGTTAACGAATGTTAACCAACTGATTTTATTAAAATTACTAACTATATTTGACCTATGAACACAAAAAAATATAATTGGATTTTCTATTTTATTTCAGTTACAATTGCATTTACAATTGCCATACAGTTCTATTGGAATTATAAAAATTTTGAAGAAAACAAAAGGCAAGTAACCAATGAAATACAATTAAGTTTAGACAATGCTATCGAAGAATATTTTTCTTTACTGGCAAAAAGTAACTTTTTAACTATTATTGACACAAAGGACTCTAATAGCAAATCATTTAAAAATAGTAGTGTAGAAAATATTATAAAAAAAATTAAAAAAAATACTAAAAACCAAAAATCAAAAGTTACTATAAACAATATTAAAATTACATCTGATGATAATTTATCTAAAGAAAAAATAGATTCTATGATGAATTCTACAAAAGAATTTGTCACTAATTTTAACACTAAAATAGACAGTATAGTTGCTAAAAAACAAAAGAAAACCAAAGTTTTAACTCAATTTTTAGATGATAAACAGGGTATTACTTTAAATTCAGATGGTTCCAAAACTTCGGTAAAATATTTTAAAGGAAAAAGAGCCGCAGATAGCTTAAAAGTTATTCGTAATTTAAAGCCAATTTTTATCTCGTTTTTAGACCAGACCATAAAATATGATAAAATAGATTCTTTAATTGAAAATCAATTAAAACAGAAAGAAATTACTATAGAATATAGTTTTCATCATCTAAAAAATGATACGTTATTTCATCAAACAAAAGATACTATTTTAAAAAATGATTTTTCCGTTGTTAAGTCTAAATCTACTTACGCAAAAGAAAATGAAGGCTTTGAATTAGTATACCTAAGCTCTAATCTAGAAGCTTTAAAAAGAAGTTCTTTTGGTATATTTTTATCGTTATTATTAGCTTTAGCCGTAATTACCTCTTTGTTTTATTTACTAAAGGTCATCAATCAGCAAAAAGAATTGGCAACCATAAAAAACGATTTAATTAGTAACATTACTCACGAATTTAAAACGCCAATTGCCACAGTATCTACTGCAATTGAGGCTATAGAAAATTTTAATGTTTTAGAGGATAAAGAAAAAACAAAAAAGTATCTTTCTATGTCATCTATTCAATTAAAAAAATTACATCAAATGGTAGAAAAATTGCTTGAAACTGCTACTTTAGACAGTGAACAATTGTTGCTGAAAAAAGAAACCATAGATCTTGTTGTATTGATGGAAAAATTAGTAAACAAATACAAACTGTTAACACAACACAAAACTTTACTATTTTCAACAAACCAAAAACCTATTTATATTAATGTTGATGTATTTCATTTTGAAAACTGTGTTTCTAACCTAATAGACAATGCTGTAAAATATGGAGGTGAAACTATACAAATTAACATTAATTCTGTTTTAAACTCTGTTGAAATTTCTGTTGCTGATGACGGAAAAGGAATCGAAAAAAATCAACAAGAAAAAATATTTGATAAGTTTTACAGAGTTCCAAAAGGAAATACGCATAATGTAAAAGGGTTTGGAATTGGACTGTATTATTGTAAAAAAATTGTTGAAAAACATAATGGAGAAATATTACTTTTATCAGACAAAAACAAAACAACTTTTAAAATAAATATTCCTAATGAGTAAAGTAAAAGTACTTTTAGCCGAAGACGAGGAAAGTTTAGGAATGATTGTTAAAGAGAGTCTGGAGTCTCGAGATTTTATTGTATTTCATGCAAAAAACGGAGATGAAGCTTTACATTTTTACAAATTAGAAAAACCAGACATATTAGTGTTGGATGTAATGATGCCTCTAAAAGATGGCTTTACCTTAGCGAAAGAAATTAGAGAAAACAACAAAATAATTCCTATAATTTTTCTTACAGCAAAATCTCAAACAGAAGATGTTATTGCAGGCTTTAACCATGGTGGAAATGATTATTTAAAAAAGCCTTTTTCTATGGAAGAACTTATTGTAAGAATTAAGGCTTTATTATCTCGAATTGAACTAAAACCCAACTTAGAAACTATAAAAATAGGAACTTACATTTTTAATAAAACTAAGCAAACTTTGCAGTATTCTTCAGATACAATTCAGTTAACACATAGAGAATCTGAATTGTTATTTTATTTACACGAAAAGAAAAATCAGATTTTAGATAGAAGTTTTATTCTAAATAAACTTTGGGGAAATGATGATTTTTTTAATGCTAGAAGTATGGATGTGTTTATTAGCAAACTTAGAAAAAAATTAAAAAAAGACACAGACATACAAATTATAAACATTCGTGGTTATGGATATAAATTGATTTGCTAACGCACCTAAGTTTTTAGTTTTTTTATTACCTTTAGCATTCCTTTTCATCCTATTTAAAATAAAAATATGCACGTTGCAATTGCAGGAAACATTGGTGCTGGTAAAACTACACTAACCAAACTTTTAGCCAAACATTACAAATGGAAACCACATTTTGAGTCTGTTGATGAGAATCCGTATTTGGATGATTTTTATGCAGAAATGGAACGTTGGTCATTTAATTTACAAGTATATTTTTTAAATAGTCGTTTTCGTCAAATTTTAGAACTCAGAGAAAGTGGTAAAAATATTATTCAAGACAGAACAATCTATGAAGACGCCCATATTTTTGCACCCAACTTGCATGCAATGGGTTTGATGACCAACAGAGATTACAGCAATTATTCTTCTTTGTTTGAATTGATGGAAAACTTAGTTTCTCCTCCAGATTTATTAATTTACTTACGTGCAGACATTTCTACATTGGTAGGTCAAATTCATAAACGAGGTAGAGAATATGAAAACTCAATTAGTATTGACTATTTAAGCAGATTGAATGAACGTTATGAAGCTTGGATCTCTAAATACACTAAAGGAAAACTATTAGTCATAAACGTAGATAATATTGATTTTGTTGATAATCAAGAAGATTTAGGATATATTATAGATAGAATAGATTCGCAAATAAATGGTTTGTTTTAACCTAAAAATTACACAAACATCAAAAGAGATCGCAAATGCGATCTCTTTCTTTTTGTGAAAAATCACAATAGATAGATAGTCCCCCAACTCTCTATCAACTTTTTATATTTAAACTTATTTTTTTTCTGATATTTCTACTCCAATATAAATGTCGGAAATAGTACCTGGAACTTTCATTAAAAATAAATCAGCAAAATGGTATGTTAAATTTATCATACCAACATCATCTAGAACCCTACTTTTAAGATTCTTAGACACCTCTTTTTTGGTGAGGATTTCCTTGAAAGGATTTTTCATAATTATTACAGCTCATCATATAGTTTTACAACTTTTGCTTTTGCTCTTTTAACTCTCATTTTAACAGCACTTTCACCAACTTTTAAGACTTCCATAATTTCTTTAATGCTCATATCGTCTTGATATTTCATTAATAAAATCATTTTTTCTGCTGGATCAATTAATGTTAAAACTTTTGCTAGTTTTTCTGATTTTAATTCAAACAAACTTGCATCGTTAACTTCATCAAAAGCATCATTTTCTTTTATTTGATCTGTAACAACCGTGACTTTCTCTTTTTTCTTATAATTATTCCTTTGAACATAATTTACACAGAAATTGTAGGTAAAAGAATATAACCATGTAGAAAACTTAGAATTGCCTTTAAAGGTTCTTAACTTCACAAATAACCGAACAAAAACATCATGTGTTAAATCTTCTGCTTCTTCTCTACTTTTAGAAAAACCATAACATTTATTAAAAACCACATTAGAGAACCTGTCATATAATTCTGCAAACAAATCTGAATTATTTGTTGCTGCTATTTTAAATACCAATTCTTCGTCTGAAAGTCTTTTTAATACTAATGTTTTCAATTCTGTTATTTTTATGACACGAAGAAAACAATTATGTCACTCTTATTTTTAAAAAAAAGTTTAGTAGTACACTTAAATCGTTGAATGGTAAATAAAGTTCTTTGAAAAAAAAATTAATCTTTTTGTAACATTAACTCAAAATCTAACGTATAATTAAATGTAGCAATTACATTAATCCTTTAAAAGTCACAAAGAATTAGATGAGACAACTTAAAATTACAAAGCAGGTTACTAACAGGGAGACTGCATCGTTAGACAAGTACTTACAAGAAATTGGAAAAGTAGACTTAATTACAGCTGATGAAGAAGTAGAATTAGCACAGCTTATAAAAGCAGGTGATCAAAGAGCATTAGAAAAATTAACGAAAGCCAATTTACGTTTTGTAGTATCTGTTGCAAAGCAATACCAAAACCAAGGATTAACATTACCAGATTTAATTAATGAAGGAAACTTAGGATTGATCAAAGCAGCAAAACGTTTTGATGAAACTAGAGGTTTTAAATTTATATCTTATGCTGTATGGTGGATTCGTCAATCTATCTTACAAGCTTTAGCAGAACAATCTCGTATTGTGCGTTTACCGTTAAATAAAATTGGTTCTATCAATAAAATTAACAAAATGTACGCATTCTTAGAACAAGAAAATGAGCGTCCACCAAGTGCAGAAGAGATTGCAAAGAAATTAGATATGACTGTAAATGACGTAAAAGAATCTATGAAAAATTCTGGACGTCACGTATCTATGGATGCGCCTTTAATAGAAGGGGAAGATTCTAATTTATATGATGTTTTAAACTCTGGAGAATCTCCAAATCCTGATAGAACTTTATTACACGAATCATTAAGAATTGAAATTAATAGAGCTCTAGAAACATTGACTCCTAGAGAAGCTGATGTTGTAAAACTATATTTTGGTTTAGGAGAACACCAACCGATGACTTTAGAAGAAATTGGTGAAACTTTCGATTTAACTCGTGAACGTGTTCGTCAAATTAAAGAAAAAGCAATTCGTAGATTAAAACATACTTCTAGAAGTAAAATTTTAATGACTTACTTAGGATAGCAATCTCAGGTTGTTTTTGGTATCTTACTGAAAATTAAAAAAATAGAACTCTCGAAATTATTTCGGGAGTTTTTTTAGTTTATAACTATTTTTATTTTAAACTTTTACATCTCTAAAGAAGTAAATTGAAATGAGTTTCCATCAAACAAACCTTTATCAGATAATTTTAAAGAAGGTATAACCAACAAGGCCATAAAAGACAAACTCATATAAGGAGCTTTTAATTTACTGCCCATTTCTTTTGCCATTTTATCTAATACTGCATAAGACTTTCCAGTTTCTTTTGCAGATTTATCAGACATAATTCCTCCTACAGGTAAAGAAACAATTTTTTCTTGTTTAGAATTTACAGCACAAACTCCTCCTCTATTTTTGATAATTAAATTAACAGCCTTACAAATCATTTCATCAGAAACACCAACTGCAATAATATTATGAGAATCATGACCCACAGAACTCGCAATTGCACCTTCTTTTAACCCGAAGTTTTTGATGAATGCAATTGCAGGTTTGTCATTTTTATATCGATTTACAACTGTCATTTTTAAAACATCAGTTTTAGTATTCGAAACTAAGTTTCTATCTTCAATTAAAGATGCTGATTCTATTTGATTTGTAACTAATTCGCCATCTAAAGCCTCAATCACTCTAATTTTTTTAGATGATGATTCAAACTTAAAATCTTCTACTTTCTTTTTATTCGTATTAAAATTGTTTAAAATTTCGAAATCTACATTTTTAACAAAACTAGTTCCATTTTTAGCAACTAACTCACCATTAATATAGGTTTCTAAAACATTAAAATTGGTTAAATTATCTACCACAATAAAATCTGCAAAATCACCTTTTTGTAATAGTCCAACCTCTAAATCATAATGCTTTACAGGATTTACACAAGCAGCTTGTAGAACTTTAAAAACATCAACACCTTTAGCAACTGCTCCTGCACACAGTTCATTGATATGCCCCAACAACAAATCATCAGGATGTTTGTCATCAGAACAAAACATCATGTTTTCAAAGTATTCAGGAAGTAAATCAATTAAAGCTTCAAAGTTTTTTGCTGCACTTCCTTCACGTATAATCACCTTCATTCCCTTTTGCAACTTTTCTAAAGCTTCATCATAAGAAAAACATTCGTGATCTGTAGAGATTCCAGCAGCAATATACTTAGAGACATCTTCACCTCTCAAACCTGGAGCATGACCATCAATTGGTTTTCCTAAGTTTTTAGCATGCTCTATTTTAGCAAATACTTCTGCATCATCAAACAAAACACCAGGATAATTCATCATTTCAGCTAAATATTTGATATCAGGATTTTCTAACATCAATTTAATATCATCAGCGTTAATAATAGCTCCAGCACTTTCAAAAGAAGTCGCAGGCACACAACTTGGTGCTCCAAAATTGAATTTTAACGGAACTTTCTTTCCATTTTCAATCATAAATTCAACACCTTTTACTCCTAAAACATTTGCAATTTCATGCGGATCAGAGACAGTAGCTACAGTTCCGTGAGTTACAGCAATTTTTGCAAATTCACTTGGTACCAACATAGAGCTTTCAATGTGAATATGTGCATCTATAAAACCAGGAATAATATAGTTTTCTATTTGGTGATTTGAATTTCGTATATCTGTAATTCTGTCATTTTCAACCACAACTTCACCTTTAAAAATCTTACGATTCAAAATATCTACAATATTACCTTTAACAACCATAATTTGCTTTTTCACAAAGCTACAAATAATAAAAATTCGAGTGAGTTTGTTTCTAAACTTTATCTTATTTTTAGTTCATGAATTTTACCTTTGAAACACTTACTATTCAGGATGCAGAAAACATCTTGTTTACTTTGTATAACATCAATGGAACTGCCTCAAAATTACCAGGAGAAATTGATGCAAATTTTAAGATAACTGTTGATGATTCTCCTAGCTTAATTTTAAAAATAGCTCCAAAGGACGTTGAAATATTAGAACTCGATTTTCAAACTAAAATATTACAGCATCTTGAACACAAAAATTCAGAGATACTGTTACCGAAAGTAATTTTAGATAAAAATGGAAAGGTGATTTCTGAGGTTTCATCTAAGGATAAAAGTACTTATAAAGTGCGATTATTAGACTTTATAGAAGGTAGAATTTGGAATACCGTAAATCCTAAATTAAAGAATTTACAATTTAGTTTAGGTGAAACTGTGGGTAAAATCACAAATTTATTGCAAGATTTTGAGCATCCAAAAGCGACTAGAACCTTTGTTTGGGATATTGCACAATGCTTGTGGGTTAAAGATTATTTGCATTTATTTAATCCTGAAGAAAAAGCAATTGTCAACTACTTTTTAGATGATTTTGAACGCAATAAAAATAATTTTGATTTGCTTAGAAAAAGTGTTGTACACAATGATGCCAATGATTATAACACTATTGTTTCTTATGATTTATTAGATCCAAAAGTAACAAGTATCATTGATTTTGGAGATGCCATAAAAACACAAATTATTAATGATATAGCGATTGCTTGTGCTTATGCAATTTTAGATACAGAAGACCCGTTAGAAATCTGTTTACCTATTCTAAGAGGTTATAACTCTTCTTTTCTTTTACAAGAAAAAGAACTTGAATTTTTATATACTTTAATTGGAATTCGTTTGGTTATTTCAGTTACAAAATCTGCCATCAACAAAAAAGAAAATCCAGAAAATGAGTACTTAACAATTAGTGAAAAACCTGCTTGGAATTTGTTACAAAAATGGAAAACAGTTTCTAAAGATTTTGCGCACTATAGTTTTAGAAATGCTTGCGGCTATACTGCACATCCAAATCAACAAAAATTTGAAAATTGGGCAAAAAAACATAATTTCTCATTGGTAGATTTGTTTCCAACAATACAAAGAAATCAAATTCATCATTTAGATTTAAGTGTATCTAGTACGTTTGCAGGTCATCAAGAAGAATTTAACAATCTAGATTTGTTTCAATTTAAAATTGATCAACTTCAAAAAGAAGTTCCAAATAAAATACTTACTGGGGGTTATTTAGAACCTCGTTCTTTATATACCTCATCAGAATATGACACTATTGGAAATTATGGCAGACAAAGCAGAAGCATCCATTTAGGAATAGATTTTTGGTTACCAACCTGTACACCTGCTCATGCTTTATTTGATGGTGAAGTAGTTATTGCGGTGAACGATGAAGGCGATAAAGAATATGGAGGATTAATCGTATTAAAACATCAACTAAAAGAACTGACATTTTACACTTTATACGGACACAATACCATAGAAAGCGTTCAGCATCATGCTGTTGGTGACATCATAAAAAAAGGTGAACAAGTGGCTGTATTGGCCAACTATCCTGAAAATGGAAATTGGGCTCCTCACCTGCATTTTCAAGTAATGTTGTCTTTATTAGATTATAAAAATGATTTTCCTGGTGTTGGGTATTTTCATCAAATTGAAGTATGGAAAAGTATTTGTCCTGATCCTAATTTACTATTCAAATTAGACGGTTTTACAGAAAATTTAATTGATGTTTCTCAAAATATTTTAGAGGATAGAAAAAGACATTTAGGGAAAAGTCTAAGTCTACAATATCAGCACCCCTTACATATCGTAAAGGGATCCAATCAATATGTAATAGATAATTTTGGTCAAAAATATTTAGATACTGTAAATAATGTTGCGCATGTGGGTCATGAAAATTTTAATGTGGTTAAGGCTGGTCAACAACAAATGGCTTTATTAAACACCAATTCACGTTATTTACACAAAAATATTACTACACTTGCTAAAGAACTATTGGAAACCTTACCCGAAGAATTATCCGTTTTACATTTTGTAAATTCAGGTAGTGAGGCCAATGAGTTAGCAATTAGAATGGTAAAGGCAAATACAAATTCTGATGAAATTATTGCATCTGAACACGGTTATCATGGTAATACAAACACAACTATCGCCATTTCTTCTTATAAATTTGATGGAAAAGGAGGTAAAGGAAAACCAGAAAACACCCATATTTTTCCGATACCTAATGCCTTTAGAGGAAAATATAGGGGTAAAAACACCGCTGATAACTATGTTGAAGAAGTGCAACTTTTAATTGATAAAATTCATCAACAAAATAAAAAAGTGGGTGGTTTTATTATTGAACCCATTATTTCTTGTGGCGGACAAGTAGAATTGCCAAAAGGCTTTTTAGAGGCAACATATAAAAAGATTAGAAAAACTGGTGGTTTGTGTATTTCTGATGAAGTACAAACAGGAATCGGAAGAATGGGCAAGACTTTTTGGGGATTTCAATTGCACAATGTAATCCCTGATATTGTTACCATTGGAAAACCTTTAGGAAATGGACACCCTGTTGCTGCTGTTGCTTGCACCAAAGAGGTAGCTGAAAAATTTGCAAACGGAATGGAATTCTTCAATACATTTGGTGGAAATCCAGTTTCTTGCGCAATTGCAACCCAAGTTTTACAAGAAGTAAAAAGAGAAAAACTTCAGAAAAATGCATTAATAGTTGGTGATTTTTTAAAGATTGAATTAAAAAAATTAGCTCAAAAATTTCCAATTATTGGTGATATAAGAGGGCAAGGTTTATTTTTGGGTTTTGAATTGGTTGATGAAAACCTTAATCCATTAGCTGAAAAAACAGACTATTTAATCAATAGAATGAAATATTTTGGGTTTTTAATGAGTTCTGATGGTCCAGATCATAACGTCATTAAAATAAAACCTCCTATCACTTTTACTAAAGAAAATGTTAAAGATGTTATTTTTTACTTAGAAAAGGTGTTTACGGAAGACTTTATGAAACAGAACTAAAATAGAATTCTTACATTTATAAAACCAAAATAATTATCAACATAAATCGTATGTATAAAAATAAAATCTTATTATTAATCATTGCAATTTCTTTTCAAATTAGCGGTCAAAAAAAAGTTGATACCCAAAAAAAATGGGATGTAAACAACCCTCATGAAACTTGGCTCTACAACTCTTTCAATTTAGATACTGCTGAAGGAACTTGGATGAACTTAGATGTTTCTCCTGATGGAAAAACTATTGTTTTTGATTTATTAGGTGACATTTACAAAATGCCAATTTCGGGTGGAACAACCACAATTATACGCTCTGGTTTGGCGTATGAAGTTCAACCTAGATTTAGTCCAAATGGTAAATATATTTCATTTACAAGTGATGTTGAAGGCGGTAATAATATTTGGGTGATGACAGCTGATGGTAAAAATGCAAAATCCATCACCAAAGAAAAGTACAGATTGTTAAATAATGCGGTTTGGACTCCAGATGGAAAGTCTTTAGTTGCAAGAAAACATTATACTTCTCAACGCTCTGTTGGTGCTGGAGAAATGTGGCAATATCCTCTTTCTGGTACTGCTGGATTGCGATTGACAAAGCGTAAAAATGATCAACAAGATGTAAATGACCCATCAATTTCTCCTGATGGTAAGTATTTGTATTATGCAGAAGACATGTATCCAGGTGGGTTTTTTCAATATAATAAAGACCCTAATAAACAAATTTATGTTATTAAACGATATAATTTTGAAACTGGAGAAATAGACCAAGTAACTGGTGGTCCTGGAGGTGCTGCAAGACCTGTAGTTTCTAAAGATGGCAAATTACTGGCTTTTGTAAAAAGAGTAAGAACAAAATCAGTATTATATATCCACGAATTAGAAACTGGAAAAGAATATCCTATTTATGAAGATTTGAGTAAAGATCAAAGTGAAGCTTGGGCAGTTTTTGGAGTGTACCCTCATTTTGCGTGGATGCCTAATAACAAAGAAATTGTATTTTGGTCTCAAGGAAAAATAAACAGCATAAATATTGATACAAAAGAAGTTAGTAATATTCCTTTTCAAGTAAATCAACAAATAAAATTAGCGCAAACACATCGTGTAAAACGTAAGGTTTTTAAAACCGAATTTACCTCTAAAATGATTAAAGATGTACAAACTTCTCCTAACGGAAAAACGATTGTTTTTACTGCTTTAGGTCATGTTTACAAGAAAAATTTACCTGATGGAATTATAACAAGAGTAACAACTTTATTAGATTTTGAAGCAGAACCTAGTTTTTCTGCTGATGGAAATTCAATCTTGTTTGTAACATGGAATGATGAGGAATTAGGTGCTATTTATCAAATAAATTTGGATGGTACTGGTTTGGTTAAAATCACCAAAGAAAAAGGAATTTACAGAACACCAAAATTCAATAATGCTAACACTAAAATTGTATATAGAAAAGAATCTGGGAATGGAGATCAAGGGTATGATTTCACAAAAAATACTGGAATTTATATCGCAAATACAGATGGCTCACTAGTCAAAAGAATTTCTAAAACTGGAGAATTCCCTAGTTTTTCTAGTGATGATCAACGTATTTTCTTTCAAACTGGAGGATCTTTTTTTGGAGGTTTAACTAAGAAATTAAAAAGTGTCAATCTGAATGGAGAAGACGAAAAAAGTCATTTTTCTTCAAAATTAGCCAATAGACTTGTGCCTAGTCATGATAACAAATGGATTGCATTTATTCATTTGCATAAATTATATGTTGCTCCGTTTGTAATGAACGGAAGTGAAATTAATTTAGATCAAAACACAAAATCGTTTAAGGTAGAAAGTTTGTCTGAAAATGCAGGGATCAACTTGCATTGGGCTACCAATAATAAAGAAGTTTTTTGGACATTAGGTGGTGATTATTTTTCAAAATCTATTGTAAATAACACAACAGATCCTTTTGCGAAGACAAACCTAGGAGAAAGTAATACACCAGGTATTAAAATCAATTTAAAAGTAAAATCTGATGTTCCTGAAGGTAGAATTGCATTTAAAAATGTGAGAATTATTACTATGGAAGGAGATGAAGTTATTGAAGACGGAACCATTGTTATCAACAAGAACAGAATAGAGCAACTTGGAAAAAGAAGAAAAGTTTCTATTCCTTCTGATGCAAAAGTATACGACTTAAAAGGAAAAACAATTATGCCAGGAATTGTTGATGTTCATGCACACGTTGGTGCATTTAGAAATGGATTAAGTACCCAAAAACATTGGCAATTTTATGCAAATTTAGCTTTTGGTGTAACTACGGCTCATGATCCATCTGTACATACTGCTGCTGCTTTTACACTGGAAGAGCTTCAAAAAAGCGGAAATATAGTTGGTCCAAGGATGTTTTCTACTGGTTTTATTTTATATGGTGCAGAAGGAGATTTTAAAGCTGTGGTAAACAATTTAGACGATGCACGTTTTGCAATTTCTAGAACCAAAGCTTTTGGTGCAAAATCTATTAAAAGTTACAATCAACCTAGAAGAGAACAACGTCAGCAAATTATGCAAGCTGCAAGAGAACAAAGGGTAAACGTGGTTCCTGAAGGTGGATCTAATTTTTATGCAAATATGAGTATGATTTTTGATGGTCATACAGGAATTGAACATAACATTCCTGTAAATCCTGTGTATAAAGATGTATTATCACTTTGGAAAAACAGCAAAACAGGATATACCCCTACACTAATTGTAAATTATGGAGGTATGAATGGTGAGTTTGAATGGTATCAAAAAATGAATGTTTGGGAAAACAAAACCTTACTAAAATATACGCCAAGATATGTAATTGACACTCGATCTAGACATAGAACTATGGTGCCTGAAGAGGAATATAAAAACGGACATGTGTTAACTTCAGAAACCGTAACTGCATTAGCCAAAGAAGGTGTAAAAGTAAATTTAGGTGCTCATGGACAGTTACAAGGTTTGGGTGCGCATTGGGAGTTATGGATGTTACAACAAGGGGGCTTAACGAATCACGAAGCTTTAAAAGCTGCAACAATTAATGGAGCAGAATATATTGGTGCAGGTGATGAAATTGGTTCTTTAAAGAAAGGAAAGTTAGCTGATTTAATTATTATGGATAAAAATCCGTTAGAAGATATCAAAAACTCAAATTCTGTAATTTACACGATGGTTAATGGTCGTTTGTATGATATCAATACAATGAACGAAATTGGAAATTATGATAAAACAAGATCTAAATTCTATTTTGAACAAGATGGATACAACCAAGGATTTCCTTTAAATACAAAGACCAATAATTTCTTGACTCCAAGGTGTAGTTGTCATGAATAAAGTTTATTACATTGGATAAATCACATCATCCAAAGCAATATCAAATTCATTTACATCAGAAATTTCAGCAATAGGTTTAAAGAAATTTAAACCTATTTTTTTTACATCATTTCTACAATTAGACAGAAATCGATCGTAAAAACCTTTTCCATAACCTACTCTATAATTCCGTTTATCAGAGATTAAAAGCGGAACAAAAACCAAATCTAATTCTTGTTCTGTAATTGGTTTTGCATTTACAGGTTCTGGAATTCCATAGCTATTTATTTCTATTTCTGAATCTTCTTCTAATAGAAAATGAGATAGCGTATTTGTTTTAAAATTACTTTTAGAAACTACAATTTGCTTGTTTTGATTTCTAAAATAATTGATTATTGGTTTTGTATCAATCTCTTTAAATCTACTAAGTGACAGGAAAATATGAATGTGTTTTACGTCAGAAATCGCTACATTAAAAATCTGTTGATAGAGATTATCTTGTAATCTCTCAATATCTAGTTGGGTTAACTCTTGCCGTTTTTGCTTGTATAATTTTCTTAATTCTGATTTCAACATAATTTCGAAATTAAGAAAATCTATCCACAGAAAAAGGATTTAAGTTTAAAGATGTTTTTGATTCACTAATAATTTCAGAAACTAATTTTCCAGATGCAGGCCCCAAGCTCCATCCCATCATTGCATGACCTGTAGCTATGATTAAATTATCCACCTTATTTGATTTACCAATGTATGGTAACCCATCAGGAGAACAAGGACGTAAACCACATTTTGCATTCTTTTGTTCTTTTAAAGAAATTTTCAAATCTTTATAGTAAGATTCGCTTGCTTTTGCAATTGTATTTATTCTTTTTACATTCATGGTATGATTAATTCCTCCTATTTCCATAGTGCCTGCAAAACGAGTAAAACCATGCATAGGTGTTACTGCAACTTTAGCTTCTATTAAAATAGCAGGTATTGTAATATTAGTTTCTCTTTTTACATTTATAGAATAGCCTTTACCTGCTTGAATTGGGATATTTACCCCTATTTTTTTCGCAAAATATTGAGACCAAGAACCAGTTGCCAACACAAACTTATCTCCCTTAATTTTTTGGTTATTAGTCCTTAAAGAATGTATTGTTCCGTTTTTAAAATCTACATCTACAACCTCTTCATTAGATAGTATAATAACACCTTTTTGCTCTAAATATGTTTTTAATTCTTGCATAAAATTATTAGGTGTCATATGTGCGTCAGAATGATAATAGACAGCTCCTGTAACATTTAAATCAACATTAGGTTCTAGTTTTTTAACTTTATCTTTCGTTAAGTTTTCAACTTTTAGGCCTTCTTTTATGGCTCTTTGACCAGTTTCCCATTCTTCCTCTCCTGCATTTTCTGTTTGATAACACATTAACAAGCCTTTACGATCGTATGTAAAATTGAAATCTTCAGATGATTTTAAATCCTCATACAATTCTCTACTAAAAATATTAATATCTTTAATTACAGGAATTGCTTTAGCTACTTTTTGTTTTGTTGCCGATTTTTTAAATAACCAAGCCCATTTTAAAAAATCGGTATCTAATCTTGGTTTTACATAAAAAGGACTTTCTGCATTGAACATCCATTTTATACCTTTTGTGATTATTCCTGGTGCAGATAAGGGAATAATGTGACTAGGTGTAATGTACCCCGCATTTACGTAAGAAGCCCCTGTAGAAAAATCAGATTTATCTATTACAGTAACTTTATGACCTTCTTTAAGCAAATAATAAGCAGAACATAGACCTATAATTCCACCTCCAATAATAACAACTTCTTTAGACATATCTATTTAATTATATATTATAGATTTCTCAACTATGTTCAACATTACACTGTTCATATTTCTAAATTACTGAAAAACCAAAAGCATAAGGATCATCTTCTGTATCTATAGTTATGGTATTTTGTCCGTAAATTTTTGCCCAACCTTTAATACTTGGTACAATTGCTTTTTGATTTCCTATAATAGTTTCTTTTTCTACTTTACCAATAAAGGTGCTTCCAATAAAACTTTCGTGTATAAACTCTTCTCCTACTTTTAATTTTCCTTTGGCATATAATTGTGCTAATCTTGCTGATGTACCTGTCCCACAAGGGCTTCTATCAATGGCTTTATCACCATAAAAAACAGCATTTCTACCATTGGAAGTTGGATGAATCGTATCTCCTGTCCATAACAAATGCGTTACATCTTTTATGGATTGGTTTTCAGGATGAATAAATTGATTTGGATATTTTTTATTAATTAATTCTCTTAGAACTTGTGAATGTTTGATAATCTCAGAGGCTGTAAAATCTTGAACACCAGTAAAGTTTTTCTGCGGATCTACAATGGCATAAAAATTACCTCCATAAGATACATCAAAAGTAATCTCGCCTAATTCTGGAGAATCTATGGTTAAATTTTCTGCGTCTAAATAACTCTTTACATTGGTTAATTTTACCCACTCAACTTTTTGGTTACTCATAGAATATTCTATTTCTACCAAACCTGCAGGAGCTTCCATTTTTATTTTTCCAGGAGTTTTAGGTTGAACCAAACCCTCTTCTATAGCAATAGTGATGGTTCCTATTGTTCCATGACCGCACATTGGCAAACAACCTGAAGTTTCTATAAATAAAATGGCAAAATCATTTTCTGGATTGTGTGGAGGGTATAAAATTGAACCACTCATCATATCATGTCCTCGAGGTTCAAACATTAAGCCTTTTCTTATCCAATCGTATTCTTTTAAAAAATGTAAACGCTTTTCGCTCATTGAATTTCCAAGCAATTCTGGGCCTCCACTTTTGATGACTCTTACAGGATTACCGCAAGTATGTGCATCTACACAGACAAAAATATGTTTACTCATTTTTCACTTTATTAATATAATTATGGATTCTTTTTTCTAAAATTGATAAGGTTACAGTTCCTTGTTCTAAAACTACTTCATGAAAATCTCTAATATCAAACTTGTCTTTTAATTCAGATTCAGCTTTTACACGTAATTCTCTAATTTTTAATTCCCCTATTTTATAAGAAAGAGCTTGCCCTGGCCAAGAAATATATCGATCTGTTTCTGTATTAATTTCGTGAAGTGATAATGCCGTATTTTCTGACATATAATTCACAACCTGTTCTCTTGTCCAACCTTTTGCGTGAATTCCAGTATCTACAACTAAACGACACGCACGCCACATTTCATAAGTATATTTTCCAAATTGTTCGTAAGGTGTCGTATACATGTTCATTTCATCTGCCAAAAATTCGGAATACAATCCCCAACCTTCTCCATAAGCAGATAAATATAAATTCTTTCGAAATTGCGGAATAGAATCTCCCAATTCGTTATTTAAACTTCCTTGTAAGTGATGCCCTGGAACAGCTTCGTGAACCGTTAAAGAAGGTAAAGTATACAAAGTTCTGCTTGGTAAATCATAGGTGTTTACCCAATAATAACCAGCTTCTGTACTATTTTTTGATGTCCCTATATAACGTCCTCCAGTATATTTTGGAGCAATTGCTTCTGGCACAGGTGCAACTCCATAAGGTTTTCGTGGTAAGGTTTTAAAGAATTTTGGCAACTTTGCATCTGCTCTTTTTGCCATATCTCTCGCAATCATTAACAACTCATTTGGTGTTTTTGCATAAAACTGTTCGTCCGTTCTTAGGAATTTTAAAAAATCAGCAAAACTTCCTTTGAAGTTTAGAGAACTAATTATTTTTTGCATTTCTGCTTTAATTCTGGCAACTTCTGTTAGTCCTATTTGATGAATATCTTCTGCAGTGTATTGTGTGCTTGTGGTATAAAAATTAATTCTATTTTGATAATAAGCAGCACCATTTGGGGTTTCTGAAACCCCTAAACTTGTTCTTGTTTTTGGTAAATATTCAGTTTCAAAAAAAGTTTTTATTCTTTTGAATTCAGGAACTACTGTGTTTTCTATTGCAATTTTTGCAGCCTTTAAAACTGAATCCTTTTGCGTTTCATTTAAACTTGAAGGTAAATTTTGAAACGGTTTGTAAAATGGACTTTGTTGAAAATCATCAACAATATGATCATTATAAGTAGATTCGTACCCTTTAAAAATAACTCTAGGCTGCGAAACTCCTTTTGCTAAACCTTCTCTTAGATTTTTAAAATGCTGATTTACAAAATCTGATAAACTATTTAATTTCTTTAAATATTCTTTTACTTGCCTGTAATTATTAAGTGGTTTGATTTGATAATTTAAACTGCTATGAAAACCAGAATCAGACAGCAAGGGATTTAAAAATCGTTCAAACTTGTAATAATCGATTTTATCTTGCAACACAAATTTTAGTAATTCATAAGAGATTTGCTCTGTTTCAGAAAGCTCTTCAAAAACCACACAACCAAAATATTGCATTTGGTTTTCTGCATATTCTGCTTCAGCTTTGTAATGTTCTCTTGTATACAATCCTAAAGGATACTTGTTTTTATCATAAGATTGTCTTCTTTGATGAGATTGAATAATGATCTCTAATTCTGCTGATGAATTTCCACATTTTTCTTCTCCATTATTACAAGATAAATTCATAAAAAAGGCAACAAAAAGAACTTTATAAATTCTCATAGTTATATCTTATCTTTTGTTCTAATTCCATCAATCGTTCTAAAAATTGATAAAGGATTCTCATTTTGTAATTCTTTAGGCAATAAATTATTAGGCCAACTTTGATAACTAAATGGTCTTACCCAACGTTTTATTGAACTAATTCCAACTGCAGAAAATCTACTGTCTGTAGAAGCAGGATATGGACCACCATGCACCATAGATTCACAAACTTCAACACCTGTTGGAACTCCATTAAAAATAATTCTACCTACCCTATTTTGCAGAGCAGCAATTACATTTGAATAATTTTTAATTTCATCATTATCAGAAATAACTGTTCCTGTTAATTGACCTTCTAAATTAGCGATTATCTTTTCTAATTCATCTGAATCTTCACATTGAACTACCATAGAAAAAGGGCCAAAAACTTCTAAATGTAATGTTGAATTCTCTAAGAATGTTTTTCCCTCAACAGAAACTACAGTTTGTTGTGCGTGATTATTCGCAACATCAGATTCATAATTTGCTGTAACAGTAACATTTTCTTGAGAAACAACTTTTTCTTTATTTGTATTGTATCCTTCTTTTATATTTGGATGCAACATACAAGAAGGATTTATCTCTAAAATTTCTTGTGATAAGTGATTTACAAAAGAATTGAATGCTTCACTTTTAATTCCAATAATTAAACCGGGATTTGTACAAAACTGACCTGTTCCTAAAGTTATAGAGCCTGCATATGTTTTTGCAATTTCTTGGTTTCTATTTTCCAATGCTTCTGGCAAAACGACCACAGGATTAATACTTCCCATTTCTGCAAAAACCGGAATAGGTTCTTCTCTTTTCGCAGATAAATCTAGTAATGCTCTACCTCCTTTTATGCTCCCTGTAAAACCAACTGCTTTTACTTTTGGATTTGCTACCAATTGTTGTCCAACTTCTATTCCGCTTGAGTTTAAGTTAGAAAAAACACCATTTGGCATTCCTGTTTTTTCTGCTGCTTTTACAATTGCAGAAGCTACCAATTCTCCTGTTCCAGAATGCATTGGGTGCGATTTCACAATTACAGGACAACCAGCTGCTAAGGCTGCTGCAGTATCTCCACCAGCTGTAGAATACGCTAAAGGAAAATTACTTGCTCCAAAAACCACAACAGGGCCTAAAGGAATATTCATTTTTCGAATATCTAACCTTGGCATTGGTTCTCTGTTTGGTTGTGCTTTATCTATAGTAGCCTCAACCCAAGAGCCCTCCTCTACTAAATTGGCAAAACTTCTTAATTGCCCAATAGTTCTTCCTCTTTCTCCCTTTGCTCTTCCTTCTGGTAAACCTGTTTCAGAACAATACGCTTGCACCAACTCATCATCTAAAGCTAAAATTTCATCTGCAATTGCATTTAGAAATGCTGCTTTTTTTACTCCTGAAATTGTACTGTATTCTTTAAATGCTTGTGATGCTAAATTTACTGCATCACTAATTTCTTCTTCAGAAGCTTCTGTAAAAACAGTATCGTTTTCTTTATTTAATTCCGGGTTAAATGTTTTGTATGTTTTATTTCCTTTGGTAGATTTTTGATTGCCTATATAGTTTTTTCCTGTAATCATCTTTACTTATTTTTTAAATGCTTTTTTTCAATTTTACTAGTTTGTAAGCTACTTTTTTTTGTTGAATTAACTTATTAAGTCCAGAACTTCAAGCCTTTCTTTCGCCAGAATATATCTTGCATGCACATCATCAATTTGATGTTTTGTTAATTTCTTACCAAAGGTTCGTAAACCTCCAGCAACATCATTATGATGAATTCCCATAGCCAGTTTAAGATATTCCAAAAGTAGCGGTTGAGCATCTAAATACGACAGCGAATTTAAAGCCTGGGAAATTTTGTTTGCCTTAGCCCATTCTCCATTTAAAACATACTCTTGCATTGTAACACTAGCTTTTGGAAAGATACAACCTACACCTGTAATTCCACCACATGCTCCTGCAAGTCCTGCATGTACAGTAACTGTATCTACTCCTGCTAAAATTTTTAAATCTTTGTTTTCTAACATCAGTGTTTCAATAATTGAAACATCTATAGTCGATACTTTAAGCGCGGTTACTTTAGGAAGCTCAGAAAGTCTTAATAGAAGGTCTGTTGAGAGTGCGTGATAACCTGCTGCATCAGGATTGTTATACGGCATGATTGTTACACCTACATCTTTTGCGGTTGCTTCAGAAAGTGAATAATACTCATACATTTCTTTTTCAGAAGGAACCTCCTTGGTTTTTGGAGGCATCACCATAACTGTATCAACTCCTACTGTTGCAAGTCCTTCAATAATTTTTGCTAGTTCCTCCTTTGTTTCTGCTGAAGCCCCACTGATCAAAGGAACTTTATATTCTTTAGCAACCTCAGAAAGGGATTTCAATAAAGAAAGTCGCTGTTTATTGTTCAGATAGCTATTCTCACCCAGAGTACCAGAACCCACAAGTCCACACATTCTACTTCCGCCTTTTCCTTGAGTTTTTAAAATATCAGCTGCTTGTTTTTGAGTTGTATCAAAGTCAATTTCAAGATTGCCAGATTTTGACTCTTTCAGCCATGTAAACACTGCAGGCATTACACCTTCCCAATTAGATTTCATTTTGTTATAATTTGATTGATATAAAATTATGAATAGTCTTGCTTAAAAAATAAGATTAAATTATTCATTTTTTATATTATATTATTCATTATTGTATTTATATAATTAATTATGAATAGTTTTGTATTAAATATTAAAACTTGATAGGTTGAGCTAATCATAATTAATTTTAATTTCTAAATTAGTTCTCGATGCAATTTTTATGAAAAACCGGAATCATACAAACCAACATTTTAACAAAAAAAATGAAAGTATATCCTTTTAAAATACCAAAACCAGAAAACAATGCATTGATTTATCAAGAAGACATTGAGCTTATTTTTTATGATAAACTGCATCAACATGATGAAATTCAAATTAGTTTTATAGAAAAAGGGAAAGGGACCTTATTGGTTGGCGATAGTATTTCTAGCTATTCTACAAATGATCTTTTTATTATTGGGAGTAATTTACCTCATGCGTTTAAAAGTGAAGAAAATACACCAGAAAAATCGAAAATGTTGAGTCTTTTTTTTACAAAAGATTCTTTTGGAGATTCTTTTTTTGAAAAAAATGAATTTAAGGAACTAAAGCATATCTTTAAAAAGTTAGAGCAAGGTTTACAAATTGAAAGCAATAAAGAACATATTATTTTATTTTTTAAGAGCTTAAAAAAAGCCACAAAATTAGAACGCTTTATTATTTTATTAAAGATTTTAAAAGCAATTTCATCGGCAGAAACAAAACCACTATCAAACTTTGTATATCAAAAAAAATATTCTGACTTAGAAGGAAAAAAATTGCGAACTATTTTTGAATATACCATTACAAACTCTCACAAATCGATTTCTTTAGAAAAAATAGCTAACGTTGCAAATATGACAAAAAATGCATTTTGTACTTATTTTAAAAAACACACTAATAAAACATATGTTAGTTTTTTAACTGAATTACGAATTGAAAATGCTTGTAAATTGTTACAATCTCAAAAAGATAATTCTATTGCAGATATCGCCTTTAAAACTGGGTTTAATAATATTTCAAATTTTAATAGAAAGTTTAAAGAAATTAAAAAGACAACTCCACTAAAATATCGAAAATTACAGATTTTTTAATTCAGCTTGTAGTTTTTTTGTTAATCCTTTTACAACCAAATCATAAGAATGATTAATGAGTTCTTTAATTACTTCCTCAGAAACATCAATGGTATTTATGGTTACTGTGTTCCATAATCTTTTGTTCATGTGCCAACCAGGATTTACCCCTTCATAAGCTGCTCTTAACTCTTGAGCTTTGTCTGGGTCGCATTTTAAATTGATTTTTGGCTCACCTTCTTCCCAAGATTTTAATCCTGTTAAAGCAAACATTTTGTTCATCACTTTAAAAACGAGCGTAACATCATCAAAAGGAAAATGCTCTGTAACCCCTTTTTTGGCCATACAAAAATCTCTTACTTGTTCTATGTGCATGCTGTTGGTTTTTAAATAGAGCAAAAATCAAATTAATAAAGTATCTTTATACATCAATCAAATCTACAATTATTTTTAAAATGGAAAGTGAATTTTTAAAAAACACTTCTTTAATAAGTTACTCCAAAAAAGAATTTGAAAAGTCTTGCTATACTTCTGTTTCTGATGTAAAGTTAACGAATAAAACAAACTCAACTGAATGGGTTAACACTTATGGAAATAAATACAGAGACCTTTTTAAATCTGTTGTTGTAAATAATAATTTAGATGATTTTTTACTGAAATTATTTATGGATGATGAGCATCCTAACAAAGTAATTTTATTAGATGATTTATTTTTTGTTTCTACTCGAATATTAAAAACAGATAGTAAATCTTTAGATTCTGAACAAATGTGGTTTATTGTATCTTCTGGATTTTTATGGAGCATACAAGAACAAGAAGGAGATTATTTTAATTGGATTCGTGAGCGTTTAGAAGGAAACAAAGGAATTGTAAGACGAAAAAAAACTGATTATTTATTGTTTTTAATTTTAGAATCGATTGTTGACAATTACGAAGAAGCTTATCAGAAAAATGCAGATTTAAGCGCAGATAAACTAAACTCAATCAATATAAAACCTACGCCAGAGTTTACTTCTTTGGTAGAGAAAAGAAAGCAAGAATTATTTAATTTTAAAAAGGCTGCTTTAGGACTAAAAGATACCATCATCAAATTA
This sequence comes from Polaribacter septentrionalilitoris, assembly GCF_009832745.1. Taxonomy (GTDB): domain Bacteria; phylum Bacteroidota; class Bacteroidia; order Flavobacteriales; family Flavobacteriaceae; genus Polaribacter; species Polaribacter septentrionalilitoris. The sequence continues at coordinate 110,972 of NZ_VRMJ01000008.1, read as the reverse complement.
GAAAAAATAGAAATCAAGAATTTTGATGTAAAATATTTTAGCGAATTAAAAGAACAAGCCAACAACTTGGTTTCGAATATAGATTTCGAATTGCAAGAATTAGAAAGTAAAATTAATTTGATTTTTAGTATTCAAGGTCATCGTTTAAATGAAGTGATGAAAACCTTAACCATTTTGTCTGTAATTTTTATTCCGCTAACTTTTTTAGCAGGTATTTACGGAATGAATTTTGAAAATATTCCAGAATTAAAAATGAAATATGGGTATTTTATTTTATTAGGAATTATGGTGTTAATTACTATCGTTTCTATTTGGTATTTTAAGCGTAAAAAGTGGTTTTAGACTTTAGATAAAAAGGTAAAAATTATGCTATTCTCATTTTTCAATTTCGTATAAAACTGGTTTACTTGGAGTAGCGTCATTTTCAAAAGGAGCAATCATTAAATTTAACAAATACTCACCATCTTCAACTTCATTTGGCACATATATAAACTCAGTAATTGTGGCATCCATTCTTATTTCACCATCTGTATTCCAAAAAGCGTTATGAGATAATAGTCTACCTCCATCTTTTTCTTTATCAACAGAAGGCAAGTCTATCAACAAATGTTTAATTCCTTTTTCTCTTAAATAAATAGCCGCTTTTTCAGACAGATATGTTGGATTTGTGTTTGAGTAATCCATACTCTTTTTTTCTTCTAAATTAGGTAATGTGCGAATTACAACTGCATCTCGTTTTTTATTTCCTAGAGCTTTTTTTAATTGTTTTACACCAATTAGAAAATCTCCATTATGAAACAAAGGAGCAATTGTAACCACTTCTGCTAAAAAAATAAAGTACTTTAAATTTTTATTGACAGAATGGACTTCTTTGGTGATATGACCCACACATTCTGTATGAGTAATGTGCGAATGCGGATTAAAATGAATGCTATTAAAATTAACAACTGCACCATTTGCAACACTTATTTCATAACCCTCTTGTGTTTCTGCAGAAATTTTTGGTTCTTTTATATACCAAGCATTTACGTTTTTCTTTGATGTATCTATTGGAATAGAAATATCTATAGGATTAGAGATATTTACTGTTATTTTTCTTGAATTATATTCTACTACTGCTTTCAAATTAAATGGTATTAAATCAAGTTTAGCATAAAAAGGTCAGCTGCAATTCCATCTGACAAAAACTTTCCTTTTTTTGTGGTTTTTAATATTTCGTTTTCAATATACAATAATTCTTCTTTAATATATTTTTTAGATTGATTTTCTAAATATTTTAGATACTTCTCTCCAAAATCTGAAGCAATTTTTGTTAGAGAAACTCCCCAAATTGTTCGTAAACCCGTCATTACATATTCATTGTATTGGTCTTTTTTAGACAATGTTTCTCTTTCAATTTCTAATTGAGATTGCTGAATTGCTTTAATATATTTTGCATTATTTCTTACGTTCCAGCTTCGAACTTCTCCATCAAAAGAATGTGCTGATGGTCCAATTCCTAAATACTTTTTCCCTAACCAATAGGATGAATTATTTTTGCTGAAAAAACCTTCTTTTCCAAAATTAGAGGTTTCATAGTGGATAAAATTAGCGCGTTCTAATTCTTCAATTAAAATATGAAATTGTTCTTGTGCTTTTTCATCATCTATAGTTGCAATGATACCTTTTTCAATAAAACTCGCTAAAGCTGTTTTGGGTTCTACTGTTAAGGCATAACTAGAAATATGAGGAACACCAAAACGCAATGCTGTTTCAATATTTTCTTTCCATTCTTGGTTGCTACAATCTGGAATTCCGTAAATTAAATCGATAGAAATATTATCAAAATGGCAAATCGCTACTGATATGCATTCTTTGGCTTCTTGAGCATTATGTGCTCTGTTCATCAACTTTAGATCTTTCTCAAAAAAAGATTGAATTCCGATACTCAATCTATTAATTGGAGATTGTGAAAGCGCAATAATTTTTGCTTCAGACAGATCATCAGGATTAGCTTCTAAAGTAATTTCTGGATGTTCTACAACATCAAAATTATGATAAACAGCATCAATAATCAACTGAATTTCATCAACTTCTAACACAGAAGGAGTTCCTCCCCCGAAATAAATGGTTTCGATGATTGCACCTTTAAGTTCCGATTTTCTGAGTTCAATTTCTTTCACCAAACAAGCAATCATTTCTGACTTCTTTTTTAGTGATGTAGAAAAGTGAAAATCGCAATAGTAACAAGCTTGTTTACAAAATGGGATGTGAATATAAATTCCACTCATTTCTTAACTCTTTTTTCATTTTGCTTCACAAAACTTGCCCAACCTGTGTAATTCTTTCCGCCAACTACTTTTCCTGAATTGTAAAAATGACAAACTGCTGCTGCTAAACCATCTGTGGCATCTAAATTTTTGGGTAGAGTTTTTAAGTTTAATAAAGATTTTAGCATCAAAGCAACTTGTTCTTTACTTGCATTTCCATTACCTGTAATTGCCATTTTGATTTTCTTTGGCAAATATTCTGTAATGGGTATTTCTCTAGACAAACCAGCAGCCATAGCAACTCCTTGTGCTCTTCCTAACTTTAACATCGATTGTACATTTTTTCCAAAAAAGGGAGCTTCAATCGCTATTTCATCAGGATGATAAGTGTCTATGAGTTCTATGGTACGTTCAAAAATAAGTTTCAGTTTTAAGTAGTGATCGTCATATTTTTTAAGCTGTAATTCATTCATTTGAATAAATTCCATCTTTTTGCCTACAATTTTAATCAAACCAAACCCCATAATAGTGGTTCCTGGGTCAATTCCTAAAATGATTTTTTCACTACTCAAATTTTATCGTTCTTTGTGTTGATGCAAATTTCGCTTTCATACAAATCTAAACAATTCTTTTGGTTACTAATAAAACTAACCATTGTATTTGGGTGTGTTTTTTTTATCTATCAAAAACTATTTTTAAAAAGCAACATTGATTTTTCTGTGTTATCATCTCAACTGTTACAACATCAGATTTTCTCATTTAAAAATGTACTAATTTTAGTTGTTTTTAGTGCCTTAAATTGGTTTTTTGAGATTTTAAAATGGAATAACTTGGTAAATACCATTAAAAACATTTCTTTTTGGGAAGCCAGTATTCAATGCTTTTCATCGCTAACAGCTTCTTTAATTACACCCAACAGAATTGGAGAATATGGTGCAAAAGCACTTTATTTTGAAAAGCCTCTCAGAAAAAAAATTGTTGGTTTAAATTTTATTGGAAATTTTTATCAGTTGATTGCAACGCTATTTTTTGGTAGTATCGGATTTATTTATTTGGCCTCAACACATCAAATAAATTTTGATTTTGATTCAGCCTTTGGTGTGATATTCGTGTTAATTTTACTTTTCGGATTTTTTGTATTACTCATAAAAAGTTTTCAAATAGGAAAAAATTATGTGCAAAAGGTGAAAAAATTTATCTCTAAAATACCTTTTTCAATCAACTTAAAAACAACTGTTTATTCATTTTTAAGATATCTTATTTTTTCGCATCAATTCTATTTTTTAGTATTTCTTTTTAATCTACAAATCGAATATATAGATGCAATTTCTGCAATAACCTCTGTATATTTAATCGCTTCAATTGTTCCTATGTTGTCTTTTTTTGATGTTGTTTTAAAAGGGTCTATTTCGGTTTGGATTTTTACTTTTTTTCAAATTGACCCCATTAGTATTTTAACGATTGTTAGTGTAATGTGGATGTTAAATTTTGCAATTCCTGCAATTATTGGCAGCTATTTTGTGATCACATTTACCCCAAACTTTCAAAAATGATTTGGTTCTTAATCTTAATTGGATTGCTCTATGCTATTTTAATTATAGCACTAACCATTGGATTTGGTAGAGTTGATGAATTCAACAACATTTCAGAAAACCCAACCACTAAATTCTCTGTGATTATTCCGTTTAGAAATGAAGCCAAAAATCTACCTAATTTATTGCAATCCATTCAGTTATTAAACTACCCAAAAGAGTTGGTTGAATTTCTTTTTGTGGATGATGATTCTACAGATGACTCTGTAGCTGCTATTAAAGATTTTTTTGATGCTATTTCTCAAACTAACTTTCAGGTTTTAAAAAACAATAGAACTTCTAAATCCCCAAAAAAAGATGCTATTTCTACAGCAATTTCTAAAGCAAAACATAACTGGATAGTTACCACAGATGCAGATTGTGTTCTCTCAAAAAACTGGCTTTCTAGCTTAGATAGTTTCATCCAAAAAAATAATTCTAAGATGATTGTTGCTCCAGTAAACTACAAAGCTAAAAACAACTTATTAGAGCAATTTCAATTGTTAGATTTTATGAGTATGCAAGGCACAACTATTGGTGGCTTTGGAATTGATTTTCCATTTTTATGCAATGGTGCAAACTTAGCCTACAAGAAAGGTATTTTTTTGCAACTTAATGGTTTTGAAGGTAATTCTGAAATTGCAAGTGGTGACGATGTTTTTCTGTTTGAAAAATTCATCAAAAGCGATAAAAAAAGTGTGCATTATTTAAAATCTCAAGCGGCTATTGTTACTACTTTTCCTGTAAAAAGTTGGTCAGGTTTAATTCAACAAAGAAAAAGATGGGCTGCAAAAACCAGTAACTTTAACTCAATAAAAGTAAAATTAATAGGTGTTCTTATTGTGCTTACCAATCTTTTTGTATTCTCCTTTTTATGTATAGGAAGCATAAAAACAATGTACATTCCTATAGCCATTAAATTAATCATAGATTGGTGCTTATTTAAACCTACTTTATCATTTTTTAATCATAAAATGGACTTTGTAAAATGGTATGTTCCAGCAAGTATTATATATCCTATATTTAACCTCGTTATTGCAGTTTTAGCAGTAACCACAACTTATAACTGGAAAGGCAGAAAGTTTAAGGCGTAGTAGGTTTGTTAAAAAAATAATCTAAAATAGCTTCAGCTTTAAACCACAAAACTAAAGCGATTACCAACAAAAACACTAAAAAAAGTCCTTTTTTAGGTTTAGATTCTTTTCTAATTCTTCTATTGCTAAATTTTCTTTGAAACTTTAATTTTTTTTCAGTCATAATTTAATTGCTCTTAACATTTCTCTTTTACCTGGAGGTCCAGGCAAACGCTCTACTTTAAAACCTACTTCTTGCATTGCTCTTCTTACACTTCCTTTTGCAGAATAGGTTACTAGGATTCCGTCTTTTTTAAGTGCTTTAAACATTTTTTCAAAAATAGAAACTGTCCATAATTGGGGTTGTACTCGTGCTCCAAATGCATCAAAATAAATAAGATGAAATGCATTTTCATCATTAATATCCTCAAAAAATTGTTTTCTCTTTAATAGTGAAAAATTATCTGTAATTTGATGTTTCTCTTCCCAAGAAACATTGTGCATTTTTGTAAAAATTTGTTTTTCTTTTTCTGCACCTAAAACTGAGATAAAATTCATTTTATCAACTTCTTCTAGAGTTACAGGATATGCTTCTACACCAACATAATCTATTTTTTTTTGATGTTCTAAATAAGTGATAAAGCAATTTAATCCTGTACCAAAACCAATTTCTAACAGAGAGATTGTATCAGCAACAACCTCCTTTAATCCACTTTTTATAAAAACATGATAGGTCTCGTTAATAGACCCATTTTTAGAATGATATTGTTCATTCCAATCTGGTAAATGAATTGTGGTAGATCCATCAGAAGTTATAAGTATTTCTCTTTTCACAAGTTATTTTATCAATAATTTTTTAATTCTTGGTATTGGGCCTATACATGTAGTTTCATGACAAGATATACAACTATTTACTGCATTATTGTGGTAAATCTTAAGTGAATCTTTAGGTGCATTATATACTTTTTTTAAAGTATATAAATAGAAATCTGAAAAGGCATTAAAAGACGCATTTCTATCTGTAGAGTCTGTTAATTTTGCAGAATAAATTTTAGAAAAATCTTTGGGATATTGAGTAGGACTTTCTCCTTCAAGTATCCTTTTTTTATTTTCTAAGTTAGTATTATACATTTCAAGCATTAAAGCAGCCATTTCTGACTGCTTTACTACTTTTTTTTCTATGATTACAATTTCTTTAGAAGCCTCTTTTTTACATGAAGATAAAGCGGCTAAAAAAAATAGAAAAAATACTTTTCTCATTATTCCTTCATTAAAACACCGTCAGCTTCAAAAGCAAACTCAACTTTAGGTTCTGTTATTTGTGCAATTTCAGCTTTAGATTTTCCTGCATCTTCTGCATAATGTTGCAATTCTTTTACAGAAGTTTCTTTTACAAACGCTTTTCCGTTTACAATAACTTCTCTTCCTTTAGAATCTAATGGCATAAAGAAACCATAATCTTTGAAACGCACCATAGTTTCAGTATTTTTATCTAAAGGTAATTTCATCCAACATCCTTTTTTAGAACACACTTCTTTAATTTCAGAGGCAAACTTTACATTAACGGTATCACCAACCTTCATGGTTTTAAACTTTGCCAACATTTCTTCAGAACTGATAAATTCATCCAAAGAAATTTTAGTTCCAAAAGCATCGTACTTTACTTCTGCAATAACTTTATCCTCAGCTTTTACTTCTTTTTTTTCTTGTTTACAAGCAGAAAAAATAAAAAGAGTAACGAAACAAATTTGTATATAATATTTCATAATTTATTGATTTTATGTGGTTCTTACAAAGTTACATAATTCGTTGTGAAAAGCAAGGTTTTCATACATTATCAGATAAATAATTTATGTACATTTGTGCTTTAATTCAATACTAATAGAGATGGCTCATATAGAGATTCAACGTGTAGAAAAATCGAACATTGAAAATGTAGATTTTAACAACTTACCTTTTGGTAGTGTATATTCTGACCATATGTTAGAATGTGATTTTATAAATGGTGAATGGCAGACTCCTGTTATTAAGCCTTATGCTCCTATTTCTTTAGATCCTTCTGCTAAGATTTTTCATTACGGACAATCTATTTTTGAGGGTATGAAAGCCTACAAAGATGCAGATGGAAACACCATGCTATTTAGACCTTTAGACAATTGTAAGCGTTTGAATAAATCTGCAGAACGTTTGGTAATCCCTCAAATTCCTGAAGATATTTTTATGGATGGGTTAAAAAAATTATTAGCAGTTGATAATGCTTGGATACCAACCAATGATGGAAGCTCTTTATACATTAGACCTTTTATGTTTGCTTCTGGATTAGGGTTTCATGCTTCTCCTGCTGATGGGTATAAATTTATTATTTGTACTGCTCCTTCTGGAGCTTATTTTGCAGGTAAAGTAAAAGTATTGATTGAAGAAAAATACGCAAGAGCTGCTAATGGCGGGGTTGGTTTTGCAAAAGCTGGAGGTAATTATGCTGCTCAGTTTTACCCAACACAATTGGCAATCGAAAAAGGATACAATCAAGTAATTTGGACGGATGATAACTCTCACGAATATATTGAAGAAGCTGGAGCTATGAATATCTTTATTAGAATTGGTGACACCTTAATTACGAGTCCTACTAACGATAGAATTTTAGATGGAATTACTCGTAAAAGTATCATTCAAATTGCTAAGGATATGGGTATTGATGTTGAAGTGAGAAAAATTACGGTTTCAGAAGTAATTTCTGCTGCTCAAAGTGGTAATTTAAAAGAAATGTTTGGAGCAGGAACTGCTGCTGTAATTTCTCCAATTGCTGGTTTTGGATATCAAGGAACTGACTATGATTTACCAGAATTAGAGAGCCCTTTTGCATCAACATTAAAAAAAGCAATTACAGACATTCAAACCAATAAAGCTGAAGACCCTTATGGTTGGAGAGTTATGGTTGAAATTTAGTCACCTCATATTTTACAGAAGAAAGCATCAATTTATTTTGATGCTTTTTTTATGCTTTGATTTTTATATCTTTAAAGTGATTCTAATTTCACTAATAAGCAATGAGATATTTTTTAAGTTTTCTACTTTTTATCACTTGTATTTCTTGTCAAAAGAAATCTACAGAAGAGGCAATAATAACTTCTCACAAACAATATCTTACCATTTTAGGAATTGCTCAAGATGGTGGTTATCCTCATATTGGTTGTCATAAAGAATGTTGTGCAAATTTTTATAATGGTACAAACAAGAGAAAAAGTGTGGTTTCTTTGGGTTTAGTTGATTTAGAAAATCGACAAAAATGGTTATTTGATGCCACTCCAGATATGCATACTCAATTGGCAGATTTAGAACAAAACCATTTAAAAAAAGAAACTCTTATTGACGGAGTTTTTTTAACCCATGCACATATTGGACACTATACAGGTTTAATGTATTTTGGAAGAGAAGCCTATGGAAAAAAGGATATTCCTATATATGCAATGCCCAAAATGACCAGTTTTCTAAAAAATAATGGACCTTGGAACCAACTTGTTAGTTTACAAAATATAAAACTTAAAAGTCTACAAAATGATTCCACCATTATTTTAAATAACAATCTAAAAGTAACTCCTTTTTTAGTACCACACAGAGATGAATATTCTGAAACTGTGGGATATAAAATTAAAGGAACTAAAAAAAGCGCAATTTTTATTCCTGATATTGACAAGTGGCACAAATGGAAAAGAAATATTATCGAAGAAGTAAAAAAAGTAGATTATGCTTTTTTAGATGCTGCTTTTTTAAATCAGAATGAAGTAAAAAGAGCCATGTCTGAAGTACCTCATCCTTTTATTGAGGAAACCATAAACTTGTTTAAAAATGAAACTTTGGCTACCAAGAACAAAATTATTTTTATTCATTTTAATCATACCAATCCTACTTTACAAAAAGGAAGCAAAGAACAAATTGAAATTCAAAAATTAGGGTTTAGGTTTGCTAATGAAGGTGATAATTACGAACTATAATACTATTAAACAACTACCTCTTAGTATAGTATTCAAATACATTGTTTTGTTTTTTTGATATTATGCATTTGAAATGGTAATGGAACTTCGTTAGAACTTTTTCATCTACTAACCATGAAATTTTTTAGTGGCAAATTAGTGGTCCTTGTCCAGTCTTAAAAAGAAGCAGTAAATATTGCACTAATAGTAACTTGAAAAAAAATTAAAAAAAATAATACTAAAGTTATCAACTGACAACAACAAGTTATATTAAACATAAAAACACTATCTTAGTTTTAATACTTAACTATTAATACATTATAACATATAGTATTAAGTAGCATTTATACTAACCAATATTTAAAATACCATGAGACAAAACTTCTTATTTATAAGCATTGTATTCGCATTTTTCTTTAGCACTTTAAGTACAGCTCAAGACAAAGTACTTCAACTAGAAGATTACAGCAAATGGAAACGTATTGTATCATCAAAAATTTCTTCGAATGGAGAGTGGTTTACCTATGGTCTTAGACCAAATGGAGGTGATGACACTTTATTTATAAAAAAAACAACCGCTGCAACTTCAGATTTTAGCTATCGCATTCCTTATGCAAGCTCGCCATCATTTTCTAGCAACAGCAAATGGGCAGCCTATCTTATTTCGCCATCAAAAAAAACTGCTAAAAAGCTAAAAAAGTCAAGGAAGAAAGCATTAAGAACAGCTGAGTTAAGAAATCTTATTACAGGTGATTCTATTCGTTTTAAAAGAGCAAAATCGATGACATTTTCTGAAGATGGGAACTACTTTGCCATATCTCTAGAGAAACCAGAAAGTGATAAATCTAAACACAAAGGACTCGACTTGGTTGTTGTAGATTTAACAACCCTAGCAACTTTAAACTTTGGTAATGTTAACGAATTTTCATTTAACAAAAACTCTACACATATTGCATACACTATAGATGCAGCTGAAATGGTTGGTAATGGTTTGTATGTATACGACCTTAATAATAACAAACTACAGAATTTAGACAGTGATAGAAAAACGTACAGCAGTCTTATTTGGGATGATGCAAACGTACTCAAGAAAGATTGGGAAACTAAAGGCACTCAAATTGCAGTATTAAAAGGCAAAAAAATAGATACCTTAGAGCAGAGAGACAATATGCTTTTAGTAATCTCTAATGTGTATCAAACTCCAACCAAAAAGACATTAAATACTAAGAAAACATCTAATTTCCCTAAAAACTTTGTAGTTAGTGAAAAAGGACGCTTGCAATTTAGCAACGATGGTAGTTTTGTTTTGTTTGGAATTAAAGAACAAGAGAAAAAAATAAAGATGTCTAAAGATACCATTGCGAATCTTGATGTTTTTCATTGGAATGATGAAACTATTAATTCTGTACAAAAAAGAAGAGCAAATAGAAATAGAAACTTTACCTATTGGGCATCATACCAATTTAAAAATAATGTATTTACCAGACTTACTGACGATAGTATGCGTAATTTATTATTCTCAAGAAACTCTGACTATTGGTTAGGTAGTAACCCAAAACCTTACATTAATGATGTTAATTGGGGAGTATCTCCTGCAGATTTATATCGTGTTAATCTAAAAACTGGAAAACGTGACCTTATGGTTAAGTTAATCAAAAGACCTTTAGGCTATTCTCCAGACGGAAATTACTACGCAGTACAAAAAGACACAGCTATTCATGTCATAGATTTAACAAACAATAGATTAACCAATATTTCTAAAGCTGCTGATGTAAACTTTATGAACTTAGAACATCCTTATCCTCATGAAAAACCACCTTACGGTTTAGCAGGATGGACAAAAGATGGTACTTCTATTATCTTAAATCATAAATATGATTTGTGGTCGTTAAAATTAGATGGTTCTGCTGCTAAAAATATAACTCAAGGCTTGGGAGACAGAGAAGAAATTAGATTTAGATACCAAAACCTAAATACTAATGATCCATATATAGACACCAAAGAACCACTACTTTTAAATGCCTATGGAGAATGGACAAAAAAGGCTGGTTTTTATGAATTAAAAGTGGGTAAAAAACCAAAATCATTACTTTTTGATGACTATGCTTTTACTAGAATTATGAAAGCAGAAAATACGGGTAAGATTGTGTTTACAAAAGAATCTTTTGTAGCATTCCCAGATTACTATATCAGTAAACTTTCATTTAAAAAACCAAAAAGATTAACTGATGCCAATCCTCAGCAAAAAGAATACAAATGGGGTTCTAAAGTATTGATAGACTATACCAATAGTAAAGGAGATAAATTGCAAGGTACACTTACGCTTCCTCCAGATTATGAAAAGGGTAAAAAATATCCTATGGTTGTATATTTCTACGAGAAAATGTCTAATAGACATCACCGTTACTATATGCCATCTTATGATGACCGTCCACATGGTTCTACTTATGCTAGTAATGGTTATTTATTTTTTCAACCAGACAATGTTTACGAGGTAGGAAAACCAGGCACAAGCTCTTTAGACTGTATCACATCTGCAACTCAAAAAGTAATTGATTTAGGCTATGCAGATTCTAAAAAAATTGGGTTACAAGGACATAGTTGGGGTGGTTATCAATCTTCATTTATACTCACACAAACAGACATGTTTGCTTGTGTAGTAACAGGAGCACCACCTACAGATCTAGAAAGTTTTTACAATAATATTTATGGAAACACAGGAACCAACCATGCTGGTATTATGGAAATTGGACAAGTGAGAATGGGAAGAGGTGTTACTCCATGGACACATCGTGAAATTTATCAGCGAGAAAACCCGATGTTTCATGCGCAAAAGATTAAAGTTCCTTTTATGATATTACATGGAACAGCTGATGGTGCTGTAGATTGGACACAAGGTCTTGAATTTTACAACGCTGCAAGAAGGTTAGGCAAAGAAGTTATTTTCTTATCATATCCAGGAGAACCACATCATCTAAGAGTAGAGGCCAATCAAAAAGATTTTCAGATAAGAATGAAACAATATTTTGACCACTACTTAATGGATAAAGAAGCTCCTAAATGGATGACTGATGGCATACCTCATTTAAAAAAACTGTACGATAAAGCAAAATAGCTTTTACTAAAAACTATCTAAGATTTTATGCTTAAATAATAACTAAGCTTAAACATAAAAAAACCTCCAAAACAAATTATTGTTTTGGAAGTTTTTAGTGTTAGAAAACGATTATCCACATTTAGAAGAACCGCAATCGTTACAAGTTAAACAACCTTCTTGATAAATTAATTTTGTAGAATTACAATTGTCACAAGTTTGTCCTTTGGCTTTTGTACCGTCTGCAACATAACGTTTTAAAGCTCGTTGCACTCCGTTTTTCCAAGTATTTATAGAAGCACTATCTAATTGTAAACTATGAATCAAATCAATTACTTTATCAATTGGCATTCCATGACGTAAGGTTCCTGAAATGAGTTTTGCGTAATTCCAGAATTCTGGATTGAACTTGTGCGACAACCCTTCAATAGTTGTTTTATATCCTCTTTTATTTTGATATTGAAAATCGTAACGCGATGTTCCGTCTTCATTTCTACTTTTAATAATCAATCCTTTTTCTACCCATCTTGGAATTAGAATTCCGTCTTCATCATCAACCAAACCAGTAAAAATTTCATACGGTTTCTCATCAACTAGACCTACAAAAGCAATCCATTTCTCTTTCTGATTTTGAAAACGAACCACATCTGCTTCTAAAGTTTCAGGTCTATTTTTAGGAAAGTTATCTGTTGTTTTTTCTTCCTTTTTATCATCCGTAGAAATTAACACTCCAGAACGTGAACCATCTCTATACACAGTAACTCCTTTACAGCCTACTTCCCACGCTTTTACATACAATTCTCCCACCAAGTCTTCTGATACCGTATTTGGTAAATTTACAGTAACACTTATAGAATGATCTACCCATTTTTGAATAGCTCCTTGCATGGTTACTTTGCTCAACCAGTCGATGTCATTGGAGGTTGCTTTGTAATAAGGAGATTTTTTTACCAAATTATTCAATTCTTCTTGTGAATAATTCTTGCTGGTATCTATTCCGTTTACTTGCATCCATTGTTTAAATCGATGATGAAAAACCACATATTCTTCCCAAGAATCACCAACTTCATCTACAAAATCTACACGGATATCTTTATCATTCGGATTCACTTTTTTTCTACGTTTGTAGACAGGTAAAAACACAGGTTCAATACCAGAAGAAGTTTGCGTCATTAAACTTGTAGTTCCTGTAGGTGCAATTGTTAATAAGGCGATATTTCTGCGTCCATACTCTAACATTTCATAATACAATTTGCTATCTGCTTCTTTTAATCGTAAGATAAACGGATTTTCTTTTTCTCTTTTTGCATCAAAAATTGAAAAAGCACCTCTTTCTTTCGCTAAATTTACGGATGCTCTATAGGTTTCTACACCCAGTGTTTTATGAACTTTGGTTGAAAAATCGATTCCCTTTTCGCTTCCATATCTCATATTTAACGCTGCCAACATATCTCCTTCTGCAGTAATTCCTATACCAGTTCTTCTGCCTTCATAAGCTTTTTGTCTAATGTTTAACCATAAGTTTTTCTCAGTTGCTTTTACGTCATCCTCTTCTGGATCTGCATCAATCTTTGCTAAAATGCCATCAATTTTTTCTAGTTCTAAATCGATGATATCATCCATCATTCTTTGTGCTATGGCAATGTGTTTTTTAAACAAATCAAAATTAAAACTTGCTTGTGCTGTAAACGGATCTTCTACATAAGAAAATAAGTTGATTGCCAACAAACGACAAGAATCATAAGGACATAAAGGAATTTCTCCACAAGGATTTGTAGATACTGTTTTGTAGCCTAAATCTGCATAACAATCAGGCACAGATTCATTGATAATGGTATCCCAAAACAAGATTCCTGGTTCTGCTGATTTCCATGCATTATGGACTATTTTTTTCCAAATTTTAGTAGCTTCTATCTCCTTTGTATACAAAGCATTTTTACTAAATGTTGGATATTTTTGCGTGTACTTTTCATTCGCTTTTACAGCTTTCATAAAAGCGTCATCTATTCTTACAGAAACATTGGCTCCAGTAACTTTTCCTTGTTCTAATTTGGCATCAATAAAATCTTCTGCATCTGGATGATTCACAGAAACCGATAACATTAAAGCGCCTCTTCTACCATCTTGAGCAACTTCTCTTGTAGAGTTGGAATAACGCTCCATAAAAGGAACAATTCCTGTTGATGTTAAAGCGGAATTTTTAACAGGAGAACCTTTTGGACGAATGTGTGATAAATCGTGACCAACACCACCTCTACGTTTCATTAATTGTACTTGTTCTTGATCTATTTTTAGAATGCCACCATAAGAATCTGAATCTCCATCATTACCAATTACAAAACAGTTAGAAAGAGATGCTATTTGAAACGGATTTCCTATTCCAGCCATTGGACTTCCTTGAGGAACTATGTATTTAAAGTTTTTAATGACTTCAAAAATTTCTGTTTCTGTTAGTGGATTATCATATTTCTGCTCAATTCGAGCAATTTCTTTGGCAATTCTATGATGCATATCATTTGGCGAACTTTCGTATAAGTTCCCATCAGAATCTTTTAAAGCGTATTTGTTAATCCAAACAGTTGCAGCAAGTTCGTCATTGTTAAAATAAGAGAGAGAAGCTTGTAAAGCTTCTTCCCTAGTCACCTTTTTTTTAGGCGTGAGTAGGGTTTTGGAATTCATGATAAAAGAAGTGTTTAAGTTGATTTTAAAGTGATGTGAAGTTCACTAAATCGCAAAACTTAAAAGATGATAATTATCATAAAATTTTCAATAAAAATATTTAAAATACTATAAATCAATTATTTAATTACTTATCAACAATAAAAAGTTAACAAATAATTTGATTTTACAATCTGTAAATCGTTAGTAATCGAATGTTCCAAACTCACTTTTAATCGTAAGTTTTTTGCTTTTAGAAGCCTCAACTCTACCCACAATTTTAGCATCAACATTAAAAGATTTTGAGATGCTAATAATCTCTTCAGCAATTTCTGGTGAAACATAAACTTCCATTCTATGCCCACAATTAAATACTTGATACATTTCTTTCCAATCTGTTTTCGATTGCTCTTGTATCAATTTAAATAAAGGTGGAATTGGAAACATGTTGTCTTTTACAATATGTAAGTTATCTACAAAATGTAAGATTTTGGTTTGTGCACCTCCAGAACAATGTATCATTCCGTGGACAGATTTTGAATCGAATTTTGATAAAATTTCTTTAATAATTGGAGCATACGTTCTTGTAGGTGACAATACTAATTTACCAGCATCAATAGGAGAATTCTCTACTTTATCAGTCAATTTTGTATTTCCAGAATATACCAAATCAGCAGGAACAGCAGCATCAAAACTTTCTGGATATTTTTCTGCTAAATAGTTATGAAAAACATCGTGTCTTGCAGAAGTTAATCCGTTAGAACCCATACCTCCATTATATTCAGTTTCATAAGTTGCTTGCCCAAAAGATTCTAAACCAACAATAACATCACCAGCTTTTATGTTGGCATTATCAATCACATCAGAGCGTTTCATTCTTGCAGTAACTGTAGAGTCTACAATAATAGTTCTTACTAAATCTCCAACATCTGCAGTTTCTCCACCAGTAGAATGAATAGTAACTCCGAATTTTTTTAAGTCTTCAATTAATTCTTCTGTTCCGTTAATAATTGCTGATAAAACTTCGCCAGGAATTTTACTTTTGTTACGACCAATTGTAGAGGATAACATGATATTATCTGTTGCGCCAACACATAATAAATCGTCTATATTCATAATTAACGCATCTTGTGCTATGCCCTTCCAAACAGAAATATCTCCAGTTTCTTTCCAATACATGTAAGCCAAAGAAGATTTTGTACCTGCACCATCTGCATGCATTATTAAGCAATAATCATCGTCATTTGTTAAATGATCTGGTACTATTTTACAAAACGCTTTTGGAAACAACCCCTTGTCTATATTCTTAATTGCATTGTGCACATCTTCTTTTGATGCAGAAACACCTCTTTGTGCGTATCTTTTAGAAACTTCTTGACTCATGATATTGTGTTGTGAGTTGCAAATTTAGTCTTTTACGTAAAAAATCCTACCGTAAAGTAGGATGTTTTTAAATTACTTTGTAAACAATAGCTCTCTGTATTTTGTTAATGGCCACAAATTGTCGTCAACCATAGTTTCTAATTGATCACAATGAAATCTTATTTTATCAAAAAATGGTTTTACTTTATTACAATAATGTTCCGCCAATTTTAATCCAATATTTTTATTTGCTCTTAATTTTTCTTCGTTCATTTCAAGAACTAAAGCATTAATTTGAGTAATGTGATTAGAAATCGTCATGATCAATTCAATCTGTTCTTTGGCTATATTTTTATAGTCACTACCAAAGATTTCTTTTAAATTTTTGGTGTTTTCTAACAATGTATTCTGATAAATAATTGCTGTGGGAATAACATGATTTCTAGAAATATCTCCTAAAACACGCGACTCTATTTGAATTTTCTTAGCATACGATTCTAAGTCGATTTCATAACGTGCTTCAACTTCAACCTTACTCATCACCTCCATCTCTTCAAACAACTGAATTGTTTTGTCTGCAACCTTAACTTTTAAAGCTTCTGGTGTGGTTTTATTATTAGTTAAACCTCTTTTTTTAGCTTCTTTTTCCCAAACTTCACCATAACCATCACCTTCAAAACGAATAGGCTTTGAAGCTTTTATATATTCTCTTAAAATATTAAAAACAGCTTCGTCTTTTTTTAATCCTTTTTTATCAATTAGTACATCAACTTCTTTCTTAAATTCTTTTAATTGTTTGGCAACAATAGTGTTTAAAACCGTCATCGGAATTGCACAATTGGCGGAAGAACCTACCGCTCTAAACTCAAATTTATTACCTGTAAATGCAAAAGCAGAAGTTCTATTTCTATCAGTATTATCCAATAATATTTCAGGTATTTTACCAATTATGTTTAGTTTTAAATCTGTCTTTTCTTGAGGTGATAGTTTCCCTTTTGTTACATTTTCTAGTTCATCTAGAACTGCCGATAACTGACCTCCAATAAATACAGATATAATTGCTGATGGTGCTTCGTTAGCCCCTAAACGATGATCGTTTGTTGCAGAAGCAATTGAGGCTCTTAATAATTCTTCATTTTCATAAACTGCCTTAATGGTATTGATAAAAAAAGTTAAGAATTGTAAATTCTTCATTGGTGTTTTACCTGGACTTAACAGGTTTGTTCCTTTATCTGAAGTCAATGACCAGTTATTATGTTTTCCAGAACCATTGATTCCTGTAAATGGTTTTTCGTGAAAAAGTACTTTAAACTTATGTCTACGCGATACTTTTTGCATCACGTCCATCAATAAAGAATTGTGATCTACTGCTAAATTGGCTTCTTCAAAAATTGGAGCTATTTCAAACTGGTTAGGAGCAACTTCATTATGTCTTGTTTTTACAGGAATACCCAACAACATACACTCTTGTTCTAAATCTTGCATAAAACTCATTGCTCTTGTTGGTATGGTTCCAAAATAATGGTCATCCAATTGTTGCCCTTTTGCTGGGGTATGCCCTATTAAGGTTCTTCCTGTTAATGAAATGTCTGGTCTTGAGAGTGCTAGTGCATCATCAATTAAGAAATATTCTTGTTCCCAACCTAAGGTTGCATTGACTTTACTCGCATTTTTATCAAAATATTTACAAACAGCAGTTGCATGAGTATCGATAGCTTGTAAAGCTCTTAACAATGGTGTTTTATTGTCTAAAGCTTCACCTGTATATGCCACAAAAATAGTTGGAATACACAAAGTTGTCTCATAAATAAAGGCTGGTGAAGTAGGGTCCCAAGCTGTATAGCCTCTTGCTTCAAAAGTGTTTCTTATTCCTCCATTTGGAAAACTTGATGCATCTGGTTCTTGTTGTACCAATTGTTCTCCATCAAACTTCTCCATTGCTAAACCTCCGTTTATAGACTCAAAAAAAGCATCGTGTTTTTCTGCGGTTGCTCCTGTAAGTGGTTGAAACCAATGTGTATAGTGAGTTGCTCCTTTAGACATTGCCCAATCTTTCATGCTTACTGCAACTTGATCTGCAATTTTTCTATCAATTTTAGTTCCATGATTAATGGCATTCATTACACTTTCATAAGCAGAACGTGTAAGATACTGTTGCATAGCATATTTATTAAATACGTTTTGACCAAAAAGTGTAGATCTTTTTTCGTTTTGAACCACTTTTACAGGCACTCTTCTAAGAGTTTCTTGTAAAGCATTAAATCTAATTCTTGACATATTGGTAAAATATTTAACTTATTTTTAATTTTAAACAAATATACCCTTTCAAAATTAGGGATAAAATTATTTTTTAATACTTTTTAATATTTTACCCCTCTTTTTTTTGATATCTTACTAAATTATTTGATTTTTGTAACAGAAACATCACATAAACAAATACTTATTATGGCAAAAATTAAATTAGAATACATTTGGTTAGATGGATATTTTCCAACTCAAAATATGAGAAGTAAGACCAAAGTTGAAGAACATGAAAACTTTCAAGGAACAATTGAAGAATTAGGAAATTGGTCTTTCGATGGATCATCTACAAAACAAGCTTCAGGAGGGGCGTCTGACTGTATTTTAAAGCCAGTAGCAATATATCCAGATCCAGCTAGAAGAAATGGTTATTTAGTGATGACTGAAGTATTAAATGCTGATGGAACACCACACGAGTCTAATGGTCGTGCTACTATAGAAGATGATGATAATGACTTCTGGTTTGGTTTTGAGCAAGAATATTTTATTATGGATTCTAAGACTCAATTACCTTTAGGTTTCCCTGTTGGTGGTTATCCAGGTCCACAAGGAATGTACTACTGTTCTGTTGGTGGAAAAAACACTTTTGGAAGAGATTTCGTAGAAGAGCATGCTGATTTATGTATTGATGCAGGTTTAAACTTTGAAGGAATTAATCAAGAGGTTGCTTCAGGTCAATGGGAATTCCAATTGTTTGCTAAAGGAGCTAAAAAAGCTGGAGACGAAATCTGGATTGCACGTTACTTATTAGATAGATTAACTGAAAAATATGGATGGTATATAGAATATCACCCAAAACCAATTAAAGGAGATTGGAATGGTTCTGGTATGCACGCTAACTTCTCTAACTCAATCTTAAGAACTTGTGGTTCTAAAGAAAAATACGCTGAGATCTGTGAAGCTTTCCGTCCTTACACTAAAGAGCATATTGAAGTTTACGGTGAGTTTAACGATCAACGTTTAACTGGTTTACATGAAACTGCGTCTATTGACGATTTCTCTTGGGGAGTTTCTGATAGAGGAGCATCTATTCGTATTCCAATTATTGCTGTAGAGAAAGGATACAAAGGATGGTTAGAAGACAGAAGACCTTCTTCTAATGGAGATCCATATAAAATTGCTGCAAGAATTATTAAAACGGTTAAGCCAATTAAATAATCTTACAAGTTTATTATATACTAAAACGCTAGCATTAATTTGTTAGCGTTTTTTTTATGCATAAAACTCAGTTATCAAATAGTCAGATAAATAAAAGTAACGTATGCTCCTAACAAGATAATACCATCTTTCCAATTTAAACGGTATCCTTTAGGTATAAAAACTAAGGGCAATACTGCAAATGATATTGCTAGCATCCAGAAAATATCATTGGTTAACAAACCTTCATCCTGAACTTTTACGGGAGTTATCATAGATGTAATTCCTAAAACCGCTAAAATATTAAAGACATTAGAACCTATAAGATTCCCTAAAGAAATGGCTTTTTCTTTCTTTAAAACTGCTATGATTGATGCTGCTAACTCAGGTATACTTGTTCCAATAGAAACAATAGTTACACCGATAATTCTCTCGCTTACGTTGAATTCTATAGCTAAAGAAGTTGCCCCTTGAATTAACAACTCTGAACCACCCCATAAACCAACACCTCCAATTACAAAAAACAATACAATTTTATATAGTGGTAAAGGTTCATCATCTTCAGGTAATTCATCTATTACTGCTGTTTTTTGGAAACGCAACAAATAAACCAAAAAGAATACTAAAAGTGAAAACAGAATAATACCTTCATATTGTACAATTTTCTTATCTCCGATTAAAAAAAAATACAACAAACCAGAAGCAATCATCATTACTGGCCAATCCGTTTTATAAAAACTTTTTTGGACATGCATGGTTCCGAATAACAACGTAATCCCCAAAACTAAACCAAGGTTTGCAATATTAGAACCTATTACATTACCTAATGCTAAATCTGAAGAACCACTGAGTGCTGCATTAATACTAACAATTAATTCTGGTGCAGAAGTTGCAAATGAAACCACAGTCATTCCAATAACAATTTTTGGAATATCTAATTTTAATGACAATGCAACTGCCGATTTTAACAACCAATTTCCACTAAAAATCAACACCACTAATCCACCAATTATTAATAAAAAATTCATCAATTCTAATTTTCTACGAAGATACATTTTTATCACTTTAGGTGAGATGAAAAAAATCAAATGACTAAAAAGAGCAAAAGTAGAGAGTTATTTTCCTTTACTTTTTTAAAAAATAGTTTTTTTACCCATTATTTAATTACAGTATTATACTTATTAAATACTTAAATATTATATTTTAAAACATAATGAAAGGAAATATAATTACATATTATAATTAAATACTATTTTTTAGTTATAAATACTAAATTAATTTAATAAATACTATTTAAAACTTTTGGCACTAAGGTTTCTATCATCATATATTGATAAAACAATTTCGAAATTGACTAAAATTACTAACTCAAAAAAACACTATTATGATTATTATCTTACTTGACTCAATTAAAAAACTTTCTGAAATTATTTTTCAAATCTTATTTTAAAAACCTATTAAAACCAACGCTATGTTAACAACTATTGGAATTATCTTAATAGTTGCAGGAATAACTGCAATTATTTTAAAAAGTATATTTAAGTCTAAGGATTCACTATCATGGATTAATACTAACAAAGGAATTAAGGTCATTGTATTAGGAATATTACTAACCTTTTTAAACGGTATGTTTTTCTATGCGGATGCAGGAACCGCCTATGCTGTACAATATTTATCTGGTGGAGATAAAATGACTACAACACAAGGGCTTAAATTAAAGTGGTGGGGAAGAATTATTCCGCTTTCTTATGAAACCTCTATTAAAGATATTATTTTAGATAACACCTCTGAATTACCCCAAAACAACCAAGGAATATATAACAGAAAAGCTCAAAAATGGGAATTTAGTGATGCTATAAAGGCAGAGATAAGTACTTCTGTAATTGTTGGCGTAAATATTAATGATGAAGCAGTATTCTTAAATATGGCTGACAGAAATAAAAGTGAAGCTAAATTAATTTTTGGTAGGGTAATGCCTAACATAGATTCAGCTATTAAGAATACATGTAAACTTATGGATGCTCAAGATTATATCTCTGGACAAGCGTCAGATTTTGATAGATACTTTAGAGATCAATTAGAGAATGGAATGTATCAGGTAGAACAATATTATGAGTCTGAAAATTCAAATGAAATTCTAGGAGATACAACAACTGTTAGAAAAATAAATGTGGGAAAATCTAGCAAACAGAAAAAGTTTAGGATCAAAAGAGATACCAATGGTAATATTGTAAGAGATAATTCGAATACACTAAAACAATATGGTCTAAAAATTTACCAAGCTCAAGTTACCGGTATTGATTGGGAATCTTCTTTTGATGAAAGATTAGATTTACAGAAAAATGAAGTTGCGCAAACGCAATTAGAAAAACAACAAGCTGAAAGAGAATACTACAGAGCAAAAAAAGAAGTTGCTAAAGGAGAATCTGAAAAAGCTAAAGAAAGAGCTCGATTAGAAAAAATTCAAATTCAACAAACTATCGAGGCTGAAACTGCTGCTAAAGTTGCAGGCTTTAACTTAATTAAAGAGAAAAAGCAATATGAAGTAGAACAGTTTAAGGCAAAAAGTAAAAAAGTTGCAGCTGACGCTCAATATTATGAAAACGCTAAATTAGTTAGTGCAGGTTTAACTCCTCAAGAAAGAGCTGAATGGGAATACAAAACTGCAGTTGGAGTAGCTGGACAAATAAAAGATTTAAAACTACCATCTACCTATATAACAGGAAGTAAAAATGGTAGTGGTGATAACCTTTTAAATTCTCTTATCGGAGCTGACCTTGCCAAAAAAATGATGTCAAAGAAGAAGTAAGTTGACTTAACACAACTCTTTCTTTAAACAGATTGAGTTGTTTAATTTTTCTGTAAATTTGATTGTTAATTTATAACAACAAATGAAAAAACAAGTTTTTAAAATACTTGCAAAATTTAACAGACTGATTTTACCTTCCTTCACAAAAAAAGGATTGGATATTTCTAAAGCTTCAAAAACTCAATTAGCTATAATTGGTTGGAGAGCTTATGTAACTTTAAATTCATTAGATTAAAACAAAAAATTATGGCAACAGAACATATTAAAATATTTTCGGGATCTTCAATCATCGTTAAAGGTTTACAAAATCTATTAGATGACAATGGCATTCACTACATTATTAAAGACAACTTTGAATCTGCAAGATTAGCTGGTTTTGGCGAGCAAATGAATTCTGTAGAATTACATGTACTAGCTGATGATCAAGAAAAAGCAAAAGCAATTACTGACGACTACAGAAAGGAAATAAATTCATAAAAAACTAGAATAGCCTTTTGAATTCAAAAAAATGCTATTATATTTGCACCCGCTTAATGGCCATGTGGCGCAACTGAATAGCGCACTTGATTACGGCTCAAGAGGTTCTAGGTTTGAATCCTAGCATGGTCACAAAAAACAAAACTCATCTTTAAAAAAAGATGAGTTTTTTATTACATCAAGTTTACTTTAAGAAAGTAAAAAAGACCTAGAAAAAAATTCTAGGCCTTTTTGTCTAACCAAACTTAGTATAAAAACTAACTACTACTATCTCTTATAATCTTCTTTGAACCATAAACTATACCAACTAGAAATAACATTTGTACAACTCCGTCAATTGGCAAACCTGGTGGCGGTGGCGGTGGTGCAGGTGGCGGAACAACTTGTGCATATCCCATTAAAGGTAGCAGCAGTAAAATTCCAATTAAAAAAATTCTTTTAAACACCTCTTCTCTATTATTATGACTATAAAACTCTTAAAGTCATTACAAAGAACATTAAAAAGAATGGTTTTTCGGAAAGATTTCGATGAATGGTAGTTTAGTGTAGATATTGTTTGATCATTAGTCGATGTTCAGGAATACTCTTATCATAGTTTTCGACTAATAACTCCAGCATCTCTGGAGGTTTTACTCCAATTTCTTTTTTGTTTTTATATTTAGAAACATACAAATTGTGGGTAGTTTTTATACGTTCGAAAATTAAAAAATGAGTGTCATTTAATTCTGAAAATGAGATTTCATTTCCAGAAAAAGTTTGAGATTTGTCTGTAAAAAAATCGGAAAACTCGTAATACTTTAAAACGTTTTCCATTCTTACACCAATTCAGCTGACAAACCCAATTGTAGCAATTTAGAACACCTAGGTTCTAAATCTTTATATTCTCCAGATTTTACGGTACATTTTCCTTTATAATGTACTAAAATAGTGCATTGCTCTGCTTGTTCTAAAGTATGATCACAAACATTAATTAAAGATTCAATAACAAAATCAAAAGTGTTTACTTCATCATTATGCAATACAATTTCATGTTGATGCACTTCTTGCTCTAAAACATCTATTTCTTCTTGAATTTTTTCTTTTGTACTCATGTTGCAAAAATAATGAATATTTTTTATTCTTTATTATATTTTAACGCTACCCAATTGTTATGCTCAATATGGTTTTCTAGCGTTAAGTTGTATTTAGAAACTTCAGCATCAATAATAGGAATATCTTCTTGATAAAAACCACTCAACAACAAAACTCCTTTTGCATTTAAGCAATTGGCATAGATTTTCATATCCATCAACAAAATATTTCTATTGATGTTTGCAATAATAACATCATATTTTTTATCAGTTAACAAAGAAGAATCTCCTTCAAATACAGAAATATGTTGACAGTTATTTCTTTGAACGTTTTCTAGTGAGTTTTCATAACACCAATTATCTATATCTATAGCGTCTGTTGGTTTTGCGCCTTTCATCTCAGCAAAAATGGCTAAGATTCCTGTTCCGCACCCCATATCTAACACTTTTTTATCCGCTAAATCTAGCTGCAATAAATGCTGAACCATCATATGAGTTGTTTCGTGATGACCTGTCCCAAAACTCATTTTGGGCTCAATTACGATATCATATTTTAAATTTGGATTATCATGAAATGGTGCACGAATACTCACTAAATCATCAACTTGAATTGGAGAGAAGTTCTTTTCCCATTCTGCATTCCAATTAGTTTGTGCTACTTCATTTTGATTGTAATCTATCGAAAATTCATCAGAATTTAATACAAAAACATCATCTAAAAGTGTTTTACTCCAATCTTCTTTCTGGATATAAGCTGTAACTCCATCTTCTGTTTCCACAAAACTTTCAAAACCAATATTTCCTAATTCTGCAATTAAAATTTCAGTTGCTGGTTCTTTAGGGCTAATTGTAAAATTGTATTCTATATAAATATTATCCATAGTTTATCAATAAAAAAAGCATCAAGATTATATAATCTTGATGCAAATTTATTGTAAATATTTGTAAGTCTATCCTTAAATAGCTTTTATAATTCCTGTAAAATCGTCTACATTTAAAGCTGCTCCACCAATTAAACCACCATCTACATCTGGTTTAGAAAAAATTTCTTCTGCATTTGCTGGTTTTACACTTCCACCATATAAAATAGACACACTGTCTGCAACTTCTTTGTTGTATTTTTTCTCGATAATACTTCTAATAAAAGCATGCATTTCTTGTGCTTGTTCTGCACTTGCAGTTTCTCCTGTACCAATAGCCCAAACTGGTTCGTAAGCTAAAATAATACTGTTCCATGCATCTGCTTCTAAATGAAATAATGCGTTTGATAATTGACTTTCTACAACTGCAAAGTGATTGTCTGATTTTCTATCTTCTAACAATTCTCCAAAACAGAAGATTGTTTCTAATTTATTTGCGATGATTGCATCAACTTTTTCTGCTAAAGTTTCATCAGTTTCATTAAAATAAGTTCTTCTTTCTGAGTGCCCTAAAATAACAGTTTTAATATCGATTGCTTTTAACATGTCAGCAGAAATTTCACCTGTGTAAGCACCATTTTTTGCTTGATGCATGTTTTGTGCAACTACTTCTACTTTAGAATCTTTTGCCGCTTTTACTGATGAAGAAAGATTTACAAAAGTTGGTGCAACAATTACTCTAGTATTCTCTAAAGTTTCATTTTTAATTGCTTTTTTTAAATCTTTAATTAACTGCTTGCTTGCTTGCTTATCATTATTCATCTTCCAGTTTCCTGCAACTATCTTTGTTCTCATAATTCTATTTTTACACCTAATTTCTAGGTTGATTTTTTATTTAATTTAACCTTGTAAATTTAAGAAATGGAAAATCAAAAATCAGCAAGAAAAACAAATACTTACTAAAACGTTTTATATTGATTTTTGAAGTGCATTTAAAACACTTTTATCTGATGCATCTGTTGCTTTAAACAATGAGATTTTTCCATATTCATCAACAACAACATATCTAGGAATCCACCTTACATTTAAAAAATCGACTAGTACTCCATTTTTCATTCCTTTAGGTAAATTGTAATGTTCTCCTTGAATATTGTAACGCTGAATTCCTCTTTTCCAAGAACCTTGTTTTGTATCTACAGACAAAAATAAATATACTACATCTGGGAATTCTTTTTGCAACTCTTTTACTTTAGGCATACCTACAATACAATCTCTACACCATGAAGCCCAAACATCAATCAGTATTTTTTTTCCTTTATGTTGATTTAAAACCTGCTTAAAAGAGAATTCTTTATTAACTACATCATAAACTTTATCATTTAAAGCTTGTTCAGAAAATTGGGTAGGTTCTTCAATATTACAACTCATAAAAACTAAGAATAATAGAAATGCTATTTTTTTTATCATAAATTGATTTTTCATTTTTGTCTTATTGAAAGTTTATTACTTACAATTTGTTACAAAAATACCTACTTTTGCATAACTTTTATAAAATAGATGACAACACAAGAACTTATTACTCAAATTCGAAAGAAAAAATCTTTTTTATGTATTGGTTTAGATGTGGATTTAAAGAAAATTCCATCGCATCTTTTACAAGAAGATGATCCAATTTTTGAATTCAACAAAGCCATTATAGATGCAACTCATCATTTATGTGTTGCCTACAAACCAAATACTGCTTTTTATGAAGCTTATGGTTTAAAAGGATGGAAATCTTTAGAGAAAACCATTCATTATTTAAATACCAATTATCCTGAAATTTTCACCATTGCAGATGCAAAACGTGGTGATATAGGGAACACTTCAACGATGTACGCTAAAGCTTTTTTTGAAGATTTAGCTTTTGATTCTGTTACTGTAGCTCCATATATGGGAAAAGATTCTATTGAACCTTTTTTGGCATTTGAAAATAAACATACTATTATGTTAGCACTGACATCTAATGAAGGGGCTTTTGACTTTCAAACAAAAAAAGTAGACAATCAAGAATTGTATAAACAGGTGTTAGAAACTTCAAAAGACTGGAAAAATTCTGAAAACTTGATGTATGTTGTGGGTGCTACTAAAGCTGAATATTTTGCTGAAATTAGAAAAATAATTCCAGATTCTTTTTTGTTAGTTCCTGGAGTTGGAGCTCAAGGAGGCAATTTACAAGATGTTTGTAAATATGGCTTAACTTCAACTATTGGTTTATTGATAAATTCTTCTAGAGGAATTATTTATGCTTCAAATGATAAAGATTTTGCAGCGAATGCTGCTTTAAAAGCTGAGGATTTGCAGAAAGAAATGGCTAATTTATTGTAAAATATTTTTATTATACTTTAAAATATCTTGTCAAAATATAAAAAAACCAGAGAATTTCTTCTCTGGTTTTTATTTTATTATAAATTACATAAAAGTAATGTCTAAAAATCTGGACCTGCAGCATCAATCTCTCTTAATGGAATTTGATAAATCATTTTATCATCCATTGCAGGAATAACTAAGTCTGCTCCTGGCATTACTGGATTTGTTCTACCATCTTTTCTGTTAAGTCCTTTTCCAAGTCTAGCCATATCAAAAGATGCTACTCCATCTCCCCATAACTCAACTCTACGATACATTAAAATCTCATCAATTAAAGCCTGTCCTGTATTAGTTGATTTCGTATAACTAGGATCTCTCATTGAATTTAAATCAAATAAAACTTGTTGTGCATCACTGTTTTTTCCTTGTCTTGCTAATGCTTCTGCTTTAGTTAAATAAAACTCAGTATTTCTAAGGTATATATAATCTCCAATAAATACACCTGGACCAGGATGAGCTATAAATTTAAGACTTGTATATTTTGGAGTGTTATTATAATGCCCCCAAGTACCAGGGAAAAATACTGTCCATGGACCATAATCTTGATCTGCAAACCATGAGCGTCTAGTATCTGTAGCAGGTATAAAATCGAATAAATTAGAATTTACTGTTTTAAAATGGTTCCATCCACTGTATCCATCATTAATTTGACTCATATGAGAAAAGAAAGAAGCATAAACTTCAGAAGTAGCAGCTGTTACTTCAGATCCCCAAATTACTTCAGATAACGAAAGTTCATCAAATCCATGATTAACATCACTACTTATGCTACCAACTTTCATTGCTATATCAGCATATTTTTCAGCTTCAGACCAGTTTTCGTAAGTTAAATGGTATCTAGCTAAATAAGCAGCTACCACATTTGCATCTACTTCTTGTTTAGAAGGTCTACTGTATGACTGTAACCCATTGTAAGCTGCTGTTAAATCATCAAGAATCAATTTTTTAACTTCTCCTACAGTAGCTCTATTTGCTCCAGAAAAATCTCCTAAATCTATAGGTATAGCCTTAGTTGCGTCGTCTGCTTTTGTGTGTTGGTAAATTCTTATCAAATAAAAATAAGCTATTGCTCTATAAGTGTATGATTTAAACTTAAAATTTAATACCTCTTGAGGTGCAGTATCTGGTATTGTATTGATAATACCGTTAGCGTTATTGATAACTTTATAAAAGAATTCCCAGATAAAATCATTGTCATTAGACGTTAGAATAATATTATCATAATTATTATAGGCTCCGAACCAAGTATTTCTACTCATGTCCATATCGTTTCCTCTTAAATCCATTCCGATATCTAATGCCTTTAATCCAAATTCATCGGTACTACCTTCTCCATCTCTGAAGTAAGATAAAATAGCTCCATCTAAGGCCTGAAGACCTACAGTTCCACCAGCATTAGCATTTGCCTCAGCATGAGATACCGTTAAGTATCTTTCATTTTCAAAGTCTCTATCGAAATCAGCACAAGAAAAGAAAAGTGCTGTCATGATGAGCAAGACAAAATATTTGTCTATCTGTATGTTTAATAATTTTATTTGTTTCATAATTATTTTATTTTATTAATTAAGATTAATATTTAATCCAAAAGCTATTGTTCTATTAGCTCCATATTCAGCAGAAGAAGATCCAACTGAATTTAAACGAGGATCATAACCTTGTCTAGCACTATATAATAAAAAAGCATTGTTTACAGTTCCATAAAATCGAATACTATCAATATGATATTTCTTGATTGCTTCATTTTGAAGAACATATCCTAAGTTAATATTACTTAAACTTAAATAACTTAAGTCCACTAAGTATAAATCAGAAAGTCTATATTGGTTTGGGCTTAAAGGATCAACTCTAGGTAAGCTAGCTGTTTGATTGTCAAACGTCCAAGTTTTATCATAATCTGCGATATTTGTAACATTATTTGTTTGGTTAAATAAACTAAAGTATTCATTATCTATACCATAACCTCCCAATTGATACGCAAACTGAAGTCCAAGTGAAAAATCACCTACCTGTATACTTGTTCCAAAACCACCTGTAATTGTAGGTATTGCTCTTTTATCTAAAAATTCTCTACCATTTTCAGCTGCATCAGCGTAATCTGTAGTTGTAATTTCCTGACCATTTGCATCTTTTGTGTAATATAAAGCATCACCATTTGCTGGATCAACACCTGCAGATCTAACCATAAAATAGTCAAATAAACTTTTTCCAACCACTCTTCTAAAGTTACCAGCTGGTATAGAATCTCTTGGTAGTTCTGTAATTTCATTATTAAGCGTAGAAAGGTTTGCGTTAATGTTTACATTAAAGTTTTCCTTTTTTACTGCACTAACTGCAACTTCGAACTCAAAACCACTATTTACCATAGAACCAAAATTCTCTGGACTAGTTGCTTGACCAGTTGATAATTGAAGTGGGTTGTTAAATAAAAGATCTTCTGAACTTTTTCTAAAATATCCTAATGAAAGATTAACTCTATTAAAAAGGCTCATTTCGTAAGCAACATCTAAACTTGCTGCTTTTTCCCAAGTAATGTCTTTATTTCCTAAACTGAATAGAGTTTGTGTTAATTCTCCATTATTTTCATCAACTACATATTGGTTTTCGTAAGCTACAAGATTTCTTCCACCTGTTTGATAAAAGATTCTATCATTACCAGTAGTACCATAGTTTACAGCTAATTTTGCATAATTAATTACATCTGAATCTTTTAAGAAATCCTCATTACTCATTACCCATGAAGCACCTGCAGACCAAAAGGCTCCCCAACGAGAATCTGGATGAAATACTGAAGAAGCGTCATACCTAGCTGTTAAGTTTAAGAAATAATTATTATCTAAACCATAAATAAATCTAGAGAAATAACCTTCTGTTGTGTAATTTGTATTATAATTAGATGCACTTACATATACGGAAGTATTGTCTAATACTGGGCTAAATCCACTGATAAGATTTCTTTTATTTACACCTAATGTTGTAAATGACTCTACGTATGTTTCATGACCTAAAAGTGCATCAATACTATGACGTCCAAAATCTTTTTTCCATGTTAATAATTGTTGGTTTGTAAATGCTGAAAAATTATCTCTGTTATTAAACAACAAACCATTATTAGACAAAGCAAACGCACCTGCACCAGGACCCGTAAAATCTATACCTTTATCTACTTCTGTTAAAAGGTTTGCTACATATTCAAATTTAATACCTAAAGGTAAATCAACTTTAGCTCTGAAAGCAGCGTTAAAATTATCTCTTTCATTAGTTTCAATAGTATTATCTATCACAGCAAGAGGATGTTCTCCTGGAGCATAGTTTCTAGGACCTCTTGTTGCTCCGCTAGGAAAAACTTGAACATTACCAAAGTCATAGGCAAATCCATTTGGATTATTAGGATTTAGGACAGGATTCCAATTTTCATCATATTGAAATGCAGGATAAATAGGAGCAATTCTTCTTGTCCAAGAAAAAGTATTATTGAAAGAAGTAGTACCATCACTAGGAACTGCTCTACTATTTGATTTTGAGTATGCAACATCTCCACTTAAAGAAACTATATTTGCAATCTTCTTAGCGTTTACCTTTAAACGAGCAGTACTTCTTTTAAAACTACTTCCAACAGTATATCCATTATCAGTTTGTGTTCCTAAAGAAAAATAATAAGTTATGTCTTGAGAACCTCCTGAAATATTAAGGTTAGTAGAACTAAAGCTTGCTGCATCTCTAAATAATACATCATCCCATCTGTCGTTTACCTGTAATCTTGCAGAACTATTTAACTTACCTGTAGTTGGGTCAATTATAGTCGCATCTGATACATCATAAACATTATAACCTAATTCACCAATAAGATTATTTGAAGCAGTTTGTCTGGCAGCACCAATGGTTACAGGAGTACCTGCTTGCCCTTGAGCATAAAACTCAGAGTTTGCAAGTATGCTGTGATACATTTCATAAAATTCACCAGTTGTTTTTGTAATATTATACTCTTTGGCTCCTCTTTGAGTAATACCAACTCTAGTATCAATACTTATCTGAGTTTTGTTACTCTTACCTGTTTTTGTGGTAATTAATAAAACACCATTTGACGCTTTGTTACCATATAACGAAGTAGAAGATGCATCTTTTAAAATGGTAGTCGAAGCAATATCTTGAGGATTAATACTACTTAAAGCACCAGTATAAGGAACCCCATCTAAAACGATAAGTGGAGCACTATCTGCGTTAATAGAACCAAAACCTCTAATTCTAATGATAGGATCAGCACCAGGTTGACCACTTGATTGTATTACTCTTAAACCAGAAGCTAAACCTTCTAACCCTTGAATAGGATTTGAGTAAGTAGCGTTTTCAATTTCTTCAGAACCAATAACACTCACAGACCCTGTAAGCGAAGC
Organism: Polaribacter septentrionalilitoris; assembly: GCF_009832745.1. Classification (GTDB taxonomy): domain Bacteria; phylum Bacteroidota; class Bacteroidia; order Flavobacteriales; family Flavobacteriaceae; genus Polaribacter; species Polaribacter septentrionalilitoris. The sequence goes on along the minus strand of NZ_VRMJ01000008.1, from coordinate 79,540 downwards.
TCTTGATTGAGAACCATATGCCACAACTACAACCTCATCTAATGAGCTTGAATCCTCTTCCATAGAGACGTTTATTGTACTAGATGCTCCTACTTTTTTCTCAAGAACTTTGTACCCCAAGTACCTAAAAACCAAAACATCTCCTGATTTTGCTTTGATCGTATACTTACCATCAAAATCTGTTTCAGTACCTGTAGCAGTACCTTTAATTAAAATACTAACCCCAGGTAAAGGACCTGAAGGATCAGATACTGTTCCGGAAATAGTTTTTTGTTGGGCAAAAGAAACTTGCACAACAAGCGCCAGTAATAGCGTCAAAATTCCATTAAACTTTGTTTTCATTGTATAATTTATTTGAATTAATTATGCCAAAAATCTTAAAATTTTACTAAAACAAAAAATATAATCCACATTATTTTAATAAAAATTTAACAATGTCAGGATTTTTGTTAAGATTTTCACAAGACACTAATTAATCCATTAAATTTTAAGAATAATGGAATTTTTTTAAAAAAACCTAATCTTGTAAGGCAAAAACTTGCTTTAATAACGCTGTATTTCTTAAGCCAACTTTTTCACGAATTCCTTTTTCTTCAACTTCAATCATTGTAAAAACACCTTTTAAAGCTTCTTGAGTTACATATTGGGTTAAATCTGGATTTACTTTTTTAACAAAAGGTATACTATTATACTTTGTAATTAAATTACTCCAAACTTTATCCGCTCCTACTTTAGAAAAAGAATTATCAATTACAGGAGTAAAACTTTGATACAAGTTTTCTGAAGTTTTTGATTTTAAATATGATGTTGCCGCATTTTGATCTCCCAACAAAATATTTTTAGCATCATTAAAAGTAATCTCTTTCACAGCATTTACAAAAATTGGTGTTGCCGTTTTTACTGCATCTTCAGCAGCTCTATTTAATACCTTAATACCTTCATCTGCCAAATTTCCTAAACCAATTTTTCTTAACCCTTTGTCTACGGCCTGTAATTCTTCAGGTAATAAAATCTTAACCAATTTATTTTTATAAAAACCATCTTTAGCCGTTAATTTAGTAACTTGGTTTTTTATTCCATTATCTAAAGCTTGCCTTAATCCATTACCTATTTGTTCTTGAGTAAGTGCTCCTCCATTTGGTAAATTATTAACTACTTTTTGTAATTCTGCACATCCAACAAATTGAACAGCAACTATTAAAATTATAATTCTTTTTATCATTTTTATTGTTTTATTTATTTTTTTGAAACAATATTCTTTGAGAAGTCACTTTTTTATTTAAATGTGTCCGTTCTTTTATCATAACCATAAGGACAATGTTTACAACCACTTTTGCAACAATATCCTCTTTTAAGATGATATTGTGCTGTAAATACTTTATATCCTTGTTCATTTATATAAAAATCACCCTCTTCTAAAGGTATTCTCTGATTGTACATAGATGCAAAAATATCACTTTAATTCATAAAAAAAGCGCTCTATTGAGCGCTAACTTTTATTTGTTTTTATCATCTGGTGGAAATCTTGTAATAATTTCTTTAACAAACTCCTTTATTCTTGCTTCTTTCTTTGCTTTACTCTGTAATCGTAATGCACCGCTACCAACACCTTGCCAAATTAACTCTTTTTTTTCTTTGTCAATAAAATCAATAAATAAAGTTCCTTCTGTAAATTGATTGACATTAACATTATTCATTCCTCCCATCATCCATGGATTCCAGCCCCAACCCCAGCCAAAGCCCATATTATTATTTTGACTAACATTAACTCTTTCTCTAGATTTCGTGAAAATTCCAACTAACATGTCTGGTTGGTCAGATTTTGTAAAACCTTTCGCCAACAATTCAGACTCAATTGCTCTTAAAATTCTTTTTTTATCCAAATCTGAAATTTTAGCTTTATCTATCTCTGGTTTGTAAAAAGCAAATGTTTTGTATTGATTAAAATCTATTTTATCATCATAATCTGTATACACTTTCAATGAACTACATGACATTAAAATAGAAGAACTTATAAGTAAAAGAAGTATTTTTTTCATGATAAAATATTTTATGTAGATTAAGTAAAATTGCAATTACAACATCAAAATTATAACAATAATTATGCCAAGTAGCTGTTGGTTAACTGCTTTATGTTAATGAAATTTTAATTACCCTAAAGAATCCTTTATTTTTTTAAGATTTTCGTAAATTGCCAGCTCAAAATCAAACATTTATTACGAATGAAACAAATACCACCTTATAAACCCAAACAAAAAGTACGTATTGTAACAGCTGCTTCTTTATTTGACGGACACGATGCAGCCATCAATATTATGCGAAGAATTATACAATCTACTGGTGTAGAAGTAATTCATTTAGGGCATGATAGAAGTGTTGAAGAAGTTGTGAATTGCGCTATTCAAGAAGACGTTAATGCAATTGCAATGACTTCTTATCAAGGTGGGCATAATGAGTACTTTAAATATATGTATGATTTGTTACAAGAAAAAGGAGCTAGTCATATCAAAATATTTGGTGGTGGTGGTGGAGTAATTCTCCCTGAAGAAATTGCAGCTTTAATGGATTATGGAATTACGCGTATTTATTCTCCTGATGATGGAAGAGAATTAGGTTTACAAGGAATGATTAATGATTTAGTTCAACAATCTGATTTTGCTATAGGTGATGAATTAAACGTTGATATTGACAAGCTATCAAAAAAAGAAGCTGGTAAAATAGCAAGAGTAATCTCTTCTGCCGAAAATTTTCCTGAAATAGCTAAAGATACACTCGATAAAATTCACGCAAAAAATAAAAACTCCAAAACTCCGGTTTTGGGAATCACTGGAACTGGTGGCGCAGGAAAATCTTCTTTAGTTGATGAATTGGTACGTCGTTTTTTAATTGATTTCCCCAACAAAACTGTTGGTTTAATCTCTGTAGATCCATCCAAAAGAAAAACTGGTGGTGCACTTTTAGGTGATAGAATTCGTATGAATGCTATCAATGACTCTAGAGTTTATATGCGTTCTTTGGCAACACGCCAATCTAATTTAGCTTTATCTAAGTATGTAAATGAAGCCGTAGAAGTTTTAAAAGCTGCTGAGTTTGATTTAATTATTTTAGAAACTTCTGGAATTGGACAATCAGACACAGAAATCATTGAACATTCTGATACTTCTTTGTATGTAATGACTCCAGAATTTGGTGCTGCAACTCAATTAGAAAAGATTGATATGCTAGATTTTGCTGATTTAGTTGCTATCAATAAGTTTGACAAAAGAGGAGCCTTAGACGCGATTCGTGATGTGAAAAAGCAATACATGCGTAACAATAATTTATGGGATGTTCATATGGATGACATGCCTGTTTTTGGTACAATTGCCTCACAATTTAATGACCCTGGAATGAATTCGTTGTATAAAGCGATTATGGATAAGTTGGTTGAGAAGTCAGGTGCAGATTTAAAATCTGACATGGAAATCACCAAAGAAATGTCTGAAAAGATTTATGTGATTCCACCAAAAAGAGTACGTTATTTATCTGAAATTGCCGAAAACAACAGAAGTTATGATGATAAAGTTAATGAACAAGTTATCGTTGCTCAAAAATTATATGGGATTTTCCAGACAATTTTAACGCTAACGAATGTCATTTCGACTGAAATGGAGAAATCTCTTTTGATAAAAACAGGACTTGATAATGGTGAGATCCTGAAACAAGTTCAGGATGAAAACGATAAAGAGTTCATCAAACTACTATTAGCTCAATTCGAAAAAGTAAAACTCAACTTAAATCCTTATAACTGGGAAATCATTTTAAACTGGCAAGAGAAAGTTCAGAAATATAAAAACCCTATTTATTCGTTTAAAGTTCGAGATAAAGAAATAAAAATAGAAACGCACAGTGAGTCACTTTCACACTCACAAATACCTAAAGTTTGTTTGCCAAAATACCAAGCATGGGGAGATTTATTACGATGGAATTTACAAGAAAACGTTCCTGGAGAGTTTCCTTATGCCTCTGGATTGTATCCTTTTAAAAGAACAGGTGAAGACCCTACTAGAATGTTTGCTGGAGAAGGTGGTCCAGAAAGAACCAACAGACGTTTTCATTACGTAAGTTTAGGAATGGATGCAAAACGTTTGTCAACCGCATTTGACTCTGTGACTTTATATGGAAATGACCCAGGGCACAGACCTGATGTTTATGGTAAAATAGGAAATGCAGGTGTTTCTATTTGTTGTTTAGACGATGCCAAAAAATTGTATTCTGGTTTTGATTTAAGTCATCATATGACTTCTGTTTCAATGACCATCAATGGTCCTGCCCCCATGTTGTTGGGTTTCTTTATGAATGCTGCTATTGATCAAAATTGCGAAAAATACATCAAAGAACATCAATTAGAAAATGTAGTTGAGGAAAAACTGACTGAGCTCTATGATAATAAAGGCATTGAAAGACCAAAATATCAAGGGCAATTACCTGAAGGAAATAATGGCTTAGGTTTGTTATTACTAGGAATTACTGGTGATAAAGTGTTACCTTCTGAAGTGTATCAAAAAATTAAAACAGAAACTTTAGCACAAGTTAGAGGAACTGTACAAGCAGATATTTTAAAAGAAGATCAAGCTCAAAATACCTGTATCTTTTCTACTGAATTTGCCTTACGTTTAATGGGTGATGTTCAAGAATATTTTATTGAAAAACAAGTCCGTAATTTTTATTCAGTTTCTATCTCTGGATATCATATTGCAGAAGCAGGCGCAAACCCAATTACACAATTGGCATTAACCTTAGCTAATGGATTTACTTACGTTGAATACTATTTATCACGTGGCATGGATATTAATAAATTTGGACCGAATTTATCATTTTTCTTTTCAAACGGGATAGATCCAGAATATGCAGTAATTGGAAGAGTTGCTCGTAAAATTTGGGCAAAAGCGATGAAGTTAAAATACGGAGCCAACCCAAGAGCACAGATGTTAAAATATCATATTCAGACTTCTGGACGTTCTTTACACGCTCAGGAAATCGATTTTAATGACATTAGAACAACACTTCAAGCTTTGTATGCCATTTATGACAATTGTAATTCTCTGCATACCAATGCTTACGATGAAGCGATTACAACGCCTACAGAAGAATCTGTGCGAAGAGCAATGGCGATTCAATTGATTATCAATAAAGAATTAGGATTAACTAAAAACGAAAACCCAATTCAAGGTTCGTTCATTATAGAAGAATTAACGGATTTGGTTGAAGAAGCTGTTTTAGAAGAATTTGATAGAATTACAGAAAGAGGTGGTGTTTTGGGTGCTATGGAAACCATGTATCAACGTTCAAAAATTCAGGAAGAAAGCCTGTATTATGAAACCTTAAAACACAATGGTGATTTCCCAATAATAGGTGTAAATACATTTTTAAGTTCTAAAGGATCACCAACTGTGCAACCTGCAGAAGTGATTCGTGCTACTGAACAAGAAAAGCAAAATCAGATTAAAACAAAAGAGTGTCTCAACAAAGCAAATGAAGAAAATGTAAAAGAGCAAATTGCTATTCTTCAAGAAGCTGCCATTCAAAATGAAAACTTATTTGATAAATTAATGGAAGCCACAAAAATGTGTTCTTTAGGACAAATTACAGAAGCTTTATTTAAAGTTGGTGGTCAGTATCGTAGAAATATGTAGAAGCTATTATTGTTCTAATCTAAAAAAGAAACCCTTCCGGTTTTGAAAACCTGAAGGGTTTAAAGCTAAATCATTTTTTATTCTCAAATTATTCCCTTTTATCTCCTATATTCCTTCTTATAGAGAAAAGCACAAAAGAAATTAAAAGATATACAGGAAGCTACCATTTAAAACAAAAATCTTTTGGATAATTTATAGGAAGCCACCAAAATTTGTTCATTAAGACAAATTACAGAAGCTTTGTTTAAAACGGGGGAGACAATTTAGTAGAAAAATGTAAAAATTATTTTATGTGTTTATCTAATAATATACACTTCAGGTTTTAAAAACCTGAAGGTTATTAAGTTCAATTATAAAAGGAATCTCTTTAGAATTCCACAAAAAACCGAATAAGTTAACTTCGATTTTTTTATTTTTAGCTAAAATTAAATACATAATGAAATTATTAGGAATAGGTTCAAGAATAGAACACGCAACATATGGAACAGGAGTTGTCACAAACGTTACCAGCAAACATTATTGGGTAACTTTTATAAAAGACGGATTAGAAACCATAGCCATTGACAGCGATTTTGAAGTCATTGAAGTTGTAGAAGATGAAGTTGACACAATTAGTTTTTATGAAGTTGAAAAATCGCTTAAAAATTTATTACAAAAATGGAGCGATGTTACAGAAATTGCACCCATTGCAGACAGATGGAAAAACGGAACGTTAATTTTTAGACCTGCTGATGCTAATTTAGCTGATAAAGAAATTCCTATTGATACGTTTTTTCATAAGATTGTAATGGTTAGAGATCGAATTCGTGTAATGGAGCAAAAAATTAACTCAAGTAAGACCTTAGACGATCAAGATAAAATTGATTTGCAACAATACATCACCAGAATTTATGGAAGCTTAACCACTTTTAATGTTCTGTTTAAAGTTAAATCTGATCAATTTGTAGGTTCGAGATCGAAATAGCTATGTAATTTTAATCGAAATATAATCTCAATTCTATAGATTTCTCAACAAGGTCGGAATGACAAAAAAGAAAAGTTTTTACATAAACTTGCATCTTTTTTAAAGTTTTACTGTCTATTACATGAACATTAAATCAAATATGATGAAATATAAAAACGAATGTACTTGTAATTGTAAAAGTTGTGTAACTGGAGATTGTAAAAATTGTACTTGCGAAAACTGTAAGTGTAACAATTGTAATTGTTAAAGAATTCTCATTGCGAAATGAACAACAATTGAGAAATCTTTTTATTGAGATTCCTCCTCATTCTTCGTTCGGAATGACATAATTATGACTAATTAAATATTATGACCACACAACAAGTTTGGACATCTTATTCTGAAGACCTAAGACGATTTATCATCAGCAAAGTGAAAAACACTACTATTGCTGATGATATTTTGCAGGACACTTTTATCAAAATTCACACTAAACTCCATACTTTAAACGATATTACAAAACTAAAACCTTGGTGTTTTACTGTGGCAAGAAACTCCATTTTAGATTATTGGAAAACAACCAATCAAACTTTTGAAATTGCCAATTTTAAAGGTGAAACTGAGATCTCTGAAAACACACATACAGAAAAAGATTGTTTACAAGGTATTTTAAAAAATTTACCTAAGAAATACAGAAATCCTTTGTTTTTATCAGACATTAAAGGGTTAAAACAACAGGAAGTTGCCAATCAATTAAATCAAAGTTTATCGACAACTAAATCACAAATACAACGTGCACGAAAATTAATTGCACAAGGTTTTATGGATTGTTGTGGTTTTGAAATGAATTCTAAAGGAAACTTAGTTGGCGAAATTCAAGAAAAAGAAGACTGTAAGGTTTGCAACTGACACTCAACTTAGTGTATTATTAAAATTGATTATATTAGAGAAATCAATTTAACACAGCCCTCAATTATGATTCAATTAAAAAAAGAAGATATCAGTCAAGAAGTTTTTGATTTATATGATGACTATGCACATAATAAAATCAATAGAAAACAATTTCTAGAAAAGCTCTCAATGTATGCAGTTGGAGCTATTACTTTGCCAGCGTTGTTGAGCTTTATCTCACCCAATTATATCGATTCTATTATTGTTCCTGAAGATGACCCAAGGTTAGATTCTACAATGATCACTTACGATTCTCCAAAAGGAGGAAAAAAAATTGATGGCTTATTATCTATCCCAAAAAATAAAGATGGAAAACTCCCAGGCATTGTGGTTGTGCATGAAAATAGAGGGTTAAATCCGTATATAAAAGATACAGGTAGAGTTGCTGCACTAGAGGGTTTTATTACATTAGCACCAGATGCTTTATCTCCTTTAGGAGGTTATCCAGGAAATGATGATGAAGGAAGAACTATGCAACGAAAAAGAGATCGTTTAGAAATGTTAGAAGACTTTATAGCTGCGTATAATTATCTAAAAAATCATAAAAAATGTACAGGTAAAGTTGGTGTTGTAGGTTTTTGCTTTGGAGGATGGATTTCTAATATGATGGCTGTACAAGTATCAGGTTTAGGAGCTGCTGTACCTTATTATGGCAGACAACCTAATGATGAAATGGCTGCACAAATTAAAGCTCCTTTATTATTGCAATATGGTGAGTTAGATAAAAGAGTAAATGCAGGTTGGCCTGCTTTTGAAAAAGTTTTAAAAGCTAAAAATATAGAACATACAGCTCATTTTTATCCAAATGCTAACCACGGATTCCACAACAACACAACTCCAAGATATGAAAAGGAGGCTGCAGAGTTATCTTGGAAAAGAACGATTGATTTCTTCAAAAACCATCTTACATAAGATTTAAATAATCTTAATTAAAAAGCGCATTTAAAAAAATCTAAATATGCTTTTTATTTACCTAGGCACTCTAATTTTGCTACCTAAAAACAAAGCATTTAAAAACAGTTTATTCGTTCCATACCAAGCACCTCTAAAATTTGGATTATCAGCAAATAGTATAACTCTTCCAGAACCAATTGGGCTCACCAATAAAGAAGCAGAAGGTTTTATAAAATGCTCTAAATTATTCTTGGAAACAAATCCATCTATATGTGGATTCTCGGCATATTTTGCTACTGTTGCATACGGACTTTTACTGGGTGCTAAAAACACCATATTATTCTTATAAACTGGCAATTTTGATGAACGATACCCAAAACCTAAAGGATGAGTAACATCTAAATCTACTTCAAATATTACACCTCCTACTCTTTCTCTTCCTCTATGTTCTGAAGCATCTACATAAGGCAATCTTTTGGTTTCTTTTTTGTCTTTCTCTTTTGGCTTTTTTGTTAAACTTTCTTTCACTAATTTTTTATCTATTGCCCATTTTGCACCTCCTGCAATTGTAATTAAGGTGTTTCCTTTTGCTGTCCAATTCTTCAATTTTACATTCTGTAGAGAGTCTAATTGACGATAACTCCCAGAAACCATGACCAACGTATTGTACTTATCTAAATCTGCTCTTCGAAAATTCTGCATTCTAATTTTGGTAATAGGCATGTGAACTCTTGTATCTAACAAATGCCAAACTTCTCCTGCTTCATAAGAACTTACACCCTCACCAATTAACAAAGCTGCTTTTGGTTTTTCTAACACTCTAAAATTATTACTTCCTAAATCAATTCCCTTTAAGCTAAATCCGCTATTGGTACCAAAAACTGGAATGTCAAATTTTTCTTGGGCTAATTTTACAATTTCAAAAACTTTGTCACTCTTGTATTTCTGTTTACTTACAGGAATTAATAAACTTCCATAATTAAAACTCTGTTCGCCTTGAGAAGTATTTATTGAAAATGGCTTGAATGCTGACGCAACTTTTAATCCTTTAGATTGCAAATAGTATAATGCTACAGGTGAATTGTAATCGTCCCAATCTATTAAGTAGGCATATTCTGATTTTGAGATTTTTATGTTTGAAAATAATTTTTCTGTGGATGTGATTTCAGTTCCTAATTTCACGGATTTTACACCTTTATATTTTATATTGTAAAAGTTGGCAACACTCCAAGCAGAGGCATCATAAAAAACACTATCTCTATATTTTTCGTAGGTTTCAAACATGGTTTGCACCATTCTTTGTTGTGGCTGTTTTAATGGAACTGTATATTTATCTCCATTTTTATACACTTTAATTTTATGGGTTAACAGTTGGTCTATAAATGCTTTTTCTCTGTTTTTATCATATTTTTCTTCAAATTCATAACCTGCAAAACCCGATTTTGCTTTTTTTGTTACTGCTGTTTTAAAAAACTTTTGTTGATATTCTCGTAAAAACGTCTTATTCTCAACTGCAGCTTTTAGAGTTGCAAACGTAGATATGTATTGATTTCTGATGGTGAAAGGAAACGTAATTTTCCCATAATCTGTGTCTTGAACATGACCTCGAGAACTAGCTTGTTCAAATAACAACGCCAAACCACCTTGCAAATCTGGATAGGAAGATCCGTAACCTGGATAAGTTCCGTCAAAAGATTCTTTGGTATAATATAAAGAACCTACCTCATCTAAAGCTTTTGAAAAATACTTTGCAAATAAATTATTTAAATCTTCATAATTCTCTTTTGGCATAATAGGATCCCAAGAACCAATAGGCTTCATAGGCTCAAAAAAGTGATGACTATTTGTACCCATTTCATGAAAATCGGTCACTACATTCGGATACCAAGAATGTATCCATTTTAATTTTCCTTGACTTTCAGGATGCACTGCCAACAACCAATCTCTATTTAAATCAAACCAATAATGATTGGTTCTTCCTCTAGGCCATGCTTCTGTGTGTTCTGCATCAATATTATCTGAAACCAAATTTTTAGATTGATATTGATTCGCCCATTGTGTATGCCTATCTCTTCCATCAGGATTAATAGTTGGATCAATAAAAACTACAGCGTTCTCTAAGTAATTCAACACTTCTTTGCTATTTGAAGCCACCAATGTATAGGCAGTTAACAACGCAGCTTCAGAACTTGAGGGTTCATTTCCATGGACATTGTATCCTAAATTTATAATTACAGGAACCTCGTCATAATTATTCACTTTCTTATTGGTATCTAAAAAAGCAAGATGTTGTTTTTGTATGGATGCTAAATTCTGTAAATTTTTGGTTGATGATACTGCAAACATCACCAATTTTCTTTTTTCGTGAGTTAATCCATAAATTTCTATAGAAGCTCTATCTGAAACATCAGCCAATTTGGTGAGATAACTTACAATTAAATCGTGTCTTGTATGATGCTCACCAATTTTATAACCCAAATATTCTTCTGGTGTTGGAATCTTAGTATTAAAAGGTGCTTTGTCTTTAAAATAATAGTCTTGCGCTGTTAGGGTTTGTACTAAAAACAAAATAATGATAATTGTAAAAAAAGAGTTCTTAATTTTCATAATAGGATTGGTTCATTTCTCTGCTAAAAATAAGGATTAAATTACAACAAACACAAATTGCAAGTATAGATTTATGTTGATATTAAAATTATTATAATACATTTGATTAGAATTTAATTGATGAAAAAAACACCATTAATCAGTAAAGAATTAGAAAGTTTTTACAATAAAGCTTCAGAAGAAACTCGCCTTGAAAAAGGAATGGGGGTTTTTGAGTTTGACCGTATTAAAGAACTTATAGAAACACATGTTTCTAAACCTAAATCAACTATTATTGATGTTGGTGGTGGAACAGGGAAATACAGTGAATGGTTAGCAAAAAAAGGGCATAAAGTTCATTTGTTAGAACCTGTTGAAAAACACATAAAACTCGCACAAAAAAGAGCAAAAAAACTACAACATCCTTTTTCTGTAACCCAAGGGGAATCTCAAAATTTGCCTTATCAAAATGAAGTTGCAGATTTGGTAATTTTACATGGCCCCTTATACCATTTACAAAAAAGAGAAGACAGAATAGCAACTATTTTAGAAGCAAAAAGAGTGCTTAAAAGAGGTGGAGTAATTTTAGGATTCGCTATTAATGCACCAGCTTCTACAGTTGTTGGTTTGATGAACGGAATGATTCATGCAAATTCTTTTTTTGAAATGTGTAAACAAGAATTGACTACTGGAATTCATAATGCACCCAAAGATTTTCCTTTTTTATTGGCAGATGCTTTTTATCATAAACCTCAAGAATTGAAAGAAGAGTTTTTAGAACAAGGTTTAGAGTTTATTAATTTATTTGCTGTAGAAGGTATGATTTGGTTAGACAATGAATATTTTGCAAATATGTTAGACAAAAAGAAATCTAAAACTTTAAGAGAGCTACAAAAAATCACTCAAAATGATGAATATTTATTGCCTTTTAGTCCTCATATGATGATTGCTGCTAAGAAATAACTTAGTTTATTTCTATAGCGATGTTCATATATAATAATGTTATTTATCTTCTCTTTTAGAACAATAGTGATGACGAGTCATTTAAGGCTTTTTGATCAATTTTTATTTTTTTGCATTTTCTGTATATTCTATACTTAAAACACCTCACTTTAAATAAAAATACATGAAAGTGGTACTAAAAATAATTCATAGAAAAAGAAGAACCTCTAGAATGCATAGATTTATACTTAAAAAAATGGAATATTTATGAAATGGAATTGTAAAATATAAATCTTCATTATCTTCATAAGAATTGAATCCAAATTCCAATAATTTCAGTAGGGCACTTTGTAAGGCTAATAAATAATTGTACTATTCTTTTTTAGTGAGATATTTATTAGCATCTCCTTTAATATTTGTTTGTCTTTCTAATTTTCCTGTTTTTGGATTTCGATAAGAAAAATACAAGTACCAAGGCTTGTCAAGTGCAGCTTTTTGAGCTTTAGTTGATAGTTTAGACCAATTGGAAATAGCAATTCCACCAGTGTAAATTTTAGGGTCTGAATAGTTCTTTTTCATAGTAAAATCGTGTACTGAATCGTGTACTCGCTGTAAATGTAAGAAAACAGAAGACATAAAAAAACGAATTGTGAGACACAATTCGTTGATTTAAATAGCTTTAAGCTTTGTAGCGGGAACTGGACTCGAACCAGTGACCTTCGGGTTATGAGCCCGACGAGCTACCTACTGCTCTATCCCGCGATTTGGACTGCAAATATACAACACAACCTAAGTATTTTCCAAACTTTATTTGATTTATTTTTTATCCTCTTAAATTATAGTCGCTTAACAAAACACATTATATTTGTTTTATGATTCATAAAGCTGGTTTTGTAAATATTATTGGAAATCCTAATGTGGGAAAATCTACATTAATGAATGCCTTGGTAGGTGAAAAATTATCGATTATCACCCCAAAAGCGCAAACTACAAGACATCGAGTTTTAGGAATTGTAAATCACGAAGAATATCAAATCGTTTTTTCTGACACTCCTGGAATCATTAAACCTGCTTATGAACTGCAATCTTCTATGATGGATTTTGTAAAATCTGCTTTAGACGATGCTGATGTAATAATTTATATGGTAGAAGTTGGTGAAACTGCATTAAAAAATGAAGCTTTCTTTAACAAGATAATCAACAGTAAAATCCCTGTAATTTTATTATTGAATAAAATTGATAAATCTAACAAAGTAGAAGTTGATGAAAAGATTGCTTATTGGCGAGAAAAAGTACCCAACTCTTTTGTTTATGTAATTTCTGCTCTAGAGAAGTTTAACGTTGAAAGTGTTTTTATAAAAATTATTGAATTACTTCCAGAAGGACCTCCTTTTTACCCAAAAGATCAATTAACAGACAAATCTGAACGCTTTTTTGTAAATGAAAAAATTCGTGAAAAAATCTTAACGCACTACAAAAAAGAAATTCCGTATTCTGTAGAAGTTGAAACCGAAAGCTTTATCGAAGAAGAAAATATTGTTAGAATTCGTTCGATAATCATGGTAGAAAGAGATACTCAAAAAGGAATTATCATTGGCCACAAAGGGTCTGCTATAAAACGTGTTGGTGCAGAAGCTAGAAAAGATTTAGAACGTTTTTTTCAGAAAAAAGTATTTATTGAATTGTATGTAAAAGTTAATAAAAACTGGAGAAGTGATAAGAATCAATTAAAGAGATTTGGATACAATCAGAATTAATTTTCGATAATATCAATTAAAAAATCGTGTAATTCTTTCATCTGATTTTTTCCTGTTTCCTTACCTAAACTTCCCAAAACATACAACAACACCCAGATTAATGGCAACGCAATTAGCATGGCTACAGGAAAAAATAAACTTTCATCCAATCGATGTCTAACATAAGCCATCACCCCAAAACCTAAAAACATAGTAGCTACAACAAAATGTACAAACATAAAAAGTGTCCAAACTTGTGGTTTTGGCCCAAATAATCCTTTTATAGTTGATGATTTTTCATCAATCTTTTCAATTTCAAAATGCAATTGTGGCGACCAAAAATGACTTTTCTTGTCAGGTACATCAATAAAAAAATGATCCTCTGAGACCTTACTTTTAAATTTACAAGCTTCGCTACTCAAATAATCTTCAATTCGTTTTTGCAACTCTTCTGAGTTTTCTTGTAAATCAATTGAGAACCTTGGTCTTAAAAAAAACTCACTATTTCTTTTTTCTTGAACACTCATTTTTTTGGATTGACACTCTAAATGTAAGAAAATTACCTTTTGCTAACAAACACTTACTTTTTTATAGAATACTAAACATTCTCTTAACAGAAATTCAAAAACACTAATACTAAATTATAATTCAATTAACACACAAGTAAATTATAGGTTTCATTTTTGACAATTATTAATCAAACATAAATTATGAAATTAAAAAAATTATCACACAACATTGTATTAGCCTCTGCAATTGTATTGTTCTCTTGTGGAGAAGATGGTGTTGATGGTATCGACGGAACAAATGGTACTAATGGCGCAAACGGTTTAAATGGCTTAAGTGGTGCAAACGGAAAAGATGTTACTTATTTCTCTACCACTGCTAAAATTAGTTTAGGTGATGGAGTACCTGAAATATCTGCCTATGACCCAGCAACTAAAACTATCTTTTCTACAAATGCTGAAGCAAAAGAAGTAGATGTTATTGATATCTCAGATTTGGATAGCCCACAAATAAAAACAGCTATTAATGTAACTGAATTTGGGGGTAATGTAAATAGCGTTGCTACAAAAAACGGATATTTAGCAATTGCTGTAGAAGCAAATGTTAAAACCGATAATGGTAAAGTTGTTGTTTTTAAAACAGATGATTTAACCACACCATATGCTCAAATTACTGCTGGTGCTTTACCTGACATGGTTACTTTTACTCCTGATGGAAAATACATCATAGCTGCAAACGAAGGAGAACCAAATGATAATTACAATATAGATCCTAAAGGCTCTATAACCTTAATTGAAGTTGAAACAAAAACTACTTCCCAAATTTTCTTTGATAGTTTCAATTCTCAAGAAACAGCATTAGAAGCAAAAGGATTTAGAGTTTTTGGACCTGGAGCAGATTTAAGCACAGATGTAGAGCCAGAATATATTACAGTTTCATCAGATTCTAAAACAGCATTTATTGCCCTACAAGAAAATAACGGAATAGCAAAATTAGACATCACATCAAAAAAAATTACAGAAATTTTACCTTTAGGCACTAAAGATTACTCAGAAATCCCTTTTGATTTAAGTGATAAAGATGACAACATAGGTAATTTAAATTACTGGCCAGTATTAAGCTTTTATCAACCAGATGCTATTGATTACTTTGAAATTAATGGAACTGGATACATTATAACTGCAAACGAAGGTGATGCTAGAGATTATGATGGCTACTCAGAAGAAGATAGAGCAGATGATTTAACGCTAGACCCAACTGCTTATCCTAATGCAGCAGAATTACAAAAAAAAGAAAATCTAGGAAGGTTAAAAGTTACAACTGCAAATGGCGACACTGATGGTGATGGATACATTGATCAAATTTATGGTTATGGTGCTCGATCTTTCTCTATTTGGAATACTAATGGAATGCAAATTTTTGATTCTGGAAACCAATTTACATTAAAAGGCCTTTTCGATTTTGGAAATTACCCAGAAAACAGATCTGATGATAAAGGAACTGAACCAGAAGCTGTATCCACTTTTGTTGAAGGTGAAAACACTTTTGCTGTTATTGGTTTAGAAAGATCTGGAGATGTTTTAGTTTACAATATTTCAGATGTATATAATCCAATTTTTATTCAACGATTAAGAAATACTTCTCCAGAAGGATTAACCATAGTTAATGCAGAAGATAGCCCAAACGGAAAATTATTATTAATAGTTTCTAACGAAGCTCCAGACACAGCAACATTAAATATTTATTCAAAATAAAAAAAAATCTAGATTTTTTTTATTATTAGTCAGCATTTTTTGCTGGCTTTTACTATTTAAAGACAATTTTTAAAATAGCATTTCTTAAAAGGGTAAATTGTATCTTTGCAAAAAATTTCAATTCATATGAATAGCATTGTTGCCATTGTAGGAAGACCTAATGTTGGAAAATCCACACTTTTCAACAGATTGGTTCAACGTAGAGAAGCAATTGTAGATTCTGTTAGCGGAGTAACAAGAGATAGACATTATGGTAAATCAGACTGGAATGGAAAAGAGTTTTCTGTAATAGACACTGGTGGTTATGCTGTAGGTTCTGATGATATTTTTGAAGAAGAAATTAGAAAGCAAGTAAAACTTGCCATAGATGAAGCAGACATTATTGTGTTTGTAGTAGATGTTGAAGATGGCATTACTCCTATGGATGCTGAAGTTGCCAAAATGCTAAGAAAAGTAAAAAAGCCTATCTTCTTAACAGTAAATAAAGTTGACAATGCAATGCGTGATGCGGATGCAGTAGAATTTTACAATTTAGGTTTGGGAGATTATCATACCATTTCATCGATCAACGGAAGTGGAACAGGAGATTTACTGGATGCTATTTCAGAAAAAATGCCAGAACCAGAAGAAGTAGATTTAGAGAAAGAAGAATTGCCAAGATTTTCGGTTGTTGGTAGACCAAATGCAGGAAAATCGTCATTTATTAATGCTTTAATTGGTGAAGACAGAAACATTGTAACCAATATTGCAGGAACTACAAGAGATTCTATAGATACAAAATACAACAGATTTGGTTTCGACTTTAATTTGGTTGATACCGCAGGAATCAGAAAAAAATCGAGAGTTAAAGAAGATTTAGAATTTTATTCTGTAATGCGTGCTGTGCGTTCTATTGAATATTCTGATGTTATTATTTTAGTAGTTGATGCCACTCGTGGTTTTGAAGGTCAAGATCAAAATATTTTTTGGTTGGCAGAAAAAAACAGAAAAGGTATTGTTATCTTAATTAATAAATGGGATTTAGTTGAGAAAGAAACCAACACAATGCGAGATTTTGAAGCCAAAGTTCGTAAACAAATAGAGCCTTTTACAGATGTGCCTATTGTTTTTATTTCTGCATTAACAAAACAACGTTTATTTAAAGCTATTGAAACTGCTGTAGAAGTTTTTGAAAATAGAAAAAATAGAATTCCAACAAGTAAGTTTAACGATACTATGCTAGAGGTGGTAAAAAGCTATCCACCACCAGCAATAAAAGGAAAATTTGTAAAAATCAAATACTGTATGCAGTTGCCTACTCCTACTCCACAATTTGCTTTTTTTTGTAATTTACCTCAGTATGTAAGAGACCCTTACAAACGTTTTGTAGAAAATAAATTAAGAGAAATTTACAATTTTACGGGTATTCCAATCACTATCTATTTTAGGCAGAAATAATTACAAAACATTTTTTTGTAACTTTATTCTATTAAATACGTCTAAAATAGTAACCTATTTTAAAATTTTTGAACAATGAAAATAATAGAATCTAATAAAATTGAAGAAGTTGAATTACCTCTTCAGTTAAACATTTCCTTTAAAAAGGTATTTGTATTGTTCGAAAAATATGCGCATCAAGAATACGAAGAACATCCTTATCATGATGCTGCAAAGAAAATGGTAGATTTATTCAATAAACATCCAGAATTAAATGATGGATTTTCAGATTATACTTTACTCAAAAAGTACAAAGAACAAATAAACTTATTATTAGATCCATTATTTCCAGAACCTTTACGTTTAAACGAAATTAAAGCAGTTAGTGTTCCTTTCTCATTTACGTCTTTTAAATTTTCAGATAGATTTGAGAACATATTAAATAATGCTGGAGACAATTACGAATTTAATGTTCGTAATTTTGAAGATGATAGTATGTACATTATGGCTTGTACATTTATTTTAGGATTTGTTTATGGCTATAAAGTAGATATTAAAAGACCTTTTTATTTTGATATTCCTGATCAAACCACAGGAACAATGAAGTATTATAGAGCAGCTTTTAATGGTGATTTTTCTGAAATCACAGCAACAGAAAAAGCACCTAATTTAACACAAGAAGATTTTAAAGAATTACTAAATAACTTTGACAATATCGATTTATGGAAAGAGAAGTTTCCACCAAATAGCTATATTTTTAAAGGTTTTGGATTAGTTAATTTATTTGATGTTACTTCAGAAGAAATGCTATCTTCTATCAAAGCAAATCTTTTAGCAGGTGGAGACGATTTAATTTATCATCTCCAAAACAATTTAAGAGATTTCTATGCCATCAAAGATTTAAAATTAGGGTATTCTATTTTTGATAATGTAAATGATAAAATTTGTGAGGCTGCCTTAAAAAAATCAAACAGCATTATTTTAAACAAAAATTCAGAAATTTCTTGTGAAGGCGGCTACTTTTGTCATGGAATAATGCAAAAAGTATTTCAAAATCACGAAACATTCGTAATTTCTGATATTGAAGAATATGGATTGAATACAAACAAAAATCCATTTTATCAAAGTTTACACGATTCTGGAATTAGAAGTATCATCTTAATTCCTATAAAAGCAACCAAGAATAATGACTTAGCATTATTAGAAATTGCTTCACCAAGAGCTTATGAATTAAACTCAGTAAACATCAACAAACTTAAAGACATTATTCCGGTTTTTGAAGCTGCTGTTAAAAGAGTTTCAGAAGAACGTCAGAATGTTTTAGAGGCCACAATACAAGAAAACTATACTTCTATTCATAATTCAGTAAAGTGGCGTTTTTATGAAGCAGCAGAAAAATATCATTTTGAAAGCCAAACAAATGACAACGCAAAACTAGATGAAATTGTTTTTAAAGATGTATATCCTCTTTATGGCCAAAGTGATATAAAAGGTTCTTCTACAGCAAGAAATAAAGCCATAAAAGAAGATTTAATTACACAATTAACCTTGGCAATTTCTGTACTTGAAGATGCATGTAAAACAGAACAACTTCCTATTTATAACGAATTGATGTTTCGTGTTTCTTCATATTTGAAAGATGTAAAAAGTGGATTAAATGCAGGTGATGAAGTCAGTATTTTAGATTTTTTAAACAAAGATATTTATCCAGTTTTCAATCACATTAGAGAAATTAGTGATGAACATTCAGACAAGGTAACTATCTACATGAATCGTTTAGATAAAAACCTAAATGTGGTTTATGAGCGTAGAAAAGAATATGAAGATAGTGTTACCCTTTTAAATGACAAATTAGCCAAGTTTATTGACAATAGACAAAAAGATGCACAAGATATGTTTCCACACTATTTTGAGCGATATAAAACTGATGGTGTAGAGTACAACATGTATATTGGACAATCTATCACTAAGAACAAATCTTTTGATAAATTGTATTTGTATAATTTACGTTTATGGCAGTTGCAAATTACCTATGAAATGGAAAATGTAGCTTATTACGAACGTAGAAATATGAAAACCCAACTACGAGTTGCATCTCTTATTTTAGTACATAGTAATGCAATGGCAATCAAATTTAGAATGGATGAAAAACAATTTGATGTAGATGGTGCCTATAATATTCGTTATGAAATTATAAAAAAACGAATTGACAAAGCTCATATTAAAAGTACAGAAGAAAGACTTACAACTCCAGGAAAAATTGCAATAGTTTACTCTCAAGAAAAAGATGCTATAGAGTATACAAAATACATCAATTATCTACAGTCTAAAAATCAATTAGGTAAATTAGAATACTTAGAATTGGAAGATTTACAAGGTGTTTCTGGATTAAAAGCATTACGTGTAGAAGTTATCTATCAAGAAGATTTTAAAGAAAAAAACACCATTTCTTTCGATGATTTAATCAAAGAAATTGAAGCTTAAAAAAATTAAGCCATTCCTTGAGTAGCAAATGCTATTGCAAAAGCAACAACACTAACAAGTATACCAATCATAAAAACAGTATAAGTTGTTCTTAATAGATTGTATTTTCTATTCAGTACAAGTCCTAAAAAATATAAGTCTTTGGTTAAAGATCCATACAGATAATCCTTGTCCTGCATCATTTCACCCATAGCCCATTCAAAATCTTTTAAGCTCATTTGATGAAAGTTTCCAAAAAATAAAAGGTTTACTTTTTTATTGGCAACATCTTCTTTTGTAAACTCACCTTTGGTTACATTTGGTCTTGTTGCTAAAATCGATAAAACTATAGAAGCTACAGTAAATCCCATAAAAATTAATGTAGGGTAAATCAAATACGTGTTAGAAGGGTTATCTAATTTAGGTAACAAATTAGATAATGCTACCGAAATAATAATAGCATTAACAGATAATAAAATATTTGCTTTAGTATCTGCAATATCACTTAATGTAATATGATTTCTCAAAGCAACTCTAAACATAGTTTCTATACCACGTTCTGGAGCTTCAATCTTTTCTTTTTTAAGTTCTAAAGCCTCTTGCTTCTGATTAAATTTTCGAAGATCTTCTTGTAAACTTTTTAAATTTTTTATCAATTTAGAAAGATTTTTCTCCTTTCTTTTAGTCCAGTTTTTCAGAGCATATTCGGTATTAAAACGGTGCTGACCTGTAAAAAAAGCAATATTTTCTTTCATCCATTCCTCATCAGAAATTATTTTAAAACCACTTATCTCCCACTCTTTTCTTAGTAAAGAAGTGTAATCAAAAAAGCTTTTAGAAGCCAAATGTGCACAATCTGCATCAATTATAATTTCCTCTAAAATAGTTTGAGGTTCATGTCCCATTTTTGTTGCTAAAATCAACTTTGAAATAGCATCAATTCTTTTTTGGCCAACTTTTTTTTGTTTTAAAAAATCACTTACTATCGCTACACTAATTTCTTCATGACCTGATGACTTTTGAGTAAAACCTGTATCATGAAACCAAGCTGCAATTTCTAAATTCTCAGTATCAGTTTCAGTTATATTTAAATTTTCTACAAGTTCTTTTGTTTTCTCAACTACTCTTTGTGTATGAGCCAAATTATGATAGACATATTTCGTGTCAAGCTCATTACTTAACAAGTTAAAAACAAATTTTTCTGCATCAACAATTAGTGTACTCATATAAGATTATTTTATAAACGAATCGAAAGAAACTACAAAGTAACTTTCCTCTTTATTGATATTCGTCGTAAATTTAGGTATTGCTTTCAAAGGTATACAAATTAAGAATTATTTGTAAGTTAACAACGTTTTTTACGTCTAAAAACGAAAGCATATCAATATTAATTTAGAAAAGAAAGGAACCTAAAATATGCTAACTTGGAAAGAAGTTATCAACTTCGCAACAAAAGGAAATCCAACTCCTGATAAAAGAGTTGAGAAAACTGAAACAGAATGGAAAGCTTTATTAACCCCAGAGCAATTCAGAATTACAAGACAAAAAGGAACTGAAAGACCTCACAGTGGAGCTTTATGTAGTATTTATGATGAAGGTCAATACAATTGTGTTTGTTGCAATACACCATTATTTGATTCTACCATAAAGTTTAGTTCAGGAACTGGTTGGCCTAGTTTTACGCAACCCATTAAAGAAAACGCTATTAAATACCATAAAGACACCTCTTTTGGTATGATTAGAGTTGAGGTACTATGCAACTCATGTGATGCTCATTTGGGACACATTTTCCCAGATGGACCAGAACCAAGTGGATTGCGATATTGTATTAATTCTGAATCTATGCAGTTAGAGCAAGGAGATAAAAATGAGTAAAAATTTACAAATTGCCACTTTAGGAGGTGGCTGTTTTTGGTGTACAGAAGCTGTATTCCAAGAAGTAAGAGGTATTGAAAAAGTAGTGTCTGGTTATGCTGGAGGAAATGCTCCAGGAAAACCAACCTATAGAGAAATCTGTTCGGGATTAACAGGTCATGCAGAAGTTATTCAAATTACTTTTGATGCAAATAGTATTTCTTTTGAAGACATTTTAGTCATATTTATGACAACGCACAACCCTACAACACTAAATAGACAAGGAGCAGATAGAGGCACACAATACCGTTCTGTAATTTTTTATCATGATGGACAACAAAAACAAATTTCAGAGGAAGTTTTAAAACAAATTCAACCCTATTATGATGATAAAATTGTAACAGAAATTAGTCCTTTGCCTATTTTTTATGAAGCAGAACAAGAGCATCAAAATTATTATAGAGAGAATACCCAACAAGGCTATTGCACCTATGTAATTGAACCTAAGCTCTCAAAATTAAGAAAATTACACGCTGATAAATTAGCATGAAACTAAACATCAAAAATACATTTACCAAAGAATTACCTGCTGACCCAAATCTTGACAATTCAAGAAGACAAGTCACTGAAGCTGTTTTTTCATATGCAACTCCTAAACAGACTAAAGCACCAAAAGTGATTCATACCTCAAAAGAAATGGCTGATGAACTTGGGATTTCTGAAGAAGATTTACAATCAGAATTCTTTAGAGATATTGTTACTGGAAACCAAGTATATCCTAATACAAAACCTTATGCAATGTGTTATGGAGGACATCAATTTGGTAATTGGGCAGGTCAATTAGGAGATGGAAGAGCCATTAATTTATTTGAAGTAGAACATCAACATAAAAACTGGAAAGTTCAATTAAAAGGTGCTGGAGAAACACCATATTCTAGAACTGCAGATGGTTTAGCCGTTTTACGTTCATCAATTAGAGAATATTTGTGTGCAGAAGCGATGTTTCATTTGGGTGTGCCAACTACGAGGTCTTTATCATTAAGTCTAACTGACGATGATGTTTTGCGTGATGTGCTATACAATGGAAATCCTGCTTATGAAAAAGGAGCAATCGTATCACGAATTTCTCCATCGTTTTTACGTTTTGGAAATTTCGAAATTTTTGCAGCTAGAAAAGATGTTAAGAATTTAAAAAACTTGGTTGATTATACCATCAAACATCATTTTAGCCATTTAGGAACAGCATCTAAAAAAACCTACATCAATTTTTTTAAAGAAGTTTCTGAACGAACTTTAGATATGATAATTCATTGGCAAAGAGTTGGTTTTGTACACGGAGTGATGAATACAGATAACATGTCTATTTTAGGATTAACCATAGATTATGGACCTTATGGTTGGTTAGAAGGATTTGATTTTGGCTGGACACCAAACACCACTGACAGACAAAATAAACGCTACAGATATGGAAATCAACCAAATATTGGACTTTGGAATTTATATCAATTGGCAAACGCACTGTATCCCACCATAGAAGAAGTTGAGCCTTTAGAAGCTGTTTTAAATCAGTATAAAATTGATTTTGAAGAGAAATCTTTTAAAATGATGAAGTCTAAATTAGGATTATTTTCAGACAATAAACACGATGTTCAGCTAATTCAAAATTTAGAAGACACTTTGCAATTGGTAGAAACAGACATGACGATTTTCTTTAGATTATTAAGTGATTTTTCTGATGCTAAGTCAGGTTTAAATTTGATAGAAAAAGCATTTTATAATTTAGATGATGTTTCAGATGAAATAAAGAGATTATGGAATTTATGGTTCAATAGCTATTTTGAAAGATTACAAAAAGAAACTTTATCGAATTCAGAAAGAAAAGAAAAAATGGATGCTGTAAACCCAAAATATGTGCTTAGAAATTATATGGCACAATTGGCTATTGATGCAGCAGATGATGGTGACTACTCGTTAATTGACGAGTTAAATCAACTCTTAAAAAAACCATATTCTGAACAACCAGAAAACGAAAAATGGTTTGCAAAAAGACCAGAATGGGCAAGAAACAAAGTAGGTTGTTCTATGTTATCTTGTAGTTCTTAAAAAATAAATTAGTTTGTCATTTCGACCTTGTGGAGAAATCTTCAATAGTTAAAAGCTTAAAAATGACTTTTAATAAAAATAAAAATATGAAATTAGGCTTAGGAACAGCAGCTTTAGGAAGACCTCAATACATCAATGTTCGAGTAGAAGATTGTGATAATTCTAACTTAGAAACTTTTCGAAAAGAAAGTTTTCAAGTTTTGGAAGAAGCTTACAATTCTGGAGTTCGTTATTTTGATACTGCTCCTGGTTATGGATTGGCAGAAGAATTGGTTTTGGAATGGCTTCAAACAAAAAATGACTCTTCTATCAAAATTGCAACAAAATGGGGATATACCTACACTGCAAACTTTGACCCAAATGCAAAAATTCACGAAGTAAAAGAACATAGTTTAGCGAAACTAAATGAACAATGGAATTTCTCAAAACAATTGCTACCTCACTTAAAAGTATATCAAATTCATTCTGCAACTTTAGAAACTGGAGTTTTAGAAAATAAAGGAGTATTAGAGCAATTAGCAATTTTAAAAAAAGAACATCGTTTAAAAATTGGAATAACTACCTCTGGCACAAATCAAGTAGAGGTAATTCGAAAAGCTCTTGACGTTACTATTAATGAGGAAAGACTATTTGATGTTTTTCAAGTAACTTACAATTTTTTAGATCAAAGTTTACTCACAATTTCTGATGAGTTAATTCGCGAAAATAAATCCATTGTAATTAAAGAAGCATTAGCAAATGGCAGAATTTTCAGCAATAAAAACTATCCACATTACAATAAAATGTATTCATTTTTAGAGCAATTAGCATTAAAACACAATGTTGGCACAGATGCAATAGCCTTACAATATTGTTTGCAAACTATTTCTAAAAGTACTGTTTTAAGTGGTGCCAGCAATAGCAAACAATTGCAAGAAAATTTAAAAGTAAACTCATTTTCACTTTCCAGTTTGGAAATCGAAAAACTAAAATCTTTTAAAGTTTCTCCAGAAGTTTACTGGCCAGAAAGAAAACAATTGCAATGGAATTAAAAGCAATTTCACAACAATTTTAAAATTTCTATATTAGTAAAACATTTTTTTTAAATGATTCACGAACTCAAAGAAATTATCAATCAAGCTATCATCAATCAACAAAAAGGATTGAAAAATGCTTTGGCATCTGTTGTCTATTTAGAAGGCTCTTCTTACAGAAAACCTGGTGTTAGAATGTTAATTTCTGAGGATTTTTCTTCAGTTGGTGCTGTATCTGGTGGTTGTGTAGAAAAAGAAATCATTCAAAGAAGCACATCTGTTTTTGCTGATGGAAAATCAAAAATCATCACTTATAATGGTAGATACAGATTAGGTTGCGAAGGCATTTTATACATTTTAATAGAACCTTTTACTGTTTCAGATGATTTTTTAGTTGAGTTCACCAATTCAATTTTAAACAGAGATCAACTACAACTGGAAAGTACTTTTATCAAACAAGATGAAGTTTTTGGGAATTTTGGTTCTACAGTGACCTTTAAAAACAATAAGAAATTTTCTTTTTCTAAAGAATTTATACCTCAAAAAAATACTGAAACTTTCTCTCAAATTCTAGAACCTGCATTCAAATTAATTATTATTGGTGGTGAACACGATGCTGTAAAACTTTGTAAAACCGGAGCAAATTTAGGTTGGGAAGTAGATGTAATTACATCCGCAAAAGACAGCAAACAAACCTCAGATTTTCCTGGCGCAAATTCTGTTGTTGGAGAAAGTCCTGAAACAATTCAATTTTCTGATATCGAAGAAAACACGGCTATCGTAATTATGAATCATAGTTATGTGCAAGATTTAAAATATGTGGTAAAATTGTCTGAGTATAATCCAAAATATATTGGCATTTTAGGCGCTCCAAAACGCAGAGAGCGTTTGTTTAATGAGTTGTTTGAATTTGTGCCAGATATTTCAGATGAATTTTTAGATAGTATTTATACACCTGCTGGTTTGCATATAGGCGCCCAAACTCCAGAAGAAATTGCGGTTTCTATTGTAGCTGAAATTTTATCTGTCATCAGAAAAAAAGAACCTTATTCACTCCGAAAAATTAACGGTAAAATACATACTTCTTAAATGAGCAATATTGCTGTTTTAGTTTTGGCTGCTGGAAAATCATCAAGAATGAAAAGTATTAAACAGCTCGCTAAAATTGATGATAAAACGCTATTAGAAATTACCTTAGAAAAAGCTAAAAAAATAGCTCCAAATAATGCTTTTTGTGTTTTAGGTGCTAATGCTAATAAAATAAAAAGTCAGGTTAATTTTAATGACATACAAATCATCGTAAATTCTAATTTCGAAGAAGGCTTAAGCTCAAGTATCATTCATGGTATTCAATTCTTACAAAAAGAAAATTTAAAATTTAAAAGTGTATTCATTTTGTTGGCAGATCAACCTGGAATTCATTTGTCTTATTTAAACGAAATGATAGTACTTTTTAAAGATAATTCTACAAAAATTATTGCATCAAAATACGATAAAACCTATGGAGTTCCCGCTTTAATTCCTTCGCTTTATTTTGATGATTTATTAAATATAAAAGGTGATAAAGGTGCAAAGGTATTTCTAAATAAAAATTCTAACTCAATTTTATCACCAAAGAAAAACACAAATCTTTTTGATATTGATACAGTAGAGCATTTAAAACTCTTTACAAATGGTTAATTTTACAGCTATGAAAATTTTTAAATTTATTTTTCTGATATCAATTGTAATATTAATGTATGCTTGTGCAACTACAAAAATGCAAGTTGTAGATAATCATAATTATAAAAAAAACGATGCAGAAGTACTACATTCATTCTATTTGGTTGGTGATGCTGGTAATTCTGAATTGTACAAAAGAGATTCTGCTTTATCTTATTTAAATCAAGAAATTTTTAAGGCAAAGAGAAATTCTACTCTTATTTTTTTAGGTGATAATGTTTATCCAAAAGGAATTCCTGAAGAAAAATCTAAAAAATATGAGCTTGCTAAACATCGGTTAAAAGTTCAAACAGATATTGGAAAAAAGTTTCCTGGAAAAACATTATTTATTCCAGGAAATCATGATTGGTATAGTGGTTTAAAAGGATTAAAGAGACAGGAAAAACTAGTTGAAAAAGCCTTAGGTAAAAACACATTTCAGCCAGAAAAAGGTTGTCCTTTAGAGAAAATTGAAGTTAACGACGAGATTAATATTATTGTGGTTGATACACATTGGTATGTTACCAATTGGGATAAACACCCAGGCATTAATGATAATTGCGAAATAAAAACTAGAAAAAAGTTTTTTGATGAATTTGAAGGAATGATCAAAAAATCGCAAGGTAAAACTACATTGATTGCCTTACATCACCCAATGTTTACCAATGGACCGCATGGAGGTTATTACTCATTTAAAAGTCATATAAAACCTGCTCCTATTTTGGGTTCCGCCTTAAATATTTTGAGAAAAACATCAGGAGTTACCAATACAGACCAACAAAACTTTAAGTATAACGAATTAAGAAAACGAATTATTACTATAGCACAAGAAAATGAAAAAATAATTTTTGTTTCTGGTCATGAGCACAGTTTACAATACATAGTAAAAGATAATTTACCGCAAATTGTAAGTGGCTCAGGATCTAAAACAACTGCAGTAAAAAATGTTAACGGAGGTGTTTTTGGTTACGGAACTCAAGGTTTTGCTAGGTTAGATATTTATAAAGATGGATCTTCTTCAGTACATTTTTACACTGCAAAAGATAGAAAAATTGTTTTTGAAGCAAATGTATTTCAGAAAGATAGTGTTAAAGAATATTTAGAATTCCCAAACGCAAAACTTTCACAAAAAGCTGCATCTGTTTACACTTATAAAGAAGTTAAAAAGACTAATTTTTATAAGTTTCTTTGGGGTGATCGTTACAGAAAATACTTTGGCACAAAGGTTATTGCACCAACTGTTAATCTAGACACACTTTATGGAGGATTAAAACCTGTAAGAAGAGGTGGTGGTCATCAATCAAAATCTTTACGATTAAAAGACAATCAAGGTCGAGAATATGTAATGAGGGCTTTACGTAAAAATGCCATACAATATTTACAGGCTGTTGTTTTTAAAGACCAATATGTAGAAGGTCAATTTGACGATACATTTACAGAGAGTTTATTAATGGATGTCTTTACTGGCTCCCATCCTTATGCTCCTTTTACTATTGATAAATTGGCAGAAGCCATTAATATTTATCACACCAAACCAATTTTGTTTTATGTCCCAAAACAGAAAGGTTTGGGAGAATTTAATCTTGATTATGGTGATGAGTTGTATATGATTGAAGAAAGAACTGATGAAGGTCATGGGGATAAACAAAACTTTGGCTATTCTAACAATTTAATTAGTACAGACGATTTAAGAAAGAACCTCTTAAAGGATGAAAAATACGTTTTAG
Source organism: Polaribacter septentrionalilitoris (assembly GCF_009832745.1). Classification (GTDB taxonomy): domain Bacteria; phylum Bacteroidota; class Bacteroidia; order Flavobacteriales; family Flavobacteriaceae; genus Polaribacter; species Polaribacter septentrionalilitoris. The sequence goes on along the minus strand of NZ_VRMJ01000008.1, from coordinate 51,275 downwards.
ACGAAGAAACTTATATTAGAGCAAGACTTTTTGATATGTTAATTGGTGATTGGGATAGACATCAAGATCAATGGAGATGGGCAGAGTTCGAAGAAAAAAATAAAATTATATATAGACCTGTACCAAGAGATAGAGATCAAGCTTTCTCTGTTTTTGGTGATGGTTTTTTATTAAATTTTCTAACCAATTCTATGCCTGCTTTAAAAGGTATGCGCTCTTATTCAGAAGATTTAAAGAATCCAAAATGGTTTAGTTATTCTGCTTATCCATTAGACATGACATTAATTGCACAATCTGGCAAAGACGTTTGGGACAAACAAGTAGCTAGAATTCAATCTCAAATAACGGATGATGTTATTGAAAGTGCATTTGCCAAGTTTCCAAAAGAAGTTAACGATGAAACTATTAATGAGATTAAAAGAAAATTAAAAGGACGAAGAAAAAATCTTCAAAAAATTTCTGACCAGTATTTTACATCCTTAAATCGTTTTCAAGTAGTCAAAGGAACCCATAAGGATGATTGGTTTGAAATTGAACGATTTTTGAATGGAGATACTAAAATTACTGTTTATAGAATAAAAGGTGGTGAAAAAAAAGATATCATCTTAGAAAGAAGATATTCTTATAACATTACAAAAGAAATCTGGATATATGGTTTAGATGATGATGATGTTTTTACGGTTAATGGTGCTGATGGAGTTAATTCTATAAAATTAAAAATTATTGGAGGTTTAAATAATGACATCTACGAAATAAACAATGATCACAACGTAAAAGTATACGACCAAAAATCAAAAAAGAATACTTTTAAGACAGCTAATATTCATAAAAAAATTACTGATGATTACAAAACAAATACTTATGATTATACCAAATTAAAAAGCGCATCAGTATTATTATCACCTACCTTAGGTTTTAACCCAGATGATGGTATAAAAGTTGGATTAAAAAATGTGATTACTTCAAATAATTTTGAAAGAAATCCTTTTACAAAACAACAAACTATTTCTGCATACTATTATTTTGCAACTGGAGGTTATGAACTGAATTATTACGGAGAATTTGCTAACATCTTTGATCGCTGGAACTTAGGTATAGAAGCAAATTACAATAGCCCTAATTTTGCTAGAAACTTTTTTGGTTTTGGTAATAACTCTAAAAATCCTGAAGCAAATAAAGATGATGGTAATTTAGATTTTAATAGAGTTAGAATTCGAAAATTTAATTTGGGCTCATTTGTTAAATGGAGAGGAGATTTAGGAGCACAAATTAAAATTGGTGCTTCTTATCAAAACTTTGATGTAGAAAGAACACCTGGTCGTTTTTTAGAAACTCAATACGCGGCTGGAAATAGGTTATTTAACTCAAAACATTTTTTTAACACTGAAGCAAGTTACTTCTACAAACATTCAGATAATGCAGCATTCCCAACATTAGGAGTTGAGTTTGATGTAAAATTTGGCTACACCACTAGTTTAAATGAAAGCAGAAACTTTTCTTACAATAAAACTTCTCTAGCAATTACTCATAAACTGATTCCAAGTGGGCAACTAGTCTTAGCTTCAAAAGCCAAAGGTCATTTTACGTTTGGTAAAGATTTTGAATTCTATCAAGGGGCAAATATTGGTGGTAATGAAGGTTTAAGAGGATATAGAAATGAGCGTTTTACGGGTAAGAATTCTTTTTATCATTCAACAGACATTCGTTGGAATATCAGAAAAATAAAAACTTCTTTTATTCCGCTAAATGTCGTTTTATACGGTGGCTTTGATTATGGAATGGTTTGGGGAACACCAAATGCCTTAACTATACTTCCAAATGCTGCATCAAACCTAAATACTTCTTATGGTGGTGGATTGTTTTTTAATGCTGCAAACATGATTGTTGCCGGTGTTGGCTATTTTAATAGTGCAGATGGTGGACGTTTAACTTTTGATTTAGGTTTTGATTTTTAGATATGAATGAAATTGGATTAATTTTTGGTGCTATCTTCGGTTTGTTATCCGTTATTTTAGGTGCCTTTGGTGCACATTTATTAAAAAAGAAACTCTCTTTAGAACAACTACAAAGTTTTGAAACCGGAGTGAAATACCAAATGTACCATGCTATTGTTTTATTGATTTTAGGTTTCCAGTTGAATAATAAATTAGCAATTGACAACTATATTATTTATAGTTTTATAGTAGGGATTATTTTGTTTTCTTTCTCTATTTATGGATTGGTTATTTCCTCATCAAAAAACAAAAAATTAAAGTTTTTAGGACCAATAACACCTTTAGGTGGATTATTTTTAATATTTGGTTGGGGACTTTTGCTCTGGAAATTTATAATAATTTTTTAGAGTTTTAACTCATATAAATTTCCTCCAGAACCATGAGCGCTTTCATCTGTAATTAAAAGTGTTTTGTTATCTTTAAAACAAATTCCTTCTTTTTGAGAACGATGAGTTAGCTTTATTTTCCTAACTTTTCCAGATAAAAAATTATCATTTTTAAAATCACTAAACAATAATATATTTTTTTGAGATAAAAGCACTACTGCTTTACCATCTGATGAAATATCTGCAGATGTAATCCAACATTCTAGGTCATCACAGTTGTCATATTCGCCAATTAATTGAGCTGTATATTTACCTTTTTTTGCAGGAATTTTATATAAAAAAGTTTTTCCGTATTTCTTTTTAACCCTACTTTTTGTAAAGATATATAAGTTATTATTGAAATAGAAAAAAGACTCAGCGTCAAAAAACCGATCTTTCTTTTTAGGTGGAAATTTATCTTGATTTGGATACTTAAACTCTATTTTATCAACCTCAGCATTCTTTTTATCCAAGTATTTTTTGTCAACTTTTAAAATGGTTAGGTTCTTCCTTTTATTGTTGTTATTTCCAAAATCACCTATATATAAATTGCCTTCATCATCAGATGTTAAATCTTCCCAATCATGGTTTTTGGCTTTTACATATATCTCTTTTTTTATCTTTCCTTTTTTAGAAACTGCATACAATTTGGGTTGATTTCCGCTATCATTTAACATCCAAATTACTTCAGAATTCTCAACAAATTCAGTTCCAGAAACTTCTTTTAAAACTTTTGGTAAATCGCCCAACATGTTTAATTGTCCAAAATTTTGACAATTACATACAATTAGAAAACTAAAAAATATAAATGTTTTTTTTATCATAATTTACCAACCACCAGAGGCTCCACCTCCACCAAAACTTCCGCCTCCAAATCCGCCACCAAAGCCTCCGCCTCCAAAACTTCCACCACCAGAAGACCCTCCAAAACCACCACCAAAACTTCCTCCACCTCTACCAGCGTTACTAAGAATAATGGTATCTAAAATACTTCCTGCTACAGAACGTCTTCTATAACGTCTTCCTCCACCTCTATTATTTTTATTTCCTCTAGAAATTAAGATAAAAATGATGACGATAAATATGATAAAAACGATAACACCAGAGTCAAACCCTTTAGCATTTTCTTTACGAGTTCCTTTAAATGCTCCATTTAAAGTCATAAAAATATAGTCAGAACCCTGATCTAAACCCGCATAATAATTTCCTTTTTTAAATTCAGGAATGATGACTCTTTCAATAATTCTTTTCGATTGAAAATCTGTCAATAAATGTTCTACTCCTTTACCTGCTTGTATGGTTATTTTTCTATCGTTTTGAGCTAACAACATCAAAACTCCATTATCTTCTTTAGCCTGACCTATACCCCATTTTTCTCCCCAATTTGCAGCTAAATAAGCAATGTTTTCACCTTGTGTAGAAGAAATAATAGCAACAACAATCTGAGTAGAAGTTGAATCTGAATAACGAACTAATTTGTTTTCTAAATTTGTCTTTTGAATTGGAGTTAACAAACTTGTATAATCATATACACTTGTTTGAAACTTAGGTTTCTCAGGAATTTTATAACCTTGTGAAAAAAGAGCTAGTGTGCATAAAAAAGAAAGTAAAAAAAGACTTTTTTTATTAAGAGCTAAAAACCAAAAACTAAAAACTTTATTTATCATCCTTTAGAAATCTCATTAGAAAGTTCATCTTCATCGTCAATTTGCCAAGGAAAATGATCTTTTAGTTCTTCTCCTGCTTTTAAGATTCCATCAATTAAACCTTGTTTAAAATCTCCGTGTTTAAAATGATTTTGCATCACATCTTTAGTTGTGCTCCAAAAATCATCAGGAACAACATCGTTGATTCCTTTATCACCATAAATCACAAATTTTTTGTCATTTACAGCAACATAAATCAACACTGCGTTTTCATCTTTGGTGTTATTCATTTTTAGCATGTGAAACACTTCTAGCGCACGTTCATAATGGTCTTTCTCTGATGTAGCCTCAATATGCACACGTATTTCACCAGATGTGTTTTTCTCTGCAATTCGAATAGCAGAAATAATTTCTTGTTCTTCTTCTGGAGTAAGAAATGCTTCTACTTTAGACATTGTTATTCTTTTTTCTTGTTAAAATCGAAGTTGACATCTGGTGCATTTTCAGAACCAGGGTTTGATTTGTAACGAGACATTTCATCAAAATTAAACATACCTGCTAATACAGAATTTGGAAAAATCTTAATGTGCTTATTATACTTATTTACCCCTTCATTAAAACGATCTCTTGCTACATTAATTCTATTTTCTGTTCCTTCTAGTTGGCTTTGTAGTTCTAAAAAGTTTTTATTTGCTTTTAAATCTGGATAACGTTCTACAACAACCATTAATTTAGACAATGCTCCAGTTAAACCACTTTGTGCTTGTTGGAATTGTGCCATTTTATCTGGTGTTAAATCTCCTGCATTGATGTTAACCGATGAAGCTTTTGCTCTTGCATTGATAACATCTGTTAAGGTGTTTTTTTCAAAATCAGCAGCTCCTTGCACAGTTTTTACTAAGTTTCCAATCAAATCATTTCTACGTTGGTAAGCACTTTCTACATTAGACCAAGTAGTTTTTGCATCTTCTTGTAAAACAACTGCTTCGTTATTAAACCCTTTAGCCCAATTATAAATTCCAAAGACAATAACAGCGATAACTATTACTGGAATTAACCATTTTTTCATAATTTCTAAATTTAAATTTTTGTTGATTATTTGTCTTACAATATTACCCAATATTTTGGAGAAAGTAAAGATTTATTAGACCAATCACTCTATTAGTATGATAAATAGAGGTTTTGTTACAATTGATTTTTAATTTTAATCAATTCAGCTTTTACAGCTTCTAATCTGTTAATGATTTCTTGATGATCAAAAATAGATTCTGGGTTTTTCTTTAGTTTTTGTTTGGCACCTTCTAACGTAAATCCTCGTTCTTTAACCAAATTAAAGATCAATTTAAAATTTTTGATATCATCTTGAGTAAACAAACGATTTCCTTTTGCGTTCTTTTTAGGTTTGATAATATCAAACTCTTTTTCCCAAAAACGAATTAATGAAGCGTTTACGTTAAAAGCTTTGGCAACTTCTCCAATTTTGTAATATCGTTTTTCAGGTAACTCTACGTGCATTTTTTTGTATAATTGTTTAACTGTATATATGTGTAATTGTTAAGTTATGTTTTTTAAACAGTTAAACGATTCAACAATTACATTTTTTTTAGTCGTAAGATTGCCCTTCTTCTTCAGCAGCTTTTTGCATTGCTGCAAACTCTTCTGGAGTTAAATCTCCGTAATAAAAATTAATAGGATTTAAGGCTCTATCGTTTTTATGCACTTCGTAATGTAGGTGAGAAGAAACAGAACGACCTGTATTACCAACATAACCAATTAAATCACCTCGTTTTATTTTCTGTCCTCTTCTGGCTTTTATTTTACTCATGTGAGCGTAAATAGTTTTGTAACCATAACCATGATCTATATAAACAACTTTCCCAAAAGTTGGACTTCTTTGTGCTCTAATTACGGTTCCATTTCCAGAAGCATAAATAGGTGTCCCTACAGGAGCAGTAAAATCCATTCCTTTATGAAACTTTCTAATTTTTAAAATTGGATGCATTCTCCATTTATACCCAGAAGCCATTCTTGTCATGTCTTCTAATTTTACAGGTAAAATAGCAGGAATAGAAGCCAACATCTTTTCTTTTTCTTTGGCTAAAGCTACAATTTCATCTAAAGATTTAGACTGAACAACCAACTGTTTAGAAAGTACATCTATATCTTTCGTTAATTTTTTTATCATTGTAGAATTGTCAAATCCGTCTAAATATTTATAACGATTCACCCCTCCAAAACCTGCTTTTCTTTGTTCATCAGGTATTGGATTAGCTTCAAAATAAGTTCTATAAATATTGTTATCTCTTTCTTGCAATTGCACTAAAATCTCAGAACTTTCTTCCATCCTCTTGGCAAGTAATTCATAATGTAGCTTTAAATTTTCCAACTCTCTTTTTTGAGCACGTTCAGTTGGTGACATTATAAATTGACTAAAAACAATAAAACCAATAAAGGCAGTTAAAAAAGCGCCTAAAATACCGAAGACAGTTTTCTTATAGTAGTCTCTCTTTTTTACAGTAATTTTCCTGTAAGAAAGGGTGTCTGCATCGTAATAATATTTTACTTTCGCCATAATAGGAATTATACTATTTTTGCTGTATTGAATTATGAATTTGTTGAAAACTCATTTTTAACAACACACAAATTTACAAAATGTTTTACAACTGCTATTTTTGAGCGGTTTTTTTAAAATTAAATTAACACAATCCAACTTGTTGGAAACTTCTTTTTTTATGAAATCACAAGATATTCGTTCCACTTTTTTAAACTTTTTCAAAGAAAAAAAGCACTTGGTTGTTCCTTCTGCGCCAATGGTTACAAAAGATGACCCAACGCTAATGTTTATTAATTCTGGAATGGCTCCTTTTAAAGAATATTTCTTAGGAAATGGAAGTCCGAAAAAGAATAGAATTACAGATTCACAAAAATGTTTGCGTGTTTCTGGAAAACATAATGATTTAGATGAAGTGGGTTATGACACTTATCATCATACGTTATTTGAAATGTTAGGCAATTGGTCTTTTGGTGATTATTTTAAGAAAGAAGCCATTGCTTGGGCTTGGGAATTGTTGACAGAAGTTTACAAAATAGACAAAGACATTTTATACGTAACCGTTTTTGAAGGAAGTGATGATGCTGATAACTTAGGGATGGATGAAGAAGCTTATGATTTGTGGAAACAATTTATAGCTGAAGACAGAATCTTAAAAGGTAATAAGAAGGATAATTTTTGGGAAATGGGTGAGCAAGGCCCTTGTGGACCTTGTTCTGAAATTCATGTTGATATTCGTTCTGCGGAAGAAAAATCAAAAGTTGATGGAAAAACCTTGGTGAATGAAGATCATCCTCAAGTGGTAGAAATCTGGAACTTGGTTTTTATGCAATTCAACAGAAAAGCAGATGGTTCTCTAGAAAATTTACCCCATAAACACATTGATACTGGAATGGGTTTTGAACGTTTATGTATGGTTTTACAAAATGTTCAATCTAATTATGATACTGATGTTTTTACACCAATAATTAGAGAAATAGAAGCCATAACCAACACAAAATATGGCTCAAACGAAAAACAAGATATTGCAACTCGTGTAATTTCTGATCATGTTAGAGCTGTTGCTTTTTCTATTGCTGATGGACAGTTACCAAGTAACAATGGAGCAGGTTATGTAATTCGAAGAATTTTAAGACGTGCTGTTCGTTACGGATTTACTTTTTTAGACAAAAAGGAACCTTTTATTTATAGATTAGTTGATGTTTTAAGTAAAAAGATGGGAAATGCATTTCCTGAAATTAAAGCACAAAAGCATTTGATTGAAAATGTAATTAAGGAAGAAGAAACGTCTTTCTTAAGAACGTTAGATCAAGGTTTAATTTTATTAGATAATATTATTTCATCATCAAAAACTACAGAGATTTCAGGTGATAAAGCTTTTGAATTGTACGATACTTATGGTTTCCCTATTGATTTAACTGCTTTAATCCTCTCTGAAAAAGGATTAACTTTAGACGAAAAAGGGTTCCAAAAAGAACTAGAAAAACAAAAAAATAGATCAAGAGCTGCAAGCGAAATGTCTACAGATGATTGGACAATTTTAGATAATGATGCTGTAGAAGAGTTTGTAGGTTATGATACGTTAGAAGCAAATGTAAAAATTACTAGATACAGAAAAGTAACTTCCAAAAAAGATGGAGAAATGTATCAGTTGGCATTTAATTTAACACCATTTTATCCAGAAGGTGGTGGTCAAGTTGGTGACAAAGGTTACTTAGAAGATGCTCATGGAGATGTTATTTATATTCTAGATACAAAGAAAGAAAATAACCTTATCATTCATTTTGTAAAAAACCTACCCAAGCATCTTAATGAATCTTTTAAAGCAGTTGTAGACAGTAAGCAACGTTATAGAACTGAATGTAACCATACTGCTACACACCTATTGCATCAAGCATTAAGAGAAGTATTAGGAACTCACGTAACACAAAAAGGTTCTGCTGTTCACTCTAAATATTTACGTTTTGATTTTTCTCATTTTTCAAAATTAACTACAGATGAATTGCGTGATGTAGAAAACTTTGTAAACAATAGAATTTCAGGAAAACTTCCTTTAGAAGAGAAAAGAAACATCCCTATGCAACAAGCTATTGAGCAAGGTGCTATGGCTTTGTTTGGTGAAAAATATGGAGACACAGTTAGGGCTGTAAAATTTGGGAAATCTGTTGAACTTTGTGGTGGAACTCATGTAAAAAATACTGGTGATATTTGGCATTTCAAAATAAAATCTGAAAGTGCTGTTGCTTCAGGAATTCGAAGAATTGAAGCCATTACTAATGATGCTGTTAAAGATTTCTATTTTGAAAATAATAGAGCACTTTTTGAAATTAAAGATTTACTAAACAACTCCAAAGAACCTGTAAAAGCTGTTAAAACACTTCAAGAAGAAAACACATCTCTAAAAAAACAAATTGATCAGTTGTTAAAAGATAAAGCACAAAATTTATCTGGAGAAATCAAAAATCAATTACAGGAAATTAATGGTGTCAATTTCTTGGCAACTAAAGTAGATTTAGATGCTAACGGAATTAAAAACCTTGCTTTTGGTTTGGGGAAAGAGTATAACAATCTTTTTTTACTTTTTGCTGCTGCTCCAAAAAATGATAAAGCCTTGTTAACTTGCTATATCTCTAAAGAATTGACTAAAGAGCGTGGTTTTGATGCTGGAAAAGTTGTCAGAGAATTAGGAAAATTGATTCACGGAGGTGGAGGTGGCCAACCTTTCTTTGCAACTGCAGGAGGTAGAAACCCTGGTGGGATTCCGAAAGCTTTGGAAAAAGCAAAAGAATATTTGATTTAAACCTTTCTTTTTATTTGTAGTCTAAAGGTTTGATATTTAATATTATATTTATTTCATACCTTTAAAACGTGCCATATTTAGATATATATTCAGGAGAATGGTCTGCAGAAAAAGCAAGACATTTATTAAAGAGAACTTCTTTTGGAATAACGCCAGATTTAGTTTCAGAGGCTGTAAACTTAGGTTTACCAGCAACAATAGAGAAACTTTTTGAAAATAAACCTTTACCGGAACCACCTTTAAAATATGAACCTGATGGAACAAACAGAGGTGAAATAAACGATCCTGATGTAAAGCAAGGTAAAACTTGGGTTACTGCTCCTATCTATCCAGATTTACCAACATCACAAGAAAGAAATCGTGTTTTTAGAGCTAGAAACCGATCTTTATATGCTTGGTCTTTTCTACAAATGCAAAATTCTGGCATTTCTATTATAGAAAAACTAACCTTGTTTTGGCATAACCATTTTGTATCAGAAAACAGAAATCCACACAGAGAGTTTTACTACATGGATCTGCTAAGAAGAAATGCCCTTGGTAACTTCAAAGAACTAACTAAAAAGATTACCATAGACCCTAATATGTTAATTTATTTAAGTGGTCATGAAAATCAAAAAAAATCTCCAAACGAAAATTATTCAAGAGAATTATTAGAACTTTTTACTCTTGGAAAAGGGGCTGCTGTTGGTAATGGAGATTATACCAACTTTACAGAAGAAGATGTTGTACAAATTGCAAAAGTATTAACAGGATGGAGAGCCAGATGGATTAGACATGGAGATGGTATTGAAGATCCTTTACATGCATTTTTTACTAAAAACAGACATACAGAAGGAAATAAAACCTTGTCTCATAGATTTAACAATGCTGAAATTACTGAAAACGGAGATGAAGAATATAAAGACGTTATAGATATAATTTTTCAGCAAGAAGAATGCGCTAAATTTATTACAAGACAATTATACAAGTGGTTTATAACTGCAGAGATTTCTGATGATGTAGAAACAAATATTATATTACCATTGGCAAAAATATTAAGAGACAATGATTATGAAATCACCCCTGCTTTAAAAGTATTATTTTCATCAGAACATTTTTATGAAAATACCTTTTGTATGATTAAAAGCCCTATAGACTTACTATTATCTACAACACAATCTTTATTATTTTCTGCTCCAAAAATTTCTGTAGAGCAAGAATATGATTTTGCTTATTTACTTTATTTAGCGGCTACAGATCTAGAACAATCTATTTTTCATCACCCAGATGTAGCAGGTTGGAAAGCCTATTACCAAGAACCTTTGTTCTATAAAACCTGGGTGAATAGTTATACATTGCCTAAAAGATTAGAATTTTGTAAAATATTGGTCACTGGTGGTCAATTACTTATTGATAAAAAAAAATATAGAGTTCCTCCCTTTATTCCAGTTTTATTGGTTGTTTCGAAAATTACAAATGCAGATGACCCAAATATTTTGGTAAAAGAATTGGCAAATCAGCTTTTTAATTATGAAATTTCTCAAAACCAAATAGACAACTTAAAAGATTTTTTAATTCAAGGTTTACCTGATTTTGAATGGACTGTAGAATACTCAGATTATTTAGCTAATCCATCAGACACTGGGTTACGAGCTTCTGTAGAAAATAAATTGAGAAATTTGATAGGAACTATGGTACAAATGTCTGAATTTCAAATCATGTAATTATGAAGAAAAATCAGAAATTAAATAGAAGAGATTTTATAAAGTTGAGTTCAATTGCTTCAGCTTCTTTACCTTTTACTTTAAGTGGATTTCCACTTTTTGCAAATGATAAACCTAAAGATTATAATTTTTCAGAAGACAACGAAAATGTTTTAGTTTTGATACAGTTGCAAGGTGGTAATGATGGATTAAACACTATTTTTAATTTAAATCAATATGATAATTTACAAGCGGTTCGCTCTAATATTATCATTCCAGAAAAAGATTTATTAACTGTTGATGGTGCTACCCGTTTTCACCCAAACATGGCAGGAATAAAACAAGTTTGGAATAAAGAAAAACTAGCCATTATTCAAAATGTAGGATATCCTAACCAAAATAGATCACACTTTAGATCCACAGATATTTGGAATTCTGCTTCTGATGCAGAAGAATATATTTCTTCTGGTTGGATAGGTCGTTTTTTTAACGAAAATCATCCTCAATTCCCAGAAAATTATCCAAATGAAAACGAAACAGATCCTTTTGCAATAACTATTGGAAGAATTATTTCTGAAACTTGCCAAGGCCCTGTATCTAATTTTTCTATGGCTTTAGAAGATCCAGATAATCCTGGAACAGCAACTGTAACTAGTAATGGAGAAGTACCAGAAAATTGTTATGGAGATGCTTTACAGTTTGTAAACGATACTATTAGCCAAACCAACGCTTATGCAGATATCATTAAAAAAGCTTCTAGCTCTGGTAATAATTTATCTGAAAAGTACACAGATTCTGATTTAGCAGAAAAATTAAAGAATGTTGCCAAATTAATCTCAGGAGGCTTAAAAACCAAAGTATACATTGTACAATTAGGTGGCTTTGACACACATGACAATCAAGTTCTAGAGGGAGATAAAAAAACAGGAAGACATGGAATTCTGTTGCAAGAATTATCCGATGCAATTGAAGCTTTTCAAGATGATATTGAATTATTAGGCATAGACAATAAAGTTATTGGAATGACCTATTCTGAATTTGGAAGAAGAATTCGTTCTAATGGTGGCTTAGGAACAGATCATGGTAGTGCAGCTCCATTATTTTTATTTGGGTCTTGTGCAAATAACACCATTTTAGGTGATGCTCCAGAAATTGACACTCAAGTTGGTATTAAAGAGGGCGTGCAAATGCAATACGACTTTAGAAATATCTACAGTACTATTTTAACAGATTGGTTAGGTGCTACAAAACAGGAAGCTACCTCTATTTTGTTTGATGATTTTGATGCACTCCCTATTTTTAAAAGTGGTTGTTCTGCTTCGCTTTCAACAAATAATTTTGGTATCCAAGAATTAGAAATTGATATCTACCCAAATCCCACAGTAAACTCAATAAATATTACTTTTTTTGGCAATAATGAAAATGTAAAAATTACACTTTACAATGCTATTGGGGCTGTAGTAAAACAAATTACCAATAAAAAATTCGGTACTACACAACATGCTATACAAGTTGATGTTCAACATTTACCTAAAGGCAATTACTTTATACATTATCAATCTAAAGGAATTTCTAAAACCAAGAAGTTGTTGAAGTATTAAATTTATTCTAAATTTACATTAGAACTTGATATTACTCTAATGAACCTTCAAACAAAAATCAAAATTAAGTCAGAATCTAAAAACCTGATTAACTATAAGTCAGAAATTTTGTTGTTAGGCTCATGTTTTTCTGAGAATATTGGTGATAAGCTCAACTATTTTAAATTTCAAACATTACAAAATCCATTCGGAATTCTTTTCCATCCAAAAGCTATAGAAAGATTAATTACAAATGCCATCAATGAAAAAACCTATTCTGGAAAAGATATTTTTTTTCAAAATGAGCGTTGGCATTCTTTTGAAAGTCATTCTGATTTGAGTTCGAACAATGAAAAAATTATTTTAAATAAGTTAAATGGCGCTATTTCAATCACCCAAAGAAAATTAAGAAACGTATCACATATCGTTATTACTCTAGGAACTGCTTGGGTATACAGACATATAGAAAGTGATGAAATTGTAGCGAATTGTCATAAAGTCCCTCAAAAAAAATTCTTAAAAGAATTGCTTTCAGTTGATGAGATTACCCAAAGTTTAGATGCTATCATTCAGTTGATAAAATCAGTAAATAAAAATGTTTCTATTCTATTTACAGTTTCTCCTATTCGTCATTTAAAAGATGGTTTTATAGAAAATACACAAAGTAAATCTCACTTGATAGCTGCGATTCATAATGTAATTGATGTCAGAAAAAACCTCCATTATTTTCCAAGTTATGAAATTATGATGGATGAATTACGTGATTATCGCTTTTATGCAGAAGACATGATTCATCCTAATAAAACTGCCATAAACTATATTTGGGAGAAATTTTTAGAATCATGGTTTTCTAATGAAGTAACCTCATCAATGAAAGAAATTGATATCATTCAAAAAGGATTATCACACAAACCTTTTAATGCTAGCTCAGAAAAACATAAAGAATTTTTATCTAATTTAGAGCAAAAAATAGTAGAAATAAAGACTAAATTTCCGTTTATAAATTTCTAAATTAATAGAAATGTTCAAGAGTATTTTTTATCCAACACAACAAAATGTATATATTTGGTTAAGTTCCATTTATTTATTATTTCTCTTATACTTGGGTGAAATTACACCAATTACAATACTGTTTGTTTATTTTGTAGAAACTATTATTATTGGTCTTTTTAATGCCTTAAAAATGTTTTGGAGCATTCGTTTTGGCAATCATAAAACAGGTGGATATGGGCTTATATTCTTCTTTCTTTTTCATTATGGATTTTTTATTGGGGTTCAATCTATTTTTGGTTTTGCTCTTTTTCAAATGGACTCTAGTTCCATTTTTAAAGAACCATTTCAAATTGTAAAAAACTACGGAATTATTTTGGGCTTAGAAGAAATGAAATATGCATTACCTGCAATAATTTTTACGCATGTTGGAAAATTTTTTAGTGATTTTTTAAAAAATAAAAAATATCAAAAGTTCTTACCTACAGAAATTATGTTTAAGCCCTATGTCAGAATTTTTATTCAACAGTTTGTCGTAATTCTAGCCTTCTTTTTTATGGTTATTGGTAATGCAGGTGTCCTAGCTGCAATTCTTTTGATATTATTTAGGCTATTTGTTGATTTGTTTTTTGAAGCTATTAAAGAAAACTCTTTACTTTTAGAGAAAATATCTAAAAAACTAGCAAATGAAAAAGCATCATCAGAAGAAATAAAAAAACAGCTCATTCATTTTACAGAGTAAAATTTTAAATACGTCATTTGACGTATTGTTTTCAGAATCTGTTTTATAGAACTTTGTGATGTATCAAAATTAAAATGGAGTATCAAGAAAATTTATTTGCAGAATGGAGCTACTCTCAACAAGAATGGGATGAATTTGTTGACATTGAAAAAGCAAATAAAAAAGAAGACAATATTTATTTTGGAGTTGGTATTTTAATTTTGGGTACTATAGTATTGATGCTATTTAGACAAACAAGTTTTTTAGGCGGTTTAGTTTTTGCTGCACCTCTAGCCTTTCTAATACCTTGGTTAAGAATGAAAATTAGTTATCGTCATTTAAAAAAAGGAGTCGTTAATCCTTTTGTGAAAATATATTCTGATCATCTTTTAATAAATGATAAAAGGATTGAACTTTTTGCTGATAAAAAAAGAGTAAAAAGTTTAAAAATTATTGAAGCAAAAAATGATAAAAAACTTCTAGAATTTGATGTTCAATGGTTAACAAGAAAAGGGCCAACAAATGATGAGTTTAGAATTCTAATTCCTAAAGACAAACTCGAAGAAGCTAAATCTTTAGTCAAAAAACTTTAATTATAAATTATGAAAAAAACCTTTTACTTCTTTTGCATCATCATTTTTACAGCTTTCTTAATTTCTAATTCTGCACAACCTGGAGTATGGAATGCTGGTGGAAGTGGTAGTTTTACGTTGTTGTACCCTGAAGATACAGTTGCGTACAAGAAAATTCAGATGAAATCCGAGAACATTTATATGCAATTGTATAAGGGTTTTGCTGGTGTTAAAGGTGATTATTATTTTAAAAACACTTCTACAGATACTTTAAAAATAAAAGTGGGTTACCCAATCAATAACGTTTTTGAAAATATCAATTTTCATCACCAAGTAAATGAAGTAAGAGTTGATGGTTTATACAAAATAAAAGGATTAATTAACGATGATGAAGCTAAATTATTTCAAAAACCAAATTCAGAAAATGACAATTGGTACGTTTGGGAAATTGTTTTTCCTCCAAAAGAAATCACAAAATTTACTGTCTATTTTTTAGTCAACACCAATAATGCAAAAATTACTGAAGGTTATAATTCTGATGAAAAAAATGCCTTTATCTATCTCATAGAAACGGGCTCTATTTGGAAATCTCCTATAGAAAATGGAAACTTTTACACTCAATTTAAAGATAACATTTCAATAGACAATGTAAAAACTAGTGCTCCAACATCTCTATATTTTAATAAGAAAAACACAATATTAAAATTCTCACTATCAGATTATGGAAAAAAACCTGATCCGAATTTTGTAGTTACTTACGGAAAAACCTTGTCTAATTTTAATTTTAAAGAAATCACCAAAAATAGTGAGCATTATTTTAAAGAAATTGATGATTTTTCGCAACAAAACTTCGAGTCTTATCGTTTCTCTGAGATTACACTTCCAAATGCATACAAAGTAGGTGGTCTTGGAAATGCTTCAGTTGGTTTTTTATTTTATTTAGGCATCTACGGAATACCAATTCTTATTGGTTTAATTATTATCATTTTTGTAACCACACTATACAAAAGACTAAAGAAAAGCAAATAAATACGACATATGACGTATTGATTACCAATTGTTTATACAACATTTTTGTACAAAAATAATTAAAAAACAAATAGTATGAAAAATTTAAAAAAACTAATGTTATTCCTTTTTGTTGCGGTTCTAACATCTTGTAGCAACAGTTCTGATGAAGATTTAGGGTTATCTGGAGAAGGTACATTAACTGCAAAGGTAGATGGACAAACTTGGTCATCTTTAAAAGCTACAGTAGGTGCAGTAGTTTCTAGTGGTGTTTTAGCTGTTCAAGGCTCAACATCAAATGGAGAATATATTAGAATTAATATTACCAATTATACTGGTGTTGGCACATATAAAACAGGAGACAACCTTACTAATGTAAACAGTATTTCTTATGGAACTATAGACCCAATTGCAAGCTGGATGTCAACTTTTAATATAGGATCTGGAACAATTGAAATAACTGAAGACACTGCTACAACAGTAACAGGTACATTTACAGGTATTAATGCAAGTGCAAATAATTCTACAAAAACGGTAACAGAAGGATCATTCAGTGCCCCAAAAAACTAAAAAAATGTTATGAAAAGGAAAAAAATACGGCAGATGCCGTATTTTTTTTTACGTAAACTTTTGTGAGATTTGTAAAAAGAAATTTACAACATTAAGATTGTTTTTTAGGGTTACAGATGGTTGGTGTTTTCTAGAACAAAGCCAACCATCTCCTTTAAAATAATTATATTTAACCTTAAAAAACAAAAACCATGAAGAAATTATCAATCTTTTTTTTATGCATTTTATTTCACTTTGACGGATTCAGTCAAACTGAAATGTATAATTTAGAATCTCAAAACTTACACAAAAACGTAAGGAAAGTCATCCAACACTATTACTCTTACGATAAAAATAGTGGTGGTTTTGTAAAAAAATCAGTAGACATTAAAAGGTACAATGAAGAAGGAAACCTGATTGAAACCTATTATTGGTATAATAGTACGTATTCAGATTCTAGTCCAACAAAAAAACTCTACAATTACAATAGTGATGCACTTTTAACAGGTACAAAAGACATCAGTGACACTAGAGGTAAATATTCTACTGAATATAAATACACCTACAATAGAAAAGGACATCTTACTAAAAGAGAGTCTGTCTATAAAGATGGTAGTAAGTATTATGCTGTTTATGAAAATGATAGAAAAGGTAGAGTTACCAGTAAAAAAGATTACAATAAATCTGGCAAACTCACTGCAGAAGTAAATTATTCTTACAGAGGAGGAAAAAAGACAGAAACAAGAACAAGTTTTAGTAGTAAAGATGGAAGCATTGTAGGGACATACACAACTGTCTATGAAGATGGTAAAAAAACTTCGTACAAATCTAATAGCAAATACGGAAATTCTACAACTACTTATGAATACGATAGAGAAGGCAACTTAAAACAATCTAATTATGCTGGCAAAAAAAATACGACTTCTATCTATGACTATGTCTACGATAAAAAAGACAACTGGGTAAAAAAACACTATAGATCTGGTAAATACCAATACTTCTATTTTAGAGAAATTTATTTTGATAATGGTGATGTTTCTGGTAGTACAGAATTTGATAAAAGATTTATTAACAAACACGGAAATTTTGCTAATGTAGAAGTTGTTGAATTAGTTAAGAAAAAAACAAAAAAGAAGACCACAACAAATACAGATTTAACAACCAATTCTAATAACATGCCTAGTTTTAGACAAAAAAATTGGGGGTATACTTTTGTGAATATGAAAGGTAAAATTTCTGATATTTCTGGTGATGTAACTGCTACAATATCTAATGGATCAAAATTATCTAAAGGGGCAAAAGTAGAATTTAAAGTAATGATTAATGGTGCAGATACAAAATACTTAAACTTTACAGTAGATGAATATGCTTTTGAAAAAAGTAAAAAAAGACATATTTGGGTCTTAAAAAACAGTAAATCTAAAGGTACTTTTGCAATGTTTAATAATCCATTATACTTACGTAAAAAAAATATAAATGCAATGCTAATTATGGGTAGTGGTGATAATCAAATTACTTTTTACTTGCAATAACACAACTTTTAGTTGATGATAAATCTATCAGAAAATATAAACACTATTTCTCTATTTCTTCTATTTTTAGTTGCTGTAATAAGTATTTATTTAATTATAAAATACAAGCGAATAAAAATAGAAGAGTCTGATAGGTTAAAGGTCATTTATGCAGAAATTGAAACAGAAAAAAATATTTCTAAAAAACTCGATCATATACCACTACAAATTAACTCTTTGCAAAAAAGAACACAGCAAAAAATTCAAACAATTAAAGTAGGTGTTTTAGATATTGACTTTACTTTAAGTGAAATTTTTCAATAAAAAACACTTTTAAAGTCACAATTCTATCAGTAAAAAAGACAATCAACTTGTAATTACTGTTTTAAAAAAAAGAATAGTTTTAAACTCAAAAAGGTACTTTAAAAAAGTGTAATCCTGAAAAAAGGAAGAACTATTCAAATTATTTGTAAATTGTAGTAAAATACTTTTTTCATCATCTTATGAAAAAGAAACTTCTTTGTTTATTCTTTTTTTTTATTTGTGCAATTTATCAAGCACAAAACAATAACTATTTAGACGCTATACTTAGTTTAGAGAAAAAAAATTCTAAAGAATCTTTTTTAGACACAATTCTTTCTATTAAATACGATAAAGCACTTACAAACACTAAAAAATATCTTTCGCTTATTACTAAAGCAGAAACCATTGCTAAAGAATTAAACTCCAAGAAATTTTTGGCAGATGTTTATAAGAAAAAATCTCTAGCCTACTTTTTTTCATCTAAGCTAGAATTGGCTATTCAAAATACTATTCTAGCAAGCAATATTTATAATGAGTTAAATGATTTTGAAAACTATGCAGACAGTTATATAAATCTAGGTTGGCAAATAAAAAATAGAGATTTAGAAAAGGCTATTTTTTATATGAATAAAGGAATAAAAACTTTAGAAAAAGAGGTTTCTAGTACATACAGACTTATTGGAGCTTACAATAATTATGGAGTTTTAAAACAAAGAAAAAATCAGTTAGATAGCGCACTTTATTATCACAAAAAATCTTTAAGCCTATGTTTAAAAAATAAGGATAGTATTGGCATTCCTTTTGCTCAAACTCATATTGGAGAAGTATATTTAAAAAAGAAAATGTATTCTAAAGCTAAAAAAGAGTTTTTTAATGCACTTAAAATAAGACAAAAAAGAAATGATTTGTATGGTATAACTGATAGTTATCTCTATTTGGGTGATTTGTTCTTTGCAAAAAAAGACTATACTAAATCTTTAAAGTATTTTAAATTATCGGAAAAACTAGCCATTCAAAATTCATATTATCCTCTAAGAAAATATGCCACAGAGTATATCTACAAAAACTATGAGAATAAAAATGATGTTAAAAATGCATTGAATTACTTCAAGATTTTAACCAAACTTAATGATAGCATATTAAATAAACAAACAAACTCTAAAATAGCAGAATTAGAAGTTGAATTTGATACTAAAGACAAAGAAATACAAATTGCCAACCAGAAAAAAGAGCTGTTAGAAAAAGAATTAGCTATAAAAAACAGAACACTTTATTCGGTTTTGTTAGGAGCTTCTCTCTTAATTTTAGGAATTGTGTTTTTTTCGGTTTACAAAAGAAATCAATTAAAAAAGAAACAATTACAAAAAGAAATTGATTTAAAAGATGCACTTGCTGCAATTAAAACTCAAAACAGGTTACAAGAACAACGTTTAAGAATTTCAAGAGATTTGCACGACAATATTGGTTCTCAATTAACTTTTATCATTTCATCTATAGACAATTTAAAATTTATTTCTAAGGATGCAAATCAGAAGTTAAAAGATAAATTATCAAATATAAGTTCATTTACTTCAGAAACTATTCATCAATTAAGAGATACCATTTGGGCAATGAACAAATCTCAAATAACTATGGAAGATATTCACTCTAGAATATTATCATTAATTGAAAAAGCAAAATTAGCTACAGAGAATATCACTTTCGAAGTCAATTACAATATCGATGACAGTACTTCTTTCTCTTCTTTAGCAGGCATGAATATTTTTAGGGTAGTACAAGAAGCCATTAATAATGCTATAAAATATGCAGAAGCTTCTAAAATCACTATTGCTATCAACGAAAAAAACAATGAACTTTTGATTGCTATTGATGATAATGGAAATGGTTTTGACATTAAAACAGTTTCTTTAGGTAATGGCTTAAGTAACATGGAAAAAAGAATGAGTGAAATTAATGGTAAAGTTAAAATTGAATCAGAAATTAAAAAAGGCACAAATATTCAAATTATTTGTAAATTGTAGGCTAATTTATTGCTTATGAATATTATAAATTCCAAGAACCTAATTATTTGTTTTTTTTTGGCTCTTTTTGCTAGCTCAATTTTTTCTCAACAAAAACAAATAAATGCTTTAAAAGAAAAACTGAAAGATTCTTCTATAAGTGATTCTCTTAAAATTAAATATCTAGGTGATTTAGGCTGGTATTTCTCTGGATTTGCAGCTGATTCTGCTTTTAAATATAGCAAACAAGCACTTAAGTTATCAGAAAAAACAAACAATCAAAAAGGGATTGCTCAGGGTTTTAATGATATTGGAATTATTCACTACAGAATAGCTCAGTTTGATTCTTCTCTGGTGTATTATAAGAAATCGCTTAACATCAGAAAAAGCAACAACGATAGTTTAGGTATTGCTAGTTTGTACAATAAAATGGGTATTGCTCATAACCAATTATTTAGTTTAGACTCTGCAATTTATTATGCTCTAGAGTCTATTAAAATATATAAAAGCTTCAATCAAGATAAGTTAGTAGCAATGAACTTAAATAATGTTGCGAATTTATACAAAGATTCTAAACAGTTTGAAAAAGCTTTACAAACCCATCAAGAAGTTCTAAAAATAAGAAAGCAATTAAAAGACTCTGTTGGTTATGTATACAGCTACAATGGTCTGGCAGATATATACAGTTATTTAGAGAAAAAAGACAGTTCTGAATTTTATTACAAAAAAGCTTTACCTCTTGCAAAAAAATTAAAATTAAACAATGAACTTTCTGTAATCTACAATAACTTAGGTACTTATTATCAAAATGATGGGAAATCTGATGAAGCTCTCTCTCTTTTTAAAAAATCGCTTGCCATAAGAGAACAAATAAATGATGTTTATGGTATTGTTTCTAGCTACATTAATTTAGCCAATTTAAATATCGATAAAAGAAGATATAAAATAGCGGAAAAACAACTCCATGCAGCACTAAGCAAAACAAAAAAAATTAACGCTACAGAACAATTGCTATTTATTTATAAAGGATTGATTTCTGTAAAGAGTAATACTTATCAACCAGACAGCGTAAAACACTATTTTACAAAATTTGAATACTTAAATGATTCTATCTACAACAATAAAGTTATTGCAAAAATTACAGATATAGAAACTAAATATAAAACTGCTGAGAAAGAGAAGCAAATTGCAATTCAAAAAGAAGAATTATTAGAAAAAGAATTGGCCATAAAAAACAGAAATTTATACAGCATTCTTTTAATTTCTGCACTTCTAATTTTAGGAATTGTTTTTTATGCGGTTCACAAAAAAAATCAGTTTAAAAAGAAACAACTCCAAAAAGAAATAGATTTAAAAGATGCCTTAGCTACTATAAAAACCCAAAATAGATTGCAAGAACAACGTTTAAGAATCTCAAGAGATTTGCATGACAATATTGGCTCTCAATTAACTTTTATCATTTCTTCTATAGACAATTTAAAATTCATTTCTAAAGATGCAAATCAGAAACTAAAAGACAAGTTATCTAATATCAGTTCTTTCACTTCAGATACCATTCATCAGTTAAGAGATACCATTTGGGCAATGAACAAATCTGAAATTACGGTTGAAGATTTACACGCTAGAATATTATCTTTTGTTGAAAAAGCAAAATTAGCCTCAGAAAACATCAATTTTGAGGTCAATTATGATATTGATAAAAACACATCTTTC
This sequence comes from Polaribacter septentrionalilitoris, assembly GCF_009832745.1. GTDB lineage: Bacteria > Bacteroidota > Bacteroidia > Flavobacteriales > Flavobacteriaceae > Polaribacter > Polaribacter septentrionalilitoris. Next base: position 29,290 of record NZ_VRMJ01000008.1, on the reverse strand, counting down.
ACCTCTATAGTAGGTATGAATATTTTTAGAGTGATTCAAGAAGCCATTAATAATGCTCTTAAATATGCAGAAGCATCAGAGATAGAAGTTCATCTAAAAAAGAAAGAAGATGAATTTGAAGTAATTGTAAAAGATAACGGAACTGGTTTCGATATCAATACTGTAGATTTAGGGAATGGATTGAGTAATATGGAAAAAAGAATGGCAGAGATTGATGGAAAAGTTCAAATAAAATCAGAACTAAAAAAAGGAACTAAAGTTATTGCTATTACCAAACTCAGAAATACGTCAAATGACGTATAATTTAACACCCATTTAAACAATACTTTAGTTATAAAATAACTAACCCAATGAATTTAAAAATTTGCATTGCCGAAGACAATTACTTTTTAGTAAAAACCATCAGAGAAAAACTTTCTTTTTTTGATGATATTTCTGTTAAATTTCACGCAAATAATGGTGCTGAACTAATAGGTAAACTTGAAGAAAACCATAACATTGATGTAATTTTGATGGATATTCAGATGCCAGAAATGAATGGTATAAAAGCTACAGAATTAATCAAGAAAAAATATCCTCAAATTAAAGTAATCATGTTAACCGTTGTAGATGATGATGATTGTGTTTTTAAAGCCATAAAAGCAGGTGCAAATGGATATTTATTAAAAGAAATTGATGCAGAAAAGTTATATAAAAGTATTATAGAAGTAACTAAAGGTGGTGCTCCAATGACACCAAGTATCGCATTAAAAACTTTAAATTTATTGAGAAATCCTCAAATATTAGACACTAAAACAACTCATCAAGAAGAAATAAAACTATCAAAGAGAGAAACTGAAATTTTAATTCAATTAAGTAAAGGGTTAAATTACAATGCAATTTCAGATAATTTGATTATCTCTCCTTCTACAGTAAGAAAACACATTGAAAATATTTACAAGAAATTACAAGTACATAGTAAAATGGAAGCTGTGATGAAAGCACAAAAAAGAAATTTAATTTAATGTAAAATTTTGTGTATTTTTATGAATATTAATTCCCCCTCATAAAAATGATTAAAAAAGTAGTTTTAGGTATTTTTTTCGGAATTTTAATAGGCATGTTTATTACAACTATTTTTGTTTCGAAAGACACCTCCATCTCAAAGTTGTTTCTTTCAAAAATTACAGCAACATCTATAATTACTGGAATAATTTGTGGTTTTTACGCACATCTTTCAAAATCGAAACTGCAAGTTTTTTTGATTTCAATTCTTATCGGAATCATAACTTTTTATCTAAAATATTTAATTACAGGTCACGACTATGACCCCTTAACAATGGGTGCTTTTGTAGGCGCAATGCTTGGTGGTGCTTTTGCTGTAATTAGAAAGCTTACACAATCTCTTAGAATATACAGAAGATTTCAGCGCTTAAAAAAAAGAAGTTTTAATAGTTAAAACTATTTAGCAACGTGTTGATCTACATTTTGCCATGGTCCACCATTAATAACATCCACTCCATTTTGAGCTAAAAATTGAGTAGCTTGCCCACTTCTACCTCCACTTCTACAAACAGCAATTACAGGTTTACCCCAAGATTTAATTTTCTCAACTTCAGCAGGAATCACATTTAATACAATATGTTTTGCTCCTTCAGTATGGCCTTCATCCCACTCTTGTTGAGTTCTAACATCTAAAATTACTGCTCCTTTTTCTAAATACTCTTTTATTTCTCCAGATTTGTCTTTCTGATTAAAAATACCAAATAAACCCATTTTTCTATTTTTTATTTATGGCACAAAACTAATCCATTATCTATTAACTTTGTGTAGCTTTTGTTACATTTCAATTCTTCTAACTTTTCTAAAATGATAGATTTTATAGAATAAGTATTCTGCAAAGCTAATTCATAAACCTCTAATAACAACAACCAATCTTCTGGAAAATTGTTTTTTAACTGATTAAAAATTTCTGTTATTTTTTTTTCTGATGCTGTATTCTCTTCTCTCATTTCTTTTACCTGAGCATAAAGATTATACAATTCTTTTTGAGATAAACTATAATCTATTTTATGAGTTTTAGTCTCAGAAACTTTGCCTAAATCTAGGAAAGAATTCACATCTGCAGGTCCTGAATAAGCAGATACTACTTCTTTACCAATTGCCATATCATAAACTCCCCAATCTGGTTGAAATAATATTTGATTTCTATATGTTACAGTACAATTTTTAAATGTAATCAATAAAATTCTTCCCTTTAGATCTCTTGTTCCAGTTATAACATCACCTTGAACTCTTATTCCACCTTCAAATTCTAAAGTAATTTGTTTGCCTTCATAAATTTGATAGGCTTCCAAATCTCTCGGACTCATATTTTCTATGGGGATGTTAATTCCTTTTAATTTACCAATTGGGCTACCAAAACCATATTTATGGTTTGTAATTCCATGACCAATCAACTCTTTATCTCTGTTGGCTAAAGCTGTTTCTCCAGTAGTCTGAAAATAAATAGGATTTCCGTTTTCATCAGCAATTACATTGGTGAACACACCTGAAATTTGTATTCCTGTACTTAGTTCTATCGTCCCTAAATTCTTAGAATTTATTAATTTTTGTATCCCATTTAAACCACCTTTTCGAATTGCCATTGTATTTGCAAATTGCTCTAAAACCAAACTTAAATGTGCAAAATCTGGAGTTACAAATAATTGAGGTTGTGGTTTGGTAATATCAAAATTTACACGAGCTGCTTCAATAGAATAAGGAACTTTTTTCACCTCTTCTTGCAAACACCATTTGCTTTCTCCTATCGAAGACAATAATCCAGCTCCATAAATCTTTGGGTTTTGCAAATCGCCTATCAACCCATATTCAACAGTCCACCAATGCAAATTTCTAATTTGAGCCATTTCAGAAAGTTCACCCATGTTATTTTGAAGAAATTCTACTTTTTCTTGTGCTTCGTTTATTTCTTTTTCTGATGAATTTGGATTTTCTTTTAAGATTGATAAAAGTCGAATAGCTTCATACATTTCATAGTCTTTTGCTGATGAAATTGCCTTACTACCAATCTCACCAAATCTTCTTAAATATTCTGCATATTCAGGATTTGCTATAATTGGAGCATGACCAGCAGCTTCATGAATAATATCTGGTGCAGGTGTATATTCAATATGATTTATAGTTCTCATATCAGAAGCAATAACCAGCACATTATAGGCTTGAAATTCCATAAAAGCATTTGGCGGAATAAAACCATCAACAGAAACAGCTGCCCAACCAATATCTTTTAAAATTCTGTTCATTCCCTGCATTTTAGGGATGTTATTTATAGAAATACCCGTTTTTTTTAACCCTTTAATATAAGATTTGTGAGCAACTTTACTTAAATAATCAACATTCATTCTCATCACATACCTCCAAACTGCTTGGTTTTGTGCTGTATATTCTTCATAGGGTTGTCTCACTACAAATTTATGTAAATGTTTAGGCAACTTTTTTGTGACATTATTCAACGTAAAGTGTGTATTCATATAAAATATTGAATTATTCTCTCAAAATTACATATTAAAATATTGATTTCATATTTAAACTTTGTTAAATTGATTAATTTTTACAGAATTCATCATTCTATGAATTATGTTTTTTTTAATTTGAGATAAAATTAAATAAAAAAACAGGCTACCTTAATAAGATAGCCTGTTTTGCTTTATACTAATTAATTCAAACAAATATTATAAAGCAGCTTTAATAACTTTTATAGCATCTTTTGCTTTTGATCTTTTTGCCATATCTAATGCAGTCATATTTCCTCTATCAGATTTGGTCTTTAATTTTGCTCCATTATCAATTAATAATTTTGCAATTTTTGCTTTATTATGTCTAGCGGCAAACATTAAAGGAGTTAAACCATTAGATTTTTTATTTACATTTTCTCCAGCTGCGATAAGAGATTTTACAGCTGCAAAGTCACCCATTTGAATCAGCTTGCAAAATGCATTTACATTGCTAGAATAGGCTCCTTTTGAAGTTTTTGTAATTGGTGTTTTAAAAGTATTTGCATTTGTAGATCCGAATGCAAATAGACATACTAAAATTGGTAAGATTAATTTTTTCATGATAATAAGTTTTTGGGTTTAATTATAATTGTTATTTATATCTAATAGACTTAAGATATTTAAATATGTTTCACCCAAAACACTTTATTAACAGCTGTTTAACAATTCTGTAAAAAAACTACTAAAAAAACCTTAATTAACGTTAATTTGATAATTTCTAATTCATTTATTTAAAACTTGACAACAATAATCATATAAAAATTTACGCTAACGGTTTCGTAAAAAACTTAAAATAACACAAAAATCTTTGTTATTTTTACAGTACAATTTTAAGACAATGAACAAGAAAGTTATACTAATGATTTTGGACGGTTGGGGAATTACCCAAGACCCAAAAGTATCAGCAATTTACAATGCAAAAACATCATATATCGATAGTTTATATGACAAATACCCAAATGCAGAATTAAGAACAGATGGAGAACATGTGGGCTTACCAGAAGGTCAAATGGGGAATTCTGAAGTTGGTCATATGAACCTTGGTGCTGGTAGAATAGTATATCAAAACTTGGCAAGAATTAACAAAGCAGTCAAAGAAAAAACTTTAGGTAAGGAAAAGGTATTATTAGATACTTTGAGCTATGCCAAAGAAAATAATAAAGATGTTCATTTATTAGGATTAGTTTCTAACGGTGGTATTCATGCTCACATTGATCATTTAAAAGGCATCATTGATGTAGCCAAAGAAAACAATGTAGAAAATGTGTATTTGCACGCTTTTACAGATGGTAGAGATTGTGACCCAAAATCAGGAACCTATTTCATTAACGATGTTCAAGAATACATGAATGAAAATGTTGGTGAGTTAGCATCTGTTACTGGTCGTTATTATGCGATGGATAGAGACAATCGTTGGGAACGTGTAAAAGAAGCTTATGATGGTGTGGTAAAAGGTGTTGGCACAAAAACTACTGATGTTATTGCTACCATGAATAAAAATTATGAAGCTGATATTACTGATGAATTTCATAAACCCATCATTGTTACTGATGAAAATGGATCTCCTAAAGCAACAATAAAAGAAGGTGATGTAGTCTTGTTTTTTAATTACAGAACAGATAGAGGACGTGAGTTAACCAATGCTTTATCTCAGCAAGATTTCCCAGAGTATGATATGAAAAAGTTAGACTTGTATTACACAACTATGACTTTATACGATGATACTTTTAAAGGAATCAATGTAATTTACACCAATAAAAACATAAAAAATACAATAGGTGAAGTTTTAGCGAATGCTGGTAAAAAACAAATCAGAATTGCCGAAACTGAAAAATATCCTCACGTAACTTTTTTCTTTTCTGGAGGGCAAGAAGCACCTTTTGAAGGTGAAAAAAGAATTCTTAGAAATTCTCCAAAAGTTGCGACTTACGATTTACAACCAGAAATGTCTGCTTATGAATTAAGAGATGCTTTATGTGAAGATTTAGAAAAAGGAGAAGCAGATTTTGTATGTTTAAATTTTGCAAATGGAGATATGGTTGGACATACAGGAATTATGGAAGCAGCTGTAAAAGCTTGTGAAGCTGTAGATGAATGTGCAAAAGATGTTATTGAAACAGGTTTAGAGAATGGGTATTCTATTTTACTAATCGCTGACCATGGTAACTGTGAAACTATGATGAATCCTGATGGCTCTCCTCATACTGCACATACCACAAATCCAGTTCCTTTTATACTTATTGATAAAGAAATAAAATCAATAAAAAGTGGTATCTTAGGCGACGTTGCTCCTACAATATTAGATTTAATGGGAGTTGAACAACCAAAAGAAATGACTCAGCATTCTTTATTGTAATTTAATTTTTTAATCTATGAGAAATCTATTTTTATTGATTTTTACTATTTCTTTGTTTTCTTGTGCTACTCAAAAAAAAGTAAACGCTGAGAAAAATAAAAATGGAGATTTAGTCGGATTTGCTAACAAAGAATCATTTAACCAAGTACCTTACAAAACTTGGTTTGACCAAAGATACGCAGCTTATAAAACCGATGCTGCAATAATTTCTCAATTAAAAGAAGAGTTAAAAGGTTTAAAAATCAAAGGTTTTATGGGAACTTGGTGTGGAGATAGTAAAAGAGAAACGCCACGTTTTTATAAAATTTTAGAGCAAGCCAATTTTAATTTAAACAACTTAGAGATAGTTACTGTTAACAGAAACAAAAAAACACCTGATAACCTTCAAGAAGGCCTAAATATTTTAAGAGTACCAACTTTTATTTTCTACAAAGACGGAAAAGAAATTGGGAGGTATGTAGAATATGCTCGTGAATCTCTTGAAAAAGATATTTTAAAAATTGTTTCTGGTAAAGCTTATAAACATTCTTACGATAATTAATGTTACCCACTAATCCTTTAATTATTGCTGTTGATTTTGACGGCACCATTGTAGAAGATGCATATCCTAAAATAGGTAAAGAAATGATTTTTGCATTTCACACCCTAAAAAAACTACAATCTCAAGGGCATAGATTAATTCTTTGGACTTATAGAAGTGGAAGAAAATTAGATGAAGCTGTTGATTTTTGTAAAGAAAACGGATTAGAATTTTACGCTGTAAATAAAAACTTTCCAGAAGAAGTCTTTGATGAAAAATACAGTCGAAAAATTCATGCAGATTTATTTATAGACGATAGAAATGTGGGTGGTTTTTTAGGATGGACAGCGATTTACAAAATCATCTTTAACCATGAACCGCCTGTAAAAAAGAAAAAAGGATTTTTCTCATTTTTCAAATAAAGACTTTCTTTTAACTAATATAAAATATAGTAACTTTGCGGTTCAATTTTTTCAATATGATTAAAATAAAAACCAAAGAAGAGATAGAAATTATGCGCGAAAGTGCACTTATAGTTTCTAGAACATTAGGTATGCTTGCTAAAGAAGTAAAACCTGGAGTTTCAACTTTGTACTTAGACAAACTAGCTGAAGATTTTATTAGAGCAGAAGGAGCTGTTCCTGGTTTTTTAGGGTTGTATGATTTTCCCAATACACTTTGTATGAGTCCTAATGCTCAAGTTGTGCATGGTATACCAAACAAAGAACCCCTAAAAGAAGGTGATATCATTTCTATTGACTGTGGTGCTAAGAAAAATGGATTTTACGGAGATCATGCGTATACTTTTGCAGTAGGAGAAATTGATACTGAAACAAGAAAATTATTAGACATCACTAGAGAAAGTTTATATGTAGGTATCAGGGAATTTAAAGCTGGGAATAGAGTTGGAGATGTAGGATTTGCCATACAAAATTTCACAGAAAAACATGGTTATGGTGTTGTTAGAGAATTAGTTGGTCATGGCTTAGGTAAAGAAATGCATGAAGATCCAGAAATGCCAAATTATGGGAGAAGAGGAAGAGGGAAAAAATTTGTCGAAGGAATGGTAGTTGCTATAGAGCCAATGACTAACATGGGAACTCATAGAATTAGACAACATGCTGATGGTTGGACAATTACTACTTTAGATGGTAAACCATCTGCACATTTTGAACATGATGTAGCCATTGTAAACGGAAAACCAGAATTACTTTCTACATTTAAATATGTGCATGAGGCATTAGGTATTGTTACCGATGAAGAAGATGAATTTAGACAAGGATCATAAATGAGAATTAACGATATAAATCCTAAAGAAATTATAGCAGGATTTAATGGACGATTTGTTCATATGGAAACCTTTACTATTGCTTTTTGGGAAGTGAAAAAGGGGGCTGAAATACCAAAACACTCTCATATTCATGAGCAAACTACGCAAGTTACTGAAGGTGAATTTGAAATGACTGTTGATGGAATAACAAAAATTTACACTCCAGGTTCAATTTTAAAAATTCCATCATTGGCAAAACACTCAGGAAAAGCTTTGACTGATTGTAAGATTACAGATGTATTTTGTCCTGTTAGAGAAGAATATCAATAATATTTCTATTGAAAACTGTTTTTAAATCTATACTAAATACGATTCCTAGACCTTGGTTGATAAAAGCAGGTTATCTTGTAAGACCTATAATAGCTTTATCTCTTAAAGGGAATACCTTTACAGACCCTATTGATGGTAAAAGTTTTCGAAAATTTTTACCTTATGGCTATGGCAAACAGCGAGAAAATGCTTTATCTCCTTCTACTTTATCATTAGAAAGACATCGATTAATGTGGCTTTTTTTAAAAAATGAAACTAATTTTTTTACTTCAGAAAAAAAACTAAACGTACTACACATTGCTCCTGAACAATGTTTTTTAAAAATCTTTAGAAAACAAAAAAACTTAAAGTATATCACATCAGATTTAGAATCACCAATAGCAGATGTAAAAGCTGATATTTGTGATTTACCATTTGACGATAATTCTTTTGATGTGGTTTTTTGTAATCATGTATTAGAGCATATCACTGATGATGAAAAAGCTATGCAAGAATTGTATCGTGTATTAAAATCTGGAGGGTTTGGTATTTTTCAAATTCCACAAGATTTATCTAGAGCAACAACTTTTGAAGACGATACCATTACAGATAAAAAAGAACGTGCTAAAATTTTTGGACAATACGACCATGTTAGAGTTTATGGTAGAGATTACTTTGACAAACTTCGTTCTATTGGCTTTAAGGTAGATGAAATTGATTATACAAAAAAAATCGCTCCAAAAGAATTAGAACGATTTTGTTTAATGAAGAATGAAATTCTTCCTGTATGTTATAAGTAGTTATTTACTTGAGTTATTTCTTAAAAAATCTTGTAATTTCTCTAATTTTTCATCACCTAAAATAATAAAGCCTCCTTGCATAATTTGATAAGTACCATCTTCTAACTTTACCACTTTAGATAGACCTACATATTTTCCAGATTCGTTATCTGGAGCACCTACCTTAGTACCGTTTTGATTTATCCAAATAGTTTCATCTCCTTTTAATGCTTGGTATTTATTATTATGGAAAAACCCTATGTATTGATATGTTGAACTAGCTCTTAATACGCGCCCATCAATAGAGCATAAAAAAGAATAAACTTGGTATCTATTGGCAAAGTATAAAGGATGAATACCACCACCTAAGTGACCTCCAAAACGATACCATTCTTTATCTACCTTGACTTCATCATCTTTATTATATTTATCAATAACATCATTTTTCTTTAAATTTTTAAATAATTCTTTTTTATTTGCAATTTTCACATACCTTTTCACATTTAAATCATACACCATAGGCTCATAAGAATTGTTTGGATATGTAACTAACCTTCCATTTCCTCTCGGTAACATTACTTTACCATAATGTGTTGATAATGTATTAAAATCTGATGGACTTGGTAATACAAAGCCTGAATTTGAATTTGAATTGTAAGCATAAATTTTTGTAGGATCTTCTTTTTTATTTTTTAAAATAAAAAAACCATCAAAACTTAGAGCATCTTCATAAGAATCAGCTTTTATAATTATTTCTCCTTTGTCACTTAATATTCCAAAAAAGCCATTAGCTACGTAGAGTGCTAAATTGTTTTTATTGAAATCATATATACTATCTACTTTTAAAGAAAGTGATTCTGACTTATTATTCCAAAGTGTTTTTAAAGAATCTATTCTTCTTAGTTCTTTTTCTTTTGCAAGTCTTTCTTTTTCTAATCTTGCTTCTTCTCTTTTTTGAATTTCTAATTCTTCATTAATGTTTACATAAAGTTCTAATAACCCGCGATATTCTTCAGATTTTTTATTTCTATTTAATAAGAAGTATTGTTTTGCTAATGATTGCGCTTCTTGAAAATTTCTTAACTCATAATGAATGTATGTACCTAATCTAGCCACTTTAGCAGAAGTGATGGTATCCATGTATTTCATCGCTTTAGTAAAGTGTTCAAGCGATTCTTCTATCTCAAGGTTATCAAGACTTTCCTGTGATCTTTTAATATAAACGTTTGCAATATCTTTATTAGACTGTGCTGTAGTGGTATAAACAGCAACAAAACATAGTAATACTAGTAGTAATTTTTTCATAGTTTAATAATTATCCCCAATTATTGGCTTGCAATATAGCAAAAATACTATTCATTTAAAGCAATTTAGCACCTATTTATAGGTATTTATTATATATTCTTCTAGAAGACCTTCTTTATTAGAGAATAATAATATTGTATGTAAATTTTTATGATTTTCTAAAAACTTTTTAGATTTTTCTAAACCCATAGCCATGAAAGAAGTTGCATAAGCATCTACATCTGCGCAGTCTAAATTAGAGATGACTGATGCACTCAATAAATTACTCTCTAAAGCATATCCTGTTTTAGGGTTTATCGTATGTACATATTTTTCTCCATTATCTGCAATTCTAAATTTTCTATAATTGCCTGAAGTAGCCATAGATTTATTAGATAAATTTAATTTTTTAAAACGATCTAATTCATTTTTATGAAGAGGATTGACCAACTTAATTACCCAAGGAGAAGCATTTTCTTTTTTACCCCTTGTTCTAATTTCCCCTCCTATTTCTACAAGATAACTCTCAATATCTTTAGATTCTAAAAAACGACCAATTACATCAATAGCATAGCCTTTTGCAATAGAATTGAAATCTAAATAAATACTATCACTTTCTTTTTTAACTTTTCTGCCCTGTAATTTTACTTTTTGGAATCCTACAAACCGCATCTGTTGTATGACCTCTCTTTCTGACAAATCATTTTTCTCTTTTTTTGGTCCAAAACCCCAAGCATTGACTAAATTACCCACAGTAGGGTCAAAATAACCATTTGTTTCTTTAAAAATTCGTTTTGATTTATTGAATACTTCAATAAAATAGTCATCAACTAAAACAGTTGTGTCTCCTCTATTAATTCTTGAAATATCAGAAGTTGGAATATAGGTTGAAAGTGATTTATTTATCGAAAAAAACAAACTATCAATAGATTTTTGATAGTTATTCTCAGCGTTCAAATATGTTATTTTATAGCTTGTTCCAAAAATAAATCCTCTTAATGTATGATCTTTTAAATGAATTTTTGGTTTACAACTTAAAACAATAAGAACAATTGAAATATAAAATGTTATTTTTTGAACTCTCATTAAAATATGTTTACACAAAAATAGTGTTTAAAATTTTCATAAAAAATGGATATTACCGCTTTTTATGAATTGATTTTGCTAAATTTGTTAACTAATTAATAGTACAAAACAAATGAAAAGATTATCAGTTGCCCTATTGTCAATTATCTTAGTAAGTTCTTGTGTTTCTAAAAAAGAACATGCGGCTTTAGAATTAAAACACCAAAAAGCAGAAAAAGAACTTCTTGCTGTAAAAACGAACTTACAAAAGTGTTTAATCGAAAAAGAAAAAGAAGATACTCAAGTATTTGCGTTAAAAGAGCAGGTAAAATCTCTTAAAATAGATAAAAAAAATGCACTTAAACAAGTAGAGAATTTAACCGTTTTAACCCAGTCTTCATCAGATAACATTAAAAGTGTTATTACTCAATTAAGTGAAAAAGATAAATACATAAATGGGGTTAGAAAGGCTATGACTCAAAAAGATTCTATTAATCTTGCTATTAAATACCACTTAACTAAAAACTTAACAGATGGTATTCAAGATAAAGATATTGTAGTTAATGTAGAAAAGACAGTTGTATTTATTTCAATTTCTGATAAATTATTATTCAAAAGTGGTAGCTACAACGTAACTGATAAAGCTTACACTGTTTTAGAAAAGATTGCAAAGGTGATTAAAGGTCAACCAAAAATGGAAGTTATGATTGAAGGTCACACAGATTCTACTCCTATTAAAAGAGATTTCATTCAAGATAACTGGGATTTATCTGCAAAGAGAGCAACTTCTATTACAAGGATTTTACAGTATAAATATGGTGTAAAACCTCAAAGATTAATCGCTGCAGGTAGAAGTCAATATGTGCCATTAGCACCTAATGATACTGATGAAAACAAAGCAAAAAATAGAAGAACAAAAATTATTATTATGCCTAAGTTAAATCAATTCTTTGATTTGTTAGAGCAAGATGCAGAATAATCAATTAGTAGTTTTATAAAACAAAAAAACCATCTCAAATGAGATGGTTTTTTTGTTTTATAATTAATTGTTTAAAATCTCCAACCTACATTTAAACCTACTCTTGGAACTATAACTGGTGAATCTGAACCAAACAAATTTCTACCAACACCACCATATACATCAATCATCAAACCTCCTTCAGCTACATATTTTGTTCCAACAGCAATTCCTAATGCACCATCAGTATATTTAACATCATAAACTCCAGAATCTTTTATAGATTCTTTTTTCCCAGAATTAATACCCAAAAAACCTTCACCAAAAAAGTTCCATTTATAATCTGATGTAAAATAATGACGATAGTAAGGGGTAATCATCATATTTTCATTATATCGAAAATTAACATCCTGTTTTGCAAGGTTAAATAAAGCTGATACTCCAAAAGAGGATTCGTCAGACAGGTAACTTTCATAAGAAAACTCTAAACTTCTAATGACTAATGCATCAGCAATATCCAATTTAATTTCTTGTTGAGAATATCCCAAAGAACTTACTAAGAGTCCAAAAGCTATTATTATTTTTTTCATAATCTATTTTTCTAATGTTTTAATCAATGTTATCGTATACTGCAAACATAATAAAAATGTTATCTAAAACAATTAACCAAATGAAATACATCTTTTTTTAAAATATAATTAAGATTATCCTCATTTACGTTTTTAACTATAATTCATTTAACATAAAAACACCCTGAGTTACTATTTTTTTATCTTTAAAACTACTATGATTTAATACTTCAGCAAATTTTTCATTTTCGAGACCAATTTTTAAAGGTAATTTTTCTAAAAAATAAGTATTATTTTTTTCTTCTTTTAAGACTAGAAGATAAGAATTTAATTCATTTTTTAATACAGCAGTTTTAGCTATAGAAATTCCTTTTTTTGATTCAACAATAATTGATGCTTCAACAAACATCCCTGTAATAAGCTGAATTTGGTCGTCATTTAAATGTCCATGAACTTTAATAATTCTATTATTGTCTATAGAAGTTCCTACCAAATGCACTTCACCTTCGAAGTTTTTGTTAGAAGCTTCAGGAACATGAAACACTATTTTTTGATGCCTTTTAACGTTTAAAATATCTTTTTCAAAAACATCTAATTCTAAATGGATATGATCTGTATTTACAATTTCTAACAATTTACTTGATGGAGAAACAAAAGCCCCATTACTAACATTTACTTTGGTTACATATCCATCTATAGGAGCATAAAGCTTAATTTCTGATGTAATTTTACCTTGTTCAACACTACTAGCTTCTATATTAAGCATTTGTAATTTTTTACGCAAACCATTATACATTGCCAAACTACTTTTGTAAACACTTTCTGCTTTAAGATAGTTTTTTTGTGAAGAAATTTTTTCTTCAAACAAGGTCTTTTGTCTTGTATATTCGTTTTTTTGATATGCTAATTGTGCTAAAACTTCTAAATATTCTTGTTGAATTTCTACAATATCTGTACTACTTAAACTAGCAACAAATTGACCCTTTTTTACTTTATCTCCTACTAATAATGGAACTTTATTAACATAACCCCCAATAAACGTATTTACGCTAGATCTATTTTCTGGTGGAACATCTATAGCACCATTTGCTTTTACTGTAGTATTAAAAGGTTGTTCTATTAATTGTCCAAAACGCATGTTCTGACTCTCAAATTGCTGCTTACTAATTTTTATGTAATTATCTGTTCCTAATTCCTTTAGATTAGATTCTGCTGATTTTTCACTGTTTCCACAAGCTAAAATGAATAGTGAAAATAAGTATATATATATGTTTTTCATTTTTAAAAAATATTTAAAATAAGGTGATTGATACTAATAACTGTTTGATTGTAAGCATTTAGATTATTAAGATAAGACAACTCAATATCTTTTGCCGTTTCTAAACTTTGAATGTATTGGAAAAAGTCAATTTCTCCTTCTTTAAATGTTCGGTTTACCGTTTTTATAATTTCATTCTTTAAGTTTTCCCCTTGAAACTCGTAATAATTTAAAGCTTCTTCATGCTGTTTGAGTATTGCTAAAAGCGATTTGTATTTGGCTTCTAATTTTATTTTGTAATCTGCTTGTTCTGCTGAAACAACTTGTTTTGCAATTTTAGAAGCTTTAATTTTCGAGGCATTTCCAGAAAATAATATTGGAATTTTAACTCCTATTTGATATCCTCGTATATTATAATTCAATTGCGAATTTGTTCCTTGAAAATATTCTACACTAATATCTGGCAACAAATTTTGTTTTTCTTTCTTATATAAAAGGTTTTGATAATTTTTGATATTCTCTAAGTGTTGTATTCCTAAATTATCTTTAATAAAAATCTCTTGTATTGTTAATTTTTGCAATGGTTCATCAACAGTTTCTAATGTATCAACCTGTACAATACTTTTTAATTTTTCTCTTGAATGCATAACCTCTTGCAAGGTCTGTTTATAAAGGATTTCTATCTGTTTTTGCTTAGATTTTGCAGTAATCATTTCTAAATAATTGGTTTCACCTAGTTCAAACCTACGTTCAGATTTTTTAGCAAAATCTTGGTACAAACTATCTAAAAAACGATACGTTTCAGCTTTATTCTTTACATAACTTAATTGATAAAAATGACTATAAACTGCCTTTTGAAGTTGTTGTTGTTTTATACTATAATTGCTATTTTCTATACCTAATTTGGCTTTTTTTGCTTTTTTTTCAAAGAAATAAACTGTTGGGAATTTAAAATCTTGTGCAACTCCAAAGACTTTTAAGGGTAAGTTATTTACTGCTAAATTATTTTCATCATAACTGTAATACAATGATGTTTTATCAAAACTAAATGCACTTCTAACTAAGGCATTACTTTCATCAACTTTTAAAGTTTCAGCTTTTAAGCCAGCATTGTTTTTAAGTGCAAGAGACAACGTTTTTTCAAATGTTAATTTAGATTGGGCATTTGTTTGTATAAACGTAAAGAAAGTTAAAATAATTAGAAGAATAGTTTTGTTCATTTTAATTTCTTTTTTTTCTTCAAACCAAGCATATAAAACAGGTAATACAACTAGGGTTAAAATAGTTGCAGTAAGTAAACCACCAATAACAACGGTAGCTAACGGACGTTGTACTTCTGCTCCTGCATTAGTTGAAATAGCCATTGGTAAAAATCCTAAAGCTGCTGCTGCTGCTGTTAGCAAAACAGGCCTCAATCTTTCTGATGTTCCTCGTTTTATGCGTTCTTCAATATCTATTACACCTTCTTCTTTTAATTCTTTAAAATGTTCTATTAATACAATTCCGTTAAGCACTGCAATACCGAAAAGTGCAATAAAACCAACACCTGCAGAAATGCTAAAAGGCAAATCTCTTAACCATAAGAATAAGATTCCACCAACAGCTGACAATGGAATTGCAGAATACACCATTAAGGCTTCTTTTACAGAACCAAAAGCAAAATGAAGTAAAATAAAAATCAATACTAATGCAATAGGAACTGCAATCATTAAACGTGCTTTAGCACTCTGTAAATTTTCAAACTGACCACCATAAGTTATGCTGTAACCTGCAGGAATTTTTAGTTTTTTATTGATAATTTTTCTAACATCATTTACAACAGATTGTAAATCTCTGTTTCTTACATTAATGCCAACTACAATTCTACGTTTGGTATCATCTCTAGAAATTTTTGCAGGACCAGTAGTATATTTTATTTCTGCTAATTCACTTAACGGAATTTTATTTCCATTTGGTGCATCAACATAGAGATATTGGAGGCTTGCTAGATTTTTTCGGTTTCTTTCATCCAAACGAACCACCAAATCGAAACGCTTTTCACCTTCAAAAACATTCCCAACAGTTCCACCAGCAAATCCTGTAGAAATTAATTGATTAATATCTGAGATATTTAAACCATATCGTGCAATTTTACTACGATTGTAGGTCACACTCATTTGCGGCAATCCTTCTACTTTTTCTATAATAATGTCTGATGCTCCAGGTACATTTCTAATCAATTCCTTTACTTCGTCGGCCTTATTGGCTAAAACTGATAAATCTTCTCCAAATATTTTAATAGCAACATCTGCCCTTACACCTGTAATGAGCTCATTAAAACGCATTTCTATAGGTTGCGTAAACTCTACCTCCATTCCAGGAATAATAGCCAAAGCTTCTTTAAATTTATCTGCCAATTCATCTTTACTAGAAGCAGAAACCCATTCTTTTTTAGGTTTTAATTTGATGATAACATCACTTTCTTCCATAGACATAGGATCTGTAGGCACTTCTGCAGCTCCAATACGACTTACAACTTGAGCTACTTCTGGAAATTTATCTAATAAAATCTGCTCTATTTTAGTTGTAATTTCTATGGTTTTCCTTAAAGAGGTTCCTGTTTTTAAAACTGGTTGGATTACAAAATCTCCTTCATCTAAAGTAGGTACAAATTCTCCACCCATTGTGCTAAACAACCAAATGCTAGAGGTTAAAAGAAATACTGCAAAACCAACAACTATTTTTTTATGAAAGAGTGCCCAATGAATTACTGGTTTGTACCAAGAATTTAATACTTTCATTAAACGAACAGAGATATTTTTTTTAGATTGCTTTTCTGGTTTTAGAAATAATGAAGAAACTACAGGAACATAAGTTAAACAAAACAACATAGCTCCCACCAAAGCAAAACTAAATGTTAATGCCATAGGTCTAAACATTTTTCCTTCTACACCATCTAAAGATAATATTGGTATAAAAACAATTAAGATAATGAGTTGTCCAAAAATGGCAGAATTCATCATTTTTGAAGCACTTTTTAAAGTAATTTTATCAAGTTCTTCTTGTTTAGCTTCTTTTGTAAGGGATTTTAATTTATCACTTTGGGTGATAATTTTATAAGCAATAAACTCAACAATAATAACAGCACCATCAATGATGATTCCAAAATCAATCGCACCCAAACTCATTAAATTAGCATCCACACCAAATACATTCATTAAAGAGATTGCAAAAAGTAAAGACAAAGGAATTACTGAAGCTACTACCAAACCAGAACGTAAATTTCCTAATAGTAACACCACAACAAAAATTACAATTAATGACCCTAAAATGAGGTTTTCTGCAACCGTAAAAGTTGTTTTATCTATCAACTCACTTCTTTCTAAAAATCCATTAATAAAAACACCTTCTGGTAATGAACTTTGAATGGATGCAACACGTTCTTTTACAGCGTTTATAATTTCTTTAGAATTCCCATTTTTTAACATCATTATTTGCCCAAGCACTTTCTCTCCTTGTCCATTTCCGGTAATAGCACCAAAACGAGTTGCGCTTCCAAAACCTACTTTAGCTACATTTTTGATATAAATAGGTGTTCCTTCATTTTTTACAACAATGTTGCCTATATCATCTAGATTTTTAACCAAACCTTCACCACGAATAAAAAAAGTTTCGTTTGTTTTTTCGATATAACCTCCACCAGCAACACTGTTATTTTTTTCTAAAGCAGTATACACTTCTGCAATAGAAATATTCATTGCATTCAACTTGTTTGGGTTAATAGCAACTTCGTATTGTTTTAGAAATCCACCCCAAGTATTCACTTCTACCACTCCTGGGATACCAGATAATTGACGTTTTACAATCCAATCTTGAATAGTTCTTAATCTTGTTGGTGAATATTGGTTTTCATAACCTGGTTTTACGTCTAAAATATATTGATAAATTTCCCCCAAACCTGTTGTAATGGGTCCCATTTCAGGTACACCAAAACTTTTTGGAATTTTCTCGGAGGCAGATTTGATTTTTTCAGCAATCAATTGTCTTGGAAGATACGTTCCCATATCATCACTAAAAACAATAGTAACTACAGATAAACCAAATTTTGAAACGGATCTAATTTCTTCTACTCCAGGTAAATTATCCATCTCTAATTCTACAGGATACGTAATAAATTGCTCTACATCTTGTGTAGATAAATTACGTGATGTAGTAATAACTTGCACCTGATTGTTGGTAATATCGGGTACAGCACCAATAGGTATTTGGGTTAAAGAATAAATACCAAAACCAATTACTGATGCAATAAATAAAAAAATGATGAGCTTATTTTTTAAGCTAAATTTTATAATGTATTCTAACATATTTCATAATAAAATAATAATTAATAGACACCTGTTTCTTGTAAACAGGCTTAAAAAGTTACTATAGAATTATGCGAATTTGGGAGGTTGAAAAACGGATGGTTTTTCAAATAAAGAAGAGGATTCTTTGTAAAAATAATTTTTTTTAACTTGAATCGCTATGTTTTGCTTCAGTTTTAACACTGATGAATTTAAGGTGAATACAGAAGGCAAATGATTGTGGTTAAGAGAATCTTGCTTAAAAGGTAAATCTTTATGCTCTTTATGATTTGGAGCATTGTTCTCATTATCTCCATAATGTTCTACCAAAAAATCAATCATAGAGTCACCATAAGTTTCTTGATGATATTGTGCATGCTCTAACAAGACTTTTATCTTAGAAAAGTCTTCTAAACCAATATTAAAACTCTGTAAAAGAATTAAGTTGGATAAAAGTATGGCTATTAGTACACGCATCTGCTTACAAAGAAAAGAAAAAATACGTATAGATTAGGTAATAATTGTTACTTAACAGTTTAGATAGCTAAAATTTTAACTAAAAAATAGCCCTTAATTGTACACTTCCTGTATGAATTGCTTTAGAATTCTCACTCTTTCTTCCTAAATAAGCTAAATTCAAATTTAAAAAGGAATTCAGTTTTTGGTTGAAAATTAAGTTCCAAGTATAATTTTTACCTGCTTGCAAACCTTCTAGCATTTGATAGGCTACTGGTGTATTTGTATTTCCTGTAAAATCATTTAAAAACACATTTACATTCGCAGAAATCTGGTTCTTTTTCTTACTGATATAAAAATATTCAACTCCAAATTTTTGTTGATGAAGTGTTTCGAAATCTTGTAATGTGTTTTCTTTATTTTTATAATGATAGAATGCTGTAAAACGATTGTTCTTATTGTACAAAAAACTTATTTTTGGTTGAATTTCACTTGCTTTTATGGTAGAATTCCTATTGTTAAAATTTTCTGTTTGCAAATCATTTTCTGATGTTTTTCCCATCAACTCAAACAACCAAAATGTTTTAAATTGATGTGCAAAATCGATTTGATGAAGCTCAACATTATTCTCTTGACTCCCAATTAAAAATTGTTGCTTGTTTCTATTTTTACCATAGGTATATGTTGTACTATAATTCTGAAGATTTTTATTGAAATACAAACTGTTCTTTACATTAAAACTTAACCCAATTAAATCATCCTCATTCAATTGAAAAGGATTAAAGTTAAAAGAATCTCCAATACGTTCTTGCTCATTTTCTACACTTAAATAAGTTTGATTATTGAATTTAGAAATCACTTTTAAAAGTCCGTTTTTGGTACTCCAAACTCTTGGATTTAACGTTAATAATTGTGTAAATTTTGCTCTTTGGGTGGCTATAAACCTCAAGTTAGGTTTTGGCAAACGCAAATACTCTGCTTGATCTTGGAATTCTGCAATTTCAAATTCATCAAAATCTTGAATTCCGTCATTGTTGTAATCAATCCAAGTGTAATACCCCAAACCAGGTTCTGTTTTTACATAAATAAATTCTTGTCTTGCAACATTACCAGAAGAAGTTTCATAAACTGTATTTAAATTGATGAAATTTTTAAATAATTTCTGATTGAAAACAACTTTAGAATTCAAAGTTTTCTCATCTTCAGTAAATTGATTTTTTGTGAATCTATAGTTGGCAAAAATATTTAAATTGGTGTTTTTATTTTTAATTAATCTGCTATTTACGTAAAAAGTTCTTCTATCATTAATTTCTGTAAAAGCATTCGATTTTATACTATCATTAGTTCTTAAGTTTACTCCAAATTTCGCAAAAACTTTAGTACTGTCACCAACACCAAAATAAGCCTCATATTCTTTAAATCGATGACTGGTATTGATAAAATCTTTGGTATTGATGTTTTGTCTGCTGTTGGTTTCAAAATTGATAAATGCACCCAACCATTTTTTATTAAAATCTTGTTCAACTTTCCCCTTGACTACATAAAAAGAATTGTCTTCTAAGGTAGATGTATTCTCTAAAAAACTACCATCAACATAAAAAGTAGTTTTGTTTAAATTCATTTTAGATTGTACCTCGTGTTTGTTACCATTAAAAGTATTTAAGTAATTCAAATGATTGAATCGATAGAGAATAAAGTCCTTTTTTTTGTTTTGAAGTGTGAGTTGGGATTGAAAATAGTTTTTTGTTGCATTGTTGGTTAAAATATTCCAATCTCTATTAAATTCTATTGGTTCCCACCTGTTTTCTATAGTGTAGTTTTTTTGGACAAACTCATGAGAAATTTTACTTTTTAATTGCCACTTTCTATCAAGTAATACTTGTTCCCAATTCAATTTTACAGCTGGTGCAACATTATTAGCATCATCTATTGACGAATATAAGTTTGCATCATTATTACTTACTGCAAGTTCTACATCTATTTTTGTTTTCTTTTGAGAGTTGTAATTGGTTTTAAAAACAAATGCTTGAAATTTATTTGGTGCAGTTAATCGTACAATAGGACTAAAATTACCCTGATTAACACCTGCATACAAATAAATATTTCCAACTGCAGTACTTCTATCTAAAACATAATCTCCATTATTTTGACCAACATTGGTAAATGTAACAAAATACAATATGTCATTAGGATTTTGAGAATATTCAAAAACCTCAACAGCTCCTTGTGTTACTTTTTTATACAATACTTTATTTTCATCAAAAGCATCTACAAAAGCACTTTCTGAAACCATTGCATTAGTATCATCACCAGCGTTTGCCAAAATTTGTTTTTGAGCATCCGTTAAACTTTGTTGTATAGGTTGATTTTTAGCATCATTCTCACTAAAAAAATATCCGCTAAAATTCCATTTGTCAGATTTATACTCTACTTCTTCGTAAGTTAAAAATCGAGTATAATTTCGATCTGCATATTGAAATTCTACAACAATTCTCATATCGTTAGTAATGGGAAATGTGGTATTAAATGTTATTTCTGCCAAATTATAATCAATCGTATAATCTTTATCTGCCCCACCTTGAATTTTTTCACCATTAATAAAAACTTGTTCACTACCTTCAATAATTAAAATGGCAGGTTCATTATTAACCCCAAAAATTTTATACGGACCTTGATTTCCTTCTCTACCAGTAACTCTGTAATTGTTAAACTTACCACGAACTACAGCTCCAGATGCTGCTACTTTTAAATTCTTATTGATGTTTGCTTCTACTCGTAAACCTGCAATTTGTTTTTGTATGGGCATAAAAAAACTTTCGTTATTTCGAAGCGAAATATCTCCTGCTTTTACTTTCCAATTCTTGCTAAAAAGCTCTATAAAAACACGATCGAAATCAGTTAAGTTTTGAGAATATCCATTTTGTTGAATTGGGATATTGGTATCAAATATATTGGCTCTCAATCCTACATTTTTAGATAATTTTCCTGAGATTTCTAAATCTAAAGAAGAATTGGTCACTGCATTTTGATTGTTTCCTGTAGTAATTCCTCTAGTGATAAAACCTCTGGTTTGTAAACCATCAAATAGTTTAATTTCGGATGCTTTTTTATTCGTGGTTAAACTATATAATTTACCAGTATTGGTCTCATTGGGCAAAATGAGATTCTCATCAAAAGGCGTGTAAACTTTGGTAATAAAATCTGGTAACCTAAAATATTCTATTGTAATTTTTTGATACTTTTTTGCATCAATGATTAAGATTGCATTAGAAAAATCCATTTGATATTTTGATTCTGGAATCAATTGTAAACTCGCATCAAAAATTTTAAATTTCTGCGGATTCAATGCCACAGAATCTAATTGAATGGTATCTTTTTTAACCTCAATATTTTTAACCCTAAAATCTTTAGATACAGTTTGTGATTGGATAGAAAATCCAACACATAAAAAAATAAAAAAAAGATATTTTTGAAGCATCTAAATAAGAAACGTAACTAACGTAAAAATAGTTTTTTTAATGTAAACTATTCTTAGAATAGTGATTGTTGTTTTACCGGATTTTCATGCGCTAACAACCATTTTTTTCTCCAAATACCACCTGCATAACCTGTTAAAGAACCATCTGACCCAATAACTCTATGACAAGGAATGATAATCCAAATTGGGTTCTTACCATTTGCAGATGCTACTGCTCTTATGGCTTTTACATCACCTAAAGTCTTGCTTTGTTGTAAATAGGTTCTGGTTTTACCAAAAGGAATTTCTAATAAAGCTCTCCATACCTTTTTTTGAAAATCGGTTCCTTTTGGATTTAATTGTAAGTTGAAAGTGGTTCTTTTTCCTTTAAAATATTCTTCTAATTGATTTATGCACTCTTTTAAACATTCTGGTGTTTTTTGATTTAGAATGGATTCTGCAATAGCATCATCATCTAAAACAGAAACTGATCGAATTCCGTTTTTATCACCAACAATTTCTGCAATTCCTATAGGTGTTTTGTAGTATGTGGTTTGAGTTTTCAAATACTATTTTACCTAAAGTTAATTTTTTTAAAAGAATAAACATTTAAACTCTTATGCTGATTTATTTTACTGTAATGTTTTAGCAATAGCTTTCCATTTTTAAAGCACCCTTTGTATAATATTATTCCATAATCTGATTTTGTTTCAAAAAATAAACTATCATTTTTTAAGTAGTATTTTCCTTTTGAGATACTTTCTTTATTTTTATTAAACCAATTTTTTAAATGCCTTGGTTTTCCTGTTGAAGAAGTTTCAATAACAGTATCATTTTCATAAAATCTAAGGTAAAAGTAATAATCATCAATTTTTGATGATTGATAAATACCTTTAAATTGTATAGTATTTTTTTTTGAGATACATCCTACAAAAAGCATCAAAACAATAACAAAAATAAAAATTTTAAACATTGAAAACATCTTTAGAATTCTGAGTCGTAATTTTGGCAATTTCCTCAAAAGAAAGTCCATAAATATCAACCAATTTATCTACCACGTTGGTAATGTAAGCAGATTCATTTCGTTTTCCTCTAAATGGAGTTGGCGCTAAATAGGGTGCATCTGTTTCTAATACAATGTGTTTGATGTCTATTTCGTTTAAAAATTGATCAATCTTTCCATTTTTAAAGGTTGCTACTCCTCCAATTCCTAATTTCATATTGTACGAAATAGCTTGTTCTGCCTGAACTTTTGTTCCTGTAAAACAGTGAAAAATCCCGAATAAATCATCGTCTTTCTCAGTTTCTAGTACTTCAAAAATTTCATCAAAGGCATCTCTACAATGAATTACAATGGGTAATTTTTTCTCTTTTGCCCATTGAATTTGAGTTCTAAATGCTTCTTGTTGCTGTTTTAAAAACGTTTTATCCCAATACAAATCAATCCCAATCTCTCCAATGGCGTAAAAATCTCTTTGATCTATCCATGTTTTTACATGTGCTAACTCTTCTTTGTAATTTTCTTTCACTGATGTTGGATGTAAACCCATCATTAGAAACACATCTTTTGGGAAATTTTGTTCTAATTCCATCATCCTATCAGTATAAGTAGAATCGATTGCAGGAATAAAAAATCGTAAAACACCAGCATCTTTAGCTCGTTGAATCATTGCTTCTTGATCTTCATCAAACTGGCTAGAATATAAATGTGTATGCGTATCTGTAATCATTTGTATGGATTTTTACGAAGACAAAACTACTAAAATACCATCGATTTAAATCTTAATTCAAGAATTTAGAACTCAAAACTTTAAACGTACCTTTGCAAAAAATATTTGGTGATGACTTTTGAAGATTTAGGGATTTCTAAACAATTACAATATGCTGTTGATGATTTGGGTTTTGTAAACCCAACTCCAATTCAAGAACAAGCATTTTCTGTAGTAAGATCAGGAAAAGATGTAGTTGGAATTGCACAAACGGGTACAGGTAAAACCTTTGCCTACATGATGCCTATTCTGCAAGATTTAAAATTTTCTAAACAACAACATCCAAGAGTTTTGGTTTTAGTACCAACTCGTGAGTTGGTTGTACAAGTAGTTGATGAGATTGAAAAGCTATCAAAATATATAAACACCCGTGTTTTAGGTGTGTATGGTGGTACAAATATCAATACTCAAAAACAAGCCATTTTACAAGGACAAGATATTATTGTAGCTACTCCAGGGCGTTTGTATGACTTAGCATTGAGCAATGCTTTAAAACTAAAATCGATTCAGAAATTAGTAATTGATGAAGTTGATGTAATGTTAGATTTGGGATTCCGTTTTCAGTTGATGAATATTTTTGATGTGATTCCTGCTAGAAGACAAAACGTATTATTTTCTGCAACAATGACCAAAGATGTTGATGATTTGATTTACGATTTCTTTAAAAACCCAACTAAGATTTCTGTTGCTGTAAGTGGAACACCTTTGGATAATATTGAGCAAGTTTCTTACAATGTTCCTAATTTTTTTACCAAAGTAAATTTACTGAATCACCTATTAAGTGATAAACAGACCTATAATAAAGTCTTAATTTTTGTTGCTTTTAAACGAAGTGCAGATTTATTATTTAAACATTTAGAAGAGGTTTTTGGTAGCGAAACTTGTGTGATACACTCTAACAAAACTCAGAATTACAGAATACGTTCTATAAGACAATTTGATGAAGGCAATAACCGAATTTTAGTTGCTACAGATGTTATGGCTCGTGGTTTAGATTTTGATGAAGTCTCTCATGTTTTTAATTTTGACACTCCAGATTTCCCAGAAAATTATATGCATAGAATTGGTAGAACTGGTCGTGCTGAAAAAGCAGGGAAAACTATTCTGTTTTCAACAGAAAAAGAACAAAAAGCAAAAGAAAATATAGAAGATTTGATGAATTATCAGATTCCTGTTTTAGAAATACCTGAAGATGTTGAAATTTCTAAACTCTTAACCGAAGATGAACGCCCTAAAGAAGACCGTGAGCAATCTAAAAACAGAACTGGTTTAGAATATGTTCCTGGACCTGCATTTCATGAAAAAAGCGAAAAGAACAGTAAAGTTAATTTAGGTGGTTCTTACCGAAGGGAAATTGCAAAGAAGTACAAAAAACCTAAAACAAGAGGAGATAAAAATTACAACAGACGTAATAAAAAGAAATAAATCATGCAGATTTTAACAGCACAAGAATTGCATAATTTAGCAATGAATATTGTAGGTGAAAAACTCACTAAAATGGGGTACGAATTTCAAGCGATAAACAGCCAGTTAAAAAGGCACCCTCAGTTTGTATTATTTAAAAAAGGAGAACCTACTATTTTTGTTTTGGTAAAAGCTACCAAAAACCTACAAAACCCAAATGCAGATTATGATACCATTTGGATGGAAACTTTTAAAAACCACGCTATAAAACAAAACGCAAAAGTGTGGTTTGCAGGCGTAGGAATTGCCAATGCAGAAAGTGTGGAAAGTCCGGTTTTTAAAGACCAACCTTATTATGTAGCTTTTGAAGATTTTGTAAAGATTATTGAATAGTTTCGATAACCTATTCCTTAATTCTATCTTACAATAATTTTATTTATCTGTATCTTTTTCAGGTTTAGGAAAATCTTTAATATATACATCTTGTTGTGGAAAAGGTATTTCAATACCATGCTCTTTAAACGTATTATATATCGCTACTGATATATCACTTTTAGTTTGTAAACCTACTGAAAAATGAGTCCAAAAACGCAATCTAAAGTTTAGTGAATTATCACCAAAATCACTAAATAAAGCATTTGGCTTAGGGTCTTTTACAGTATTTGGATGGTTGTTTGCACATTCAAATAAAAGCTCTAAAACCTTGTTTGGATCAGAACTATATGAGGTTCCAACCAATATTTCCGTTCGTTTTAAACTACTAGATAAAGTCCAGTTTATCAAATCATTTGAAACAAGATTATTGTTAGGTACAACAACATCAGCACCATCAAATGTACTGACTTTAGAAGAGCGTACTCCAATTTTATTTACAGTTCCCATAAGGTTATTTACCTCTACTGTATCTCCTGTTAAAATTGGACGTTCAAAAATAAGAATAAGTCCAGATACAAAGTTTGAAATTACGTTTTGTAATCCAAAACCAATACCAAGTCCTAAAGCACCAGCCATAAGATTAAACTCGGTTAAATCTACACCTAGTGATGATACAGCAAAAACTACCCCAAAAGCCAAAATTAAATAACGTAAAATTACAGAAATAGCTCTTGGAATTCCTTTTGGCAAATGCAAAAACTTTAATGTAGTATCTCCTTGATCAAGTGCAAAAGAAATTAATTTTGTAATAAGGAAAGAAGAAATTAAAATCAATAAAAATGCTACAATAGAACCTATTGTAAATGAAATATTACCAATAATATAAGGCTCACTTAATATATCACTAAAGAAATTAATTATTGGGTTTAATTGGTCTAAAATCTGTAAAAATAGTAGTACCCAAATTACAAATGTGATGAGTCTAACATACATCGTTAACTTTGATTCTACCTTAATTTTCCTATTCACATCAAAAGAACCTTTTATACTGTAATGACGATGTGTAATAGCTAATGAAATAGCTTCAAAAATTCTTAAAACACCATAAAATATTACACTTAAAACAACTCCTTGTGTAAAAATCTTTAAGGTAATATCCGTTAAATTAGTGTACCCTAAAATATTAGATAGTATGGATACTATTACTAAAACATAAAATATTGGTGTTAGTTTAATTAAAAACTGTGACAACTTAGTTTTTGTAAGTGCTTTTATTTGTTTGTATGGATGTGTAAAATAATAGAGACTTATAATCACTAAAAAAGCCTCAACTAATAAATAGATACGATATTGATAAGACTCAAACCAAATGTATGTTTTTGCACCATCTAAAGCGAAAAATAGAATAACAACATAAACTATAGGTTCAAACTTTTTTGATATAAAAGGTTTTACAATTGGAATAGTAGCAAGCAACAAAAATAACGTAAGTAGATTGTTTAGTATATCTGGTAAAGTTGGAAATACTATTTTAGCAAAAATTAAACTTAAGAAAACGATAACAAGTCTAGATTGATTGTAAATTATTGACTTTGTTTTTACTTCTATTTGACCATCTTTTGGCTGATAAGTATCAAAACCTTTTTTTAAGTAATTAATAAAATATATTAAAACGATTATTAGAAATCCAAAGAAATAAAATAAGCCTTCAAAGGTTTTTAAAAAATCTAATGAGACACTTCCAAAATATGTTTTTTCACCTGTGTCATCTTCAGAAGTTTTTGCTTTTTTAAAGGAGATATTCCATAGAACATTGTGTCGTTTGTAAAAAATGTTATAGGCTTTAGTATTTTTTAAATTGTTTATTTTTTCTATCACATCTTTGGTGATAAGCATTAGATAATTGATCTTTGATTCTAATACTAAATCTTTGTTGTTTTGACTTCTAATTGATTTTTTTAAACCCTCAAAGTCGTCTAGAATAGCACCAATACTTTTTACAATTTCTGAAGGGATATTTTGAGTTTTAGCTTCTTCTAGAGTTAATTCCCAAGTCTTTTTATCAAAAGTTACATCATTTAAAATCAGACTATTTTTTTCTAGTTGATTATTAATAGTAGTTTCCCAAGATTTTAAATATTCATAATAACGATTCCACTCATTAAGTAAATTATTTACCTTTTGTTTGTTAGGACTCGAAGAAATATATTTTTTAGCTTGTCGACGCTTTTTAGTGACAAATACCTTGTAAGCAGGGTAAATTGAATCAATATTTACAATAGAAGATTTTGATTGCGTTTTTCTTTTTATGTCCTTAACTTTTTCTGTAGCAATTTCAATTTCTTCTATAATATTTACACTTGAAATTGCCTTGGGTGATTCAATATTTACGGAGTCTTTAACAACATTTGATTTGTTTTGAGCAAAACTATGAATTGAAAAAAATAGAATTAAAAAAAAGTATAAATAGTTGGTTTTATTCGAAAAAGGTAAATTCATATTTAAGTTTTTATTAATCTAACCTACACCTTCTAAACTGCTGTTTAGCTGTATTGTTTTTAAAAAATGTGTCAACAATATTACAGATATCATATCTTTTTAAGACTCACAACAAAAGTTAGCTAAGTTAGTTTTTTAAACTTAAAAAATCAATAGTTAGAAAGTGTTGTTCTTTAGATAGTAATATCATTTGCTACCATTTTATTAATTTTTGGTTGAATAATCCAAATGCCTATAAAATAAAACCATAGCAAAAAGAATTCACCAGTAAAATCGCTAAATCGTAATTCTCTTTGTAACTCAACTGTCTTAATTGTTTTTGAAACAAAATACAACATATAAAACATACAAAACATCGAGAATAAATGCATCGGAATAATGATTGTAAAATACGGAATAATTGAAACCACTTCTGATTCTTGCATTGTTGTTAAAGAACTATTTAAAAAGTTACTCATCAAAAAACTTAGTAGTAAAATGTAAATTAATAGAACAAAAAAGAAGAATTTAAATCGTTTTACATTCATTTTAATAGTGTCTGGTATTTTATGCTGCAAACCTATTGCCATTGACCAAAACCACCCAAAGAATATTGCTGCAAAAAGAATTAAAATCATTGGAAAATAACTAAAGAAGTTGAAAAACTCATTAGGATTTGGACCAACTTCCATATCAATACTAGAAAAAACATTTACAAAAAACACAAATTGAAACAGAAATGGAATTCCGAATAATAAAAGAAATAGTTGCCAATGTTTGGCTTTTAAAAAGAAAGAAATCATAGGTTACAATATTATACTAAAATAAAAAAAGCAGGCTAAACAGCTAGTCATGGTCGGAAGATTTTTCTTCCGACTTTTTTGTTTTATAAAACACAATAAATTACTATTTAAGAAACTAAAAATCAACTATTTAGCTTGTTTATTTGATAATATTTACGTATCTTTTTATCTGATAATCAGCTATTTATGTCAGTTTTTAAAGATCATAAAATTTCAGTAAATCAATTATTGAGAGTTATACCAGAAGCTCTTTTATCCAACTTATCAGTAACTACTAAAGTAGATTATTATGCCAAAGTACTTCATGGTAAAAAGATGTTCT
>NZ_VRMJ01000007.1 GCF_009832745.1 Polaribacter septentrionalilitoris | reverse complement strand
CCTGACGCTCTCTGAACTCTTCTCTTACGACAACGCAAGAGGGAGCAGGGACTAAATTGCTTCGGTTTCCCAACCCAAATTCAACGATCGACAACTTCGTCCGCGTCTATGGATCAGCCTTTGAAGAGCTGAACGGACGGGTAGTAAACCTCGATGAGATTGTGAAGGTGGTTGTCGCTGCAAATCTGGCGACATCCTCGGGTTATATGGGCGCTGAAGCGGTCAATCGGTCGACGCGAGAAGACCGGAGCCGCGACCCGCTTTACAATCAGGCGAAAATGTATGCCGAGTTGTTTCGCACACTCGGATGGCTGCATCCTACACCGGGCAGCAGTTTGAATTTCACCTTTACCTTGCTCGGCGAACAGCTTGTGGCGGCAGGGCGGTATTATTGGCCGCTACTCGAAGAATGCATTCTGGGTATTGCATATCCGACCCACATTCTCAGCGTTAAAGGGGATTTTGATTTGCGCCCCTTCGCTTTCACCCTAAAGGTCATGATGGCCTCAGGCGGCTATCTGTCCCGAGATGAAATGATTATCGGTCCGCTCAGCGCTCCGACCGACCGGGCTGCTG
>NZ_VRMJ01000006.1 GCF_009832745.1 Polaribacter septentrionalilitoris | reverse complement strand
CAACGTGTTTGTGTTATGGAAAGTTGCGATTTTGTGCCATCGTTATTTTCCGCAGGAAAATATAAGATTGCAAAAAAGCAACTAACTTTGATTAAGCTAAAAATAAGCAATTTTTTATACACGGTGTTGTAACACGTTATTTTTTTATTTTCAGATTGGTAAATTTCAATTCCGGTTTTTTGAAGTAAGTAGTTTTAATTTCTAACCAATAGTATTTTTTATGATTTTGATTTTTTGCAATAATAATTCTGTGTTTTGTATCTGTCCAAGTTACAGGTGAACCATTAATCTGTAAAGTAAAAAAACTTACTTCAAAATTTGCTGGTTTTTTAATTGAACTTTTTTTCCAATCTTCTTTATTCGGTCTTCTTTTTTCAATAAATTCTTGTTTGTTTGATTTAAGGAATTCCTCAATTTCTTTATTAAAGGACTTCAGTTTTCGGTAGTATAATATTTTTGTATGGTTAAATACAATGTATGAAAGACAAAAAGCTAAAATTCCGATAAAAAAATATTCCATTGTTTCAAATTGTTTTTTTAGTTCTGTATTATTGAATTTTGTTTCAAACTTTAATTCTCATTTTTTGCCATAGAATTCGAAATAAATATTGTTTTTATCAATTCATTTCGTTCAATTTCAATTTGGTAATTCCGTAAAATATTCCTTTTTTTGAGTTTGCTTGGTAATGTGTTACAACGTGTTTGTGT
>NZ_VRMJ01000005.1 GCF_009832745.1 Polaribacter septentrionalilitoris | reverse complement strand
GCTAACAAAATAAGCTATAAAACCGCTAAAAGAAGATTTAAAATGGAACTCAGAAATTTAGCTATTGCCTTGATAGTTCTAAAATGTGAAGGAAATTTAGACCATTTTGAAACCTAAAAAAATGGCCAGAATTTCTTCCGACCATGACTACTAATTAGACTCCTTTCTTTATAATTTTATTTTAATTATGACTTCTTATCTGCGCAACAAGCCATTTTACAATCTTCTAAACAGACCATTTTACCATCGCTATCTTTGGTACAGCATTTGCTTTTTTCTGCTTTCATTTTCATTTTGCAATTTTCTTTACAGTTTTCTGTACAAGTATGTGCTTCTTTTTCTGAAGCAACAGAAGCTTTATACAATTCGCCACCAGCAATTCCGTCAACAAAAGCAATTAAATCTTTTTTTGAAGTTTTATTGGCATCAAATTCAACAGTAGCAATACTGTCTTTAAAAACAACCTTTGCATCTAAAACACCTTCTTTTTTAGATAATTTAGATTCTATAGTTTTTGCACAACCAATTTCACAAGTCATACCAGAAATTGCCAAAGAAACATTTTCTTTTTGTACAGGTAAGGCTTTTTTATTTTCTCCTTTTTTACATCCAACCACTACAAAACAAGTAATGATAGCAGATAGAAATATGTTTTTTATTTTCATCAGAATAAATTATTAAAATATTGTACAAATTTATTAATAAAAGACTACACTTCTGCAGAATTATCGCAATTTCGCCTAAAATTTAACTCCATCATGAATAATCATCAACAGAAGTGGCTGTATCTAATTATACTTTCGATTGTTTGGGGGAGTTCATTTATTTTAATGAAGAAATCTTTGTTGGGGGTAAATCCTGTTCAATTAGGTGCTTTACGAATGCTTTTTACGGCAATTTTTATGTTAATGATTGGTTTTTCATCACTAAAAAAAATACAAAAAAAGCATTGGAAATTTATTTGCTATACTGCTTTAACTGGTACACTTTTTCCTGTTTTTTTATTCGCATTTGCAGTTGACCATATTGATAGTTCAATTGC
The DNA here is from genome assembly GCF_009832745.1 of Polaribacter septentrionalilitoris. GTDB lineage: Bacteria > Bacteroidota > Bacteroidia > Flavobacteriales > Flavobacteriaceae > Polaribacter > Polaribacter septentrionalilitoris. The sequence goes on along the minus strand of NZ_VRMJ01000005.1, from coordinate 178,701 downwards.
TTCTATTTTAAATTCTTTAACTCCATTTAATACATTATTACTTGGCTTTTGGGTTTTTGGTATTGCATTTAAAAGAAACCAATTAATAGGAATTTTAGTAGGTTTAATAGGTACGCTTGTGCTGATTTTAGAAGGTGCAGACTTAAACCCTAACCAAAATTATTGGTATTCTTTGCTTATTGTTATTGCATCAATAGGATATGCACTAAATGTAAATATGGTAAAGAAATATTTATCAGATTTAGATGCTATAGCAATTACAACTGGTAACTTTTTATTGTTGATTATTCCTGCTTTTATCATTTTGTTTTTTACAGGATTCTTCTCCACATTTTCAGGAACTGAAACAGAGTTAAATTCTCTAATTTGGATTGCTGTTTTGGCTGTTTTTGGAACAGGTTTAGCTAAAGTATTGTACAATAAAATGGTACATATATCTACTCCAGTTTTTGCATCATCGGTTACTTATTTAATACCAATTGTTGCTATTTTTTGGGGAGTTTTAGATGGTGAAACACTAAGTTTAGTTCAGATTTTAGCAGCAGTTCTAATTCTTTTTGGAGTGTATCTAGTAAATAGAAAAAATAAAAAAGAGTCAAAACATTATGTTTTGACTCTTTTTATAAAGTTTATAAAATCTTAAGATTATTCAAAATCTTTATCAGTAACACCTTCGTTAATTTTAAGTTCTTTAACAACAAAATTTAACATCATTGGTCCGTTTTTCTGATCTATCTTGTAAGGGAATTTCACTCCATTAACCTCTTTATAATCAGAGAATATTGTTGGCATTTTCATTTCTTTTCCATTGGCTAATTTTACAGTTTTAACTTCCTTGATTTTTAATCCAGAATTCAAATCGTAAAAGATTTCTTTATCCATATGTTGTAAAACAATAGCCTTTTTACCATCAATAGGTTCAACTCTTAATAGTTTTCCATCTGTGTATCCTAAATCTTCAAAAAGTGATGTTTTTGCTCTTGCAGTTTCTAATTCCTTACCAGCCATATCTTTTCTTTGACCTCGGGCTTCTGTATAACCTTTTTTACCATCAAAAACAGATTTTTGAAAAACTTGTCCCATTACAGAAACTACTTGAGAAGACTTATTAGGTAGCGCAGACTTAGAAGTTAATACTAATGGAGTACCTTGTATCGTTGCGTTTGCAACCATAAAAATAGAATTTACTTCCATAATTTTGTCTTTACCACCAATAGCATCAATATATTTGTTTATTACTTTAGTTGCTGTCAATCCTTTAGGAATTGGTATTGTCATTTCTGGTTTTTCTGTAGGATTTCCTTCTTTATCAAAGTAATTTATTGGGTAACCTACTTTTTCAAGATTGTCTAGAACATCATTCCCTTTTCCAGTAATTATAACTCTAGCTTTATCGCCTTTAAAGTATTTAAGCGATGCTTTTTTTACATCTTCTAAAGTAACTGAATTTATGTTTTTAATGTAGTTTTCATAATAATCATCTGGTAGATTAAAACGTGCAATGTTTAAAGCAAAACTTGCAGCTGTATTAGGTTTTTGAACATCCATTACAAAACCACCTATATATTCTTCTTTTGCATTTTTAAGTTCTTCTTTGGTTACTCCTTTGTAACGGATTTTATTTACTTCTTTTAAAATTTCTACTACAGAACTATCTGTTACCATATTTCTTACACTTGCATTTGCTCTAAATGAGGCTGCATATCTATTTGCTCTAATACTAGAATAAGAACCATAAGTATATCCTTTATCTTCTCTTAAATTGTTAAATAGTCTTGCAGAACCTCCTCCACCTAGTATTTTATTGGCAAGTAATGCAGCATAATAATCTTTGTCACCAACTTTTAAATTGATATTATTAATTACAGTAATTTCAGACTGAACTGCGTTAGGCATATTAACAAAGTTAATTTCTGTATGATCTACATTTGTTGGTTTAGTAATTTCATTATTTGGAATGTTACCTTTTTCCCAATTTCCAAAAAGTTTTTTTACGAGTTTTTTTGTTTTCCTTGGATTGATATCTCCAATAATAACTAAGTATGCATTATTTGGTCTATAGTATGTTTTGTAATTGTTTTCAACATCTTCTAGTGAGATATTATTCACAGTTTCTTTAGTTGTAAATTCTCCATATGGATGGTTTTTTCCATAATTTAAAACACTTTCCACTCTTCTTGCAATTGTTGAAGCATCTTTTTCTCCAGATTTTAAGTTTTCTAAAGTCACTTTAACTTCTTTCTCAAATTCCTCTTTGGTAAATTCAGAGTTTTTTACACCATCAGCCATTAACTTTAGAACTTCAGGAAAATATCTAGATAAAGATCTAGCACTAGCTCCAGAACTAAAAAAGTTTATACTTGCACCAATAAAATCTACTTTCTCATTAAACTCATCTTTAGTAATGTTAGATGTTCCTCTACCTAATAAGCTTCCCATTAAACTAGATACACCTGCTTTGTCACCTTCTACATAAGGTTTATTATCAATAGTTAAGCTAGCAGATACACGTGGTAATTTATGGTTTTCTACCATAATAACTGTTAAACCATTTTTTAAAGTAAACTTTCGTGTCTTTTTTAGTTTAATTACAGGATCTGGTCCTGGTTTAGGCATTTTGCTTCTGTCTATTTGAGCATTAGCTACAAAAGACATTGTTAATACTGTAATAAATAATAATATTTTTGTTTTCATAATATAATGTCTTTCCTATTTTTTCTTTGGTAAATACTCTAAAATTAATCTTTGGTTGGTTTGTAAATACTTATTAGCAACCTCTTTAATTTCTTCTCTTGTAATAGATCTATAAATCTCTATTTCAGAATTAATTAAGTTTGTATCTCCATACATTACATGATATCTTGCCAATGAGTTTGCAATACCTGTAACACTCGAGTTTGAATTCACAAAGTTATTTTCGAATTGGTTTTGAAGCTTCATAAATGCTTTTTCAGAAATTAAATCTTTTTGAATTTTTGCTATCTCTTCATCCATTTCTGTTACCAAATCATCTAATGATACCTCGCCTAAAGGAAGAGCAAATAGTGCGTAAATACCATAATCTTGCTGAGAGATGTTAACAGCTTGTACACCTAAAGCCATTTTTTTGGTATCCACCATTTTTTTATACAAAATAGAACTTTTACCTCTACTTAAATATGAAGAAATCATATTTAAAACTCTAGCATCTCTAGACTTAAAAGATGGGGTTCTATAAGCAGCTATTATCGCAGGAATTTGAATATTCTTATCATAAGCTTTTGCTCTAAACTCTTTAGTTATTGGAGCTTCTTTTGGAAATTCTCTAACAACTTCTGCCCCTTTAGGAATTGGGCCAAAATAGTCTTGAATCATTTTTTTAGTTTTAGAGATATCAATATCTCCTGCAACTACTAAAGTTGCATTATTGGGCACATAGTATTTTTTATTAAATGCTAAAAATTCATCTAAAGTAGCTGCATCCAAATCATCCATATATCCTATGTTCGGATCTTTGTAAGGATGTACTTTAAATAAGTTTTTACTAATAGAATTTAAAATATTTGAATATGCTCTATTATCGTAATTATTTCTTTTTTCTTCTTTAACAACTTCATTTTGAGTATCTACACCATCTTGTTTAATAATAGGATGTAACATTCTTTCAGATTCCATCCAGAGTCCTAGTTCTAATTTATTTGATGGAAAAATTTCATAGTAATAAGTTCTATCTTGAGTAGTGTTGGCGTTATTTCTTCCACCATTAGAAGAAACAATTTTAAACCATTCTCCTTTTTCAATGTTTTTTGTTCCTTCAAATAAAAGGTGTTCAAAAAAATGAGCAAACCCTGTTCTTTCTCTACTACCATCTTTACCTCCAACACCATACATCACAGATGTTATTATTACTGGTGCAGAATTGTCTTGGTGCAAAATTACGTGCATACCATTGTTTAAATCATACTCTTCAAACTCAACTTTTTGTGCATTTCCAGAAAATGCAACTAAAAAAAGTGAAGCAAGAGATAAAATACTTTTCTTCATTAGGTTTTTAATTTTATTAATTATTAATGTTTTTGTTTGACGCATTCTTATTGAATTTGTTACAATAATTAGTCAAGCAATTTTATTTTATTCAAAAATAAGAAACTCAATACAAAAACAATGATAAAATACTATTTGTTAGGCAAGATTGTACTGTAATTATTTTTTTAAGAACAGTGTTGCTAAAAAGCAAAAAAGATGTATATTTGCATCCGCATTTTCAGCAAGTTAATGCAATTAATAAGTATAAATACGCAAAACAAATAGTATGTACGCAATCGTAGAGATAGCAGGGCAGCAGTTTAAAGTAGCAAAAGACCAAAAAGTATACGTACACCGTTTACAGGGCGAAGAAGGATCAAAAGTAACTTTTGATAACGTTCTTTTAACTGAAGATAAAGGTAGTGTAACTATTGGCGCCCCAGCTATAGAAGGAGCCGCAGTAACGGCAAAAATCCTAAGTCACTTACAAGGTGATAAAGTAATCGTCTTTAAAAAGAAAAGAAGAAAAGGTTACAGAAAGAAAAATGGACACAGACAAGCTTTAAGCGAGATTCAAATAGAATCTATTGCTGGAAGTGGTGCAAAAAAATCAGCAAAAAAAGAAGCTGCTCCTAAAAAGGAAGCTGCTCCAAAAGCTGAGGTAAAAGAAGCTGCAACAACAGATTATAGTTCTATGACTGTTGCTGAATTAAAAGCTGCTGCAAAAGAAGCAGGTATCAAAGGGTATACTTCTTTAAAGAAAGCAGAATTAATTGAAGCTTTAACTAAATAAAAATTTCAATTTTAAAACCATAGTATCATGGCACATAAAAAAGGAGTAGGTAGTTCGAAGAATGGTAGAGAATCAGAATCGAAACGACTAGGAGTAAAAATATTTGGAGGACAAGCTGCAATTGCAGGAAATATTATTGTTCGTCAAAGAGGAACTGCTCACAATCCAGGAGAAAACGTTTATATGGGTAAAGATCATACTTTACACGCTAAAGTTGATGGAATTGTTGAGTTTAGAAAAAAGAGAGATAACAAATCTTATGTATCTGTTACCCCTTTTGAAGCTTAAGAATAGCTGATAAGAAAATAAAAAACGCTCAAACATATTTTGTTTGAGCGTTTTTCTTTTTTAGAGCATTATCTTCTTTATATAAAAATTATTTGTGTAGTTTTATCTTCTAACAAATTCTTAATAATGAGGTTATATATATTCACCTTTATGTGTTTTCTTGTAGTAAATATCTATGGGCAAAATGCATCTAAAAATTACTATTCTCATAAGGTTGAAAAATTTGTTTTAGAAAAAAAAATAGATTCTGCTCGTTATTTTTTAGATTCTATCTCAGAAACATCTTACAAGAACACGTTAAATAGGTTTATTAAAAAAGAAAACCTTTCTTACAAAGAATATTATACTTTCATTTCAAGATTAGGAAATCGTCAATCTGTAAAATATATAAAGATTTCAGATTTTATTGATCAAGAGATAAAAGTACCTTCTAGTAAAACAATCAATTTAGATTACGCAGAAATTAAATGGACTCAAGTTTCTAAGTTAAGAGATGAAGTTGGCTTGGATGAAGCTTCAGCAATTCAGAAAGATTTAGAAAACTATATAAATCAATTTGATGATAAAAACCCAGAGGTTCTAAAAATTAAAACAAAGATTAGAACACATCCTGTGGTAATGTACCTTATTGAACAAGATGTTAAAAAAGGGAAAGCACTTATTGCTAATAGTTTAGAAATTGCAAAAAAACTAAATGACAAAGAATTACAAATTATATTCTTATATCACTTAACAGATTTTTTACTTCTTGAAGGAAAACTCCAAGAATATATTGATGTTAGTGAGAAGAGTTTAGCACTCGAAGAAGAGTTGCCAATACATACCAATTATTATTACAGCATTATTGAGCACTTAATAGACGCATATGCATACAAAGGCGGACATAATGATAGGGTAATAAAACTAATTAATATTCTTTATGAGAATCCATCAACAAGAATCCATACCTATTCTCTTTATGCTAAAATTATATCAAGGTTAGATAAGAATTCAACTATTAAAAATGATATCCTTAAAAAATTTAATGTTACAACTGTACCAGAATTAACGTCAAAATTTAAAAAATTAGGAAAGGATTTGAATCCAAATGATTTTTATCAATTAATTAACGAGAGTTCTAGAGCATTAGCTAAAAATGCTTATACTAATTTAGCATTGAATTATAAAGATGAAGCAATTCAAATCACTAGAAAAATTTATTCTCAAGATTTGTCAAAGTCATTGGCAAATTACAAAACAGAACAAGCAGTAAAAAAGAAAGAATTAGAAATTAAGCACGAAAAAGAAAAAACAACTTTGTATGGTGTTATCGCTATTCTTGCTTTTATCTTATTTGTAATTAGTCTATTAGTTTTAAGAAAAATAAAAAAGCAATCGAAACAACTTTCTGATAAAAATAAAATCATTGCAAAAGCGCTTCAAGAAAAAGAATTATTGGTAAAAGAAGTGCATCATAGAGTAAAGAATAATTTTCAGATAGTTTCTAGTTTATTAGAATTACAAACCAAAGGAATAGAAGATGAAAAAGCCTTAGAATTAGCAAATGAAGGAAAAAATAGAGTAAAATCTATGGCATTAATCCATCAAAAGTTATATCAAGAAGAATCTGGGTTGATTGATTTTGATGAATATATCAAACTTTTAATTCGAGAACTATCGTCAATGTATTCTTCAGATAAAAAAGTAGCAACTTTGGTAGATTCAAAAGATATTAAATTTGATGTAGATACTGCAATTCCTTTAGGTTTAATCATTAATGAAATTATTACAAATTCATACAAATACGCTTTTAGAAATGATGCTGATAACAGTTTATCAATATCTATAGAAAAAGCAAAAGAAGACAATTATAAATTAATTATCGAAGACAATGGTCCTGGTTTGTCAAATAATTTTGATGTAAAGAAAGCCAAAAGTTTAGGGTTACGATTGGTGAATAGATTGGTAAAACAATTACATGGAACTTTAAAGCAAAGTAATACCCAAGGAGCAAAATTTGAAATCTATTTTAAAGACAGTGCGTCAAGGCAATTGGTAAATTAGATTTAGGTTAGGTATTTTGTGTTTCAGAACATTTTTTAATGTCTTAGTACCAAATAATATGATTGATTCTTATTTTAGTGTAAAAATTGAATCTAATGAGTAAAGTGAAAATTCTTGTTGTAGAAGATGAAATGATCATTGCTGATAATATTTGTGATGCTTTAGAAAACTTAGGTTATGAGGCTCTAGAGCCAGCAATTAATTACACTGAAGCCATTGAAAGGATAGAAAAAGAAAAACCAGATATTGCCATTTTAGATATTCATTTATCTGGTAGAAAAACCGGGATTGATATCGCCAAAAAAATAAGAGAATCTTTTAATTTTCCGTTTATTTTCTTAACCTCAAATTCTGATACACTCACTGTTAATCAGGCTAAAGAGGTTATGCCACCTGCGTATTTGGTAAAACCTTTTTCTAAAGATGAGTTGTATACCTCTATAGAAATAGCATTGCATAATTTTTCAAAAAAAATTGGCGAAATTAATAGCGATAACTTAATTATTAAAAATTCACTCTTTGTAAAAGACAAAGGATTTTACTCAAAAGTCCATTTTGATGATATTTTATATTTAAAAAGTGCACATGTTTATATTGAGATTATTTTAAAATCTCATCAGAAAATGTTGGTAAGAACTAGTTTGAATGACATAATAGAAAAATTAAACGATAGTTTTATTAGAATTCACAGAGGCTATATTATTAATACAAAATACTTGTCACAAATAACCCACACATCAGTTAAGATTCTTAATGAGGAAATTCCAATAGGAAAGAAATATAAGGATGATATTGTAAAAAGAATCAACTTAATTTAATAACTCTTTAGTTTTTAGAACAATATATTTCCGTTCAGAACATTTTTCAAGTACTAATACCACTTTTAGTGTAAATTTGATTAAGAATTTAAGAGTGTTATAACATTTTTCGGGGGAATGTGATGTTACTGCAAATCTTAAAATTCGAAAATAAAATTAAGCTATCCATTTAGGGTAGCTTTTTTTATGTTTTTTATTTCTTTGATTTTGGCTAAGTACTATTTCGTACTTTTGCAACTATGAAATTTTTCTACAACTTATTGGTATTCAAAGCATCTTTATTCTTGCCAATTATTGGGCTATTCAATAAGAAAATCAAGCTTTTTGTAGACGGAAGAAAAGAAACTTTTTCCAAAATATCTCCCTTAAAACATCAAGATGTCATTTGGTTTCATGCGGCTTCTTTAGGCGAATTTGAACAAGCAAGACCTATTATTGAAGAAATTAAAAAACAATATGCTAAGTATAAAATCTTAGTCACTTTTTTCTCACCTTCTGGATACGAAATTAGAAAAAATTACAACTTAGCAGATGTGGTTTGTTATTTACCCCTAGATTCTAAATCCAATGTAAAACGATTTGTTAAAATTGTAAATCCAAAATTAGCAGTTTTTGTTAAATATGAATTTTGGCCAAACTTGTTAAATGAACTCCAAAAAAATGAAGTGTCAACCATTTTAGTTTCAGGAATATTAAGAGATAAGCAGTTGTTTTTCAAATGGTATGGAGGGTTTATGCGAGCATCTTTAAATGCTTTTCATCATTTTTTTGTACAAGACCAAAAGTCTGAAAAATTATTAAAATCAATCAATTTTAACAACGTTACAATAGCAGGAGACACTCGTTTTGATCGTGTTTCTAAAATTTTAGAACAAGACAATACTCTTAGTTTTATTACCGAATTTAAAGACAAACAATACACCATTGTTGCAGGTAGCACTTGGGCAGAAGATGAAGAATTATTAGTGAATTATATCAATAATCAATCATCAGAAAATGAGAAATTTATCATTGCACCACATAATATTAAAAAAGAAGCTATTTTAGAATTAGAGAAATCTATCCATAAAAAAATAGTTTTATATTCTGATGTCATTGCAAACAAAGTGAAACAACCTTTAAAAGAACACCCAGTTTTTATCATTGATACCATTGGAATTTTAACTAAAATTTATGCAGCCGCAGATGTTGCTTATGTTGGTGGAGGTCTAAAAACAGGTTTACATAATATTTTAGAGCCTGCAACTTTTGGAATTCCTGTAGTGATTGGAAAAAAATACGACAAATTTAAAGAAGCTGTAGATTTGGTGAAAATTGGAGGTTGTCTCTCAATAAAAGATCAAGAAGAATTTACTGATGCTTTTAATCTTTTAAAAAATGATGAAAGTTTTAGAAATCTAACAGGAATTATCAACAAAAAATACATCCAAGATAATTTGGGTGCAACAACATTAATTATGAATTATTTAAAAACACAATTGTAATTATGGATTTTATATTACAACCTTGGGCTTGGTATATAGGTGGTCCATTAATAGCGATTTCATTGCTATTGTACTTTTACTTTGGCAAAAACTTTGGAGCATCAACCAACTTCGAAACCTTATGTACCATGGCTGGCGCAGGTAAAATTTCTGACTATTTTAAGACAGATTGGAAAGAAAGAAGTTTTGCCTTATTATTTGTTATCGGATTAATTATTGGCGGATACATTTCATCAATATATTTAATCCCTGAACAAACTATAGATTTGAACCCAAATACGGTACAAGAATTATCAAACTTAGGGTTTTCTAATATTGGTAACCAATATTTTCCTGATGAAATTTTTAGTGATGAGGTTGTCTTTTCTCTTAAAGGATTTTTAATTCTGTTAGTTTCTGGAGTGTTCATTGGTTTTGGAACACGTTATGCAGGAGGTTGTACTTCAGGTCATGCAATTACAGGGTTAAGCAGTTTACAATTGCCATCTTTATTGGCAGTAATTGGCTTTTTTATTGGCGGTATTATAGCTGCTTGGTTTTTAATTCCAATACTTTTTTAGATGATGAAGAACATAAAATTTTTATTATTAGGAATCTTTTTTGCAATCGTTTTAAGTAAAACACAAGCCATTTCTTGGTATCGTTTTTATGAAATGTTTCGTTTTGAATCGTTTCATATGTTTGGAATTATTGGTGGTGCAGTTGTTATATCAATGGTATTTATGCAACTATTCAAATCAGGGAAAATAAGAGATATTAAAGGAAATAAAATTTATCCAGAGCAAAAGAAAAAAGGGTTTTACAGAACTTTAATAGGAGGAACATTTTTTGGTTTAGGCTGGGGAATTTCAGGTGCTTGTGCAGCTCCAATTTTTGTGATTTTAGGATTTAAATTTTTACCTGCTCTAATTTTATTGATTGGAGCTTTGCTAGGAGCATTTATTTACGGACTTTTAAGCAAGAAATTACCTAATTAATGAGTAAATTAATAGACAATTTTGGGAGACAAATAGAATATGTTCGTCTCGCAGTTACAGATCGTTGTAATTTGCGTTGCCAATATTGTATGCCTGCTCACGGAATAGATATCGTACCAAGACAAGAGTTGCTCACCTTTAAAGAAATGTATCGCTTAATTCGTGTGTTGACAGAATTGGGCGTTAATAAAGTGCGTTTAACAGGTGGAGAACCTTTTGTGCGTAAAGATTTTGTGGGTTTTTTAGAAATGTTATCTTTCAACGATTTGTTAGATGCTATTAATATCACCACAAATGGCGCGATGATTTCTCATCATATTGATAGAATTGAGCAACTGAAAAAAGTAAAAAATATCAACTTAAGTATTGATAGTTTACAACGAGATAAATTTGCAAAAATTACTAGAAGAGATGTGTTTCCAGAAGTGTATAAAACTTTTGAATTGCTAGAAAAAAGTAACTTAAATTTAAAATTAAACGTAGTTGTACAATCAGGTTTTAATACCGATGAAATTGTAGATTTTGTAAAACTCACAAAAGATAAAAATGTAGCGGTTCGTTTTATTGAAGAAATGCCTTTTAATGGAAAAGGTCAGCGTGAAATGCAAGAAAATTGGACGTTTAAAAAAATCCTAGAAGAAATAAAAACCGAGTTTGCTGTTGAGGAAATTCAATCAGAAAAATCATCAACTTCTAGAAATTATCAAATAGAAAATCATTTAGGTACTGTAGGTATAATTCCTGCATTTACAAGAACCATTTGTAACGATTGTAACAGAATTAGAATAACATCTACAGGCACTTTTAAAAATTGTTTGTTTGATGATGGCGTTTTTAATTTACGAGATTTTATAAGAAATGGCGCAAGTAACAACGATTTAAAAGAGCTTTTCTTATCTTTAGTAAAAGAAAAACCAGAAAATGGTTTTATAGCAGAAGCAAATCGTAAAAAAGGCGATGTTTCTGAAAGTATGAGTACAATTGGAGGATAAAAAAGTGTAATCGTGTAAATGTTTAATTGTGTAAACCATAGTTTAACAATTACACGATTAAACAAATAAACAATTACACAGTAATCAATGATTTCAGTAGAAGAAGCAAAAAATATCATTTTAAACGCAACTCAAAATTTTGGAGTTGAAGAAATTCCATTTATAAAATCTGTAGGTAGAATTTTAAAAGAAGGTATTGTTGCAGATAGAGATTTTCCACCATTCAATAGAGTTTCTATGGATGGAATTGCGATTGATTTTAATGTTTTTCAAAACGGACAAAGAGCATTTAAAATTGAAGGAATTCAACCTGCTGGAAGTCCACAAATTACATTACAAAACAAAGAAAATTGTTTAGAAGTGATGACTGGTGCAGTATTGCCCAACAATACAAATGTGGTCATTAGATACGAAGATGTAGTAATCGAAAATGGAGTTGCATCAATTCAAATAGATGCTGTAAAAGACTTCCAAAATATTCATGCCAAAGGTAAAGACAGAAAGTCGGGAGACATTTTAATCAACAAAAATAAAGTTATTTCTGCAGCAGAAATTGGGGTGTTAGCAACCGTTGGCAAATCAACCATAAAAGTTGCAAAACAACCCAAAGTAATGATTATTTCTACTGGAGACGAATTGGTAGAAGTAGGTGCAAACCCTTTGCCACATCAAATTAGAAGGTCTAATGTGTTTACTTTGGTTTCTTTATTAGAGCGATTGAATATTTCCTCAGAAACAGATCATATTACAGACGATAAACACATTTTAAAACAAAAAATAGAAAACTATTTAAAACAATTTGATGTATTATTATTTAGTGGTGCAGTAAGCAAAGGAAAATTTGATTTTTTACCAGAAGTTTTTACAGAATTAGGGGTGAAAAAATTGTTTCATAAAGTAGCACAAAGACCTGGAAAACCATTTTGGTTCGGGCAAACTGAGAATTGTAAAATTTTTGCATTTCCTGGTAATCCAAATTCAACGTTTGTAAATTGTTTAGTGTATTTTTATCCATGGTATTACCAATCTGTTGGAGTAGAAGTGCAAGAAGAAACTGCCATTTTAAAAGAAGATGTTACTTTTAAACCGAATTTAACCTACTTTTTACAAGTACAATTAAGTGATAAATTCGGGCATTTATTAGCAACACCCATTCAAGGAAATGGTTCTGGAGATTTAGCAAGTTTGGTAAATGCAGATGCTTTTATTCAGTTGCCAAGTAACAAAACCGTATTCAAAAAAGGAGAGAATTATCCTGTAATTAGATATCGATAGTTTTTATAAACTAATTAACAAACTGTCAGTTCGAGTGATTTTTCTGACGAAGGAAGAAAAATAGTATCGAGAACATATTAGGAAAACATAAAACTTCTCGATACAAAATTTCTGAAAAAGAAATTTCACTCGAAGTGACATACTTTTTATCAGTAATTTAATAAAAACTGTCAGTTCGAGTGAATTTTGAGGGACGAAAAATTTGTATCGAGAACCAAAATAATTTCGATTTTTTATAGAAATTGTATCGAGAACAAATGATAATTAACCTATAAAAATCCAAAATGAAAATCTATTATGTTTACATTTTAAAATGTTCAGATAAAACTTATTACACAGGAATTACATCAAATTTAGAAAAACGATTTTTTGAACATCAACAAGGTAAACATCAAGAAAGTTATACTTACAAAAGAAGACCACTTAAATTGGTTTTTTATGCCGAATTTACAGATGTTGGTTTTGCAATTGACTGGGAAAAGAGAATAAAAAAATGGTCTAAAGCTAAAAAGGAGGCTTTAATTAATGATGAATATGAAAAACTTCCTAATTTAGCAAAGAAGAAATTTAATTAATTTATTGTCAGTTCGAGTGAATTTGTGAAGGATGAACAAATTTGTATCGAGAACTATTTCAACAACTTCTCGATACAATTTTCTCATAAAATCGAAAATCACTCGAAGTGACAAACTAAAAACTATTTAAATGAGCTTTTCACATTTAAATTCAAAAAACAACCCAAAAATGGTAAATGTTTCTGACAAGAAAATTACCAAAAGAACTGCTATAGCAAAAGCAACTATGTTTTTAGGAAAAGAGGTTATTTCTAATTTTACAAATAATGAATTAACCACCAAAAAAGGACCTGTTTTTCAAACAGCAATTATAGCAGGAATTCAAGGTGTTAAAAAAACTTCTGAATTAATTCCTATGTGTCACCCATTATTGATTAATGGTGTAGATATTGACATAAATATTACAGATGATGAATGTATAGAAGTGTTCTGTAAAGTTACTATTGAAGGAAAAACAGGAGTAGAAATGGAAGCTTTAACAGGAGCAAATATTACTTGTTTAACCATTTATGATATGTGCAAAAGCATCAGTCAACAAATGGTGATTAAAGAAGTAAAATTGATACAAAAAACGGGAGGAAAATCGGATATTAAAAATGACTAAACACAAAAAACATACAAACTTAACAAGAAGAGATAATGATAATTTTGCACCTAACGAAATTGCAATTTTAGGTACAAATTGTACTACTATTTCTAATTTAGTTAGTAAAGTTTCGCAAAAATTATCGAATTTTAAATTAGCATATTTTGATGCATCTCATGCAAAAGATGTTGAAAAAAATATTTTATCTGAATACACTTTTCATCACCAAGGAAATCTACAAATAACCACTTCTGGAAAGATAAATAAATATCAACAACGTTTAGATTTTGCACAATTTGATTATGTGTTTATCAACGGAAATCATTACCAAGGAGCAAAACAAATTCTAGTTTTAGACGAAGCTAAAGAAGCTTCTGTGTTAAAAAGATTAGAGCAATTAAATCGTATTCAGTTTATTGTAAAATTGAAAAAAGAAACTGAGTTTTTCGATTTTTTAGTTGAAAAATATCCAAACATAAAAAACAAGATTTGTTATACCATTGATCAAGTTGATCAAATAGTAAATCATATTCATAATTTGATTCAAGAAAAAATTGCCCCCATAAAAGGTTTGGTTTTGGTAGGTGGAAAAAGTACCAGAATGGGACAAGATAAATCTGAACTTAATTATTTTGGAAAACCTCAAAAAGAAGTTGCTAAAGAATTGTTAGAAAACAACAATTTAGAAACGTTTTATTCTGTTGAAAAAACAACAAATAATGTAGATGAAATTTCAGATAAATTCTATAATTTAGGTCCATTTGGCGGCATTTGTTCTGCGTTTCAAAAAGACCCAAATTCGGCTTGGTTTGTGTTGGCTACTGATGTGCCTTTTGTAAATGATGAGGTAATTCAGTTATTATTAAACCATAGAAATCCAAGCAAAGTAGCCACCGCAATTAAAGGAAAAAGTAAGGAGTTTGTAGAGCCATTAATTACTATTTACGAGCCAAAAGCATATCCTATTTTATTGCAATATTTAGCACAAGGATATTCTTGTCCACGTAAAATGCTCATCAATTCTGATGTAGAAATTGTAGAAATTGAGGATGATTTGATTAGAAATGTAAATACTCCAGAAGAGTTTGAAATGGCTAAAAAGGAGATAAATGATTGAAAACTTCTCGATGCAAAATTTCTAAAAAAGAAATTTCACTCGAAGTGACATTTTGTTTACAATTACTAAAAAGATGAGCTGTCAGTTCGAGTGATTTTTGAGATTAGCAAAATCAAAATATATTTTGATGGAAGGTAGCTAGCGAAGCTAAAAAATTGTATCGAGAACATATAAAATTAAAAATGAAACCCACAAAACCCCAACTTTTCAAACGTCAAATTACTTTATCAGAGATAGGTGAATCTGGACAAGAAAAATTACAAAACGCATCAGTTTTGGTAGTTGGTTGTGGTGGTTTGGGCAGTCCAATTGCAGTGTATTTAGCTTCTAGTGGAATTGGAAAACTCCATTTGGTAGATTTTGATACAGTAGATATTACCAATTTACACAGACAAGTTTTTTATAGTTTAGACGATGTTGGCAAACCAAAAGCAGCAGTTTTACGTACGTTTATAAAACAAAGAGCACCTTTTACTGAAGTTAGTTTTACTAATAAACCGATTACAAAAGAAAATGTATTCGATTTGATTGAAAATGTAGATGTTGTAGTTGATGGAACAGATTCTTTGCCTACAAAATATTTGTTAAACGATGCTTGCGTTGTCAAAAACAAACCTTTGGTATATGGTTCTTTGTATAAGTTTGATGGTTATGTAGCTACTTTTAATGTGTTGCAAAAAGACGGAAGTAGTTCAGCAAATTTACGAGATGCTTTTCCAGAAATGGCAACAGACATTCCTAATTGCGAAGAAGCAGGAACGTTAAACTCCATTGTGGGTTTGATTGCTACACAACAAGTAAATGAGGTTTTAAAACTGGTTACAGAAATAGGAAAACCTTTAACGAATGAATTGTTAATTTACAATTCGTTAGAAAATACACAGTTAAAAATGAAGTTAAAACCAAGTGTTTTAAAAGATAAAATTGCCAAGATTTTTAAGTTGCAAACTTATGTTGATGCTGCTTGTGTGGGTCAAAATCCTGATTGGCAAATATCATCACAAGAATTAAAAGAACGTTTATCAATACAATCAGAATCTAAAAACTTAGAAATTATTGCGGTTTTAAATAATTTAGAATTGCCTTTTCAGGTTGATAAAACCATACATATTAATAGTTTTGACGCAGAAAAAATAGCAGTAGATTTTAATAAAACTTATGTAATGGTTTGTCAAAGAGGATTTAACAGTTACAGAGCCACAGAAAGGTTAAAAAAGAAATATCCAGATTTAAAAGTACTAAATTTAACGGGTGGAATTTCTACATACAAAACGCAAGTAAGTTCATGAAAAACCCTTTAAAATTTTACTCAAAAAGACTAAAAAAACTAGAAGAAAAAGCAGTCGATTTGAAAAATAAGTCTCTAAACTTAAGTGTTTTTAGATTTGCTGTGTTTTTAGGAACTTGCTTTTTAATTTACCTCACTTTTGGGAGTTATCCAGATGTTTTTATCATTGCTTTTTTGGGAATTTTCTTGTTTTCTTTTCTGGTTGTAAAACATCTAGATTTAAAAAGGAAACGCAATATAGTTTCTAAAAAAATAGACATAAATACTACCGAAATTAAAGTTTTACATCGAGATTTTCATCACTTAGAAACAGGTAAAGAATTTATAAATTCTGCTCATTTTTATAGCAATGATATAGATTTGTTTGGTGTGGGTTCTTTTTTTCAATATCTAAATAGAACTGTAACAAAAGATGGTAAAAAAGAGTTAGCAACTCTTTTAACAGCTAATAAAACCGATAAAATTTTAGCCAAACAAGAAGTTGTAAAAGAGCTATCAAAAAAACCAAAATGGAGGCAACATTTTAATGCTATAGCTAGTTTGGTTACTGTAAAAAATACCTCTGGTTTTATTGCAAATTGGATTGTGAATTACAAACAAGTCTTACCCAATTTTTTAAACGTTTTTACAAAATTGTTTTCTGTTATTTCTGTATTGTTGATTGGTTTGGTTTCTTTTGGTTTTTTACCTTTCAATTATATGCTTGCATGGTTTTTCTTTGGATTATTTATTACAGGAAAATTTCTAAAAAAGACCAGCAATTTATATGCAGAAACAGATAAAGTTAGGGAAACATTTAAACAATATCACGAATTGTTGAATGAGATTGAAAACGAAGAGTTCACCTCAGAAATCTTACAGCAAAGGCAAAACATTATTACATCAGAAGATAAGAAAGCCTCTACAATTTTTAAAAAATTTGCTAGAATTTTAGATGCTTTTGACCAAAGAAATAACATTATAATAGCTGTTTTTGGGAATGGTTTATTTTTATCTGAAATTGCCAACGCTCACAAAGTAGAAAAGTGGATTGCAACATATAAACATACTGTAGAAAAATGGTTTGAAGTGGTTGCTTTTTTTGATACTCAAAACTCATTAGCCAATTTTCATTTTAATCATCCAAAATTTATTTTTCCAGAGATAACTGCAAAAAAACAAATCATAGAAGCTACCAATTTAGGGCATCCATTATTAAATGCAGAAAAAAGAATAGACAATAATTTTACAATTGATGCAGCACATTTTTTTATTGTTACAGGAGCAAATATGGCAGGTAAAAGCACGTTTTTAAGAACAGTTTCCCTATCAATAGTAATGGCAAATTGTGGTTTGCCAGTTTGTGCAGCAAGTTTTAAATATCATCCTATAAAATTAATTACAAGTATGAGAACTACAGATTCTTTAACAGAAGATGAGAGTTATTTTTACTCGGAATTAAAACGTTTAAAATTTATTGTTGATGAAATTGCGCAAGAAGATTACTTTATCATTTTAGATGAAATTTTAAAAGGAACCAATAGCAAAGACAAGGCAATTGGCTCTAAAAAGTTTGTAGAAAAACTATCAAAATCTAAATCTACAGGAATTATTGCAACACATGATGTAAGTTTATGCGAATTGGAAAATGAGTTTTCTAGCATACAAAATTATTATTTTGATGCAGAAATTACCAACAACGAATTACATTTTGATTACACTTTAAAAAGCGGCGTTTGTAAAAATATGAATGCTTCCTTTTTATTGAAAAAAATGGAGATTGTTTAAATTGTATTCAAAATTTCTAAAGCTTTTTTTACAGAATCTATTTTTATAAATGTAATTAGTAAACGCAATCCGTTTTTGGTTTGCTTCTCTTTCATTACGCAACTCTTGCTATTTTGTTGTACGTATTTTAACATGCTAGAAAAGGCATCTGTTTGATAAAAATCACTTTGTTGATCAGACACAAAATAGCCAATCATTCTTTTTTGTTTTAGTATAATTTTTTCTAGACCTAGCTCTTTTGCTAACCATTTTATTCTAACTGAATCAAATAAATCTTCTACCTGTGTAGGTATTTCTCCAAATCTGTCAACAATTTCGCTTTCAAAAGTTTTTAATTCTTCATTGGTTTTTAAGTCAGATAATTTTTCATACAAACTCAACCTTTCTGTAACCGAATTTACATAATCATCTGGAAACAAAATTTCAAAATCGGTATCAATTTGTACCTCTTTTACAAACTCTTTTGGCTTTGAAGTATCTATTGGATAGAGTTCTTTAAACTCATTTTCTTTCAATTCTTCGATGGCTTCTTGCAATATTTTTTGATAGGTATCAAAACCAATATCATTAATAAA
Organism: Polaribacter septentrionalilitoris; assembly: GCF_009832745.1. GTDB lineage: Bacteria > Bacteroidota > Bacteroidia > Flavobacteriales > Flavobacteriaceae > Polaribacter > Polaribacter septentrionalilitoris. The sequence goes on along the minus strand of NZ_VRMJ01000005.1, from coordinate 160,118 downwards.
ACCACTTTGTTCTCCACCTAACAAATCTCCAGCACCACGTATTTCTAAATCTTTCATGGCAATGTTAATTCCACTACCTAAATCAGAAAATAAAACGAGTGCTTCTATACGTTTTCTGGCATCATCTGTCATCATATGATAAGGTGGTGTAATAAAATAACAGAACGCTTTTTTGTTAGAACGTCCAACTCTACCTCGCATTTGATGTAAATCAGATAAGCCAAAATTATTGGCATTATTAATAAAAATGGTGTTGGCATTAGGTACGTCTAAACCACTTTCTATAATGGTTGTAGAAACCAAAACGTCAAAATCTCCATTCATAAAACCGAGCATTAAATCCTCTAGTTTTTTGCCTTCCATTTGCCCATGACCAATACCAATTTTTGCAGATGGTACTAACCTTTGCAACAAACCAGCTACTTCTTTTATATTTTCTATTCTGTTATGAATAAAGAAAATTTGTCCTCCTCTTGAAATTTCGTAAGAAATAGCATCTCTAATCGTTTCTTCGCCAAAACGAATTACATGACTTTCTATAGGATGTCTGTTTGGTGGTGGAGTTTTTATAACTGATAAATCTCTGGCAGCCATTAAACTAAATTGCAAAGTTCTTGGTATGGGTGTTGCAGTTAAGGTTAAGGTATCTACATTTTCTTTTAAAGTTTTCAATTTATCTTTTACAGCAACTCCAAATTTTTGTTCTTCATCAATAATTAAAAGCCCTAAATCTTTAAATTTTATACGTTGATTTGTCAACTGATGTGTACCAATAATAATATCTACAGCACCACTATTTACACCTTCAATTGCAGCTGTTTTTTGTTTGGCAGTTCTAAATCTATTTAGATAATCTATCTTGATTGGAAAATCTTTTAAACGTTCAGAAAACGTTTTGTAATGTTGAAAAGCCAAAATAGTTGTTGGTACTAAAATGGCTACTTGTTTACCATTATCAACCGCTTTAAATGCGGCTCTTACTGCAACTTCTGTTTTACCAAAACCAACATCACCACAAACCAACCTGTCCATAGGTTGTTCTTTTTCCATATCTGTTTTTACATCTTGTGTAGCTGTAAATTGATCTGGTGTATCTTCGTACATAAAACTACCTTCTAATTCATGCTGTATATGCGTATCTGGTCCAAAAGCAAAACCTTTTTGTAGTTTTCTTTTCGCATATAATTGAATTAAATTAAACGCAACATGTTTAACTCTAGCTTTGGTTTTTTGTTTTATTTTTTTCCAAGCACCAGAACCTAATTTATAAATTTTAGGTGCTTTTCCATCCTTTCCATTAAATTTAGAAATCTTGTGCAAAGAGTGAATGCTTACATATAAAATATCACGTTCTCCATACACCAATTTTATGGCTTCTTGCTTTTTACCTTGCACATCAATTTTTTGCAAACCACCAAATTTTCCAATTCCATGATCCATGTGTGTTACGTAATCGCCAATTTCTAGTTTGTTTAATTCTTGAAGTGTGATGGCTTGTTTTTTTGCATAGCCATTTTTTAATCGGAATTTATGGTAACGTTCAAAAATTTGATGATCTGTATAACAAATCAGTTTATTATCTACATCTACAAAGCCTTGGTATAAAGGAAAAACAACAGTTTCGTAATGAACTTCTTTTTCTGAATCATCAAAGATATCATGAAAACGTTTTGCTTGTTGGTCGTTTGCACAAAAAATATAATTGGTAAAACCAGCTTTATGGTATTCTTCTAAATTGTCTATTAATAAATCAAACTTTTTGTTGAATGAGGGTTGTGGGTTTGTATTAAAATCTACAATTTTATTGGATGCTGTAACAAGTTCTGAATGCGGATTTGCATCAAAATTAACGATTGTAAAATCTTGTAACTGTTTTAAAATAAAATTACCATCGCAAAACAATTCATTGGGTTTTGCATGTTTTATTTCTTTAGATAAAGTTAAAAAAGCTTCTTCTGCTTTTTTGTAAAACTTATCTAAATTACCCGTAAGTAAAGCTTGATTTTTTACAAAAACTACAGTTTTAGAGGAAATGTATTTAAGAAAACTTTCTCTATTTTCTTCTAAAGTTTTATTTTCTACATTGGGCATTATAGAAACTTTTTTCAGTTTCTCTTTAGATAATTGTGTTTCTACATCAAAGGTTCTGATACTGTCAATTTCATCACCAAAAAACTCTATTCTATAGGGTTCGTCATTAGAAAAAGAAAACACATCTATAATACCACCTCTTACTGAAAAATCTCCAGGTTCTGTAACAAAATCTACCCGTTTAAATTTATATTCAAATAAAACTTCGTTTACAAAATCTAACGATAAATTTTCGCCAACAGTAACTTTTAAAGTGCTTTTTTCTAGTTCTTTTTTGGTAACTACTTTTTCAAACAACGCAGTTGGATAAGTAACAATTACAGCAGGTTTTTTTCTTGAGTTTATTCTATTTAAAACCTCAGAACGTAATAAAACATTGGCATTGTCTGTTTCTTCTATTTGATAAGGTCTTCTGTAAGAACCAGGGTAAAATAGCACGTTTTTATCGCCTAAAAGTTGTTCTAAATCGTTTAAATAATAGGCAGCCTCTTCTTTATCATTAAAAATTAAAAGGTAAGGTTTGTCTGCTTTTTTAAAAGTTTCTGAAATCACAAAAGACAACGAAGAACCCACCAAATTTGAAATTTGAATATGGTTTTTGTCTTCTTGTAGCTGTTGAATAATCTGCGAAACATTCGCAGATTTTTGGTATTGATTTACAATGTTCTGCGTACTCAACGTTGAAAATTTTGTCAAATATACGTATTAGAAATTGTTAAATGTGTATTGATTTTAAAACTATTTATCTCTTTAAACCAAAAATAATATGTAATACTTGTTAAATTATAAATCTGTTTTTCTTTAAATTAAGATATTATTCTAATATTGTTAAATATTTATATTTTATTTAAAATTTAAAAACTCAAAATTCTTAACATATAAAATACCTTTATCTATTTTGTTTTCTCAAAGAATACAATATATTTGTTGCTCAACAGTTTAATGATTGTTAATATTTATAATCCCCTAGCAAAAATGAAAAGAAAACTTATTTTATATTTAGTTTTTTTTCTTTTATTTGGTCTGAAATCATTCTCCCAAAATGAAGAAAAAAAATGGTTCCTCTCAATTGGTTCGTCATCTGTGTTGTACGCTAAAGAAGATGCTTCAGCAGTTGGAGGTCGATATTTTACTCAATTTCCAAGACTCTCTGGAGGGCTCTATGCTTTTAAGAATGTAACTCTTGTTGGGAGTCTATCTTTTACTTTAAATAATCCTCAGCATTATGCTTCAGTAGATGGTTCTGTAAGATATGATTTTGGTACTTCAAAAAACACAATTTCTCCATTTGTAATGATTGGTGGAAGTTTTATAAAATCTACCAGATCAAAATACCTTTTACCTACATTAAATTTTGGTGGAGGAGCCACAATTTGGATTTCTGATAAGTTAGGATTAACTGGGGAGTTCATGTATAGGTTCAATGAAGAAAGATTTCAAAGCCAAAAATCTCATACTTTTGCTTCAGCAGGAATTGTGTATCGTTTCTCATTGTTTGGAGACTCTAACTCTTCATCCTCAAGTACAAGAGTTATTAAAGATTCTAGAAGAAAACGTATTTGGGATACAAGAAATTAAAGCAAATTAAAAAACAGTATATCTTAACCCGATAAACCCTCTAATTCCTTGATTAGATGCGTAGACATACGATGGGTCAAATGTTAATGCATTTGGGTTGTTTGGTGTAGCCATTGCTTGACCATTTTGATCAAAAACAACTTGTTTGTCAAAAGGATCAAAAGAACGAGCAATACTATTTGCAGCAGGAGTAAAGTCTAATAAGTTTTTTACTCCTCCATAAATTTCCCAAGAATTGCTGAACCTTTTACTAAGCTGAATATTTTGAATACTATACCATGGGGATTCTGATGCTCTTGGATCTGTATCACTCAATAAAGGTAAACGCATTGGACCATAGATATTCCCTGTATAATCGATTTTAAAATCATTTAGAAAGGAATAAGAAATAGACCAAACCCCACTAAAGCTCTCTGTTAAAGGTTGTCTTGTTTTTATTCCGTTTTCTGTTATAGATACATCCATTAAAGTAGCTCCTGCGTTAATTGCTAAACCATTTAAAAACATGATATCTGTATTCAGAGAAATTCCTTTAGAAATAGAATGACCTTCTAAATTGGCATATATAATTTTATTAGGGTCAGTATCATAATCTGGTAAAATTCTATTGTCAAAATAAGTATAAAAAGCACTTGCATCTAAAGTAATTATTGAATTTCCTGGATAAAACTTTTTTACATAATTTAAGTTGGTATTCCAGGAAGTTTCAGGGTTTAACTCTCCATCAAACACAACTTCTCTTGCCCCAGTTAATGCTGCATGATCTTCTGTAAAAACGTTGGCAACTCTAAATCCGTTACCTATACTTATTCTAAAAATATCAGAATTATCTTTAGAATTCCATTTGTAATTTACTCTTGGAGAAAAAATACTTCCATGTAAACTGTTGTAATCCCATCTTGCTCCTAATAAAAGTTTGTTGTTTTTGTTTAAACTAATTTCATCTTGTACAAAAATTCCAGGTAAATGAGTAATAGAAGGCTGATTATTAACACCATTAGTGTCTTTAGTAGCAAAAGTGTTGTCGTCATAAAATGTATATCTGTATGCTAAGCCAAGGGTTAAATCTTGATTTTCTTTGATATTTTTATTAAAGATAAATTGTCCGAAAGCAATGAATTGATCTGCATCATAAAAATCGGTTCCATATATAGAGTTTTGATGATGTCCATTTGCGCTGAATTGAAAATTAATATTTTTTGTTGTGGGTAACTGGTAGGTTCCAAATGTTTCCCATCTATTGGTGTAAATACTTTCTCCGTAAATAACATCTGTACCTCTAAATTCTTTTTTCCAATTAGTTTCACCTCCCCATCTATCCTCGTAAACATATCTACCAGCTATTGTAAATGTCTTTCCATTCTCTCTTCTAATATCAACTTTATTAAAAATTGATATTCTATTTTGTAGAGTTAAATCTGTAAAACCATCGTTGTTATTATCAATTCTATTTTGAAAATTAAAATAATTAACTCCTAATAAACCTTGAATTTTTTCTGATAATTTGTATCGTAAACCAATATCTGTATTAATTTCGCCCCAAGAACTCCCAAAAGTATCTGTGGAAAGTGCAGGAGAATTTGAAGGTTTTCTTGTGATGATATTAATAATTCCACCAACAGCTTCAGATCCATACAAAGTAGAAGCTGGACCTTTAACAACTTCTACACGTTCTATTAAAGCTTGCGGAATTCCAGTTAAACCATAAACCGTAGAAAGTCCGCTAACAATTGGCATTCCATCAATTAAAACAAAAGTATAGGGCCCTTCTAAACCATTAATATGAATATCACCTGTATTACAAACATTACAGTTTAATTGAGGTCTTACTCCATTTACATTTTGTAGTGATTCAAAAATTGATGGAGTAGGATTCTTTTTAAAAAAAGTTTTACTATATACCTCAATAGGAACAGGACTATTGGCTTTTGTCACAGGTTTTAAAGTTCCAGAAACCACAATTTCATCTAAAGAATTACTTTCATCTAAAATAAAACTTCTACTAATTGCTTTTCCACTAGAAAACATAACTTTAACAGATTTTGTTTTAAAACCAACAGAGCTTAAGATTAATGTATATTTTCCATCAGGAATGTTCTTAATTCGATAAAAACCATTCTCATTCGTAGAGGTACCTAATTTTGTTTTTTTTAAATATATATTCACATAAGGTAGTGGTTCTCCTGCTGAGGTAACTTTACCTGAAATGCTATTTTTTTGGCTAAAAGTTGCTGATATGCCTACTGATAAAAATAATATGATTGTAAAAAAAAGTTTCATCTTAGTTTTATAATTTCGACAAATATAACTTATTTTTTAGACTTGCCTAAAAAAATATTTTGATATAAATAAAAATAGTATATTTGTCTCAGTAAAAAATAAATAATGTTTACCCTTTCTGAAGAAAATTATTTAAAAGCAATTTATCATTTAGAGTTAGATTCTGATAAAGGTATCAGTACAAATGCAATTGCAGAACAATTAGAAACCAAAGCGTCTTCTGTAACAGATATGATTAAAAAATTGTCTGAGAAAAAAGTCGTGGTTTACAAGAAATATAAAGGAGTGCATTTAACAGGTTTAGGTAAAAAAACTGCAGCAAATATTGTTCGTAAGCATAGATTATGGGAAGTTTTTTTGGTTGAAAAATTAAATTTTTCTTGGGATGAAGTGCATGATGTAGCTGAACAATTAGAACATATAAAATCACCTAAATTAATCAATCAATTAGATGTCTTGTTAGGCTTTCCTACTCATGATCCACATGGAGATCCAATTCCTGATAAAGAAGGGAATTTAAAAACAATAGAAAAAAGTTTACTATCAACCTTAGCAAAAAACGAAACCGGAATTTGTGTAGGTGTTGATGATTCTTCCTCAGAATTTTTACAGTTTTTAGATAAAAAAGGCATCACCTTAGGAAAAAAAATAACGGTTTTAGAAAAAGAAGATTTTGACGATTCCTTATCTATAAAAGTAGGAGAAGAAAAATTGTCTATCTCAAAGAAAATAGCAAACAATTTATACATAAAAAAAATATGAGTTTTTTCGATCAATTAGTCGATTTTGGTAAAGAACACCCTATTCAAGCTGCTTTATATGCATCATTATTTACTTGGGGATTAACTGCAGCAGGTGCTGCTTTAGTGTTCTTTTTTAAGAAAATGAATAGAGCCGTTTTAGACGGAATGTTGGGTTTCACTGGGGGAGTTATGGTAGCTGCAAGTTTTTGGAGCTTATTAGCACCAGCCATAGATAACAGTCCAGGTGAAGGTTTTGTAAAAGTAATTCCATCTGCTGTTGGTTTTGCTTTGGGTGCTTTGGCCTTATTTGGTATGGATAAAATTTTACCGCATTTACACATCAATTTTAAAGAAAGTGAAAAAGAGGGTGTAAAAACAGAATTACACAGGTCTACTTTATTGGTTTTGGCAATTACCCTCCACAATATTCCAGAAGGATTGGCAGTAGGAGTTTTATTTGGAGCAGCATCAACTTTGGTAGGTGTAGAGCAAACAGAGATGATTATTGCTGCAATCTCATTAGCAATTGGAATTGGAATTCAGAATTTTCCTGAAGGTTTTGCAGTAGCAATGCCTTTAAGACGTCAAGGAGTTAGTCGTTTAAAAAGTTTTTGGTATGGGCAATTATCTGCAATTGTAGAGCCTGTAGCAGCAGTTTTAGGAGCTTTAGCAGTTTCTTTCTTCACACCAATTTTACCTTACGCTTTAGCATTTGCAGCTGGAGCAATGATTTTTGTGGTAATTGAGGAAGTGGTTCCTGAAACTCAGAGAGATAAATACACAGATATTGCCACACTTGGTTTTATAGGTGGTTTTATTGTTATGATGTCTTTGGATGTTGGTTTAGGCTAAAAACACAATATGTTTTCAAAAAAAGAAAGCAGAACTTAATTTAAGTTCTGCTTTCTTTTGCTTTGACTCTTGTCTCTTGCCTCTAAAAAGATTATTTTGCAATAAAATTATTCTGTGCAAAAAACCTCGACTTTTCAAGTATATAATGCTTCTGCAGGAAGCGGAAAAACATTTACTTTAGTTAAAGAATATCTCAAGGTGTTGTTAACTTCGGAAGATGTGTACACCTTTCAAAAAGTATTGGCAATTACATTTACCAATAAAGCTGCTGGTGAGATGAAAGAAAGAGTTTTGCAGAATTTGGAGGATTTTGCTGAATTAAAAGCAAATGATTTACTCGAAATCATTTTACATGAAACAGCACTTGATAAAACTACAATTCAAGAACGAAGTACAAAGATTTTAGATGTAATTTTGCAAAATTATTCGGCATTTTCAATTACTACAATTGATAGCTTTACGCATAAAATCATCAAAAATTTTGCTTACGATTTGGGGTTATCACTCAATTTTGAAGTAGAAATGGATGCAGTTTCGTTATTAAATGAAGCAGTTGATGTATTGATTTCAAAAATAGGTACAGATAAAAAACTCACTAATTTACTGATAGATTATTCACTTGATAAAACAGATGATGATAAATCTTGGGATATTTCAAGAGATTTAAATGACTTTGCCAAAATTCTTTTAAATGAAGATGATGTAAAGCATTTTAGAGAACTAGCAAATAAGCAATTGGATGATTTTACCAATTTAAAAACCAAGCTTTTTATCAATCAAAAAGAGTTGAAAAAATCGTTTCAAAAAAATGGAAAGGATTGTTTGGATTTGATAGCTTCTAAAGATTTAGAACCAAAAGATTTTATGCGAGGAACAATTCCGAAGTTTTTTACAGATATTCATCAAAAAGACTTTAATTTTAGTTTTACAACTCGAAGTGCAACCATTGAAAAAGCAATAAAAAATCATCAATATTATTCCAAATCAACTACAGATGCAATTGCGCAAACTATAGAAAGTATTGTTCCAAAAATTGTTTCTTTTTATCAACAAGCAAAAGAAATGTACAGTCAATTTGTGTTGAATAAATTGGCATTGAAAAGTATCATTCCTTTAGCGGTTTTAAATAACATCAATCAAGAATTAGAAACGATAAAAGAAGATAATAATATCAGATTAAATGCTGAGTTCAATCAATTGATTTCTGACAATATAAAAGACCAACCAGCACCATTTATTTATGAAAGAATTGGGCAACGTTTTCAGCATTATTTTATTGATGAAATGCAAGATACTTCTGTATTACAGTGGCAGAATTTAATTCCGTTAATAGATAATGCCTTAGCACAAGAAAATGGTAATTTGTTGTTGGTGGGCGATGGTAAACAAGCCATTTACAGGTGGCGTGGAGGAAAAGCAGAACAATTTATCAATTTAGGAACTGATATAGAAAATCCGTTTTTTGTTGAAAAGAAAATCGAAACTTTAGAAACCAATTTTAGGAGTTATTCAGAAGTCATCAATTTTAACAATTCGTTTTTTCAACACACAGCCAACTTTCTGCAAAATGAATCATACAAAAACTTATTTTTACTAGGAAATCAGCAATTAGAAAATACCAAAAAAGGAGGTTATGTTGCTTTAGATTTCTTACAAAAAGAAGAAGATAAAGAGGATGAAAAAATAAAATATCCAAAGAAAGTTTTAGAGAAAATCAATGAATTAAAAGATGATTTTTCTTTGAATGAAATTTGCGTGTTGACGAGAACAAAGAAAGACGGAATTGCAATTGCCAATTATCTTTCAGAAAATGGGATTTCAATTGTGTCTTCAGAAACGTTACTGTTACAAAATAGTACTAAAATCAATTTTATCATTGATGTGTTGCAAATGATTCTAAATCCGACTGATGAAGAAACACGTTTTGAAGTCTTGTACTTCTTGCATCAGCATTTAAAAGTTAAAGAATCAAAGCATCAGTTTTGTCATCAATTTTTAAAATCAGATGCTATTTCACTTTTTACCCAGCTCAAAAACTACGGAATGTTTTTTGACATTTCAACCTTTCATCAACTGCCATTTTATGAGAAAATCGAAGAAATTATTAGAGGTTTTCAACTCATAAATACTTCTGATGCTTACATTCAATTTTTCTTAGATGTAGTTTTAGAACAGCAAAGAAAAGGAACTACTGTCTTAGATTTTCTAGAGTTTTGGCAATTAAAGAAAGATAAATTAAGTATTGTTGCTCCAGAAAGCGCCAGTGCTGTTCAAATAATGACTATTCATAAATCAAAAGGCTTAGAATTTCCTGTGGTTATTTTTCCTTGCGATGTTGAGATTTACCGTCAAATAAACCCGAAAGTTTGGTTAGATAAATTACCAAAAGATTTTGATAATTTTAAGGAGCTTTTGGTGTCTTATAATAAAGATTTGAGTTTAGTAAACGATAGAGGTTTAGAAATTTACAATCAACAAAGAGAAGAGTTAGAATTGGATAATTTCAATTTGTTATATGTAGCGTTAACAAGAGCTGTAGAACAATTACATGTTATTACCGAAAATAAAATTTCTTCTAAAGGTGATGAAAACACAAATTTTTATTCTGGTGTTTTTATCAATTATTTAAAAGAAAAAAATCTTTGGAATGATGAGGTTTTAGAATATCAATTTGGAGAAAAAATTAAAATCAGTTTAAAAGAGAATAAAGAAGCAGTTGCAGAAATTCAGCAAAATTTTATTTCAACACCTTGGCAAGAACACAATTTGGTTTTATTGGCAAGTTCCTCAAAATTATGGAATACAGAACAAGGGAAAGCCATTGATTATGGAAATTTAATTCATGAAATCTTTTCAAAAATTATCACAAAAGATGAAGTAACTAAAGTAATTTCTCAATACCATCAACAAGGAATTTTAAATGATAAACAATTTGCAGCAATTTCGAAACATGTAAATGATGTGGTAAATCATCCAGAATTAAAAGATTATTTTTCTGTTGATGAAATTGTATATAACGAAAGGGAAATTGTAGATGTTGATAATCAAGTTATCATTCCAGATCGTTTAGTTTTTAAGGATGATAAAGTTATAATTATTGATTATAAGACTGGAAATCCATCTAAAGAACATCATCAACAACTCCTAAAATACGAACAAGTTTTAAAATCAATGAATTTTGTGACTGGTAAAAAAATACTAGTTTATATCAATGATAAAATTGATATCGTTGAAGTTTAATCAATAGAAAGAAACTTTGTAACTTTGTTTTTCTTAAATCAATAAAAAATGTACGGAAATATTAAAGATACTCTAAAAAAAGAGCTTCAAGAAATAAAAGATGCTGGTTTATATAAATCAGAAAGAATCATCACATCTTCACAAGATGCAGTGATTAAAATTGCTACAGGAGAAGAAGTGATTAATTTTTGTGCAAATAATTATTTAGGATTGTCAAATCATCCAGAAGTAATTCAAGCAGCAAAAGACACCATGGATACGCATGGTTTTGGAATGTCTTCTGTTCGTTTTATTTGTGGAACTCAAGATATACATAAGCAATTAGAAGAAAAAATTGCAGACTTTTATCACACAGAAGATACCATCTTATATGCTGCTTGTTTTGATGCAAATGGAGGCGTTTTTGAACCATTGTTAACAAAAGATGATGCCATAATTTCAGATAGTTTAAATCATGCTTCCATTATTGATGGAGTTCGTTTGTGTAAAGCAGCGCGTTATCGTTATCATAATAATGATATGAATTCTTTAGAAGAACAGTTAATTGAAGCGAATAAACAAAACCATAGGTTTAAGATTATTGTGACTGATGGTGTTTTCTCTATGGACGGAATTGTAGCAAAACTTGATGAAATTTGTGATTTAGCTGATAAATATGATGCTTTGGTGATGGTGGATGAATGCCATGCAACTGGTTTTATAGGTAAAACAGGTAGAGGAACTGTTGAATTGAAAAATGTAATGGATAGAGTTGATATAGTAACAGGAACTTTAGGGAAAGCACTTGGAGGAGCAATGGGAGGTTATACAACAGGTAAAAAAGAAATTATTGAAATTTTACGTCAACGTTCTAGACCATATTTATTTTCAAACTCATTAGCGCCAGCAATTGTAGGGGCGTCTTTAAAAGTATTTGACTTAATTGCTGATGATACTACATTAAGAGATCAATTAGAGTGGAACACAAATTACTTTAGAACAGAAATGGAAAAAGCTGGTTTTGATTTGGTTGGCGCAGATGCTGCTATTGTACCAGTAATGTTATATGACGCAAAATTATCTCAAGTTATGGCAAATAAACTTTTAGAAGAAGGTATTTATGTAATTGGCTTCTTTTTTCCTGTGGTCCCAAAAGAAAAAGCGAGAATAAGAGTACAGTTATCTGCTGCTCATACTAAGGTACATTTAGATAAAGCAATAAAAGCATTTGTAAAAGTTGGAAAAGAACTAAATGTAATTTAGAATTAATAAAAACTTGTGGTTTTCTGAATATTTTGTAGATTTGTCTTTGTAGATACGTTATAAGAGGTTACTTTTGCGTATAATAATAACGAACTTTTAATTTAAAAATTTGATAATGAAACGATTAAAATTAGCTGTGATAGCTTTGTTTGCGTTGGTAACAGTTAGCAACGTAAACGCACAGGATGAAAACAATCCTTGGGTAGTAGGTTTTGGAGTAAATATTGTAGACTTTTACGATGGATCTGATATTACTGAACAATTTAAAGACTTATTAGGTCATAAAGATTGGAATTTTTTACCATCTATTTCTAGAATTACTGGTGAGAAATATTTAGACAAAGGATTTACTGTTCAATTGGCGGGTACTTTGAATAAAATTGAAACAGTATCAGTAAAAAATGACTCTGACTTTTTATATTGGTCACTTGATGCTGCTGTGAAATACGATTTAAATACTTTAGTAGGGGAAACTGCATGGTTTGATCCTTATGTGTATTTAGGGGGATCTTATGTTTCTGTTGATGATAGAGGTGAGGGAATGTTAAATGTAGGTGTTGGTTTCAATACTTGGTTTAATGATAACTTAGGTATTAACTTCCAAACGGGTACTAAAAAAGGTTTCTCTGATAATATTAGAGCTCATTACCAAACTTCTTTAGGTTTAGTAATTAAATTTGGAGGAAAAGATACAGATGGTGACGGAGTTTATGATAAAGAAGATGCTTGTCCAGATGTTGCTGGTTTAGTTGAGTTTAATGGTTGTCCTGATGCTGATGGAGATGGTGTTAAAGATTCTGATGATGCTTGTCCAAATACAGCTGGTTTAGCTGCTATGAATGGTTGTCCTGATTCTGATGGAGATGGTGTAGCTGATAAAGATGACATGTGTCCAAATGCTAAAGGAACAAAAGCTAATAAAGGTTGTCCTGATTCTGACGGAGATGGTGTAGTAGATAAAGATGACAAATGTGCTTCAGTTGCAGGTCCTGCTGCTAACGCAGGTTGTCCTTGGCCAGATACAGATGGTGATGGAGTTTTAGATAAAGATGACAAATGTCCTAAAGTTGCTGGTGTTGCATCAGAAATGGGATGTCCAGAACCAGTAATCAATAAAGAAGATATAGAAGTTTTAAACTTTACTGCTAAATCTATATTGTTTAACGTAGGTAGATCTTCTTTTAAACCAGGAGTTAGTAAACAACTAGATCAAGTTGTAGATATCATGAAGAAAAACCCGAAAGCTACATTTGTAATCGAAGGTCATACAGATAGTTCAGGAGGTTCTGCATTGAACTTAAGAATTTCTGAAAAAAGAGCAATCGCTGTAAGAGATTACTTAGTTAGAAAAGGTATTGATACTACACGTTTAACAGCTATTGGATACGGAGAAGGTAAACCAATTGCTTCTAACAAAACAAGAGCAGGAATGGCTCAAAACAGAAGAGTTGTAATTAAAGTTTCTAATTAATAATAGATTCTTTAAATAATATTAAAAAAACCTCATCAATTTGATGAGGTTTTTTTTTATTTAATAATAATTATTTTTTAATCAAAATATTTTTTTTTAATTCCATTCAAAAAAATTACCTTTGCAACCTGAAAATGAGATAGAAGTCTCATAAATAAAATAATAACTTTAATTAGATACATAATGTCTACAATAACAGGTAAAGTTTCTCAGATTATTGGGCCAGTAATTGATGTTGAATTCAATACTGAAAGTGAACTACCTAAGATTTACGATTCTTTAGAAATTAAAAAAGCTGATGGTTCTATCTTAGTATTAGAAGTACAACAACATATTGGAGAAGATACAGTTAGAACTATTTCCATGGATGCTACTGATGGTTTAAGCAGAGGAGCAGAAGTAATAGCAACTGGTAATCCTATACAAATGCCAATAGGTAATGATATTTACGGACGTTTATTTAACGTTACAGGAGATGCAATTGATGGTTTAGGAGATTTAAAGAAAGAAGGTAAAGATGGTCTACCAATACATAGATTAGCGCCTAAATTTGAAGATTTATCTGTATCAACAGAAGTTTTATTTACAGGAATTAAAGTAATCGACTTAATTGAACCTTATGCAAAAGGTGGTAAGATTGGATTATTTGGAGGTGCAGGAGTAGGTAAAACAGTACTAATTCAGGAGTTGATTAACAACATTGCAAAAGGACATGGAGGTTTATCTGTGTTTGCAGGAGTTGGAGAAAGAACTCGTGAAGGAAACGATTTATTAAGAGAGATGTTAGAATCTGGAATTATCAAATATGGTGATGATTTTATGCATTCTATGGAAGAAGGTGGATGGGATTTATCTAAAGTAGATAAGCCAGGAATGAGAGATTCAAAAGCGACTTTCGTATTTGGACAAATGAATGAACCTCCTGGAGCGCGTGCAAGAGTTGCTTTATCTGGTTTAACAATTGCAGAATACTTTAGAGATGGAGCAGGAGAAGCTCAAGGTAAAGATGTACTTTTCTTTGTAGATAACATCTTTAGATTTACACAAGCAGGTTCTGAGGTATCAGCACTTTTAGGTCGTATGCCATCTGCAGTAGGTTATCAACCAACATTAGCAACAGAAATGGGTGCTATGCAAGAGCGTATTACATCAACAAAAAAAGGTTCTATTACTTCTGTACAAGCGGTTTATGTACCTGCAGATGATTTAACAGATCCAGCACCAGCAACAACATTTGCACATTTAGATGCAACAACAGTATTATCTCGTAAAATTGCAGAGTTAGGTATATATCCTGCAGTAGATCCTTTAGATTCTACTTCAAGAATTTTAACTGCTGATATTTTAGGTGATGAGCACTATAATTGTGCACAAAGAGTAAAAGAAATTTTGCAACGTTATAAAGAATTACAAGATATTATCGCAATTTTAGGTATGGAAGAATTATCTGAAGAAGATAAATTGGTAGTTCACAGAGCAAGACGTGTACAACGTTTCCTATCTCAACCATTCCACGTAGCAGAGCAATTTACTGGTATACCAGGTGTTTTAGTGGATATTAAAGACACGATAAAAGGATTTAATATGATTATGGATGGAGAGCTAGATAAATATCCTGAAGCAGCGTTTAACTTAAGAGGATCAATTCAAGATGCAATTGATGCTGGAGAAAAAATGTTAGCAGAAGCATAAATAAGTTTTGAGTTTTGAGTTTTTTGTTACAAGTAAGTAACTAAATACTTAAAGCTAAAGACTAAAAACTAGATAAATATGTTTTTAGAAATTGTAACACCAGAAGCTATTTTATTTTCATCAGAAATTGATTCATTATCAGTTCCTGGTGTAAATGGTGAGTTTCAAATGCTAAACAATCACGCACCAGTTGTTTCTAATTTAAAAGATGGAACTATAAAAATTCATATCCATACTCAGACTAACATTGCGTTAGACGATCTACATGGAAAATTAGTTCCAGATGAAACTGATGATAAAATATTAACTTTAGCCATCAATTCAGGTACTTTAGAATTAAACGACAATAAAGCGATTATTTTAGCAGACTAAAAATTAGTATAAATTATATAAAATCTCAAAGTGTAATTTGCATTTTGAGATTTTTTGTTTTAAAAATATTGTAAATTTACCATATGGAAGAAACTAATAGACAACGTAAAATAGCAGGAGTACTTCAAAAAGACTTAGTAGATGTTTTGCAAAAAGCAGCTCAAGATGGTATGAAAGGAGTAATTATCTCTGTTTCTAAAGTTGCAGTAACTTCAGATTTAGGAGTTGCAAAAGTGTATTTGAGTGTTTTTCCATCAGATAAAAGAGATGAAATCATTAAAGGAGTACAATCAAACACACCTTTAATTCGTCACGAAATGGCATCAAGAACAAGAAATCAATTGAGAAGAATGCCAGAATTGTTGTTTTTTGGAGATGATACTTTAGATTATAATGAAGAAATTGATAATTCTCTCAAAGGGAAAGATGAAAATCCGATACTAAATCCAGATATATTGCCTAAGAGACAAAAGAAATAACTTTTTTTGAATTTTCCCTTCTACATAGCTAAAAGATACTTGTTTACCAAAACAAGTAACAATGCTATAAATATTATTACCATTATTGCATCATTTGGAGTTATTGTTGGCTCAATGGCTTTGTTTGTAATTCTTTCTGGATTTTCTGGATTAAGAACCTTTAGTTATAGTTTACTAGATGCATCTGACCCTGATATCAAAATAACATCAGTTAAAGGAAAATCCTTCATTTTTAATGATTCAATTCAAACTTTTTTAGAAAATAATAGCAATATTAAAGAAAGCACAAAGATTATTGAAGAACGTGTTTTTTTAGAGTATAATGATAAAAATGAAATTGCCTATATAAAAGGTGTTGAAGAGAATTATCCTAAGATCATGCAGATAGATTCTGTTATTAGTGTGGGGAACTGGTTGCAAAAAGAGTATGAAAACACAGCTGTTATTGGAGAAGGAATTTCAAGAAAATTATCTTTGGGAATTTTAAATTTTGGAGAACCTTTATCGATAATGATTCCTAAACCAGGTACAGGCTTTATAAACCCTCTAAATGCGTTTTATACCTTAAATACGCAAATAGTAGGCGTCTATTCTGGAACTGAAGAATTTACGAATAAATTTGTCTATGTTGATATAAGTGCAGCTAGAAAATTACTAAAATATAAAAAAAATCAAGTAACTGGAATTGAATTAAAACTGATTGATAACTCTAATCCAGATAATGTTTCTAATCAACTTCAAAATCAATTAGGCAATAGTTATAAAGTACAAACCAAAGAGCAACTTAACGAAGTTTTTTATAAAGTAATTAATACCGAAAACTTTGTTTCTTATTTGATATTTACCTTAATCGTAATTATTGCCTTATTCAATGTAATTGGAGCAATTATAATGATGATTATCGATAAAAAATCGAACTTAAAAACACTATTTAGCCTAGGAACATCTGTAAGAGAGATAAAAAAAATCTTTGAGCTCCAAGGATTTTTACTCACTTTTTTAGGAATGTTGATAGGTTTGGTATTGGCAATTATCTTAGTAATTCTACAACAACAATTTGGGTTGTTTATGATTACTCAAAACTTACCTTATCCAGTTGAGTTTAGACTTTCAAACTTATTGATAGTTATCCTTACCATTACAATATTGGGGTATATTGCCTCAAAAATTGCAAGTAGTAGAATTTCTAAAGAATTTATAGAAAGATAAAATGATGAAATTTTATAGATAAGGTTTTAAAACTCCTTTTCTTTTTTTGAGTTGCTTTTCTAAATCGCTAATAGTATGTTTAACAGCAAGTTCATAATTTTTTTCATTAGAAGATGCAAAAATACGAGGACCAGCAAGACTTAATTCCATTTCACAAATTTTACCCAATTTCTTTGGAGAATTTTCTTGTTTAAAAAATACATTGGCATTTATAATAGCATCGTACTTTTTTGCTAAGTTTTCTAATTTACCTATGGTATAAGTTTCCATAGCTTCACTGGTTGGCATGTTAACGAATTGAATAGCTACTTTCATAATTCTCGATTTTTAAATTATACATTTAAAATTAACTATTATTCAAGTGATAAGAAATGACAATTATCAACCTTTAAGAAAAAGAATCAAATAATTTATGATTAATTATCTAATTTCAGGAATTACAGCATTCCCAAATTTTTCTTCAACTTCAGTAAAAGCTTTAAAAACATCTTTTGGGTCATCAGAAGTTACCATTTTGGTTCTGTATTCTTTAAAATGCGGAATTCCTTTAAAATAGTTGGTGTAATGTCTTCTGGTTTCTACTACTCCTAAACGTTCACCTTTCCAATCAATAGCCATTTGTAAATGACGTCTTGCCATTTCTGTACGTTCTGCAATTGTTGGTTTAGGTAAATGTTCACCAGTTTTAAAAAAGTGCTTTACTTCGTTAAAAAACCAAGGATAACCAATAGAAGCTCTACCAATCATACAGCCATCTAAACCATATTTATCACGCATTTCCATAGCTCTTTCTGGAGATGTAACATCGCCATTTCCAAAAACAGGAATATGCATTCTAGAATTGTTTTTTACTTCAGCAATTGGTTTCCAATCAGCATCGCCTTTATACATCTGAGCCCTTGTTCTTCCATGAATAGCAATAGCTTTGCAGCCAACATCTTGCAAACGTTCTGCAACTTCTACAATTCTTATAGAGTCATGATCCCAACCCAAACGCGTTTTTACGGTAATTGGTAAATTGGTATGTTTTACCATAGCTTCAGTTAGCGAAACCATTAAATCGATGTCTTTTAAAATTCCTGCTCCAGCACCTTTAGAAACTACTTTTTTTACAGGACAACCAAAGTTGATATCTATAATATCTGGATTCGATTTCTCAACAATTTCAATGGTTTTTAACATCGAATCTAAATTCGCACCAAAAATCTGAATTCCTACAGGTCTTTCTTTTTCGTAAATGTCTAATTTTATAACACTTTTTGCAGCATCTCTAATTAAACCTTCGCTAGAAATAAATTCTGTATACACAACATCTGCACCATTTTCTTTGCACAAAGCTCTAAAAGGTGGGTCAGAAACGTCTTCCATTGGTGCTAGTAATAATGGAAATTCCGGAAGTTGAATGTTGCCTATTTTTGCCAAAAGGTATTTATTTTTTGCAAAATTAGTGTTTTTATTAATGTCAAACCAAAATCGGAAATAAAATGTAGTAAAATCCAGTTTAACTTGCAATCCAACTTTTAATGACTTCATTATAACTTCTGCCAGAAGTAACCGTACTTTGTTTGCTGTTTTTTAGAGTGATGATAAATCTGCTATTAAAATATTTTTGAATATCCTTCACATGATTTTTGTTGATAATTGTGCTTCTGTGTACTCTCAGAAAATTATCTGGCAACTTACTTTCTAAACTAGATAAGGCATCTTCAATCAAATAACTATCGTCTTTAGAAATTACTTTCACATAACGTTCATCTGCTTTGAAAAGACGAATCTCATCCAACTTTAAAAAAATGAGCTTTTCGCCTTTTTTCACCGTTAAAGAAGTCATTGGTTTTTCTTCTTTTTGAGTGGATAATTCTTTTAACAATTGCATTACATTTTGAGAAATATCTTGCGTTCTAAACAGTTTTAACTTATCAACAGTTTGTTGTAATCTTTCTAAACGAACAGGTTTTAATAAATAATCTACACTATTGGTTTCAAAAGCTTGTAAAGAATATTGGTCATAAGCCGTGCAAAAAATAACAATAGGTATTGTTGTTAATTGTTCTAACATTTCAAAACCTGTTAATTCTGGCATTTCTATGTCTAAGAAAATAAGATCAGGTTCTAAAGTAGCTATTTTTTCTTTGGCATCTAAACCATCTTCTGCAAAACCAATAATTTGAAACGTTTCTGTAAAGTTTTCTAGCAACTTTTGCAAACGTAATCTCGCTGGCGGCTCATCATCAATAATTAATGTTTTGTAAGGATTATTCATGCGATACGTTTTGTGTAATAGAAATAATAATTTGTTTTTTAGGGCTGTTTTGCCAAGTTATAGCTGCATTTTCTCCATAACTTAAACGCAATAAATCGTAAACGGTTTGTAAACCATGGCCACTTACTAATCTTTCAGGGAAATTGGGACCATTATCGCCAATGATAAGTAACAATTGTTGTTGTTCTTTTTTAATTTCAATACTTATTTTTGCGTTTCCAGCAATTTTAGAAATACCATGTTTTATGGCATTTTCTACCAAAGGTTGTAAAATATACATGGGTATTTTTTCGTCTTTTACATCTTCATTAATAGCTAAAGAAAATTGCAAACGTTCTCCAAATCTTATTTTTTCAATTTCCATATAGTTTTGTACCATTTCCATTTCTTCATAAATAGTACTCATTTTTTTTCCTTTTTTGTTGATAGAATATCGAAACAAATCAGATAAAGACAATGCCATTTTTTCTGTTTTGTTGGCATTTGTATGCGCTAAACCTGCAATAGAATTTAAGGCATTGTATAAAAAATGCGGATTGATGTGCGATTGTAATAATTTTAATTCAGATTGTGTGTTTATTTCTTTTAATCTGCTTAATTCTACATCTTTTTCTTTTACTAAAGATGCTGAAAAATGGTTTAGGTAAATAAGTAAACCACGACCTATAGATAAAACACTCCACAATAAAAGTAAAGGCCAATAATGCTTTAACACAATACTTTCATCATAATATATGGCATAACCTAAAAAAGGTAAATTAAGTACTATAAATGTAATAACTACTTTAAATAGTAATTTAAAACTAAAATTTGTTAAACGTTTAAAGGCTAATTTTTCTATGATATACATCAAAAAAGAGGTAACTATAGAAAAAATTATAGCTTGAACTATTTGGCTTAGTATATCTTTACTCCAACTAATAAAGAAATTAAATGATGTGAAATATTTGTACACTAAACTTAAATTGGTGTAACTAATAGTGATTAGTAATATTGGTAAAAAATAATTTAAGTATTCATATTTAAACTTTCTATTTTGGAAGTAACTAAAAATCAAAATAAAAAGCAGCGTTCCAATACTAAAAACTATCAATAAAACCTTTTTTAAATAACTCTCTTTGTCTAAAAAATGATTTGTATATCTCCAGCCATAAATACCTTTCATATAATTTTTTAAATCTTTTTCAAAAGTTGGGCTATAAAACTTTTGCAATACTAATTCGTCTGATTCAGTAATATTATGTGTAGTATAATCGTCAGATACGTGAAAACTTTTTGCAGACAAAATTTTAAAAATTACATTTTTAAATACTTTAGCTCTCTCGTAAGCAGAAATTGATTCTATAAAATTGAATTTTGTTTTTGAATTTACATATCCAGAAATTGTAAATTTATCTTGAGTAATTGATCTAAAATGAGCAAAAGTTTTGTTGTCAATAACATCTAAAAAAACATTTTCGCCCCATGGTGCACTCCCAGTATTATTGATGTTAAACCCTATAGCGTATGTTTTTAAAAAGTATAAAGGGTAATCATTAATCAAACTATCTTTGTTAATTGTATGTTTTTCTATATAATTAGAAAAATAATCTATCTCTTGATTTGGTAATAAATCTTTGAAATATTGTAATGTACTATTAAAAGCTAAACTATCTTTATTAATTGCATTTTTAAGTTTAAAAAGTATTGGTCCTTTATACTTAAAAAGTGTTTTTCCTTTCTTGATTCCTCTGCCATAAACTTGTGTTATAATTTGTTCCCAAGTGTCATCTTTTTGATTTTTGAGTTCATTAAAAGAAACCTTATCATTAAAGGATATAAAATTAGCAGAAACAATAGCTACATCAATAATAACTAAAATTATAAGAATCGAAATTATCTTTTTCATCTTGGTAAATTTAAAATTTTATACCGCAAATAAACAGGAAAATGTTTTTTATAGAAATGATTTTCGGATGAACTGCAAAAAATAGGATTGAACTGCAATTTTAGCTTCTTGTTTTTAGGAATAATATTTTTTAACCTGAATAACGATTATGAAATTACTATAATTGATTCTACTATTCCTGCAAGGTTTTGAAAACCTTGTAGGTATTTGTTTTAAAACATACCTAAAAAGTCAAAATAAAGACTTTGCAGGATATAAGACTTTGATTCTTTTTTTAAAAACTAAATTGTCAATTAATATATAGCAATCAAAATCATTTTGTTAAGTGTTTATCCAACTTTTAATTACCTCATTATAACTTCTGCCAGAAGTAACACTACTTTGTTTACTATTTTTTAGGGTGATGATAAATCTGCTATTAAAATACTTCTGAATATCGTTTACAAAATCTTTATTGATAATGATGCCTCTGTGAATGCGTAAAAAATTATCGGGTAATTTGTTTTCTAAATTAGCAATCGTTTCGTTACTTAAATAGACACCAGAATCGCTATGAATTTTGGTGTAAACATTATCTGCTTCAAAAAAAGAAACTTCCTCTAGTTTTATAAATAGTAAACGGTCATTCTTTTTAACGGTAATCGAAGTCATTTTTTTGACTTCTTTTTTACTAGCGATGTCTTTTAAGACTTTTAACATCTCATCTTGAGAAATGTTTTTTTGAAACGATGTTAATTTTTGAACCGTTTTTGCAATTCGTTCTTTTTTTACAGGTTTTACAATATAATCTATGCTATTGGTTTCAAAAGCCTCTAATGCATATTGATTATAAGCTGTACAAAAAACCACAATGGGAATTTGCTCTAATTTTGCCAACAATTCAAATCCCGAACATTCTGGCATTTCAATATCTAAAAAAATAAGATCTGGTTTTTGAGTTTCAATCTTTTCTTTGGCTTCTATGCCATTTTTAGCAATATCTATAATTGTAAACGTTTCTGGAAATTGAGAAAGTAAATTTTGTAAACCTTCTCTTGCAGGCGCTTCATCGTCTATAATTATGGTTTTATACGTGCTGTTCATTTTATGAATTTTTAGGGATGGTTATGGTAATCATTTTTTGTGGTGTGTTTGTCCAATTTAAAGACGCTTTGTCTCCATAACTCAATCTTAATAAATCATAAACAGTTTGTAAACCATGCCCACTTACCAGACCTTCAGGAAAATCAGGACCATTATCTGTAACTGTAATTAGTATTTTGTTTGTTTCTTTTTCTATGTTCAAAACAACTTCGCCTTTGTCTTTATTTTTTGAAACGCCGTGTTTTATAGCATTTTCTACCAAAGGTTGTATTAAAAACAACGGAATTTTGTGATTCAAAAGTGTTTCATCTACTTTAATTGTAAAATTTAAACGCTCTTCAAACCGTATTTTCTCTATTTCTAAATAGGCTTGTACCATTTCTATCTCGTCTTTAATGGTGCTCATTTTTTGCCCTTTTCTGTTGATGGAATATTTAAACAAATCCGATAAGGAATGTGCCATTTTTTGAGTTTTCTCAGCATTAATTGGAGCCAAACTCGCAATAGAATTTAAAGAATTGTATAAGAAATGTGGATTGATTTGAGATTGTAAAGACTTTAATTCTGACTGAACATTTATTTCTTTTAATCTACTTAATTCTATATCTTTTTTGTTGATAAGAGATTTAGATTGAAAATCTAAATACAAGATTACACTTCTTATGATTGCTATGAAAGCACTAATAATTAGAAGAGAATTTATAATTGCAAATATTGTCCTTTCGTTATCAAAAAATTGAATATGAAAAAAATAATTTAAGAACAATAAAACTATTGTTGGGAAATTTAAAACAAAAAGTGTCACTAAAATCTTAATACCTAGAAACTGCAAAATTTCTACTTGTTTAAAGAATACTTTTTCTTCGAGAAACCAAAATAAAGTTGAAAGAATTAAAAAGTAAATACTTACACAAAAAAAGATAATTAGCATATTTTTTAGATGTATAAAACTTGAAGGCTCTACAAAATAATTATAAAGTAATAAGAGATTTACAGACAAAATTCCAATTAAACATACAGTTAACAGATAATTAAAAAATTTATTAGTAAAATCTATTTCAGTAAAAATAAAGACGATTAGTATTGTAGAAATTAACCCTATTAAAATAACTGAAATTAACCCGACAAGTTTTGCATCCCTTTTACTCATAAAATTTAAAGCGTAGTTTAAAGGATATGTATCAACCATATAAGATTTCAACTGACTTAGAAAATCATTTGCGTATAGTTTCTGTAATAAAAAAACATCCATTTGTGTAAGTTGATAATTAGTTGGACTGCTATTTCTACTAAAAACTGCTTTATTATATTTAATTTCTTTATTTGGTGGAAATGTAGTGAAATCATAAACAAGCGCTCTAAGCAACTTATAATAAATAATTTTTTTTCTTTCTTGCGTTGAAACAGAATTGCTAAATTCAAAATTAAGGTACTGATTTGTAATTCCGTTTAAATGATCTCTAGTATTTGATATATAGTTATAATTTTTTTGGGAGTTACTAATCGTAATTTTATCATAAATTTTTGTAATATGAGTGTATTCTTGTCTTAATTTAGGGTTTATTGAATCAAAAGATAATTGTATTGCATACTCTTTTAAATTATTTAAATCATAGTTTTTTGGTATAATTCCTTTAGCTCTTTTTTCGTCATAATTAGAAATAAAAGAAGTTAGAAAATTAATCTCTTTTTTAGGTAAAAGAACTTTTATATCTTTCATTATGTCTTTGATAAGTGAACTATCTTTTTTAGAAGCTTGATGTAATTCTATTAAAATAGGTCCTTCAAATCTTCCAATCTTATTATTTACTGCTTCATTAGGATATAATCTAGAAATAACATATTCCCAGTTATCATTTTTTGGTAAGTTTGGAAATCCTTTTTCATAATTTAGAGTATTCAAATTATCATCTGAACATATAAAAAATGGTATTCCAATTAAAATAATTAATATTAGTATTATCTTTTTCATCTTGGTAAATTTAAAATTTTATACCACAAAACAACAATCATTTAAAAGTTTACAAAACAAGTTTCTTGTAAACTGCAAATAGTGGTGGTCAATTACAAAAAGGGCCTTATTTAAGGTTTTTGAATACCCAAAATCCGTAAAACCCCAAAAAGATTTCTGCAAAAGTGCCAAATTGATAACCAAAAGTTGGGTTTCCATCCATAAAAAAACTTAAAACTCAGCCAAAACCTAAACCCAGCATAAAAACAATGTTGGTGATAACTGCAATTTTTAAATATTGATGTTTAAAAATACCCAAAATCCAAAGTGCAGAAAAACCCAAATACAAACCCATAATGGCTTTAAAAAAGTTATGCTCGTCTATAGTTTGTAATTGAATATCAAATTCTGAAGAAGGATTAAAACCATAAACAAAAGAAACAGGCATAACTAAACACACAGAAATAATTAAATGTATTTTATTGATGAAATCTTTTTTGGTTTTAAACATACATTTAGCATAATAAGTTCTCAGTACAATTTTGCCTGAAAAAGGCAAAATCACTCGAATTGACAACAAACCTTTTAAATTGTTTTATTCATGCTGTCACTTCGAGTGAAATTCTTTTTCAAGAATTTTGTATCGAGAAGTTTTTTATATTTCCTTCGGGAAGGATTTAGGATGGAAACTTAGAAATTAATCACCTTCTCAACTTCAGCATCACCTCTTTTTACCACAACTTTAGTTGTATTTCCTTTCTCAAAAACAGACAAAGCACGCATATAACTCATCATGTTGGTTACAGTACTATCACCTAATTGAATTACAATATCTCCTTTTTGTAAACCCGCTTTTTGTGCAGGTTTGTCTTCAGAAATACCATCAATTCTCATACCCACACCATCAAATAAATAATCAGGAATTACGCCTAAACCCACTTTAAAACGAGGAGTACTTTCACTTTCGTTTTTGGTTTTTCTAAATGCAAGTTTTCCATTGTTATCTAAATCAGAAATGATATCAAAAATATAATCAGAAATTAAATACATTCCATCGTAATTCAGTTTTTCAGAATCATCACCAGGTTTGTGATAATCTTCGTGTTGCCCAGTAAAAAAGTGTAACACAGGGATGTCAGCCAAATAAAAGCTAGTATGATCACTAGGACCAACACCAGATTCTTGCTGTATTAGTTTAAAATTGTCATTATGCGATTTTAAAACCTGTTTAAAAATTGGCGAAGTTCCTGTACCGTAAACTGCTAAAGAAGAATCTTTTTTCATACGTCCAACCATATCCATATTAATCATATAGGATACTTTTTTGGTGTCTATTGATGGGTTTTTTACAAAATAATTAGAACCTAACAAACCCATTTCTTCGCCAGAAAAAGCCATAAATAAATAGTTGTTATTGGTGTTTTGAGATTTTAATTTTGCAGCTAAATTTAGCATAATAGCAACACCAGATGCATTATCATCTGCACCATTATGAACGGCTTTTATAGAATCTCTATACAAAGAACCTTCACCGCCAAAACCTAAATGATCGTAATGAGCACCAATAATTACCGTATTTTCTGCATTATTATCTAAAAAACCTAGAATATTATTTCCAGTAATTGTTCCATCTCCATTTACATCAAATTTTACTTCATCATGTGGATTTGTTTTTGGCTTAAACGTAAAAGGTTGCAAAAAACCTTTGGTTCCTTTCTTAGACAATCCTAATTCTTGGAATCGTTTGCTAATGTAATCTGCCGCTTTTTTTTCGCCTTCTGTACCAGTTTGCCTTCCTTCTAATTCATCAGAAGCCAAATAAGTAACATCTTCTTTGATACGGTTTTCTTGATTGATTTCTTTTTGACAACTTATTGCGATACATAAAAAGATTAAAAATAGGATGTTTCTCATAATGATAAATAGTATTTTTGTTACAATTAAAACAGTTTAAAAATGAAATTTAGAGTACTTTTTTTGTTTATATTAACCTTATTCATAGTTTCTTGTAAAAATAAGAAAAAAGAAAAAGAGGATGCCTATGCTGGTGAAACAAAAAAATGGGAAGGAGGTTTAATCTATCCAGAAGAGAAGCATTTTAAATCTTTAAAACAAATTACTTTTGGAGGTGATAATGCAGAAGCCTATTGGAGTTTTGATGATAAACAATTGATTTTTCAATCCAATAACAAAAACTGGGGAGTAAATTGTGACCAAATGTTTTTGATGAATGCTGATGAAACATTTAAAGATACAATTCCGCCAATGATTTCAACGGGTTTAGGACGTACAACATGTGCTTATTTTTTACCAGATAATAAAAGTTTTGTTTATGGTTCTACACATTTAGGAGGAAAAGAATGTCCGCCTGCACCTCTAAGAAGAGAAGGTAAATATGTATGGCCAATTTATGAAACGTATGATATTTTTGTAGCCGATTTAAAAGGAAATATCACCAAACAATTGACCACAGAACCTGGTTATGATGCCGAAGCAACTGTATCTCCAAAAGGTGATAAAATTGTGTTTACTTCAATGAGAACAGGAGATTTAGAATTATTTACAATGAATATTGATGGCTCTGATGTAAAACAAATTACCAATCAATTGGGTTATGATGGTGGAGCGTTTTTCTCACCAGATGGCACAAAATTAATCTTTCGTTCTTCAAGACCTAAAACAGAAGCAGAAATCAAAGAATACCAAGATTTATTAAAAGAAGGATTGGTGCAACCTACGGAAATGGAATTATACATCTGTAATGCAGATGGTTCTGATTTAAGACAATTAACAGATTTAGGTAATGCCAATTGGAGTCCGTTTTTTCATCCTTCAGGAAAAAAGATTTTATTCTCTTCAAATTTTGAAGCGGAAAGAGGTTTTCCGTTTAACTTATATATGATAGATTTGGATGGAAAAAATTTAGAAAGAGTTACGCATGGAGAGACTTTTGATGCCTTTCCTGTATTTTCTAATGATGGTAAAAAGTTGATATTTTCATCAAATAGAAATAATGGAGGTGGTAGAGATACCAACTTGTTTATTGCAAAATGGCAAGACTAAAAGGATTGGCATTTTGAAACATATAATAAGAGATACCAACTTGTTTATTGCAGAATGGCAAGATGAATTTGAAATAAAATTTACGATATTCGTAAAAAATAATAATAAAATGAGATTTATCACAAAATAAATAAAAAATATTTATTAATTTGATGCATTATTAAATTACAGGTAAAAAATATGGGAGCAAAAGAAAGTATTTTAAGAAAGATTAGAATTTTAATTACCAACCAGTTTGATTCTCCAGAAGAGGCATTTCACTTTTTTGATTCAAATGATGATGGTAGGTTAAGAAAATCTGAAATAAAAAAATTATTAAGAAGTGCTGTTGTTAATGGTTTTATAAGAGGTATAGTTGCTGATGAATTATTAAAAGGATATGACAAAGATAGTGATGATACAATTAGCTGGGAAGAATTTAAAGTTGCGATTACAGAACTTGAAAGAGATTTGTAAATTGTAACTAAATAAACGAAAAAGTACAATGAATTTCATTGTACTTTTTTTATTTGACAAGGTTGGTAAATAGCATATCTTTGTTGGTTGAAAGTAGTTAGAAAACGCAGTATGAAGAACATTAGAAACTTTTGCATCATCGCACATATAGATCATGGTAAAAGTACCTTAGCAGATAGATTATTAGATTATACAGGCTCTGTAACTGAACGCGAAAAGCAAAATCAGTTATTAGATAATATGGATTTAGAGCGTGAACGTGGTATTACTATAAAATCGCATGCCATTCAAATGGATTATGAATTAAATGGAGAAAAATATATTCTTAATTTAATTGATACTCCTGGTCACGTAGATTTCTCTTACGAAGTTTCTCGTTCAATAGCAGCTTGTGAAGGCGCATTGTTAATTGTAGATGCTGCACAAAGCATACAAGCACAAACTATTTCTAACTTATACTTGGCTTTAGAGAACGATTTAGAAATTATCCCTGTGTTGAATAAAGTGGATTTACCAAGTGCAAATCCAGAAGAAGTTACAGATGATATTGTAGATTTATTAGGATGTAACCCAGAAGAAGTAATTCACGCAAGTGGAAAAACAGGTTTTGGAGTAGATAATATTTTAGCCGCAATTATAGATAGAGTACCTGCGCCACAAGGAAATCCTAATGCGCCATTAAAAGCTTTAATTTTTGACTCAGTTTATAATTCTTATAGAGGAATTGAAACTTACTTTAGAGTTTTAGATGGGGCTATAAAAAAGAATCAACAGATTAAATTTATGGCAACTGGTAAAGAATATGGAGCTGATGAAGTTGGTACCTTAAAGCTTGAGCAAGTTGTAAAAAAAGAAATTAAAACTGGTGATGTTGGGTATTTAATTACAGGAATTAAAGCTGCAAAAGAAGTAAAAGTTGGAGATACAATTACAGATTTTGCAAACCCTACAGCAGATAGAATTGATGGTTTTGAAGATGTAAAACCCATGGTTTTTGCTGGGATTTATCCTGTAGATACAGAAGATTACGAAGAGTTGCGTAATTCTATGGAAAAGTTGCAATTAAATGATGCTTCTTTGGTATTTCAACCAGAAAGTTCAGCAGCATTAGGGTTTGGTTTTCGATGTGGATTCTTAGGAATGTTGCACATGGAAATCATTCAAGAACGTTTAGAACGTGAGTTTAACATGACTGTAATTACTACAGTTCCTAACGTATCTTATCATGCATACACCAATAAAAATCCTGACGAGGCTGTTATTGTTAACAATCCTTCAGATTTACCAGAACCATCAAAATTAAACAGAGTAGAAGAGCCTTTTATTAAAGCTTCTATCATTACAAAATCAGATTTTGTTGGTCAAGTAATGAGTTTATGTATTGAAAAACGTGGACAGATTGTAAATCAGACGTATTTAACAACACAAAGAGTTGAGTTAATTTTTGATATGCCTTTGGCAGAAATAGTATTTGATTTTTATGATAGATTAAAAACCGTTTCTAAAGGATATGCTTCTTTTGATTATCATCCTATTGGGATGCAAACTTCAAAATTAGTGAGAGTAGATATTTTATTAAATGGGCAAACAGTTGATGCGTTATCTGCATTATTACACGCAGACAATGCCTACACAATTGGTAAAAAAATTGTAGAAAAACTAAAAACTTTAATACCAAGACAACAGTTTGATATTCCTATTCAAGCTGCAATTGGTGCTAAAATTATCGCTAGAGAAACTACCAAAGCGTTGCGTAAAGACGTAACTGCAAAATGTTATGGAGGTGATATATCTCGTAAACGTAAACTTCTAGAAAAACAGAAAAAAGGTAAAAAGAGAATGCGTCAAGTAGGTAATGTAGAAATACCTCAAGAAGCATTTATGGCAGTTTTAAAGTTGAATGATTAGAATTTAGCATTATGCATCAATATGACGTTATTATTGTTGGAGGTGGGGGAGCAGGTTTATTGCTTGCTAGAGAACTGGGTAATAAAAAACATAAAGTTTTAGTTATTGATAAAAACACAAATCTTTTAGATTTCTCATTTTATACACTTGCAAGTTTTATAAATCTAGAAAAATTTAATCTAACTAAAAACGTCGTTTCTGAGAATATTAATAAAATATGGCTTCATTCTAAAAACTTTAAAACAAAAATTAAATGTGAGCTATATACTTTAGATAAAAAAGCGGTTCATAAAGAGTTATTAGAAGCAATAAATACTGATTTTGTAGATTTTAAACTGGGCATTCAAATAAAAGAAATTGTCGAGGAAAACAAGCTATTTACTACTGTAAAAGATAAAAATAATAATTCCTACTCTGCAAAAATATTTGTTGATGCAACAGGAACTGCAGGTGTTCTGAGTAAACAATTGGGTTTAAGAGATAAACAAAATAAGCTAGCAACTGGTGTAGAGTACAATGCCAAGTATTTAGGTAAACCCGATCAAATTTATCTACTTTTAGGGAAGACTTATAAAGGTGGTTACGGTTGGATTTTTCCCTTAAAAAATAATAGAGCAATTATAGGATTTGGAACAACGGATAATACCTTGAAAAAAGGATTGAAAAGAAGATTAGATGAGATAGTTGAATTACCAGAGATAAAAAAACTGATTCAATTAGACTCTAAAAAAGTAGAAGGAGGAAGTATACCAATAACGCCAGTAATTGAAAAATTTGTTTTAAAAAATTTGGTTTGTGTTGGGGATAGTGTTTCACAAGTAAATCCAATTGTGGGTGAAGGATATAAATTTATATTTGAGTCAGCAGTTATTGCTAGCAGAGCAATTGATAGTGCTTTAATAGAAAATGATATTTCTCTACTTAACAATTATGAAAAAACATGGAAAAATAGATTCTTATCAAACTATAAAAGATCTAAAATTAGACAAGAACAGATAGAAAAGTTTTCCAAAAGTGATTTAATGATTGATTTTGGGATGTTATTATCAAAATTACGATCTAATAAAAAGAACTTAGAATCCTTATCTGGTGAATATGAAAATTAATTTTCCAACCATTTTCTAAACTCAGCAGTAGTAGAAGAACTCGTCATTACTTTTTCTTTGTGGATTCTAATAGAAATCAATAAACGATTTTTAAAGTGACTTTCTATTTTTTCTATAAAATCGATGTTTACAATTTCACTTCTATTAATCTTAAAAAACTTTTTAGGATTTAACTGTTGGTGAATGCTTCCTAGATTTTGAGAAATGGTATGTCTTTTTCCGTCTTTGTCATTTACCAAACAGAAATCTCCAGAGGCAGCAATTAAAGCCATGTCAATAGCATTTAATAATTGAATACCAGAGGCTTTTTTAATAACAAAACGTTTTTTATACGTGTTGTATTCTTGTTGCAGAGCGGTTTTTAAAACATCTATAGTAGAAGTGTCTAATTTGTTATAATCGCCTTTTTTGAATAACGACTGGTATTTTAAAATAGCTTTGTTAAAATCATTTTGAGAATAGGGTTTTAAAATGTATGCAATTCCGTTAGTATTAAAAGCTTGAAACAAATATTCATCGTGAGCGGAACAAAAAATAATAGGTGCATCAATTTGAATTTTATTGAATAAATCAAATGACAAACCATCTAAGAGTTGAATGTCAGATAAAATAAAATCGTACTTATTTTCTTTGAGTAATAGCTCTCCATCAACTAGAGAACGTGCCCAATCTTGTGAGATTTTTACATCAAAAAAAACATCCAAATACTTGGTTAATTTTTGATATGCTGGTATTTCGTCTTCTAAAATTAATATTTTCATAGTTTTAACTTTTCTCGTCGAGCGCAGTCTAGAGGTTAATTTAGGTCTTGACTGCGCTCGACCAGACATTTTTTTGATGTCATTTAGACCTTGTGGAGAAATCTATTTTTTAATTAAGGTTTCTCAATTCCACATTAATTACTTAATTCTATAATTGGTATAAAAACTTCAAATTTTGTTTCTGTATTTACAACCTGAACTTTTTCATCAGAAAGCAATTGATAACGAGCTTTTAAATTAGCTAAACCTGTACCTAAGGATTCTTTATTTACCTTTACTTTCGATTTTGTGTTGGTAACAATCAACCAACCTTCATTAATTAGAATGTTGGTTTTAATTGGTTTTGTACCATCAGATTTATTGTGTTTTACGACATTTTCTAATAAGGTTTGAATAGCGCTAGTAGGTATAAATTTATTTAATAAAGAAATATTTTCTTCTATTGTAAATTCATAATCCTTACTAAACCTCGTTTCAATTAAGAATATATAGTTTTTTGCAAAATTTATTTCATCAGAGAGTTCCATGACTTCTGCGTCTTTTGTTTGTATTAAATACCGATAAATTAATGACAATCTATTGATATATTCTTTTGCTTTTGTTGGGTTGCTATCTATTAAACTGTCTAATGTGTTTAAATTATTGAATAAAAAATGAGGATCAATCTGAGAGCGTAATAATTTTAATTCGTTTTCTTTTTGTTGCGCTGTAATCTTAGAGATTTGAGTTTGACCTTCATAAAACTTTTTGGTAATAATAATACCTAAGATAAGACCCACAGAATCAGATCCATTAAAAATAGCATACAATATTAAATTGCCAAGTTCTGGAAATTTACTCCAATCATTATTTCCAGTAGCAAAACCAACTACTCTTTCTATTACACCAATAGAGGTAATAACTAAGAGGCCAAATACTGCAAAAAGTATATAATTTTTTTTATGAATAAGAAACCTTGGAATAATAAAGTACATATAGATTAAAACACCCAAACAAGAGGTAATCACATACATGGGTATATCTATTAAGTATTCTATTAATGTTGCATTTTGATCTAAATAATCAAACACATTTAGCATTGCGCTGATAAGGTAAAATATGCCAAGAATTACATAATCAGATTTGTTAAGTTTGGTGTTCATCTAAAAACGAAGATATTAATTATTATCTCTAATTCTATTTTCTTCATCTCTGTTCTTGTTTCTACTCGATTTCTTTTTACCAAATTTAGAACCAAAACTATATACTAACCTTAACTGAATATTTTGTCTAGAACCATTACTTTCTACTGATGCTGTTCCATTACCATAATCAATATTACCCACAAAACCTCTGTTTAACATCTTATTGAAACCAAGATTTACACGTAGTTTTTCATCCAAAAATTTCTTACCAAAAGAAAAGTCTAATCCTGCTAACCAATCTACATTAATTTGACCTTCTAAAGCTCCTGTTCCGTAATTTCCACTAACTTCAAAATCGATATCCCAAGGTAGTTCATAACTAGCTTGAACAAACCAAACTAAGTTCCATTTGTTTAAATCTACACCATACGTTGACGATTGAAAATCGGTATTGGTTACTATAATTCCAGTATAACCTTCTAAACCTTTGGTAAAGTTTACGGGTGCAAATAATCTAAAATTCCAATTTGCATTATTTTCTACATTTACTTCTTGCTGACGAATTTGTGCTGTAGCATTGTCTTGTTTTATCAACTGAAAAATAACATCATCAGTTTTACTGTAACCGATGGTAAAAAAAGGTTGGCCTTTATAAGTTAAGTTAAATTGATAGTTATTGGTGTACGCTGGAGTTAAAGATGGGTTTCCTTCGCTGGCAGAAAACGGGTCTAAAAACTGTTGAAAAGAGTTTAAACTGTTATAAGAAGGTCTTTGAATTCTGTAACTGTATGATAAACTTGCTCCTAAAATATCGGTTAATTTTCTACTGATTGATGCACTTGGAAAGATTTTTTTAATAGGACGCTTTTTAACCTCAGTGGTCATTACACCATTTTTTAAAAAGGTTGATGTTCCGTCTGTGTTACTATCCTCATATCTTAATCCACCAGAAAAAGACCATTTCCCAAATGTAGCATTTACTTTAGAGTAGAGTGCAAAAATAGTTTCATCAATTACAAAACGACTGCTTTCATCATCAACTTTATCAAAATTTCCACCGTTATTTTGAATTTGAGACTCTAAATCATTATCTGTTTTTACATCTGCAAAACGAGTTCCTGTACTGAACTTGAAATTGTCTGAAAATGTTTTTGTGTAATCTGCTCTGTAGGTTTTAATAGTATATTTTCCATCTTGAATATATCTTCTGTCTGTAAAAGCTACTGTGCTACCTGCAACATCAGATAATCTATTGGTGTTATCATTTACAAAATTGATGTAATTAAAATCGATAACTAATTTATCTGTGTCAGTTTTGTATTCGTAATAAGGGTTGATGTTAAAATTCGTTCTTTTTCTATCAAAATTATTTTCAGAAAATAAGGTATTGGTAGTATTCGCATCAGAAATAATTGTTTCACTGGTCGCAATTCTATCAGAATTTCTAGTATTTATTTGACTACCTAATCCTATGGAATGATGGTCATTAAGATAATAATCTAAACTTCCGCTAATTCTAAAATTATCAGGATCATAAGGCTCTCTTGTAACTTGATTGTACGTTTCGTTACCCACTGTTCTAATTAAAAATAAATCGTCTCTCCAAGTTGGTTGAGAGTAACCTGTACTCATCTGCCAATTCAGTTTATTTTTATAACTGGCAATAGAAAAACCAGAACCCCACTCAAAACCTTGGTCTTCTCCTACCCAAGAATTTACACTTCCATGAGTTCCTAATTTTACATTTTTCTTTAAAATAATATTGATAATAGCTCCAGAACCAGAGGCTTCATATTCTGCTCCAGGTTGTTCTACAACTTCAATTTTAGAGATGTTGTCTGCAGGAAAATCACGAAGTAGCGTTTGAATATCCATATAATCTGTAGTTTTTCCATTGATTAAAATTCGAACACCTCTATTTCCAGCAATTGTAATTCCATTATTGGTAACCAAAACACCAGGAACTTTTCGCATTACATCTTGTAAGTTGGTGTTAATCATTTCAGATTTTTCCAAATCAACGACTAGTTTTTCTGCAGTTTGTTTGATAACAGGTCGTTTACTTTTTACAACAACTTCATTTAGAGTCTGTGTTTCTTCTTTTAAGGTAATATTAAAGGTCTTATTAGAATTCAATTCAAAATCTTTTATTTTTTGAGTTTTAAAACCCAACATTGAAATTTCTAGACGATATTTTCCTGGTTCAATATTTTCTAATCGATATTCTCCTAAATCATTAGAAGTTACTCCTTTTGGATTTTCTTTACTATCAATTTTATACAAAACAATATTTGCAAAAGGCAAAGCTTGTTTTTGATCATCAATAATTTTTCCTTGAATTGAGTGTTGAGGAAATGCTGTTGTAATTCCAAAAAATAAAAAAATAATGCTTGTTGTAAATAGTTTCATTTGGCTGGTTTTTTATTTAACACTGTAAAAGTGTCCATTTTGTTAGAGTAGAAAAACAGAAATCTAATGAATTGGGTTAATTTTCCGATAAACAGATATTGAGTTACTACAAACCAAAGACGCTACCAATTGATAAAAAGTTTCCTAGCACAAAAAATGCTCCGAAAAATTGAAGCATTTTAGATATTTATATCATTAAGAAATATTTTTAAAAAAGTTTCTGTGAGATTTAGTCTCTACCACCCAAAACTTGCAATCCCCAATATAAAAGCATTGCTAAAGAACCCAAAGCAGCTACTAAATACGTTCTTGCAGCCCATTTTAAGGCATCTTTAGAACCCGCAAATTCTTGTTGAGAAACTATGTTTTTGTTTTTTAGCCATGCCAAAGCTCTGTTACTTGCATCATATTCTACTGGTAATGTAATAAAACTAAAAAGCGTTGCCAATGCCATCATTGCTAAACCAGCAACAGCTATATAAAAACCAATACCTGCAGCACCAGAAGCAGCTCCTAAAATTAACCCACCAATAACTAGCCACTGTGAAAATTTAGAAGTAACACTAACAATAGGCACTAACTGAGAACGCATTGTTAAATAACTGTATGCTTTTGCATGCTGCACAGCATGCCCAACTTCGTGAGCAGCAACAGCAGCTGCAGCAGCGTTTCTTTGATTGTAAACGGCTTCACTTAAGTTTACGGTTTTGTCTTTTGGATTATAGTGATCTGTTAAGCGTCCAGGAGTAGAAATTACCTTTACATCAAAAATACCATTATCTGCCAACATTTTTTCAGCAATTTCAGCACCAGACATTCCGTTTCTTAATGAAATTTGAGAGTATTTTTTAAACTTACTTTTTAATTTATTGCTAACTAGCATACTCACCAAAGAGATTAGACCAATTAGTATATAGAATCCCATCATAATTTATAGTGTTTTAAATTGTATATCATTTTTGTTTGATAAATTTACAACATAAAGTATTCCAATTTATTATTTGGAATATAAAAATGACAAAATGACAAATAAACCCAACATATTACTAATTTATACAGGAGGAACAATTGGTATGGTTAAAGACTATAAAACAAACGCTTTAAAGGCTTTTGATTTTAGTCAGATTGTTGATAAAATTCCAGAATTACAACAATTAAATTGTCACATAGAAAGTATTTCTTTTGATGAACCTATGGATTCTTCTAATATGAATACTGCATATTATATTAATATTGTTAATATAATTGAAGAAAATTATCTAAAATTTGACGGTTTTGTAATTTTAACAGGGTCAGATACAATGTCATACATTTCTTCTGCAATAAGTTTTATGTTGAAGAATTTAAAAAAACCAATCATTTTTACTGGGTCTCAGTTGCCAATTGGCGATTTAAGAACAGATGCAAAAGAAAATTTAATTACATCAATTCAGATTGCAGCTGATCAAGAAAATGGGAGACCTACAATTGCAGAAGTGTGTTTGTATTTTGAATACAAGTTATACAGAGCCAACAGAACTACTAAAATAAGTGCAGAACAATTTGAGGCATTTGCTTCTATGAATTATCCACCATTAGCAGAAAGTGGTGTGCATTTAAGCTTTAACAAGCATTTAATTCATCAACCTAAAAACACATATAATGAGTTAATTGTTAGAAAGAATTTAGTTGATGATATTGTTATATTAAAATTATTCCCAGGTATAAAAAAAGAAGTTGTAAAAAGTATATTAAACATACCTAATTTAAAAGGAGTGGTGTTAGAAACTTATGGTTCTGGAAATGCGCCAACTACAAAATCTTTTATTACCTTATTGAAGGATGCAATTCAAAAAGGGATTAAGATTGTCAATGTAACACAATGTGTTGGCGGAAGTGTAATTCAGGGACATTATGAAACTAGTGTTGAGTTAAATACTATTGGAGTAATTAATGGGAAAGATATTACAACAGAAGCTGCTGTTGCTAAATTAATGCATTTGCTTAATAAAAATATTTCAGATTTTGAGTTTAAAGAATTGTTTCAGAAGTCAATGCGAGGAGAAATAACTAGTAAATAATTTAACATTATTGTATATCTTCAAATAAAATGTGATTTTGACATTTAAATAGATTCATTTTTTTTTTAATGGGTCAATATTTTTTTGTTACTTGGCACTCTCAAAAAGAGAAACTACAAGGTTTTCTTTAATTTATTCGTTAAAGTGAATTTAAGATTCTTTTTTTGAGTTGAAAATTTATATCTTTAACCCGTTAACTATTAAAATAATTATAACAACGATGAAAAAAGTAGTAAATATCCTATCTATAACAGGATTTATGTTTTTTGGAGCTATTCAATCAACTTTTGCGCAAGAAGCAACGACAGAGGAAGCAAAGACTTTTCACCAAGAATTAAAACAACGTTTTATTGAAGGTGATCCTCAATTTATGGGAATTGTATTGGTAGCTTTAATTTTAGGTCTAGCAATTGCAATTGAAAGAATCATTTATCTAAACATGGCAACTACAAATACTAAGAAATTAGTAGCAAATGTAGACGACGCTTTAAGTTCGGGTGGTGTAGAAGCAGCTAAAGAAATTTGTAGAAATTCCAAAGGGCCTGTAGCTTCAATTTTTTATCAAGGTTTAGATAGAGTAGATGAAGGTGTAGATGCTGCAGAAAAAGCTGTAGTTTCTTATGGTGGAGTTCAAATGGGACTTTTAGAGAAAAACGTTTCTTGGTTGTCTTTATTTATTGCTTTGGCACCGATGTTAGGGTTCATGGGAACTGTAATTGGTATGATTCAAGCATTTGATATGATTGCTGTTGCAAATGATATTTCTCCAGGTGTAGTTGCAGGTGGTATTAAAGTTGCCTTATTAACAACTGTTTTTGGTTTAATTGTAGCAATTATATTACAAATTTTTTATAATTATATCGTATCTAAAATTGATAGCATCGTTAATAATATGGAAGACGCTTCTATACAGTTAATCGATTTATTAGTAAAATATAAAAAATAAAATATCTTATGAAAGGTAATTTATCTAAAATATTAAGCATAGTTGTTGCGGTTATCGCAATAATTGGAGCAATTCTTTTTATCAGAATTTTTATGACTGATAGTGAGGATTTGGAAGCATTGAGTAGCGCTGTTGGAACAATAGTTACTTACTCAACATCATTACTTTACTTTGCTGTTGGAGCAACAATAATTCTATCTTTGATAGGATTGTTTACAAATCCGGATAATTTAAAGAAAACTTTACTGGGTCTTGCTGTATTAGGGGTAGTTTTAGTAATAGCATACTTTACAGCAGACAGTGCAGCTGTTGTAGATACTCAAGGAGTAGTGTTAAAAGGAGGAGAAGAAGGTTCTTCTATCAATCAGTGGGTTGGTACAGGAATATGGTACAGCGTTCTTTTAGGAGCAGCTGCTAGTTTCTTCTTTGTATACGATTTAGTAAAAGGTTTAATTAAATCTTAATTTTATGGCAAGAAGAGACACTCCAGAAATTAATGCAGGCTCTATGGCAGATATTGCCTTCTTGCTATTAATTTTCTTTTTAGTAACCACTACAATGAATGTAGATTCTGGTGTATCTAAAAAGTTATCAGAAAAACCGCCACCAGACTATGTACCTCCTGTAATTAAGGAAAAAAACATTTTTGAAGTTAATATCAATAGAAATAACGAGTTATTGGTAGAAGGTGAAAGAATGGAAGTAAAAGACCTAAAAGAAGCTGCAATCAAGTTTATTGATAATGGTGGAGGAGATGGTAAAGTTGAAAATGGTGTAGCTACAGGACCTTGTGACTATTGTAATGGAGAAAGAAGTGATAAATCTTCAGATCATCCTAATAAAGCTATTATCTCTGTACAAAGTGATAGGTTAACTGAATATGGTACTTATTTAACTGTTCAAAATGAATTGTTAAGAGCATATGCAGAATTACGTAATAGACTATCTTTAGAGAGATATAAAATTCCTTTTGCAGAATTGGAAGAAGCTTATAAAGATGATAGAGATAATGCAGCTTTGAAGAAAAAAGTTGAAGATATCAAAACAAGTTATCCTCAAATTATTTCTGATGCTGAACCAACGTCTAATTAATTTTTAAAAAAGTATAATAATATGTCTAAGTTTAGAAAAAAGAAAAAAGGAGTTCCAGCGGTAAATACTGCGGCATTACCAGACATCGTTTTTATGTTATTATTCTTCTTTATGGTTACTACTACCATGAGAGAAACTGATTTAAAAATAGAAAACCCTAGGTTACCAAGTGCAACTGAGGTTAAAAAGTTAGAACATAAAAGTCTAGTTAGCACTATTTATGTTGGTAAAGCCAAAGATTCAAAATATGGTTCTAGTTTTAATAGAATACAACTAAATGACAAAATAGCAACAGCAGATCAAGTTCCTGCATTTATTATTAATGCAAGATCTAAAGTTTCTGAAGCTGAGGTGCCATTCATGACAACTTCTATAAAAGCAGATAAAGAATCTAGTGTAGGTACAATTACAGATATTAGACTTAAGTTAAGAGATGTAAATGCTCTTAAAATTAGTTACTCTGCATCAAAAACTT
This sequence comes from Polaribacter septentrionalilitoris, assembly GCF_009832745.1. Taxonomy (GTDB): domain Bacteria; phylum Bacteroidota; class Bacteroidia; order Flavobacteriales; family Flavobacteriaceae; genus Polaribacter; species Polaribacter septentrionalilitoris. Next base: position 120,284 of record NZ_VRMJ01000005.1, on the reverse strand, counting down.
CATCAAACTAGATTGATTTACTATAATTTTTAAAAAAAGGATAATTCTAACGGATTATCCTTTTTTTATTTTTAAATATTTCTATTTCTTTTTTAAATTATGAAATATTGTATATTTAACTAACGTTAAACAATATGTATAGATTATATCTTTTTTTTAGTATGCTTTTACTATCCTTTAGTTTGTATTCTCAAAAGGATTCATTACAATTTGGTGATCGTTACGCAGAAGATCAGATTTACGCATCAATTTCTTATGCACAGTTCTATGACCAACCTAGTTCTATATCTAAGAGTGGTTTTTCTTTTTCTTTGTCATCAGGATTTATAAAAGACTTTATTCTAAATAAAAAAGGAAATCTTGCTTTTGCATTTGGTTTAGGTTATGGATTTGACTCTTTTAATCACGAATTAAAAGTATCACAAGTTAATAATTCAATTGTGTTTAGCAGCGACAATTCAATAACTGATAATGCCTTTACATCTCATAATTTAGAAATTCCATTAGAAATTAGGTGGAGAACTTCTACAGCAAAAAAATATAATTTTTGGCGTATTTATACAGGTATTAAGTTCTTATATAATATCTCGAACCAATTTAAATACACAGATACTAATGCTATACCATTTGTTTTTAAGAATATTGAAAATTATAGAAAGATTCAGTATGGTCTAACTTTATCTGCAGGATATGATGAGTTTAATATTAATGTTTTTTATGGGTTAACACCAATCTTTGAAAACGTAACCATAAATGGTGAACAAATCAATACTAAAATTTTAAAATTTGGATTAATCTTTTATATACTATAGAACATAATTTACTATAAATGGTGATATAAATCCAAATAAAAAACCCAAATAAACCTCTGTTCTTGTATGTGCTTTTAAATGTAATCTGGCACTTCCTAAAAGTCCAGAAACCAAAAAGCATATGATTACAACTAATGTAAATGAGTGACTATATTTAGAACTCATCATTAAAAAAAATCCAGTAGATATTCCCAGGGATAATAAGTGAATACTCACTTTTAGTTTGAAGGCAAAAAATATGTAAATGATAGTTAACCCTAAACTTGTTGCATAGAAAAGTATACCTAAATCAGTAATATCAGCGGTACCTAAAAGTGTGTTGCCTAAAAGATAAAAGAGAATTATCATCATTGCTATAGGAATTTTTCTCTCTCTAATACTTTCTGCGTAATAAGAGTCAATCATTTTTAGTCTTTTAAAAAGAACAAGAATTAATAAAGGAATGATATAAGTTGTAATAAAAACAAGTCCTAAAACGGCCAACCTTTGATCACTATTAAAACTATTTCTAATTAAAAAAAAGTAAATAAACACCCCAACTGTTGGTATTACAATTGGATGTAAGATTACTGATAAAAATTTATAAAATTTCACTAAATTTCTTTTCGTAAACGAGCCACAGATATGTCTAGTTGCTCTCTATATTTTGCTACAGTTCTTCTTGCAATTGGATAGCCTTTTTCTTTTAAAATAGCTGCAAGCTTCTCATCAGTTAAAGGTTTTTTCTTATTTTCTTCTGCAATTACTGTTTCTAGTATTTTCTTTATTTCTCTTGTAGAGACATCTTCACCTTGGTCATTTTTCATTGATTCTGAGAAGAATTCTTTAATCAATTTTGTCCCATAAGGTGTAGAAACATATTTGCTGTTAGCTACTCTAGAAACCGTTGAAACGTCCATGTTTATTTGATCTGCAATATCTTTTAAAATCATTGGTTTTAACTTACGTTCATCACCAGTTAAAAAATAATCATATTGATAATGCATAATCGAATTCATGGTTACCATTAAGGTTTGCTGACGTTGTTTTATGGCATCTATAAACCATTTTGCAGCATCTAATTTCTGTTTGATAAAAAATACGGCATCTTTTTGAGATTTACTTTTTGTTTTAGACTCTTGATAGCCTTTTAACATATTGTTGTATTCTCTTGATATATGCAATTCTGGAGCATTTCTAGAATTTAGAGTCAAATCTAATTCGCCATCTAAAATTTTAATGGTAAAATCAGGTACAATTTGTTCTGCAATTTTGTTGTTTCCAGCATAAGAACTCCCAGGTTTTGGGTTTAATCTAGCGATTTCTGAATTGATTTCTTTCAACTCATCTTCAGAAATATTGAATTTTTCCATTAACTTTTTGTAATGTTTTTTTACAAAATGATCAAATGTATTTTCAAGAACTTCTATAGCTAAACTTCTGGTTTTATTGGTTTCTTTTGCTTTAAGCTGAATAATTAAACACTCTTTTAAGTCTCTAGCACCAACACCAATGGGATCTAAAGAATGCACTACTTTTTTTAAAATTTCAATTACTTTTTCTTCAGTTGTAAATACGTTTGCAGTAAAGGCTAAATCATCTACCAAATCTAAAATATCTCTTCGTATGTAGCCACTATCATCAATACTACCTACTAAAAATTCTGCAATTGATTTTTCTTCTTCGTTTAAAGAATAGGTATTTAATTGATTTTTTAAAGATTGATGAAAGCTAGTTCCTGCTGCGTAAGGAACATTTTTTTCTTCATCATCTGCTGAGTAATTATTTGCTTGTGTTTTGTAAGAAGGAATCTCATCATCACTCAAATATTCGTCTATATTTATGTCTTCAGCTTCAATTTTTTCATTTCCAGTATCGTCAAAGTCATCAGAAAAATCATCGTCAAAATCATTGTTTTCCTCCTTGCCAGTATCTAATGCAGGATTTTCTTCAATTTCTTGCTTTAGACGTTCTTCAAAAGCCTGTGTTGGCAATTGAATTAACTTCATCAACTGAATTTGTTGAGGAGATAATTTTTGTAAGAGTTTGTATTGTAAACTTTGCTTTAACATAAACTTAAATATACAAAAAATCGATTAAAACTCTGCGTTTTGAGGAGTTCTTGGAAAAGGAATTACATCTCTAATATTACTCATTCCTGTTGCAAATTGCACCAATCTTTCAAATCCTAAACCAAATCCTGAATGAACTGCGGTTCCAAATTTTCTTAAATCTAAATACCACCACAAGTCTTCTTCAGGAATATCTAAAGCTTTCATTTTTTCTACCAAAACATCATAACGTTCTTCTCTTTGAGAACCTCCAACAATTTCTCCAATTCCTGGAAACAAAACATCCATAGCTCTTACCGTTTTTCCATCGTCATTCAAACGCATGTAAAATGCTTTGATGTTTGCTGGATAATCAAATAAAATTACTGGACATTTAAAGTGCTTTTCAACTAGAAAACGTTCGTGTTCAGATTGTAAATCTGCTCCCCATTCATTAATAGGAAATTGAAATTTCTTCTTTTTATTTGGTTTTGAATTACGTAAAATATCAATAGCTTCAGTATAGGTAACTCTCTTAAAATTGTTGTCAACTACAAACTTTAGCTTTTCAAGCAAACTCATTTCACTTCTCTGCGCTTGTGGCTTGCTTTTTTCCTCCTGAGTTAAACGTTGATCTAAGAAGGCTAAATCGTCTTTACAACTTACTAAAATAGAATTGATAACATATTTGATGAAATCTTCAGCCAAATCCATATTACCATCTAAATCCATAAAAGCCACCTCTGGTTCTATCATCCAAAATTCTGCTAAATGGCGAGTTGTATTTGAGTTTTCTGCTCTAAACGTTGGTCCAAAAGTATAAGCTTTACCCAAAGACATCGCAAAAGTTTCTGCTTCTAACTGACCAGATACTGTAAGATTAGTTTCTTTACCGAAAAAATCTTTTGAATAATCTATGTTTCCGTTTTCATCAATAGGAGCTTCATTGTCCTTAAAGTTGGTAACTCTAAACATTTCTCCAGCACCTTCAGCATCAGAACCAGTAATTATTGGTGTATGAACATAATTAAAATCTCTTTCTTGAAAGTATTGGTGTACCGCAAATGATAATTTAGAACGTACTCGCATTACTGCACTAAATGTGTTTGTACGCATGCGTAAATGTGCATTTTCGCGCAAAAATTCGAAACTATGCTTTTTAGGTTGTATTGGGTATTCATCTGGATTTGAATCACCTAAAACTTCAATTTCTGAAACTTGCACTTCTACAGATTGCCCTCTTCCTTGACTTTCGGTTAAGGTTCCTTTTACAGCAATTGCTGCACCTGTATTAATTCTTTTTAAAGTTTCTTCTGGTGTGTTTTCAAAATCGAGTACACATTGTATATTTTTAATGGTAGATCCATCATTTAAAGCAATAAAACGATTGCTTCTAAAGGTTCTTACCCATCCTTTTAAGGAAATTTCTTGTAATAATAATGTTTCATTATTTAAAACCTCAACAACGCTTGTCTTCATCATTTTTAAAATATTTGAATTGAAAGAGTAAAGATACTTTTTTGCTTCAAGATTAACAATGAAGAAATGTCAATAATACGATAAAGTTTTATTCTTTTGTTTTTTCCTCTTTTGGGGGGATAATTCTAATTGCTGGTTCTTTAAATACTTTTTTATTTGCAATTTTCTTTTCGAAAGTTAAGAGTAAGGATGGTAACAACAATAAGTTAGAAACCATTGCTAACAGTAACGTAACAGAAACCAATCCACCTAAAGCAATTGTACCTCCAAAACTAGATAAAGTAAACACCAAGAAACCAAAAAAGAGTACAATTGAAGTGTAAAACATACTCACTCCAGTTTCTCTTAAAGCAGCATAAACAGAAGTTTTTACACGCCATTTATTGGATATTAATTCTTGTCTGTATTTTGCTAAAAAGTGAATGGTATCATCTACAGAAATACCAAAAGCAATACTAAATACTAATATGGTAGATGGTTTTATTGGGATGTCTAAAAAGCCCATTAAACCTGCTGTAATTAATAGCGGAAGTATATTTGGAATTAAGGAAATAAAAATCATTTGTGGTGATCTAAACATCCAGGCCATAAAAATAGCAATTAAAAAAATGGCTAATGAAAGTGAAATCACTAAATTCTTAATCAAATAGTTGGTTCCTTTTATAAAAACTAAGGCTTTTCCGGTTAAAGAAACATCATATCTGTCTGATGGAAATTCTTTCGCAATCACTGATTTTAATCGATCTTGAATAATATCCATTTTATCAGTTCCAATATCTTTCATATAGGTGGTTATTCTAGCATAACGTCCTGTAGAATCTACAAAGCTTTTTAACATTCCTGCATCACTATTTGAATTTTTAGTATAGGCAAAAATGTAACTTTGTTCTTGTCTTGTTGGTAACTGGTAATATTTAGGATTTCCTCTGTAATAAGCTTGTTTAGAGAATTTTACTAAGTTGGTGACAGAGATTGGTTTAGAAAGTTCAGGAAAAGTTTCGATGGCTTCATTCAATTCTTCCATCTTTTTTAAGGTAGATAATTTCATCACACCTTTTTCCTTTTTAGTATCAATTAAGATCTCTAAAGGCATAATGCCACCAAACTCATTTTCAAAGAACTTAATGTCTTTGTAAAATTGTAAACTCTTTGGCATATCTTCTATCAAACTTCCAGAAACTCTAATTTTATACACACCAATAATCCCTGCAATGATTACAATTACAGTAGCAAAATAAATGGTAATTCTTTGGTTTCTTACCATTCTTTCCATCCAATCTACTACATTTTCAATCCATCTTTTTTCAAGGTGATTCAAATGTTTTTTCTTTGGTAATGGCATAAAACTATAGATGATTGGAATAATCAACAACGCCAAAATAAAGATACTGATGATGTTTACTGATGCTAAAATACCGAACTCACGTAATAAGTTACTTTTTACAAAAACAAAGGTTGCAAAACCAGATGCAGTAGTAATGTTAGTCATTAAAGTAGCGTTACCAATCTTAGAAATTACACGTTGTAAAGACTTTGCTTGATTACCGTGTTTTTTAACTTCTTGTTGATATTTATTGATAAGAAAAACAGCATTAGGAACTCCAATAACAATGATTAAAGGTGGAATCAAAGCCGATAAAACTGTAATTTCATATCGAAACAAACCAATAAATCCGAATGCCCAAGTAACCCCAATCATTACTACTAAAAGTGTGATAAAAGTAGCCCTGTAAGACCTAAAAAAGAAAAAGAAAATTAAAGCTGTAATTCCTAAAGCACCAACAACAAATAGTAAAATTTCATCTTGTATATTTTGAGCATTTAACGTCCTGATATAAGGCATTCCAGAAATACGAACATCAATATTGTTATCTTTTTCAAATTTTTCTATTTCAGGAATTAAGGTCTTAAAAATGAAATCTCTACGTTGTGGTGTATTAATGATTTCTTTTTTAATATAAATGGCAGTTTGTAAAGTTCCGGTTTCTTTATTGAATAGAAGGTTATCGTAAAAAGGAAGTTTTTCAAAAAGTTGTTTTTTAATATTTTCAACCTCTTTAGAAGTTTTTGGGGCTTCTTCGTATAAAGGTTCTAAAATAAATTTCCTTTTTTTTCTATCTGCTTTTAATTTTTGAACATCAGCAATAGAAACTGTAAAATCGATTTCGTCTAAATCGTCAAATTTTTTAACTAAGTTATTCCAAGCATTAAATTTTTTAGGAGTAAAAACTGTTGAATCTTTAACTCCAAGAATCACCAAATTCCCTTCTTCTCCAAAGATTTCAAGAAATTTATTGTATTGTTGATTCGCTACATGATCTTCTGGTAATAAATTGGCTTCTGTATACGAAAATTTCATATACTTCATTTGTGAAGCTAATAAGCCAGTAATAATTGCAATACCTAACAAAACCAAATATCGGTTTCTTAAGATAATACCAGCAACTTTTGTCCAGAAGTTCATTTAGAGAGTTTTACAAAAAGTGATGTGAAATATAAATAGTGCTTTAAAAAGAAAAGAGTGTTTAAAACACTCTTCACATATTTTAGATGGTTAAAATTTCTTTTTCTTTGGTGGCTAATTTATCATCAATGAGTTTGATGTATTTGTCTGTTAGGTCTTGTACATCTGCTTCAGTATTTTTTAATAAATCTTCAGAGATGTCCGCTTTTTTCAAATCGTTATTTGCTTCTTTACGCGCATTTCTTACACCAACCTTAGCATCTTCAGCCTCAGCTTTCGATTGTTTTGCTAAGTTTCTTCTTCGTTCCTCAGTTAATGGTGGAACGTTAATCATAATTACATCACCATTATTCATTGGGTTAAAACCAAGATTTGCAATTTGAATTGCTTTCTCAATTTCTTGCAACATATTTTTCTCCCAAGGTTGAATACTTAATGTTCTGGCATCAGGAGTATTTACATTAGCTACTTGTGCTAGCGGAGTTTGAGAACCGTAATAATCTACCATAACAGTGCTTAACATTGCAGGAGTAGCTTTACCAGCTCTAATTGTTTTTAATTCTTTTTCTAAGTGGCTGATGGCTTTATCCATCGCTTCTTTAGCAGTGTCTAAAATAAATTCAATTTCTTCGTTCATCTTTGTTTCTTTTAAAAGATTCTAATTATTGATTATCAACAACAGTACCAATTTTTTCTCCAGATAATAACTTTAATAAGTTGCCTTGAGTGTTCATGTCAAAAACAATAATTGGTAGTTTATTTTCTTCACTTAATGTAAAAGCAGTCATATCCATAACCTTTAGGCCTTTTTCAATAACTTCTTTAAAAGTGATGTTTTCAAATTTTATTGCATTTTTATCTTTCTCAGGATCAACATTGTAAATTCCGTCAACACGAGTTCCTTTTAAGATAGCGTCTGCTTGAATTTCAATAGCTCTTAAAACAGCTGCAGTATCAGTCGTAAAATATGGATTTCCTGTTCCTGCACCAAAAATAACTACACGTCCTTTTTCTAGATGTCTAATGGCTTTTCTTTTAATATAAGGCTCAGCAACTTCTTTAATTTCTAAAGCAGTTTGTAAACGAGTATGAACATCTTCATCTTCTAAAGCACTTTGCAAAGCTAAACCATTAATACAAGTGGCTAGCATTCCCATATGGTCTCCTTGCACACGATCCATACCGTTTGCAGCACCAGCAACGCCTCTAAAAATATTTCCACCACCAATTACTATGGCAACTTCTATACCTTTATCTACAACTTGTTTAATTTCTTTAGCGTACTCAGAAAGACGTTTAGGGTCAATACCATATTGTCTTTCTCCCATTAAAGCTTCTCCACTTAATTTTAGCAGTACTCTTTTATATTGCATAGTCTATTTTGAAAGTTGTGCAAAATTACCATTTTTTTTTGAGTTTCCTTTTTTTTGATAAATAAAAAAACCTCGCAAATTTGCGAGGTTTTTAAATATTAGTTTTAGGAATAATTATCCTAATGTAACTCTTTTAAAAGTTGTTACTTCAACATCACCATAGGTTTTTACGTATTCAGCAACGTTTTTCTTTTCATCTTTAATAAAAGCTTGGTCTAAAAGACATTGCTCCATATCTAAAGTAGTGTTGTCAGAAATGAATCTTTCCATTTTTCCTGGTAAAATTCTATCCCAGATTTTTTCTGGTTTTCCTTCAGCAGCTAATTCAGCTTTTGCAGCTTCTTCAGCTTTTGCTAAAACTTCATCAGTAATTTGAGACATAGAGATGTATTGAGGTACATTTTTTAATGTTTTACCTAATCTACCTAACTCAATATTATCTTTTTCGATCACTGCAATTCTTGCTTCAGTTTCTGCAGCAACATAAGCAGGGTCAAAATCTTTGTAAGATAAAGTTGTAGCTCCCATAGATGCAACTTGCATTGCAACATCTTTTGCTAAAACCTCAGCATTATCTACAGCAGCAGATAAACCTACTAAAGCAGCAATTTTACCAATGTGAGTATAAGCACCAACATAAGCAGCTTCTATTTTTTCGAAAGCAGTTATGTCTAATTTTTCACCAATAACACCAGTTTGTTCAACCAATTTATCAGCAACAGTCATACCATCAAAATCAGCAGCTAAAAACTCTTCTTTAGTAGAGTAGTTTAATGCGATATCAGCAAATTGACCTCCTAAAGCAACAAACTTTTCGTTTTTACCAACAAAGTCAGTTTCACAAGCTAAAACAATAGCAACACCTTCTGTTTTTGTATCGTTAATTCTTGTTACTGCAACACCTTCTGTAGATTCTCTATCAGCTCTTTTTGCAGCAATTTTCTGACCTTTTTTACGTAAAATATCGATTGCTTTGTCAAAATCACCTTCTGCTTCTACTAATGCCTTTTTACAGTCCATCATACCAGCTCCAGTTGCTTCTCTTAATTTTTTTACGTCAGCAGCACTAATTTTTGCCATTTTTTTAATCGTTTTTAAGAAACTTAGTTTCTAATTATGTATTAAAATTATTTTTTTTCTTCAGTTGCAGTTTCTGCTGCTTCAGCCTTAGGAGCTTCCTTTTTTGGAGCTTCTTTAGCTTCTTTTGCTTTTTCTTTATCAGCTTTTCTTTCTGATAAACCTTCAGCAATTGCATCAGTAACAAAACCTAAAACTTTGTCTATAGATTTAGAAGCATCATCATTTGCTGGAATTACAAAATCAACCTGTCTTGGGTCAGAGTTTGTATCTACCATTGCAAAAATTGGAATGTTTAATTTTTGAGCTTCAGCTACAGCAATATGTTCTTTTTTGATGTCGATTACAAATAATGCACCTGGTAAACGAGTCATATCAGAGATAGAACCTAAATTCTTTTCTAATTTTTCTCTTTGACGGTTAATTTGTAATTTTTCTCTTTTAGATAAAGCATCAAAAGATCCATCAGTCTTCATTCTATCAATAGAAGCCATTTTCTTAACAGCTTTTCTAATAGTTACAAAGTTGGTTAACATACCTCCTGGCCATCTTTCTGTGATGTAAGGCATATTTACTGCTTTTGCTTTTTCAGCTACGATATCTTTAGCTTGCTTTTTTGTTGCAACAAATAAAATTTTACGTCCAGAGTTAGCAATTTTTTTCAACGCTTCTGAAGTTTCTTCTATTTTAGCTGCAGTTTTATACAAATCGATGATGTGAACACCGTTACGCTCTGTATAAATATAAGGAGCCATATTAGGATTCCACTTTCTAGTTAAGTGACCAAAGTGTACTCCACTGTCTAATAATTCTTGAATGTTAATGTTTGCCATTTTTTTAAATGTGTTTACTTTCTGTTTTTTGAAATCAATGGTTAAGTAGTCTTTCGAGTCTTAACCATTTAGATACTAAACTGTTAATTAATAAATAATAACAGTCTCTTAAAAGTAATCCTGAGCTTGTCGAAGGATTAACGTTTAGAGAACTGGAATTTCTTACGTGCTTTCTTCTGACCGAATTTCTTACGTTCAACCATTCTTGGGTCACGTGTTAATAAACCTTCTGGTTTTAAGACTGCTCTATGTTCTTCATTAATAGAAACTAATGCTCTAGTAATGGCTAAACGAATAGCTTCTGCTTGTCCTGTTATACCACCACCATAAACATTAACTTTAATGTCATAAGACGTTAAGTTCTCTGTTAACATTAATGGTTGTTGTACTTTATATTGTAAAGTTCCTGTAGTAAAGTAACTTTTATAGTCTTTTTTGTTTACTGTAATATCACCTTTACCTTCAGTAAGATAAATACGTGCTACAGCAGTTTTTCTTCTACCGATTTTGTGAACTGTATCCATTATTTATAATCGTTAAGGTTAATAGCTTTAGGTTCTTGACCTGCTTGTTTGTGCTCTGAACCTGCATATACATACAAGTTTCTGTATAAAGCGCTACCTAATTTGTTTTTTGGTAACATTCCTTTTACTGCTTTTTCGATTAATCTTGTAGGATCTTTCTCAAACATTTCTGTTGCAGTTAACGATCTTTGACCTCCTGGATAACCTGTGTGTCTGATATATGATTTATCAGTCCATTTTTTACCAGTTAGGTTAATTTTTTCTGCGTTGATGATAACCACGTTATCTCCACAATCTACGTGAGGAGTATAATTTGGCTTATATTTACCTCTAATTAGCTTTGCTACTTTAGAAGCTAGACGACCCAACGTTTGCCCGTCTGCATCAACTAAAACCCACTCCTTGTTTACGGTAGCGCTGTTTGCTGATACTGTTTTGTAACTTAATGTGTTCATAATTACACTTTTAGTCTTTGTTCTTTATTAATAATATAACTTTTCCTTAAAAAAGGAGTGCAAATGTATCGCTTTTTATTGGTTTGACAAATAGTAAGTTAGATTTATTTCTTGGGTCTAAAATCAATTTACAGATAGTTCAATTGTAAAATGTAAAACGTTAAATATTTTTAGCAGATATCTCTTTATCGTTCTATAAAAATAATAAAAATGAGTTTTTTGTGAATAATTGATAAATAGTGATGTGTTTTTCTAAGGAGAATTATGAGATTCAAATAATATCATAAAAATTATTAACAAAAAGTTAAGAAAATAGAAAGTTACTTTTGTACACCAATTAAACAATTCAATTTTTTGTTGACAATTTTAACACTAACCAATTAAATGCAACATAGATTCCTTTTAAATTTTTTAATAATATGCTTTATTTTTTCAACAAAAATAGGTGCACAAGAAATTATAGAAAATAAAATACCAAAACGAATTTACACCACAAAACCCCTAAAAAAAGTACCTAACATAGATGGTGATATCTCTGAGGATGCTTGGAATGTTGTAGCATGGTCATCTAGCTTTACACAAAAAGAACCCGATGAAGGAAAACCACCTACATATCAAACAAAATTTAAGGTAATGTATGATGCTAAATACCTCTACATTGCCATAAGAGCTTTTGATGATGAGCCAGAATTGATTCAACAACGTTTAAGTAGAAGAGATGGTTTTCAAGGTGATAGAGTAAATGTAATTATAGATAGTTATCATGATAAAAGAACAGCCTTTGTGTTTACAACAACTGCTGCTGGAGTAAAAGGAGAAGAATTTGTTTCTCAAAACGGAAATAATTGGGATGATAGCTGGAACCCAATTTGGTATACAAATGCTAAAGTTGACGACAAAGGTTGGACTGCTGAAATGAAAATTCCTTTTAGTCAATTACGTTTTGGAAAAGCCAAGGAACAAATCTGGGGTTTTAATGTAAATAGAACCATATTTAGGTTGCAAGAGCGTTCACTTTGGCAAAGAATACCTAATGATCAAGCAGGTTTTATTAGTGAGGCAGGAGAATTACATGGGTTAAAAAATTTAGTGTCTCAAAAGCAATTAGAAATTCAGCCTTTTACGGTTTTACAGTACGATAAATACCCAGCAGAAGTTGGAAACCCGTTTAGAACAGGTAAAGATTTTAAAGCAAATTTTGGTTTGGATGCAAAAATCGGAATTACAAATGATTTAACATTAGACTTGACCGTAAACCCAGATTTTGGACAAGTTGAGGCAGATCCTGGTGCCATTGCCTTAGATGGATTTCAAATTTTTTTTAGAGAACAGCGTCCTTTTTTTGTAGAGAACAGCAATATTTTTGATTATGAATTTGCTAATGGAAGTGATAATCTGTTCTACAGTAGAAGAATTGGAAGAAACCCTCATAGAAATGCAACGTTAACCACAGGAGAATTTGCCAATGAACCTCAAAATTCAAGGATTTTAGGAGCTGCAAAATTCTCTGGAAAAACAAGAGATGGTTGGTCTATTGGTGTTTTAGAAAGTGTAACAGGAAATGAGTATGCAGAAATTAGACAAACTGATGGTGGTACAAGAGAGCAAATTGTAGAACCTTTAACCAATTATTTTGTGACGCGCGTTCAAAAAGATTTTAACGAAAGAAATTCATTTATTGGTGGAATTTTCACAGCCACAAATAGACATTTAAATGGCGACTTTAATGAACTTCACAAAGCAGCTTATACAGGTGGAATTGATTTTCAACACAATTGGAAAAACAGAGAATATTTTTTAGAAGGTAATGTAATTCTTAGTCACGTTCAAGGAAGTGCAGAGGCTATTAAAGCCACTCAAGAAACATTGCGTCATAATTTTCAACGAACTGATGCAACTCATGTTTCTGTAGATCCTAATAAAACTTCATTGTCAGGTACAGGAGGTAGAATAGAAATGGGTAAAAATGGAGGTGGAAATTGGAGATATAATGGAGGTTTGATTTGGCGTTCACCAGAATTAGAATTGAATGATGTTGGTTTTTTAAGAAGAACAGATGAAATCATTCAGTTTGGTAATTTAAATCATTTATGGCAAGTACCCACAGAAACATATCGAAACATAAGAGCAAGATTTGAACAATCTACATTTTATGATTTTGGAGGTAATCTAAATAGAGTTCGTTTTGAATTGAACGGAGAAATAAGTTGGATTAACAATTGGTGGACTGAAGGAGGTTATGGAATAAGTACTAACTATTTTGATAACTTTTATTTAAGAGGTGGTCCACGATTTAGAAGGCCAGATACTGGTTTTTGGTATGCTTTTTTTGGATCTGATAGAAGTAAACTATTTAGTTTTACCTTAGGGTATTCAAATAGGCATTCATCTGAGAATGTTGTGGCTAGAGATCGTTTTGTAATTCGCACCAATTATCAACCTACAGATGCATTAAGTATGTCTTTAAATATTGAGTATGCAAATTTATACGACAGAACTCAATATGTAGATGATAAAAGCTTTAATGGTAATACAAGATATATTTTGGGAAGAATTCAAAACCAAACCTTAACCACTACTTTACGACTAAATTATAGCTTTACACCAAATATTTCTTTACAATTTTATGGGCAACCTTTTATATCTAAAGGAGAGTTTACGGATTTAAATTATGTGAATAATCCTACTGGAAAAAGTATTAACGATAGGATTTCTGTGTATGATAATAATCAAATTAGTTTACAGAATGATGATTATTTCATAGATGAAAATAGAGATGGAACAATAGATTATAGTTTTGAAAACCCAGATTTTTCTTTTGTACAGTTGCAAACAAATTTAGTGGCAAGATGGGAGTATATACCAGGTTCTGAATTGTTTTTGGTATGGTCTAGAGGCTCTGTGGGTAGTGCTGCTATTTCAGAAGATTTAGTAGATGCAGTTTCAGATCAAGTATTTAATGCGCCTGCAAATGATACTTTTTTAGTAAAATTTACCTATCGTTTTAGAAGATAGAAGATTCTTAATAAATTAAAAAGAGCATAAGCATTCTTATATTTTAAGAATCAATTGTTTGTTTTATTAATAATTTGATGGATTAATCCGTAAAAAATTAACAATAATTGCCATTTTGTCAAATCTTCTATAAAAAATAGATTTTAATTTGTGTATCTGAATTTAATCTTTAGATTTGTCGTTCAAAACAAAGAGCATTAAGATGTTAAATAACAATTTTACTCGTTTCTATTTTTACTTTTACTTTTTTAGTAAAAGAAGAGACTTTGTATCATATTGTTAAGAAACAAATAAAATATATAAAGTCTCGAATTTACTTCGAGGCTTTTTTTTTGATTTTAAATGAATAAAATTATTGCCATACAAGGAGCTGAAGGCTCAAATCATCATAAAGTTGCACGCGACTTTTACGGAGACAATATTCAGTTAAAAGAATGTATGTCTTTTGATGTTTTGGTAGATAGTCTGCTAGATAAATCTGCAGATTTAGGTGTGATGGCTTTAGAAAATACCATTGCAGGTTCAATTATACCCAATTATGCGTTAATAGATAAGCATAATTTACATATCATTGATGAAGAATATTTAAATATTCACCATCACTTAATGGCTTTAAAAGGGCAAAATATTCAAGACATAAAAGAAGTTTGGTCACATCCAATGGCATTATTACAATGTAAAGATTTTTTTAAAAATTACCCTCACATTAAATTGGTGGAAGATGTTGATACTGCTGAAGTAGCTAAAAGAATTTCAAAAGAAAATTTAGTAGGTATTGCAGCAATTGCCCCAAAAATTGCAGCAGAAATTTTTGATTTGGATATTATCGAAGATGAAATTCAAACCATTAAAGATAACTCAACAAGGTTTGTAATTGTGCAAATTACTGAACCAAAAAACGGAATTGATCAAATTAATAAAGCATCATTAAAATTCCAATTAGATCATAAAAGAGGTAGTTTAGCTACAATTTTAAACGTTTTGAGCGATTGTAAAATGAATTTAACCAAAATTCAATCACTACCAGTGATAGAAACACCTTGGAAATACTCATTTTTTGTAGATATCACTTTTGAGGAATATAAAGATTACCAAAAAGCAGAGTCAATTATAGAAATAATGGCAGAAGAATTCAAGATTTTAGGAACATACAAAAATGGTAGAAAATGATTAAGGCTGCCAAAAGATTAGACACAGTTCAAGAATACTACTTCTCTAAAAAATTAAGAGAGGTTAGAGGTTTAGCTGCAGCAGGAAAACCAATCATCAATATGGGTATTGGTTCTCCAGATTTACAGCCACCAGCAAAAGTTTTAGAAGCAATTTCTAATAGTTTGGGTGATGCAACAGCACATAAATACCAGTCGTACCAAGGATTACCAGAATTAAGAAATGCAATAGCTACTTTCTATAAAAGTAAGTTTTCAGTAGATGCTAATCCAGAAAATGAGATTTTACCTTTAATGGGAAGCAAAGAAGGAATTATGCATATTTCTATGGCTTTTTTAAATGAAGGTGATAAAGTATTAATTCCAAATCCTGGATATCCAACCTATACTTCAGTAACAAAATTAGTAGGCGCAGAACCTTTATTTTATAATTTAAGTGATGCTACAAATTGGCAACCCAATTTTGAGGAATTAGAAAATCAAGATTTAAGTGAAGTTAAAATAATGTGGGTAAATTATCCGCATATGCCAACTGGTACAGATGCAACTTTAGCAACTTTCGAGAAATTGATTGCTTTCGGAAAAAAACATCAAATTTTAATCATCAATGACAATCCATATAGTTTTATTTTAAATGATAATCCTATTAGTATTTTACAAGTTGAAGGAGCTAAAGACATTGCTTTAGAGTTAAATTCTTTGAGCAAAACCTTTAATATGGCAGGTTGGAGAGTGGGAATGTTATTAGGAAATGCAACTTTTATCAATGAAGTTTTAAAAGTAAAATCTAATATGGATTCTGGGATGTTTTACGGAATTCAAAAAGGAGCAATAGAAGCCTTACAATTATCAGATGATTGGTTTTTAGAGCAAAATAAAGTATATGAAGAACGTAGAAAACTCATTTGGCAATTGGCAGATAAGTTAGATGCGAAATACGATACAAATTCAACAGGATTATTTGTTTGGGCAAAAATTCCAGAAGGAAAAAAATCCACAGCAGTTACTGATAAAGTGTTGTATGAAAATGATATTTTCATCACACCAGGAACTATTTTTGGTAGTCAAGGAGAAGGGTATATACGATTTTCATTGTGTGTAACATCAGAAATAATTAAAGAAGCAATATCAAGATTATGAAAAATATCTATATGATTGGTATTGGTTTAATAGGTGGTAGTTTTGCTATCGACTTTAAAAAACACAATCCAGAAGTTGTAATTCACGGAATTAGTAGAAAAGATGAAACGTTAAATAAAGCGTTGGAATTAAACTTAATTGATAAAAAAGCAACCTTAGAAGATTTAGAAAAAGCAGATTTGGTTGTGATTTCAATTCCTGTAGATGCAACCGTAAAATTATTGCCAACGGTTTTAGATAAAATATCAGATAACACATTAGTTGTTGATGCTGGTTCAACAAAAGAAGCCATTTGTAAAGTAGTTGAACATCATAAAAGAAGACGTAATTTTTTAGCTTGTCATCCAATTGCTGGAACAGAAAATTCAGGACCTACAGCAGCCATTTCTGGCTTATATAAAGGGAAAACGAATATTATTTGCGAAGTTGAAAAGACAACTTTTAAATTACAAGAAAAAGCTTTAGACCTTTTTAGAGCCATTGGAATGCGTATTCGTTACATGGATCCAGTTTCGCATGATAAGCATATTGCGTATGTTTCGCACCTCTCTCACATTAGTGCATTTATGTTGGGGAAAACAGTCATCAATAAAGAAAAAAATGAACGTGATATTTTTGATATGGCTGGTTCAGGATTTGCATCCACAGTGCGTTTGGCAAAAAGTTCGCCAGCAATGTGGACGCCAATTTTTAAACAAAATAAAGAAAACGTAATAGAAACATTAGAAGAATACATCAATAATTTACAACAATTTAAAGAGTTGATGCAGCAAGATAATTTCTCCGAAATTTTTAACGAAATGGAGAACACAAATTATATAAAACAAATTTTAAACGGCATAAAATAAGAAGCCACAATCGTTGAGTATCAAGTTAAGAGTACGTATGTCATTCTGAGCTTGTCGAAGAATCTCAACACAATTATTATTAAAAATGAAGAATACAAAAGAATTAAGAACATGGTTGGATGATATGAATTTGCCACATCCACTAGTAATAGCAGGGCCTTGTAGTGCAGAAACCGAAGAGCAGGTTTTAGAAATTGCACACGAATTAAAAGATTCTGATGTAAATTATTATAGAGCAGGAATATGGAAACCAAGAACAAGACCAGGAAATTTTGAAGGTGTTGGAGCTTTAGGTTTAGGTTGGTTAAAAAAAGTAAAAGAAGAAACAGGTATGAAAACCTGTACAGAGGTTGCTAACGCAGCTCATTGTAAATTAGCTTTAGAAAACGATGTTGATTTACTTTGGATTGGTGCACGTTCTACAGTATCTCCTTTTATTATGCAAGAAATCGCAGATGCTTTACAAGGTACAGATAAAATTGTTTTGGTAAAAAATCCAGTAAATCCAGATTTAGCTTTATGGTTAGGTGGTATCGAAAGATTATACACTGCAGGAATCAAAAACTTAGGAGCCATTCACAGAGGGTTTTCTACGTATGATAAATCTAAATATAGAAACAACCCAAACTGGCAATTGGCAATCGAATTCCAAGATAAATTTCCAGATTTACCATTAATTTGTGATCCATCTCACATTACAGGTAATAGAGAAATGATTCAAGATGTATCTCAAGTTGCTTTAGATTTAAACTTTGATGGTTTAATGATTGAAACACACACCAATCCAGATAAAGCTTGGTCTGATGCTGCACAGCAAGTAACACCAACAAAATTGAAATCAATTATGGAGGAGTTAAAAATCAAGAAAGAAACAGAAACTGCTTCTAGTTACAGAGAACCTCTAGAGAACTTAAGAGCTCAAATTAATGTGGTAGATGATCAATTGATTGAATTGTTAGGAAAACGTATGCAAGTTGCCGATAAAATAGGTGAACTTAAGAAAGATCAAAATGTTGCTGTTTTACAATCTAGACGTTGGAACGAGATTCTTGGCAATATGGTTTTAGAAGGTAATAATAGAGGTTTAAGTGAAGAATTTGTGTTAAAAATGTTTAAAGCCATTCATCAAGAATCTATAAATCATCAAGAAAAGATTATTAACGGATAAGATTATTGCAAACAATAATTAACGTTAAAAAAAGCGACTTATTTAAAGTCGCTTTTTTTATTTATTTTTTTTTGGTATATGAGAGTCTTCTTGAAGCCTTTCTCATTAATTTGTTTATTAAATCATCTGGACTACTTCCAATAGAGCCTCTTACTTTTTTGTTGTAATTCCAAAGTAAAATTCCATCTGTAGCATTATGAACATTCATGTTAACAACAGCGCTATTAGTAGTTCCCCAAAAACCAATAAGTACACCTAAGGCTACAGATGCTCCTTCAGACATTGGCTTGCTTGTTTCATAAGTTCCAGAAATTATTGCATCTACACCTAAAATTTTAGCTAATTCTTCTGGAGTATATTCAGATAGTTTTTCTTGTGTAATATTTTTTTTCCTTAGTAAAGCTGTAGTTTTTGTAGGATCTTGTACTTCTATAGAAGTAAGTTTGCCTCTTTTTTTTCTTTTTAAAAACCAGGAAAACATGGCAACTTGTATACTTTTACCTTCGTTAATTTCTAATCTTTTAAATTGTTCTGGTGTCATTTTCTCCATTTGCTTTGGTCTTAATTTAACAGTAGCTTTAAATGGTAAAATTCCTATAGATTTATGGTTTTTTGCAATTTCATCAAACTTAGGGTTTTCATAAAGACTAGTTTGAGCAATAATAGTTGAGCTTACAAGCAAAACAAAGAAAAAAATTTTCTTTTTCATAAGATGTATTTATGGTTTATTTTGGGCTAATATATAAATTTGGAAAGTAATATATGTATATAGCAGTAGTGTTTTTTTATTTAAAATTCTGCATCTTTGTAATAATGACAGGAGTTGTATATAAATCTACAGGAAGTTGGTATCAAGTAAAATCTAAAGAAGGAGTTTTTTATCAATGTAGAATAAAAGGAAAATTCAGAATTAAAGGCATAAAAAGTACCAACCCTATAGCAGTAGGTGATAATGTTGAATTCGAACTAGAAAAGAAAGGTGATGAAGAGATTGGCGTTATCAAAAGAATAAAAGATAGAGACAATTTTATAGTACGTAAATCTGTAAATCTATCCAAACAAACCCATATCATTGCTGCTAATGTAGACTTGGTTTTTTTACTGATTACTATAAATAATCCACCAACATTTACCGCTTTTATCGATCGTTTTTTAGTAACAACAAGAGCCTACAGAGTAGATACTGTATTGGTTTTTAACAAAATTGATGCTTACGAAATTGAGGAACGTGCAGAAATTTTATATCTAAAAGATATTTACGAAGCTATTGGATACACATGTTTAGAGGTTTCTGCTACTGAAAATAAAAATGTGGACGCCATAAAAGAATTGATGATTGGAAAAACATCAATGTTTGTTGGGCATTCAGGGGTAGGAAAAACCACTTTGGTCAATGCTATAGAACCCTCATTAGACTTAAAAACAAAAGAAATTTCTGAACAACATCAACAAGGGCAACATACTACAACTTTTGCAGAAATGTTCGATTTAAGTTTCGATGCCAGAATTATTGACACTCCAGGAATCAAAGGTTTTGGAGTGGTTGATATGGACAAATATGAATTAGGAGATTACTTTCCTGAGTTCTTTGAGTTAAAGCAATATTGTAAATTTAACGATTGCTTACATCTTAAAGAACCACAATGTGCAGTAAAAGCAGCTTTAGAGGATGAAGAAATTTCATGGTCTAGATACAGAAGTTATCTGCAAATTTTAGAAGGTGAGGAAGAAACAGAACACTATAGAACAGATATTTGGAACGAAGAAGAGGAGGATTAGATTATGAAAGTTGTAATTCAAAGAGTTTCAAAAGCAAGCGTTACTATTGATAGTGAAAAAATAGCATCAATCCAAAAAGGATTACTCATTCTTTTAGGAATAGAGAATGAAGACCATCAAGAAGATATTGATTGGTTAGTTAGAAAAATTAGTAATCTTAGGATTTTTAACGATGAAAATGGAGTGATGAACAAATCACTACTAAACATTGATGGGGAAGTAATTGTTGTTAGTCAATTTACATTACATGCATCCACCAAAAAAGGAAATAGACCCAGTTACATAAAAGCAGCAAAACCAGATATAGCTATTCCTTTGTATAAAAAATTCATATCAACCTTAGAAAAGGAAACTTCTAAAAAGGTACAAACAGGAGAATTTGGTGCAGATATGAAAGTAGAACTGCTCAATGATGGTCCAGTTACCATCATCATCGACTCCAAAAATAAAGAATAACCCCAATTTTGTTAAAGTTCTACTAAAAAACAATAAAATACTTCCCAAGGGAAATAAATTAACCATATATTTGCCATGGAAAATAAATTTAAAAACTAATTAAATTAAGTAAAATGAAAAAAATAATATTATCATTAGTAGTTGTTGCCTCGGTTTTAACAGCTTGTAAAAGTGAGAAAAAAGATAAAGTAGTAGAAACTAAAAAAGAAGCAAAAGTAGAAGTTACTGTTGCTGATTTAAACAATGTAGATACAGCTACTTCAATTTTAAATTGGAAAGGATCAAAGCCAACAGGAACTCACAATGGAACAGTGATGATTAAAGATGGTGATTTATTAGTTGAAGAAGGTAATGTTAAAGGAGGAGAATTTGTAATAGATATGAGTTCTATTAAAGTTTTAGACATACCTGCTGAAAAAGAAGGAAATGGAAAACTAGTAGGACATCTAACAAGTCCAGATTTCTTTGATGTTGCAAAATACCCAACTTCAAAATTCGTAATTACCAAAGTTGAAGATAAAGGAGATAAAATTCATGTTACAGGTAACTTAACCTTAAAAGATGTAACTAAGAGTATTACAATTCCTGCAACTGTTTCTACAGAAGGTGGAGTAACCACTTTTTCAAGTGAAAAATTTATGGTAAACAGAGCAGATTTTAATGTAAAATATGGTTCTAAATCATTCTTTGACAACTTAAAAGATAAATTTATCGACGATAACATGGAGTTGTCTTTTGTTGTAAAAACTAAAGCTTAAAATATGAAACCTCAAAAAATAGAAAGACCAAAATGCGGATGTGGAAATACATCAGACAAAGATGGATTCTGTGATGGATCTCACGCAACTAAGTCTTAAAAATCTAAATTCAAATTTAGAATCAATTCAAATTCAATTACCTAAGCCCAAAACTTAACGTTTTGGGCTTTTTTTATATGATTATTGAAGATGTATTCTTAACTTCTTCAATGGCAAAAGTGCTATGAGTGCTGCCAATATATTTTATCGCAGTTAATTTGGTAACCATAAAATCTCTGTATTCATCCATATCTTTTACATATATTTTTAAAATATAATCGTAATCGCCACTTACATGAAAGCATTCTGATACTTCTTCTAATTTTAGAATTTCACGTTCAAAAGTAGTGACAAACTCTTTAGAATGTTGAATCAGTTTAATATGACAAAACACCAAAAAAGATTTCTCAATTTTATTTTTATTGATGAGTGCCACGTACTTTTTTATAATCCGCTCTTTTTCTAATTTTTTGATACGTTCATAAACTGCAGTTACCGATAAATTCAATTGTAAAGACAACTGTTTTGTAGTCTGTTTGCAATCATTTTGTAATAAATTGATAAGCTTTTTATCTGTAGTATCTAACATTGTAAATTTTCTAAAAATGGATGATTATGACACTTAAATTAGTTTTTTAAATTAAATAGTAATTCAAAATTAGAAAAAAAATCTAAATTATATAGTTTTGGTTGATTAATTTTCTAATGAAGTTTACTTTTGTGTGATAAAACACAAGTATTATGAAATTCAATCCAGCAGAAAAAATTCAAGATTTACAATATTTTGGAGAATTTGGAGGTGTAAATCCTTCTATTTCAGACTCATCAACCTACACGTTTTTATCCGCAAAAACAATGTTTGATACATTTGAAGGAAATGCTGACGGTTGCTATTTATATTCACGTCATTCATCACCATCAAACCTATATTTAGGCGAAGCCTTAGCAGCAATGGAAGGTACAGAAACTGCAAATGTTGCAGCATCAGGTATGGGAGCTATAACTCCAGTTTTATTGCAATTATGTAATGCTGGAGATGAAATTGTTTCGAGCAGAACTATTTATGGAGGAACGTATGCATTCTTAAAAAACTTTACGCCAAAACTTGGAATAAAAACAAAATTTGTTGATATCACAAAATTAGCTGTTGTAGAAAATGCAATTACAGCAAACACCAAAGTTTTGTATTGTGAGTCTGTCAGTAATCCGTTATTAGAGGTTGCTGATATCAAAGGATTATCAGTTTTAGCCAAAAAATACAATTTAAAATTAGTGGTAGATAATACCTTTTCGCCATTGTCAATCTCTCCTGCAAAATTGGGTGCTGATATTGTTTGCCATAGTCTAACAAAATTTATCAACGGTTCTTCAGATACGGTTGGAGGTGTGGTTTGTGGTACGCAAGAATTCATCAATGATTTACGAAATGTAAATGATGGTGCAAGCATGTTGTTAGGTTCAACAATGGATAGTTTACGAGCAGCATCTGTTTTAAAGAATCTCAGAACTTTACACATCAGAATGAAACAACACAGTTATAATGCGAATTATTTGGCTGAAAAGTTCCAAAATGATGGATTAAAAACAGTGTATCCTAGTTTAGCATCTCATCCTTCTCATGAACTCTTTAAAAGTATGATGAATACAGAATATGGTTTTGGTGGAATGCTAACTATTGATGTTGGGTCTTTAGAAAAAGCCAATGAATTGATGGAGTTAATGCAACACAATAACTTAGGTTACTTGGCAGTAAGTTTAGGGTTTTATAAAACCTTATTTTCTGCTCCTGGAAGTTCTACTTCATCTGAAATCCCTGAAGAAGAACAAAAAGAAATGGGTTTAAGTGATGGATTGATTCGATTTTCTATTGGGTTAGATAATGATATTGAACGTACCTATCAAATGATGAAAACGTGTATGGAACAAGTAGGGGTTTTATAAAATTATTCGAGCGTTACCACGCAAAAAAGCGTGGTCAGGCTTTCCGCTATATCTTTTTTCTGAAAATGAAAAAAGGATGCCGCTTCAATCCTTAACGCGTATAGAAAACTCAAAAAGGAAGTTATTAAAAAAATAGTAATTTCAGACCTTTCAGGTTTTTAAAACCTGAAGAGTCTTTTCTTTTATATAATTACAATTATGTTCTCTATGTTTCTATGTGGTTAAAAAAACTAAATACCTTTAATTTGTTCAATAAACTTGCTAAAATCTTCTTTGTTTGGAGGAGTTCCATCAAAAGGCAGAATATCCCATTTTCCATTTTCAAAAAAGATGGTGAAATTAAAAACTGATGTGCTTGGATCTTCAGGATTTAACATTGGGTAACGTAAATCTACATACCTATACGTACCCACTTTTTCTTTTTTAGAAAGATTGTAATAATGATTACTAAACCAAGCTAAGGTTTGTAAATTATCATCAGACATATCTATCAAATCGTGATTTTTTTCAACAGTAATCATATTTTCTGCAACATTATTTTTGTCTAACAGAGAATAAAAAGCCAAGTGATATTGGGTTTTGGTTTCTGCAACAGCATACCATAAAATGTTATTTAAAATTGTAGGTTGAGCAGAAAAACGCTGATAAGAAATGTTTGCTTTTTTAAAAGATGTATTAAAAACGGAATCTATATATAACTTATTAAAAATGGTAAAAACCATATAGGCACTGCTAATGTAAATTCCGGTTTTTAACCACCAAGTTCTACGAGTTTTAGTTCTTTTAAAAAACATCATAATAATCAAACAGATTAAAAACGGAACTGTATATAAAGGGTCTACAACAGAGATGTTATTAAAGGCAACTCTGTAATCTGAAAAAGGAGCAAATAATTGTGTACCATAAGGTGTAAAACAATCTAAAAGCGGATGTGTAAAAATGGATAAAAAGAAGAGCCATATCCAATTTTTTTGAGTTGTTGTGTCTTTTCTTTTTCCTGTATTATAAAGCTTATAAGTTACCCATCCAAAGAGAAAACAACCTAAAACTGCAAAGAGAATAGAATGCATAAACCCTCTGTGAAAAGCCATGGCTTCTATTTCATTATTGTAGAACCAGCGCCCAACAAAAACATCTAAATCTGGAATTGTACCTCCAATTGCGCCAAATAATAATGCCTTGTTTCCAATTTTTTTACCAAGTGCAATCTCACCACAAGCAGCACCCAAAATAATTTGAGTTAAAGAATCCATTCTCGCAAAAGTAAGTTATCAGAATCAATTTGCATAACATCTTGTAAAATCGTAACATTACAAGACAAAAAAATTAAGGAATGCAAGACCAAAAAAATCTTTCAGAAATAGATATTGAAGATCAAAAAATAATAGACAATAAAGAGTTGAATTTGTTAGAATCTATGATTCCTGTTGTTATTTTGATGTGTTTATTGGCATATAATATCTTTTTTGTTGATGGTCAAGAATGGTTTGGAGCCTATACCAATCAATATATTTTATTACTGGGTGGGGTAGTTGCAGCAGCTGTAGGTTTTTTTAATAAAGTTAGCTTAAAGACAATGCTCACAGAAGTTTGGGAAAACTGGAAAAGTGTTTTTGTACCTATTATGATTCTTTTTTTAGTAGGAGCTTTAGCAGGAACCTGGTTGGTTAGCGGAATTATACCTGCAATGGTTTATTATGGATTGCAAGTGCTAAGTCCTGAAATATTTTTACCAGCCTCAGTAATTATTGCAGCTATAATTTCAATAGCTACAGGAAGCTCTTGGACAACTTCTGCAACAGTTGGAATTGCCTTAGTTGGTATTGGGAGTGCATTAGGAATACCAACAGGAATGATTGCTGGAGCAGTAATTTCTGGAGCGTATTTTGGTGATAAAATGTCACCACTTTCTGATACTACAAATTTGGCACCAGCAATGGCAGGAACAGACTTGTTTACCCATATCAAATACATGGCGTTTACAACTGTGCCTACTATTTTAGTTACATTAATTGTGTTTGCTATTTTAAGTGCAACTACAGAAACTACTGGAAGTACAGATGTTAGTAATTTATTACTTTCTATAGACAATACCTTTAACATTACACCTTGGTTATTTGTTGTGCCTGTTCTTGTTATCGCAATGATTTTAAAGAAAACAAAACCTTTAATTGCTTTAGGTGCAGGAGTAGTATTGGCAGCTGTTTTTGCTCTTATTTTTCAAAGTGATGTATTAACAAGCTTGTCAGATTCTAAAATAGGCACTATTATCAATTCAGTTTTAACGGATATTCAAATTCAAACAGATAATGAAAAATTGACAGAACTTTTTGCTTCTGGAGGTATGAACGGAATGTTATGGACCATTTTCTTAATTGTCTGTGCTATGGTTTTTGGTGGAATTATGGATGCTATAGGAGCCTTGGCAAAAATCACCAAAAGTTTATTGGCAGTAGCGAGTTCAGTTTTTGGATTGTTTGCCAGTACTGTAATTAGTTGTTTGGGATTAAATGTAATAGCCTCAGATCAATATTTGGCTTTGGTAATTCCAGGTAAAATGTTTAAAAAAGCATATGAAGATAAAGGTTTAGCGCCTGAAAATTTAAGTAGAACTTTAGAAGATTCTGGAACAGTAACTTCGGTTTTAATTCCTTGGAATACCTGTGGCGCTTATCAATCTGGAGTTTTGGGAGTTTCTGTAGCAGATTATTTTGTTTATGCAATCTTCAATTATTTAAGTCCGTTTACCACCTTACTTTTTGCGGCGTTAAACATTAAGATTCGTCAATTGGTTAAGAAATAAAATGATTGTTAAAGCTACTGTTTCTGATGCAAAACAATTAACTGAAATTGCTATACAATCTAAAGCTTTTTGGGGATATTCTAATGAGTTGATAGAAAGTTGGAGAGAAGATTTAACTGTAACACCAAAAATGTTCCAAGAATGGAACATTTACAAATACGTTCTTGATAATGAAATTGCTGGCTTTTACATTTTAAACAGAGCCAATATTAGAACCAGTTTTTTAGAGTTTTTATTTGTATCACCTAAATTTATCAATCAAGGTTTAGGTACAAAATTACTAAACCATGCAAAAGATTATTGTCTTGAAGGTAGTTCTGCAATTATAAATGTCTTATCAGACCCAAATGCAAAATCATTTTATGAAAAACATGGTTTTAAAATTATTGCAGAAAGAGAGAGTTCAATTCTAGGTAGATTTTTACCAGAAATGGAGTTTGAAATTCTAGAGAATATGTAATTATTTCTTTTTGATAAGGTTTAGAACTAAAGAAATTATCAAGAAAACCCATGGAGTTCCATGCAATACAACATCAAACCAATCTTGTGCTTGCATTGCATCTTTACCAGAAAAAGCATTTCCGCCTAAAATCCATTGAATTTTACCCCAAATATGTGGCGGATTAAAAGGCGCTAAACCTAAAGTTAAACTTGCCATTAAAAAGAGTTTCCAGTTGTTTTTAAGTTGATTTTTCATTTTAAAACTTCTCGATATAATTTTTTCATTCTTCAAAAATCACTCGAAGTGACATTGTATTATATACTTTTACTTTAATGATTTTATTTTTATTCTCAAATTTACTAAAAGTCTTTCCCTTTGGGAAGGATTTAGGATAGGCTTTTATATAAACCAATTCCAAACCAAACCAAAACGTATTGTAAAATCCCTGTAAGGATAATTTGGTGCTGAGAAATAATTCTTAGGTCCAAAACCAGAGGTGACGTTATCAATTTTAAAATATAAACGAGTTCTTCTTACTTGCGCATTAAAGAAAACATCAACAGTTGGAAAACCTATTTCTTGTGTGTTTTGTATGGTAAATTCAGATAATAATGGATTATAAGCATTCATTTGATATTTAGTAAAGTACTTAAACGTAGCACCAATATTTACTAACATTG
The DNA here is from genome assembly GCF_009832745.1 of Polaribacter septentrionalilitoris. GTDB lineage: Bacteria > Bacteroidota > Bacteroidia > Flavobacteriales > Flavobacteriaceae > Polaribacter > Polaribacter septentrionalilitoris. Next base: position 92,999 of record NZ_VRMJ01000005.1, on the reverse strand, counting down.
GTTTTCCTTTAAACCAATAATCAGTATAGTATAATGTGTTTCTGGTTACAAGTTCAGGAACTCGAAATACAGAACTTCCACTACTTACATTTTGATACATTATAGTGTTGTCTAATGCTAATTTCCAATATTTTATCTCTTTATTTACTTTCGCTTTTAAATATACAATTTGATCTGGAAATTGTTGTGGAGTATTATTTTCATCAAAATAGGTGTAGTTGTCTATATTGGTAAGATGTACAGAGCCATTTAGCCATTTAGACTGCAAATCAAAACCTAAATTTCTAGTGTTTACATTGCTAAAAGCATCGTTTTGCCAATTGTAATCATCAAACTTACTTTGGTGTAATAATGTGTTAAAGTTTGGTGATTTAGAACTGAGTAGTAAACTTCCTTTTACAGAAAAAACACTGTCTTTCTCATACACAGCTTCTCCTTTAAAAAAGTTTCCTGATAATCTACTATTTCCAGGAGTAAGTGTTCCTGTAGCATTTAATTTAAAGTTTTTAATTCTTGCATTCCAATCTGCACCTACAGAAATGGCATTACCTTCTAATTTAATTTTAGAAATAGTCCCAGCACTGTTACTGTTTAAAATACTATCATAACCATAAGAATAATTGGTAAGATTTACTTTGGCTTTAAATTTACCAAGAACATATTTAGAATTAAATTCTAAATTAAATTCGTTGTTGTTTAATTGAGATTTTGCTTCGTTATTGGTTGCTCCTGCATCACTTACATTTCCAAAAACATCAGAGTTGCTAGGTTGAGTAAAACTGTAAATTTTGGTTTCACTAGTAAGAACATGTCCAATTTTCAAATTGCTAAAATCTTTTTTGGTAATACTATCTTTACTCGATAACAACTTGTAGCTATGATTTATATAGACTCTGTTTCCATCAAATTGATTTTCGGCATCATTTAAATTTACATCTAATCTTGCTCTGGTTTCAAAATTTGGATCATCATCTTGAAATTTGTCAATTTCACTTTGTGGTAAACCACCACTTTCTTGATTAAAAAAATCTTGGGTAGTAATATGGCCTTTAATTTGATATTGATTTTCTTTAGTTCTATAATGAAAAGCACCTCTAAAATTTCCATTACTCACCAAAGATCTTCTGTAAGCACCCAAAGAACGAAGTCCTTTATAAGAAAGAGATACATTTAATCTTGGTGAAAAATTTAAGGTAAACAAAGCATCCAAAACTTGCCCTTGTTGTAAACCAGTTCTGTACATTATTTCTGAAGTAGTTGTAGGAACTTCGTAGTATTTAATGTCTTCAATTTCTAAATAACTAAACTGTTTTGCAGAAAAACCGATGTCAGGAAAGAGATTTAAATTATCAAAATTATACCCCAAACTAGTGAATGTTTGTCCTTGATTATGAAACTCTAATAACTCAAAATTATCAGTTCTAAGGTAGTTGAATCTATATTCTTTTTGAATGGTTAACGTAGTATCTATGTAAGTTGTATCTCTGTGATGAGAAAAAACTTTATAATCTGTATATTTTGTTTTTCCAGATAAGGTTACTTTAATTTCTCCAGAACCACTTATAGAATCTTGTTGAGTTCCAATAAGTCCACTACCTGTTCTTCCTGTAATAGCCTGAGAAAAACCAATATGAATTGAAATGAAAGTTAAAATGACAAATAAAAATACTTGTTTACTCATAGTACGATTGTGCAGGGCAAATGTAAAATAATAAAACGAAAATTGTTGTTAATAATTATGGGGAAATCTGTTAATTTGTAAGATGTTGAAATCTAATTACAGTGGTTTTTCTTTAGAGGTAGGTACAGACGAAGCTGGTAGAGGATGTTTATCTGGGCCAGTTGTAGCAGCAGCAGTTATTTTACCTAAAGAATTTTCGCACCCATTTTTAAATGATTCTAAGCAATTGTCTGAAAAAAGAAGGGATCAATTAAGGCCTTTTATAGAAGAAAATGCCATTGCATTTGCAGTTTCTTTTGTTTGGCAAGAAGAAGTAGACAAGATTAATGTTTTGCAAGCTTCTATTACTGGGATGCATCGTTCTATAGCAATGCTAAAAACACAACCAGAATTTATAATTGTAGATGGAAACAAGTTTAAAAACTACAAAGAAATTCCGCATGAAACTATTGTAAAAGGCGATGCAAAATACTTAAGTATAGCTGCTGCATCAGTTTTAGCAAAAACATATAGAGATGAATATATGGCAAAAATTCATGAAGAATACCCTATGTATAATTGGCAGAAAAATAAAGGCTATCCTACCAAAGAACACAGAAATGCAATTCGTGAGTTTGGGCCAACAAAATACCACAGAAAATCTTTTAAATTATTACCAGAACAACTGAAACTAGATTTTTAGAAGCTAATTGCTACTTTCACTACTCACTTTTTTCCTTCCTCAAAAGAGCTCAGACAGATAGCCTATCTTGAGCTTGACGAAAGGTTCAATCAGGACTAAACTTGTTTATAAACTTTCAGAAATAACATCAAATTATTTAAAAACTTAAATTATTTTTACGTTTCAAATTTTCAAATGATGATTAAAAAAACCAGAGCAGAAATTACCAAATGTATCTTACATAAAGTCGCTAATAAATTTAATAGTGGTCATAATGTGTTTTCTGAAGATCTCATTCGTTTTGATCAGGAAAGTTACGATTTAATGAAAAGTTTCTTGTTAAAACCATTTGGAAGTTTAACACAAAGTTATCGTTTTACCCATCATGCTGATGTTCGTTTAAACGAGCTCAATAACTATGCTACAGAAGTTTTTTCTGATGAAACTACTTTTATAGAATACTCTAAGAATTTTGTGAATCATTTGTATGAACAATCTAATTCTGCACAAATTAAAACAGGGGATGTAATTGTTGTTTTTATCGAAGGCTTAGAATACAAAGATGTCTTAACAGAAGGAATCGGAATTTTTAAAATTGAAAATAAAGTCGATTTTTTTCAAACCTATTTAGATGATAATGAAAGTTGGGATGTTGTGGTTCAAAAAGGAATTTCAACAAAAAAAATAGATAAAGGTTGTTTAATTTTAAATACATCTGACACAGAAGGTACCGTTGTTTTTTCTGTTGATAATAACAATTACGATGCACAATATTGGATTAAGAATTTTTTGGGTGTAAAATTAGCAGACGATTATAATTCACATACTCAAAATTATTTAGAATTGTGTAAAGAGTTTTCAGAAGAGGTAATTAAACCCGAATTGGGCATGCACGAACAAGGAAATTTCTTAGCAAATACCGTAGATTATTTTAAAGAACATGAAGCTGTAGATTATCATAATTTTAAAGACGAAATTTTTGAGGAAGACAAACACAAAGAGTTGTTTGATGATTATAAAAAGCATTTCGAAACCTTAAATGATGTCTTGATTAGAAATAATTTTGATGTTTCTGGCGTTGTCTTAAAAAAGGAAAAAAGTAAGTTAAAAACAGAAATTAAACTAGATACAAACATCAATATTAAATTAGATGTAGATGCACCAGAAGCAGCATCAGAATATTTAGAAAGAGGTTATGACGAAGAAAAGAAGATGAAATACTATAAAGTCTATTTTAATGAGGAGAAGTAGGTTTGTTAGTTGTTAGTTGTTAGTTGTTAGTTGTTAGTTGTTAGTTGTTAGTTGTTAGTTGTGAGAAATCTACATTTTTCCATAAACCATAAACCATAAACCATAAACCATAAACCATTAACCCATCAAAAACTCATCAACCTCAAACAAAGTTTTAAAATGCTTTAAAATTTTACTTTTTACTTCTTGTAGATCTACTTTTTTATTTAGTTCAGCCTCCATAGAAGTTACTGCTTTTCCACGAATACCACAGGGTATAATATTATCAAAATAACCTAAATCTACGTTAGCATTCAGTGCAAAACCGTGCATGGTTACCCAACGTGAAGAACGAATTCCCATAGCACAAATTTTACGAGCAAAAGGTGTTCCAACATCTAACCAAACACCAGTTTCTCCTTTGCTTCTTGTACCTTTAATTCCGTATTCTGCGATAGTTAAAATAATGGTTTCCTCTAATAAACGAAGGTATTTATGAATGTCTGTAAAAAAGTTTTCTAAATCTAAAATAGGATAACCCACTATTTGACCAGGACCATGATATGTAATATCTCCACCTCTATTTATTTTATAAAAAGTGGCTCCTTTTTCTGTTAATTGCTTTTCGTTCAATAACAGATTACTCATATCTCCACTTTTACCTAACGTATATACATGAGAATGTTCAACAAATAAGAAATGATTTTTGGTAATATTATTGTGGTCGTTTCTTCGGTTATCAATCTTAACATCAACAATTTCTTGTAATAGCGTAGTTTGATAATCCCAAGTTTCTTTATAATCTTTTACAGATAAGTCTTTTAACAGTATGTTTCTATTCATATTCTCGACTACAAAGATAATTATTTCATTATATTTGAAACATTCTGTATTTATCTATTTTAAATTACGTATTTATGAAAATTAGAATACTTCTTTTTTTTGTTTTTGCAATTTCTTTGCTTAACATAAGTTCTTTGCATGCTCAAGAAGTGTGGGCTAAAATCAACAAAGAAACCTATCACCTTCAAAAAAAGGAGATCTTAAAAAAGCCAAACTTTCCAAAAGAATTTAAATTATTGTCTTTTAATGCAACACGTTTTTCTAATAAAATAAATACAAAAAATAAACCAACACTGTCTTTACCAAATTCTGAAGGTGGTTTTTCTGAATATATTGTAGAAGAAACATCGAGTTTATCATTAGAACTAGCTAATAAATTTCCAATGATTAAATCTTATACTGCTTATGGTATAGATAATCCTAATTCTATTGCTAAAATCAGTATGGGTACAGATGGTTTTCATGCTGTAGTTTTTACTGCAGGAAAAAAGACACTGTATGTAGACCCATATTCTAAAGATAAAAAAGAATATATTTCTTATTCAAGAGAAGATTTAAACCTTGAAGATAAGGAGTTTGTCTGTATGGTTCAAGAATCTAAAGAAGGTGTTTCTAATAACTCAGTGTTTTCTACAGAGAGTGCTAATGGTTTTCTAAGAACTTTTCGTTTAGCTTTGGCGTGTACAGGAGAGTATGCTCAGTTTCATTTAACTAGACAAAATATACCCGCTAATGCAACAACAGCAGTTAAAAAGGCTGCAGTATTATCAGCAATGAATACATCGATAACAAGAGTAAATGTAGTTATGGAAAAAGATTTATCAGTTAAATTAAAAATAATAGATAATAATGAGCAAATTATTTTTTTAGATGCCAATACAGATAACTTAACAAATTCAAATGAAGGTGTTTTAATTGGAGAAATTCAATCTGTTATAGACAGTAAAATAGGTAATGCAAACTACGATATTGGCCATGTTTTTAGTACTGGTGATAATGCTGGTATAGCAGCATTTAGATCTGCTTGTAAAACATCAACAAAAGCACAGGGAGTTACAGGAAGGTTAGCGCCAGTTGGGGATGCTTATGATATTGATTTTGTAATACACGAAATAGGGCATCAATTTGGAGCAAATCATACTTTTAATAACTCTTGTAGCGGTAATAGAGAGTCTAGTACAGCAGTAGAACCTGGTAGTGGATCTACAATTATGGCGTATGCAGGTATTTGTGCTCCTAACGTGCAAACTCAAGGTGATGATCATTTTCATGCGGTAAGTATTACAGAAATATTAAACTATATTCAATCTAGTGCAACATGTTATACTTCTTCAGCTACAGGTAATACTGCTCCAATAGCGAACGCTGGTTTAGATTATAGCATACCCAAATCTACACCATTCATATTAAAAGGATCTGCTACAGATTCTGATGGAATTTCTAGCTTAACCTATAATTGGGAACAAACAGATGTAGAAATAGCAACCATGCCTCCTTCTTCAGTAAGTACTGGAGGTCCATTGTTTAGATCATTACCATCAAAAACATCTCCAAACAGATATATGCCTGATTTAGCGACAGTTATTGGAGGTAGTATTTCTTCTACGTGGGAAGTTATATCAACAGTTGCAAGAGAAATGAATTTTGCATTAACAGTAAGAGATAATCATAATGGTGGTGGAGGTATCTCAAGAGATGATATGAAAGTTACGGTTGTTGATATTACTCCTTTTCAAGTAGTATCGCAGGCAGCTTCTGGAGTAGTTTGGAAATCTGGCTTTTCTGAAACCGTTACTTGGAGTAAAGGAACATCTGATGTAGCACCTGTTAATTGTAAAAATGTAAATATTTTACTGTCAACAGATGGTGGATTGACCTTTCCTATTGTTTTAAAAGCAAATACACCAAATGACGGAAGTGAGCAAATAACAGTACCTAATAATCCAACAACTGAAGCAAGAATTATGGTTCAGGCAGCAGATAATATATTTTATAATATTAATGCATCAGAATTTACCATAGAATCTTCTGTACCCTCTTTTGAAATCACTAACACAAGCGGCTTACAGTCAGCTTGTAATTCAGGAAATCAAACAGCTAGTTATACTTTAAATTTTAATTTTGTAAACGGTTTTTCAGAAAATGTTTCTTTATCAGCAACTGGTCAACCATCTAATACCACAGTAACCTTTTCGCCCACTTCTATAAGTAGTGATGGTAATGTTACAATGAATGTTTCTAACTTAAATGGTGTTTCAGCTCAAGATTATATAATTAATGTTGTTGGTAATTCTAACAGTGTTACTCAAAACCTTGCTGTTACTTTAAAAATTACAACAGATAGTTTAGGGGAAGTGAATTTAACATCACCTATCAATAACGCTATAAATGTTGATTTAAATACAAATTTAAAATGGGTTTTTGCTGATAATGCCAGTAGTTACGATGTTCAGGTAGCAACAGACTCTGGTTTTGCAAATATATTTTCTAGTGGAAATGTTACAACAAATTCTTATGAACTAACTAACTTGTCTGTAAATACAACTTACTTTTGGAGAGTAAAGCCGAAAAATAATTGTAGTGAAGGAAATTATTCGAATACTTTTACTTTTAAAACATTAACACCTACTTATTGCTCGTCTACTTTTACTGATGAAGCAAGTGGATCTGAACATATAACTAGGGTTGTCTTTAATACCATTAATAATGCTTCTGGAAACGATACTGTAGACGGATATCAAGATTTTACATCAATCAAAACCAATGTTAAAAGAGGAGATACACACCAAGTAAGTGTTACCTTTGATACTGATGGATTTAGAGATCAATGCTTTGTTTATATAGATTGGAACAGAGATTTTATATTTGATGTTAATACAGAAATGTATGATTTAGGTAAATTTACAACACCAATAGCTACAGCTACCAAAAACATAACTGTACCTACAAATGCAGTTTTTGGTGAAACCAGAATGAGAATATTCATAGAATACTTTGATGATAGTATTTTACCTGGAGGTGGGGCTTGCGATTCTGATCATTTAACAGAATGGGGAGAAACAGAAGATTATACAATAGTTATTGATAATACAGCTTCTGTGAATGATGTTACTTTTGATGGATTTAATTTATATCCAAACCCAACAAAAGGAGAGTTTACAGTAAACTTACAAACTGTAGATTCTAATAAAGTCTCAATACAATTATTAGACCTTTCAGGAAGACTAATTGATAAAAAAGTATTTACAAATGTTGGAGGTTATTTTTCTGAAAAACTATTTTTTGATAAGGCTTCTTCAGGTATATATCTATTAAAAATAAGCAATGGGTATAAACAAACCACACGAAAACTAATTTTAAAATAAAAAAATGAGGACGTAAAAACTTTAGTTTTTACGTCCTCAAAAAATACTATTCTCAATTTTATACTTTTATTATTGTAAAAGATAATTTTTTAAATCTTCATAAGAAGCAGCTTTTATAGCTACTTTTTCTTTGTCAATTACTTTTTTAATTTGTTCTGGAATTGCAACTTGAACAGGTAGCGTTTCTTCCACAACATCTAAAAACTTTACAGGATGTGCAGTTTCTAAAAAGATTCCATATTCATGTTCTTGCAAACCATGTTTTTGTAATCCTAAATAACCTACAGCTCCATGAGGATCAGCAATATAACCAGAATTTTTATAGATTTCTTTCATCGTTTCACGAGTTTCATCATCCGAAAAGCTATAGGAAGAAAAAGCACTTTTAAGCGCGTTTAAATCGTTGTTGAATAGTTGTTGAATTCTAATAAAATTACTTGGATTTCCAACATCCATAGCATTAGAAATGGTTGCTTTTGATGGTTTTGGTTTGTAAATACCATCAACCAAATAATTAGGAACTGTATCATTTACATTGGTAGAAGCTACAAAATGTTTGATAGGTAAACCCAATTTTTGAGCCATAATTCCTGCACAAATATTACCGAAATTTCCGCTTGGAACTGAAAAAACAAGGTCTTTATGTTGTTTGTGTAATTGCTTGTATGCAAAGAAAAAATAGAACATTTGTGGCAACCAACGTGCTACATTTATGGAGTTTGCAGAAGTTAATGTTTTTTGAATTTCATCATCTAAAAAAGCAGTTTTCACCATTTCTTGACAATCATCAAAAACTCCATCAACTTCAAGAGCGGTAATATTTTGTCCTAAAGTGGTTAACTGTTTTTCTTGAATATCACTTACTTTTCCTGATGGATATAAGATAACAACATTTACACCTTTTGCACCTAAAAATCCGTTGGCAACAGCACCTCCTGTATCTCCAGAAGTAGCAACTAAAACCGTTACTTCATCATCATTATCTTGGTTAAAATACTCCAAACATTTTGCCATAAACTTTGCGCCAACATCTTTAAAAGCCATAGTTGGACCATGGAATAATTCTAAAGTTCCGATATTGTTATCAACAGGAACAACAGGGAAATCAAAAGAAACAGTTTCTGCAATAATTTCTTTTAATTTCTCATCAGGAATTTCATTACCTACAAATTGTTTAATGGCTTCGAAAGCAATTTCATGGTTTGAATAGTTAGCAATATTGTCTATAAAATTCTTTGATAAAGGCGTAATTGACTCAGGAAAATACAAGCCTCTGTCTGGTGCAATTCCGTTAACAACTGCATTCTTAAATGTTGTTTTTGGTGATTTATGGTGTAAACTGTAATAGTTCATTTTATTGGTTTTTGGTTCGTAGTTTTTAGTTTTTGATTGGTTTAAAAGTTCAGTTGAAAAACCAATTTCTAAAAGCCATTAACTATTTTAAAATTTTTATTCCTTCTTGATTTACTTTTGATGTAAATAATTCGAAATCAATTCCTTTATCTTGGTAACTTTTTTCAATAGCCTGATATACATTTTTCATGCTTTCATCACCTTTACACAACGCAAAAATAGTTGGTCCAGAACCACTAATTCCAGCACCTAAAGCGCCAGCATCAATAGCTGCAGTTTTTACTTCATCGAAATAAGGAATGAGTTTCTTACGATGAGGTTCTACAATTATATCCACCAAAGAATTACTAATTAAATTATAATCTTTAGCATGTAAACCACTAATCAATCCACCAACATTTGCCCATTGCGTAACTGCATCTTTAAGAGCAATTTCTTTTGGTAATACATTTCTTGCATCCTCAGTTCTTACTTCTATTTGTGGATGAATTGCCACCAATCTTAATTCATCAGGAACAGGTAATTTTATGATTTCTAAAGGCTCATAACTTCTAATTAATACAAATCCGCCATAAATAGCAGCTGCAACATTATCTGCAATTGCAGAACCACAAGCAACTTCTTCTCCAAACATGGAAAATTTTGTCAATTCTAAATTAGAGTATTTGTTGTCTAGTAACTTGTTAGCACCAAAAGCAGCACCAGCAGCACTTGCTGCTGAACTACCTAAACCACTTCCTGGAGAAAAACCTTTATGTATGGTTAATTGAATACCGAAATCTGCATCTGCATCTAATAGCATTTTTTTAACCACTGCACTTGCAGCATTTTCATCAACATTGTATGTTAAATTGGCACCAGTAATATCGGTAATTTCTACTCCTTTACGAAGTGTTTTTACAAAAGTCATTTCATCACCAATTTCATCAACTGCAAATCCTAAAGAATCGAATCCGCATGAAACATTGGCAACTGTAGCTGGAGCAAATATTTTTAAATAATCCATTTATTTTGGTTTGTGGTTTGTAGTTCGTGGTTTTTAGTTAAGGCCACAGCCAAAAACCAAAAACTAAGAACCAATAACTATTTGTTAGCAATTCGAATTACATCCGCAAAAATACCAGAAGCAGTAACATCTGCACCAGCACCAGCACCTTTTATAATTAGTGGGTTTTCTGGATATCTTTCAGTGAAAAATAAGACAATATTATCACTACCTTCTAAATTGTAAAAAGGATGATTTGATGGAATGTGCTGTAAACCAACATTTGCTTTTCTATCCACAAATTCAGCAACGTATTTTAAACGACAATCTTTATCTGCAGCAGCTTTGTAAATTTCTTGAAAATGAGATTCGTTTTTTGTTAGTGATGCGTAAAAATCATCATTATTTGAAGTTTCTAAACTCTCTTTTGGCAAAAAGGCATTGTTGTCAATGTCTTCCAATTCTAATTGATAACCACTTTCTCTAGCTAGAATTAAAATTTTTCTTGCTACATCAACTCCGCTTAAATCAATTTTAGGATCTGGTTCTGTATAGCCTTCTTTTTGTGCTTGTAAAACAACGTCATGAAACGTAGTTTTTGCATTAAAATTATTGAAAACAAAGTTTAAACTACCAGATAAAACGGCTTGAATTTTGTGAATTTGATCACCAGAATTGACCAAGTTTTTCAACGTATCAATAATTGGTAAACCTGCACCAACATTTGTTTCAAACAAAAAAGAAGCATTGTATTTCTTAGAAACCTCTTTTAAAGTTTTGTAATTTTCAAAATCTGAGGCACAGGCAATTTTATTACAAGTAACCACAGAAATACTATCTCTTAGGTATTTTTCGTAGACTTCAGAAACTTTTTGATTTGCAGTGTTGTCTATAAAAACACTGTTTCTTTGGTTGCATTCTTTTACTTTGTTGTAAAATCCGTCCAAACTTGTAGGTTCTCCATTCTCTAAAAGAGTTGCCCAATTTTTTAGGTCGATACCAGAATTATCAAAAACCATTTTTCTTGAATTTGAAATTCCGATGACTCTAATATTTAACTTTAAATTCTGTTTTAAGAATTTCTTTTGTTGATGCAATTGAGCTAAGAAACGTTCACCAACATTACCAACACCTGTCACAAAAAGATTTAGTTGTTTGTTTTTTTCTTCAAAAAACTGTTCATGCAACGTATTTAAAGCTTTTTTAGCATCGTATTTATTAATAACAGCAGATATGTTTTTTTCTGATGAACCTTGAGCAATTGCTCTAACATTAACGTTATTTCTTCCAAGAGCACTAAACATTTGTCCGCTTAAACCTTGGTAGTTTTTCATGCTTTCTCCAACAACAGCAATAATTGCCAAATCATTTTCTACTAGAACAGGTTTTATTTTTTTTCTATCAATCTCAATATTAAACGTTTCGTCTAGAAGTTCTTTAGCTTTATTGGCATCAGAATCATAAATACCAACACAAATAGAATGTTCTGACGATGCTTGAGTGATGAAAACAACATTAATTTTAGCTTGAGAAAGTGTTTCGAACAAACGTTTCGAAAATCCAGGAATTCCTATCATTCCTCCACCCTCTAAAGTGATAAGACTAATATCTTCGATATGAGAAATCCCTTTTACTTCATTTCCGTTTTTAGGATTTTTAGAAATTAAAGTTCCGTGGTTTTCTGGATCAAATGTATTTTTTATTCTAATTGGAATCTCTTTTCGTAACGAAGGTTGTATTGTTGGCGGATACAATACCTTTGCTCCAAAATGCGACAATTCCATTGCTTCTTCATAAGAAATCTCAGGAATGGCAAAAGCTTGTTTTACTACTCTTGGGTTTGCAGTATACATACCACTAACATCAGTCCAGATTTGTAATTCATCAGCATCTAAAGCAGCAGCAAAAATAGCAGCTGAAAAATCAGAACCACCTCTACCTAAAGTAGTGGTTTCTCCGTCTAAATTTGAAGAAATAAAACCTCCTAAAACGGTAACTTGATGAGAATTGTTTTTAAAGAAATCTTGTATGTTCTTATTCGTTTTTTTAAAATTTACCTGAGCATTTAAGTAGTTACTATTCGTAACAATTAAATCTCTACTTTCTTGGTGAGTTGCGTCTATCTTTTCTTTGGCAGCATACGCTATTAGAAAAGAAGACAAACGCTCTCCCAAACTAGAAACTTTCGCTAAGGTTTTGTTAGATAACTCTTGCAATAGAAAAATACCTTCGTATATAGATAATAATCTATCAAATAAGTAAGTTATTTCTTTATTAACTTCTTTCGTATTTTTTAAAATTAAATTATCCAGAACCTCAAAATGTAATTCTTTAATACTTTCAATGGTTTCTTTGGCGCTTAAAATATCATCTAAAGCAGCATTTGCACCCGCTAATAACTTATTAGTTGTTTTCCCAAAAGCAGAAACAACAACTGCTACTTTTTGATCTTTTGCTTCTTTAGCAATAATGTCTAAAACTTGTTTTATGTTTTCTGAATTTGCTACGGATGAGCCTCCAAATTTTAATACTTTCATTTGTAATGAATAGTTTGTGTAATTTATATTTTATTGATTTTGTTTCATTTTTACGAAACAATAGATAACCTTTTATGATATGAATATAGTATAACCCCTAAAGGGTAATTGTTGTAGATGTGCGTGTAATAGTGCGCATAGAAGTAACCACTAAAGAAGTAGTTGAAGTTGAATTGATATGAAAATACGATTGATTCACGAGACAAAAATAGCAGTATTATTTAATTTTCTACCTTTGAATAGTGATTATTTCTTGAATTTAACTAATTTATATTAATCTGTTAAAAAATTAGTGTTTCAAATGTGTTTTTTTTACTACTTAGCTAATTGATTTGTCTTTTCTTTAATAATTAAAGCAATGGGTTTATTTTGGATTTTACTTTCTAACCAAGACAAAATATCTAAATACAAGAACGCTCTTTTTTCATAAGGATGGTTTTCGAACACTTTTAACTTTGTATGAATTTTCTTGAATTCGTTTTTAATTTCATGCGGAAAAACATCACTTAAATCTCTTATAGAGGTCAAGAAAACTTTTTGAACTTCTTGTAAGTTCTCCATTTTCAGTAAGAATTTATAGGTATCTAAAAATTGTCTTTCCAAATCATAATCTAATCCACATTCATAATGTGCTATCAGATTTAAAATACGAGCAAAACATTGTAAATCTTCTGCAGAACCTAAGTTTTTAGACTTAATAATTTTCTGTAAATAAGAAATACATTCTCTGTTTTTACCCATTCCAAAATACAAACAAGCAATTTTATAATAGAGTAAAACTACATAATGATTGTCAAGTCTGTTTTTGTATTTGTAAATTTTATTATTGATTACATCTACCAAATATTCTCCTTTTTCAAAAGAACCTTCCAAAAAGTGTAAATGCAATTTGTTAGAATAGAAATACAGGAAAATTAGGAGTTCTGTATTGGTATTCATTGGTATTAACTTCTTGTCAATTTCAGATTCAAAATGCATCAATTCCTTTTTAAAAGTAGTTACTTTTTTAACTAGAAAAGAAGCTTCTAATAAATAATTTTTTGACTTTAAATAAAAAACAGGGTGAAGATTAATTAATTTTTGACTATCAAATAAGTCTACACATTTTCTAGCATATTTATAACTTAATAGAAAATCTTGAACTAAAAAACTATGCCATAAATGCGCTTTATTTAACCATAATCTTTCACGAAAACCTAATTTTTGATAATCATACTTAGGCATTCTATCGTTAAAATACTTGTCAATAAATTTTAACTCTTCTTCATTTTTAACATATCCATTTTGTAGTAAGTGGCTATACAATTGCAGTGATAAATTAGATAATTTACTGGCAATAACATTTTGCTGACTTAAATCTTTAGCTTGTATTGAGAGTTGATCTGCTCTATTACTTAAACTTCTTGTAATGTATTGTGTTTCAATTACTTTTTCGAGTTCAACAATTTCGTAAGCAATGTTTTTTTCTTCATTATCTAAAGCCATGTTTTTAGCTTTGTCAAGAAGTTTTAAACTTTGTTTGTACAACCCTTTTTGATATAAAACTGTTGCAAAATCCAATTGCTCTCTAATTTGAATTCTTACATTTTTATGTGCGGGATTCAGTCGTAAACTAATCAAAATTTGCTTGTATAAATGTGCTTTTAAGTTAGATAATTGTTGCTTAGATACAATTCCGCTTCCAATAATTACTTTTTCGTCATAAGTTTTTAACTTTTCTAAAAATTTAAATAATGAGAAGAATTTAGCATCAACATTGCCATCTAATCTACCCACATAGAGATTAAATTGTCTCTTCTCAGATTTAGTTAAAGACTTAATTAAAACAAAAAGAGCATCATTTTGTTGATTGGCTGATGTAACACTTTTACTCATAAAAAACTGATAATAAAGTATTTATGTTTTTTTAAACGAAATTAGAAATCGTATAGAATGGTAAAAATAACTATTTATTTTAATCTCTATACATACATTTGATATATAATAAGATAATCTTTACATAAATTATGCAAGATAATAAGGTTCAAATTTTTGATACTACATTGAGAGATGGAGAACAAGTTCCAGGTTGTAAGTTAGATACTAAGCAAAAATTAGTAATTGCTGAAAGATTAGACTTACTCGGAGTAAATGTTATTGAAGCAGGTTTTCCAGTGTCAAGCCCTGGTGATTTTAATTCAGTCTCAGAAATTGCAAAAATTGTAAAAAATGCAACAGTTTGTGGTTTAACCAGAGCTGTAGAAAATGATATTAAAGTTGCATCAGAAGCTTTAAAATTTGCGAAGCACCCAAGAATTCATACAGGTATTGGAACAAGTGATTCTCATATTCAGTTCAAATTTAAGTCATCTAGAGAGGCTGTAATTGAAAGAGCTGTTAAAGCAGTTTCTTACGCAAAATCTTTTGTAGAAGATGTTGAGTTTTATGCAGAAGATGCTGGTAGAACAGATAATGAATACCTTGCAAGAGTTTGTGAAGAAGTTATTAAAGCAGGAGCTACTGTTTTAAATATTCCAGATACAACAGGATATTGTTTACCTGAAGAATATGGAGCTAAAATGAAGTACTTACGTGAAAATGTAAAAGGAATTGATAATGTAATTCTTTCTTGCCACTGTCATAATGATTTAGGTATGGCAACTGCAAATTCAATTTCTGGCGTTATTAATGGTGCTCGTCAAATAGAATGTACAATTAATGGTATTGGTGAGCGTGCAGGAAATACAGCTTTAGAAGAAGTTGTAATGGTGTTGAAACAGCATCCATATTTAAATTTAGAAACAAGTATCAATACAAAACTATTGTATGATACAAGTATAATGGTTCGTGAAAGTATGGGGATGCCTGTACAACCTAATAAAGCAATTGTTGGAGCAAATGCATTTGCACACAGTTCTGGAATTCATCAAGATGGTGTTATCAAAAACAGAGAGACTTATGAAATTATGGATCCTGAAGATGTTGGAGTTACAGAAAGCGCCATTGTATTAACGGCAAGAAGTGGTAGAGCAGCATTAGCTTACAGATCTAAGAAAATAGGTTATGAATTAACCAAATTACAATTAGACGTTGCTTATCAAGAGTTTTTAAGAACTGCAGATCAACAAAAAGAAGTTAAAGATCAAGATATTCATAATATCATGAAAGAAGTGAATAAAACTTCTAAAGTTGCAATAGCATAAATAAATAATATACATCAATCAAAGTAACTTTGTCTTCATAGGTAGTTGTGATTTTTGAGTCGACTAATTTAAAATAAATAACTACCTTTGATACGACAAATAAGAGTAGAAAATGAAATATACATTTGCAGTAATTCCCGGAGACGGAATTGGTCCTGAAGTTACCAATCAAGCAAAGAAAGCATTAGATGCTGTTGCTGAAGTGTATGACCATATTTTTTTATACAAAGAAGCTCAAATGGGAGCTTGTGCGATAGATAAAACAGGAGTTCCTCTACCAGAAGAAACCATAAGAACCTGTAAAGAAGCAGATGCAATTTTATTTGGTGCTGTTGGTGATCCTAGGTTTGATAACGACCCGTCAGCTAAAATAAGACCTGAGCAAGGTTTAATGGAATTAAGACAAGAACTAGAATTGTTTTGTAACATTAGACCAATAAAAGCATATCAAAAATTACTAAAAAACTCTCCACTTAAAAAAGATATTATAGCAGGTACAGATATCGCTATTTTTAGAGAATTAACAGGTGGAATCTACTTTGGTAGAAAAGAATTAAGTAAAGATAAAAAAGTAGCTTATGATGCATGTCAATACTCTGTAGATGAGATTACCAGAATTACACATTTAGCTTTCAAAGAAGCTCAGAATAGAAACAAAAAAGTAACATTAATAGATAAGGCAAACGTTTTAGAAACATCAAGACTTTGGAGAAAAACAGTTACTGAAATAGCAAAAGAATATAAAGATGTAGCTTTAGATTTTATGTTCATAGATAATGCTGCAATGCAAATTGTGATGAACCCTACACAGTTTGATGTTATTTTAACAGAAAACCTTTTTGGTGATATTATATCTGATGTTGCTACTGTTATTGGAGGTTCTATTGGTATGTTGGCATCAAGCTCTATTGGTGAAAAATATGCTTTATTTGAACCAATTCACGGAACCTACTCTCAAGCAAAAGGAAAAGAAATTGCAAACCCTTTAGCGTCAATATTGTCAGCGGCAATGATGTTAGAATATTTAGGTTTAGAGGAAGAAGCAGATGCAATTCAAAGAGCTGTAGATAAATCTTTAGATTTAGGAATTACAACACAAGATTTAAAAGCTAAAAATCAAACAGCGGCATTAACCTCTAAAATTGGAGATTTTATTGCTGATTATATTCAGAATCAAGAAGATAGTAATATGAATTTTAAAAACATTCATATGGGGCAAAGCACTATTATCTAAAATAATTAAAATTTTATTTGGAAAACAAGATTTGATTTTCAAATATTTGGTTAGAGAATGAAAAAACAAATTTTAAATATTATTTCTATTATCGTTGTCATCGTAATAATTACGACATGATAAGGAAGTGATATTTATATATAATATTTAAATAGAAACCTTCCTGTAAAATGGAAGGTTTTTTATTGCATTTATTTTAACAATTGAACATCATATTAGAATAGGGTTAATTATTTAGTAAACAGTAATTTACGTTGTTTTTTTAACACTTGAAAGTAAAGAATTATATTTAATTTTATGCAATAAAAATAGCGAAATAGAATAATTTAGTCAACAAATAGAATAAAATAGTAAATGAAACTAAACAAACATAGCAGCAGATTAACACAAGATGAATCTCAACCAGCATCACAAGCAATGTTGTATGCAGCAGGATTAACTGATGAAGATATGCAGAAAGCACAAATCGGTATTGCCAGTACAGGTTATGATGGCAATCCGTGTAATATGCACTTAAATCGTTTAAAAGACGAAGTCAAAGTAGAGTGTAATATTGCTGATATGGTCGGTTTAGGATTCAATACAATTGGCGTTTCTGATGGTATTTCTATGGGGACTTCAGGTATGAATTACTCTTTAGTTTCTAGAGATATTATAGCAGATTCTATTGAAACAGTTATGAATGCACAGAGTTATGATGGTTTAATAGCTATTGTGGGTTGTGATAAAAACATGCCAGGATCAATTATGGCGATGTTGCGTTTAAATCGCCCATCAATAATGATGTATGGAGGTTCTACTGCGTCAGGAGAACACAAAGGAAAAAAATTAAATATTGTTTCGGCTTTTGAAGCTTTAGGTCAAAAAGTTGCAGGTGAAATTGACGAAGTAGAATATAAAGAAATTATAAAGAAGTCTATTCCTGGAGCAGGTGCTTGTGGTGGCATGTACACTGCAAATACTATGGCTTCAGCTATTGAATGTATGGGGTTTGCATTACCTTATAATTCATCTATTCCTGCTGAAAACCCAAATAAATTATCTGAAGCAGAAAGATATGCTAGAGCCATTAAAAATTTATTAGAATTAGATCTAAAACCTAAAGATATTATTACAAAAAAATCTTTAGAAAACGCGGTTACTTTAGTAAACGCTCTAGGTGGTTCTACAAATGCAGTATTGCACTTTTTAGCAATTGCACATGCAGCAGATATCGATTTTAAATTAGAAGATTTTCAAAGAGTAAGTGATAAAACTCCATTAATTGGTGATTTAAAACCATCAGGAAAATACTTAATGGAAGATGTTCATGGAATTGGAGGAATACCAGCAATTATGAAATATTTGTTGGAAAACGGATATTTACATGGAGATTGTATGACAGTTACAGGTAAAACTCTAGCTGAAAATTTAGCAGATGTTGAAGCTATTGAATTTGAAGAACAAGACATTGTTTATCAAAAAGAAAATGCATTAAAAAAATCTGGAAACTTACAGATTTTATACGGTAACCTTGCTGAAGAAGGTGCTGTAGCAAAAATTTCTGGAAACGAAGGTTTATTGTTTGAAGGAAAAGCCGTCGTTTATGATGGTGAACAAGCTGCAAATACTGGAATTTCAAATGGAGAAGTTGAAAAAGGAGATGTGGTCGTCATTAGATATGTAGGTCCAAAAGGAGGTCCAGGAATGCCAGAAATGTTAAAACCAACATCCTTAATTATGGGAGCAGGTTTAGGAAAATCTGTGGCATTAATTACAGATGGTCGTTTTTCTGGAGGTACCCATGGTTTTGTGGTAGGGCATATTACACCAGAAGCAATAAATGGAGGTGCTATTGGATTGATTGAAACAGGAGATAAAATCAGAATTAGTGCAGAAGATAATTCTATCAATGTGTTAATTTCTGATGAAGAATTGGCAGAAAGAAGAGCAAATTGGACAGCTCCTGAGCCAAAACATAAAAAAGGAATTTTATACAAGTATGCAAAATCAGTAGCATCTGCATCTAAAGGATGTGTTACAGATTTGTAAAAAAATAGAGAAAAGAGAGTGTAGAAAAAGAAGAAAGATGACATATTACAAAGTCTTAATTCTTTTCTCTTTGTTCTCTAATCCAAAAAGAAAAATAATATGGATACACAAACCATAAAAACACAAAAAAAAGCTACCAAAACTACAGACCGTATTTCTGGTAGTGAGGCAATTGTTAGGTGTTTAATTGAAGAAGGAGTAGATATTCTTTATGGATATCCAGGAGGAGCAATTATGCCTGTATATGATGAGTTGTACAAATATCAAGGTAAGATTCATCACGTTTTAACACGTCATGAACAAGGAGCAACACATGCTGCTCAAGGTTATGCAAGAATTTCAGGAAAAGTAGGTGTAGCAATGGCTACTTCTGGACCAGGAGCAACCAATTTAATTACTGGTATTGCAGATGCACAAATAGATTCTACACCCATGGTGTGTATTACAGGGCAAGTGCCATCTCATTTATTAGGTTCAGATGCATTTCAAGAAACCGATATTGTGGGTATTTCAACTCCAGTTACTAAATGGAACTGTCAAGTAACCAAAGCAGAAGATATTCCAGAAGCAATAGCTAAAGCATTTTACATCGCAAAAAGTGGAAGACCAGGTCCTGTTTTAGTTGATATTACTAAAGATGCTCAATTTGATGAATTTGATTTTTCATACAAAAAATGTACACAAATAAGAAGTTATAATCCTATTCCAGAAACAAATATTACAAAGGTTGAAGAAGCTGCTAATATTATTAATTCAGCAAAAAAACCATTAATTGTTTGGGGACAAGGAGTAATTTTAGGTAAGGCAGAAGAGCAGTTGAAAGCAGTTGTTGAAAAAGCAGGGATTCCTGCAGCTTGGACCATTTTAGGGGCCTCAGCAATTCCAACTTCTCATCCTTTAAATGTGGGTATGGTTGGTATGCACGGAAATTATGCGCCAAATATGTTAACCAATGAATGCGATGTTTTAATTGCAATTGGGATGCGTTTTGATGATCGTGTAACAGGCAGTTTAGATACCTATGCAAAACAAGCAAAAGTAATTCACTTTGAAATTGATGCTGCAGAAGTTGATAAAAACGTAAAAACAGATGTTGCAGTTTTAGGTGATGCTAAAGCGAGTTTAGAAATGTTATTACCATTATTAAATGAAAATTCTCACGACGAATGGCATCAAAAATTTAAGGATTTATATAAAATCGAATACGATAAAGTCATAAAAAACGATTTATATCCAACAAAAGAAGGTTTAACTATGGCTGAGGTGTTGAAAGAAATCAACATTCAAAGTGAAGGTAAAGCTGCTATTGTAAGTGATGTTGGTCAGCATCAAATGATTGCATGTAGATATGCTGATTTTAACGTATCTAAAAGTAATATTACTTCTGGTGGTTTAGGAACAATGGGTTTTGGTTTGCCAGCAGCAATTGGTGCAAAAATGGCAGCTCCAGAACGTGAAGTAGTTTCTATTTCTGGTGATGGAGGTTACCAAATGACTATTCAAGAATTGGGTACTATTTTTCAACAAAAAGCAGCTGTAAAAGTAGTGGTCTTAAACAACGATTTCCTAGGGATGGTTCGTCAATGGCAACAGTTATTTTTTGACAAAAGATATGCCTCTACAGAAATGGTAAACCCAAATTTTGTGGCAATTGCAGAAGGATACTATATCAAGGCAAAAAAAGTGACAAAACGAGAAGAATTAGCACCAGCTGTAAAAGAAATGATGGAGAGTAAAGAAGCGTATTTCTTAGAGGTTTGTGTAGAAAAAGAAGATAATGTGTTTCCTATGATTCCATCAGGAGCCAGTGTCTCAGACATTCGTCTAGAATAGGAAGTTTTAAGAAATGTCACTTCGAGTGATTTTTTGAAGAATGAAAAAAATAGTATCGAGAAGTCTCAGTTAAAGAACATAAAATGAGTACAGAAGAAAAACAATTATACGCGGTATCAATTTATACTGAAAATAATATAGGACTGCTGAACAGAATTTCAGCAATATTCCAAAGAAGACACATTAACATAGAGAGTTTAAATACCTCTCCATCAGAAATAGAAGGAGTTTCTAAATTTACTATTGTTGTAAATATGGATGAGGTAAACATCAAAAAAATTATTGGTCAGATAGAAAAGCAAGTAGAGGTAATTAAAGCATACTATCACAATCTTGATGAAATTATTTATCAAATTGCAGGTTTGTTTAAAATTAAATCAGAATTATTGTTCGAAGAACGTCAAATTCAGAACATTATAAAAGAAAGTAATTCGAGAATTGTAACTGTAAATAGAGAATTTTTTGTGCTAGAAAAATCAGGAAAAAAAGAAGAAATAGTTGAGTTATATCATCAATTAGCTCCTTTTGGCATTATGCAATATACAAGATCAGGGTTAATAGCAGTTACCAAAGAAGAAATGAAAATATCATCGCTTTTACAAGCAATCAAAAACAATTAAATAAACAACAATGTCAAATTATTTTAACACATTAACATTAAGAGAAAAACTAGAACAATTAGGAAAATGTCGTTTTATGGAGGCTTCAGAATTTGAAGACGGTGTAAGCGCATTAAAAGGAAAGAAAATTGTTATTGTGGGCTGTGGAGCACAAGGTTTAAATCAAGGTCTAAACATGAGAGATTCAGGTTTAGATATATCTTATACGTTAAGACAAGCAGCTATTGATCAAAAAAGACAATCTTACATTAATGCTACAACAAATAATTTTGCTGTAGGTAGTTATGAAGAAATGTTGCCAACAGCAGATTTAGTAATTAACTTAACGCCAGATAAACAACATACCAATGTTGTAAATGCAGTGATGCCTTTAATGAAAAAAGGAGCTACATTAAGTTATTCTCACGGTTTTAATATCGTAGAAGAAGGGATGCAAATCCGTAAAGATTTAACCGTAATTATGGTAGCACCAAAATCCCCTGGATCTGAAGTTCGTGAAGAATTTAAAAGAGGTTTTGGAGTACCAACATTAATTGCAGTACATCCAGAAAATGATCCTGAAGGAAAAGGTTGGGCACAAGCAAAAGCTTATGCAGTTGCCACTGGAGGTCACACAGCTGGGGTTTTAGCATCTTCTTTTGTTGCTGAGGTTAAATCTGATTTAATGGGAGAACAAACCATTTTATGTGGTTTGTTACAAACAGGTGCTATCTTATCTTTTGACAAAATGGTAGAAGAAGGAATTGATGCAAGTTATGCTGCCAAATTAATTCAATATGGGTGGGAAACTACAACTGAGGCTTTAAAACATGGAGGAATTACCAATATGATGGACAGATTGTCTAATCCTGCAAAAGTAGAGGCATTCCGTTTATCAGAAGAATTAAAAGACATTATGCGTCCATTGTTCCAAAAACATATGGATGATATCATGACTGGTCATTTCTCTAAAACTATGATGGAAGACTGGGCTAATGATGATGTAAACTTATTAACTTGGAGAGCTGCAACTGGTGAAACTGCCTTTGAAAAGCAAGAAATCACAGACCAAGAAATCCCTGAGCAAGAATATTTTGATCACGGAACATTATTAGTTGCTTTTGTAAGAGCGGGTGTAGAATTGGCTTTTGAAGCAATGACAGAATCAGGAATTATTGATGCCTCTGCATACTATGAGTCTTTACACGAAACTCCATTAATTGCTAATACTATTGCACGTAAAAAATTATTCGAGATGAATCGTGTAATTTCTGATACTGCAGAATATGGTTGTTATTTATTCGATCATGCTTGTAAACCTTTATTAGCTGATTTTATGAAGACAGTTTCAACAAATGTTATTGGAAAATCATTTAGTTCTGAAAACGGAGTTGATAACCAAGAATTGATTAGAATTAATAAGATTATTAGAAACCATCCAGTAGAAATTGTTGGAGAGCAATTAAGAGCTTCTATGACAGCAATGAAAGTGATAAAATCTGCATAAAGAAATTATAATCCCCCAATTTTAATATAAACCTGTCAGATTTAAAAGTTTGACAGGTTTTCTTTTTTACTTTTGAACCATGCAAACAAAAGAAACCTATTTTCCTACTTTAGAAAGTGTAGAACAGGCAGCTCAAAATTTAGAAGGAGTAGCTTTAAAAACACCATTAAGTGAAAACACAAACCTATCTAAAGAGTTTGGTGCTACTATTTTTTTTAAAAGAGAAGATTTACAAGTAGTACGTTCTTATAAAATAAGAGGTGCGTATAACAAAATGTCTTCTTTAAATGATGATGAAAAAGAAAGAGGTATTGTTTGTGCAAGTGCTGGAAATCATGCTCAGGGTGTAGCCTTATCTTGCAAGCTATTACAAATAGAAGGAACTATTTTTATGCCCTCACCAACTCCTAATCAAAAGATAAATCAGGTAAAAATGTTTGGTGAAGAGTTTATTAATATTGTCATTGAAGGAGATACTTTCGATGATGCTTATAATGCTGCAAAACAAGAATGTGATGCAAAAAATAAATTTTTTATTCATCCTTTTGATGATAAAAAAGTTATTGAAGGTCAAGCAACAGTTGGGTTAGAGATTCTAAATCAAACTGATCAAAAAATCGACTATATCTTTGTTCCTGTTGGAGGTGGAGGATTATCTTCTGGGTTGTCATCAGTATTTAAAAATGTGTCTCCAGAAACTAAAATAATTGGAGTTGAGCCAGAAGGAGCTCCATCAATGTTGACTTCTATTCAGCAAAATAAAAATATTACTTTGCAAAAAATAGATCCCTTTGTAGATGGTGCAGCAGTTAAAAAAGTGGGTGATTTAAATTTTGCAATTTGCCAGGAAAATTTACACAAAGTAATTACAGTTCCTGAAGGAAAAGTATGTCAAACCATTTTAGACTTGTACAATAAAGATGCAATTGTAGTAGAACCTGCTGGTGCGTTAAGTATTGCAGCGTTAGATTTTTTTGCTGATGAAATTAAAGGCAAAAACGTAGTTTGTGTGGTAAGTGGAAGTAATAATGACATCACTAGAACTGCAGAAATTAAAGAAAAAGCGTTGTTATATGCCAATTTAAAACACTATTTTATTGTAAAATTTCCACAAAGAGCAGGTGCTTTAAAAGAGTTTGTTGCTGAAATTTTAGGGCCAAATGATGATATCACTCACTTTGAATACACTAAAAAAAGTAACAGAACAAATGGTGCAGCAGTTGTAGGTTTAGAGCTAAAATCAGCTAAAGATTTAGCACCTCTAATCAAAAGAATGAAAGCAAATAATTTCTATGGTGACTACCTAAATGATAAACCCGATTTGTTTCAGTTTTTAGTTTAAAATAACTATAGATTCTATAGGTTCAACAAAACCAAACTCAATGGTTTTCGTATTTTTCAAATTTTAGTAGGGTAATATCTTGCTATTTTTTGTTAATTTGAATTAAATAAATTCAATTAGATTAGTTTTTTAACTCTGATTGAGAAATACCAATTTATGAAGAAACAATTTAAACAAATTCCAGATCAATATAAAATCACCGAGTTAAAACACCAAACAACTTATTTGATTGGAGGTGAACTAAAAGAGTGGAAAGGCGAAATGGCAGAAGTATATTCTTCAATTTCATCAACTAAAGAATATCAACCCACTTTATTAGGAACAGTTCCTAATTTAACAGCATATGAGGCTATAGAAGCATTAAATTCTGCTTACAGAGCCTATGACAAAGGACAAGGTTTATGGCCAACAATGCGAGTTGCAGATAGAATTGGTTGTATGGAAGAATTTGCAGAGCAAATGAAGACCAAACGAGATGAGGTAGTTAAATTATTGATGTGGGAAATTGGAAAATCGTTGCCAGATTCAGAAAAAGAGTTCGATAGAACTGTAGAATACATTTACGATACCATTGAGGATTACAAGCAAATGGATAGAAATTCTGCAAAGTTTCAAAAAAATAGCGGAGTTTACGCACATGTTAGACGTGGACCTTTAGGAGTTGTGTTGTGTTTAGGACCATACAATTATCCTTTAAATGAAACTTTTGCCTTATTGATTCCTGCTTTAATTATGGGGAATACAGCTATTTTTAAACCTGCAAAACATGGGGTTTTATTACTGTCACCATTAATGGAGGCATTTCAAAATTCTTTTCCAGAAGGTGTGGTAAATGTTATTTACGGTAGAGGTAGAGTATTGGCAACGCCAATTATGAAAACGGGTAAAGTAGACGTGTTGGCGTTAATTGGAAACAGTAAATCTGCCAATGCAATTCAAGCAAATCATCCTTATAAAAACAGGTTGCGTTTAGTTTTAGGTTTAGAAGCTAAAAACCCTGGAATTGTATTGCCAGATGCAGACTTAGATTTGGCAATTAACGAGTGTATTACTGGGTCAACTTCTTTTAACGGACAACGTTGTACAGCATTAAAAGTATTGTACGTACACGAACATATTGTAGATAAATTCAACAAACGATTTGCAGAAAGAATAGATGCATTAAAATTTGGGAATCCTTGGGATGATGGTGTAAAATTAACCCCATTACCAGAACCAGGAAAACCAGCTTATATTCAAGAATTGATTGATGATGCCAAAGAAAAAGGTGCAGCAATCATCAATAAAAAAGGGGGAGAAACAACAGATAATTATATTTTTCCTGCTGTATTATATCCAGTTTCAAAGGATATGAGAGTGTATGAAGAAGAACAATTTGGACCAGTAATTCCTGTAGTTTCGTTTAAAAATATTCAAGAGCCTTTAGATGACATGGCAGAATCTAATTACGGACAACAAGTAAGTGTTTTTGGTAGCGAAGTAAGAACCTTAGCACCGTTAATAGATACTTTAGTAAACTTAGTGTGTAGAGTAAACTTAAACAGTGCTGCACAACGTGGGCCAGATGTTTATCCGTTTACGGGAAGAAAAGATTCTGCAGTGGGTACCTTAAGTGTACACGATGCCTTACGTTCTTTTTCTATTCGAACTTTTGTAGCTTCTAAAGACACAGAGTATAACAATGCTATTTTAGAAGAATTGTTAGATAAAAAAGCGTCTAATTTTATTAGTACAGATTATTTGTTGTAAACTAATTCTAAATATAAATAAAAAAGTCTCCAATCATTGGAGACTTTTTTCGTTTTAAAAGAAATATTTATTATAACAAATACTTGGAATAGTTTTTGCTAAACAAGAAATAACCAAAATTATTTTATGAAAAAAGTATTACTATTCAGTACAATGCTCCTTTTGTCGGTCAAACTATATTCGCAAGAATCATTAGGTAGACCATTTTTTACAGGCTCTTCAAATTTAACTTTTGCGGTCAACGAACATTATACTTTAGATCCTGATGATGGAGAACCTTTTTTAATTCCCACTGCAATTTTTTTTAGATTAGGGTTTGGGTATGAGTTTAGAAGAAGAGTTGCCATTAGTGTTAATGGTGGTTTTGATTATCACTGGAATTACGCTGTTAGTGCCTTTCCAACCTATTTTAGTTTACGATTTAATATTACAGAAGATGATGATGATGCTTTTTTTACAGAGGTAAGCTATGGTAAAATGTGGCGCCCATCAGCAAATTATCCTGATGGAAATTATTATCGATTTGGATTGGGAACTCAAATTGCAGGATATGAAAGATGGAATACCATTGTAAGATTAGATTTTCACAGAAAAGGAATTATAGGTTTCGAAAACAATAGATTAGATAGTGTTTCTTTAGGAATCGGTTTTTCCTTTTTCTAAAAATCAGCAGGAATTGTAAAGCTCATTTTTTCTAAAGTTGATGGATGTAAAAACTCAATAAATTCTGCATGCAAATGCAATCTATCTGCTTTTTTCCCATACAAATCATCACCAATAATAGGAAGATTTAAGCCATTTTTATGCGCTGCATGAACTCGTAACTGATGTGTTCTACCAGTAATCGGATAAAAATGAACTCTAGTGGTATTTGCTGTTCTTTCTATAACTTCCCATAAAGTTTCTGCACGTTTTCCGTGTTCGTAACAAACCAATTGTCTGGGTCTGTCATCTAAATCTACTCTTAGCGGAAGTTCAATTTTACCTGAATTTTCTTTAATTATACCATCTAAAACTGCAACATATCGTTTTTTTACGGTTCTTTTGATAAACTGACTTTGTAAAACTTTATTGGCTTCTTTGGTTTTTGTAAGCAATAGAATTCCAGATGTAGACATGTCTAAACGATGCACAATTAAAGGACCAGTTGCTTCTGGGTATAGTTTTGAAATACGAGTGTAAACGGAGTCTTGAATGTTTTTTCCTGCTACTGTTAAAAATTCATGAGGTTTATGAATCACCAATAAAACATCATCTTCATAAACAACTTTGATTTCTTTTTCTAACGATGATTTTTCTAAGAGATTTTCATCCATTTCTACATTTTGCAACATATGACCCAAAATAGGTTTACATCTACTTTGACAAGCTGGATAAAAGTTTTTATGTTTTCGAACTTCAGAATTTGGTGATATTCCCCACCAAAATTCTGCCATACAAATTGGTTTTAAATCATTAGCAAATGCATATTGTAATAATTTTGGAGCAGCACATTCGCCAGAACCAGCAGGAGGAACTTCTTCTTTTTCATCAAAAATGGCTAATAAACTTTTAGTTTCTTTTTGCTGATTTAAAAAAGAGAAATTGGTGAATACAAATTTTTGTAATGCATTCGATTTTTCTTTCCGTAACTTTTTTAAGGCAATAATTTGATCTTCAAAAAGAAAGAATTCTTTTTCTTTTTTAGCAATTTTATCTTGATAATATTCTTGAAGCTCTTTAATATAAAACTGATTGTTAAAACTTTCTTGTTCTAATTTTTGACATAGATGAGAATAATCTTCATCAGAAAGTTCTGATTTAAGATGTTCTTTTTTGTGTTTTCGTTCTTTTTTATATCGTTTTAACTTTTTTCTTTCTTGAGCTAAATCTTTTTCTACATCACTTTTTAGTTGATTAAACTCTTCTTTTAATAAAATATATGTTTCATCATTTAGTAAAACAGAAAGTTGTTTGTTTATTTTATTAATTGCTTCTTCAGCTTTAAAAAAATAACTTCCTTTTTCTCTGATGTTAAATACAGGAGGTACAAATTTTTCAGGACAACTGTTATCTGCCAATTTACCAGAAAAAGCTGCTAAATAACCAAGTTCATTTTGTTGATTTTGCACTACTAAAACTCCAAACATTTTTCCAATTGCCATCTCATCAGTACTATTAGAAAATCCAAAATTATGTTTAAAATCTGTTTGAGTTTCTAAATATGCTTGCAGTTCTTGAGTTGCAATTTCAGCCAATATGTGAGGCTCATAATAAAAAGGGAATGTGAACTTTTTTGGGAGTTCAATTCTAGAAATGTCATTTTTATAGTGTTGAAAATGATTCAATATAGTTGGGCTTTATGAATCGCTAAACGTAGCACGTTGCAAACGATCATTAATTGATTTTCCTAAACCCTGTAAAGGAAAACGTTCTGCAATAATCACATCTAAATGTAAATGATCTAACTCGTGCATAGCATTGTATAAATTGGATGCTGCTTCTTGAAAAGAACTTTTTTTAGATAAAATTATTTCTGTTATAGAATCGTCATTAATAGAGGTGTGAAATACCAAAACACCTATTTTTTTTCCTTGATGTTTTTTTACTTCTTCAGTAATGTTATCCACCAAAAAAGTTTGTGTTTTAGGAGCATAATGTTTAGACAACATTCCAGGAGCATCAGGGCTTTCTTCTTTTTTGTTTTTGATAGAAATTTCACCCACAACATCCTCAATATCTTCTATAGCCAATGCGCCCAATCTATAAATAATGGGTTCATCATTTTCAAAACCAATAATGGTAGATTCAATTCCGTTTGAACAAGAACCACCATCTAAAACCATTTTAATGTCGTTTTTAAAATAATCTTCTACATGTTCTGGTTTTGTAGGACTAATACTTCCAAAAGGATTTGCACTTGGTGCTGCTAAAGGAAAAGGTAAATTTTTCAACAATTCTAAAGTTACAGGATGATTCGGAATTCTAACAGCAACAGTCTCTTTTCCTGCGGTAATTAAATCTGGGATTTTATTATTTTTTGGCAATACCAAAGTCATAGATCCAGGCCAAAAAGCCTCAGCTAATAATTTGGCTTTTGGAGGAATGTGAGTGACCACATTATTCAATGCATCAACTGATGGTAAGTGAACAATCAGCGGATTAAAAAAAGGACGCTTTTTAGTGGAAAAAATACAATTGATTGCTTTTTCACTAAAAATATTCCCAGCCAAACCATAAACAGTTTCTGTGGGTATTGCCACCAATTCTTCGTTGGTTAAAATATGAATGGCTTGTTGTATGTCCTTTGATATGATACTCATAATTTATGGTTGCAAAATTAAGGATTAAATCATAGTATTTAATAATGGAGTTAAAAATTTATAAATAGTATTAAGAAAATAACAAACTTGATGTTTTTCTGCCAAAAAAGCAGGTTATTTTATTTGGTATAGTTTTGGTAACTAGGATATTAAATTAAAACTAAACAAATGAAAACTTTTTTAAAAATCTTATTAACGGCTTTAGCGGTAATTGTTTTAGCTAATATTTTACCTGGTATATCAGTAGCAGGTTATGTTTCTGCAATTATAGTAGCAGTAGTAATTGCATTGTTAAATATGTTTATACGTCCACTTTTAATCTTTTTTACATTACCAGCAACTATTGTCACTTTTGGGTTGTTCTTATTTGTAATCAATGCTTGTATAATATTGTTAGCTGATAAATTAGTTGATGGATTTGCAGTTTCAGGATTTTGGCCGGCCTTGTTTTTCAGCATATTACTGTCAATTTTTAGGTCTGCTTTATTTTCTTTGCTAAAAGAAGATAAGAAATCATTAAAATAACTGAAATAGAAGTGTTTAAAGAGTTGCTAAATCAATAAAATTGATTAATTTTGCACTCGATTTTTTTAAGAACAAGAGAACAAAGAAATGAATATTACAAAAGAAAACATAGATGCGTTAAACGCAGTTGTAAAAGTTGATATCGTTGCTGATGACTATCAAGAAAAAGTAACAAAAGTATTAACAGATTATCGTAAAAAAGCAGATATTCCTGGTTTTAGAAAAGGGCATGTACCGATGGGAATGGTTAAAAAACAATATGGTAAATCTGTAATGATAGATGAGGTAAACAAGCTTTTACAAGATTCTTTAAATAAATTTATAACTGAAGAGAAGTTAGACATTTTAGGAAATCCGTTACCAAGAATTCAAGATAATTTTAACTGGGATGCAGATACTTTTTCTTTTGAGTTCGAATTAGGTTTAGCTCCAGAATTTGAAGTTGATTTGAATGGAAAGAATAAAGTAAAACAATATAATATTGTTGCAACTGATGAGTTGATTGATGAAGAAGTAAAGAATTTACAAACACGTTATGGTAAAATGTCTTCTTTAGATGAAGCTACAGAACATGCAAATGTTACAGGAACGTTTGTAAACGAAGCGCACGAAATCAACAAAAAATCTACTTTCTTAGTTAACGACTTAAAAGGAAAGAAAAACGAGAAGAAAGTTATTGGTGCTAAAGTTGGTGATGTAATTGAATTAGATACTAAGAAATTATTCGAAGACGATCATAAATTACAACACATCTTAGGTGTTTCTCATGATGTAATTCACGATTTAGATATTACTGTTACCTTAACTGTAGAAGAAATTACAAAAACAGAACCAGCAGATTTAGACAAAGAATTATTTGATAAATTATTTGCTGATGGAAGTGTATCTACTGTAACAGAATTAAGAGATAAAATTAAAGAAGATGCCGAAAAGCAATTTCAACAGCAAGGAGATCAACAATTATTAAATGCAGTTCAAGAGTATTTAATTGAGAATACGAAGTTTGATTTACCAGCAGAATTTTTACAAAAATGGTTGGCTACTGCAGGAGAAAAAGAATTATCTGCAGAAGAAGCTGCTGCTGAGTATGAAAAATCTGAAAAAGGTTTGCGTTATCAATTGATCGAAAGTAAGATTATGAAAGATAATGACATCAAATTAGAATATCAAGAATTGGTAGACTATGCAAAAGGATTTATCAGAACACAAATGGCACAGTTTGGTAATATGAATCCAGAAGAAAAAGAATTGGATGAGATTGCTGGTAGAATTTTACAAAATCAAGAAGAAGCTCAAAAATTACAATCTCAATTAATTAGTCAAAAATTATTGACGTTTTTTAAAGAGAACATGAAATTTAAAACAAAAGAAGTTTCTTACGAAGATTTTATTAAAGAAGTATACAAATAAAAATAACAGTCTCAGACTGTTTAATTATCTCACTCAGTCGTTAAAATATCATTTCGAGCGCAGTAGAGATATCTTATTAAATATAAAACCTGAATTATTTAATTCAGGTTTTTTTATCAAATAACTGTAACAAAATATTAACGTAATAGTTCTTATCTTTACAGTATTAAACCTAAAATAGAATCACAGAAATGGATTACGGAAAAGAGTTCGAAAAATACGCAACAAAACATCACGGAATAAGTAGTACTTCTTATACAAAAATAACAAGTAGTTTAACTCCATATATCATGGAAGAACGTCAGATGAACATCACTCAAATGGATGTTTTCTCTCGTTTAATGATGGATAGAATCATCTTTTTAGGAACAGGTATCAACGACCAAGTAGCTAATATTATTCAAGCGCAGTTGTTGTTTTTAGAAAGTGTAGATGCAAACAAAGACATTTCAATCTACATCAATTCTCCAGGAGGGGGAGTGTATGCTGGATTAGGAATTTATGATACCATGCAGTTTATAAAACCAGATGTAGCTACAATTTGTACAGGTATGGCAGCATCAATGGGAGCTGTTTTAATGTGTGCAGGGGAAGCTGGAAAGCGTTCTGCGTTACCACATTCTAGAATTATGATTCACCAACCTTTAGGTGGTGCTCAAGGACAAGCTTCTGATATCGAAATTACGGCAAGAGAAATCTTAAAGTTAAAAGATGAGTTGTATGCAATTATTGCAAACCATTCAGGGCAAACTATAGAAAAAGTACATAACGATTCTGATAGAGATTACTGGATGAAAGCAGAAGAAGCAAAAGCTTACGGAATGATTGATGAAGTTTTAGCAAGAAAGTAATAGTTGTTAGTTGTTGGTTTTTAGTTATTGGTTTCTTCCAATAATCATTAACTACCAACCAAAAACCAAATCAAAATGTCAAAAGAAGAAAACTTAGAATGTTCGTTTTGCGGACGAAAAAAAGCGGAAACCGATTTACTAATTGCAGGTATGGATGCACATATTTGCGATAAATGTATTGAGCAAGCTTACGGAATTGTAGAAGAAGAAATTTCTGATGCAAAATCAAATAGTTTATCTAAAGATTTAACGCTTAAGAAACCGCTTCAAATCAAAGACTTTTTAGATCAATACATTATTGGTCAGCATGAAACAAAAAGAGCCATGGCTGTTGCCGTTTACAATCACTATAAGAGATTGTTGCAAGACAAAAATGATGAAGATGATGTAGAAATCGAAAAGTCAAACATTGTTTTGGTTGGAGAAACAGGAACAGGTAAAACATTAGTAGCAAGAACAATTGCAAAAATGTTAAATGTACCTTTTTCTATTGTAGATGCAACTGTACTAACTCAAGCAGGTTATGTTGGTGAAGATGTAGAAAGTATTTTAAGCCGCTTATTACAAGCCGCAGATTACGATGTAGAAAAAGCAGAAAGAGGTATTGTTTTTATTGATGAGATAGATAAAATTGCCAGAAAAGGTGATAATCCATCCATCACCAGAGATGTTTCTGGAGAAGGAGTACAGCAAGCATTATTAAAACTTTTAGAAGGAGCAGTAGTAAATGTTGCACCAAAAGGAGGAAGAAAACATCCCGAGCAAAAGTTTATCGAAGTCAATACCAAAGATATTTTATTCATTGCAGGAGGCGCATTTTCAGGAATTGATAGAATTATCAGCAAACGTTTAAACAGACAAGCAGTTGGTTTTGGAGCTTCATTAGATGAAGATAAAATTGATGACGATAACTTATTGCAATACATTACACCTATAGATTTAAAGTCTTTTGGATTAATTCCAGAAATTATTGGTCGTTTACCAGTATTGAGTTATATGAATCCATTAGATGCAAAAACGTTACGTGCAATTTTAACAGAGCCAAAAAATTCAATTATCAAACAATATAAAAAATTGTTTGGTATGGATGAAGTTGATTTTACCATTGATGAAGAAGCACTGAATTATATTGTTGGAAAAGCGGTAGAATATAAACTAGGTGCAAGAGGTTTACGTTCTTTATGTGAAGCTATTTTTACAGATGCAATGTTTGATTTACCAAGTTCTGATCAAAAAGAATTTAATGTAACTAAAGAATATGCAGAAGCAAAATTAACGAATACAACACTAAAAAAGTTAAGAGCTGCGTCTTAATTTTATTATGGCGTTACCTTTCAGGTCAGGCTTTACACTATATCTTTTTTCAAAAAAAGAAAAAAGGATGTCGTTTCAATCCTTAACGCATATTGCTAACTTAAAAATGTAATGCATAAAAATAACTAAAAGAAATAAGGCTTTTTAATATTTAAAAACCCTTCAGGTTTTTAAAACCTGAAGGGTTTAAAATTTATAATTAAACTAATGATATCAAGAAGTACCATAGACCGTGTTTTCGAATCTGCAAGAGTAGAGGAGGTTGTTGGTGAATTTGTACAACTTAAAAAAGCAGGGAGCAACTTTAAAGGTTTAAGTCCGTTTACGGATGAAAAATCGCCATCTTTTATGGTATCTCCAGTAAAGCAAATATGGAAAGATTTCTCTACAGGAAAAGGAGGAAATGCTGTTTCATTCTTAATGGAACATGAACACTATACTTATCCTGAGGCTTTAAGATGGTTGGCTAAGAAATACAATATTGAAATTGAGGAAACTGAGCAAACTAACGAAGAAAAAGCTCAGATGAATGAAAGAGAAAGTATGTTTTTGGTGTCTAATTTTGCCAAAGAATATTTTCATGATGTAATGCTTAATACCAATAAAGGTAAAGCAATTGGTTTAAGTTATTTTAAAGAACGTGGTTTTAGAGAAGAAACCATTAAAAAGTTTGATTTAGGATATTGTATTGATGAGTGGGATAATTTCACAAAAGCAGCATTAGCAAAAGGCTATGATTTAAAATATTTAGCTTCTACAGGATTAACAATCGTTAAAGAAAATAAACAATTCGACCGCTTTAAAGGACGTGTAATGTTTCCAATACATTCGATGTCTGGTCGTGTTTTAGGTTTTGGAGGACGAATTTTAACCGCAGATAAAAAAGCAGCCAAATATTTAAATTCTCCAGAAAGTGATATTTACCACAAGAGTAAAATTCTCTATGGAATTTATCAAGCTAAAAAAGAAATTGCGAAACAGGACAATTGTTTTTTAGTTGAGGGTTATACAGATGTTATTTCTTTTCATCAATCCCGAATCGAGAATGTGGTGGCTTCTTCAGGTACAGCACTAACATCAGATCAGATTCGATTAATCAATCGCCTAACAAAAAATATTACAGTTTTATTTGATGGTGATGCAGCAGGAATTAGAGCATCTATTCGTGGAATTGATTTAATTCTTGAGCAAGGAATGAACGTAAAAGTAGTTCAGTTTCCTGATGGAGAAGACCCAGATAGTTTTGCAAAAGCAAACTCTGATGCTGAATTAGCAGCGTATTTAGAAAACTCAGCACAAGATTTTATCAACTTTAAAGTGTCATTGTTGTTAAAAGATTCAGATAATGATCCTATAAAAAAAGCAGGTGTAATACGTGATATTGTTACCAGTATCTCTAAAATACCAGATGGAATTCAGCGAGAGGTTTATGTGCAAGAGTGTGCGCGAATTATGGATATTTCAGAGCGAGTTTTATTTAGTGAGTTGGCTCAATTATTAAAAAAGGAAACAACTAAAAGAACTAAAATAACTCAAAATCCTATTATAGACCCAAACCAACCACCTCCAGAATATTTTGCTGAGCAAGAACAAGCTCAAATGGGATTGGTAAAGGGTGGTCAAACTAGTTCAAAAAAAATAGATCAATTGTCTATTTTAGAGAAAGAGATTATAAAACTTTTAGTTTTATACGGTAATGAAGAGGTTGAGTTTACAGAAGAAATATCAAACGTTGATGAAGACGGAAAAGAAACAATTGAAACTAGAAAGTATCAAAATAAAGTTTCTACAGAAATCTATTTGCATTTACAAGATGATGAAATAGAGTTTTCTAATGAAGTTTTTCAAAACATATATATAGAAATTATTCATCAGTTAAATCAAAATGATAAACTGAATATTAACGATTTTGTCAACCATAAAGATACAGATGTAGCCAATATTGTAACTTCTATTTTAATGGATAAAGAAAACCCAAATCGACAATTGAGTGATTGGGAAGGACAAAATATTTTTGTAACAAGTGATCTTGAAGTACTTGAAAAAGCGGTTAATGATGCTGTCTTTAATTTAAGACGAATTTTAATTGGTGAGAAGATAGATGAATTGATGAAGGAAGCCACACAAGACCAAGCAATAGCAATAGATTTAGAGGTTATTAAAAATTATACAAGCCTAAAAATGAGGCTGTTTGAGAAGCTAAATAGAGTGGTCTAATATTATTAAATTATAAAATCAGGTGTTTTCACCTAGTGTTTAATTTATCGATTAAATTTTTTTTTTATATATTGCAACCTCAAATGAAAAGAAAAATCCTCACCTATGAAAAAAACTTTACAATTATTAAAAATTTTCCAACTGTTCATTTTATTGCCTTTTGAAATTTCTAAAGGATCAAAGAAAAGAGCATATATGAAAATCAAAAAAATGATGGTAGCAGCGAATCTGCTATAAGTTCTAACCAAGAAAATAATACAAAAAAAACCCTAATTTCATGTAAAATTAGGGTTTTCTTGTATTAAAAGAATTAGTTTTACTTTAGTTCATTTGGTATTTCACAAACTGGTATTGGTAGCATCTTATGTTGATTAATAGCGTTTAATCTTGTGTAAATCTTGTAAACTTCTTGTTTTCTGCCTTCAAATTCATCAAGAGTTTTTCCTTTCTCTTGCATTTTCATAGCCCATTCTAATTCATCATAAGAAGCTCCAAGTTGATCTTCATCAGTTCTACTATCTCCAAATAAACCATCTGTTGGTTGAGCTTTCTGAATAGAATTTGGTACCCCTAAAAATGCTGCTAATTCATATACTTCAGATTTCATTAAATCTGCAATCGGACTCAAATCAACACCTCCATCACCATATTTAGTGTAAAATCC
This sequence comes from Polaribacter septentrionalilitoris, assembly GCF_009832745.1. GTDB lineage: Bacteria > Bacteroidota > Bacteroidia > Flavobacteriales > Flavobacteriaceae > Polaribacter > Polaribacter septentrionalilitoris. The sequence continues at coordinate 56,584 of NZ_VRMJ01000005.1, read as the reverse complement.
AACTCCAAAATCCTCTACTTTATTTCCAGTTCCTGCAACTAAAAAATTATTTATACCTGCTAAATAATACAAACTAGACATTCTTAGTCTAGCTCTAGTATTCGCTAAAGATAAATCTACTTTAGCTTTATCATCAATAGTAGGTACAGCAGTTTTAAAAGTTTCGAAGGTTGTTGTTAAATCAACTCGAACATCAGAAACATTTGTAAAACGTTCTTTAAGTTGTTTTATATGCTCTTCTGCTCTAGAAACCTGACTTTCTGCTTGGTGTATAGGCATTTCTACACATAAAGTTGGCAATCCAGTTTCAGCACATAATGTAGATGTTAAAGCCGAATCTATTCCGCCAGAAACACCAACAACAAAACCTTTTACTTTTGCATTTTCAGCATATTCTTTTAACCATTGTATGATGTGTTTTGCAACTTTTTCAGTATTCATTGATAAACTATTTTAGTAATTTTGTCGTTCTTAAATTGAGATACTAAGATACAAAGAATATGAGATTTTTTTTTACAGTAATCATAGTTTTATGCTTGTTTTTTTCTTGTTCTGATAAAAAATTAGACCATATTAATGTTTCTGATATAACTATAGATTATTCTATAAAAAGGTATGATCTAGATTTTTACTCTGCAAATAAAAAAACATTACCAAAAGTAAAAGCAAAATATCCCTATTTATTTCCCAAACAATTTTCAGATAGTTTAGCGATAGCAAAAATTAACGATAAAGATGAACAAGAGTTATTTACTGAAACTCAAAAAGTATTTCAGGATATTTCTAAATTAAAGAGTCAAATATCGTCATTATTTAAACATATAAAATATTATAATACAAATTTTAAAGCTCCAAATGTTATTACGATGTTAACTAATATCGATTATGATAGTCGAGTAATTTATGCAGATAGTTTATTGTTTATTTCGTTGGATGTTTACTTAGGTAAAGAACATAAATTCTATGCTGATTACCCAAAATACATTAAAGAAAATAATACTAAAGACAATATTATTGTTGATGTGGCACAATCAATCATAGAAACGCAATTTTTGCCAAATAGAGATCGAAGTTTCATTAATAAAATGATATATGAAGGAAAAAAAATGTTTGTATTAGACAAATATTTACCAAATATATCAGACAAATTAAAAATAGGATATCAAATTGATGAGCTAAATTGGGTGATTGAAAATGAAGAACAAGTATGGAAGTATTTTATTGAACGTAAATTACTGTTCAGTACAGATATAAAATTAAATAAACGATTTTTAGACAATGCCCCTTTTTCTAAATTTTATTTAGAAGCTGATAAAAACTCTCCAGGAAGAATTGGAGTTTGGATTGGTTGGCAAATTGTAAAATCTTATATGAAGCATAATGATGTATCTTTGCAAAAATTAATACAAATAAAACCCGAAGATTTATTCAAGAAATCTAAATATAAACCCAAAAAATAATGTCAGTAAAACACAATTCAGAAATAAAATTCAAAGTAGGTTTAGATGAAAATAAAGTGCCTGAAGAAATTTCTTGGACTGCAAAAGATGGAGGTATAGAAAATGAAGCTTCTAAGTCTATTATGATTTCTGTATGGGATCATAAAAAGAAAGATACGCTAAGAATGGATCTTTGGACTAAAGACATGCCCGTAGATGAAATGAAACAGTTTTATCATCAAACCCTAGTATCTATGGCAGATACATTTGAACGTGCTACAGATGATCAAAAAATGAGTGCTACTATGCGTGATTTTTGTGATTATTTTGCAGAAAAATTAGAGCTAAAAAAATAATATTTTTAAAATTTAATACTAAAAAATCCTTCTAAATTTAGAAGGATTTTTTATTTCTATTAATTAGCTTGTATTAAATTTAAAACCAACTGCTTATTGAAACTTTTACTTTGGCAAATCTTGTTTTTACTTAAATGTTACAATTTTAAGCTAAATATGAATTTTATGAACTAAACTATTTATTTCTCAAGATACTTTTAAAAATAGATATTCTCTCAGGTAGTGATGCTATTAAATAATAATTATTTTTTTGAATAGTATATTTCGTTAATTTAGAATATATAAGGACTAAGTTAAGTTCCATTTATTTACAATAAGAAAAGAGCTGCCAAATTTTGGCAGCTCTTTTAATATGTAGATTTAATTTATGTATTAATCTAATGAACCAACTGGTTTAATTTCTACCCTTCTGTTTAACTGTCTACCACCTGCATTATCATTAGAGAACTTAGGTCTAGATTCACCATAACCTTTAGATTCAAGTCTAGAGTTTGATATTCCTTGTTTGATCATGTATTTTCTTACACTAGCAGCTCTTCTTTGAGATAAGTACAAGTTGTATCTGTCACTATTTCTATTATCTGTATGTCCTTCAATAACAAATTTCACATCAGGTACTTGCTTCATTAAGTTGATAATCTTATCAATTGTTGCAAAAGAGATAGATTTAATTCTATCACTATTTGTGTCAAAGTAAATACTTGCAGCTAATAATCCAATTTGCTGAGTAACATTAGTAGGACCAGCTGTATCTTTTTTAGGACAACCTTTGTTTTCTATTACACCAGGTGTATTAGGACACAAGTCTTCCCCATCCATGATGCCATCTCCATCAGCATCTGTGTTTAACGGACAACCTTGATTTGATATTGGTCCGTATTTTAAAGGACATTTATCTTTATAATCTGGTAGACCATCTTTATCAGAATCTACAGCTTTACCATTACCATATACCATTACACCAGCAGGTGTATTTGGTTCAATATCTAATTGATCCATTACACCATCGTTATCTGTATCAACAATTTTAAATTGATCTGTACCTCCATTTTCATCACCCCAAATGGTAAATACTTTTTTCTTACCTAATTTAACAGCAACACCTATACTAGAAACAAAGAATGTTTCCCAATCTTGCTTGTTAGAAATAGCCCCGTCTAAATGATCTTCATAGTTGAAATACATTCCAGTTCTAAACTCTAAGTCAACACGTTTGTTTAATCTTCTTTTTAAACCAAATTGCCCAGATAAATAAATAGAACTTGCATAACTAACACTATTTCTTGCAGGGTTGTTACCAAAATCTACTAATACTCTGTCTGGTGCACCATCAATTCTTTCTGATAGCTTTGTGTCATATTGATGCCAACCAACACCAAAGTAACCAGCAGCATGCCATTTACTAGCAGTGGTTTGATATAAGTTAGTAAAACTAAATATCAAATTGATTTCCCCACCAAAAGCAACACCTTCAAAGTAAGAATTGTCTTGAATTAAACCTGCATCATCTTTGGTGTATAAAATTTCATAGCCTGAAGTTGTAGAAAAGTACTGAGCTCCCCCCGATATTTTAGAATAGCTAGCTTTAAACTCTATACCTAATAAAGGATTAAACATTTTATCAACGTAGGCAAAGGCTCCAAAGTTTAGATAATTGGTATCATCACCAGTACCAATAGAACGTAAATCTCCATGCATTATAAAATTGCTAAATCCACCACCAACAGCCCAACTATTGCTGTTTTCTAAATCGATTCTATTTCCGTATGTAATTTCGTCTGTAGTAAATTGACTGAAAGATTTAGCAACAAGAAATGTGCTAAATAATATTAGTAAAAAAATTCTCCTCATTTTTTTAAGTATAATTTTCTGTTTGAAACAATTGGGGGAATTATTTCCCGCAAAAGTATCATTTTTTTTTTAAAAATGCTTTATTTTATTTAGAATGTAATTGTAATCATTGTAATTATTAACAAAATCTAATTTTGAGACATCTATAATTATTGAATTCAGATTTTTTTCTGTGTTAATAAAGTTTTTATATCCATTATGAATCTTTTTGAGGTACGATGCTTCAATACTTTGTTCATAATTTCTGCCTCTTTTTTTAATATTTTCTAATAACCGATCTGTATTTTGATATAAATAAATGTATAAATCTGGTTTTGTAATTTCTTTATACATAATATCAAACATTTTTCTATATAGCTTATATTCATCTTTTTGTAGAGTGATTTGAGCAAATATTAACGATTTAAAGATATAATAATCTGATACAATAAAGTTCTTAAATAAGTCAAACTGTGCCAAATCATCGGTTAGTTGTTGATATCTGTCTGCCAAGAAACTCATCTCTAAAGGAAAAGCAAACCGTTCTTGATCTTTGTAGAATTTTGGTAAAAAAGGATTGTCTGCAAATCTTTCTAGTACCAATTTAGCATTAAAATCATCAGAAATCATATTAGCTAATGATGTTTTTCCTGCACCAATATTACCTTCTATAGCGATATAATTGTACTTTTCTGATAGATGAACAGGTCTTGTTAATTTTTCATCAATAATTGTAATTTTTGAATTATCATCACAACTTTTGGCGCATATAAAAATCTGTTGTTTTGTTACTGGGTGAATTACGGATGGTGCAATTTCCGCTAGTGGAATTATCACAAATTTGCGTTGAAGCATTTTAGGATGAGGTACTGTTAACGTTTTAGAAATGATAATTTCATCATCAAATAATAGAATGTCAATATCAATGTTTCTGTTTTGATAACCCAGCTTTGAAGAACGAACCCTTCCCAATTCATTCTCAATTTCTAAAAGAGATTTTATTAAGATTTCTGATGCTAGGTAGGTGGTGACTTTAATACAAATATTATAAAAATCATTTCCACTAAAACCCCAAGATGGTGTTTTGTATATAGAAGAAATACTTTGAATTGCTCCAACTTTATGATCTATTTCGTTGATAGCATTTTGTAGATTTTCTAGTTTGTTTCCTTGATTGGTTCCTAGAGATAGATAAGTTATTTTTTGAATCTTCATTAAGTTTCACAAAGAAACAAAAAAGCATAAAAAAATCGCCAATTAATATTGGCGATTTTCATATCAATTTAAAAAGAAATTAATCTTCTTTTCTATCTTGTCTAGGTCTACGATCATCACGTCTGTTATCACGTCCACGATTATCTCTACCTCTGTTGTCTCTTCCACGATTGTTATCTCTTGGAGGTCTTGGAGTCCAACCTTCTGGTTTTTCTAACAATGCCTTTCTAGAAACTTTTTCTTTACGTGTTTTAGGATCTATACCAAAGTATTTTACATCTAAAACATCACCTAGTTTCACTACGTCAGAAACATTGTCTGTACGTTCCCAAGCCAATTCGCTAACGTGTAATAAAACTTCATTTCCTGGAGCTTCTGTGTATTCTACAACCGCACCAAAATCTAACATTTTAATTACTTTTACTTCGTAAACAGAACCTTTTTCTGGTTTGAATAACATTGATTCAATTTTAGCAATCACAGCATCCATTCCTGCTGGTTTTGTGCCTAAAATTTCAATGATACCTTCTTCAGTTACTGGGTCTTCTGTAATTACAATAGTAGTTTCTGTTTCTTTTTGTAATTCTTGAATGTGTTTTCCACCTGGACCAATAAATGCACCAATTAAATCGTTAGGGATTCTTCTGGTAATCATTTTAGGAGCATGAGCTTTTACATCATTATTTGGAGTTTCTATAGTATCAGTTAATTTACCTAAAATATGTAAACGACCATCTCTTGCTTGTTTTAATGCGTTTACTAAAATCTCGTAACTTAATCCTTTGATTTTAATATCCATTTGGCAAGCAGTAATACCATCTGCAGTTCCAGTCACTTTAAAGTCCATATCACCTAAGTGATCTTCATCACCTAAAATATCAGATAAAACTGCGTAGTTTTCACCATCAGAAATTAATCCCATAGCAATACCAGAAACAGGTTTCTTTAATTGTACACCAGCATCCATTAATGCCATTGTTCCAGAACAAACAGTTGCCATAGAAGAAGAACCATTAGATTCTAAAACTTCACTTACCACTCTTACTGTATAAGGGCAATCAGCAGGAATCATTCCTTTTAATGCTCTTTGCGCTAAATTACCATGACCAACTTCTCTTCTAGACGTTCCTCTAATTGGACGTGCTTCTCCAGTTGAAAAAGGAGGGAAGTTATAGTGTAAATAGAATGTTTCTTCACCTTCAAAAGATGGCATATCTATTTGGTTTGCTTCTCTAGAAGTTCCTAAAGTTACAGTTGCCAATGCTTGCGTTTCACCTCTTGTAAAAATTGATGAACCATGAGTAGATGGTAAATAATCTACCTCACACCAAATTGGTCTAATATCTGTAGTTTTACGACCGTCTAAACGTAAACCTTCTTTTAAAGTTAAATCACGAATTGCAGTTTTTTGCGCTTTTGCAACGTATTTTCCAATAAGTTTACCAAATTTAGCTTGCTCTTCTTCAGAGAAAGAGTTGACAACTTCTTCTTTAATTTCGCTAAATGCAGCACTTCTTTCATGCTTTGCAGAACCTGCTTTTGCAATTGCATACGTTTTATCGTATACTAATTCTTTAATTTTAGCTTCTAATTCTTCATTTTCAATTGCTGGTTCGTATTCACGAACTTCTTTCTTTCCGAAAGCTTCTGCTAAAGCAACTTGAGCAGCACATTGTACTTTAATTGCTTCGTGTGCCACTTTAATAGCTTCTGCCATTTCTTCTTCAGAGCACTCATCCATTTCACCTTCTACCATCATTACTGAATCTGCAGAAGCACCAACCATCATGTCAATGTCAGCTTCCTCTAATTGAGCTCTTGTTGGGTTGATTACGAATTCACCATTTACTCTTGCTACTCTTACTTCAGAGATAGGGCATTCGAATGGTAAATCTGATAACTGAATAGCAGCAGAAGCCGCTAAACCAGCCATTGCATCTGGCATAACATCATCATCATGAGACATCATCTGAATCATAACCTGAGTTTCTGAGTGGTAATCTTTTGGGAATAATGGACGTAAAACACGGTCTACTAAACGCATTGTTAATACTTCTCCATCACTTGGTCTTGCTTCTCTTTTAAAGAAACCTCCAGGATAACGTCCTGCAGCAGCAAATTTTTCTCTGTAATCTACAGTTAATGGTAAAAAATCTACATCTGCTTGATGATAGTTTGATACCACTGTACACAATAACATACATTTACCTGATTGAACAACAACTGAACCGTGCGCTTGTTTTGCTAATTTACCGGTTTCTAATGAGATGGTTCTTCCATCTCCAAGGTCAATGACCTCTCTAAATACTTTTGGAATCATAAAATTTTAATTCTAAATTTTTAATTTGTTTGTTGTTGTGTTGTAGTTGTTGTGTGTTTTTCCAATGGAAATTCAAAAGGATTGTTAGTTCTTTTGATTTTTTTTCTTGCTTTAACAAGAATGAGAGTTAATTGATATTAACTTTTATTTTGATTCTGTTTGTTAGGCAGAATTAAATACTTTGTAAAAATAAAAAAGAGGCACGTTTATAGAGCCTCTTTTTTAAATGAGAATTATTTTCTAATTCCTAATTCTTTAATAATTGCACGGTATCTAGCAATATCTGTTTTCTTTAAATAGTCTAATAAACTTCTACGTTTACCTACCATTCTTACTAACGAACGCTCTGTGTTAAAATCTTTACGATTTTGTTTTAAGTGTCCTGTTAGGTGATTGATTCTGTGTGTGAATAACGCAATTTGTCCTTCTGAAGAACCAGTATCATTCTTTCCTTTACCGTGTTTTTCGAAGATTCCTTCTTTAATTTCTTTTGTTAAGTACATGCCAATATTATTTAAATGATTTTTATGTATATCAATGATGTTTTCATTGAAGCTGCAAATATATGATTATTTTTTATAACCTAAAGATGTAATCTCTTTCTTTTTAGAAAGTTATTGAAATAAAAAAGCCAGCAATTGCTAGCTTTTTTTATTATGATACTGCTTCCTTTTTTCTGACAGGAATATTTTGAATCAAATCAATATATAAATTGACTTGCTTTTTTAAATCTTTACGCTCGTAGATAGCGTCTAAGAAGCCATGCTCTAATACAAATTCAGATTTTTGGAATCCTTCTGGTAATTCTTTTCCAGTAGTGTCTTTTACAACTCTTGGTCCTGCAAACGCAATTAGTGCATTTGGTTCAGCAATATTAATGTCACCTAACATGGCATAAGAAGCTGTTGTACCACCTGTTGTTGGATCTGTACATAAAGAAATGTATGGAATTTTAGCATCTGCTAATTGAGCTAACTTTGCTGATGTTTTTACTAATTGCATTAAAGAAAGCGAAGCTTCCATCATTCTTGCACCACCAGATTTTGAAATCATTAAAAAAGGAATTTTATTCTCTATTGAATAATTGATTGCTCTCGCAATTTTTTCTCCTACTACAGATCCCATAGAACCACCAATAAAAGAAAAATCCATAGCAGCAATTACCAAGTCTTTCCCTAAAGATTTACCAACTGCAGTTCTAACTGCATCTTTTAGTTTTGTCTTTTCTTGTGCTGCTTTTAATCTATCAGGATATTTTTTTGTGTCTACAAACTTTAAAGGGTCTTTAGAAGTTAATTTCTCATTTAATTCAGTGAATTTATTTTCGTCAAAAAATAATTCGAAATAATGTTTACTTCCAATTCTTACGTGGTATCCATCTTCTGGACTTACATATAGGTTTCTTTTTAATTCTTCTGTGTCTATGATTTTTCCGCTAGGAGTCTTATACCATAAACCTTTAGGGGTGTCTTTTTTATCTTCTGTAGAGGTCTGAATACCTTTATCTGTTCTTTTAAACCAAGCCATAGTTGTTGTTATGTTTTTTAGGTTGATTTCTTTTTTTGAGAAAGAAATAGAAATACAAATGTAAAAGATTTTTTGTTAAACTGTTCTTTTGAGTAAAGTAATGTCATAAAAAAAGCACTTTGATAAAAATCAAAATGCTTTTAAATTTATAAAAATGATAGAGACTATAACGTATCTACATTGTTTAAGTCAGAAAATGCTTGTTTTAAACGCTCTTTAAATGTTTCTTCACCTAAACGTAACCATTTTCTTGGGTCGTAATATTTTTTATTTGGTTGATCAGAGCCTTCAGGATTACCAATTTGAGTTGCTAAGTAATCAGCTTTACCTTGCATATAATCACGAATTCCTTCTGTAAATGCAAATTGTAAATCTGTATCAATGTTCATTTTTATAACACCATAACCAATAGATTCTCTAATTTCTTCTAAAGTTGAACCAGATCCTCCATGAAAAACAAAATCGATTGTGTTATGAGGTACATTGTACTTTTTAGAAATGTATTCTTGAGAGTTTTTCAAGATTTTTGGAGTCAATTTAACGTTACCTGGTTTGTAAACACCATGAACATTACCAAAAGCTGCTGCAATTGTAAATTGAGGTGAAACTTTTAATAACTCTTCGTAAGCATAAGCAACCTCTTCTGGTTGTGTGTATAATTTAGAAGCATCAACATCAGAATTATCAACACCGTCTTCTTCTCCACCAGTAATACCTAATTCAATTTCTAAAGTCATACCCATTTTGCTCATACGAGCTAAGTATTCTTTACAAATTTCGATATTTTCTTCGATAGGTTCTTCAGATAAATCAATCATGTGAGAACTATATAGAGGTTTCCCAGTTTCTGCAAAATGTTTTTCTGATGCATCTAATAAGCCATCAATCCAAGGTAATAATTTCTTAGCACAATGATCTGTATGTAAAATTACAGGAACTCCGTAAGCTACAGCTAATTCATGAATGTGTTTTGCGCCAGCAATACCACCAGCGATAGCGGCTTTTTGACCATCGTTTGATAAACCTTTACCTGCGTTAAATTGTGCGCCACCATTTGAGAATTGAATAATTACAGGAGCGTTTAAATCTCTTGCAGTTTCTAAAACTCCATTAATTGTATTAGAACCTGTAACGTTTACAGCTGGTAATGCAAATCCTTTTTCTTTAGCAAGGTTAAAAATTTCTTGAACTTCTTTACCTGTTGCTACACCTGGTTTTATATTATGACTCATTTTTAGTGTTTTATCATTAATTTATCATCAAAAGTACTAAAAATAAGGGTGATTCTTTATATAAAATAACGAAAACGTTATAGACTTTTCGTAGTTTTAGAAGGGGTAGTTGATACCAATATTGTAAACGGCACTACTTAAATTAAAATTTTGTAGCCATTTGTTTCCGTTCAAATAAGGTTCGTATGTTTTAAAACCAACATCTAAACGAAGAATTAAAAAACTAAAGTCTAATCTAGCTCCAAATCCGGAACCTATAGCGATATCTTTTAATGATGAAAAGTTGTTGAAACGAGCATCTGAATCTTCAAATTCAGTATTAGAGATGTCCCAAATATTTCCAGCATCAACAAAAAGCGCTCCTTTTAATTTCCCAAAAACAGGAAAACGGTATTCTGCACTGGTTAAAAATTTTAAACTACCAATATTAAATTCTAGACCTGTATTTCTGCTACCTGGTCCTAGCTCATAAGTTTGCCACGCTCTGATATCGTTTGAACCTCCTGCAAAGTAACTTTTTGTAAAAGGAATATCTGAATTGTCGTAAGGAATAATAGCTCCTAAAAAAGTTCGAAACCCAAATACAGAACTTAAGCCAACATCCCAAAACTTCTTATATTCTATATCTGTTTTAAAATATTGAGCTAAAGGAATATCTGCAAAGGTTTTTTTACCATTAGCATTCTTTTTATTGGATATTAAGCCTAAAATATTTCCAGAATTTGCGAAACGAATCCTAAAAAAAGAAAAGTTATTGTCTTTAAAGTTGGCTTGGTTATTGTAAGTAAAAGTGTAGGCTAAAGTTGGAATTAAAAAATCTGATGTAATAATATTATATCGATTTAAGATATTAAGAGCTGTGTTGTATTCTTCTGGATTACTTGTTCTAAAAGTGCTATTTCCTGCTAAATTATTCATGAAATTTAATGCATTACTAACTTGGTTTTCCAAGTTATTAGAAAGAGGTGAAAAGTTAGAGCCAGTAGTATTGTCGTAGGTAGTTGCTATAGATTGGAGATTTGAAAATTCTGAATTATAAATGTTAAAGTAACTTCCAATATTCAGATTTTTAATGTATTGTGTATTAAAAACTTCTAACTGAATTGTTTTTTTTGAGTTAAATTGCCATCTATAATCAGATAAAAAAGTAAAAGTTTGTCTGTCTAAACCAATATTTTTCTGAAAACTAGTACCTACTGAAAATAGTGTTCTTGGAGACATTTCTTTGGGTACAAGCTTACCTAATCCAAAAGGTGCTACAAATCTTGGTATTTCTAAAGAGGCATCTGCACCAATTTCCCAACCAGGACCATTATTTGAGTTAAAGTATGAACCTAAAAAAGATAATTTTAACAACTCTGTACCTCTAAATGTATTTCTATTGGTAATGGAAAATTTTGCTGATGTACCTATTTCTCTAATGTTTGAGTGGGTAAGCTCTGTTTCTAAACCTAATGTGTATTTTTCTATTGGAGCTAGCTTTACACGCATTTCTAATTCATTGTCTGTTCCTGAAATTGGTATAATTTCTATATTGGTAGATTTAAAATTTTTGAGTCCTTTTAAATGATTTCTAGTTAAGTTTCTTAAAGTATCTTTATATACTTCATTAGGTTTTAAAAAGATTGATTGTGATAAATATTTAGGGTTGTACTTCACTTTATCATAAGCTAAAAAGTTTATTCCGTTATAATGTAGAGAATCTGTAATAGTTTCATTTCTTTTAATAAAAGAATAATCTGTAATGATGTTTACTTTAGAGATTTTATGAACTTTAAAAGGAACAGGAACATAATTCCCTCCTTGTTCAATCAATCTATTTGCTGAAATTACAAAATTAACATTGGTTTTGTAATCTGCTCTAGTTGAGTCTACATAAAAACCTAAAGCAGATTCTGTAAAGTTGTAAATACCTTTATTTCTAAAAAGTTTTACCACTCTACTGGCTTCATCTCTAAAGGTTTGGTCATTGTATTGATCACCACTTTTCAATAAAGAAGTTGACTCTGAATTATTATAAATAGTATCTAAAACTTTCGATTTAATATTTAGCTTTATAGTATCTAAAAGTGTGGCTTTTCCTTTGGTTATATGGTACTCTACAGTAGCTTTTTTATCATCATATAGATTAACAACAGTATCTACTTTAGATTTAAAATAACCTTTAGTTTTATAGTATGCCCAGAGATTATCTGCAGTCTGTTTTACCTTTCTTTGGTTAATGATTTCAGGTGCTTCATAATTTAAAAACCAATTGTTTAAACCAATAAAAGAATTGGCATAAGCAATGCTTTGTTTTTCAGAAAAAATGCTTTTGATAAAGTTGTAAGACCTGGAATTTTTTTTCCCCCATTCGCTCGGAGTCTTAGGTTTATCATGATTACCAAAGTTATGTACGTATAAACCAAAAGGTAGATCTAAAAAACGAGCATTGGGTTTTTGAAGAATATATTTCTGTAATTCACTACTTTTATCTCTTACACTGTCTACAAAAATATAGTTTTGTGTAAGCATGTGTTCATCCTCAGTAACATGCTTTGTGGAGTTACATGAAGCTAGTATTAGAGAGACAAAAAAATAAAAAGTAAGTTTTTTCATTAATTTAGCAATGCTATCAATTTCAAAAATAGTATTTTTCAACGGTTTATTTCCAATAACAGTTAATTAATGAATATCTCAAAGAATCAACTAAAATTAATAACAAGTTTATCGCAGAAAAAGTATAGACAAAAGCACAATTTATTTATTGTTGAAGGTGTAAAAGTAGTCAATGAATTTTTGAATTCGAATTTTCAGTTACATACTCTTTTCCATACTAATAAATTTGTAAACGAAGATATTGATAAAGATAAATTGGTTTGTATTTCTGATACTGATTTGAAAAAAGTAAGTAACTTAAAGAATCCTAATACAGTATTGGGATTATTCAAAATCCCAGAACAAAACAAAATAAATGATAAAGGTTTTGTTCTTGTTTTAGATGCTATTAACGACCCTGGAAATTTAGGTACAATTATACGTTTGTGTGATTGGTTTGGTATAAAAGAGTTGATTTGTTCTAAAGATACAGTAGATTGTTACAATGCAAAAGTTGTACAAGCAAGTATGGGGTCTTTAACAAGAATATCAATTCATTACGTAGATATTATTGAGTATCTAGCAGCAACTAATTTACCAAAATTTATTGCTGATATGAATGGTGAAAATATTTACAAAACTTTACTGCCAAGAGATGGGGTTTTAGTTATGGGTAATGAAGCAAATGGAGTTTCTGATGAGGTAAAAGAGCTGGTAAATAATAGTATTTCGATACCAAGGTTTGGAGACACTCAAGAAACTGAAAGTTTAAATGTAGCAACAGCAACAGCGATTTTGTTAAGTGAGTTTAGGAGAGGTCTAGATTAAAGCGCTAGCAGTTGCCTTTTGCTTATGAAACTTCCTATCTTTTAGTTATTCAAAGGCTAAGTTCAAGAATATACCTCTGGTTCCCATAAAGTTTACTGGAGCAGTCCACTTACTATTTATATCATCATCGTATTTAATTTCATTGTTAAATGCAAAAATACCTCTGATAGATGGTGAGAATTTAAAGAAATACAAGTAAATGTCTACACCAATACCAACTTCGTACATAAAGTTATGAGTTTTCATTCTAAACTGACCTGCAGAATTATCGTCTTGATTGGCTTCGTTACTAGAAAAGTTATAGTTGTAAGATACGCCTCCTAAAACATAAGGACGAATATTGTTGTATCTATCTGTACTAAATTTAAAAACTAAAGGAACGTGTAAATATGTAGAACTGATATCTCTTACGCTATCTTGTGCTGTTAAATGATTGAAGTGTATTTTCTTTGAATTGGTCATTAAACCCGGTTCTAAACGAAGATTTAGATTTTTATGTAATCTTAAATCAACAATTAAACCAACATTAAAACCTATTTCTGGTTTAGCGGTAATATAAGCATCAGGAACATTGGTGTTTTCTCTTAGGCTAAACTTAAAATCATTTTGATTTAACCCTAAGTAAAATCCGTAGTGAATTTTTCTTTTATCGAAACTAGGTAAGTATTCAACTTTATCTCTTTGAGCAAAAAAAGCAGAAGTAGTTAAAATAAAAAAGCTTAAGATTAAAATTCTATTTTTCATAATTTATTGATGCGCTGTGTATATTGTAGCAACTCCAAAAGTTACAGGTTTATCTTCTGTACTTGTAAACCCATTTTTTTGTAAAATATTGTTGAAAGCTTCTCCAAAAGGAAAAGAATTGGCAGATTCAGAAAGATATGAATACGCCACTTTATCTTTTGAAAAAAGTTTTCCAATTATAGGCAAAATAAAATTAGTATAAAACTTATAGCCTTGTTTAAAGGGAAATTTAGTAGGATTAGAAGTTTCTAAAATAACTAAAACCCCTGTTGGTTTTAAAACTCTTGCAATTTCTTTAATTCCTTTATTAAGGTTTGCAAAATTTCGAACGCCAAAAGAAACTGTAATTGCATCAAAAGTATTGTCTTGAAAGGGCATAGCTTCAGAATCACCAACAATCATATCTATTTTGTCAGACAAATTGGCTTTTAATATTTTCTGTTTTCCAACGGCTAACATTCCTTCAGAAATGTCTAAACCTACAATTCTATCCGGATTTAAATCAGCCATCATTAGCGCTAAATCACCAGTTCCTGTAGCAATATCTAAAATTTGTTTTGGGTTATTTTTTCCAACAATTTGAACTACTTTCTTACGCCATTTCACGTCAATTCCAAGAGAAATTACACGGTTTAATCCGTCATAATTTTCAGAAATATTGTCAAACATTTGAGCAACTTGTTCCTTTTTACCAAGTTTAGAATCTTTGTATGGATTTATTTTTTCTGCTGACATTCTTATCCGTTAATAGCAACCACTTCGTTAATTTGATTTGGAAGCATTTCTTTAAGTAAGTTTTCAATACCGTTTTTTAAAGTTGCAGTAGAAGAAGGGCAACCACTACAAGCGCCTTGTAAAATAACGCTTACCACTTTGTTTTGCTCATCATAAGATCTAAATGCAATATTACCTCCATCACCAGCTACTGCAGGTTTAATATATTCGTCTAAGATGTCTACAATCTGTGCAGAAATACCTTCTAGTTGTACTTTAGGTTGTTTTACTTTGTCTGAATTTTTAGTTTTTTCTTGATTTGGTAGTTCATGAATGATGGTTTTACCAGCAACCAAATATTCGCGAATAAATGTTCTTACTTCTGCAAAAACTTCATTCCATTCTACCATATCATATTTTGTAATAGAAATATAATTATCAGAAATAAAAACTTCTTTTACAAAAGGAAAATTAAAAATAGCTTGTGCTAGAGGCGATGATTTGCTAGCTTCCTCAATGTTTTTATACTCAACATCAGTTTGCGTTAAAGATTTGTTAGTACCAAACTTCATCACAGCAGGGTTTGGAGTAACCTCTGCATAAACCTCAATAGCTTCTTTTTTTGATCTTGGCTCTTCGTTTACGACAATTCCATCATCACTTAAATACGATTCTAATTGTGTAGCAACTTCCTCTTGAACATCTATCCATTCTACAATATCAAAACGTTGTACGGCGATAAAATTAGCAGTAATAAAAACTTTTTTTACAAAAGGTAAATAAAATAGTTGTTGCGCTAAAGGAGAGTTTTTGGCCTCATCTATATTTGAGAATTCATAGCTTCCACCATTAATTAAAATCTTGTTGCTATTAAACTTTACAATAGTGTTGTTTGTAGTTTCTTGAATTGTAATTTTTACGTCTTGCATCTTTCTAAAAATTAAGTTGCAAAATTACGGCAAAAAAGATAAATAGTACTGTTTTAAATTTGTTAAATAAAAATCCATATGAAAAAATGGATCACTTTTTCATAAGGATTTCAGCATAACTTTTAGATTAAAGATTTAAAGTTACTGTTGCTGTAATTGTTTTATTATCAATTTGAAATTCAGCAGGATTCACATTAAATCCTGAATAAAAATTGTAAACTCCTGTTTGATTGTTGTCACTGTAAGAAAAATCTAATTTAAAACTTCCAAAGTTATAACCAGCACCCAATGAATATCCTTTTAAATTATCAGAATCTAAAGCTACTTTATCTGGGTTTTGTTCAAATCGATATCCACCACGTACGCTAAACCTATTCAAACGCCATTCTGTACCTATATTATAAGAATGTGTGTTTCTTAACTCATTTTGAAAAAACTGGTTCTCTTGAGTAAAAACATCATTGGTTAACCTCATATTTTGGTAGTTTCTGTTGATATAATCAAAACTTAATAAACCATTTTTACCAAAAATTAATGCAGCACTCGCTGTTAATTTGCTTGGAGTTTTTAATCTGTATAGTAATTCTTGTGATGGAAAAAAACCACCAGCAGTATTATCATAAATTCTATTGTCATTACTAACAACTATCTCTGTATCTCCGTTAAAACCATCATTATCAGTAATATTTGTTATTTCAAAAATTTCTGAAAACCAAGTTGGAGTTTGGTAAGAAAGTCCAAATCTAAAATTTTTATGGGCTTTATAAATAAACCCTGCGTTAGCAGAAAAACCGCTTCCTGTAGTAATGTTTTCTTGATAAAAATTAGCGTCAAGAGTATTACCATTGGCATCGCTATTAAATTCTGTCAATTGCGATTGTTGACTAAAATCTAAATTGTAAAAGTTGAATCCAATACCTAGGTAAAGTTTGTTTTGGTGAACTGAAGAAAATGCAACATTAAACTCAGAAATTTCTCCATTATAATTATTTGTGAACCTTTGTTCGTCAGCAATATCATAAACAATAGCTGGGTTGTTGTTGTCTAAAGGGAATTCAGTGAAAGTAGCGGTTCCACTATTACCTTGAGCTAAAAATGAATTTGTAAAGTCTTTGGTTATTCTATAATTAACGCCAAGTGCAAATTTACCCCATTCAGAATTATATGCAGAATCAAAAACTAACACAGCGCCAGCATGAGAAAGATTAAAAAACTCATTTTGAGAGCCTAATGTATTTCTTTCAAGGTTTTGATTACCATAAGTAGTCATGATATTAGTGTTTCTGGAGTTAAAAGTTCCTGAAAAAACACTATTGTTAAAAACCGCAATACCTGCTGGGTTAATATTCATAACTGAAACATCGCCACCTAAAGCACCAAATGCACCACCCATAGATGTAAAACGTGCTGACCCATTTAGATCATCTTGAGAGAAAAGTACTCCTAAATCTTGGTATCCTAAAGATTGAGCGTAGGATGTAAACGTCACTGCGAATAAAATCGCTATTGCTGTAATTTTTTTCATATTAAAGTTTTTGTAATCTAAAGACTTATTTTATTGTTACCCTCTTTTTCTTGATGAAGAAGAACTTCTACTGCTCCTTGCAGAAGATCTACTAGAACTGCTTCTTGTAGAAGAACTTCTTGTTACTCTCGTATTTGAAGAACTCCTTGTTCTAGAAGGTTTGTAATTAGTACTTCTACTTGTTGTTCTTCTTGTAGAAGAACTTGATTTTGGAGTGATGTACCTTGAAAAACTTCTAGCAGAAGTTGTGTTTCTTCTGTTAGATGGGGTATAAGAATTTCTGTTAACATTAGAGTTTGAAGACGTTCTTACAACAACAACCTGTCTCGTGTTTCTTCTGCTACTTGTATTATTTATACTAGCGCTACTTCTATTGCCACCACTTCTTCTCGTTGATGAGCTTCTTCTTGTACTACTAGAACCTCTTGAAGATGAGCTTCTTCTTGTTGTTGTGGAACTTCTTCTAGTTGTAGAACTTCGTCTTGTAGGGTAAGTTGTGGAAGAACTTCTTCTTGATGTGGATTGTGTATTGGTTGTAGAACTTCTTCTACTTGTAGTACTTCTATTCCTAAAATTTATACTGTTATTTCTTCTGTAAGTACTGTTATAAGTAGTTCTTCTTCCGTAGGACCTATTTGTATAAAATCTGTTATATCTATTGTTGAAGAAACGGTTGTTCCAACCCCAGCCTGCTATAAAACCACCTTGCCATCCAAAGTTATGGTAAGGATGCCAATAAGGATTTACACCCCAAAATCGATTTCTGAAGCCCCAATTATTCCAACCCCAGTTATTCCAACCCCAATTATTGAATCCCCAACCCCAATTATTGAATCCCCAACCCCAATTGTTAAAGCCCCAATTATTCCATCCATTATTCCATAACCATGGATCATTCCAATACGGATTTATATTTACAACAACATCATTGTTGTCATTATACCCCCAGGGTTGATTAGGGTTGTAGTTTGTATTATTGTCTTCGTCTATATAAATTGTGTCTACAGAGTTATAATCATCAACATCTGTAAATATATCGTTGTTATTAAACCTTTCTAAGCTGTCTAGCTTTCTTAAAAAATAATTGTTTTGGTAGTTGTTATATTCATCTTTATCTACCACAATAACTTTTTGAGTTTCTCTGGTATCTTGAACTATAGGTTTATCATCATATATACCATCTCCATAATTTACGTTCTGATAGGTACCACATGAAATAAGTAAAGCGTTTGCAGCAAATAGCAATGCTAATTGATGTAATCTAGATTTTATGTTTACTTGTTTCATAATGATGAGATTTTGATGAATACTATTTTATTGTCTTTTCTTGCTAAAAACTCTTTTAAATATACTAATTTTGTTCCGTTTTTGTAAATACAAATATTGCTTTTAACAGAAATTTCACTTTAAGAAATTGCAATATTTGTGCCAAACTTTTAATCATGAGTAAACATTTAACAAAAAGAGCAGAAGATTATTCGAAATGGTATAATGAATTGGTGGTAAAAGCTGATTTAGCTGAAAATTCTGCAGTAAGAGGTTGTATGGTTATCAAACCTTATGGCTTCGCAATTTGGGAAAAAATGCAAGCAGAATTAGATAGAATGTTTAAGGAAACAGGACATCAGAATGCTTATTTTCCTTTATTTGTTCCAAAAAGTTTGTTTGAAGCAGAAGAAAAAAATGCAGAAGGTTTTGCCAAAGAATGTGCTGTTGTTACTCATTATCGTTTGCAAAATGATCCAAATAGAGAAGGAAAATTGAGAGTTGATCCAGAAGCAAAATTAGAAGAAGAGTTGGTGGTAAGACCCACATCTGAAGCTATTATATGGAACACTTATAAAGGCTGGATTCAATCTTACAGAGATTTACCATTATTAATTAATCAATGGGCAAATGTTGTACGTTGGGAAATGAGAACACGTTTGTTTTTGCGTACAGCAGAGTTTTTATGGCAAGAAGGCCATACAGCACATGCTACAAAATCAGAGGCAGTTGTTGAAGCAAAACAAATGCAAGATGTTTATGCAGAATTTGCAGAAAATTTTATGGCAATGCCAGTTATCAAAGGAGTAAAATCTGATAGCGAGCGTTTTGCAGGAGCAGAAGATACCTATACTATTGAGGCATTAATGCAAGATGGAAAAGCATTACAAGCAGGTACAAGTCACTTTTTAGGACAAAATTTTGCAGAGGCTTTTGATGTCAAGTTTACATCAAAAGAAGGAAAGCAAGAATATGTTTGGGCAACTTCTTGGGGAGTTTCAACTCGTTTGATAGGAGGTTTAATTATGACACACTCTGATGATAAAGGTTTAGTGTTGCCTCCAAAATTAGCGCCAATTCAGGTTGTAATAGTTCCTATATATAAAGGAGAAGAACAATTAGAAGCTATTTCAAAAAAAGTTGATGAAATTGTAAAAGAGTTACGCAAAAAAGGAATATCCGTGAAGTTTGACAACAGAGATACTTTTAGGCCTGGAGCAAAATTTGCAGAATATGAATTAAAAGGAGTTCCTGTTAGAATTGCAATAGGTAACAGAGATTTAGAAAACGGAACTTTAGAAATAGCAAGAAGAGATACTTTTGAAAAACAAACAGTCAATCAAAATGATGCTGTAGTTGTTATTGAACATCTTTTAGAAGAAATTCAGAATAACTTATTTCAAAAAGCAATAGATTATAGAAAAGAGAACACTACAGTTGTAGATGATTTTGCAGCATTTAAAAAAGCAATAAAAAGAGGTGGTTTTGTTTCAGCCCATTGGGATGGGACAGAAGAAACAGAAGATAGAATTAAAGAATATACTAAAGCTACTATAAGATGTATACCAAATGATGCTAAAGAAGAGGTTGGAGCCTGCGTTTTAACTGGTAAACCATCTACAAAAAGGGTGCTTTTTGCAAAGGCATATTAATTTTTTAAAATTTTTTAAAAAAATATTGCAGAGTTTTAAAAACGTTGTATATTTGCATCCGCAATTGAGAGATATTTAATTGTTATGGTCCGTTCGTCTAGGGGTTAGGACGCCAGGTTTTCATCCTGGTAACACGGGTTCGATTCCCGTACGGACTACAAAGTTTTAATAAAAACACAAGAAGTAAAATTATGGCAAATCATAAGTCAGCATTAAAAAGAATCAGAAGTAACGAATCTAAGAGGTTACGTAATAAATATCAGCATAAAACTACTAGAAATGCTGTAAGAGACTTACGTACCATTGAAGACAAGAAGGAAGCAGAAGGAAAATTAGGTAACGTTATTTCTATGTTAGATAAGTTAGCTAAGAATAACATTATCCACAAAAACAAAGCTGCAAATTTAAAATCTAAATTAGCTAAGCACGTAGCTGCTTTGTAATTTTTGAACAAAAATTTATTATTTAAAACTCTGAATATTTATTTATTCAGAGTTTTTTTGCTTTAAAAGCTACCAGTCGTAGTTTTTATGTGCGTCTAACCTTATAAATATAAAGAGTAAGATTGTAAATCCCCAGAGAGAAGAACCTCCATAACTAAAGAAAGGTAGAGGGATTCCAACAGTTGGTAATAAGCCAATAACCATTCCAATATTAACTATAATGTGAAAAAATAGGATAGAGGCCACACCATAACCATATATTCGTCCGAATTTGTTTGTGTGAGTATCTGCTAAATATATAATTCTAAAAAGCATTAAGGTAAATAGTATGATTACTATTGAACATCCTAAAAACCCCCATTCTTCACCAACTGTACTAAAAATATAATCTGTATGTTGTTCTGGAACAAAATTACCTTTAGTAATATCACCTTTTAAAAACCCTTTTCCAGTCCATCCTCCAGAGCTAATAGTTAATTCTGATTGATACGAATTGTATCCAATATTTTTATTGTCTTTTTTTATGCCTAATAAGATTTCAAATCTATCTCTATGATGTTGTTTAAAGACGTTATTGTAGGCATAGTAAGTAGAAAATAAAAAGAGCCCTGTAACAATGTAAATTACTATTATTTTAAGAAAATTAAATCTTAGAAACCTTTTTCCACCTTTATATATGAAATAGGCAGTAGCAAAAGTTAATAAAGTAAAAAGTACAATTGAGATTGATTTAACTCCAAATAGAATAGTTAGAATAAAAATTAGAATTAATAGTGAACCAAAAATGATGTAGTTTAAGGTTAACCCTTCTCTATTTAATACAAAAAAGAAAGCTAAATAAATTAATGCAGAACCTGCATCTGGCTGTAATGTAATTAATACAGCTGGAAGAAAAATAATGATAAATGCTTTAATTTGATTCTTAATGAGTTTTAAATTATACTGCCTGTCACTTAATAGTTTTGCGACAGCTAATGCAGTAAATGCTTTCACAAATTCTGAGGGTTGAAGCCCTAAAACACCAAAGTTATACCATGATTTTGCTCCATTAATTTCTTTACCAAATACAAATAACCCTATTAATGAAATCAAGGAAATAATATAGAAAATACTCGCAAATTGTTCGTAAAATTTGGAGTTAAAAAACAGTATAAAAACAATTAAGGGAATGGTTAAACAGATAAAAATAAATTGTTTACCATATTTTGTTGAGAAACTGAGTAGTTCAAAATCTTCTGAAGTTTTTGAAGCTGCATAAATATTCATCCATCCAAAGCCAATAAGTATGGCAAAAAGGATAACTAAAATCCAATCGATATCAGCAAAAATATTATTTCGTTCCTGACGCAATTTCTTCTGGTTTTTGATTTAGTTTATCGTAAATATCATTTAAACTAAGGTTTAACATGTTTTGCTCTCTGTATTTATTTTTAGCGGAGATTTCTCCGTTTAAATACTTTTCAATTAGTAAGCTAGTTATTGGTGCAGCAATTGTTGAACCATAACCTCCATTTTCAACAAAAATGGCCAATGCGATTTTTGGATTTTCTTTCGGAGCAAAAGCAACTAAAATAGAATGATCTGGTAACTGTATTTTTTGACCATCAATAATTGCAAAATTTTCTGCTGTACCTGTTTTTCCGCAAATATCAATTCCTTTTACTTGGCTCCATCTTCCAGTACCGGTTTTAAATACTTCATGCATTGCTTGGATAACTGGTTCGAAATATTTTGGTTGAATTGTTGTTTTTTTAGGAGTTACATAATTTTCGTTATCAATGGGTTTCTGACTTACTTTCTTTAAGATATGAGGAGTATAAAAATGTCCTTTGTTGGCAATGGCTGCTGTAAAATTAGCCAACTGAATTGGAGTAGTTAATATTTCTCCTTGACCAATTGCATTAGATATATTTGTAGATGCACTCCAAGAATACTTGTATATGTTGTCATAATATTTTCCATCCGGAATTAATCCAGGGCTACCTGCTGGTAAATCATACCCTAAATAATCCCCTAAGCCAAAACTAGTGACATGTTTGTTCCAATTGTCTAAACCTTTAGAAGGATTGTTGTTTTTTTCTACAATTCTTTTGTATGTATTAGAGAAATAACTATTACAAGACTTAGCAATGGCTGTTTTAAGTTTAATGGGTTTTGCATAAATTCCGCAATGACATCCCATAAAAGCATCTTTAGATCTTCCGTATTTGAAACCATTGTAACAGTAAAAGTGTGTTTGTTCATTAATTACATTTTCTTGAAGACCAATTAAAGCATTCATCATTTTAAAAGGAGAACCAGGAGGATAAGCAGCTAAAAGACCTCTGTCGTAAGAAGGTTTACTAATTGTATCATTAAATAGTATTACAGAATTTTTTGACCTTTTTCTACCAACCAACATATTAGGATCATAAGTAGGAGAGGTTACAAGCGCTAAAATTTCACCAGATGATGGTTCAATAGCTACAATTCCACCTCTTTTTCCAGACATTAATTGTTGGCCATACAATTGTAAATCAATATCTAAAGTTAATGTTAAGTCTTTACCGTTTACTGGTAATGTATCGTATTTGCCTTCTAGGTAAGACCCTGTAATTTTATTTAAGTTGTTTCTTTGAAGGTATTTCTTTCCTTTTTCACCTCTTAATAGGTCTTCATATTGTCTTTCAACACCATCTTTACCAAGCAATTCACCTTGCTGATAATAATCACTTTTTTTTGCAAGTGCTTCATTAACTTCACCAATATAACCTAATACATTTGCTGCAGCTTTAATTGGATATTGTCTTATGATTCTCTTCTGAATGTAAAAACCTTTGTATTTGTGTAATTTTTCTTGAAGAAAAGCAAAATCTGATTTTGCCAATTGCTTTAAGAAAACCGAAGGCAAATAAGAAGCATATCTTTCAGCTCTTTGAAATCTTTTTAAGAAGTCTGATTTATCAATTTTAAGCAAGTTGCAGAATTCTAATGTATCTAATGGAGTTACTTGATTAGGTTGAATCATTACATCATAAGACAACTCATTAGCTACTAATAATTTTTCTTTTCTATCATAAATATAACCACGTTCAGGGTAGTCATAGACTACTTTTACAGATGCATTTCTAATTGGATTGTAATTGGCACCACGTATCACTTGTAGCTGAAATAATCTTCCTATAAAAATTATGCCAACAATAGATATTAAAATGTAAAGTAAAAAACTTCTTTGCATTATTCTTCTTTAATAAAAATATAGCTGCTTAAAAAAAATAAAATTAATGTGAATATGCCAGAAAATAAAGTGTTTGACAAAACATCAGTAAAATTTTGAATACTAAAATTACTAAAAGAAAATAAGATAAAATGATGTATCAATGTTAAAGTTACCACATAGTTAAAAACTTTTCCAAAAGGTTCGGCTTTCAGTTTAAAAAATGGATAATCAACAGGAACTTTTTTAAAGTATAGTTTGATAAAGAATACTCTGAGGTAAGCAATAGTGAGTAAGGAAAATGCATGAATTCCTCCAGAATCTGAGAAGAAATCGACCAATAAGCCTAAAAGAAAACTTAAGAATAAAATTGTAAATCTTTTTTCTTTTAAAGGATAATAAAATACAAAAGCGATGTATAAATACGGATTAATATATCCTAAAAAGTTTATATTATTTAAAATAAATACTTGTAGAAATAAAATTAGAATAAACAGTAATATAATTCTTAATGTACTATTCATCTTTAGTAATTTCTAATGATTGTATTTCTTTTTTGTCTAAACTTTTTACAACTTTTACATAACCCAGGTTACTCATGTCGTTAAAAAGTTTTACATCCATTTTATTGTTAGCGGTAGTGCCTTTATAAAGTTTAGAGATAGTTCCTATTGGAATACCTTCTGGGAAAATTGTAGATTTTCCACCTGTTTCTATAGTGTCTCCAATTTTTAATGGAGCTTGTCTTGGAATATCATACAATTGTACAGTAGTATATTTATTACCATCCCATTCTAAAGTGCCAAAATAAGAAGTGTTGCCTTTTAATCTTGCGTTTATTTTACTGTTTTTATTTAAAATCGATTGAACTCTGGCGTAAGAATTCGAAGTATTATCAGTAATTCCAATAATTCCAAGACTATTAATTACTGCCATTTCTTTTGTTATTCCGTCTTTTTTACCTCTATTAATGGTTAAAAAGTTAAATGCTTTGGTAAAATCATTTTTAATAATTTTAGCATTAGTAAAAGTGTATTTTTGATGATATTTTGATGAATCAATAACAATAGAATCGCTACTTAAACGAAGAGTAGTTTTTTCGATCTGATTTTTTAAACGTGTATTTTCTTCTGATAGTCTTTTGTTTTCTTCTTTCAATGAAAGATATTCAGAGATATTAGAAATTTGAGTATATAAACCACCAGTAATGCTATTTGCAGAATTTACAAATTTGCTTTTATGAAAGTTTAGATTGGTAAAAGTAAATACAAATGAAAGTATTGTTAAAAATAGGTAGAACAGAAAATATTTAAATTTCTGGAAAAAATAGATAATCTGCTGCATCCTTTAAATTACTTTCTAATTTACTACTTCATTAATACATTTTTGTATTTGTTTAATTCTTTTAAAGCAATTCCTGTCCCACGAACTACAGCTCTTAAAGGATCTTCAGCGACGTAAACAGGTAAGTCTGTTTTACGAGATAAACGCTTGTCTAAACCTCTTAGCATAGAGCCTCCTCCTGCCAAATAGATTCCTGTATTGTAGATGTCAGCTGCTAATTCTGGTGGAGTTTTCGATAAAGTTTCCATGACAGCATCTTCAATTCTCAAGATAGATTTATCTAAAGCTTTGGCTATTTCTCTAAAAGAAACCTGTACTTGTTTTGGTTTTCCACTTAATAAATCTCTACCTTGAACTAACATTTCTTCTGGTGGAGTTTCTAAATCTTCGGTTGCAGCACCAATCTGAATTTTAATTTTTTCTGCAGTAGTTTCACCAACATGTAAGTTGTGTTGTGTACGCATGTAATACATAATGTCACTTGTAAATAAATCACCAGCAACTTTTACAGATTGATCACAAACAATACCTCCTAAAGCAATTACAGCAATTTCGGTTGTTCCACCACCTATATCAATAATCATGTTTCCTTTTGGTTCCATAATATCGATACCAACACCAATTGCAGCAGCCATTGGTTCGTAAATTAAATAAATTTCTTTCGCATTCATATGTTTTGCTGAATCACGAACTGCACGTTTTTCAACTTCTGTAATTCCTGATGGAATACAAATTACCATACGTAAAGCAGGTGGAAAAAGCTTCTTTTTTATAGATGGAATTTGCTTTACAAACTCTTTAATCATCTGTTCTGACGCTTCAAAATCTGCAATTACTCCATCTTTTAAAGGACGAATGGTTTTTATATTTTCATGGGTTTTTCCTTGCATTAAATTGGCTTCTCTACCAATAGCAATAATATTACCAGAGATTCTATTTCGAGCAACAATAGACGGACTATCAATAACCACTTTTCCGTTGTGAATTATTAATGTGTTTGCGGTTCCTAAATCAATCGCAATATCCTCCGTCATAAAATCGAAAAAACCCATAAAATATATTTCTTATATTATTTTTGATGCATTATTACAAACTTACTAAAATTCTGTCTGTGAATTGCATATAATTTATTAATGTTTAAAGTGTCTTGTTCCTGTCATTACCATTGATAAATTATTTTCGTTACAATAATCTATACTTAATTGGTCTTTGATTGATCCACCAGGTTGAATAACACTTTTAATACCTGCTTTATCTGCTATTTCAACACAATCAGGGAATGGGAAAAAGGCATCACTTGCCATTACTGATCCATTTAAATCAAAACCAAAAGAATTTGCTTTTTCAATTGCTTGGTTTAGTGCGTCAACTCTACTTGTTTGTCCTGTTCCACCAGCTAATAATTGCTTATTCTTAACTAAAATAATGGTATTAGATTTTGTGTTTTTACACAACTTAGAAGCAAATAGTAAATCATCTAACTCATTTTCAGATGGTTTATTGTTAGTTACGTATTTTAAATCTTCTAACTTATCGGTAATATTGTCTTTGTCTTGAACTAAATTTCCGTTTAAACAAGTTCTAACAGTTGTTTTTGGTAATTCAACATCTTTTTGAATTAAAATAATTCTGTTCTTTTTTCCTTTTAAGATAGATAAAGCTTCATCAGAAAAAGAAGGCGCAATGACTACTTCACAAAATAAAGAGTGAATTTCAGTTGCAGTATCTGCATCTATTTCTGTATTTGCTATTAAAATACCTCCAAAAGCAGAAACAGGATCTCCTGCTAAAGCATCTACATATGCTTTTTTTATAGTTTCTCTTTGAGCAAAACCACAAGCGTTATTGTGTTTTAAAATGGCAAAAGTTGGTGCTTCTCCTTTAAATTCTTGAATCAAATTTACAGCAGCATCAACATCTAATAAGTTGTTATAGCTTAATTCTTTACCATGTAACTTGTCAAACATTGCTTCTAAATCACCAAAGAAATATCCTTTTTGGTGTGGGTTTTCTCCATAACGTAAAACTTTAGAAGTTTGTTCGCTTGCCTTGTAGACTACTTCATCTTCATTAAAATAGTTGAAGATAGCAGTATCATAATGAGAAGAAATATTAAAAGATTTTGCAGCAAATTTCTTTCTTTGTGCTATGGTTGTTTCTCCGTTATTTTCGGAAATAATGGTTAAAAAATCATCATACTGCTCCATAGAAGAAACAATAAAAGTATCTTTAAAGTTCTTCGCAGCAGCTCTAATCAAAGAGATTCCACCAATATCAATTTTTTCAACAATATCTTGTTCAGGTGCACCAGAGGCAACTGTTTTTTCAAAAGGATATAAATCAACAATAACCAAATCTATTTGTGGAATATTGTATTCTGCTAATTCAGCAACATCACCATCATGGTCTTGTCTGTTTAGAATACCTCCAAAAACCTTTGGGTGTAACGTTTTTACACGTCCGCCTAAAATAGATGGATATGACGTAACATCTTCTACAGGAATCACATTTATTCCTAAATCTTTAATAAACCTTTCTGTTCCTCCTGTAGAGTAGATGGTTACGTTTAACTCATTTAATTTTTTCACAATTGGTTCTAAACCATCTTTGTGAAATACCGAAATTAATGCGGATTTAATTGTTTTTGAAGTACTCATTTCCAGTTGTCTTATTAAGCTTGCAAATTTAAGAAAAGCATTCTTTCAAGGCAATAAAAAGATAGTAACAAAAACAGTAAATAGTTAACAACTATTCCACTTGAATTTTGGTTTTAAAGTGTTCTACCAGAGTTGAGTAGTCTCTTGGTGTTCTTCGGTCTTGCTTCTTATGCAAAAACGGAAGCATTTTCAGCAAAATGCTGGAGGGTTGTTTTCTCATAATTTAGGGGTTTAAAAATTAAAAAATAAACAAAAAATTATTCTGCATTTTCAACAAAATTTCTAAACCAATTCATAAATTGATTTAAAATAGACTGTTTTTCAGAATTAAATTGTTGTGATAAGTTGCCTGATGCAACTGATGAGGTAGTATGTTCTTTTCTCATTATTTAAGGGATTAATGATGTTAGAATTAAATTAATAATCGTATAATATGGTAACAAATATATAAAAAATCTCGTAAAAAACAATTAATTATAGAATCAATGAAACTTTTTTACAAATATATTCTAAAAGTTCTTCGTCTTTTTTAGTAAAAGGATTCGCTGTGTGAGAATCGATATCAATTTGACCTATGTTTTCTCCATTTACAAAAATAGGGATTACAATTTCTGATTTTACTTTCCAACCACAAGAAATGTAGTTGTCTTGTTCGCTAACATCTTGCACTATAAAATTCTCATTACTCACAGCAACTTGACCGCAAATACCTTTTCCAAATGGAATAATTGTATGCTCAGTTTCTTCACCAGTATATTGTGCCAATTTTAGTTCATTTTTATCACCGTTTTTAAAATAGAAACCTACCCAATCATAATAAGAAATTTTACTTTCTAATAAATCGCAAATGTTTTGTAATTTTTCTGATGTTGTTATTTCTGTGGCAATAATATTATCAACTTGGCCTTGTAAAATATCTATATTCATTTTGTATATTCGTTACTGTAATAAGTTGCAAAATTAAATCAAAATTTATTGTGAAAAAACATAAAAACATCATCTTTTTTTTAATTAAGTTTTTTGTTACTTATTTTATTTTGTTTGCAATTTATTCTTACTATTTAGAAAACTCTCAGCAAAAAGAAGACAACTTTAAATCAGCTTCTATAACTAAAAAGGTTGCAGATCAAACTGTTGATGTGTTAACGTTTTTTGGATATAATGTAGAAACTGTTCAGCATGATAAAGAGGTTTCTATGAAATTGATTATAGAAGGGGAATATACAGCAAGAGTTATTGAAGGTTGTAATTCTATAAGTGTCATCATTTTGTTCATGGCTTTTGTTGTTGCTTTTTCTGGATCTATAAAAGCCACAGTATTATACCTCTTATTTGGTAGTGTTTTTATTTATGTGATTAACGTATTACGAATTTCTCTCTTAACAGTAATGATTTATAAATATCCTAACCAAATAGGAGTTTTACACGATATTATTTTTCCAGGAATAATCTACGGAACAGTTTTTTTACTTTGGGTAATTTGGGTTAACAAATTTTCGAAATATAAAAAATGAATACCTACATTAAAATAATACTTTTGGTTATTTTATTTATGACCTTATTTGCAATAAGAGGCTATGGGAATACTCTTTTTTACGATCCATTAATTGCATATTTTAAAAATGACTATCTCTACATGTATTTGCCTGTGTTAGATACTTGGAGATTGGTTGTAAATATGTTATTTAGATATACCTTAAACTCACTAGTAACCCTAGGAATTATATGGGTTTTGTTTGAAAGAAAAGATTACTTAAAGTTTTCAGGATTTTTCTTAATGCTAGCTTTCATGATTTTAATTGTAACTTTTGTGTTACTCCTAAAAAATGATTTTGAAGATGGATATTTATTGCCTTTTTACATTAGAAGATTTATCATTCATCCATTGTTTTTATTGTTACTACTTCCAGCTTTTTACTATCAAAAACTAAGCAATAGATAATTTAACATCATTTTAAAATTACAAATCGTAAATTTGCAACTGTGAAACAAACATTTTCTAAAATAGTATCAATTTTACTAGCACTTTTAGTGTTGTTTTCTACGTTTTCTTTTACCGTAGAAAAACATTATTGTGGCGAGTTTTTAATGGATGTTTCTTTTACAGGTGATGCAGATGATTGTGGAATGAATATGGAGAAAGTCATAAAGAAATGTTGTAAAGATGAAGTTCATCAAATAGATGGGCAAGATGAATTGCAACAAACCTCTCCTGACGATTTCAATTTTCAAAAACAACAATTTTTAGTCGCCTTTACCATTTCTTATCACGATTTATTTGTGGAAAAAAAATCTGATAAAAGCATTTATAAAGACTTTCCACCACCAGATAATCTCAAAGATTTTCAGGTTTTATACCAATCTTTTTTAATTTGATTTAATAATTAACACTCAAGCAGTCTCAAAATAATGAGAAACTGAAGTTTAATTATTAAAATCAAAAACAATGAAAAAACATTTCATAACTAGCTTTTTGCTATTTATACCTTTTGTAATCTTTTCTCAAACCAATTTAAAAGGGATGATTATGGATAAGAATAACCCTAAAGATAATTTAGGAGTAGAAGGTGCAAGTGTACATTGGTTAAATACTAATGTTAGTGCAATTACAAACAAAAAAGGATGGTTTACGATTCCTTATAAAAAATCATATAAAAAATTAATAGTTAGTTATTTAGGTTATAAAACGGATACTGTTACAATTACAAGTTTAAAACCAATTCATCATTTTTTAACTCAAGAAGGTGAGTTAGGAGAAGTAACTGTAAGAACTCAAAAGAAAGCAACATTTAAGTCTACTTTAGTTACAGCAAATATGTTTACTGTGAACTCAGAAGAATTGCTAAAAGCGGCTTGTTGTAATTTAGCAGAGAGTTTTGAAACAAATCCGTCTATAGATGTTAGTTTTTCTGATGCCTTAACAGGAACAAAACAAATTCAAATGTTGGGTTTAACGAGTCCTTATTTGTTAATCACACAAGAAAATATTCCATCTGTAAGAGGAGCATCTCAAGTTTTTGGACTCACATTTACGCCTGGAACTTGGGTGGAAAGTATTCAAATTTCTAAAGGTGCAGGTTCTGTTGTTAATGGATTTGAAAGTATTTCTGGACAAATTAATGCAGAATTGGTCAAACCTTTTTCTGATAATAAATTTTTTCTAAATGCCTATTCTTCTATTAACGGAAGGTTAGAATTGAATACACATATCAACAAAAAAGTTTCTGAGAAATGGCAAACTGGTTTGTATATTCATGGAAATTATAGAGGACAAAAATTTGATAACAATACTGATGGTTTTTTAGATATGCCATTGGCGAATCAAATTAATGTGATGAACCGTTGGCAATTCACAGACGCAGAAAAAGGTTGGGTGAGTTTTCTAAATTTTCGTTTTTTAAATGATGAAAAACAAACAGGTCAACTTAATTTTAATCCTAAGGTAGATAAGGAAACAACAAATGCTTGGGGAAGTGAGATTGATACTAAAAGAATTGATGCTTCTGCAAAATTAGGGTATGTGTTTCCAGAATTACCTTACCAAAGTTTTGGATTTCAGTTTGCGTATAGCAATCATCAGCAAGACTCTTATTTTGGGTTGAATGTCTATGATATCCAACACCAAAGTGTGTATTCTAATTTGATTTTTAATTCTATTATTGGTGATACTAGAAATAAATTTAAAACAGGAGTTAGTTTTACTTATGACAATTATGATGAGTTTGTAAATACATCAGACTTTAATAGAAAAGAGAATTCTTTAGGAGCTTTTTTTGAATATGCCTATGATAATTTAGATAATTTTAGTTTCACAGCAGGAATAAGAATTGATACGCATAATTTATTAGGAACTTTTATTACTCCACGTTTACATTTAAGATATGTTCCCTGGGAAAACAGTGTATTGAGAGCTTCTATTGGAAGAGGAAAACGAAGTGCCAATATTTTTGCAGAAAACCAGCAATTGTTTGCAAGTTCTAGACAAATTAATATTGATAATGAAGGAGGGAATATCTATGGTTTGAATCCTGAAATTGCTTGGAATTATGGCGTTTCTTTTATGCAGAAATTCAATGTGTTTGATAAGAAAGGAGACATCACTTTTGATTTTTATCAAACCGATTTTCAAAATCAAGTTGTTGTAGATTGGGAAAATCCACAAGAAGTCTCTTTTTATAACTTAGATGGAAAAAGTATTGCCAATAGTTTTCAAGTTGAAGTAAATTATAACTTTGCAAAACGTTTTAATCTAAGAACAGCTTATAAATATTTTGATATCTCTACAGACTATAAAAGTGGAAATCTTGAGAAACCTATTCAGCCTCAAAATCGCTTTTTTGCCAATCTTTCTTACGATACAGAACTGACAGAGAAAGGCTCTCAATGGAGGTTTGATGCAACGTTTAATAGTATAGGTAAACAACGATTACCAAGTACAAGTTCAAATCCAGCTCAATTTCAATTGCCAGAATATTCAAATCCTTATCAATTGTTAAACGCTCAAGTTACTAGAGTGTTTTCTGAAAAGTTTGAAATGTATGTAGGAGGAGAGAACATTACTAATGTTCAACAGAAAAATCCTATTTTAGCAAGTAACGATCCTTTTGGTTCAAATTTTGATACTACAATTGTGTACGCACCTATTTTTGGACGCGCAATTTATGCAGGTTTACGATTTAAGATAAATTAATCCAATTAGTGGGGTTTTTATAAAATAAAAATTAATTAATTCTGTCACTTCGAGTGAATAATTCTTAGTGACAGTTATAAAAAATAAGTAAAAATGAAAAAAATTATATTCATATTAAGTTTAGTATTCATTGGGTTTTCTATGCAATCTCAAGAAGTTAAAAAGAAGAAAAATGCAAAAGTTGCTTTTGAAGTTGATGGTATTTGCGGAATGTGTAAAAAACGAATTGAAACTGCTGCTTTAAAAACTAAAGGTGTAAAATTTGCACTTTGGAGTCCAAAAACACATCAATTAAATCTAATTATGGATGAACGTAAAGTTGAAGTTGGAATTGTACAACAAAATATTGCAAATGTTGGACATGATGTTATTTTGAAAGATAAAAAAATTACAGCTTCTTTAGAAGCATACAACTCTGTACATCCGTGTTGTAAATATAGAGATGATAAAATTATTTTAGATCATCAAGGTGAAATGAAGAAGGTGAAGAAAAATAACTAACATACAAATGAAACATACTTATAACATTTCTGGAATGACATGTGATGGTTGCAGGTCTTCTGTCCATAAATCACTTTCAGAACTAGAAAATATAGAGAAAGTAACTGTGAATTTAGAGCAAGAAGAAGCTACTATTAATATGAGTTCTCATGTTTCTATTGAAATTTTACAGAATGCGTTGCCAGAAAAATTTACAATAGCAAAAAAGAAAGAAAAAAAGAAAATACCTGATGTAGCTTTTGAAGAAAAAAAATCTAAAAGTGAGCAATTGTATCCATTGTTTTTAATCTTTGGTTATATTTTGGTCTCATCAGTATTAATGAATATAAATCCTTGGGAAACCAATGCTTTTATGTTAGATTTTATGGGGCTATTTTATATAATTTTTAGCTTCTTTAAAATTTTAGATGTAAAAGGTTTTGCAATGAGTTTTCAAATGTATGATCCATTAGCAAAAGTAATTCCTAAATATGCTTTTGTATATCCTTTCATAGAGCTTTCTTTAGGTCTTTTATTTTTGTTTGAATACAAAATTAGATTTGCCTTATTTGCTACTTTAGTTATTTTAGGAATTACAACAGTTGGAGTTATAAAATCCTTGTTAGACAAAAAAACCATAAAATGTGCTTGTTTAGGTTCTGTTTTAAATTTACCTATGACTAAAGCTACGTTTATAGAAAATAGCATTATGATTCTTATGGCAATTTATATGCTTGTAACACTATACTAATACATGATGTAATAAAAAAATCCGTTAGAAAATTTCTATTTGTTTTTTTTGTAATTTGTAAGGAATTTGTTTTTACTCGAACAAAAAAACATGAAATATGGTTTTCTTTTGATTATTCTTTTAGGATGTTTTAAAACAAATTCACAAACTTGTTGCTCAGGTGGTGTGCCATTATCTAATAATTTAGGACTACCTAATGAAGGTAAAAATTCATGGATTTTTGGATTAAATTACGATTACAATAATTTAAATACATTAAAATCTGGAACAGAAAGACTAGAAGATAATAGTCGCTTGAGAATTACAAATTCCATTTTAATAAATACTTCATACTCTTTTACAGATAAGTTTTCTGCAGAACTACTTCTTACTTGGGTAAATCAAACAAGAACAATAAGACAATTTGGAAATGAAAACTTTACAGAAACGTCTGGTATAGGAGATGCTGTTCTTTTGTTTAAATATGCCATTCAAAATATTTTAGGTGAAAATACACTACTTAATTTAGGAATAGGTACAAAGGTACCTTTAGGTAAATCAGATTTAATTTCTAAGCAAGGGATTCAATTAACTGCAGATTTACAACCAGGTAGTGGAGCTTTTGATGGTATAGGCTGGTTATCTTTGTCTAAGAAATTAAAATCAAAACCCTCAGCTCTTATTTTTGGAAACCTTAGTTATAGACTAACAGGGGTTAATGACTCGTATTTAAACAATACATCAACTTATGAATTTGGAAATGAATTACAAGTTAATTTAGGGTATTCAGATCAATTTTTACTGTATAAAACCTTATTTAGTCCTAAACTAACTTTTAAGTATAGAAGGGCCTTAAGAGATAAAATAAATAATAATTACTTACCTAATACAGGAGGAGAGTGGGTTTTTGTAAGACCTGAATTATCCTCTGAAATAACATCTAACATAGTACTTAATTCAAAAATAGAATTACCCATCTACAGTTATGTAGATGGTACACAATTATCTCCAACGTTAAGATTAACAGTAGGTTTCACATATAAATTAAACAAAAAGAAAACGAGTACTCGTTTTATAAAATTTTAGAATATGAATAGAATATTAATAATTGTAATTTTTATAGCATTGTATGGATGTAGTTCAGATAAAGATGGATTTAATCCAGATCCTGATTTAGAATTTATTCAAGAAAACAGAGAAGAATGGAGTATTCCTTTGGCAGAAGTATTAGATGGAGGTCCTGGAATAGATGGTATTCCTGCATTGGTAAATCCTGAATTAATAGAAATTTCTAAAACACCATCTAATTTTTTAAAAGATTCAGATTTAGTTATTGGTTTTAAAAACGGAACTAATGTTGTTGCTTATCCACATACAATTTTAGATTGGCACGAGATTATTAATGATAATGTTGGAGATGTTTCTGTAGCAATTACTTATTGTCCTCTAACA
This sequence comes from Polaribacter septentrionalilitoris, assembly GCF_009832745.1. Taxonomy (GTDB): domain Bacteria; phylum Bacteroidota; class Bacteroidia; order Flavobacteriales; family Flavobacteriaceae; genus Polaribacter; species Polaribacter septentrionalilitoris. The sequence continues at coordinate 21,438 of NZ_VRMJ01000005.1, read as the reverse complement.
GGAACTGGCATTGGCTGGAGTAGAATAGTTAATGGGGTTGAAACTACATTTGGTGTTTCTGGATTGTTGTACAACTCTAATTTAATTCCTTTTGATAGAGCTACTAAAAGTAATTGGTCTCAAATTCTAAATAAATCTGTAAATGGAAGCTTAATAGATCAAAAAGCAGATTTGATAATGCTTTTTGAGACGAATTGGGGAACTTGGAAAAAACTATATCCAAATTCTAAAGTTGTAACACAAAACACAGGCTTTTCTAGATCTTATGGTACATCTCCTTACGGAGATTATAGTACAAATAATGATATACTTTTATTTCCAGTTTCAAGAAATGATAATAGATTGCCATCAAAAGAAAGAGTTCACGCTATTATTTCTGATAATGGAAATGCAAAATCCTATAGATTTATAAGTTTCGAATCAAAAAATATTATTAAAGATTCTTTTGAAGGGGAAAACTACTTAGTTGTTGGGAATTCAGATTTCATAGTCTCATTTTTATTGGAAGGTAATTCTGCTTTGTTAGAGTTTAGTTATGCACATGATGGAACAGAAATTTTACTCAATGATAATGAAGGTAATCAATGGAATATTTTTGGAGAGGCTATTTCAGGACCTAGAAAAGGTCAGTTTTTAAAACCTTCAAATTCTTTTATGGGATATTGGTTTTCTATACCAGCCTTTTATACTACAGAAATATATCAAGATTAAAATAAATAGTAAAAAAAATCCGTTAGAAATTTTCTAACGGATTTTTTATGTTTTGAGATTTCTCCACAAGGTCGAAATAACAAGTAAATGAATACATAATTATTTTTACACAACAGTGAAATAATTATCCACAGCGATTCGCTGCTTACATCATTCCTGGCATTCCACCACCCATTGGAGGCATTCCACCACCAGCAGGAGCATCTTCTTTAATATCTACTAAAGCACACTCAGTGGTTAGAATCATACCAGCAACAGAAGCTGCATTTTCTAAAGCAACACGAGTTACTTTTTTAGGATCTATAATTCCAGCTTCAAGCATGTCTACATATTGATCAGATTTAGCATCATAACCAAAATCTTTTTTGCCTTCCAATACTTTATTGATAACTACAGAACCTTCACCACCCGCATTTTCTACGATAGTTCTTAAAGGAGACTCAATTGCTTTGTTTACAATTTGTACACCTGTAGTTTCATCTAAGTTCTCTGTAGTTAATTTTTCTAATACTTTTTTAGCGCGTACTAAAGCAACACCACCACCAGCAACAATACCTTCTTCAACAGCAGCTCTTGTAGCGTGTAAAGCATCATCAACTCTATCTTTCTTTTCTTTCATTTCTACTTCAGAAGCAGCACCCACATATAAAACTGCAACACCTCCAGCTAATTTAGCTAATCGTTCTTGTAGTTTTTCTTTATCGTAATCTGATGTTGTACTTTCTATTTGAGATTTGATTTGAGAAACTCTCGCTTTAATGCTATCAGCATCTCCAGAACCATTTACAATAGTTGTGTTGTCTTTGTCTATAGTGATGCTTTCTGCAGTACCTAATAAATCTAAAGTTGCATTTTCTAAAGAGAATCCTCTTTCTTCAGAAATTACTGTACCACCAGTTAAAATTGCGATGTCTTCTAACATTGCTTTTCTACGGTCTCCAAAACCAGGTGCTTTTACAGCAGCAATTTTTAAACCACCACGTAATTTGTTAACTACTAAAGTAGCTAATGCTTGTCCATCTACATCTTCTGCAATAATTAATAAAGGACGACCAGATTGAGAAACAGGTTCTAAGATTGGTAAAATTTCTTGTAAGTTAGAAATCTTTTTATCGAATAATAACACATAAGGGTTTTCTAAATCTGCAATCATTTTATCTGCATCTGTAACAAAGTAAGGCGATAAATAACCTCTGTCAAACTGCATTCCTTCTACAACATCTACATAAGTGTCAGTTCCTTTTGCTTCTTCTACAGTAATCACACCTTCTTTACCTACTTTACCAAAAGCAGTTGCAATTAAATCGCCAATAACAGCATCATTATTTGCAGAAATAGAAGCTACTTGCTGAATTTTATCAGAAGAGTTTCCTACTTTTTTAGTTTGTTTTTCTAAATCTTCAGTAATTGCTTCTACAGCTTTGTCAATACCACGTTTTAAATCCATAGGATTTGCGCCTGCAGCAACATTTTTTAATCCTTCTTTAACGATAGCTTGTGCTAAAACAGTAGCAGTTGTAGTTCCATCACCAGCTAAATCGTTGGTTTTAGATGCTACTTCTTTTACCATTTGAGCTCCCATGTTTTCAAGCTCATTCTCTAATTCTACTTCTTTTGCAACAGAAACACCATCTTTAGTTACAGTTGGTGCCCCAAAAGATTTAGAAATAATTACGTTTCTACCTTTTGGTCCTAAAGTTACTTTTACTGCATTTGCTAATGCATCAACACCACGTTTTAATCCGTCTCTTGCTTCTATGTCAAATTTTATTTCTTTTGCCATTTTTTATAATTTAGCTTTTTGCCTTTAACTATTTGTTATTGGCTTAGTTAATTAATTGTTTTATTGTAAGCTATATGTAAAATACTAATAGCTATAAGCAATTTTAAATAATTGCTAAAATGTCGCTTTCGCGCATCATTAAGTAATCTGTACCTTCTAATTTTAAATCAGTACCACCGTATTTGCTATATAAAACTGTATCACCAACTTTAACGGTTAATGGCTCATCTTTTTTACCATTTCCAACGGCTACAACAGTTCCTTTTTGTGGTTTTTCTTTGGCATTATCTGGTATAATAATTCCAGAAGCTGTTTTGGTTTCTGCTGGAGCAGGTTCTACAAGAACTCTGTCTGCTAAAGGTTTAATGTTTAAACTCATTTTTATATAATTTTTTGATTAAATAAATTAATTTTTACTTTTTAACAAGTGTCAGAAATTGTGCCAATGCAATGAAACTGACAATTTTTCTTTGGATTGAATTTAAAGTCGAAAATTTCTCCAAAAAAAAATGCCAACGTGTCATTTTCGTTGGCATTTTAATTTTTTTTATCTGTTGTTTCTTTAGATACTATCTTTAGTAGTTGATGGTGTTGTGTTATCAACAGGAGTAGAAGTTTCAACTCCATCTAAGGTGTTGTCTAATTTAAAACCTTCATCACCACCTCTTGGAATAGCAAAGTTTGCTAGTAAAATTAAAGCAAACATTGCAATAGCTAATGTCCAAGTAGTTCTGTCTAAAAAGTTATTTGTGTTTTGCACACCACCTAAAGATTGTGCTCCACCACCTCCAAAAGACGAAGATAATCCTCCACCTTTAGGGTTTTGAACCATAACTATTAAGATTAGAGCGATAGCTACAATCAAAATTAAGATTAAAAATGCTGTATAACTCATGATTTATTTTTTTGTAAAATTTGTACTCTTTTAATTTGGTCTGCAAAGAAACCACTTTTTTCTGGATATTTCAAACTTAAAATTCTATATGCTTGAACCGCACTTTCATATTTTTTTTGCTCTAAATATACTTTTGCCAAAGTCTCTGTCATTAAAGAGGCGTCTTGTTTGTTTTCTTTAACAGGAATAGAGATATTTTTGGTCTTTGCTAGAGGTTCTATTTTAGGGTTATTTTCGATAAACTTATCAATTAAATCTTCTTTTTTAGAAGGTGATTCTACCTTCTTTTTGACTTCTCTAACTATTGGTTTTTTTACAGAGAGTTGTAGCCATTCGTTAAAAGAATGTCCTTCAGAAGATGAAAATGAAATGGGTTTTCCAATCTCTAATTCTTGTTTTACTTCTTCTTTCTCTTGATTAATTGTTTTTTCTAGAACTATCTCTTTCTCAATCGAAGGAATAGATTTGTCTTCTAATATTTTCTCAGAAATTTGTTGATGAATATCTTCTTTTTGATTGAAATTATTAGACGTGATAAAATCAAACAAAACAGTTCTATCTGTAGTGTATGCTGCAGTATGTTTTAACTCGTTGTTGTATTTAAAACTATCCTGATTTTTTAATCCTTTTAAATATAATGCTCTTGCGCTTTGAAAATATGGAAATTCTTCAATTACAGACTTTAACTCAGCAGTTTCTAATTGCTGAATATTTTGTTTCTGTTCTAAAATTGATATGAATTTATCTCTATTCAAATTTGTAATTTTTAACTTCCAATTTCTTTTACCACTCTCCAACTGAAGCGTTAAAAATATCTTGAGTAATTCTTTCTAATATTTCATCTAAAGCAGTTTCTAGAATACTACCAGAAAGTTGTGCGTTAGCGGCAAAATCAGAATAAAAAGAGAAACTTTTTTCAAAATCTTTTTTCTCGTCAGTTTTGTTGACATACCTCACATTTACAGTAATCGTTAGCCTATTTTGCGCTGCAGTCTGATTTGCAGAAGCACTCATTGGTGTTATTCTGTAATCTGTAATTTCTCCACTAAAGTATAAATCACCATTAGATTTTGTAGGGGTTAAATTTGTCTGACGTGTAAATAAATCTTGTAAATCTAACGTAAATCGCTGACTTAAACTTGGTTCTACTAAAGGCGCTTGATTTGGGAAAAAATCAACTTGTAAGGTTTTTGCAGTACCTGTACTTCCACCAGTAAAAGAATAAGCTCCACAAGCAATAAACAAAAGAGAACTAATCGAAAATAGAATTATAAATGCTAATTTTTTCATTGCTTACAAGTCGTATTGTTTAATTTTTCGATATAAGGTTCTTTCAGAGATTCCTAATTCTTTAGCGGCCAATTTACGTTTATTGTTGTTTTTTTCTAAAGATTTTTTAATCATTTCTATTTCTTTCTCTTGTAAAGATAAAGATTCGTCTTCTTCGATAGTCTCAATAAAATCATAATCTTTTTCCTTAGGTGATGAATTCTGAGGAATATTCAATACTTCGATACTTGTTTTTTGTGAATCTTGATCTCCGTATATTTTTTCTATCAATTGATGATGTTCTTCTTGAACTTCCTCTACATCTCCGCTTTTCATCAAATCTAAAGTCAACTTTTTCAAGTCGTTGATGTCATTACGCATATCAAATAAAATCTTATACATAATGTCACGTTCTGTAGAAAAATCATTTTCTTTTTTTCCACCAACTACTGCAGGTAAATTCCCATTATTATCAGGTAAATATTGTTTTAATTTTATACCAGAAATAGTTCTTTCTTCTTCAATAACAGAAATTTGTTCAGCTAAGTTTTTTAACTGACGAATATTTCCTGGGAAACGATAATTCAACAATATTTTTACAGCAGTTTCATCTAAACGAACAGCTGGCATTCTGTATTTCTGAGCAAAATCTGCTGCAAATTTTCTGAACAACAAGTGAATATCTTCATTACGATCTCTTAATGGAGGTAAGTGAATTTCAACGGTACTTAATCTGTAGTATAAATCTTCTCTAAATTTTTCTTTTTCAATAGCACTGCGCATATTTACATTAGTAGCAGCAACTATTCTAACGTTGGTTTTTAATACTTTAGATGAACCTACTTTAATAAACTCACCATTTTCTAAAACACGCAACAAACGTACTTGGGTGGTTAGTGGTAATTCTCCAACTTCATCTAAAAAAATGGTTCCACCATCTGCAACTTCAAAATACCCTTTTCTGTCTTGAGTAGCACCTGTAAACGCGCCTTTTTCATGACCAAATAGCTCACTATCTATAGTTCCTTCTGGAATTGCACCACAGTTTACAGCAATATATTTTGCGTGTTTTCTATGTGATAAAGAATGAATAATTTTAGGAATATTTTCTTTACCAACACCACTTTCTCCAGTTACCAAAACAGAAATATCAGTAGGAGCAACTCTTACCGCTTTTTCTAAAGCACGATTTAGGTGAATATCGTTACCGATAATTCCAAAACGTTGTTTTATTGCTTGTATGTTTTCCATTTATATAGTTTTAAAGTTAAAGGGGTTAAAAGTTCTTAAGTTGCTTTTAAACTTTCTACTTTCCACTTTCTAACTTTTTTAACAGTTTTAATTATTTTCAGAATACCCCACTGCAATTCCAATTAAAGTGGCAGAAGTACAATCTTCAACTTTCACATTCACAAAATCACCTAATTTATAATGTTCTTTAGGAAAAACAATAACGGTGTTTTGTGTGTTTCTTCCTTTCCATTGATTTGGGTCTTTCTTAGAAGTTCCTTCAATTAAAACCTCTTCGACTTTCCCTAAATGCTGCTGAGTTCTATATAATGCGTGCTTTTGTTGTAAGTTGATAACTTCTGTTAAACGACGTTTTTTTACATCAGCAGGAACATCATCATCCATTTTTTTTCCAGCTAGGGTTCCTGGTCTTTCAGAATATGCAAACATAAATCCAAAGTCATATTTTACATATTCCATTAAATCTAATGTGTCTTGATGATCTTGTTCTGTTTCACCACAAAAACCAACAATCATATCTTGACTTAAAGCCATTTCTGGAATGATTTTATAAATATTATCCACTAATTCCATATACTCTTCACGAGTGTGTTGTCTGTTCATGGCTTTTAGCATTGCGTTACTTCCACTTTGAACAGGTAAATGAATGTATTTACAAATATTTTTATGTTTTGCCATGGTATGAATTACATCCAAACTCATGTCCTGAGGATTAGAAGTAGAAAATCTGAAACGAGTTTTCGGAAATTCAGTAGCACACATATCTAATAGCTGCGCAAAATCAACTGCTGTGGCTTGTGCCATTTCTGATGCCTTTTTGAAATCTTTTTTCAAACCTCCACCATACCATAGATAGCTATCAACATTTTGTCCTAATAAAGTAATCTCTTTGAAGTTTTTGTCAACCATTTGACGAACTTCTTCGAGTATACTTTTTGGATCACGACTTCGCTCACGTCCACGTGTAAAAGGAACCACGCAAAAAGTACACATATTATCACAACCTCTAGTAATGGATACAAATGCAGAAACGCCATTAGAATTTAAACGAACAGGAGAAATATCTCCATACGTTTCCTCTTTAGATAAAATTACATTTACAGCATCTCTACCTTCGCTAACTTCATCTAATAAATTTGGTAAATCTTTGTAGGCATCAGGTCCAACAACTAAGTCAACAATTTTTTCTTCTTCTAAAAACTTCTCTTTTAAGCGTTCAGCCATACAACCTAAAACGCCTACTTTCATTTTTTTATTAACCTGTTTTACAGCATTGTATTTCTGTAATCTTTTTCTAACTGTAGTTTCTGCTTTTTCACGAATAGAACAAGTATTTACCAAAACCAAATCAGCTTCTTCTAAAATCTGAGTAGTATTGTAACCTTCTTTGTCTAAAATAGCAGCAACAATTTCACTATCATTCATATTCATTTGACAGCCGTAACTTTCAATGAATAATTTCTTAGTATTTTCTTTTTTATTTTCGGTTACAAGTGCTTTTCCTTGTATTTTTTCGTCGATAATTTTTTCTACGTGTTCCATCTTTCAATTTATCATTAGAAGGTGGGCAAAGATACAACCAAAATTGTATTTTTATGACAAATTGGCAGAAAAAATAATGTTGTAATTCTGTTAATAATTGATTGAAATTTGAAGAAATAATTTTTTTTACCAAAAAACTAACTACTTTTGCAGTCCCAAATCATACGGATTTAGGGCGTTTTCAGTGATAAAAGAAGATAAATGGCAAAGAATTTAGTAATAGTTGAGTCACCAGCAAAAGCAAAAACCATCGAAAAATTTCTTGGAAAAGAGTTTCAAGTAGAATCGAGTTATGGGCATATTGCAGACTTACCATCCAAAGAGTTAGGGATTGATGTTGAAGGAGATTTTAGTCCAAAATACATTATTTCTGATGATAAAAAACCTGTTGTTAAGAAATTAAAGTCTTTAGCAAAGAAAGCAGAAACTGTTTGGTTGGCAAGTGATGAAGACCGAGAAGGAGAAGCTATTGCATGGCATTTAAAAGAGCAATTAGGCTTAAAAGATGAAAATACAAAACGTATTGTTTTTCACGAAATTACTAAGAAAGCCATCTTAAAAGCAGTTGAAAACCCTAGAGATATCGACTATGATATGGTCAATGCGCAACAAGCACGTAGAGTTTTGGATAGATTAGTGGGGTATGAGTTATCACCTGTATTATGGCGTAAAGTTAAAGGAGGTTTATCTGCAGGTAGAGTGCAATCTGTAGCTGTGCGATTAATTGTAGAAAGAGAAAGAAGTATTTTAGAATTTAAGGCAGAGACACATTATAAGGTTGTTGCAGAATTTAAAAATAATGAAGGTAAAAAATTTAAAGCAACCATACCTAAAAATTTTGATTCTAAAACTGCAGCAGAAGATTTCTTAAAATCTTGTGCAAATGCTGATTTTTCAATAGCTGATTTAACAAAAAAACCAGCAAAAAAATCACCAGCAGCACCATTTACAACATCTACACTACAACAAGAAGCATCTCGTAAATTAGGATTTCCAGTAGGGAAAACCATGCAAGTTGCACAACGTTTGTATGAAGCAGGGTTAATCACATATATGAGAACAGATAGTGTAAATTTATCTGTAGATGCAAGAAATGAAGCTGAAGAAGAAATTGTAAATTATTACGGAAAAGAATACAGTAAACAACGTGTTTTTAAATCGAAAGCAAAAGGAGCTCAAGAAGCTCACGAAGCGATTCGTCCTACAAATATGAAAATGCATTCTATTTCATCAGAATATGATCAGAATAGGTTGTATGATTTAATTTGGAAAAGAACATTAGCATCTCAAATGAGTGATGCGCAACTTGAAAGAACTAACGTAAAGATTGAAAATTCTAAAAACGATAAAATATTTACTGCCAATGGAGAAATGATAAAGTTTGAAGGTTTCTTAAAAGTATATTTAGAAGGAACTGATAATGAAGAAGAAGAACAAGCAGGAATGTTGCCTAACTTAAAAGTAAATGATCAATTAGATTATAGTTTTATTAATGCTACACAGCGTTTTACGAGTCCGCCTTATCGTTTTACAGAGGCTTCTTTGGTAAAACAATTAGAAGAATTAGGTATAGGAAGACCATCAACTTATGCACCAACAATTTCTACAGTTCAAAGAAGAGGATATATTGAAAAAGGACAAAATGAAGGTGTTGAGCGTAAATATGAACAATTAATTTTAGTAGACGGTTCAGTAAAAAGTAAATCTCTAACAGAAAAAACAGGTTCTGATAAAAACAAGTTAGTTCCTACAGATATTGGAAATATTGTAAACGACTTTTTGGTGGCAAACTTTTCTAACATTCTAGATTTTGGGTTTACTGCCAAAGTTGAAAATTCTTTTGATGATATTTCTGAAGGTGATGAAAACTGGACAGAAATGATTAAAAGTTTCTACACCAAATTTCATGATAATGTTGAAGATGTAAAAGAAAATGCAGAAAGAGAAAGTGGAGAGCGTATTTTAGGAAAACACCCACAAAGTGGAAAAACTGTTTTGGTTCGTTTAGGTAAATTCGGACCAATTGCACAAATTGGTGCACCAGAAGATGAAGAAAAGCAGTTTGCAAGTTTAAATAAAGATCAGCATTTAGGAACAATTACATTAGAAGAAGCTTTAGAGTTATTTTTACTACCTAAGACCTTAGGGACTTATGAAGGTGAAGAAGTTATTGTTTCTAATGGACGTTTTGGACCTTATGTGAAATTTGGTAAGATGTATGTTTCTCTTGATAAAGGAGAAAACCCTATGGAGGTAGATTTGCCAAGAGCAGAAGAGCTAATTGTAGCAAAGCAAAAAGCAGACGCTCCAATTTATCATTATGAAGATTTACCAGTTCAAAAAGGAGTTGGACGTTTTGGGCCTTTCTTAAAATGGAATGGAATGTTTATCAACGTGAATAAGAAATATGATTTTGATAATCTTTCGGATGATGATATTGTTACTTTAATTGAAGAAAAGAAACAAAAAGAAATTGATAAGGTTATCCATAATTGGGAAGATGTTGGAATTAAGGTTGAAAAAGCAAGGTGGGGAAGATTTAATGTTATAAAAGGTAAGATTAAGGTAGAGTTGCCAAAAACTACTAAAATTGAAAAACTGAAGAAAGAAGAAGCTGTTAAAATGATTGAAGCTAAAACACCAAAGAAAAAAACTACCAAAAGAAAAACAACAGCAAAAAAAACTACTAAAAAGAAATAAGTATTTCCTATATTGCATATGTTTTTTAAAAAAAATTGATGAACCAAGATTTTTTAACCCCTATAAAAGATTCGGTTGTGGCACATTTAGTGTTGCAGTCCTCCTTATGCCTAGGAAAAAAAATTCGGTTTCACTCATCTCAAGAAGGTTTTCCTGACTTACAAAATGTAAAAATTGCCATTTTTGGAGTTCAAGAAGATAGAAATTCTGAAAATAATTTTGGTTGCGGTGATCAACTTGAATTTATTAGAAGAAAACTATACCAATTATTTCCAGGAAACTGGGAGACAGAAATTGCTGATTTAGGTAATGTTTTAAAAGGAAACTCTGTTAAAGACACTTATTTTGCCGTTCAAGAAATAATTACAGACTTACTTAAAACTAATATTATACCAATAATAATAGGTGGAGGTCAAGACATTACCTATATCAATTACAGAGCTTATGACGTTTTAGAGCAAACTGTTAATATTACTGCTGTTGATAGCCGTTTTGATATTGGTAATTTAGATGATGAGTTAACGTCTCAATCCTATTTGAGTAAAATTATAATGCAAGAACCAAATAATCTATTTAATTATTGTAACGTAGGCTATCAGACCTATTTTAACTCTCAAGAAGAAATAGCATTATTAGAAAGTTTGAATTTTGATGCATACAGATTAGGAAAGGCAAAAGAATTAGAAAATATAGAACCCGCTTTTAGAAATGCAGATATTGTTTCTATAGATTTAGGTTCTGTAAGACAAAGTGAAGCTCCTGCAAATAATAATGCCTCACCTAATGGTTTTTATGGAGAAGAAATTTGCGCTATATCAAGGTATGCTGGTTTAAGTGATAAAGTATCATCTTTTGGGATTTATGAATACAATTCTAAGTACGATAACAACCACCAAACTGCAAATTTAGTTGCTCAAATGATATGGTATTTTATAGAAGGAGTAAATTATCGTGTTAAAGATTATCCGTTTTCAGGTAGAGAAAACTATCAGAAGTTTACGGTTCTTTTAGAAAACGATGATCCCTTAGTATTTTACAAAAGTAATAAATCTGGAAGATGGTGGATGGAGATAAATATTTTATCAGATAATAAATACAAAAGACATGCGTTAATACCATGTACATATAGAGATTACACTGAGGCTACAAATCAAATTATACCAGAAAAATGGTATAAAGCGATGAGAAAATTAGTGTAAGATACAGAATAATCAAAAAACATAACGTTAAAATGCATTATCAACATTGTATTTTAGCAAAAAAAATAATAGGTTTACGAACTTTTTAGTAAAGATATATTAGAATATGAAAAAAGCAGCAATATTTGCACTTTTAATAGCAGTTTTTTACAGTTGTGGCTCTAATGATAGAGGAGAATTAGTAGGAGTAAAGTCTAAGAAAAAATGGTTTTCTGAAAAACCTTTTGGTATGGCCTTAATTCCTGGAGGCTCATTTACAATGGGTAAACAAGATCAAGATTTGATTGGTACAATGAGTTCACCTACAAAAACTGTAACAGTAAGACCATATTATATGGATGAAACTGAAGTAACAAATAATGAATACAAAGAGTTTGTTTTTTGGGTAAGAGATTCTATTGTAAGAACCAGATTAGGGTATCAACAAGAGTTTGCTGAAATGTCTGGGACAGCTAATCCTGATGGAACACCTCTGTCTGGAGGAATTCATGAATATGCATTTGCAGTTGCAGATACAACAGAAGCAACAGCATATCAAAAATACATGTATGAAAACTATTGGAGTTTGGGAGATGGGTTAGATTCTATAAAACCATTAAATTGGGAACCAGAAATTATTTGGGAAAAAGATGAGTTTCCAGATATCGATTATGTAGAGGTGATGGACTCACTTTTTATTCCAAGAGAAGAAGCTGTTGATGGAGTTAGAACCTTCAATACAAAATTCTTAAAGTATAGATATTCTTGGTTTGATAGAGATAATGCAGCAAGACAAGGAGGAAATAGAAAAGATTTTGTAAAAACCGAAGTTTTAAACATTTATCCTGATACTACTGTCTGGGTTAAAGATTTTAATTATTCGTATAACGACCCAATGCATCAAGATTATTTTTATCATCAATCTTATGGAGATTATCCCGTAGTTGGAGTAACTTGGGGACAAGCTAATGCATTTTGTAATTGGAGAACCAAAAAGAAAAACGATTATTTAAGAAGTAAAAAGAACGCAACGTCTGTTCCAGATTTTAGATTGCCAACTGAAGCTGAGTGGGAATATGCTGCACGTGGAGGCTTAGAATTTGCTACTTATCCCTGGGGTACTGGAAGTACTACAAGTGACAGAGGATGTTTTCTAGCTAACTTTAAACCAGTTCGTGGAAATTATGCTGTAGATGGAGCTTTGTATACCATGGAAGCAAAATCTTTTAATGCAAATGATTATGGTTTGTATAATATGTCTGGTAACGTTTCTGAATGGACAAACACTGCTTATAATACATCTTCTTACTATATGGCAGCAACAATGAACCCAAACGTAGAAGATAGAAAAAATAAAAGAAAAATAATAAGAGGTGGTTCTTGGAAAGATGTAGCATACTTTTTAGAAGTAGGTTCTAGAGATTATGAATATGCAGACACCGCTAGAAGTTACATTGGGTTTAGAACCGTTCAAAATTATATTGGTACTTCAAACAAATAAATAAAACAAAAAAAAACTAGAAAAAAAATTATGGCACAATCAAGATCTTACAAGAAGACAATGAACTTCGTTTACGGAATGGGAGCAGCAGTAGTAATTATTGGAGCTTTATTCAAAATTCAGCATATTGAAATTTTTGGAATCACAGGAGGAATGATGTTAACAATAGGATTGGTAACTGAAGCATTGGTATTTGCTGTATCTGCTTTTGATGCTCCAGAAGATGACTTAGATTGGTCGAAAGTATATCCAGAATTAGGAGAAGATGGTATTATTTCTGATGAGAAAGTAGGTGCCGAAGGTTTATTGTCTCAGAAATTAGATAATTTATTGCAAGAAGCAAATATCGATGCAGAATTAATGGGAAGTTTAGGAAATAGTATGAAAAACTTTCAATCGGCTGCAGAAGGCTTGTCAGCTGCTTCAGAATCAGTTGCCTCTACAAACAAATACAATGAGCAAATGTCTCTAGCAGCTGTTCAAATGGAGTCTTTAAATAATCTATATAAAGTTCAAGTAGAAAATACAAGTAAACAAGCTGATTTAAATTCTGCCGTTGTTCAAAATACAGAAAAACTTCAAGAACAAATGCAATCTTTAGCGCAAAACCTATCTTCTTTAAACTCAGTCTATGGAGGAATGCTTTCTGCAATGAATAAAAACTAATTAGTTAAATATAAAATGAATATTAACTTAAAAAACTAATTAGATTATGGCATCAGGAAAAATGTCTGCTAGACAGAAAATGATAAACTTAATGTACCTTGTATTTATTGCAATGTTAGCTTTAAATATGAGTAAAGAAGTTTTATCTGCTTTTGGTTTTATGAATGAAAAGTTAACTGTAAACAATATTTCAACAACTGAGAAAAATAATGAAGCTTATGCAAATTTAGCAACAAAAGCATCAGAGCAAACTGCAAAGTTTGGTCCGTTAAAAGCTCAAGCAGATAAAATAAAAAAATCTTCGTCAGAATTTTATTCTTATTTAGCAGATCTAAAAAATAAAATGACTGCAGATATTGAAGATAAGAAAGATTACGAAACAATGGATAAGACCTCCTTTTTAGATGAGTATTTCTTTAAAGGAGACAAATATACTCCAGAAGGACAAGAATTTTTGAATGAAATCAATAGCTACAGAACAGAATTAATAGATGTTTTGGGGACCGACTCTAAATTTGCACCAATAATTAAAGATAGATTTAGTACTGAAGAGCAGACTAATAGAGATGGTAAAACAATTAAATGGTTGGATTACCGTTACAAAGGTTTTCCTCTAGTTGCTTCTTTAACAAATTTAACTCAAATGCAAGCAGATATAAAGAATACAGAATCTGATATTTTGAATTCTTTATTAGGAGGTCAACTAGAAAGCGAAGTTTCCTTAACTAATTATAAAGGTATTGTTGCTTTAGATAAGAACGCATATTTTGCAGGAGAAAAAGTTACAGGTAAGATTGTTCTTGGACGTTATGATGCTACCATGGTTCCTGATAAAGTAATTTTAAATGGTAGAGACTATGATAACATTGAAGCAGGTCAAGTTATTGTAGACATGCCAGCTGGTAATGTAGGAAATCATGATATTAAAGGTAAAATAACATTTACACAAGGAGGTGAGCCTGTAGAAGTTCCTTTCGAAAGTTCATACTCTGTTATTCCAGAACCAAGCAATGCTGTAGTTTCTGCTGATAAAATGAATGTGGTTTACAGAGGTTTAGACAACCCAATATCAGTCTCATTGCCAGGTGTTGGAGATAATAATTTAAATGTTTCTGCTTCTGGTGGAAAATTAACAGGGAGTAGAGGAAAATATAGTATAAGACCTGGAGCTGGAAATCTTGCCACAATTAATGTAAGTGCAAAATTAAGTAGTGGTAAAACTGTAAACTCTAAGGCTACCTTTAGAATTAAGGACATTCCTGCAGCTATGGGGTCAGTTCGTGGTCAATATGGTACTGTTAGAATGCCAAAATCTGGTTTAGCTAATGCACCAATTGCAGCTGGATTACCTGACTTTGAATTTGATTTAAAAATAAAAGTAAAAAGCTTTAAAATAAAAGTACCAGGTCAATTAACTATATTAGTTAATGGAACAAAATTAACTGCTGCAGCCAAACAAAAGCTATCTAGAGCAAAAAGAGGCGATATCATTAATATTTACGGTATTAAAGCTTCTGCTAATGGATATGATCTTAAACAAGTGTTACCAGTTAATATAGAATTAACAAATTAGAAGTAAAAAAATAAAATATGTTTAAAAACTGTTTATTATTAATTTTCGTTTCAATTATGAGTAGCTCAATATATGCGCAAGCAAATTTATTGAATGCTAAAACTGTTGATGAAATCGGAAAGAAAAGCGATCAACAATTGGCATCAGATAATGATGGTCCAATTCCTTATGGATATATTGATGACAGAGATGTATTGTGGTCTAAAGTAGTTTGGGAGTTTGTAGATTTAAACCAAAAAATAAATTTACCTTATTATTTTCCAATCGATACCACTAATATTTCAAACGACAGAAGATCTTTATTTGATACGTTAATCAAAGGAATAAAACAAGGAAAAATTAAAGATGCGTATTCAGATTCTTTTTTCACTTCTAAAATAACAAAAAGTGAAATTGACACAAGATTAACGAGTATCAGAGAACAAAATGGGTACACAGACACCATAAGACTACAAACGCAAGATGTTGAAGGTTACATGCTTAAAGGGATGTGGTATTTTGATAAACGCCATGGTGAGTTAAAGTACAGATTATTGGCATTAGCACCAATGGGTAAAGATGTTCAAACAATTGGAGTTGCTGACATAGAGGATGATAGTTTGTATGAGTTATTTTGGATTTTCTTTCCATCTGCAAGAGAAGTGTTGCACGATGCTAAAGTCTTTAATCCTAAAAATGCATCACAACCTATTTCTTTCGATCATTTATTAAACGCAAGAAGATTTAGTTCTGTAATTGTTAGAGAAGAAAATATCTATGGCAATAGAGCTATTGCAGATTACGTAAGAGGTAATTCTTTATTCCAATTATTAGAAGCAAATAAGATTAAAGAAAATATCAGAAATAAAGAAATGGACATGTGGAATTACTAATATTCTAAAAAAAATATAAAAAAAGCATTCCTAATTCAGGAATGCTTTTTTGTTGAAAAAGAGTATTTTTATAAAGTGAAAGTAGATTATATTATAGTTGGTTTAGGTTTAGCAGGTTTGGCATTTTGTGAGGAATTGATTACTGCTAATAAAAGTTTTATTGTTTTTGAAGATGACTCTCAAACTTCTTCTTTGGTAGCTGGTGGTGTTTATAATCCTGTAATTTTAAAAAGATTTACGCCTGTTTGGAATGCTGAAAGGCAATTAGAATTAGCGCTTCCGTTTTATGAAAGCTTAGAAAAAAAACTGAATATCACTATTGATGAAAAATTCATTACTAAAAAATCATTTAAATCTATAGAAGACCAGAATAATTGGTTTGCAGCTTTAGATAAACCAAAATTAAATAAGTATTTAGAGGCCAAATTAGATACAAAAAAGTATCCTGGAGTTTTAGCGGATTATAATTTTGGAAATGTAAAACAGACTGGTAGAATTGATACGTTAAAATTGGTTAAGGCTTACCGTAATTACCTCAATGAAAACGAACTCATTAAGTTCGAGAAATTTAAATATGATAATTTAGAAATTTCTGATAATTCAGTTGTTTATCATAATATCCAAAGTCATAAAATAGTATTTGCTGAAGGTTTTGGTATTAAAGAAAATCCGTTTTTTAATCATCTACCATTAAACGAAGCCAAAGGAGAGTTAATTACAATACACGCACCAGACTTAGATATTGATTTTCTCTTAAAATCTACTCTTTTTGTACTTCCGTTAGGAAATCATCACTATAAAATTGGTGCAACATTTAATTGGAAAGACAAAACTTCTTTACCATCTAAAGAAGGGAAACAAGAGTTAGTAGCCAAATTAAAAAAAGTAATCAACGTTCCGTATACAATTATCAATCAGACTGCAGGAGTTAGACCTACTGTAAAAGATCGAAGACCATTGGTTGGTGTTCATCAAAAACACTCGCAATTATGTGTTTTAAATGGTTTAGGAACTCGTGGAGTAATGATTGCGCCAACTGTTGCTAAAAACTTATTCAATCACTTAGAATATAAAGAACAATTGGATGAAGAAATCGACATCAATCGTTTTTTATAAAACGATTTTCTTTTTAAAAAAATTAAAATAGCTAGCTTTTAGAGTTGTTCTTTTTCTTTGTCGTCTCAATTATCTTTTGATAAGAGATAAACATATTTATCCAAATAATTCTAGAAAGCCTTAAGTTTAATGGAGCAAGAACTAGAGAAGCAATTATTATAGCAACAAAGCTTTGTATAATAGTTAAACCTAAAATTAGTTTAGAAATAATAAAAACAGCCACAAAAAGGGCCACAATTATACCGTAATTTACATACATAGCTCCGTAAAAAAAGGAAGGCTCAATCATATATTTTAAATCACATTTAGGACAATTATCGTGCAATTGTGTAATTTTTGTAGGGTTAAAGGTAAAGCCATATTTAAAGAATTCACCCTCATGACACCTCGGACATTTTCCTTTTGCAATACTATATAGCTTTGTTCCTTTTTTTAACATTACAAGATTTAATTTACATATTTTTGCAAAGGTAAATTTTTTACCATTCTTAATCTGTAACAATTATTACAATTCATGTTAAACGTACACAATTTAACGGTTTCTTTTATGGGAACTGATCTTTTTTCTGGAATTACCTTCAAATTAAATAAAGGGGATAGAATTGGTTTAATAGGAAAAAACGGAGCAGGGAAATCTACGCTTTTAAAAGTGCTTTCTAAAGATATTGAAAGTAGTGGTGGTACAATGGCTTTTGATAAAGATGTAAGAATTGGCTTTTTACGTCAGGATATTGATTTTGTTCAAGGAAGAACCATTTTAGAAGAAGCATACCAAGCTTTTGAAGAAATTAAAGAAATTGAGCTAAAATTAGATGAAATTAATACGCAATTAGCCACAAGAACTGATTATGAGAGTGATGCTTATTCTCAACTGATTCATGATTTAACAGACTTTCAAGAACGTTACGAGTTATTAGGAGGGTATAATTACCAAGGAGATACAGAAAAGATTTTACAAGGTTTAGGATTTCAAAGAGAAGATTTTGATAAACTAACAGATACTTTTTCAGGTGGATGGAGAATGCGTATAGAACTCGCAAAATTATTATTACAAAATAATGATATTTTACTGTTAGATGAGCCTACCAACCACTTGGATATCGAATCTATAATCTGGTTAGAAAACTTTTTAAAATCTTATGCAGGTGCTATAGTATTAGTTTCGCATGATAAAATGTTTTTAGATAACGTAACCAATAGAACTATTGAGATTTCTTTAGGACAGATTTACGATTATAAAAAACCATATTCACAATTTTTGTTGTTAAGAGCAGAAATCAAAGAAAAGCAATTACAAGCTCAGAAAAATCAAGAGAAAGAAATTAAACAAAAACAGCAACTTATTAATAAGTTTAAGGCAAAGGCGAGTAAAGCTTCAATGGCACAATCTCTAATGAAACAGTTAGATAAAGTAGAGTTGATTGAAGTAGACCAAGATGATAATGCTGCAATGAATGTACGTTTTGCAATTTCAAAAGAACCAGGTAAAATTATTGTTGAAGCTGAAAATTTGTCTAAAAGTTATGGAGATAAAGATGTTTTAGAAGGGGTTGATTTATTGATTGAAAGAAATAGTAAAATTGCTTTTGTTGGCCAAAACGGACAAGGAAAATCAACTTTAGCAAAAATGATGGTGGGTGAAATTCCTTTTGAAGGACATTTAAAACTAGGTCATAATGTTGAGGTAGGTTATTTTGCACAAAATCAATCAGAATATTTACCACCAGAAAAAACAGTATTAGAAATTATGGAAGATGCTGCTACAGATTCTAACAGAATGCGTGTTAGAGATATGTTAGGCTCTTTCTTGTTTGGTGGAGATGCTGTAGATAAAAAAGCGAAAGTGCTTTCTGGAGGAGAACGTAACAGATTGGCCTTATGTAAATTATTATTACAGCCATTCAATGTATTAATAATGGATGAGCCAACAAACCATTTAGATATTGCTTCAAAAACTGTATTGAAAGAAGCGTTAAATAATTTTAATGGAACGTTGATAGTGGTTTCTCACGACCGTGAATTTTTACAAGGGTTAACCACAACTGTTTACGGATTTAAAGACAAAGAAATTAAAGAATATTTAGGAGATATCGATTATTTCTTAGAGCAGCATAAAATGGAAAGTTTACGGGATGCTGAAAAAAGAACTGTGGTTGCCGAAGATAAAGATACTTCTAAAAAGGAAGCTTATCAGTTTTCAAAAGAGCAGGAAAAAGAGTTAAAGAAATTGAATAATAGACTTTCTAAAATAGAAACTGAAATTGCTGATTTAGAAACAGAAATAAAAAAAATAGATTTAGAACTTGCTCAGAATTATGATGAAGTATCATCTAAACCTAATTTCTTTGAAACCTACAAAGCCAAAAAAGCAAAAGTAGATACTTTATTAGAAGAATGGGAAAAAGTTGAGGAGCAAGTATCTGCTTTTTCTTAGAACCTTATAACTTTGAAACCTAAAAAGATGAACATACAAAACGCACAAAAACAAGTAGACGATTGGATAAAAAATCACGGAGTTCGTTATTTTAACGAGTTGACCAACATGGCGCAACTCACAGAAGAAGTTGGAGAAGTTGCTAGAATTATAGCAAGACGTTATGGTGAACAAAGTGAAAAAGAGTCTGATAAAAACAAAGATTTAGGAGAAGAATTGGCAGATGTGCTATTTGTGGTGTTATGTTTAGCAAATCAAACAGGTGTGGATTTACAAGAGGCTTTTGAAAAAAAATTAGATATTAAAACTAAACGCGATCATGATCGTCATCACAACAATCAAAAATTAAAATAATGACATTTTTTGAAAAAATACAAAACGGACAGTTTTGGATAAACTTTGCCAAAGTAGCTGTTCCTTTTTTTGTTATCGTAACTATCATCTCTTTATTGATAAATAGCTCTTCAGAAATTTTTTCAGGAGACTTTAAAGCATTATATCAAAATAACTTTGCAGGTGACCAATGGAAAACCTTCTTTGGTTATAAAGTTGTTTTTAGTACACTTTATGGTTTGTACATGACCAACAAAAATATGAAGTAATTAGTCTTTTTTAAACGTCTTAATTCCTGCTTTAATAGCAACATCTAAGTGGTTTTTTCTTGGTGTTAACGGACAAGAATACTTGTCGTTATAGGCACAATAAGGGTTATAGGTGTTGTTGAAATTTAATGTAATGGTATTGTCATCAGAAATGTCAGAAATCATCACATCCATATAACGTCCACCACCATAAGATTCTTCACCAGAAGTGTCATCAGTAAAAGGTAAAAATAAATAGTCTTTGTATTTTTCATCACGCAAATCATCTTGACTTTGATAGATTGTTAAAACACAATCAATGCCTTTTAAGGTAAAGTTTAGCAGTCCATATTCTTTATACAATGGCTTTCTATCTGTTGTTGTAGCCATTTCAAATATTGGTGCATTTTCTGTTTTTGTAAGTTTAGCTTTTACAATAAATGTGGAATCGATTGGAAAAAAATCTAACCCTTTAAAACTCTTTAAATCTTTCTTTTTTAATGGCGATTTTGAAGCATCTTTATAGCTAGTATTTAATTTTATTTGATATGCTGATTCTCCTGCTATTGGACGTTTGTCTTGAGAGTTACATGCTGCCAAAAATAATAGTAAAATTAAGTATAAGAATGTTTTTTTCATTGAAGCGTAGTAAGTGTTAAACTCTAGTTTTTTTAGGATTTTTAAATTAATGAATTTGAGAATCTGATTATTTTTTTAGCACAATAATAATGACACCATCATACTTTTTGTCAGTATATTTTTTAATATCATTTTCACCTTTAATAACTGTAACTGAGTGAATTTTATTAACATCTAAAGAATTAATATCCTTTGCAGGAAACTCTTTTCCGTCTACTAGATAAAGGATGTTTTTATCATTTATAGATTCTTTTGCATTGATTTTTATAGTCTCTTTTTTAGTTGTTACAGCCTTACTTTTCGAAGCACAGTTAGTAAAACTTAGCGCTAAAAATGATAAAATAAAATAGAATATTACCTTGGTTTTTAAATTTCTCATAGAATTTTTTTAAAAATCAAAAATACAATAATCAAATAATTTTATGTAGTTTTGATGCATCAATTAAATAACAATGAGGAAAGTCATTACATATATTACCAAATTATCGTGGATTCAAATTCACAAAAATCGGTCTGTTTATATGTTTTGATGATATCAATATAAAATCAAGCAATTTAAAAAGTCCGACAATTTAGTTAGTCATGGTCGGAAGAAATTCTGGCCATTTTTTTAGGTTTCAAAATGGTCTAAATTTCCTTCACATTTTAGAACTATCAAGGCAATAGCTAAATTTCTGAGTTCCATTTTAAATCTTCTTTTAGCGGTTTTATAGCTTATTTTGTTAGC
>NZ_VRMJ01000004.1 GCF_009832745.1 Polaribacter septentrionalilitoris | reverse complement strand
GCTAACAAAATAGGCTATAAAACCGCTAAAAGAAGATTTAAAATGGAACTCAGAAATTTAGCTATTGCCTTGATAGTTCTAAAATGTGAAGGAAATTTAGACCATTTTGAAACCTAAAAAAATGGCCGGAATTTCTTCCGACCATGACTAGCTAAACAGCCTGCTTTTCTTTTTACTATTTTTTTATGCTATCTTAGAAACTGTATCCTGTCCATGTAAATACTGATTTATCAGCACCTCCACTTGCTCCTGAAGTTATGTTAATAGTTGCACCTCCAGAAGTTGTATTTTTAACATCTGTAATATCTAAACCGTTAGCAGTATTAGCAACCGCTGTTATAGAAGTTCCATCAGTTGAATCTGTTTTACTATCTTGTAAATCGATCACATCACCAAAAATAGCTCCAGCACCTAATGCTAAATATGCATTTGTAATTGTTGCAGTAGCATCTCTTCTTACTTTGATACCATCAGACATTTCTACACCATCTGCATTGTTAATAATAGTTACACCATTTACTGTAAAGTTAGATTCGTTAATATCAGAAGGAGAATTACCATCTAAGTTACCATCAGCTTCAATACCTCTTGGGTCTGAAGTTACAGCAGTATAACCATTTTCTCTAATACCATATAAGTTTGTACAAGTACCTGCATAACCTTGAGAAAAATCGAACATATCATCTTTAGCATTTACTACTAATATGTTTTCAGTATTTACAGTTCCTCCAAAAAACTCAATTGCATCATCATCACCATAAAAAATAGCGATGTTAGAAATCGTTGTTCCTGTGCCTACTCCATTTAATGTTAAACCATTGTGCTCTGCTTCATCATCAATTCTTGCTCCAGAATATTCTATGATTACATAGTCTAAAATCCCTGAATCATCAGTAGCATTTGAACCTCCAAAGAAAATACCATTGTTTACTTCTGTTGCAGCATTACTATCTGTACCAGATTGACGACTTAAAGGTGCATTACCGTTAATGATAATTCCACCCCAATCTCCAGGTTTAGGAACAGTTGCGTTAGATGTAAATTTAATTGGGTTACTAGCAGTACCATCTGCAATAATTTTACCTCCTCTTTCTACCAAAATGTATACATCTGTACCACCTGCTAAAGCATTGATAGTTGTACCAGCTTCTATAGTTAGGGTTGATCCAGATTTTACTAATAAAGTTCCTATTAAGTTGTGCGCGACACCAGATCTTAACGTTAAATCTGTTGTTAAGTTACCAGCTAAATTTTGAGAAGTTACTTCTCCTCCTGTATTACCATTTCCTATATTATCATCATCACTTAGAGAACATCCTGTAAAGATTAAAGAAGAAATTGTTACGATTGCTAAAATTGTTTTTTTCATTATTTTATTTGATTAAGTTTTGTTGTTAATTACTAACAGCAAAATTATACGTGATTTGTTTAATGTGTTTTATCTAAATTTTAAAGAATTGTTACCAATTAAAGTGTTTTTTAAAAATCGTAAGTAAATCCTAAGCTAAGGTTAACACCTTTTTTATAATTTCTTAACACAACATTGTCCCCACCATTAAATCCAGCTCTTGTTAACTGAAAATCAGGATTTAATAAGTTTGTAGCTTTTAATTTTAAAGCATAATGCTCGTTAAATTGATATGAAGAAACCAAATCTAATGTTGGGATTCCTTTTTCTAATACGTTTTCAAATCCTCTAGTTCCTACAGAATAAACTCTTTCACTGAAATAGTTAAATACCACCGAAGAAATTAAAGTACTCTCGTTTATTTTTTTGTTTAAAGAAATATCTGCATTTAATAAAAATGGTGTTGCTCCTTCTAAATTACTTGTAGTATTTGTAAACTGTGCTACAGAAGATGCATCTAAATTAACATTAGACATTAAAAACGAAGTATTTAAACCTGCAAAAACTTCTAAATCTTGCTCATCTTTATTTATGATTTTTTTTCTTGCTTCTAACTCAATACCATAAACACTTGCATCATTTCCAACGTTTAAATACGTAAGTGTATTACCTCCTGATGGAATTTCACTTCTAGAAATAGGGTTCTGTATGTATTTATAAAAACCTGTAAGAGTAATTAGTTCTGATGATGAGAAATAATACTCATATTTAGCATCTAAATTATAGTTATCTGAAGGTTTTAAATCTGGATTACCTTGACTTGAAAAAGTAATGTCTTGATATTTAAATGGTGCAGTTTCTTTAAACTGAGGAAATGTATAGGTCTGACTTCCTGCTAATCTAAAGATACTATTTTCATTAAAATTATACTTTACATTAAAACTTGGTAAAACATAAGTTCTATCTAAAAAAGATGGCCCATCTACAGAAGATTGTGCAATGTTTGTATTAAATGTAACTCTTTGTTGAATTTTCTCAAATCTTGCACCAAAAGAAGCTATTAGATTATCACTTAACTGATACACAACATTACCAAATGCTCCAAAAATTTGTCTTTTACCTCTGTATGTAAAAGGCGTAAACGCATTAGGATTACTTGCATTACCTCTACCTGTTTCTAATTCGAAAATATTATTATCAATAGAAGATTGATTAAAAATTGCATCTGGGTTTTCGATATCAATTGCAATCCTTGTAGAAAAATCGTGATTAAAAATTGTTGCAGAAAATAAACGTTCTGTATATCTGTAATCTCCTCCAAATTCTAAAACACTTACATCTTCATCTTCTTTTAGTTTGTATGAAAATTTACCTTTGGTAGCATAATCATTTTCTTCTAATTTCGAAAAGAAACGCTCGTTTTCTCCTGCTGAACTTGTTTGAGGGCTATAAAAACCATCTCTCAGTAAGTATTTATTTGTTCTTCTATCTGGTTCATTACCTCTAATAAAGTTTAAAGAACCTTTAGCTTCAAAATTTAATCTTTCTGAAAACTTATAGTTTGCTAGTAACTGATTTACATAAACCTCATTATTATTGGTTTGTTGTCTTCTTTGAAATTCTAAATCTCCATCTTGCTCCGGATTTACTTCTCCAAAGTAATCACCAATAGATTGTTTATTATTATGAATAAATAAGTGGTTGTAAGCAATACTATGACCTGCCTCAAACTTGTATTTTAAATTTGCCATTAAGATTTGAGAAACATTATAATCATACCTTGAAAAATCTTGGTCTTGAAAAACAGTTCCTGCACTTGTAGTTTGTTTAATGTTTCCTTCTAAGAAATTATATCCAGCATCAAACCCACCAACTATAAAAAAGCTAAATGTATCATCATTGATATCATATTTTTTTCCTCCTGCAAAAGATACACTATTGTTTAATTGAAAGTTTTGGCTGTTTGGTTTAAAAGAATTTCCAAAAGAATAATTTCCTAAATTATTAACAGGTATCCCTAAATTTTGTGTTCCAAGTCTATTAGTACCATCAATAGTTAAAAATTCTTTAGATACAGTTTGTGTATTAGCACCTAATGAAACCCCTACGTTTAATAAACTTCTTTTTACCAATTCTTTTGATGCAATATCAACATTGGCACCACCAACATCACCAGCAATTTCAGACGTAAACACCTTATTAATACCTATATTTTTAATGATACTTGTATCAAAAAAATCTAAAGAAATGTTTTTGTATTCAGGGTCATCAGAAGGTAATGGTAAACCATTTAAAGTTGTAGAGTTGTATCTGTCTCCTAAACCTCTAACAACAATATTTTTAGAACCTTTAGAAACACCTGCCGTCTTTGTAACAGCACCCTCAGCATCAGAAACACCTTTTACAGATAATTCTTGAGCTCCTATACTTGTTTTAATAGAAACTGCTTTCTTTTGCTCTAAAATTAAAGCACTTGTTTTTTCTTTACTAGAGGATGATTTTACAACAATTTCATCTAAAGAAACACCTTCTTCTGCAGACATTACTTGATTTATTCTAAGAGTTTCTCCTGCTTTAATAGTGAATGTCTTCTCAACACTTTTGTATCCTAAAAAACTAAAAACAACAGTATGTGTACCTGCAGGTACTTTAAATTCGTAGTTACCATCAAAATCTGTTGTAGCTCCAATTGTTATTCCTTTGATTACAACATTTGCGAATGGTAATGGCTCATTATTGGTTTCTTTATCAGTTAACAAACCTTTTAATGTTCCTTTGTTTTGTGCAGCTATGATCTGACCTAAAGCTAAAAAAGTAATAAATAAAAATTTCTTCATTTTAAATGTATAATTTACTGCCGCAAAAGTCTAGTTGTTTTGTAAACTCTATGTTAGTTGTAAATTATCTTTGCATTAGGCAATTATTAACAAAATGTTAAGCAGTACTATTTTATTAACTTTTTATTAATTTTAAGACAACAATAACACAAAGTCATGTATCTATATTTGCCATAATCTTTAAAGATTTTTAGTCATTTTAATTTATTAGTTTTTGACGACTATTTAAATGACAGGCTGCCTTAAATAAGGCAGCTTTTTTTGTTTTAATAATATTACGTTAACATTACCTTAACATGTTTATTAGTTATTTGCAACGTCAAAAATTAATAAATTATGAATTTAAAATCGATACTTATATCTATAAGTATAATGGTAATGGTATGTTTAAATACCTATGCTCAAAAATCAAATGCACCTAAGTTTGGAAAAGGTTTGTTTAACCTAGTTGGAAAAGATAGTACTTGGACTATGAAAATAGGTGCAAGATTTCAAACATTAGCAATTGCTGGTTGGGATGCAGAAAACGGATTATCAAATCCTTATTCTTCTATGTTAATTAGAAGATCTCGTTTAAAGTTTGATGGTTGGGCTTTTTCACCCAAATTAAAATATAAACTAGAGTTGGGTTTATCTAATAGAGATAAATCTGGCGCTTCTTACTATACACATGATGCACCAAGACAAATTTTAGATGCCGTTTTAAAATGGAATTTTTCTGGAAACTGGGTTGTTTGGTTAGGTCAAACAAAATTACCAGGTAACAGAGAACGTGTAATTTCTTCTGGAGATTTACAAATGGTAGATCGTTCTTTACTAAATAGTAGATTTACTATTGATAGAGATATAGGTGTACAGTTAAGGCACAAATTTAAATTGTCTGATAAATTTTTAATAAAACATATTTATGCAATTTCACAAGGTGAAGGTAGAAATATTACAAGAGGAAACCAAGGTGGATATCAATACACAGCAAGAGTAGAATTATTTCCTTTTGGAGATTTTACTGGAAAGGGAGATTATAAAGGAAGTGATTTAAAATTTGAACCAACACCAAAACTATCTTTGGCTTTTAACTACGATTTAAATAATGATGCTTCTAAAACACGAAGTAATCAAGGTTCTTATATGTATATAGATGGCACATCAGAAGGTTCTGGTGCAGCATTTTATCAAACAGATATTACCACATTTTACATAGATGCTATGTATAAACACAAAGGTTTTTCTTTTATGGGAGAATATGCTAAAAGAACAGCCGAAGATGCATTTGCTAAAAATTCTGATGGAACTTTAACAGGAGACATTGTTCAAGTAGGGAATGGTTTAAATTTACAAACAGGTTATTTACTTTCTAAAACAGTTGAGCTTTCAGTTCGTTATACAAATATTACTTTCGATCAAAACATTACTGGTAAAGGTGCAGAAAATATGTATACTTTAGGATTATCTAAGTATATTGTTGGTCATAAATTAAAAGTACAAACAGATGTAAGCTATACAGATATTGGTTTTAAAACCAATCAACTAATGTATAGATTTCAAGTAGATATTCATTTTTAAAATATTAAATTATATAACATAAAGGTAACATTCACAATTTATCGTGTTTGTAAATTTGCAAATCTAAATAATAAAGAAAATGGGAGATCCATATATTTTAATGCTTGTTGCTTTGGCTGTTTTAGCCATAGTAGACCTAGTTGTTGGCGTTAGTAATGATGCTGTTAACTTTTTAAATTCAGCCATTGGCTCTAAAGCAATTTCTGTAAAGAAAATTATGATTATTGCTAGTTTAGGAGTCTTCTTTGGCGCAGTTACTTCCAGTGGTATGATGGAAGTTGCAAGAAAAGGAATTTTTAACCCAAGTATGTTCATGTTTCAAGACATCATGTTCATATTTATGGCGGTTATGATTACAGATATCTTATTATTAGATATTTTTAACTCTTTAGGAATGCCTACCTCTACCACAGTTTCTATTGTTTTTGAATTGTTAGGTGCTGCAGTTTGTATTTCATTATTAAAAATATCTGCAAACGATGCACATTCATTGGGTGACATTTGGAATTATATCAACCATAAAAAAGCCATACAAATTATTAACGGAATTTTACTCTCTGTAGTAGTTGCTTTTTCTGTTGGCGCCATTGTTCAATTTATATCTAGGTTAATTTATTCTTTTAATTTTGAAAAAAGAGCCACTTATATAAATGCACTTTTTGGTGGTTTTGCAATTACTGCAATTACCTATTTTATCATTATTAAAGGTTTAAAAGGAACTCCTTTTTATAGTAATATAAAATTTTTAATTGAAGGAAATACGGTTACAATTATAGCTGCAAGTTTTGTAGCATGGTCTATGATTTCTCAACTTTTAATTCAGGCTTTTAAAGTTAATATTTTAAAGTTAATTATTGGAGTTGGTACGTTTTCTTTAGCAATGGCTTTTTCAGGTAACGACTTAGTAAACTTTGTGGGTGTACCAATTGCTGCATGGAACTCTTACCAAGCCTGGGAAATTTCTGGTGTTGCTGCTGACTCATTTTCTATGGGTATTTTAGCAAAGAAAGTACCTTCTAATGTTTGGTTATTATTAATTGCTGGTGCTATTATGGTAGTTACTTTATGGACATCTAGTAAAGCGCAAAACGTAATAAAAACAGGAATTGATTTATCTAGACAAGGAGAAGGTCATGAAAAATTTAAACCAAACCCATTATCTAGAATTGTTGTTAGAGCTTCTATGTCTATAAATAAGGGCATTAGTTATATTGTACCAAAAAAGACATTAGTATTTATAGATTCTAAATTTCAAAAACCAGTTATAGATTTACCAAAATCTAAAACTTACGAGTTACCTGCTTTCGATTTAGTTAGAGCTGCTGTAAACTTAATTGTTGCTGGTATTTTAATATCTATTGCAACTTCTATGAAACTACCACTTTCTACAACGTATGTAACTTTTATGGTGGCTATGGGTACTTCTTTGGCAGATAGAGCTTGGGGTCGTGAAAGTGCTGTATATAGAGTTGCAGGTGTAATTAATGTAATTGGCGGATGGTTTTTAACTGCTATAACTGCCTTTTTAGCTGCAGCTATTGTTGCATACTTAATTAGTTGGGATATGGTAATGATTCCGATTTTATTAGCTGTTGTTGCGATATTAATTGGTAGAAATACTTTAGTACACAGAAATAAAAGCAAAGAAGTTAAAAAACAAGAATACATAGAAAGAGCTGAATTAATTACTATAAACGGAGTTATAGAAGAGAGTGCTGACCATATTGCAGAAGTTGCAACACGCATTAATAAATTATACACAAATGTAGTTAATGACCTTTCAAATCACGATTTAAATAAACTGCGTAAAACAGATAAGCACGTTGGAAAATTAAATGATGAAATTGACGGTTTAAAAGATGGTGTATTCTATTTTATAAAATCTTTAGATGAAACTTCTGTAGAAGCAAGTAGATTTTACATTATAGTTTTAGGTTATTTACAAGATGTAGCACAATCTATTAGTTACATTTCTAGAGCCAGTTACAAGCATGTAAATAACAATCATAAAAACTTAAAGAAAGGACAATTAAAAGATTTAAAACATATAGACGAGGATTTATCTGATCTTTTAAACAAAGTGTCAGAAATTTTTGAAAACAGAACTTTCGATAATTTAAGCGATATTTTAATAGAGAAACAAGAATTGTTTGTAAAAGTTTCTAACTCTGTAGAAAATCAAGTGGCAAGAATTAGAACTGATGAAACAAGTCCTAAAAACACAACCTTGTATTTTAGTGTATTATTAGAAACTAAAGATTTAGTGAGTGCTTTAATGAACTTATTACAGACTTACGAAGAGTTTTATTTAACCACAAAACAATAAAACTTTAGCACATATATTTAAAAAGCCAGTAAATTATTTTACTGGCTTTTTTATTAAAACCAAAAACCTAAATTAAACAACCAATATTGTTGTTTTCTATCCGGTGTCCAACTGTATTTAATTTCTAAAGGCCCTATAAATGTATCGTAACTATATCCTACTGCATAACCTGATCTGATATTTTTGAATAGATCTATATCCTTAAAAACATTATCGTCTAATCTGGCATAATTAGCAATAAAAGATGCATAATGTTTTTCTCCTATTCGATATCTAAAATTAAATTCTGATTTTACAAAAGAGTTGTTCGAAAGTTCTGCAAAATCGTATCCATAAAAAGACACAAAAGTATTGATGTAATTTTGATTGTACCCACCTAAGTAAAAATCGAACACGTCAGATTGTGGTGCATCTAAGGTAAAACCTGCTTCATTGGTTAATTGAAACGTAAATCGTTTGCCAAAAGTTTTTGCAAAACCTAAAGTTCCTTTTGTTTGTGAAAAACGTGTAAAGGTATTGTTGTAATCTGATGATGTTAAGTACCATCTAAAGCTTAAATCGGCAAAATAACCATTAGTTACAAAATATTTTTTATCGTAAGTATCTAACTTTATATAACCATAAGCATTTAGGTAGTTACTATTATCAAAAGTAAACTCCTCATTATTATTTGGTATAATTGTTTCTGTTGTAGCTTTTACATGTTTGTGTTCTAGGCCTAAACCTATAGCAAATTTTCTACCAAATGTAGTCTGCACAAAGAGTTGATTGGTAATATCTGTATATTTTAAATTGATACTATTTACATTTGAGTAGTTAGATACAATAGGATTAAATTTTGAATTAGCTCTAAAATGATTGTACCTGGATGTAATACCATAACTGATGTAAAAACCGTTATCTACAAAGTAATTTAAACTATACCTTAAATTATCTCCAAAAATTAGGTCTAAAGAGAAAAGGTCATTATTGGTTATTAAATGTTTTTGATGGTAATTTACCAATACTCCAGATCTGTATAATAAATCGTAATGGGCTCCTAACTTTAAATTTGCAAAATCTTTAGTTTCTATTAAATTAAGGTTTAATAGATAGCTATTGTCTTCTTTTTTATCTAAACTATAGGTTATTCTTTCATAGTTTCTAGTTGATGAAAGCAAATCGATACGTCTAGAAATTTCACTTCTACTGATACTATCTCCATAACGAATCTTTAATTTTCCTAAAATAAAAGCTCGTGTATAAAATTTAGAACCTGTAATATCAAAATCTGAAATTAAATACTTCTTTTTTACTAAGGTTTGTTTTTTTATACTTCGTTTGTTTTGTTGTTTTGAGGCTAACTCTTCAAATACTTTTCGATACTTTTTACCTTCCTCCAATCCTTTTTTAAGAATTACATCCTTTTTATCAAAATCAACAACAGTATGCTCAAAAATATCTGGATGAATATAAATATCTAAATGTTTTTTTTCTTTATCTGTTTTCTGATACATTTGATAACTAACAATCTGATTCATAATAGCTACCACAGAATTTAGTTTCTCTTTTTCAAATAACCTACCTTCTACATCAACACCTATAACTATATCTGCTCCTTTAGATTTTAGTAACGAAACTGGAAAATTATTCGCTATTCCTCCATCAACCAATAATCGTCCGTTAATTTCTACAGGTGTTAATAAAGTTGGAAAAGAACCACTAGCCCTTAAGGCTAAAGGTAAATTGCCTTTTTCTAAAACCACTGCTCCTCCAGTTTCAACATCTGTTGCGATACAAAAAAATGGGATGGGTAATTTTGAAAAATCTTTTGTTTTTTCTACGGATGCAAATAATTCTGTAAGTAAATTAAGCACATTTTGCCCTCTAGAAACTCCCCTTGGTAAATTGATTTTTCCGTCTTTTACAGGTAGCGTAATTACTGTTTTTTCGCCATTTTCTTTTTCAAAAAAAGGGTTTGAACTTCTTGGAAGTACATCTCTTAAAAGAGACACAAAATCTGTGTTTACAATAATATGTTCTATTTGTTCTCCAGAATAACCAATAGTATACAAACCACCAACAATAGCGCCCATACTTGTACCTGCAATATAATCTATTTGTAAACCAGCCTTATCTATTTCTTTTAAGACACCAATATGAGCAAACCCTTTAGCACCACCACCACTTAACACCAAACCAACTTTTGGTTGCTTTTCTTGACTGTAAAAAACAATTGAAAATAATACAAATAGGATTGCTAGAAACTTTTTCATTTTTCTTGTTGAGAGTGGTAATACTGATACACTTTTGTAGCTCTAGAATTTCCGATAACTTCTTTTAAATCTTCAAAAGAGGCTTCTTTAACTCTTTTTGCCGATTTAAATTTACGCAATAATGTTGTAATGGTTTGCTTTCCTATTGTAGGAATTTGTTCTAATTCAGATTGAATGGCACTTTTACTACGTTTATTCCTATGAAATGTAATACCAAATCTGTGTGCTTCGTTTCTTAAATACTGAGTAATCTTTAAGGTTTCCGACTTTTTATCTAAATACAAAGGAATAGGATCATCTGGATAATAAATCTCCTCTAATCGTTTTGCGATACCTATAATTGCAATTTTTCCTCGTAAACCTAAAATATCTAAACTTTTTAATGCGGATGATAATTGTCCTTTTCCTCCATCAATAATAATTAATTGTGGCAAAGACTCACCTTCTGTTAATAAACGTTTGTATCTTCTGTAGACCACTTCTTCCATAGATGCAAAATCATCTGGACCATCAACAGTTTTTATATTATAATGTCTGTATTCTTTCTTACTTGGTTTTCCATCTTTAAAAACCACACAAGCTGCAACAGGATTTGTACCTTGAATGTTAGAGTTATCAAAACACTCTATGTGTCTTGGTTCTTCTTTTAAACGCAAATCCTTTTTCATTTGCGCCATAATTCTTTTAGTATGTCTATCTGGATCTACAATTTTAATTTGCTTAAACTGCTCTTGTCTATAATATTTCGCATTTCTTTCAGAGAGTTCAACAATTCTTTTTTTGTCTCCCAATTTAGGGATGGTAACTTTTAAATTTTCGCCCAAATCTACTTTAAAAGGCACATAAATTTCTGGCGATTGAGAATCGAATCTTTGTCTAATTTCTACAATAAACAACTCCAATAACTCTTTATCAGTTTCATCTAATTTCTTTTTAATTTCTGTAGTATGAGATTGAATGATTGATCCGTTAGAAATCTTTAAAAAATTTGCATAACCATGTGTATCATCAGAAATAATAGAAAATACATCTACATTGTTTATAGACGGATTTACAATAGTACTTTTAGATTGATAATTGGTCAATAAATCTAACTTTTCTTTAATTTTTTGCGCTTCTTCAAACTCCATTTGTTCAGCAAAACGCATCATCTTCTTTTGAAAACGCTCTAAACTTTCTTTAAAATTTCCTTTTATAATGCTTCTAATTTCTGAAATAGAACTGTTATAACTCGTCTCTGTTTCTAAAGCTTCACAAGCACCTTTACAATTTTTTAAATGATATTCTAAACAAACTTTATACTTGCCTTCATTAATATTTTTCTGACTTAAATCGTAATTACAAGTTCGTAAGGTGTAGAGTTCTTTTATTAAATCTAACAATACTCTTACAGTTCTAACAGAAGTATAAGGTCCATAATATTCAGAACCATCTTTAATCACTCTACGAGTCATAAAAATTCTTGGAAAACGTTCTTTTTTAATACAAATCCAAGGATAACTTTTATCGTCTTTTAATAAAACATTGTAACGTGGTTTGTATTTTTTAATAAGATTATTCTCTAATAATAAAGCATCTGTTTCTGTATTCACCACAATATGCTTTATACGAACAATCTTTTTTACTAAAACTCTAGTTTTACCATTTTCATGGTTTTTATTAAAATAAGAAGCAACTCTTTTTTTTAAGTTTTTAGCTTTACCAACATAAATAATTACATCTTCTTTATCAAAATATTGATATACACCAGGTTCATTTGGCAACGTTTTTATTTGTAGTTCTAAGGTTGTAGGCATAAAACGAAAATACACTTTTTTTAATCACTTAATTAAATAAAAAAGTAAAAACAAGTCTTACATAATAAGTATAAACACGTGTTTTAATTTATTTTACAAGTATTATTACTTTCTTTTGTATTTTTTTTATTTAGTTTTATACCCTAACCCAAAATATTATATTAAATAAAACTACTTAACATGGAACAACAACCAAATGACGTACCAAAACCAAACAAAAAAAACACAATTAGCTTAAAAATTGCAAAAGATTGGGCAAAAAGATGGCGCAAACTAGAAAGCAGTTATAATAATTATAACGACTGTAGAGCTTTTAATATTCCTTTGATAGATTTACAAGAAGTTATAGAAGAAGGTGCTGTTAGTGTTAGAGCCTATATTGGTGTAGAAAAAATGATGGTTGAAGGAGAAAAAGTATACGTAGAAAAACTAATGATGGTTGGTGTAGACAAAAATGGTAAAGACATGATTTCTTCTGAAGATGGACTTACATTAGATGATGAAGGTGGCGATATTTATGATTTTACCAGACCATGCCCAGAACATTGTGATCCCAATAGTCCTTTGAATGGTACTAACTAGATGACTTTTGATGATTTATTTGATTATTTAATAGGAAATTTTGGTTATTTATTTTTAATAATAAATACCATAGTTTTTATTCTTAATTATAATAAAAAAGACAAAGCATTAAACTACTTTATTATGTATTTAACGCTTTGTCTTGTTGTACAGTTGTATTCAAGACATTTACATGATCAAGGAGAAAATAACCTTTATTTAAGTCATTATTTTTTTACGGGTCAGTTTATTTTTTTAAACCTGTTTTTTTTACAAATATTACATTTAAAAAAAATAAAAAAACTAATTTTATTCATAACAATTACAATACCTCTTAGTTTTATAATTTACTTTTTTAGCAACGAGGAAGCATATAGAGAATGGAGTGAATTAGAAATTGCTTTAACTTCTATTCCGCTATTAATTTATAGCTTTTATTTTTTTATAAAAAAGATAGATAATAATAAAGACAAAAAATATATTTATTTTAATTCTGGCTTTTTTGTTTATACACTTTGTAGCACACTTATTTTCATTTTAGGAAATATTGGTAGCAGAGAACTAAAGTTATTTGTTTGGGATATCAACCAATTTCTGTACTTGACTTTTCAAATATTAATTTTTATAGAATGGTATAAAAATTTTAGAAAACCTTTTAACTTTAAAAAATAAAAATCAGTGTTTTATACGAATATTAACAAACCAAGTATAAACCCCTGATTTTTACTTTAGGCTTTTTTTTTCAATAAGTTACCATTATCTTGTGTAAAAATATTTTTCCGTAATTTTGGTTTTACTTTTCAAAACCCCAAAATGAAGGAATTCTTTGCTCAAGAAGATCAAGTGATAATAATTGTTTTAACTGGTGTTTTATTGCTCCTACTAATGGGAGTTTCTCTACTGCTATTTTTCTTTTTTTCAAGAAAAAAAATAGTGGAAAAAGAACTAGAGAAAAAAAATCTAGAAATAACGCATCAAAAAGAAATGATACAATCTATAATAGTTACACAAGAAGAAGAACGCAAACGTATTGCGCAAGATTTGCATGATGATATAAGCTCTAAATTAAACGTTATTAATTTAAATGCTAATCTTTTAAAAGATGGAGAATTGAAGCCTGAAGAATACCTATTAGTAAACGATTCTATACTAGATGCAACAGACAAAACTTTAGAGATTGCTCGAAAAATTGCTCATAACTTACTACCACCAATATTAGATAAATTTGGATTAAAAGATGCCATAGAAGAATTGGCAGATTCTTTTAATAATAGTAGAAAAATTAATATCGATTATACCATTGAGTATCCTAAAAAATACCTTTCACCTCAAAACGAATTGCATCTTTTTAGAATTACCCAAGAATTGATCAACAACTCTATTAGACATGGTAAAGCAAAAAATAGCACAATAACCTTTACTTCTAAAAATGATAATTTACTTTTTATGTATACTGATAATGGTGTAGGTTTTAACCAAAATGACCTGAATCATCAAAAAGGCTTAGGTATGAAAAATATTGAAAGTAGAGTAGCTCTTTTAAATGGAAATTATCAGATAGAAAGTCAAAAAAATAACGGTTTTAAAATTAAAATCACCATCATAAAACCCCTATAATATGAAAAAAATTAACATTGCAATTGCAGATGACGAACAATTATTCAGAAAAGGAATTCGCTTTTTACTAGAAAGAGAAGCAAATTTTAATGTGATTTTCGAAGCCGAAAACGGTAAAGAATTAATCGATTTTATGACCACAACAGAAGAATTTCCTGATGTTATTTTAATGGATTTAAAAATGCCAGAAGTTAATGGTGTAGAAGCAACTAAAGCAATTCACAAAACACACCCAGATATTAAAATTATTGCGCTAACCAGTTACGATGGTAAATCATTTATAACCAACATGATAGATGTTGGTGCATCTTCGTATTTATTAAAAAACACCAGTCCTAAAATGGTAATTCATACTGTAAACGAAGTATTTGAAAAAGGGTTTTATTATGATGATAAAGTATTAAAAATTATACACGAAAATATCATTTCTTCTAGTGGAAAAAGAATTAAAAGCGATCTAGACAAAAAGTTATTGTCTAAAAGAGAAATTGATGTCTTAGAACTGATTTGCGAACAATACACCACTGCAGAAATTGCAGACAAACTCTTTATTAGCCCAAGAACTGTAGAAGGCCATAGAAACAATTTGTTATTAAAAACACATTCTAAAAATGTGGCTGGTTTGGTTATTTATGGAATACAAAAGAAATTGATAGAAATTTCACCCGATTTTCACCTATAAACTTCGTAAAAGTTTTCTTTAGGGTATATATACTTGTTATTTAAGTATATATACCCTTTTTACTTTTTAAGAAGTTACGCTCTTAAACACATCAAAGGTTCACCATACATTTGGATTGTATAAAGTATACAAACTAAACTTATTAACTTAAAAATTTAATTATTATGGATCCAATGTTAGCACAAATTATGATGTTTGGCGGAAATTTTGCACCAAGAGGTTGGGCGTTTTGCGATGGGCAATTATTACCTATTAGTCAATACACAGCTTTATTTTCAATTATAGGTACCACTTATGGTGGAGATGGTAGAACCACTTTTGCTTTACCCGATTTAAGAGGTAGAGCTCCAATACACGCTGGAACTGGCCCAGGTTTATCTACTCGTAAAATAGGGCAAAAATTTGGTACACAAGAAGATTATTTAAATGTAACACAACTTCCAAGTCATAATCACTTAGCTTCTAATGTAAACGTAGATATAAAAGTAAGTTCTGCTACAGCTAGTTTAGAAACACCAATTGCAGGATCTTCTTTAGCAGCTGGTGTTCAAACCGAAGGAAGAACTTCAACACCTGTAAGCATGTACAACACAGAAACACCAGATATTACATTGTCTGGTACTTCAACACCCATAACAATTGGGAATACAGGGGGTAATTTACCGGTAAATAATATGCAACCCTCTTTAGTTGTTAATTATATTATTGCTTTACAAGGTGTTTTTCCTTCTAGAAGTTAATTTTAAAACAACCATATCAATAAAAAGTCAGATTTAAAAATCTGGCTTTTTTAGTTTGTTTAAAAAACAGGTATTTATACTCTTTTATTTATAATCTCAAATTATCATATTTGAAGTAAATTAATAACTTAAAAAATCTCAGTTTTTTATACTTTAAACCAAGAAATAATGAAAAAAATTACACTACTACTATTTATATTTAGTTTCATTGGAACTGTTAGTTTTTCTCAAACAACAGAAACTTTTGAAGATGAAACAAACAACTCAACATCATTTACTAATAACGGAAAAACGTTTAATGTAACAAGTGTTGGCGAAGTGTATAATATTTTTGTAAATGGTCAAAAAGAATTTAATACATCAACAGGAGGAGAAACAACAAACAATTGTAGTGTTTGTGGTTGGAATGGCACTTCTGCAGATGGTAAATTTTTAGATAATACAATAAATACAAATGGAACTGGAAATGGTAGTAATTTTACTATAAAAACAAGTGATGGATCACCAATAACAGTTAAAAGTTTATACTTATTTACTGCAACACATAAAGGTGCTAGTTTAAACCATAGTGGTACTTTAACAATTAATGGTAAAAATTCTGGAAGTACGGTTTTTACAATAACAAAAAATTCTGGATTTAACACTAATTTTGGAGTATTTAATGGCCATAATTTTATAGATTTTTCTTCAGGTACAGATTATTCTAATACAAGTATAAACGAGTTAGAATTTATAAGTACTGGCAATTTAGATTATATGAGTTTAGATGCTTTTACTTGGGATTTTGGTACAGCTAACACTGCCCCAGTAATAGCAGGTACTTCTTCAGGTCAAACCGTAAACGATACTGCAACAATACAACCTTTTTCTGCAATAACAACCACAGATGCAGATGGAGATAATTTATCAGCAACCATTACTTTAGATAATAACTTTAAAGGTGTTTTAACAGGGACTGGTCTTTCTGGAAGTGGCCCTTACAGTATTACAAGTACTACACCATCAGATTTACAAGTAAAATTAAGAGCTTTGTCTTTTAACCCTACAGATAACAGAACATCTGCCTCAGAAACAACAACATTTACAGTAGTTATCAATGACGGTACAGATACAAATACAGACACTACAACTACAGTAATTTCTAATGCTGTGGCACCTGCTGTAACAAGCGTTTCAGTTCCTACAAACGCAACATACACAACAGGACAAAATTTAGATTTTACTGTAAACTTTAGTGAAAATGTTCTTGTAAGTGGTTCACCACAAATAAGTATTACTGTTGGTTCAACAACAAGACAAGCTACTTATGTAAGTGGTAATGGTAGTGGTTCTTTGGTTTTTAGATATACTTTGCAAAATGGTGATAACGACAATGATGGTATTTCTGTTGGTAATCTAGCTTTAAATGGTGGAACACTAAGAGATAGTGGTGGTGCAAATGCTAATTTAACATTAAATAGTGTGGGTAACACAACGTTAGTTTTAGTGGATGCTGTTGCACCAACAGTTACTAGCGTAACTGTGCCTGCTAATGGAACATATATCTCAGGTCAAAACTTAGATTTTACTGTAAACTTTAGTGAAAACATTACTGTAAATACTGGTGGTGGTTCACCATACATTAATATTACTATTGGGTCAAGTTCAAAAATAGCTAATTTTTCTAGCGGATCAGGTAATAGTTATACATTTAGGTACCAAATACAAAATGGTGACTTAGATACAGATGGTATTTCTGTTGGAACAGTAACTACAAATGGTGCTACTTTTAGAGATGCTGCAAATAACAATGCTAACTTAACTTTAAATAATGTTGGTAATACAACTTTTGTTTTAGTGGATGCTGTTGCACCAAATATTACAAGCGTTAGTGTACCTGCTAATGCAACCTATTTGGCAGGACAAAATTTAGATTTTACAGTTAATTTTAACGAAAATATTACTGTTGTCACTACAGGTGGTACTCCTCAAGTTTCACTTACTATTGGAGCAACTACAAGACAAGCTGCTTATGTAAGTGGTTCTGGTAGTGGCTCTTTAGTTTTTAAATATACTCTACAAATTAACGAATTAGATACAGATGGAATCGTTGTTGGAACCCTTTCTGCAAATGGAGGAACTCTTAAAGATGTTGCTGGTAATAACGCAAACTTAACCTTAAATAGTGTCGGAAGTACATCTTCTGTTTTAGTGGATGCTGTTGCACCAACTATTACAAGTGTAGGTGTACCTGCTAATGCAACCTATTTGGCAGGACAAAATTTAGATTTCACTGTTAATTTTAATGAAGATATTACAGTTGTCACTACTGGTGGAACTCCTCAAATTTCACTTACTATTGGCTCAACTTCATATCAAGCGAGTTACATAAGTGGTTCTGGTAGTAGTGCCCTAACATTTAGGTATACTGTACAAAATGGAAATAATGATTCAGATGGTATTGCTATTGGAAGTTTATCCTTAAATGGAGGAACTTTTAAAGACGCAGCTGGTAATGATGCTAACTTAACATTAAATTCTGTTGCAAGCACTACAAGTGTTTTAGTGGATACACCTCTTAACAATGCTTTAAATTTTGATGGAGCAAATGACCAAGTAGATTTGGGTAATAACCTAAATAGCACGTTAGATAATCTAAACACATTTACAGTAGAAGCTTGGGTAAAACCAGAAACCAATACAGGACTAGGTGTTATTGTGGGTAATTATCATAATGGAGTTGGTAATATGCAATTCTTATTACGAAGAGATAATGCTAATTATACCTTTTGGGTAGATGATAGCACTGGTTTCAAAAATGTTACAGCTACAGGAGCTGTAAACATTGGTACTTGGACACATATTGCTGGAGTTTGGGATGGTTCTCAAACAAGAATATATGTTAACGGTGTTTTATCTGGTACAACAACAGGAATTACTGGAGCTAGTTTTATAACAACTGCAAATCCAATACGTATAGGGTTTAATAATGTTAATGAAAATTTTGATGGAGATATAGATGAAGTACGTATTTGGTCTGATGTTAGAAATGTAACAGAAATTAATAATCTTAAAAGCACAGAACTAAATGGTGCTGAAGACAACCTTTTAGGTTACTATAATTTTAATAAAGGTATCCCTAATGGAACCAATACAGGAGAAACCACTTTACTAGATTTAAGTACTAATAATAACCATGGTACAGTTTCTAATTTTGATTTAACTGGAACTTCATCAAATTGGGTTGTAGGTACACCTGTAGAAACAATACCTGTTGTTCAAAGTGTTGCAGTTCCATCTAATGCAACATATATTTCTGGACAAAACTTAGATTTTACAGTTAATTATAGCGAAGACGTAACTGTTTCAGAAATTGGTGGTACACCTCAAATAGCAATAACTATTGGCGCTAATACTCGTCAAGCAGAATTTGAAAGTGGTTCTGGAACATCTGCTTTAGTTTTCAGATATACAGTACAACCTGGAGATGAAGATTCTGATGGAATTACAATTGCAAGCTTAAGTGCTAATGGAGGTACTTTACAAGATTCTAATAACAACAATGCCAATGTAAAATTAAACAGCATTGGTACAACTACTAGTATTTTAATTGATGCTGCAGCACCAACATTAAGTTCTACTAACCCTACAGATAATGCTACTGATGTTCTTTTAACTCAAAATATCGAATTAACTTTCTCAGAAAACATTAGTAAAGGATCTGGTAATATCACCATATTTAAAACTTCTGATGATTCTGTTGTCGAAACTATTGATGTTACTTCTGGTTTAGTTTCGATTACAACCACAACAGCAACTATAAACCCTACTGATGATTTTGAATTAAATACAGAGTATTATGTTCAAATTGCTGCTGGTGTATTTACAGACACAGCACTCAATGCTTATACTGGAATTTCAGATAAAACATCACTAAGTTTTACTTCACAAGCAAACCAAACCAACACGTATTCTGGTTCTGGTAATTGGTCTACTACTGCTAATTGGTCTTTAGGCAGATTACCTATTGCTTCTGATAATGTAGCCATAAACTTTGGTAGCACAGTTCTTTTTGATGTAGCTAGTGCAACAATAAACAACTTAAATATCAGCTCAGGAACCTTAAACATGGTAGCTGGTAATGCATTAACCTTAGATGGAGATTTATCTCAAACAGGAACATTTAATATAGCTTCAAGTGCTAGTGCTAACGCATCATTAATTGTGAAAGGAACATCTACAGGAAATGTATCTTACCTTAGATACGTTAGTACAAATTGGCATTTAATTGGTGCCCCAGTTGAAGGACAAAGTATTAGTGCGTTATCTGGTCAAGTAAATACTAGTGATACAAAATATGCCATTGCTCCGTATAAAAACAATACTACAACTCTTTTAAGATGGAACTATTACACCACTGCAGCAGGAACTAATGATATTGCAAACTCAGGAAATTTTATTTCTGGAAAAGGATATACCATTCAAAAAAGCAGTTTTGCAGGTACAATTTCTTTTACAGGGACTTTAAATACTGATAACGCTGGTGAATCTATTGCAATTACAGATGGTGGAGATGATCCTACTGGAAACAGATGGAATTTAATTGCAAATCCTTACACAGCTGCTATAAATGGAAATAATACAGCAGATG
Organism: Polaribacter septentrionalilitoris; assembly: GCF_009832745.1. Lineage (GTDB taxonomy): Bacteria > Bacteroidota > Bacteroidia > Flavobacteriales > Flavobacteriaceae > Polaribacter > Polaribacter septentrionalilitoris. Next base: position 87,265 of record NZ_VRMJ01000004.1, on the reverse strand, counting down.
CTACAAACAACTTTTTAAAAGTAAACATAGATGCAGGAAATTTAGATCCTTCAAGAGCAGGTCTTTATCTCTGGACAGGTAGTGCTCCTTACGATATAAAATCTTTAGATGATGGAGCTTTTTATATTGCTCCTGGACAAGCATTTTTTGTTCATGCTCCTGATGGTGGAGGTACTTCAGCTTCTTTTACAGAAGCGATGCAAACACATCAAACTGGTAATATCTTTTCTAAAGGTAGTTCAAGTAATTATCCAGAGATTATTTTAAATCTTACAGATGGTAAAGCAAATTCTTTAACTAAGGTAAGATATATTCAAAATAAAACCATAGGTTTAGATGTAGGCTCTGATGTTGGTACTTTTACGGGAGCTAGTTCTAATTTTGGAATCTTCTCACACTTATTACAAGATAGTCAAGGTGTTGATTTTGCAATTCAAGCATTACCAAACAGCAATTACGAAAACATGATTGTACCTATTGGTATTAATGCAGAAGCTGGTAAAGAAATTTCTTTTTCTGCTAACATTGCTAACTTTCCTTCTGGTGTAAAGGTATTTTTAGAAGATAGAGCGCATAACAGATTCTTTGGTTTGGATGAGGGTAGTAAATATAAAATTACAGTAAATAATGCCCAAAACGGTATTGGAAGATTTTACTTACATACAACTAGCAGCGCGTTAAGCGTTGATAAATCATTAACTTTAGAAAACATTAATGTTTATAAACTAAATAATTCTACACTTAGAATTACTGGGTTATCTCAAGAAAGAACTGAGGTTACTATTTTTAACATCTTAGGTAAAAAGGTACTCAACACAACCTTTAAAGCTAACAAACTAAAAGACATTGAATTACCTCATCTTTCTAATGGTATTTATCTAGTTCAACTGAAAAACAATTCTGGGAAATTGACCAAGAAAATAATATTAGAATAATAACTAGAATTTAAAGACATAACATCATGAAAAAAAACATAAAGAATACTCAAGAAATTACTCGTAAAGAAGCGATCAAAAAAATAGGAAACTACGGTAAGTATGCAGCGTTAACTGCTTTAGGAACCTATATGGTACTAAATCCTCAAAAAGCGCAGGCACAAAGCCCTGAAGCGCCTGGAACAGGGTTTTAATTCAAGATAAAAGCGAGATCAATTGGTCTCGCTTTTTTATTCTTTAAACTTTTCTAATACAACAGATTTCGTATTATCTATTATTTCCCAGTTATAAATTACAGATAGCTGATAAATTTTAGACAACTCTTGAAACAATCTATCTTTAGATTTATCCTTTAAATTTGTAATTTTAATAGTTTGCTTTATTTTTTCAATACTTTTTTTATTGATTTTATTCAATTCTTCTTTAGAAAAAGAGTTAAAGCTACTTTGCTGTAAATCAAAATACTTTATATCAGGAGAAATGGTAACTTCTTGATTTGGTATTTTATTAATGATGATTTGTTTCTTTATAGAATCTATTTGGATTTCTAATTTTGATAAGTCATAACCTACTTCAACATCAGCATGTATAGTTACAATTGCTTTTTTATCAAAAGAAAGATAATCGTAAAAATATTTTTTAGAATCAGAATAATTATAGGTTTCAGAAAAACTACCTTTTGTAACCACTAATTTACTTAAGTTCTTAATAGCATTTACTACAACCTGTATTTCTTCTCTTTGATATTTTTTTTCTTTTTTATAATAGCAAAACTTAGCGATAAAAAAACCAATTAGAAAAACAAAAAGATATTTAAGAAAGCGATTCATCATATCAAACAAAAAAACCTGTTATGAGTAAACATAACAGGCTCTAAAGATAGCACATTTATACTATAGATGTAGAGTTGTACATCCAGATTTACATCCTGCTAATGGGGCACATACTTTACCACAGAACTTTAATGAAATAGGATTTAAATTTAGAGTAATAGTTACTTCGGCTTTAAAACCTAAAGCACCTCCACCAATAGTTATAGAAGGATGATCTTTATTGATGGTGCCTCCACCAATTTTAATACCCATCAAAGTTACTTCTATATGTACATTGTCTCCTTGAACGTCTGCACAAATTTTTAAAACGTCTAAGAGAGTTATACAAGAATGACTTGTTGCTACTTGACCTGCTAAAGTTTCTGATCCGTTAATGTGAGTCAACACATCTTCTTTATGAATTGTTACTGCCATAATAAATAAGTTTAAGTTAATATTACAGCAAAACTAGCTTAGTGAACTCATGTATCTTAGAGTATTAACAGCTGTTTCGTAAAATAAGACTATATACTTAAGTAAAAATACTTAATTTTTAGGAGGGTAAATTATACGTTTTCTTCTTTAGGAAAAGCTTGTTTGCTAAAAATAAAAAGCAACACAACACCTACAGAGATAAAAGCATCTGCAGGATTAAAGATATATTGAAAAAAAGTATACGGTTCTCCTCCAATAAAAGGAAACCAATTAGGCAAAGTTCCTTCCCAAATAGGAAAATAAAACATGTCTACAACTTTCCCGAAAAACAACTTTCCATCAGTAGTTTCTGGGAATAATGTTGCAACTTCATGTCTTGGATGATTAAAAATTACACCATAAAAAATTGAGTCGATAATGTTGCCAATAGCACCAGAAAAAATTAATGAAATAGCTATAATAACTGCATTATGAACTTTCTTTTTAATATTTTGTACTAACCAATAAATTATTGCACTTACAGCAACTAATCGAAACAAGGTTAAAAAAAGTTTCCCACTTTTACCTCCAAATTCAAACCCCATAGCCATACCGTTATTCTCTGTAAAATGAATTCTAAACCAATCGAAAACAACAACTTCTTCACCCAAAACAAAATGTGTTTTGACGTAAATTTTAATAATCTGATCTAAAATAATCGCGATTATAATGGTAAATATGGCAAGCTTCTTTTTTGACATAAGGTTAAAATTTGTGCTCACAAAAATAGTAATATTATTGTGTTTATTGGGTAGTTAAAAAAATATTAGCTTTTATAGTTTCTATACTTAACTCGGTTGAGTTTTCGTTAAAATATTTTTGAATTTTTTTGGTATAGTTGATACTATCAACCTGGATGATACCTGTTTTAGTAATTGCTTCTATATTTGAGTTTTTTATGGAAGCATACACGTTTCCTGAATATAACTTTACTATTGTTTTTGATTTTATTTCATTCAGTTTTACAATTCCGTTATCAATATAAATTGATACTTTATTCTCAACATCTTTAGCAGTTATATCTACATTTTCACCAAAAATATACACTACTTTACCTTTAGGTACTTTTACAATTGCATTTGCTCTTTGCAACCTTTTAGTGATAAATTTTCTAAATATTACTTCTCTGGTTTCTGTTCCTTCAAACTCAAATTTTATGTTAACAATGTTATTTGAGTCTTCTATGTTAATTAATTGTTTATCATAACTTTCTGCATCCAACAAAACCTCTACAAAATTAGAACTAGAATTTTCTAAGATAATATTATCTAAACCTGCTGTATAAATGTTGATTTCTTTCGATGAAGTCTCAAATATTTTACTGACTTTCTTTTGCGAAAAAGTAATCACAGAAATCAATAAAAAAACAGATAAGAAACCTATTTCTAGAGATGATCTATTCAAGGAGTGCTTTTTTATTTATTGTTTCTTTTTCAGTTTCTATACTAATAATATAAATTGCTTTTGGTAAATTTTTAGTTGATATAAAATCTTTACTTTCTAAAGTATCTTCTAAAATTAATTTCCCTAAAAGATTATAAATTTTAACTGATTTTTTTCCTGATGGTAAATTTACAAATTGTAATTTAGTATCACTTGTAAAAATATGAAGTGATGAAAGAAAAGAATCATTTACAGCTAACGTTTTTGATTTTGTATGGATAAAAAATCGTTCTGATTCATTATCTAGTGTAGCACTTGTAAACTTATAAACTGTTTCTACAGAATTCATTAAAATAAATTTTCCTGTTTTTTTGTCTTCTAAGTAAACATCTTTTTCTTTGTAAATATTATTTGCATCAATGCTAATTTTAATTTCTTGATGAGCTGGAGCAATAATACCAACAGGTATTACAATGCTATAATCTTGAGGTATGGATTGTATAGACAATTTTAACTCATCATTACCATTTGCCAATTTTGTAAAAACTTCGAAATTACTTGATAATCCAGAATATAATGTACTATCAAATCCATTATCAAAACCTGTTGTAGCATTATCTATATAAAAAATATCTGAGTGTTTTTTTACATCACCCATATTAGCAATGACTTTAATTTCTGTTCTAGAATTACTACTTTTTAAAAAATTTTTATTCTGATGACTTTGCATTTGTTCTGTAAAAGATACCTGACCTCCTTCTGGTTTCGATTTTACAAAAAATCCTTGACCTGGAGCAGCAAACTGAGAAGTAGATACTAGGTTTGTAGGGGTGTAACTTGTGCCATTCCAAAGCCAAATGGTAAACTCATCTAGCACAGCTGAATTAGTTGTTAAAAAATTATTTGTACTGTTTGCATTTGGGTTTAAAGGAATATAAGAAGTAAAAACATTTCCTAAGAGATTAAACGCATTATTTGATCCTTTATCAATTGATTTACTTACATTTTCAGTTACTAAAGTTCCTGTAAAAGAAAGGTTTCCTGTTTCTGTTCTTAACATAGAATAACTAGTTCCTTGATTAAATTGTGCTGTCTCACCAGCAAGCATATAATTCCAACTACCAGAATCGTTACTATACGTTGCAATTCCTCTTTGATTTGGGTTTACAGTTCCTGAAGCTATTGAATTTGATGAAACCCAATTATTATCATAATTTTGACCATATAATGGCGAACTTACCAAATGCCAATCTGAACTTACATATCTATTATATGTTAGGTTTCCTGTAGAATTCCCTTCTACAATTAAGCTTCCAGAGTTTGATAATGTACTGTTGATAGTTAGTGTTCCGTTAATTGTTAAATCTTCTTTGATGGTTAATGCTGCAGATGTGTTTAAGGTTAATGCTGCATCAGTTTCTACTGATAAATTATCAAGTGTTACACTAGTATTTAAAATGGGTTTTGTTGTTGTATCTGGTATTTTTACATCAACATTTATAGCTGGTAAACCATTTGTCCAATTATTAGTATTTGTCCAGTCAGAATCAATAGTTCCTGTCCAGATTGTAAGCTTATTATCTTCAAATTTACCTGTATACATTCCTCTACCATAACTAGATGCTAAAACAGTATTGTCTACAGTTCTTAAATCAAAAGATGTTACAGCTACATTAGACATTCCGTTATAAGAATGATTCCAGGTTGGTGATGGATCTTTAAAGTTAGAACTATTCCAAACTCCTAATTCAGTCCCAATAATAACTTCATTAGTATTTAATGGATTCATTAAAATACATCTTACGTTAATGTCTGGTAAATTTCCTTCTTTATTTGCCCAACTTGCACCACCATCATCTGTAAACCAAATACTTTCAACTCCAAAATTATAGAAAGTAACCATAATTTCATTTTCATTAGCCCCAAATTCTATTGATGAAATACTTCCTAAAAAAGATGCTCCAGAAATATCAGTTATGGTTTGAGTTTCTGTTTCTGCATTTTCAATTTTCACCAATTTACCAGTTCTAGTTCCTGCATAAACTTTTGATGATGTTGTTGTGAAAGGTGAGACTTTTAAGGCTGTTATATCATTTAATAAAGCATCAGTTATATTAGTTCTAACTGGAGAATCAGTAGTGATATCAGTATATCTTGCTAAATGTGTACTTCCATTTGAATACAAAATATCTAAATTGTCATCTAATGCCATAGCGTTGACAAAATCACCTGAATTTTTATCACTTTGTATTATTTTATAAGAATTAGTATATGGCAAATTAAACCTCAAAATTCTGTTGTACAGATAAGTAACAATCATATATGCACCATCTTTATCTATAAAACATTGTGTGCCATCACCACCAAAAACACTTATTGTACTATTAATACCAGATGTTGCATTATTAAAAAATTGAGTTCCATTATCTTGAGAACCACCTAGAATATATTCTGTAGTAGAATTTTGCCCAAAAGCTCCGTTATAAAATTGAGTAATATTATAATCTTTATTCCTAACTTCTATTGCAGAAGTTGAGGTTGCTGCAGTAGAAAGTGAGTTTGCATAAAAAACACCTCCATCATTTCCGATAATTGCTTTATTAGCATCTGTTGGATGAAACATCCAACCATGCTGATCAGCATGTACAGAAGACACTGTTAACGCAGCCAAATCATTATTATTAGACCATTTTGAAATTTGTGTCCAATTTGCTCCACTGTCAGTAGTTCTAAATAAATCTATTCCTCCTACATATGCTATAGCATCATTTGTAGGGTCAACTTCTATAACCAAATCATAAAATGCTTGACCTCTAGTAAAATCATCTGCTGGTATACCTGTATCTGCATCATTAGGAAGTGATAAAATTGATGGTGAAGTAGCAAATGCATCTGTAGTTTTTAGAAGTGATACAAAAGGAGCAATCAATTCTTCAGAAACGTTTTCTGTATGAACTTGTGCCAATACATAAACAGTATTTGCATTTATTTTAGATGCTGCAATTTCTGTTCTTCTTCCATTAGTGATGGTATGTTTTAGAGTAAATGTTATTCCGTCTGAACTATTATAAATAAGACCTCCTCCTTTACCATAAACATTTCTATTGGTACCTAACCAAAGTGTATTATCAGTACCTATTTCAAACTTATTCGGTGCTACTGTTGTACCTTCTACATCTAACGTTATTTTTAACCAATTTTCCCCATCATCAGTAGATTTAAAAATTCCATAATCACTTGTACCTACAAAGGTATTTATAGGATTTGAGCTATAAAAACTTGCTCCAATAGCTGCAAAAACTTCAGAATCGTTTGTTGTATTACTATCTCCATCTTTATCTCTTACTATAATATCAGTCATAAAATATGTACCAGGAACATTCCCTGAAACAGTAGTTCCTCTAAGTTTATAAATATTTGTCCAAGTTGCTCCACCATCTGTAGATTTCCAAATTCCATTTCCTAATGCTTGTTGTGGAGAATATAGCTCACCAGTACCTAAATACATTATTTGAGAATTGTTTGGATCTACTGCCATACAAGTAACTGAAAGATTTTCATCGATACCAACTCTAGTCCAAGAAGAATTAGCATCAGTAATATCATTATTCACCCAAAGTCCTCCACTAACTCCACCAGCAAAAACTCGCTTGTGAGTCGCATCATTAGGGTCAAATAGCACTACTCTTGTTCTTCCTCCAACATTATTAGGACCTCTTTCAACCCATTGGTTATCAATTGCATCCCCAGGTGTTCTGTGTTGAAATTGCTTTTTAGATTTTAGTTCTTGTTGAACTTTATATATTTCTTCTGGATGTGTTCTACCTGTATACGGGTTGATTTCTAATAGGTACTTTTGTTCTAGATATTTATTAGGTGGTACTTCTTTTTCTAACCTTTCCTTTTTAGAAAGTTGAAGCGATTTTTGTAATGAATGATGCTTTACAAAATTAGAATGTTGTTGCTGATTAGTAAGTTTATTTTGATTTTTTATCATCAAAAAACAAACAACAAAAATTGAACATAAGAAGAAAGTAATTATCTTTTTCATTGTTCCAAAAATAAGATAATAATCTGATTAAAAGGAATTAAAAAAAGGCCTTCAAGTAACATTTAATTAACCTGAAAGCCTTTTGTAAGTTTTTAAAACTATAAAATCTTATTGTTTACGTTTAGCTTCTATACTTAACGTAGCATGAGGTACCAATCTTAAACGTTCTTTCTGAATTAACTTACCAGTAACTCTACACACACCATACGTACCATTTTCTATACGTAACAAGGCATTTTTTAAATCTCTAATAAACTTCTCTTGACGAATTGCCAATTGAACATTTGCCTCTTTGTTCATCACATCAGAACCTTCATCAAAAGACTTAAAAGATGGTGAAGTATCATCTGTACCATTGTTTGCATCATTTTTATATGCAGCTCTTAGCAAAGCTAAATCTTCTTCTGCTCTTGCTATTTTTTTGTCGATAATTTCTTTAAACTCTTGTAAGTCTTCTTCTGAGTATTTTACTTTGATATCTGACATAATCTTACATTTTTTCTATTAATATTTTACTTTTAATGGTATCAAATTCAACCTCTGTACCATTAGTTAACTCGTCTACAAAAACCAAATCTTTGGTTAAAGTTTCGCTCATAATGTATTCTTTATTATCAGTAATAGATTGCTGTAAGTTTTCATAATTTAAGATCGTTAACTTAATTCTATCTGTTACTTCTAAACCTGTGTCTTTACGTGCATTCTGAATTCTATTTACCAACTCTCTGGCAATTCCTTCTTTACGTAAATCTTCAGAAATCGTAACATCTAAAGCAACTGTTAACGAGCCCTCATTGGCTACTAACCAGCCTTCAATATCTTTTGATGATATTTCTACATCTGCGCGTTCTAAAATAATGTTTTTTCCATTAATGTCAAGCGCAATGTTGCCAACTTTTTCAATTTTGTTAATATCTTCTTTGGTAAACTTACCAACTGCTGCTGCTATAAAACGCATCTCCTTACCAAATTTTGGTCCAAGAGTCTTAAAATTAGGTTTTATTTGCTTAATTAAAATATCTGAAGCATCTTCCATCAATTGTATTTCTTTGATGTTTACCTCGTGTTTTATCAAATTAGCTACTGCTAAAATTTCTTCCTTTTGTTGTTGATTATCAACAGGAATCATAATTTTTTGTAAAGGTTGACGCACTTTAATCTTTTCTTTAGCTCTTAATGATAACACTAAAGACGATATGATTTGTGCATTCTCCATTTTACGCTCTAAACTCTTGTTTACAAAAGAGGCATCAAACTTTGGAAATTCTGATAAGTGAATGCTTTCTGAAGTTTCTTTTTTGGTAACAGCATTTAAATCTTGATACAATCTATCCATAAAAAACGGAGCAATTGGTGCACCTAGTTTTGCGATAGTTAACATACATGTATATAAAGTTTGGTAGGCAGAAATTTTATCTGCTTGATAATCGCCTTTCCAAAAACGTCTTCTACTTAAACGCACATACCAGTTACTTAAATATTCTTGTGTAAAATCTGATATTGCTCTTGCAGCCCTTGTTGGCTCATAATCTGCGTAGAATTTATCAACTTTATGGATTAATGTATGTAATTCTGATAGAATCCATCTGTCTAATTCTGGTCTTTCTGCTAAAGGAATATCTGCTTCATCGTAAGAAAAACCATCAATATTAGTATATAAAGAGAAGAATGAATAGGTATTATACAAGGTTCCAAAGAACTTACGTTTTACCTCTTCTATTCCATCCACATCAAATTTTAAATTATCCCAAGGATTTGCATTTCCTATCATGTACCAACGCGTAGCGTCTGCACCATATTTCCCTAAAGTTTCAAAAGGATCTACTGCATTTCCTAGACGTTTGGACATTTTTTGTCCGTTTTTGTCTAGCACTAATCCGTTTGAAACTACGTTTTTATACGCAACAGAATCAAAAACCATTGTTGCAATTGCGTGTAATGTATAAAACCAACCACGTGTTTGGTCTACACCTTCTGCAATAAAATCTGCTGGATATGATGTATTACCATCGATTTTTTCTTTATTTTCAAAAGGATAATGCCACTGTGCATAAGGCATAGATCCAGAATCGAACCAAACATCAATTAAGTCTGACTCACGTTTCATGGGTTCTCCTGATGGAGAAACTAATGTAATTTCATCCACAATATTTTTATGCAAATCAATCTTTGCATAGTTTTCATCTGAGTTATCGCCTACTTGAAAATCAGCAAAAATATCCGCTTCTAAAACACCAGCTTCTACAGCTTTTTGCATTTCTATTTTCAATTCTTCTACAGAACCAATACAAATTTGTTCTTTACCATCTTCTGTTCTCCAAATTGGTAATGGAATTCCCCAATAACGAGAACGTGATAGGTTCCAATCGTTTGCATTTGCCAACCAGTTTCCAAAACGACCTTCACCAGTTGATTTTGGTTTCCAGTTGATGGTCTTGTTTAGACTATGCATTTTGTCTTTTACTTCTGTTACTTTAATGAACCAAGAATCTAATGGATAATACAAAATTGGTTTGTCTGTTCTCCAACAATTAGGGTAACTGTGTTTGTACTTCTCTACTTTAAAGGCTTTGTTTTCTGTTTTTAATTTGATGGCAATTTCTACATCTACAGATTTTTCTGGAGCTTCACCATCAGTATAATACTCATTTTTTACATATTTCCCTGCAAACTCAGTAACTTCTGGTCTAAATTTACCTTGTAAATCTACTAACGGAACTAAATTATCGTTCTCGTCTTTTACCAACATTGGCGGAATTTCTGGAGTAGCTTGTTTGGCAACCAAAGCATCATCTGCTCCAAAAGTTGGTGCCGTATGTACAATTCCTGTTCCGTCTTCTGTTGTTACAAAATCACCAGCAATAACTCTAAATGCATCTTGAGGATTATCGTTTGGCAATACATAATCTAGGATTTGCTCATATTTAATCCCTACTAAATCTGTTCCTTTACATTCTGTACAAATTAAATATGGAATTTTTTTATCGCCTTTATTGTAAGCACTTAATTCTTCTACAGATTCAGTAAGTACATTGTTTTTTCCTGCAAATTGTTTGTCTACTAAATTCTTAGCCAAAATAACGTGAATTGGCTCAAAAGTATATTGATTATATGTTGCAACAACAACATAATCTATCTTTGGACCAACCGTTAACGCTGTATTACTTGGCAATGTCCAAGGAGTAGTTGTCCAAGCGATAAAATTTAAATTATCGAATTTTTTAAGAAATTCTGGTAAGGTATTTTCTATTGCTTTAAATTGTGCTACAATAGTGGTATCTGTAACATCTTGGTAGGTTCCTGGTTGATTTAATTCGTGAGAACTTAAACCTGTTCCTGCTTTTGGTGAATAAGGCTGAATGGTATATCCTTTATACAGTAACTCTTTATTGTAAATCTGTTTTAACAACCACCAAACAGTCTCCATATATTTAGGTTCATAGGTAATATATGGATCATCCATATCTACCCAATAACCCATTTTCTGAGTTAAATCATTCCAAATATCTGTGTAACGCATTACTGCTTTTCTACAAGCTGCATTGTATTCTTCTACAGAAATTTTCTTTCCAATATCTTCTTTGGTAATTCCTAATTCTTTCTCAACACCTAATTCTATTGGCAATCCGTGAGTATCCCACCCTGCTTTACGCTTTACTTGATAGCCTTTCATCGTTTTATAACGAGGAAAAATATCTTTAATCGCTCTTGCTAAAACGTGGTGGACACCAGGTAAACCATTTGCAGAAGGAGGTCCTTCAAAAAACACATAAGGTTTTGCTCCTTCTCTGGTAGTAACACTTTTTTCAAAGATGTTATTTTCCTCCCAATAATTTAAGATTTCGTCTGCAACTTTTGGTAAGTCAAGTCCTTTATATTCAGGAAATTTAACGCTCATTTTTAGTCTTTTCTAATAAGGATGCGAAATTAAGGAATTTCTTGAAATTTTATAGTGTGAAAAGCTTATAAATTAAAGAGTTTGCGTTAACTAAAACTTCTCTTTTTTAAATAAGAATGATAATTTAAGGAAACCATACTGAAAAACTCTGGCAAAAATTTTATTGTATTTAAAATTGAATAAGCTCTGAATCATATCTTCTGTAGAGAAATTTTTGTGAAAAAATTGCAATCTATTCTCTACTTGAATATCTGTATATCTGCTATACATTCTTCTTCCTGAGTATTCACTTAACTTCCACTTTAAAAGTTTTTTTCTTCTCCATTTTTTCTGATACTCATCAAAATTATTTTCTCCGGTAGTTATGTATTTACAGATATATTTAGAAGCTAACTCTGCTGTTTGCATTGCATATCGAATACCTTCTCCACCTCTAGGATTTATAGCTGAAACAGCATCGCCAACAGCAACAACTTTATTATGATAAAATTTATCCTTTAAGCCAATGCTATATCTTATGATACCGCCATGTTTATCGATAATTTTATATTCTTTGGCTTTAAGGTATTCATCAATAATTTTTTCTGTAATTTTTTTTGTGGTTTGGTTGGTCTTTTCTTGATCTTTAGATTTAATGTGTGTTTTACCTGCACCAACTTTTAAAATTTTATTTTCCATAGGAAAAATCCAAGAATACCCTTTAATAGCCCACTTATGACCTAGGAAAAAAAAGTAATTTATCTTTGTAATTGTCATAGATTTCTTGCGAAACTTCAATTTCATATTCTGTTCCGCTTCCTAATACCATTTCTGGCTGTTGTTCGTCTGCATCATACATCACTTTTCTCAGTGGACCAGTAGCATCTACCAAGAGTTTCGTTTTAATTTTGATGGATTCTTTAGACGATGTTGACAAAGTTACAATAACACCATCCTCAACATTATTTTTACTTTCATAGCGATGCCCCATAAAAACTTTACCTCCAAATTTCTTAGTTTCATTAGCTAAAAATTCTTTTAGTTTTTGAAAATTTAAAACAACACCTTTAACTGAATCTCCTTTCCATAAATAAGCCTTTTTTGTACATTGAATCTCTAAATCTGACCAATAAGCACCAACACAACTTTCTGGAATATCAAATTCTTCTAACGGTTCTAAAGTCATACCTGCACTAGAAAAATTGTTTAATGCAAAACTTTTATACTTCTCAACTAATGCTACTTTTAATCCTTTTTTAGCTAAGGTTCTACTTGTTTGACCTCCTGCTGGTCCTCCACCTATAACAACTACATCAAATTCTTCCATTACTAATTTTATAAACCTCTTTCATTTTTTATTTTTTCGTAAGCATTTTGAATGCTTTGAAATTTGTCTTTTGCACCTTTCAAATGCTCCTCTCCTAAATCTCTTAACTTATCTGGGTGGTATTTTTTTACCATTTTTCGATAGGCACTTTTTAGTTCTGAGTTTGAAGCTGATTTTTCTATTTCTAGAATTTTGTATGCATTATCTGAAGCATCAAAAAACATTGCTTTTATGGATTCGAAGTCTCTTTGATTAATGTATAGATAACTAGAAATTTTTCTAATTTCTTCTACCTCTATTTCTGTTACAAATTCATCTGCTTTAGCAATACCAAAAAGAAAATGCACCAACTGTAATCGAGAAGCATGAGACATATTTTGTCTAATTTGAATACAAACTTGACGTGCAGAAACTTTCTTTTTTATAATTCCATTAAAAAGCTTGAAAGCATTATTGGCTCTTTGTTTACCATACATACTCACAAATTGGGCACGTACGTAATCTAATTCTCTTTGGTCAACTTTTCCATCAGATTTTATTACAATAGAAGCCAACACTAATAGGCTCATTTCAAAATCGCCAGATTGTGTATTTCTATTTCTTTCTGCACCTTTTACGCTACGTTGATATTCTTCTTGCTCTTCTTTTAAATCATCATCAGAAAAACCATCTACAAAACTACCAATAGCAAAACCAATTGCTGCACCAATAGGACCTCCAAAACTAAACCCTAATCCAGCTCCCAGCCACTTGGTAAAATTTCCCATATTCTTTAATTTTTTTCAAATATACATAAATAGGTAGCTTTTTAAAGGCATTTGTTACATATCAATTTTATTGATATATCTATTGAAATAAGTATGTTCTGTAACTTGAAATCTGTTAGATTTGTTTTTATATTTGCAAACTAAATAGTTAAAAATTATGTATCCAGAAGAATTAGTAAAACCAATGCGTGATGAGTTAATTAACGCTGGTTTTGAAGCATTATATACAAGTGAAGATGTTGAGAAAGCAATGGCAAAAGAAGGTACAACTCTAGTAGTTGTGAATTCTGTTTGTGGATGTGCTGCAGGTACTGCAAGACCAGGAGCTATAGCTTCTTTAGGTGCAGATAAAACTCCAGATAACTTAACTACTGTTTTTGCAGGTGTTGAGAAAGAATCTACACAAAAAGCTCGAGAATTTATGATTCCGTTTCCACCTTCTTCTCCAGCAATGGCTTTGTTTAAAGATGGTAATTTAGTACATATGCTAGAACGTCATCATATAGAAGGAAGATCTGCACAAATGATTGCTCAAAACTTAGCACAAGCTTACGAAGAGTATTGTTAATCTCTTACAAAAAAGGTTTTTGAACAAAGAACTAAGACAAATCCACGTAAGTTTACGTGGATTTGTTATTTAAAAAAACATATCAACATATGGCTTCGCAATTTTCTACATATACCAAAGAAGAACTTTTAAAAAAATTAAAAAAACAAAAAACAGGAGCAATAGTTCACGGTTTTATTGTTTTATTGATGATTGTTTTTGCAATTTTCACCACTATTAAAAATGGAATTTCTTTTCAAACCTTTTTGCCTTTATTTTTTATTCCGATGGAAGTGATTATGCTAATTGAGTTGAAAAAAATAAAAAAGGAATTAAAAACGAGAAATTAGGAATGAACCAAGAAAAAATCATAGAGAACACCATAGAATTTGTTAAAGAGGAATTGAAAAATGCTGAAGGTGGTCATGACTGGTTTCATATAGAACGTGTTTTTAGAAATGCCATTTTAATTTCTAGAGAAGAAAAGGTTGATGTTTTTGTGGTTTCTTTAGCGGCATTGTTACATGATATTGCTGATCCAAAGTTTCATAACGGAGATGAAAAAATTGGTCCAAAAAAAGCGAAAGCATTTTTGATTTCTCAAAAAGTTCCAAAAGAAATAGGAAAGCATGTGGTAAAAATCGTTAAAAACGTTTCTTTTAAGAATTCTTTAGAAAAAAAAGGTGAAAAATTTACCTCAATAGAATTAGAGGTTGTGCAAGATGCTGATAGACTTGATGCAATTGGTGCTATTGGAATTGCTAGATGTTTAAATTATGGAGGTTTTAAAAATAGACCTTTGTACGATCCATCAATATTACCGAATTTAAATATGACAAAAGAGGAATATAAAAATTCTACTGCGCCAACTATCAATCACTTTTATGAAAAACTTCTGCTTTTAAAAGATAAAATGAACACCAAAACCGGAAAACGAATAGCTAATCAAAGACATAGCTATATGGAAGGTTTTCTAAAACAGTTTTATAATGAATGGAATGGTGTTAAATAACTAATTTTCTTTCGCTACTTCTAAGGCTGTAATTTTATTTTCTAAAACTGCTAATTCTGATCCGCACTCAATAATTTTATCCACAGATAAATTACTATTAGAGTTCACAAAATTTAGCAACTCATTACTTTTAAAAGTATAATACTCTATAGCTTTATCTATCTGTGAACTCATTTTATTGTTGAATTAAATTCATCATTTCACTTCTATATTTTGAAGCTGATTTACCTGTAAACTCTTTAAACAGTTTATTAAAGTGAGAGAAATTATTAAAACCACATTCAAAACAAATATCTGTAATACTTGTTTGACTCTCTGCTAATAGCTTAGTTGCATGAACAACTCTGTATTCATTTACTAATTTTGTAAATGTTTTTCCGGTTGTTTTTTTAAAAAAACGACAAAATGCAGGAACAGTCATACTAACTAAATCTGCAATCTCGTCTAGACTTATATGCTGATTAAAATTATCATTAATATGCTTAAAAATAATATCAATCTTACTACTGTCTTGTGGTTGCGTTTCAAAAGCAAAACCATCAGCATTTAATATTGTATAGTCTTCAGATTTTGAGAGTGTGTGTAAAATCTCTAATAAGATTAAAATTTGCTTAAAACCTTTTTTCTCGGCAATTTTTTCAATTTTTGGACCAAGTTTCTTTTTGGTTTCAATACCAAATAAGATTCCTTTTTTTGCTTTTTCAAATAAAATACTGATCGGTTTCATCTCTGGTGCAGAAAAAAAGTTTTCTCCTAAAAACTCAGGTTTAAATTGTATTAATGTTTCTGAACCATTTGTGGTAAGTCTGTCTGTAAAACCATTATGAGGTAAATTAGAACCTATTAACAACAATTGACTATTATTAAAGTAAGACAAATGATTACCTATATGCCTCTTTCCTTTACCTTTATTTACGTATACTAATTCTATTTCTGGGTGAAAATGCCAAAAAGCTTTAATTTCTTTTAAGAATTCTGTATGTTTTTTGACCAATATAGAACTTCCAAAATCTGGACTTATTTTTTCTAAAGTTGGTTTAACATTCTTCATATATATTATATCTAATTGTTTAACAAAATTACGATACAATATATTGATAAAATACATAAAATTACCAAACTTATATACTAAATTAACATTTTAATAATTTAACATTAATATAACAGATAATTTAGTATACAAAGTAGCCAATATTGATGTTTTCAAAACTTTAGTTCCATTCTATCTTTGCAGTGGATTTAATCATCAATAAAAATGAAAAAAACGATTAAGAATTTCGCAGTAGTGGCTTTAATGTTTGGAACATTAGTTAGTTACGCAAACAACAAAACAAACACTACAGAAACAACAGTTGGTAAAAATACTGTTAAAGTAGAATTTAAAAATGTAAAAGAAGGTCACATTTTAAATATCAAGAATGATAACGGTGAAGTAGTTTACAAAAAAGAAGTTAAGAAATCTGGGACATTCTCTAAGATATTTAATTTATCAGCTTTAGAAAATGGAAACTATAGTGCTGAATTAGTAAAAGATTTTGAAATTGAAATAAAAAACTTTGAAGTAAAAAATGGCTTGGTTACATTTTTTGATTCAAATTCAGAAAAAATATTTAAACCTGTTATTAGATCTGAAGGAAACCTTATTTATGTTTCTAAAATTGAATTTAATGACAAACCTCTTGAAGTTGACATATATTATAATGATGAAATTGTATTATCTGAAACTTTAAAAGGAAATGGAAATGAAATTTTAAAAAGAGCATACAAACTTTCTGATAGTAAATCTGGAGATTACACAATTGTAATAAACTCGAACAGCAGATATTATACTAAAAGATTTAGAAAATAAATTTAGTTAATTGTTTCGTCGAACTATTGGTACGTTTGACAAAAGCGAGTCTTAATTGACTCGCTTTTTTTTTGTAATAAAAATTATTATGCATGCACAGTATATATTTTTAACTTCAATATATTCTATATTAACCTAACACTGTGTTAACAATTAGTTAACTGATTAAAATAACATATAAAGTTACCAATTCTGTTGTTTTTAAAACTTGATTCTGTATATAACTTTGCAGTGTTATTAATCATTAAATGAGAAAAAAATGAGAACATCTATCAAAAAGAATCTATTAGTAGCATTAATGTTTGGAACATTATTAGGTTACGCAAAAGAAAATCCTAGCCCTACAAATTTAGTAGGTGGAAAGAAAGTTAAAGTTGAGTTTAAAACTGTAAAGAAAGGACAAACTTTAAAGATCAAAGATGAAAACGGAACAACAATTTATGAGCAAACTATTCAAAACTCAGGAGTATATTCAAAAATATTTGATTTAACCGCTTTAAAAGACGGAATTTATACCACTGAGCTTGAAAAAGACTTTGAAATTGTCCTTAAAAAAATCGAAGTTAAAAATGGAAATGTTAAATTTTTAGAAAAAGAAAACGCAAAAGTTTTTAAACCAGTAATTAGAAATGAAGGTGATTTAATATTAATCTCTAAAATTACTTTTAATAAACAACCTGTTAAAGTAATTTTATATTATGAAAATGAAGTAATACTTTCTGAAACTCTTAAAGGAGAAAAACTTATAAATAGAGTTTACAAGTTATCTAAGATATATAGAGGGGACTATAAAGTTGTTATTAATACCGACAATAGAAATTACATTAAAAACTTCGACATTTAAAAATAGTTTAGTTAATTTTTCATCAAGCTACTGCTATAAATTTGATGAACAAAAGCGAGTCTTAATTGACTCGCTTTTTTATTTATAATAATATAAGAACTTTAAAGTTTAAAAATTGGGCTTTCTTTTTTCAAGGAAAGCTGTGGTACCTTCTTTAAAATCTTCTGTACCAAAACATTCACCAAACGCATCAATTTCAATATCAAATCCATTAATGCCATCAGCAAAATTAGCATTAACTGCTCTAATTGCAGCACTAATAGCTGTTGATGAGTTTCGCATAATTTTTGAAGCTATTTTCTCTCCTAAAGCCAATAATTCTTCTTGCGGAACTACTTCATTTACCAAACCCCAACCTTTTGCTTCATCTGCAGTAATCATACCTGCAGTCATAATCATTTCCATGGCTTTTCCTTTTCCTACCAATTGGGGTAAACGTTGTGTGCCACCATAACCAGGTATTACACCAAGAGAAACTTCTGGCAATCCCATTTTTGCATTTTCTGAAGCAATTCTAAAATGACAAGCCATTGCCAGTTCTAAACCTCCACCCAAAGCAAAACCATTTACACAAGCAATTACAGGAATTGATAAATTTTCTACAAAATCAAACAACATTTCTTGCCCCTGTCTTGCTAAATCCCCTCCTTCTTGAACAGAAAAATCAGCAAATTCGGAAATATCAGCTCCTGCAACAAAAGCTTTTTCGCCACTTCCTGTCAAAAGAATTGCTCTGATACTCTCATCATCTTCAATAGCTTTAAATGCTGTGTGCAATTCATTTATTGTTGCTTTATTTAAAGCGTTTAACTTTTTAGGTCTATTAATAATAACAGTTGCTAAACCATTATTCTTTTCAAGTAAAATATTATCAAAACTCATATTAATTATTTTTTAAATTTATGTTTTAAGAGAATTTCTTGTTTATTTTGTTGGTAATATCACTACAAATTCAGTTCCAATTCCTTCTGTTGATGTAAATGAGATAGAGCCTTCATAAGCTTCTATAATATTCTTTATCATTGGTAAACCTAAACCCATTCCACTTGATTTTGTTGTAAATTTAGGTTCAAAAATTAGATTTTTTAAATCATCTGCTATACCTTTTCCATTATCAGAAACCGAGATTTTTACAGTATTATGTTCTGAAGTTACTTTTACATCTATAGAAGGATTCTCTTCTTTATTTGTAGCCTGAATTGCATTTTTAACCAAATTGGTCACAATTCTAATCAATTGTGTTTTGTCTAAATTGGCATTTAATTTTTTTACTTTTGGTAGGTAATGAATATATTCTTCTGTAAAAATATCTAAAGCAAATTTTACCACATTAACTACTTCTATTTCCTCTCTTTTTTGAGTCGGCATTTTAGCAAAATCCGAAAATGCAGACGCTATGGAACTCATTACATCTATTTGCTGAATAAGTGTTTGGCTAAATTCTGTTAATTTTTCTTTGGCTTTTTCATCCTTAGGATCAAACTTTCGCTCAAAACTTTGCACAGTTAAACGCATGGGTGTTAGCGGATTTTTTATTTCATGTGCTACTTGTTTTGCCATTTCTCTCCAAGCTTGTTCTCGTTCACTTCTTGCCAATTTTGCAGCACTTTCTTCTAACTCATCTATCATATTATTATAAGCGTCTACTAAAATTTCTATCTCAGAACTGGCTTTTTTAAGAATGATTTTTTCGTTTCTTTCATTGAGACGAGTTTGCTCCATTTTATCAGAAATTCTTTTAATAGATCTCGTAATGTAACTAGATAAAAAATACGCAAAAACAATGGCTATTAAGAACATTAAAATATACACTAACCCTAATCTAGAAATAAATTCTTTAAGTTCTTTTTCTATTTCTGAATTGTCTTGGGTAAACTGAAGTTCTAAAACACCAATTCTTTTAAATTTTGGATCGTTTATGTAGGAGTATGAAGATTGATATCCAATTCCATCTTCTTCTCTTGTTTTTAAAATTCTGTGATTAGAGTTTTGTGCCAATTCTATCAATACCTCCTCTGGTATTGGTTTTGTTTGTATTTTTTCAAATGCACTGGCTACTGATGATTTTAATAAGGTTCCTTCTAAGTCATAAATAGAAATATTTAACTTGTTTATTGATGATATTTCGTAAATACGTTCTTTAAAAATTTTAGATAAATTGCTTGTATTTATTGGGTAAGTTGTTTTGTTCTTTAGCTCAAGTTCAATAATTTGTTTTGTGGTAGATTCTTTACGCTCAAATCGTTGTATGTTGTAGTCTTTGGTTTGTTCATCATATTGATAAATGGTAACAACAACAATTAACACTGATGCCAATAATACCAATAAAATCATTGATAAAAAGATACGTATTCTTAAAGAAATATTTTTAAATCTAAACAAGCCTTATTGTTTTATTCTTTTAGTTTTCATTGTTAAGATATCATCAAAAAAACCATCTTCATCCCAGTCATATAAACTTTTTCCAATAAATCCCTCTTGAGTTGCTGTAATATGATACCCCACTTTCATATCTCTACCATTGTAATAAAACTCAACAAAAAGCGAATCATTAATTACATTCCATGTTCCCTTAGAAGGTGATATTTTTTCTCCTTTTAGATTTTTAAACCAAGCAAAAAAAGTACCGTCTTTATTGTATTTAGATTGAGCAACTAATTCAGGATTATTTTCAAATTTATCTTCATAAACTTGTAATGAATCTGTGTTATTTACGGTATGCATTTCAATTTTTAAATACGTAGTTTGCCACGAATCTACCATAAAATTTTTGATTGATTTTTCTTTTGAACAAGCTGCAAATAACATACCGAAAACAATAAATGGTAAAATATATTTTAGTTTCATTCTATTTTTACTTAATGTCTCACAAGATACTCAAATAAAAAAGTCGTTACAAATACTGTAACGACTTTTACTATTATTTAAGGTTTACTTTTATTTATATTTTAATTTGAGTCCAATTAAAATTAAAGTAGATATTGCAGTGATTCCATTTGCCAAAATCATTGGTAAACTATTTAAGTAGAAACCATATACTAACCACAATGATACTCCAATAAAAAATGAAACATACATTGTTAAAGACAGTGCTTTAGTGTCTTTTGTTTTCCAAGTTTTGTACACTTGAGGCAAAAATGCAGCAGTTGTTATAATTGCTGCTAACATCCCTAAAACTTCAAAAATATTCATTGTATTTTTTCTTTATCATTTTGTTTTATTGGTCGTAAAAAAACAATAAAATTATACATCAAAAATACTAAAACGTTTTCTTAAAAATAGTTAGTATTTAACCTACTATATTTACAATTTTACCAGGAACTACAATCACTTTTTTAGGAGTTCTTCCTGCAAGTTGTGCTTGAGTTTTTTCATGTGCTAGTACTGTTTTTTCAATTTCATCTTTAGATAAATCTAAAGGAAGCTCTAGAGTAAAACGCATTTTTCCATTAAATGAAATCGGATAATTTTTAGAACTTTCAACTAAATGTTTTGCATCAAATTTTGGAAAAGGAACAGTTGATATACTTTCTGTATGTCCTAATTGACTCCATAATTCCTCAGCAATATGAGGAGCATAAGGAGAAATCAACACCAATAATGACTCTAGAATTTCACGTTTGTTACATTTTTGAGCAGTGAATTCATTTACAGCAATCATAAATGTAGAAACAGATGTGTTAAAAGAGAAATTCTCGATATCTTCTTCTACTTTTTTGATGGTTTTGTGCAACGTTTTTAACTCATCTTTTGTTGGAGTAGCATCAGAAACTTCAAAGTTTTCTCCATTATAAAACAGCTTATACAATTTCTTCAAGAAAGAATACACACCAGAAATACCAGAGGTTTTCCAAGGTTTCGCTTGTTCTAAAGGTCCTAAAAACATTTCGAACAATCGCAAAGCATCTGCACCATATTCTTCACAAATATCATCTGGATTTACCACATTGTATTTGGATTTAGACATTTTTTCTACTTCTCTAGAAACTTTAAAAGAACCATCTTCTTCAGTTATAAATTCTGCACTTTTATACTCATTATTTAATGGATGATTTTTAAAACCTTCGATATCTAATTCATCAGAAGCATTCACTAAAGAAACATCTGCGTGAATTGCGTTTTTAGTAATCATTACCAAATCTGCATAATTTGGATTTAAAAGCTTTTTATCTAACAAATAATTTTTAACAAGTGTTTCAAATTCATCATCAGAATTAAATAAATTTTTAGAAACAAAAAGTGTTGGTATGTTCTCAATAACATCATCATTAGATTTATCTATAGCACAACCATTTTTAACAAATACTGAAGTTTTGTAAACAAAAGCACTCGTCCCTAAAATCATTCCTTGGTTAATTAGTTTTTTTGCAAACTCATCTACAGGAACAATATTTTTATCAAACAAAAACTTTTGCCAAAAACGCGCATACAATAAATGCCCTGTTGCGTGTTCTGAACCACCAATGTATAAATCTACATTTTGCCAATAATCTAAAGCTTCTTTGCTTGCAAATTCTTTGGTATTATCAGCATCCATATATCTATTAAAATACCAAGAACTTCCTGCCCAACCAGGCATTGTGTTTAATTCTAATGGAAACACAGTTTCATTATCTATTAAATCATTAGAAACAACTGTATTTGTTGCTATATTCCAAGCCCAAACTTCTGCATTTCCTAAAGGTGGTTTTCCATCTTCTGTTGGCAAATATTTTTCTACTTCTGGTAATACAATTGGTAAGTGTTTTGCGTCAATCATTTGAGGCATTCCATCCTTATAATACACAGGAAATGGCTCACCCCAATAACGTTGTCTGCTAAAAACAGCATCACGTAATCTGTAGTTTATTTTTCCGTAACCAAAACCACGTTTTTCCATTTCGTAGATGGCTAACTTTAATGCTTTTTTATATTTCAATCCAGATAAGAAATCGGAATTTGCAATTACAGTGCCTTCTTTATCTGCATGAGCAGCCTCAGAAATATCAACACCTTCAAAAATATTTGGAATAGGAATGTTAAAATGTTTTGCAAAATCATAATCACGCTGATCACCACAAGGCACAGCCATAACAGCTCCTGTACCATAACTTGCTAACACGTAATCTCCAATCCAAATTTGTACTTTATCGCCAGAAAAAGGATGTATTGCATACGCTCCTGTAAACGCACCAGAAATGGTTTTCACATCTGCCATTCTATCGCGTTCAGAACGTTTTGCTGTTGCAGTAATATATTCTTCAACTTCGGCTTTTTGAGCATCTGTTGTAATTTGTGAAACTAATTCGTGTTCTGGAGCTAAAGTCATAAAACTTACTCCGTAAATGGTATCTGGACGAGTTGTAAAAACTTCTATAGTTTTTGGTTGTTGGTTATGGGTTGTGGTTTCATCTACTTGGAAAGAAACCATGGCTCCTTGAGAACGACCAATCCAATTGGTTTGAGAGTCTTTTAAAGGTTGTGGCCAATCTATATTTTGTAGACCATCTAACAAACGCTGTGCGTAAGCAGAAATTCGCATAGACCACTGTGTCATTTTTTTACGAACAACAGGATGTCCTCCACGTTCTGAAACTCCGTTTACAATTTCATCATTAGCTAAAACTGTTCCTAAAGCAGGACACCAGTTTACTTCTGTATCTGACAAAAATGTTAAACGATATTGTAATAAAATTTCTTGTTTTTTTGTTGATGAAAAATCGGCCCAATCTTTAGAAGAAAAAGAAACAATATCTTCATCGCAAACTGCATTTACAGTTGTGTTTCCTTCTTTTTCAAAAATTGAAACTAAGGTTGAGATATCTTCTGCTTTGTCTGTATCTTTATTGTACCAAGAGTTAAAAAGTTGAATAAAAATCCACTGAGTCCATTTATAATATTCAGGATTTGAAGTACGTACTTCTCTGCTCCAATCAAAAGAAAATCCAATTTGATCTAGCTGTCTTCTGTAGGTTTTTATATTTTCTTCAGTCGTTTTTGCAGGATGTTGCCCAGTTTGAATAGCATATTGTTCTGCTGGTAAACCAAAAGAGTCATAACCTTGAGGGTGCAATACATTGAAGCCTTTATGACGTTTGTAACGCGCATAAATATCACTAGCAATATAACCTAAAGGATGCCCAACATGTAAACCTGCTCCACTTGGATAAGGAAACATATCTAACACATAATATTTAGGTTTGTCACTTTCATTACTGGCTTTGAATGTTTGGTTTTTAGCCCAAAACTCTTGCCATTTCTTTTCTATTTCTTGGTGATTGTATTGCATCATCTTTGCTTTTAGAGGGTGCAAATTTAAGGTTATTTTAGATTTTTTTTGGAATTATCGAAACATATCTTAAGTTAAAAATATAGTAACTTAAAGATTACTATGCCTCTATTAAAGTTTAACAAAAAAATTCTTAAAATATTTTATAATTAAAAGGTATCACTAAAAACACTCCTTATAATTAGAACTTCTCTTCAATAAGGTTTTATTAACTTCTCCATCTTTGATTAACTCAATAATATTATTATTACAAGACATCTTAATATGATACGAAAAAACATTTCCAAAATTGAAGTCTATAAATAGTTTATCATCTTCAATCCAATAATCTTTGGTTCCTGGGATAGCTGCTTTAAACTCTCCTTTGTCTCCATAATAAGTGAACTCCTCGCCATCTTTAAAAGTATGCATAATGGTTTCCTCAAAATCTTTTAATAACCATTCTCCAGTTTCTAAAATTGCTACTTTTTCTTGCATAGTTAATTCTAATTGTAAATCTTCATTGTTATTAGTACAATTTGAAAATACTCCAATTAAAATTAAACAAGCTAAAGTATTTATGATGATTTTTTTCATGATTATAGTTTTAGGATTATTAATGATATAAATCAACAACTTATTTATATTTTTCTATCAGTTAATCTTCTTCAGAAGGAAAAAGTAACATTAAAAGGGAAAGAAAATCATTGAATAAATAAATTTAAAACAAAAAAAAGGAGATTTTCTCTATTAAAAAATCTCCTTTTCGTTAATGGTATAAAATATTATTTTAATTTCTTTTTAACGGCAACTTCTTGATAAGCTTCAATTACATCACCTTCTTCAATGTCATTGTATCCTTTGATTTGAAGTCCACAATCGTAACCTTTTGCTACTTCTTTAACATCGTCTTTAAAACGTTTTAATGAAGTTAGCACTCCGTCATGAACAACAATTCCGTCTCTAATTACACGTATTTTAGAATTTCTAAAGATTTTACCAGACATTACCATACAACCTGCAATGTTACCCACTTTAGAAATTTTATAAACTTCTCTAATTTCTACATTACCTGTAACTTCTTCTTTCATTTCAGGAGATAACATTCCTTCCATGGCATCTTTTAAGTCATTTATGGCATCATAAATAATAGAGTATGTTCTAATATCTACTTCTTCTCTATCTGCTACTGCTCTTGCATTTCCTTGCGGACGTACATTAAACCCAACAATAATTGCATCTGAAGCTGTTGCTAATAACACATCACTTTCTGTAATGGCTCCAACACCTTTATGTAAAATATTAACTTGAATTTCTTCTGTTGATAATTTCTGGAATGAGTTTGTTAACGCTTCTACAGAACCATCTACATCTCCTTTTAAGATGATGTTTAATTCTTTAAAGTCTCCTAACGCAATTCTACGACCAATTTCATCAAGTGTTAATGTTTTCTGAGTTCTAACAGATTGCTCACGTTGTAATTGAGAACGTTTTGTTGCAATTTGCTTAGCTTCTCTTTCATCATCAAAAACGATAAATTTATCACCTGCTTGTGGTGCTCCATCTAAACCTAAAATTGATACTGGTGTTGATGGACCAGCAACTTTTAATTTGTTTCCTTTATCATCAAACATTGCTTTTACCTTACCACTGTTTTTACCAGCTAAGATATAGTCACCTATTTTTAATGTTCCAGCTTGTACTAGAATGGTAGTTACATAACCACGCCCTTTGTCTAATTGTGCTTCTACAACTGCACCCACTGCATTTTTATTAGGATTTGCTTTCAGTTCTAAAACTTCGGCTTCTAATAACACTTTTTCTAAAAGTTCATCAATTCCTTGACCTGTTTTTGCAGAAATATCTTGAGATTGAATGTTACCACCCCATTCTTCTATCAATAAATTCATTGAAGAAAGTTGTGTTTTTACATTATCAGGATTTGCATTTGGTTTATCAATCTTGTTAATTGCAAAGATAATTGGAACTCCTGCTGCTTGAGCGTGAGAAATTGCCTCTTTTGTTTGTGGCATTACATCATCATCTGCAGCTGCAACAATAATTACTAAATCTGTAACTTGCGCTCCACGTGCACGCATTGCTGTAAAGGCTTCGTGACCTGGTGTATCTAAAAATGCAATTTTTTCATCACCAACATTTACAGAATATGCACCAATGTGCTGCGTGATTCCTCCACTTTCACCATCAACAATATTTGCGTTTCTAATGTAATCTAACAACGAAGTTTTACCATGATCTACGTGACCCATTACAGTAATAATTGGCGCACGTTTTTCTAAATCTTCTGGTTTATCTTCCGTTTCTTCTATAGATTCTTCTACTTCTGCTCCTATAAATTCTACCTTATAGTTAAATTCTTCAGCAACAATAACTAATGTTTCTGCATCTAAACGCTGATTCATTGTTACCATCATACCCAACATCATACAAGAGGAAATGATATCTGTTACAGGAACACCCATCATTGTAGCAACTTCACTTACCGTAACAAATTCTGTAACTTTTAAGATTTTGTTATCTAATGCTTGTGCTTCTTGTTCAGCTTCAGTTTGCTCTCTGTGAGCGTCACGTTTGCTTCTTCTGTATTTTGCTCCTTTTCCTTTAGAAGATTTCCCTTGAAGTTTTTCAAGAGTTTCTCTTACTTGTTTTTGGATTTCTGCTTCTGTAGGCTCTTCTTTTTTAACAGCTGGCCTTTGATTTCCTCTTCCTTTATTAAACCTATTTCCTCCTCTATTATTTTGGTTTCCTCTGTTGTTAGAATTTCCAGTACCAGGTTTACTAATTCTCTTACGTTTTCTCTTAGTATCGGAAGTTTTAGAAGTAGCTTTTTTCTCCTCTTTCTTCTTCTTAGGTCTTTCAAATTGTTTTAAATCAATTTTCTTACCTGTAAAGTTTGGTCCATCTAACTTTTTATATTGAGTTTTAATGGCCTCAGCATTTTCTGGAGTAACTTCTTCCTTCTTTTCTTCTGCCTTTGGAGCCTCTTTAGTTTCTTTAGCAACTACTTTTGGTGTTTCTTTTGGCGCTTTTTCTTGAACTTTTTTAGGAGCTTCCTTTTTTTCTTGAGCAATTTTTTTAACCACTTTTAATCCCTCTAGCTTTGGAGCTTTTGCTTCAACAACAGGAGATTCTGTCTTCTTAGGTTCTTCTTTTACCTCTTTAACTTCCTTAACCTCTTTTGGTTCTTCTATTACCTCTTTTGGTTTTTCAGCAGCTTTTTTGGTAGTTCCATCAATATCAATCTTACCAACGGTTTTAAACTCCAATTTATCTGCTTTGGCTTTTAAAACTTCTTCTTTCTTCTCTTCTTCTGCTCTTTTCTTTTCTAATTTAGCTTCAAGTTCTAAACGAATTGCTTCTTTCTCTTTACGTTTTTCTTCTCCAACTTCTTTAGACGCAGCTTTTTTGTTTGCGTCTGTTTCAAAGCCGTCAAGTAACACTTGATATACCTCTCCAGTAATTTTAGTAGTTGGTCTTGCTTCTATTTCATGACCTTTACCTGCTAAATACTCGACAGCTCTATCAAGAGAAATATTTAACTCTCTTAAAACTTTATTAAGCCTCATTGTTTTGCCTACAGACATATATTCTTTTTAACTTATTACTTGTAAAAATATGATTTTTACTTAACTTCTTACTACAATTAGTCCTCGAATTCTTCTTTTAAGATTCTTTGGACGTCTATAATTGTTTCTTCTTCTAAATCGGTTCTTTTTACCAATTCTGCAACAGAAGTTTCTAATACGCTTCTTGCGGTATCTAAACCAATGTTTTTGAATTCTGCAATAATCCAATCTTCGATTTCATCTGCAAATTCTGTTAACTCTACATCTTCTTCTTCTAAACCTTCTCTTTGAACGTCTATTTCGTATTTAGTTAACTCACTTGCCAAACGAATATTAACACCACCTCTACCAATGGCTTTAGAAACTTCTTCTGGTTTTAAAAGTACATTTACACGTCCTTTTTTACCATTTTTTTCTTCCTCATACATTTCAATTTCCATTGAAGTCACTTTAGCAGGACTCAATGCTCTTGAAATGAATAATTGTTCGTTTTTTGTATAATTGATTACATCAATATTCTCGTTTCCTAACTCACGTACAATTCCGTGAATTCTTGATCCCTTAACACCAACACAAGCTCCTACAGGATCTATTCTATCATCATACGAATCTACAGCTACTTTTGCTTTTTCACCAGGTATTCTTGCAACACCTTCTACTGTGATTAATCCATCGAAAACCTCAGGAATTTCTTGTTCAAATAATTTTGTTAAGAAAACAGGAGATGTTCTAGATAGAATGATTGCTGGTTTGTTACCTCTTAGCTCTACTGATTTTATTACACCTCTTACTGAATCTCCTTTTCTAAAAAAGTCAGAACGAATTTGCTCACTTTTTGGCAATACAATTTCATTTCCTTCATCATCTAAAAGAATGATTGCATTATGACGTATATGATGTACTTCTGCACTGAATAACTCACCTTCTAAATCTTTAAATTGCTTAAAGATGTTTGTACTATCGTGCTCGTAAATTTTAGAAATTAAGTTTTGACGTAATGCCAAAATAGCTCTTCTCCCTAAATCGATTAGTTTTACTTCCTCAGAAACGTCTTCGCCAATTTCAAAATCTGGCTCAATTTTTCTGGCTTCACTTAATTCGATTTCTTCATTATCATCTTCAGAAAAACCATCAGCAACTACTACTCTATTTCTCCAAATCTCTAAATCTCCTTTGTCTGGGTTTATAATAATATCAAAATTATCATCAGACCCAAACTTACGTTTTAAGGCAGCTCTGAATACTTCTTCTAAAATAGACATTAATGTTACTCTGTCTATGCTTTTGTTATCTTTAAATTCTGAAAACGAATCAATTAATGCTATATTCTCCATTTCATTCTTTGCTTAAAATACAATCTTCACTTTTGCTTCTTTAATATTTGTATAGGCTATAGTTGCTATTTTTTCAACTGTAACTTTACCTTTTCCTATTGGTTTTGGCTCTCTAGCTTTCCACTTTAAAACGATATTATCATTATTTGTTTCTACTAAAGTCCCTTCTAACTCTTCTTCTTGAGTTTTCACTTTAAGAATTCTATTCAAATTCTTTTTGTATTGTCTCTTTTCTTTTAGAGGATGAGAAATATCTGGTGTTGTTACTTCTAAAGAAAAATCTTCTACTTCTCTATCTAAGTTGTGCTCAACATTTCTGCTTATTCTGATACATTCACTTAACGGAACACCATTATCACCATCTACAGTAACTTGAATTTTGTTATTCGCTGAAATAGATAAATCTATTAAAAATAACGATTCATTCAAGGCTAATGCTTCATGTACTAAATCTTTTACTTTTGTTGCCTGCTTCATAAATCTTAAAAAAAAGTATAAAAAGAGGGGACTTTCAAGTCCCCTTCCTTATCATTTATCCTTTATTTTCGGTGCAAATATACGAATACTTTATGATTTACCAAACTTAGTTTAATTCATTTATTTTTTGTAACTTAGGATTACAATTCAATCACTAAAAAATTTTGTATTATGAAAAAAATTTTAGTTCCTATAGATTTTTCGAAACCTTCAAAATATGCTGCTCAAATGGCTGCACAAATTGCAAAAAAAACCAATGCGACTATTTATTTACTTCACCTTATTGAACTCCCAAAAGGAGTTGTAGACATGGGTGCTAGAAGTAGGTTTAGCATACCTGAAAGTATGTTGTATTTAAGAAAAGTAAGAGAAAAAGTATTGGATTTTAAAGAAGCTGTTTTTAGCGAAAAGATCGATGTAAAATACATTATAAAGTTGAGTAATCCTTTTGAGGGCATACAGTTATATGCTGATAAAATTGATGCCGACTTGATTATAATGGGTTCTAAAGGTCATTCTGAATTTGAGGAAATTTTTATTGGCTCAAATACCGAAAAAGTAGTACGTAGTTCTCACAGACCTGTTATTGTTGTGAAAAAGGATAGTAAAAAGTTTAAATTAAAACAGCTTGTTTTTGCATCGAATTTTAAAGAAGAAAATAAAGTTGTTTTTGGAAAGTTTATTGAAATTGCATCTTTATTTAACAGTAGGGTACATTTATTAAAAGTAAATACTCCTTCTAATTTTGAAAGCACAGTAGCTGCAAAACAAAAAGTAAAAGATTTTATTAAAGACTTTGATTTGTCTAATAAGAAAATACACATTTATAGCGATGTCTCTGCAGAAAAAGGAATATTAAATTTTGCAAGAGAAATTAATGCAGATTTAATTGCTTTGGCAACTCATGGTAGAAGTGGTATTGCGCATTTATTTACAGGAAGTGTTACAAAAACTTTATCTAAAAATGCTTTAAAACCTATGTTAACCATTAAGGTTTAGGTTAAAACATTAGTCTTTTTCGACTAAGCTATTGATAAACTCATTAATAGAAACTGCTTTTTTTACTGAAAAGTCACCAATTTTTGTTCTTCTTAAGGCGGATAAATGTGCACCTGAGTTTAGTGCTTTTCCAAAATCATTTGCTAAAGAGCGGATGTAAGTACCTTTACTACAAACAACTCTAAATTCAACTTCTGGAAAGTTTATTTTGGTGATTTCAAATTCTGATATTGTTACTTCTCGAGATTTGATTTCTGTAGTCTCTCCTTTTCTAGCCAACTCATACAAACGTTTTCCGTCTTTTTTAATTGCTGAAAAAATAGGTGGCTTTTGTTGAATATCTCCTATAAACTGTTGAGTTGTTTGATGAAGTAATTCATCAGTAATATGATCTGTTGGAAATGATTTATCAATTTCTGTTTCTAAATCGAAACTTGGAGTAGTTGCTCCCAATGTAAAAGTACCAGTGTATTCTTTTACTTGACCTTGGTAAATATTGATTTGTTTTGTTTGTTTGCCAGTACAAATAATTAACAAACCAGTAGCTAAAGGGTCTAAAGTACCTGCATGACCTACTTTAATTTTTTTAATATTAAAGCGTTGTTTAATATGCCAACGAAGCTTATTTACGGCCTGAAAAGATGTCCAGTTTAATGGTTTATCAATCAATAAAACTTGTCCAGATTTAAAATCTTCTTCTGTCATTTATGATGAATTTATTTCAGTATTTAATTCATCAAAGCATAACCAATTGCTACCAAACCAACAATTGCACAGTATAATGAGAAGTAAGATAATTTACTTTTTTTAACTAAAGCAATCATCCATTTACAAGCCAATAAACCAGAAACAAAAGCAGCAATAAAACCAATGGCTATTGGCATTATCTCTGAAGATTGAAAATTTAAATCTCCGCCTAGAATGTCTTTTCCTATTTTTCCAAAAATCAACGGAACAACCATTAAGAAAGAAAAACGGGCAGCTTTGGTTCTATCTACACCTAATAAAACGGATGTAGAAATTGTAGCTCCAGATCTTGATATTCCTGGAAGCATTGCAATTGCTTGAGAAACACCTATGATGATTGAATTACTAATAGAAACATTTTTATTGGTGTTTTTTGCTTTATCAGCCAACAATAACAAGATAGCAGTTACTAAAAGCATTGCACCTACTAATAATATTTTTCCTCCGAAAAAAGATTCTAGTTGCTCTTCGAAAAGTAAACCCACAAAGACAGCAGGAATCATAGAAAGAATAATTTTTAATGAAAACTGAAACTCTTCATTCCATTTAAATTGCAATAATCCTTTAATAATATCAAGCACTTCTTTTCTAAAAATTACTAACGTACTTAATGCTGTTGCAAAGTGCAAAACAACAGTAAAAGTTAAGCTTTCTTCGGGTACAGAGGTGTCTCCTAAAATTGCTTTTGCAAGCTCTAAATGTCCGCTTGAAGAAACAGGCAAAAACTCTGTTAATCCTTGAATTATACCTAAAACAATAGCTTCTATAATATCCATATTTATTTTTTAGGATTTAATAAAATGGCATAAATTTCTATACCTAAACCAATAATCACTAAAGTTGGCGCTAGTCTAATTCTTTGCCAATTGTATATTTCTTCGTTAAAAACTGCTGGATCATCACTTCCTCCACCTGACATTAAGATAAAACCCAAACCTATGACCATCACTCCAATAATCATAAATATATAATTTTTCTTACCAAATAAGAATTCTGGTTTTTCTGTTTTTTCGTTTTCCATATTCTAATAATAAAGTTCGTCTGTTTGTAAATTTAAAAAACGTTGAGTAGCAAAAAATGTACTTACCCAAGTAATTAATATTGCCGATAATAGCACACCAGCTACCAAATAAATGATGGTGATATAATCTTTGATTAACTCTAAAGAAGGAATGTATTTATCAACATAAAAAATGATTACTGCCAATCCTAAAAAAGCGATAAATGCACCTATCATTCCTAATTTTATACTCTGAACAATGAATGGTTTTCTAATAAAATTCTTTGTAGCTCCAACCATTTGCATGGTTTTGATATTGAATCTTTTTGAGTGTATTGACAATCTAATAGAACTATTGATTAATACCATAGCTACCAAACCAAAGAAACCGCTTATAATTAGCAGCCAAAAACTAATTCTTTGAATGTTTTTTGTTAATAAATTAATTAGTGGTTTATCA
The DNA here is from genome assembly GCF_009832745.1 of Polaribacter septentrionalilitoris. GTDB lineage: Bacteria > Bacteroidota > Bacteroidia > Flavobacteriales > Flavobacteriaceae > Polaribacter > Polaribacter septentrionalilitoris. The sequence continues at coordinate 54,536 of NZ_VRMJ01000004.1, read as the reverse complement.
TAAGAAACATCTGCTACAAAAGCGTTTTTTAGAAAACGAGTTTCTAGTTCTTGCATTTTTTCTGGAGTTACAAAATCTGCTTTTATATAGATATCAATCCCGTTTTTTAACGGATTTTTACCTAAAAACTTCAAAAAATCTTCTCCTATCTCTTTACTATATTGTTTTGCTGCTTTTTCTTTACTTATATAAATCACTTTTTTTGTAAAGATTTCTTTTTTTAGTGATTCTTTAAAAGTAAATATTTTCTCATTTGATACTTCATCTTTTAAAAACAAAGTCATCGCTACTTTTTCTTTTACGGTGTTAGCTACTTTTGTTGATTTTAATACAATTAAACCTAGAACTCCAACAAGAAACAGCACCAAAGCAATACTTACTACAACAGAAAAGTAAGAGGATCTTAGACGTCTTTTTTGATAAGAATCGAATGATTTAGACATAAATTGAAACTAGTTTTATGTGTCGCAAGATAATAATAAGTATACAGTTGACCGTATTTGTTAATAGTAATTTAACTAATTGATTTCTTGACATAATTCAATTAAGACTCCATTAGTAGTTTTTGGGTGTAAAAATGCCACCAACTTATTATCAGCTCCTTTTTTTGGAGTTTCATTTAAAACAATAAAACCTTCATTTTTCAGCCTTTTTATTTCTGATTGAATATCTGAAACCGCAAACGCAATATGATGAATTCCTTCTCCTTTTTTTGCTATAAATTTTGCAATAGGACTTTCCGGATTTGTGGCTTGCAACAGTTCAATTTTATTAGGCCCAGATTTAAAAAAGGATGTTTTAACTCCTTCTGAGGCTACTTCTTCCATTTTGTAATGGGCTTCACCAAACAACGATGCAAATACATCATTCGATTTTTCTAAATCTTTAACAGCAATTCCAATATGCTCTATTTTATCCATAGTGTAAAAATAAAAAAAACCAGTAAAGAAATGCTTTACTGGCTTTTTTATTTATGCTTTAAGTAAATAAATTACTTAGCTAATACTTTAAAATCGTCTACCATATAAGCACCATCTAAAGTGGTATCTGTTCCCGAACCAACAAATTTAAAACCGACATACAATGTACCTGTGTAGCCTGAAAGATCTATTAAACCTCCATCTTTAAAAGCATACCAAGAATCACTCATGGTAGGGATATTGGCATTAATTTTTTCCCATGTTGCAGCAGTTACATTTGTACCATCAAAATCTGTAGAGACAAAAACTTCTAAAGTGTTTTGGTCTGAATCTAAATGGTGTTGTGCTAATTGGAAATTAACAAACACTTGACTATGAGCACTCATATCTACACTTGGTGACACTAGCCAACCAACATTTACAGGATCATTTGTTCTAAATCCACTAAATTCTGCATAACCATTTCCATTGAAAATTTGCTCAGTCCAAAGTTCACTTCCTGTTTCTGCAAAATTAGTCCAATTTGGAAAATCTAAATTTGTATTATCTGTACCAGAATCAAAATCTTCTCCTAAAACAAGTGTAAAATCATTGATATCTAGAGGCTCACATCTTGCTCCTGTCATATCTACATCTTCAACTTTATTTAGAGCTAACACTAAATCACTACCGTTAAATGTTTTTGAAACTACCCCAGAAATACTACCTCCACCTGCTGGTAGCACTTGAAATTTAAAATCTGCAAAAGCACTAGTTTCTAAAATAAAGTTTGTGTAGCCAAATCCTTCACAACTCTCTAATAAACGTTGTGTATCAAATTGATCATTAGCATCTACATATGTTTTACCTGCTAAGGTAGTTGGGAATTGAGCATTATCAATTTTTACATATAAACCTACATGACTGTCATTTATTGAAGATAAACTTACCATTAAAGGTGTAAGTTCTTCTGTAGTAGCGCCTCTTAAAATATGATCATCCACCTGTGCTAGAGATAAGTTTTCTACTTCATTATCAATATTCATTGCTCCTCCAATAGCTACAACTCCATCTCCAGATCTAACCTCACCAATGTATAAACCTTTTAAATTGATATATACTTCTCTACCTACATTAAATTTGTTGTAAGAATCTGTTAATTCTAAAACTATTTTTACCGCAGCAGAAGGGCTAGTTGGAGAATCCTGAATAAAAAATTCTTTATAAAAATTTCCAGAAAAATCTGAAGAAGTTACATATCCTTTAACAACAATGTCTGAAGTAATTTCTGTTGCTTGTCCATTAACAAATAATCCTTTTAGATTAGATACAGAAATTTCATTAATTGTTCCTGCTGTAATATCTTCTTGAAGTTTTTGTAATGCTTGGGTTTCTTCACCTCCAAGAGAATTAGGTATGGAGAAATCTCCATCTTCTACACAAGATGTAAAAGAAATACTAGTTACTAAAGCTAGTAAAATGATGATTAATTTATTAGTTTTCATAATTCGTTTATTTTTTAAAATCTTAAGTTTACGTTTAAAAAGTAGGTTGTACCTCTACCATACCAGTATCTATTTCCAAAAACTGGTGTATCAAGAGCTTTATCATCTCTTAGTTGTCTAAAGTTTGCGTTTCTTCCTTGCTCAAATCCACCTGATTTGTATTCTTTATTGAACAAGTTGTTTACTGTAGCAAAAACACTGATGTATTTTTCTCCAATTTTCCAAGATTTACCACCAATTAAATTGACAACCATATAGTCATCAAATTTTTCTTGTTGTAATAATTCTCTTGCTAAATCAGGATCATAATCTACAAAAGGTAAACCATCTGCATCTTCATAAAAATTTGAAGATCTATTTAAAGGTGCTACATCTACATACGTATTTGTAAAAAAGTTAGCAGTTGCTCCTACCCACCAATACTCAGGATCTCTGTATTCGAAACCAACAGAATATGCGTTTTGTGGACCTGATGCTACTTTGTAATTCTTTAACAATGCTATGTAGTCTTTAGATCTAAAATCAGAATCAAAACCACCATTATCTGCAACATCTGAAGTAAGATATAAATCAGGATTGTTGTCATAGGTAAATTGACCAATAGAAGCAGCTCCTTTTAATTTAATTGTAGAAGTAACTTGCGCTTCTATACCCAACTCTAATCCTAAGTGTTTTTTATCTATTCCTGATAATACTTCTTGCACAAATGCAGTATTATCACCACCAACTCCGTCTGCAAAATAGAAAGATATTTCTGTTGCGTCTTGAATTTTTGTGTAATACGCAGTTAACCTAGAAGTAATGATTGGACTTCTAACAATATAGCTTAAGTCTGATGTGAATATTTTTTCACTTTTTAAGTTTTCTACAGTATTGTTATTTTCTCTAACATTAGAAAAAGAATTTCTAATAGTTGGTGCATTTGATAGATACCCAACATTAGCATCTATTAAATGACGACCTGTTATTTTGTAAGTTAATCCTCCTTTTGCACCAAAATTGGTAAAACTTAACTTGTCTGAATTTCCAAGAGAGTTATTTTGAAATCTACCATTTTGGTACAACCCTTCTCTTTGATGGCTAGTTTGAGAAACATTTAGTGCTGCATAAAAATCAACTTTATTATACTTGAACTGAGTTTGAATAAATGTTCCTATAACATCAGAATTTAAATTGTAATTATATCTAAATTTATCTCCAGCACCAACAACTCTATTAGGATCTAATAAGTTATTTTGCTTTTGATTTGCTGTATCTGCAAATGGATTGATATCTAAATAACCTGTTCCGCCTAATAAATCTATAACTTCTGCAAATGCATTAGAACGTAAACGTTTGTACTCTAATTTTGCATTTAAGGTAATGTTACTATTCAATTCTGAATTTAAAATTGAATTTATTGTTAATTGTTTATCATCGTTTCTATCTTCATATAAAACATATGCATTGTCTAAACCTACTGCTTTGTTTGTTAAGTTTGCATCATATATTCTATTCCAATTTAACTGACCATCATTTAAAAATCTTTGCTGAGACTCATATGCTGAAGCCAAATCTTGATTTCTTAATTCGAAACTTGGTAAGTATTGATAATAAGTTGGACTAGGATTAGCACCACCATTAAAATCTAAACGACTATTACCAATTTTACCAAACTGATAAGCTACGTTGGTCAGCAAGGAGGTTTTTTCAGACCAGTTCCAATAATGATTTAACATCAATATAGGCTCTGAAACTTCTTTTATTCTTGAGTTTATTTTTTTTCCATTTAAATATCCCCAATAATCATTGTAAGCAATACCTTTTAAGTTAAAAACTTCTTGAGTATTAGGTGATGACTTACCTCTTCTGTTAGGAGTAAAAATTGATGTAAAAGTTAAACTATGGTTCTCGTTAAACTTTTTATCTACTGATGCAAATAAAGAATACGCATTATAAGTTGTTCCTTCATTAAAACCTTCTAAACCTGCTCTTCTACTTCCTGAGAAAGTAAATGCCCAACCACCATCTAAGATACCTGTTGAATGAGTTGCCATAACTCTATGCACATAACTTCTATTTGAAGAAGAATAAGAGATTCTAGTTCCTGCTCTTTGTTCTGAGGCTCTAGTATTTATGTTTGTAGAACCTAACACACCTCCAAACGTAAAGTTTGATGGTGCTAAACCGTTACTAAATTCTTGATTTCTTAGAACATCATTCAAACCACCCCAATTACTCCATTGTGCTCTGCCATCTGAAAGTTTATTCATTTCAATACCGTTAATCAAAACTTTACCATTTCCAGAATCTAAACCTTTTATTCTAAAGAAAGAAGAACTAAACTCAAAGGCTGCAGTTCTTAAGAAAATATCCTTGGTTGCTTGTAACAAACCCGAAATATTATCTGCGGCACTTGCATCATCATTTAACTCATCATCTGTAATGGTTATTAAACTCAAATCTTGATCTACACTGATGTCTCGATACAATAGAATGCTACCTAAATCAACAGCTTTTCCAGAAAGTTCTACCGGAAAGTTTTGAGTTTCATACCCTTTTAACTTAATCTCTACAATGTATGAACCATTAGATAAGTTTTTCAATAAAAACACACCATCAATACCAGTAACCTGACTAACGCTTGTTTTTTTTACACTTACAGTAACATTTTGTAGAGGATTATCGGAATCGCCATCTGAAACAATTCCCTTTACAATATTTTGAGCTTTAACCCCCAAAAAAAGGAAGAAAAACATAAATATTGATAATCCAATTTTTTTCATAAATCTTGCTTGAATTTTTATAATATTTGATTGTAAATTGCAAACAAAATTAACGATTTTTAACAAATAATAGTGTTAACGTTACATTATATAATTCTTGGCTTAACTTTTGTTTTATATTTTTGTGAAATAAATTATACCACAATGAGAAGACATTCATACTTTTTCATACTTTTTTTACTCACTTCAACTTTATTTTTTTCTCAAAAAAAAGGAAAAAAATACAATATAAGAACTATAGCTTTTTACAATTTAGAAAATCTTTTTGACACAATTAATGATGTAAATAAAAATGATGAAGCTAGCCCAATAATGGAGTTAAAATCAAATAAATCAAAAGTCTATTGGGATAAGATTGATAAGTTAGGTAGTGTAATCTCTCAAATTGGTGCAGATAAAGCAAATACAAGTCCTGCAATTATAGGTGTAGCTGAAGTTGAAAATTTAAGTGTTTTAGAAGATTTGATAAAATCGAAACATTTAATAAAAAAAAGATATGGAATTATACATTATGATTCTCCAGACAAACGTGGTATAGATGTTGCTTTATTATATCAAAAAAGATATTTTAAACCCATACATCATGAGGTATTTAATCCTAAAATATACAGCAACAACTTCCCTGTTTACACAAGAGATCAATTATTAGTTTCTGGTTATTTAGATGATGAATTAATTCATGTTATTGTAAATCACTGGCCCTCAAAAAGAGGAGGCTCTAGAAGTATACCTTTTAGAGAAAAAGCAGCATATCAAAACACCAAAATTATAGCTCAAATAAGAGAAAAAGATCCAAAAGCAAAGATTTTAACTATGGGAGATTTTAACGATGACCCAATAGAATCTAGCTTTAAAAAAGTTTTAAAAACTAAAGAGAGAAAGAAAAATTTAAATGATGGAGATATTTATAATCCTTATGAAGAAATGTTTAAAAGAGGATTAAATACAGGAGCTTACAGAGATAATATTAGTTTGTTTGATCAAATTTTACTGTCATCAACACTAGTTGATAAAGGCAAAAAAGATTTCTCTAGCTATAAATTATTTAGAGCTATGATATTTAACAAACGATTTATGATGCAAACTAAAGGTCAGTTTAAAGGATACCCTTTACGAAGCTTTTCTTATGGAGGCTATACAGGTGGGTATTCAGATCACTTTCCTGTTTATATTTATTTAATTAAAGAAAAACAATAAACTTGTTCTTATAAAATATAAAACCCCGAAACTTAAAAGTTGCGGGGTTTTTTGATAAAAAATTATTGCCTTTATAGTACAGTTTAAGCTTTAAAAGTTTTAAATCTGTAATATAAGTATGTGTAAGCGTCACGAGGTATAATTGTAATCCACTTTTTATGTTTTAAATACCATTTAAAACGTATAGAATTTACTCCTTTTGTTAAATAAGCAGCAATAAAAGGGTGTACATGTAACTGAACCTTTTTATTTCCTTTAGAGTTTGACATAAATTTCTCTAAATCTGCTTCAATTTTCTCTAACAAAACTATTGGAGCTTCTACTTGTCCATTTTTATTTGGATTGTCTTCGGTAGTTTTTATACTCAACTCTGGTCTAACCCTTTGTCTTGTAATTTGAACTAATCCAAATTTACTTGGAGGTAATATTTTGTGCTTTGTTCTATCTAAAGCCATTTGTTCTTTTAGATGCTGATACAATTTATTTCTGTTTTCAGCTTTGTGCATATCAATAAAATCAACTACAATAATTCCACCCATATCACGCAATTGTAACTGTCGTGCAATTTCTGATGCTGCAATTAAATTTACTTCTAATGCTGTTTCTTCTTGAGAACCTGCTTTGTTAGAACGGTTTCCGCTATTTACATCAATAACGTGTAAAGCTTCTGTGTGCTCTATTACTAAATAAGCACCTTTACTCATAGATACTGTTTTACCAAACGATGTTTTAATTTGACGTTCAATTCCATATTTTTCGAAAATAGGAACTTGAGATCTATGTAGCTTTACAATTTTCTCCTTTTCAGGATAAATTTCCTGCAAATACTCTTTAATCTCTACTTTCAAACTATCATCATTTGTTACAATATTAGTGAATGATTCATTCATTACATCTCTTAAAATAGAAGATGCTCTGTTTAACTCACTTAAAATTTTGGTTGGTGTATTTGTATTAGGAATACGTTTACACATTGTTTTCCAACGTTCTAAAGAGTTTTGTAAGTCTTTATCTAATTCTGCTACTTTTTTACCTTCTGCAACAGTTCTTAGAATAACTCCAAAACCTTTGGGTTTAATGCTTTTAGCTAATCTTTTTAAACGTTCTTTTTCTTTTGGATCTGCTATTTTTTGAGAAACAGAAACTCGATTAGAAAAAGGAACTAGAACCAAAAACCTACCTGCAATAGATAACTCAGAACTTAATCTGGGACCTTTTGTAGAAATGGGTTCTTTTACAATTTGCACCAACAGGTTTTGCCCTGTTTTTAGTACTTGGTTAATACTACCGTCTTTGTTAATGTCATCTTCCTTTCGGAAGTTTTTTAAAGTGAACTCTTTATACTTACCTGTGCTTACTTTCTTAATGAACTTGTTTAATGAATTAACTTGCGCGCCTAAATCATGATAATGTAAAAATCCGTCTTTTTCATAACCAACGTTTACAAAACATGCATTTAAACCTGTTAACACTTTTCCTATTTTGGCTAAAAAAATATCGCCAACAGAAAACTTGTTATCGGTTGTTTCATTATTTAATTCAATAAGTTTTCCATCTCTTAATAAGGCAAAATCAATATCAGATGAATTTGAACGAATTATTAATTCTGTTTTCATACTGAACTGGCTTTAACACTGCACAGTATTGTGCAGATGGATTAATATTGTCAGGTATTTGTAATACCATGCGAGGTTAGTTTAACCTCTATGTCAATGAACTTTTTGTCTTTCGCTAAACTATAAACGAAAAAGTAAGCGAATGCTTACTTTTTCTTGTGTCTGTTTGCTCTAGCTCTTTTCTTTCTTTTGTGTGTAGAGATCTTAGCTCTCTTTCTTTTTTTACCACTTGGCATAATGTTCCGATGTTTTTTAAACCTATAAGGTTTAGATTAATGTTTTATTACTTAACCGCTACTTTACTTTTTACACCTTCTGTAAAAGTCTTAGCTGGTTTAAAAGCTGGAATGTTGTGAGCTGGAATCTTAATAGTAGTATTTTTAGAAATATTTCTACCAGTTTTTTCTGCTCTTGTTTTGATAATGAAACTACCAAAACCTCTTAAATAAACGTTATCACCATTTTCTAATGCATCTTTAACCTCAGTCATAAATGCTTCAACAGTTGCTAAAACATCAGTTTTTTCGATTCCTGATTTATCTGAGATTTTTGATACGATATCTGCTTTCGTCATGTCTATATTTTTATTATTTAATTTCAAAAATGCGGATGCAAATATATGATAATTAATCAATTCCAAAAACAATAAAGAGTAAATTTATATGAATTTTATAATGTAATTTCGCAATTCGATTTTTTAACAATGAAATTCTCTAACATTCTCATAAACTGGTATTTACAAAACCAACGCGAATTACCTTGGCGTAAAACAAAGAACCCATATTTTATTTGGCTATCAGAAATCATGCTACAACAAACTAGAGTTGCTCAAGGTTTGTCTTATTATTTAAAATTTACAACCGCTTTTCCAACGGTTTTTGACCTTGCAAAAGCAGATGAAAGTACCGTATTAAAAATGTGGCAAGGCTTAGGATATTATTCTCGTGCAAGGAACTTACATTTTACTGCAAAACATATCGTAAATGAACTTAATGGAGAGTTTCCATCAACATTTAAAGAGATTATTAAATTAAAAGGAATTGGTGATTATACAGCTTCTGCAATAGCATCAATTTGTTTTAATGAACCAACTGCAGTTGTTGACGGAAATGTGTATCGTGTTTTATCTCGTTATTTCGGAATCGATACTCCAATAAACTCATCTGCAGGAATTAAAGAATTTAAAAAATTAGCCCAAACTTTAATTGATGAATCTCAACCAGGAACCTTTAATCAGGCAATCATGGATTTTGGAGCCATACAATGCAAACCCAAAAAACCGTTATGCATGTTTTGCCCTTTTGCTGAAAGTTGTGTTGCTCTTCAAAAGAATTTAATTGAGAAACTACCCGTTAAAGAGAAAAAAATTAAAATTAAAAAAAGGTATTTTAATTATATCGTTGTAAAAACAGACGATGATAAAACCATTTTATCAGAACGAAAAGGAAAGGGAATTTGGCAAGGTTTGTATCAATTTCCTTTAATTGAAACAGATGCTATCATCAATAAAAACGAATTAATATCATCAAAAGAATTTCAAGATTTATTCCCTGAAGAAGCAACAATATCACTGCACAACAAAAAAGAAATTGTTCATAAATTATCGCATCAACATTTATATACTCAATTTTGGATTGTTGAAACAAAACAAACTATATCAGCCTTAATAGACTGGACTAGCGTAAAAAAATATCCAGTTCCTATATTGATTGCTAATTTTTTGGACGAATTTCTTCCTACAAAGTAATGGATATTTTTAGTACTTTTGGTATACAAATACACAAGCTATGGCAGGAACAATAAACAAAGTAATTTTAATAGGGAATTTAGGCGATGATGTAAAAATGCATTATTTTGATGATCAGAATTGTGTTGGAAGGTTTCCTATAGCTACAAGCGAAAGTTATACCAATAGACAAACTGGAGAAAAAGTAACCAATACAGACTGGCATAATATTGTAGTTAGAAATGGGTTGGCTAAAGTTTGCGAAAAATATTTAACCAAAGGTGATAAAGTTTATGTAGAAGGAAAACTAAAAAACCGTCAGTGGGAACAAGATGGTGTAAAACGTTATTCAACAGAAGTTCAAGTTACAGAAATGACAATGTTAAGCACCAAAAAGAATGCTGAAAATTCTAATAATGATCATCAAAATAAACCAGCTACTCCTGCAAAATCTGTTACTCCAGAACCAGAAGAGAATGATGATTTACCTTTTTAATTCATAAAAATTAATAGACTTGGATCCAGATCCCGAACTTTTATTTATCCTTTTTGCTTCTATCGATTTTTTAACAAGTATTAACCTTGTTGTGCTTATTGGTTTATTAATTAGTTCTGCTTTAGTTTCTGGAACAGAAGTTGCTTTTTTCTCACTTTCACAAACCGATATCAAAGAGCTTTCTAACAACGGAAAAGACGAAAATATTGTAGTTCGTTTATTGGAAAAACCAAGAAAATTATTAGCCACAATACTTATTACCAATAACTTTATAAATATTTTGATTGTGTTGCTTTTTGCTTCATTATCAGATACACTTTTTGGTGATTTTGATTATCAAATGGACTTTTCCTTATTCTCAGTTTCTGTCCGTTTTTTATTAGAAATTGTTTTAGTTACCTTTTTAATTTTATTGTTTGGCGAGGTTTTACCTAAAGTATATGCATCAAGAAATGCATTACGTTTCTCGAAAGCAATGTCAAAATTCATACATAGTATTAGTGTTATATTGACTCCTTTTAGCTTGCCCTTAATCACTTTAACCAAATGGATTGAAAATAAGTTAGGAAATAAAAATTCTAATTTCTCTGTTGAAACTTTATCTCAAGCATTAGAACTAACTTCTGAAGGCGCAACTACAAAAGATGAACAAAAAATTTTAGAAGGCATTGTAAATTTTGGGAATACAGAAACCGTACAAATTATGAAGCCTCGTATTGATATTTTTTCACTTTCTGATGAGGAATCTTATGAAAATGTTCTGAATAAAATTCTAGAGAACGGATATTCAAGAAATCCTGTTTACAAGGAAAATATCGATAATATTATTGGCGTTTTGTATGCTAAAGATTTATTAGCTCATTTAAATAAGAAAACTTTTAAATGGCAAAATTTAGTTCGCGAACCTTTTTTTGTTCCTGAAAACAAAAAGCTAGATGATTTATTGGGCGATTTTAGAGAGAAGAAAAATCACTTGGCAATTGTAGTTGATGAATATGGTGGCACAAGCGGATTAGTAACTTTAGAAGATGTTATCGAAGAAATTGTAGGTGATATTAATGATGAGTTTGATGATGACGATTTATCCTATTCTAAAATAGATATCAATAATTATATTTTTGATGGTAAAACTACCATCAAAGATTTTTGTAGAGTATTAGATGATGAAGATGAAGATATTTTTGAGGAAGAAAAAGGGGAGTCAGAAACTTTAGCAGGATTCATTTTAGAGATTTCTGGAAAATTTCCTAAAAAGGGCGAGAAAATAAACTTCAAGAACTATACGTTTACTATAGAAGCGTTAGACAAAAAACGTATAAAACAAGTAAAAGCAACTCGAAATGCGTAATCTTTTTATCTTTCTATTTGTATTGATGTTTATTGGTTGTAAAGATGCTATTTTACCAAAACCAAAAGCATATTTAAGTCTAGAATATCCTGAGAATTCTTATCAAAATTTACCATTAAAAAGACCCTACACATTTAAAGTTTCTAAAAATGCTACCCTTGTAGATGAAACCAATAATTGGTTAAAAATTAAATATCCTAATTTAAAAGCATCAATAGATATTACTTACAGACCTATTCAAAACAACCTTAAAGAACTACTCACTGAAGCAGAAAAATTAGTTTTTAAACACACTGTAAAAGCAGAAGAAATCATTCCTAAAGATTTTGTAAATCCTAAAAAAAGAGTTTTTGGAAGTTTGTACGAAATTACAGGAAATGCAGCTTCGCATTTGCAATTTCATATTACAGATAGTACACAAAACTTTATAAAAGGTAGTTTATACTTTTATGCAAAACCCAATTACGATTCTATTTTACCAGCTGTAGCATATGTTAAAGAAGATATTTTGCATTTGATAGAAACTTTACAGTGGAAATAATGAGTACAACTACCTGTTTTTCAAAATAGAAAAACTAACGCTTTTAATATTTCATGTTTTTTTGGTTATTGCAAATTACTAACCAAACATACTTAATTATGAAAAAAAGTGTTTTTTATACCCTTATTTTAAGCATATCTTTTAGCTTTTTTTATTCTTGTGATAAAAAAGAGAAAATAGTTGTAGCACCAAAATATACCATTTCTATAGATTCTGTAATAAGTTCAAAAGCTCCAGCTTTACAATCTTTTACACATGGTTTGTATAATGATGAATGGCTACTTTTTGCAGGAAGAACTAATAAAAAAGATGATGATGGTGGATTGCATGACATGAGAAAAAACAGTGATTATGCAAAGGAATCTTTTCCTCCCACTTCATTTAATGAAAATATTTATGTTTACAACCCGTCAACAAACAAAGCTCCAAAAAGCATTACTATTAATGAAATGATAGCTGCCATTGCAGAAAATTTTACTTCTTACAATTTAGATACCATAACTAAATACACTGCAGTTTTTAAAAATACAAATGCTTTAGTAAAACAAGTTGATGATTATCTATTTATTGTTGGTGGTTTTGGTCCTGCAGATTTTAAAAATCCAAAAAATGGATACACAACCTACAATCATGTTGCGCGTATTCATATTCCGTCTATGGTACATTTAGTAAAAAAAGAATATTCTAAAGTTAAAGAAGCTAAACTATTTGCTTTTGCTCAAAATAAAAATCTAATTAGTACTGGTGGAGAATTACATTATATTGGTGGAAGCACTATTAAAAAAGGGAGTTTTTATCTAGCAGGAGGACATAATTTTGGAAACAGTGCTCCAGGTTTTTCTCAAGGTCAAAAGTATGTTGATGCAGTATATCCTTTCACTATTGGTCCTGAAGTGATAAATAAAGATACCATTCAACATGTTTTATCTATCTCTGTAAGTGAACCTATTTCTGATGTTAGTGATCCAAATGGCGTTTCTTCTGATAACAACTCAATCTTTAGAAGAAGAGATGGCCCAATTACACCTTCTTTATACTATAATTCTCTAGAAAACACGTTAGAAGAAAGTATTGCAATTTATGCAGGTGTTTTTAAACCTGGTGAAGATTTACAAGCTTGGAATGATGCAATATATGTTCATCCAAACTGGACAAATAACAATAACAAACTATATACCCACGATAAAACTTACAATCAGAAAAACTTAAACGTATATTCTTGTCCTAATTTAGTAGCTTATGATGCTAATTCAAAAATTCTACATACTTTTTTATTAGGTGGAATTGGAGATGGAAACACAACTAAAGAAGTGCGTTTATCTGGATTTACAAATACAGGAACTCATATTAAATTGTATGTAGAAAGTAATCCTTTAAAAAGTACAAACACAACTTTTAGTCAAAATTTATTTGCAAAAAACACAACAAATTCAAAACCTTTTTACGGAGCAGAAGCTATTTTCTTTCCTTCTTCTAATTTTATAAGCACAACAGTATCTCCAGACATTTTAGATACTAGTTCTGTTTTTGGCGAAACAAAAAAGAGTGTTGAAGTTGGTTATATTTTTGGAGGAATAGAAGCATTTAGTTCTCATCCTGGAACTTATGGAAGAACAAAATCTAGAGCTTCTAATAAAGTTTGGAAAGTTACTTTAAAGCAACAATTTTAGATTTTTTTTAGCATTTTAATATTTAAAAGTAGTCTTAATAATTACTAAGGCTACTTTTTTTTGTATTCAACTTTTTAAACATTCTAAAATTCTTTTTACTTACTTTTATCGCATGCAAAAAAACCACACAAAAAACTTATCGTTACTTTTATTAGCTACACTCTTTATTAGTACTTCTGGAGTTTTAGGTAAATATATTGCAATGCCTGCTGAAGCTATCATATTCTTTAGGGCTTTGTTTGCTGCAACAATTATCTATGTATTTTGTAGAGTTAAAAAGGTTAACTTATCAATACATTCTAAAAAAGATAAAATTTCTTTTTTAATAAGTGGTTTTTTTATGGGAGCCCATTGGGTAACCTACTTTTACGCGCTCAAACTTTCTAACGTTGCTATAGGTATGCTTTCAATGTTTACTTTTCCTGTAATGACGGCTTTATTAGAGCCTTTTTTTTCTAAACAAAAACTGAGTCTTGTACACGTATTTTTAGCTTTGCTAGTGTTGGTAGGTATTTACTTTTTGGTTCCTGATTTTTCTATTAAAAATGATGAAGTTAAAGGTATATTGTTTGGTGTATTTTCTGCATTATGCTATTCTTTACGGAATTTAATTACAAAGAAAAGTGTAACTAATTATAATAGTAGTGCCATTATGCTTTATCAATTAATAATTGTTTCTGTTTTACTTATACCTGTATTGTTTTTTAGTGATATTTCTAATTTTCAAAGTCAATTACCTTTATTGATACTTATTGCTTTATTAACAACTGCTATTGGACATACAATGCTTGTAAATTCCCTGCAATATTTTTCTGTTTCTACAGCAAGTATTATTGGTAGTATTCAACCCATTTTTGGAATTATTATTGCTTATATTTTTGTAAATGAAGTTCCCAATAAAAATACATTTATTGGAGGTTCTTTAATTTTATTAACCGTTGTTATTGAAAGCATAAGAAGTAAAAAATAATTTAAAGTTACAACAGTAAAATAATGACTTTTATTCTCAAACAAGTTTAGCCCTGATTGAGCGGTATGTTTAAGCTCTTTTGAGGAACGAAAAAAGCGAGTAGCGAAAGCAGGAAATAGCTTCTAAAACAAATCTTTATTTCTAATATCTAAATAATTACGTTTTACAAATGCCAAAATGGTTTCTAAAATTTCACCCATATTTTCGCACTTTTTAAACTCTACATCACCTACATAAGAAATTAAGTCTTGTTTGAGTTTTGTTACGTTTTCTGGACTAGAAATAACATCCTTTTTCATGCAATTAACCAACATTGTAGTTCTATTAGGTGTTGTAATCATTCGTTTTGCAATAAAAGATCGTTCTTCTATTTTATATTGTTCTATAGAGCTATTTTGCAACTTTCTACCCACCATTTCTACTATTTTAAAGTTTTCTTTCATAAACTGTAAATTGTAAACTTTAAGACTGCCTTCGTAAGATTGCTGATCAAAATCTATTGCCCTAATTTTGTAAATAATCTTATCGAAATCGTGAATAGGCGTAATTACATAATTGTAAGAACGCATGTCTCCTAAAAGACGAATCATGCAACGCTCTTTAAATTTTACAAATTCTTTTGCGATTTGAGATTTTTCTGAGGATGTACAATTAGGCAGAATATTGGTAATAAAATCATCTCCTGGAATTCCTGAAATATGCTCTTCAACTAAAGTGTCTTTATAGACTAAATAATTGATGTTATAAGGTGATAATAAATGTTCTAGCTCTAAACCATAAACACGAGAGGCATCTGCTTTTTTGACATAGAAATAGGTAAAGTTATCATTTAAAATATTTCTGATTTTTATTCTAAAAGGTTTTGAATTTCCAAAGGTACAGTAGTCTATTGCATCAACATTTAAAAAAGGAATGGTACTATCATTACCATCTGAATGCAAAATGGTATAGATTTTTTTTAAACTCCTGTCTATTTCTTCTCTATCCCATTCAGAATAATACGTTCTTATCCAAAGTGTGTCCTCATCATTTTTATCATAGACATTCACTGAACCTTGAAAACGCAACAAGTCATTATACAAAATGCTAATTTTTGTACTCCTTTTATATTTGGTTAAAAACGCATTAAGCTCTTCACTAATAGGAAAAGTGGGTTTTTTCTTAGATATTAATTTCTGATTTGTAGCCATTTGTTAGCAGATATACTACAAAAATAGCGATAATTAAGCGATTTCGAACATCTTTCCTGGTAAAGGTTTTAGCACACCTTTGAGTTCCATTTGTAATAAAATGGATGATAATTGAAAAATAGGAAGATTACACTCTAAAGAAATTACATCTAGCAATTGTGCTCCTTTTTCATGCAATACATCATAAATTTTCTGCTCATTTTCATCAAGTTCAACAAAGAGTTGTTTTTGAATTGGAGTTGATTTTTCTTGAAGATCCCAATTGAGCATTGTAATCAAATCTGAAGCAGAATTTAACAAATGTGCTTTGTTATTTTTGATTAAGTTATTGCACCCTTTACTATAAATATCTGAAGTTCTTCCAGGAACAGCAAATACATCTCTATTGTATGAATTGGCAATATCTGCGGTAACTAAAGAGCCTCCTTTTTCTGCAGATTCTATAATAATTGTTGCTTTTGAAATTCCTGCAACAATTCTGTTTCTCTTTAAAAAATTTTCTCGTAAAGGTTGTTCTTCACTCCAAAACTCAGTTAAAAAACCTCCATTTTCATTTACTTGATGAATGTATTTTTTATGAACTTTCGGATAAATTTGTTCAAAACCATGCGCTAACACTGCAATAGTTTGTAAGTTATTTTGAATTGCTGCTTTGTGAGCACAAACATCAACTCCATATGCAAATCCGCTAACAATAATTGGATTATATTCTTTGAGTTCATCTATCAATTGATTGCAAAAAGTTCTTCCATAAGAACTCACATTTCGAGTACCTACTATAGAAATGATTTTTTGATTAGTAAAATCTAAATTCCCATCTTTAAAAAGTAAAATTGGACTATCAATACAATTATGAAGGTTTTTTGGATAATCTTCTTCTAAAAAGTAAGAGTATTCAATATTATTTTTCTGAATATATTGTAATTCTACTTCTGCAGATTTTAAATTTTCAACATCAAAAAGATGTTTTAAAGCATGAGATCCAATACCATTTATTTTAGACAATATAGCCGCTCTTTCTTTAAAAATTTGCTCAACATCACCTACATTTACGATGAGTTTTTTAGCTAAAATATCACCAATAGCCTTACATTTTTGCAGCCGTAAAACCGCAAGTAATTTTTCTTCTTTCATCTTGTAACAATTGCTTACAAGATATAAAAAATGAAATATAAATCTAAGTTTTAGATTTATATTAAAACATTCTAATAATAAATTATTGATTTTTAATCTTTTAAAAAATGATTTGAAAATTGTGAATAAATTCTTTACAATTTTACAATATGGTGTTGCTATTTTTTTAATTTTGTTATAATGACAATAGCTAATTACATCAACGATTTATTATACAGATACGACTGTGTAATTGTGCCTGATTTTGGAGGTTTTGTAACCAATAGAATTGGTGCAAAAATAAATGCTCAATCGCATACATTTTATCCACCTACAAAACAGATTACTTTTAATAGTCATCTAAAACATAATGATGGTTTATTGGCAAATTATATTGCTTCTTCAGAAAATATTTCTTTTGAAAAAGCAGCTACAGCCATATCTTTATCTGTAATTAAGTGGAAAAACGAATTACAATCTTCTGCTATTGAGATTGATAATTTAGGTGTTTTGTCTTTAAACGAAGAGAAACAAATTATTTTTGAGCCTAATACAGCAGTAAATTATCTTACAACTTCATTTGGTTTATCATCTTTTGAAACTGCAAATATTACAAGAGCTAAAACACAAGTAAAACCTTTAATTCCTGTTGCAAAAAAAGCGGCCAAAAAAGGAGTACCTGCGTTTATAAAATATGCTGCTACTGCTGCAATTTTATTAACATTAGGATTTGCTGGTTATAATGGTTATGAAAATTATCAACAAAAAGAAATTCTTGCAAGCCAAGAAAAAGCATTAGAGAAAAAAATTCAAACTGCGACTTTTGTCATTTCAAATCCGTTACCAACCTTAGAATTAAATGTATCTAAAGCAATCTCAAAACCTTTTCACATTGTTGCTGGTGCTTTTCAATTTCCAGAAAATGCTGCAAAAAAAGTGAAACAACTAAAGGCAAAAGGTTACGACTCTAAAATTATTGGAGTTAACAAATGGGGATTAACTCAAGTTAGTTTTAATAGTTATGCCAATCGTTATGAAGCTACAAATCAATTGTATAAAATACAAGATACAGTTTCTGAAGACGCTTGGTTATTGATTAAAAAAGTAGATTAAACTTCTCTTTTCTTTCGGTTGATTTGCCTTCGCTTTTCCACAAGCGATTCCTATCTTTGCAAAAACATTTTTGATGGAAACAAAAACTCCTTCAGAATCTTTAACGGTTCTTACAGATTTAGTTTTACCTGGTGAAACAAACTATTTAGACAATCTTTTTGGTGGCGAATTGTTAGCTAGAATGGACAGAGCTTGTAGCATTGCTGCAAGAAGACACTCTAGAAGAATTGTTGTAACTGCATCTGTGAACCATGTGGCTTTTAACAAATCTGTACCTGTAGGAAGTGTAGTTTCTATCGAGGCAAAAGTATCTAGAGCTTTTAAAACCTCTATGGAAATCTATGTTGATGTTTGGATAGAAGACAGACAATCACTCTCTAAAACAAAAGTGAATGAAGGTATTTACACTTTTGTTGCTGTAGATGAAACTGGGAAACCTGTTAAAATACCTCAAATTATACCAGAAACAGATTTAGAAAAAGAGCGTTTTGAAGGTGCTTTAAGAAGAAAACAATTAAGTTTAGTATTAGCAAAAAAGTTAAATCCAAGTGAAGCAACTGAACTAAAAGCGTTATTTAGCTAACATATTCTTACTTTGTTATTCTGGTATCCATCTTATTTTTAATAATTTTATAAAAAGTTTTAGTTATGGAAATAGACAGTCATAAAGTAATATATTCAATAATAATTTTTGTGGTCTCAATTTTACTGAGATTATTTGTAACAGGTTCATTAAAAAGAATTCAATCTAAATTTGGTTTCCAAAAAGCTAGAATTATTGTAACCAATAAAATTATTAGCGTTTTAGTTTATGGAACCGCAATTACCATAATTGCCTTTATTTGGGGGGTGAGTGATGAACAGTTTTTACTTTTTGTATCCTCTTTTTTAACTGTTTTAGGAATTGCTTTTTTTGCACAATGGTCTCTACTTTCTAATATAACTGCTGGAATTATCTTGTTTATAAACTATCCAGTAAAGATTGGTGACACCATTACTATTTTAGAAAAAGACAACAATACTACTGGAGAAATAAAAGATATTGGTGCTTTTTTTATCACCTTAAAAACTCCTGAAAACGCATTGATTACCATACCTAATGCTGTAATTCTTCAAAAAAACATAGAATATTCCTCGCATTCTAAAGAATAAATTATCTTCTTAAAATCCATGAAGAAGGATTTAATCGAGTTGTATTTTTAAACAGTACAAAGATAAGCTTGGTCTTTTTAGTAACTTTATCTGTAAATATTTGACCTAAATTTTGACCCGTTTTGATAGCGTCACCTTTTTTTACGTAAGTATTTTCTAAATTATTATAAGAAGATATGTAATTTCCGTGTTGTATTAACACGTTTTTTCTTCCTTCTGAACTTACCAGAACATTCAATACTTTACCACCAAAAATTGCTTTTGCATTATTACCAGTTTTAGTTACAATATGCAAACCTGTACCATTAATTGTAATTCCAGGAAAAGTAGGATGAGGTTGTTTACCAAAACGTCTTACCACTAAACCTTCGTCTACTGGCCAAGGGAGTTTACCTTTATTCAACTCAAATTTTGCTGCTAATGCTTTTGCTTCTGGACTTAATAAAAATTCGTTCTTCTTAGTATTTTTTGCTTTTGATTTTAATTTGGCTTTTGCAATTCTATTGGCTCTAGCTATTTCTGCTTTAATCAATTTATCTATTTTGGCAGCAATTCTTTTTTCTTCTCTTACTTTTTTCTGTAAATCTCTTTTGTACTTATTTTCACGTTTCTTTATCGTAGATATTAAGTTTTCTTGTTTCTTCTTATCGGATTCAATTTCTTCTTTTTGTTGTTTTTCAGATTGAATTAGAGTGTCTTTTACTCTTTTTTGATACAATAAAGAATCATTTAGTTGTTGAATAACATTAGCCTGAATAGTAATCTCTTCTCCTTGCTTTTTTCTAAATTTGGTATACTGTTTCATATACTCTAATCTCTTATATGCTTGATAAAAGTTCTTAGAAGACAGCAAAAACATTGTTCTACTTTGTTGTGATTTACTTTTGTATGATTTTAAAATCATATCAGCATAATCTTTCTTTAATTCGATTAACTTCTTATCTAACTTTTTAATTTTAGATTCATTTAAAGAAATTTCTTTTGATAAAATTGTGGCTTCAGAATTTATAGTAGCAATTAGTTTTGATCTAACGTTTATTTTTTTGTTAATGTCTTTTAAATCATCAAGTGCGTTCTTTTCCTTTTTTTGCTCCTTAAATAACAAGTTATTCACTTGCTTCATTTCTAAATTCAGTTTTTTTCGCTGAGCTTCTAACTGTTTTCTGGTTTGTGCTGAGACAGAAAAAGCAGCAATCAAAATAAGAAAAACTGATATGTAAAAATGTTTATGAATCACTATAATTTAATTTGCTTATACCCTTTTGGTATTGAAAAAGGAGTATCAAAACTAGTATCAAACTCTATAGATTTTACAAAAAAATTAATATTTGTAAATTTTCCTGGCTGTTTTGCTTTTATGTTTATTTCTGATGGAAAAATTTCATCATCAGAAAAACTGTAGGAAGGATAAATTATGTCCAAACGTTGACTTCTAAGTGAGTTTACAATAGATTGTTTGTCTAATTTAAAATGTGATGGATTTACAGCAAAGAAAATATCAAACAAACTAGCTTGATTTTCTGGTGATAAAATATAAGAGTTATCTTGGATAGATATATTTTGTTTCTGTTCTTTTACATTCAGTATAGACTGACCAAGTAACAAATTCTGAAGTTGTTCAAAATTAATATCTGTACCTAATAGTTTCTTAAGCATAGAAAAATCTCCTTCAAAGTAGTTCTTAGCATAAGGTGAGTAATAACTTACAGAAGTTGGTGTGATTTTAGCTTTAAAAACTGTAATGAATTTAGTTCCTTTTAACCAAATTACTTCATCTTTTTTCATTCGCAAACTCACTGAAATACTTTGGTTTAGTTTTCCATTATTAAAATTAGCTTTCATTTTTGCAGAAACAGTTTTTTTATCAAAACCAGATGCAATATGTTTTCTAGCCACTTTTTTTGCAGACATTTCTTTAGCTACCAAACTAGTACTCATTAAGTTTTTTTTGGTTTTACATGAAGTAAAAACAATAACAATAACAGCGATATATTTTACCCACTTCATACCTAACTTTTAATTTTTTTTGACTTTTCTAAATATTTTTTTTCGTCTTTAAGATTACCTAAACCTCTGTAAGATATTGCCATTTCTTTATAAAATGCTGCTTCCATATTTTCTTCTATCACAAAATCGATACCATTATTTAAAGTAGTTAACGCTTTTTTGTAGTTTTTCTGATAATTCAATGCTTTTCCTTGCATTAAATAGACATAAGGTTGCGCTGGGAAAAGTGAAATTCCTTCTGTTGCATATTTTAAAAGTTGTTCAGAATCAGCAACTGAAATCTCTAAAATCTGTTTTAAAATTGTATAAGATTTATTTGATTTAAATTGTTCTTTTAACGAAACTGGAGTATTTATTTGCTTTTCTTCTATAACAGATTTTCCTTTTCGTTTTTCTAAACTACTTTTTAATCTTTTTAAGTTTGATGAAAGTGCATTATCTGCTTCCATCTCATTCATTAGAGAAACTGCTTTTTTATATTCTCTATTATGCAAATAGAGCCTCACTAAAAAATCTCTTTCTTTTGGGTTTTTAGTTACTAATTTTTGTTGGATTGTAATAGCATCAGCATAATCTCTTGTCTTAATATTAATTTTTATCAAGTGCTTTTGCATCCAGATATTTTCAGGATCTTTTACTAATGCTCTACTGATATATTCTTTTGCAAGTAATGATTTATTTAGCTGTAAATAATTTTTAGAAAACTCAAAAAAAACTGCAGCATCATTAGCTAAAATCTGATTACAACTTTCTAAATTTTCAATAGCTTTTTGATAATTTCCTATTGATTTTTCTGATAATGCTTTAAAAAAAAATTGTTGAAATTTCAATTCTTTTTCCTCTGTTAAATCCTTAGCTTCTGGAATACTATCTTGAGAAAAAATATTAATCGAGATAAGAATAAAGAACAAAGATAAAAGAGACAACTTTGTATTGGTAAATTGTCTCTCTTTTCTAATTTCTTGTCTCTTTATTCTAAACATCTCTATGTTAATTCGGTATAATCTCCAATACTTACTGAAGTATATTTACCATTATATTTTGCATGACTACCAATCATTGCATTATCTAAATCTGCATTAGAAATTACAACATTATTTTGTATTAATGAATTTACAATAGTAGAATCATCAACAATACTATTTGCACCAATAGAAACATAAGGTCCAATTTTGGTATTGTTTAACACTACATTTTCCCCTACAAAACAAGGCTGAATAATTTCTGAGTTATTCAATACTACATCATCAGCAACTAAATTATTACCAGCTTCTTGCTCAAAACCTAAAACCTGTTTGTTGGTATCTACTGTTGGATCTTTTTTTCCACAATCCATCCAAGCATTTACAGTTCCTGGAATAAATTTAGCACCTTGTTGCTTTAAAGATTCTAAAACATTTGTTAATTGGTATTCTCCATTTTCTCTCAAATCATTATCAATCAAATATTGAATTTCTTCACGAACTTTTCCTCCGTCTTTAAAGTAATAAATACCAATAATTGCTAAATCAGAAACAAAATCTTTAGGTTTTTCTACAAAATCAGTGATATATCCGTCTTTTAATTTTACCACACCAAATGCACTAGGATCATCTACTTGTTTTACCCAAATTGCACCATCAGCATTAGCGTCTAATTTAAAATCAGCTTTGAACAAAGTATCAGCAAAAGCAACCACACAAGGACCACTTAATGATTCTTTTGCACAAAAAATAGCATGTGCTGTTCCTAAAGCTTCTTCTTGAACATATACAGAACCTTTAGCTCCTAATTCTTCAGCAATTTTTATCAATTTTTCTGATGTATTAGAAGGAAATCCTTTTGAAGATGGACCAATAATAAAAGCAATTTCATCAATTTTTTGATCAACTACAGATGTGATATCTTCAACCAAACGCTGTACAATTGGTTTTCCTGCAATTACAGTTAAAGGTTTTGGAACTGTTAAAGTATGTGGTCTTAAACGAGACCCAATTCCTGCCATTGGTACTATTATTTTCATGTCAAAATTTTAGTTACTATAAAGCCGCAATATAGCATTAATTAAAAGATTCTAAAAATTTAGAATTGAATAAAACTCACTGAAAACAGTGAGGTACTTCACTGAAAACAGTGAGGAGAAAATTTCACCATTTTCAGGGATTGACAAGTACTCTAATTTGCTATATGTTTACAATGTCATAGCATCATTTAATTTTAATCCCCTAAAAATCCCCCAAAATGGTTAAATGATTTCAAAAACCCAAGATCCTTCTTGGGTTTTTTGTTTCTTTGTAGCCAAATTATATTTCTGTGAATTATTTAACTGTAGAAAACATTTCTAAATCTTATGGAGAACGTGTTTTATTTGAAAACATCTCTTTTGGGATCAATAAAGATCAAAAAATTGCCTTTGTTGCTAAAAATGGTAGTGGAAAAACATCCATTTTAAATATTATCGCTGGTTTAGATGTTGCTGATAGTGGACAAATTGTAAGCAGAAAAGGCATCTCTATTGCGTATTTAGCTCAAAATGATGTCTTGAATCCAAATTTAACGATTGAAGAAACCATTTTTGCGACCGATAATATAATTCTATCGGTTGTTAATGAGTATGAAAAAGCTCTAAAAAATCCAGAAAATGCTGAAGCGTATCAAGTTGCTTTTGAGAAAATGGAGCAATACAATGCTTGGGATTTTGAAACGCAATACAAACAGATTTTATCCAAATTAAAACTAGACGATTTAACACTTAAAGTTGGAAACCTTTCTGGTGGACAAAAGAAAAGGTTGTCTTTGGCTATTGTTTTAATCAATAAACCAGATTTATTAATTCTAGATGAGCCAACAAATCACTTAGATTTGGAAATGATAGAATGGCTAGAAGCATTTTTTGCAAAGGAGAAAATCACACTTTTTATGGTAACTCACGACCGTTATTTTTTAGAACGTGTTTGCAATGAAATTTTAGAGTTAGATCAAGGAAAAATCTATAAGTATAAAGGAAATTATTCTTATTATTTACAAAATAAAGAAGAGCGTTTGGCCTTAGAAGCAACCAATCTAAGTAAGGCAAAGAGTTTGTTTAAAAAAGAATTGGATTGGATGAGAAGACAACCCAAAGCAAGAACCACCAAATCAAAATCTAGAATTGATGATTTTTTTGAAATCAAACAAAAAGCCCATCAACGTAGAAAAGATCATGAAGTGCAGTTAGAAATTAACATGGAGCGTTTGGGAAGCAAGATTTTAGAGCTACATAAATTGCACAAATCTTTTGATGATAAAGTAATTTTAGATGGTTTTGACTATGTTTTTAAACGCGGAGAACGTGTTGGAATAATTGGTAAAAACGGAACAGGAAAATCTTCTTTTTTAAATATTATTACACAACAAATTCCTATTGATGGAGGAAAAGTTGTTGTAGGTGAAACCGTTAAATTTGGGTATTACACTCAAAAAGGTATCAACGTAAAAGAAGGACAAAAGGTTATTGAAGTTGTTAAAGAATTTGGTGAAGAAATTCCGTTAACAAAAGGAAGAAGAATTTCTGCTTCTCAATTATTAGAACGCTTTTTATTTGATAAAAAGAAACAATACGATTTTGTAGAGAAATTATCTGGTGGAGAACAAAAACGATTGTATTTGTGTGCCGTTTTAATTCAGAATCCTAATTTTTTAATTTTAGATGAACCTACTAACGATTTAGATGTAGTAACGTTAAATGTGCTCGAAAACTTCTTATTAGATTATCCAGGAAACTTAATTGTAGTTTCTCACGATCGTTATTTTATGGATAAAATTGTAGATGCTTTATTTGTTTTTAGAGGTGATGGAATTGTAGAAAACTTTCCTGGAAATTACTCTGATTTTAGAGCTTACGAAAGTTCAAACCCTTATAAAGAAGAAGCTTTAAGCGAGGTGAAAGTTGAAAAAGAAGTGAAAAAAACTTCCAAAAACATCTTAACATATAATGAAAAAAGAGAATTTGGTGCTTTAGAAGCTGAAATTGAACGATTACAGAATCAAAAAACAAGAATTGAAAAACAGTTTTTAAATGTTGAAATTGCTCCTGATGACATCCCAAAAAAATCAGAAGAATTACAAGAAATTATTGATAGTTTAGAACAAAAAGAAGAACGTTGGTTAGAGTTATCTATGAAATTAGAAGAGTAATTAAACCCTAACAATATCAACATCACTTAACAATTCTTGATTGTTAAATCGCAATAGAATTTGAGCAACAGCAATTGTATCTTTCTCACAATAATTTACAATTCTTTTTAAGTTTTGCTCTTCATAATATACTTTGGCAACTTCGCTTCCATCGATATCATCTTTTGGTGATGGAACTCCTAAAATCGATGTCAATAATTTTAATGAGGTATAATGTTTATAATCTCCAAATTTCCACAATTCTAAAGTATCTAAATGCGGAACTTCCCAAGGTTTTTTTCCAAATAAATTTAGTTTTTTAGGGAGTTCAATTTGATGAATAATCATTCTTCTAGCAATAAAAGGAAAGTCAAATTCTTTACCATTATGAGCACACAATACATTATTTCTATTTGTAAAATGCTTGTCTAACAACTGTTTAAAATTGCTTAAAAGTTGATGCTCATCATCACCAAAAAAAGAAGTAACTCTTAATTGTTTTTTATCGTCAACATCAACAAAATAACCCACAGAAATACAAATGATTTTTCCAAATTCTGCCCAAATCCCTGCACGATCATAAAAATCTGATGCGGTAACATCATCCTTTCTTTGATATTGCGTTTTTTGTTCAAAAAGTATTTGGGTTGCTTTAGGGAGATTTTCCCATTTTTCTTCTTGCGGAACTGTTTCAATATCTAAAAACAGAATATTATTAAGTTTAATTGATAAATTCATAGCTTTAATTTTCTTTTTCTTGACTAAATATAATAATTTCGAAAAACATACACCACTTTTTTCTTTTTAAACTTTGATGTACTTTTATCACATGAAAAAAAGAGTTGCACTCTTACTTATCTTTTTCCTTTCCATCAACTTATTTAGTCAAGAAAAAGAAATACCCAAAACACAACTTTCAGACTTTTTATCGAAATCCTATTACAGTGTTAATTTCGGAGGAATTTTTTATCCGTTTTCAAACGATAATTTAAAACCTGGATTTGCTACAGAAACATTTAGCAAAAATGCTTTTTCTGGAAGAATTATTTTTTTAGGTTACAAAATTCAACCAAATTTAGCGCTTCAATTTGGTGTGATAAGACCTGCCTCTTGGTTCAAATACAACAATGTAAATAATATTGGTTATGAAAGAAGTGTTTGGATAAATGCTTGGTCTTTATCACTAAAAAAGAGTTTTCCTTTAAATGATAAACTATCATTATATGCTGAAGCTGGACCTGCAAATGTGAGCAGACGTGGTTTTCCAATTAACGATGAAATAATTTACCCTGACACTCGTTTTGTGAGTTTATTATATGGTTTTGGGTTGAATTACAAGTTGAGTGAGAAGTGGAGATTAGGTTTAAACTCCACATTTATTCCTAAATCAGAAAAAGAAAATCAACCTTCTATTTCTCAGGTTTCAGTTGGTTTTGAATATCATCTTCAAAAAAAATCTGATGAAGAAGCTTTTCAATTGGCAGAAAAACCTGAGTATTATTTCCCAGATCATATTTTACAAGTAAGTTATGGAACCAGTAAAATTGGTTATGGCGTTAACAAGTTTTTAAGCATGAACACAAAAGTGGGTAATTTCGAGAGTTTTGGAATTCCAATTTTTTGGTTAGGTGAACTAAAAACAACACATTCTTTTTCTGTTACGTATCAGAAATTAGCTTATCGTTCTAAAAAAATATTCTCTTTAGATTGGGGCGTGAGCGCTACTGCTTTTCAAACCCAACAAAGCCATAAAAACATTTATGCTTTTTCTATTTTTCCTGTATTACGATTTTATCTGTTACGCAGAAAAAACTTTGACATGTACACCAATTATTCTTTAATTGGCCCAACTTACATCACCAAAAGTGATATTGACGGAATAAATACTGGTCCAAATATTACTTACCAAGATACAATGGGTCTCGGTTTTTTCTTGGGTAAAGAAAGAAAGTACAATTTTGAATTGCGAATTATGCACTATTCTAACGGTAATTTTTTTGCTAAAAACGCAGGAGTTGCCATACCTATACAATTTACCTTCGGAAAGACTTTTTAACACATACAATTTGTATTTTTGACAATTCTATGCAAAGAACCATATGTACTTTTTCTGTTGATAATATTAGTGAATTCAAGCACAATCTTTTGTGTTGGTCTCAACAATATGAAACCGTTATTTGGTTAGATTCTAACAATTACCAACAACAATACACAAGTTTTGATTGTGCTTTGGCTGCTGATGATTTTACCTCTATCAAAACAGATTACACCAATGCGTTTGACAAGCTAAAAGAATATCAAACTACTACCAAAGATTATATTTTTGGATACATAACTTATGATGTTAAAAATGATGTAGAAAACCTTTCTTCAACAAATTTTGACGGATTAGATTTTCCTGATTTGTATTTTTTTCAGCCTAAAAAACTAATTTTTATTAAAGGTGAGACTGCAGAGTTTCATTATTTAAAATTTATTGATGATGAAATTGATGATGATTTTAATGCAATTGCTAATTTTTCATTTCGAGCGCAATCGAAAAACCTTGATAACCCAAATAATGATATCAAAATAAAACTTAGAATTCATAAGGATGAATACAAAGCTAAAGTTACAAAAGTATTAGATCACATTCATAGAGGAGATATTTATGAAGCCAATTTTTGTCAGGAGTTTTATGCTGAAAATAGCAGCATAAATCCTGTTGAAGTTTACAAACACCTCAATCAAATTTCAGAACCTCCTTTTGCCTCATTTTTAAAAGTTGACGAGCAGTATGCCTTGTGTGCATCACCAGAAAGATACATCAGAAAAGAAGGTGAGAAAATTATTTCTCAACCTATAAAAGGAACCGCAAAACGCTTAATTAGCACAATTGATGATGCTCAAATTGCCAATGATTTAATGCGTGATGAGAAAGAACGTGCAGAAAACGTGATGATTGTAGATTTGGTAAGAAACGATTTGTCTAAGTCTGCCAAAAAAGGAACTGTAAAAGTAGAAGAATTGTGCAAAGTGTATTCTTTTAAGCAAGTACATCAAATGATTTCTACTGTAGTTTCAGAAATTGATGAATCTAAAACAAATCCAATTGATGTACTTAAAGATACTTTTCCAATGGGAAGTATGACTGGCGCTCCAAAAGTTTCTGCGATGAAAATTATAGAAAACTTAGAGGCAACAAAACGAGGTTTGTATTCTGGGGCAATTGGATATTTTACACCTGATAATGATTTTGATTTTAATGTAATCATCAGAAGTATTTTATATAATAAAGCTAAAAAATACATATCGTATTCTGTAGGAGGTGCAATTACAGCAAAATCGATTCCAGAAAAAGAATATGAAGAGTGTTTGTTAAAAGCAAAAGCAATGAAACATGTGTTGTTAAATTCTAAATAAAATGATGATTATCAATCAAGAAGAACTCTTTGAAAAAACGTTAGAAACTTTACAAGAAAAAGTAACTGAACAGACTATGTTTAGTGCTTTTATTAAATTATATCCAGAAGAATGGAAACAACTAAAAACTACATTTTCTAAGTTTAATAGAAGCAAGCAATTTGGAAAAACTATTCCACTACCAAAGCCAGAAGTTTCGTTAAAAAAAGAGATTCGTATTTGGTTAAAATCTCAAAAATAAAAATGGTATTTTTGAGGGGTAAATGCAGCAAAAATTCTCAAATCACATCAACACAAAATTTCCTTTTCTAAAGGATAAAAAACTATTGATTGCCATTTCTGGAGGAGTTGATTCTGTCGTTTTAACACATCTTTTATCAATTTTAAATTTTAATATTTCTTTGGCTCATTGTAATTTTAAATTACGTAAAAAAGAGAGTGATTTAGATGAGAACTTTGTTTTAAAACTTGGAGAAAAACTCAATATAAAAACGTTTACTAGACAATTTGAAACTAACAAATTTGCTCAAAAAAATAAACTTTCTACACAAATTGCTGCAAGAAAACTACGATACAATTGGTTTGAATCATTAGTAAATAAACATCAATTTGAGTATGTATTAACTGCTCATCATGCTGACGATAATTTAGAAACTTTTTTAATCAATTTAACTCGTGGAACTGGATTGGATGGTTTGACTGGAATTCCTGAAACTAATGGGAATATTCTTAGACCTCTTATCCCCTTTTCTCGAAATGAAATTATTGATTTTGCCAAAGAAAATGATATCAAATGGAGAGAAGATCAAAGCAATGCGTCTACCAAATATATTAGAAATAAAATTAGACATCAGGTAGTTCCTGTTTTAAAAGAAATTAACCCAAGTGTTTTAGAAACTTTTGCTAAAACTACAAATCACTTAAAAGAAAGTCAGCAAATTATTGAGGATAGAATCCAGAAAGTTTCTAAAGAAATTATTCAAAAAGATTTCTCGACTTCACTTGAAATGACAAAATTAAATATTGATAAAATTAATCAATTGTCTAATCCAAAAGCATATCTGTATCAGTTTTTTAAAGATTATAATTTTACAGAATGGAATGATGTATACAACTTACTTTCTGCACAATCTGGCAAACAAGTATTTTCTAAAACTCACGTTTTATTAAAGGATAGAAATTTTTTAATTCTTACAAAAAAGGGCTTTTCAACTGAACAAGAAACAATAGTTGAAATTGTAGAAAATACCACTGAAATTACAAGTCCTATTCATCTCAAGTTTGAAACTGTAAAAAATCCATCTTTACATTCTAAAGAAATTATTTTTTTAGATAAAAACGAATTAGAATTTCCATTAAAACTAAGAAAATGGCAAAATGGAGATGTTTTTTATCCATCAGGAATGCAGGGAAAAAAGAAAATTAGCAAATATTTTAAAGACGAAAAACTTTCTTTAATCGATAAGCAAAACACTTGGCTATTGTGTAATAATAACGATTCTATCATTTGGATTATAGGACATCGTTCTGACAATCGTTTTATAACCAAAAAAGAATCCAATTCAGTTTTAAAAATCTCTCTGGTTATCTAATTCAAAAAGGTTTTGTACCTTACAAAAAAATAGAAAAATCTCCACTTACTATGAAAAAACATATATTCTTTTTAATCATTGCAACCATAATTTCGTGTACACCAGAAGCTTCAGTAGATTACGCTATAATTTCAGGAAAAATAACCAATTCAAAATCTGATAAAATTACAGTTTACAGTAGTTTTAATTCTGATCATAAAATTGAGGTCTCCATAAATGAAGACGGAAGTTTTAAAGACACCTTAAGAATGGATTCTGATTTCTATTTTCTTAGACAAGACAGAAATTCTGTTGAATTTTATCTACCTAAAGGTGAAGAACTAATTGTAAATTATAATGCAGCACAAAAAGATGCTACCTTACAGATGGCTGGAAGTGTTAGTACTGTTAACGAATACATCATAGAAAAAGCAAAACTTTCTAAAGAATTAACTGGAGACAGAAAGGAGTTATTTTTAAAAAATGAAAGTGACTTTAAAGCACACCTTTTAAAAATAAAAACAGCTCAAGAAGATTTGTTATCTAAAACAGATGGAATTCAAGAAGAGTTTGCAACTAATGAAATCAAAAACATCAATTATCAATATTTATCTACTTTGAGCAGATATCAATCTTACCATGGATATTACTTAAAGGATAGAAATTTTAAAGTTTCTAAAAGTTTTTTAACAGAACTAAAAGATGTTGATATTGAAAATGAAAATGATTTTCTTTTTTCACAAGAATATAGAAATGTGGTAAGCTCAATATTAAGAAATCAGTCTCAAGAATTGATTAAAAAGGATTCTATAGCAGGTGATATTGCGTATTTAAAAGCAATTGCCAACGTAAAAAATGATCTGATTAGAAATAAATTATTGTTTGATGATGCAAAATACGGAATCACATACACAGAAAATCTAGAAGATTATTATGGTATTTTTTCGAAATATTCTAATGATGCAACAAACAATAGTAAAATAGAAAAAGATTACCAAAAAATTAAAGCATTAGCACAAGGAAACCCATCACCAGAATTTAAAGATTATGAAAATTATGCAGGTGGAAAAACTTCTTCTAAAGACTTAAATGGAAAGTATACTTATATTGATGTTTGGGCTACTTGGTGTGGTCCTTGTATTGCTGAAATTCCTTCATTAAAAAAGGTTGAAGAACAATTTCATGGTAAAAATATTGAATTTGTAAGTATTTCTATAGATAGAGAAAAAGATCATGAAAAGTGGAAGAAAATGATTGTTGATAGAGGTTTAGGTGGTATGCAATTATTTGCAGATAACAATTGGCAATCTCAATTTATACAAAATTATATGATAAAAGGAATTCCGCGTTTTATTTTAATTGATCCACAAGGA
Source organism: Polaribacter septentrionalilitoris (assembly GCF_009832745.1). Classification (GTDB taxonomy): domain Bacteria; phylum Bacteroidota; class Bacteroidia; order Flavobacteriales; family Flavobacteriaceae; genus Polaribacter; species Polaribacter septentrionalilitoris. Next base: position 22,748 of record NZ_VRMJ01000004.1, on the reverse strand, counting down.
AATATTGTAAACGCTAATGCTCCTAGACCATCAAATAAAAAATTGGTAGAGACATTAAAGTCGTTAAATTTATAAACTAAATTAGTTAGAAGAAAAAACCTCCTGTCTAAAAACAAGAGGTTTTTTAGTTTAAAAAATTACAAAATCAACAAATCGAATCAGAAATTAAACTTTTCTAAAAAAAAGAACATAATTTATATCGTTTTCGTAAATAATTAAGTGATTATTCTTAAAAAGGTAGGTTCTATGATTTTCGTTTTTTGTAATTTTATTTCGTAAAATCAATCGATTATGAGCAATTTACCGAAATTAGATAGATTTAATGAAAATGTACTTTCTAAATATCAAATCTACAATAGTATTTTTACCACACTTCCTTTTGACACTATAGATGATACAGGTGTTTTATTACCATTATTGCATAAAGTTTGTGAAAAAGGTTTTGACTTAGAAAAAAATCCTACAGAAATTGTAGAGCATTTCTTTAAAAAATATCAAGAAAATCCATCAGAAAAAGAAAAGACAGATCTATTGTTTCGTTTTATACAATTTATAGAACGTCAAGTAGTTTTGTTTGATGCTATCGAAGATGCAGCTTTCCCTATTGTTAATAATATGGATGGTTTTGGTACTTTAAGAAGCTCTAAAGAATCTGCAACTTTGAGTAATAAAAAAAATGAATTAAAAGCTTATTTAGAAGATTTTAAAGTTCGTATTGTATTAACTGCGCACCCAACACAATTTTATCCTGGTAGTGTTTTAGGAATTATTACAGACTTAGACAAAGCCATTCAAAATGATGATTTACTTTTAATTCAAAAGTTATTAGCTCAATTGGGCAAAACACCATTTTATAAAAAAGCAAAACCAAGCCCATTTGATGAGGCTGTAAGTTTAGTTTGGTATTTAGAGCATGTTTTTTATCATTCTGTTCCAAAAATTTACAACTATATTCAACATCATATTTACGATGGTAAACCTATTGATAATGAAATTATCGATTTAGGATTTTGGCCAGGTGGAGACAGAGATGGAAACCCATTTGTAACCACAGAAATTACGTTAAATGTTGCTGAAAGACTACGTCAAACTATTTTAAGAAATTATTACAGAGATGTGAGGCGTTTAAAAAGACGTTTTACTTTTGATGGGGTTCAAGAAATTTTAGCAAGAATAGAAAAAAGATTATACAAGCACGTTGTTAGAAGTTATACAAAAGTAAATTTCTCTCAAAAGATATTGTTAGAAGAATTATATGCTGCAAGAGAAATTATTGTTAAAGAACATCAATCTTTATTTGTAGAAGAACTCAACGATTTTATTAATAAAGTAAGAATTTTTGGTTTCCATTTTGCATCTTTAGATATTAGACAAGACAGTAGAGTTCATCACAAAGCTTTTGTACAGATTGTAAAAGATTTACAAGCTAAAGGAGATACTACTTTCCCAGAAAATTATTTAAATCTTACAGAAGAAGATCAGATTAAAGTATTATCTGTAGTAAAAGGCAGTATTGATCCAAATATTTTAACTGATGAGATTTCAGTAAAAACTATTGAGTCTATTTATGCCTTAAAAACCATACAACAAAGAAATGGAGAACGTGGTGCAAACCGTTACATTATTAGTAACAACCAAACTGCGTTAAATGTTATGGAGACTTTTGCAATGTTAAATCTTTGTGGATTCGAAAACGAGTTACCAGTAGATGTAATTCCTCTTTTTGAAACTGTTGAAGATTTACAAAATGCAGAGGAAGTGATGCGTACTTTGTATTCTAACAGAGTTTACAGACATCATTTAGCAAAGAGAAAAAACAAACAAACTATAATGTGTGGTTTTTCTGATGGAACTAAAGATGGTGGGTATTTAATGGCAAACTGGGGAATTTTCAAAGCAAAAGAGGCATTAACCAGAGTTTCTAGAGAATTTGATATCGAAGTAATTTTCTTTGACGGACGTGGAGGACCACCAGCACGTGGAGGTGGAAAAACACATCAATTTTATGCTTCTTTAGGTCCTACTATAGAAGACAAAGAAATTCAATTAACTATTCAAGGACAAACAATTAGCTCTAACTTTGGTACTGTACAATCATCTCAATACAATTTAGAACAACTGTTAAGTTCTGGTATTAAAAATGATATTTTTAATAAAGACCAGCTGAATGAAGAACACAGAAAGTTAATGGACGATATGGCTAACACCAGTTATCAAGCCTATGTTGACTTTAAAAAACATCCTAAATTTTTGTCGTATTTAGAAAAAATGAGTACGCTAAAATATTATGCTAAAACCAATATTGGTAGTAGACCAAGTAAACGTTCTAATTCTGATACTTTAGATTTTTCTCAATTAAGAGCAATTCCTTTTGTTGGTAGTTGGAGTCAATTAAAACAAAATGTTCCTGGTTTTTACGGAGTAGGAACTGCGCTAAAAAAATATGAAGAAGCAGGTAGATTTGATGAAATTGTAGAATTCTACAATGCATCAGATTTCTTAAGAACATTGTTAGAAAACAGTGTAATGAGTTTAACCAAATCTTTCTTTGGCTTAACAGCTTATATGGCGGATGATGAGGAATATGGTGAATTTTGGAAACTCATATACGAAGAATATAAAACAACCAAAAGATTGCTTTTAAAATTAACAGGTCATGCAGAATTGATGGAAAACTTCCCTGTTGGAAAAGCATCTATAGAAATTAGAGAACAAATTGTACTGCCGTTGTTAACCATCCAGCAATATGCATTAAAGAAGATTCAAGAACTTCAAAAGTCTGATGCACCAATATCTGAGATAGAAGTTTATGAAAAAATGGTAATGCGTTCTTTATTTGGTAATATTAATGCAAGTAGAAATTCTGCTTAAAATAAAATTTTAATAGCATTCTTTTTTTCTTTACTTTTAAAGAAAAAAGAATGCTTGTTAAAGTTTATGGTTCTGCCGTCTTTGGCATTGAGGCAACCACGATTACAGTTGAAGTAAATATTGATAAAGGAATTGGTTACCATTTAGTGGGCTTACCAGATAAAGCCGTGAGCGAAAGTTCTTATAGAATCTCTGCTGCATTAAACAATAATAATTACAAACTTCCTGGTAAAAAGATTATCATTAACATGGCACCTGCTGACATCAGAAAAGAAGGTGCTGCTTATGATTTGACTTTGGCTATGGGAATTTTAGCAGCCTCAAATCAAATAGAATCAAATCATATTCAGGATTATATTATTATGGGAGAACTTTCTTTAGACGGAAGTTTGCAACCTATAAAAGGTGCTTTGCCTATTGCTATAAAAGCGAGAGAAGAAGGTTTTAAACATTTTATTCTGCCTAAAGAAAATGCCAAGGAAGCTGCTATTGTAGATAACTTAGAAGTGTTAGGTGTTGATAATATTTTAGAAGTCATCAATCATTTTAATGATGATGAAAAAATTGTACATACAATAGTAGATACAAGAGCAGAATTTTATAAGAATATAGACTTCCCTGAATTTGATTTTTCTGATGTGAAGGGTCAAGAATCTATAAAACGTTGTATGGAAATTGCAGCTGCTGGTGGTCATAATATTATTCTCATTGGTCCTCCAGGATCTGGAAAAACAATGTTAGCCAAAAGATTACCTTCTATACTTCCACCAATGACGCTTCATGAAGCTTTAGAAACAACAAAAATTCATTCTGTGGTTGGAAAAACTAAAAATGAAGGGTTGTTATATGCGCGTCCATTTAGAAGTCCTCATCATACCATATCAAATGTTGCTCTTGTTGGTGGAGGACAATATCCAAGACCAGGAGAAATTTCATTATCACACAATGGGGTTTTGTTTCTAGACGAATTACCAGAATTTAAAAGAGAAGTTTTAGAAGTAATGCGTCAACCTTTAGAAGATAGAGAAGTTACCATTTCTAGAGCAAAATTTACGGTTACTTATCCATCATCGTTTATGTTGGTTGCGAGTATGAATCCAAGTCCTTCTGGTTTTTTTAATGATCCAAATTCTCCAATGACCTCATCACCACAAGAAATGCAACGTTATTTAAGCAAGATTTCTGGACCATTATTAGATAGAATTGATATTCATATAGAAGTGACTCCTGTACCTTTCGAAAAATTATCAGAAGAACGAAAAGGAGAATCATCAGTAGAAATTAGAAAACGTGTAACTGCTGCTAGAGAATTACAATCAGAACGTTTTAAGGACTTTGAAAACATTCATTACAATGCACAAATGAGTGTAAAGCAGATTCGTGAATTCTGTAAATTATCACCAGAAAGTCTATCACTTTTAAAAACTGCGATGGAAAAACTCAATCTTTCTGCAAGAGCTTATGATCGAATTTTAAAAGTTTCTAGAACAATTGCAGATTTGGCTAATACCTCAGATATTTCTCCAGATCATATTGCAGAAGCTATTCAATACAGAAGTTTAGATCGTGATGGTTGGTTGGGTTAACTGAATTGCATAATTATCACTAAAACCTTATTTATAATAAAATATAAATATCAATTAATCATATTTAAAAGTTATTTTTCAATAAAACCTAAATATTTATGATTTTTATTGAAAAATCTATACTTCAAAAAACAAATTGTTTTATAACTTAGTTGATGTAAAATCTTAACACTACCAACTAATGAAATCAACAAATTTAAGCAGACGCGAATGGTTAAAAAAAGGAACACTAACTTTAGGTGCTATGGCACTTGTTCCTCATGAAATTTGGAGTGCTAATGTTCTCACTGCTCAAAAAGAGAATCGTACTTTTTTATACAATTCAAATAATTATTTCAATGAGTATACTCCTCCACTTTTAAAAGAAGAAACTCCACTTACTATTTTAAGAGCTAACGAAAATCCTTATGGACCACCACCAAAATCAGCAAAAGCTTTTCAAAAAGAAGTCTTTTCTGGAAATAGATATTCTTGGAAAACACTAAACAACTTAAAAGAAAAGATTGCCAAAAATGAAGGCATCAATCCCAATCAGATTTTAATGGGTCCTGGTTCATCAGATTTGTTAGAAAAAGTAGCAATGGTATTCTTCCAAAATGGGGGTAATGTTGTGAGTGCAGACCCAAGTTATATGTCTTTAATTGTTGTCGCTAAATCTGTTGGTGGAAACTGGAAATCTTACAAATTATTAGACGATTCACAGCACGACCTAGATGCTATGGAAGCAGGTATTGATGAAAACACAAAATTAGTCTACATCTGTAATCCTAACAATCCAACAGGATCAATTACTGATGCAAAAAAACTAAAAGATTTCTGTAGCAGAGTGTCAGAAAAAGTACCTGTTTTTGTGGATGAAGCTTACATTGAATTGTCTAAAAACGGAATTAAAGATTCCATGAATTCCTTAGTAGCTGAAGGTAAAAATGTAATTGTTGCCAGAACTTTTTCTAAAATTCATGGAATGGCAGGTTTACGAATTGGTTATGTTATTGGTAAAAAAGAAACACTAGACATCATTTCTGAAATTACACGTGGTGGAATGGGGATTACTGGTCCATCAATCGCTGCAGCAACTACTAGTTTAGAAAATACAGATTTCTTAGACGATTGTAAAACAAAAATTACAGAAGCTAGAGAATATACAATGGGGTATTTAAAAGAAAATAATTTTTCTTTTTTACCTTCTCAAACCAATTTTGTCATTTTCGAAATCCCAATGACAGGAAAAAAATTTTTAAAAGAAATTTACGGAAGAAATGTTGCTGTTAGAGCATTTAAATTTTGGGATAAAAATTGGTGTAGAGTTAGTATTGGTACTTTAGATGAAATGAAAACATTTACCAATGCCATTTCTGAAATTTTTGCATAGTCTATGGATGGTGCTTTAGAAAAAACCATTTCTTTTCTCCTTTTTATTTTCATAGGAATCCTCTTAAAAAAGAAGATTTCTACTGGAGATGAAACAAATGGTTTAAAAAGTTTAATTTTAACACTTGCTTTACCAGCAACAATTTTTATAGCATTATTAAAAGTAAAAATAGACAGCAATTTAGTGTTGTTTCCTTTTCTAGCATTAGGTTTCAATGTAATTTTATTTGCTATCACGCCTCTTTTACTTACTGCAATAGGCATCAATATCAATTCTGAAAAAGGGAGAAGTGCTCGTATACTTATCCCCTCTCTAGCTCCTGGCTTGTCTTGTTTCCCTTTTATTTTAGAGTTTTTAGGTGATGGATCTCTAGCAAAAGCTGCCATGACAGATCTAGGAAATAAATTTTTTGTACTTTTTCTACTCTATTTGGTAGCGTTAAAATGGCATTATAAACATGCTGATTTCGAAGCAAACTCACTTAAAACTAAACTAAAATCATTAGCTAAAACCTTATTATATGAGCCTGTAAACTTGTTTATAATTGTTGCTTTAACATTAGTTTCTTTCGGAATTACCTTAGAAAAACTCCCTAATTATTTGTCAATTACCTTAACGCGTCTAAGTTATATCATGACTCCCTTGGTACTGATTTTTATTGGATTAGCTGTTAAAATAAAGAAACGTCAATTCTTTCAATTATTTTCTTTGTTACTTTTAAGAGCTGGTTTTACTTTAATTTTTATTGGAGGAATTATTTTCTTCGCAGATATCAATATCAAAAAAGATATTTTAGTGATGATTGCTTTTAGTTTAAGTGCATGTAGTTTTTGGCCTTTTGCTCATATTTCTGCAGTGAACTTTAAAGAGAAAAAAGAAAACACTAGTGATAAAACTTTTGACGCCAATTTTGCTTTGTCCATTTTAGCATTGTCATTACCTATTTCTGTAATTCTAATTTTAGGAATCTTAACTGCAGGAAATACATTTACCGAAATTAAGAACCTGCTGATTCTAGGTGGAGTTTTATTTTCAATAGGTCTTGTTTATCCTGTTTTATTGAAAATAAACTCTAGTTTTAAAGTAGGAAAAAGTGAACTTAAATCTTCTAAAAATAGTTCTTTAGAATTTTCTAGTGATAAATAAATCCTAAAAGAATAAAGGGATTACAAACTGATAATACAAAATCAATAATACAACAGCAATACAGTTTAGAATTATTCCTGCCTTTACCATTTGATTCACTTTTACATAACCACTTGCAAAAACAATAGCATTTGGTGGTGTTGCCATAGGTAGCATAAAAGCACAACTACTTGCCATAGTTACAGGAATTAATAAATTCAAAATTGGGATATTTAACCCAATTGCAATTCCAGCTACAACAGGTGCTAAAACAGCTACTAAAGCCACGTTACTCATCAATTCTGTCATAAATAACATTAGAATAATGAGTAATGAAACTGTGAGTAAAATATTAAACTCTCCTGCTGCAATAGTATCTGTAATCAAATCTACTAAACCAGAAGAAGCCATTCCTTTGGCAAGGGCTAAACCGCCACCAAATAATAGTAAAATTCCCCAAGCCAATTTGCTAGTATCCTTCCATTCTAGAATAAAAGTTCCTTTTTTTAAATTTAGTGGAATTGCAAACAAAGCTAAAGCACCTATTAAACTAATAATTGTATCAGATAATTTTAATCCAAGAAAAAAAGAATTTATTAATGTTCTTGTAATCCATAAAAAAACAGTAATTGCAAAAATAGTGAGTACTCTTTTTTCTTCTGATGAAATTTTACCCAGTTTCTCTAATTCTTGATGAATTAAATTTGCTGAAGATGTAAACAAAATTCCTTTGCAAGGAAACATCCATTTTACTAACACAAAATAGACAGCAACAATCATAATTAGTGAAAAAGGCAAACCAAAACTCATCCAAGTTAAAAATGAAATTTGAATATCATACTGATTTTCTAACAAACCAATTAAAACTGAGTTTGGTGGTGTACCAATTACAGTTGCAGTTCCACCAGCATTAGCTGCAAAAGCGATGCCTAACATGATACTTAATGCAAAGTTTTTATCGCCTTTTGTAAATCCGTCTTTGTCATCTATCAAAAGTTTAATTACTGAAATTGCGATTGGTAACATTACTACTGTAGAAGCTGTGTTGCTAATCCACATACTCATAAAAGCAGTGGCTAACATAAAACCTAAAACTACTTTTTCTGGAGTAGCACCTGTGAATTTTACAATGGTTAAAGCAATTCTTCTGTGCAAATTCACTTTTTCTAAAGCCAATGCCAAGACAAAACCACCAAAAAATAAAAAGATAATTGGACTACCATAATTTGCACCTACATCAGCAATAGGCATTACTTTTAATAGCGGAAATAAAATCAAAGGCAACAAGGCCGTAACTGCAATGTTTACAGTTTCTGTTATCCACCAAATGACCATCCAAACAGCTACTGCAATTACTGCATCTCCTTTTTGAGATACAAAGGTTATTGGCAAAAACTGAATAATGAAAAATAATAAAGGACCTAGGAATAGACCTATTTTTTTGGTGGGTTGCATTTTGATTGATTAATCTAGTGCAAAATAAGAAAATTGATATTGTAAAACAATATATAAATTATTCTCATTTTTTTTAGCAGACGATACCCGCGTTAAGGATAGAAACGACATCCTTTTTTGAGGAACGAAAAAAAGATATAGTTTTTCGTCTTCGCTCAATATAAATTCCAGTCTGTTAAAACCTGCCTGCAGCAGGCAGGCGCCCAAATAAAAAAACCTTCCCAAATTAATGGAAAGGTTTTCAAGTTTTATGAGATTTCTCCACAAGGTCGAAATGACATTTAGCTTTTAAATTCAAGTTGCTACTAATAACTAACAACCAAAAGCCATAACTAATTAGTAACGATAATGCTCAGGTTTATAAGGACCTTCTACAGTAACACCAATATATTCTGCTTGATCGTTACGTAATTCAGTAAGCTCTACACCAATTTTAGCCAAGTGTAATTTTGCCACTTTTTCATCTAAATGTTTTGGTAACATATATACTTTATTTTCATAAGCATCAGCATTGTTCCAAAGTTCAATTTGCGCCAACGTTTGATTGGTAAATGAGTTAGACATTACAAAACTTGGGTGCCCAGTTGCACAACCTAAGTTTACCAAACGTCCTTCTGCTAAAATGATGATGTCTTTTCCATCAATGGTATATTTATCAACCTGAGGTTTGATTTCTACTTTAGTATCGCCATAATTATCATTTAACCAAGCAATGTCCAATTCGTTATCAAAATGTCCAATATTACAAATGATTGTTTTGTCTTTTACGCCTTGAAAATGTTCCGCTTTTACGATATCTTTATTTCCTGTTGTTGTGATAATAATATCTGCATTACCCATCACAGTTTCTAATTTTTTCACTTCAAAACCGTCCATAGCTGCTTGTAACGCACAAATTGGGTCTATTTCTGTAACAGTAACAATAGAGCCTGCACCTTTAAAAGAAGCAGCTGTACCTTTACCAACATCACCATAACCACAAACCACAACTCTTTTACCCGCTAACATAATGTCTGTTGCTCTTCTAATCGCATCTACCGCAGATTCTTTACAACCGTATTTATTATCGAATTTTGATTTTGTCACAGAATCGTTAATATTGATAGCTGGCATTGGTAACGTTCCGTTTTTTACACGCTCGTACAATCTGTGAACTCCAGTTGTTGTTTCTTCTGATAATCCATTGATTCCTTCAGCCAATTCTGGATATTTATCTAACACCATGTTTGTTAAATCTCCACCATCATCTAAAATCATATTTAATGGCTTTTTATCTTCACCAAAAAATAAGGTTTGCTCAATACACCAATCAAATTCTTCTTCGTTCATTCCTTTCCAAGCGTAAACAGGAGTTCCAGTAGCAGCAATTGCAGCAGCAGCCTGATCTTGGGTAGAAAAAATATTACAAGAACTCCAAGTAACCTCAGCTCCTAAAGCTTGTAATGTTTCAATTAAAACTGCAGTTTGGATTGTCATGTGCAAACATCCTGCAATTCTTGCTCCTTTTAAAGGTTGAGCATCTCCATATTCTTCTCTCAAACTCATTAACCCTGGCATTTCTGCTTCTGCCAATTCAATTTCTTTTCTTCCCCAGTCTGCTAAAGAAATATCTTTAACTTTAAATGGTACGTAAGCTGTTGTTGCACTCATATTTTTGTATATTTAAAATCTATTTTTTGCGACTGCAAAGATACGACATCCTTTTTAAAATAGTATGGCACTTTATATAACTTTAACGGTTAACCCTGCAACTAAAGTCTTGATTTGGAAGATTGAAGAAACAATTGACGAATTAAAATCAGGAATTACACTAACAACAAATAGTGAATCACGATTAAATTCGATGAAATCTGAAATCCATCAAAAAGGTTTTTTATCCATCAGGTACTTGTTAAAAGAAATAGGATTAACAGATGACGACTTACAGTATGATAAATTTGGAAAACCTCATTTAAATAATGGTCGTTTTATTTCGATTACCCATTCTTTTAATTTTACAGCTATCATTTTCTCTTACGAAACTGAAGTAGGTATTGATATTGAAAAACAGCGTGAAAAAATTTTAAGAATCGCCCATAAATTTACACCAATTGAAGAGTACAAAACAATCGCTAATGTTGATGCATTAATTTTGAAACTGACGATTGTTTGGGGAGCAAAAGAGAGTTTGTATAAGATTTATGGAAAGAAAAAACTCTTATTCTTACATCATATTTATGTTGAAGATTTCAAATTTGCTGATGAAAAAACTACAGGAGAAATTCGTTTTAATGGTGAAGAATCTTCTTACAACATTAAATTTTTAGAATTTGAGGGGTTTACTTGTGTGTTTGCGTATTGAAAATAGTTGCAAAGTTGAAAGTTACAAAGTTACAAAGTTTGTATTTTCGCAACCGTGAGTATTTACCAAAACATTTTAAAAGCAAAAAAAGAGGGTAAAAAACTTCTTGCAGTTTTAATTGATCCTGAAAAGATTGATATTGAAAACATTCCTTTGTTTTTTGAAAAAGTTCACCAATCTATTGCAACTCATATTTTTGTTGGTGGAAGTACTGATAAAAACAATCAAACTAAAAATGTTGTAATTGCTATAAAAAACGTAACAAAACTGCCTGTTATTCTATTTCCTGGTGATGTTACGCAAATCACAAATACAGCAGACGGAATTCTATTTTTAAATTTATTGTCAGGCAGAAATCCTGAGTATTTAATTGAACAACAAATTAAGGCTGCTCCAATTTTACAAAAAACTACTTTAGAGATTTTACCAACAGGATATATTTTAATTGATGGTGGAAAAGAAACTGCCACCCTAAGAGTTAGTAATACAAAACCTATTTCTCAAAACAATAAAGAATTGATTAAAAACACATCAAAAGCAGGAGAATTGTTAGGTAAAAAACTCATCTACTTAGAAGCTGGTTCAGGAGCTAAAGTGCCTGTAGACGCAAGTATTATTTCTGTTGTAAAAAACAATTTGAATATTCCTTTAATTGCTGGTGGGGGAATTCGTTCTAAAAAACAACTCGAAAATGCTTTTGCTGCTGGAGCAGATATTGTTGTTATTGGAACTGCTTTTGAAAATGATGAAACCTTTTTTAATCAACTTAAAAAACAATAAATGTCAGAAATTGTAGACTTCTTTTTAAATACGTATCAAAATACACCCACAAGTTTTATTGTTCTAGAAGCCATCGCTTTTGTATTTGGAATTGCAAGTGTTTGGTATGCAAAAAAGGAAAATATTTTAGTTTATCCAACTGGTTTAATTGCAACTATCATTACAGTATACTTACTCTACAAAGCGGAATATTTTGGTGATATGATGATGAACTTCTACTACTCAATTATGAGTATTTATGGTTGGTGGAACTGGTCTAGAAAGAAAAATGACAAAGTTGTTGTACCAATTTCTAGAACTACTTTTAAAGAAAAAATTATTGGAATTTTATTAGTTGTTCTTACAATGGTAGTTACTTATGGAGTTTACAATTATTTTGGTACAGAAATTAAAACAGAAAACTATATAGATATTTTTACCTCAGGTATTTTCTTTACTGCCATGTGGTATATGGCCAACAAAAAGTTAGAAAATTGGACTCTTTGGATTTTTGCAGATCTTATCACAGTTCCGCTTTATGCTTATAGAGGATTAGGAATGTTATCGTTACAATACTTAATTTTCACTATTTTAGCCATACAAGGATATATCGCGTGGAAAAAAAGCTTAGACAAAACCCAATCAACATTGTAAAAGTTGTTTTATTTGGACCAGAATCTACAGGAAAAACAACACTTTCTCGTCACTTAGCCCGTCATTACAATACTGTTTGGGCTCCTGAGTACGCAAGAGAATATTTACAAAAAAAGTGGAATAACGAACGTAAAACTTGTGAACAAGAAGATTTAATTCCCATTGCAATTGGACAAATGAAATTAGAAAATAAATTAGCCAAAAAAGCAGATAAACTTTTAATTTGTGATACTGATTTATTAGAAACTAAAGTCTATTCTCAAGAATTCTATGGTGGTTTTGTAGACGAACAATTAGATGAAGCTGCTCGTAAAAATCAATATGACTTGTATTTACTAACTTATATTGATACTCCATGGGAAGAAGATGATTTAAGAGACAGACCAGAACAGCGTTTAGAAATGTTTACTACTTTTGAAAACGCTTTAAGAGCACACAATAAGAATTATATTTTATTAAAAGGCGATAAAGAAACACGTTTAAAAATTGCCGCAAATGCCATTGATAAAATCATTGCAAAAAGAGAAAATTTATTGTTGTTTTCTGATACTTTAAATACATAAATACACTTTTTTTAATTCAAAAATAAATAAACTACAACTATGAAAACTATTAAAATAACACTATTAATTATAATCCTTTTATCATTTTATAGTCTTAATTCTCAAAATAATAAAAAAGTAAAAAAAGACAACATATTTCAAACGTCAGGTAAAGTTATAAAAAATAGTATTCTAACAATTCCGGGTGATTTTGTTTTTATGGGCAATGAGATTTCTAATGATTGGAAAAAAACTGGATACTATGCTGCTGGTATTATTGGGTTAATTGCCGTAGATAAAATAACAACCAAATTTTATCACAATCACATTGAACCTAATATAGACTATAGGTTACCAAGGATAGGTGTTTTTGGAGGAGGCAGAGGAAAAGAATGGATTTCTGGAGATAATGCTTATTTGACTTATCCAATTATAATAAATTACTTTGGTGCTTTCTTAATGAATAAAGAAAGAGGACAATATGCTGCTATAAATAGTTTAAAAGCGATACAATATTCAGGATTAATCACTCAGTTAGGATTAAAAACTTTATTCGGTAGAAATAGACCAAACAGACCCCTTTCTGAACCTGCTGTAGCCCCTTTTACAAATAATAATTGGGACTTCTTTAATGCAAGAAAAGAATTATTTTTTGCAAGTCCAGAAGGTTCTGCATTACCTTCACTTCATACAACAACTTACTTTGCTTTAGCAAAAGTTTTTCAAATGGAATATAATAATTACTGGATACCGTATGGATTAATGGGTATTGCTTGGTTATCTGATATAAAAAGTCATAATCATTGGATAAGTGATATTGTTTTAGGTGGAATTGTAGGAACTATTATTGGAAAATCTATAGTTCTAAGTAGTTGGAAAAAAAGAGGGATTTCTGATGCTCCAACAAAAGAAAAGCATATTAGTTATAATATAATACCTCAATATTCTCCTGAATTTACAGGCGTAAGAATAGTAGGTAGTTTTTAATTTTGAATTCTTCTAAAATTATTAAAGAACTCAACTTTAAAGCGATTCGAAGCTCTGGAGCGGGCGGTCAACATGTAAACAAAGTATCTTCTAAAATAGAACTCTCTTTTGATTTAGAAAATTCTACCTCGCTTTCAGAAAGTGAAAAAGAGCGTTTAAAAACCAAACTTTCTTCAAAACTCACCAAAGAAAATGTATTGATTTTATTTTGTGATGAATCTCGATCTCAACACAGAAATAAAGAAATAATCATTAAACGTTTTATAGAATTAATACAACTAAGTCTTATTCGCCCTAAAAAAAGAAAGAAAACTAAACCTAGCAAAGCATCAATTAAAAAAAGACTCGACTCTAAAAAGAAACACTCTGAAAAGAAAAACAATCGAAAAAAATTATTGTAGATTCCTCTAAAAGAAGTTGCTGTTTTATAGTATATTTAGTCTTTAAATTTCTTTTTTATGAAAACCCTACTTTCTATTCTTTTTACCTGTTGTACACTTCTTTCTTTTTCTCAAAAAAAAGTACTAGATCATGCAGATTTTGACATCTGGAACAGTATTAAAAACACCACAATTTCTCCTAATGGAGATTATATTATGTATTCTTTAGAAAAAGGAGAAAAAGACAATTTCTTAAAAATAAAAGATCGTAAAGCTAATACTGTTTTTACTTACAATCGTGCATCAAAAGGAGTGTTTTCATACGATTCTAAATTTGCTGTTTTCATCATTAAAGCTTGGAAAGATAGTATTACAGAGTTAAAGCGAAGAAAGGTGAAAAAGAACAAACTCCCAAAAGACTCTATTGGTATTTATGATATAAGATCTAAATCACTTACAAAAATCGGAAATATTAAATCGTATAAAACTCCCTTAAAATGGAGTGGCTTCATCGCTTATCAATTTGAAACAACTGCAAAGAAAAAAGGTTCAAAAAAGAAAGAAAAAAAAGCGAGTGCTAAAAACGGATATCACCTTGTTTTAAAAAATTTAGCAAACAAAAAACAAGATACTTTTAAATTTGTGACACATTATACTTTTGCTGAAAAAGGACAATTTCTGGCTTTTACAACTACAGGTGATACTAAAAAAGACAACTCTAGTGTTCAGGTTTACAACTTAAAAAATAATACACTCAATACTATTTATCAAAATGAAAAAGCAAAATACTATCAACTTAATTTTAGTGAAACTGGTAAAAATTTGGCTTTTGTTGTAGATAAAGACACTACAAAAACTCAAAGAAGACCTAACGAATTATACCATTGGAAAGAAGGTTTAAAAACGGCTCAAAAACTTGCAGATAATAGTTCTAGCCCTAAAGGATATAAAGTTTCTGCTTACGGAAGAATCAGTTTTTCGAAAGATGAAACAAAATTGTTTTTTGGTTTGGCCACGCCAGAAATTGTAAAAGACACTACTTTAATTGCTGAAGAAATTGTAAATGTAGAAGTTTGGACATACAACGAACCTCGTTTGTATACTGTCCAAGAATTGCAAGTAAAAAACGATAAAAAGAAATCATATCAAACTGTAATTCATCTTAAAAACAACAAAATAGTTCAAATTGCTAATACCAAATATCCTAGTGCTAGATTAGGAAGTGAAGGAAATGCTGCTCATGCTTTGGTAGAAAATCCTGAACCCTATCAAATACAAAGTCAGTGGGATGCTTTACGTTTAAGAGATATTGCAATTGTTGATGTAAAAACAGGGAATAGAAAAAAAATATTGACAAAAATTTCTTCTAGAAACGTAAGATTAAGTCCAAATGGACAATACGTCTTTGGGTATAACAATGTTGATAAAACTTGGTTTACATACAACATTTCGACTTCAACATTTAAGGAATTAACAGCTAACAAAGTTTTTTATAATGAGTTGCATGACTCACCTTCTACTCCTAGAGCTTACGGAACTGCTGGCTGGACAAAAGATGACAATTCTCTTATTTTATATGATAGATTTGACATTTGGGAGTTCAACCCAGACACAGGAAAATCAACAAAAATTACAAACGGAAGAGAAAATAATACTGTTTATAGATATGTTAAATTAGATCGTGAAGAACAATTTTTGAATCCAAAAGGTAAATGGTTATTTTCTACTTTTAATGAGCAAACTAAAGCTTCTGGATACTATCAATATAATCCAAAAAACAAAAAAGGAAAACAACTCATAGAGGGTGATTACAACTATTCTAGAATACAAAAAGCAGTTCTAGATGATGCTATTATATATACAAGAGAATCTTTTACTGAATTCCCAAATATTCGTTATTCTGATATTAATTTTAAAAATAGTAAAGTTATAAGTGATGCAAATCCTCAGCAAAAAGAATACAATTGGGGAACAAATGAATTGGTAAATTGGACATCTTTAGATGGTAAAAAACTAACAGGAATGTTAGTAAAACCAGAAAATTTTGATCCAAACAAAAAATACCCAATGATTGTAAATTTCTATGAAAAAAGCTCAGACAGATTGCACAGACACATTGCTCCTTCTCCTGGGAGATCAACCATAAATTATAGTTTTTACACCAGTAGAGGTTATGTAATTTTTAATCCTGATGTATATTATAGAGAAGGTTATCCTGGTGAAAGTGCGTTTAATTGTGTAATTCCTGGTATAACTTCTTTAATTGAAAAAGGATTTATAGATAAAGATAATATTGGGGTGCAAGGACACAGTTGGGGAGGTTATCAAATAGCGTATTTGGTGACGAAAACAGATATTTTTAAAGCAGCAGAATCTGGTGCTCCTGTAGTAAATATGATTAGTGCTTATGGCGGAATAAGATGGTGGACAGGATTGAGCAGACAATTTCAATATGAACATACACAAAGTAGAATTGGAGGAACTCCTTGGCAATATCCAGCACGTTATATCGAAAATTCACCCATATTTAATATTGATAAAATTAACACACCTTTACTAATCATGCACAATGATGCTGATGGACATGTACCTTGGTATCAAGGAATTGAGTTTTTTACAGCTTTAAGAAGATTACAAAAACCTTCTTGGTTTTTAAATTATAATGGGGAACCTCATTGGCCATTAAAAACTCAAAACAGAAAAGATTTTAACATAAGAATGGCACAATTTTTTGATTATTATTTAAAAGGAGCTCCAAAACCAGTTTGGATGGATAAAGGTGTTCCTGCCATAGAAAAAGGGATCAACCAAGGTTATGAATTAATTGAAGAAAAAAACTAGTTTTTTATTTCTCATTAAAAAATTCCTACTTAATTTTGCAGCGTTCTCATAAAGGGGTGCTGTAAAAGGCTGAGATCATACCCATTGAACCTAGAACAGGTAATGCTGTTTAGGAAAACGCAACTTTTTTAAGTTGTAAAATCTAATTATTCAATAATAACATCAAGAATAATTGCCTCTTTTTATTCGTTTTAAATTTTTTTAAAATGAAAAAAATATCATTTTTTTTATTCTTGTTTGTAAGTATTCTTGCAAACGCCCAGACATTTACACTTTCAGGAAAAGTTGTAGATAAAAATCAAGAACCTTTACCAGGAGCAAGTATTTTGGCAAAGGAAATCAAAAAAGGGACCACATCAAATTTTGATGGCGAGTTCAGTTTACCACTATCTAAAGGAACATTTACCATAGAAGTTTCTTTTATTGGTTACAAAACCATTTCTAAAAAGGTTGAAATTACAAAAGACACTTATTTTGTTATTCAGCTAAACTCAGAATCTACAGTATTAGAAGAAGTTTTGGTTTCTGCAGTTCGTGTAAGTGCAGAGATTCCTGTAACGTTTTCTAACTTATCTAAAAAAGAAATTGCAAAACGTAACTTGGGGCAAGACATTCCTATTTTAATGAACTATTTACCAAACGTAGTTTCATCATCAGATGCTGGTGCTGGTGTGGGGTATACCTACATGAACGTACGTGGTTCTAACGGAGAAAGAATTAATGTAACCGTAAACGGAATTCCGTATAATGACGCAGAAAGTCATGGAACATTTTGGGTAAATTTAGGAGATTTTGCTTCTTCTACTCAAAATTTACAATTGCAACGTGGTGTAGGAACATCAACCAATGGTTCTGGTGCTTTTGGTGCGAGTTTAAACATCTTAACAGATGCTGTTGCTGATAAAGCTTATGGTGAAATTTCGAACTCATTTGGTTCTTTTGGTACAAGAAAACACACTGTAAAGTTTAGCACAGGAAAAATTAATGACCACATAGAAATTGCAGGTCGTTTGTCTAATATTTATTCTGATGGTTATATCGATAGAGCCTTTGCTGATATGAAATCGTATTATTTACAAGCAAGTTATACTGATGAAAACACGTTGATAAAAGCCATCACTTTTGGAGGAAAAGAAAAAACGTATCAAGCATGGTATGGCACTCCTGAGGTAAGATTAACAGGAGACATACAAGGTATTGAAGATTTTATCATAAACGAAGGTCTAAATGCAGAACAAGCAAACAATATTAGAAATTCTGATAGAAGATACAACCATTATTTATATGATAACGAAGTTGATGATTATCAACAAGACCATTATCAATTGCATTGGAATGAAAAATGGAGTGAAAATTGGAGCACCAATTTAGGTCTAAACTATACCAAAGGTTCAGGTTTCTTTGAGCAATATAAAGATGATGAAGATGCTGCTGATTTTAACAATTTAATTGCAGATGGAACAGATGTAATTGTAAGACGTTGGCTTGATAATGATTTTTATGTAGTAAACTTTAACACCAACTACAAAACAGATAAAATTAATTTTATTTCAGGAATCTCTTATTCTAATTACAAAGGAGATCACTTTGGTGAAGTTATTTGGGGAGAAGATCTAGCACCTAATGTTAGTATTAGAGATCGTTATTATTTTTCTGATGCTAAAAAGACAGACTTCTCAATCTTTGCAAAAGCAAATTTTGCAATCAGTGAGAAATTATCTGGTTATCTAGATTTACAAGGACGTTTTGTAAACTATCAAACCCTTGGAATTACTTCAGATTTAATACCTATTGATGTAGATGCTGATTTCAATTTTTTCAATCCGAAATTTGGTTTTACCTATAATCTAAATGAAAGCAATAACTTATATGCTTCTTTTGCAGTTGCCAATAGAGAACCAAATAGAAGCGATTTTGAAGGCGGAGTTACAACTCCAGAAACCTTATTTGATTACGAATTTGGATGGCGTTTAAAGACAGAAAACATCAAACTAAATACCAATATCTATTACATGGATTATGACAATCAATTGGTCTTAACAGGAGCTATTGATAATGTTGGAGCGCCAGTGAGAGCAACTTCTGGAAGTAGTTACAGGCTAGGTTTAGAAATGGATGCAGACATTACCATTTCTGACGCCTTTTCTATTAGACCAAATGCTGCTTTTAGTCAGAATAAAAACAGAAACTTTTTTATTACAAGAGATGGAAACCCAACTCCTACACCTTTAGGCAATACTGATATTTCTTTTTCTCCAAGTATAGTTTTAGGTAATATCTTTACGTATAATGCTGCAGAAAATTTACAGTTTTCATTCTTATCTAAATATGTTGGCGAGCAATTAATGAGCAATTTTAGTAGTGCAATTTCAAATGATGATATTTTAGATAGCTTTTTTACAAGTGATTTAAACATTGTTTATCAAATAGAACCAAACAAGATTTTTGATACCATTACCATTACCGCTTTAATCAATAATATTTTTAATGCAGAATATGTAGACAGAGGATATTACTATACATATGATGATAATTGGTCTAACCCAGGAACAATAACTACAGTTGACGGTGCTGGATATTACCCTCAAGCCACTAGAAATTTCTTAGTTGGTCTTACCCTAAAATTTTAATTTTTTTTGATTAAAAATCAATAAAAACCAAACAAAAACAGTCATTTTTTAGTAAAAATGACTGTTTTTTTGTATTTTTGCAGCACATGAGAAATTCCTCAATTTACTGTAAAAGAAACATAAGGGTTTATAATTTTGATTTGACAGTCTTCAAAAATCAATCTGATAAATTTATACCTCCTGTTTTCTAGTTTCCTCATTTCTTTTCAAAGAAAATAATTACCCATCCAAAATTAAAGAATTATTTACTACAAGTTCCATATCTACTGGTGCTTATAAAAATCTGCGTTTATGAAAATTATACATATAAAACGAAAAACAAAATATCAAAAATATTATTCTTCAGCAATGGGGATGTTAAACTCAAGAGTTACAACTATTAAGAAATATTTTTTATTTATTCCGCTACAAACTATTCATCAATATCGTGAAACCTATAATGGTAATATTAAAAACTGTGACGATTGTAACTTATTTATATAACATTAAAACTAGATATACTATATGAGACAACTAAAAATTGTAAAACAAGTAACCAACAGAGACGCTAAATCTTTAGAAAAATACTTTCAAGAAATAAGCAAGATTGGTTTAATTACTGCTGATGAAGAAGTTGAATTGGCAATAAAAATTAAACAAGGAGATCATAGAGCGCTCAACAAGTTGGTGAAAGCAAATTTACGATTTGTGGTTTCTGTAGCTAAGCAATATCAAAATCAAGGTTTAAAATTATCTGATTTAATTAATGAAGGAAATCTAGGTTTGGTAAAAGCCGCAAATCGTTTTGATGAAACTAGAGGTTTTAAATTCATTTCTTATGCTGTTTGGTGGATTCGTCAATCCATTTTAAATGCTCTAGCAGAACAATCTCGAATTGTACGTTTACCACTAAATAAGATTGGTAGCATTAGCAAAATAAATAAAATATACTCTAAATTAGAGCAAAAGAATGAACGTGTGCCTACCTATGTAGAAATTGCCAATGAGCTAGATACTACCGTAACTAGTGTAGCACAAAGCATGAAAAATTCTGGAAAACATATTTCTATGGATGCACCTTTTAGAGAAGGTGAAGATTCTAATCTGTATAATGTTTTGCAATCTGGTGAATCTCCAAAACCAGACAAGAATTTAATGCAACAATCCCTATCTACAGAAATTAATAGAGCCCTAGCAACCTTATCTTATAAAGAAGCTAAAGTTATAAAAATGTATTATGGAATTAACAGCAAAAATGCTTACAGTTTAACTGAAATAGGTGAAAAGTTTGATTTATCTAGAGAGCGTGTTAGGCAAGTAAAGCAAAAAGCTATTAGAACTTTAAAAACAAAGTCTAGAACAAAAGTATTACAATCTTATTTAGGATAATACAGCCACAAAAATACAATTGATAAAACCAAGTTAACGCTTGGTTTTTTTGTAAACAAGTATTTACACGCATTGATTTTCTTTGTCTAATCAAATAAATTAGCTCAGAATGTTTAATCACTACTAAAACGCATAATATGGCAGATGACGAAAGTAAAGAAGAGGTATCTTGGCCAATGCCAAAGTTTCGATTTGAAGTTGATTTAGGAACTGAATTGAAAGGTGTTCCTTTTCAAGAAGTGTCTGGAATGGATGTAGAAAATCAAAATATAGAATACCGAAAAAGCAATAGCAAACTATTCTCTACACTTAAAATGCCTAGGATTGCAAAATATGGAAATGTTACCTTAAAACGAGGTGTTTTTGTAAATGACAATACCTTTTGGAATTGGTATAGCGAAATTAAAATGAACACCATTACAAGGCGTACAGTTCTTATTAAACTCTTAGATGAAGCAGGAAAAGTAACCATGCAGTGGCAATTGGACAATGCATTTCCTACAAAAATTACAAGTACAGCTTTAAAATCTGATGGAAATAAAGTTGCTATAGATACTCTAGAAATTGCTCATGAACAACTAACAATTACAAATGGCTAACTTTAAAACAAGTATTTATAATTATTGATTTTTTAATATTAAAAAACTAACTTTACTAACTGCATTTATTAAACATTATACCCTTTTATAGACGTAAGTAAGTAAAATATTAAAATGAAATATCATCAGAAAAAAACTATTATTCTACAAATTCTTGATAAACTACCTAATAAATTAGGATATTCAATTTATCATTCTCTTCAAAAAAAATCATTCAATGAAATTGAAACAAAAGTTAACTCTAATTTTCAAAGCCTAAAAAAGATTGAATCTATTTTAAATGAATCTAATATTGAATTAAAAAATCAAAAAATCATTGAAATTGGTTCAGGATGGGTTCCAATTATGCCTATTTTAATAAAATTGAAATTTATGGTTTCAAAAATTATTACATACGATATAAATAAACACTATAGTAATAAGAGAATTAAATTAACATTAAAACACTTTAAAAAAACAAATTTCAAGACCCGAAAATGTAATAATTTGAATTTACCAAATTTTATAGATTACCATCCAAAAAAAAATATAATTAACGCATCTATTGAAAAAGATATTAAACTAATTTATTCAAGATTTGTTCTAGAACATGTTACTCCTATCGATATTGAAAATATGCACAAAAAATTTTATAACGAACTCAATAATGACATAAAAATACTTCATTTAATTTCTCCTTCAGATCATAGAGCCTATTCTGATAAAACTTTATCTCTTTATGATTTTTTGAAATACTCTAAAAAAGAATGGAATAGAATTCAAACAAAATTCGATTACCATAATAGACTTAGACTTCCTGAGTATATTGCAATTTTTGAAAATTCAGGTTTTAAAATAACTCATATCGAATATGACACAGTAGATAAAAATTCAGATAAATACCTAAAGTATAAAGAATTAAAACTTCATCCTGATTATCATAAATTTAGTGAAAAAGAAATTTTAGCAGGTTCTATCTGCGTTCTCTTAGAAAAATAACAATTTGTAAGACTAATTGCTCTGTTTTGTAATTAACCTAAAACCGAAGTAAAATAAAAATATTTCAAAACAACCTTTAATAAAATCATAAAAAAAGGGAGCAATATGCTTAGTCATGGTCGGAAGAAATTCTGGCCATTTTTTTAGGTTTCAAAATGGTCTAAATTTCCTTCACATTTTAGAACTATCAAGGCAATAGCTAAATTTCTGAGTTCCATTTTAAATCTTCTTTTAGCGGTTTTATAGCCTATTTTGTTAGC
>NZ_VRMJ01000049.1 GCF_009832745.1 Polaribacter septentrionalilitoris | reverse complement strand
ATTTAATTGTGTTTTTTTAATGTCATTTGAATTTTTTCAGAAGTAAATCCGTTTTTTTTAAAAATTGATACAGCACTGCTTTTTTTATGAACTCTAAGAGAGAAATTTCCATTGCAATATTTGGTTGCTTCTTTAAGTAGTTTTGTAGCAATTCCTTTATTTCTATATTCTTTATGCACTGCTAAATAGACTAAAAGGTTCTCTGGGTGATATTCTTTCATCCCGGTTTTGTTTACAACAATTGCACCTACAATAATTCCATCTTCTTTAGCAATGAATGTGTACCCTCCTAAGCTTGGAATTTCTTTAGCTGCATATAAAAGTGATTGTCTGATGGCATTTTTGTTGTCATTACAATCTTCTAGATGTTGTTCTAAAAATTTGGTAATTCTATTTATGGTTAAAAAGGACATCCTATGAAAGGCATCAAAAATTTTAATTTTCATTATTGTGTATTGATTTTACACATCTAAAAAGATGGTAAAGTGAGTAGCTTATTGCTAAAACATTTTTAAAAACGATAAAGTGTAGAATTAAGAATGAAAAATTATTTTTCTTCTTTTCTTTAAAAGAATGGGTGAGGAGGTATGAATTTTTTAGATTGATTTCTAAAAACTAAAAAGTTAAAATTGAATATTCTAAAGTTACGAACTTGATGTATCCTTATTTTCATGGGGCAAACTTACAATATTGTTAGCTCCAATACAAGTTATACCAATTTAATAATTTTTATACTTTACATTTTTTCTTTTAAAATCTCAATTTCATCACGTAGTTTGGCAGCAACAATAAAGTCGAGATTTTTAGCAGCAGCTTCCATTTCTTTTCGTTTATTTCGAATGCGTTTTTCAATTTCTTCTTTGGGTAAATATTGCAAGTCTTGTTCTGCAGCTACTTGTTTTGCATTGTCATAATGATAACTTGAAACTGCTGACTTGGATAAAGTATCGTCAATTTTTTTGTTGATTTGAGTAGGGGTGATGTTGTTAGCAGTATTGTATGCAATTTGCTTTTCACGTCTTCTATCTGTTTCATCAATTGTTTTTTGCATACTGTTGGTAATTTTATCAGCATACATTATTGCCAAACCATTTACATTTCTTGCTGCTCTACCCACAGTTTGAGTTAATGATCTATGAGAACGTAAAAAACCTTCTTTATCAGCATCTAAAATGGCAACTAAAGAAACTTCTGGTAAGTCTAAACCTTCTCTTAATAAGTTAACACCTATTAAAACATCAAATAAACCTTTACGTAAATCTTGCATGATTTCTACACGTTCTAAAGTATCTACATCAGAATGGATATATCTACAACGTATATCAACTCTAGTTAAATATTTAGTTAGTTCTTCTGCCATTCTTTTGGTTAAAGTGGTAACTAAAGTACGTTCGTCTTTTTCAACTCGAACTTGAATTTCTTCAATCAAATCATCAATCTGATTTAAACTTGGACGAATCTCTATTGGTGGGTCTAATAATCCTGTAGGACGAATTACTTGTTCCACAAACAAGCCTTCTGTTTTTTGCAATTCGTAATCTGCAGGAGTTGCTGAAACAAAAATGGTTTGGTTTTGAAGTTCTTCAAATTCTTCAAATTTTAAAGGACGATTGTCCATTGCTGCAGGCAATCTAAACCCATATTCAACCAAGTTTTCTTTTCTACTTCTATCTCCACCATACATGGCGTGTGTTTGTGGAACTGTTACATGACTTTCATCAATCACCATTAAATAATCATCAGGAAAATAATCCAACAAACAGAAAGGTCTTGTGCCTGGGTTTCGTCCGTCTAAATAACGAGAATAGTTTTCAATTCCAGAACAATACCCTAATTCACGAATCATTTCTAAATCGAATTCTGTACGTTCTTTTAAGCGTTTTGCTTCTAGATGTTTTCCAATTTCTTTAAAATAATCAACCTGTTTCATCATATCTTCTTGAATCTGATGAATGGCATTTTGCAGCACATCAGGAGAAGTTACAAATAAGTTTGCAGGGTAAATGTTTAGGTGTTCAAAACGTTCTAAAATAGTTTGACTCTCTAAATCGAAAGCTTCTATTTCTTCAATTTCATCACCAAAAAAATGAATTCTGTAACCATTATCTCCATAAGATGGGTAAATGGTGACCACATCACCTTTTACTTTAAAAGTTCCGCTTTTTATCTCATGTTCTGTTCTAGAATATAAACTAGTTACTAATTGATGTAAGAACTTTGTTCTGGAAACTTGTTGACCAACTTCTACAGGAATTACATTTTTCTTAAATTCTGTAGGATTACCAATACCATATAAACAAGAAACAGAAGCCACCACTAAAACATCCCTTCTTCCAGAAAGTAGAGAAGAGGTGGTGCTTAAACGCAAGCGCTCAATATCATCATTAATAGATAAATCTTTTTCTATATAGGTTCCTGTAACAGGTATGTAGGCTTCTGGTTGATAATAATCATAATACGAAACAAAGTATTCTACAGCATTTTCAGGGAAAAACTGTTTAAATTCAGAATACAATTGTGCTGCTAGCGTTTTGTTATGGGCTAAAACCAAAGTCGGTTTTTTAACTTCTTTTACCACATTTGCAACTGAGAATGTTTTACCAGAACCAGTTACTCCCAATAAAGTTTGAAACTTTTCGCCAGATAAAATTCCATGAGAAAGTTCTTTAATTGCTTCTGGTTGGTCTCCAGTAGGGGAGAATTCTGATTTCAATTTAAATTCCATGATGTAAAAATACGGATACTTTGTAAAAAAATATCCGTATTTAATTTAAGTTTTTTGATAAATTATCTTCTTAATAGAGAGAAATGTCCTACTTCTTTTCTAATGTTTCCATGAATATCAATTAATACTAAATTATACCAATAATCATTACTAGGCATCATTTTTCCATTAGAAAAACCATTCCAACCATTTTCTGTCTTCAGGTCAGCAGTTTTAAGTAATTTTCCAAACCTGTCAAAAATATTTAATTTCACTGATGTGTAAAACGAGTTGTTAATTCCTTGTACAGTCCAAAAATCAAAATAATTATCCCCATTAGGAGTAAAATGTCTTTGCACATAAATAAATGATACTTTATCAGATTCTATTATTCCGCATCCATTTCTATCTCTAATGTAAATTGTGTTTAACCCTGGTTTTACGTTTTTAAAAGTGAAAGTTAAGTTTTCTGATCCCTTATTAAAATTATTGATACTGTTATTGTTAAGAGCATATTCATAATCTCCTTTACCAGTAACTTTAACAGTTATTGTATTTTCATCTGGAGTATCTTGATTGTCTACAAATTCTACTGATTCAATTAGTGCAACGTTAGATTCATTGACGGTAAATGTATTGTAACCCATACAATCGAAATCATCTTGTGTATTTGAGGGGTCATTAGTATAGGTTCTAAAGACTTCAACTCGATAAGTACCTTCTTTATTCGCATTTAAAACAGGAGTATTTGGAATGTTTAAAAGAGTTTCATTTCTATACCAAACATACCTATCTCCAGAAACATTAGTACTAGCGTTTAATGGAACAGTATTAGGTTGTGGACTAAGTATAGGGTTGTTTACACAAAGAGTAATTGGAGAGGTGTTACCTTGAGGAGTAGGTAAATCTTGAATATAAATTTTAAAATTACCAATACTTTCACATGCTCCTGAACCTTTTAAAGAAATTCTAACAAAAACATCTTCTCCATTGTTAAATAATGTTGATTCATATGGTTTTTCAATTCTATTATTTTGAAGTCCAGCATCAGCTATTGTTTTGTAGTAAGAGAAATCATGAGTTGAGTTTGATAAACTCCCTGCAGAGTTGTTAATTATTTCTGTAGTTTTTAAATCAAAATCATAATAAGAATTACCACTACCAACGTTATTTCTACTGTCAGGGTTATTTGAATTTAGGTCTATTTCGCAGGTATATATGTCAGAGTAATTTATAGAAGATGAAGAAGGGTTTACCCTTAGTTCTATTTCACCAATTTCAGCGCATAAAGTAGTTGTATTTGTAACTCTTACCACCAATTTATGATTTCCGTTGGTGGGTGAGGTTGGTGTGATATTTCGATAATTATCTTTACCTACAGGATTTGTAAAACTTGTATCGCTCAGTTCAAAAAACTCTATGTTAACACTTTCAGATCCAGTATAAATTTCAGATTCTTTTGTAGTTAAATTAAAACTTGTTATGTAGTCTGTGGAGTTTGTATCAAAATCACATTGTTCATAGATATTAATTGTATTTATTGTTGGCTTAGGTGCAAATTTAATATTTGCTATTGCTTCTAAAGACCTTTCTCTACCACAATTATTAAAATAAGTTGTTTTTAAAGTGTAAACTCCATCTGTGTCTCTAGATGATGTTCCTACTGTAATTATACTGCTATTTTCCCCTGTTAAAAGTACATTATCTCTGTACCAATTATAAATTATTGGTTTTGATGTGTCTGCGGTGTCATCGAAATCTAAAATATTGTTGATTCCTAATTTTTTAGTTTCACCAATACATACCAATAGTTCTCCTGCAATTTTTATACCCGTATCAATATCTGTTAAAGCAACTTTAAAAAAAGATTGTATAAAAGGGGGTAAGCCTTCTGATGAAGTTCTAGAGCCTAGTGATATTCCATTATGAACATAATTTACGTTACTTCCTAGTTCTTCAGGTTTATTAATTACTCCTAATGAGGATTCTCCACTTTTTGCATAGTAAATTCTAGCATCAGGTCCTAATTGTAATGCACCCCTAAAACCATACCAAGTATTAATGGTAGTTCTTGAACTATTAATATCTTCAATAGTATTCAGAGTTAAATCGTATTGATAAATATAAGAATCATTAGGATTTGGATTGGTTTGATTTTGAGTACCTGTAGAAATGTATAAACGATTTCCTGTTTGAGAAAATTCTGCTCCATAACTACCTGAATTAATATTTAATATTTGTTTGTTAGATGCAGTTCCACCAGCAGTATTAAAATCAAATAGTAAACAGTCAGAGGTTTGACTAGTAACAACTAATTTTGAACCGTCTGGAGATACTTTTAAACTTCCTCTGTTTTCTATATTGTCACCATTAATATTAGATATTACAGGAGTATAATCTACACCATTTTTTGTTATCTTATAAGAATAAATTCTATTATTACTTGCAGAAATTATCCAAAACTCATTACTTTTATTAGATTGAATTGCTGTTACTCTTTCTGTCCAATTATCTCTTTCACCATTATTTAAATCTACAGGTCCATCAACAACACTTCCCAGACCTCCATTTGTAGAAAGGTCTATCGTGTAGTAGTAAAAGCCAGGGTCTCGAGAATTGCTAACAACAAATAAATAATAAATATTTGAATTTTCTGGGTTTGGAACAAATAAAGCAGATTGTGCACTTGATGAATCTCCTCTTAAACCTACACCTCCAGGCATAACATCATGATTTTTATTCCATACAGTTGTTCCATCAGAATAAAATAATAAATTACCATTTGAGTTTGAAATGGTTGAACACCCTTCAAAAGTACTTAGTTTACCATTTTCTAAGGCAACTGGGTTACAATTTGAAAAATCTAAACCTGCATTAAAACCAAAATACCAAAAATTTGCTTCCTTTTGAGAAAATACATTTAATGCAAAAAAAAGTAGTAAAAGACGTGAAAAATTCTTCATTTGACGATAATACAAAACTTAAAGTCAAATATATTTAAAATGTATTACAAATCTCTCTTTTTTAACAGTGCATAGGACAAATAAATAAAAATAAACGTCCATGCAGAAACAATGAAGATGGTAGTGAACTGAACATCATAACTTTTTGTGAATGTTTCTCCAATTTGATTTGCAACTGATTTAACTGCCCCTAATCTAGAAAAAGGTTCTTTTATTAAGTTTGCCATTGCTTCAAAAGGTAGGAATTGCATGATGCTATCTACCTTTTCTGTAGTGTTACTCGCATCTTTAAATGACCAGAATAAATATCCTTTAAACATGCTTTCTATAATCAACCAAACTACCATTGCACCAACTGCAAAAGCAGATCTTTTGACTAGAATTCCAAAAAATAATCCCATGGAGAAAAAGCCAACTAGTTTTATAAAAAAAGCAACTAAATATTTTAAGTCAGAAACGATGATGGCAAATTCATTGTAATCAGAATAAATTAGCCCCAATATCAATGATACAACAAATACAAAAACTGTTGAGATAAAAGCAAAAGCAATGACCGTATAGAATTTAGATAGTACAAACTCTTTTTTACTTAGTCCATCAATTAAGTTTTGCTTTAATGTTTTATAACTGTATTCATTAGCCATCATTGATACAATAACTAACAGTAAAAAGAACTTTAAAATAGAAGCAATGTATGTGTTGAAATGCCAAATGTAAGGGAAATTGAAAATACCAGCATCAGCTAAATGAAACTTCACTGGGCCAATATCAAATTTTATGGCAGCAATTAATGCTATACAAGTTAATAAGCCAAAGTAAATTATAGATAATACTTTACTTGCTCTATTGTGTTTTAATTTATGAAATTCTATGGTAAGAAGTCTTAACATTTTGATGTGTTTTGTTGATTAGTTGTTGTTGGTTAAATCTAAGAATTGTTGCTCTAAACTTGGTTTACGTTTCACTAAGTGAGATAAAATAATTCCTTTGCCAAACAAGTATTCATTTATTTCTGAGGAAGAAATTGTTTTGCTTAGTGTTGCAATAATTGTTTCGTGTTCTTTGGTGATTTTACCAATAGCAGGATGCTCTTCTAAGATATTAATTAAATGCTCTTCATTAGTGTCTACTTTTAGTTCAAACAGACCATTTGAAGCAGTCATTTCATCAACACGACCACTATATAATTTTACTCCTTTTCTTATCACAACTACATGAGAACATACTTTTTCTACTTCATCTAATAGGTGAGAAGCTAACAAAATAGTTGTTCCGTTTGCGGCAATTTTTTTGATAATTTGACGAATTTCATGAATCCCTTGAGGGTCTAAACCATTTGTAGGTTCATCTAAAATTAGAATTTCAGGATCGTTTAATAATGCAGAAGCAATTGCCAAACGCTGTTTCATACCCAAAGAATAGGTTCTAAACTTACTGTTTTTTCTTTCGTAAAGATTTACAACTTTAAGTTTCTCATCAATTTTTTCAGTAGTTATTCCTTTAATTTTACAAATTAAGGCTAAATTTTGAGCTGCAGTCATGTAAGGATAAAAGTTAGGACGCTCAATAATAGCACCTACTTTTTTTAAGGCTTCATGAGTAGATAAACTATCATTGAACCAAGAAAACTTTCCAGAAGTTCTATTAACAACGTTTAAAATGATGCCTAGAGTAGTAGATTTTCCACTTCCATTAGGACCAAGAATTCCGTAAACATTCCCTTTTTGAATATCAAAAGAAAGGTTGTTTACCGCGTGAACACTTCCGTATTTTTTATCGAGGTTTTTGAGTGATAAGATGGTTTCCAAAGAAATTGTTTTAGTCGGTTATGTAAATATGACGACTAATTTACAATTTTGTTACTGAAAAAGTAAGAAGAATAAAAAAGTAAGTAAGAAGAACAAAGTTAAAAGTTGGGAGTTTTTTCTGAGTTTTGAAGAAAATTACAATTCTTTTTTTATTTCATTTTTACCAGCCTTTCTCTCAGCTTTCCAAAAAAAGTGTTTCCCTAATTTACGTAAGTGTTTCCTCCATTCACTATCAGAAGTTAAAATACCTTTCTTTTTTGTACTCACAATTTAATACTCATTAAAATCAAAATCATCATCAAAATGACCAAATTCATCATCTATGTCACCTTCATCACCCAATTGTTTATTTAAATTTTCTGCAACGAATTCTTTATCAGGAGCCTCATTAGGAATTTCCCCAACTGTAAGAATAGTTTGTGGTAAATCACCTCTTTTATCTAAAGAAATTTCAATAACATCAACATAAAAAGTCCACATATTTAGAAAATCATAAACATAAATCAATTTACTATTTTCTATGGGCAACGTATCGTTTAATTTACAGATTAGCATAGAAATTCCTTCACCAGCTTCAGCCATATTAAATAGTGGAATTTCTTCACCTTGATTCCATTCATCATCAGTTCTATAAAAAGAAGCCATTTCTTGCCCTTCAAAGCCAAAAGACTTTGCAATTGTAAAATGCAATTGTTCTAGATTAATATTGTCATCAACTAAAATGGTTCTGATTACATCTTCTTTAGTATCTAAAATTACGCGTATTTTGTACATAAAATGGTTTAACTTTTCTGCAACAAAAATACAATTTTTTATACGTATTTTTACATTAGAAAAATTTGTAATGGACAAATCTAAAACTTTAGCAACTTTAAATAGTTTAAATAAAAATACGTTAATGGAAACTCTTGATATAGAGTTTGTTGATGTTTCAGAAAATAGTGTAACTGCAAAAATGCCTGTAAATTCGAGCGTGCATCAACCCTACGGAATTTTACATGGAGGTGCAACTGCAGCTCTTGCAGAAACTGTTGGGAGTTGTGCGTCTGCGCTTTTTGTGGATACTAAAAACAAAATTATAAAAGGAATTGAGTTAAGCATCAATCATTTAAAAAGTAAAAAAGATGGAGTAGTTTTTGGTGTTGCAAAACCAATTCACAAAGGAAGAACCACACATTTATGGGAAATAAAAATTATTGATGAAGAAGGTCATTTAATTTCTATTTGCAAACTTACCAACATCGTTTTAGATAAAAAATAATTTTACTATTGTTCAACGAAATTTTACACAAAATTAAAGATTCACATTACAAAAACTTACCTTTTGTAGCCTACAGAAAACCAAATTCTGATGAACTTTCTGCACTTTTTATGGAATCTAATGCACTAAGGTATACAGAAGATTTTTCTGAAAACGGGTTTGTGTTTTCGCCTTTTGATGCGAATGAGAAAACGATACTATTTCCTTTGAAAGAAGGTGTTTTTTTAACAGAACATTTAAACTTAGAAAAAAGTGTTCATCTACAGAAATCATTATCAGAAGAGGTTTTAGATAAAGATTTTCATATCAGTTTAGTAAAAAAAACAATTGAAAAAATTACTACATCTAACCTAGAAAAAATTGTAATCTCTAGAAAAGAAGCTTTACCATTGGTAGATTTTAACTTTTTAAAAACCTTCATAGAGCTACTTAAAAATTACAAAAATGCTTTTGTATATGTTTGGTTTCATCCAGAGATAGGTTTGTGGTTGGGAGCTTCACCAGAAACGTTATTGAATATTAAAAACAGAAAATTTGAAACCATGTCTTTGGCAGGAACTCAAGTCTATCAAAACACGAATACTGTTACGTGGGGGAAGAAAGAGTTAGAAGAGCAACAGTTGGTAACAGATTTTATTAAAAATCAATTGCAATCCATTTCATCAGCCTTAAAAATTGATAAAACTAAAACTGTAAAAGCAGGAAACCTTTTGCATTTAAAAACAAATGTTAAAGGTGAACTTAATAATAATGCAAGTTTAGCATCTTTAATAAGAGGACTGCATCCAACACCTGCGGTATGTGGTTTGCCTAGAAACTTGGCAAAAGACTTTATTCTTGAAAATGAGAACTACCATCGTTCTTTTTATACAGGGTTTTTGGGTGAATTGAATTTTAAAAATCAACAATCGTCTCTTTTTGTAAATTTAAGATGTATGCAGATTTCAGACACTATTGCATCAATTTATATTGGAGGCGGAATTACAAAAGAGAGTATTCCAGAAAAAGAGTTTCAAGAAACGGTTTCTAAAGCCAAAACCATGAAAAATGTCTTGTAAATAAAAAAACCACAAGAATAAACTTGTAGTTTTTTAATTGCGTAATTGAATTTGAATTGAATAATTTACGATAAAACAGCTTTTTAACTGTTTCACCAGAAATAGTAAATGTGTGCTATATATCGTCAAAAGAAACGTCTGTAAAACTTTTTGAAGATGTAGTTTCTTCAGTAGTTTCTTCCTTTTTAAAGTCTTTTTGATGACGTTCACTAATTACTTCGCTACCTTTTTCTTCTAAAATATAATCTGTTGCTTTCGCTAACATTTCTTTAAATTCAGAAAAATCTTCTTTGTATAAGTAAATTTTGTGTTTTTGATAATGAAAAGAACCATCATCATGTGTAAATTTTTTACTCTCGGTAACAGTTAAGTAGTAATCGTCTGCTTTTGTTGCTCTAACATCAAAAAAATAAGTTCTTCTTCCTGCTCTTAATACTTGTGAAAAAATTTCTTCCTGTTCAACTCTCTCTGCCATAATTTTCTTAAAATAGTAATTATAATATGTTTGTTATACTGAACAAATCTAACAAAATATTTTATGTAGCAATGTTAAAGATTAAATTTCTTTTTCTAAAAGTTGTTGATCATACAACTCTTTGTAATAGCCTTCTTCTGTTATTAGTTGATTATGAGTTCCTTGTTGAGTGATTTTTCCGTCATCTAAAACAATAATTTTATCTGTGTTTTTTGCTGATGAAACTCTATGACTGATGATAAAAGTGGTAATATTTTTAGAAATTCGCTCTAAATTAGATAAGATTTTTTCTTCTGTTTCTGTATCTACAGCCGATAAACAATCGTCAAAAATTAAGATTTTTGGTTTTTTGATAATTGCTCTCGCAATAGATACACGTTGCTTTTGTCCGCCAGAAAGCGTAACACCACGTTCTCCTAGAATTGTATCATATCCTTTAGGAAAATCAATAATATTTTTATGTACATCTGCATTTTTTGCGGCTGTAGTTATTTCTTCTTCGGTAGCTTCTTCTTTTCCAAATTTAATATTATTACTAATGGTATCAGAAAACAAAAAAGGATCTTGAGGTACAAAACCAATCTGACTTCTTAAATCGTCTAAATTTACTTCTTTGATGTTGGTTTTGTCTAATAAAATAGCCCCATTGTCAATATCATACAATCTTGCAATAAGTTCTATAATTGTAGATTTTCCTGAGCC
The DNA here is from genome assembly GCF_009832745.1 of Polaribacter septentrionalilitoris. Taxonomy (GTDB): domain Bacteria; phylum Bacteroidota; class Bacteroidia; order Flavobacteriales; family Flavobacteriaceae; genus Polaribacter; species Polaribacter septentrionalilitoris. The sequence goes on along the minus strand of NZ_VRMJ01000049.1, from coordinate 31,445 downwards.
TGTTTTTCCTAAAATAGCCATAGTTTCACCAGGTTTTACAGAAAAACTAATGTCTTTTAAGGCGGTAATATTGGTGTCATCGTAGGTGAAAGTTACATTTTTAAAATCAATATTACCATTAATGTTAGCGCTATCAGTATTGTTATTCTGAATTTCTGGAACCTGTTTTAAAAATTCATTAATTCTTAATTGAGAAGCCTCTGCTTGCTGAACCATAGAAGTTACCCAGCCCACAACAGCAACTGGCCATGTTAAAATATTTACATACAACATAAACTCAATGATGGTTCCTATTTGTATCTCATTATTAATATATTGTTGTCCTCCAATATAAATTACGAGTAAGTTACTAATCCCAATTAAGAGAATCATTAAAGGAAAAAACAACGCATTGGCTTTGTGTAAATTGATGTTTTTTTCTTTACTTTCATTGGCAATTTCATCAAAATCTTTAATGATTGATTTTTCTATTCCGTACGATTTTACAACATTAATTCCGGAGAAAAACTCCTGATTAAAAGTGGTGAGTTTAGATAAATATTGTTGAACAATAGTACTTCTTTTATGAATTACCTTACTCAATACAAAGATTGAAATTGACAATAAAGGAAAAGGAATTAGCGTGTATAGTGTTAGTTTTACATCAATACTAATCATTTGTGTAAAACCAACTGCAAAAAGCACAATCATGTTCATACTGTACATAATTGCAGGTCCAACATACATTCTTACTTTAGAAACATCTTCAGAGATTCTATTCATTAAATCTCCAGTTCTATTTTTTTTGTAAAAATTAAGTGATAATCTTTGGTATTGTTGATAAATCTCGTTTTTCAAATCGAATTCTATCAATCTAGAAGTAACAATAATTGTTTGCCTCATTAAAAAAGTAAAAAAACCAGAAAGTAATGCTACACCAACTATAATTAATACATTAAAAAGAAGTTCATCTTTAACAACAGCAATATCTTTAATAATGCCATCTTGATAATCTTCAACAACATTTAGAGAATCCCCAACAATTTGAGGAACTTTTAAGGCTAAAAGCTTTGATAATATCGTAATTAAAAGCCCAATTAGTATTCTCCATTTGTACTTGGAAAAATACTTATTTATATATTTTAGTTCTTTCAAAAGAAATAATTTGTAAAAAGGAAATAAAGCACGAAGATACAAGATTAACCACAATACTTTTTCTTAAAAAAGAATTAAAAAAGGTTAGAGAATAAAAATAAAATAATACTATTTTTGCAGCGCAATTTTATGATAAGTTCTTTATAATGATAAACAGAAGACATATTCGAGTTAAAGTAATGCAATCTCTTTACGCAACACTCCAATCTCACAACGACGATATTGTCAAAGAAGAAAAATTTTTAAAACATAGTATTTTAAAAATGTTGGATTTGTACGTTTTAAACCTACTTTTAATGGTAGAAGTACAAAAACTAGCAGCAAAAAAAATTGCTCTTTCTAAGAAGAAAATTCTTGCAACTCAAGAAGATTTAAAACCTAATACAAAATTTATTGAAAACAAAGTAATTAATTCTATTGCAGAAAGCATCAGTATAGAAGGTTATATAGAAATCAATAATTTGAGAAATTGGGAGTTAGATGATGAATATGTAAAAATTATTTTTGACGAATTACAAAAAAGTGATTTGTATAAAAAATACTTGAATACAATTGAAGATTCATATAAAATAGACAAAGCTTTCGCCATTGATTTTTTTAAGGAAATTATTGCTCCTAATGAAAAATTAGCAGAATATTATGAAGATAAAATGATTTCTTGGGTAGATGATATTCCTTTTGTAAATACTTGGGTGGTGAAATCTTTAAGTAAGTGTAAACCAAACAATATTTTTGTTTTGGGTAATTTATATAAAGATTCAGATGATGAAGAATTTGTTTCTAAGTTATATAAGAAAACAATATTAAAACATACAGGATACGAAAAAGATATTGAAGAGAAAACTCCGAATTGGGAAAAAGAAAGAATTGCAGATATTGATTTGATTTTAATTAAAATGGCAATATCAGAATTTTTACATTTTCCATCTATCCCAACAAAAGTTACTATCAATGAGTACATAGAAATCTCAAAAGACTATTCAACTGAGAAAAGTAGTTACTTTATAAATGGTGTTTTAGATAGAATATCTAAGGAGTTTATCAAAAATAAAAGAATCGTTAAAATAGGTAGAGGTTTATTATAAAATATTGTTTCTAGATATTAATTTATTTACTTTTACAGAAATTTAAATATTATGAAAAAAATTACATTTATAGCATTGTCATTTGCTTCAGTATTATTTTTTACAGGATGTAAAAACATAGATGCTACAAAAAAAATTAATAAAGAAAATTTAAATAATGCAGCCGTAAGAGATGCAAATATTAAAAAAGGAACAGCATCAATTTCTTTAAATCAAAAAATCTATGATTTTGGAACAGTAAATGAAGGCGATATTGTTGAAACTGTATTTAAAGTTACTAATACAGGTAAAACAGATTTAGTAATTACCAACGCACAAGGTTCATGTGGTTGTACTGTTCCTGTTTGGCCAAAGGCGCCTATTAAGCCAGGAGAAACAGGAGACGTTAAAGTAAAATTTAATACTTCAGGAAAACCTAATAGACAGCAAAAAACAGTTACTTTAACTACCAACACAGAATCTGGTAGAGAGGTATTAACATTAAAAGGTTCTGTAACACCAAAGTCAAAAAAATAATGATATTTACAGTAATAGCTTTACAAGAAGCTGCAGGTAGCTTAATGAGTATGTTACCTTTTTTAGCAATCATAGTTGTGTTTTATTTCTTTATGATAAGACCTCAAATGAATCGTCAAAAGAAGGAAAAAGCATTTCAAGCTGAAATAAAAAAAGGAACAAAAGTGATTACTTCTAGTGGTATTCATGGTAAAATAGTAGAAGTGAATAGTTCTGATAATACAGTTACCATTGAAACTGGAGCTGGAAAAATTAGATTTGAACGTTCTGCTATTTCTATGGAATTGAGTAAAAAACTCAACACACCAGCAAAAAAATAAGTAGATTTCTACAAATTAAAAAGTGAGTTTTTGTAAATCAAAAACTCACTTTTTTTTTTAAGAGGTTTTATGTAGCTTGCAATAAAATATAAACCAAGGTTTGAAAAAAAGTAAAGGAGTTTCTAAAAGTTTTATTGGTTTTTTGTGTGTGTCAATTTTAATATGGATTTTAATCACAATGTCTAAAGAATATACAACTTCAATTATTCTGCCGATAGCATATGAGAACATACCTCAAAACTTACTACTACAAAAAGAACCACTTAAACAGTTAGAAGTAACTATAAAAGCTTCAGGATTTAAAATTGCGCTTACTAAATTTAAACAAAAACAGATTGTTTTAGACGCGAGTTCTCTAAATAGAAAGAAAAAATCTACCTATTATCTTTTAACAAGAAGTTATAAAACAGCTATCCAAAAACAGTTGTCTATTGGTGTAAACTTACAGCAAATTGCTAAAGATTCTTTGTTTTTAAATTTGGGAAGTTTACAAACTAAAAAGTTGCCAATTGTTGCTGATGTTAAAATTGATTATCATGTAGGGTATGATTTATCGTCCTCAATACAAATGCAACCTGATAGTGTTTTAGTTTCTGGGCCAGAGAATCAAATTAAGAACCTTAAGAGCATTCAGTTAGAACCTATAAAATTGTCTGATGTTAAAGAAGATTTTTCTCGAGAAGTTGCTATTGTTAAATCGAATAATTTAAAAAATGTTCGTTTTAACATAGCTAAAGTTACTGTTGCAGGTAAAGTAGAAAAATTTACAGAAGGAAGTTTATTAGTGGATGTTGAAATCCTAAATTTACCAGAAAATATTACCATAAATACTTTAGTGAAAAAAGTGGAGGTTGTTTATGTGGTAGCTTTGTCTAATTTTAATAAAATAGATGAAGATTCTTTTCAGATAAAATGTGATTATAAAACGGCTGAGAATAACAATTTGAATTATTTGATTCCAAAAATTATAAAAAAACCACCTTTTTTAAAAAGTGTTAAATTAATACCTAGTAAGATTGATTATTTAATTCAAAAATAGCATGATTGTAGGTTTAACAGGAGGAATTGGTAGTGGGAAAACAACAGTAGCAAAACTTTTTAAAACTTTTGGAAATATAGCGATTTACCATGCAGATGATGAAGCCAAAAAATTAATGGTAACTTCAAAAACAATTAGAACTAAAATTACAAAACTTTTTGGTGTTCAAGCTTATGATACAGAAGGACTTAACAGAGCGTTTATCTCTAATATTGTTTTTAAGGATAAAAATAAACTCAAACAGTTGAATTCAATTGTGCATCCTGAAGTAAAAAAACATTTTAAAGAATTTGTAGCCTTAAACTTAAATAAGGATTATGTTTTGTACGAAAATGCAATTCTTTTTGAAAGTAAAAGTAGTTTGCATTGCGATTTTATCATCACAGTTTTTGTTGATTTAGAAACAAGAATTCAAAGAACTATACAGCGAGATAACTCTACAAAAGAAGCTGTTATCGATAGGATGAAAAATCAGTATTTAGAAGATAAAAAATTGCTACAATCTCATTACGTTATTTATAATTTTGACCTTGAAACTACTAAAATACAGGTTAATAAAATCCATAATATTTTAACAGAAAAGATGTTTTAGATTTCGTAAAATTCAACATTTTTGTTAAAAAATACTTAAATTTTAATCTAAATCGTTAATTTAGGTTAAAAACCTTAAAATCAATTTTTGAAAGTATTAACTTTGATTTATGAGGAAAAAGATGTTTATTCTTATCGTTGTTTTAATGAGTATCTCGTTGATAGGAATCATCGCAGTTCAGGTGTTTTGGATCAACAATGCATTAGCTAGTAAACAAGAGCAATTTAAGAATGAAGTTCAGAAATCTTTAGGTAGTGTTTCAGAAAGAGTCAAACTAAGAGAAGAAGCAGAATTCGAAAAGTTAGTTGCAAGTTTAATCAAAGATAAAGGTAGAGCTGATAGAGCACAAATTAGAAATTACTTTTTTCAACAAATTGATACAGCAACTAAACAAAAATTTACTTTTGGAGCCACTATTTTAGAAGAAAATTTTAAACTTCCTGTAGATTTTTTAGATAATGATTCTATTATTTTAAAAAGAGTTTCTGGTAAGAAAGATTTTTTTCAATCAAGATTAATAAAAGGTTTAGACAATTCTTTTACATCTGTTGATGAAACGAGGTTTTCATATTCAAAAAGACTGCCTCAGTTAGCAAATGCAGAGTATAAGGAAGTCTTTAGAGATTTTTTGAGTAGAAAACCAATTCATCAAAGAATTAGCAATAGAGAATTATCATTAACTATAAAAGAAGAATTAGTTAAAAGAAATATCAATTTAGATTTTAAATATGGTGTGTATAGTAAAGATGGTTTAGCAACAAAACTAAAATCTGGGTATTATACAATCAATACAAAAGAAAGTTATGATTATCCTTTTATGTATGATACAAACGGAAATTTAGAATATAAATTATATGTTTCATTTCCATCAAAAAATGAACATATTTTATCAGGTATTTCTGGAATTTTATTATTGTCATTGTTTTTTATATTCATCATTATTATTGCTTTTTCTAGTTCATTGTATCAATTAATAAGACAAAAAAAGATATCAGAAATAAAAACAGATTTTATCAATAATATGACGCATGAGTTCAAAACACCAATAGCTACCATTAATTTGGCTTTAGATTCAATAAAAAATCCAAAGATTTTAGGTGATGATGATAAGGTTTTGCGCTATGTAAAAATGATAAGAGATGAAAATAAACGAATGCATTCTCAAGTAGAAAATGTACTTAGAATTTCTAGATTAGAAAAAAACCAGATAGAAATTAGTAAGGAAACTATTGATATGCACGACATTATAGAAGATGCAATGATGCATGTAAGTTTGTTAGTTGATGATAGAAAAGGTAAACTAGATTCTCATTTTGAGGCAATTACATCAGAAATATCGGGTAATTCATTTCACCTAACAAATGTAATTGTAAACATACTAGAAAATGCATTAAAATACTCAGAAGGAGCACCTAAAATTGATGTTTACACAGAAAGTACCAATAAGTTTTTTCTCGTAAAAATTAAAGATGAAGGTATTGGTATGAGCAAAGTTGTACAAAAACAAGTTTTTGATAAATTCTATAGAGAACAAAAAGGAAATATACATGATGTAAAAGGTCATGGACTGGGACTAGCTTATGTGAAAGAGATTGTAGATAAGCATCATGGCTCAGTTTTTGTAGAAAGTGAAAAAGGTAAAGGAAGTACATTCACAGTAAAATTACCGTTAATTTAAAAAGTATAAGATGGGAAGTAAAAAAATTTTATTAGTAGAAGATGATCCAAATTTTGGAACAGTCTTAAAAGATTATTTGTCTTTAAATGATTACAATGTAACACATGCTAAAGATGGTATAGAAGGTTTAATCATGTTTAAAAACAGCGATTATGACTTGTGTATTTTAGATGTAATGATGCCAAGAAAAGATGGTTTTTCTTTAGCACAAGATATTAGAAGTACTAACAAAGAAGTGCCAATTATTTTCTTAACAGCAAAAACGTTAAAAGAAGATGTGTTAAAAGGATATTCTGTTGGTGCAGATGATTATTTGAATAAACCTTTTGATTCTGAAGTATTGTTGCATAAAATTAAAGCAATCTTGCAAAGAAAAGATACAGACAAATCTGCAGAATCAGAACAGTTTGAGTTTACTATTGGAGGGTTCTTCTTTAATTCTAAATTACGTCATTTATCTATAGGTGAAGAAGGTGAACCAACAAAATTATCTCCAAAAGAGAGTAAGTTGTTACGCATGTTAGCCATTCATAAAAATGATTTAATGCCTCGTGAATTGGCGTTAACTAAAATATGGAGAGATGACAATTATTTTACCTCTAGAAGTATGGATGTATATATTGCAAAACTTCGTAAATATCTTAAAAAAGACGAAAATGTAGAGATTTTAAATATCCACGGAGAAGGATTTCGGTTGGTAGATAAATCTTAAAACAGAAATCGCTTCCCTAAGAAATAAACTCAGCTTAATGTATATTAGGTTGGGTTTTTGTATATTTATATTATGGCAGAATTCATTAAACTATATAATGAGAACCCAAACCAAAAAGCAATAGATAAAGTTGTTCAGGTTTTAAAAAGAGGTGGTTTGGTTATTTACCCTACAGACACAGTGTATGGGTTAGGTTGCGATATCACTCATAATAAAGCATTAGAAAGAATTGCTTTAATAAAAGGTGTCAAGATAGAGAAGGCTAAATTCTCTTTTATTTGTGATAATTTAAGTCACTTATCAGACTATGTCAAGCAAATAGATTCTGCTACTTTTAAAATTCTAAAAAGAGCTCTTCCTGGGCCTTATACATTTATTTTACCAGGAAGTAATAACCTACCTAAAGTTTTTAAGAAGAAAAAAACAGTCGGAATTCGTATTCCAGATAATAACATCATTACAACTTTAGTTGAGAATTTAGGAAATCCTATTGTTTCTACTTCCATTAGAGATGATGATGAAATCTTAGAATATACTACAGATCCTGAATTAATTTTCGAAAAATGGGGAAATCTTGTTGATGTGGTAATTGATGGAGGTTATGGAGACAATATTGGCTCTACAATCATAGATTTAACAGATGATTATCCAGAAGTGATAAGAGAAGGAAAAGGAGATTTAGATATTCTATAATGCCAAGAATTGAGCTTATAACTGTTGTGAAATCAAGTAAAATTGAGATAGTCTTTAACCTCATTAGGAATATAGATTTGCATAAAATCTCAACTAAAAGCTCTAAAGAACAAGCTATTGCAGGTAAAACTTCAGGGTTAATATCTTTAGGAGAAACTGTAACTTGGAGAGCTAAACATTTAGGAGTTACTCAAAAACTTACTTCCAAAGTAACAGGTTATAATTATCCAACTTTTTTTGTTGATGAAATGCAGAAAGGTGCTTTTAAAAGTTTTAGGCACGAACATTACCTAACTGTAAAAGGAGAAGATGTAATTGTTAAAGATATTTTTGTATATCAATCTCCATTTGGATTTTTAGGGAAATTTGCAGATTTTTTATTCCTCAAAAAATATATGACCAATTTTCTAATTGAAAGAAATAAGGTAATTAAAGAATATGCAGAATCTGATAAATGGAAAGAGGTTTTAAAAAAATAACTATTTCAATTCTTCAAACTTTTTTCTTCCTAATACAAAATATTGCCAAACAATACTTGTATGCAAATTGTAATTTTCGTTTTTAGGTAACTTTCTACGCTTTTTTAAGAATTTAAAAAAGTTTTTATAGAAACTTATGTGTGCTTTCAATATCGCTAAAGTATGCACAGGTCTTAGTTCTAAAATAAATTTAAGACCTGCAATTCCGTCTAAAAGTAACCTTGAGAATATGACAAATAAGAACCATTTTTTGGGTACATTTTTCACAACATTTAGTAAACTATTCCTAAAATTTAAATACGTTTTATGCGGGTTTGTTTCTTGTAAAGTTGCACCACCAACATGATATACAACAGATTTACCAACATATTTTGTTTGATAACCAATGTTATGGGTTCTCCAGCATAAATCTATCTCTTCTTGATGCGCAAAATAATCTTCATCTAAACCACCAATTTTATGATACACTTCAGAACGAATGAACAAACAAGCGCCTGAAGCCCAAAAAATAGAAATAGTATCATTAAATTGATTATTATCTCTTTCTAAGTTGTTAAAAACACGTCCTCTGCAATAAGGATAACCATATAAATCTACAAAACCACCACCAGCACCAGCATATTCAAATTTTTTCTTGTCTTTATAATCTAACAGTTTAGGCTGAACAATGGCTGTAGTTTTCTCCTTTTTAAATACATCAATAACAGGAATAAGCCAGTTTTCTGTAACTTCAACATCAGAATTTAGTAAACAATAAATATCAGCATCAATGGTTTGCAAAGCATCGTTGTACCCTTTTGCATAACCTCCATTTATAGTGTTTTCTATAATTTTTACAGACGGGAAGCACTCTTTTAGGTATTGAATTGAAGAGTCTGTTGATGCATTATCGGCTACATAAATATCAGCGTCTTGTGAACTAAAATTCACAACAGATGGTAAAAACTGTTCTAACAATTTTTGACCATTCCAATTTAATATAACAACAGCTATTTTCAAGGTTGCGAATTTACACTTTAAAAATGAGTTTATATCTAAAGTTTTCTTAATTTCATTGTCTCTTTGAGCAATTTTTAAAACATAAGTAATATTATCGAAAAGACTTATAACTTGGTATTTCTTTTAAAAATACATAGGTTTCTTTTTCAAAATCCATTCTACAATAATAGTGCTCTAAACCATTAGTAACAATTAAATAATTGGCTTTTAATTTCAAATTGTATCGTGCAATTTGATCGAAAGTATCTTGCGTAATTTTAATTGATGGAGCTTTACACTCTACAATAATATCGTGATTTCCATCAGTATTAAAAACAAGAATATCTGTTCTTTTTTTTCTGTTATTTATGGTTAATTGTTTTTCTATGGCAATTAGTGAAGAAGGATATTTTTTTTCATCAACTAAAAACTGAACAAAATGCTGACGAACCCATTCTTCTGGAGTTAATACCAAATATTTTTTTCTGAATTTATCAAAAATAAGCGTCTTATTTTCGCTACTTTTGAGTTTGAAATGATATGTTGGTAGATTGAGTTTTTGCATCAATCAAAAGTAAGAAAATGAACGAAATAAGAACTATAGTTTCTGATATCAAAAAAGGAAATATAAAACCCATCTATTTTTTAATGGGTGATGAGCCTTACTATATTGATAAGATTTCTGATTTTATTGAAGAAAATGTTTTAGAAGAAGCCGAAAAAGGGTTTAATCAACAGGTAATGTATGGAAGAGATGTAGCTATTGAGGATATTGTTGGTGCTGCAAAACGATATCCAATGATGGCAGAAAGGCAGGTTTTAATTGTTAAAGAAGCACAAGATTTAAGCAGAACCATTGAAAAGTTGCTTTCTTATGCGGAAAATCCGCAGCCAACTACAGTTTTGGTAATCAATTATAAATATAAGAAACTCGATAAACGAAAAAAACTACATAAAGCAATTTCCAAAACAGGGTTGCTTTATGAAAGTAAAAAGTTATATGAAAATCAGGTTGCTGATTGGATTCGTAGAGTTTTAAGCGGAAAAAAATATCAAATAGAGCCTAAAGCTGCACTAATGTTAGTCGAGTTTTTAGGAACTGATTTAAGCAAAATAGCTAATGAATTGGATAAGTTAATGCTTATTCTTCCTAAAGAAAGTATTATTAATGATCATCATATTGAAGAAAATATTGGTATTTCTAAAGATTACAACAATTTTGAGTTACGTAAAGCAGTAGGAGAAAAGAACATTACAAAAGCAAATAGAATTATCAATTATTTTGCAGAAAATCCTAAGAATAATCCTTTAGTGATGACTATCTCTTTATTAAATAGTTTTTTTACACAACTTCTCTTATTTCATGGTTTGCAAGATAAATCTAAAAATTCTGTAGCAAAATCATTAAAAGTAAACCCTTATTTTGTAGATGAATATTTTTCAGCGGCAAGAAATTATCCAATGCGAAAAGTAGCACAAAATATAGCTTTTTTAAGAGATGCAGATGTAAAAAGTAAAGGAGTAGGAGCAAATCAATCCAATAAAGATGTTTTAAAAGAATTATTGTTTAAAATCTTTCATTAAAATCACTTATAATCATTCTTTAAGTTTCTTTGTTACATATGTTATTTTTTTGTGAAGATTAAAACTGGATAGTATAAATCAAACTTCAACAAAACAAATAGACATCGTATTTTTAAACAGGTTAAGTTGCTGTAAAATAGGTAAATAAAACATTCTTTAACAGTTGAATATAGTAAGTTAATCGTTACAACAGCCTGTAAAATTCAGACTAATCACTACTTTTGATAGCTGATTACAATTAAAATCAAAAAAAAACTAAAATGGCAAAAACATTATTTGACAAAGTATGGGATTCGCACGTTGTTCGTCAAGTTAAAGACGGACCAGATGTGTTTTTTATAGACCGTCATTTTATCCATGAAGTTACAAGTCCTGTAGCTTTTTTAGGATTAGAAAGTAGAGGGAATAGTGTAGTATATCCAGAGCGTACATTCGCAACTGCAGATCATAATACACCAACCATAAATCAACATTTACCAGTAGAAGACCCATTATCTGCAAACCAGTTAGATGCATTAGAAAATAATGCGTCTAAATATGGGATTTCGCATTGGGGTTTAGGTGATGAAAACAACGGAATCGTTCACGTTGTAGGACCTGAAAACGGTATTACATTACCTGGAGCAACAATTGTTTGTGGAGATTCACATACATCAACTCATGGAGCTTTTGGTGCGATTGCCTTTGGTATTGGTACATCTGAGGTAGAAATGGTTTTGTCTACACAATGTATTATGCAACCTAAACCAAAATCAATGCGTATTAATGTAAATGGTAAATTGGGTGTAGGTGTTACTCCTAAAGATGTTGCTTTATATATTATCTCGCAACAAACTACCTCTGGAGCAACTGGATATTTTGTAGAATACGCAGGTGATGTTTTTGAAGATATGACTATGGAAGGACGAATGACAGTTTGTAATTTGTCTATAGAAATGGGAGCAAGAGGTGGTATGATTGCACCTGATGCCAAAACGTTTGAATATTTAAAAGGTCGTTCTCAAACTCCAAAAGGAGCAGATTGGGATAAAGCCATGAACTATTGGGAAACTTTATATACAGATAAAGACGCTGAATTTGATGTAGAATTTAATTATGATGCAGCAGATATAGAACCAATGATTACTTATGGTACAAATCCAGGAATGGGAATTGGAGTTACAAAATCGATTCCAAATGCTGAAGCTGTAGAAGGTGGAGTAGAAACTTACAAAAAATCGTTAGGTTATATGTCTTTTAGCGAAGGTGATGCTATGATTGGTAAAGAAATCGACTTTGTATTCTTAGGTTCTTGTACCAATGGTAGAATTGAAGATTTTAGAGCTTTTTGCTCTATTGTCGAGGGACGTAAAAAAGCAGACAATGTTACTGCTTGGTTAGTTCCAGGTTCTCACAAAGTAGTAGATCAAATTAAGGCAGAAGGATTAGATAAAATTATTGATGATGCAGGTTTTGTATTAAGAGAACCAGGATGTTCAGCTTGTTTGGCAATGAATGATGATAAAATTCCGGCAGGAAAATTATCAGTTTCAACATCAAACAGAAACTTTGAAGGAAGACAAGGACCAGGATCTAGAACATTATTGGCATCTCCATTAGTAGCAGCAGCGTCTGCAGTAGAAGGAGTTGTAACTGATCCAAGAACGTTATTAGTATAAAAGCTATAAGCTATAGGCTTTAAGCCTATAGCTTATTAAGAATTAAAAAATTGCTTAAAGCATAAAGCTTAAAGCATAAAGCATAAAGCAAAACAAAATGGCTTACGATAAATTTAATGTACTAACAAGTACAGCATATCCATTACCAATAGAAAATGTAGATACAGATCAAATTATACCTGCTCGTTTCTTAAAAGCAACAGAGCGTAAAGATTTTGATATCAATTTTTTTCGTGATTGGAGATACAATGCAGACGGAACACCAAAAGCAGATTTCCCATTAAACAAAGAAATTTATGCAGGTTCTAAAATCTTAGTAGGAGGTAGAAACTTTGGTTCTGGTTCTTCTAGAGAACACGCAGCTTGGTCTGTGTACGATTTTGGTTTACGTTGCGTAATTTCATCTGCATTTGCAGATATTTTTAAAAATAACTGTTTAAATGTAGGGGTTTTACCTGTACAAGTTTCTACAGCATTTGCAGATAAATTGTTTGATGCAATTATGGCAGACCCAAAAACAGAAATTAAAGTAGATTTACCAAATCAAAAAGTAACTTTAGTAGCAACAGGAGAAACAGAATCCTTTGACATAAATTCTTACAAAAAAGATAATATGTTAAATGGTTTTGATGATATTGATTACTTAAAAAACATGGAAGAAGAAATTACTGCTTTTGCAGAAACAAGACCGTTTTAATTAAAAAAAAGTCTTCGACAAGCTCAGACTGACATCCAGAATACGAATTGTATTTAGCATAAAAATGTCACACTGAGCTTGTCGAAGTGTTTCAAGTTGATTTAAATGACCCAAAGAAAAATAGAAATAATGGATACGACACTACGTGATGGCGAGCAAACATCAGGAGTGTCGTTTTCAGTTTCTGAAAAATTAACCATTGCAAAACTACTTTTAGAAGAGTTGCTTGTAGATCGTATAGAAATTGCATCAGCTAGGGTTTCTAAAGGCGAGTTAGAAGCTGTTCAAAAAATTACTTCTTGGGCTTCAGAAAACAATCAATTAAACAAAATTGAGGTTTTAACTTTTGTTGACGGAGGAAAATCTATCAATTGGATGTTAGAGGCTGGTGCAAAAGTGCAAAACTTGTTAACCAAAGGTTCATTAAATCACTTAAAACATCAACTTAAAAAAACTCCAGAACAACACTTTACAGAGATTAAGCAAACCATTGAATTAGCTGCTGAAAATAACATTAAAACAAATGTTTATTTAGAAGATTGGTCTAATGGAATGCGCAATTCTAAAGCATACGTTTTTGAGTACTTAGATTTTTTATCTACACAAAATATAGAACGTGTTTTATTGCCAGATACTTTAGGCGTTTTAACACCCAAAGAAACATTTACTTTTATAGAAGAAGTAAAACAAAAATATCCAAACACACATTTTGATTTTCATGGTCATAATGATTATGATTTAGGTGTTGCTAATGTGATGGAAGCTGTTTATGCAGGTATCAATGGTTTACATTTAACTATAAATGGAATGGGAGAACGTGCAGGAAACGCACCTTTAGCAAGTGTTGTAGCTGTAATAAATGATTTTATAAAAGGTGTTGAAATTTCTGTAAATGAAACTGCTTTAAACAAAGTTAGTAAGTTGGTAGAAACGTTTTCTGGCTTTAGGATTCCTGTAAATAAACCTGTGGTTGGTGCAAATGTTTTTACGCAAACTGCTGGAATTCATGCAGATGGGGATAATAAAAAGAACCTCTATTTTAACGATTTAATGCCAGAACGTTTTGGTAGAAAACGTAAATATGCATTAGGTAAAACATCAGGTAAAGCTAATATTCAAAAGAATTTACAAGATTTAGGTATCAGTTTAAATGATGATGAATTAAAGAAAGTTACCCAAAGAATTATAGAACTTGGAGATAAAAAAGAAGTGGTTTCTCAAGACGATTTACCATACATTATTTCTGATGTTTTAGATAGCGACACTATAGAAAAACGTGTAGTTGTAAAAAACTATGTGCTAGGTCATGCAAAAGGCATGAAACCTTCTACCACTTTAAAATTAATAGTAGAAGGTGTTCAATATGAAGCTCATGCACAAGGTGATGGACAGTTTGATGCTTTTATGAACGCACTTAGAAAATTGTATAAAACACATAGCAAAAAAGATTTACCAGATTTGGTAGATTATGCAGTTAGAATTCCTCCAGGAAGTCATTCTGATGCGTTGTGTGAAACCATAATTACTTGGAAAAAAGAAAAACACGAATTTATAACACGTGGTTTAGATTCAGATCAAACAGTATCTGCCATTAAAGCCACAGAAAAAATGCTCAATATAATATAGTTTAAAAGTTGGAAAGTTGAATGTTAAAAAGTTCTCAATTGAACTAAAATTACCAACTTTAAAACTTTATGATCTTTAAAACTTTATAAACAAACAACAAAAATGAAATTAAATATCGCATTATTAGCAGGAGATGGAATTGGTCCAGAAGTTATAGACCAAGCAGTAAAAGTATCGGATGCTATTGCAAAAAAGTACAATCACGAAATTAATTGGAAACCAGCGTTAACAGGTGCAGCTGCTATTGATGCAGTTGGGGAGCCTTATCCAGATGAAACACACGAAATTTGTGCGTCTTCTGATGCAGTTTTATTTGGTGCTATTGGGCATCCACGTTTTGATAATGATCCTTCTGCAAAAGTTCGTCCAGAACAAGGATTGTTAAAAATGCGTAAAAAATTAGGTTTGTTTGCAAATGTGAGACCTACGTTTACGTTTCCATCATTATTAGATAAATCACCTTTAAAAAGAGAACGAATTGAAGGTACAGATTTGGTTTTTTTACGTGAGTTAACTGGAGGTATTTACTTTGGTGAAAAGGGTAGAAGAGAAGAAGGAGAAACTGCTTTTGATAATTGTGTTTATACAAGAGCAGAAGTACAACGTTTGGCTAAAAAAGGTTTTGAGTTGGCTATGACTCGTGGTAAAAAACTATGTTGTGTAGACAAAGCGAATGTTTTAGAAACTTCAAGATTATGGAGAGAAACTGTGCAGGCCATGGAAAAAGAGTATCCAGAGGTAGAGGTTTCTTATGAGTTTGTAGATGCTGTTGCAATGCGTTTGGTTCAATGGCCAAATAGTTACGATGTATTAATTACAGAGAATTTATTCGGAGATATTTTAACAGACGAAGCATCTGTAATTTCTGGTTCTATGGGCTTAATGCCAAGTGCTTCTTTAGGAGCAGAAATTGGTTTATTTGAGCCAATTCACGGTTCTTATCCACAAGCAACAGGGTTAAACATTGCAAATCCTATGGCTACTGTATTATCTGCAGCAATGATGTTCGAAAACTTTGGTTTACAAGAAGAAGGGAAAGCAATTAGAGATGCTGTAAATAAGGCTTTAACTGAAGGTGTAGTTACAGAAGATTTAGCTGATGGAGGAAAAGCTTACGGAACTTCTGAAGTTGGAGATTGGTTAGCTGAAAACATCTAGTTTTTAGCTTAGTTTATATATATTTAAAAAGCTCTCGATTTTCGAGAGCTTTTTTTATGTTTATTTAACTTTTAAAAGTGGTTGTCTAGAACCACCAATATCTTTTTTAATAACTTCAAACTTATCAATGTTTTGAAAGAGTTTAGTTAGGGTCTTAAAACCATAAGTTCTTGGGTCAAAACTTGGGTCTATTTTTCTGATGTTTAATCCCAATGTAGAAATAAAAGCAATATCATCATCATTGGTAGAAATATCAAAAGCTTTATGAATTGTTTTCCAATCTTCTTTAGATATCCATACTTTTTCTTGAACTTCTTTTTGTTTAGGTTTAGCTTTTTTTGTTTCAGCCTTTTCATCCTCTTCGTCTTCAGTATCACTTTTTAAGTTCTCTGTAAACGTGAAAATTTCACAAGATTTTACAAAAGCTAATGGTGTTTTCTTTTCACCAATTCCCATTACAAACAAACCTTCTTCTCTTATGCGTTTTGCCAAACCTGTATAATCACTATCACTAGAGACAATGCAAAAACCTTCTATGTTCTTACCATGCAAAATATCCATAGCATCAATAATCAGTGAGCCATCTGTGGAGTTTTTTCCTGTTGTATATGAAAATTTTTGGATAGGACTTATAGAGTGTTGATTCATAATTGTTTTCCATCCATTCATCTGTTGTGAGGTCCAATCTCCATAAATTCTTCTAATTGTTGCTTTCCCATATTTAGAGACTTCTTCAAGAATTTCTTTTATTAATTTAGGTTGCGCATTATCTCCATCTATCAATACTGCAATATTAAATTTACTTTCCATTTTATTAAATTTCTGACGAAGTTATTACTTTCCACATAAAAAAACCTCTCAAATTTGAGAGGTTTGTGTTAATTTTTACACTTTGTAAATTTTATCATACAAATCTTGATAAATTCCTTTAATTACAGCACGTTTCATTTTCATGGTAGGTGTTAAATGTCCATCATCTATAGACCATACATTTGGTGTTAATTCAAAACGTTTGATTTGTTCCCATTTGCCAAAGTTTTTATTACATTTATTTACTTCTTTTTGAATTCTTTTGATTACCCTTTCTGAAGTTGCAATTTCTTGATTAGAATCACCAATATCTAATCCTTTATGTTTGATCCAATCTTTTATAAATTCAAAGTTGGGTTGAAGAATTGCTGCAGGCATTTTTTCTCCTTCACCAACAACCATTGCTTGTTCTATAAATAAAGATTGTTTTAGCTCTCCTTCTAACAACGGAGGAACTACATATTTACCTCCAGATGTTTTAAACATTTCTTTGGTTCTTCCTGTAATTTTTAAGAAACCATCTTCATCAATTTGCCCTTTATCTCCAGTATGGAAATATCCATTTTTAATAACGTTATTGGTTCTTTCTTCGTCTTTGTAATATCCTTGCATTACATTTGGTCCTTTAACCAATATCTCGCCATTTTCTGCAATTTTAACTTCAACACCATCAATAACTTTACCAACAGTCCCCACTTTAAAACCTTTATTTCTTTGGTCGTTTACAGAAACTACAGGAGAGGTTTCTGTTAAACCATAACCCTCCATAATTGGCATGCCAGCAGCAGTAAATACTTTAGTTAATCGTTGTTGTAAAGCAGCGCTTCCAGAAACCATTAATTTTAATTCACCACCTAACGCAGCTTGCCATTTAGAAAAAATGAGTTTTTTTGCAATACCTAACTTTTTCTCATACCACCAACCATTTGCACCATTAGGCTTGTATTGTAACCCTAGGTTAACAGCCCAAAAGAACAATCCTTTTTTTATACCAGTTAAGGCTTCTCCTTTTAAAATGATTTTATCATAGATTTTTTCATACAATCTAGGAACAGCTGTCATTACATGTGGTTTTATTTCTTGAGCATTTTCAGAGAGCTTCTCTATAGACTCTGCAAAATAAATAGCTACACCACAATATTGATATAGGTATAATATCATACGTTCAAAAATATGACAAACAGGTAAAAAACTTAACCCTTTGTCATTTCCGTTGTCTAAAGGTACTCTCTTAAAAGAACTCAATACATTGGTAACTATGTTTCTATGCGAAAGCATAACTCCTTTGGGTTTTCCTGTAGTTCCAGACGTGTAAATTAAAGTCGCTAAATCATCTGCTTTTACATTATTCTTACGATCTTCAACAATGTTTTGACTGCTTTCATCTTTTCCTAATTCTAAAACCTCTTTCCAACTTTTCTCACCTTTTATATCATCAAAAGTAAATACCTCTTTTAGTTTTGTTTTCTTTTTTATTTTATTAATTTTTTTTAAAACTTCATTATCAGAAACAAAGCAATAAATAGATTCTGAATGATTTAATACATATTCATAATCTTCT
This sequence comes from Polaribacter septentrionalilitoris, assembly GCF_009832745.1. Taxonomy (GTDB): domain Bacteria; phylum Bacteroidota; class Bacteroidia; order Flavobacteriales; family Flavobacteriaceae; genus Polaribacter; species Polaribacter septentrionalilitoris. The sequence goes on along the minus strand of NZ_VRMJ01000049.1, from coordinate 13,125 downwards.
TTAGAAATTGTTGGATAAATCGGTACATTTTGAGCACCAGTTTGCAGAACTCCAATATCACAAATATTCCATTCTGTTCTGTTGGTTGATGAAATTACTGCAATTTTATCATTTGGTTTTACCCCTAACGCAATCAATCCACGACTAATTTGATTGGCTTGATCTATATAATCTTGTGTTGAAATAGACTCCCATTTACCAGAAGTTTTTGAAGTAAATGCATTTTTTAAATTGTATTTTTCAAACTGATAATAAGGAAAATCAAATAATCTAGTAACCTCTACTGCCATAAATCTTTATTTAGAAGGGCAAAATAGTTAATTTCCCTTGATTTAACAAATGCATATTATAAGACTTTCTTATTGAGAATTATATAAAATTTATAATGTATTTTAAGTTTTTTAATAAATTTTTTGATAAAATATAAATGATTTTTCTTGTACACTTTTATAGTATGAGTAAGTTGTTTATTGTTTTAGTTCACTTTATATGCTCTAATAACAACTTGTCTGAAACTATTAACTTTAGGTGTACTAAAAATTAAAAACCAAAAAAAAGGCTAACTTCTTAAAAAGAAATTAGCCCAATCTGTATTTGATTAGCCCCTAATCTAACCAATTCCATTAGTGGTGCAAGTTATAAGATTTAGCAAAAAAAAAAATAGGTATTTATACCTATTTTTTCTCTAATAAATATTTACTGAAGCTTCTTCCATTAATTTTTGTATACTTAGAGTCTATGTCATAAGCAACTTTCATGTTAGAGATATTAAAATCTCCTGAAACTTTCATATACTTTATGTTTAAATCTTCTTCAAAATTGGTGTTTTTAAAAGATACACCATCATTGAATTGCGTATATTTAAAAGTAGCGGAATCTTTAAAAACAGCATTAGAAAAACTTACGTTTTTTCTAAATTTGGCATACTTAAAAGTAGCAACTTCATCAAAAGTTGTGTTGGAAAAACTAATATCTCGATCAAATTTTGCGTATTTAAAGGTGCTATCTTCATCAAAAGAACTTCCTGAAAAATCAGAATCTCTCTCAAAACGAGAATATTTAAACATTGCTTTTCTTTCAAACTTACAGTCTTTAAAAATGGCAATATCTTCAAAGTTAGCAATAAAAGTGTAGCCAGAATCTTCATCTGGAATATAGGCTAAAACATCATTTCTAAATACACAATTGGTAAATGAGATTTTGACATCAATTAACTTTTTAACGGTATTGTCGCTATTTCCATTCCACCAGCTGTTCTTTTTTCGTTTGGGTAATTTCTCCATTGCTTCATCCATATAAGTGAAGTCTAAAATACCAGAAATCGTTGCATTTTTTATAGAAATAGATTTACCGGCTTTGATATCTTTCATAATATTTGAAGCTTCAACAGTTTTTTGAGTAAAAGCAATTGTTGAAACTAAAATTAAGCAGCATGTTAGTAATGTAATTTTATTTTTCATTTTTTAAAGTTTTAATTCGTTTACATGTTAATGACTCATCAACTTTTAAATTGTGACACTTCTAAAAGTTATATGTAAATATTTATTATGCTCTTCAATCAAAGTTTTTGCAGTTATAAAAATATTATTTTTTATGTAAAATACTAACAATATGACTTTTATCATCTTTAATTAACTAAAGATAATCTAAATTTAATCACGTTCATCACTAAGTTAAGAATTATAAATCAAAATTATTATGGAAGTATTACAAGAAGTAAAACCCCGTGTATATAAATTTGGGGATAAAGAGGCAGATGGTAACAGTAACATGAAAAACTTATTAGGAGGTAAAGGAGCAAATTTAGCAGAAATGAGTGCTATTGGCATTCCTGTCCCTCCAGGATTTACAATTACCACAGAAGTTTGTGCAGAATATAATTTATTAGGTAAAGATGCTGTTGTAAACTTAATAAAAAGAGAAGTTGAAGGCGCTATAGAAAATATTGAAAATTTAATGGGATCTAAATTTGGAGACAAAGAAAACCCTTTGTTAGTTTCTGTACGTTCTGGAGCTAGAGTTTCCATGCCAGGTATGATGGATACTGTTTTAAATTTAGGTATGAATGATGAGGTGGTTTTAGGCTTAGCTAAAAAAACCAACAACGACCAGTTTGCTTGGGATTCTTATCGTCGTTTTATACAAATGTATGGAGGTGTTGTCTTAGGGATGAAACCAGCTTCAAAAGAAGATATAGATCCTTTTGAAGAAATTATGGAAAATCTTAAAGATAAAAGAGGAATTCACCTAGATACAGAGTTTACCATACAAGATCTAAAAGATTTAGTTTTTGATTTTAAAGCTGCTGTTAAAAAAAGAACAGGTAAAGATTTTCCAACAAACCCTTGGGATCAACTTTGGGGTGCAGTCATTGCTGTGTTTAATAGTTGGAATGGAGATAGAGCAGTTTATTACAGAACTATGAACGGTTATCCTGCAGAATGGGGAACTGCTGTAAATGTACAAGCAATGGTATATGGAAATATGGGAGAAAATTCTGGAACTGGAGTTTGTTTTACTCGTGATGCAGGTACAGGAGAAAATGTTTTTAATGGAGAGTATTTAATAAATGCTCAGGGTGAGGACGTTGTTGCTGGTGTTAGAACTCCGCAACAAATCACAAAATTAGGCTCCCAACGTTGGGCAGAATTGGCAAAAGTTGAGGAAAAGGATAGAATTGAGCAGTATCCTTCTTTAGAAGAATTGATGCCATCAATTTTTAATGAATTAAACTCATATCAAGATATTTTAGAAAAACATTATAGAGACATGCAAGATATGGAGTTTACCATGCAAAATGGTAAACTTTGGATTTTACAAACTAGAAACGGAAAGAGAACAGGTGCAGCAATGGTTAAAATTGCAATGGACTTGTTAAAAGAGGGAATGATTGATGAAAAAGAAGCGTTACTTATGGTAGAACCCAATAAATTGGATGAATTATTGCATCCAATATTCGATGCTAAAGCCTTAAAAAGAGCCAATATAATTGCTCAGGGTTTACCTGCATCACCAGGAGCCGCAACTGGTAAAATTGTCTTTTTTGCTGATGAAGCAGCTAAATACAAAAATAGTATTTTAGTAAGAATAGAAACCTCACCAGAAGATTTAGAAGGAATGAATATTGCCAAAGGTATATTAACGGCAAGAGGAGGTATGACTTCTCATGCAGCAGTTGTAGCACGAGGTATGGGGAAATGTTGTATTTCTGGAGCTGGTGCTTTAAAAATTAATTACAAAACCAGAACCTTAACTGTAGATGGTCATGAATATCATGATGGAGATTGGATTTCTTTAAATGGTTCTACAGGTAATATTATTGAAGGAAAAGTGGCAACCATGGAGCCTGAATTAAGTGGCGAATTTGCTGAGTTAATGGAACTTTCTAATAAATATGCTGTAATGAAAGTAAGAACCAATGCAGATAGTCCAAAAGATGCAAAAATTGCACGTACTTTTGGGGCACAAGGAATTGGTTTAACAAGAACAGAACATATGTTTTTTGATATTGATAGAATCAAAGCAATGCGAGAAATGATTTTAGCAAATACTGTAAAAGGTAGAAAACAAGCATTAGAGGATTTGTTACCAATGCAGCGTAATGATTTCGAAGGTATCTTTGAAGTTATGGAAGGTTTACCAGTAACTATTCGTTTGTTAGATCCACCATTACATGAATTTGTTCCTCATCAATTGGCAACACAAAAAGACTTAGCAGAAGAAATGCATATTTCCTTACAAGCAATTAAAAATAAAGTAGCTGAGTTAGAAGAATTTAATCCAATGTTGGGTCATAGAGGATGCAGATTAGGAAATACATATCCTGAAATTACAGAAATGCAATCAAGAGCAATTATAGAAGCTGCATTAAATTTAAAAGAAAGAGGAATTACCTGTATCCCAGAAATTATGATACCTTTAGTAGGAACTGTTAAAGAGTTTGAAGCGCAAGAACAAATTATAAGAACTACAGCTAATGCAATTTTTAAAGAAAGAAATGATAAGGTTAAATATTTAGTTGGAACTATGATAGAAGTTCCAAGAGCAGCATTATTAGCAGATAAAATAGCTGAAAGAGCTGATTTCTTCTCCTTTGGTACCAATGATTTAACACAAATGACCTTTGGCTATTCACGTGATGATGCTGGTAAATTCTTGCCAATTTATATCCAAAAAGGAATTCTTAAAAATGATCCTTTTGAAGTGCTAGATCAAGAAGGAGTTGGTCAGCTAGTAAAAATGGGTGCAGATAGAGGTAGAATTACAAAGCCAAATTTAAAGGTTGGTATTTGTGGTGAACACGGAGGAGAACCAAGTTCTGTTGAATTCTGTTATAAAACAGGAATGAATTATGTTAGCTGCTCTCCATATAGAGTACCAATTGCGAGATTAGTTTCTGCACAAGCTACAATTAAATCAATTAAATAGTTCGTTTCCATAATTTATTGATTGAAAAACCCAGAGGTAATTTGCCTCTGGGTTTTGTTTTTTTAATTTAAATAAAACTATATAAATGCTTAATTATTATTGATTATCCAATTTTTAGCATTTACAAAAGCTTCTAACCAAGGAGAAACTTCATCTTTTCTACCTTTTGGATAATTGGCCCAGTTCCATTGAAAAATTGAACGTTCTATGTGTGGCATAGTAACTAAATGACGACCAGTTTTGTCTGACAACATTGCCGTGTTAAAATCTGAACCATTAGGATTATTAGGATAACCTTCATAACCATATTTAGCTACAATATTGTAGTTTTCTTCAGCTTCTGGTAAATTGAACTTTCCTTCTCCGTGAGAAATCCATACCCCTAACTCTGTTCCTGCTAAAGTTGATAACATCACAGAATTGTTTTCTTGAACTTTTACAGAAGTAAACGAACTTTCGTGCTTTTGAGAATCATTATGATGCATTTTACCATGAACAGTATGTTCTGGATTGATGAGTTCTAATTCCATAAATAACTGACATCCATTACAAATTCCTACTGATAAAGTATCTTCTCTATCAAAGAAATTTTTCAAGGCTTTATTTGCTTTTTCATTGTATAAAAATGCTCCTGCCCAACCTTTTGCGGAGCCTAAAACATCAGAATTTGAAAAACCACCAACAGCACCAATAAATTGGATGTCTTCTAAATTTTCACGACCAGAAATTAAATCGGTCATGTGTACATCTTTTACATCAAAACCTGCTAAATACATGGCATTTGCCATTTCACGTTCTGAATTAGAACCTTTTTCGCGAATAATTGCTGCTTTTGGGCGTGATTTCTCGACTCCGCTCGAAATGACAGGAAATTTGCCTGTAAAATTCTGAGGAAAAGTATATTGTAAAGGTTGATTTTTATAATTATCAAATCTATCTTTTGCTAAATTATTAGCGGTTTGTTTTTGATCTAATAAATACGATGTTTTGTACCAGACATCTCTTAGTTCAGAAATCTCAAAAGAGAAATCATCTTCATTATTTTTGATGTTTACTATACCTGAAGAATTGGCAGTACCAATATTGAAAAATTCAATTCCATTTTCTGATAAAGTTGTTTCTACTTCAGCATTTGCTTGAAAAACAATTCCAGAATTTTCTGCAAATAAAACTTTAATTGAATCTTCTTCATGTAAAGAAGATAGATTAAAATCTGCTCCAAGATTCACATCAGCAAAACACATTTCTAGTAAAGTAGTAATCAATCCACCTGAAGCCACATCATGTCCAGCAGTAATTTTATCGCTCTTTATTAATTCTTGAATGGTGTTAAACACTGTTTTTACATAAGATGCATTTTTTACATCTGGAGCTTCATTACCAATAGTATTTAACACTTGGTTGAAAGAACTTCCTCCTAATTTAAAATCATCTTGAGAGATGTTGATGTAGTAAATATTATCACCATTAACTTGTAAAACAGGTTCTACAACTTTGGTAATATTATTACAATTTCCTGCAGCAGAAATAATTACTGTTCCAGGAGAAATCACATCTCCATCAGGATATTTTTGCTTCATAGAAAGCGAATCTTTTCCAGTTGGTACATTGATGCCTAAATCTATAGAAAATTCTGAAATCGCTTTTACAGCTTTATACAATCTTGCATCTTCACCTTCATTTTTACAAGGCCACATCCAATTTGCAGATAATGAAATTGAAGCTAAATTATCTTTTAATGGCGCCCAAATAATATTAGTTAAAGCTTCTGTAATAGAATTTCTACTTCCAGCTTCTGGGTAAATTAACCCAGAAATAGGAGAGTGCCCAATTGAAGTAGCAATTCCTTCTTTTCCTTTGTAATCTAGAGCCATTACACCAACATTATTTAATGGTATTTGTAAAGGTCCCACACATTGTTGTTTGGCAACTTTACCACCAACACATCTATCTACTTTATTAGTTAACCAATCTTTACAAGCTACTGCTTCAAGTTGTAAAACTTGCTCTAAGTAAATCTGTAAATTCTTTGTTTTGTATCGTGGATTTTTATAATTTCTTTCAACTGTTTTGTCTGTCATAAAGGTTTTAGGAGACGAACCAAACATGTCTTCCATAGCCAAATCCATTGGTTTAGCACCATTAGTTTTCGACTCAAATGTAAACCTGTCATCACCAGTAACATCACCAACAGTATACATTGGAGAACGCTCACGTTCTGCAATTTTTTGTAAGGTTTCTGTATGTTTTTCAGCAATAACCAATCCCATTCTTTCTTGAGATTCGTTACCAATGATTTCTTTTGATGATAGTGTAGGATCTCCTACTGGCAATTTATCTAAATTGATTTTACCACCAGTATCTTCTACCAATTCTGATAAACAATTTAAATGCCCACCTGCACCATGATCGTGAATAGAAACAATGAAATTCTCATCACTTTCTACCATTCCACGAACTGCGTTTGCAGCACGTTTTTGCATTTCAGGGTTTGAACGTTGTACTGCGTTTAATTCAATTCCAGAAGCAAATTCTCCTGTATCTGCAGAAGAAACAGCAGCACCACCCATACCAATTCTATAGTTTTCACCACCAAGAATTACAATTTTATCGCCTTCTTTTGGTGTGTCTTTTAATGCTTGTTCTGCTTTCCCATAGCCAATTCCACCCGCTTGCATAATTACTTTGTCAAAGCCTAGTTTTCTTGGGTTAGCATCACTTGAAGCTGCATTTTCTTCGTGCTCAAAAGTCAATACAGAACCCACAATTAATGGTTGCCCAAATTTATTTCCAAAATCTGAAGCTCCATTAGATGCTTTGATTAAAATATCCATAGGAGTTTGATATAACCATTTTCTAGCTTCAAACTTTTGTTCCCAAGGACGGTTTTCTTCCAAACGAGAATATGAAGTCATGTAAACCGCAGTTCCTGCCAAAGGCAAAGAACCTTTTCCACCAGCCAAACGATCTCTAATTTCTCCTCCAGAACCAGTTGCAGCACCGTTAAAAGGCTCTACAGTTGTTGGAAAATTATGAGTTTCTGCTTTTAGAGAAATCACAGAGTCAAAATCTTGAGTTTGATAAAAGTCGGGTTTATCAGCAGTTTTAGGAGCAAATTGCTCCACTTTTGGACCTTTAATAAACGCAACATTGTCTTTATATGCAGAAACAATATCATTAGGATGTTGTTTCGATGTTTTTTTAATTAACTTAAATAATGAAGTTGGCATTTCTTCACCATCAATAATAAAAGTACCGTTAAATATTTTATGACGACAGTGTTCTGAGTTTACTTGACTAAACCCGAAAACTTCAGAATCTGTTAATTTTCTCCCTATTTTTTTTGCTACATTTTCTAGATAAGTTACTTCTTCATCACTCAAAGACAATCCTTCTTGTGCATTATAAGCAGCAATATCATCAATCTCTAAAATAGGTTCTGGTTGAATGTTAATTGTAAAAGTGTCTTGGTGTAGACCGTTGAATTTTTCAGAAATCATTGGGTCGAAATCAGAAAAATCTTCTGAACAATTCGTAAATTCTTCAATTCTAATGATGTCAGAAATTCCCATATTTTGGGTGATTTCTACTGCATTGGTACTCCAAGGAGTAATCATTGCTGCTCTTGGACCAATAAAAAAAGCGTCTAAAGACGCCGCATTTATTTTAGGTTGGTTCCCAAATAACCAAGTTAATTTAGAAATAGTTTCTGTAGATAATTCTTTTGTTGTTTGAACCGCAAATACTTTGCTGTTTTTGTTTCCAAAGAAATGAATCATTATAAGTTGTGTTTGCAAATTGTTGTAAAAATGCAAATTTACTTTTTTTTGTCCGAATTGTAGGAATTTATCTTATTGAAATTATTCAATCATTTTAAACAAATAAAATAAATTATTCAACTAAAATCTTTTGAATAAATGATGCATTATTCTTAAATACTTTAAGAATATAAATGCCATTTTTTAAAGTAGAAATATCAACTTTATTGTTGTTGTTTATTTTTTTAGAAAGTACTCTTTTTCCAATTACCGTAAAGATTTCAACTGAAAAAGAATTAGTTTTATTAAAAAACAAGGTGTCTCCTTTTACAGGGTTTGGATAAACTTTTAATGTAGAAATACCATTTTTAGGATTACTTAAAGTTCCCCACCTATCTGCAGGTTGATTGATACCAGAAGGTGGGTTTCCCCAAATTTTTGTAGCTAAAAAAGGATTGTCTATAAAGGGGTTTCTATTACCTTGTGCATACCTATTATTCTTGTTTTCATGGTAAGTATTTCTATTATCTTCTAAAGTAGAAACAGGATCTTCTGCATTCCATTTTAAAAATAAATCAATCATATCATCAGGTGTAGATGCATTACTACCAACACCAACTACAGAAGGTAAACATTGATTTCCGTATCGTAAATACATGTACATCATCATTCTTGCAACATCACCTTTCCATTCATCACCAGGATACCAGCCTCCAGAAACATCACCAGAATTTCCGGAACCATCTGCAAATCTTTTATTACCCCTTTCGCTATTATATTTTACATCAGAAGGTCTTAAATGATGTGCATCAGCACCTGCACCAGATGAACCTAAGTTTGGATTTCCTAAAGATCTTGGGTAGGTGTGCTCTCTATTCCAATCTCCAGAATTTCCACCATTATCATTTATTCCTCTTGTTCTTCCTGTAGTTCCTGAAGTACTATACCCATAAATTAAAATTACTTGCGATGCATTTGCAGGATTTACATCTGTATTTTTACAAGCTTCCCAAACTCCAGGAGTATAGGATAAAAAATTAGTATGAGTATTGATGATTCTTGTTGCTAAATCGTTTTTTAGTGCAATACCGTTTTTCGAAAAATCAATTCCATTGTAATAGTTTTGCTGACTGTAAAAAGCAACAGATATTAGTAAAAAAAGTGAGAGTAAAAATTTGTTCATTATTTTTTGATAAATTTTGTTGAGTATGTTTTATTATCAACTTCAAATTTAAGAAGATATATTCCTTTTGATAGTTTTTGAATGTTAATTTCTTCTGATGAATTCTTTTGATAGAACACTTCTTTTCCTAAGAAATCTATGATTTTAAAATTAGATATTGATTTATTAGAAGAATTTCGAATTCTTAACACATCATCTACAGGATTTGGAAAAAATTGAAGGTTATTTGATGAAAAACTATCTGATGAAAGTGTAATTGCACTATGGTTACCCATATCATCAAAAGTATCTTCAGGAAAAACATCCCACTCATTATTAAGGTCAAAATTAGTATTTGCCTGCGAAACATCACTCTTTCTGCGTAAAGTTTTGTTTTTGGCAAAGTTAGATGAACCTCCATTGTAGGTCCCAATAACATCAATTAAAATATTGTTTTTAAATAACCCAACAGGATCATTACCATTAAAGCTTATAGGAGCTCCCCAATTGGTTTCGCTAGCATTGGGTTGAATATGGTCTGCTTTTGCCAGTAACTGTTCATCAGCACTTCCATTAACAATTACAAAAGTAGTATTCGATTTTATAGTATAACCAGTTAAAGTTAGTACAACTGTTTCTTCCCAATCATTTCCATTAACACCTCCATTAGATTGTCTTTTTATGCTATATGAACTTAAATCGATATCATTAGACGTTAAATTGACAATTTCTAAGGCTTTGTTGTTACTTGAACCTTCTACATATTCAGAGAAAAACAACTCGTTTGCAGTTGTTGTAGAACCATCTGTTGTTGTTGCATTTATGGCAGTTGATAGGGGAGAACTATTACCTGCTGCATCTTTAGCTAAGATTTGAATGCTATATGTTGTAGAGATGTTTAAGTCAGTAACTGTGTAATTTATTTGATTTGTAGAGACATAAAAAGTATTGTCTATATAAATATCATATGCTGTAACTCCAGTATTATCTATAGCTTCAGACCAACTTACAATAAAAGAAGTACCTGTTTCATTACTCACTGTTATGTTTGTAGGGGTACTTGGAGCCTTTGTGTCTTGCAGTGTTGTTACATTTACAGGAGAGCTTTCATTAGACTTATTATTGGCTAAATCTTTAGCTATAACCGTTAAAGCATAAGCTGTGTTTGAATTTAAACCCGATATTGTTACTGATGTATTAGATGTATTTGTTTTTAAGTTTCCTTCTACAAAAACATCATAACTAGTTACAGCAACATTGTCTGTAGCAGCAGTCCAAGATAAATCTACAGAAAAAGTAGTGATATTTGCTGTAGATAAATTTGTTGGAATACTTGGAGACTCTGTATCGTTATTACTATAAATTCCCCAGCTATCTTCAGCTTCTGGTCCTCCCCAAATTCTTGTGGCTAATCTTGGATTGTCAATAAACGGATTTCTATTTCCTTGAGCATATGGATTTAAAGTATTTTCATGATAGGTATTTCTTTGTTTTTCAAAATTAGAAACAGGGTCTTCAGCATTCCATTGTAAAAATAAATCGATCATATCATCAGGGGTAGCAGAGGAGTTGCCAATACCAACGTTTGTTGGTAAGCATCTATTACCATATCTAAGATACAAATACATCATCATTCTAGCAACATCACCTTTCCATTCATCACCAGGATACCACCCACCGTTTGAAGCTCCAGAGTTTGCTCCAGAACCAATTGCAAATTTTTTGTTACCTCTAGATGAATTACGCTGAACATCTGAAGGTCTTAAGTGATGCGCATCAGAACCAGGACCAGATTCACCTAAGTTAGGAGTTCCTAAAGACCTAGAAAATACGTGCTCTCTGTTCCATTGACCAACACTACCACCATTATTATCTATACCTCGAGTTCTGTTGTTGGTTATATCAGTATCTGAACCATTTTCCCAACCATAAATTAATACTACTTGGCTGGTATCTTCTTGGTTTACATCAGTAACTTTAGAAGCACTCCAAATTTGGTCATAAAATAAAAAACGGGTGTGGGTGTTTATAATTTTTGTTGCTAATTCCTCTTTTAGAGTAATTCCTGTTAGGTTGAGGTTAACATCGTTATAATAACTCTCTTGAGATAAGAGATTATAAGAAACAAAAAGAACTATTAGAAAAAGAGCTGTTTTTTTTATCATAATAAACATTAAATTAAAAAATGATTTCTTTTTCAGCAATTAAAAACCAATACCCAGCAATTAATGGTAAGGTTTATTTTCTTTCTAATAAAGCCATATAAAACCCATCGTAACCAGAAATATGGGCGAATATTTTTTTATCTTTTACAAAGGTAAATTCTTTTCCTGCATCAGATGTTAAGAATTTATCAACTTGTTGTTGATTTTCTGAGGGAAGAATTGAACAAGTTGCATATACCAACTTACCACCAGGTTTTACCATTTTAGAATAACTTAGTAAAACTTCTTGTTGTACTTTTTTGATGTTTTCTATAAATTCAGGTTGCAATTTCCATTTAGAATCTGGGTTTCTTCTAATTACTCCCAATCCAGAACAAGGCGCGTCAATTAATACTCTGTCTGCTTTACCGTATAATTTTTTGATAGGTTTTGTAGAGTCAATAACTCTTAAATCTATGTTATGAGCTTTGTTTCTTCGAGCTCTAATTTTTAACTTTTTTAATTTACTCTCGTAGATGTCCATGGCAATGATTTGCCCTTTGTTTTCCATTAAAGAGGCTAAGTGTAAAGTCTTACCACCAGCACCAGCACAAGTGTCTACAACTTTCATTCCCGGTTTTACATCTAAATACGCAGCTACTAATTGAGAGGATGCATCTTGCACTTCGAAAAAACCATTATGAAATGCTTCTGTTTTAAAAACATTAGCTCTTTCTTCTAACACCAAAGCATCTGGGTGATTAGGTATTGTTTTGGTGATTACATTTTCTGAACGTAATTTTTTTTGAAGTATTTCTTTAGAAATATTCAATGTATTTGTTCTTAGAATTACTTCTGCTTGTTGGTTTTGAGCAGCAATTTCTTTAGACCAAAGTGTTTCACCTAATTCAGATACACAAAGTTCATCCATCCAATCAGGAATAGATTCTCTATATTTTCTAATTTTTGATAATTCGTCAAAACGTCCTTTAATTCTTCTTACGGGTACATCACCAATTTGATTCCAATCTGGTAAAGGTATTCCTCTTAAGATACACCAAACAGAAAAGATACGCCATATATCATCTCTTTTAAAAGGCGGTTTTACTTCAGCTATTTCTGCATAGAGTCTGTTCCAACGAACAATTTCATAGATAGTTTCAGCTACAAATTTTCGATCTCTAGCTCCCCAACGTTTATCGCGTTTAAGTGCTTTTTCTACAGCTTTGTCTGCGTAAACACCTTCGTTAAATATATCTCTAATGCTGTCTATAACAGCAAAGGTTAAGTTTCTGTGTAGTCTCATATTCTTAGGAAATGGATGCAAATTTACAATAAAAAAGCGACCCTTAGGTTAGTCATGGTCGGAAGATTTTTCTTCCGACTTTTTTGTTTTATAAAACACAATAAATTACTATTTAAGAAACTAAAAATCAACTATTTAGCTTGTTTATTTGATAATATTTACGTATCTTTTTATCTGATAATCAGCTATTTATGTCAGTTTTTAAAGATCATAAAATTTCAGTAAATCAATTATTGAGAGTTATACCAGAAGCTCTTTTATCCAACTTATCAGTAACTACTAAAGTAGATTATTATGCCAAAGTACTTCATGGTAAAAAGATGTTCT
>NZ_VRMJ01000048.1 GCF_009832745.1 Polaribacter septentrionalilitoris | reverse complement strand
ATCCCGCGCGGCCCGAGGTCGGCGAACTCGCCTTCAGCGTCGAGAAGGGCTGGCGCCGCCATGGCCTCGGCGCCGCGCTGATGGGCGGTTTGATCGAAGCGGGCGCGCGCGCCGGCTTTTCCACGCTGGAGCTGGAATTTTTGGCGAACAACGCCGCCATGCAGGCGTTGGCGCGGCGGTTCACGCCCTCCATCGTCCGACGCGACGGCCGCGTTGTCGCGACCATCGCGTCCGCCGGTTAACGCGCGCGGCTCACCAGTCGAGCTTCACGCCGCCATAGACGGAGCGCCCGAGCCCGCCGTAATTGGCGATCTCCTGATAACGCGCGTCGGTCAGGTTCTCGATCCGGCCGAACACCGAAAGGCCATGATCGAGCTTGTAATTGGCGTAAACGTCGATCCGGGCGTAGGCCGGCAGCACGACCGGGGTCGTGACATAAGTGGCGTTGTTGAAGTTGGTGTCGGGATTGGCGCCGACAACGGTCACGCGCCCCTCCAGTTCGAGGCGGGGAACGCCGGTATAGATCAGCGCGGC
>NZ_VRMJ01000047.1 GCF_009832745.1 Polaribacter septentrionalilitoris | reverse complement strand
CTCTTGCGGCGCGCCATCTCCATCGCCATGGACTATGAGGAGTTTATCTCCATCTTCGCCAACGGCCGAGGTCTGGTCGCTCAAGGGCCGATTCCGCCCGGCATCTTCGGGCACCGAGAAGGGGAGGCGGGTATCAATCCATTCGTCTACGCGTGGCGCGATGGCCGGCCGGTCCGCCGCGGTCTGGACGAGGCACGCGTGCTCATGGAGCAGGCCGGCTATCCGGGCGGCGTCGATCGCGAGACGGGGCGGGCACTTTCCATCAACTACGAGGCGGCGGCGACTGGTCCCGACGATCGCGCGCGTCTGAACTGGATCCGCAAGCAGTTCGCCAAACTCGGCATCGAGCTGGTCATCCGCTCGACGGACTACAACCGCTTTCAGGAGAAGATCCGCAACGGCACCGGCCAGGTCTTCATGTGGGGCTGGAACGCCGACTATCCGGATCCCGAGAACTTCCTCTTTCTGCTCTATGGCCCCAATGGCAAAGTCGAGCACCAGGGAGAAAACGCCTCCAACTATGCCAATCCCGAATTCGACCGCCTCTTCGATGCCATGAAATTCATGGAGGACGGACCCGAGCGTCAGGCCCTGCTCGATCGCATGGTCGAAATCGCGCGCACGGATGCCCCCTGGGTCTGGGGCTTCTT
>NZ_VRMJ01000046.1 GCF_009832745.1 Polaribacter septentrionalilitoris | reverse complement strand
TTTTTCAATTAATTCGTTCAAGTCCTTTTCATTCGGTTCAGGACAATTCGTTGGAAATGTAGGTTCTCGTTCAGAATACTTTTCTTTTATATCTTCAAATGTCATTTTTTGGTAAATTGTGTACAACTGGTTATATCCAATCAAATATATTGATTTTTGGTTATATTTTTCCGGATAAAACAAGTTTTTTGTTGGCTTTATCTTCTTTGTTTAATTTCTGTAATGCAATGTCTAATGGGTTTTGTATTTCCATTAAATCTTTCCTTTTAACATGCGTGTAAATCATTGTAGTTTCTGGTTTGGCATGCCCTAACAATGATTGTATATACCTAATATCAACTCCATTTTCTAACAAATGTGTTGCATAACTATGTCTTAACGTATGTGGCGTTACTGTTTTTTTAATATTAGCTTTTATGCAACTTTTCTTTAAAAACTGTCGCACACTTTCTGCACTATATTTCCCGCCTTTTTGCCCTTCAACAAAATAGAATTTTGGTTGATAAGAATAATAGTAATTAGAAAGTAATGGAATAAAACTATCTGCTAAACTAATATACCTGTCTTTTCTACCTTTGCCATTTTTTATAATTAACTGTTTTCGTTCAATATAAAAATCAGTCAATTCTAAATTGATCAATTCACTAATTCGTAATCCACAAGAATAAATTAAAACTAAAATAGCTCTATGTTTTAGGTTTTGGGTGCTTGCGATAATTCTTAACACTTCTTCTTGAGACAAAACACTAGGTAATTTTCTCGACTTTTTAGGCCTTTCTAAAATCAAATCATTTATTTCTGTATGCGGATAAAATACAATGAAAACCTTTAAAGCACTTATAAATTGCCTTTGTGTACTAATCGAATAGTTTCGCTCTAAAAAAACTTTTTCAATAAAAAGTTCTACAGCTCTATTTGTTAGATCCTCTAAAGGTGTTTTAGAATGGAAATTTATAAAATCAGCTATAAAAAAAGTATACGTTTGTATGGTGCTTTTACTGTATCGTTTTCCTTTTAAAAAGAGATAAAAACTATTTAAAAGTTTTTTCTGACTTTCGGTTAGATTCCTTTTAAAAAGCTTTTTTTTAGTAAGTTTAGAAGTGTCAACTTTTGTAATCCCCTTAAAAAGCGTAAGAATAGTTTGTACATTTTCTTCAGAGTAGTTTACGTACCACGTTTGTAAACTTTTACTCCAATAAGAACCCTCCATAGATCTTATCAACGCAATTAATCTATCGTGGTAAGAAAAACGAACCAAAAGTTGGCTTTTTTTTCTATGAACCTTTTGTTCTAAAAAAATAGTGGGTAATTTTTTCAATCTTTTTTCTTTTTTTTAGCACAATAAATATACTAAAAAATACATAAAATCAATGTTTTTTAACGTTTTGTTTATCAGCTATTTATAAAGAGTGCTTTTACATGCTGATGGAATTTGAGTTGGGTCAGCATGCAATAATTTTTCCATCAGTATGCAATCATAGTTGCGTGCTAAGTACAAATAGAAAAGACTTATTTAAAGCAAATACTTCTAATTGATTTGCATCAAAAAAAAAGAAACTTTAGTAAGGTGTTTTTATAAAAGGATGCTTAATGTGCCTCCAACCAATTTTCACCCAAACCAATTTCTACATCTAAAGGAACTGCCATAGTAAAGGCATTTTCCATTTCGTATTTTATAATAGGTTTTATCGTTTCTAGTTCATCTTTATGCGCATCAAAAACCAATTCATCATGCACTTGCAATAACATTTTAGATTTGAAGTTTTCTTTTTCAAATCGATTGTGAATGTTAATCATTGCCAACTTAATAATATCTGCTGCAGAACCTTGAATAGGAGCGTTAACAGCATTACGTTCTGCTGCTCCACGTACAACAGCATTTCTAGAATTAATGTCTTTTAAATACCTACGACGTTTTAAAACGGTTTCTACATACCCTTTTTCTCTGGCAAAATCTACTTGGGCAGCCATATAAGCTTTCAGTTTTGGATAGGTTTCATAATAAGTGTCTATCAATTCTTTAGACTCGCTTCTAGTCAAATTAGTTTGATTACTTAATCCAAAGGCAGAAACCCCATAGATAATTCCAAAATTTACTGTTTTTGCATTGCTACGTTGTTCACGAGTTACTTCATCCAAAGAAACGTTAAACACTTTTGCAGCGGTAGAAGCATGAATGTCTTCGCCGTTTTTAAACGCATTCATCATCGTTTCTTCTTCGCTTAATGCCGCAATAATTCGTAACTCAATCTGGCTGTAATCTGCTGCCAATAACACATGGTTTTCATCTTTAGGAACAAATGCTTTTCGAACTTCTCGTCCGCGTTCTGTTCTAATAGGGATATTCTGTAAATTAGGATTGTTAGAACTCAAACGTCCTGTTGCGGCAACTGCTTGCGCATAAACCGTATGAATTCTTCCTGTTTTTGGGTTGATTTCATTAGGTAGCGCATCTACATAAGTGCTTTGTAATTTTTTATACTGACGATATTCTTGAATGTCTCTTATAATTTGATGGTCTTTAGCGAGGTAAGATAAAATATCTTCACCGGTTTTATATTGACCAGTTTTTGTCTTTTTAGGCTTGTCAACCAATTTTAAATTTTCGAACAACACAATTCCCAATTGTTTGGGCGAACCAATATTAAATTCCTCCCCAGCTTGTTCGTAAATTCCTTTTTCCAAACGGTTGATGTCATTGGTTAAGGCAACAGACAATTCTTTTAAGAAATGGGTATTTACATTAATTCCTTCAATTTCCATAGCTGTTAAAACCGATACCAAAGGCAACTCAACATCGTTAAATAATTGGGTAACATTGCCACTTTCTAACTCACTGGTAAAATGTTGTTTTAGTTGATAGGTGATGTCTGCATCTTCTACAGCATATTCAGTTTGATCTGCAATAGGAACCACTCGCATAGACAACTGATTTTTGCCTTTTTTACCAATCAAATCAGTAATTGAAACAGGTTGATAATTTAAATACGTTTCTGCCAAAACATCCATGTTATGGCGCATATCTGGGTTGATCAAATAATGAGCAATCATGGTATCAAACAACTTTCCTTTTACAGGCATATCATAATTGGATAATACTTTGATATCGTATTTTAAATTATGACCAATTTTTTCAATTTCCGATTCAAAAAACGGTCTAAATTCTTCTAAAATGACTTTCGTTTCTTCTTGGTCTTCTGGAAAAGAAACGTAATATCCTTTTCCTGATTCGTATGAAAATGCAATTCCGATTAACTCTACTTCTAAGGCTTTTAGACCTGTAGTTTCCGTATCAAAACAAACCGAAGTTTGCTGCATTAATTTATGCAATAATAATTTGCGAGATAGAGGAGCGTCTATATGTTGATAAAAATGATTGGTGGTTGAAATAGTTTTAAATCCGGATGCAGATTCTTCTTCAGAAACGCTTCCAGTTCCTGGTGCAGCAAACAAATCAAACTGACCTTCTATAGTTTTTGGTTGTTGGTTTTTGGTTGATGTTTTTGATTCTTGAGTAGACGAGTTTTCTTTTGTATTTGTTTTTACTGCATTTTCATTAGTAAAAGTTCGTAAGAAATTGGTTAATAGATTTCTAAACTCTAAATCGTTAAAAATTTCGGTTACTTTTTCTGTATCTGGTTCATCTAAAGTAAAATCTGTAGCATCAAAATGTACAGGAACATCTAGCATAATTGTAGCTAGTTTTTTAGACAATAAACCCAATTCTCCATTGGCTTCAACTTTTTCTTTCATTTTTCCTTTCAGCTGATCTGTATTAGCCAACAAACCTTCCATAGAGCCAAATTGCGCTAAGAATTTTTTGGCCGTTTTTTCTCCAACTCCAGGTAAACCAGGAATGTTGTCTGCAGAATCTCCCATCATTCCTAAAAAATCAATCACCTGTTCAGGAGTTTCTACCCCAAATTTTTCTTGTACTTCAGGAACTCCCCAAATGTCGTAACCACCTCCAAAACGAGGTTTGTACATAAAAATATTATCAGAAACCAATTGTGCAAAATCCTTGTCAGGAGTTACCATAAAAGTTTTGTAACCTTCTTTTTCTGCTTGTTTAGAAAGTGTTCCAATTACATCATCAGCTTCAAACCCTTCTTTTACCATAATAGGGATATGCATCGCTTTTAAAATCTCATAAATGTATGGTACAGCCACTTTAATAGCTTCTGGAGTTTCATCTCTATTGGCCTTATAAGCTTCAAAAAGTTCTACTCTATCCGCACTACCACCTTTGTCAAAACAAACTGCTAAATGATCGGGTCTTTCTCGTTTAATAACATCCAACAAAGAATTCATAAAGCCCATTATTGCAGAAGTATCTAAACCTTTAGAGTTGATTCTTGGGTTTTTGATAAAAGCATAATATCCACGAAAAATTAATGCATAGGCATCAACTAAAAAAAGCCTTTTTTGATCTGACATTGATTTATTTTTACGATTAAAAATGATACTGATTTAGAAATGAGTGATGTATTAAATAACACCACAGACTCAGCAGTAAAGCTACAAAACTTTAACAAGACCTTAAAATTCAATAGCTACTTAAAGCGCTATCTTTGTTAACATTTAAAAATATTCTATGCCACGTTGGGTTTTACCTCTCATCATTTTAACTGTTATTGTTGCTCTTGTAGAAATTTATTCGTTTCAGGCTTTTAAAACAGTTTCTAAAAACAAACTAATTCGGTATTCTTTTTTATTGATTAGTATTGCTGTATATATTAACTTTTTCATCACAATATTTACTTATTCTAGGAGCGATGGACAAACACCACAATTTCAAATGGCAATGGGACTCTTGTTAACGGTTTCTATACCTAAATTAGTACTCGTTTTTGTATTATTTGGTGAAGATGTATATCGATGGATTTTAAAACTAATTTCTGCGATTTCATCAACAGAAAGACAGCCTTTAGCAGGAAGAAGAAAGTTTATTTCTCAATTGGCTTTAGGGTTGGCTGCAATTCCGTTTGCATCATTTATTTATGGTATCATTCAAGGAAAATACAATTACAAAGTTCTAAAATATCAGTTGAGCTTTAAAGATTTACCTGATGCTTTTGATGGTTATACTATTACCCAAATCTCAGACATTCATTCTGGGAGTTTTACCAATAAAGAAAAGATACAATATGGTGTAGATTTAATCAATCAACAAAAATCGGATGTATTGTTGTTTACAGGTGATATTGTAAATAATAAGGCTGATGAAATGGATGATTGGATTGATGTTTTTGATAAGTTAGAAGCAAAACAAGGAAAATATTCTATTTTAGGAAACCATGATTATGGCGATTATATGGATTGGAAAAATCCGCAAGAAAAAATAGATAATTTTCAGGCAGTAAAAGAGATTCATCAAAAAATTGGTTTTGATTTGTTGTTGGATGAACATCGATATTTGGAAAAAGACGGACAGAAAATTGCGTTGTTAGGAGTAGAGAATTGGGGAAAAGGATTCAACCAAGCAGGAGACTTACAAAAAGCTGCTGCTGGTGTTCGTAAAGAAGATTTTAAAATTTTAATGACACACGACCCAAGTCATTGGGAGTATAAAGTAAAACAAGACGATTTTAATTATCAGCTCACCTTAAGTGGTCATACCCACGGATTGCAAATGGGAATTGAAATTCCTGGCTTTTTTAGATGGAGTCCATCTAAATATGTCTACAAACAATGGGCAGGCTTGTACCAAGAATTTGACAGGTATATTAATGTAAATCGTGGTTTTGGGTATCATGCTTTTCCTGGACGAGTTGGAATTTGGCCAGAGATAACTGTGATAGAATTGAAAAAAGCCTGATAATCAATGCATTTAAATGCTTTTATTTATATTTGTGTATATAAGAAGTAATAATATTATCGTTTTTCCCCCTTAAAAACTTTACATTATGGCAAAATTTGGTGAATTAATTAGTGTTCAAAAACCAGTTTTAATCGATTTTTATTCAGATTTAAATGATGGTGCAACTACAATACAAACATTAAGAGATGTAGCTGCTGCTCTGGGTGACAGCGCCAAAGTAATTAAAATTGACATCAAAAAAAATGAAACCTTAGCAGAGGCACTTCGTGTAAAAGGAAATCCTACTTTTATGATTTACAAGAATGGTGAAATGAAATGGCGCCAAACAGGATATCAAGAAGCAGATGCTTTAATTAATTTGGTGCAAAAATACATTTAGTTTTTCTGAAGCGTTTTTTCAGTTTTTTACAATTATTTAATGCTTGAGAATGTAAACCCTTTGTTTGAAAATTCTTTGAGCAATCTTGGTAAGGCATATTGCATTCTTTCTGCAGCTTTTATACTATCATGAAATACGATAATACTTCCTTCTTTGGTGTTTTCTAATACATTTTCAAGACATTCTTCTTTAGAAATATTGATGTTAAAATCTGCTGATAATACATTCCACATGATAATTTCATATCCTCTTTTGATGAGCTTTTTTGCCTGTTTCTTTTTTATTTTACCATAAGGAGGACGAAAAAGTTTTGATTTTTGAGCATAGTTTTTTGAGTGGTTCAATTTCTCGATTTCTTTAGAAATTACTTCTTCACATTCTAAAATATTTTCTAAATATGTTATTGTATTGGTTTTCCAGCCTTTTAAATGGTTTTGAGTATGATTACCAATAGCATGACCATCAGCAATGATTTGAGCAAAAATATTAGGGTATTTTTCAATGTTTTTTCCAATACAAAAAAAAGTAGCTTTTGCATCGTATTTTTGTAATTCATCCAATACAAATTGAGTGATTTCTGGAGTAGGACCATCATCAAAGGTCAAGAAAATTTCTTTTTTCTTCGTATGAAAACGCCACGTGTATTTTGAGAAAAGTTTCATTACAACACGTGGCGTTCTGGGGAAATATGCTTTCATTTAAAACGTATTATTCTTCATCTTCATCAGGAATTAGATGATTAAATAGTTTTACTGTATTTACAAAATCGGTTTGCAACTTATCTAAATATGCTTTGTCATTATCACCTTCTTGAATTTGATTCAGTACGTTTCTATACATGTACAAAGTAGTATCAATTTCATCAAAGATTAGGTTTGCATCTTCCATAGAAAAAGTACTCAGCCAAATAAGTTTTTCTTTGAACAAGCGAATTAAGGTTTCTGCTGTTTGTCTTGCCTTATCGTTGCTTTTTAGATTGTAATACATTTCAGGATACCCTATAGATAAACTGTAGTGATCAAAATCTTCTATAGGCATTTTATCTAGAGATAAATTAAGAACTTCTATTGCTTTTATAGTATCACCCTTTTTAGCAAAGGCTTCAGATAAACGCATTAAGCTGTTGCGTTTAGAAATGGCATTTCTTTTGGTTTGTTCGTCTAAATAAATTTCACCACTGTTAATGTTTCTCCATTCCCATTTTTGAATGTTGTTGTACATTTTTTCAGGATCAATTCTACCCATGTCAAACAAACTTTTCTTGCCCATTGGTGTTCTAATAGGAACCAATTTGTAGGCTAATCCATCTAACTGTAAGAAATCTTTTAACCAAATATATTCTTCGTCAGCATTTGCACCACCAGTAAAATAAATTGGTTTTTCCCAATTGTTATTGGCTAAAATGTCTAACATTAAAATACGGTTTTTAAAGAGCGCTCTATCATCAATAGTAATATCGATATAGGGTAGAATTTTATCTGCATCTTTTTGAGCAACAATACCGTTTTCTAATACTTTTTGTCTGTTAACAGGAATTCTAATTTTATTAGTAGGGTAGTACTTTTCTTTTTGTCCGTTTTCAGTTTCTACATAAGTAGCATCACTATCAGAAGCAATCCAGCGCATAAAATTTTGAATAGTCATTACAGAATCTTTATAACGAGGATGTGCAACATTGTAGGCTACATCTAAAGTTCCGTATTTGTATTGATCATGTTTTAATTGCGATGGAATAGGGTCTGCTTTGTAAGTTTTTCGCTTCATTTGATCTATATACCAATCTGTAGCAAATAAACTTGTGTTTATTAATTTAATATCAGTTCTAATGCCTTCTACCTCTTGCATGTACCAAAGAGGAAAAGTATCATTATCTCCAATAGTAAACATAATAGCATTTGGGTCACAAGACTCTAAATACGCTTGTGCATTTAAACGTGTAGTATACCTGTCAGAACGATCATGATCGTCCCAGTTTTCTGATGCCATTAAAGCAGGAACAGCAACTAAAGAAACCAATGTCACTGCCAAAGCTATTGTTTTTTTAGATGCAAAATTCTTTAAGTATTCGTACAATGCCAATACTCCAAAACCAATCCAAATGGCAAAAATGTAAAAACTTCCAACTACAGCATAATCACGTTCTCTAGGTTCAAAAGGTTTAGGGTTGGTGTAAAATATAATAGCAGCACCAGTAAATAAAAAGAATAGTAAAAGTGTAAAGAAGTTTTCTTTATCCCATTTTATTTGAAATAATAAACCGATTATCCCCAAAATTAATGGTAAAAAGTAGTATTTGTTTCGTCCTTTATTTTCTAAAACTTGACTCGGTAATTGTTTTTGAGAACCTAATCTTGCTTCGTCAACAATTGGTATTCCACTAAGCCAGTTTCCATTAAAAATATCTAAGTTTCCTTGAATATCATTTTGTCGTCCAACAAAATTCCACATAAAATAGCGTCCATACATATATCCAAACTGAAAACTCATCATAAATTTTAAGTTTTCTCCAAAAGTAGGCCTACGTTTACTGTTGGCAGGAATACCTGCAATTTGTTTGTAGTATTTTTCTGATGCAGGATTGACCATTCTTGGGATAAATCCTTTGTGTTTATCCGTCCAATTCGGAACAACATTTTCGTAGTTGTTTACAATTTCATACCTACCATTTCTTTTTTCATACTTAGGCTTGTCATCTTTGTATGGTTTGTTTCTGTCTTGTTCTCTAGCATATGAGTTAGAGTAGTAAGTGTCGTAAAAAACGTTAGCATCACCATACTGTTCACGTTCATAGTAAGCTAACAGTTCTCGAGCACTTGAAGGATTATTTTCGTTAATTGTTGTGTTTGCATTTGCTCTTATGGGTAACATCATCCAAGAAGAGAAACCAATCATGATAAATAATACAGAAAGAATTAAAGTATTTGTATGCACTTTGTTTTTCTTTCTGGTATACTTTAATCCAAAATAGAAACCAGTAATTAGAATAATGGCTGCTATAATACTTCCTGAGTTGTATGGTAGCCCAATAGAATTGATAAAAAATAGTTCTGAAGCACTAAAGAATTTTAAAGTAAAAGGAAATATAAATTTAAAAACCAATACTAAAACTAATACTGAAATTATTGTGGCTATAGCTGTAGTTTTAATATTGATTTCTTTATAGGTTTTAAAGAAATATACCATCACTATAGATGGAATTACCAATAAAGAAAGAATGTGTACACCAAATGATAAACCAACTACAAAGCTGATTAAAATCAACCATTTGTTGCCTCTTGGAGTATGGATTTCGCTTTCCCACTTTAATCCTAACCAAAATAAAATGGCCATTAAAAATGATGACATAGCATACACTTCTCCTTCAACGGCACTAAACCAAAAACTATCAGAAAAGGTATACGCTAAAGACCCTACAATACTGCTGCCTAATATAGCAATGTATTTTCCTTCTGAAATTTCACCTGTTTTTAAAGCTAACTTTTTTGCTAAATTGGTGATTGTCCAAAACATAAATAAAATGGTAAATGCACTTGCTAAAGCAGACATAAAGTTTACCATTTTTGCTATTTCAGAAACATCTGAAGTAAACATGGCAAAAAATGCACCCAGCATTTGAAAAAGTGGTGCTCCTGGAGGATGCCCAACTTCTAATTTTACAGCGGTAGAAATGTACTCGCCAACATCCCAAGCACTTACAGTAGGTTCTAAGGTTAAGCTATAGGTTATTAAAGCAATTGCAAAAGTAACCCAACCTAAGATGATGTTCCATTTTTTAAAATTTGCTGATGTCATAATTCAAAATAATATGTGGGCGAATTTACTAATAAATATGAATAAAAACAGAGGTTCTGTCTTTTTTAAAGCCAAAAATTCCTCACAAAAGTTTGTTAAAGTTAAAATTTGCTAAAAAATGTTTGCAAAATAAAAAGAATGCATTAAATTTGCATCCGCTAAGAAGCATTGGCCTATGGTGTAATTGGCAACACACCGGTTTTTGGTACCGACATTCAAGGTTCGAGTCCTTGTAGGCCAACTGAAAAACTCTCGTTATATAACGAGAGTTTTTTTTTGTTTAATGACTTACTGCTTATGTTGTTAAATAGTTTAATTTCCTTTGGTTGGATTAGAAAATGGAGGGGGAGTGATTTGTTTTTTGCTTTTTAACTGAGACATTAATTCTTTAACGGCTCTTTCTAGTTGTGGATCTCTACCACTTTCTAAAGATTTTGCATCTTGTCTTACAGCAATGTCTGGAGCAACTCCTTTATTTTCTGCAATCCAGGTATTTGTAGCAGGATCAAAAACGGCATTATCTGGTGCTGTCAAAGAACCTCCATCTATCATTCTATAGTGCGTAGATGATTTTACCAATCCGCCCCAAGTTGTCGCTCCAATTAATAAACCTGCTTTTTGTTGTCTAAATACCCATGGAAAAAAATCACCTCCAGATCCTGCAAGTTCATTGATCAATAATACTTTTGGACCCATTATTCCTGCAGGCAAACGCATTGGTTTTCCATTAGGAACTTCATTGGTTAATGCTGCTCTTGGTTTACGTGTCATTAAATCTACCATATAATCATCTAGTAATCCACCACCATTAAAACGCTCATCAATCACAGCACCTTCTTTATCTTGTTGTGCAAAATAATACCTGTTAAAAGAGACAAACCCTGGGCCTCCTGTATTTGGGACCCATACATACCCAAGTTTTCCATTAGAAAGTTTGTCAACCATTCTTCTATTATCTTCTACCCAGGTTCTTTGGCGCAAAGAATTTTCACTTCGAATAGGTTTTACAATTTCTTTCCAAGCTCCTTTAAAAGATGGTTTTGTATTGATGTGTAACGTGGTTTGTTTTCCAGAAGTACCCTCTAAATATTTATAAATATTGTCTTTATCTGAAATTTCTGTATTGTTGATTCCAACTAAATAATATCCTTCTTTAATATTCATACCAGGTTGATCTAATGGTCCATTTAACCCAGGATTCCAGGCTTCTGAAGTATAGATTCTTTGAATTTGCCATTTGCCTTTATTTGCAGTAAAATCTGCTCCCAACAAACCTCCTTTAGCCCTATCAATAGTAGGGAAGTCTCCTCCTCTTACAAAGCTGTGTCCTACAGATAATTCTCCGTTTACTTGATCTAAAATATAATTTAAATCTGCTCTATGTTTTACAAAAGGAATTAAAGGTGCATAACGTTTGTAAACTTTATTCCAATCTCTACCATGCATTCCTGGGTCATAGAAATAATCTCGTTCATACCTCCAAGCTTCTTCAAAAATCTGATTCCATTCACTAATCCTGTTTAGTTTCATGTTGAAATCTAATTTCAATGTTTTAGCACTTTTAGCATTTGGAGCACTAGTTTTAGCTACTTTCCAATTTCTACCTGCTCTAAGAACCATGTGTTTCCCATTTGGAGAAACTCCATAGATACTCAAGCCTTTTCCGAATTCTTTAGCTTTTAACTTTTTTAAATCAAATTTGTGAATCGTTGATCCTTCTGAGATAAACATAAAACCACTAGGACCAGCTGTAATACTTCTGTAGTTTCCTCTTAAAGGTAAAGGCATTATTCTACGCGATATTCCATCAAAATCAATGATTACTTTTTTCTCTTTTTTAGCTTTTGATTTTTTGCCCTTTTCTGTCTTTTTATCTTCAGTTTTTTCTTTTTTAACAACTTCTTCGTCGCTTTTAGGTTTAAAAGGAGAAGCGTCTTTCTTGGCAAGGTTAATCACATATGCAGCGTATTTTGGTTGTGCAGTCATAGAACTTGTATTTGCCCATCCAGAACGTAATGCCACATCTGTACTTGCTAAAAAATACAAATGTTTGTGGTCTAGATCCCAAGCAGGAGAAAATGAATCCGCAAAAACATCTGTAATTGCATTGATTTTATTTGTTGCTAAAGACCAAACCATAAGTTGTTTTAGATTATTAGAACCCGCTTTTGCGTAAGCAATCCAATTAGAATCTGGAGACCAGGTAATTCCCATTCGTCCACGTTCTAAATTAGTGCCAGCATTATCAATAGTTTTAATGGATTTTTTTTCTAAATTAACGACTCTAATTCGAGTGTCATCATCCACAAAAGCAATGTGTTTTCCGTCTGGAGACCAAGTTGGTTCCCAAGCCATTTTTGAAACTCCAATAGAAATGATTTCTGTTTTAGCTGTACCATCTTGATTGTTGATATGTAAAGCATATCCTTTTCCATTAGCATCAGAAAACCATGCAATTTTATCACCTTTTGGAGACCAAACAGGAGCTCTGTCTGCTGTTCCTGAACTTTTAGTGATGTTTCTTGAATCTCCAAACTCAACAGGAGCAGTAAAAATATCCCCACGTGAAGCCATTACCACTCTTTTTCCATTAGGTGAAATATTTGCATAATCTACTCTTGAGTTTACGTTCACCCATTTTGGAGCTGTCCAAGGAAAATCACCTTTAACAGTTATTTTTAAGCGTTCTGTTTTGTTGTTTTTTACATCTAAAGTGTGTAAATATCCATCTTGTTCAAAAATTAAATGACTTTTAGATCCGTTTAAATACTTGACAGCAGTTCCTTTAAAGTTTGTGATTTGTTTTACAGTTTTTGTTTTTGTGTTGTAAGACCAAACATTAGACGTATGCGTTCTGTCTGATAAGAAATACACCATGTCACCATTCCAAACTGGGTATTTGTCAGTGGTTTTGTTATTTGGTAATAAGGTTTCATTTAATGTAGCCAAATCAACAATAATTAAAGGCGTGTTTTGTCCACCTCTATAATCTCTCCATTCTTCATCCCAACGTCTCATTTTATCGATAACAATTTGCTTTCCATTAGGTGCATAAGAACCCGAAGTTGCCCATTGTTCAAATAATTTTGTTGCTGGTCCACCATCTGTAGAAACCGTATATAATCTATTAAAAGAACTCGGAGCAGTATCTCTGTTTGAAGCAAATAATATATGTTTTCCATTAGTAGTCCAACCTCTTGCTAAGTCTGAGCTTGTATGCCAAGTAAGTCTTTTGGCTTGACCTCCTTTAATAGATACCATATAAATATCTGAGGATCCAGAACGATTTGATGTGAACGCAACCCATTTTCCATCAGGAGAAATATGAGGATTACTTTCTAAAGCAGGCGTACTTGTTAATCTGGTTGTAATGTTATTTAATAAATTAGTTGTCCAAAGATCACCTCCATAAGCAAAAGCTACTTGACTTCCTTGAATTGAAGGTTGACGAAGTAATCTTGTTTCTTGAGCTAGTGTTACGCTAGAAGTAAGTAAAACAATTAAAATGACTACGTTTTTTAAAAATAATTTCATGGTATATAAGATTGATTTTCTAAATATACAATTTCTAATTTATTGGATAGTTAAAATTAGAAAGGTGTTTTTTGGGAATAAAAAACCGCATCAAATTTTTGATGCGGTTTTATAATAAAGTGGATAATTTTTGTCTATTCTATCCTAAAAAAGGGTATTTGTAATCCTCTGGAGTTACAAATGTTTCTTTAATCAATCTAACTGATGTCCATCTTAATAAGTTCTGAGCAGAACCCGCTTTATCATTTGTTCCTGAAGCTCTTGCGCCTCCAAATGGTTGTTGACCCACAACAGCTCCTGTAGGTTTGTCATTGATGTAGAAGTTACCAGCAGCATTTTCTAAAGCTTTAGAAGCTTTTTCTACAATGTATCTATCTTTTGAAAAAATAGCGCCTGTTAATGCGTATTCTGTAGATTCATCAACTAATTTTAAAGAGGCATCAATGTTATCATCTTCATAAATGTAAATTGTAATTACTGGGCCAAATAACTCAGTGGTCATAGTTGCATAAGTAGGCGATTTTGCTAAAATTACAGTGGGCTCAATAAAATATCCTTTAGATTTATCGTGATTTCCTCCAATGATAACATCTGCATCTGCATCTGCTTTGGCAGCATCAATATATTTTGCAATTTTATCAAAAGAACCTTCATGAATCACAGCATTTACAAAATTACTTGGGTCTTCTGGTGAGCCCATTTTTAATTCTGATGTTTGTGCTTCTAAATGTTTTCTTACATCTGCCCACATTGAAGCTGGGATATAAGCACGAGAAGCTGCAGAACATTTTTGACCTTGATATTCAAAAGCACCTCTTGTAATTGCTGTAGCAACTTGTAAAGGATTGGCTGAATTGTGTGCCCAAATAAAATCTTTACCACCAGTTTCTCCAACAATTCTTGGATACGTTTTATAGTTGTGAATGTTGGTTCCTATTTGTTTCCATAATTCTTTAAAAACAAATGTAGACCCTGTAAAATGTAATCCTGAGAAATCGGGAGAAGCTAAACAAGTATCTGAAATCATAACAGGGTCACCGTAAACTACGTTAATTACACCATCTGGCAAGCCAGCTTCTTTAAATAAATCTACAATTACTTGCGCAGAATAGGCTTGATGATCAGAAGGTTTCCAAACCACAACATTCCCCATTAACGCTGCTGCAGCTGGTAAATTTGCAGCAATAGAAGTAAAGTTAAAAGGAGAAATTGCGTATACAAATCCTTCTAAAGGTCTGTACTCAACTCTGTTCCAAATTCCAGGAGCTGATGATGGCTGATCTTTAAAAATATCAGTCATATATTCCACATTAAACTTAAAGAAGTCAATCATTTCACAAGCTGCATCAATTTCTGCTTGATGTACATTTTTAGATTGCGCAATCATGGTAGCAGCATTCATTTTTGCTCTGTAAGGACCTGCTAATAAGTCAGCAGCTTTTAAAAAGATAGAAGCACGTTCCATCCAAGAAACAGAAGACCAAGCTTCTCTAGCTGCTAAAGCGGTTGCAATTGCTTCATCAACATGTTTTTTGTCAGCAGTGTGGTATTGACCAATAACATGTTGGTGGTCGTGAGGAGGTGTAATGTTCTTAGTATTTCCAGTTCTAACTTCTTTACCGTTAATATGCATTGGCACATCAATAGTACTGTTAAACATTTTTTTGTAAGTAGCTAATAATTCTGCTCTTTCTGGAGATCCAGGAGCATATCCTTTAACAGGTTCATTTACTGCTTTAGGTACATTAAAAAATCCTCTTGTCATTTTGTATGTTTTTTAGTTTTAATCGACTAATTTTGATAAATACAAAGTTACGTTTTTTGTTTCAATAAATTTAATGGACTTTTGATCTCTTTTATTGCGGTAAATTCAATGAAATAAACAAAACTTAAAATTTATCATAATTATTGAATAGTTGATATGTGTACAGTGACCTACTTTCCTTTAGGGGATGATGATTTTATTTTGACTTCAAACAGAGATGAAACTCCGTTAAGAAAAACCATTCCGCCCAAAAAGTATTCCGAAAATGGAGTTGCATTAACTTATCCAAAAGATGAGGTTGCTGGAGGAACTTGGATTGGTATCAGTGATAAAAAAAGATTGGTCTGTTTACTAAATGGTGGTTTTGAAAATCATATCAGAAAAACACCTTATAAAATGAGTAGGGGGATTATTGTGAAAAATATTCTTTCTGTAGAGGATGGAGTTACATTCATTAATAATTTTGATTTTACCAATATTGAACCTTTTACCCTTGTTTTGGTAGATTGGAAGATGCAATTAAAAACTTATGAATTGGTTTGGGATGGAGTAAAAAAACATTTTAAAGAACTTGCTCAAGAACCTAAAATTTGGTCTTCATCAACCTTGTATACTAATGAAATGAAAGAATTGAGAAAGGAATGGTTTGCTAATTTCTTGAATGATAATAATGAGATTAATCAACAAGAAATATTAGCTTTTCATCAAAACACCAAATTAGGTAATTCTGAGATTTCTCCAAAAATGAAACGTTCTTATGTAGAAACAGTCAGTGTTTCATCTGTAAAAAAAGAAAACTCAATAATTTCTATAGAGTACTTAGATTTTATACAAGGTGTTAATACAACGCAAAAGAAACTAAAAATACAATAGCAACACCAATAGATGAGATAATCATGTAAGTGATGTTTAGCATTGAAAATTTGATAAAAGTTTTAAAAATACCTTGATGGTAAAATTTACGCATCGCTAAGAATAAATAAACTAAAAATAGGATTGTGAAAATCCAAAGTTGAGGATCTATACCAAGCAAATCAATTAAATAATAAATTGATAAAAGCATAAAAAATACAGTTTGTGTATGAAAAACAAACACCAAGTGATCTACATAAGTATATTTTCTTCTGATATAAAAAAGCTTTAAAAATAAGGTGAAAATGGGTAGAAAAACAAAAAGAGCAATAGATCCATAAGAGAGTAATTGGTTGAAAAATTGCTCTCTAGCATCTTTCTCATCAACAAAAGAATTCGCAACTTTCCCTCTATTGTATAAAAATCGGTTAAAGAATGTTTTTTCATATTTTAAGCTATCTAAGCCGTCATCAATACTCATGTCTGGGTATTTTTTTTGATAGGCTACAAACTTATCTAATCTAGAATCCCCACCAAAAGAAATGTTATTTGCACTAGTACCTATTTTTGGTGTAGTATCTTTCGCTTTTTTGATGGCTTCTGTTATAATTTTTTCTTTTTGAACAGAATCCAAAGGAATCCAAGGTTTATTGAATTCTTTAGTAAGTTTTTTTCTAATAGAATCAGTATCTATTTCTTTAGTTGTTTTGTTCTTTTTGATAGAGTCATTTTTGGTAACAGCTTTTTTTAAGCTACCGTTTTTTAACTCTTTAAAACGGTCAATACTTTTACTTAATCCTAAGATTAAAAAAAAGACAATAGAAACCGTTAGGTAAAAACGAAATGGATTCGAATAACGTTGCCTTTTACCTTTAATATAATCTTTAGAAACTTTGCCAGGTTTTATTAAAAGAGGAACAATAGTATTCCAGAATTTTGCTTCAAAATTAAAGAGTCCGTTAAAAATCTCGTAGATAAAACTTTTAAAGGTAATTTTATTTCCTTTATTAGCTTGACCGCAATCAGGGCAAAAATTTTCATTTCCAGAGAAAGGATGACCACAATTTAGACATTCTAAATCTTTGTAAACAGTAACTTTCTTTTTTTTGAGTTTGGTTAGTTTGATAATGTTGGCGTTGAGAGTTGAAATGTAGGGATAATTACTTTAAATTGCTCATAAGTATCCATATTTATCATGGTGTAGAATCCTTTCATTGCACCTATGTTAGATTCTAAAAAACATCCAGAACTATACGTATAATTGTCATTGGGTTTTAGAACCGGTGTTTGTCCTACAACTCCTTCTCCAGAAACAATTTCTGTTTGGTTTAAAGAGTCGTAAATTTTCCAAAAACGATCTGTTAGCTTTACAGTTTCTGACGATTTATTTTCAATAGAAATAAAATAGTTGAACATATAGTACATCCTATTATTTCTATAATTGGTTCCATTGTACTTGGTGTGTACAGAAATTTTGATGCCTTTTGTTATTTGTTGAAACATATTGAGTAAATGTAGTTTTTTTACTCAAAAAACACAAATCAAATTCAATTATCTGTTTTGATTAAAAATTCCTGTGCCAACAGCAATTACTCGATCGTATAAACTGCCAAAGGGTTTGTAGTATGCAATTACTGTATACTCATTTTCTGTTTGGAAAAAACTTCCTGTAATTTCG
The DNA here is from genome assembly GCF_009832745.1 of Polaribacter septentrionalilitoris. GTDB lineage: Bacteria > Bacteroidota > Bacteroidia > Flavobacteriales > Flavobacteriaceae > Polaribacter > Polaribacter septentrionalilitoris. The sequence goes on along the minus strand of NZ_VRMJ01000046.1, from coordinate 199,384 downwards.
TTTGTATTTGCATTTTTATTTTCATCAACAGTAGCATAAGTATAGTTGTAGAATCCTTGTTTTAGCATTATATTTCCTTGGTATGCAGATGCATCAACATTGTAGGTTAATCTATTTTCTGCTTCAATATTAAAATCATTAAAAGCTCCATAAACATAGACTGCTTTTCCTTGAAAGGGTTCGTCAACTATAACTGAAAAATGCATCATTGCATAATCTGCCTCAGTTTTAGAATCATTAGCTTCAATAGTTCTAATAATGAATTGTCCGTTAATGTCTGGGTTAAAACGATAAGTTAAAAAAGGATTGTATTTGTAAGGATATATATAATGATGAAAAACCTCTTTTTTCTCTACTTTAATAATATTCAAACTATTATTTCTGATGATTTTAGTATCGAAGTTTAAATATTCATTTCCGCCCCAAAAATTGGTTTTATTGGTGTAGGTGTATAAAAGTTGGTTAGGTTTAAAGAAGGTAGGTTGTAAGTCAGTTATTGTTTCATTCCAATTGTTGTTTTTTAAAATAACAACATTTATTTCTTGCTGAGGATTGTTGATGGCAAATTTGGGGTGATTAATTGAGAATTGTACAGTTTGTTGTGTGTTTAATGTTTTGGTATCTCTACTTCTTGATACAGAAACTCCTGCAATTGCAGCATTTTCATATAGTACAAAACGTCTTGTAAAAACAACTTCATCATAATCATTTAATACAGATAATAGATAATTACCGCTTTTGGTAATAACGGTGTTTACATTAGGTATTTTTACAGAATAATGGGTGTAGCTTTGAAATGTGTTAAAAGAATTAGTGACATTAATAATAGTGTTTTGGTCAAAACCATTAATATACTGACTGGATAATAATCTGCTTGATTTCCAATCATGTGTCATGTGTTCTACTTTGTATTGATAATCTTTACTATCTGCATCTAAATCATCAAAAGACAGCTCTAAAACGGTTCCTAAAGGAACAATTGCAGAAAAATTATTTTTTTGCAAAGGTCTTAATTGGATAGATTTTATGTTTTGAGAGAATCCGCAAAATCCTAAGCACATAAAAAAAAGAAGCAATACATTTTTTATCATTTTACAAAAATAGTATTCATTTGGTTTACTTTATCAAAATGTAAGCCAAAAGTTTACAGCTATATCGATTTTATGGAATCCTTTTATTTAGAATAATTATAAATAATATTCTTTAACGAATATATAAGATGTTTTAGCTTTACAATAACCTTTAAAAGCCTTATTTTTGCATGATTTTTTTAGATAACTAACAATTCCAATTTACTATGTCAAAAGACATTCGTATTAAAAAAGGCTTAGATATTAAGCTTGTTGGCGAAGCAGAAAAAACCACTACAGATGTTTCTTTGAGTAGTGTTTATGCTATTAAGCCAGAAGATTTTCACGGAATTACACCCAAACTTATTGCCAAAGAAGGGGCTGAAGTAAAAGCAGGTCAAGCACTTTTTTATTCTAAAAGTGATGAACGTATTTTATTTCCTAGTCCGGTTTCTGGTAAAGTAGTTGAGGTAGTTCGTGGAGCAAGAAGAAAAGTGTTAGCAGTGAAAATTGCAGCAGATTCAAAACAATCTTACGCAGATTTTGGCACAAAAGATGCCGCTAAATTATCGGGAGAAGAGGTGAAAAATCACTTGTTTGCTTCTGGTTGTTGGCCTTTTGTAAAACAACGTCCTTATGATGTTGTTGCAAATCCAAATCAAGCACCAAAAGCTATTTTTGTATCTGCTTATGCAAGTGCACCTCTAGCAGCAGATCTTTCTTACACTTTAGCTGGTAAAGATTTAGAAGTCAAAACAGCTCTAGCTGCGCTTTCTAAATTAACAGAAGGTAAAGTTCATGTTTCTATTGGTAAAACTCAAACTACTGTTTTTGATGGTGTAGAAGGTGTTGAACTACATAAAGTTTCTGGCCCACATCCGTCTGGAAATGTTGGTACACAAATCGCTAAGATAGATCCGATTAATAAAGGTGAAGTTGTTTGGACAGTAAGTGCTCAAGATTTAGTTGTAATTGGAGAATTATTTTTAACAGGAAAATTAAACATTACAAGAACAGTTGCCTTAACAGGGTCTAAAATCAACAAGCCTCAATATGTTACGGCTATTGCAGGAGCAACTATTGCAGATGTTGTAAAAGGAAACCTAGAAAATGATAATACAAGAATTATTAGCGGTAATGTGTTATCTGGAACTCAGGTTAAAGAAGATGGTTTCTTAGGATACTATGATAACCAAGTTACCGCAATTCCAGAAGGTGATGATTACGAATTCTTTGGATGGAACAAGCCAGTGTTTGATAAAGTATCTACATCTAGAGCATTAACTTTTTCTTGGTTAACTCCAAAGAAAAAATATGACTTAAATACAAATACCAATGGTGAACATAGAGCATTTGTAGTTACAGGCTCTTACGAAGATGTTTTTCCTTTAGACATATACCCAATGCAATTGTTAAAAGCATTTATGTATAAAGATTTGGATGAGATGGAAGCTTTAGGAGGTTACGAAGTAGCTCCAGAAGATTTTGCACTAACAGAATTTATTTGTGTATCTAAACAACCACATCAGAAGATCATTCGTGAAGGTTTAGATTTAATGAGAGAAGAATTAGGATAAGATTATGAGCTTAAAACAAAACTTACACAATTTAAAAGAGAAATATAAAGGGACAAAAATGGCTCCTGCGTTTAACGCAATCCACACCTTTTTATATTTACCTAATGAGGTTACTCACGGAGGAACTCATATTAAAGCAGCAGACGATTTAAAACGTACAATGAATACAGTAATTATGTCTTTAATTCCTGTGTTGATTTTCGGAATGTTTAATGCAGGTTATCAGCATTATGCAGCAATAGATCCTAGCTTAAGAACAGACGTTTTAGCAAACTTTTTTACTTGGGATAATCTATGGATTGGTATCATTAAAGTGTTACCATTAGTAATTGTTTCTTATGGAGTTGGTTTAGCAGTTGAATTTGTTTTCGCTGTTATCAAAGGCCATGAAGTTGAAGAAGGATACTTAGTTACAGGTATGTTAGTCCCTTTAATTGTTCCTGTAGATACTCCTCTTTGGATGTTAGCAGTAGCCGTTATTTTTGGAGTTGTTATTGGTAAAGAGGTATTTGGAGGTACAGGGATGAACATCTTAAATCCTGCATTAACCATTAGAGCATTTTTATTCTTTGCCTATCCAACATGGATGTCTGGAGATAAAGTTTGGGTTCATGATGCTGTAAATAGAGCAGGAACTGCAGATGCTATATCAGGTGAAACTATTTTAGGGAGTTATGCTCAAAATCAAGAAGTAATTTACTCTAATTGGGATAAATTCATGGGATTCATACCAGGTTCTGTTGGAGAAACATCAACTCTATTAATTTTATTAGGCGCTGCATTTTTAATCTTTACAAAGATTGGAAGTTGGAGAATTATACTTTCTACTTTTATTGGAGCAGCTGTAATGGGATTAATTTTTAATGCAGTTGTAGATGCAAGCATCATTACAGAATCTAGTAAATTCTACGGATTAATGAATACAGTTTGGTGGGAACACTTAATGATTGGTGGTTTGGCATTTGGTGCTGTCTACATGGCAACAGATCCTGTAACAGCATCACAAACAAACAAAGGAAAATGGATTTATGGTTTCTTGATAGGGTTTATCTCAATTATGATTCGTGTGTTTAATCCAGCATATCCAGAAGGAGTATTCTTAGCAATCTTATTAATGAATGTATTTGCTCCAACAATAGACCATTATGTGGTTCAAGGAAATGTAAAAAGAAGATTAAAACGTGCTAAAGTTAAAACTGCCTAATTATGAGTAAGAGAACAGATAGTAATGTATATACCATAATTTTTGCCATAATAATGGTATTAATTGTAGGTTCAATGTTGGCATTCTTTGCTTCATCATTAAAACCAAATATTGATGAAAACAAAAGAATAGAAAAACAACAAAACATCCTTTATGCAATGGGTGTTAATGAAAATGACGAATCAAGTGCTAACTTTGTATCAACTGCAGTGGCAGGAGAAGAGTTTGCAAAGTATATTAAAAAGCAAATTGTAATTCAAGGTGATGATATCACAGAAGATGACAAAGCTTACTTAATTGATGTTAAAAAACAGCAATCTTTAGCAAAAGAAGGTAAAGAAAGAAAACTACCTTTATTTATTGGAGAAAAAGATGGGGAAACATTTTATGTAGCTCCTATCAGAGGAAAAGGTCTTTGGGATGCTATTTGGGGTTATGTTTCTATGGATGAAAACATGATTGTACAAGGAGCATATTTTGATCACAAAGGAGAAACTCCTGGTTTAGGTGCAAACATTAAGCAACGTTATTTTATGGATGATTTTATTGGAGAACATTTAATAGATGAATCTGGTAATTTTAAAGGAATCACTGTAGCCAAAGGAAATAACGATCCTAAGAATCAAGATAAAACAGATTACGAGGTAGATGCAATTGCTGGTGCTACAATTACAGGTGATGGTGTTTCAGCAATGATAAAAAAAGATTTAGCATTGTACGTACCTTATTTTAAATCATTAAAAAAATAATTTATGGGACTTTTATCAAAAAAAGACGCAGCGTTAATTAAAGATCCATTATTAGACAATAACCCAATTACAATACAAGTATTAGGTATTTGTTCTGCATTAGCAATTACTGCAGAATTAAAAGCCTCAATTGTAATGGCTATTTCAGTAATGTTTGTATTAGGATTAGGAAACGTAGTAATCTCTTTAATGAGAAACATTATACCATCAAAAATTAGAATTATCGTTCAGTTAATTGTAGTGGCAACATTGGTAATTATAGTTGATTTAGTACTAAAAGCATTTGCATATGAACTAAGTAAAACATTATCGGTTTTTGTTGGATTGATTATTACAAACTGTATTATTATGGGACGTTTTGAAGCTTTTGCTTTAGGTAATGGCCCATGGAGATCTTTCTTAGACGGTATAGGTAACTCTGTTGGGTATGGAGTTATTTTAATTATTGTAGGTTTCTTTAGAGAGTTATTAGGTTCTGGTACTTTATTAGGATTTAAAGTTTTGGGAGACCCAATAGAAAAAACAGGATTATACGCAATTGGTTATGAAAATAACGGATTTATGTTATTGTCACCAATGGCATTGATAGTAGTAGGAATCATTATTTGGATTCAAAGAACTAAGAACAAATCATTAATTGAAGAACATTAAAAATTAGTTGTTAGTTTTTAGTTATTGGTTTTTAGTAGAACCAGCAACCAAAAGCCAACAACCAACAACTAAAAATATATGGAACATATAGAATTATTTTTCAGATCGATATTTATAGATAACATGGTTTTTGCAACCTTTTTAGGGATGTGTTCTTACCTTGCTGTATCTAAAAAAGTATCAACTGCTGTTGGTTTAGGAGCTGCTGTAATTTTTGTATTAGCAGTTACAGTACCTTTAAACTGGTTGTTAGATCAATACATCTTAAAAGAAGGCGCATTAGTTTGGCTAGGTCCAGAATATGCAGAATACGATTTAAGTTTTTTATCATTTATCATGTTTATTGCAACTATTGCAACCATGGTACAATTGGTAGAGATTATTGTCGAGAAATTCTCACCATCTTTATACAATTCATTAGGTATTTTCTTACCATTAATTGCAGTAAACTGTGCAATTTTAGGAGGAAGCTTATTTATGCAATCTCGTGAAATTCCTTCATTAGGATTAGCACTTACTTACGGAGTTGGTTCAGGAATTGGATGGTTTTTAGCAATTTTAGCTATTGCAGCTATTCGTGAGAAAATTAGATACTCATCTGTACCTCCAGCATTAAGAGGATTAGGAATTACATTTATCATTACAGGATTAATGGCAATTGGATTTATGAGTTTTGGAGGAATGTTAACAGGAGGTGATGAAAAGAAAGAAGAGAAGCCAAAAGTAGAAGCTCAAATAAAGAAGGAAGAAGTTAAAAAAGAAGCTAAAGAAATTGTAGCTGAAAACACAACTATAAACTAAAGAAGAATGATATTAGCAGCAGGTACAACAGGTACTATTATCGCAACAGTAGCAGCTTTTTTATTATTAACGCTGTTATTGGTAGCCTTATTATTATTTGTAAAACAAAAACTATCTCCATCTGGTCCAGTTAAAATTACCATTAACGGAGAAAAAGAAATCGAAGTAGGCTCTGGTAGCACATTGTTAACCACTTTAGGAAACGAAAAAATATTCTTACCATCTGCATGTGGTGGAGGTGGATCTTGTATCCAGTGTGAATGTCACGTTTTAGAAGGTGGTGGAGAAGCGTTACCAACAGAAGTTCCTCATTTTACAAAGAAAGAATTAAAAGCAGGTGCACGTTTGGCATGTCAGGTTAAAGTAAAACAAGACATGAACATTACCATTCCAGAAGAAGTATTCGGAATTAAGAAATGGGATGCAACTGTTGTTAGAAATTATAATGTAGCCTCATTTATTAAGGAATTTGTAGTAGAAATCCCTGAAGATATGGGGTATAAAGCAGGTGGTTATATTCAAATTGAGATTCCTCCTTGTACTATAAATTATAAGGATATTGACATTACTGCACATCCAGAAGAGCATGAAACACCAGATAAGTTTCAAGCAGAATGGGATAAGTTTGGTTTGTGGCCATTAGTAATGAAAAATGATGAATTGGTAGAACGTGCGTATTCTATGGCTTCTTACCCAGCAGAAGGTAGAGAGATTATGTTAAATGTACGTATTGCTACTCCACCATGGGATAGAGCTAAAAACGGCTGGATGGACGTAAATCCTGGTGTAGCTTCATCTTATATTTTCAACTTGAAAAAAGGAGATAAATGTGTCATTTCAGGACCTTATGGTGAGTTCTTTATCAACGAATCTGATGCAGAAATGTTATATGTTGGTGGTGGTGCAGGAATGGCTCCAATGCGTTCTCACTTATATCACTTATTCAGAACTTTAAAGACAGGTAGAAAAGTTACGTATTGGTATGGAGGACGTTCTAAACGAGAATTATTCTATTTAGATCACTTTTATAAATTAGAAAAAGACTTTCCTAACTTTAAGTTTTACTTAGCATTATCTGAACCAATGGAAGAAGATAATTGGAAAGTTAAAAAAGATATTGACTCAGAAGGAGATGGGTTTGTAGGGTTTATTCACAATTGTGTAATTGAAAACTACCTAAATCATCACGATTCACCAGAAGACATTGAATTGTATTTCTGTGGACCACCATTAATGAACAAAGCTGTTCAGAAAATGGGTGAAGATTTTGGTATCCCAGATGAGAACATCCGTTTTGATGACTTTGGAGGATAAACTTCAAACCATAATACAAAAAACCGATTCAATTTGAATCGGTTTTTTTATGATCATAATTAGTATGTGGTTAGAAATTTAAATTCTTTATGCTAAAAATGTTTTTAAATGATAGACAGGTTCTCCATTTTCTTGTTCAAAGAGTTTAGAGTAATCCATTACATTATCAATATGATCTAATTGACATAATAAATCTACAACAGCAGAAAGACCGTTAAATAAGTTGTCTTTTGAAGTTGGATTGATTGGTTTAGGATTGTAATGACATAAAGGCGTTTGAAAACCACAAGCTTCTAAAAAGACTTTTTCTATTTTTAACAACTCTTTAGGTGTATATCCATTAAATTTTCTCCCCATATTTTGATGAACTCTTCCTACATAATTCAATTGTAAAGAACCATGTTCATTAGATAAATGTTTCCAACTATCATGATTGTCTAAAATATTACCCACTGCACAAGCAGCACAATCCTCTGGATTTAAACGATTGTTATGATATGCATTGTATAGTTTTGCTAAAGCTTGTTCTAGTCGTTTTGTTGTTTTCATGTCCATACTTTTTTTCTTCAACACTTAAAAATAGTGAATTATTAAAAAAAGTCAATTTTTGAAATGTTAAAGTTGATTTTTTTATTGCTTAAATTTGACTAGTTTCGTGCAACTTATTTTTCAAAATGAACTTGACCAATTATCTTATCATTTGTATTTGCGTTCTTGTAGTAGTTAGTTTATTCCTATATTTTTTTCAAGAGAAATTCATCTTTATCAACGGGAAAAAATTAAACAGAAATTATCAATACAAATTTTCAAATCAATGTAAAGAAGTTTTTATCAAAACAAATGGCGGTAATGAACTCAATGTACTTCATTTTAAATTAGAAAATCCAAAAGGAGTTATTGTGTTTTGTCATGGCAATAAAGGGAATCTTAAACGCTGGGGAAACAGAGTGTCTTATCTGTTAAAATACAATTATGAAGTTATTGTTTTTGATTACAGAGGTTATGGCAAAAGTACAGGTGATTTTAATGAAGTTGAGATGTATAATGATGCGTTGTTAGTTTATGATTACGCAAAGAATTTTTTTAAAGAAAAAGATATTGTTGTCTACGGATTTTCTTTGGGAGGAACTTTTGCTACAAAAATTGCTGCAGAAAACAGACCTAAAGCATTAATTTTAGAAGCTCCTTTTTACAATTTTAAAAAAGCGGTGAAATATTACGCTAAACTAGCACCTACTTTTTTATTGCGATACAAATTTAGATCAGACTTAGAAATTCCAAAAGTGAAATCACCAATCACCATTTTTCACGGAAATGAAGATAAAACGACTTCTTTTAAAGATTCTCAGAGGTTAATAATGTTAAATAAAAATTTGGAAAATCAGTTTGTTGAGCTTGATAAAGGAACGCATCATAATATTAAAGAGTTCGAAAAATATCAACAAAAACTCAAAGAAATATTAGAGCGTTAATACAATCTTGCTATTATAAATTGTATTTTTGATACCTAGAAAAGTAGTAGATGAAGCGATTAGAAAAGATTTTAAAGAAGAAGAAATACATCAAAATAAAGCTTAAAAAAATTACAACCAACCATTTAGAGTTAAAAGCAAAAATAAATGGTGTAAAAGGCAACTTTATTTTAGATACAGGGGCTTCAAATTCTTGTGTTAGTCTTGATTTAATTGAATATTTTAAGTTAGATGCTCAAGAAAGTGAGACTAAAGCAGCTGGAGCAGGAGCAATAGACATGGAAACACAACAATCTGAAAACAATTTACTTAAAATTGGCGATTGGAAAACGCATAAATGTCATTTGGTGCTGTTCAATTTATCTCACGTAAATACAGCTCTAGTACAACATAAAGCCAAAGAAGTTCACGGAATTATTGGTGCAGATGTTTTACAAAAAGGAAAAGCGTTTATAGATTATAATAAAAATGTTTTGTACTTAAAGAAGACAAAGAAATAATTAATTTAAAAAAGAATAGTATGAGTTTGCAAAAACAAGTAATGGATAAAATGAAAGAAGCAATGAAAGCAAAAGACACAGTTGCTTTACAAGCTTTACGTGCAGTAAAATCTGCTTTTTTGTTAGCGAAAACAGAAACTGGAGCAGGAGAGGATTTAACTGCAGATCAAGAATTAAAAATTATCCAAAAACAAGTAAAACAAAGAAAAGATAGTGCAGATGTTTTCTTAAAACAAGGACGAGAAGATTTGGCAAATCCAGAATTAGAAGAAATTGCTGTTTTAGAACAATTTTTACCAGAAGCATTAACAGAAGAAGAAATTGAAGGAGTAGTTATTGCTACGATAGATGATTTAGGCGCATCAGGAATGAAAGATATGGGTAAAGTAATGGGTGTTGTCTCTAAAGAATTAGCAGGACAAGCAGATGGAAAAACAATTTCTACTTTAGTGAAAAAGAATTTAATGTAATTCTAAATAATAATTTTATTATTATTATTATATAAATAAAGGCTCCATAGTTCAACTGAATAGAATATCAGATTTCGGCTCTGAGGGTTGCAGGTTTGAATCCTGCTGGAGTCACAAATAAAAAGAAAGACTAATATTTAAAATATAAATAAACTTTATTTTAAATATTAGTCTTTCTTTTTTCAAAACGGAGTTTTGTCAGGATAATCAGAGATAATCCTGCTGGAGTCACAAATAGCAAAAAAACCAAAGTCTTTACTTTGGTTTTTTTCTTTTTAGATTGTGCAAATTTACAACTATATAAAGAGTTTTTTTCTGATTTAAATCATGTTTTATAAGCATTTTTTTTCTGAACTTAGACATAGGATTTTAATATGTATATTATGAAAAAAAGAACTCCTATATCAACAATCATGACTACAGATTTAATAACAATTAGTGTTAACGAATCATTAGAAACTGTAGAAAAACTTTTTAAAGAAAACAATATAAGGCATATACCTGTTGTAGAAAATAAAAAAATTCTAGGGATGTTAAGTTATACAGATCTTCTTAGAATTAGTTTTGCCGACATTACAGATGATGAGCAAAACGTAGATACTTTTGTCTACGATATGTTTACAGTAGAACAAGTAATGGCAAAAGATGTATTTGTAGTATCATCTTATGCAACTATAAAAGATGTATCAGAGCTTTTATCTAAAAAAGAATTTCATGCATTACCAATAGTAGAAGATAACGAATTGGTGGGGATTGTTACTACAACAGATTTAATCAATTATTTAGTTGATCAATTATAGGGGGGAATATTGGTTAGTTAGTTTGAAGGAGGCTTTTTATAAAGCCTCTTTTTTTAATATTTAGAAGTAGTTTATCAACAATTAATCATTTTTATGATTTTATAATTTCTCAAAAAATACAATCAAGTATTTAGAAAGTATTTAATAATTTATAAATAACAAAAAAGAGAACTCATTATGAGTTCTCTTTTTTGTCTTTAGTTTAAGTTTTGTTTGCATTTATAACACGCCCTTTTAATCTTAAGATGTAAATAGCATACATAATAGCTCCAAACATTAAAACAATAAGGTTTTCACTTAAAGAAAGCCCAGGTGGAGGTGGAGGAGGTGTAGGTGGTGGAACTACTTGAATATATAATGCCATCATCTTTTTTATTCTATAATTACTTTTTTATTACTCTCTCCTTTATCTGAATTTACTTTGACAATATAAACTCCAGTTGGTAATTTTCTTTTAATTTTTAATTGATAGTTTTCTCTTTGTTCTTTAATAGACCAGTTAGCAACTTGTTTTCCTAAAAGAGTAAACAATTGAACTTTGTTGATTTCAATATCTTGTTTTTTAAAGATGTTAACAATATCATTCTTATTATCAATATAGATATTGGTATATGTGTTTGATATTTCATCATCTATTGCTAAAACATTAGTAGGTTTAAAGGCTAAAACAAATCTATTAGAGTATACACCTTGCTCTAAAACTAAAGTAGCTTTACCATTAATGATTTCGTAAGATTTACCCTCAACTTTATCCGTAATATAGATGCTTTGAGTAATGTTTTTCATTTCATCAACTTTGATAGTAACCTCGCCAGAATATCCCATGGTGATTTCTAAAGGAACTTCTAAGTCGTTAGAAATAGCAGATACCCCTGCAATAACATACTTATCTTCATTATTAGGAAACTTCCAATAAAAATCTGTTGCTCCAATGTCATAAATTTCTGCATCATACCCTTTGTCATATGCAAATGAAGTATATTGACTAAAAGAAACCCCTATTTGTCTATGGTAATTTTTATCATCATCTGTATTAGTAAAGTTCATTCCAAGTTTAATTACAGGTAGGTTGCTAAAACTATCATCGCTAGATTTTGAAGCTGAACGTAAAAATACAGACTCAGCACCTTCTAATTTGTATTCTCTTTGACTGTTGTTAAAAGTAATTGTACCACCATTAGCATCACCTGATACAAAGAATCCTTGCCCAATGGCAATATAGGGTTGAGGTTCTGTATAAGAAATTCCATCTCCACCAACATTAGGTGCGCATGATGTAGCTCCATTTGGATCATCATTTTTTAGATTAAAATAATCTAACTGAATAAGATTAGTGTCTGTAGAAACAAAAGAGATGTTACTACCGGTTACTACACAAAAATCAATCTCAGCAGTATCAAATAGAGGTGATGGATCTAGTTGAAAAGTTCCTTTCTCTACTTTATTCTCTAAAACCTTGATTGTTTTACCATTTAAAGATCTGTATCTTAATCTTAGTTTATCTACTCCTTGAGGAATATTTTTAAAAGTGATAGTATCTGTTGCTGTTTGTAAGTTTACAACATCAAAATTTCCAAGAATATCAAGAATATTTTCTACAACACCTCCTACAATAGTTGCATTTTCTGCTTCTAAATTTAAGTCAATAGCTCCACCAGCTGCTTGTTTAGCATTAACCCCCATATTTATGGTTCTTGTGGCATACCCACCAATATAGCCTGCAAAATTGTGTCCTGTACTAGTTCCTTCTATACTTGCTTCTTCACTAGCATGTTCCCAAAAATAGAGAGTACCTGTTATAGAATCATCATTATCTTCAATAAACTCTTTAACACTAATGGCAGATGCATATGGATTGGCAACTAAATAAGATTCATCATCTCCAACAGTGGTGGTTATATTTCCATCCTTAGGAGTTCCCATAAAGGTGTAGTTTTGAGGTCTATCAGGACCTTTAAAAATAAAACCATCTGTATTTGGTATTGGACCAGAGCTTCTTTTTTGTACCCAACTAGCTCTTGTACCACCGTTTGCAGCATAAGTATACATCCAGTAGTCTGCTAAAGTAATAGGTGTAGTTGAAAAGTCACCATCATAAGTACCACTATCAAAAGTGATGTCTCTTGCAATACCAGAGGCAGTATTGTTTATTGTTCCATTAAAACTAGTAGGGTTAGTACCATCTTTTAAAACACTTGCAACAGTATAATTTGCAGCTCCTGAACTATTTTTAACAGGAGAGCCTATATAGTTATATCTGTATTTACTTGGTACAGTAGAATTTTGATCTACGAGTAATCTACCACCACCAGAAACTAGACTAGCTGAAGTATGTGTTTGAATAAATTGAGCTTCGCTATTACCTGTTGCTCCTGATGAATTGATTAACCTAATGTCTCCATTTAATACAACATTATTAGTAACTACTAGTAAATTATCAGTAACACCTAATTTTCTTGTAGCATTAACAGTTAATTTACGAGCACTCAGTCTTGCTGAGGTGTGATTGTAGTCTTCATCAATCACCACAAAACGAGAACGATCTGGATATCCATTAGACCAAGCTGAACCTGTTCTGGTGGTAATATCTATTCTATGTAAGCCTAATAAGGTATTTGCATTTGTGTTAGACCCTGTGATTTCAGAAATTAAAGGATCGTGAGGATGTCTTTCTGCTCCTCCAGCTCCTAATAATCTGTATGGATCTAAGTCGTCATCTATAAATACTACCCACTCACTTGGGGTGTAGTTTTTGTTAGCTGTTAAGGTTTCATCTATTCTTACAAATGATGTGTTGTCTGTAACACTGGTTATCTCATCATATCTAAAGTCATAAGATGTTGAATTAGATTGCGATGAAAGTGTAATAATATCATCAGCGCCAGCGATATCTGTTAAATCATTATTATCAACAACAATTGCATTTGAATTTATATTTGTAATTGCATTTGCTGAATTTCTAAACAAGACAGACCTACCAGGAGCGAGACTTGATGTTACTGTATAGAACACATCTGGAAGAATACCAGATTGGTCTCCAGTTTTATCTTTATACAGTTGTACTTTAATTAAATTAGGATTCACAGTTTCTGTGGTACTAATATTTGTAATTTCAATCCATTTTTCTGAACCAAATTGATATACTTGCGTAATGATTGGTAAACCATTGGCACCTGTATCTCTGTAATCTAAATCTCCAATAGAACTAAAATCATTATCAGCATCACCTAAATTACCAGGTGCTGGTGGGTTATGATTATCATTTACAGTTACCCCAGTAATTAAAGTGTCATCATTGTCATCAAAGTTATCATCTAAACCATCTCCATCTGTATCTGTACCAGAAACTACGTTATTAGCATTACCGTTTTCGGCAATATCATCTATAAAATCGTTATCAGAATCTAAATCTGTATAATCTGGGTTGTCTGTTCCGTCAGTATTTTCTGGGTTGATACCTACAAAGCCACCAGTTTCATAATTATCATCTAGACCATTGTTATTAGCATCTGTTATGCCTGTTCCAACTCCACTTGGTGCAACATAGCTTTTAGAGGGTTGTCCTTCTATATTGTCAGGAATTCCATCATTATCTGCATCAATATCTAAATAGTCTGGTATGGTATCAAAATCTGAGTTGGTTGGTGTATTACCAGTACCTGCAGAACTTGGTATACCATTAGTAGTAACTGTTGTACCTACTGTACCATCTGCTCTACCATCTCTATCTGCATCTGTACCTCCTGATTCTATGACATCTGGAATACCATCGTTATCTGAGTCTAAATCAAATTGATTAGGAATACCATCTCCATCTGTATCTACAGATGCACACACTTCAATGGTAAATCCATTGGTAGTAGTAGTAGATGTAGAATAAAATGATATACTGGTTGCAAAAACAGATGAAGTAAAGTTAATATCATTACCATAACTATTATCTGCGCCCGCTAATTTCTCAATAAAAAAGTTTCCTGACAAATCTCCTGCTTGACTAAACCCAGCAGTATCAAAGCCTGTATTATCAAAAGTATAGGTTATACCATCTTCTGAAATGTATCCATCTCTAACGCCAGTAGCTCCTGGTAAAATAGCTCCATGGTCTGCTCTAATTCTTACTGGGATTTTCCCAGAAAATGTAAATGTGGCCTTACCTGCAACATCGTCATTTCTAACCTCAAACCTAGAGTTTGCGTTATTAACCTGTACGTTAGATACAGATACAATAACACTACCTGTTGGATAATTAAATTTACTACTAATGTCTATAGTCCCCGATCTTCCTTGACCATCTGTAAAACCAAAATCTGAAGGAAGTATACTAACAAAACCAGCACAAGTACCTTCTTCGGTATCTAGAATACCATCATTGTCATCATCTAAATCTGTTGTATCTGGTATACCATCGTTATCTGTATCTATAGCACCAAATATATCTCTATAATCTACATTACCACCATTAGGCACATCACCATCTTCATCTCCTAAGTTTCCTGGAGCTGGTGGGTTATGGTTATCATTTACGGTATATCCTGTAGCGCCTCCTGCATCATTATTATCATCAAAATTATCATCTAAACCATCTCCATCTGCATCTGTGCCAGCTAATGCATTATCTGTATCTCCATTTTCATTGATGTCTGTAATTCCATCATTATCTGAATCTGAATCTTGATAATCTGGAGTGTCGGCAGCATCTGTATTTGTAGGTTCTAAACCAATAAGAGCACCATTTTCGTAATTATCATCTACACCATTATTATTGGTATCTGTAATTCCAGTACCAGCGCCACTTGGTGCAACCCATCCACTTGTTGTTTGCCCTTCGATATTGTCTGGAATACCATCGTTATCTGCATCTATGTCTAAATAATCTGGTAGGGTATCTCCATCTGCTGAATCTGTATTGGTTGGTGTATTACCTGTACCTGCCGTATTAGGTATACCATTGGTTGTAACTGTTGTACCCACAACACCATCTGCTCTACCATCTCTATTTGTATCTGTACCCCCAGATTCTGTAACATCAGGTATACCATCGTTATCGGAATCTAAATCTAAAAAGTTAGGAACACCATCTCCGTCTGAATCTAAACTTTCCATTACACCAGCAGCGTTTAAAGTAGAACCATTAGCAGTTGCATAACTTAATTCTTTATAATTTGGTGTACCATCACTATCATCATCTGCACTTGGATCTGAAGTAAGGCAAAACCCTCCTGCCAATGTATTAATTTGAATTGTATGAGATATAGGGCTGCCAGTATCAATGTCTATAGGGCTTGCACTTGTAAAAGGACTCGCATTTCCATCTATAGTGTTACCATTATCTATAGTAACTTGATAGAATCCTGGACTAAAAAGACCATCTCCAAAACTATCAGAAATAGTAAAAACATAGGTTCCTGTTGTAGTAATGTCATAAGTTTCATTTACTGTAGAACCGTCAGGATTTGCAGCAGAATAACTATTGCTAAATACTGGTGTACCATCTTTAGTAATTTCCCAAGAAATTTCTTCTGGGTAATTATCAAAAGTAATATTTACACCTATTGTTGCTTTCGCAAAAGGGTCTGTATTACATAATTCTTGAGAATCTGTAATACCATCATTATCATCATCTAAATCATCTACATCTGCAATACCATCGTTATCTGTGTCTACAACACCAAATATATCTCTATAATCTACATCACCACCTGAGCCAATATCTCCATCAGTATCTGTAAAGTTATCGGTTTGTGTATCATCAAAAGAACCATTTACATCTGCGTAATTGTCTCCATTATCTATGGCGTCTATTAAACCGTTTGTTCCCACAGATCCTGTAACCTCACCAGTACCGTTATTAGGAAGACCACTTCCAGATTCTGCTACATCAAAAAGTCCATCACCATCTGAATCTAAATCTTTGTAATCTGCATTACCTGTGTTATCTGTATCTACTGGAGTTAATCCTATAGATCCTGCACCATCAGAAGTGCCATTTGGTGTACTATCATAAGCATCGTCTAGACCATCGTTGTCTGAATCTACTCCAGAAGGAGCAACATAACCTGTTGTAGATTGTGCTTCTATATTGTCTGGAATACCATCATTATCTGCATCTAAATCTTTACAGTTTGCAATTCCGTCTCCATCTAAATCATCTATAACTGTGCTAAACTCTACATTAAAGTTATTTAAATCAAAAGAAGTGGACTGTCCTCTAAATGAAGTGTCTACAAAATAATCTGATGCATTTGCTGCAACCCCACTTGTATACACTAACCCACCATTTACTAAATAGGTGATTTGTGTTCCTACTTTTCTTATGGTTAATACGTTACCATCTGCTCCTGTGCTAAAAGTTCCTCTAATAATTCCGTTTTCACGAATTTCAAGTGTTTCACCACTACCTCTAATTCTAAAGGCGTAATCAATATCATCATCATCAAAGTCAGAATTAGTTCCACTCTCATTAATACCAATATAAGCACCTCTTTGAAATTCACTTGCATAAGTACCACTTAATGTAAAATCTAATTCGAAATCTCCAGTTACACCATAAGTTGATAAATTAGGAGAGTGTGTACTATTTACATAGTTATCAGAACCGCTACCAAATGTTATGTTGTTACTATTGTAACTAAAACCAGAACCACTTACGGTTGTAAAAGATAAATTTTCTGTAAAAGTACCAGTTGCTGGTGTACACCCTTCTTCTGTGTCTAAAATACCATCGTTATCATCATCAATGTCAACGCTATCAGGTATACCATCATTATCTGTATCTGTAACTGATGGATTGTCTCTGTAATCTACATCACCACCTAAAGCAAAATCATTGTCATTATCGCCTAAATTAGTGTTATTTGGCGGATTAATTCCGTCATTTACAGTGGCTCCTTGAATAGCAGAGTCATCATTATCATCAAAAATATCATTTAAACCATCACCGTCAGCATCCGCATTTACATCTACTATTGCATTATCTGTATCACCATTTTCTACAATGTCTAAAATACCATCGTTATCTGAATCATCATCTAAATAATCTGGGTTGTCAATACCATCTGTATTGGTAGGGTCAAAACCGATAATACCCGCAAATTCAAAGTTATCATCCACTCCATTGTTATTGGCATCTATTATGGTACTTCCTTGCCCACTTGGTGCAATATAGCCACTTGTAGGTTGTCCTTCTATATTATCTGGAATACCATCGTTATCTGCATCGATATCTAAATAGTCAGGTAAAGCATCTCCGTCTGATGAAGTAGGACTTAAACCAACACCAGATGAACTTGGTACACCTGTTGGACCAGAAGCTCCATCTGCTAAACCATCTCTATTGGTATCTTGTCCACCAGACTCTATAACATCTGAGATACCATCATTATCTGAATCTAAATCTAATGAGTTTGGAATACCATCTCCATCTATGTCATTGTTACAAGAGGATGATATGCTACTATTAAAAGTAATATCATCTAATCTAATTCTATCAAGAGAATCTGTGTTTTGTTCATCATACATATAGATTCTAAAGAAGTATTCTGTACCGCTCGATAATGTAAAGCTGTTAAAGTTTTCACTAAAGGTAACGTATCCATTAGGAGCCTGCATATCACCAATCTGTAAATCTTGATACAATAAAGTCGGAGACGTAAATGAGGAGTTAGTTGCATACTCTACAGCAATTTTATAGTTACCTTTATTAAAACCAACCGAACTTGTAGAACTAGTAAAGAAACCAAAGGTTAGACTGTTAAGGATTAAATCATTACTTGGTGTAAAAGAGAGTTGTGCATAATCATTATCTGCTTTAGCTGCAGCAAAAGTACTTTGATTGGCATCTCTTAAAACATATGTAAAACTATTATTATCAGTTGTTTCATCTAATCCTATTGCACCAGCACCTGAACCAAATGTGATTAAACTGGAAGAGGAGTAATCTGTTGAAGTTAAGGCTCCTGAAAAAGTTGCGAAATCTGATTGTCCAGCGTTATCATTATGCAACCATTCGATTTGAGAGCTTTGAGAACAAAAACCATCTTCTACAGAATCTAAAATACCATCATTATCACTGTCTAAATCACAAGAATCAGAAATACCATCATTATCGATATCTGGGTTTCCAGAAGCAACTGCATCACAGGCATCACCTGCACATAATAGGCTTAAAACTGTACCCACACCAGTATCTACCACAACTTTACCATCAGCACCGTTTTTTGCTCCATTACCTACATCAATTGTACCTTTGGTTACAGCAGTTGTTGTAATTGCCACAGAACTAATAATAAAACCACCACCACCTGGACCACCAAGCTCTATAAACGGGGGAGATGTGACACCAGATTGTATAGTTGCAGTACCCCCTCTAGCAAAAGCACTTACGTTAGAATTAATAGAGTTTGCTTTTATAGCTATATAACCAGCACCTCCTGCACCACCAGTAACATTACTTGGAGATCCTCCAACCCAAGTAAAGGTACCTGTATTTGGTCCTGCATCACCATCGCTAAAGATATCACCTGTTCCTAAAATTTGATCCGCTAAAACAATAACAATTCCACCTCCATTACCAGTAGCAGGTGCCCATTCTGCTTCAGAACCACCAGTTGCGCCCATAAAAAGGCGTAAATTATTGGCAGTATCAAAAACATTTGCTATCGGTGTTGCGTCGAAACCACCAACAGCATTACCATTACCACCACCAGTACCACCACCACCGTAGCCACCACCACCACCACCAGAACTCAATGTTGATGATGTAGAGTTTGCACCATCTCCACCAACACCTGCACCACCGTCTGGAGATCCTTGAGTACTATCACATCCACCATGACCACCTCTACCAGTTCCTCCAGAATTGGCTCTAAAGTTTGGGTAATTATTTCCATAATACAATGGGTTTGTACCCCAATGTTCTTCTGGGGTAGCTAAAAAAGGTAATGCTTCACCACATCCATTAGAAGCTTCATTTCCATTGGTGTTTCTTCCAAAAAAACCAGTACCACTTGCACTAATGTCTGCATTTAGAGTAATATCATTTTGGCATGCATCAATAAAAATAATACCACCTGTACTTCCGTTCCATGGTTGTGCAGTTATGGTACCAGCTACAGTGACATCACTAGTATATCTTGCAATTTTTACCAATTGTACTTTTTCAGTTGCAGGGCTAAATGTTTTTACTACAGGTCTGTCTATTGTAATACCAGTGGCACCAAAAACACCTGTAATTTTAGCTATATGAAAATTACCAGCACCATTATCTGTTCCTCCTGTATTACCACCTCCACTGATTCCTGTCATTTGAATAATCATTACTGGATCATCAACGGCTAAACCTGTTGTGTTTCCTAATGTAATATTACTACCACTAATAGCAGAAACTGTTTTGTAAGTGTTTACGACACCCGAAATAGATTGTGCATTACTATTTAAAGCTAAAACAAAAGCAAATGTAAATAGCGATAATATTTTATTGAAAGTAATTGTTTTCATTTTAGTAGCTTTTATTTGATAATATTTATGATAGATGAAACCATTTTTGTTGAAGTTACTCTGTATAATTCTTCTTTGTTTTTATTAAAAAGATATCCACTTAAATTAATTTTATGTTGAATATCAACTTTGTCTTTTAGATTGTAGGTTTTGCCATTTTTACCATCACAATTGTATACAATTGGCATTTTAACGCTAATCTCTGCATTGGCTGGTAAAGAAAAAGTAGCTCTCCCAGCATTTATATAACTAAAGAAAGACTTTGAATGGGTTTTGGATAGTTGAATAACATTTCTGTTATTATAAGGATAGTTGATTAATGGATTGGGTAATAATTCTAATTCTCCATTAATTCGATAGTTGTTTTTGTTTTTTATTTTAAGGATGATTTCATCGTTAAATATTTTACAAATCGTAATTTTTTTACTCAATTGTGTTTTCACCTCGATGAAATCGTTCATGTCATTAACAATGTATACAAAAACAGGGAGTTTACGCATGTATCTTTCCCATCTTTTATGCGCTTCATGTTTTTTGTTTCTGCTGGTTTCAATGGCTTTTTGTTCCATTGGATAGTCTTCTTGATTCTCTAAAACATGTTGTCTTAATTCTAAAATGCCATTTAAGAAGGGTTGCATTTCTTTGAAAGACACCACTTTATCAGATGAATTTTCATCTAATTTTAAAGTCTGTACATCATAAATTGTTTTATGAGATTGAGAATTAATTGGCAATGTTGATAACACCGTGTAGAATAATACACAGAAGAGTGAAGTATGTTTTGAAAATGAACGAATTATTTCCCCAAATAATTTCGTTTCTTTTTGATTTGTCATCATAAAAAAAACATTTTAAGTACCAAAAAGTAAAAAAGTTTACTAATAATTTTGCAACTATATTGTTTTTGACACTAAAATACCATAAAAGTCACATCTTAAATTTTAAAAAAGTTAACTTTCTGATATGGGGGAATATCGGCTGCAAATGTAATGCTTTTTTTTAATATTCAGAAGTTAATTCATCAACAATTAAACCATCTTCTAATGTTTTGATTATTCCCATTGCAGCTCTTTCTCCGCTAATCATAGCCGCATTTAAAGAGCCATTTAGTAGTTGGTCACCAGCAAGAAAAATCGATGAAGTTAGTTGCGTTTCTGTACTTGAAATTTCATATTGGAGGTTAGATAATTTGGGTAAAGCTTTTTTAATACAATAACGTTTTATGAATTTTGCATCAATAATATTACAATATTTTATCAATTCGCTTGTTACTTTGTTCACTAAATCAGACTCTTTAAGTTGATGCTCTTTTACGATAGTAACTGATAACAATTCTTGTTTTCCTTTTGTTGATGATTTGACACTAGTAGTGTAAAAAATGTTATTTATTAAAGTAGACGCCTCAGCAACTAGACCTATGATAGGTGTTTTTAGGGTTCTTTCTGGAACTTCAAAATACAATGTATCACAACTTTTCCATTCTGTTTCTTGATTTTTTAAATTAGAAACCAAATTGCTTGCTTCGGTTGCAATAATTGTAAAATGACTTTTAATTTCTTGTCCAGAATTTAAAATAATACTATTGTTTTTTACCTGTTGTACAGGAGTGTTAAATAAAAAAGTTGTGTGTTGTAAGTTGTTTTTTAACTGATTAGAAATTGCCTGAATACCTTCTTTTGGGATTACAGCATGTCCTTCTCCAAACATTTTGTAGACAAACTCAAACATTCTAGAAGAAGTTTCTAAGTTAGGCTCTAGAAAAATTCCACTAAAAAAAGGTTTAAAAAAACTATTCATTATATTTTCTGAAAAACCATAGTTTTTTAAATATTGATGAGTAGTAATTTCATCAGTATTAAAGATTTCTTGTAGTTTTTTCTTTTTTAGATTCGTGTTTAATTTTAAGATTTTTAACTTATCTTTTGTAGAGCCAATATTTGCAAAAATAGTAGGAAATAGAAGAGATATGTCTCTAAAAGGATCTCCAATTTTTTGTGTTTTACCATCCTTAAAAATCACTGCTCCAGAAACTAATTTCTGTAAATCTAATGCTTGATAATTTAAATATTTTTTTGCAGCAGGATACTCAGATAATAAAACTTGAAAACCATGGTCTAAAATATAATCATTAACAATATCAGATTTTACACGTCCACCAACTGTATTTGTGGCTTCAATAATTTTAGGATGATATCCATAGTTTTCTAAAACTTGTGCAGCAATTAATCCGCTTATACCTGCACCTATTATATGAATTTTATAATCTGATTTTTTCATTACCTACATTTTTTAGTTCTTCTTTTTTTCTTAAATACGAAGTTAAAATTCTTTGTATATCTCTATTGTCTTTTTTAGGATCTACAAAGAATTGATAATCTTCTGGGGAGGACATTTGTTTATCTTGTGTTGTGTCTAAATAACCAAAGCCTTTGTAAATACCGTCTAAAATCAAAGCAAAACCAATTTCATTTTTGGTTCTCCCTTTTTCTTTGATGACTAAGTTTTCTGCACCAATTCCTATAGATTTTATAGCTTTTTTTACACGTTTATTATAATCAGAAACAGATTCCTTATCGCAACAAATACCCTTACATTCTTTAATTTGATAATGAAAACAACTAGAAACATTAGTCTGTAAATGGCAGTATTTTGGACACAATTCAAACTCTTTACATAAGTTTTCTAAATGATTTCTAACTTCAGCAATAGAGTAATATTTGGTTAATGCATTCGGAACCAATTTTAGTCGATTATATGCTAAATGAATAATTCCTTTTTGATCTTCATAAGAAAATAAGCCAACAGCTTCCCCAGCTCTTCTCTGTGCTCTGTTGTATTTAGGGTATATTTTTTTTATTTCTGATGATTCTAATAACAACGCTAATAACTCACTACCTGTTTTTGTAAAAGATATATCTGCAGTTTCCAAGCACATATTTTGTTCTTTCTTTTTCTTATCATAGAAATGACTGATTACTCTTTGTTTTATGTTGTTTGCCTTACCCACATAAATTACTTCTTTTGCAGCATTTTTAAAATAATACACTCCAAAAGTTTCTGGTAGATTATCTACAACTTTTTTATCTAAAAGCGGAGGTAAAGTAGCTTGTCTTGAACGTGGATTTAAGAAAGAATTAATGATAAATTGATCATCTCTTTCTATTAACCTTCTAAACAATTCAGTAGTTGCTTCTGCATCACCTTTTGCTCTGTGTCTCCCGTTTATGGGAATATTTTCATCACTACAAATATTTCCTAAACTATACGAACGTAAACCAGGAATTATTTTTCTCGACAAACGAACAGTACACAATTTCTTTCGCTTAAAATCAAACCCTAAACTTTTAAATTCATCTTTAATGATATTGTAATCAAAATTAACATTATGTGCTACAAAAACGGTATCGTTGGTAAGTTCTTCAACTTTTTTTGCGATTTCATAAAACTTTGGAGCATTCCTAACCATTGCATTTGTTATGCCTGTAAGGTTGGTAATAAATGGTGGAATATTTTGTTCGGGGTTTACAAGTGATGTAAACTCATCAACCACAACTTTTCCATCGAAAATAAAAATAGATATTTCAGTAATCTTCTGACCTCTGAATCCATTTCCTGTAGTTTCTATGTCAACAACACTGTACAATTATCCAACAATCGCTTTTAGGTCTGCAATAGTAGTTGTAGGATCATCACTCTTAAAAACAAAACTACCAGCAACCAGAACATTAGCACCAGCTTCTATTAATGCATTTGCATTTTTACTGGTCACACCACCATCAATTTCTATCTGACAATCAGACTTTGCAAATTCTATTAAATGTTTTAATTGACTTACTTTTTTGTAGGTGTTTTCAATAAATGACTGTCCACCAAAACCAGGATTCACACTCATAATACACACTACATCTAAATCAGCAATAATGTCTTCTAAAACTGCAATTGGTGTATGCGGATTTAGAGCAACACCAGCTTTCATTCCTGCTGCTTTTATGGCTTGTATAGTTCTATGTAAATGAGTACATGCTTCATAATGAACCGTTAATACATCTGCACCTAAATCTGCAAAAGTTTGAATGTATCTATCTGGATCAACAATCATTAAATGCACATCAATTGTTTTTTTTGCATGAGTTGCAATTGCTTTTAAAACAGGCATTCCAAAAGAAATGTTAGGTACAAAAACACCATCCATAATATCAATATGAAACCAATCTGCTTCACTATTGTTTACCATTTCGATATCTCTTTGTAAATTGGCAAAATCTGCCGCTAAAATTGAAGGTGCAATTAAATTACTCATTAGTCTTAATTAATCTGTTTTTGCAAAGATAATTAAATCGTTTATGCAAATATCTATTTATTGTATTGTTCTTTTTGATTGTACTAAAAGTGATTAGAGAAACCAAAACTAGCCTCGATAAATAATATTATATTTGCCATCAATCAACCCAAAATATAAAATGAGTTTACAACAAGACTTAGAAAATAGAAGTGGAAATCAATGTGAGTTATGTGTATCAACCAATAATTTATCGGTATATGAAGTTAAACCAAAATTAACTGGTGGAGGTGGTGTAGATGGCAGTTTGTTAGCTTGCGAAACTTGTGTAGACCAAATAGAAAACCCAGAAAATACAGATGCTAATCATTGGCGTTGTTTAAACGATTCTATGTGGAGCGAGTTTAGAGCTGTAAAAGTAGTGGCTTGGAGAATGTTGCACAGATTGAAAAAAGAAGGTTGGCCACAAGATTTATTAGACATGATGTATTTAGAAGACGGGGATATTCGTTTTGCAAAAGAATCTGGAGACCATTTAGATGAAAGCGAAAAAATAATTCATAGAGATGCTAATGGAGCCATTTTACAGGCTGGAGATTCTGTGGTTTTAATAAAAGATTTAAAGGTAAAAGGCTCTAGTATGGTTGCTAAACAAGGTACTGCAGTTCGTAGAATTTCTTTAGATCATGAAAATGCCAAATACATTGAGGGCAAAGTTGGGCCAACTCAAATAGTTATTATTACAGATTATGTAAAAAAAATGGCAGAAAAAGAGTAGAATTTCATTTTGAACGCAGTCGAGAAGTTGGGCGTTCCCTTTCAGGTCGCGCTCTCCATTATATCTTTTTAGTTTTGTTCTCGATACAAATTTATTCGTTCCTCATAAATTTACTCGAACAGACAACAAAAAAGGATGCCATTTCAATCGCTAACGCACGTATTTGCCAGCTTTTTGCTTTAGAGCATTTTTTGTTGCTTTTTATAAAACGAATCTGCTTGCAGTTTCATTAAATCGCGCGCTATTTTTTGTTTGTACGCGTATATTTCTTCTTCTGTAGCCATATTATCGTACACTTTTTTGTTAATTGCAATATCTGCTTTTAATAACTGATTTCTTTGGTCTATTTGCTGTTTTGTCCAAGTTTTTACAGCAGTTTCTTTATCTTCTAATTTAAAATCATACTCGCCTTTTGGGGCAATTAGTTTTGCAAAAATTGGCGAAGTTTCTATAGCCAAAAACAACAAGAAAATAAAGAAAGAAGGCAACCAAGGCAATTTACCAAGAGCATTTATTCTTGCCATTAAACCATCAAAATTGGTAATAATGGGTTGCGTTTTGGTTTCAATTAATTTCTGATTTTTTAACAAACTAGCAATGGCTAATTCTTTGTTTTTAATTTTTTTAGCGTTGTCTTTTTTAAGCTGATTCAATTCTGCTAAAGCAGCATCGTGTTTTGCTCTTTTTTCTTTATAAACGGGTCCTTTGCCTAATAATTTTGTGCCTTTTCTACCTTCTGCTTCTGCAATATAAGTTTCGTACAAAGCATTTGTAGTAGTTTCTTTTTGGGTTATCTCGTTTTTTAAAGCATTGATTTCCGTATTAATTTTAGCGATTTCTGGCGAAAATTGTTGTGCAATTTGCGTCTTATTATCCAGTGTCATTTGGTTTTTCTCCGTTAACAAAACTTGATTAATTTCTTTCTCAAACAACTTTAATTCCAAAGGTTTAGAAATTACAATGGCAATAATTACAGCCAATACAATTCTTGGAGAAGCTTGTAAAAACTCTTTCCATTTAGAATCTTGTTTTTTTATGGTGGAAACAATAAAACGATCTAAATTAAAGATTAACATTCCCCAAATCAATCCAAAGAAAATGGCAGCATATAAATTATCAAACACAGTAAAAAGTGCATAACTACCAGCAATGTTTGCCATTACAGCAGTAAAAAACACAGTGGCACCAATACCCACATATTTATTTTGTTCACCATTAGAGCAATTTGCTATGATGTTTATATCGACTCCAGAGCAGGTAATAAAAAATTTTTTAAGCATGGTTGTAATTTTCTGTCTGTTCAAGTGAATGAGTGAAAAATGAATTCATTTGTATCGAGAACTTATAAAACTTCTCGATACAATTCCGACTAAAATCGGAATCGCTCGAAGCGACATTGTGAATACTTACAACGCATTAATTGAGAATTTGTTACATGAATTGGCTTTACTATCTTCGTAATAAATAATCTAGAGATGAAAAAACTTATTTATTTGCTATCCTTTTGTTTATTATTATCATGCACTAAGAAAATCTTTAGTGAAAAATGGACCCAAAAAACTGCTCCAGAAGAGTTTAGAGCAAGATTTGAAACAACAGAAGGTAATTTTGATATTTATGCAAAAAGAAGTTGGTCTCCTCAAGGAGTAGATAGATTGTACAGTTTAATAAAGTACAATTACTATACAGATATGCCTATTTTTAGAGTAGTACCTAAATTTGTGGCTCAGTTTGGTATTCATAAAGATTCTGTCTTAAATAAAGCTTGGAATAAATTTCCTATAGATGACGAACCTGTAATTGCTAAAAATGATTCAATGACCATTGCTTTTGCAAGAGGAGGTAAGAAAACTAGAGGTACACAGATTTTTATCAATTTAAAAGAGAATCATCGTTTAGATACATTAACCTATTCTGGAGTTACAGGTTTTCCTGTAATTGCAAAAGTGACTAAAGGATTTGATAATGTATTGAAATTTTATGATAAATATGGTGATAAACTAGGGTATAGACAAGATTCCATTTCTAAATATGGAAACGATTTTATCAAAAGAAAATACCCTAAAGTAGATTTTATACAAAAGGCATACCTATTAAAGTCTAAGTGATGCAAAAGTTATTGTTATTTTTTAGCGTAGTTACGATTTCAGTACTATCAACTTTTTCTCAAGGAAAGTTTGAAAAAGAATACCGAATTAAAGCAACTCAAATTAGCACATCGTTTTGCATTTGAACAATTTTATCAAACTCAAAAACAAACTACATTTAGAACGCGATATAGAATTAGTTCAGAAAAACCGTTAAATGGTGAACGTGTAGATGTAAAAGAGTTTTACTTAAAAGTAGTAAATGAATATCTATATGATTTTTCTGATTTAGAAATTAGACTTATTCCATATTTAGGGTATCAAGCTTCTAAAAAAGATAAAATTGAATTTGGCTTGGATTTTAGCGTCAACAGTTTTATAAAAAACGAAACTGAAAATACACTTTGGTTTAGAACAACTTGGTATATTTATCTTTAAGTGTATAGGATTATTTCTTTTTAGAAAACACGTAAAAATTTTTATCAATTGTAAAGCTTGGGTTCTTTGTGTCTAGCTTCATTTTCTGTTTTACAGCGCTAGGATATATCCATTGCGATTTGCCATCAATAAAAACCTTAAGAGGCATTTTAAAATGGTCTACCACATTTATCCATCGATAAGATAAAGTGTTTCTTTTAATAGAATACTCTAAAGTAGGTATTCTAATATCTCTTAAATATTGATTAAATATTGGCTGTAAATCAATATTAGTTTCTATGCTTAAAAAATCTTCAATTTGTTTTGTAGTTACTGTAGAATGATAAAATTCTGAATTTATTTTTCTTAGAATTGCACGCCATTTATTGTCATTATTTACCAATTGTCTTATGGTGTGTAGCAAATTACCACCCTTATAATACATGTCTCCAGAACCTTCTTTGTTTACATTGTAGGTGCCAATAATTGTAGCTTTGTTTGTGATGGCTTTTCTAGTGCCAATTACATATTCTGATGCTGCTTTTTTTCCATAATAATAATCTAAAAACAAACTTTCTGAATAGTTGGTAAAGCTCTCATGAATCCACATATCTGCAGCATCTTTATAGGTAATATTATTGGCAAACCATTCATGTCCAGATTCGTGAATAATGATAAAGTCGAATTTTAAACCCCAACCAGTTCCTGATAAATCTTTGCCTAAATACCCTTTTTTAAATTGATTTCCGTAAGTAACCGAACTTTGATGTTCCATACCTAAATAAGGAACTTCTACCAATTTAAATCCATCTTCATAAAAAGGATATGGCCCAAACCAATGCTCAAAAGCCTTCATCATTTTAGGGGTATCTTTAAAATGTTTTTTTGCTTTTTCTAGATTATGTTTAAGTACATAATAATCTAAATCTAAAGCGCCTTTTTCTCCGTAAAAGACTTCAGAAAAATGCGCATAGTCTCCAATATTAACATTTACACCATAGTTGTTTATTGGGTTTTCTATATACCAAGTAAATGTTTTTGTGTTTCCGTTTTCTTCGATACTTTCTAATCTTCCGTTAGAAATGTCTGTTAAGTTATTGGGTACAGTTACACTTATCCTCATATTTTCTACTTCATCGTACATGTGATCTTTACAAGGCCACCAAACGCTAGCGCCTAATCCTTGGCATGAAGTGGCTATAAAATGATTTCCATTTTTATCTTTTTTCCAAGAAAAACCACCATCCCATGGAGCTCTAATGGCTTCTTTAGGATTTCCTTCGTAATAAATAACAAGTGTTTCTGTTTTACCAATATTTTGCTTTTTATCCAATTGAATAAAATGTGCACTTCCGTTATGAATAACCTCTAGCTCTTGTCCGTATTGAGTAACTTTTGTTATTTGTAGAGGTGCTTGTAAATCAATTTGAAGAGATTGATGTTCTTTTAATACTTTGTACTTCACAGTATTTTTGCCTCGTATAAATTTTTGATCAGGTATTACTTCAACTTCTAGATGATAATAGGTTAAATCCCACCAAATTCTCTCTGGTGTAATGCTACCTCTTAAAGTGTCTTGTGCTGTAAAATTATTGTCTTGTTTATTTTGTTCTTGTGCACTAGTAAGTTTAGTAAAAACAAGCCCTAATAAAACAAAGATTATAATATTTTTTACCATGTTAAGATGCTTTATGTAACTCTGTAAAATACTTGTAAAAATAAGGAATGGTTTCAATCCCCTTTAGGTAATTCCAAATTCCAAAATGCTCGTTAGGAGAATGAATTGCATCAGAATTTAATCCAAATCCCATTAAAATAGTTTTGCTTTTTAGTTCTTGTTCAAATAAAGCCACAATAGGAATACTACCCCCACTTCTTTGCGGAATAGGAGTTTTACCAAACGTATTTTCATAGGCTTTACTTGCTGCTTTATAAGCGATATTGTTAGTTGGTGTTACATAACCTTGCCCTCCATGATGAGGTGTTACAACTACTTTTACTGATTTTGGAGCAATACTTTCAAAATGATTCTTAAAGAGTTCAGTAATCTCTTTCCAATCTTGATGAGGCACCAAACGCATAGAAATTTTAGCGAAAGCTTTACTTGCAATTACGGTTTTTGCACCTTCACCTGTGTAACCTCCCCAAATTCCGTTGACATCTAATGTAGGACGAATTGAGTTTCTTTCGTTAGTAGAATATCCTTTTTCACCATAAACATCATCAATCTTTAAAGCATCTTTATATTTTTCTAAAGAAAAAGGTGCTTTAGCCATTTCTGCTCTTTCTTCTGTTGATAATTCTTCTACATTATCATAAAAACCAGGAATGGTAATATGATTGTTTTCATCGTGTAGAGAAGCAATCATTTTGGTTAAAATATTGATAGGGTTTGCCACTGCACCTCCATATAAACCAGAATGTAAATCTCTATTTGGTCCTGTAACTTCTACTTCTACATAACTTAAACCACGTAAGCCTGTTGTTATTGAAGGAATATCATTGGCAATCATTCCTGTATCTGAAATTAAAATGACATCATTGGCTAATTTTTCTTTGTTTCTGGGTACAAACCATGCTAAACTTTCAGAACCCACTTCTTCTTCACCTTCAATCATAAATTTTACGTTACAAGGTAAATTTCCTGTTGATGTCATATATTCTAATGCTTTAACGTGCATATACATTTGCCCTTTATCATCGCAAGCACCTCTTGCAAAAATGGCTCCTTCAGGATGAATTTCTGTTTTCTTAATTACAGGTTCAAAAGGAGGAGAGGTCCATAAATCAATTGGATCTGCAGGTTGTACATCATAATGACCATATACTAAAACAGTTGGTAAATTTTTGTCGATAATTTTTTCGCCGTAAATAATTGGGTAACCAGGAGTTTCACATAATTCAACCTTATCGCAACCTGCCTTTTTAAGACTATCTAATACAAAATCTGCGGTATTTAAAACATCTTTCTTAAAAGCTGAATCTGCACTAACAGAAGGTATTTTTAACAATTCTGTTAACTCATTTAAAAATTGTTGTTTGTGTTCTTTTATGTAAGATTGAATTGGTGTCATTTAAAGTATTTTTATTTCTCTCTCAAAAATAGAAAAATAATAATGAACTACTTTGCAGTTTCTAACTATTGTTTATATTTGCAATCCAAATTGCAGGCGTGGTGGAATTGGTAGACACGCTAGACTTAGGATCTAGTGCCGCGAGGTGTGAGAGTTCGAGTCTCTCCGCCTGTACTAATAAAAACCTCAACTAATTTAAGTTGAGGTTTTTTTATTGGGTATAACCTAGATAAAAGAAAATTAACTTTTTTTAATTTTAAAACTGATTAAACTTTTGTTTTAAGTCAAATCTCTTAATCTAGTTGCTGCTTGTTCTGCTGTGATATCTCTTTGAGGGGTACCAAACATCTCATAGCCCACCATAAATTTTTTAACAGTTGCGCTTCTCAATAAAGGAGGATAAAAACTCATGTGAAAATGCCAATGACTATTATCTAATCCATTTGTTGGAGCTTGATGAATTCCGCTTGAATAAGGAAATGATGTATTAAATAATTTGTCGTATGTTTTTGTTATTACAGAAATTGCTTCTGCATAATTGAATGATTCTTCATTATTTAAATCTAAAACACTTTCTTTTTGCTTTTTGGGTACAATCATGGTTTCAAATGGCCAAACTGCCCAGAAAGGAACTAGCACTACAAAATCTTCATTTTGAAAAATGATTCTTTCTTTTACGGCTAATTCTTGCTGTAAATAATCGCCCAAAAGACTACTGTTTTTTTCTTTGTAATAGTTTAATTGCTGTGTATTTTTCTTATCAACTTCGTTTGGTAAAGTAGATTGACTCCATATTTGACCATGAGGATGAGGATTGCTACAACCCATTACAGCACCCTTGTTTTCGAAGATTTGCACATAGTTTATAGTTGATTCTTTTGCCAATTCATCATATTCTTTCTGCCATGCAAAAACTACTTTTTGTATTTCTTCGGATGTCATATCTGCCAAACTTTTAGAATGGTCTGGACTAAAACAAATTACTTTACAAATACCAGTTTCACTTTCTGCTTTTAACAAACCGTCATTTACATTAAATGTTGGCGAATCGTTTTGTAAGGCTGCAAAATCGTTGGTAAAAACAAAAACATCTTTATAATCAGGATTTACATCACCACTAATTCTAGTGTTTCTTGCACATAAATAGCATGAAGGATCATGTGTAGGTCTCTTCTCATTGTTTACTTCTTCATTTTGACCTTGCCAAGGTCTTTTTGCTCTATGAGGTGACACTAAAACCCATTCTCCTGTTAAGATATTAAATCGTTTATGCGAATAATCTTGTAGATTGGTATTGCTCATTTTTCTGTTTTTTAGTTGATTATTTTACTAAATGTGTTCCTTGAGATAGCTCTATAAAATACACAGAACATTCTTTATCAAATTTACTTTTGTATGCTGTTGCAACTGTTTCAGCAAAAGCTTTTGCTTCTGTTTTTGCGATTAAATTAATGGTGCAACCACCAAAGCCACCCCCCATCATTCTAGCTCCTAAAACGTATTTATTCTTTTTTGCCTGAGTTACTAGAAAATCCAATTCATCACAACTTACTTTGTATTGATCAGATAAGCCAGCATGAGATTGATAAATTAATGATCCTAATAATTCTAAATCATTGTTTTCAATGGCTTTAGCTGCTTTAATAGTTCTTGCATTTTCTTGAATAACATATAACGCTTTTTGATAATTAGATGGAGTAACTTTATCTATTATAGTTTCTAAATCTTCTTCTGTGGCATCTCTTAGGGCTTTAATACCCAATAATTCCGAAATACTTTCACAGGCAGAACGTCTATCATTATAAGCACTATCAGATAAACTATGTTTTACATTTGTATTGATTAACATTAGTTGGTGCTCTTTAAAATCGATTTTATAAGGTTTAGATTCTACAGTTCTACAGTCTAAATGCAAGGCATGATCTTTAATACCAAACATGCTTGCATATTGATCCATAATTCCACAGTTTACACCTACATAATTATGTTCTGCTTTTTGAGATATCAAAATCATTTCATGTTTAGTCAATCCTAAATCAAATAATTTATTTAGACCAAAAACCACACTATTTTCTAAAGCAGCAGAAGAAGACATACCTGCACCACCAGGAATATTACCTTTAAATATGATGTTAAAATCTCCAATAACTTTATTTCTGTTCTGAATTTCTGCAACTACACCAAAAACGTAGTTTTCCCAACTTCCTTCTTTTGACGGTTTTATTTTGTCTAATTCAAAATGGATTGTGCTATCTAAATCCATAGCAATTGCAGTACAGCTTCCTGTATCACTTTTTTGAATTCCAGCTGCAATTCCTTTATCTACTGCTGCAGGAAACACAAAACCTCCATTATAATCTGTATGTTCACCAATAATATTAATTCTTCCAGGAGAAAAAATTAACAAAGGTTCTAGATTAAAAGTTTTTATAAACTTTTGTTGTACCTCTTTTACTAAAATTTCACTCATAATAGTTCTCTTTTATTTAATGTCTATATCTAAATTCCAAGTAATACCATCTGTTTTTTGAGGATTTAAAGCCTTTAAGCCTACAAGGTTGTTAAAGCTGTTAGAAATACCGCTCATTGGCTCTATTGCTATAATAGGTAGGTTTTTTGGTGTAAATAATTGTAAAAAATTATTTTCTGTATTGCTTGTTATTTGTAAGTTGTATTTTGATGTTAAAAATGAAACTTTATTGTCTTCTAAGAAAAAGCAATCATCTAACTCTTTATCTTCTATTATAAAAAAATCATCTTGAGTATTCTCTACAATTTCTTTTGTGATTAAGTTTTTATCAAAAATTACTTTTTTATCACTCTTAAACTTTAAAAAACTATTTGATAAATCATCGCTTAAAAAATAAGGATGCCATCCTAAAATATAAGGAAATGGAGATTGATCTAGATTTTTTATGGTCACATTCAATTGCAAACTATTTTCAAATAAAGTATAAGTTAGTGATATAAAATATTTAAAAGGAAAACCAACGCTTATATTATTCTCAGTATAGTTTATGGTAACTGAGCAACAGTTTTCTTGGACCTTATATTCAAATAATTCAAATTTTTTATCATGTACTAAACCATGCAATGCATTTGTATTTTTGTCGTTTTTTTGTAATTGGTATTTTTCTCCTAAAAATGTGTATTTTCCATCTTTTATTCTACTAGCAAAAGGGAATAAAACAGAAGAGGCATAAGAAGTTTTATAATCAAAATTCGGTATGTCTTTAATTAAATAGACATTTTTACATTTTAGTTCTTGTAATCTACCTCCTTGATGTAAAGAAATTTTTGCAGAAGTAGAATTGTCTGCGTTTTGTATGCTAATAATAGGTGAATTATTTTCTGTGAAGTGATGTTCTCGAAACATTATATAGATTTTCTAAATAGTAGTTTACTAGGATTTATTACTGAAGTTAGGTCATTGTTTAAAATCTTTTTTGCTAGGGTTTCTCCCATCAATTTAAAATCTGTAGAAATGGTTGTAATGCCATCAGCAACAACTTCTTTTAAAAGTGTGTCATTGTAAGAAATTATACCAATGTCTTTTACAATTTGTAATTTTTGTTCTTTTATTTTTTTGATGATTTTAATCAAATCTTTATCTTCAAAAACAATATACAACTCGCCTTTTTTTGGATTTCTCTTATATATTGTTTCTATAACTTCATAGGTTTTTTTATATTTTTCACAGAAATTTTTAAACCCATTTAATAACTGTTTTGGTTGTTTGTGTGAAAATACCAAAACTAATTTTTTATATTTTCTAATAGCATGTAAACCGGTAAATAGTCCTTTTTGTATGTCGTTTTCAAAATCTTGATATACAGAAGGGTAGCTTTCTAGTTCTTTAGGAACCTGATCTAAAAGATATACTTTCTCACTTGGTAAGTTTTGAATAATTGTTTTAGTGTTCTCAAGATTGGCAGGCATAATTACATAGTAAGAATAGTTGCCCACACTATCGTTAATTAACTTATTGAAGATGTCTTTATTAAAATGATGAAAGAAAATATCTATTTGAATATCATCACCCAAATGTTCTAAAAAAGAATTGTATAAATCTTCTTTAAATGAGTTTAATTCATCAAACAAAACAAAAATTTTTTGTTTTACAAATATATTTTCACTTGATACGTAATATCCTTTACCAACTACAGAATGAATAATGCCTCTGTTTTTTAATTCGTTAAAAGCAGTTAAAACAGTGTCTCTAGAGAGTTTGTGTTTGTTTTTTATTGCATTTAAAGAAGGTAATTGATCACCTTTTTTTAAGTTTCCGTTAGCTATAGCGTCTTCTATAGAAGTTACTATCTGTTTGTATTTTGGTACACCAATGTTATTTTTAAGTGATACAATTCCCATGTTACAAATATACAAATATTCATTAAAAAAACAACTGGTAGGTTCTAGTTGGTTTTTTTAATTGTTTTTAGTAATTTTGTGATACCAAAAAACTAAATACAATGAAAAATAAGATTATAGTAACTGGGGGTTGTGGCTATATAGGTTCGCATACAGTAATAGAATTATTAGAAAATAATTATGATGTTGTAATTTTAGATGACTTATCAAATTCAACAGAAGATACATTGGATAGAATCTTAAAAATTACAGGAACAAAACCAACTTT
Organism: Polaribacter septentrionalilitoris; assembly: GCF_009832745.1. GTDB lineage: Bacteria > Bacteroidota > Bacteroidia > Flavobacteriales > Flavobacteriaceae > Polaribacter > Polaribacter septentrionalilitoris. The sequence continues at coordinate 164,007 of NZ_VRMJ01000046.1, read as the reverse complement.
TGTGAATGTTGATTTAAAAGATGAAACAGCTACAAAAGCCATTTTTCAAAAACATAAAGATGCAAAAGCAGTAATTAATTTTGCTGCACATAAAGCTGTAGGAGAGTCAGTAAAAGAGCCGTTAATGTATTACAGAAACAATTTATATTCATTAATAAATGTTTTATCGTCTCAAATAGAAAACAACATTGAAGGTTTTATTTTTTCCTCATCAGCAACTGTGTATGGTACTCCAGAAACTTTGCCAATTACTGAAAAAGATGAAACGCAACGTCCGTTTTCTCCTTATGGAAACACAAAAAAAATTGCAGAGGAAATTATAGATGATGTTATAAAATCTAATAGCAATTTACAATCTATTTCCTTACGATATTTTAATCCTATTGGTGCTCATGAATCTGGTCTAATAGGTGAGTTGCCTAGTGGAATCCCTAATAATTTAATGCCATATATAACCCAAACTGCTGCAGGGATTCGTGAAAAATTGATGGTATATGGTAATGATTATCCAACAAAAGATGGAACTCCTATTAGAGATTATATTCATGTGGTAGATTTGGCAAAAGCTCATGTTTTAGCAGTTGAAAGAATATTAAAAAAAGAGCAAGATGAAGCTTTTGAAGTTTTTAATTTAGGTACAGGTAACGGATTTTCAGTTTTAGATGTTATTAACTCTTTTGAAAAAGTAACCAATTCTAAATTAAACTATGAAATAGTTGAAAGAAGACCTGGAGATGTACCTAAGTTGTATGCGGCTACAAATTTGGCAAAAGAAAAATTAGGATGGTCAGCAGATAAATCTTTAGATGAAATGATAAAGTCTTCTTGGGATTGGGAACAAAAATTTAGAAAACAGAATACGAATTAAGATTTTTTGTAACGTATTCTCACTAAACGACCTAATTTGAAAATTAAAATATAGGTAGTTTTCTTTGTTATAGGGAGTTAGTAAAAAAAATATATTACTTTTTTATTGAAGAAAATATCTTTTATGATTCTTTTTTGTTTTCTGTAATATTATCTTAAAGCTAAAGTGAGTTAGTATGTAAGTAGTTTTAAATGTTAGACGTGTTCCTGATGTCTTAGGGGTGAATAAGTTCAAAAAGTTATTTTGTCGGACTTTATGATTTTCAAATAGATTAACTCACAATGGAGTCAAATTAATCAAAAAAGAAGGTTTTCTTCAATGATTTTTGTTATGAGGAACTGAAAGCGCAATTAAATTAAGTTTTTTTTCATCTTCATATATAAATTGATTACTATTGTTATAGTTTACATTTTCTTTCATAAGAATATCTATAGGTAAGTATACTTTTTTATTTGGTGTTTTCTTTTGAATTAAAAAATCGGTAAATATTTTAATAGATTCATAACCTTGTTCAAATGGTTTTTGTGAAATTAGATAAGCAACAGTGTTGTTTAACAAGCAATTAATGTTTTGTGGAGTGTTGTCAAAACCAATTAGTGTTAGTTTTTTTAAATAGGATTTTTTTAGACAATCAACAACAATATGTATTCTACTAGATGGTACAAAAATACCTTTTACTTCAGGGTGTAATTCTAAGTAACTATTTATTTTTCCTTCTGTTTCAATAGAGTCATTTAAGTTGTCAATCTTTAAGCTACTCGTTTTAATTTTTTTGTTGTTGTTAATAAAATAATCATTAAAGCCTTTAATTCTGTCAAATACAGCATTGTTTTTTGTGATGTTGTGTCTTGCTTGTATAATTAAGCAATCAGACATATTTAACGTTTCTGCAGTCATTAATTTTGCGGCAATATAACCAGCAGTATAAGAATCTTGGCCAACATAGGTTAAGTTGTTAAATCCTTTAATATCAATATTTAAGAATAAGTAAGGAATATTTAATAACTCTAATTCTTGAACAATTTTATCTGTCTCTTTAGAGAAATTTGGCACCATAATAACTGCAGATGGCTTATTTTCTAGTAATTTTTTAAAAGAGTTAAAATAAGATGATGGGTTGTATTGATTAAAGGTAAATCTACTTACCTGAATGCCAAATCTTTTTACTTCCTCTTCTGCTTTTTGAATTCCTAAATATGGAGATTTCCAAAACAAATCAGAATCATTAAACTCTGGAATTAGCACAGAAATATGAAATTTATTTTTCATTGCAAGTGCACTAGCCACAGGGTTTACACTAAAATTATGTCGTTCTAAAACAATTTTAACTTTAGTTTCTGTCTTTTTAGAAACACCCCCTCTGTTATGAATCACTCGATCTACAGTTCCTTCTGAAACGTTAGCCTCTTTTGCAATATCCTTTATTGTAATCATCTTAAAGTAAAAAAACGTACATTATATTTTAAAATAAAAACCACTCAAAAAGTGTTATTTTTTTTTAAATACGTTCTGCAATGTAGTGAATTTTTTAATTTTCGTGTGCGCACACACAGTTTTTTTATTATATTTGTGTGCGCACACGAACAAATAATCGTTTTTTAAAAAATATAGATGAGTAAAACAATCGTACTAACAGGAGCTGGAGGCGTGCTTTGTAGCACAATGGCTAAAGCACTTGCAAAACAAGGTAATAAAATAGCTGTATTAGACTTAAGAGAAGAAGCAGCAAATACAGTTGCTGAAGAAATTAAAGTTGCTGGTGGAGAAGCAATTGGTGTTGCAGCCAATGTCTTAGAAAAAGACTCTCTAGAAAAAGCAAAACAAATAATAAATGATGCTTTTGGTAAAGTGGATATTTTAGTAAATGGAGCTGGAGGTAACCATCCTTTAGGAACCACTTCTAATCCGTTTTTTGCAATGGAAGATTTGCAAAATGCAACAGAAGGTTTTAAAACTTTCTTTGATTTAGATCCAAAAGGAATTGAGTTTACCTTTAATTTAAACTTCTTAGGATCATTAATTCCTACGCAAGTTTTTGCAACTGATATGGTAGGTAGAGAAGGATGCTCAATCTTAAACATCTCTTCTATGAATGCATTTACTCCGTTAACAAAAATACCAGCATATAGTGGCGCAAAAGCAGCTATTTCTAATTTTACACAATGGTTGGCAGTGCATTTTTCTAAAGTAGGTATTCGTGTAAATGCGTTAGCTCCAGGTTTTTTCTTAACAGATCAAAACCGTGCTTTATTAACAAATGAAGATGGTAGCTTAACCCAAAGAGGTCAGCAAATTATAGATCAAACTCCAATGGGTCGTTATGGAACGCCTGATGATTTAATTAGTTCTACTTTATTTTTATGTGATGATGCATCAGCATTTGTAACAGGAATTGTAATTCCTATAGATGGTGGATTTGCAGCATATAGTGGAGTTTAAGAATTGCTAATTTTTAAAGAAAAATAAAAATGACTCAAAATTTAGAACAAACTTGGCGTTGGTATGGACCTAACGATCCAGTTTCTTTGTCAGATATAAAACAATCAGGAGCAACAGGTATTGTTTCTGCTTTACATCATATTCCAAATGGAGAAGTTTGGACAGTTGAAGAAATTACCAAAAGAAAAGAAACCATAGAAAATGTTGGTTTAACTTGGTCTGTGGTAGAATCTGTACCCATTCACGAAAATATTAAAACCAAATCTGGTGATTATCAAAAATATATAGAAAATTACAAACAAACACTTTTAAATTTAGGGGTTTGTGGTATTGATATTGTTTGTTATAACTTTATGCCAGTATTAGATTGGACACGTACCAATTTAGATTACGAAGTATCAGATAAATCTACAGCATTACGTTTTGAAGCAGCTGCTTTTGCTGCTTTCGAATTGTATTTGCTAAAAAGACCAGGGGCAGAAAACGAATACTCTGAGGCGCAAAAACAAAAAGCGGCTGAGTTTATCAAAAATTCATCAGAAGAAGAACAAACCAAACTAATTAGAAATATTATTGCTGGTTTACCTGGTGCTGAAGAAGGATATACTTTAGAAGAGTTCAATCAAATTTTAGCAACTTATAATAATATTGGTCCTAAAGAATTGAAAGCAAATTTATTTTCATTCTTATCAGAAATTATTCCAGCTGCAGAACAAGCTGGTGTGTTAATGTGCATTCATCCAGATGATCCACCATTTCCAATTTTAGGTTTACCAAGAGTGGTTTCTACAGAACAAGATATCGAAGATATTTACAATGCAGTTCCTTCTCAAAATAACGGATTAACGTTTTGTACAGGTTCTTTTGGTGTAAGAGATGATAATGATTTAGCAGGAATGGTAGAACGTTTAGGAGGTAGAATTCACTTTATACATTTGCGTGCTACAAAACGTGATGCTGAAGGAAATTTTCATGAAGCAGATCATTTAGAAGGTGATGTAGATATGTATGCAGTAATGAAAGCGTTGATTTTAGAGCAACAAAAAAGAATTGCAGCAGGAAGACAAGATGTAAGAATGCCTTTTAGACCCGATCATGGTCATAAAATGTTAGACGATTTAAAAAAGAAAACAAATCCTGGATATTCAGGGATTGGACGTTTACGTGGTTTGGCTGAATTAAGAGGCTTAGAACTAGGAATTAGACGTTCATTATAATAAAATAAAGACCTCACAGGTTTTTAAAACCTGTGAGGTCTAAATCAAAAATAAAAAACAAAAACTATGGCAACAACTTTCGAAACAAGATATGCTTCAAGTCCGCAAGCAGTAAAAAAATACGACACACAAGAATTAAGAGATGAATTTTTAATTCCAGATTTAATGCAACCAGGAAGCATCAAATGGGTTTATACGCATTATGATAGATATATGGCTGGTGGAGTAGTACCAACTTCAGAAGCATTAACTTTAGAAACCATAGATCCTTTAAAAGCTGAATACTTTTTAGAAAGAAGAGAAGTTGGTGTTATCAATGCAGGAGGAACAGGAACTATTATTGCTGATGGTGAAGAATTTAAAATGTTACATAAAGATGCATTGTATCTTGGTAAAGGTGTAAAAGAGGTTGTTTTTAAAAGTGAGGATGCTAACAATCCTGCAAAATTCTATATGAATTCTGCACCTGCACATACTGCTTATCCAACAAAACAAGTTACTAAAGCAGAAGCAAACAAAATAGAATTAGGTAGTTTAGAAACTGCAAATCATAGAACTGTAAACCAAATGATTATTGGTGGAATTGTAACAACTTGCCAATTACAAATGGGAATGACAGAATTAAAAACAGGTTCTGTTTGGAATACCATGCCAGCTCACGTCCACGATAGAAGAATGGAGATCTATTATTATATGGATATTATGGATGAGCAAGCAGTTTGTCATTTTATGGGAGAACCTCAAGAAACACGTCATATTTGGATGCAAAATCATGAAGCTGTTATTTCTCCACCTTGGTCTATTCACTCAGGTTCTGGTACGTCAAACTACACATTTATTTGGGGTATGGCTGGTGAAAACCTAGACTACAATGATATGGATGTTGCAAAAATCACCGAATTAAGATAAAATTATGTCACAAACATTATTTGATATTACAGGTAAAGTAGCCTTGGTAACTGGTTCTACACATGGTTTAGGAATGTCTATGGCTATGGGATTAGGAAAAGCAGGTGCTACTATTGTAGTGAATGGAAATTCATCACAAGAAAAAATTGACAAAGCAGTTGAATTGTACAAAGCAGCAGGAATTAATGCTGTGGGTTATAAATTTAATGTTGCTGATGAAGCTCAAGTGATGGAAAGCATCAACAAAATTGAAACTGAAGTAGGTAGTATCGATATTTTAGTCAACAACGCAGGAATCATCAAAAGAACGCCATTGGCAGAAATGGAAGTTGAAGATTTTAAACAAGTTATTGATATCGATTTGGTAAGTCCTTTTATCGTCTCTAAACACGTTATCAAAGGAATGATGGAGCGTAAAGCAGGGAAAATCATCAACATTTGTTCTATGATGAGCGAATTAGGTAGAAATACAGTTGGAGCTTACGCAGCCGCTAAAGGTGGTTTGGTAATGCTAACTAAAAATATGGCTACAGAATGGGCTCGTTTTGGAGTACAAGTCAACGGAATTGGACCTGGGTATTTTGCAACTTCGCAAACGGCTCCAATTAGAGTTGATGGACATCCTTTTAATGATTTTATCGTGAACAGAACACCTGCAAAAAAATGGGGAGACCCAAATGATTTAGCAGGAGCAGCAGTATTTTTATCCTCTAAAGCAAGTGATTTTGTAAATGGACATATTTTATATGTTGATGGAGGAATCTTAGCGACTATTGGGAAACCTTCTAATGAAGAATAAATACAAAATCTTTCAGGTTTTTAAAAACCTGAAAGATTTGTTTAAATAATTAAAAAATGAAAAAAATAATCTTCTTTTTACTATCTGTTTCTCTTTTAATCAATTGTGATAAAAAAGCTGAAATCGTTTTAACAGTAACAGTAAAAAATACTTTAAATATTGATAGAGAGTTTGAAACTGTTGAAGTAGATATTTCTGAAATAGCAGCAGAAAAACAAGCTGATGTAGTAGTTTTAGATACTGATAATAAAGTTGTTACTTCTCAAATTGTAGATGCAGATTTAGATGGTAAAAATGATGTGATTTTATTTCAACCATCAATTAAAGCAAACGCTACAAAAACATATACATTATCAATTTCTGATAAAAAGCAAGACTCAGTAATTAATTACTGCTATTCACGTTTTGTACCAGAAAGAACAGATGATTATACTTGGGAAAACAATAGAGTTGCTTTTAGAACTTTTGGTCCAGTAGCCCAAAAAATGGTAGAAGATGGTGTGAAAGGAGGAACCTTGTCTAGCGGAATAGATGCTTGGTTAAAACGTGTTGAATATCCAATTATCAACACTTGGTACAAAAGAAACGATGTTAAAAAAGGAGCATATCATAAAGATTATGGAGAGGGTTTAGATAATTTTCACGTAGGTGTTAGTAGAGGTATTGGAGGTACTGCTGTTAAAGTAGATACATCGTACTATTTTTCTAAAAATTTCACTTCTTACAAAACCATTACCACAGGTCCGTTAAGAACCAGTTTTGTGTTAACTTATGCAACTTGGGATGCTAATGGTAAACAAATCGATGAAACCAAACACATCTCTTTAGATTATGGTCAAAACTTATCTCGTTTTGAAATTGATGTTAAAGGAACAGAAACCATTTCATCAGGAATTACATTACACAAGAAAAAAGGGGTTACCAATCAAAATGATGCTAACTTTTGGGTAAGTCATTGGGAAACCTTAGACGATTCTGAAGTAGGAACAGGAATTGTAACTACAAAACCCTATTTTTCAGGTTCAGAAAAATATGTTACATCTAGAAAAGACGAAAGCAATCACTTTTTACATTTAAATGTAGTTGATGGAAAAGTAATTTTTTATAGTGGCTTTGGATGGAAAAAAAGCAAACAGTTTGCAACTCAACAAGAATGGGAAAATTATTTGTCAGAATTCTCAAAAAAAATAAATTCTCCATTAATAGTAACCAAAAACTAATCAACCTTAAACAATGAAGAAGCAACACTTTTTTCAATCCATATTTGTTTTAACTATTTTGTTATTCTTTTCTGGTTGTCAATCAAACATTTCAGTATCAACTTTACGCTTAGGACATTCTTTAGACACGCAACACCCAGTGCATAAGGCAATGGTTATTTTTGGTGAAGAGTTAGAAAAACAGTCACAAGGAAAACTCAAAGTAAACATTTATCCAAGTGGTCAATTAGGTGGAGAAAGAGAATGTTTAGAATTATTGCAAATTGGTAGTTTAGATATTACTAAAGTTTCTGCAGCAGTTTTAGAAAACTTTATACCAGAATATAAAGTATTTAGTGTGCCTTATATGTTTAGAGATAAAGCACATACATTTAGCGTTTTTGATAGTGAAATTGGTGAAAGTTTATTGTTAAAGGGAGAAAAATTTAGACTTCGTGGGTTGACATTTTATGATGCAGGAAGTAGAAGTTTTTATATGAAAGAAGCACCTATAAAATCGCCAGCAGATTTAAAAGGAAAAAAAATTAGAGTACAAAAAAGTAATATGGCTGTGGCTATGGTGAATGATTTGGGAGGTTCTCCAACACCCATTTCTTGGGGAGAATTATATACAGCTTTACAACAAGGAGTTGTGGATGGCGCAGAAAATAATCCACCAAGCTTTTATACCTCAAAACACTATGAGGTTTGTAAGTTTTATTCTTTAGATGAGCATACAGCTGTACCAGATGTTTTATTAATAGGTACAGATACTTGGAGCCGTTTAAATAATCAACAGAAAGATTGGGTAAGAAAAGCGGTTAAAGTAAGTACTATTGCACAAAGAAAATTATGGGCAGATTCAGAAAAAGCATCTTTAGAAGCAGTAAAAAAAGCAGGTGTACAAGTTGTTTATCCTGATAAAAAACCTTTTGAAGAACAAACTAAAGGAATTTTAGAAATGTTTGATGGAAATGAAGAAATGAAAACACTTATTACTTCTATAAAAAATAAACAATAATGAGAGCAAAAATAGATAGCGTTTTAGAAAAATTAGTGCTTTTTATATTAGTGCTGATGTTAGTTAGTGTCGTTTGGCAAGTCTTTTCGAGATTTGTATTAAGAGCACCAAGTACCATTACTGATGAAATTTCTAGTTTCTCATTAATTTGGGTGGGTTTGTTAGGAGCAGCCTATGCAGCAGGTAAAAATTTGCATTTGGCAATTGATTTAATTCCTGAGGATGTTGTTAAAAAAAGACAAGGTTTGTTTAACGGAATTGTATTTATATCGATAGCCGTTTTTGCATTAACAGTAATGATTATTGGTGGATTTAGACTGGTGCAATTAAGTTTTCAGTTTGGCCAAACATCAGCAACCTTAGAAATCCCTTTAGGATTTATTTATATGGTAGTTCCAATTTCTGGAGTTTTAATTTGCTACTATAGTATCGATACATTAATCAATTTAAGAAAATTAAATAAAGCATAATTATGAATTTAGTAGAAGTCCTTATTTTAGTTATTAGCTTTTTGGTTTTCTTATCATTAAGAGTACCTATAGCGTTTGCAATTGGTTTAGCTGCGTTATTTACATTATTAAGTGCTATGCCATTTTTACCATCGGTAACTACATTGGCGCAAAGAATGGCAACTTCTTTAGATAGTTTTACACTCTCTGCAATCCCGTTTTTTATCTTAGCAGGTCAAATTATGAACAGAGGAGGAATTGCAGTTCGGCTCATCAATTTTGCCAAAGCCATAGTTGGACCACTTCCTGGTGGTTTGGCTTTTGTAAACATTATTTCTTGTATGTTATTTGGAGCTATTTCTGGTTCTGCAGTAGCAGCAGCATCAGCCATTGGTGGGTTTATGAATCCGATGATGGAAAAAGATGGGTATGACAAATCGTTTAGCGCAGCTGTAAATATTACCAGTGCAACAACAGGTTTAATTATTCCACCTAGTAACGTGTTAATTGTATATTCTTTAGCAAGTGGTGGAGTTTCTATTGCAGCCTTATTTATTGCAGGTTATGTTCCAGGTTTATTAATTGGTTTAGCTTTAATGATTGTAGCTTTAATCTACTCAATCATTAAAAAATATCCAACAGACAAGTTAGTAGGTTTTAAAGAGTTTTTTAAAAGATTTGTTGATGCTTTTCCAAGTTTAATGTTATTAGTTGTAGTAATTGGAGGGATTGTAGCTGGAATTTTTACAGCCACAGAAGCTTCAGCAATTGCAGTAATTTACACGTTAGTTTTAGGTTTTGTATATAAAGAAATTACCTTTAAAGATATTTCTCCAATATTGTTAGAAACCATTAAAACCTCAGCAATTGTTTTGTTGTTAGTTTCAACATCTATTGCAATGTCTTGGGTAATGAGTTACGAAAATATTCCACAAGAAATTAGCAATACTTTATTAGCTATTAGCGATAATCCCATTGTAATTTTAATCATCATCAACTTAATTCTATTGTTTGTGGGTGTTTTTATGGATATGACTCCTGCAGTTTTAATCTTTACACCTATCTTTTTACCAATTGTTACAGAATTGGGTATGGATCCAATTCACTTTGGAATTATCATGATTATGAACTTATGTATTGGCTTATGTACACCACCAGTTGGTTCTGTGCTCTTTGTAGGTTGTAGTGTAGCAAATCTAAAAATACAGCAAGTAATTAGGCCACTATTACCACTCTTTTTAGTGATGATAGGTGTGCTTTTGTTAATTACGTATTTTCCAGATTTAACACTTTGGTTACCAAGAGTTTTTGATTTGATTTAAGAAGTTTAGCTCAAATAATTAAGTTGTAAATACGTCTAATATCTTCATAACTTCAACACCATCTTTAATTGAACATGGGTTTGTTGCTTTTTCTAAAAAGTAGTTTACAGTTTGTTCAATTAAAGGTTGTTGTACATGTGCAGGGTTTTCAAAAGAAAACACTTCTTTTTTATCGGTAGTATTTAAAAACACTTTTTCACCGTAAAAAGAAAAAGTAATTGTGCCTTTTTCACCGTAGATTTTACATTCATCTTTTACCTCTTTTTCTGAGGCAATAAAATTCCAAATTCCTCTAAATTGTACTCCGTTTTCGAATTCAATAATTCCATTTACAATATCTGCAACTTTCTTGTTTTGGGTTGAGGTTGCATAACCTTCAGCTTTTTCGATTTTACCAAAATAATGATACATCAAATCTATTTGATGAGGTGCAATATCATGAAAATAACCACCACCAGATGTTTCTGGTTGTAATCTCCAATTGTCATCTGTTTTAGCAATTACATTGTTAGTGGTTGATTGTAAAATTGTAATATCAGCAAAATGTACTTTACCAATAGTATCAGCATCTAACAATTCTTTTACTTTTTGAAAAGCAGGTAAGTTTCTTCTGTAATGCGCAACAACAATTTTATCATTTTTATTTACCAAGGCTTCCAGTTCTAATGCTTCATCAGCATCTATTGTCATAGGTTTTTCTAAATACACAAATTTGTCAGCTGCTAAACATTGTTTTGCTATTTCTAAATGTGTAGAGGGTGGAGTTGCAATATACAGCGCATTTATTTCTGGATGATTGATAATAGCATCAACAGTATCATAAAAAAAAGGCACATTGTGTCTTTTAGCAAAATCTTGAGCTTTTTCGCCATTTCTTCTCATCACAGCTACCAATTCAGAATTCGCTACTTTTTGAAAAGCAGGTCCACTTTTTACTTCTGCAACATCACCACAACCTATAATTCCCCATTTAATCGTATTCATATGTATTATTTAAAGTTGAAATAGTTTTTTGCATTATGATAACAAATATTGCTAACAATTTTACCTAAAAAAGTTTCATCAGCAGGTAATTCTCCATTTTCAACATCAGTACCAATTACATTACATAAAATTCTTCTAAAATATTCGTGTCTTGGAAAAGATAAAAAACTTCTAGAATCTGTTAACATTCCTACAAAACAAGACAACAAACCTAAATTAGATAAGGCATTTATTTGTTTTTCCATGCCATCTTTTTGGTCTAAAAACCACCAAGCAGCACCATATTGCATTTTCCCTTTAATAGTACCATCATTAAAATTTCCAACCATAGTTGCAAAAACTTCACTATCTGCTGGATTTAAATTATATACGATTGTTTTTGCCAATTGATTTGTGCTATCTAATTTATTTAAAACACCACTTAATGCACGAGCTTGAGAAAAATCACCTATAGAATCAAAACCAGTATCTGGACCCAGTTCATCTAGTAATCTTTTGTTATTATTTCTAATTGCACCTAAGTGAAACTGCTGTGTCCAGCCAATTTTGTGGTACATTTTACAAAGTTCAATTACTGTTTTAAATTTAAAGAAATTAACTTCTTCTAAAGTTAAAGCTTGATTGTCTTTTACTTTGTTAAAGAGGGTTTGTATATCATAAATGTCACTTTCAAAAAACGACAACTGCTCAAAACCATGATCAGATAATCTACCTCCATTATTATTAAAGAAGTTAATCCTACTTTCTAAAGCCTTTAATAAATCATCATAATTATGTATGTTAACCTTCGATACTTTTTCAAGTTTAGTTAAATATTCATTATAAGTTTTGGTGTTTTCAACAGCAAAAGAATTATCAGGTCTAAAAGTAGGGAATGCCTGAACTTTTGAAGCATCTTTTTGAATAGCAATATGATATTCTAAAGAATCTGCAGGATCATCTGTAGTACACAAACTTTCTACATTTTGCAATTTTAATAATCCGTTTGCAGAGTGCGATTTTTGTTGTAAGATTTTTGACGTCTTTTCGTAAATTTCCTCAGCATTCTGAGGAGTCAAAATTTCATCAATATCAAAATAAGCCTTTAGCTCTAAAGCAGTCCAGTGAAATAGAGGGTTCTTAATGGTATAAGGCACTACTTCTGCCCATTTTAAGAATTTTTCTTTATCAGTAGCATTACCAGTAATGTATTTTTCATCAATTCCAAATGCACGCATTGCACGCCATTTGTAGTGGTCTCCATACAACCAAACTTGGGTGATGTTTTCAAATTGAGTATCTTCAGCTATCTGTTGTGGAGATAGGTGATTATGATAATCAATAATTGGTAATGACTTTGCAAAATTATGATATAATGATTTTGCAAAATTGCTTTGAAGTAAAAAATCTTCTTTGAGAAATGAATTCATTTTGTGTTTATTTTACACGTTGATTAAACAAATTAAATTATAGGATACAAATATAAGATCTCTTTAACTACAATACAGAGAAAGAGTTAAATTAATATTTAATATAAATAAGGTAAAATAATATAGATTTCAGTATAGTACAGGATACACAAAGTATTAAAGTTTTGTAAAATTGTATATTGATTTTTAACAGTGTTTTAACAAATGCACTTAATCGACCAATTAATTTATTTTAAATCGAATTTAAAAATGAAAAAAACTATTAAAAAACGAAATCCTTCATTGAGATTAGCGTTTATTATTGTTCTTGTGCTCTCGGGCTTTACAAATTTTAATGTATTAGCTCAAGAGAAACTATCTGGTACTGTTACCGACAAAGATGGTAATCTTTTGCCAGGGGTTAGTATTTTACAAAAAGGAACTAGAAACGGAACAAGTTCAGATTTCGACGGTAATTACAAAATTACGTTAAAAACAGGAGAAAAAACATTAGTGTTTTCGTATCTGGGTTTTAAAACGTTAGAGATTCCAGTAAAAGGCAGGAAGGTAATTAATGTGTCTTTAAGTGAATCATCAGAAACCTTAGATGAAATTGTTGTCATAGGTTATGGAACACAGAAGAAAGCGAGTGTTGTTGGTGCAATTTCTCAAATAAAAGGAGCGGAACTACAAGAAGCAAACCTGGGTGTAACCAATGTTCAAGAAGCATTACAAGGTGCTTTACCTGGTGTTGTTGCTATACAAGGTAGTGGTGTTCCAGGAAGAAATGACATGCAGTTATTTGTTCGTGGTCAGTCTTCTTGGAATGGTAATGGACAGCCCTTAATACTAGTAGATGGTGTTCCTAGGGATATTGATAATATCGATTTTAACGACATCGAAAATATTTCAGTTTTAAAAGATGCTTCTGCGACAGCTGTTTATGGTGTACAGGGTGCAGATGGAGTTGTATTACTTACCACCAAAAGGGGTAAAACAGGAAAAGCTCAATTATCACTTACCGCTAATACAACAATGAGAACAGTTTCTAGGTTGCCAGGAAAATTAGATGCTTTCGATGCGATTACGCAATCAAATAGGGCTGTTTTAAGAGAGTTAGCTTATGATGAGGCTTTGTGGAATAATTATCGCCCACAAGAAATTGTAAACTTGCATCGTTTTCCTAGAAATGAGCAAGACGCACTAGTATATCCTAATGTAAATTGGGAAGATGCAATAACAAAAGATTATGCAGTAGATTATCGTATAAATTTATCTGTAAGAGGTGGTGGAGATAATTCTAAATATTTTGGTAGTTTGGCATATCAAAAAGTATCTGATATTTTTGACGGAGCTAGGTATGATAATGGTAAAGGATATGAAAGTGAGTTTGCTTACGATAGATTTAACTTTAGAAGTAATCTCGATTTTAATATTACAGAAACAACACAATTTTCAGTAAATCTTGGTGGTTTTCTAGGAATACAAAAATCTCCTGGAAACTTAAATCTAATTACAAATAGTATTTATGAACTTGCTCCAAATATTTACTCACCAGTTTTTCCTGATGGTTATTTTGGTAGAGATCAAACAGATATTTTTGCAAATTCGAATCCTATTGTACAATTAACAAACACGGGGTTTACAACTACTAGAACATTTAATATAACAACAGATTTTATATTAAGGCAGAATTTAGACTTTATAACAAAAGGCTTGTCTTTTAAAGGTGCCTTTTCGTTTGATAATCAGTCAGTAAGTAATCAAAGTCTAAGGGATCCAGGAGGAGATGGTCAGGAAAATGTAAGGTATCGTATTTTTGATGAATTTTTTAATGAAATTATAGAATCTCCAAACGGAACAAACGATTTTGCGTATGTTCCTACCCCTTGGACTTATGGTTCTGCTGACATTCCTAACAGTAGGATACGTCGAAACATAACCTACGATCTTTCTTTAAATTATAGCAGAACTTTTGATGAGAAGCATGATGTAAGTGTATTAGCTCTTTTTAGACGTCAGCAAAGAGCTACTGGTAGTCAGTTCCCTGTACTTAGAGAGGATTGGGTTGGTAGAGTACAGTATTCTTTCGACGATAGGTATTTGCTTGATGTAAGTGGTGCTTATAATGGTTCAGAAAAGTATGGGCCAGATTTCCGTTTCGATCTTTTCCCTGCAGTAGGAGCTGGTTGGATTGTTTCCAATGAGGATTTTATGAGTGATGTGAAATGGTTAAACAAGCTAAAATTTAGAGGTTCTTATGGTCAAATAGGTAGTGATAATGGAGGAGCTAGATTTGCATACCAGCAACTATGGGGTACATCTCCAGGAGCATACATACAATCCGGTCAAGGTCAATCAAGACAAAGGTCGCCATATCAGTTTTTTCAACAATTAAGTATTGGGAATCCAAATTTACAATGGGAAACTTCAGAAAAGTATGATTTTGCAGTTGAAATGGGTGTATTGAATAATAAGATTACTGGAGAGTTTTCGTATTTCAGAGAAAATCGAAGTAATATATTAATTCCTGGTAGTCAAAGAGCTGTTCCAGATTTGATTGGAGCTACACCTCCACCATTTAATAGGGGTAAAACTGAAGTAAGAGGTTATGAAATTGTTATAGGAGTTAACCATACGTTTGACAATGGTTTAAATTTAAATGCTAGGTTTAATTTTAACCAAGCAATAAATAAAGTTATTGATAGGGAAGATCCGGCATTAGCACCTGATTATTTAAAAGCAGCAGGGTTTCCAATACAGCAACCTAGATCTGGTATACCAGACGCTATACTAACTAATTGGGATGATATTTATAGTTCTACGCCAAGAGTAAATGGTCAGGAATTTACACGTGCTGGCTATTATAATGTAAATGATTATGATGGAGATGGAGTATATAATGGTAATTTTGATAACGTACCATATGGCTATGGTAATCAACCACAAAGATTTTGGACTGCTAATTTAGGTGCAAGATATAAAGCTTGGAGTATTTCTGCTCAGCTTTATGGAAGTCAAAATGCATCAAGAACCTACACTAGTAGAACGTTTTCTAATCAATCGGATACTTTCTTCGTTCACGAGTTAGATTATTGGACTAAAGATAATCCTACTGCAACAAGAACTTTACCTGGATATGGAGTAGGCCAAGGAACCACAGATCCTAGAAGAAGTTTATTTGATGCATCTGTAGTTAGATTAAGAAGTGTTGCACTTAGTTATCAGGTTCCTAAAAGTGCGTGTAAAAAATTAGGGGTTAGTTCATTAAAGTTATTTGCTAATGGTAATAATCTTTTTTTATGGACAGATTTACCTGATGATAGAGAGTTTAATAGTAGTTTAACTGCAGATTCTCGTTTTAGAGGAGATTACCCTACTCTTGTCACGTATAATTTTGGTTTCAATTTAAATTTTTAAACAGAATAATTATGAAATTTTTTAAAATAAAAATATTTTTCGTTTTTGGATTGTTGTTTTTGTCTTCCTGTGAGGAATATTTAGACATTGCACCGCAAGCTGTATTAACTGAAGAAGAAGTTTTTTCAAGTTTTGATGGAACACAGGGCTTTGTAGAAGAAATGTATGCTTTAATGGTTAATCCTGGTACTCAGAATCATACTTTTAGTGAGCATCTTTTGGGAGATGAGATTTTTGAAAATGCAAGCTTTAAATTCTCTGCTAGAGTAGATCGAGGAGAACTTGATAATTGGATAAATAATACACTAAGTTTTTTAGGTAGAGGCACAAGGTTTGGTAGTAATCGACCTTTTGGAGATACCAGTAATAATAACGGTAGAGCACAACCAAAAGTATGGCTCGGTAGTTTATCTGGCATCCGTAAGGCTAACATAGTTATAAAAAATGAAGACTTAATGGTTGGTCTTAGTCAAGAGGAAAAAAATGTTGCTCTTGGTCAGGCCTACTTTTTTAGAGCTTATTTCCATAACCAAATAATGAAGTATTGGGGGCGTTTTCCTTATATCAACGAAGTTTTAGAAGGTGTTATTGAGATACCTCGTCCAGCAACCTATAAAGAGGTAGCACTTCTAGCAGATGAAGACTACAAAAAAGCTATACAATTATTGCCTGACAATTGGGATAATGAACCTTATGGACAGCTAACTATTGGAAATAATGCGAACAGATTAACAAAAAGTATTGCCTATGCTTATAAAGGAAAAAATTTATTATTAGCAGCAAGCCCTTTAATGTTTTTTAATAACGCACCAGGAATTGACCCATACACCTACGATAAAGAACTTGCGGCCATGGCTGTTGATGATTTTGCTGAAGTTTTAAAATTAGATGGTTCTACGTATAGTTTTGCACAAAATATGGAAGATTACACTAAAGTGTTGTGGAATACACCACAAAATACTATGCCAGGATTAGTTCCAGAAGCTAGAGAATTTATATTTACTGCTAATGGAGCTTCAAACCCATTTCAATCTAACAGTTTTATGTCTCATGGTATTCCTAGAGATATTGCAGGAGGGGGTACACAATGTGCCAGTGTAACACATAGTTTTATAAACAATAACTTTGGTATGGCAAATGGGTTGTCAATAGAAGATGATTTAAGTGGCGTTTACGGACCACCAACTTATAACCCGCTTAGACCATTTGATAATCGTGATCCTCGTTATTACGAATGGATTTTTTCAGACAGAGATGTTATTGGAACAAGAGCAAGTATTCCTGCAGTGCATAGATCACTTGCTATGTATTTTACTGACAATGCAGGAAATCCTGGTCAGCATCGTAGACAAAATAATTCTAAAACGGGTTATCTTTATAAGAAATTTTATCCAAAAAATGATAATGGAGAGTATCATACTAACGTAGGTAATAGAATTTTAGGTCAATATAGAGGAATGTTATTGTCTATGAGATTAACCGATGTGTACTTAATGTATGCTGAAGCGCTTCATGTTTCTAGAGGGGCAACTTCTGCGCCAAATTCTTTCAATTTAACTGCAGAACAAGTTATTAATAAAATTAGGACTAGAGCTGGTATACCAAATATTAATCCTGCAATTGTTGCAGATAGTAAAAAATTTATGGATGAGCTAAGACGAGAAAGAGCTGTAGAATTGTCTTTTGAATCGCATAGATGGCTTGATATTCGTCGTTGGGGAGTAGCTCACTTACCTAAGTATAAAAGGAAAACAGAACTAAGATATGATAAAGATTGGACATTTTTTGAAGAAGTTTTACTTACAGAAAGAGTCTGCGAATATCCTAAACATTATTGGCTGCCATTTCAAGTCAACCAAACACAATTTTATGAAGGATTTCCACAAAACCCAGGTTGGTAGGTAGTTTAAATAAAATTGGTTTAACTAATTAAAATATTAAAAATAAAATGAAGATAAATATAAAAAATAGGCTGTTTGCACTCGTGTTCTTCTCTGTGTTATTATACAGTGGAGGAGTTATTGCCCAATCATCTGGCATAGAAATATCAGCAACTGTTGTTGACGAACAAGGGAACCCTATAAGTGACGTTACTATTTATGGTTCAAAAGGAACTCAAGCATCCACCAACACTTTAGGTTTGTTCAAAATATCACCGAAAGATGGGACCAGCTTGGTAATACAAAAAAAGGGGTATGAATCACAACTGATAAGTATTGCAAATATAACTGATAAAATTACCCTTGTAAAATCTCAGTTTTTAGCGTCTGAAGACGATATGATAAAGATGGGTGTTAGTTCTAAGTTTAGTAGAGAAATTACTGGAGCTGTATCTTCGGTTAACCCTAATGACAGATTAACTTACGACAATACACAATTTGTTAGAAGTTATATAGCAGGATTAACTCCTGGTGTTAGAGGCTCTTCAAACATTAGAGGGATTGGAAATGCACTTTTTGTAATTGACGGTGTTTTTGGTCGTGACCCAAATGTACTAAACATGGAAGAAGTAGAGCAAATTACCGTTCTTAAAGATGCCAATTCAGTTGCATTATATGGTAGCCAAGGTAGAGATGGTGTTATTATTATCAACACTAAACGTGGTAAAATAAATAAGAAAGTGGTGAATGTGAATATGCGTTCTGGTATAAGTACACCAATATCAACGCCTAATTATCTTGATGCGGCTTCTTTTATGGTGCTTCGTGATGAAGCAAGAATTAATGATGGAGTTTCTCCAGATGATACCAGTCTTTTTAGAAATGATGCTAGAAACCCTATTGCTAACACAAGAAATGGTTTAAATCCTATTGAATTTCCAGATGTAGATTTGTACGATTTTGTACAACCTTTTGTATCTAATACCAATGTTGTTGCGGAATTTTCTGGAGGTAATGAAAAATCACAATATTATGTGAATGCTGGATGGTTCTACAATCAAGGTTGGGTAGATATCAATGATGAAATCAACCCAGGAAACAATCGTTTTAACATAAGAGGTAATATAGATTTTAAAGTAAACGATTGGATTACCAGTAGCATTGATGGTGTTTTTCTATTAAGAAACGATAAAGGGCCTAGAGCAAATATTTTTAACCAAGCTACTAGTTTTTTACCTTTTGATTATGCACCTTTAATACCTTTAAGTAGTATTGATGCAAGCAATAATCCAGAATTACAAGAATTATTAGCAGGAGCTTCAGTATTTAATGGTAATTTATTAGGTACTGCGCAACAACTTGGTGTAGATGCACCTATTGCATTATCTATAGGAGGTGGTTTTAGAAATAATGTGGTTCGTGGAACTCAATTTAATAATGCAATAAATTTTGATTTATCTGCAATAACCGAAGGCTTAACTGCAAAAACATATTTAAGTTTTGACTTTTTTGAATCTTATACGACTTCTATCCAAAATAGGTTTAGAGTTTATACTCCTACCTCTTTTGTAAATGGAAAAGTAACTGGACTAGACGCTTTTGGTGAAGACCTTAGAGATCTTTCAGAAAACGTTCAATCCAATGGTTTTGTATCTCGTTTAGCGTTTTATGGTCTAGTAAATTACCAAAAAACGTTTGCAAACAATCATTCAATCAATACTACTGTTTTAGGTTATTTTAACTCAGATAATAGATCAGCAAGAATTCAAACAGATAAAGATGCGCATTTTGGATTTCAAATGACTTATGATTACAAAAAGAAATTTTATGCAGACTTTTCAGGAGCTTATGTACATTCTATAAAATTACCAGAGGGTAATAGAGGAGGCTTTTCTCCAACAGTTGGTTTGGGTTACATTTTAAGTGAAGAAGATTTCTTAAAAGACAATAGTTTTGTTAATTATTTAAAGTTAAAAGCTTCTGCAGGTATTATTCAATCTGATATAGGTGTTCCTGGTTATTTTTTATATGATGAAAATTATTCTGAGGGAGGAAACTTTGCTTGGGCAGACGGCTTACAGTCTAATAGAAGACAAAATATTTCACAGGGAGCTAATCCTAACCTTGGTTTCGAAGAACGTATTGATTTAAATTTAGGTTTTGAAACTTATTTAATGAATTCTCTTTGGATAGAAGCCAATTATTTTAGAACCGAAAGAGACAAACAATTAGGTTTTTTAACTGACCAGTATCCGTCTTATTACGGAACATTTAGACCAAGAGATAATTTTAATGCCAACTTATATACTGGTTTTGAAGTTGGAGCAACGTATAATAAAAACTTCAAAGATTTTTCAATAGCTTTAGGAGCAAACGTGTTATACAGTCAAACAGAGGCATCTAAGAGATCTGAAACAAATGAGTTTGATTATCAAAATAGACAAGGTAGAGAGTTATCTACTACTTTTGGTCTTGAAGACTTAGGTTTTTATTCAGATGCTGATTTTACCGCTGATGCACAAGGAAATTTAATTCTAAATAACAATTTACCTGTACCAGGTTTTGGTGATGTACAACCAGGAGATATAAAATATAGAGACCAAAACAACGATAACATTATTGATAATGATGATAGAGTTGCTATCGGTCAATCAGCTAGTCCTTGGACCTATGGTATTAATTTAAAATTACAATACAAAAATTTCAGTCTTTTTGCTTTAGCAACAGGTCAAACAGGAGCATTAGGTAATAAATTAACAGGCTTTAATAACTATTATAGTCCTAATGGAAATGACAAATATTCTGAAGTTGTTTTAGGGCGTTGGACTCCGCAAACTGCAAATACAGCAACTTTTCCAAGACTGTCTGCAGGAAATAATCAAAATAATTTTAGAACATCGACATTTTGGTTATACGATAACAGTTTCTTTAGGATAGATAGAGCTCAGTTTACTTACGAGTTTACCAAAAATTTATGCGATGCCATCGGTGTAAAAGATCTTAGCTTTAACTTACAAGGTACAAACCTTTTTGAAATTGGTGAGAATAAAGATATTCGTCAACTAAATATTGGTAGTGCACCTCTTACTAGAACTTATACTTTTGGAGCAAGAGTATCATTTTAATTATAATAAAAGTTTAAATATATAAAATGAAAAATTTAATAAAATATACATTAATCATAGTTTTTGTTACAGGTATAATTTCTTGTAATGATTTCTTAGAGCCCATTGATGAAAATAGGCTAGATATTGATTTTGTTACAGAAAATCCTGGCGCAGCAGAAGGAGTTTTACTTAACGGTTATTCTCGCTTAATTAGCGAATCGCCTACAATCGAGGCTGCAACAGATAATGCTGTAAGTAACCAGTTAAATAATGGTTTTAAACGAATGGCTTTAGGTGAGTTAAACGCACAGTTTAACCCTACACAGCGATGGAACAATTACGAAAGTATTCTTTGGGTAAATAAATTCTTAGAGATTCTTGATTCTGATGTAACTTTATGGAATGATGACGAAGAAATTAATGAATTGTTTAAAATTCGTTTAAGAGGAGAAGCCCTTGCTTTGAGAGCTTTACACCATTTTTATATCTTAGAAGCGCATGCAGGTAAATCTGCTTCTGGTGAGTTACTAGGTGTGCCATACATAACAGAATTTATTGAAGCAGATGGAGACTTTAATATACCTCGTTTATCATTTGAAGCAACAGTAGAAGCTATTATTAAAGATTTTGATGATGCAATTGAATTATTGCCAACAGTATATTCAGATGATGAAAGTGTTGTGAGAGATTTTTATACTAATAGAGTAAACTACGATTTTAATAAATATCGAGTTGTTAACGGGGAGCAATTGAATCTTCGTATGTCTGGAAAAATAGCAAAGTCTTTTAAAGCACGTTTGGCTTTATTTGCAGCTAGTCCATCATTTTTAAATAGTCAAAATTATTACAACTTAGCAGCAACAACTGCTAGTGAAGTATTAAACACTATTGGTGGTGGAGGTGTTTCTGGATTAGTGTCTACTGGTGGAGAATTTTATACTTCAAGTTCAAATTACACAAGTGACGAAATAATATGGCGTGGTAGTGAACAAAATCCAAACGCTAGTATTGAGAGACAAATGTTTCCACCTTCAGTTAACGGTCTAGGGCGTGTCAATCCAACACAAAATTTTGTTGACGCATTTCCTATGGCAAATGGACTTCCTATAACTGAAGCCGCTAGTAATTACAATCCAGATAATCCTTATGCAAATAGAGACCCAAGATTAGAAAAATATGTTGTAGTTAACGGATCATCTTTTGGTGGTGGCAATATAAATACAGGTGTTGGCGGTGGAATAGATCGTCTAGATTCTATTCCTCAATTTTCAACTATTTCTGGTTATTATCTTAAAAAGTTATTACGTCCAGATGTTAGGTTAAATAATGATGGTTCTACAGTAGATCAAGTTCATTATAATGTTTATCTTAGATATACAGAATTAGCACTTATACATGCAGAAGCTGCTAATGAAATTAGTGGTCCAGATTTTCAAGTAAATGGTATTTCAGCTAGAGATGTAATTGCAGCAATTCGTGAGAGAGCAGGTATTAGTCAACCAGATACTTATTTAGCCTCTATTACCTCAAAAGAAGCAATGCGTGTATTAATTAGAAATGAAAGAAGAATAGAGCTAAGTTTTGAAGGACAGCGTTTTTGGGATTTAAGAAGATGGGGCTCATCTTTAAATGAAGTTGCTGAAGGAGCTTTCTTTGATGGTTCAAGTTATATATTAGGAATTCCTGTAGAAAACAGAAATTATCCATCTTTTGCGATCTATTTACCAATTCCTAATAATGAAGTTTTAAGATTCCCAGCATTAGAACAAAATAACGGCTGGTAGAATAATAACATGTCTTTAAAAGAATTAAAAATATTAAATATGAAATTCAAACTATTAATAATATTCACTTTAGCTTTTAGTTTATTAGCGTGTGAAAATGAGGAGTTTATAGCAGATGACTTTGGAACAGAAAATGTTTACTTTCCATTTCAAACTCCTGTAAGAACAATAATTCAAGGTAAATACGATTTAGGCTTTAATGATAATGATAATGCTGGTAAATTTCAAATAGGTGTTCGAATGTCTGGTGTTATTGAGAATAAAGAAGATAGAAAAGTTCATTTTGAACTAGCTCCAGAATTAATTGATGCTGCAACTCTTGGAGTAGATACTGTTAATGTTAAAATACTACCATCATCGTACTACACAATAGAGCAACAAAGTCCTATAACTATACGTTCTGGTGCAACCGACGGTCGTGTTACTGTTCAATTACAAGATGCATTTTTTGATGATCCACAATCGTTTGCCGAATTTGGAGAAGTACATTATGTTATTCCTTTAAAAATTACTAGAATAGAAAAATTAGATTCAATACTATCAGGCTCTCCTATAGTAACAAATCCAATTAAGATTAATAATGAACATTGGAATCCATTACCAAAAGACTATACACTTTTTGGTATAAAGTATATTAATAAATTTCATGGAAATTATTTACGACGTGGTGCTGATAGAATTGTAGGTGCTTCGGAAGTATTTACAGCTTCAACAGGTGTTACAGAAACAATTCCAATAGATACCACAACTGTTTACAGAGCAGAATATGTAACAAGAGATGAAGTTGTTCCTGTAACAACTAGTGGTAGAAATAATGTTTCTCTTGACACTCGTGTTAGAAGAGCACAATTTCCTAGTCCTGAAAACCCTGTTAAGTTAAATTTAGTAATTGATGGTAATAATGATATTACTGTTACTAGTGAACAAACGAGTGATTTTCAAATTACAGGTACTGGTAAATTTGTAGAAAATGGAGACGAATGGGGTGGAGAGAAAAGAGATGTTATTTACTTAGAGTATCAGTATTCAGATGTTCAAGTTGTTGAGGAGTTTTTCTTTGGTTCTCTAACCAAACGTTCATCTTTAAATTTAAATCACATTGTTAATGATACGTTAGTAATTAGAAACAGAAACGTTAAATTTGAAGAGTTTACCATTGATTTAGAGAAATCTAACTAATAAACCTATTTTTAAATTTTAGAGTAATAGAATAGAACTAAAACCCTATTAATTTAATTAAAAAATAAAACCCTTCATTATATCCATAATGAAGGGTTTTTATTTTAGTACTGAAAAATAATTTTTAAAAAATATAATATGAAACTTAAACAGCCTATCCTTAAAACACTTTTTATATTGTTATTAATTTCTTCTTGTAATAAAAAAGAAGAACAAGCCCCTTGGACAGATTTAATAATGAAAGAAGATCTTGACAACTGGAACATTAAAGGTGGAACTGCAACATATAAAAATGAAAATGGCACCATTATAGGTACAACTGCAGCAAATACACCTAACACATTTTTGTGTACAAATAAGAATTATACAGATTTTATTTTAGAATTAGACTTTAAAGTAGATCCTGTAATGAATTCAGGTATTCAAATCCGTAGTAATTCGCTTCCTTATTATAGAGACGGAATGGTACATGGTTATCAGGTAGAAATAGACCCATCTAAACGTGCTTGGAGTGGTGGAATCTATGACGAAAAAAGAAGATTATGGTTAAATCCGTTAAAAGAGAATACAGCAGCTCAAAAAGCGTTTAAACAAAACGAATGGAATCATTATAGAATAGAGGCTATTGGAGATACTATTAAAACTTGGATTAATGGAGTTCCAGCAGCTCATTTAATAGATGACAAAACTTCGGAAGGTTTTATTGGATTACAAGTACACGGAATTGGTAAACACAAAGATAGATTAGGAAAACAAACGATGTGGAAAAATATAAAAATTTTAACTACAGATTTTGAGAAATATTCTAAAAAATCTCCCTTAAAACCAATCATCACTAAAAATAAGCTAACTTATCAAGAAAAAAGATCGGGTTGGAAAATGCTTTGGGATGGAAAAACAACAAATGGTTGGAGAGGAGCAAAATTAGATATGTTCCCAGAAAAAGGATGGTCTATTGAAAATGGAGAATTAATAGTTGCAGATACTGGAGGAGCTGAATCAACTGCAGGTGGAGATATTGTAACCACAAAAGAATATAGTAATTTTGAATTAAAAGTAGATTTTAAATTAACTCCAGGTGCTAACAGCGGAATTAAATATTATGTAGACACAGAGCTTAATAAAGGTCCAGGATCTTCTATAGGTTTAGAATATCAAATTTTAGATGATGCACTTCATCCAGATGCTAAACTTGGTTCTCATGAAGGAAGCAGAACAGTTTGTTCTTTATATGACTTAATAAAAGCTGACCCAATAAAACGGTTAAAACCAATTGGAGAATGGAATACAGCGTATATTAAATCCATAAACAATCACGTAGAACATTGGGTGAATGACGTAAAAGTTTTAGAATATGAACGTGGAAGTGATGAATTTTTAAAACTGGTTTCTGAAAGTAAATATGCAAAATGGCCAAATTTTGGATTATTAGAAAAAGGTCAAATTTTATTACAAGATCATGGAGATAAAGTATCATTCAGAAATATTAAAGTAAAAGTTCCTAAACCTAAAAAGAAAAAATAATGGATACAAGTAGAAGAAATTTTATAAAAAAAACAGCAACAGCAGCTGCAGGAATTGGTTTAGTAGGCTCTGCAAATGCGATGTCAGCAAAAAGTTATAATAATATAATCGGCTCTAATGATAGAATAAATTTAGCCATACAAGGTTTAGGGCGTCGTTATGGTGGTTTTATAGATGGCATTGCAGCCAAAGAAAATAATGTTCGTTTAAAATATTTGTGCGATGTAATGCCAAGTCAATTAGATAAAGCTCAAATAAAAGTTGGAAAAAAGATAGATTATAAAATTAAATCTGAAGAAGATATTAGAAAAATCATTGATGATAAAAAAATAGATGCCATTTTTATGGCAACTCCAGATCATTGGCATACACCAGGAGCAATCATGGCAATGCAAGCAGGCAAACATGTATATCTAGAAAAACCCTGTAGCCATAATCCACATGAAAATGAGTTGGTTGTAGCTGCTCAAAAAAAGTACAATAAAATTGTACAAATGGGGAATCAACAAAGATCATCCTTAGAAAGTCAAGAGATTATTGCAGATATCCATAAAGGTGTTATTGGTGATGTTTACAAAGCTGTAGCCTTCTATACCAATAGAAGAGGACAAGTTCCTGTTCCTGTAAAAGCTGCACCACCAAAAGGCTTAAATTGGGATTTATTCCAAGGTCCATCACCTAGAAAAGAGTATACGCATGACACTTGGAACTACAATTGGCATTGGTATGGATGGGATTTTGGTACTGCAGAAATGGGTAATAATGCAACACACGAATTAGATATTGCACGTTGGGCATTAGATGTAAAATACCCAGAATATGTAGATGTAATTGCAGGAAAAAGACAGTTTAAAGATGATGGTTGGGAAATGTACGACCAAATGGAAGCTACTTTTACTTTTGCAAATAATAGAGTGATTCAGTGGGATGGAGATAGTAGAAACGCCTATAAAAAATACGGTCGAGGAAGAGGAACCATCATTTATGGTTCTAAAGGTTTGGTAATGGTAGATAGAAGTGGTTATGAATTGTATGATTTAAAAGGCAAGCTAATTAGAGAAAAAAAATCTGGTGGTAAAGAAGGTGGACTTGCCCTAGGTGGTGGTGGAAATTTAACCACAAGGCACGTTACCAATTTTTTCAATGCCATAAGAGGAAAAGAAAAATTAACTTCGTCTATAGAAGTTGGTGCTGTTTCTCAAATGTTAACACATTATGCTAATATTTCTTACAGAATTAACAAAGGTTTTAATGTTGATGAAAATTCTGGTAAAATATTTGATAGAGATGCCATGAAACTTTGGTCTAGAACTTATGAACCAGGTTGGGAACCTAAAATTTAAAATTTGAAAAGACGTAATTTTATTAAAAAAGCAGGAATAGCTTCAGTCGGAGTTTTGGGTGCCAATTCTGTATTTAGTAATGTATCTAAGCTTAATTTGAGTGCAAATGATATCGTTAATATTGGTGTTATTGGAACTGGACAAAGAGGAGCTGGATTAACATCAATTATTAATAAAATAGAAGGTTTAAGAGTTGTTGCTGCAGCTGATACAATACCATTTCGATTACAAAATGGGATTGCAAAAGCCAACACAAATCCAAAAGGTTACAATAACTACAAAGCCCTTTTAGATAATAAAGATGTTGATGCAGTAATTGTAGCGACTCCTTTTAACACACATTCTCAAATTGCAATTGACGCTTTGGATGCAGGTAAACATGTATATTGCGAAAAAACATTGGCTAAAGGATATGAAGGTATTCAGCAATTAATAAATAAAACAAAGGTATCTGATACAATTTTCCAAACTGGTCATCAATACCATAGTTCTAGATTATACACACACGTTGTAGATTTAATTCACCAGGGAAAAGTAGGCAATATTATTGCTTTTGAATGCCAATGGAACAGACATGGAAACTGGCGAAGAAAAGTGCCAAATCCAAGTCTTGAAAAAGCAATTAACTGGAGAATGTATAGAGAGTTTTCTGGTGGTTTAACTGCAGAATTATGCTCTCATCAAATAGATTTTACAAACTGGGTTTTAGGTGAAACACCAGAACAAGTTATGGGTGTTGGAGGTATTGATTACTGGAAAGATGGAAGAGAAACGTATGATAATGTGCACCTTACCTATTCTTATGCTAGTGGAGTAAAAGCAAAATTTTCTTGTTTAACGAGCAATGCAAAAGATGGTTATCAAATAAAAGTTTTAGGTGATAAAGGCACTTTAATTATTGACCCTAAAGATGCTTGGTTTTATCCTGAAGGAAAGAAAAATAAAGTTATGGGCGAAGTTGATGGGGTTAGTGGAGCCACTGCTCAATGGGATAAAGCAAAAGGTTATAATATTAACATAGAACATTTAGATCCAAGTAATCAAGCTTTATTAGATTTTAAAAAAGCAATTATAAATAACAAAGAACCTTTGTCTAATATTATATCAGGAGCTAAAACGGCAGTTTGTGTTCAAATGGCATTAGATGCGATGTATGAAAATAAAATTGTACAATGGAACAATGATATAAATTTTTAATTGTATGTATGAATTGGATAAATAAATTTCTTTTTAGTTTTTTTTTAGTAACAATTTCGCTACAAGGTCAAACAAAGTTACCTGCTTTCTTTGCAGATAATATGGTGTTACAGCAAAAAGATAAAGTCGCTATTTGGGGTAATGATGCACCTAATACAACTATTACGATTGCTACAACTTGGGGAAGTAAAGCTAAAGCTATAACAGATAAAAACGGTATTTGGAAAACTACAATTAAAACAAAAAAAGCTTCTTTTACTTCAGAAACGATTTCAATAAAAGGAACTTCGTCAATTACATTAAATAATATTTTAATTGGCGAGGTTTGGTTTTGTTCAGGGCAATCTAATATGGAGATGCCTTTAAATGGTTTACGAAAATCTAAAGTTTTAAATGCTCAGAAATATATCAATATTGCGAATAATAAAAATATTAGATTATTTAATGTGCCAAGAACCGCAAGTGTTTTACCTAATAATGATGTAAACGCTAAATGGCAAGAATCTACTGAGAAATCTGCAAGAAAATTTAGTGCTATTGGGTATATTTTTGCGATAGAATTATATCAGAAATTAAATGTACCAATTGGTATTATTGAGTCTTCTTGGGGAGGTACAAGAATAGAAAGTTGGATTCCAAAAGAAGTTTTATCAAAATACAAAAATATTAGGTTTTTTAATAAACTACCTAAAGAAGAAAATAAGCAGAAAAAGCCTGCTTTTTTATACAATGGAATGATACATCCTTTTCAAAATTTTACAGTAAAAGGATTTCTTTGGTATCAAGGCGAATCTAATAGAACTCAGCCAAAACCATATAAAAGCTATATGAAAGATTTAATTGGTTCTTGGAGAACACAATGGAAAGAAGATAATCTTCCATTCTATTTTGTGCAAATAGCACCATTTAATTATACGAAGTACAAAAAAGGAACAGCAATTAGATCTAATTTAATAAGAGAAGCGCAATTGCAAACTGCGCAAGAAATTAAAAATACTGGAGTCGTAATTACAACAGATGCTGGAGATTGTAACGATATTCATCCTTCAAAAAAAGAAATTGTTGCAAAACGACTTGCAAATTGGGCACTAGCAAACCAATACAATAAGAATTTAATTTTTAAAAGTGCTGAGTTTAAATCTTTAAAATTTAATGAAGATAAAGCGATTGTAAACTTTAAATTCTCAAAAAAAGATTATTTTTTGAGTTCAGAAAATATAAAAGGTTTTGAAATAGCAGGAGAAGATAAAATCTTTTATCCTGCAAAAGCAATCATCAACAAAAACCTAAAAAGCATTACTTTACATCAAGAAAACGTTAAAAATCCTGTGGCAATTAGATATGGTTTTAAAGCTTGTTTCGAAAGTAATCTTAAAACACAATCAGGTTTACCAATTTCTGTATTTAGAACAGATCATTGGTAATAGTTTTTTTCAGGATAGGACAGGATGCTAATATAATCTTCTAATTATACTTTTAACACTATAAAAATTTTGAGTAAATCAAAATGAAATTTAGATAACAATTAAGGAACCACTTATGTTTAAAAACAGTCTTTTATTTTTACTAGTATGTGCTTACTGTGCTGTAAATGCTCAGAATAAAGCAACTCCAGATAAACCAAATATCATCTTTATTTTAACAGATGATCAACGTTTTGATGCTATTGGTTATGCAGGTAATAAATTTGTACAAACTCCAGAAATGGATAATCTTGCAAAAAATGGTACATATTTTAAAACTGCAATTGTAACTACTCCTATTTGTGCTGCAAGTAGAACCAGTCTTTTAACTGGTTTGTATGAAAGAGCACATAATTTTAACTTTCAAACAGGGAATGTTAGAGACGAGTACATGGATGAGTCTTATCCAAGATTGTTAAAAGATAACGGATATTATACTGGTTTCTATGGTAAATATGGAACAAGGTACAATCATTTAGACAAACAATTTGATGAGTACGAATCTTATGATAGAAATAATCGTTTTAAAGACAGAAGAGGATATTATTATAAAACTTTAGGTAAAGACACTGTACATTTAACAAGATATACAGGTCAAAAAGCTATCGATTTTATTGATAAAAATGCAGATAATAACAAACCATTTTGTTTATCATTAAGTTTTAGTGCACCTCACGCACATGATGGTGCTCCAAAACAATATTTCTGGCAAGAACCTTTAGATGCTATGTTAGAAGGTACTACAATTCCTGATCCAGAATTAGCAGACGATAAGTATTTCTTGGCACAACCAAAAATTGTAAGAGACGGTTTTAATAGATTACGTTGGACTTGGAGATATGACACACCAGAAAAATATCAACACAGTTTAAAAGGTTATTATAGAATGATTTCTGGAATCGATTTAGAAATCAAAAAAATACGCGCCAAACTAAAAGAAACAGGTCAAGATAAAAACACAGTAATCATTTTAATGGGTGATAATGGTTACTTTTTAGGAGAGCGTCAGTTTGCAGGAAAATGGTTAATGTATGATAACTCTATAAGAGTACCTTTAATTGTTTTTGACCCTAGAGAAAACAATCATCAAGATATTGATGATATGGTATTAAATATTGATGTAACTAAAACCATTGCAGATTTAGCGGGTGTAAAAGCACCAGAATCTTGGCAAGGTAAAAGTTTAATGCCAATTGTTAGAAAAGAGAAAAAATCTATTGAAAGAGATACTATTTTAATCGAACATATTTGGGATTTTGACAACATTCCTCCAAGTGAAGGTGTGCGTACAAAAAAATGGAAATATTTTAGATATGTAAATGATAAAACAATTGAAGAACTTTACAATTTAGAAAAAGACCCACAAGAAATTAAAAACCTGGTTGGTAAAAGAAGATATAGAAAAGTTTTAGCAAATTTAAGAGCTAAAACAGACGAATTAATCAAAAAGAATGGAAATCACTATAGAGCAGCTCCAACAGATTTAACAGTTGAGTTAATTAGAGCACCAGAAACTGAGGTAGAAATTTTCGATTTAAAACCAGAATTTGGTTGGACAGTTCCACTAGGTGCAAAATACCAAGGAGCTTATCAAATTTTAGTAGCATCAAGCAAAGAAATTATCGATGCTAATAATGGTGATGTTTGGGACAGTAAAAGGGTAGCATCATCAAAATCTACAGATGTAGAATATGGAGGAAAAGATTTGGAAATTGGTAAAACCTATTTTTGGAAAGTTAGAATTTGGGACGAAGCAAATAGATTGGTAGATTATGCAGAGCCTCAAAAATTTACGACTGGTAAAAGTGATAGTTATATCATATCCACAGAAAATAAATACATTACTACAAGAGTAAAACCTAAAAAGTTTGAAAAAAGGGGTGATTTTTATTTTATAGACTTTGGTAAAGCCGCTTTTGCAACCATGAATTTTAATTATGTAGCAAAAACACCACATACAATAACTGTTAGAGTGGGTGAAATGTTAAATGATAAAGGTAATGTAAACAGAGTTGTGCCAAAAAGAAGTAACATTCGTTACCAAGAATTAAAGGTTGATGTAAAGCCAGGTCAAACAGAATATCAGATAAAAGTACAATCAGATGAAAGAAATACAAGAGCCAACAAAGCAGTTCCTTTGCCAGATGGTTTTCCTACTTTAGTTCCTTTTAGATATGCAGAAATAGAAGGTTTTGAAGGAGAATTAAAAGCAGAAGATTTTACACAATTGGCTTTCCATAGCTATTGGGATGAAGAAGCAAGTAGCTTTAAAAGTAATAATGATATTTTAAATCAAGTTTGGGATTTATCAAAATACTCTATAAAGGCAACTACATTTAATGGATTGTATGTAGATGGAGATAGAGAACGTATTCCTTATGAAGCAGATGCGTACTTAAATCAATTAAGTCATTATACAACAGACAGAGAATATGCAATGGCAAGAAGAACCATTGAGTATTTTATGAAAAACCCAACGTGGCCTACAGAATGGCAACAACACGTTCCTTTATTAATCTATGCAGATTATATGTATACAGGAAATACAGAGTTGATAGAGCGTTATTATGAGCCATTAAAGCACAAATCTTTATTTGAATTATCTAATGAAGATGGTTTAATTACATCAACTAAAGTTGATGCAGAATTTATGAGAAAGTTAGGTTTTCCTGATGGATATAGAAAACCATTAACTGATATTGTAGACTGGCCTTCTAAGAACTTTGCAGGTAGCAAAACAAAAGGAGAACGTGATGGATTTGTATTTAAACCTTACAGTACTGTAATTAACTCTTTCTTTTACGAGAATATGAAAATTATGGCAGAGTTTGCTAAATTATTAGGAAAAACTGAAGAAGCTTTAGATTTTGAATACAGAGCAGCAAAAGCTAAAAAAGCAGTAAACGAACAAATGTTTAATAAAGAAAAAGGTATTTATGTAGATGGTATTGGTACAGATCATTCATCTTTACACGCAAACATGATGCCTTTAGCATTTGGTTTGGTTCCTGAGGAGCATTACCAATCTGTAGTAGATTTTGTAAAATCTAGAGGAATGGCTTGTAGTGTTTACGGAGCACAATTTTTAATGGACGGTTTATACAATGCAGGTGAGGCAGATTATGCATTAAAATTGTTAGCAAGTAAAGCTAAAAGAAGCTGGTATAATATGATTCGTGTAGGTTCTACAATTACTTTAGAAGCTTGGGATTACGACTATAAGATAAACTTAGACTGGAATCACGCTTGGGGTGCAGCTCCTGCAAATGTAATTCCTAGAGGTTTATGGGGTATTAAACCTAAAACACCAGGTTTTGGTATTGCTACTATTAAACCTCAAATGAGCAACTTAAAAAATAGTGAGATAGAAGTACCAACTGTTAGAGGAACTATCAAAGCAAAATATACCTATAATGGAAGAAGATTACAAACGTATGAAATTGAAATTCCAGGAAATATGGTTGCAGAATTCTCTTTAAATGGTTCAGAAGGAAAAGAGTTTATCCATAATGGAAAAAGCGTTCCATCTGCATTTAAAATTGTAAGATTAACACCAGGTAAACATACCATTCAATTAAAAATTAATTCTTTTTAATCTGTAATTTGATAAAAAGATAATCGACAAAATAAAAGGCAGCTAGAAACTGCCTTTTATTGGTCAATAAATACATCTTAAAGCGAATTCAACAAACCAAAATCCCACCCATATGAAAAAAATAATATTATATCTGCTGATGATTGGTTCTTTGAATACAATTACAGCCCAAAAGAAATTATCAGCCACGTTAAAAAGTGCTACTAGAGTTTCAGAAGAAGGTGAAGGAGGATTGTTTTTTGCAGGAGAGAGAAATGTAAATTATAGGTTCGGAAAAAGAATTACACCTCATGGAGATTGTGTAGATGTAGTCAACGGATATGCATTTGTTACCTGGTATAAGGGTGGTATGGACAAACGAAACTTAATGTTGTCTAGAAAAAATTTAACTGTAGAAAATTCACCTTGGGTAACCATTCAGTTTCCCCATCAACATGTAGGGCAAAGTGGTGAGCTTTTTAAAGGAACAGGAATTAGAGGAGATTCTCACAATACAGCTGCAATAGGAATAAGTACTATAGACAACACCATACATATCATTTACGACATGCATGCATACTCTAAAAGTGCCTTACCAACTGTGTTTTTCAACTACTCTGTGTCTAAGAAAGACATGGCTTTTGTGCCTGATAACGAGTTTACTTTAGATATTTTTAATGCAAAAAGAACATATCTTAAAAATGGGCAGAACTATGAACGTTTAACATATCCAATGATTCATAGGGCTGATGATGGTAGTTTAATTGCTAGATACAGAAAAGGCGGTTCTGGTAATGGTGATATTTTACTAGCACATTATGATGGTACTTCTTGGTCTAATAATTGGATATATCATGAAGGTACTTTAGCACTACCTAATAGAAATAATATGTATGGAGGCGAACGTTTTTTAAACGGTAAATTCTATGCTGGATTCTCCATCAGATATTCTACAAATAACAATACAAGTACAAGTAATGGGTATATGTTAAATAGTGGATTATATTACGCTTATACAAATGGTATCCCTAAAAATCAAGCTACCCAATGGTTTAATGTAAACGATAACCCAATAGCATTACCCATAAAAAATAATATAAACCCAAACTCAGATCCAGTACAAATTGCGCAACCTGGAGACGATTTCGGAACAGCTACATTCCCAAGATCATCATCAGATCCAGCTTGGACAGTTACCGAAAACGGAGCCATTCATTTTGTACAAAGAGTAGATAATAGAAATGTACATTATTATAAAAAAGCTACTGAAACTAACTTTTCTAAAAATGCAGGTGGTTTAATTCCTAATCCAGATACAAGAGGAGAAATATATAGCTACAAAAACCATGTGTTTATGGTAGAATTGATCAATGGAAAAGTAAATATTAAAACTACTTTAGAAGGCGAGAATAACTGGCAAGTAATCTATACAGATCAAGAAAACATAAGATTTAATCATTTTGATGCCTTTGTAAATGATGATAAATTGTACGTGTATTTGATGGAAGATACAGGAAATAATACTGTTGGTGTAGGTGATAAGCGCCCATTATATTTTCAAGAATTTAGTTTATCTGAAATAGAAGATGCAAGTGCGAGTTTAATAAAAGTTATAGAAGCAGAAGATTTTACCACAGCTTCCAATGATATTATTGTTGGCACAAACAGTGCAGCTTCAGGAGGAAAATACATAGATTCATTTACAAGCAATCAATTTTTAGAATATAAATTTGATATTACTGATGCAGGTAATTACGATGTTGTATTACATGTTGCTGTTAGAAATAGAGACGATTCTGTGATGGACGTTGAAATAAATGATCAGCTATTTAACAACTTCTTAGTGGCAAAAACGGGTGATTGGAATATTTATGGTGAAAATAGAATCGAAAATATCAACCTAAATCAAGGAGAAAATACCATAAAATTAACTCAAAAACGATCTCTTTCTAGTGAGCCAGATAAAATTGAAATTTTCTCAAAATCAGCTTTAAGTACAAATAGTTTTAGTAAAAATAATATTCGCATTTATCCAAATCCAAGTAATGGTGTTTTTACATTAAATACGTCCATTAAAAATATAGAATATCAATTGATAAATGTACAAGGTAGAATTTTACAACAAGGCATTATTAATAAAAATCAACTTGACTTTTCTAGGTACGCAAAAGGTATCTACTTACTACGCCTAAAATCAAGTAATAATAGTACTTTTATAAAACGCATCATTTTAAAATAAAAACAAATAAATAAAAAAAAACACTATGAATAAAAATGTAAAGCGCTTATTTTTTATACTATTCATGGTGGTTCTTTATGCCTGTAATCCACAAAAAGAAGTAAAAATTGATGGAGAACTTAAAAAATGGCACAGAATCGTTTTAAATTTTGAAGGCCCAGAAACGAGTGAAATGGATGAGAATAATCCATTTTTAAACTATCGTTTAGAGGTTACCTTTACAAACGGTTCAGAAAAGTTTGTAATTCCTGGTTTTTTTGCAGCAGATGGTAATGCAGCTGAAACAAGTAGTACAAAAGGAAATATTTGGCAAGTACGTTTTACACCTAATAAAACTGGTAAATGGGCGTATACTACATCCTTTAAAAAAGGAAAATATATTGCTGTTGCAGATAACATAAATGATGCTGAAAGTGCTGGTTTTATGGATAATCAAACAGGAGCATTTACAATAAGTAATTCTGATAAAACAGGGAAAGACAATAGAGCTAAAGGAAAACTAGAATATGTTGGAGAATCCTATTTAAAATTTGCAGAAACTCAAAAATATTTTATAAAATTAGGAGTAGATGCACCCGAAAATTTATTGGCGTATTCAGACATAGATGTATCAACCAATGCATTAGGATTTCAAAAAAAATGGCATCCACATGCCATAGATTTTGAAGAAAGTGCAGCACCTTATTTATGGCAAAATACAAAAGGTAAAAATTTATTAGGCGCCATTAACTATTTGGCTGAAGAAGGTTTAAATGTGTTTTCTTTTTTAACCTTTAATGTGGATGGTGATGATAGAAATGTGTTTCCTCACTTATTAAAAGTATCTATTCCAGAATATGAAAAATATGCAAGTAAAAAGAAAAATAAAGAAGCTTGGGAAACTATGTTTCATAAAACGAGATTCGATATTTCTAAACTAGCACAATGGGAACGTATTTTTGAATACGCAGAAACCAAAGGAATGTTCTTGCACTTTAAAACGCATGAAACAGAAACCGATCATTTAATGGATAAAGG
The DNA here is from genome assembly GCF_009832745.1 of Polaribacter septentrionalilitoris. Classification (GTDB taxonomy): domain Bacteria; phylum Bacteroidota; class Bacteroidia; order Flavobacteriales; family Flavobacteriaceae; genus Polaribacter; species Polaribacter septentrionalilitoris. The sequence continues at coordinate 127,685 of NZ_VRMJ01000046.1, read as the reverse complement.
TGTTTTTGGTGTTGAAGGAAAACTGTATTACAGAGAATTAATTGCGAGATTTGGGCATCATTTATCAATGAACTGGAATTTAGGTGAGGAAAACAATCAACCCATTCCAGAAGTACTCAAAGCAGCCAATTACGTTGCTAATTTAGATGCTTATAAGACTCATCTAGTAATTCACACTTTTCCGAATAAAGATGATAGATATGCAGATTTAATCGGAAATCAATCACCTTTAACAGGAGCATCTTTACAGTTAAGTCACCCTGAATTTATAGATGTAAACCCTAGAGTGTTAAAATGGCGTAAAAAATCAAATGCAACTGGAAAAAAATGGGCAATTGCTGTTGATGAACCTGGAAAAGCAAAAATAGCCTTATTACCAGATGATGAAGATCCAGAACACAATTTTGCAAGAGGGAGAGCCATGTATGGGACTTTATTTGCAGGTGGTTTTGGGGTGGAATGGTATTTTGGCTATGCAAGTCCAAATTCCGATTTAACCTGTCAAGATTTTAGAAGTCGAGATTTATTCTGGAAGCAAAACAAATATGCACTACAGTTTTTTGAGAAAATTCCATTTTGGAAAATGGAACCTAGAAATGATTTGATAATTACAAATGAGGTTGCGTATTGTTTGGCTAAAGAAAACGACGTATATGCAATCTATGTTGAAGCCAATGCTAATAACATAAAACTGAATCTTGCAAATACGAGTAAAACCTTTTCAGTACAATGGTCTAATCCAAGAACTGGAGGGAAACTACAAAATGGCTCTGTAACTTCTATTAAAGGAAATGGAGAAGTATATTTGGGGAATCCACCATCAGATGTTGAAAAAGATTGGTTAGTACTGATTACCAAAAAGTAAACTTCAAAACAAGAAAAGCAACTATTTTACCTTATTTGTATGCTATTTTATCAAAAAACAGTAAAGTACAGGATAGTCATTCTTAAATAAACTGTTAAAATTGTGATAATTAAAAAACTAACCTAGGTTAATAATGAATTCACCCCTAGAATTATTAACCAAAATCAAATCACAATTATGAAGAAAATTACAATACTAATTTGTGTTTTATTCTCCTTGAATGGAATGGCACAAGGACCATGGGACTTTAAAACGGATCAAGCAAAAGGTGCTTGGGCAGCAGGTAGTAATACCCTAGCTGCAGAAATAGTTACAGAGGGTCTTGAAGTAACTTGGGCAGCTGATAAGTTACCTAGAATATCAAGTACCACTGCGAATCTAACTATTAGTAATGATATTATGGCGATAACATTAACTAACAACTCTGCAGAACCGATAAAGATGAGAGTTGTATTTCCTAAAGCGAGTGATGGAACTAATAAATTTTTAGCTTCTGGCAGTTGGCCTGAAATACCAGCCAACGCTTCAACTTCTACAACGTATTATTTTGATATGAGTGGCGAAGCTGAATGGACTAATCATGCTTCAGCAGTAAATAACTTTGATATTCAGTTCAGAGGGAATGGAACTAATGCTACTAATGCTAGAGATATAGCAAGTGGTGTTGGAACTTCAATTATTATTCAAAAATTAGAGTTTTTAGATGCAATACCTGCAGCACCAGGTACAATTACATCAATAGCGGCAGGTGATTGGACTGCTACATCAACTTGGGATGGAGGTGCTGTGCCAGGAAGTTCTAATGATGTTATTGTTAATCACGCTGTTAGAGTAAAAAAAAATGTAACAGCAGAAATGAAATCACTTTCAATTGGAGGGCACCCTGGTCAACTTAGAATTGATAATGAATCGAGCGTAGAAGTAACTGGAGAAGTAAGTATCACAAGGTCACAAGATGGTATAGCATTTTATGCGCAATTTGGAGAATTAGGTTCATTTACTTATGGAAGTTTAAATGCAGGATCAACAGGTAAGAGAGTGTTTGTGAGACATAGATTGCCAAAAAATGATGCTTGGGCTTTAATATCATCTCCTGTAAAAGATTCAAGAATTAATGAAATAACAGGCAAGAACTCTACACATATTGTAACAAAAGGAGGTAAGTTCTCCATAGCTTCTTATAATGATGGTAATGCCTCTGGTTCTAAGTATGTGTATTATTCATCTGCTTCAGAGCCTGGTAATACTGTCCAGATAGAAGAAGGAGAAGGACATCTTTTAAAGAAAAATAATGTAGGAGACAACTCAAAACCAGATTACTATCAAAGAGGTGTGTTAAGATCAGCTTTTCCTGTAGATATTACTATTTCTGATGCAGGAAATGGATTCAACTTGTTAGGAAATCCGCTTATAGGTTATTTAAATGTAAATGATGCAGCAGATGGGACTAATAATATTTTAAGAGTAAATGGTACTAATGGTTCTGATATTTTAGCAGAAGATACAATTTGGATATGGGATAGTGTTAACGCATCTTGGGTTACACACAATTTAAATAGTGCTTCCTATAAAATGCCAGGTATTCAAGGCTTTTTTGTAAAGGCTAAACCAGGAGGAGGAACTTTTTCATTTACCAAAGCAATGAAATCTACATCAGGAAATACTTATTTAAAATCTACATCTTCTTTAAAAAGATTCGAGATAAAGTTAGGTGTTGCTGCAGGTAAATTAAAGAGAAGTACTTCAATAATCTATGCAGATAATGCTACAATATCTTTTGATAATGGTTACGATAGCTCTATATTCGGTGGTTATGCCTCGTCTTTTCAAGTATATACAAATCTTGTAGGAAAAGATGTTAATAAAAAGCTAGCAATACAATCATTACCAAATGAAAAATATGAAGATATGATTGTTCCTATTGGAGTTTCTGCTGAGGCAAATTCACAAATTACTTTTACTGCCGAAACTTTAAATGTACCTACTGGTCACAATGTATATTTAGAAGATAGATTAAAAAATACGTTTACAAAATTAGACGAAGCTAATGCTAAATATGTAGCAACAGTATCAGAAAAATCTACAGAAGGGCGTTTTTATCTTCATACAAAAACATCAGCGTTGTCAACAGATACAGAATTGTTAAATAGTGTGAGTATTTATAAATCGAATGCTGCTACTTTAAGAATTGTTGGTTTATCTCAAGGAAATACAAATGTTAGTTTATATAATGTATTAGGTAAACAAGTATTAAGTACTTCATTTAGCGCTAATGGTGTAAAAGAAATCTCTTTACCAAAATTGTCTAAGGGTGTTTACATTGTTCAATTAGAAACTGAAACTGGAAAATTGAATAAAAAGATAGTCTTAGAATAATCGACCATTAATTAACTTAAAAAACAAAACACCATGGATAAAAATATAAAAAACACTCAAAAAAATACAGAAGAGATTACACGTAAAGAAGCCATTAAAAAGATTGGGAATTACGGTAAATATGCGGCATTAACTGCACTAGGAACGTATATGATTTTAAACCCGCAAAAAGCACAGGCTCAAAGTCCAGAGGCTCCTGGTACTGGGTTTTAAATAAAAGAATTCATACGTTAACTAAAAACACCAATTTAATACATATTAAATTGGTGTTTTTTTAAGAAATATTATCAAAAAAAATATGGAAAATCATAGGATAAAAAAAGGAGTTTTTTTTGTTTTTGTTTTCTTTTCAATTGTTATAAGCGCACAAACTGTAGCGCCAGATGAAGACACAAATTCAGATCTTTCCTGTCCTTCTTCAGGTCAATTCGAAAACACAAACACAAGAAATGTAGATATTCAAAACTCTGTTAATGTTGGTACTGTTGATGACAGAAGTTGTTACGCTGATTATTCAGAAAGTAATGTTAATGGTAGTACTTGGGGTGTTTATAATATTACAAATGGCTCAAATCACTGGGATGCACCAAATACGCTACAACCTAGAATAGAAAGATCCTTACCAAGATCTCAAGCCACAGGTGTAGGGAGTTATGCTAAGTTTACAGGAACTGTAAGAATTCTTGAAGTAGGTGATGCATCTGGAACAGGTAACGATGGTACTTATATTATGCAAACTAAAGGAAAGCATACAGGTGGTGGAGGTTCTCCAGACCCAGCCATTTGTTTGTATCTAGCAAAACCTGTTTTAGACGGCAGTGGCAATCAAGTTTCTTTCGATATTTATAGAGAACAAATAAACTTTAGAGGAGGTTCAGGTGCAAGTGGAAGAACGTTAGTCTTTCTTACAAATGTGCTAAAAAATGCGGAAACTAATATTACACTCGAAGTCGGTTTTAGACAAGATCCTAATGATGTATCAAAAAAAATACACTATTCTGATGCAATTATAGGAGGAAATACGTTCAATTGGAATATCCCAGAACCAGAAAAAGGAACAGAATCTGGTATTAGATATGGGGCTTACCGAGTTAAAGGAGGTAGAGCACAAATTAGATGGGCAAACACTACCTATCAAAAAAATGAAAATGCAGTTACAGATCCCCCAGCATCAACACAAACTTATGACTTTAAAACAGATCAAGACGCACTTGGTTGGGTAAAAGGGAACAATACATTAAGCACAACTATCGTTACAGAAGGTCTTGAATTAGCTTGGGCAGCAGATAACTCGCCAAAAATAAAAAATGCCTCAGTAAGTATTTCAAAAACCAATAAATTTTTGGCACTTTCATTAACTAACACAACTTCAGAGCCTATAAATATAAGGCTTGTTTACCCTAAATCTAGTGAAGCAGGGAATAAGTTTTATAGTAGTGGTAGTTGGTCTGAAATACCTGCAAATGTCAGCACTTCTTCTACATATTATTTTGAAATTGATGAAGCTGAATGGAATGGGCATACTTCAAATATTGATTATTTTGAAATTCAGATGAGAGATACTGGTGGTGCAAACAGAGATGATGCAAGTATTGCAACAACAAGCAGTATCATCATTCAAAAAATAGAATTATTAAATGCAATTCCAACACCCTCAGTGACACATACATCCACAAAAGCAGGAGACTGGACAGATACAACAGTTTGGGATGGAGGTGCAGTACCAACGTCAGCAGACGATGTAATTGTTAATCATGCTGTAAGAATTAAAAACGGAGTAACTGCAGAAATGAAATCTCTATCAATTGGAGCTAATCCAGCACAACTAAGAGTTGATGATGGTTCTGTAGTAACAGTAAGTGGAACTGTAAGTATTGATAGATCTCAAGATGGTATGGCATTTTACGCACAATTTGGTGAATTAGGTTCATTTACTTATGGAAGTTTAAATGCAGGATCAACAGGTAAGAGAGTGTTTGTGAGACATAGATTGCCAAAAAATGATGCTTGGGCTTTAATATCATCTCCTGTAAAAGATTCAAGAATTAATGAAATAACAGGCAAGAACTCTACACATATTGTAACAAAAGGAGGTAAGTTCTCCATAGCTTCTTATAATGATGGTAATGCCTCTGGTTCTAAGTATGTGTATTATTCATCTGCTTCAGAGCCTGGTAATACTGTCCAGATAGAAGAAGGAGAAGGACATCTTTTAAAGAAAAATAATGCAGGAGACAACTCAAAACCAGATTACTATCAAAGAGGTGTGTTAAGATCAGCTTTTCCTGTAGATATTACTATTTCTGATGCAGGAAATGGATTCAACTTGTTAGGAAATCCGCTTATAGGTTATTTAAATGTAAATGATGCAGCAGATGGGACTAATAATATTTTAAGAGTAAATGGTACTAATGGTTCTGATATTTTAGCAGAAGATACAATTTGGATATGGGATAGTGTTAACGCATCTTGGGTTACACACAATTTAAATAGTGCTTCCTATAAAATGCCAGGTATTCAAGGCTTTTTTGTAAAGGCTAAACCAGGAGGAGGAACTTTTTCATTTACCAAAGCAATGAAATCTACATCAGGAAATACTTATTTAAAATCTACATCTTCTTTAAAAAGATTCGAGATAAAGTTAGGTGTTGCTGCAGGTAAATTAAAGAGAAGTACTTCAATAATCTATACAGATAATGCTACAATATCTTTTGATAATGGTTACGATAGCTCTATATTCGGTGGTTATGCCTCGTCTTTTCAAGTATATACAAATCTTGTAGAAAAAGATGTTAGTAAGAAATTAGCAATCCAATCATTACCGGATTCAAATTTTGAAGATATGATTGTTCCTATAGGAGTTTCTGCTGAGGCAAATTCACAAATTACTTTTACTGCCGAAACTTTAAATGTACCTGCTAGTCACAATGTATATTTAGAAGATAGATTAAAAAATACGTTTACAAAATTAGACGAAGCTAATGCTAAATATGTAGCAACAGTATTAGAAAAATCTACAGAAGGACGTTTTTATCTTCATACAAAAACATCAGCGTTGTCAACAGATACAGAATTGTTAAGCAGTATAAGTATTTATAAATCGAATCCTTCAACATTAAGAATTGTTGGTTTATCTCAAGGAGATACGAGTGTTAAACTATTCAATATAATGGGGAAACAAGTAATGACTTCAAACTTCAATATAACAGGCGTTAAAGAACTTGCTTTACCAAATTTATCAACCGGTGTTTATATTGTTCAATTAGAAACTAAAACTGGTAAATTAAATAAAAAGATAGTTATAGAATAATTTATAAAAAGCCTATCAAACTTAGAAAAACACAAATTAGTTTTACAATTAATTTGTGTTTTTTATTTTAAATCCTAACACTACAGGATATTAAATTGAGTTTTCGTTTTTAAATTTGTTTTGGTTAACTAAATTATCATATTATTTAAATTTTTAATTAAGACGAATGAAAATTCACCAAACAAGTGTACTCATTTTAATAGCACTATTTACCATTTTAGGATGTAAAACACAGCAATTTCCAAAAAGTAAGATTACTAAGAATGATTATGTTTTTCTAGAAGCAGAAAAAACCGAGTCAAATTTACAAAAATGGCAACTTGTAAAAAAAGGGGATGCTAATTATGTAAAAGGAGCTTCTAATGGCAGTTATCTAGAATTTATGGGAAATAAACCTATTACAGGCAAACCCAACTCACCATTAGAATACACATTGACAGCATCTGAAAACGGGAATTTTCAATTAATGCTAATGTCTAGCAAAAGATTAGAAGGAGTAAAAAGCGATTGGTGTAATGATGCTTTTGTAAGACTTTCAGGGGACTTTGAGTCTGCAAGTCAATTAAAAACTAAAGATTTAAAAAGAGACATCAAAATTTTGCAAGATGGTAATGATGAAACTGCAGAATTAGAATGGCATTGGGCATCAACAGCAGAAAAAGATAGACATGTGTATAACCAGTTTGTCTACAGACTAAAAAAAGGAGAGCAATATACATTAACCATCTCAGGTAGATCAAAACGATTTAGTATAGATTATATTATTCTTTATAACGTAGATAAATTCAATGCTAAAAAAGCAAAAGAACTTTTTAAAATTCAATAATAAAAATGATTAAAAAATCAACAATTGTACTTGCATTTATATGTTTTGTGTTGCAACTAAATGCGCAACAAAGTAGAACAAAATACAATTTTAACCCAGATTGGAAATTTATCAAAGCAAACCCAACTAACGCTCAATTGGTAAATTATGACGATTCAAGTTGGTCTACAATTAGTACGCCTCATACGTTTAATGATGTAGATACTTTTGACGATTTAAGTATTGGAAAACATATTGGAGAAAAAAATCAATTTAGAGGAACAGTTTGGTATAGAAAGCATTTTAAACTGCCAAAGTCAGAAGCAGGTAAAAAAATATATATTGAGTTTGAATCGGTTCGTCAAATTGCAGATGTGTATATCAATGGAACATATTTAGGAACCAATAAAACAGGTTTTATTCCTTTTGGATACGATATTTCTAAACATTTAAAGTTTGATGGTCAAGAAAATATTATTGCAGTAAAAGTAAATAACGATAGAGGCGAACATTTTAGAGATAACTTTCCACTAGTTTGGCATCATGAACATTGGCATCCAAACCATGGTGGAATTTACAGGAATGTGTTTTTACACGTAATGAACCCTGTTCATATTACATTGCCTTTGTACGATAATTTAAAAACTGTGGGTACGTATGTACACGCAGAAAACATATCAAAAAAGAAAGCAGATGTTCATATTTCAGCAGAAACTGTAAATGAATCATCAGAAGAGAAAAAAATTACTTTCGAAGCTAAAATTATTGATGCAGAAGGTAAAGAGGTAAGTTGTACTAAAAAAACGCAAACTTTAAAAGCAGGAGAAACTTTTACGTTTTCAACAAAAAATAAAATCAAAAAACCAAACTTATGGTATACAAGAAAACCATACCTATATCAAGTGGTAACCACTTTAAAAGAAGGTAAAAAAGAGTTAGATAGCTATACCACTCCTTTAGGAATAAGAACTTTTAAGTTTGATAAAGACACAGGTTTTCATAACAATGGAGAATATGCAAAACTACATGGTTGGGGACAAAAACCAACTGCAGGATGGGCTGGTTTAGGAGCAGCACAACCAGATTGGTTAAAAGAATTTACCTATCGTTTAATGGACGAAGCAGGTGGTAATTTTATACGTTGGGGACATTGTGCAGGTTCTCCAGCAGAAATTGCAATGGGAGACAAATATGGTTTTGTAACCTTAATGCCAGGGGTTAGTGGAGAATCTCAAGATGAAGGAGAAACTTGGGATATTAGAATTGCTGCTTTTAGAGATATGATTGTGTATTACAGAAATCATCCATCAATATTTATTTGGGAAGGTGGTAACTGGGCAGAAACTGAGGCACATTATAAAGAAATTTTAGACATCATAAAAACTTATGATCCTCATGGAAAACGATTGATGGGGAACAGAAGAGCAGATGTAAAAGAAGACTCAGAACCTTATATTTCTATCGAAATTGGTACTGAAGGATGGCAAAGAGAATATGCTCATTTGCCGTTAATAGAAAGTGAATATTTAAGAGACGAAGGTTCAAGACGTGTTTGGGATAAATTTACACCAGATGATAATTTTTGGACTCACCCAAATATTTCTAGAAACGTTTATAAAATTGGTTCAGAAGTGTTTGCAGTGCGTCAAGTAGAAGATTGGTGGGACAAAATGGGTAAAAAATCCTATCATAGTGGTGGTGCCAATTGGGTTTTTTCTGATGGACCTCATGGAGGAAGAAATCCAACAGAAGTTACCAGAGCAAGTGGCGAGGTTGATGCTGTACGATTAAAAAAAGAAGCTTTTTACGCTACAAAAGCAATGTGGAGACCAGAACCTCAAATTCACGTAATTGGTCATTGGAATTACGAAAAAGGAACTAAAAAAACCATGTATGTAGTTTCTAACTGTACAAAAGTAAAACTATATATTAATAACAAATTAATTGGTACAGATGAAAAAGCAGATAATGGGTATTTATATAAATTTCCTAATATTGAGTTTGAAGAGGGAGAAATTAAAGTAGAAGGATATTTAAATGACAAATTGTTGGTAACTCAAACTAAAAAAACAGTTGGAGAACCAGTTGCTATAAAATTAACGTCAATAGTTGGCCCAAAAGGTTGGTTGGCCAATGGTTCAGATATTGCTTTAGTTGATTTTGAAATTGTAGATAAAGATGGAAACAGACATCCTTTAGGAAGAAATAAAGTTGATTTTACAATATCAGGACCAGGAATTTGGAGAGGTGGTTACAATAGTGGAAAAGCAAATACCACAAACAATTTGTTTTTAGATGCAGAAGCAGGTATTAATCGTGTGGCAATTCGTTCTATGTTACAAGCTGGTGATGTAACTATTACAGCTACCACTGATGATGGTTTAAAGTCGGATACAATTACCATAACCTCACAACCTGTAGCTATAGAAAACGGAATGTCTACATTACTTCCTCAAGTGTATAACATAGCTTCAAATATAGAAGAACCCTTACCAATTTACACACCAAAAACAGCACCTTACAATCCTGCTAGAGTAAACAAAAGTGACTTGTTTACCAAGTTCAGTTATACAGGAAATGGAAAAGCTGCACTCAGAAAAAATGTGCATTGGGGTAAAAAAGCCTATACAGATATGGAGCATAACTATACTGTAATTCCTAGATATTTAGTGGGTTCAGAATATATTAGAGTCCCAAATTCTGATGGAAAATATTGGGCAAGAGACCAGTTGCAATTTATTGCTGGTAAAGACATGGTTATTTATGTTGGGCATGATGATAGAGTAGAAAGACCCGTATTTTTAACTAAAGATTATATAGATACAGGAGATGATGTTAATTTAGGTGGCGTTAAAATGTCGCTCTTTAAAAGAGTAGCTAAAAAAGGAGAAAGCATTATTATGGCAGGAAATAGTGATGGTGATGTACCTGAAGAAAGTAGAATGTATTTTGTTATTGGAAAAACAATAAAAAAATAGAGATATAGTAAAGTTTTTTGAAAAAGAAAAAGTAAAGGTTTCTTGTAGTATAAATACCATTATAGTACAGGATACCTTTTTTCATTTTAAAATTTAATTTTATTATTTCAATTTATACAATATAAAATATCTTTAGATAGCCTGTTTATGAGTAATGAAATACATTTTAAAGTGTTGATTTTTATGTTGTTATTCTGTTCTTTGAATTCTTTTGCTCAAAACCCAATTGTGCCAAATAAAGGATTAAATGATCCTCATATTCATATTTTTAACGATACTGCTTACGTTTATGCTTCTCATGATAAATCTATTAAGAACAAAAAATTTATTATGGAAGATTGGTGGGTTTGGTCTTCTCCAGATTTAGTAAATTGGACAAAAAGAAGCGTATTAAACCCAAAAGATACGTATATAGGTAAAGATTTTACCAGATGTTGGGCAACAGATGTTGCGTATAGAAATGGTAAATATTACTGGTATTTTTCTGAAGGAAATCAGCAAACAGGTGTTGTGGTTGGAGATACGCCTGTTGGTCCATGGAAAGATCCTTTAGGAAAACCACTATTAACTTCAGAATTAACACCAACAGATGAGTATGATATGGCTATTTTTGAAGAGAATGGTGAACACTATATTATTTTCGGAGTTTGGGATTATTATATTGCCAAACTAAATTATGACATGATTAGTTTAGCAGAAAAGCCAAGAAAAATCATCATTAATAACCCAAGAGGCCCTTACAATCAAGATGGTAAAAATTTAGAAAAACCAACAGATGATAAGCCTTTTGTGCACAAATACAATGGTAAATATTATCTATCTTGGGGATGTTTTTACGCAATGTCTGATAATTTATATGGACCTTATAATTACAAAGATTCGGTTATAAAACAAGAAAGTTTTGCAGAAGGTTATGATGCACCAACTTGGCCAAATGGTTTCTTACAAGGTAGACATGGTTCTTTTTTTGAATGGAACAACCAATGGTATTATACTTATTGCGATATTAGTCAGACAGGAAATCGTTATTTTAGAGATACCTTTATTAGTTATGTCCACTATAAAGAAAATGGAGAAATGGCTATGATAAGAGTTGATGGTGTTGGAGTAGCAAATTATAATGCAAACAAAAAAATTGAAGCAGAAGATTATTTTAAAGCTGAAGGAATAGAGAAAAAAGAAACAGATAGTGGCTTTGTAATTCAAACCAATGCAAACAAAAGTTATCTGAATTTTACCAATGTTAAAGGTTTAGCCAAGAAAACTGAACTAACATTAAAAGTTTTAGGAAATAAAGGGGCTAAGTTTACAGTAAAAGTTTTAAGAAATGCATTAAAAGGAGAATTAATAGGTTTTAAAACCATCACAATAAAAGAAAAAACTGATGACTTTTCGGATATAACAATCAGTTTAAAAAAACTTAATTCAAAAGAAAATATTTATTTATCCATAGAACAATTATCCAACAATCAATTACAAATTGATTCATTTTCATTTTCAAAATAAACACTAACAATGAAGAAATTACTTGTATTATCATTAATTACTATTCTTTTTTACTCCTGTGGAGAATCAGATTCCAAAAAAGATTACAAAGACAAATCTTTATCAATAGATGAAAGAGTAGAAGCCCTACTTCCACTAATGTCTACAGAAGAAAAAGTAGCACAAATGCGAATTTTTCACGCTAATATTGGAGCAAAACCAGACAAAGATGGAAATTTAGTATTGTCTAAAAGAGTTATTAAAAAATTAAAATTAGGTATTGCAGGTATTAAGAACCCAGGAGAACATATAGATCCTGTAGCTGCTGCTAAAATGAATAATGAATTGCAGAAATACATCATCGAAAACAACAGATGGGGCATTCCTGCTTTGTTTGTAACTGAATCTTACAATGGTGTAGATGCAGAAGGTTGTACCTTATTTGGTCGTCCAATGACGTCTGCAGCATCATTTAATCCTGAATTGGTACAAAGACAATGGGATGTTGTAGGTAGAGAAGCTCGTTTAAGAGGTATGCACATGTGTCATTCACCAGAAGCAGATTTAGTAAGAGATCCTCGTTTTGGAAGAATGAGTGAAGCCTTTGGAGAAGATACCTATTTAACAACTCAAATGGTTAAAAATGCTATTATTGGTGTACAAGGAAATTATGAAGGTTTAGGAGCAGGTACTCATATTGGAGCAGTTGCAAAACACTTTGCTGGCTATGGTCAGGTTTTAGGAGGTTCTAACTTTGCTGCAATCGAAATATCGGAAAGAACATTAATTGATGAAATTTATCCACCTTTTGAAGCTGCTGTAAAAGAAGCAAGAACTTTAGGGATTATGGCTTCTCATGGAGATTTAAATGGGGTTGCAAGTCATGGAAATCCTGAGTTGTTAACTGGAGTTTTAAGAGACGATTGGGGATTTGAAGGCTATGTAGTATCAGATTCAAACGATATTGCACGTTTGTTTTACTTTATGAAAGTTGCAGAATCACCTGAAGCTGCAGCACAAATGGGCTTAGAAGCAGGAATTGATATCGATTTATATGCAGAAGATTCGTATTCTTACTTACCAAAAATGGTGGAGAAAAATCCTGAATTAATGAAGTTAATTGATAGATCTGTAAGACGTGTGTTAAGAACAAAATTCATCTTAGGCTTGTTTGATAATCCTTACATAGATTTAGAAGAAACTAAAAAAGGAGTGCGTGCAGCATCTTCTTTAGAATTGGCAAAAGAATCGGATTTAGAATCTATCATTTTATTAAAGAATGAAGAAAACACCTTACCTTTAAGTAAAAACAAGTCAACAAGAGTTGCACTTTTAGGACCTTTATTAAAAGAAAATACAAAAGCAATGTTTGAGTCTGCTGTTGGGAATAGCAATGTAAAATTCACCGCAGAAAAAGGTTTTAACTTAACTAATGAAAAAGGTGGTGCTCCTAAACTGTTAGATAGAGACCCTAAAGCAATTGCAAAATTGGTAAATATTGCAAAAAGATCTGATGTAGTAGTGTTGTTTTTAGGTGGTGATAAATTTACTGCTAAAGAAGCCTATTTTAGTAATAGTACACTTGGTGATAGAGCAACTATAGATCCAGTAGGTGCACAAGATGAATTGGTAGAAAAAATTACAGCTCTAGGGAAAAAAGTAATTGTAGTTTTAAAACATAGAAGAACGTTATCTATAAACACTATTGCAGAAAAAGCAGATGCTATTTTAGATACTTGGGATTTAAGTGAATTTGGAGATCATTCTACAGCTAAAATTATTTTTGGTGATGTATCTCCTTCAGGAAAATCGCCTGTAACCATTCCAAGATCAATTGGTCAGTTACCTTACCATTATAGTATGAAAGAAATCAACTATAAAAAAGAATATTTATTCTTAGGAAAGGGACCACTTTATCCTTTTGGTCATGGTTTAAGTTATGGGAAATTTGAATATTCAGATATTAAATTATCTAGTGCAGAAATTACACCAGATACAGAAATTACGGCTAGTGTAACAGTTACCAATACAGGAAAAGTAAAGGCGAAGGAAGTAATACAAATGTATCTTAAAGATGAAATTGGTTCTGTAACAAGACCTGATAAAGAATTAAAAGGTTTTCAAAAAATTGAATTTGCTCCAGGAGAAAGCAAAACAGTATCGTTTACCATTACGCCTAAAATGTTAGAATTTACAGGTATAACTATGAAAAAAGTATTAGAAGCTGGAGATTATACCGTAAAAATAGGAACATCATCAAAAGAATATTTAGAAGCAAAATTTAAATTAAAAAAATAGATTTAAAATGAACAAATCAATCTTATCATTATTAGCTGTTGTACTAACACTTTTTAGTTGTTCAGTATCACAAAATACGGTAGCTCAAAAATCAATTGATTTAGATAACGAAGCAATTCAAAAATCAATGATTAAAGCTTTAGAGTGGCAAGAGGCACATCCTATTTTTGCAATTGCACCTACAGATTGGACAGCAGGAGCGTATTATACAGGTGTGGCAAGAGCACATAAAACTACAAAGAATATGATGTATATGGCTGCACTAAAAAACCAAGCATATTGGAATAAGTGGCAGACTTATAAAAGATTGCATCATGCAGATGATGTAGCAATTTCTTACAGTTATTTATATGTGGCTAGAAATGAAAAAAGAAGAAATTTTGCAGATTTAGAACCAACAAAGAAGTTCTTAGATACGCATTTATTTGAAGACAATAATTGGAAATCTGGTAAGGATAAAAGTAAGGAAGCAAAAACCATTCTATGGTGGTGGTGTGATGCTTTATTTATGGCACCCCCAGTAGTTAATTTATATGCAAAACATACCAAAGAGCCAAAGTATTTAGAAGCGATGCATAAATATTATATGGAAGCGTACAATAGATTGTATGACAAAGAAGAAAACTTATTTGCTAGAGATATGCGTTTTGTTTGGCAAGGAAAAGATTCAGACAGAAAAGAGCCAAATGGTAAAAAAGTATTTTGGTCTAGAGGAAATGGTTGGGTACTTGGTGGTTTAGCATTACTTTTAGATGATATGCCTAAAGACTATGAGCATAGAGATTTCTATGTAAATCTTTACAAAGAAATGGCAGCTAAAATTTTAAAGATTCAGCCAGATGATGGTTTATGGAGAACAAGTTTATTAAGCCCAGAGTCTTATAATCATGGAGAAGTTAGTGGAAGTGGTTTTTACACTTTTGCTTTAGCATGGGGAATTAACAATGGTTTGTTAGATAAAAAACACACACCAGCCGTAAAAAAAGCTTGGAATGCTTTGGCAAAATGCCAACACGAAGATGGTAGAGTAGGTTGGGTGCAAAATATTGGTGCTTTTCCAGAACCAGCATCTAAAGATAGTTATCAAAATTTTGGTACAGGAGCTTTTTTAATGGCAGGTAGTGAAGTGTTAAAATTAGAATAGTACTATGTATTAAATGTAAAATTTAAAAATCGAAGACGAAATCTTCGATTTTTTTATTAAAAAAAATATTTTAATTTAGGTTAATGTTTAAAAGGTATAAGTTTATTCTTTCTTTCTTTTTTCTGCATTTGGTTTGTGTTGGTTTTGCTCAAAACGAAACCTATAAATTTAATCAAATAACAGATGCTAATGGCTTGTCTCAAAATTCTGTAATTGCTATCCATCAAGACAAATTAGGGCAAGTTTGGATTGGAACTAGAGATGGTTTAAATAGATATAATGGTGCAGAATTTAAGGTTTTTAGACATCAAAAAGAGAATGAAAACTCAATAAGTAACAACGGCATTCTTTGTATAGAAGAAGACAAAGATGGTTTTATTTGGGTAGGTACTTCTTTCGGATTAAATAGATACAATCCTAAACAAAATAAGTTTAAAAATTATTTTATAAATGAAAAGAAAAGGTTTTTAGGAAGTAATATGATTTGGGCAATTAAAAAAATGTCTAATCATCAATTATGGATAGGTACTTCAAATGGTATTTTAATTTACAATAAAAAAACAGATTCTTTTAAAAAGATTCTTAACAACAAACGGATTACATCAATTTATGAAACAAAAGATAGCACTGTTTTTATTGGAACTACAAAAGGATTATTAAAATTAAATACCAACTTAGAAAATAAGTATCAGTTTAAAACAATTAAAGAAACAGAAGAATTTTATATTAATGATATTGTTGAAAGTAAAAGCAATACTATTCTTTTTGGAACACAAGCAAATAGTGTTTTAGAATATAATCTTCAAACAAATGAAACCTTACCCTACTTTAGTGCGAAAGTTTTAATACATAAAAATAAAAATGCAAGAAAATTACTTTTAGATAATAAAGGTTTCCTTTGGATAGGAACTTATAATGGACTTCAAATAGCTAAAAACAAACAAAACATTATAGCATTTTATAATAACGACGCAGACGATAACTCTATAAATGATAATTTTATAAAAACATTATTTAAAGATAATGTTGGTTCAGTTTGGGTAGGAACGTATTATGGAGGCATAAATATTTGGAATAATTTTAATAATAACTTTATAAATAGTACCCAAAAATCCTCAAAAGAAGGGCTTAGTTTTAAAGTAGTAAGTGCTATAAAAAAACATAAAAATCAACTTTTTTTTGGAACCGAAGGTGGAGGCATTACAGTACTAAATAATACTACTAAAGAGGTAACATATATTACTACCAAAAATACAAAATTGCTTAAAAGCGATAATATTAAGGCACTTTGTATTACACAAAATGAAAAACTTTGGATAGGTACTTTTACAAATGGTGTTTCTATTTATAACTTAAAAAATAAAGCATTTGAAAACAATCCTTTTTCTAAAAAATTAACAGATTTTTTAAAAAATGTTGGTGTATTAAGTATTGTAAATTATGATCATGATCATATTCTTCTAGGGACCAATTATAAAGGCTTAATAAAATATAATATTAAGAACAATACCTTTAAGATATTCGATTCTAACTCAAAACCTACTGCTCTTACAAATAATAATATTAAAACAATAAATGTTGATAAAAAGGGGAATATCTGGGCGGGCACTTTAACAGGGTTAAACGCAATCTCTATAAATGAAGAAATTACAAATTATACTTACAAAACAGATGCGAAAGTAAAATTTGAAATCAATACAATTTTTGAAGATAATAAAGGTCTTTTATGGATTGGTACTTTTGAAGACGGACTTTTTAAATTAGAAGATAATGAATTTGAGCCCATTGATTTAAAAATTGGAGAATCTGAAATTAACGGAATAAGAAGTATTGTTGCGTCTGAAGAAGGCACATTTTGGATTAGTACTTATACACAAGGTCTTTTAAAATACAATTCTATAGAAGAAAAAATAATTTCTTATTACACCAATAAAGAGGGGTTAATAAGCAATCAATTTAATCGAGATGCAAGTTTACGTGTAGGAACATCTCAATATTATTTTGGAGGTCCCTTTGGCGTTACCTATTTTGATGAAAAAAAAATAGTTAAAAATAAGCATACCCCACAAGTAATTATTACAGGTTTTAAAGTAGATAACGCTGCTGTTTTAATTGATAAACAACAAGGTATACTTAAAAATGCTATTTCTTATACTAAAGAAATAGACCTAGATTACAATCAAGGAAATTTTAGTTTATCCTTTGCAATTCCAAATTTTATTAATTCAGGGAGTAATAGCTATGTCTATCGTTTAAAAGGTATAGAAACAGAATGGATTAAGACGTCTAATAATTATGCTGCTTACACAATTCAAAAACCGGGGAATTATACTTTTGAGGTAAAAGGGATTAATAGTGATGGATTTATAAACGAAAACCCTACAAGCATAAACATAAAAGTACATCCTGCTCCTTGGTTTAGTTATTGGGCTTATACTATTTATCTTTTAGTGACTTGTACTGTGCTGTTCTATCTTTTTACAATTTTAAAATCAAAAACTAAGCTAAAATATCAATTAGATTTAGAACAAATTAAAGGAGAAGAAATTGAAAAAATAAACAATGCTAAACTAGAGTTTTTTACAAATCTATCTCACGAATTTAGAACTCCGTTAACATTAATATCTGGTCCTTTAGAACAAATATTAGAGAATTACAGAGGCAGTAGTAAAATATTTAAAAGACTAAAAGTTATAGAAAACAATACACACCAGCTACTAAGTCTTATTAACAGGTTAATGGATTTTAGAAAGTATGAAAATAAGCTAATGCTATTAGAAGCCTCAGAAAATAATATTGTAGACTATGTTCGTGAAATCTACCTTTCATTTTCTGATTATGCAAAAAGTAAAGATTATACATATTCTTTTTCTACTTCTTCAGATAATATTATGGTTTATTTTGATAAAATTAAATTAGAAAGTGTTTTTTTAAATTTATTAGCCAACGCTTTTAAATACACCCCAAACAAAGGCGAAATTAATATACACATTACAGAAACAGATACAAAAGTAATTATACATATAAAAGATACAGGTATTGGGATATCAGAAAAATATAAAGACAAGATTTTCGAACGTTTTTTTGAAGTTTCAAATCCTAAAAATTCAAAAAGCTATAATAAAGGCACAGGTATAGGTTTGTCTATTGTAAAAAGTATAGTAGATTTACATAAAGGAGACATAAAATTAAGCAGTAGCATAGAAAAAGAAAACTCAGGCTCTATTTTTTCTATAGAATTTTTAAAAGGGAAAGATCACCTAAGTAGTAAAGAAATTGTAAAAAATACTGCATACAATCAAGATGTAGCTGTATATAAAAATCAATTAGAAAAAAACAATTTAGTAATAGAAAAGGATGTTTTTTTTAAAAGTATACCTTCTAAAGAAAAAGCATCAATACTTTTAGTAGAAGATAATAAAGAATTGCGAATATTTATGCGTAATTTTTTAATTGAAAAATACAATGTTTATGAAGCAGAAAATGGAAAAGAAGGATTTAAAAAAGCCATACAAGAACCCATAGATATTATTGTAAGTGATGTTGTTATGCCTATTACCAGCGGAACAGAATTATGTGCTCTAATTAAAGGGGATATAAGAACAAGTCATATTCCCGTCATTTTATTAACCACAAGATCGTCATTTATCCATAAGATAGAGGGGTTAGAATATGGTGCAGATGATTATTTAAGCAAACCTTTTAATGTAAAAGAGTTTCAATTAAGAGTAGCAAATATGTTAAAATCAGTAGAACGACTTAAAGAAAAGGTTACTAACACTTCAATAGAAAAACAAGAGGATATAGTAATGTCTTCTTTAGATGAAAAGTTGTATGAGAAAGCATTCTTAATAGTAGAAAAAAATATAAGTAACGAGCAGTTTGATATTCCTTTTTTTTGTGAAGAGCTAGGTGTAAGTAAATCGGTGTTATTTATAAAAGTAAAAGCTTGGACAAGTTTTACGCCCAAACAATTTATACAGCATATAAGATTAAAAAGGGCAGCCACTTTTTTAGAACAAGGAAAAATGAGTATTTATCAAATTAGTAGTAAAGTAGGTTTTAAAGACCCTAAATATTTTAGTAAAATTTTTAAGAGTAAGTTTGGTAAAACTCCAAAGGAATATGCGCGATCTTTTCAAGAACAATAATTTTTAAGAACTGATTAAAAACAACAGCTTATAAACTAGAATTATGTCTAATCAAAAGGAGTTTTATCCACCTTTTTAGGAATTTTACCGCCTTATTTTAAAGTATTTTTGATTTTTAAATAATAATTAATAAATATAAAGATTTATGAAAAAAATTACATTTTACATTACTGCAATTGTAATAGTATTTACACTAACAACAAATGCCCAAGGAGATCCAGAGCCAACAGCTCCAATAGTTACAGAAGCAAATATATTACCAGGAACTTCAACAATAAAATCTCAAGGAGGTAATTTTGCAGAGGAAGCCGCATCAAGTAATCTAGCATTAAATAGTACGAGTACAGAGGCTTTTATTTTTACAAAAACTGGGGCTACTTACACAGCAAGTCTTAATGGAGTTGATACTACTGTAGATGTTTGGCAAATACAAACTGCAGGAGGTAGGTATTTACAGCTACAAAATAACACATCATCAGGTGGTAGATTAAAGCATAGAGGTACAACTGAACTTAGTACTTGGTATATTGTTGAAGGAACAGATGATGATAATAATCTATATTATAACATTATTACTGCGCATAAAGATGGAGAAGGTGGCGTTGAGAAAACGATAGCTTCAACAAGTAAAGACGATTTCTTAAATTTCCAAAATATACCTACTTCTCTTACAAATTTTAGATGGCGTTTTACTATGGATGGATTAGCCAGAACTCTGAGTACTAACGAATTTGATAAAATGTCTATTAGTATTTTAAATCCTGTAAATAATGATATTATTATTAGAGGTTTAGATGGTAAGGAAACTCAAATAGAGGTATTTAGTATTGTAGGAAAAAAAATACTGCAAGCAGTTTCAAAAGGAGAATCCTCTGCTGTTTTAAGTTCATCTAAACTATCTTCTGGTATTTATATTGTTAAGCTTTCAAAAGGGAGTTCTGTATTCACTAAAAAAATAATAAAGAATTAAAATAAGTAATTAGGTTTAATTTCGAAACAGTTTGGTTAATTTATAAAGCCAAACTGTTTTTATTTTTTAGAAAATATTAACTTTAATTTACAGAAAAAAAGATGTCTTTCAATAAAAAAAAAGTTTAATCAACTGTGACGTCCTGAAATAGCGTTACAGAATTAATAATCTAAAGGTAGTGATTTTATATCACTACCTTTTTTGGTTTTATATTGTTTTCTTTTGACTTTATTTTGTTGATGCATTTGATTTGGTGTCAGCATATAATTAGATAAATGAGGTCTTACGTTATTGTAAATTTCTATAGTATTTTGAACTAATTTTGTTTTAATTTCAAGATTTGTGTCATATTTATCAATATCAAATTCTTGTTTTAAAATTCCATTTATTCTTTCTGCAATTGCGTTTTCATAAGGATCATATTGTTCAGTCATACTTGGTATAATATCATTTTTGTCTAATAAACTTTGATATTCATTAGAACAATATTGTAAACCTCTATCAGAATGATGTATAATAGGTTGATTTTTATATTTTCTCTTTTTAAGCGCCATTTCTAAAGCAGCTAAAGAACCTCTTACATTTAAACTATCACTCACATTATGACCTACAATTTTCTTGGAGTAAGCATCTGTTATTAAAGCTAAATAGCTTGGTTTTTTTCTGTTACCAATGTAAGTAATATCACTTACCCAGACTTGTTCTGGTCTTATAAACTCTAACTCTTTAATTTGATTTTTATGTTTTCTAAACCTGTGATGAGAGTTTGTTGTAATATGATACTTCTTTTTTGGTTTAATCAATAACTGATTCGCTTTTAATATTTTAAATAACTTATCCCTACCAACATTTAATTCTTTTAAATCGTGCTCTAACAAATAGTAAAGTTTTCTTGTGCCTATTTTAGGCATTTGAAGTCGTTTTGATTTGACTAAATTGATCACTTTAAAACTTAGTTTTAGCTTCTCTTTTGTAGATTTAATATATCTGTAATAAACCTGTCTATGAACCCCAAGTAAACCACAAGTAGCCTTTATGCTTTGCTTGTGTTCTGTGGAGAAGTATTGTATTACTTGGGTTCTTGCTTTTTTCTGATAGGAATGTTAAACTCTTTTTCAGCATAGTCAATCATCATATCAAACAAAATTGCTTTTTTATCAGCTCTATCTGCTAAATATTCTGCTCTGTTTTTTTGCTTTTCAAGTAATTTAACTTGTTGTTCTAACTCTAAAATACGTTGTTCTGGTGTTTTAGACATACCTTGTTGAATTGTATATTGATAATCAAAGTTACCATATTTTTTTAACCAAGTTCGAATCGTAGATCTAGCTTGTATCCCATATTTATTTGTGGCTTGCATTGGTGTTAATAAACCTTGTTCAATCTCTTGTACTATCTGAAGTTTTAGACTTAAACTGTAATCTTTTTGTGTACGCTTTTTGTAATTTGAATCCATAGTTATAATGTTTAGGTGTAACACTATGTTAGGACGTGATAAACTTTATTATTAAAAAAACAATCAAAATCAGGATTATACAGGATAGTTTTTTAAATCTATAAAACTAATATTATTCTATATAAAAATTAAAATTTATTCCATAAAAGGGAAAACTAAAACCTTAATTTTATAACCACATAATTTTTTTAAAAAAAGTAAATTCAAATGTTATGAATAATAAAAATATATTTTTATGCCTTACAATACTATTTACAGGTTTTATTATTCATGCTCAAAATACTGAAGCGCCTTCATGGGTAGATTTTGGGCAAAACAAAAACAATAATACATTAGCAAATAGTATACTTACCGATTATTCTTTTTCTGGATATAAATTTTCAGAAGAAGAAATTTTAGATATTTCAGGTTGGACGCGATTTGATGTTACAGATCCTGCTTATGGAGCGGTAGCAAATGATAATATTTTTGATGACGATGCCGTTTTAGCAGCAGTTGAAGCTGCCGAAAATAGTAACCAACCAGCCATTATATTTTTTCCAGCAGGTAAATATCTTTTAGCAAATGAAGCCAATAAAGACAAACTTATTAGAATTAGAAAAAGTAATATTGTAATAAAAGGAGCAGGTTCTGGAGCTGGAGGTACAGAAATTTTTGTAAAAGAACGTTCATCCTTAACTAACAACGGTTCTACTATGTATAGATTTAATTTTGTACCTGGAGGTACATCATTTCCTACTGATGTTACAACTGTAACTTCAGATATTCAAAGAGGAAGTTTTCAGGTAGATGTTGCTAATGGCTCTCTAATTAATGTGGGTGAGGTTATTCAGGTTTATACAAAAAACAAAGAGTTACTTGCAGCAAATACGCCAAATCTAAGCTATAATCCAACCTGGGGAAGCTGGGATATTACAAACAACGGTGCAGAAATCGTTAGTTTTCATGTTGTAGAAGCTATAAACGGCAACACCATTACTTTTAAAAATCCAATACAAATAAATCTTCCTGTTAGTAATACCAATATTCTTATTCGTAGGTATAATATGATAGAAAATGTTGGCGTAGAAGACATTTTATTTACGAGTGGCTGGGTAGATTATCCTGGAACTTATGTACATAATGCAGACCAAAGTTTAGATACTGGTTGGAGGGCAATTACCATGAAGCGTGTTCAAAATAGTTGGATTAGAAATTGTGTATTTAGTAGCTGGAGCGAATGTATTAATTTTGAATTCAGTATCGCATCAACAGTAAACAATATTAAGTTTGGAGGGCGAGGTGGTCATGTTACTTATGAAAGTAAATATAGTTATGGTATCTTGTATCAAAATTGTGATGCCTCAGAAGATACTTCTGTTCATGGACCAGGTATGATGCGATCAACTTCAAATAACGTGGTAAGAAATTGCCAAATGCCAAACTCAATAAATCAATCTGTAGATTGTCATGGGACATATCCATTTAGTAACTTGTTAGAAAATATAGACAATGGTTATTTTGTTGGTAATGGAGGTGCTGTAGGTGCTTATCCTAACAGTGGTCCAGATTTAACGTTTTGGAATTTTAAACACGATCGAATATCCTCAAATAATACCAATTACCGGTTTTGGGATCTTACAACAAGAAGAACTAATACGTATGCAAATCCAAAATTTGTTGGGCTTCAAACACCATCTAATGAGACTGTTACTTTTAATGGAGAACAATTAGATGAGCTTAGAAATGTACAAGTGTACCCAAATTCTTTATTTAATGCACAATTGCAACTGCGTTTATATGGAGGCTATATGTCTGCATCTTCATCAAAAACTGGTTTTGAAGCCAAATTAGCCAATGATAAAGAAGAGGCTACATTTTGGGAATCTGAAGGTACTGGAGTAGGGCAATGGCTCATGCTAGATTTAGGGACTAATAAAGCTATAAACGAGATTATTGTAAAAGAGCAATCTTCAAAAATTAAAGATTGGAAATTAGAATATTGGGATGCTACAGAATGGAAAGAACTCGCTACAGGATCAGAGATTGGAGTAGAAAGGCTTATCCGTTTTAATGTAACAACTGCTCGTAAACTACGTTTTAATATACAAAGTATGTTAGCAGGTCAGGAAGCTTCTTCAGCCTCCATAAAAGCTCTCGAAATTGGATCAGGACCACTAGAGTTAGTAACAGATAATTTTACAATAGAAACCATTGGCGAAACGTGTTTAGATAAGAAAAACGGGAGTATAAGTATTACTGCCTCAATAAATAAGAATTATGTGGTTAGCATAAACGGAAACACTTTTAATTTTACGAATACAACAACTATAGAAAATTTAAGCCCTGGGACATATGATTTTTGTATCACTGTAGAAGGTGATACTTTTAAGCAATGCTACCAGGCTACTATAGAAAGTGGCGCTAGTTTATTGGGTAAAATTAGTATAGAAAAGAAAAAAGCCAATATAAATATTACAGAGGGTACAGCGCCATATACAGTTATAAAAAATGGACAAACGGTTTTAGAAACTTACCAGTCTAATTTCTCAGTAGACGTTAGCCATGGTGATGATCTACAAATTAAAAGTAAGGCTGCGTGTCAAGGTAAACTTTTAAAACGTATCAATTTATTAAATGATATTAAGGCATACCCGAATCCTTCTAATGGATCTTTTGAATTGTATTTTCCAAATAATTTAGACACAATAGATTTAGAAGTTTACAATATTCAGTCTCAAATAATAGTATCTAAAACTTATGTAGTAAAAGATGGAAAGGTGAAATTGGATATAAAAGACAAACCAAATGGTGTTTATTTTGTAAAAGTGAATTCTAAGAAACCTGTATTTGTTAAAGTAATAAAGAAGTAATACGAAGTTTTTTTAACCTAAAAAAACATCTTAAACTCCTTACTTAAAACCATTTTAAGTAAGGAGTTTTTCTTAAAAAAAAAATAATCAGGATGATGCAGGACACTGTTTAGAAGAAAAAAAATTAATTTTATAAATTAAAAATAAATCAGACTAAAACTAAAATCAAATTAAAAACCAAAGAATATGAGGAATATTAAAAAAAGAAAATTATTTTTTTTAGCGATTTTATTAAGCTTGGTTTTTGCATGTACACCAACTAATTCAGATAAGTCTATTAGTTCAAAAGACAAAGAAATTGCAAGCAAAGTAAAAGACTTATTAAGTCAAATGACTTTAGAAGAAAAGATTGCAGAAATGACGCAAGATGCTCCTGCAAATGAGAGATTAGGAATTCCATATATGAAATATGGAGAAGCACTACATGGGTTATGGCTTGTTTTAGATTATTATGGTAATACAACTGTGTATCCTCAAGCTATTGCTGCTGCTTCTACTTGGCAACCTGAATTAGTTAAAAAAATGGCTTCACAAACCGCTATAGAAGCCAGAGCTTTAGGGGTTACACACGTGTATTCTCCTAATTTAGATGTTATTTCTGGTGATCCAAGATATGGACGTGTAGAAGAATCTTATGGAGAAGATCCTTATTTGGTGTCTAGAATGGGTGTTGCATTTATTCAGGGTATACAAGGAATGGGTGATGAACGTTTTGATGAGAATCATGTAATGGCAACAGCGAAGCATTTTATTGGTTATCCAGAAAATAGAAGAGGTATCAATGGTGGTTTTAGTGATATGTCTGAACGTCGTTTAAGAGAAGTTTATTTACCACCTTTTGAAGCTGCTATAAAAGAAGCGAAGATAGGTTCTCTTATGCCAGGTCATCAAGATTATAATGGGGTTCCAAACCATATGAATACTTGGTTACTTAAAGATATTTTACGAGATGAATTAGGTTTTGACGGTTTAATTGTTTCTGATAATAATGACATAGCAAGGTTAGGAACCATGCATTTTATTGCTGAAAACAGAACTAAATCAGCTCTCTTAGGATTAAAAGCAGGGGTTGATATGGACTTGGTGATTGGGAAAATTGAGAAATTAGCAGCTTACAATACTAAAGTGTTGAAAGATACCATAACACAGAATCCGGAATTGGAAAAGTATATTGACAAAGCGACATCTCGTATTTTAAAAGCAAAATATCAATTGGGTTTATTTGATGCAAAACCTAAAAAGATTGATAAAAAAACTGTATACGCTGGTAAAAAAGAACATCAAGAGTTTTCTTACGAGATGGCTAAAAAAGCAATCATTTTATTGAAAAATGAAGGTAATCTATTGCCTTTAGACCTATCTAAGATAAAATCATTAGCAGTTATTGGACCTAATGCGCATGAAAATAGACCTAAAAAAGGAACCTATTCTTTATTAGGAGGTTATTCTGGTTTACCACCATTTTATGTTTCTGCTTTAGATGGTATCAAAGCTAAAGTTGGTGATAAAGTAAAAATCAATTATGCAAAAGGATGTGATTTACAAGGTAAGTCTAAAGCAGGATTTCCAGCAGCCATTGCAGCTGCAAAAAAATCTGATGCTGTTATTTTGATAATTGGTGGTTCTAGAAAAACAGGTGGAGAAGGAGTTGATAGAGCTGATTTAGATTTATACGGTGTGCAAAAAGAATTGGTAAAGGCAATCCATAAAACAGGCAAACCTGTTGTTGCGGTTTTAATTAATGGTAGACCATTGTCCATCAACTATGTTGCAGAAAATATTCCTTCAATTTTAGAAACGTGGTATTTAGGGATGCGTTCTGGAGATGCTATTGCAGATGCTATTTTTGGTGATGTAAATCCTGGAGGAAAATTAACCGTTTCCTTTCCTAGATCTGTTGGTCAAGTTCCTGTAACCTATTTACAAAGGCCAGATTTTATTGGTTCTGGAAAAGGACAATTTAAAGATGCAGACAAATCTCCATTATTTCCTTTCGGATATGGATTAAGTTACACAACATTTTCATACAGTAAACCAACTTTTAAAGATGCAGTAATTAATACTGATGAAAGTACAACCGTTTCTGTAGATGTTACCAATACAGGAGATAGAGCTGGTGATGAAGTAGTGCAAATGTATGTAAGAGATGATTATGCTTCTGTTGGACGTTACAACAAAATGCTAAAAGGGTTTGAAAGAATTTCGCTAAAACCAGGAGAAACTAAAACAGTTACGTTTACTTTAGGTTTTGATGAATTAAATATCTTAAATCAACAAATGAAAAAAGTTGTAGAACCAGGAACGTTTACAATTTCTGTTGGGGCTTCGTCACAAGAGAGCGATTTGCAAAAAGCGACCTTAACTGTTAAATAATTAACTTTTTAAAAATAGTTTTTAAAACCTTTCAATTATATATTGAAAGGTTTTTTCTTTTAATAAAATCGGTATTTCACCATCAGGACACCACATGATATAGAGCTAAATGAAAAATAGTACATTTCACTTTAAAGAAATTAGATTAATGAAGAGAAGTATATTACTAATATTACTAGTTTTATCAAGTGCATTTAAAGCTCAAACCTTTCAACAAGATTTTGAGAGTTCAACAGTAGTTTCAGATTACATTAGTACTGTGCCAGATATTGGTGATTTTAATGGACTAACTGAAAGTAAAACGAATTTAATAACAAGTATCAATAATGGAGCTCTGCAATTTGAAAGAAATGAGGCAGCTACAATATATGCGTTTAGAAATTTTAATCTAACAGAAAATCCAACTTTGGTACAATTCAAATTTGATTTTGAGTTAAGTAATTACCAATCAGGCACACAAAATCCTACTTTTAGTGTTTTTGTTGGTAATAGTTTTTCCAGTTCCTCATTTGGAACAAATTCTACCTACGCAAGTCGTTTTGGTATAGTTGGTAAAAATGGAACCAATGAATTTAAAGTAACCACTGTAGATAATATTGGAGGTGCACCAAGTTCAAGTTATTATACAGGTAAGCAAGAAATTACCTTTATTGTAAATAATTCTGGTAGTGACCAAAGTTATACTGCACCAAATGGAAATTCAGAAGCTGTTGCTAATGGAAAAATGGATTTATGGGTTGGTAATACAAGTGTTATTAATGATTTTTCATTAAGAAACACAGCTTTTCCTAAAGCCGATATTTCAGGATTTAAAATTCAGGCGACTTCACGTTCAGGTACTGGAACTTTTTCTTTTGATAATATTGAATTTAAAGATTTATTGAATAATTCTGATGGAGGTACAGAAACACAATCTTTAATACATCCACATATTTGGGTAAGTCCTGCAGATAGACAAGGTATTTTAGATAATATTTCTAATCATACTTGGGCAAGCAGTTTATTCAATCAACTAAAACAAAATCAGGCTTCAAGATTTTTAAATCATGCAAGTAACCCTAGCGCAGAAATTTCTATTATACCACCAATACCTGGAAATAGAACTACACATAGAACACGATTAAATATTGGTGTAGAGTGTGCAATGTTGTATTATTTAACAGAAGATGAAAAATATGCTCAAATTGCTTCAGATATTTTGCATCAATATGTAAAACTATTAAGCGTTCAGAATACAGATTTTCAATTTTACTCAGGCAGTTTTAATCATTTAATTCCGCCAAGAGAACTCTTTACAAGAGTAGCAATGATTTACGATTTTGTGCAACCTTTTATTTCATCCACAGGAAAAACAGTCTATGATTTAGCAAGTAATAGTCAAGTTCCTTTTAATTTTGATACTTCTCAAAAAGCTTTTGAAGTCATGGCAGATAATGTCATAGAACTTGGAGGAAATGCATCCAATCATCCAGTTTTAGAATTGCCAGGTGCTTTGTATAATGTCATGTGTATGGAAGATGATGCAAAGAGAGCAGCTTATTTTAGTCTATTGATGAATGGTGCTGCAAATAGCAACCAACCAGGGGTAAATTGGATGTTAGATAGGTTTAGTGATGAAGATCGCTTATGGCCAGAATCTGCAGGTTATGGTAAGTTTACCCATGCTTTATTTATTCAATTGATGAATATTATAGATGATTATCAACCTGATTTAAAAATCGTTGAGAATAATAAAGACATCTTAGAAAGTATTTTTATTTATGAAAACTTCTTATATCCAAATGGGGCAACAATGGCTTATGGAGATATAGGTAGAAGTTTTACTGACCACGCACATATTTTTAGAAGTGTTCTAAAAATTGCAGATAAAAAGGGCTATACAGATTTGAAAGAAAGAGCATCATCAACCTTAAAAAAAATATATGCTGAAGATGGAGGTTATAATCCAGTTATAGAAAATCAACGTTTAGAATGGAACAGTCCATTACAATTACT
This sequence comes from Polaribacter septentrionalilitoris, assembly GCF_009832745.1. GTDB lineage: Bacteria > Bacteroidota > Bacteroidia > Flavobacteriales > Flavobacteriaceae > Polaribacter > Polaribacter septentrionalilitoris. The sequence goes on along the minus strand of NZ_VRMJ01000046.1, from coordinate 98,627 downwards.
TTGGGGTGTAAATATTGATAATTCGATTAGCGCAGATGGTGAACCAAAATATGGAACCGTTAAAGCATCGCATGCTGGTGTTGTTATGCAACGCAATTATTCTGGAGTAGATGATAAACAAAATGGTTTAATGTATTATACAGGAGGTGGTACATATGTACATGCACACGCTTCAGGATTAGATATGGAATTGTATGGTGCAGGCTATGTTATTGGGCCAGATTTTGGTGGTTCAGCAAGCGGATATGGTTCAGAATTACATGAGCAATATGCAGTTTCTTATGCAGCACATAATACAATTATTGTAAATGGTACTTCTGGTAGAGGTCCTAAAACAAATGGGAATAGTACTTGGCAAAATATTGTAGATCCAATTGTATTACAAGCTTCAGAGCCAAAACCGTATGCAAACCCAATTGCTGCAAATTTTAGCTTTTCAACACAATTTTTAGATGATAATCAAAATAATGTAGATCAACAACGTACTAATAGTATTATTAGAACAAGTAGTACCTCTGGTTATTATGTCGATATTTTTAGGTCAAAATCGAATGTAGTCAATAATTATCACGATTACTTGTTTCATGGTTTAGGAGATGTAATGCAAATTAAAACAGAAGGCAATCTTTTAAGTTTAACAGATACTCCAAATAGATACCAAAATGATATAGGTGATGATAGAAAACAACCAGGATGGAGGTGGTTTTCTAATACAAAAACATCTGCATTAACAAGTAATTCAATTACGGCTAGGTTCGATTTACAAGCAACAAATGATTATTTGCATGTTAACGTTCCAGGAGGTGTAGATAAAGAATATAGTGCAGCATTAGCACCTCCAACACAAGAAGTAAGTAATGGCTATGATAAAAAAAACACACAGGTTTTTGTTGCGCGTAAATATGGTGAAGCTTGGAATCAACCTTTCATTACCATATACGAACCATCAGCAAATAATGTGTCAACCATAAAATCAACCGAAAATATTATTGTTGATGATAAAGTTGTAGGTGTAAAAGTGATATCTCAAATTAATGGACATGAAATTATTGATTATGTTTTGTCTAATGATGATGATAATGTTGCTGTTAATTTACCAGAATTAAAAATTGCATTTACAGGAAGATTCGCCATTGTGAGGAACATCGTTAAAGCAAATACAACAGAGGTTTCTTTGTATATTGGAAAAGGGAGTCAACTTACTTTTTTAGACAATACTATTAATGCTGATGCAGAGGATAAAGCATTTTCAGAATATACATTAGGCTATGCTTTGTCTGTTGATGATTCTAAATTCCAGAACGCAATTTTTATGTATCCTAATCCAACTCAAGGAGATTTAAATATTAAAGTTCCCAATACTTTACAAAAGTTAGATATACAGCTCTATAGTATTCAGGGGAAATTGATAAAATCAAGTATTGAAAACGTGGAGAGGGGGAACCTAAATTTTGATGTGAATTCAATTCCAAATGGTGTTTATTTTATCAGATTAAATATGAATAAACCAGTTTATAAGAAGTTTATTAAAAGATAATGGAATACTTACAGGTAACCAGTAATAAATGAAAATTATAGAAAAGAACAAAACTAAGTTTAAACTAATTCTATTAACTTTTGTAATTTTAGAAATAGTAAGTTGTTATTATGCCTATTATACTTTAGGCGAGGTAAAACAGTTTTTTTGTATTCTAATTTTTGGTCTAAATATAATTCCATTAGTATTCTATCTTTTTAAACTTAAAAGAATCTCTCTTATAATTGCATTCACAATTGGGTTATACTTAATTCCTTATCAATCCTTTCTTTTTGTAAAATGGTATGAATTAAAAAAAGAAGCATCAATGATAGTCGAATATATTTACGATAATCAAAAAGATACTGGAGAATTTCCAAAGGATATCGTTCAATACGAATTTGAAAACCGTAATTTGATGGCTAATTTTTCATATAATACAAAGGCAAAAGGCTTTGGTTTACACTATTATATTGGAACCGAAGGCACTACTTATTTTTACAACAACAATGTTGGTAAATGGGAATACTATCCTGATTAAATTAATTCCATTTTTATGGAATATCAATTACAAATTGGTATGAGAGTCAATAATTTTTATTACTATTGAATTCTTTCATGTGTAGTATTTGCCCATCTAATTTGTGCTCTACCACCTTTAATACGATATGCGCCATATCTAATTTTTGATTGTGTGCCTCTTTCAGGATCAGGAATATTCCAATTAAATGCTTCACCACCAATTATGGCATTACAATAGTGTATTTTTTTAGAAGCATCGCTTGGGTCTACTTTAAAACCTACTTCTAATACAAAAGAAGTTATTTCATTTTTATTTACTTGTTTTAGAAAAACAACTTCTCTTCCACTGCCTGATCCACCGCGAACTAAGATTCGTTCTGCATAAATATCAAAAGCAACTTGCTTATCAGCATTAATCCCAGTACCGTAAACAGGATGTGCTCTATACAAACAAATCGCAGGATCTGGAGAACCACCACCACCAGTATGTTGACCCTTAGCTTGAGCTATATAACTTCCACTAGAACCAAAAGAACCTGTGTCTCCAACTTCTAATATTCTAAAGTCTCCTGTAAATTTTACAGATGAACCTACATTCGAGTTCGCTACAGGTAATGAGCGTTCCATTCTTGGTTGTAAGGTGTTTGCGGCATCTTGATTATTGGAGTCAGCTGTTATATTATATATACCCCATGTAATACCGTCAATAGTACTTTCTTTGTAATTGGCATAACAAGTTCTATCGTCAATAGTACCCACATTAACAGGGTTTGGTAAATCGTTTGATGTTCTAGTGGCGTTTTCACCATCTGAGTTACATGTTGTATAATCGCCTGTATCTTCATCAGCAGCTATAACTATAGTATCTGGGTCTGAAACTGGGTCTGGATCTGGTAGGTTTTCGAATAGGGAGTCCACAGATGCTTCTTCTTCTGATGAACAAGAGAAGAAGGTCGTAAAAATAATTAATGCTGTAATTGAAGCAAGTTTGAATATTAATTTTGATTTTTTCATATTTATGTATCTTATAAGATATATAAAATAAAGATAACATACTAACTTTATTAAACTATCCTGTTGAATGCTGTTTGAAGCGGTTGTATTATGAAATAATAGACATTTAACTTTTTTTTAGCATAAACTAATGAACGATTTGAAGAATAACAACCAGTTTTAAAATCTTTAATCAAGAGGATAGATTTATTATTGAAAGCAGTTAATTTATTTTTATTGACTTTTTTACCTGATACGACAGGATACATGTCTACAAAAAAACAAGTTTATTTATATCATAAAATCAGCAAAATGAAATACAAATTACTAGTTTTATTTATACCATTTTTAATTTTAAGTTGTCAAACTAGAAAAGAGAATTCTTCAATGAATCAATCTTCTGTAAATTTTGAAGAGTTATCTCAAAACTTCAAATCTCCATCAAAAGAATACCATCCAGAAACTTGGTTTCATTTGAATGGAAACAATATTAGCAAAGAAGGGTTAAAACGAGATTTGCAAGCCATTAAAGATGCAGGTTTACAAGGAATTCATTTATTTAACAAAGCAGGTCGTGCTTTTCCTAATGTAAAACCTATTAAAATTTTATCCCCAGAATGGGAAGATATGATTCGTTTTGCTGCGGATGAATGCCAGCGTTTAGGGTTAAAATTTACCATGCAAAATTGTCCTGGTTGGTCTATGACTGGTGGTCCTTGGGTACCTGCAAATGAGGCGCAACGTGAAGTGGTAGAAACTACGTATCATATTTCAGGAGGCAAACATTTTCAAGAAAGTTTAAAGATAGATTCTTTATACCATACTCCAGATTACGATTATAAAGATATTCAGGTACTGGCTTTTCCAACTTTAGCAGGTGATGATTTAAAACCATACAATCCATCAAAAATTGAAACAAACAATAGGATAGTTCCTTGGCAAGATATTTTTAATCCAGATTCAGAATTAATTGTTACCAGAAAAAATACTCGATTAAAAAAACCACTTAAGGAATATAGAAAAGTAGGAATTACTGAAGTGAAAAACCAACAAACTTGGGTAAAAACTTCGTTTGATAAAGAGATTACTTTGCGTTCTATAGTTTTCCCTCAGTTGCGCCATATTATTACAGGTACAAATTATCCAAGAGTAGAAGTTTCGATTAAAGTAGAGGCACTTATCAATAATAAGCTACAAGAAATAACAACCTTAAAAATACCAGATGCCAATTGGAATGATAGACGCAAATACCTAACCTTAGCCGTTCCAGAAACAACAGCTACTGAATTTAAATTTACTTTTTTAGGAAAACACGCTATTGCTCCAGAATCTATAAGATTAAGTGCAAAACCCAAATTGCACAATCATGAGGCAAAAGCAGCAAAAGTATTGAGACGTTTAAAGAAAGAAGTACAGTATAATTACGCAGAAAATACGATCATAAAACCTGAGACAATCATCAACTTAACCGATAAATTATCTACCGATGGAAAACTAACTTGGAATGTTCCTAATGGAAATTGGACAATTGTACGTTTTGGACATATCAATATGCGATTGACAAACAAACCTGCAGTGCCAGAAGCTACAGGTTGGGAGTCTAGTAAACTAGATAAAATTGCCATAGAAAATCATTTAAAAAACGGTATGATTGGAAATCTTATTAAAGATGGAGGGCCAATTGGAGATGGAAAATTACACGGTTTATTAATTGATAGTTGGGAAAGTCACGTGCCTACTTGGACAATCAATTCCGAAGATATGTTTAAAGAATTTGAGCAAAGAAGAGGATATAGTTTAAAAAAATATCTACCTGCTACAATGGGTTATATTATAGAAAATACAGCAACCACAACCAAATTTTTAAGAGATCTACGCCAAACAATGGATGAAGTTTTTATTGATAATTTCTTCAAACATTTTGCAACAGTTGCGCATGAAATGGGCGCAGAAGTGTATACAGAAGGTGCTGGTGGAGAGGTGTTGCCTGTAGATCCAATGCGTTATTATGGTGTTAGTGATATTCCTATGACCGAATTTTGGTATCCAAAAGCACCATCAGATCAAAATGAATATGCAAAACCCATTTACAACGCTTCTTCAGCTACACATTTATATAATAAACCAAAATTAGCAGCAGAAGCGTGTACACAAGTTGGTGTAAAGTGGAACGAACACCCTTTTTCTGTAAAATATTTAATCGATTATAATTTTGCAAAAGGTGTAAATCACTTGGTATTTCACACGTTTTCTCATACACCACAAACAGATGTAAATCCAGGATCTAGTTTTGGGGGTAATATTGGTTTTCCTTTTGTACGCCAGCAAACTTGGTGGAAGTACATGCCAGATTGGATAGCGTATTTATCTAGAAACCAATATGTGTTGCAGCAGGGAGAATATGTGGCAGATGTATTGTGGTATTATGGAGATCATTTTGAACGTCCACCATTTGATTTAGATGAATTCCCAAAAGGATATAGATTTGATTATTTAAATGCAGAAATATTACAAGAAAAAATCAGTATTAAAGAAGATAAAATCCATGTTGAAAATGGAGGGGATTATCGAATTATCAAATTAAGAGATTCAGAAAGTATACTGCTATCAACAGCAAAAAAACTGAAAGAATTAGTGATGAATGGGGCAGTAATTTTGGGTGATAAACCTAAAGATTCACCAAGTTTAATGGACAATGAGAATGATTTAAAAGAATTACTTTTTATTGCTGATGAACTGTGGGATAACACCAAAAGCGGTGTAAAACAAGTTGGAAAAGGTCGAGTTTATTGGGGTAAAACCATTGATGAAGTTTTACAAGCAGAAAAAATAACCAAAGACGTAATTGTCTCTGAAGATTTAGATATCAATTGGATTCACAGAGAAACAAAAGATGCGCATATCTATTTTGTAGCTTCTAAAGAAGAAAATCCAGTTGATATGTCATTAAGTTTTAGAATACAAAATTTAACCCCACAAATATGGGATGCGTTTACAGGAATTCAACAAGATGCTAAAGTTTGGAAATCATCAACTAATAGAACAAATGTTGTGGTTTCTTTACCTGAAAATGGAAGTGCAATTATTGTATTTTCTAAAAGTGATAAAAAACCATTTGCATCAAAAGTTACCTTTAATAACCAAACTATTTTAGATGCCAAAACAGAGTGGTATCAAATTCATAAAACAAATGATTACCCAAAAATATCTTGGGATAAAGATGATGTTAAAGCATCAAAATCTGGAGAGTATATCTTTCATCAAAATGGAAAAGAAATTGTAAAGTCAATTGATATTAAAAAAATGTCACTACAAAACAACTGGCAATTATCTTTTGAAAAAGGTTGGGATACTCCAGAGTCTATTGTTGTTGATGAATTAAAATCATTAACTGAATTGAAAAATGAAGCCATACAACATTACTCAGGTACAATAACGTATAACAAAATTTTTGAAGTCACAGAGTTAGGAGAATTCATGAGTATTGATTTAGGAGAAGTTGCAAACATTGCAGAATTATGGTGTAATGGTAAAAAAGTGGGTGTAAAATGGGCACCACCTTTTGAGTTTGATATTACAGACGAAATACAAGTTGGAGAAAACAAATTGGAAATTAAAGTAACCAATACTTGGCGCAATCAATTGATTTTCGACAATAAAAGACCAAAGAATTCTAAAAAAACTTGGACAACAGCTCGTCCAAAAAGTAATGAAACTGAATTGGAAAAATCCGGCTTAATTGGACCTGTAGTTTTAATACTTAAAAATTAACAGAGTTAATATAGTAAAGAATAAGGTTAATTTCGTCAGGACAGTTCAGGATGCAATTTTTTGAATAAAAAAGTAATTTTACTTAACTTTTTATATAAAATTATTTCACGATGAAGAAAACCTTGCTTAAAGCTATTTGTTTTACACTCCTATTATTTTTTTCTTTTTTAGCAGAAGCTCAAGTAACCTTAGAAAAAGAGGTTAAAATAACTGATTTAGCGATGTACTTTAATGGGAATAAAGTTCCTATATCTCACACAGGAAATTCAACGACTGGATATGATTTTGTTTATGGTAGAACGCTAACACCTCATGGAGATTGTATAAAAACGTACAAGAATTATGTGTTTATGACTTGGTATCGTGGAGGAAAGCTAGATAGGCATGTAATGTTAACACGTTATAATATGGAAACAGGATCCATGAAAACTATTGAATTTCCACATCAACATAGTGGATATAAAGGTAGATGGTGGATTGGAGAAACTCATAATACTATAGCTGTTGCAGTAAGTCCAATTAACGGAACTGTGCACATGGTTTACGATTTACACGCATACACAAACGGAGGATCTTTTGTTAATGATTATTTCAGATACTCTTACTCCGTAGAAAATGCGGCTGATTTACCAGACGAAGAATTTACGTTAGATAAATTTGTAAAAGATCCATTTGATGGAGATTATAGACACACTACTATGGATGGGGTTAGAAATCCTAGAAAATACGATAGGTTTACTTATCCACAATTCTTTTTAAGTAACGAAGGAGAGCTGTTTTTAACAGCAAGAGATGGTACTTCACATGATGGTGCACAAGCTTTTATAAAATACGATGCAGCTGCAAAAAAATGGGGAGATTTTTACTACTTCAATGCATTAGGTGCAAAAAGTAAAGGAGAAACTCACGATTGGAGTATTTATGGAAGTATGAAATACGTAAATGGTAAAATACGTATTGGTTTTCAACGTAGATTAAGAAATGGAGCTGATAAATATAATGCTCAAAATGGGGTTTACTATGCGTATTCTGATGATCCAACAGGTGCTTCTCAATGGAAGAACCATAAAGGAGAACCCATAACTTTCCCATTAGTAAAAGCAGAAGAAACTTTGGTTTTTGAGTTAGGAGATTCTGTAAAAACTAAGGCAAAAAACATGGTCCATATTGTTGGTGGATTTAACTGGACAGTTACAGATAATGGAGATGTTCATATTATTAGTAAAGTCAAGGATAGAGAAAATAATGTTACTAAAAACTTCCATAGTTATAAACCTGGTAGTTTTGATGATTCTGATGATTTTATCATTACTTCTGATTTTGTAGGGGCATCAAATATTTATACCTCTGGAAACGATGTTTTCGTTATCGGTTTAAATTCTTCTGGAAGACCTTTTGTTGATAGAACCGAAGGAGGAACAAATAATTTTACTAGAGTTTATGAGCAAACAACAGGTAGAACTTTTAACAAAGGTAGAGTACACATTTCTAATGGTAAATTGTATTATTATTTATTAGAAACCAAACCAAATAATAATGATGATGTAAGAACAACCTATTTACAAGTTATAGATCTAAACGTAAGTACAGGATCACAACCTTTTGCTGTAAATTTGGTAACACCATCAGATAATCAAAGTTTTAGAGAAGGAGAAAATATTCAATTGTTTGCTAATGCAACTGCAGACGAAGGAGAAATTACAAAAGTAGCTTTTATGGTTGATGATAACGTATTGCAAGAAGATACAACACAACCCTATTTATTAGATTGGACACCAAGTTCAACAGGAACATTTAAAATAAAGGCTGTAGCTTATAAGACTGGAGGAGAAAGTATAACCTCTTCAGAAGTAACTGTAGAAGTTATAGAGATAGATAAATCAGATTTAATATTTGATACCTATAGATTACAAAATGTTGCTACTGGAAAGTTTTTAACAGATTCAGGCGGAAGTGCTGTTCCTGTAACAATGAGTGATTCTGGAGAAGAAACAAATACCCATTGGACTGTTGTAAAAGCAGGCGAATACTTTAATATTGATAGCGAAACGTTTGGCATACTTAGGGCTCCAGGTTCAGGCTTCGAAAATGCAACGAAACCATTTTTTGTGGTAAGTACAGCTAAAGCCTCGCCAGCTAATGATTCTGACAAAGTTTGGCAAGTTCATTATAATGAAACGGATGATACGTTTCGATTTGAATCTAAAGATAATAAAAGATACCTATATCATAATGTAGATGGTAATGTAACTAATATTGCTGCTGAAGAAACAGATCAAAGAAGTGTTTGGAAAGCCATATCTACCAGTCAAACATTAAGTGCTGAGGAGGTATTAACCACATCATCTCTAAAGATATATCCAAATCCAGCTAAAGAAAACTTTACGATTACTGTACAAAACATAAATAAGATAAAAAAGATAGAAATATATAATATGTTGGGTAAACGAGTGTATCAAAATACACCAAATACCAATACTTTAGAAATAAACAATACTAATTTTTCATCAGGAATGTATCTTATAAATGTTTTATCGGATGATAATAAATCATTTCATTCAAGATTAATCATTAAATAAAAATTAAGCCCAGATAATTATGAAAACAATTACACAGCCAAAATCAACTAAACATTATCGATTGATATTGTTATTATTTACAATATGTAGTCTACTTATCCAGAAGGTTAATTCTCAAGTTACTTTTTTAGAAAGCTCAAAAATAACCGATAAAGCACTTTATTTCTGGAAAGCAGATGATCCAAAACCTTTCCACTATGCAAGAACTATAAATCCCCATGGAAACTGTATGAAAGTGTCCAAAGGTTATGTTTTTTATACGTGGTATAGAGGTGGTTGGGCAGATCGTACTTTAATGATTTCCAGAAAAAAAATAGGAGAAAGTACTTGGGTTCATGTAGCTCTTCCTGCTAAAATGAGTTTAGTGGGTGGTAAAGGAGATACACATTTAACTACAAATGTTGGAATTAGTCCAATAGATGGAACAGTACATTTAATGTTTGATCATCATAATGAAGATTTAAACTACATAAGATCAAAGAAGAATATTGCGTATGCACCCGATAGTGATTTTACAGCAGAAAACTTTTTACCACAACAAAATTATCTAATTCCCGGAAAAAAAGTAACCGGGGTTACTTATCCAGACTTATTTAATAATGATAAAGGAGAGATGTATTTTGAAAGACGTTTAGGTTCCGCTGTTGGAGGAGATATCATTATGACATATTATAATGGAAATACTTGGTCTCCAGAAAAAACCATTATTAGAGGTAGAGGAGCGTCAGTTTCTCAAGGAGAAAGACATTTTGCTTATGGTGAAGCAAAGCTTATAAATGGAAAATTTTATTACGTATACTCTCCTAGGTGGGCAGAATCGCCTACTCGATTAGGTGAAGGTGTACATGTAATGGAGCTTGGGGAAAGGATGGATAGTAAAGCAACGACTGTTGATGGTAAAAGCTACGATTTACCAATTACAGATCACGCTCCTTTTTTAATAGCAAATCCTAGAAGTGTGCCTGATAACGCAGGTTGGGCAGGTGGGCCACAATTGGCAATTTCTCCTAAAAATGATATCTATACGTACATCAACCCAAAAGGAACTAGCCCTTATAATCATCTTAGAAAATCAGGTGAAACAGAGTTTACAGAAGATAGAAACAAAGGTTCTTTAGGTGTTTTTTATGGTAAAAGAATGTATAAATTTTCTATTTCAGGAGGTAATTTTATTGTGAGAAGCACATTAGCAGGAACTTATGATTGGCGTGAAGATTTTAGAAGAAGTATAGGCTTAACTGTAAGAAAAAGCATAACCATTTTGGATGATGGTTATATAGCAGTAGTATTTAGCGAAATAAAGAATAGCCCAGAAATTCCTGTTCATTGTTATGTGTTTAAATTAGAAAAAGAAGAATATACACCACAGACCATAAATTTTAGTGCAATTCCATCAAAAATAGAAAGTGATGCAGATTTTACCTTAGCAGCTACTGCAAGTTCAAATTTACCAGTGTTATATCGTTCATCAGACACCAATATTGCACGTATTGTAGATGGTAATAAAGTTAAGATAATGGGAGTTGGAACTTGTAATATTATTGCAAGTCAACCAGGAAATGGCAATTATGATAGTGCACCAGAAGTATCACAGACTTTAGTTATCAATGCAAATACATCAAAAACTAATCAAACAATTAGTTTTAATACATCAAATAAAAATTATGTTTGGGGAAGTCCAGAAGAAACCCTTAATGCTACAGCTACTTCTGGTTTACCTGTCACTTATGAAAGTTCAGATACAGATGTTGCTGTAATTGTAAATGGTAAACTACAAGTTAAGCGAGCAGGAAAAACAACTATTAATGCCTTACAAGTAGGTAATGCAACATATAATGCAGCACCAATTGTAGGTTATGAACTTACTGTACCGAAAAGAAAACAGGTAATTTCCTTACAAGATATTCCAACAGCTACTTCAGGAGATCCTGCTTTTAAGCTAGTAGCTTCAAGTAATAACCCAGATGCAAAATTACGATTTGTTGCACCCAACAATCAAGTAGTAATTGTATGGAGCAATAATGTAAGGCATCTATTAGGAGCAGGAACAGCAACAGTAACTGTTTCAGATACAGGAAACGAATACTTTACTTCAGCCCAAGTATCAAAAACTATAACCGTAAAAGCAAAAACACATCAAATTCCTACAGAAATAGAAGCAGAACATTATACTACAAAAAAAGGTGTAAATGTAACACGTTGGAGTAATTCTGTATTTTATCTAAACTCTTGGGCAACTAACGATTATGCAGAGTACACCATCAATGTTACTAAAGATGGTACTTATCCATTAGAAATCTTTGCAGCTACTCCCTCAACAGGTAGAAAGCTAAAAATTATGAAAGGGTCAACACTGTTGAAGTCAGTTACCCTTACTAAAACTCCAAATCTGACTAGATTTTTATCTACCAAAACAACAATAACACTTCAAAAAGGAGTACAAAAAATTAGAATTGTTGGAGAAGTAGGTGGTTTTAATTTTGATAGGATGAAAATTGGAAACGTCACTAGTGGTGGGGGTGATACTGGAGGAGGAAACGAAGGATCAGATAATATTTTCTGGTTTAGAAATTTGGCAACAGGCAAATTTCTAGGTGAAGGTGGAGGAAGTGCGCTACCAGTTGTAATGCATAATGAAGCTGGAGATAATGCTACAAGATGGGAAATAACAGAAGTTCCAGCAACAAATTTTGTGAATATAGATAATATGAACACTGGTATTTTACGAGCTACAGGTGGTGGTTTTGTAGCTGGTGCTTACTTCGTTGTAAGTACTACAAAATCCTCACCAGCAGCAGATGCAGATAAAGTATGGACATCCCATTATAATGAAACTGATAAAACTTATCGATTTGAAGCAGGTGCTAGCGGTCGTTTTTTATATTATGGAGAGGATGGAAACGTTATTACAACTTCAGTTCCTGATACAGATGCAAGAAGCAAATGGCAGGTATTACCTACGAGTCAACCATTAAGTGTGTCAAATGAAAAATTATTAGAATCTTCTATGCGAATTTACCCTAATCCTTCATATGGAGAATTTACCATAAAATTCCAAAATGCAGATACTATTAAAAATCTTGAAATTTATAATATCTTAGGAAAACAAGTTTACCAAAACTCTTCTGTAAATACTGTTCTAAAAATAGATAGCGCTAGATTTGCAAAAGGTGTTTATTTAGTAAGAGCTATTTCAAAAGGAAATAAAGCATTTTATTCTAAGTTAATTATAAAATAGTTAATTATCATAAAACCAATAAGCTATAAGAATTATTAAATCAAAAAAAAACAAGGACTCCCTTGTTTTTTTTGATTTTTGTAAAATTACAACTATAGGGTTGGCATTACTATTAGTACACTACAGAATACTTTACTTATTTAATTTTCCAATATTTTAGAACTGTCCTATACAATATGAGCATAAATAGTCCATGATAAAAAATATTGAAATTTACAAATGGCGTTCATCTCATAAAAGTATTATCAGGAGATAATAAGGTGTTTTATACGAAACTAATTATTAAGTAGAAAAGTTTTAAATTCAGAATAGTAAAGAGGTAAAAAAAAGGGATTATCTCTGTTTTTTTATCAAATTTATGGTAATTCAGCATAGTTCAGGATGGTAAACTAGTATGAATAAAACAACTTTACAAGATTGGTGTCTGACCAAAATAAACTAAATTTTAAAAAAGTAATGATAAACAATACTTTTAAATCAATATTACTTATCGTTTTTGCGTTAAGTTTTTTTTCTACAATTGCACAAGATGCACCACCATCTGGTGATGTTTTTAGATTGCAAAATGTTGCTACAGGTAAATACTTAACAGATGCAGGTGCAAGTGCTTCTGCAGTTACCATGTCAGATTCAGGTGAGCAACCAAACACACATTTTAGATTTGTACAAAGTGGTAATTTTTATAATATTGATAGTGAAACTTTAGGAATTTTACGTGCACCAGGAGCAGGTGGCCCAGGAGGAGCTTATGTAGTGGTTAGTACAACTAAAGCATCACCAGCTTCTGATACAGACAAAACATGGACAATATATCATAATAGTGCTAATGATACGTACAGATTCGGATCTAGAATTTCAGGAAGATTTATGTACCATGAGGAGAATGGAACAGTAACTCATGCTGTGGCTTCAGATACAGATGATAGAAGCAATTGGAAACTAATCCCTTATGTGCAAACTCCTGTAGAAATTGCACCTGATGAAGATACTAGCACAGATTTAACTTGTCCATCTTCGGGTGAATTCCAAAATGACAATACTAGAAATGTAGATTTACAAAATTCTGTAAATGTAGGTACAGCAGATGATAGAAGTTGTTACTCAGACTATTCAGAAAGTAATGTTAACGGTAAAACTTGGGGTGTTTATAATATTACTGATGGTTCTAACCATTGGGATGGAACTAGATTACAACCACGAATAGAACGTTCTTTGCCTAGAGCTGGAGAAACTGGTGTTGGAACTTACGTAAGATTCAAAGGGGTTTTTAGAATTTTAGAAGTAGGTGATGGAGGTTCTTTTAGTCAAAACGGAAGTTATTTAGCACAAGCCAAAGGAAAACACTCAGGTGGTGGAGGTTCTAATGATCCTGCAATTCTTTTATATAGAGCACACCCTGTTTATGGAGATGGAATTAACGCTGGCAAACAAGTAGCTTTTGATATATATGCTGAACGTATTTTAGAACGTGGTGGTGAAGGTAGTGGTAGAGAAGTAGTTTTTCTAAAAAGAGTAAATAAAAATGAAGAAGTTGACTTTCAAATGGAAGTAGGTTTTAGGCAAGATCCAAATGATGCAACAAAGAAAATACATTATTGTGATGCAATAATTGGAGGCGAAGCTTTTAATTATAATATTCCTTCACCAGAAAGAGGTTTAGAATCGGGAATAAGATATGGAGCATATAGAGTAAAAGGAGGTAGAGCTCAGTTTAGATGGGCAAATACAACATATGAAAAAGTTGAAGTAAAAGACACTGGAGATACTTTTACGCCATCTGATGATGTTTTCAGATTAAGAAATGTTGCCACAGGTCAATTTTTAACTGATGCTGGTACAAGTGCAACAGCGGTTACTATGACAGATTCAGGGGAAGCTACAAACACACATTGGACCTTTGTTAAATCTGGAAGTTTTTTTAATATAGATAGTGAATCCTTTGGGATAATTCGTGCTTTAGGAACTGGTGGTGTGGTTAGTACATCAAAAGCAGCTCCGGCTCCTGACACAGATAAAATCTGGACGATACATGAAACTGGAACAGAAAATATATATAGAATTGAAGCTAGAAATAATGGAAAATTTTTATATCATGAAGAAGACGGTAGTGTTACTAATATTGTGGCTATTGAAAATGATACAAGAAGTCATTGGGAAACGATACCAACTAGTCAATCCTTAAGTGTTGATGATAATGCATTAAATGTAACTTCTTTAAGAGTTTATCCAAATCCTGCAAAAGATGTATTTACAATTTCATTAAGTAATATGCCAAAAGCAGATATTATTATTTATAATACTTTAGGAAAAACTGTTTACAGAGGAATAACACTAAATGGAAATTTAGAAATTAATAATAATAGTCAGTTTGCTCCAGGTTTATATATGGTAAAAGCTGTTACTAATGATGATAAAATATATCATACTAAATTAATTATTCAATAAAACTTTTGATAACATTAAATTATACAAAGCCAAAAGAATAGTATGTTTCTTTTGGCTTTTTCTTTTTTATGTATCAGGATATAACAGGATAGAGTTCTCATAGTTACTTAATAAATTTCATTTTAATTGAGCAAAATGAAAAGGCGTGATTTTTACAACAATATACAAGAGAAAGAAAAGGTTATTGTATTCATCAATGTAAAAATAGAAATATATAAAGTCAATTAAATTTAATATCTAAGAAACTGTTTTTTTTATGAAAACTCCATTGTTTAAATGTAGATTGTTATTGTTTTTTTTAGTAATTACAAGTTTTTATTCGGTCAACGCACAAAAAAATGTGTTAATTTTTATGGTTGATGATTTAAGAGATGAGTTAAATTGTTACGGTAATACACATATTCAAAGTCCAAATATTGATAAGTTAGCTACAGAGGGAGTAAAATTCAATCAAGCTTATGCTCAACAAGCTATATGTGCTCCATCACGTATGAGCATCCTTACAGGATTAAGACCAGAATCAATAGGTATTTATAGCATTTTTACGCGCTTAAGGTCAAAGCATAAAGATGTTGTTACCATGCCGCAATTATTCAAAAACAACGGTTATAAAACTGTTAGTATAGGTAAAGTATATCATCATGGTATAGATGATAAAAGTAACTGGACAACTTATATTGGTAAAAAGGATAATACATATGTTTTACCTGAAAATGCTGGAATTAAGCCTGCTTATGAAGATGCAGACGTTGATGACGACGTATATAAAGACGGAACAGTAGCAAGAGATGCAATAGCAACTCTAAACCAAGTTAAAGAAAATAAATTTTTAATGGTTTTAGGTTTTAGTAAACCTCATTTACCTTTTAATGCCCCTAAGAAATATTGGGATTTATATAACTTAGATAATATTGAAGTGCCGAGTAGAGATAGACCAACAGACATGTATAGTTTAGCACTAACAAATTATGGAGAGTTACGAGGTTATGATGGAATACCTGATTCTGGAGATTTGAATGATGAGCTTACAAAAAAATTAAGGCAAGGTTACTATGCATGTGTTAGTTACGTTGATGCTCAAGTAGGAAGAGTTATGGATGAGTTAGAGAGATTAGATTTACGAAAAAGCACTATGGTTATTTTTATGAGTGATCATGGTTATAAAATCGGAGAATATGGGTCTTGGAACAAGCATTCTAATATGGAGATTGATACAAAGGTACCTTTAATCATTAGTAGAGAAACAAGTCACGAATCGCGTAAAACAAATGTTTCATCAAATGCATTGGTAGAAAATGTAGATATTTTTTCAACCATCATAGAAGCTTGTAATTTAGAATCTCCTATAGTCGATGGTAAAAGTATGTTACAGCTTATAGATAATCCAGATATGGATTGGAATGATGGGGCTTACTCTTTATACCAAAAAGGGGCTATTATGGGAGTTACTGTTACAGATGGAGAGTGGAGATATACAGAATGGAGAGATGGAACGACACAAGCAATAAATAAAAAAGAGTTGTACTTTCATGGTGTAAGTCAAGTTGCAGATAAAAATTTAGCAAATAAACCAGAGCATTCTCAAGTTCAAGATAGAATGGCTAATTTGCTATACAAAAGATTTCCTTTAGATATGGAGTCGTTCTTTTCTGATAGAAATATTGGCGATAATTCAGGAATATTAAAATTTGAGGTTTCAGTTACTTCTCCAGCAAATAATACTGTTTTTAATTTAGGTGAAGATATTGAGATACAGGCAGAAGCAACAGCAGAAGAAGGTAGTAGTATTTCTCAGGTTGCTTTTAGAATAAATGGCGAAGTTTATCAAACAGATACTACTGCTCCATATTCTTCATCTTGGACACCATCTGTAGCAGGTACTTACACTATAGATGCTATTGCAACTAAAGATGATTCCAGCACTTTAATCTCTGAAAAAAACGATGTTATTATAACAGATCCTGGAACGAATCCCGTTTATCATTTACAAAAATCTAATAGTCCAACCTTTGCAATGGATGCTGGCACAAATGATGACAATGTAAAACTTTGGCAAAGTAATGAGAATGATATTAATCAACAATGGGAAGAGGTACATGTAGAACAAGATTTTTATATGTATAAGAAGCGTAATACAGAATTGTGTTTGGATGCAGGTGATGGTGCTGTAAATAATCAAAATGTGGGATTAAGTGATTGTAATTCTAACAATCAAAATCAACATTTCAAAAAAATAGGATTTGGAGATGGTGAAAATTATCGTTTGCAAAAACGTAACGAGCCTGGGTATTCTATAGATGGAGGTACAGGAGCCAATAATGGACAGAACGTAAAATTATGGGTAAATAGGTCTGCTATTACATCAAATCAAGTATGGGTATTTAAGGCTGTTGGTACTTTGTCAACAAATAATTTCGTTTTAGATAACAATGCTGTTAAAATATATCCAAATCCTGCAAAAGATGAATTTACAATTTCATTATTCAATATTTCAAGTGCAAAAATAATAATTTATAATACTTTAGGGAAAGCTATCTATAAAGGGGAAGCATTAAATGGTACTTTGAATATTAAAAATAATACACTGTTTACTTCAGGATTATATATGGTAAAAGCAATTACAAATGATAATAAAGTATACCATACAAAATTAGTCATTAATTAAAAAAAAAGGTAAGCGTTTAAAAAGCCAGAAGAAATTTATTCTTCTGGCTTTTTATTTTTAGAAAACAGGATAAAACAGGATAGGTTTTAAATACAATATCAATAAGTTTAAAAAATAAAATATAACCCAAATGAAAAGACGTAACTTTCTTCAACTTTCAGCATTTGCAGGTGTTGGTTTAACCTTACCAATGTCAGGATTATTAAACGCTTGTACCAATCACCCAGAACATTCTTTAGAGTTTAAAAACCTGATTACAGATCTATTAAAAGATTGGAGTGACGGAATGCTAAAAGTACAAATCAACAATCCATCCAATTTAGAGGTTCATGGTGCATTGGGATGTCCTTCCTGCTCACATATTCACGGACGTTGTATGGATGCAGTATATCCTTTTTTACATATGGCAGATAAAACTGGCGATGAAAAATATATAGAAGGTGCAAAGTTGGTTATGATTTGGGCAGAAAATAATGTCTCTCAAGAAAATGGAGCTTGGACAGTTATCAAAAATCCAAAATCTTGGAAAGGAATTACCATTTTTGGTGCAATAGCCTTAGCTGAATCATTACATTATCATGGGCATGTTTTAGATGAAGCAACTCGAAAAGCGTGGACAGTTCGTTTAGAAAAAGCGGGTCAATATATTTATGACACATTTACCATAGATTTTACCAATATCAATTACCCAGGAACTGCAGTTTATGGGTTGAATTTAATAGGTGGTGTTGTAAACAGAGATGATTTTAAAGCAAAAAGTAAAAAATTAGCTTCAGAAGTAAAAGCATATTTTACAGAAAATGAAAGTTTGTTATTTGGCGAATGTAAAAAAAGCTCAAGTAAATTAAGTGAAAAAGGCTTACATGGAGTAGATTTAGGTTACAACGTAGAAGAAACTTTAAATAGCTTGGTAATGTATGCTATAAAGGAGAAAGATGATGAATTACTACAAATCTTAACGAAATCCTTAAACAGTCACTTAGAATTTATGTTACCAGATGGAGCTTGGGATAATAGTTGGGGTAACAGAATGTACAAATGGAGTTATTGGGGCAGTAGAACCTGTGATGGAAGCCAACCTGCATTTGGAATGATGTCTCACATTAATCCAGCATTTGGTACAGCAGCAATAAAAAACACAGAATTATTACAAAGATGCACAGCAGATGGATTAATTCATGGAGGTCCTGGGTTTATTGAGGCAGGTATACCACCTTGTGTGCATCATACATTTACACATGCAAAACCATTAGCAGCTTTATTAGACCATTGGGATCATCTACCAGAAATAAATGCAAATGCAAGTTTGCCTAGAGCAACCGCAGATGGTGTAAAACACTTTAAAGATTTAGATGTGTATCTTTTTGCACGTGGAGATTGGAGAGGAACTGTAAGTGCTTACGATGCAGAATATCATTACAAATACGATTTTCGTCAAGCATCAGGAGGTGCTTTAGGAGTGTTATATCATAACAAAGTTGGGCTTTTATGTGCTGCAAGTATGGCAGAATATGCTTTAGTTGAAAAAAATAACCAACAAGTACAACCTAATAAGGATATTTGTTTAACACCAAGAATAGAAACTTTTAAAGATGAGGTTTGGTACACAAACTTATACGATTTGCCAGCAACAGTTGCTTCTAAAGATGAAAATGGAGCGATTGAATTGATCGCTGACGTAAAATTAAAAAATGTAGATAGAAAAGAAGTTGAAGGAACTGCTGCTGCATTTGATATTGGTTATAATTGTACTGCAAATAAAACAGCAATTAAGGTAACCACAAAACAAGAAATTACAGCACAAACTGCTTTTGTTTTGCCAATAGTTTCTCCTTCTAGCGAAGCTGTAACTCAGGTTAGTAAAAATGAAATTACCATTCAAAAGCCAGAAGGTTTGGTTACTATAAAAGCAAATGCTCCAATTAAAACTAAAGAAATGGAAGGTACTAGAACATTTAATATGGTTCCAGGAGTAGAAGCATTGCCTTTAGAAGTATTTTTTGAAGAAGATAGCAAAACACTAGAATTATCGATAACAGTAAGCTAAAAATTTAGATATAACAACAGGGAATTGTTTAGTATAATTCCCTGTTCTGTTATAAAAAAGGAAGTTCAATAAATTAAAAGATATCCTTACTTAAGTTTCTAAATTTACCGGGAGCCCATCCCGTTTTTCTTTTAAATAATCTATTAAAATACATCTCAGACTCAAAGCCCAATTCAAAAGCAATTTCCTTCTGAGATTTTTTGGAATTTAATAACAATTCTTTAGACTTTTCTATTTTTAAACGTAAATAATATTGCAAAGGCGATACTCCTGTTTGTTTTTTAAAATCAATTCTGAATTTAGAATAGCTCACACCCAAATTAGAGGCGATTTCTAAGAGGTCAATTGAACCATTTATATTTTTATACATCATACTTTTTGCACGCGATATCATAGAATTTAAATTATCTAAATTACTACCACCACTCTTAATAGCATGCAATTCTGCCATTAATTGAATGCAAACTCCGGAAGCCACATGTTGATAGCCATAAGTAGCTTCATCAAATAACTTGAAAAGTGTATTAAAATGATGTAAAACAGATGGTATATTGCATTTAGAAACAATAGGTTCATCAGCATTAAAGAAACCATTAGATAAAAATTGATTAGCAATAGCTCCCGAAAAACCAACCCAACGTTCTGTCCAACCCGTACTTTTTTTAGGTTTATAGCGATGCCAAACATCAGGGAATAATAAAAACACATCACCATCAGAAACTTTTATTTTTCCAGTAGCATTGCTCTCAAAAACACCTTCGCCTTTAGTAATAAGCACCAAATGAAATTCATCTAAAACACGTCCCTTATCCCAAGTAAAAATATATTGATCAGGATGATTCATAGATGGATATTCAGCATGTTTACCAATAACATTTCGTCCTAAATTATTTACGTAGAACCCCCATGATTTATCTTTATTAGAAGTAATTAGATATTTTTTATAGTCGTTTTTCATATCATTTTGTGCAACTAATATATCAAATTGTCAATTGAAATAATCACTTTTATCATTGAAATTTACACATTAACAATTAATTAAACTTTTAAACCAGATACCAGTACTTTACAGGATAGTAAATTGTAGTATTAAAAATATATTTACTAGATATTTCAGCTATAAAATCATTGGTGTTTTAAATATCTAGTAAATATAATTTGAATATTGCTGTTATTGTAAAAACTTATGGTTACCTAATAAAATGAAAACTCAAAAATCTTATAATATTAGACTTAAAATAATTTATGCCCTTTTTATATCATTTAAGTTAATTTTTATCTCAAGTTGTACTTTTTCTCCTGATGTAGAAATAAAAAATTTAAAGTGCGAATACCGAACAAATCCGTTGGGTATAGATAATATCGCTCCAAGATTAAGTTGGCAACTTATAAACAAAGATCAAACTAGAGGCCAAAAGCAAACGGCTTATCAAATTTTAGTGGCAAGTTCTTTAGAGAATTTAGATAACAATATTGGTGATATTTGGGATTCTGGAAAAATAGAATCCAATCAATCTGTTAATGTAGAATACGGCGGAAATAATTTGTCATCTGCACAACAATATTTTTGGAAAGTTAAAACTTGGGACGTTTCAGGAAATGTTTCGAATTGGAGTAAGACTGCTCATTTTTCAATGGGTCTTCTCAAACAAGATGATTGGAAAGGCGAGTGGATTTACAAAAAAGATCAAAATAAAAAAGACCATAACTGGTATAGAAAGAATTTTACTTTAGAAGAAAATCCTCAATCCGCATTTATATATGTAGCATCTTTTGGTTATCACGAAGTTTATGTAAACGGAGAAAAAGTGAGTAATGCGGTGATGAATCCTGTATATTCTTTCGTAAAAAAGCGATTGCCGTATCTAACTTATGATATCAAAAAGCACCTAAAAAAAGGAGATAATGTCATTGGAATTTGGCACGCAGCTGGTTGGGCGCGTTGGGGAAGAGTAAAAGCATATTATGATTCGCCTTTTGTGTTTAAAGCGCAGGCAGACATCAAGCTAGGCGATAAAAACATACTACTCAATACGGACGCCTCTTGGAAGTGTAAAAAGAGTTATAGTGCCTATGTTGGACGTTGGGATATTAAAGATTTTGGTGGAGAAGTTATAGATGAACGTCTTCGAGAAGATGATTGGAATATGGCTAACTATGACGATTCTAATTGGCAGAACGCAATAGTTTTTGATAATGATAAAGCCAAAAAAGTTGGTATTTCTAATGTAAATCTAGGACCTAAAGGTGCCATTGTGGTGCCGAGTTCAGACGCAAATCCACCAACAAGTAAAATTACAGCAACTTTAAGTGCTCAAATGGTAGAGCCACAAGTAAAATATAAAGAAATCAACCCAATAGGCGTTCAAAAAGACAAAAAAGGAAACTATGTGGTTGATATGGGCGAAAACTTCACTGGTTTTTTCGAAATGAATTTATTTAACGGAAAAGAAGGAGATACCATTACCTTTAAAATAGCCGATAGAAAAGTTGTAAAATCGTCTTGGAATCAACGTAGTAAATATGTGTTTGATATTACAGGAACAGGGCATTTTACAAATCGTTTTAATTTGGCAGGTGGTCGCTGGGTAACCATTAGCGGAATTAATTACAAACCGGAATTGAAAGATATTAAAGGCTACGTCATTACTAATGATAGAAAACAAATCAGTCAGTTTAATAGCTCTAGCAAACTTTTAAATCAAATTTATCAAGTCAATTTAAATACATACATCGCTAATACTATTGATGGTATTTTGGTAGATTGTCCACATCGTGAACGCCGAGGATGGGGAGAAGTTACTGTAGCTGCTATGTATGGTGATGCATTACCCAACTTTGAAAGTGGGGCGTATATGACACAATACGCACAGTTTATGCAAGATGCACAAGCTGAGGATGGAAAAATGCGAGCGGTAATTAATGGTGATGATTTTGAGTTCTTAATGTGGATGGCAAACAGCCCAATTACCATTTGGGAAACGTATAGAATGTTGGGTGATAAAAAACTACTAGAAAATCATTATCCAACCTTACAAAAATGGATGCATTGGTTGTATGAACATTCTAATTACGAAACAGGAGGTGCACTAAAAATTGGAACACGAGGCTCTTTAGAATTCCCTGGTTTAGGCGATTGGTGTACGCCTAGAGGTAATTTTTGGACGTCTAGCAACTCGCCAGAATCTGCACATTTTAACAATTGCGTATATGCGTTTATGCTAGAATCTGCTTTAAATATTGCTAAAACATTAGATAAAACAGAAGATGCTGAAGTTTATAAAAAACGTTTAGAGGTTCAACGAAAAGCTACACATAAAAATATTTATAATGCTAGTACAGGAAAGTACGGACCAGGATATCAAGTAAATCAAGCATTTGCATTACTTTCTGGTGTTACTCCAGATGCTGAAAAAGAAAAAGTGTACAATAATTTAGTAGATCAAGTACTTTACAAATTTCCGTATTACGATACAGGGAGTTCTGGTCAGGCATTATATACCCGTTATTTTACAGAGCATGGTGAGCGTATGGACTTGATTTATGAGTTATTAAAAGACAAACGCCATCCAAGTTATGGCTATTTTATTGAACAAGGAAAAACGGTTTGGCCAGAGCGATGGTCTGCTATTGGTAACAGTCAAATACATACCTGTTATACCGGCATTGGTGGTTATTTTATAAAAGGGTTTGCAGGAATTCGTCCAGATACTGAAAAACTGGGAATGCAACATTTTATAATAAAACCTTCACCTGTTGGCGATTTAAAATTTGCCAATACAAGTTATCAATCTATGTATGGAAATATTGTTGTAAATTGGAAAAAAGATAAGAAAAGTGCCACATTTCATATTGAAGTTCCTGTAAATACATTAGCAAAAGTATATATTCCTGCAACTAAAAAAGAAGTTGTCTTAGAAGGTGAAGGTTTAGCAGAACAATCAAAAGGAGTTACCTATATTGGCTCAGAAAAAAGTGATGCTGTAGGGAATTATATCATCTACAAAGTAGGTTCTGGAGTCTATAATTTTAAAGTAGCAGAATTACCAGAAGTTAATTATCCAGATCCTATAGATCAGCCAGATAATTTGGCATTAATTGGACGTATGAATGCCTCTTCAATGACCATTCAATCAGAGAAATTGCCAGTTTTTGAAGCGTTTAGAGCAAATGATGAAAGTTTAGAAACGCATTGGAAATCTAAAACTACATCAAACGAATGGTTGGAGATTGAATGGTTTAAACCACAAACATTTAATACAGTAGTTCTTCAAGAAAAAGGAAATAATATTTCAAAATATACCATACAATATTTTGAAAATGGTAAATGGAAAGATATTGCAAATGGAACTTCCTGTGGGTCTAATAGAACTCATGAGTTTAAAGCAATTACTGCATCAAAATGTAGGTTGATGATATCAGAAGCAAAGCAAAAACCAATGATTTCTGAATTTCAGATTTATAAGAAATAAATAAAAAATAGAGCATAAACTATCTAATGAAACTTAAAGTCCTTTTAATTTTAGTGTCTTTTATAATATCAACTAAAGATACTTTCGGTCAATCCAAAGAATCTACTATCAGTTGGGATAAGGCTGATTGGATAGGATACACCAAAGACAATCGATTAGAAAAAAGGTCTACAAGAGATTTTGTTAGAAATCAGCCTCCAATGGATATCAATACTTGGCAACCAACTGTAAAAGAGTTGAAAGCTGTAAAACGTAAAGCACATCCATCAGTATTACTTAGAAAATCATTTGCGGTAACCAAAGAAATTGCATTTGCAGAAATTGCAATTTGTGGTTTAGGATTGTATGAATTACATCTTAATGGAAATAAAGTTGGAGACAGAGTGCTAGATCCTGCACAAACGTCTTATGATAAACGCGCTTTTTTTGTGCGTCATAATGTTACAAAACTTTTAAAAGAAAATAACGGATTAGGAATTATGTTGGGCAATGGTTTTTATGGGCAAAATATTGCCTTTTGGCCAGGGCTTAATTATGGCAAACCACGTGCCATTTTGGTGCTCAATATAAACTATAAAGATGGTTCATCAGAACAAATTGTAACCGATAAAAGTTGGAAAGCTCATAACAGTCCAATTCTTTTTGATAACATTTTTCACGGAGAAACTTATGATGCCAGAAAAGAAATTAAAAATTGGTCTAGTTCTAATTACACAGATACTACTTGGAATTCTGTAGAGCTAATGGAAGGTCCAACTACTAACTTATTGGAGCAGCAATTGGAACCTATGAAAAAGGTTCGAAAAATTTTACCAGTCGCAATTTTACCAGCAGAAAAAGGTTGGATAATTGATATGGGGAAAAATATGACAGGTTGGTTGCAAATAAGGGTTCAAGAAAAGGAAGGCACTGAAATAAAAATGCGTTTTTCAGAGCATTTAATGCCTGATAAACAAAATATCGATCCAGCATCAACAGGAATTCACGTTACCGGAAACACACAAACAGACATTTACATTTGTAAAGGCGATGGTGAAGAAACTTGGGAGCCTCGTTTTACATATCACGGATTTCAATATGTGCAAATAGAAGGTTTACAAAAGAAACCGACCTTAGACCAATTTATAGGTTGGTTAGTTCGTACAGATGTAGAAAGAATAGGAACGTTTACATGTTCTAATGAACAGATTAATAAATTCTACGAAACATCTATGTTAACCATAGAAGACAATATTCAAGGTTTGTTAAGTGATTGTCCACATCGTGAACGTTGTGCGTGGATGGGAGATGCCTATGTAGTTGCAGAAGCTGCAAGTTTTAATTTTGATTTACAACGTCTATGGCAAAAAACAACAGACGATATGCAAACCGTTTTGGGCGTTTCTAAAGCACATTTTAAAGATCCTTTTCCTTATGATAAAAGAGCGCCTGCTAATGTCTCTGTTGGTAAACGTTTGAACTTGCAAGCAAGACCAGATTGGGGTGCAGCTACAGTAATGATTCCTTATTTTTCATATGTCTATTATGGAGATACAACGATTGTAAAAAAATCTTGGAATATGATGGAAGGTTGGATGGCGTATTTAGATGAAAAGGTACAAGAAAAAGGCATTATAAACGGTGGTTATGGAGATTGGTGTCCTCCAGGAGGAAATACACAAATGGATACTCCACCAGCTCTAACATCAACAGCATTGTATTATCAATCTTTAGTAGCGATGCAAAAAATGGCCATTTTATTAAATAAAGATGTAATTGCTGCTGAATATGGACAAAAAGCAATATTTGTTAAAGAAGCTTTTCATAATGAATTTTTCAACGAAGAAACCAATTCTTATGGTTCTCAAACAGGAAATGCCTTTGCATTATATTCAGAATTAGTTCCTAAAAAGAAAAAGCAACTAGTTGCAGATAATTTGGCGCAACTTATTATGAAAGATAAAGGTGGACATTTTACCACAGGAATTTTTGGACATCGTGCTTTGTATACAATGCTAAATGATTATGATCATAGTGAAGTAACCAAACATTTATGGGAAATTACAGATTATCCTAGTTTAGGTTTTGTGACTGAGGAACATAATTTAAGCACCTGGCCAGAATTGATTGCCAATTGGGATAAATCAAAACGCTATTATCGTAATTCGTTTAACCATCCTATGAATAGTGGTTTTGCTGCTAGTTTTCACGAAAGTTTAGGAGGAATTCGTCCTGATGAAAACAATCCAGGGTTTCAAAAATTTTATTTACAACCTACTTTTTTAGAAGGTTTAGATTGGTGTGAAGTGTCTTATAAATCCCCACAAGGAAAAATTGAAAGTAACTGGAAGAGAAATTCAGAAAGTATTATTTGGTCAGTCACAATTCCAGAAAATTCAGTTGCAATGGTAAAATTACCATTGTATAATTCAAAAAAAATTAAATTAAATAATAAAAAAGTTAAAAGCAATAGGTTTGAGTTAACCTCAGGTAAATATGATATAATTATTAAATAATTCAATGAAACATTAAAAATCATATGAAAACCAAACACAAAAAAATTATATTTTTAACAATATTGTTAAGTATTAGCATGCAAAATGTATTTGCGCAAATAATACCATACGATTTAAAATTAGAATATCGATCAAACCCTGAAGGTGTTGATGTTAAACAACCTCGTTTTTTTTGGAAACTAAAGTCTGAAGAATCTGGTCAGTTTCAAAAAGCTTATCAAATAATAGTTGCTACTTCAAAAGAAAAAATAGAAAAGAATTTAGGAGACGTTTTCCATTCTAAAAAAGTAAAAAGCAGTCAATCTACTCAAATAGAATATCAAGGGATACCATTAAAATCAGCATCTCAATATTATTGGAAAGTAAGAGTTTGGGATAAAAATAATAGCGTTTCAAAATGGAGTAAAACCGCTACTTTTTCAACAGGGTTATTAGAAAAAGAAGATTGGAAAGGTGCACAATGGATTGCTTGGAAAAATCAAGATGAATGGGCAACTGAATGGTGGCGAAAAAAGGAAGTTGAATCTAAAACCATCGAGTTTCAATTGCCAAGTTATTTTGGAGCCCATTTAAATATGTTTGAACGCTATCATTTCTTTGATGATAAAAAACACGATGCAGCACCACTCTTACGTAAAGGTTTTAATGTAAAAAAGAAGGTTAAAAGTGCTAAAGCATACATCAGCGGAATTGGATATTATGAATTGTATATCAATGGTAAAAAAATAGGGAACTCTGTTTTAGATCCTGGTTGGACCGATTACCGCAAAACAATCTTATATGCCACTCACGACATTACAAAAGAGGTAAAAGATGGCAAAAATATGGCTGGTGTCATGTTAGGGCGTGGTTTTTATGGAATGATGGCTTACGATCATTGGGGATTTTATAAAAAAAGTGGTTGGATTGGACAGCCAAAATTAATATGTCGTATTAAAGTTGAATATGAAGACGGAACTACAAAAGATATTGTTAGCGATTTAAGCTGGAAAGTCACAGGCGGTCCTGTAGTTTACGATGGTCCACACATGGGCGAAATTTATGATGCTACTAAAGAAATTGAGGGTTGGAGTAAAGCTGGTTTAGATGATTCAAGTTGGGATACTGTAAACTCAGCACCACATCCTGGAGGAGAATTGGTTTCTCAGATGAACGAACCCATTCGTGTTACCAAAACATTTCATCCAATAGCTACAAAAAATTCAAGTAGAGGCCAATGGTTTGATGTAGGTACAAATATGTCTGGTTGGGTACGTTTACGTATCAAAAATGCTAAAAAGGGCCAACGTATTACTATTTATTTTGGAGAAAATGAAGATCCTATTACAGTAAGCCAACCAGGAGGACTTCAGCAAATGGCTTATGTTTGTAGAGGTGGTGGTGTGGAGTATGCCGAATGTCGTTTCTCATATAAAGCTTTTCGCTATATCAAAGTAAAAAGTTTCAGAAAACTAAAGTTTAAATTAGAGGATGTAGAAGTAAAATATGTGCATTCTGATGTACCAAAAGTGGGGCATTTTGAATCCTCTGACAAAACCTTAAATGCAGTACACGAGATCTGCAGAAAATCTTTGATTTTTAATTTACATAGTATCCCTACAGATTGTCCACATCGTGAAAAAAACGGATGGCTGGGTGATGCTGTTACAGGAATGGAATTTGGTATGGCTAATTACGATTTAGCTGCTTTGATGACTAAATTTACGAGAGATATTTTTGATGGACAAGATAAATTTGGTGGAATTCCTGCAATAGTTCCTGCCAATTATTATGGTCCAGGAAAATCGAGTTTGTGGTCATCTGCAGGAATTCATATTCCTTGGTATATGTACCAATATTATAACGATACACGTTTGTTTGATTTGTATTGGGATAAAATGATGCTTTTTATAAAACGCTCTTGGGAGTTCAATAATATTCCCGAAAAAGATGGGATGTTTAAAGAACGCTTTAATGATTGGGTTACGCCTTATGATGCTACCTATAAAGGACGAGGTAAACCTGGAGGAAATGAAGTAATTGCTTCTATGAACTTTTATTTAGTATTAAAACGTATGGCTTATATGGCTGATAAACTAGGAAAAAAGAAAGATAAAAAGCGATTAGAACAACAAGTAGAACGTATTCATAAAGGTTTACAAAAATGGGCTTTTGATGAAGAAAAAGTAGAATATGTAGGGTTAAAACCATTTCATGAATTTTTACCTGTTGTAAATATCTTGGCATTAAATTACGGCATTGTCCCAGAAAAATATAGAGAACAATTAGAAAAAAAGGTAGTAAATAATATTGTAAAAGAGAAAGACCATCATTTATGGGGTGGTGTATTTACTGTGCATTCTGCGTATGAATATTTACCCAAAAATGGTTATGCAGATATGATGCATAAGGTAGTTGTAAATGAAGAATGGCCATCTTTTGGATGGATGATAAAAAATGGTGCTACAACATTGCCAGAAGGTTATAAATTCACGTCTTCAAACATTCATCATTTTATGGGTGCTGTAGATAATTTCTTTTACAGACACATGGTAGGTATTAATGTAGATGAATCCAATCCTGGGTTTCAAAACATCATCTTAAAACCCAACTTTATAAAAGCAATGGATTTTGCCAAAGCAAGTTACAATTCTATTCACGGAGAAATAAAAGCGGAATGGAAAAAGGTTTCAAATAAAGTTTACGAATATAAAATAGAAGTTCCTGTTAATTGTAGCGCACAAGTTATTTTGCCTAATGTAAAGTATAAAGTTAAGTCAGGAAAATATAGTTATCAAATTGAATTATAATAGAGTCATTGAAGTCTATTTGTAAAAATGAATAATATAATAATGGAAAAAAGTTTAAAAAATAAAAGTGCTTTGCTAAATCTTAAGTGGATTTGTTTAGTAACCTTAGTTGTTGTTATAACGAGTTGTCAGTCCAAAAGTAATGATATTACTATAGAAGATTTACGAACTGAATACCGCGTAAATCCCTTAGGAATTGACAATACAAGCCCTAGATTGAGTTGGAAATTGCAACAAGAAAATCCAGTTAGAGGACAAAAACAAACTGCTTATCAAATTTTAGTAGCAAGTAGTTTAGAAAATTTAAAAAATAATACTGGCGATGTTTGGGATTCTGGTACAGTAGATTCTAATCAATCTGTAAATAATACTTATAAAGGCGGTGAGTTACAATCTGCAAAAGCGTATTTCTGGAAAGTAAAGTTCTGGGATAAAGATGGAAATGCTTCTAATTGGAGTGAGCCTGCCAAGTTTTCAATGGGATTGTTACAACAATCAGACTGGAAAGGTGATTGGATTTTAAAATCCGATCAGAAAAAAACCGACCACAATTGGTATAGAAAAAATGTGACACTTACAGAGGAAGCTTCATCAGCATTTGTATTTGTAGGTTCATTTGGATACCACGAATTGTATGTAAATGGAGAAAAAATCACCGATAATGTGGCAAATCCTGTGTCTTCTTATATGAAGAAGAGAATTCCATACTTAACATATGATATCGCAGATAAACTAAAAAAAGGAGACAATGTTATTGCCATTTGGCACGCTGCAGGTTGGGCAAGATGGAAACGAATAAGAGAATATAGAATGGTGCCTTTTGTGTTTAAAGCACAAGCCGAAATTGTATCAGGAGGAGAACAAATCACTCTAAAAACGGATACCAGTTGGAAAACCAAAAAAAGCCATTCCGAATATTATGGCGATTGGGATATTTTGCGTTTTGGAGGTGAAACGATTGATGATAGCAAACGCGAAGATGATTGGAATACTCCTGAATATGATGATAGTAATTGGATGAATGCCAGTGTTTACAATCACAAGGAATTAAACTCCAAAATACCTGGTGGGAATAACATCAGTTTTGCGTTAAACAGCAGGAAAAATAGAGAAGTACGTGCCTTATATAGTCCAATTAGAGCAAAATTAAGTGCTCAAATGGTAGAACCTCAAGTAAAGTTTAAAGAAATAAAAGCCATTGGAGTAGATAAAATGGATAATGGAACCTATCGCATTGATATGGGTGAAAATTATACAGGATTTTTTGAAATGGACTTGTATAAAGGGAAAGAAGGCGATTCTATCCTGTTTGAAATAAGCGATCAAACCGAACGCATCATGAATTGGAGTCAAAAAAGCAAATACATATTCGGTAAATCAGGAAAAGGAAAATTCCAAAACCGATTTAATGTTGCTGGAGGTAGATGGATTACAGTTTATGGTTTGAATTACGAACCTAAAATAGAAGATGCAAAAGGCTATGTGGTTACGAATGATCGTAGGCAAATTAGCAAGTTTGAATCTTCAAGTGCGCAATTGAATCAAATTTATCAAATCAATTTAAATACCTATTTAGCCAATACAATGGATGGTATTTTGGTAGATTGTCCACATCGTGAACGTCGAGGTTGGGGAGAAGTTACAGTAGCTGCTATGTATGGTGATGCCTTACCGAATTTTGAAAGTGGGGCGTATATGGATCAATATCTTCAATATACTAGAGATGCACAATTAGCAGATGGTCAAACTAGAGCTGTATTAAATGAGGAAGATCGTCCGTTTTTAATGTGGAAAGCCAACAATCCATTAACCGTTTGGGAAACCTACAGAATGTTAGGTGATAAAAAAGTGCTAGAAGACAATTACAAATCGATGCAAAAATGGATGACTTGGTTGTATGAGCATTCTAATGCTAATACGGGTGGCGCTTTAATAATTGGAGAACAAGGAAAAAGAGAAATGCCAGGTTTGGGCGATTGGTGTACCCCACGTGGTAATTTTTGGACAAGTAGTAATTCTCCAGACGCAGCACATTTTAACAATTGTTTGTACGCTTTTATGTTAGAAAATGCAATGCATATTGCAGAGGAGTTAAACAAAACTGAAGATGCTAAAATCTATAAAGACAGACTAAAAATTCAACAGGAAGCAACCCATAAACTATCTTACAATCCAGAAACAGGTAAATACATAAAAGGCTATCAGGTAGATCAAGCCTTTGCGTTATTATCTGGTGTAACACCTGCATCTGAAAAAGAAAAAGTAGAAGCAAATTTAGCCGATAATGTCTTGTATAAATTTCCGTATTACGATACAGGAAGTTCTGGACAAGCTTTATACACGCGTTATTTTACGGAATCTGGAGAGCGTATGGATTTAATTTATGAGTTGTTGAGAGATAAACATCACCCTAGTTATGGGTATTTTTTAGAACAAGGTAAAACCGTTTGGCCAGAACGTTGGTCAGCAATTGGTAACAGCCAAATCCATACGTGTTATACAGGAATTGGTGGCTATTTTATCAAAGGTTTTGGCGGAATTCGACCAAATCCAGACCAATTAGGAATGCAAAATATGATGATCAAACCAGCACCTGTTGGCGACTTAACGTTTGCAAATACAAGCTATGAATCCATGTATGGAAACGTAGTTGTAAATTGGAAAAAAGAAGGGAAAGGTGCAACATTTCATATTGAAATTCCTGTGAATACAACCGCAAAAGTATATGTACCAGCAACAAGTAAAGAGAAGGTAAAAGAAAGTGGAGTTTTAGCAGAAAATGCTGAAAACGTAACTTTTGTAGGAACAGAAAAAAGTAAAGCTGTTGGTAATTATGTAATTTATAAGGTTACATCAGGAGTTTACAATTTTAAAGTTGATGAGTTACCAGTAACAAAATTTCCAGAACCTTTAGAAGATTTGAAAAATCTGGCAAAATTAGGAAGAATGAATGCCTCGTCTATGTTTATTAAAACAGAAAAACTACCCGTTTTTGAAGCATTTAGAGTAAATGATGAAGACGAGGAAACTCGTTGGTTGGCTACAGAAACCAAAAATCAATATTTGGAAGTGGAATGGATAAAACCTCAAACTTTTAATCAGGTTGTTGTTGATGAATTTGAAAAGAATATCACTTCTTATAAACTACAATATTGGGAAAATGATGAATGGAAGGATATTGTAAAAGGAAAAAATTGTGGAGTGAATAAAATGCACAAATTCGATGACATTACATCTACAAAATGTAGGTTGTTTATTGTTGATGCAAAACAAGCACCATCGATTAAAGAATTAAAGATCTCACTTTATAAAAAGTCAAACTAGTAAAATAGGAGTAAAACTTTTTTATAAAGTAGGAAAAGTCATTTAAGATAAAAAAACAGACTAGAAAATTATAAATTAAATACAGTGAAAAGTAATTTAATATTTATCATATTTATACTGCTTTTATTTTTAAGCTGCTCACAAAAAAGTGGAAGCAATCTAGAAAGTCCTTATGGCTTATCTGTTTCTGAAGGATTTCAAAATCCTTTAGGTTTCTATGATAGTATGCCGTCTTTTTCTTGGAAATTACCTAAAACAAGTGCTGTGAAAAAACAAAATGCATACAGTATTGTGGTAGCTTCGACGCCAGATTTATTACCAGATTCTCCTGATGTATGGTCTTCTGGAAAAGTGATGTCTAATCAATCTGTTTTTGTAAAATATGCTGGAAATCCATTAAAATCAAGACAAAAAATATATTGGCAGGTACGTTATTGGGGTTCAGAAAATAGTGTTTCCGATTGGAGTGAAATTTCCAGTATAGAAATGGGTTTACTCTCTAATGCAGATTGGAAAGCAAAATGGATAAAAATTCCCGATCCTAAAAAATGGGATACCACAAGATATGGTACTCGATTATTTAGACCTCAATATTTGAGAAAAGCATTCAACATAGATGCCGATATTAAAAAGGCACGTTTATACATTACCTCTAAAGGTGTTTTTAAGCCTTACGTTAATGGTGAAAAAATTACTGAAGATGTATTAACACCAGGGTGGACGCCTTATCGTAAACGGATAGAAACTTTAACTTATGATGTTACAGAAGCATTAAAAAAAGGAGAAAATACCATAGGAATGATTTTAGCTGAAGGATGGCATTCAGGGCGTTTTGGCCCACGCAGGAGATGGGACACTGTAATCGCACCACCGCGAGCCATATGTCAATTAGAAATTGAAGACGCCAAAGGTAAATTGAAAACGATTACGAGTAATAACAGTTGGAAAGCCACAAGAAATGGCCCTGTAAGAGTTGCTGGTTTATATGATGGCGAAACATACGATGCTAATTTTGAACTACCAAATTGGAACCAACCTGGTTTTGATGACAGCTCTTGGGAGAGCGTTACAACAGAAGAAATAGATTCAAAAACAAAACTTTTTCCTAAAAAACATGCCGCAATAAAAAATAAACAAATCCTGCATCCTGTTAAAATGACGGTTCAGAAAACGAATCAGGTTTTATTTGATTTGGGTCAAAATATGGTAGGTGTAGTAGATTTAAAAATTCCAGTAAAAAAGGGTGATACTATACAATTAAGACACGGCGAGATGCTGAATTCTGAAGGTAAATTATTCACTAAAAACTTGGGTTCTGCAAAAGCCACAGATTATTACATAGCAAAAGAAGATAATACCATTTCTTGGCAACCAGAATTTACGTTTCACGGTTTTCGTTATGTAGAATTAAGCGGATTTAATAAAGATTTCACTGCCCAAAAATCATGGGTAACAGGCATTGTACAGCACTCCGATTTTGATATGTCTGGTAATTTTCATTCTTCAAATGACAAATTAAATCAGTTACATAGCAATATTCAATGGGGTTTACGCGGCAACTTTTTTGATGTTCCCCTAGATTGCCCACAACGAAGCGAACGTTTAGGGTGGACAGGTGATGCTCAGGTTTTTATACCAACATCTTTATTTTTATCTGATACGCATGCCTTTTGGTCTGCGTGGTTAAATAGTATGAGAGAAGAGCAATTTAATAATGGCGGTATTCCTGTGGTGGTTCCAAATTTTACTGGAAATTTTGCTCAAGCAGGTTGGTCTGATGCTTGCACTATAGTACCTTGGGAATTGTATTATAGAACTGGAGATATTAAGGTGCTTGAAGACAACTATGATATGATGCAAAAATGGTGCGATTATCATACTTCAGAAGCAACCAATAATATCAGCCACATGTCTACGGTTGGCGATTGGTTGCAACCTTATTCACAACAAAAAGATGATAGAAGAGGAGATACCCCAAACACACTCATATCAACCGCTTTTTATGCCTATTCGGTGCAGTTAACCATGCAAAGTGCAGCAATTTTAGGATTAGAAGACGACGCGAATTACTATCGTGAATTGTTAAGTTCTATAAACCAGGCTTTTGAAAAAGAGTATTTTGATAATAACGGACAAATAAAAGCACCTTATACGCCAACGCAAACAGGCTATCTTTTAGCGCTTGGCTTTAATTTATTATCTCCAAAAACGGCAAATCAAGCTATAAACCATTTAGTTAAAGAAATAGCAGCCACACAAAATCATTTACGCACCGGGTTTATCGGTACACCTTTGTTAGCTTCAGTTTTAGATAAATATGGACAAACCGATTTGCTTTATAATATTTTATTCAAAGAAACCTATCCTTCTTGGTTTTATAGTATCAACCAAGGCGCTACCACCATGTGGGAACGATGGGATGGTTACACCCACGATAAGGGGTTTGCTAATAGAGCATTATCTTTTAATCACTACGCTTACGGAGCTATTGGACAATGGTTGTACGAGCGTACTGCAGGTATTGCGCCATTGAAAGCTGGTTATAAAAAAATACAATTTGCACCATTACCTCATCAAACACTTTCAGCAGTATCTGCAGATTACGAATCCAATTACGGTAAAATTAAGTCGAAATGGAAGTTTAAAGGCAATGATTTTATATACAATATCGTAGTACCACCAAACACCACAGCAAAGGTTGTGCTCCCTAAGTTTAATAACATGCCAGATATTAGCATGAATGGAAAAAAAATAGATGTCACTATAAAAAATGAAAAAGTAAACATAGATAATTTACAAAGTGGGGCATACGAGTTCATCTATAAAAATACCCACTAAAAAAAGTATAGGATTAAAATAGAATATTAAAAATAATAAAAATACAGATACATGTTTTTAAGTAAAAAAGTAAAACTATTGATGCTGTCATCAATCTTTATATTGATGCTTTGGTCTTGTGAAAATTCAAAAAACTACGAGATTGTAAAATCAGGCTTTGTAAAACCAACGGAAGACAATACGATATGGTGCTATTGGTATTGGATTAACGACGATATCTCTAAAGATGGAATTACCAAAGATTTATTGGCGATGAAAAAAGCGGGTATTGGAGGGGCGCTAATTGGTAACATCAATCCAGCACATAGAGATGGAAAAGTACCTATGCTAAGCGAAGATTGGTGGTCTCATATGGTACATGCAGTAGAAGAAGGTAAACGTATTGGGGTAGATATTGGGGTATTCAACTGCCCAGGATGGAGCCAAAGTGGCGGACCATGGGTAGATTATACAAAAGCCATGCGTTACCTAACTTATAGTGAAACGAAAGTTGTAGGAGGAAAAACACTTGATATAGTATTGGCTCAGCCTAAAAAAGAATTTCAAGACACGCATACGCTTGCATTTAAAACATCAAATTTAGAAGAAAAGAGCACCCAACATATTCCAACAAAAATAACAGCTAATTGGCAAGATGTTAATGTCGGTATTCTAAATGATGGGAATAAGAAAAACGATACCAGTTTCGAGCCAAAAAAGGGAGAGACTTTAGCTATTAATTTTCAACTATCAGAACCCATTACAACGCGTTCTATTACTGTAATACCAAGCAGACCATTTAAATGTAAGATGAGCCTTTTTGCAGTTGTAGATGGTAAAGAAGAACTTATTAAAGAATTTCAGTTCGACCGTTTTCGTATTACACCTAATGTAGCCTCTATTGAAACAGGAGATTTTGCTACGGTATTGCCAGAAACAAAAGCACAAGAGTTTGTGTTAAAATGTACCAATTTCAGAACAAAAAGAAAAGCAGGTTTTGGTTTTGCTGAAATTACGATTTCTGAAGCATTGGTATTAGACAAATATATAGAGAAACAATTGGGTAAGATGAATTCCACGCCAGGTATTAAATGGGATTCTTACATTTTTGGAAAGCAAGATGAAATTAAAGATAAAAGTCTGTCTATAAACCCAGATAATATTGTTGATTTAAGCAATAAACTTGATGAAAATGGGAATTTAACTTGGGATGTACCAAAAGGCAACTGGACAATTATGCGTATGGGAATGACGCCAACAGGTACAAAAAATGCACCAGCTGCACCCCAAGGTGTGGGTTATGAAATAGACAAAATGAATAGCGATTTGGCACAATACCATTTTGATAATTTTGTAGGTGAATTGTTAAAACGTGTTCCTGAAGAAAGCAAATCAGCGTTTAAATATGTCGTGGCCGATAGTTATGAACAAGGCTCTCAAAACTGGACGGATGGATATGAATTAAAATTCAAAGAAAAATATGGCTATGACCCTGTGCCATTTTTACCGGTACTATCTGGTAGAATTGTAGGAAGTGTGGAGTTATCCGAACGTTTTCTGTGGGATTTACGTCGTTCTATTGCAGATGATGTCGCTTATGAATACGTTGGAGGACTACGAAAAGCAAGTAACAAACACAACTTAAAAACTTGGTTAGAAAACTATGGGCACTGGGGGTTTCCAGGAGAATTTATGATGTACGGAGGGCAATCCGATTTAATTTCTGGAGAATTTTGGAACGAAGGAACACTGGGTAATATCGAGTGTAAAGCGTCCTCATCAACAGCCCATACCTACGGAAAACCAATTACGTCAGCAGAAGCCTTTACTTCCTCAAGAAGAGCCTATTTAAGACATCCTGCAATGCTGAAAAAGCGAGGCGATTGGGCATTAACAGAGGGTATCAATCACTTTGTATTGCATTTGTACATTCAGCAACCCGATGATAATAGAAAACCGGGTATGAATGCTTGGTTTGGTACCGAGTTTAACCGCCACAATACGTGGTTTAGTCAAGCAGACAGTTATTTCGATTATCTACGTCGTTGTCAACATTTATTACAACAAGGAAAATACGTTGCAGATGTATGTTATTATATAGGAGAAGATGCTCCTGTTATGACGGGTGTGCGTCAACCAGAAATCCCAAAAGGCTATTCTTACGATTATATAAACGCAGAGGTTATTCTAAATAGATTGTCTGTAAAAGATGGACGATTTGTGTTGCCAGACGGCATGTCGTATAAAGTGATGGTATTGCCACCATTTAAAACCATGCGTCCAGAATTATTAGCCAAAGTTGAACAGTTGGTGCAACAAGGTGGAACTATTTTAGGACCAAAACCAGAAAAATCACCAAGTTTAGAAAATTATCCAATGGCTGATACGCAAGTAAAAGAATTAGTCGATAAAATGTGGCATGGCGATTACGCTAATGGTAAAATGAATGTGAATTATGGTGAAGGTAAAATTTGGGATGGTTACGAATTACCAGAAGTATTTGAAAGTTTAAATTTAAAAAAGGATGTTGATGTGCCAGAAGATGCGCCAGTATTATGGATACACAGAAATATGCCTGGAATGGATATTTATTTTATAACAAATCAGAGTGATGAAACTATTAATTTGTCTCCTGTTTTTCGTGTAGATACAAAGATGAAACCACAATTATGGAATGCTATAAGCGGAGAAATTAGAGCGTTGCCAGATTATGAAGTTACAGAAACAGGTATTAAGGTACCACTAAAAATGGAGGCTGCTCAAAGTTGGTTTGTTGTATTTAGCAAAACCTCTGCAACTGATGAAAAGGCAATCAAAACCTCTAATTTTCCAGAATACAAACCTTTAGTAACATTAGATAAAGATTTTAATGTCGATTTTAAAAACAAAGACATTGGACCAAAAGATCCCGTAATTTTTAATGATTTACAAGATTGGTCTAGATCAGAAAATGAGCAAATAAAATACTATTCAGGAAACGCAGTGTATACCAAAACATTCACTATTGATGAGCTTCCAAAAGATGAAGATATTTACATCAACTTAGGAAAATTATCAGTAATGGCTAAAGTAAAATTAAACGGAAAAGCTATTGGAGGCGTTTGGATGGCGCCTTACCGACTAAATATTTCCGAAGCCATTAAAAAAGGTGAAAATACTTTAGAAATTGAAGTGGTAAATCTTTGGAGAAATCAATTGATAAGAGATAAATCGCGGAACAAAGATGAAAAGTACACGTGGATCGTTATCGATAAAATTACCCCAGAGTCTACATTGCAAAAGTCAGGTTTATTAGGGCCAGTTGTAATTGAAACTTTTAAATAACTAATACAAAAGATGAAACATTTTATCATACTATTATGTGCATTACAATTAATCTCTTGTAAATCTAAGCAAGAGGTTAAAACAGATGTAAAAAAACAACCCAATGTTGTGTTTATTTTAACCGATCAATGGAGAGCGCAAGACCTTGGTTTTGCAGGTAACAATCAAGTGATTACACCAACGTTAAATGGTTTGTCAAAAGAAGCTGTGGTTTTTACCAATGCCATTTCAAATATTCCTGTTTGTACGCCAGCACGTGCGTCTTTAATGACTGGAAAATACCCACTTAGTCACGGCCTTTTTTATAATGATAAACCTTTAAAATCAGAAGAAAATTGTATTGCCGAAGTATATAAAGAAAATGGTTATAACACAGGGTATATTGGCAAATGGCATATCAATGGTCACCCTCAAGGGATGAAAAACTACAAAGGAAGACAACTTCCTGTTAAAGCCGATCGTCGTCAAGGTTTTGACTATTGGAAAGTACACGAATGTACTCACAATTATAATAATTCTATTTATTATGATGAAAACGATGTAAAACACAAATGGGAAGGTTATGATGCTATTGCACAAACAAAAGATGCCATAAAATATATGCAAGCTAATAAAGAAAATCCTTTTGTGTTGTTCTTGTCTTATGGACCGCCACACGCTCCTTATCAAACAGCACCTCAAAAGTATAAGAATTTGTATAAAGGTATGGATATTAAGTTGCGACCTAATGTACCAGAAAATAGAGCTAAAAAAGCTAAGGAAGACATCAAAGGGTATTATGCCCATATATCAGCATTAGACGATTGTATTGCTGCACTTCAAAAAGAAATTAAAGATTTAGGCATCGAAGAAAACACCATTTTTGTGTTAACATCAGATCACGGAGATATGTTATATTCTCATTCGCAGGTTAAGAAACAAAAGCCGTGGGAAGAGTCTATAAATGTCCCTTTTATTATAAAATATCCAGCCAAATTAAAAGGCGGTACAAAAATGACAAAAATGTTTTCATTCCCTGATATTATGCCTACTCTGTTGGGGATGTCTAATTTGCCTATCCCAGAATCAGTACAAGGTATTGATTATACAGGACAATTATTGGGTACAGAAGAATTAGACGTAGAGGCTGCTTTAATTACCTGTCCAGTTCCTTTTCATCAATGGAAATATAAGCGAGGTGGTCGCGAGTACAGAGGTGTAAGAACAGAAAAATACACTTATGTAAAAGATCTTAAAGGCCCTTGGTTGTTGTATGATAATGTGAAGGATCCTTATCAGTTAAATAATGTTGCAGGAAAAGCAGCCTATGCAGACATTCAAGCTGATTTAGAGAATAAGCTGCAAACAATTTTAGATAAAAATAATGATGAATTTTTACCAGCAGAAGCATATATGAAAGCTTGGGGATATCAATGGGATGGTAATGATAATGAAAAAAAACACGTGCATTAAATGTTTAAAATGAAAATAAATACTAACTTTTTGCTTCTACTAGTTTTAGTAGCAGTTCTGTTTTTAGAGTCCTGTTCTCAAAAACAAAATAGTATGCAGCCAAAGGAATTGACTGTGAGCGAGCAGTTTAAAAATCCAATGGGTTTTTACGACGCTACGCCTTCTTTTTCTTGGAAATTACCAGAAAATGTAGGGTACCAAACTGCTTATTCTATTGTTGCTGCGAGTCGTCTAGATTTACTGTCTAGTGCACCAGATATTTGGGATTCTGGTAAAGTAACATCCGACCAAACACTTTATGTCCCTTACAAAGGCACTGCGTTAACATCAAGACAAAAAGTATATTGGCAGGTGCGGTTTTGGGATGAAAAAGGCAATAAATCAGATTGGAGTGAAGTTGCTCATTTTGAGCTTGGATTGTTAAATAATGAAGACTGGTCAGGAAAATGGATGAGTATTCCTCATAATCAACTTACAGAATTAGATTACAGAGGATCGCTATTATTCCCTGCCCAATACATCCGCAAGGAAATTAATATAGATAAAACTATAAAAAAAGCACGCTTATATATTACTGCCAAAGGAATTTACGAGGCTTACATCAATGGTAAAAAAGTAGGCGAAGATATTATGCCTCCAGGTTGGGTGCCTTATCGTAAATATATTCCAACACTTACTTATGAAGTTACAGATATGTTAAAGGAAGGCAAAAATACGATTGCTTTTGCACTTGCTGAAGGTTGGTATGCTGGTAAAATTTATTTAAGAGGTAGAAAAAAGAAGCACGGTCTTACACCAGCGTTATTATGTCAGCTAGAAATGGAACATAATGAAGGAAAAACTATAGTTGTTTCAGATGAAAATTGGAAAGTAACTAAAGATGGCCCTATTCGTATTGCCAAAATTTATGATGGTGAAACTTATGATGCTAATTTCGAATTAGGCAATTGGCACACCAATAACTATGATGATACAAAATGGCACAAAGTGCAAACTCGAAATATAGAAAAATCAGTTTTATTATTGCCTAAACGCTTTGAAACGGTTGTAGATAGGGAAGCATTGGAGGTTAAAAGTATGCATGAGCCTTATGCGAATACAACAATTTTTAATATGGGTCAGAATAATGTTGGTGTTCCAGTAGTTAAAGTTCCGATGATAAAAGGCGATACTTTAAAAATTCGTTTTGCTGAAATGCTAGATCGCGACAGTACGATTTACACAACCAATTATCGATCGGCAAAATCTACAGATTATTATGTTGCTGCCAAAAATGGTACGATAACTTATAAACCCACTTTTACGTTTCACGGGTATCAATATGTAGAACTAAGTGGTTATGCAAAAGGTGCGAAACCAGAAAAAAACTGGGTAAAATCCATTGTTCAATATTCTAACTTTAAGAAGAATGGTACTTTTGAATCCTCACACGAAAAATTAAATCAACTACAAAGTAATATTAGTTGGGGTATGAAAGGGAACTTTTTTGACATACCAACTGATTGCCCACAGCGAGACGAGCGTTTAGGTTGGACAGGCGATGCACAAATTATTGCACCCACATCTATGTTTCATAACAATATGTATGCTTTTTGGGCAGGCTGGTTGCAAAGTGTACGCTATGAGCAATTTGAAGACGGAGGCATCCCTTGGGTAGTCCCTAATAATTTGGGTAAAAGACACTCTTCAGGTTGGGCAGATGCCATTGTTATTATTCCTTGGGAATTGTATTTTAGAACAGGCGACAAAGAGGTTTTAGAAGAAAACTATGAAGCGATGGTAAAATGGACAAACTATTGCACAAATCAGGCAATAGAACATATTCCCGATATTAAGTCGTTTGGCGATTGGTTGCAACCACTTACAAAAAATGGACGTGCAGCAGGCGATGTATCTAAAGAACTCATAAAAATGGCCTACTATGCCCACAGTGTTGATTTAGTATCTAAAAGTGCTCGTGTATTAGGGAAAATTCAGGAGGCTGAAAACTTCGCTATACTTCACGATTCCATTAAATCGGCTTTTGAGAAACGTTGGTTTCATGCAGATGGACGTGCTAAGCATAAAGTTGAAACACAAACCCATTATTTAGTTGCCTTAGAGTTTGAACTCTTGTCAGACGAAATGGAAGTTAAGGCTATAAAGCATCTTAAGCGTTTAATCGCTGAGTATGATAATCATTTGCGCACCGGTTTTTTAGGAACGCCTATATTGCCTTTGGTGCTGGATAAAGCGGGGGAGTATGATTTGATGTATGATATTTTGTTCAAAGAAACCTATCCATCGTGGTTTTATTCCATCAATCAAGGGGCTACAAGCATGTGGGAACGTTGGGATAGTTATACTAAAAAGGATGGTTTCCATAAAGATGGTATGAACTCCTTTAACCATTATGCTTATGGTGCCATTGGGCGTTGGATGTATGAGCGTATAGCAGGTATAAAGCCGATTAAGGTAGCTTATAAAGCAATAGAAATTGCGCCCATTCCAGGAGGACCCTTAACAGCTGCAGCTGCAACTTATAATTCGCCTTATGGAGAAGTGAGTTCTAGTTGGAAACTCGAGAACAACCAATTTACACTAGACATAAAAGTACCACCAAACACAACAGCTCAAGTTACAGTACCCGCTAATACCCAAAAAAATATAAAGGTTAACGGTGTTATTTTTATGGAAAGTTTAGCTATTAAATTACTAAATAAAACGGAGAATACTTTTGTTTTTGAGGCGAAGCCTGGTACCTATTCATTTGAAACTAATTATTAAACAGAAACTATTTATTACTAAAAAACAGATTACAATTATGAAAAAAAATCTAATATTATTACTACTTATGTTGAATTTTTCCTTGGTATTTTCTAACGATTGGAACAATGCCCAATGGATTTGGCAACAAGAAGATGGTCCATCAAACACTTGGATGAGTTTTAGAAAAACAATTTCTGTAGATGAAATCCCAGCTATTGCAGAGGCAAATATTGCCGTTGATAGTAAATTTTGGCTATGGATAAATGGGGAGATGGTACTTTTTGAAGGCGGACTCTCTAGAGGACCAAGTCAAGCAGGAGATTGGGA
Source organism: Polaribacter septentrionalilitoris (assembly GCF_009832745.1). Taxonomy (GTDB): domain Bacteria; phylum Bacteroidota; class Bacteroidia; order Flavobacteriales; family Flavobacteriaceae; genus Polaribacter; species Polaribacter septentrionalilitoris. Next base: position 55,103 of record NZ_VRMJ01000046.1, on the reverse strand, counting down.
TAGGAAGAAAAAAATAACACCTACAAACTCTTGGTACGATATAGTAAACATTCAACCATATCTTAAAAAAGGAGAAAATACAATTGCTATTTTAGCTTGGTATTGGGGTCGTGAAACCCATAAAGGAACACATATAGATAGTGGAAAAGGCGGTTTGTTATTTTCAGCACAAATTGGAAGTCAAAAGCTTGTTTCTGATGCCTCGTGGAAAGCATTACAACATCCTGGATACGATAACACTATTGCCCCAGCAAGTAAAAATTTAGTACAATACAGCGTTAAATACAACGCTCAAAATTCCATGAATGACTGGGCAGATAATGCTTGGCATACGGCTAATTTTAATGATAGCAAATGGCCAAAAGCAATAGAAAAAGGAATAGCTGGCACAGCACCTTGGTACAGTTTAGAAAAGAATTTTGTACCTAAACTCGTCAACCACGGTTTACAAGATTATGAAAACCATTCAGAATTGCAATTACCGTTTACAAGCAAAGGGCAAACCATTATATGCAAGCTGCCTTTTAATAAGCAAATAACCCCTTATTTGGAAATTGAAGCCAAAGCTGGCGATAGTATCTATATAACAACAGATGATGTTCGTAATCAAATACATGCCACGTACATTGCAAAAGCTGGAATTCAGAAATTTGAAAGTTTTTCTTGGATGAATGGTCATGAAATACAGTACACGATTCCAGAAGGTGTTAAAGTAAAAGCATTAAAGTACAGATGGATGAGTGTAGGCGAAATGGTTGGTAAATTTCAAATTGACGATCCATTTTATAATCGTTTGTGGTGGATGGGAAATAATACGCTTTTTGTTTGTGCTCGCGATAATTTTATGGATTGTCCTGATAGAGAACGTGCATTATGGATTGGTGATGTAGCAGACCAAGTGGGTTATTTATTTTATTCCATGGATAACTCAGGGCGTCAGTTATTAAAAAAAGCTATTTTACAAACCACAGCATTTAGTGAAAATGGTGTGATTGGTGCTTTAGGACCATTAAGAGTTCGTGAGTTGGTTGCGCAAAGTTTACAATTTATAGCTCAAGGTATTTGGCCTTATTATTTAAATACGGGCGATAAAGAGACTCTAGAAAAAGCCTATCCTTTTGTTTATGATTATTTAGCATTATTTCCAATGCAAGAAAACGGATTGCCAGAATATCGTAAAAGGAAAAGTCCAGATTCTTGGGACTGGGTAGATTGGGGGGTTAAAAATACTGCTGATAAAGAACCGATACAAATGGCATTTTATTATTTAGCATTAAAAGAAGCTAAAAAGATGGCAGATATTTTAGGTAAAAAGGCAGATATAAAATGGTACGAAGATAGAATGAAAACTATGAAACCGGCGTTTGATAAAGCGTATTGGAAAGATGGTTTTTATACCACAAATAAAGAAAAGTTAAAAGACGATAGAGCCAATGCTATTGCTATTGTTTCAGGAATTGCAAATCCAAATTATTATAATCAAATTGTAGATAATGTCTTAATCCCAAATCGTTATTCGAGTCCACATTTTGAATGGCTTGTAGAAGAAGCGATGTGTATTTCAGGACGATATGCAGCATCTTTGGAAAGAATGAAAGACCAATATAAAGGACAAGTAGATAAGAAATCGATGACTACTTTATACGAAAAATTTCCAAAAGGTGGAAGTTATAACCACGCTTGGAATGGTTCTAATAAAATTTTATCAAAATATATTGCAGGAGTAGAACCAACTAAGCCAGCCTGGAGCGAGTATCAAATTATGCCAAACTTGGTAGATTTTAAGCAGTTGAAAAAAATCATTCCAACAGTAAAAGGAAATATAGAAATTGATTTGGAATTAAAAGAAACTACTTACCAGATAACATTAAAATCCCCAGAAAATACCAAGGCTATTATAGGGATACCTAAAACAGATAAAGTTATTAAAGAAGTATGGGTTAATGAAAAGTGTATATGGAAAAAAGGGAAAAATAAAAAGAAACTTAATGGCTTGGTTTATAGCAGTGAAGATTCTAAATATTTGAAATTTAAAGCAAATTCTGGAACTTGGTATGTTAAAGCAATTTATAAATAATAAAAGGCTTATTTTAAGATGAAGAAAACTATTTTATTATTAGTTGGAGTAGTTTTTTTAACCACTTCAACTTTTAGTATGTCAAACTCACCCAGTTGGGCAGACGCACAATGGATTTGGCAACAAGAAGATGGGCCAGCAAACACTTGGGTAGCATTTCGAAAATCATTCAACTTAAATGAAATTCCAGACCAAGCATTATCAAAAATTGCTGTGGATACCAAATATTGGCTTTGGATTAATGGAGAGATGGTATTGTTTGAAGGCGGATTAGCTAGAGGTGCTGCACCAAATACCAATTATTATGATGAAGTAAATTTAAAACCCTACTTAAAAGAAGGGCAAAATACCATTGCTATTTTGGTTTGGTACTGGGGTAGAACTCGAAAAGTACACGATGATAGTGGAAAAGGAGGCTTGTTATTTCATGCCAATTTAGGGCAACAAACGTTAGTTTCTAATGCTGATTGGAAACTAAAAGTACATCCTGCATATGACCCACGAAGTGGAGGAGGAGGTAAAAGCGCAAACAGAGTAAATGCTTATAATGTTAAGTTTGATGCTAGAAAAGCACTGGGAGATTGGTCTGATAAAGCCTGGTATTCTAATAATTTTGATGATACTAATTGGAATAAACCAGTTGAAAAGGGAGTTGCAAATAGTAAACCATGGGGAACTCTAGTAAAAAGAGCTATTCCACAGTGGAACGACAGAGGGTTAACAAATTACGAAGCGCTTACTTTAGCATCAAACAAAAACAAAATTAAATTACCTTTTAAAAACACAACAGATTCTATAGTTGTAATTCACGCAAAACTGCCTTTCAATCAACAAATTACACCCTATTTAAAAGTAAATAGTAAAGCTGGTAAAACCATTATTGCAGATATGGACAATCGGTTTAATATGCTAAAAGGAACTTATATTACTAAAAATGGTGTTCAGGCATTTGAAAGTTATTCATGGATAAATGGTCACGTGGTAGAATATACAATTCCTGCAGGAGTTGAAGTTTTAGAATTGAAATATCGTTGGACAGGTGTAGGAGAAATGTCAGGTACTTTTGAAACAAGCGATCCTTATTTTACACGTTTATGGTGGATGGCTCGTAATACGTTATATGTTTGTGCAAGAGATGGTTATATGGACTGTCCAGATAGAGAACGTGGTTTGTGGGTTGGAGATGTAGCCGACCAAACAGGAGCAGTTTTTTATACGTTGGATGAGCCTGGGCGTCTATTATTAAAAAAAGGAATTGATAATACGATTGCTTATAGAAAGGGAGATACTATTCAAGGATTAGCACCTGGATTTGGTGCATATCGTGGAAAAAGCAGTGAGTTAACTGGGCAAAGTTTACAGTATATTGATCAAGGTATTTGGCAATATTATTACAATACTGGTGACAAAGCGACTCTTGAAAATGCATACCCTGCTGTTTTAAATTATTTAAAATTATGGGGCATGCAAGAAAATGGTTTACCAAAACACAGAAAAGGCTATGCCAATTGGGTAGATTGGGGAATTGATACAGACCCAGTAGCAACAAATGTAGTATTGTACTATATGGCATTAAAGTCCGCTAAAAAAATGGCTATTGCTTTAGGAAAAACCAAAGATGTTGCTTGGTACGATACTCGTATCAACAGTATTAAAAAGAATTTTGATAAAGAATATTGGCAAGGGAATCGTTACGGCTCAAAAAAGAAAAAAATTGAAGAACGGGTAAGTGCCTTAGCGATTATTAGTGGATTAGCTAAAAAAGAACATTACACTATTTTAGTAGATAGTGTTTTAGTGCCTGTAAAAAAATCAAGTCCACACATGGAGTGGGTAGCCGAAGAAGCTATTATGCTGACAGGACATTATGATAAAGGTTTAGAGCGTATGAAACAACGTTATCAACAACAAGTAGATCGTAAATGGTTGACAACACTTTATGAAAAATATCAACCAAAATTACGAGGAACATACAATCATGCTTGGAATGCACCAAACTACGTGCTTTCAAGATACATTGCAGGTATAAAAGCTACCAGTGTTGCTTGGGAAACTTTTGAGGTAAAGCCCAACTTAGCCCACATGACTTCTGTAAAACAAGTAGTACCTTCTGTAAAGGGCGATATTACACTACAGGTTAATAATACAGAAAGCAATTATAAATTAGATTTAATTTCCCCAGAAAGCACAACAGCAACAGTTTATCTACCCAAAGAAGGAAAAGAAATTGCAAAAATTTTGGTAAATGGTAAAGAAATCTTGAAGAAAGGAAAGTTTAAAAGCAAGATAAAAAAGATAAAATTCTTACAAGAAGATGAGGAATACGTAACTCTTGAAGTTAAAGAAGGAAACTGGAATTTTAGCATCACTTATAAATAATTATTGAAAAGTATGACAACAAGAAAACAATTTTTCACTTTATTCAGTGCTGTTTTAATTGGGTTTAGTGTTTTAGCTCAGAACAATCAAAAAGGAAAAAAACAATTGATTAATACTGATAAAGAACCAAAGTTAACCAGTAAAAAATTCAAATCACTTTTTGATGGAAAAACATTAAATGGTTGGTCTCCTAAACAAGGAACTATGAAATTTGAAGTTGTTAATGGAGAAATTGTAGGCACTTGTAGTAAAGGACCGAGTACTTTTTTATGTACTGATAAAAAATACACAGATTTTATTTTTACCTGTGAAATGAAATGGGATGTTGATGGAAATACTGGAGTTCAAATTAGATCAAGAATAAGAAAAGATCCAAATAGAAATACAGTAATTGGTCCTCAAGCAGAAATGGAAGATTTAGGTAAAAAAGGACGTGGTTGGTCAGGTGGTATTTATGGTCAAAACTGTGGTGGATGGTTTTACCCTTTAAAAGCTCCAGAACATAAACCTTTAAAAAATGCCATTGACAGAAACGGTTGGAACAGACTTACCATCAAGGTAGAAGGAAACGTATTTAAAACATGGGTAAATGGAATACCTGCTGCAAATTGGATTGATGAAAAAAATGAGTTTCCAAATGGTTTTATAGGTTTACAAGTTCATGGAGGAAAACAAGGTATTATCCGTTGGAGAAATTTAAAGATTAAAGAATTATAACGAAAGCTAAAAAGTAATTTATAATGAAAAACATATTATCAATAATCCTTTTTAGTTTGCTGTTTTTTTCTACGAAAGCACAAAATACAAGTGATAAGAAAATGAATATTGTGTTTATTTTGGCTGATGATTTGGGTTGGGCAGATGTAACACTTTACGGAAAAACAAAACTTTACGAAACGCCTAATTTAGAACGTTTAGCAGCGCGTGGCATGACTTTTAAACGAGCTTATGCCGCAAGCCCATTATGTTCACCAACAAGAGCTAGTATTTTAACAGGACAAACTCCGGCGCGAACTGGAATTACGTCTCCTGCAGCTCATCAACCTAAAGTACAATTAAAAGCGTCAGTTCCTAAAAAGGCGGCTGTAGGTTTTAAATCAGTTGCTTGTAAACCAGTAACGAGGTTAGATACCATAATACCAACTCTTGGAAAACTTTTAAAAAGAGAAGGGTATCAAACAGCACATTTTGGAAAATGGCATTTAGGTAGAGAACCTTATACGCCCATTCAACATGGTTTTGATGTAGATCTACCACATTGGCCAGGACCAGGACCAGCAGGTAGTTTTGTGGGGCCGTGGAAATATCCAAAATTTAAAGCAAAATATAAGAACGAGCATATTGAAGATCGAATGGCAGATGAAGCTATCAATTGGTTGCGTTCAGTTGATTTAGATAAGCCATTTTTTATGAATTATTGGCAATTTTCGGTTCATGCTCCTTTTGATGCTAAAGAAAGTTTGATAAAATATTATCAATCTAAAATTGATTTTACAGATCTACAGCATTCACCAACTTATGCGGCTATGGTACATTCTTTAGATCAAGCAGTGGGGCGTTTACTAGATGAAATTGATAGATTAGGAATTAGTGATAACACAGCAATCGTTTTTTTTAGTGATAATGGAGGAAACATGTACAATGGAATTCGCGAAACTTCCAAATCGGGAGAAGAATTTATAACCGAACCTACAAGTAATCGTCCTCTACGTGGAGGAAAAGCAACCATTTACGAAGGGGGTACTAGAGTGCCTTGTGTAATTGTATGGCCTAAGTTGACAAAGCCAGGATCAAGGTCAGACGTTATGATTCAATCCACCGATTTTTATCCAACAATTTTAAATCAATTAGAAATTAAATTGCCTAAAAAACATAAAATTGATGGCGTAGATATTACTAATGCCTTAAAAGGCGAAGCTCAAGACAGAGGACCAATCATCACCTATTTTCCTCATAATCCAAAAATACCAAATTGGTTACCACCTTCGGTTTCTATTCACGATGGAGATTGGAAGTTGATTCGCGTATTTCATAATGGAAAAGATTTTAAACATCAGTACTTCTTATATAACTTAAAACAAGATATCGGAGAAGTACATAATCTAGCATCGAAGTATCCAGAAAAAGTAAAAAAACTAGATACTTTAATCGAGGAACACCTAAAGGATACTAATGCTGTTCTTCCAATTATAAACCCTGCATTTGATTCACAAAAATACCATCCAGAAGAAATAGGAATTCAAAAAGGAGGACTGCGTGTTGCAAAAAGAATTATACACAATAAAGAATAATATGCGACTGTTAATTTGCTTTCTATCGATTTTAATTTTTGTGTCTTCTCAGGCGCAAACTAAAATACCTTTAAAAAAATCCACCATTCCAAATTTTATGGAGGTTAGTAATGATTCATTACGAGTAAAATTAGATTTAACAAGAGGAGGTGCCATTGCTTATATCTCAAAATCTGACGTAGATAGAAATATCGTAAACGTTCATGATGAAGGGAGATACATTCAGCAATCATATTATGGAGGTAATATAATTAATAGGCAAGAAGAAGGTCAGAAAAAAGCATGGTCGCCTTGGTCTTGGAATCCCATTCAAGTAGGGGACTGCTATAAAAATAGAGCAGAAATTTTAGAATACAAACAACAAGGAAATACACTTTATGTAAAATGTATCCCTATGTTGTGGGATATGAAAAATAAGCCTGCAGAAGCAATCATGGAGCAATGGACAACTTTAGAAGGTAATGTTATCAAAGTTCAAAATAAATTAACCTGTCATCGAACGGATACTATTTATGGTGAAGGGAAATCGCATAATCAAGAATTACCTGCAGTTTACCCAATATCAGCCTTAAATAATTTGTATTCTTATTTTGGAGATAAACCTTTTACGGGAGAGCCAGTGAATAAACCAAAAGTAGTAAACTTAACAAGTGGTTTTTGGGGGAAATATAAAAATGATATGGTTACCGAAAGCTGGATGGCTTTTGTAAACGATGATTTTTGGGGAATGGGAGTGTATTCTCCAAAATGTACCAACTTTTTAGCAGGAATGTCTAGAGAACCTGGTTATGAAGCTCAGGATAGAGCAACGTCATATATGGCACCATTAAATAAAGAATCACTTAATAAAAATACAGTGTATGAGTATACTTACTATTTAATAGTAGGTGATTTAAATAATATTAGAAAAAATGTTTATGATTTAAACGAGTCAATAAAAAGTAAATAATGATAGTTTTTTTGAAATTCAAGGCAAAGTTTTTTGTTTAAATTAAAGTTGAATCGAAAGAAAATGGTGTATCTAAATAGTTAGATAAACCTTAAAATTACACAATACATGGAAAGAAAAATTTATTTAAAATTTTTATTAATAACTACAGTACTTTGTACTACGAAATTTTATGGTCAAAGCTTTAAAATAATTGGAGATAATATAGGATTAAGAAGAGCAATTACCGATACAATACAATCTGGTGATTTTACTTTAGGAGTAAATCGCAATGGTGGTGGCTATATTACAGAAGTTAGTATTCCGGGAATTGGAAATACTATGGGGATTCAAGCCCAACGCTATGGTCGGGGAGGACAATCATCAATTCGAGATTTGGCTCGCGGAGGGCAATATAATCCAACCCAGGCAGGATTTAGTGATGAAGGTGGAACCGTATGTGAAGTGGTAAAAACTGCTGAAGGTAAAATCGTCATCCCATCAAGAGGATGTGCTTTATACAATGGTGATGGGAAATTTGACTATACTCGATGGGAAAATATTGTTCCTGATCATCCACACATCTTAGATAATAATAATAGTGATCAAGATACTATTGAGGAAGAAAATCTTTCTGTTGTCATTGATGGTAGAACGTTTACAAATCAAGCTGCCGAAGTTCATAGTGATTTCGATTTTTATTGTGAATACCAAAATGTAAAAAATAAATTAAATTTAGATATACCAGCTATAAGACATTATTTAGAATATCGGTTTGTTCGTTCTTCTACCTTACCCAATTCAGCCATGAGACAATTTAACAGCCCCGCTTTGAGTGCTGTTGGCAAGTGGAGTCCTGAAAAACTCCAAGATGATATATCTACGCAATTTCCAGTGGGCATTCACCCTGGAAGTACAACTAATTTAAATTATGTTAGTTATTCATGGAGTATTCGAACAGATGTTGCGATATGGAACCCGATTTACAGGTATGCTCAAAAAAATGATAACTCATGGGAAATAGTGGAACGTCAAGGGACTTTCAAAGGCGATATCTCCAACTATAAACAAAACTTTATTGTGGCAGATTCCAATGATGAAAATAGTGGTCATGCTTTAGGTTTTTACTTACCAGACACCAATATAAATACTTTTGATGTTGTTGGTGTAAATGAATCGGATGGATCGGAAGCATACAGAGATAACAGAACATTAGAAAAGCTTTATTTAGATATCCCTTATAGAACACCCACAATGTCTTGGATAGGTTTTAGAAAAAGGTTTAAAGGTCTTATTGACAGGTCTATATTATCTGCTACAAACCCGGGTGTTTATGAAAAATTTCGTCAAGAAAGTATTCTTTTATATGGAACTCCAGCTCAATTAAAGGCTACTTTTGTAAAATTAGATTCATACTATGAAACCTTATCAGTTCCAGAACTATCTTTAAATGATAACTCTGAATTTGAAATATATCCCAACCCTGCAAAATCGGATGTTCATTTAACACTCAAAACTAGCGAATCAAAAATTGAAGTATTTAGCATTGAGGGAGTTAAGGTTTATGAAGCCTTAGAGTTTTCAAAACAAGCCATAATTCCACTAAATCAATTTAAGGCGGCAGGTCTTTATTTTGTTAGAGTAAATAATACTACTAAAAAACTAATAATTTATTAAAAATATAAAAACTATATAAATATGTGACTTTTATCAAGAATAACCTTTTTTCTTTTGATACTGTTTTTTTGTGAATTGTTATAACTCTAAAAACCAGAAGATACATTATTAAAGCAAACGAAAACATCTTAGGTGCTTAAATTGTTGCCAAGTGCATAAACTTTTAAAACAGACTTTAAATAACTAAAATATTGATAAACAAATAAATTTCATAATAATATGAAAATAAAAATATTACAAAAATTGACGCTTATCAGTTTGGTTTTATGCAGTGTATACTCTTGCAAAACCGAGCCTAAGAAAGAAAATATAAAAACCAAACCCAATTTACTATTTATTTTTGCAGATCAGTATCGTCAAGCATCGTTAGGATTTCTAAAAGAAGATCCTGTACATACTCCAAATTTAGACCAATTGGCAAAAGAAGGGGTGTTTTTTAGTGAAGCTGTTTCAAACAATCCTTTATGCAGTCCGTACCGCGCGATGCTAATGACTGGACGTTATTCTTTATCAACAGGAGTTGTAGAAAATTGCAATTCTCAAAGAACTGCGTTGGGAAATTATTTAAAGAAAGATGAAATTTGTTTTTCTGATGTTTTGGTAGAAAATGGCTATAGTGCAGGCTATGTTGGTAAATGGCATTTAGATGGGCCAGAACCTACACCACCAGATGTAAAAAGGGTTTGGGATACTTGGTGCTCTCCAGATCGTAGACACGGTTTTTCTTTTTGGTATGCTTACGGAACTCACAATAGACATAATGCACCTTATTATTGGACAACCGATGCCAAAGAAGATGAAAAAACATATATCAAAAAATGGTCTGCAGAACACGAAGCAGATGTTATTATTGATTATCTTAAAAATAATGAAAAGCAACGAAAATCTGAGGAGCCTTTTGCCCTGTTTTGGTCTATAAATCCACCTCATACACCGTTCAAACAAGTACCCGAACGCTATAGAAAACGCTATGAAGGGATGACTCATAAAGATGTTTTAAATCGTCCCAATGTGCAGTTTGATGACAATTATGAATTAAAAAGAGGCGATCATGGTGTAGAAAAACGCTTAGATCAGGCTACCGATTATTTTGCTTCAGTAAACGGAGTTGATGATCAAATAGGACGTGTGATTACAAAACTAAAAGAAGCAGGATTGTATGAAAATACCATTATCGTATTTTCGGCAGATCACGGAGAAATGTTAGGAAGTCAAGGATTGATGCATAAAAATGTATGGTTTAAAGAAGCGTATAAAATTCCTTTAATTGTGCATTATCCAAAAAAAGTAAAACCAAAAACCGACGATATTTTATTAAGCGTACCAGATTATATGCCCACTATATTAGGTTTAATGGGACTTGAAAATAAAATACCAAACGTGGTTGATGGTGAAAATTATGCGGATTTATTTTTTGATAAACCCGTAAACAGACCAGAAAAGCAATTGTATTTTGGAGGAAAAAGTTTTGCTTCAAAAGGCGATGCTAGAGGTTTTAGAACGAAAGACTATACCTATGCTGTGGTGAAACACGAAAATGGGAATAAATTTCACTACCTCTATAACGATGCTAAAGACCCGTATCAAATGAAAAATATTTGGGGAGAAAATCCAACTTTAGATAATAAAATGAAAACGGAGTTAGCTACATTGTTAACTTCTATGAATGATCCTTGGTAAAAAAAACATTATGGAAACAAATAGACGCGATTTTATAAAAAGTTTGTCAGCATTAGGTATTGTTGGTTCTATATATCCTCTTTTATCTGCTTGTGCAAGTAAAAATGGAAATGAATATTTAAACGAAAACATTACAAAAATCGAAATATTTCGATACGATATTAACATACCTCGTTATTTTTCTTGGGGAACTTGGCACAACCGTCAACATTTATTTATTAAAATATCTGCAGGTGATTTTTATGGTTGGACAGAAACACCAGCATCCAAAAACAATCCAGATTTTAAACCAACGGCTTGGGTAAATTATTTAAAGCAATTTAAAGGAATGACTTTAGGTGAAGCTCAAAAATTTTTAGCATCAGAGCAAGTTTTGGGTTCAAAACGCTCTCTAAAAATGCTAGAGTCTTTAGATATGGCACTTTTAGATGTATCAGGAAGACTACAAAACAAATCTGCTGTTGAATTGTTGGGATTAACAGGAATAAATCCAGTTTCAGGGCTGTATTGCATTCTAGATAAGGACGAGAAAAAAGTTAGAGAAGAAGCTGAAAAAAGTATCGAACAAAATCTTGCACATCATATGAAATTTAAAATGTATGGTGATGAAAAAGTGGATATGAAGTTGTTAAATACGATTAGAGATGTTTTAGGAGATGAAGCTGTAGTAATTTCAGACGTGAATAAAGGCTATAAAAAGTGGAAATCATTAGACGAATTAAAAGGGATTTTAGATCGTTTTAAAGCTAATGGACTAAATGCTATTGAAGATCCAGCACATTTAAAAACAAAACAATGGATACAATTGCAAGAAATGGTGGGTGATTTAAACTTGATTCCAGATGCGCCTATGCGTCCTGCTTGGAAAGGCATCAACACAATACAAAAAGGAATGGGACATATTTATAATCTGCATCCCTCTACAATGGGAAGTTTAACCCACACAGCAAAATTAGCGCATAAAGTAAAGGAAATAGATGCAAAAGTAATGATAGGTGATGATAGTTTGGTGGGTCCAGCTTGTTCTGCGTGGCAACAAATAGCAATAGGCGTTGGAGCCACTTGGGTAGAAGCCATTGAGAAAAAAGAAGATTCTAAAAACTATTTAGAATGTTTGCAAAGCGCTGCTACAAAAAAGGAACCCAATGGATATTATTCCTTTAAACCATCACCTGGTTTTGGACTAGAAATAGATACAGACCGTTTGAAAAAAGTAAGTGAATTGTATATAGAAGTTTAACATAAATACAAATTTTTAAAAGAATATTGAAAATGATAAAAAATATAATGATGAACCTTAAAAAGACAATACCGTTAATTTGTGCGGCGTTATCTTTTTTTATGATAACGAGTTGTCAAAAAGAACAAATTGTTCAAAAGCCAAATGTGCTACTTATTTGTGTGGATGACCTTCGTCCAGAATTAAAGAGTTTTGGAGCAAAGTATATTAGCTCACCTAATATTGATGCTTTAGCGGAAAAAGGAATTAAATTTCAGAAACATTTTGTAAACGCCCCAAGTTGCGGTCCATCTCGATATACCTTATTAACAGGACAATATGGGCATTATGGAAATAACGCACTTTTTCTTAGAGCAAAGAAAATAAAAAATGGCAAAGAAGAAACAAAACAAAGTATGCCAGAGTGGTTTAAAGCACATGGTTATACAACAGTTTCAGTCGGGAAAGTATCTCATCACCCTGGAGGAAGAGGTGGTAAAAATTGGAATGATAGTACAAAAATTGAAATGCCAAATGCATGGGATAGACATTTGATGCCAGTTGCGGAATGGCAACATCCGCGTGGGATGATGCACGGATTAGCTAATGGAGAGATTCGGGTAACAAGAGGTGGTATGGACGTTTTTCAAACGGTAGAAGGGAATGATAACATTTATCCAGATGGAGCAATTGCCGATGAAGCTTTAAAGCAGCTGCGCGAACTGGCAAGTAATAATGAAAAACCATATTTTCTTGCTGTTGGAATTATTAAACCACATCTGCCTTTTGGTGCACCAAAAACATATTATGATAGGTATGATGGTGTTGACCTTCCCGAAATAAAACACCCTCAAAAACCGAAAGGAAGAACAACATGGCATGGATCTGGTGAATTTATGAAATACAATCGTTGGGGTAAAAATCCTAATAAAGATGTTGATTTTGCGAATGATGTGCGCCGTCATTATGCCGCTTGTGTGAGTTATGCCGATGCTCAAGTTGGTAAAGTTTTAGCCGAACTGAAAAGAACAGGTGCGGATAAGAATACCATTGTGGTGCTTTGGGGCGACCACGGTTGGCACTTGGGAGAGCACTCCGTTTGGGGGAAACATAGTTTGTTTGAAGAGTCCTTGCATTCTCCTCTAATCATTCACTACCCTGGGATGGAACAGTCAGGATCTAATACGGATGCTGTCGTTGAAACCCTCGATCTTTTCCCTACTTTATGTGATTTAACAGGTATTGATAAGCCAAATTATATTCAAGGAGAATCGCTTAAAGATATATTGGTTAATCCGAATACCGATGGTCATACAGCTATAGCATACACAAATAAAGCTTCAACCATTAGAACGGAAACACATAGGATGACACTTCATAAAGATGGGTATGTAGAATTATACGACCACACCACTGAAGAAAAGGAAACCAAGAATATAGCTGAAGAATATCCAGAATTAGTTGAGGAGTTAAAAGTGAAGTTAAGGTCTAGGTTAAATCTAAAGTAAAAATAAATAAAATAATGATAAAAGTAGGATTATTTGGAATAGGTTTAGATACCTATTGGCCACAGTTTGAAGGACTGTTAGAACGTTTAGAAGGTTATCAACAACAAATCGCTACTAAAATGGAAAATTTTGGTGCCGAAGTTGTAAATGTTGGTTTGGTAGATTCTCCTGTGGTTGCAAGAGAAAAAGCAGAGGTACTTAAAAAAGAAGACGTAGATATATTGTTTTTGTATATATCAACGTATGCCTTATCATCAACAGTATTACCGGTTGTGCAAAAAGTAAAATGCCCTGTGGTTATTTTAAACATACAACCAGTTGCAGCCATAAATTATGACAGTTTTAATGCTCTGGGAGATCGTGGAAAAATGACAGGAGAGTGGTTGGCGCATTGTCAGGCGTGTTCTGTTCCAGAATTTGCGAATGTATTTAATCGTGCAGGAATTGATTATGAATTTGTTACAGGATATTTGGGAGAACAAGTCGTTTGGGACGACATTCAGGATTGGATAGATGCTGCCAAAGTTGCATCTATAATGCAAAATAATAGGTTAGGTGTTTTAGGGCATTATTATGCAGGAATGTTAGATGTATATTCCGATTTAACCAAACAATCTTCAGCCTTTGGAACACACATAGAAATTGTTGAAATGTGTGAAGTTAAAAAGTATAGAGATGCGGTTACCCAAGCTGAGGTTGATGACAAATTAAATGAATTTAAAACCACATTTGAAGTGATTGATACTTGTGAAGATGCCGAATTAATTCGTGCAGCAAAAACATCAATCGCCTTAGATAAATTAGTAGACAATCACGATTTGGGTTCTTTAGCCTATTATTATGAAGGAGAAAATGCCAATGCATATGAAAATATAGTAACTTCAGTTATTGCTGGAAACACCTTATTAACTGGTAAAAATGTCCCTGTAGCAGGCGAGTATGAAGTGAAGAATGCCCAAGCCATGAAAATTATGGATGCCTTTGGTGTTGGTGGTTCATTCTCTGAGTTTTATGCAATGGATTTTAATGATGATATTGTAATGTTAGGACACGATGGACCTGCACATTTTGCGATAGCAGAAGGCAATGTTCAATTAGTGCCATTACCAGTCTATCATGGAAAACCAGGTAAAGGTTTGTCTATTCAAATGACTGTAAAGCATGGACCAGTTACACTCTTGTCTGTTGTTGAAGGTAAAGATGATGTGTTCTTGTTAGTGGCTGAAGGCGAATCTGTAGAAGGGCCTGTATTACAAATAGGTAACACAAACAGTCGTTATCGTTTTTCAATTGGAGCCAGAGCATTTATGAACGAATGGTCTAAACAAGGGCCATCGCATCATTGTGCTATCGGGGTAGGACATATTGCCAACAAAATAGAAAAATTTGGAAATATTTTAAATTTACGAGTGGTTCGTATTTGTTAATAGAGAACCTTATTTTGGGATAAATCATATCAAATGAGTTCCCAAGTATTAAAGCAATTTCAATTTTAAGTTGAAAGAAAATAAAAATAAAATGAAACAAAAACTTTTTACCATAAGCTACTTACTACTTTTATTTTCAACACTAAGTATAGCGCAGACAAAATCTAAAATCTATAAAAAAGGGTGGAATGATTTGAACAAAAATGGGAAAATGGATGTCTACGAAAATCCGAATGCACCCATAGATAAACGTGTAGATGACCTATTGTCTCAAATGACATTAGATGAAAAAACCTGTCAGTTTGGAACTATTTACGGATACAAAAGAGTCATTAAAGACATACATCCTACAGAAGATTGGAAAAAACGCATCTGGAAAGATGGCGCGGGTAATTTAGACGAGCACATGAATGGACGTGGAGGTATTAAACCGTATCTCGGTTTTAAAGAACACGCAGAATTAATGAATGAAATTCAAGCATGGTTTTTAGAGGAAACACGTTTGGGAATCCCAGTTGATTTTACTTGCGAAGGCATTCGCGGTGTGGGGTATATCAACGCCTCTAATTTTCCAAACCAAACAGGGATAGGAGCCACTTGGGATTTAGATTTGGTAAAACGTGTAGGTATGGTAACAGGTAGAGAAGGAAAAGCTGTAGGTTATACTAACGTGTATTCTCCAATATTAGATGTAAGTAGAGATCCAAGATGGGGACGCGCGGTAGAGTGTTATGGAGAAGATCCATTTTTAGTAGGTGAGATGGGAAAAGCACAGGTCAATGGTATTCAATCTGTGGGCATGGCATCCACTGTAAAACATTTTGCAGCGTATAGTATTCCTAGTGGTGGACGTGATGGAGGGGGACGTACTGATCCTCAAGTACCTTTTCGCGATATGCACGAGTTATTGTTAGCACCATTTCGCAAAGTATTTACAGAAACTGATGTGATGGGTACCATGAGTTCTTTAAATACCTACGATGGTGTTCCTGTAACAGGAAGTCATTATTTTTTAACTGAATTGTTAAGAAACCAATACGGTTTTAAAGGTTATGTGGTTTCAGATAGTGGCGCAGATTTTTGGCAATATACCAAACATAAAACAGAACCAACCGTTGTTGATGCCATAGCCAAAGCTTACAACGCAGGGCTTAATGTACGTACCGATTTTAAAAAAATGGAAGATTTGGTACAGCCCTTACGTGATGCTGTAAAGCAAGGAAAAGTTACAGAAGAAACCGTAAACGCTAGAGTAGCTAATGTGTTACGTGTAAAATTTAAATTAGGACTTTTTGATACGCCTTTTGTTGATGCCGATAAAGCGGAAAGTATTGTGCATAATAAGGAACATGAAGCTATTACTTTAGAAGCGGCTAGAAAGTCTATCGTACTTTTAAAAAATCAGGATGAGGCGTTGCCTTTAAATGCTAAAAAAATCAAGACATTATTAGTAACCGGACCTAACGCCAACCATGTAAAACCAATGATTAGCAAGTACGGGCCAGGGCTATCAAAAGTAATTACGCCTTTAAAAGGGATTAAGGCACGATTAGGAAAAAAAGTAGATGTATTGTATGCCAAAGGTTGCGATCATGTAGATGCAATGTTTCCAAAATCGGATGTGATGCAAATAGCACCTAACCAAGAAGAGTTGGCAGAACTTAATGAAGCCAAAGAAAAAGCAAAGTTAGCAGATGCTATTGTAGTTGTTGTGGGAGACGATCATTTCACTACAGGAGAAGCGCATTCTAGAACTTCACTTAATTTACCAGGACACCAAAGTTTATTAATTCAAGAAATGGTAAAATCAGGAAAGCCTGTAACTGTTGTATTAATGATTGGTCGTGCGGCTTCTATCAACTGGACAGACCAGTATGTGCCAGGTATAATCGTAAGTTGGTTTGGTGGTGAAAAAGTAGGAAAAGCAGTTGCCGAAACCTTATTTGGCGATTATAATCCAGGAGGAAAACTACCTGTTACTTTTCCAAGTACTGTAGGGCAATTGCCAATGGCATTTCCATACCGTGTAAAAGCTTGGGGTGGACAAAGTAAAAAGAATGATCCAAATGGATGGGGACAAACACGCTTGGTCAATCCGTTGTATCACTTTGGGCATGGTTTAAGTTACACATCTTTTGAGTATAACGATTTAAAGATAAGTCCTGCGAATCCTTCCGTAAACGATACCATTACCATAAGTTGTACCATTAAAAATACGGGAAATCGTAATGGTGATGAGGTGGTACAATTATATCTTAGAGACCAAATAGCTTCTGTGTCTCCATTTGACCAATTGCTGCGCGGTTTTAAACGAGTAACCTTAAAAAAAAGGGAATCTCGTAAAGTAACATTTACCATTAATCCCAAGCGCGATTTAGAAATGCTAGGTTTAGATAATACATGGATTGTTGAACCAGGCGTATTTAAAGTAAACATTGGAGCTTCTTCTGTTGATATCAAACTAAAAGGAGAGTTTAAGTTGCGTTAAGATTTATAAGAAAACGCACAGAGAAGCTAATGTAAAACTTATGAGGGTTAGTGTTGCATTTAGAAAACACGTTTTAATATAAAAATTAAGAAGAATAGTTTATGAATATGGTTTACAAATTACTGCTAAGAACCTTACTGTTATTTACATTGGTATTAGCCTCATGCAACAAAAAACAAGAGGTAACAGCTCCTAATATCATCATTATAAATGTTGATGATATGGGGTGGAAAGATGTTGGTTTTATGGGAAGTGAATATTATGAAACTCCTAACATAGATTATTTATCGAGCTTAGGTATGGTATTTACAAATGGTTATGCATCAGCTTCAAATTGTGCCCCTAGTAGAGCATGTTTAATGACAGGGCAATGGACACCACGTCACGGGGTTTACACCGTTAGCCCTTCAACACGTGGAAAATCTGAAGACAGAAAATTGATTCCAATAAAAAACACACATACACTCGCCAAAAAACATACTATTTTACCAAAGGTATTACAAGACAACGGCTACGTGACTTGTCAGGCAGGAAAATGGCATTTAAGCAATAATCCTTTAGAATATGGATTTGATGTAAATATTGGAGGTGGTCATAATGGACTGCCTAAAAGTTATAAGCCACCATACAAAAATGTAATAATTGAAGGTGATTCTGATAAATATCTTACGGATGCTATAATGGAAAAAGCAATTCAATTTGTAGATACCGTACAAAAACCATTTTACCTTAATTATTCGCCTTATGCCGTTCATGTACCCATAATGCCAGTGGATAGTATTTTACCAAAATATGAAAAAAAAGCACCTTGGAAAGGTCAGGGAAACCCAGAATATGCTTCTATGGTTGATAATTTAGATAGAAATATAGGGTTACTTATCGATAAACTAAAGGAAAAACATTTGTTTGATAATACGTTGATTGTTTTTACTTCAGATAATGGTGGTTTATACGGAATAACCAAACAAAAACCATTACGAGCAGGTAAAGGGAGCTATTATGAAGGTGGTATTAGAGAACCATTTTTCTTTGTCTTAAACGATAAAATTAAACCAAATTCTAAGAGCGATGTGCCTATAACAAACCTAGATGTCTTTCCAACAATTTTAGAATATGCAGGAGTGAAAAATGCAAGTCTAACTTTGGATGGAAATAATCTGTCTTCGATTTTAGAAGGAAAAGAGGAAAAATTGGAACGTCCTTTGTTTTGGCATTTCCCTATCTATTTACAAGCCTATAATGTAAATGATAACGAAAACAGGGATTCTTTATTTAGAACACGTCCTGGTTCTGTTATACGAAAAGGCGATTGGAAACTTCATTATTATTTTGAAGATGATGGTGTTGAGTTATATAATTTATCTGAAGATATTGGGGAAAGAAATAATCTTTCAGAAACGAATCTAGAAAAGAAAGAAGAGTTATTTAAAATATTGAAGACATGGTGGAAATACACGAATGCACCTATTCCAAAAACTAAAAATCTAGAGTACATCAATAAGATCTAATACTAATTTATATTAAAAAAAAATTATGCAAGCAATTTTAGGAGTTTTATTTCATTCATTAGGCGGCGTTGCCGCGGGTAGTTTTTACATGCCCTATAATAAAGTAAAAGGTTGGTCTTGGGAAACCTATTGGATGGTTGGAGGAGTTATGTCTTGGTTAATAGTGCCTCCAATTGCAGCTTATTTAACAGTGCCAGGTTTTGTAGATATTATTGCATCAAGCTCCAATACAATTTTAGGAATTACCTTTTTAATGGGATTACTTTGGGGTATAGGTGGGTTGTCTTATGGTTTAGGGGTTCGTTATTTAGGGATGTCTTTGGGAAACTCTGTAGTTTTAGGTTTTTGTGCAGCTTTTGGGGCAATTGTACCATCAATTTATTATAACTTTAATCCACAAGAAGGTAAAACTTCATTTACTGAGATGATATCTTCTACAGGTGGTCAAGTTGTATTATTAGGAGTTTTAGTTTGTCTTCTAGGGATTGCCCTTTCTGGAAAAGCAGGAATGCTAAAAGAAAAGGAATTATCAGAAGAAGAAAAGAAAAAGAGTGTTTCTGAATTCAATTTGATAAAAGGATTAATTGTTGCAATCCTTTCAGGTATTCTAAGTTCATTTTTTAGCTTTGGTATAGAAGCAGGAAAACCATTAGCAGATGCTGCTGTTGCAGCAGGTTATGATCATTTGTTCGCTAACAATGTAACTTTTGTGGTGATTCTTTGGGGTGGTTTAGCTACGAATTTAGTATGGACTACCATTTTGAGTATCAAAAATAAATCGTATAAAGATTTTACAAATAAAAGTACACCAATCCGTAATAATATTTTATTCTCTGCATTAGCAGGAACCATATGGTTTTTACAATTTTTCTTTTACGGAATGGGAGAAAGTAAATTAGGAAATGGAGCAAGTTCTTGGATTTTACATATGTCTACTATTATTTTAACTGCCAATCTATGGGGAGTTTATCGTAAAGAATGGCAAGGTGTAACCAAAAAAACAAAATGGACCATAACATCAGGAATTGTAGTGATTATTTTATCCGTTGTTTTGGTGGGTATTGGAAATTCAATTTGATAAGAAAATATGAATAAAAGCATCAGGATATTACAGGATGTTAATTTTGTTATTAAACTTTAGCTTAGAGAAATTAAAATCAATAAAAAATTAGAGATAATGAATAATTTAAACTTTATAAAAAAATATGTTTTTGTTTTATTAAGTTTTACTTTGGTCACCTACACACAAGCTCAGGTAAAATTATCTACAGATTTTACAAGTGAAAGTGATAAAAAATTGCCAATTCACAATGTTTGGAATGTTGCCAATAGAATTAGTCCAAGAAATGGATCTAATATTCGTCCAGGATTAAAGATGAATATTGTTAGAATGGTTGGGGGAATTAATAAAAAAGTAAATGGTAAGAGAGTAAAAGATTTAGATTTCGATCCTTGTTTATACGATTCTATCAACAATAAGTATGTGTATAGATGGGATCCATTGATCACAAGATTGAATAAAGTAGTCAATTCACAAACCGAAATTTTACAAATTGCTTTAGATCAACCTCCATGGGCATTTCAACATGGTTATACTTTTATTCCAAAGGGTACAAGAGATAATGTTAACTTTCGTGAAGATGAAAGAATATCCATTTATGGAAATTCTTTGCCTCCTAAAGATAAACAAGCCTATCATGATTTTATAAAAGCGTTGATGACCAAATTGGTAGAAACGTATGGAGAAGAACAAGTCTTAAAATGGCGATTTAGAGTAGGTTCAGAAATAGAAACTCCAGAACATTGGTATGGCACAAAACAAGATTTTATTGAACACTTTGCAAATACAGAAAGTGCTGTAAGAGCCATTTTACCTAATGCAAAAGTAGGTTTGCATACTAGAAATCCTGGTTTTTTGTATAGGAATGATGCTACTATTCTAAATTATAAAGGAGAACCTTATGCTTCGTTTATTGATGATCTTATTGATTACAATCACGCGAACAATATTAAATGCGATTTTTGGGGATTATCAGATTATATTATTATTGGAAATAGTGGTAAAAGGGATATGAATGGAAAGTATGATAAAAACTTTGCACCGTTAATCAATAATCCAAAATGGAATTCCGAAACATCAATAGATATAATGGAGTATAAAACGGTTACAACTATGAATGGTGCGGATGGTAAAGGAACAATTGGCTGCGAAACTTCACATAGAGAAATCGTAGAATTAATTTTTTCCCATACGTTTTATAAAAATAAAGACAAAGGCTTAGAATTTATTTACAGGTGGGGAAATAGAACGGGTAGTGAAAACCCAGATGGAATAAAAGAATTAGATGCAATGCAAGGTTTGGTTCGCTATGAAACCAGTATTTCAGGGTATCCGAATACGTCAACAAACGAGTTGGATGCAATTTTTGCTAAAAATGGAACAAAAGATGAATATGATGTCTTACTATATAATTACAATAGTAGTTCCATTACTTATAAAGCGAATGAAACTGTAGAAATTTCGTTTACTACAGATTTACCTGTTGGAACAACATTATATTATCGAAGCAAATCTTATGGCAAAGAGAATAATAAACTACAGAATTTTTTAATTGATAACTCAAACTTCGTAATGAGTGGTTATGATGAGAAAGGTGCACCAGATCGTACCTTAACAGAGGCAGGGTATACAGCCTATCAAAATTATGAAAATCCAAACCCGCATAAATTTACAGAATGGACAAGTATTACCACTAAAGAACGAAATGATGAGGGGTCAGGGTCTGTGGTTAGTTTAAGTACGGAAATAGGCTCTTTTGCTTTTGAAAAGTTTGAATTTAGACCTGATTTTTTTTTTGAAGAAGTAATAACTCCAGCAACTTTTGTCTGGAAGACTACTGAAGATTTTTCGGCTTGGTCTGCGGTTAAGTCAGGGATGACTATAGATACAGATAATGATCAATTAAGTGTAGATTTTTCTTCTGATGTTTCTTGGCCAATGTTAGCCATAACTGATTTAAACATCAATGCGAGTTTGTATGGTACTTTAAGAATTGTAGTAAAGAATAGTACTGATAAACCAGATCTTCAAATGGCACCAAATGCACCAGGTACAAGTTTTGTGTCTGGAAGAAAAAAAGAAATAGTACCTAATGATAACCAATGGCATACTTTAGATTTCGATTTAACAAATTGGGGATTATGGACAGATACAATCAATGAATTTAAATTTTATAATAATTTTACTTCTGGAAGTATTGTTTTTGATAGTATAGAGTTTGTTCCAATTAATTCAACTATTCATTCCATAACACTCAGTAAAGAAGGTCAGGGTGTGTTAAATTATAGGAGTGGAACTGCAATCAATGGGCAAGAATTGAGTTTAAATGCAATTGCAGATAGTGGTTGGAAATTTGAACGTTGGGAAGGAGATGTTACAAGTACAGATAATCCATTAGCAATAACAGTAACATCAGATATAAATATCAAAGCCATATTTTCTAATGGTCAATTATCTGTTGATAAAAATAAAATAGAAAAGATTAGTATTTTTCCTAATCCAAGTAACAATGGAGTGTTTCAAATAAAAAATCAAACTCCTCAAAATTGGAAAGTATATTCCATTACTGGAAAAAAAATGATTGAAGGGAAAGGGAATATTATTGATATTTCTTCTTACGCTAAAGGTGTTTATATTCTAAATATCAACAATTCTTTTGTAAAACTTCTTTACTAAAAATAGAACAAAACACTATAATTTTATAAAAAGCAAATTTCATTTTAATAGTGATGTTTGCTTTTCTATGTTTTTTATTGTCGTTGAAGAATTAATTAAGTTAGTGTAAAAATGAAAAATTTTAAGAATTCGAAAGCTGACTTTATAATTCAAATTATCAAAGGCTAATTTCAAGTATATAAACATATATCAGAAGTTGTCAGTAATTGGATTAAACCATTTGAGATTGATGCTGTCTAAAGGTATATAAATTTTTATATAATTATCTAAAATGAAGAGCCTCAAAACTATCACTATTATCGTACTTGTTTTCTTTACATCACATTTATCTTTTGCACAAAAAAGTAAACCTGAACCTGATTTAGCAAATGTTAAATATGGAGAGCATGAACGAAATGTATTGGATATTTGGTTTGCGGACAAAAGCAAAAAAACACCTTTAGTTATATACATTCATGGTGGTGGGTTTGATTATGGGAGTAAAGAAAAAATTAATGCACGTCCATTATCTCGATTGTTAAAGGCTGGAATATCGGTTGCTTCCATTAATTATCGCTATAAAAAAATTGCTCCCTTACCTGCTGCACATCATGATGCAAAAAAAGCTTTGCAATTTATTCGTTTCAAAGCTGATTCGTGGGGAATTGATAAAGACAAGATTGGAGTATGGGGAAGTTCAGCAGGAGCTCAAATATCTATGTGGCTTGCCTTTAATGATGAAATGGCAGACTCTAAAAGTACTAATCCAATAGAAAAGGAGTCCACTCGTATTACTTGTGTAGCCTCGAATATTGGGCAAACTACTATGGAGTCTGATTTTTGGATTAAACATCTAGCTAAATATGCGCCAGGTACAGAGTCAGAATTTAAAAGTAAAACACGTCTTCAAATCTATGGTGTTGAAAATATGGAAGAAGCCGATGAAATAGCAAAGAGCATATCTGCTTTGGCTTTGGTTTCAACTGATGACCCACCTATTTATATGCAATATTCGATGAATCCAAACGCTGTTGCACCAAGCAAAGACAATCCAAAGAAATTTAAAGGTTGGGTTATTCATCATGTAGATTTTGGAATTGCACTTAAAGAAAAAATGGACGAGTTAAATGTAGAAGCTCATTTAAAATACCCAAGTTCCAAAACGAAATATAATTCATTGGTTGAGTTTCTTATAGATAAATTAAACAAACAGTAATATTAAAAAAAGAACAAAACACTATAAATTTATAGAAAGCAAATATCATGTTAATAGTGATGTTTGCTTTTTTATGTTTTAAATTTTCACTGAAGAAATATTTAGATTAGTGTAAAAATGAAAATTTTTATGAATTCGAAAGCTGACCTTACAATCCAAATAATCAAAGGCTAATTTCAAGTTTATATACATATATCAGGAGTTAACAGGATACTTTTTACGCATATTCTTTTTAATATAGTAGCCCGAAAAAAAAATAGACAAACTTCAGGTTACGTCCACATAATAAGTTGAGAAGATTTTATCCATCAAAGTAATGAATAGCAAAAAAGAATTTTACAGTGAAATTAAAAGAAAAGAATTTTTATTATCTCTTTTTTTCCTTCTAACAATTTCAATAACTTCTGTAAATGCGCAATCTCAATGGATTTGGCAACAACAAGATGGGCCAGCCAATACTTGGATGGCATTTCGAAAAACCATTACTATTGATGCAGTTCCATCAGAAGCAATGGTGAAAATTGCTGTCGATAGTAAATATTGGCTTTGGATAAATGGAAAGATGGTGTTGTTTGAAGGAGGATTGGCAAGAGGCGCTGCACCAAATACCACGTATTACGATCCAGTTGATTTGGCACCTTACTTAAAATCGGGTGAAAATACCATAGCCATTTTAGCTTGGTATTTTGGACGTACAAGAAAGTCGCACTTAGATAGTGGTAAAGGAGGTTTATATGTTTCTGCTGATTGGAATTCAGACTTAAATACAAATACCTCGTGGAAAATGAAATTACATCCAGCCTATGATCCAAATAGTGGTGGAGGTGGAGCAGATAATAGAATTACCCCTTATAGCGTAAAATTCGATGCTCGAAATGCATTGCGTGATTGGACAGATAGTGCTTGGTATACTGTAGGTTATGATGATAGTAATTGGGACACACCTACAGAAAAAGGAGGTGTAAATAGTCAACCTTGGGGCAATTTGGTAGAACGTGCTATACCTCAATGGAATGATAGAGGATTAACAGATTATCCATCAATGACAGTAAATGGGGCTACAATTCAACTCCCTTATATCAACAATACTGGGTCTAATAAAACGATAAGAGCAAAACTACCATTCAACCAGCAAATTACTCCTTATATAAAGTTGAATGCTACATCTGGTAAAACTGTTGTTATAGATACTGATAATAATCTTCACTTGTTAAAATCAACTTATATTTCTAAAAGTGGTGTTCAAGAATTTGAAGGATATACTTGGTTCAATGGACATTATGTCGAATACAGCATTCCTTCAGGAGTAGAAGTACAAGAACTAAAATATCGTTGGACAGGTGTAGGTGAAATGACAGGTAATTTTGAATGTGATGATCAATTTTACAATCGTTTATGGTGGATGGCAAGAAATACTTTATACATCTGTGCAAGAGATGGATATATGGATTGCCCAGATAGAGAAAGAGCATTGTGGATTGGAGATGTTGGTGATCAAACAGGAGCAATTTTCTATACTTTAGATGAAGCAGGAAGAAAATTATTAAAGAAAGCCATTGATAATACCATTAACTATCGAAGAGGAGATATCATAGAAGGCTTGACTCCAGGTTTTGGTAGTTTTCAAACTAAAACTGCCGAATTTGCAGCACAAAGTCTGCAATTTATTGACAATGTGGTTTGGCAATATTATTATAATACTGGTGATAAAGCGACTATAGAAAATGCATATCCAGCTATATTAACGTACCTAAAATTATGGAATATGGCTTCAGATGGGATGCCAGAAAATAGGATAGGAGGCGTAAATTGGACAGATTGGGGAAGCGATCGTGATTCACACGCAATAAGAGCTACATGGTATTATATCGCACTAAAAGCAGCCAAAAAAATGGCTATTGTATTAGATAAAACTGAAGATATACCTTGGTATGATAACAGAATTAATAGCATCAAGCAAAACTATGTACAAAAATATTGGAGAGGTAGTAGTTATAATACTTCAGGAAACGCAATTGAAGAACGTGTTAGTTCACTGGCTGTTATAGCAGGTTTAGCTGATGAAAGTCACTATGAGACTTTAGTAAATGAAGTGTTATTCCCAGTTAGAAAATCAAGTCCACATTTTGAATGGTTAGCAGAAGAGGCATTAATGCAGTTAGGGCACCCAGAAAAAGCATTAACGAGAATGAGAGAGGTATATGATTTTCAGGTGGATAACCCGAATTTAACGACCTTGTACGAACGTTTTGAGAGTGATCCAAAAGGTAGTTTGGGTACGCCTAACCACGCTTGGAATGCACCTAACTATATATTATCTCGTTATATAACAGGAATTAAAGCTACCGAAGTTGCTTGGGCATCTTACGAAGTATGTCCAACTTTAACTAATTTGGATTCTTTTAAAACGAAAGTACCTTCTGTTAAAGGAGACATATTAGTTGAGGTTACTGCTGGTAAAACAAATTTTAACCTCAAAATAGAATCGCCAAATAATACCACTGCAGTTGTAGGAATACCAAAAACAAATACAGAAATTTTTGAAGTAACTGTTGGAGGTGTAACTGTTTGGAAAGATAATGCATTTGTAGATGCAGTTCAGGGAATCTCTTTTAATAGTGAGGATGATGCTTTTCTAAAATTCAATGTGATACCTGGAGTTTGGGAGTTTAATGCAAGCGTATTTGTAGACTATGCTCCTGAAATTTCGTTTATTAGCCCTAGTGCAGATAGCGAAATTGAAAAAGGTTATTCGTCTCTAGATATTGAATTAAATGTTAGCGATGATGAAGGCATTGAAAAAGTAGAATTGTTTCTTGATGATCAATTGATAGCTACAAAAACAGATACACCTTATAATTTTTCTTCATCAAGTACGTCATCATTGTTAGATTTAGAAGGTGGAGAATATGAGTTAAAGGCTATAGTTACAGATACTGATGGTAAAACTGCTGAAGCAACTATAAAGTTTAAGGTTTTAGATAAAGCAGGTATTTTTACGAACAAACTTCTGTTTTATTTACCCTTAGAAGATAGTGGTACTGATGAAAGTGGTAATAATAATGATGCAACTATGGGGTCTGCTGTAACTTATTCTAGTGGAAAATATGGTAAAGGAGCAGCATTTAGTTATACAGAAGGATCCTATTTTACATCTGCAAATAATGTTTTCGAATACAGTTCTGAAACTGCTTATACAATTGCGTTTTGGTTGAAGGTTACAGATTACACAACTCGTGGTGACATTTTACAACCTACAAATGGACGTACTTTATTATATTCTAATGGTGCTGATTTAAGCTTTAGATCTTCACATCAAAAAAAATCCATTTCTTTTAATGTAGATAACAATGAAAAAGATGACTGGTTGCATATTGCTTTGGTAATAGACCAAAGAGAAGGACAAAGACAGCATAAATTTTATGTAAATGGGCAACAACGTGGAAGTATTGCTGAAGGTTATGAATTTGAAACTGATAAACCTAAATCTATTGGTAAACTAATTTTTGGTTCATTTTCAGCCTCTCAAATTGTACGAAATTTTACTGGGATGTTAGATGAAGTGTATATGTTTAATGATGTACTTTCTGAATCTGAAATTAATGAAGTAATGAATATTGAAAATCTTCAAGATTACCTTTCAAGTCTTAGTATTACTGATAATAAACTTGAAATCAATAACATAAACTTGTTTCCAAATCCAGTTCGTAAAATGATGACTATTAAAGGTAGTAAAATGGTGAAAGCAAAAGTGTACGATTTATCAGGAAGAATGATAAAAACATTCACTGTAAATGCTAATACCTTAGATATGTCTTCATTAAGTAATGGAGTATATATAATTAGAATGACTGATGTTCAAGGTAAACCTTACGAATCAAAATTTATCAAACAATAGGATAATAGTATGAAAACGTAAAAAAAAACCTAATTAAAAAACATCTATTTCATTTAATTCTCATTGACAAGTAAGTACAGGATGATAATTCTTGAAAGAAAGTCTATTTTTCAACAAATATTATACGTTAATACTACTTAATAAATGAAAGGGTACTATTATTTTTTTGCTTTTCTACTAGTTTTGATAGTTTCTTCTTGTGAAGAAAACAGTCTAAAAAATACAAACAAACAAGATTTATTTAGCAAATTCCAAAATCCGCCAGCAGAAGCAAGACCTTTTGTACGTTGGTGGTGGAATGGTAATAAAATCAAAGCAAAAGAACTTGATAGACAATTAGAATCGCTAAAAAATGTTGGCTTTGGTGGTGTAGAAATAAATCCTATTGCGATGCCACTCGCATTTGATAAAAGTGAGAAATCACTAGTTTGGATGAGTGATGAATGGGTAGATATGGTTGTTCACGCTGCAAAAAAAGCGAAAGATTTGGGGATGATTACAGATATTATTGCTGGAACAGGTTGGCCATTTGGAGGCGAGTTTTTAAAAGACGAAGAAACGAGTCAGCGAATGGTAACTGATAAAATTTTGTTTGGCTCAAATGCAATTATTGAAGTTGATGAAGATTACCTAATCAACTTGTACAAAAAAAAATACCGTAAATCTCGATCACAAAGACATATCAGTAAAAGAACAACGTATACGCTTGCTAATTTAGCGTTAGTTCCTGTAAATTGTAATGATGAAGATGAAATTATTAACCTTTCAGGATTTTTAGATAAAAACAAAAAACTAACCTATAAAATTGAAAAACCTGGTGATTATTATCTGAGTTATGCGTTAATTCAGCAAAATTTTAGAGAGGTTACTTTAGGTGCTCCAGGAGGAGCAGGACCAGTAATGGATCATTATAAAAAAGAAATGACTTTGGCTTATTTAAGCAGATTAAAGAAAATTTCTGAACGTTCTGGGATTCCTTTAAATCAATTAATTAGAGCTATTTTTTGTGACAGTATTGAAGTTTCTGGTGCTAATTGGACAGATGGTTTTGAGACACTTTTTTACAATGCTTATGGCTATCAATTAAAAGAATGGATGCCTTTTGTTTTTTATTCAGCCAAAGGGAATTATGGTAATGATGATTATGCAAACAGTTTTTCATCAGACTTTAAAGAGAAATTAAAGCGTGTTCGTTACGATTACAACAACTTGTTGGTAGAGGTTTTCTTAAAAAACTTTACCCAAACCTATAAAGATTTCTGTGAAGAAAATGGTGTATTGTGTAGATATCAAGCCTATGGAACACCATTTTTAATGGGAATGTTGGATGGCTATATGATACCTGATATCCCAGAAAGTAACAATTGGATTTATTCTGCAGAAATGAAAGATTCTTTATGGCAATGGAATCAAAATCATGGGTATATGACTTGGAACCTATATGCTTCTGCTGGAGGACATCTTACAAATAAAAAGATTATAAGTTCAGAAGTAATGACCAATACACGTGGTGTTTTTAAAACCACTTTAGAAGAAATTAAGCAGCATGATGATATGAATTTCATCACAGGGATTAATCATTCAATTTTACACGGTTATAATTATTCTCCAAAATCAGCACCTTTTCCTGGTTGGATTCGTTATGGAGCCTATTTTAGTGAACAAAATACCTGGTGGAAACACCTCAATAGTTGGGTAGATTATAATGCCAGATTATCAACGGTTTTTCAAAATTCGCAAGCAGATAAATCGATTGCCATTATTGGGCCAACTGCTGATATTTGGGGAGATAAAGGTTTGGCAAGAGAGCCTTTTCATATGGAGCCAAAATATTTACATAAAATCTGGGAACCTATCAGTCATTTGGGCTATTCTTGTGAATATATCAATCAAAATGTGTTGACTAAAGCTGAAATCAAAAATGGTGAAATTGCTTTTGGAAAAATGCGTTATAAACTATTGGTTTTAGCTAGTTTGCAATCCATTCATCCAGAAACCGCTATTGCCATTCAGAAATTTGTGGCTTCAGGAGGTAAAGTTGTTGTAATTGATGAGCTTCCAAAAAAATCATTGCACTTTAAAGATTCAGATAAAAACGATGAAAAAGTTAAAGAAATCATGGAGAATCTCTTAGCTAAAAATCCAAACGCATTTATCCAAGTTAATCAGCCAAAATCCTTAAAAAACCTACTCAATTGGACAAAAGGTTTTCTTGAGAAATCTGCAATTGTTCCAGATGTAGTGATAAGTAATCCTTCTAAAAAAGTGTATCAAATTCATCAATATACGAAAGAGAAAGAATTGTATTTTTTTACAAATGTTCACAAATTTGAGGCTGCAAAATTTAAGGCTGATTTTCCTGTAAAAGGGAAATATCCTTATATATGGAATCCAGAAACTGGAAAAAGAAAACCATATTATTATGCTAAAAATGCAAATGAGTTAGAAATTTCCTTGAATCCTTTAGAATCTTTATTGTTAGTTTTTGAAGATGAAAAACCAATAGAAAAGCCTTTAAATAAAATAACTAAGATTCAAACTTCAACAGAAATTACTGGTACTTGGAATGTTACAGGAACTAGAGTTGATGGAAAAACGTTTACTTGGCAAATGGATGAATTGATTGATTTTAGCAAGTCAGAAGACAAAACAAAAAGCTCATTTGGAGGAGAAATTAGTTACACAATAACCCTAAATAATGATGGTGATTACAACCACTTAGATTTAGGAAATGTAAATGGAGGAATTACAGAATTGTACGTAAATGGTAAAAAAGTTGGAAAACGCTGGTATGGAAAAGCAATTTATGAAATTGAAAACCATCTAAAAAAAGGAGAAAATAAAATAGAAATAAAATATACTACAGTATTGGCTAATTATTGTAAATCACTCAACAATCCTTTAACGAATAGATGGACTAGAAATTACAAAGATTTGGCGCCAACAGGATTAGAAGGTCCTGTAAAACTTTTAAGTTATTGATACTATTTATACAATACTGATAGTTTCAAGTATAATTTTAAAGTTTCAGGTTGATAGAACTTTAATTAAAATCAACTTTTTTGAAGGACTGTGCAGGATACTGTTCTTAGAAAAGAATTTTATTTTTGAGTAACTAAAAGTTAAATATTATAGAAATGTTGAAGAAATTACTTTGTTTTTGCATTACCTTACTGCTCACTGTATCTGTATTTTCTCAAGATTACCCATTTAATTTGCCTACCAATATGGAAGCAACAATTAATATAACATCTTCGAAGACAGAAGTGTTTAATAATCTATTACTGGGTACAAATACACATCATTTTTCAACTGCAAAAGAAAAAGACTTAATAAATAAACTAAAACCAATAACCATAAGATTTCCTCACGGTTTATGGGCAAATTGGTACGATTGGAGAAGAGATGTTACTAGACTTTTTGGAGAAGAATCTTTTCAATACGAACAAGGAGTAAATAAAACGATTAAAACAAAAAAACCTGATTTATTAGCCAATATAAAGATATTTGATACTAATAATATTAAAGTGGGTATTGATGGACTTACAAGTTTAAATGCAACAAGAAAATCTCAAACAGGTAAAGGGTTTGATATGATGTGGACATTTAATATGAGCGCAGATGGAACTGATTTTAATAATGAAAGCCCAGAAACGATAGCAAGGTATAATGATTTGATTTCTAGAGGTTTTGAAGTAAAAGTTATAGAGTTGGGGAATGAAAACTTTTATCCTGGTCAAAGAAGCTCAATAATACCAAATACTGAAGATTATATTGCTAGAGCAAAATCGATGTCTGCAGCTTTAAAAGCTAAAGATCCCAACATAAGAGTTTCTGTACCTTTATTAAGAAGAGATAGTTGGGCAAACCCTAACTGGAATAAAGATTTAACGGAAGATCTTACGTATTTTGATGCAGTTACAGTACATACTTATGTAGGTTCAGATCCCGATGATTCTAATAATAGCGATGAAGCTTATAGTACTGCACTTACAGCTAGAAAACATTTAGGAAATTCAATTTATAATTATGCCCATAAAGTGGCACCTAATAAACCAATCTGGTTAACAGAATGGGGCGTAAAATCTGGTGGTCCAAATGCGGTTTCTGTTTTAGGAATGGCAGATTGTTATATTTTTATGAGTCAACATCAAGATATTTTTGAGCGCGCAAACTGGTTTAGTGTAAATGGGCAATTAAACTCTCATTACGTTTGGGAAACCTATATTTCTCCTAGTGGTAAAGAGCGCCCAAGAATTAAGTATCCTTTAGAGAAAACATTATTTGGTTCAGCTTATGAAATCATTCGTTTGGCTCTGGAAAATACCACATTAATAGACAGTGACGTAGAAGTATCAAATTTAGTAGATGGTGTAAAAGCTGTTAACGCAAGAGTAGTGACAAAAAATGGTAAGATCTCTGTTTTCGTTGTAAACCTTAGTAATCAAGATGTGCCTTTCAATATAAATGTAGATGGAGAGGAATATACTGATGTATCAATTCACAAAGCGATTGCATTTAATAAAATAGATGAAGAAAGAGCTATGGGTATTGATGTAGATCCGTTAACTTTAATTAATCATGGAAGTGAAGGAATTACTTTGCCTAAACTTTCTATAAATATTATTGAATTAACTAATGCTACATTATCCACTTCAGAGATAGTACAAGAAGAAATAATTAGTATTTACCCTAATCCGTCTAAAGGTGTGTTTAATATCAAAATAAACAATAGAGAAAAGGCACAATATAGAATTTATTCAATTAATGGAGTGGAAGTTCAGAAAGGTGATTTTATATCAGAAAAACAAGTGCGTTTTGAGAATACACAAAAAGGCATTTACATATTACAATTAGAGAGTGAGCAAGGGATTTCTAATCATAAAATTATAGTAAAATAAGATAAGTATATTAAATTTTAAAACCATAACCTGTAAATTTAAACATAAATGATGTTAAACAAACAAACGTTTTATTCCATAATTCTTTTAGCTATTTTTTTAGTTTCTTGCAAACAAGTTTCTACATCTAGTAGCTCAATAACTTTTGAGAAATTATTGGTAAACACCAAACAAAATCCATCAACAATAGAAAGTAAACAACCTTTATTTTCTTGGATTGCTGATGCAGAAGGTTTCAATAAATCGCAATCTGCATATCAAATTTTAGTAGCATCATCAGCAGAAAAATTAAATGAAACTGATGCAGATGTTTGGAATTCGAAGAAAGTAGATAGCAACAAATCTGCATTTGTAAAATACCAAGGCCAAGATTTAAAAGCGATGAAAACCTATTTCTGGAAAGTGAAGATTTGGGATGAAAATGGAGAAGCTACAAAATGGTCGGCAGTTCAAAAATTTGAAATGGGATTAATCTCTAAAAAAAACTGGGGAGATTCTAAATGGATTACCTTAAATAAAGACACCAGAACTTCACCTTATCAATATAGAGATTACAAAACAGGTAGAATGAGAAATCAGCCAGCAAAAAAGGTAAATGGTTTTGCGGCAAGTTATTTTAGAAACGAATTAGCAATTGATAAAAAAGTAGAAAACGCTCAAGTTTATATCTGTGGATTAGGATATTATGAGTTGTATTTAAATGGAGAAAAAGTAGGTGATCATGTATTAGACCCTGCACCTTCCAATTATGATAAGCAAGCGTATTATGTAAATTATGATATTACAAAACAAGTAAAATCGGGCAAAAATGCATTCGGAATTATTTTAGGAAACGGGTTTTATGCACAAGATATTTCATGGAAAAGAGATCCAGAATCTGAAAGAGATATGGCTTATGGCCCACCAACTGTAAAATGTTTGGTGAAATTAAAATATGCTGATGGCTCCACAAAAGATTTTTATACGGATGAAAATTGGAAAGAATCCACAGGACCCATTGTATTCAACAATATTTATGGAGGAGATACGTATGACGCACGTTACGAAATAGGAAAATGGAACACTGTTGGTTATGATGATACTTCTTGGGGAAATCCAAAAGAGGTATCACCAAAATTGAGAAACATAAGTGCAAGTCAAATTCCGCCAATTAAAAAACTACAAGAGTTTGCTCCTCAAAAAGTTTTTAAAGGAGCAGATGGTGAGTGGATTGTAGATTTTGGTCAGAATATTGCAGGTTGGATAAAACTAAATGTGGAAGGTGAAAAAGGACAATTAATAGATGTTATAACAACAGAGGCACTATTAACAGACGGTTCAGATATTTATAAAGGTTCAACTGGTGGTGGAGCCAATGGAATGACACAAGTGTACAAATACATTTGTAAAGGAGAAGGCGTTGAATCTTGGGAACCAAAATTTAGTTACCATGGATTTCGATACGCAAAAATTAAAGGAATTTCTAGAAAACCAGATGCTGATATGATTAAAGCTGTTTTGGTAGCTACAGATATTCAAGAAACAGGAAGTTTTTCCTCTTCTGATGAATTGCTAAATAAAATGCATAGCATTAGTAAATGGACAATTGTAGACAATGTACATGGTATTCCAGAAGATTGTCCACACAGAGAAAAATGTGGTTGGTTAGGTGATGCACATGCGTTTTGCGAATATGCATTGTACAATTATGACATGTACGATTTCTATAAAAAATATATGGAAGACATCAAAACACAAATGAGACCAACAAAAGGACATAACAATCCAGAATTGAAGTTTCAAGTACCTACAATGATTGCTCCAGGTAAAAGAACATCAACTTATGCAAAAATAGATTGGGGAGTTGCAACCATGTATTTGCCTTGGTACAATTATAAGTTTTATGGTGATGATGAAATCGTAAAAGACTATTACGAACCAATGAAAGGTTTAACCAATTTTTACCTAAATTTTAAAGGAGAAAACGGAATTATGCAAGATGGAATGGGAGATTGGTGTCCACCACTTTGGGATAGAAGAAGAAATCCGAGTGCAATGGAATGTGATCCAATTATTTCTGCAAATGCTTATTTTTATGATGTTTTAGGCATAATGGAAACTTTTGCAAAAATGAATAATGATGCTGATTATGAAGCAAAAATGAAACAAGAAAAAGAAGCGTTAAAAACAGCATTCAATAAAGAGTTTTTAGTTGATATTCCAAATACAAAATACAAATGGTATCAAAGTCAGACTGCAACTGTACAAGCTTTACAATTTGGTATGGTTCCAGAAGAGGAAATAGAAACTGTTGTTAATGGATTAGCTTACAATATTGTAGAAGTTAGAGGAGGTCATCATAATACAGGAATTCATGGTAATAGATACATTTACACAGTTTTGTCTAAATATGGTAAAGCAGATTTGGCGTATAAAATTTTAACTACACCAGATTTTCCTAGTCAGACTTATGTAATGAATTCAGGGTTTACCACATGGCCAGAACGTCAGTTTATTTGGGAAAAAATGGAGGGACCAAGCAACTCTTTAAATCACCCTATGCACAGTGGTTTTGCTGCATATTTCTTTGAATCTTTAGGAGGAATTAAATCTTCGATGGAAGCTCCAGGCTTTAAAATGTTTACGGTAAAACCAGAATTTCCTAGTCAAATTACCAATACAACTGTTTCTGTGCCTTCACCTTATGGGAATATTAAAAATAGTTGGAGATCAGAAAGTGGTCTTTTAACAATGAATCTTGAAGTGCCTTTTAACACAAAGGCTAAAATTATATTAGATAAAAAAGAATTCGAAACTTTAAAAATAAACGATGCTTCTTTTGACGATAAAGATGAAGTAGTTTTAGGTTCTGGAAAGTATACAATTAAGTATCAAAAAACATCAAAATAACATCGCTTTACTACAGGATAGTTTTAAATAAAAGTACCTGTATTTTTGACTGAACAAACTTAAAATTATGAATAAAAATATTGTGTTTTTTATAGTATCAATCGTTTCAATTCAATTGTTTGCACAAACGGCTACTTGTGATGGTTCGTTGCCTTTTGAAGAAAAAGACGGGATTTTAACTATAGAAATGGAATCTGGTATTCTACCTTCTGGGTCAGATTGGAAAACAGGTAGTGAAGAAGATCCAAATTTATCGGGAGGAACCATTAATTACATTTATTGGGATGGTACAGAGTTTTTTA
The DNA here is from genome assembly GCF_009832745.1 of Polaribacter septentrionalilitoris. GTDB lineage: Bacteria > Bacteroidota > Bacteroidia > Flavobacteriales > Flavobacteriaceae > Polaribacter > Polaribacter septentrionalilitoris. Next base: position 19,000 of record NZ_VRMJ01000046.1, on the reverse strand, counting down.
GTCAACCTTCTGGAGCAACAATTACCTACAACATTAAGATTAACAATCCAGGAACTTATAGATTGGCTTGGCGAGGTCGAATTGGAAAAGGTACATCAAGAGGAGAACATAATGATGCTTGGTTGAAAATTGAAGCCGATGATTTTTTTGCCACAAAACAAAATAGTGCAACTGCTACACCAGCTTTAGAACCAAAACCTAGTTGTAGTAGTAATCCTGATAGAGCTTGTCCTGAAGGTTCTACTAGGGATGGTTTTTTTAAAGCATTTATGAACAGAGATCCAACAGGTGATGAGTTGAGAAGATGGGGGTTTGTAACCAATACAAATGACGGTGATTCTTTCAGATTCATTTGGGCAACATTTAATAATCCAGGTAATTATTCGATTATTGTAGATGCAAGGTCAAATTCGTTTTTTATGGATAAAATAGTGTTAAGAAGAAGTAATGTTTCTGATTCAACTGCACAGAATTTAAATAATCCAGAATCTAATTGTTATGATGCTTCTTTATCTACAAACGATATTATAAAGCAAAAGGTTAGTATTTATCCAAACCCAACAAATGGAAAAATAGAAATTAAAAATCTACCAGAAAACTCAAAATTAATTATTACTGATATTTTAGGAGCTAGAGTTCGTGTAATAAATACAAAAACAGCTTCAGAAGCTATTGATATAAGTAATTTAAAAAAAGGAATATATTTTATTTCTAATTCTGATAAAAAGAATCATTTCGTAAAGAAAATAGTTAAGATATAATTTTACAAAAACTAAATTGTTTAAAGTTTTAAAATGCTTTTTTTTATTGTTTACAATACTTCTTTTTAATTGTAAAAAAGAAGAAAAAAGTAAGCTTAAAAAACCAAATATTCTTTTTATTCTTGTTGATGATTTAGGCTATCATGATTTAGGGAGTACAGGTAGTACATTTTATGAAACACCAAATGTAGATCGGCTTGCAAATCAAGGAATGATGTTTACTCAAGGCTATGCTTCAAGTAGGGTGTGTAGCCCTTCTAGAGCTAGTATTATGACTGGTCAATTTACGGCTAGACATGGCATTACAGATTGGATAGGTGCAAAAGTAGGCGAAGATTGGAGAACAAGAAAAAGATACGATAAACTGCTACCTGCAGATTATGTAAAAGAATTACCTAAACAAGATAAAGTATTAGCAGAAGCCTTTAAAGAAGAAGGATATAATACTTTTTTTGCAGGAAAATGGCATTTAGGAGATAAAGGTTCTTATCCTGAAGATCATGGTTTCGAAATTAATAAAGGTGGCTTTCACAGAGGAGGGCCTTCAGGAGGATTCTTTTCACCGTTCAAAAATCCGAAACTAAAAGATAAAGAAAAAGGAGAAAATCTAACCATTCGTTTAGCCAAAGAAACTGCTCAATTTATTCAACAACAAAAAGACAGTACTTTTTTTGTCTTTTTATCATTTTATGCAGTGCATGCACCTATACAAACTACAGAAACAAAATGGAGTAAATATAGAAACAAAGCTGATAGTTTAGGTATTGATAAATCAGGTTATAAAATGGAACGTGTTTTACCTGTTAGACAAGTGCAAGATAATCCGATTTATGGAGGTTTGGTAGAAACCATGGATGATGCTGTTGGAATTGTTTTAAATGCTTTAAAGGAAAATGATTTAGATAAAAATACCATTGTAGTTTTTACATCTGATAATGGAGGAGTGGCTTCTGGAGATCATTATGCCACAAGTAATTTACCTTTAAGAGGTGGTAAAGGATATCAATGGGAAGGTGGAATTAGAGAGCCATTTTTTATTAAAGTTCCTTGGTTGAAAAATAAAGCAACAGCAACAAGTTTCCCTGTAATTCATACCGACTTTTATCCAACTTTGTTAGATCTAGCAAATATTCCTTTACAACCAGAACAACACATTGATGGTATTAGTTTAAAACCAATTTTAGAAGGAAAAGAAATGAACGTAGATAGACCTTTGTATTGGCATTATCCTCATTATGGAAATCAAGGAGGAGAGCCTTCGTCTATCATTCAACAAAATGGCTGGAAATTAATACATTATTGGGAAGATAATAGAGAGGAATTATTCAAATTACCCTCTACAGAAAAAGACGAATTAAACGTAATTACAAAACATCCAAAAATTGCTCAAAAATTAAGCAATCAATTAAGATCTTGGTTAAAAGAAGTCGATGCAAAATACCCTGAAAAGGATATGGAATTTGATAGCATTAAACGTCAAAAAAGACGAATAAACATCAAAACTAAAAAGTTAGAGTCTTTAGAAAAAAGTAGATTAGAAGTACTTTCAAAAGATTTTAAACCCAATGATAATTGGTGGAAAAGTAAAATTACTAAAGACTAAAAATATGAGAAGACTACTCTTGCTAATTTGTGTTTGTTTCACATTAATCGCATCCTCACAAACATTACAGCATCCAACTATATTTGCTACTGATGATGAAAGAGCTGATATTTTAGAATTGATTAAAGAGTACGATTGGGCAAAAAGTATGGAGTTGCATTTGCACAAAGAAGTGGATGATAAATTAAAAGGGCATCAAAAAAATCCAAAAAAAATTCTAGAGAAAATCCCTGAGTTTGCAAAAAACAGCAGGCAATATACCGAGTTTCAGGCGCATTCATTTGCAGTAGGACACAACAAAGTTTTAGCCTTAGCTTCAAGGTCTGCCATGTTGTACTATTTAACTCAAAATAAAAAATACGCCATGTTTGCTGCAGATATTTTGGCTCCTTATATTGATGAAATTGCGAAAAGAACCCCAGAAAATACAGCCATTTGTGGAAACGAATTTTACGACCCAAGAACTACTTACGGTCCATTTGCATTAACCTATGATTTTATTTACGACTATTTAAAATCGAAAAATGCAACAGTTTACAACGCAAAACAAGACAAAAGAATTCCGTTTGATAATAACAAAGCTCAAAAAGCCATTTTAAATATGGTTGGAGACGCTTTGCAAGAATATGGCAAACCAGACAAGCATGGTAGCATTGTTTCGAATCACCCAATATTAACTGCTCCAGGCGCATTGTTTACCATTTTATGCGTAGAAGATGATGTAGAAAGAGAGCGTTTATTCAATGTGTTTTGGGAAAAAGGAACAGCGCATCAAAATTCATTTACCAAAACAATTTTACCAATTTTTGGAGAACAAGGTATTTGGCCAGAATCGTTGAGCTATAGTTTTATGTCAATTATTACAATGACCATTAATCTTGTAGATCGTATTAAGCCAGAATTGAACGTTCCAGAAAATTACAAACATATTTTTGAAGGTAATTTTTTGTTTGATAATTTAAGAAATCCAGATAGAACTTTTGTACGATATGGAGATTCTAAACGTTATAAAGATTACACAGAAAAATTATACAGATATACTTTAGATTTAGCTGATAGAAGAGGTTATAAAGATTTAAAAACAAAGGCTCAAATTGCTTTGAAACAGGCTCATAAAGCAAGAGGAGGTAGAAAAACAAAATTTTCTGATGATACCTTTAACAATTATCAAGAATTGCAGTTGTTTTGGGGGCATCCAATTCCAGAAAAAATAGAAGATGAAATTGATTTTAGAAAACCAACTGTAATTATAAAACACGCGGGTATTGCATTGCAAAGAAACGATGCTAAAGAAAATAATGAAACTTACGGTTTAACTGGGATTATTGGAGGTGCGCATTATGTACATTCTCATGTAACAGGAATTGCCATGGAATTATATGGAGCAGATTATATTATGGCTCCAAATGGCGGTTTGCCAGAAACCGTAAAACAAAGACGTATTCCTTTACATGAAAAGTATTTTAGATTGTATGCAGGAAACAATACTGTAATTGTAAATGGAACATCTCATGGTAGAGCAGAAGGTTCTTGGAAAGGTAGAGCCAATGTTTGGCAAAATAAGGTTAAAAATATCGCTGCAGAACCTGCTCATTTAGAAGACCCAATTACAAAGAATTTTAATTTTGCGACTCAGTTTTTAAATGACGAAGTAAACGACGTTACACAGCAACGTACATTAGGTATTGTAAGAACAAGCGAAACTTCAGGGTATTATTTCGATTTATTTCGATCTAAAGCCAATAAAGAAAATAAATTTCACGATTATGTATATCATAATATTGGAGATAAAATGCGATTAAAAACCGCAGATTTAGAAAAGATTCATTTAGAAACTACAACAAGGTACAATAATGATATTGGAGATGTTGTGCAATCTCCAGGTTGGCGCTTTTTTGAAAATGAAAAAGTATCAAAACCTTTAAAAGAAGCAATAAATATTAGATTTGATGTTAGAAAGAAAAACAGAGCAATGCATCTATTTGTGCCAAGTGGAACAGATAAAGAATACACAAAAGCATTAGCTCCTGCAACAAGAGAAGCTAGAAATGGCTATGACAAAAAAGATACGCAAGTATTAGTTATTAGACAAAAAGGAGAAGCTTGGGAAAAACCTTTTGTTGTGGTTTTAGAACCCACAAAAGGCAAAAAATTATCTGTAAAATCTGTAGAAGAGTTACAAGTAAATGGTAAAGTTGTTGGAGCAAAAGTTGTAAGTAATGTGAACAATAAAAAAATAGTAGATTATATTATTTGTAATGATAAAAATGAAGCAATCAACATCTCAAATCTAAACCTAAAGTTTCAAGGGCATTATGGAATTGTTCGAGTTGAAGAAAATAACGATAAAGAAAAAGTGACTTTGTATATTGGTGATGGAACTAGTTTAGAATATAATGACAAAAAGATAAGTACACCAACAAATAGCACAAAAGCAGTTCAAACTTTTTAAATACAGATGTATGATTTTAAAAAATAATAATTCAGCATTTATCAGTTTTTTACTGGTATTTTTTGTAGCATTTACTTCTTGTAAAAGTGATAAAAATAATTCCGAAAATTCAAATGAGTTTCAACCCATTTTTAATGGTAAAAATTTAGAAGGATGGAAAGGAGATTCAAAATATTGGTCTGTAAAAGAAGGTGTTTTAACAGGAGAAGTTACTCCCGAAACCATATTAAAGAGAAATTCTTTTATCATTTATGAAAAAGAACAACCTATAAACTTTGAATTAAAATTAGAATACAGAATTTCAACTTCAGGCAATAGTGGAGTTAATTATAGGAGTGAAAAGATAAAAAATAAACCATTTGCTTTAAGAGGGTATCAGTCGGATATTGATGGTAAAAAACGATTTGTAGGACAAAACTACGAGGAGAAAAAAAGAACCACACTAGCTTATATTGGCGAGAAAGTGATTATTGAAGCAATGCCAGATACTATTCCTACTACGAACCTTAGAAAAAATATAAAGAGAAATTGCTGGCAAACAAGAAATGTAGTTGCTTCTTTAGGAGATAAAAAAGAATTGACATCTCATATTAAAGATAATGATTGGAATACGATGCATATTATTGTAAATAACAATAGAATGCAACATTTTGTAAATGGTGTTCTAATGAGTGATGTTACAGATTTAGATACCAAAAACAGAAGTAAAAAAGGTTTTATTGGTGTGCAAGTACATGTTGGCCCACCAATGAAAGTGGAGTATAAAAACATCTTATTAAAAAGGTTATTATAAAAACAGCTACAAACCAATAATTACCTAAGTTTAATATATAAAAATCTTTTTAAATTTTGTTGATGAAGAAGTTTTAAGCCTAATCAAATACAAACCTGTGTTTGTGTTTTTTAAAGCAATTTTATTATTTACTTCAGCTTGTTGTATTACAAAAGAATCTAAGTTTTTACCTAAAATATTAAAAATTTCAATTTTAGCCTTTTCTCCAACAGTAATTCCTGAAATATTAAGTTGGTTATTGTTAGAAACGTAAATGGTTATGTTTTTATCGATTTCAAAATCTCTTGCATTTAATGATGGACAGGATCCCCAAACTGGTTTATTACTATTTGCTAAACCAGATCTTGATGAAAAAGAGTAAGGTTCAGATGTAATATTAGAGACACACCAGTTACTCAAATCTTGATTAAACCAAGGGGTGTTATAAAACATACTTTCCATTTCTATAACCTTTGAGACATCCCAGTCTCCAATATTTTGATTAAATTCTGAAGCATTTGAAAACATTCTTCCCATATTAATAACATTAGAAACATCCCAATTACTAATATCTTGATTAAAGCTTGTTGCTTCTGCAAACATAGCTCTCATGTCTGTTGCACTAGAAACGTCCCAATTGCCTATATCTTGATTGAAACTTGTTGCACTTTCAAACATAATACCCATTCTCCTTACTTTAGAAACATCCCAAGCTCCTATATCTTGATTAAAACTGTGTGCAAGCCTAAACATTGAATACATATTATTTACACTAGAAACATCCCAATTCCCTATATCTTGGTTGAATTCGAAATTAAAGGCAAACATTGCTTGCATATTTGAAACACTAGAAACATCCCAATTCCCTATATCTTGATTAAACCCTGTACTTTGAAACATCCCGCCCATATTTTTAACTTTGGAAACATCCCATTTAGAAATATCTTGATTGAAATTATAAGCACCTCTAAACATCCTACTTATATCTGTTACATTTGAAACATCCCAATTGCTAATATCTTCATTAAAAGAATCTGCTTCTTGGAAAAGCTCACTCATATTAGTTATGCTAGAAACATCCCAATCGCTTATATGCCCATAAATTTCCTCCGCTTTTGTTGGGTTTGAGACCCATTGCGCAGCTGCTTGTTTTATATTTGATTGTGTAATTGGGGTAACATACTTTACAGTAGTAAACATTAAAACTCTTCCATAACTTTCACCAGCATTTGTTATGGCGTAAGCTCTGGTAGTATATGCAGTTTCTTCTAATAATGTAGTTATGGTTGTACTAAATGTACCTAAACCATCTCCAATAACAACTTTGTTAACTCCACTTTCACCAATTTTAGGGTTTTCATTTGTTGATTTTAAAACATAAATTATACCCCTCTCTGTAACTGTTTCTTTTGTTGTTGAAATAGTACCACCAAGAGTAGCAGAATTATGGGTTACATCAATAGGGTTTTCTGTAGATATAGTTAATATTGTTGGGCAAGTACCCCAAATAGGTTTGTTGCTTTCTTGTAAATCACTATTAGATGAAAATCTATTAGGTTCTCTGGTAATATTAGTAACACACCATTGGTTAAGGTTCTGATTAAAATTTGATGCATAAAAAAACATCGATTCCATATTTGTTACATTAGAAATATCCCAATTACTAATATCTTGATTAAAATTAGTTGCACTAGAAAACATACTAGACATATTGGTAACACTAGAAACATCCCAACTACCAATATCTTGGTTAAATTTGTTTGCACCTGCAAACATTCCTGTCATATTTGTAACTGCAGAAACATCCCAACTACTAATATCTTGATTGAAATTTTTAGAACCTGTATATTCTGTAAACATTAAAGACATATCTGTAACACTCGAAACATTCCAGTTATTTATATCTACATTAAAACTGGTTGCATTCCAAAACATTCCTCTCATGTTAGTTACATTACTTACATTCCAAGAGCTAATATTTCCATTAAAACTGGAAGCCCCTTCAAACATAGAAGACATATTGGTAACATTAGAAACATCCCAAGACCCTATATCTTGATTAAAATTGATTGCATTTTTAAACATATCACTCATATCAGTAATATTAGATACGTTCCAAGAACCTATATTTCCATTAAAATTAGAATCTCTAAATATAGAAGACATATTAGTTACTTTAGATACATCCCAATTATTAATATTTTTATTAAAACTTTCAGAATAATTAAACATTTTTTCCATATTAGTAACGCTAGAAACATTCCAACTTCCAATATCTTGATTAAAACTAGTGTTACGTAAAAACATAAAAGACATATCAGTAACATTAGATACGTCCCAAGAACCTATATCTTGATTAAATTTAGATGGATTGAAATTTGTAACTGAAAACATAAATGACATGTTGGTAACACTAGAGACATCCCAGGAGCCTATATCTTGATTAAAATTATTTGAATTACTAAACATTGCATACATGTGGTTAACATTAGAAACATTCCAAGAACCTATATCTTGATTAAAATAAGTCGCATCACTAAACATTGCATACATATTGGTAACATTTGAAACATCCCAAGCACCTATATCTTGATTAAAATTTGTAGCTCCAGAAAACATTCTATTCATACTATTAACATTAGAAACGTCCCATTTACTAATATTATCATTAAAATCTCTTTTATTGTTAAATAAAGAGCTCATATCTGTAACATTAGAAACATCCCAATCTTTTATATGCCCATATTTAACTTCTGCAACTGATAGGTCTGTAATCCATTCATTTACTGCTGTTTGTATATTTTCTTGAGTGATTTCGGTAACTATTTTAAAAGTGAATACCCTTCCGTAACTTACACCAGATGTACTCACAGCATAAGCTCTAAAACTATATATACCAAAGGATAAATTTGATATTGCAGTGCTAAAACTACCTAGCCCTTTACCCAAAGTAAGTTTTGTAACTCCTGATTCTCCAATTAGAGGATTTGAATTTGTTGTTTTAAGTGCGTAAAGAATTCCTCTTTCAGTTACTGTTTCTGGTGATGCTATAATTTCTCCTGAAACAACTGCTGATGTATAGGTAATATCAGTAGCTTCATAAGTTTTTAATTCTACAATATTACAAAAACCCCAATAAGGTTTATGATTTTCTTGAATTGAAGAATTATCTGAAAACTGTATTGGTTCTTCAGTGATATTAGAAACACACCATTTAGAAAGGTCTTGGTTAAAATTAGTGGCATTCCAAAACATTTGAGTCATATTTGTTACGTTAGTAACGTCCCAATTGCCAATATCATCATTAAAATTACTTTTGTTAAAAAATAAATAACTCATATCTGTAACCTTAGAAACATCCCAATCTTTTATATGACCATAAGTTGCCTCAGCTTCTGATGGATTTTCTATCCAAGTGTTTACAGCTATATAAATATTTTCTTGAGTAATCAGTTTTACACCTAATGTTTTAAAATTTAATACTTTTCCATAACTTGTGCCAGAAGCTGTTATGGCATAAGTTCTGTACGCATATTCAGTACCTTGCTCTAAATTAGTTACGGTTGTATTAAACGATCCAACATCATTACCAACAGTAACTTTTAGAACTCCATTTTTTTCTAATTCAGGGGTTAAATAATTTAAAATTGGTGCATATAAAACACCTCTTTCTGTAACAGTTTCTGTTGATGTTGTTATATTTCCTGCAAATACTGCTGAAGTTTCAGTTATTTCAGTGACTTCTTCAGTTGTTATGTTCAAAATATTACAATTACCCCAAACAGGTTTATTATTTTCTTCTAAAGCTGAATTAGTTGAAAATTCAGTTGGCTCAACTGTAAAGTTAAACACACACCATTTACTAAGGTCTTGATTAAAATTAGTAGCTTCATTAAACATTCCACTCATATTTATCACAGCAGACACATCCCAACTCCCTAAATCTTGGTTAAAATTTGTAGCAAATCCAAACATTAATTCCAGATTTTCGACTTGAGAAATATTCCAATTACTTATATCTTGATTAAATTTAGAGGATTTATAAAACATATAAGACATATATTTTACCTTAGATACATCCCAATCTCCAATATCTTGATTAAAATCATTTGTAAATGAAAACATAGAATACATATTTGTTACATTGGAAACATTCCAATTACTTATATCTTCATTAAATGTTCCTTTACCTTCAAATAATCGGCTCATATCTGTTACATTAGATACATCCCAATCTTTAATATGTCCATAAATGGCTTCTGTTGCTGTTGCATCCTCTACCCAAGAATTTACTGCGGTTCTAATGTTTGATTGGGTAATTGGTGTAATTCCTAAAGTTCTAAATTCTAAAACATCTCCATAATTTATGGAAGAGGATGTTATAGCATAGGCTCTATATGTATATACGGTTCCTTCAGACAAACCAGTAATCATTTCCACAAATGAACCTATACCATTTCCAATAACAACTTTAACAACACCTTCTTGGGCTAATTGTGGGTTGGATTCATTTTCTACTGTTGAATATAGGATACCCCTTTCTGTTACAGTTTCTGTTGATGATATTATTGTACCTCCTAAAATTGCAGAATTTTCAGTTATAGTTGTGGCAACTTCTGTAGTCAATTTAGCTTTAGGACAAGAACCCCAAAGAGGTTTAAAGTTTTCTTGTAAACCAGAACTATCAGAAAAAGATGGAGGGGTTGATGTAATATTAGATACACACCAATTACTTAGATCTTGATTAAAATTAGTTGTAGCGAAAAACAAACCTAGCATTTCTGTTACATTAGAAACATCCCAAGAACCTATGTCTTGATTAAAATCTGAAGCATACGCAAACATTGCATACATATCTTTTACATTAGAAACTTTCCAACTACTTATATCTTGATTAAAACGAGTAGCCCCCCAAAACATACCTCTCATAGAAGTAACCTTAGAAACATCCCAATTCGAAATATCTTCGTTAAACTCAGATTTGTATTGAAACAAATAATCCATATTGGTAATATTTGATACGTCCCAGTCTTTTATATGCCCATAAGTTGCTTCTGTAGTAACTGCATCAGTCAACCAAGCATTTACAGCTGTTTGAATATTTTCTTGAGTAATAGGTGTAACCGTAGAAAATTTAGTTGAAAGTATAGGCTCATTATGAGAAGCTTCTAAATTTTGATAATTAAAAACAAGAGTAAATATTACTAATAGAAGGTAAAATGAATTTTTCATATTTATTTTTTTTTAGAAATAAAAAAATATCACCAATAAATTTTAATAGGTGTTCTTATTCTTATTTCTTTGTTTTCTTTTTAGGACCTCTTGATGGTTCAGGATTATTTTTAATGTAATCTAACAATATATTTTTTACATCATCAACAGTTCCTTTTTTTAGGCCATTATTCTTATTTGCTCCAGTAATCCAGTACAAAATCATACCAGCATCAGAGCAATCCCATTTTCCTTTTTGAAATCGAACAACATCATCTACTTCTGCTAATTTTCCTATGGTCCAAATCAATTGAATACGCGAATCTGTATGATTTTTAGCCCAATCCCATTCAGCAATAGGAACCTTTAATTTTATATTTTGATCAGGAATACGAACTTCCTCAATACCAAAATCTAAAATCTGTTGCCAGGTATAAAAATCACCAGCATTATCATTTGCAGGGTGATGTGTAATCACTTTTACAAATTTGTGTTTTGCTTTTGGTGTTTTTTGTAACGCCATTCCAATAATATCTGGTTCACCAGCTTCAATTATCCAAAGCGGACTTTCTTTAGAAGAAGCATTTATAGCAAAGCATAAGTCTGTAATAGTTTCCTCCTTTTGCCAAATAGCATCAAAAAAAGTCAAATGCTTAAAACCACCCCAACGTCTTGCAGTCATATCACAAGCTATCTGCATTAAATGGTGTCTCTCTGTTTCCGCTTTTTTTGAAATTCTATCATCTCTTTCTAAATCACAACTATGCGAATAATGTACCAGTCTATCTTCAAGTCCTGCAGAACGTAATAAAGCCAAACTAATTGTTGTTCCTCCTAAGTCATCTGGGTCAGGTGAGTTTCCATCTGCAACTATGGCTATTCTTCCTTTTGGAGCATTAATGGTTTGTGCCATAATTTGGCTGTAAGAAAATAATATTGAAAATATAATTAATACACTTTTTTGCATCTTAGTGTTTTTTATGTTAAAAGTTAAAAATAGAATGCTTTTGTAAAATGTATACCCTGTGGTATCCTGTTGTAGTAAATCTCACGTAAATAATACTTATAAAACGGTACACTATAAGATACATAAGTTCAACTTATTAATTATTTTGCGGTTACATATAAATACTATTATAAATAAAGCGAATATGAAACAGTATATTTTTTTAATTTTAGTTATAATTCTTTTTGTCAGCAGTTGTAAACAAGAAAAAATAGCGCCTAAGAAACCTAATATATTGTGGTTGGTCACAGAAGATATGGGACATTACATCCCTTCTTTTGGAGATTCTACTATAGTTACTCCTCATTTAAGCAAATTAGCAAGCGAAGGTGTAATTTATCCAAATTTATATTCTACATCTGGTGTTTGTGCCCCAAGTAGAGCTGCAATTGCAACTGGAATGTATCCATCTAGTATTGGTGCAAACCACATGCGTACTACTTCTTATAGTGAGGTAACTGGATTGCCTAAATATGGGGCAGTTCCTCCTCCAGAAGTAAAAATGATTAGTGAATTACTTCGTAAACAAGGCTATTATTGTACTAATAATTATAAAACAGATTATCAATTTAAGCCTCCTGTTACTGCTTGGGATGAGAGTAGACCTTATGCACATTGGAGAAATAGAGAAAAGGATCAACCATTTTTTACTAGTATTTTTTATAGCATTTGCTTCTTGTAAAAGTGATAAAAATAATTCTGATAATACAAAAGAGTTTCAACCCATTTTTAATGGTAAAAATTTAGAAGGATGGAAAGGAGATTCAAAATATTGGTCTGTAAAAGAAGGTGTTTTAACAGGAGAAGTTACTCCTGAAACCATATTAAAGAGAAATTCTTTTATCATTTATGAAAAAGAACAACCTACAAACTTTGAATTAAAATTAGAATACAGAATTTCAATTTCAGGCAATAGTGGAGTTAATTATAGGAGTGAAAAGATAAAAAATAAACCATTTGCTTTAAGAGGTTATCAATCTGACATTGATGGTAAAAAACGATTTGTAGGACAAAACTACGAGGAGAAAAAAAGAACCACACTAGCTTATATTGGCGAGAAAGTAAATATTGGAGTGATACCAGATAGTATTCCTCTAAATAATTTACGTAAAAATGTAAAAAGAAATTGCTGGCAAACCCGAAATGTAGTTGCTTCTTTAGGCGAAAAAAAAGAACTAAAAACTGCTGTAAAAGATAATGATTGGAACACCATGTATCTTGTAGTAAAAGATAGCTTAATGCAACATTATGTAAATGGCGTTTTAATGAGCGAAGTAATTGACTTAGATACTGAAAATAGAAGTAAAAAAGGGTTTATTGGTGTTCAAGTGCATGTAGGACCTCCAATGAAGGTGGAGTATAAAAACATCCAACTAAAAAAACTTTAAAGACAAGATCTATTTCTTTAATAAACTTCCTAGATAAATTGTAATACAACTTCATCAGCACTGTACAGGACATTATATTTAGTAAAATCATATAACTTCGTAAAAAAAAGTTTTATTAATGAAGAAAATTACCATTATATACATACTTGTTTTGTCAATTTTTATAATTTCCTCTTGTTCTAAAGATGGAATTACGGAACAGGAAGCTCTAATAGAAGAACTTTTTGAAGAAGAGGAAGAAGAAGTTAAAGAAGGTGATTTTGTTGTCGTTGATTATTCTGATGCAGACCCAGACAAAATTATTAGTATAAATACAGGTTCATCAGAAGGGTTGTTTTATAATTTTTGGTCTACAAGGCCGATGATTAATCAAACTAGATTTAACGTTGCAAACTTTAGAAACTCTATTCAAAATATAAAACCTTATGTAAAAAGTTACAATTTGGTTAGAATGATGGGAGGAAGAAATGACGATAAAAATAACTTTTATAAAGGAGTGGATGCCTCTGGTAAAATTATAACTGACTTTAGTGGGTTAATCACTAGCATGCGAAATTTTATGCTAACGGGCTTTAAACCTAGAATTGTTTTAGATAATGTGCCATGGGATATGAGTTTACCCAGAGTAAAAGATACTTATGGAAATTCTAAACCACCAAATGATTATGAAATATGGAGGCAATACGTAAATGCTTTTTTACAAACCTTAGTTGATGAATTTGGTATGGCTCAGGTAAAAACTTGGCGCTTTAGAATTACAACAGAACCTAACTATGCTCCTCATCATTGGAGAGGTACAAAAGAAGACTTTTTTAAACATTATGATATTACTGTAGACGAAGTGTTAAAGGTAATTCCAGATGCTATAGTTGGTCCAGGTAATCTTTTAACAGAAGGAGCTGTAGGTATATTTAGTACAGAAATTATAGATCATTGTGCAAACGGAACAAATTACGCTACCGGAGAAAAGGGTACACAAATGGATTTCTTTTGCCTGTCTTATTATGAAAAGTTTGATAAAAAAGAAGTACGTTTTGAAAAGGTTATAAAACCTTATCGAAATAAACTAAATAGTTACCCTCAGTTTGCAAATATTCCTTTTGATATTCAGGAATTCGGAGTTTTAAGGGGAGATAATCGTAATAGAGGCTTAAGCTTACATGATGCTACAGAAATGGGTGCAAGTTGGTATGCTGCTATTGCAGATTTGACTTACAAATATAAAGTAACAGAAATTTACGACTGGGGTCAAGAAATAGAAGGGTCTGATTTAGCTTCTGGTAGAAGAAATGTTACAGAAATGTTTTTAAAACTAGAAGGAGGGAATAGACTGATTGCTTCTGGAAATTTTTCAGGATTCTCTGGGGTGTTACCTGTTTCTAAAGATGGTAAAATTTATTTATTCGTCTATAACCATAACACTACTAGGAGTAGTACCAATTCTAAAACATATTATCCAAAGTTAGAAGGAAGTTTAATTTCGGGCAATACCAAATGGAGAGTCAATGAGTGGACTATTGATAAAGAAAATAGTATTTTAATGAATCAGCTATATGATGATCTTAGAAAAGTTGGTGTGGGCGAAAAACCAAATGGACGAATTTATGGGAACAGACCATCAGATCGTTTTGAAGATGGATGGAAGAACGTGTTCAATAATAACCTTTCCAAATATAGAGAACTCGCAAAATTATCACAAACAGTTAAAGATTCTCTTGTAGGTTCAAACTCTGATGATTTAATGCTGAAAGTAGATTTAGCGCCACATTCAGTAAAACTAATAGAAATAATACCAGAGTAATTTAAAAAAAAATAGGAGTGTAAATTAAACAAAAAGAACAATTTAAGATTTAATTAAATTAGTGTTTCCTTTCTTTTTAAAAGTTTTTTTACTAAATCTCATAGCCCAAAAGATTCATAGTATTTAAAAAAAGTAATTAGTTAGTAACTTTTACGACAACTTACAAAATACAATAACTATTTTTTTTTAAAATGAAAAAATTAACATATCCACATGTTTTATTTGTCGCTGTTTTAATACTGTTTAATTTTAGCTGTAGTAAAGATAAAGGGCCTTTAGAAGAACAAGATTTAATGCAGGGAGAAATATCTGAAAATCCTTTAACCATGATTTCTAAAGATACACTAAGAATACCTATTGTACATTATATTTCTAGAAATAGTGCTGGTATTAATGCAGTAACTTCTGAGCAAAGAATAGTAAAAATTATGGGCGATATCAACCTTAATTTTAGATCAACTAAAATACAATTCTTTACAAGAAATATTAAATTTTTAGACAACACACAATGGAATAAAGAATTTGTAAAACAAGATGATTTTATAAACAATAAAGTATTAAATTCTTTTGAAGACGATACAGCTTTAAATATATTTTATTTCACAAAAATTTTAAACAGAATAGACGGAGTAATTGAAGGTGAATTAGGTGCAACAGCTTTATTTCCTGACCAAGGAAATAATTTAAAATTAAGCGAATCTGCTATAGAGTTAGAAAATACAGCAACTGTAACCCATGAAATTGGTCATTATTTAGGATTGTATCATACAGAAGAAACTTTTACAGACAGTCAGGGTAATATAGAATTAGTAGATGGCTCTAACTGTGCAGAGGCAGGAGATAAAATATGCGACACACCTGCATCTCCAGATTTAAATG
Source organism: Polaribacter septentrionalilitoris (assembly GCF_009832745.1). GTDB lineage: Bacteria > Bacteroidota > Bacteroidia > Flavobacteriales > Flavobacteriaceae > Polaribacter > Polaribacter septentrionalilitoris. The sequence continues at coordinate 3,127 of NZ_VRMJ01000046.1, read as the reverse complement.
ATGGTAATATAGATGAGCCAACTTGTAACTATATAGGAAATGAAACAGATCCTGCAGGAATACCTTATAACCCAGATACTTTAAACTTTATGACACAATGGGCAGGTGCAGATCCAGAAGGAGTTTTGTGTAGGAGACGTTTTAGCCAAGGACAGGCAGATAAAATGATTTCTGTATTAGAGAATGAAAGAGCTTATTTAATAACAAGATAAAAAAAAGGGTAACCCTAAAAAAACTACTTAGATATAAAGATTATTTTATTAAATTTTCTTTTTAGGGCCTCTTTTAGGTTCAGGATTTAATTTTATATAATCTAAAAGTATTTTTTTTACCACTTCAGGACCTCCAGCTTTTAAGCCATTGTTAACGTTAGCACCAGTAATCCAATATAAAATCATACCTGCATCAGAACAATCCCATTTTCCTTTTTGAAATTTAACAACATCATCAACCTCAGCTAATTTACCTATTGTCCATAGTAGTTGAATTCTAGAATCTGTGTGGTTTTTGGCCCAATCCCAATCTGCAATAGGTAATTTTAAATTGATATTTTGGTCTGGAATTCTTACTTCTTCAATACCAAAATCTAAAATCTGTTGCCAAGTATAAAAATCGCCAGCATTATCATTTGCAGGGTGATGTGTAATCACTTTTACAAATTTGTGTTTTTCTTTTGGTGTTTTTTGTAAAGCCATTCCTATAATGTCAGGTTCACCAGCTTCAATTATCCAAAGCGGACTTTCTTTAGAAGAAGCATTTATAGCAAAGCATAAGTCTGTAATAGTTTCTTCCTTTTGCCAAATAGCATCAAAAAAAGTCAAATGCTTAAAACCACCCCAACGTCTTGCAGTCATATCACAAGCTATCTGCATTAAATGGTGTCTCTCTGTTTCCGCTTTTTTTGAAATTCTATCATCTCTTTCTAAATCACAACTATGCGAATAATGTACCAGTCTATCTTCAAGTCCTGCAGAACGTAATAAAGCCAAACTAATTGTTGTTCCTCCTAAGTCATCTGGGTCAGGTGAGTTTCCATCTGCAACTATGGCTATTCTTCCTTTTGGAGCATTAATGGTTTGTGCCATAATTTGGCTGTAAGAAAATAATATTGAAAATATAATTAATACACTTTTTTGCATCTTAGTGTTTTTTATGTTAAAAGTTAAAAATAGAATGCTATTGTAAAATGTATACCCTGTGGTATCCTGTTGTAGTAAATCTCACGTAAATATTACTTATAAAACGGTACACTACAAGACACGTAAGTTCAACTTATTAATTATTTTGCGGTTACATATAAATACTATTATAAATAAAGCGAATATGAAACAGTATATTTTTTTAATTTTAGTTATAATTCTTTTTGTCAGCAGTTGTAAACAAGAAAAAATAGCGCCTAAGAAACCTAATATATTGTGGTTGGTCACAGAAGATATGGGACATTACATCCCTTCTTTTGGAGATTCTACTATAGTTACTCCTCATTTAAGCAAATTAGCAAGCGAAGGTGTAATTTATCCAAATTTATATTCTACATCTGGTGTTTGTGCCCCAAGTAGAGCTGCAATTGCAACTGGAATGTATCCATCTAGTATTGGTGCAAACCACATGCGTACTACTTCTTATAGTGAGGTAACTGGATTGCCTAAATATGGGGCAGTTCCTCCTCCAGAAGTAAAAATGATCAGTGAATTACTTCGTAAACAAGGGTATTATTGTACTAATAATTACAAAACAGATTATCAATTTAAACCTCCTGTTACTGCTTGGGATGAGAGTAGTCCTTATGCACATTGGAGAAATAGAGAAAAGAATCAACCATTTTTTGCTGTATTTAACTTTACTGAAACACATGAATCTGGTTTGTTTGAACCTTATGGATTTCGAGAAATTGAAACAAGGCATTATCAAGCTGGAGATAAATCGTACAATTGGAAAAACAAAGGAAAATCTCATGCTAAAAATAGAATGACAGAAGCAGAAACTCCTGTTCATATTCCAAAAGACACTAAATTTAAAGTGCCTCCTTATTTACCAGATACTGAGATTGTACAAAGAGATCTTTGGAAATTGTACAACAATATTGCAGAAATGGACAGACAAGTGGGAGCGGTTTTAAAACAATTAGAAGAAGATGGGCTACTAGAAAATACTATAATTATGTTTTACGGTGATCATGGAGGGCCAATGCCAAGAGAAAAAAGACTCATTTATGATTCTGGTTTAAAAACCCCAATGATTGTTCGTTTTCCAGGAAAAATAAATGCAGGAACAAAATTTAATCAATTGGTTAGTTTTGTAGATTTTGCACCAACCTTACTTTCTCTAACGCATCAAAAACCGCTAGCATACATGCAAGGGCAAGCTTTTTTAGGAAAGTATCAATCAAAAAAACAACGAAATTATATACATGCAGCAGCAGATCGTTTTGATGGTTTTACAGATGCAATTAGAGCTGTAAAAGACAAACAATTTAAGTATATTAGAAATTATAGACCAGAGCAAGGATATTATTTGCCAATAACGTACCGCGAAAAAATTCCGACAATGCAAGAATTAATAAGGTTAAAAGATGAGGGTAAGTTAAATGATGTACAGATGCAATGGTTTAGAGATAAAAAACCAAAAGAAGAATTATTCGATTGTATAAATGATCCTTTTGAACTACATAACTTAGTCGAAAACCCTGAGTATAAAGATAAATTAGCTGAGTTAAGCAATGAAATGGATAGATGGCTTACAGAAATTGGGGATGTACCTAATTTTCCAGAAAAAGAATTGGTAGCCAAACTTTGGGATGGTAAAAAAACAAAACCCAAAACAGCCAATCCAGTTACAGTTATAAAAAATGGGAAAATTGTAATTAGTTGTGATACAAAAGGAGCTTCTATAGGATATAAAACAGATCCTAAAGCCAAGAGTTGGACCGTTTATTCAGAGCCTGTTAAGATAAAATCTACAGAAATGCTATTAGTTAAAGCACATAGGATTGGCTATGAGCCAAGTAAAGATGTAGAAGTTAAAATAGCTATGTTGAAGTAAAATCAACTAAATTTCATCAAAAATTAAAATTTAGACCCTTTTTTTTTAATTTTTCATAAAATATTAACTTTTTTTTTAGTAAAAA
>NZ_VRMJ01000045.1 GCF_009832745.1 Polaribacter septentrionalilitoris | reverse complement strand
TCGGCGGTCTGGTCGGCATGATCGGCGGACTTGGCGGCTTCTTCCTGCCCATCGCCTTCGGCTTCCTGCTGGATACCACCGGTGTCTGGACCACGCCCTTCATGTTGCTCTTCGTGCTCGTCGCCATCTCGACGATCTGGATGCATGTCGCGATCCGACGGATGGAGCATCGCCGCCATCCGAAGATTGCCGAAGAGAAAGAGCGGCTTTCCGACCTGCCCGAAGCGCCGGTCATCCCTGAAAACAAACAATCCGGGTCCGACCTGCCGCGCGGCGCGAAACCCACACCGGCCGAATGATGGGCCCAGGGGCGGGCCACCGACGGCCCGCCTCTCCCGCGGATCGAATTGAGGAAAAGACAATGTCATCCACCGCCAACTCTCCCGGTCACCTGCTGACCGACTGGCGCCCCGAGGATACCCAGTTCTGGGACAGCACGGGCCGCCGTATCGCCAACCGCAATCTCTGGATCTCGATCCCCGCGCTTTTGCTGGCCTTCTCGGTCTGGATGGTGTGGTCGGTCGTGGTGGCAAAGCTGCCCGCCATCGGGTTCCAGTTCACCACCGGCCAACTGTTCTGGCTTGCCGCGCTGCCCGGCCTGTCGGGCGCGACGCTGCGCATCTT
>NZ_VRMJ01000044.1 GCF_009832745.1 Polaribacter septentrionalilitoris | reverse complement strand
CTCGCTCGGGCGGGGGCGTCGGGTCGCCTTCCACTCGCCCTGCAGCCTGCAGCATGGGCAGCAGCTCAAGCTGGTCGCCGAGCCGAGCAAGGATCTGCTCGGCTTCGTCCCGACGCCGGTGCCCGATGGTCATCTGTGCTGCGGATCGGCTGGGACCTATTCGATCACCCAGCCGCGGCTGTCGGCGCAGCTGAAAACGAGAAAGCTCGAAGCCCTCGCGTCCGGCACCCCGGATGTGATCGCCACGGCCAACATCGGCTGCCAGCTCCAACTGGGCTCGGACGCCGAGGTTTCCGTCGTGCACTGGCTGGAACTCCTGGACGCGAACGAGGCGCAAACCAATGACTGAGACCCTGGGTTTCATCGGTCTGGGCATCATGGGCCGGCCCATGGCGCTGAATCTGCGACGCGCCGGCCATCCGCTCGTCGTTCATGCGCGCAGGCCAGAATCCATGCGCCCGCTCGCGGATGCCGGAGCCACCACCTGCGCCAGCCCCGCGGAGGTGGCGCGCCAGGCGGATATCGTCTTTACGATGGTGTCGGATA
>NZ_VRMJ01000043.1 GCF_009832745.1 Polaribacter septentrionalilitoris | reverse complement strand
AACGTGTTTGTGTTATGGAAAGTTGCGATTTTGTGCCATCGTTATTTTCCGTAGGAAAATATAAGATTGCAAAAAAACAACCAACTTTGATTAAGCTAAAAATAGCAATTTTTTATACACGGTGTTGCAAAATAGCTGTTTTTTATTTTCATAATTTTTGTTTTTTCAGAACTTTTCAGTTTTTTTTGAATTCAACACTTTGAGTATAAATTCCAAAAAATTAAATATTCAGAATTTGAGTGAATTCACACAATTCAGATTTTCCACATTTTGCTCAATTCCGCAAACTTTTTCAATTCAGAGTTTGAGTGATAATTCCTAATTCATATTTTCAGAGTTTGAGTAAATTCACACGTTTTACAATTCCCACAATTTGCAAAATTCACGTGTTGAATTTTGCTAGCGAGAGAGTGTTCAACTTTTTAAAATTCCACTTTTTTTCAATTTTAAAGAACATTAAATCGCAATTTTTTTATTCCCACGTTTGAGTGAGCACAGTTTTTTGCAACGT
>NZ_VRMJ01000042.1 GCF_009832745.1 Polaribacter septentrionalilitoris | reverse complement strand
CATAATTGTACAGGATAGTATGTAATTTTTTAAGAAATATTTTGCGTTATAATTAACTAAATGAACTATAAATTATGAATTTAAAAATTACATTTAAAATCCCCCCTAACTTAAAGGGTATTTTTTTTATTGCTATTGTAAGTTTCTTTTCAATAGCTATGGCAAGTGCGCAGACCATTACAGGAACAGTTTCAGCAGAAGGAGAACCATTGCCTGGAGCTTCTGTTTCGGTTAAAGGAACATCAAAAGGTTCAACTACAGATTTTGACGGAAAGTATTCAATTAATGTAAGCTCAGGAGCAACATTAGTTTTTTCTTATGTAGGGTATGCTACTAAAGAAGTTGTCGTTGGTAATCAAAAAACAATCAATATTAGTTTGGACCCTGATAATCAATTGGATGAAATTGTTGTTATCGGGTATGGTACTCAACGAAAATCAGATTTAACAGGATCAGTTTCTACCATTAAAGCAGAAAGTATAACTCAAACACCTGTTGCACGTGTAGATCAAGCGCTTCAAGGTAGAGCTTCTGGGGTGCAAGTAACACAAGTAAGTGGTGCTCCAGGTGCAGGTACAGTTATTAGGGTTCGTGGAGGTAATTCTATTACTGGTAGCAATGAACCTCTATGGGTTATAGACGGTATTGTGGTTGGTACCAACTTTAACTTGAATAATATTAACAGTAATGATATTAAATCTATTGAGATTTTAAAAGATGCATCTTCTATTGCAATTTATGGTTCTAGAGGAGCAAACGGTGTTGTATTAGTAACTACAAAAAGTGGGAAAAGTACTGGTAGTGGAAAACCCCAAATTACCTTAAACTTATACAACAGTATTCAATTTTTACCTGAGTTACCAGATAGATTAACTCAAGCAGAACAAATTGCATTCACAAATGAGAGTGCAGCATTTAGATCAGCTGCAATTCCATTTCCTAATAATCCTTCTACATATCCTGATAATGATTGGGTAGATTTGGTGTTAGGACCTGCTTTAATTTATAATGCAGATGTATCTGTCTCAGGGGCATCAGATAATGTGAACTACTATACTTCTTTTAATTATTTTAACCAAGAAGGTATCGTAAAAAGCTCTGGTTTAGAAAAATATATTTTTAGATCAAACTTAGATATTAAAATATCTGATAAGGTAAAAGCTGGATTTAGAGTAAACTATTCTAGATTAGAACAAGATAATGCGTTGGCTAGCTACAGTCAGGCTGCATTTGGTATTCTTCGAACACAGCCAGTTTATAATGCTGACGGTTCTTATAATGGATTTAATGATGTTGTTGGTTCTCCATTTTCAAATCCAATAGCAAACATAGCATTGAATACAAATGAAACCAAAGCAAATAACTTACTAGCTACCGCTTTTTTAGAGTATAAGCCAGCAGAGAATTGGATTATTCGTTCAACATTTAGTCCAGAATTTAATAATACAAAACGAAATATTTTTAGGTCTAGTCAGGCACCAGATTTGCTTTCTGTAGGTGATACTGGACAAGGAAGTGCTAGTGTACGCACAATTGCTAGTACTGGGTGGAATAATGAAAATACAATTCAGTATAATACAGAAATAAATGATGATCATAGTATTACTGCCCTTGCAGGAGCTTCTTTTCAGAAAGCTTCTACAGAAATTGCTGAAGCAGAAGCTTTTGGAATTACGAGTGATGCTACAGGCTTTAACAGTTTAGGTAATTCAGACCCAACAAGATCAGTTGTAAGCAGTTCATTCTCTGGATTTCAAATTGCTTCTTTTTTTGGAAGATTAAATTATACTTACAAAGACAAGTACTTGTTAACATTAGTAGGAAGAACGGATGGTAGTTCTCGATTTGCAAAGGGTAATAAATACGAGTTTTATCCCTCAGTAGCTGCAGCTTGGAAAATTTCTGAAGAAGAATTTATGCAAAACCAAGATGTTGTTAAAGACCTAAAATTAAGAGCAAGTTGGGGAAAATCTGGAAATCAAGCGATAGGACCTTACAGAACATTTGGTCTTTTAACAGCTGCAAATACTACACTTAATGGAGCTGAAGTACCTGGTTTAACATTAGGTAGACCTGCGAATCCAAATTTAAAATGGGAGACTACAAACTCATTTGATGTAGCATTAGAAGCATCATTGTTTGGAGGTAGGGTTTTTACAGAATTTAATTATTACTATAAGAAAACAGATGATTTATTATTAGATGTTACTATACCTAGGCAAACAGGTTTTACAAGTCAATTACAAAATGTTGGATCTCTGCAAAATCAAGGTTGGGAACTTTTAGTGAATACTAAAAATGTAAACACAGATAATTTTCAATGGAATTCTAATATAACATTATCATCTAATAAAAATGAAATTTTAGACCTTGGAGGTGTTGATTTTATTGATGTTGTAGTAGATCCAATTATTGGTTCTGGTAATACACGTTTAATTGTTGGAGAATCAGTTCCTGTATATACAGGGGTTAATTATTTAGGAACATGGAAAAGTCAAGCAGAAATTGATGCATCTGGTTTAACTGCTCAAGTAGTTGGTGGATCAAGATTTGAAGATCTTAATGGAGATGGAATCATATCAACAGAAGATAATGTGGTTTTAGGAAGTCCATTTCCAGATTTAATCTTTGGGTTTGAAAACTCATTTTCTTACAAAAATTGGGATTTCTCATTTTATTTCCAAGGAACTTTAGGAAATGAAGTATTTAACTTAAATATGCGTAATAATTATTTTAATAGAGGAGAGACCGTAAAATTTGGTGATTTAAGAGATCGCTGGACTCCACAAAATCCAACATCAGATATTCCAAGAGCTGGTGCAGATTCTGTAACAAACACTCCACCAAACTCTCAGTATGTTGAAGATGGATCACATTTACGTCTTAAAACAGTAAGATTAGCTTACAATTTTCCTGTTGATGAAATAGGAATTTTAAAAGGTGTTAAAAATGCCACTTTTTATATGTCTGGATCTAATTTGTTTTTATTATCTAAAACAAGATTAATAGACCCAGAAGCTAGTAATTTTGGTAGAACAGGACTAGGAAATATAGCACAAGGTTATTTAAGTGCCCAATATCCAAACCCAAGAGTTGTAACATTTGGTTTAAACTTAACTTTTTAATAACAAACAGACATGAAAACAAATAAAATATTTATATACATCTTCATACTTTTTACAAGTATTAGTTGTGAAAGTTTTTTAGAGGAAGATCCAAGGTCGTTAATTTCTCCAGACACTTTTTTTGCATCAGAAAATGATGCAAGACAAGCGGTTCAAGGAATGTATGCTATCTTAAAAAACAACTCCATTTATGGACAAGTTGGGCTAGATCATTTTTACGATAATGGTGCAGATATTATAGAACCTAACCGTGCTGCAAATTTTGTACAACCAATTGGAAATTATACATTAAACGAGGCTTTAGCAGATGTTTCAGTTCAAAAGATGAGTGTTTCTGATACATGGAAAGATTTGTACAGAACTATACTAAATGCAAATGTAATCATAGAGAGAGTTACAGGTAATGAAGCTATAGGCTCTAAAGCAGTGAGAACAGATATTATTGCAGATGCAAGATTTATTAGAGGTCTATGTTATTGGCACATTACAAATCTTTGGGGAGATGCTCCTTATTACACAGAAGTACTTACTCTTGAAGAGATTAGTAAACTGGGAAGAACAGATGAGTCGACTATTTTAACAGGAACCTTAGCAGATTTACAATTTGCTCAAGATAATTTACAAGATTCATATTCTGGTGATCAAAGTGGTAGAGCTTCTAAATGGGCAGCAGCTATTGTGATGGCTAAAATTTACATGAAGCAAAAACAATGGCAATTAGGTTTAGCAAAATCTGAAGAAATTATAAATCAATCTTCTCATATTTTGTTACCTACTTACAATGAAGTGTTCGACCAGTTTAACGAATATAATGCTGAAATTATTTGGTCTTTAGATTTTGCTAGAGATATAACAGGTCAATTTGATCCACCATTTGCAGGTAGAGCATTTGCAGGTAATAGTAACTGGAGACCAAGTATGTTTAATCCTCGTTTAAGAGATGAACCTAAAAACTCAAATGAAAGAGATGCATTAGGTGCTGCACTTAAAGCAAGAGGTGAGGCATTTAATGGTACAGGCTTGCAAGTTGCAGCTAAAGATTTTGCAGAAAAATTCCCTTTAAACGATAAAAGAAGAGAATTAAATATTGTAGATAATTATTTAGGTTTTGATTTAGTATTTCCATATATGGCTAAATTTTGGAACTTAGAATTAGATCGTTCTCCTCGTTTTAATCACTCGGATAATAGAATGATTTTTCGTTTAGGTGATGTTTATTTAATGGCGGCAGAATGTGAAAATGAATTAAATGGTCCAACAGCAAAGGCATTAAATTATATGCACGCTATAAGAAAAAGAGCTTATGACAATCAAGCTGATTGGGATATTACAGGTGTAAGTCAACAAGGATTTAGAGAAGCGATGTATGATGAGCGTAAATGGGAGTTAGCAGGAGAAGCACATAGAAGATTTGATTTGATTAGATGGGGTATTTTATTAGATGTAGTTCAGAATTTAGAATACCGTTTCTGGCAACCAAATGTTAACATTAAGCCTTATCATGTTAAATTACCTATTCCTTTACAAGAATTAGAATTAAATCCAGCGTTATTGGAGTCAGATCCAACAAATAATGGATACAGATAGAATTAGTTTGAATTGATTTATTTGGATTGAAACCGAAAGAAATTTTTCTTTCGGTTTTTTTATTTAATCTATTATAGGATTAAGTATAGTCAGTTTTTAATATAACTATTAAGCAATACAAATTAGGGTAAGAATTAGACAAATTAAGTGATATTCCTAATTGCAAAAGATATGCTAAAATTAGTATCATTAAGTAGAATTCATGATATAATAAAAGAGTATTTAAGGATGATTGCTATCTGCAGATGAATTTGTGTGATAAGGGTTTGGAAAAAATAAAAATGATAAACAATCTAAATTTAGATTAATGCTATAGAATTACTCTGTAAGTTGTTTTGTAAAAGAAACTTGTGTGTTAAGTTTATGATAGTGTAAATCTATGATAAAGTAAAAAAAAGACTCATGCTAAGGTTTAGCCAATTTATAAGTATAATTTATTTATACAGGATGGGTATTTATGAAAGAAAAAAATTAAAAGCAAAAGACATACATAATGTATGTCTTTTGCTTTTAATTTTAACAAATAGAAATAGAATGTTAATGTTACTTCTTTTTCCAAATATTTTCCATCTCTTCTAAAGTTTTTCCTTTTGTTTCAGGGATGTATTTCCAAACAAACCACATGGCTAATAAAGACATAGCACCATACACCCAATATGCAAATCCGTGATTAAATTGCTCAGTAAGTGCAGAGTTGTCATTCATCATTGGGAATGTTAAGGATACTAAATAATTAGAAATCCATTGGGCAGCAACTGCTATTGCCATTGCTTTTCCTCTAATTTTATTTGGGAATATTTCCGATAATAATACCCAAGTAACTGGTCCCCAGCTTAACGCGAAACTAGCTACATATAACATCATACATCCTAAAGCTAAATAACCAGTTGCGCCTGAGAAAAATACAAAACCTAAAGCTAACATAGCTACAGCCATACCTAAAGCCCCTATTAACATTAGTGGCTTTCTACCTTTTTTATCTACAGTTTTTACGGCTATAATTGTAAATAAGAAGTTTACAATACCAACAATAATGGTTAGTAATAGAGCTCCATCAGTATCTGGATCTATAGATTTAAAAATTTCTGGAGCATAATATAACACGACATTAATCCCTACAAATTGTTGAAAAACAGAAAGAAGAATACCTATTATAATTACTGTCCATCCATAAGACAGCAGTTTTCCAGAAGTTTCTACAACAGAGTTTTTAATTTCTGATAAAATTCTTTTTCCTTCTACTTCTCCATTTACCTTAACTAAAACATCTAAAGCTTGTTGAGGTTTATTTTTTAGCATTAAAGAACGAGGAGTGTCTGGTACAAAAAATAGTAATCCTAAAAATAATCCTGCAGGTATCACTTCTGAAGCAAACATCCATCTCCAACCCACTTCATTTAGCCAAGCATCAGAACCACCACCTCTAGAAATAAAGTAGTTAACAAAATAAACCACCATAAAACCACCTACAATAGCTAATTGATTAAAAGAAACTAACCTACCTCTACTATTTGCGGGTGCAATTTCAGCAATATATAAAGGAGATAGCATTGATGCTAAACCAACACCAATACCACCGATAACTCTATATACAATAAAGATGGTAGAAAAAGTATGATCTAATTCACCAATAGGAGCAATTAACATTTCTGGCATTGCAGAACCCAAAGCAGAAATTAAAAATAGAATTGCTGCTAGAATTAAACCTTTTTTTCTCCCTAATTTTTTACTAATTAATCCGCCAAAAATTCCACCAATAACACAACCAATTAATGCACTAGAAACTAAAAATCCTTTAAAGGCACTAGCTGCAGTTTCGGATAATCCTTTTGGTGTTACAAAAAAACTTTCTAGAGAGCCTACTGTTCCAGAAATAACACCTGTATCGTAACCAAACAGAAGTCCGCCAAGTGTTGCAACTAAAGTTAATTTTAATAAATATTTAGAATTGGATGATGAACTCATAGGTTTGGATTTTGTATATATTAGTTTATAATGTTCTCAAAAAAGGTCTTACTGCTATGTATAATTAAGGTTTGTAATGTTTTTCTATGTTGTTTCTGCTAGCTTAAATTTATGTGATTGAAGTTTTTATTTCAGAGTTATAAATTTTTACAAAAATGCAGTTTTATTTAACTTTTTACTAGATAACAATTTTAATTTTTTTAAGAACAAGGTTTATCCTGTACTGTCATGATAATTTTATGGAATATTACTAGTCGTTTTTTTGTGGGTGGATTCTTAAAACAAACAGTAGTGTACAGGATGCTTAAGGTAGTTGATCATTGTATTTTTATGAAAAATTAGGATTTACAATGAAGTATTTTTTCTTTAAATTATTGCTTTTAAGTTTTACAATATCTTGTTTTTCTCAAATTAAACACGGTTTAAGAGATGATCAAGGTAGACACATTATACCAAGAGGTTTTGTAATCAATACCAACGATCATAAAGGAGAAGTTTTTTTTAATAATGATGATTATGCAAGACAGGTTAGAATGGGGGCTAATTACCAAGTTATCCGTTTAGAACTAGGTAGAGTTAGCGAATTTCCTGGAGGACAAGTAGAGCAAAAATATTTGCAAAAACTAGATGAATTGGTTGCTTTAGGAAAAAATCACGATATAAAAACAGTTTTTAAAATGACGGTTTATGGGGTTGATAAATTTGTTTGGCAAGAATTTTGGAATAACAAAAAAGACAAACAATACACGACTTATATAAATGCTTGGAAAGTAATTTGGGAACGTTTTGCAGAAGAACCCTATGTAGTTGGTTACGACGTTGTAAATGAACCTAGAAAGCTAGAGATGGATATTTCTTACAAAGATTTAACAGATAAATATTTGGTGCCTTTGTATCAGAGAATTATTGATGAAAGCCAGAAAATAAATCCGGATAAAAAGATTTTATTTCAGTCTATTTTCATGAATAAAGGAGAAAAGATAGACAACAATCAATATGCTGAAATTACATCAGCTATAAATCGAAAAAACATTGTTTTTGCACCCCACATTTATCAAAACAACATTAATTATATTCAAAAAAATATGGATCGTTTTGATAAAGAATCAGATATGTTAAAAGCACCAATTTTAATTGGAGAATGGGGTTTTCCAACTTTTGCAAGAACAGACACTACTTTAGTAGGTAATTTAGGGCAATTAAAATATAGAGAACTCTATATTAGAACAGCAGAGGTTTTTGATAAAATGGGTGTGGGTTCCATAAAAGCATGGTTTTTAGGAAACAGAACTATGCAAAATTTTTTACCTGGAGGACCATCAACTTGGTCTATTTTTAGTGATAAAACAGATGCAGGTACAGTTGAACGTAAATATATTACAGATGTAATTTCAAGACCTTTCCCACAAGCAATTGCTGGCGATATTCAGTCGTTTTTATTTAATTTTGCAAAAAGAGAATTGAATATCCATTTCAAATCAGATAATAAAAAAGGCGCTTCAAAAATTTTTATTGGAGCCAACAGGCATTATCCAGATGGTTTTTCAATTATTGTAAATGATGATTTTATAATGTATTACAATCCACTAAAAAATGTAGGTTTAGAAGTTTATAAAACAACTAAAGATTCTAATCCTGCAGATTTTATTTGGGATACTAAAACCCAAAAACTAATTGTCTTAAAATGGGGTAAAGACAATACAGAATATCAGATTAAAATAGTTCCAGGACTTCGTAATTTTTAAATTTATATATAATTAACAATGATCAAAAAGAATTTAGTATTACTTTTTTTAAGTGTTGCATTTTTAGCAAATGCGCAACAAGTAAGACACATAGAAACCATCAATGAATCATGGTCTTTTTATAAAGGAAAATTGAAGAACCCTTTTGATAAAGCTTCAAAAGTTTCTTGGGAAAAAGTAACCATACCACATTCTTGGAATACCGAAGATATTTTAGATGATGAGAAAGGCTATTACAGAGGAGAAGCTTGGTATAAAAAAACAATGACGATTCCTCAAATTCACGAAAATCAACAAGTGTTTTTGTTGTTTGAAGCAGCCAATCAAGTTGCTTCTTTATTTGTAAATGGAAAAAAAGTAGGTAAAGATCACATAGGAGGATACACCACATTTGCAAGAGACATTACCTCAGCTTTGAAAAAAGGAGCAAATGAGATTGCAGTTAGAGTAGATAATTCGCACAATGATGAAATTGTACCACATTCAGCAGATTTTTCATTTTATGGAGGTATTTATAGAGATATCCAGTTAATTATTACCAAGCCAGTACACTTTGAAGTGGCTAACTTAGGAGCTAATGCTGTATTTATAAGAACACCAGAAGTTTCAGAAACTTCAGCTAAAGTTACTGTACAATCTAAATTAGTAAGACCCAAAAAAGGAAGGTATTATGTAAAACAATCTTTGTTTGATGCCAATAACAATTTAGTAAAAGAAGTAAAAACAAAATCAAAATTTCATAAAGATGTTTTTAGTTCTTTTTCTGTGGAATCGCCTAAATTATGGTCACCAGAAAATCCATATTTATACAAAGTAGTTACTGAAATTGTAGATAAAAAAGGGAATGTTTATGATAGAGTAGAAAATCCTTTAGGTTTAAGGTGGTTTAGTTTTGATGCAAAAAAAGGATTTTTCATCAACGGGAAACCAACCAAGTTAATTGGTACCAATCGCCATCAAGACTTTTTAGGAAAAGCTAATGCAGTAAGCGATGAAATTCATAGAAACGACATCAAGCTATTAAAGGATATGGGTTCTAATTTTTTACGTATTGCTCATTATCCACAAGATCCAGCAATATTAGAAATGTGTGACAAATTGGGTTTGGTAGCTACGTTAGAAATTCCTTTTGTAAACAAGGCAGCAGCTAATGAAGCAGGTAAACAAAATACGGTTAATATGTTAAAGGAAGCCATTCGTTTCAATTACAACCATCCGTCTATTGTTGCTTGGAATTTAGGGAATGAAACAACCATGAAAGCTCCTAAAACATTTGGCGAAGAATACATAAAACATTTTGTAAGCACGCACGAGGTATTGGCGAAGACCATTAAAGAAGAAGATAAAACTCGATATTCGTATTCTGTGTTTTTTAGAGAGCCAGCATATCAAGACAGATTGGGTATCCGATTTACAGAATTGGTAGGCTATAACAAATACTATGGATGGTATGTTCAAGAATTAGAAGATATTGATAAAAACTTGAGAAGTTTGGTAGCTCGTTCATTAGAGTTAAATCCAGATAAACCATTTATTTTAAGCGAATATGGTGGAGGTGCAGATCCAAGAATCCGTTCTTACAACCCAACTCGATTTGATTTTAGTGTAGATTATCAGTTTTTATTGCATAAATACTACATGAAAACCATTCTAGATATGCCAGAGATAGTGGGTGCAAATGTTTGGAATTATGCAGATTTTCAAGTGGAACATCGTAGAGATGCTGTGCCACACATTAATAGTAAAGGATTGGTGTCTGCAACAAGAGAGAAAAAAGATGTGTATTATTTATACCAAGCTTTGTTAAAAAAGACCCCTTTTTTAGCAATTTCATCTAAAGGATGGAACAAAAGGTCTGGTATTTCCGATGTCAAAGACGGAACTTTCGCAACACAACCTATAACTATAGTTGGTAATGCTAAAGATGTAGAGGTATTTGTAAACGGCACTTCATTAGGTAAAAAAGCTTTCGAGTTTTCTACTGTAACTTTTAATATCCCTTTTGTAAACGGACAAAATTTAATTGAAGTCATTAGTGAAAAAGATGGAAAAATATTGAAAGATGTAGCTATTATAGATTTTAATTTGATACCAAAAGATTTAAAAAGTAACACCAATAAATTTGAAGAGTTAGCCATTAATGTAGGCTCTTATTGTTATTTTATAGAAACTGATAATATGGACTATTTATGGATGCCAGATAAAGCATACGAAAAAGGTAGTTTTGGTTATGTAGGTGGAGAGTTACTAAAACACCCAAGTAAAAGAAGAAATGCTATTGGTACAGATGTTAGTGTAAAAGGAACAGACAACGATCCTATATACCAAACACAACGTATAGGTATTGAAAGTTATAAATTTGATGTACCAAAAGGAACGTATGAACTGTCTTTGTCTTTGGCAGAATTAAAATCCAAAGAAGATAATGAAATGGATATTTTAGTAAACAACAAAAAAGTTTGGTCTAACTTAAATTTAAAAGCTGAGTATGGAGGTGATAGAGGTGTAACCAAACGTTTTTTAGTTTCTGTTGATGATGAAAATGGAATAACTATCGATTTTAAGTCTTTAAAAGGAAAAACACGATTAAGTGGAGTGAAATTAAGAAAGGTATATTAACCTGCTTATTTTGGTATTAATTAAAAGAAAAAGCCTCTTGATATATTGTCAAGAGGTCTTTTATTTGAACTAGTTTTTAATTTTAGGAAATTAATAAAGTTAAAAAGTACTTAATGATTCCCTGACACTACAGGATGAGTTTGTGTTAATATAGTTGTCTTTTTGGTTAAAATATTTAACTTCTAAATAAACATTTGTAGAAATGAAAAAATATATATTCCTTTTTCTAATGTTACTTTTAGTTTCAGCAACTATAAAAGCACAAATATTTACGCAAAATTTTGAAAGCTCAACATTACTTTCAGATTATGTAAGTAATACTCCATCAGCTACTCAATTAAGTGAAGTACATTCAGAGCCAGGTGTTGATGCTAGTATAACAAACAAAGCATTAAGAATAGAAAAAACAGCATTCTTAAGAACTTATTTTTACCGTACACCAAACCCTGCATTAACTGAACCTCCAAAATTTGTGCAGTTCAAGTTCGATTTCGAAGTAACCAATAATAGTCAAGACCACCCAGATAATCGAAGAGAAATTCCATTTTATTTTGGACCAACATTTGAGGCAAATGGTACATCAATAAGTACTTTTCATAGTCGATTTGGTTTGGGTATTAGTGCTACACCAGGTAATTTCTTTTTAAAAATTTTAGATAATGGCAGCACAAAATCAACAGAATTTTCAGGAAAACAAACCATTACATTAATTATTAATAATTCCGGTAAAGATTTAAACTATACTGCGCCAAATGAAAGTACAGAAACTATCGGTAACGATAAATGGGAAATTTGGGTAGGAAACACAAAAGTATTTAACGAAGTATCTGCAAAGAATAAAGATTTAAACTTAGGAAGTTTTAAATTTCAATACAATTCATTTTTACCTAAAGCTATTTTAGATTTTGATAATATAGAAATGACAGCTTTAGAAGAAAAAGAAATAGAAGCTGGAGAAAAGAATATAGAACATCCACGTATTTGGGTTAAAGATTCAGACAAACAATCTATTTTAGACAAAATTAACACTGTTACTTGGGCTAAAAAATTATTTGATCAATATAAATCTAGAGTAGCTAGTTTAAAAAGTTCTCATGGTGCAAATCCGCAAACAATTGTAAATTCTATACCTGCATTACCAGGAAGTAGAACAACGCACAGAGAAAGGTTAACTATGGGTTTTGATGCTGCACTACTGTATTGGCTTACAGGAGATAATGATTATGGGCAAATAGCTGCTGATATTTTACATCAGTATACAACTGAAATTTCAAAAAAATCAGGAAATATAGACTTTCATAAAGGTAGTGGAAGCACTTATTTAATAGATTCAAGAGAAGCTTATACGAAGCCTCCTATGATTTACGATTTTGTATTTGGTTTTTTAATGAAACCAGAAACCACCGTTTATGATAAAAGTACCCAAACTAGAGTTAAGTTTAATTTTACGAAAGCTGAAACAGCATTTAAAAAATTAGCAGACAATGTTTTTAGTAGAGGAGGATTAAATAATAATCACCCAGTATTGGAAGCGCCTGGAGCACTTTTTAATACGCTTGCTATTGATGATGATGCAACACGAGAGGCTTATTTTAATAAGTTTATGAATGGAACTTCTAGGCAAAATGGTTTAACTTGGATGATGGAGGAATGTAAAGAATCCGGAATTTGGCCTGAGTCAACGGGTTATACGCTAGGGCCACAGCGCATCATTTTAGAGTTAATGGAAATAGTAGATAAATATAAGCCGTCATTAAATGTAGTAGACGATAATCTAGATATCATAGAAAGTAGTTTTCTGTTTGAAGATTTCAGGTTTCCAAATGGAAATGAGGTAATGCGATTTGGAGATGGCCACAGAACACGTCTAAACACACAAGCTCTAATGGAACGTGTTGTTGTAATTACTAACAGAAAAGGATACACCAATTTTAAAGATAAATCAGAAGCTATTTTAAAAGCAATTTACGATAATAAATCTAATGGTTATAATCCAACGGTTTCAACTCAATCTTTAGAGTGGAATAACCCTTTGCAATTGTTGTATAATATTGATGTTGATGCAACAAATGTTATGCCAATTAATTACAATAGATCAATCAATATTAGTCACGCGGGTATTACTATGCAAAGAAATATAAATACAACAAATGTAGAAGAATATGGTTTAATGGGCTATACAGGAGGTGCACATTATGTACATTCTCATTTATCAGGAATAGATATGGAACTTTATGGCTTAGGAGTAGTTTTAGGAACTGGAGGAGGAGATGTTGGGGCTAGTGCTAGAAATGGAGAAGAATTTAGAAATTATCATAGAATATTTGCAGGTCATAACACAGTTATCGTAAATGGAAAGTCTAAAGGAGGGGGAAAAGGTTCTTGGAAATCAGACAATCAATTGTTTATGAATAAAACTCAAACTTTGGCTATAGAACCAAAGTCGCGAGAAGATGCTATAGCTAATGAGTTTTCATTTTCAGCACAAGAGTTAGATGATAAGATAAATAACGCAAAACAACAACGTGTTTTTAGTGTCATTAGAACGAGTAATACTACAGGTTATTATTTTGATTTATTTAGATCAAAATCATTAGGCACAAATGATTTTCATGATTATGTTTATCATAATGTTGGTAACGGTGTTTCTTTGGTAGATGAAAATAACAATCCTCTTCCATTGTCTTCAAGAACAGGAAGATATACATCTACTCCTAGTGTTTATAATAACAAGACAATTCATTTTCCAGGATGGCATTATTTTGAAGACGTAGAAACATCTAACGCAACTAAGCTTGGTGTAAAAGCAACTATAGGAATGACTAGGCAAGGTACAAGATACATGCATGTTATAATGCCAAGTGGAGAAAATAGAGAGTACACAGCATGTAAAGGGCCAGCTACTATAGAAGCACAAATGGGGTATAAAGATGTTAAAACACCAATTTTAACAGTTAGACATATAGGTGAAGCCTGGAACAAGCCTTTTATATCCATATTTGAACCCTCTAGAAAAACAGATGGAGCCGTAAAATCTGTGGAAAATTTATATCAAGAGGATAAAATAGTGGGTGCGAAAGTAGTTTCTGACATTAATGGAACAATAATTACAGATTTTATTATTTCAAATGAAAATAATTCAGAAACGTTCGAATCTATTAATTTAGGAATAAGTTTTAAAGGTAGATTTGCTATTGTAAGAACTAAACAAGAAGTAGGTAAAGAAACTAGAGATGTCTCTATGTATATTGGAGAAGGACAACAACTTACTTTTTTAGATGAAGAATTAATTGCCGATTCAGAAGGTAAAGCATACTCAGAAGTTTTTAACAGACCTTTATCTACAAAAGATAATTTAGTTTCAACAAAATCTATTTTTGGGTATCCAAACCCAACCTTTGGTAAATTAGAAATTACTGTTCCTAAAGAGTTAACTAAGGTTAAAACTGAAATTTATACTTTAAGAGGTCAATTGATAGCTTCTAGTCTACAAAATACCAATAACGCAAAAGTTAGTTTAGATATTTCAGACTATGTAAAAGGAATTTATTTAATTAAAGTTAATTTAGATAAGCCAGTTTATTTAAAAATAATAAAGAATTAATAGATGAGTTTATTTGTAAAGAAATGATTAGTTTATATAAATAGATAAATCATTACAAATTAATTACGGACTTACATTTAATCATTATCAACCCAGTTCATTTTGAAGTAGCAAACTTAATAGCAAATGCTATTTTTATTAGAACTCCGGAAGTTTCAGAAACTTCTGCAAAAGTTTCTGTAGAATCTAAATTGTTAAGAAAAAAAAAGAACGTATTGCGTAAAACAATCTTTGTTTGATGCTAATATCAACTTGGTAAAAGCAATTAAAACCAAGTCTAAATTTGGTAAAGATGTGTTTAGCTATTTTACCGTTGAAAACCCAAATTATAGGTTTAGAAGCGTATAAATTTGATGTGCCAAAAGGAACCTATGAAATCTCTTTATCTATGGCAGAACTAAAATCTAAAGGAGAAAATGTGATGGATATTTTAGTAAATGGAAAAAAAATCTGGGAAAATCTAAATCTTAAAAAACAGTATGGAAAAGACAGAGGTGTAACCAAACGCTTTCTAATTGCTGTAGATGATGAAAACGGAATTACTGTCGATTTTAAAGTGGTAAAAGGAAAAACAAGATTAAGTGGAATTAAATTGAGAAAAGTACATTGATTTTTTATATAAGTAAAGATAGTAAAGACAAAACATTTACATCTTATTAACAGGAAATCTGAGTAATTTAGTTGTAACAATATTAGAAAACAGGTTTTTTTTAGCCGGTACACATATAAATTTGTGTGTTTACATAAATCCTAAAATTGTTAAAAACTTACTTTTTAATTACAATAATATGTACAAAACAGTATAGTACAGGATACTAAAAACTAAGAAAAGTTTTTAATTGCATGTAAATTAACTATATAAATATAATATTATGAAAAAAATTACTTTAAAAATCACTGCAATCTTATTTATTGCATTATCAGCTTTTCAAACAAATGCACAAGCAGACGCAGTTTGGACTAAAGAGGGTTGGTATACATTAGGTGCAGAAGGAACAGATCTTTTAATGACAATAGATGGTGCTACACTTACTTTAATTTGGGCAGCTCCTAAGACTGGTGCTGATGCAAATTTACAAGAGTTTCGTATCGTAAATCATAGAACTCCTTCTTCTGCTGGTCTAATGGAAATTACTGCAGATGTAACGCCTGGACCAGGTTTAATTACATTAACTACCAATACTGAAGACCCAGGTCCAGATGCAACAACTGGTGAGAAAAGAGCACTAGGTTTAGCTATAAAAATAGGAGCACCTAAAGAAGTTACACCACTTGTTGGAGATTATTCAGGTTTAGATCAGTTTCAGAGAAGAAAAACGAAAGTTGATGCAGATGGAAATTATGATGCTGGTGGATCTAATCCATCAGCAGGAAATAATGCTTTATTTCTTAGAACTTCATGGGACAATGGTTCAAGATTTGGTGTTGCTCCAGTAGCAGGTGAGCAGGTTAAATTTGATAATGGTGCAATTGACGTAATACGTTTCAACTTTGTTAAAGATCTTGAAACAGCAAGTGTTAATACATTTGGTGCAGAGGCGTTTTCTATTTCTAATCCAATAAACAATACATTAACTATTAAAGGAGCTACATCTAAAGTTAGCAAAATTAATATCTTTTCGGTTTTAGGTAATAAAGTATTATCAAAATCTGTAAATAATGTTAATGGAGATATTAGTTTTAATACAAGTACTTTATCAACAGGTTTGTATATTGTAGAGTTGACAGGTGCAAATAACGAAAGATTTACAAAAAAAATTATCAAGCAGTAAGCTTAAAATTTTAATAATTTGTAAAAACCCTATTCTTTTGAATAGGGTTTTTTTTAATAAAAAAAATATTTTTCTCACTAATAAAACTAAAAATATTTTATTAGTAAAACCTTTACACTTTATTATTAGCAGGACATTACATGATAGTTTTATTATAAATAAGATGTATTTTTATAGCTACTATTATAGTAAATAAAAATTAAGTTTTTTTGTTTAAATAATTTAAATTAAAAATGAGGTAATGCTCTACTTAAAATATGAAAAAAAAACAGATTAAATTTTTGACTAGTGTTTTCTTTTTACTTTGTTGTAGTTTTTTGGTAAATGCACAAGTGACTTTAGAAAAAGAAATCAAGATATCCGACTTGGGTTTACATTTTGATGGGAGTAAGGTCTCTGGAGGAGCCTCAAATACGGGAGACAATGCTCCCTATGATTTTTTCTTTGGGCGAAACATTTCTGCTCATGGAGATGCAGTAAAAGCTTTTGGTAATTATGTATTTATGACTTGGTATCGAGGAGGGAAATCAGATCGCCATATGATGTTATCTAGATATAACAAAATAACAGGTGTTGTCTCCACTATCGAGTTTCCACATAGGCATACAGGATATCAAAACCGTTATTGGATAGGTGAATCACATAATACAATAGCAGTAGGTATTAGCCCATTAGATGGTACAATTCATTTATTGTATGATATGCATGCATATAGTGCTAACAGACCTTCAGATGGTAGCTTAGCAAACGATTATTTTCGATACTCTTATTCGGTAAAAAATGCTGCAACATTACCAGATGAAGATTTTACCATAGATAAATTTGTTTTAGATAATGGAGCTGCAGGTGATTACAAGCACTTACGTACGCCAGGAAATATATCACAATCAGAGTTCGTGGCATTAACTTATCCTAGTTTCTTTTTAAATGATCAGGGAGATTTGCTGTTTTTTATGCGAGAAGGAGGTAACAATAATGGAATGTATAAATTTAGTAAATATGATGCAAACAAAGGCGAATGGCAGAATTTTACAGATTTTAATAGATTGAATGCAAAAAGTCAAGCTGGTATAACGTATAACTGGGGGTTATATGGAGATATTAAATACGTAAATGGTAAAATACGAATTGGTTTTCAAAGAAGATTATCAAACAATAATGATAAGTACCAATACCAAAATGGTATTTATTATGCCTATTCAGATGATCCAAGTGGTGCTACGCAGTGGAAAAATTATAAAGGAGAGTCCATTAACTTACCTTTATTAGATGCAGATGATATAAAAGTAATGGAACCTGGAGATTTTGTAACTACTAACCAGGCAAATAAAGTTCATATAGTAGGTAATTTCGATTGGACAGTAACTGCAAATGAAGACATTCACTTTATTAGTAGAGTTAAAGACAATGAAAATAATGTCACTAAATTTTTACATACTTATAAGCCATCAGGTGCATCAGATTTTATTACATCAGAAGATTTTGCAGGCGGTACAGCATTATATACTTCAGGGAATGATGTTTATCTAATAGGTTTGAATAACGGACGTGTTTTTGTCGAAAAAACAGCAGGAGGTACACACAATTTTGAACGTGTTTACGAACAGACTGGAGGTAGACAATATGATCATGGAGTAGTACATATAAGTAATGGTAAGGCATATTATTATCTAATGGAAGACAGCTCAGGTAATGCACAGCCATTATACTTACAAATTATAGATTTAGATATCGTACCATTAAATCCTTTAGGAGTAGACAATTTCACAATTCAGTCTTTTGGTGAAACCTGTACAGATATGGATAACGGGAAAGTTATTATCAGCGGAAACGCAAAACACGATTATATAGCTACTATTGATGGTAAAGAGTACGAATTTGACAAAGATAAAACGATAGGGAGCTTAAAACCTGGGGCTTATGATTTAAGTATTGAAGTAGTTGGAAAAAATTTCAATCATCATTATCAATTAAATATAGAAGAAGCACCTACTTTATCGGGTAAAATAAGTATCGATAAAAAAACAGCAAAGGTTTCAGTTCAATCAGGAGAAGCACCATACAAAGTTATAAAAAATGGAGTTCAAATATTTGAAACGTATCAATCTAACTTTTCTGTAGATGTTAATCATGGAGATAACATCCAAATAAAGAGTAAAACTGCTTGTCAAGGAGAGTTATTAAAAACGATTAATTTATTAGACGATCTAAAAGCATACCCAAACCCTACAAGTGGTACATTTGAATTATTTATACCTAGTGATATAAAAACTATTGATTTAGAAGTGTATAATATACGATCTCAATTATTAGTTTCAAAAACCTATACTGTAAAATCAGGTAAAGTTCAATTGAATATTGCAGACAAACCAAAAGGCGTTTATTTTGTAAAAATAAATTCAAATAAACCATCATTTATTAAAGTAATAAAAAACTAAGTAAGATGAAAAAAACATATTTATACTTCATGTTAACATTATTATTGACTACAATATCTTGTGGTAGTGATAGCGGAAATGATATACCAGAACCAGAACCAGAGGTAGAAAATACAGCACCTACTACCCCTAGTTTAGTATATCCATTAAATAATACTGTTTGTATTGATAACAATATAATTTTTAAATGGAATGCATCAACAGATGCAGAAGGAAATGCGATAACATACATGTTAGAAGTTTCAGAAAACAGCGCGTTCTCTCCATTATTAGAAGCACAAAATAGCTTTTCAGAATCAAAGTTAATAAGCTTAGATAAGGGAAAAGCATATTATTGGCGTATCAAAGCAGTAGATAACAAATCTGCAGAAAGTGAATATTCAGAAGTAAGTCAATTTTTAACAGAGGGTAATGGTACAACTAATCATATACCATTTGCACCAAGTTTAGTGGCTCCTGCTTTGAATTCTGAAATCGATGGTACTAATACTACCTTAAGTTGGTCAGCATCAGATGTAGATGGAGATGCTTTAACTTTTGATGTGTATTTGGATACCAATTCAGAGCCAAATACTTTGGTTTCAGAAAATCAATCAGAGACTACTTTTAATGCTACAAATTTAAGTGCATCATCAACATACTACTTTAAAATAGTAGTTAAAGATGGTAATGGAGCAACTAGTATAGGTCAGGTTTGGAGTTTTACTACAAAATAGAATCATAAAATTTAAATAATATATTGGCTGTTATAATCAAGATGATTATAACAGCTTTTTTTATATTTAAAATTAAAATAATAGAAAGTTATGCAAAGATTAGCCTTTAAAATGAAATTAAATCCTGGACAAAAAAAAGCCTATACAAAACGTCACAATGAGCTTTGGCCTGAACTTAGAAAGTTACTTAAACAAAATGGAGTTAGTGAATATTCCATTTTTTTAGATGAAGAAACTAACACTCTTTTTGCTTTTCAAAAAGTGTCAGGAGAAGGAGGATCGCAAGATTTAGCATCCAACGAAATTGTAAAAAAATGGTGGAATTTTATGGCCGATATTATGGAAGTTAATCCAGATAATTCCCCAATTTCAATCCCTTTAGAAGAAGTTTTCTATATGCCTTAGTACTATACAAAGGTTCTATCAAGTTTTAGGTCAGGACACTACAAGATACTTTCCTGTTTTTTCAAGTTTACCTTTACAATAACTTGATAACACTCTATAAATGAATATAATTACTTTTAATAAACGTAACATAGCATTATGTGTACTACTCTTAGTTTGTTACCATTCATTTTCACAAGTAACTTTTGAGAAAGAAGTAAAAATAACTAATATAGGTCTACACTTTGATGGTTCTAAAGTTGGGAGTTCAGCCGCAAATACGGGAGACAATGCTCCCTATGATTTTTATTTCGGTAGAAATATTTCTGCTCATGGAGATTGTATAAGAACCTATGGAAAATATGTATTTATGACTTGGTATAGAGGGGGTAAAGGAGATCGTCATGTAATGCTAACTCGTTATAATACAGAAACAGGCACAAGCGTAGATATAGAGTTTCCTCACAGACATACAGGATTTCAAAATAAACCTTGGATTGGAGAATCTCACAACACAATAGCAGTTACAGTAAGTCCTTTAGATGGTACCATTCATATGTTATACGACATGCATGCATACAGCCGAACAAGACCTTCTAATGGTGGTTTATCTAATGATTATTTTAGATACACTTATTCAGTTAAGAACGCGGCATCTGTTTCTGACGCTGAATTTACCTTAGACAAATTTGTGAAAAATAGCTCTAATGGGTACAAGCATTTAAGTTTAAATGGAGGTAGGCCAGGTTATCCAGATGAAGAATATTCAAAATATGCTGCGTTAACGTATCCGCAATTTTTCACCAATGATTTGGGTGATATATTTATGTACATGCGCGAAGGAGGTAATAATAACGGAGCCTATAAGTTTTCTAAGTATGATGCAAGTACTTCAACTTGGTCAAATTTTACACATTTTAATGTTTTAAATGCGAAACGTCAATCTGGTATTACACACAATTGGGGGCTTTATGGAAACATGAAATATGTAAATGGAAAAATACGAATAGGTTTTCAAAGAAGGTTGGCCAATAATAATGATAAATATCAATATCAAAATGGAGTCTATTATGCCTATTCTGATAATCAATCTGGTGCTGATAGTTGGAAAAATCATTCAGGAGAATCTTTTTCATTACCACTTTATGATGCTGATAAGATTAAGGTAATGGAGCCTGGAGATTATGTGTCTACTACAAAAGCAAATCAAGTTTATATTGTTGGTAGTTTTGATTGGACAGTTACTCAAAATGGAGATGTTCACATTATTAGTAAGGTAAGAGATAAAGACAATAACGTTACCAAATATTTGCATACCTACAAACCTTCAGGGGCAT
Organism: Polaribacter septentrionalilitoris; assembly: GCF_009832745.1. Classification (GTDB taxonomy): domain Bacteria; phylum Bacteroidota; class Bacteroidia; order Flavobacteriales; family Flavobacteriaceae; genus Polaribacter; species Polaribacter septentrionalilitoris. The sequence goes on along the minus strand of NZ_VRMJ01000042.1, from coordinate 379,746 downwards.
CAGATTTTATTACATCAGAAGATTTTGCAGGTGGTACATCAATTTATACAGCAGGAAATGATGTTTATTTTATAGGTCTTAAAAACGGTAGAATTTTTATTCAAAAGACAAAAGGAGGTACCAATAATTTTGAAACGGTTTATCAAGCTAATTCTGGTAGAAAATTTGATCATGGTAGAGTGCAAATTGCAAATGGTAAACTTTATTATTACTTGATGGAAAAAAAATCAGGAAATGCACAACCTTTGTATCTTCAAATAGTAGACTTAGGTATTATCAAAGAACCGTTTAGAGTTTCATTAACTTCCCCTGTTAACGGACAAAATTATTACATAGATAGAGCAGTTCAAATTTCAGCAAATGCTTTTGATGAAAATGTAGGAATTGCAAAAGTAGAATTTAGAGTAAATGGCACTTCTATTGACGAAGATACAACCAAACCATACACTATAAGTTGGACCCCAACTTCAGAAGGCGCTTACACCATACAAGCAGTAGCGTATAACAATAGTAATGAAACAGTTTCTTCTTCAGAAATAACGATTAATGCACAAAATTTTGATTCTACAGATATAAATGGTAAAGTTTTCAGATTAAAAAACGTTGCCACTGGAAAATATTTAAAATCTTCTGGGTCTAACGTAGAGGAAAGCGATTATGTTGCTAACGATGATTCTTTACACTGGAAATTTGTTAAAACAAATATTGGAGACACAGAATACTATAACATAGATAGTGAAGTAAATGGAGTTTTAAGAGGTGGAGGTTCTGGAGTAGGAAACACAATAATTAGTACAGGTAGACCTTCGCCAAATAGCGATGTAGATAAAGTTTGGACATCTAATTACATAGAAACTGAAGATGTTTATAGGTTTAATGTTAAAGATGGCAATAACTTTTTATATCATCAAAACGATGATAAATTTTATAACATTGTTGCAAATATAAATGATGCTAGAAGTAAATGGATTTTAGAGTTGGCTAATGAAGCACCATTAAGTATTGATGACGAAAAAATTGAATCATACTCAGTAGATATTTATCCAAATCCAGCAAAAAATAACTTTACTTTATCGTTTCAAGGACTCACAAATGTTGATATAAAGATTTATAATATTCTTGGAAAAAAGGTATATCAGAATAAAACTTCTAAACAAAGTATTTTAATAGACAATAACAATAAGTTTAAATCAGGAATATATCTTGTTAGAATTGTTGGAGACAATCAAAAAGTAATTCATAAAAAATTAATTATTGATTAGATTTTAAAATCGAAAATCTTTACTTACAAATCATCTTGCTTTTTAGCAAGATGATTTTTTTTACGGTATAGAACAGGATACAATTTTAAAAAAGAGAAGTATCTTAGAAAACTTCTTTAATCTTTCAATAAATTTTATGAAAAGACGTTCGTTTATCCAACTTTCTGCATTAAGTAGCTTAGGGCTTTTGTTTCCTTTACACTCTTGTAATTCAGGCAGTCACAAAATCATCAATTTAGAAGAGTTAACTGCATTTCAAAAACAATCTTTTGATCTTTTAAAAACGTGGTGTGATGCTATGATTCGCGATCAAGTAAATGACAAAAATAATCCTATTACAAACGGAACATTATATTGCCACGCTTGTAAAACCGTTCACGGACGTGCAAACGATGCTGTATATCCATTTATGTATATGGCAGATGCAACAGGAGAAAAAAAGTATTTAGATGCTGCACTTAAGTTGTTAGATTGGTCTGTAAATGTTGATGGACCAAAAGGAAGCTGGACCAATGACATCAACCCAAAATCTTGGAACGGAATTACAGTTTTTGGCGCTATTGCTTTAGGAGAAGCGTTGCATCATCATGGTCATATATTGTCTAAAGAAGACAAAGCAAAATGGGATGCTAGATTAAAAGAAGCCATTGAATTTGTGTACAATCGATTTGATATGCATTTTAGTCATATCAATTATCGTTTTACAGCAGTATATGCCTTGTACTTTTTAGGCACTTATTTTAACGAAGAAAAATACATTAAAAGAAGTGATGAGTTTTCTGCGTTTATTCCAGATTATTTAACAGAACCTAATAAATTAATTTTTGGAGAAGATAAACCAGATAATGATAAAAGTGCAAAAGGTTTATATCCAATTGATATTGGTTATAATGTAGAGGAAACTTTGAACGGTGTTGTGCAATATGCGATTCTAAAAAATGATGAAAAACTTTTAGACTTGCTCACAGAATCTATGAATGGGCATTTAGAGTTTATGTTGCCAGATGGTGCTTGGGACAACAGTTTTGGGACGCGTCAAAACAAATGGTCGTACTGGGGTAGTAGAACTACAGATGGTTGCCAACCTGCATTTGCACTAATGGCAGATAGAAATCCTGCTTTTGGTACAGCAGCTTTTTTAAGTACAGAATTGTTAGCACGTTGCACAGTAAACGGACTTTTGGCAGGTGGTTTACATTACGAATCTCATGGTGTAAAACCGTGTATCCATCACACCTTTTCGCACGCTAAAAATTTAGCTTTTGTGTTAGATAATTTGGAGGCTACAAAATCGGTTACTAAAGAAACACCTGTTCCAAGAACCGTCAATGATGGTGTAAAACATTTTCCAGAATTAGATGTTTGGTTAGGTGCAAGAGGGCCTTGGAAAAGTACAGTATCTACTTATGATCAAATTTGGAAGAAAAAATACTCAGTTGCAGGTACTGGAGGTGCTTTAAGTGTGTTGTGGCACGATAAAGTTGGTCCTTTGTTTACGGCAAGTATGGCAGAATATTTAATGGTTGAGCCAAATAACCAGCAACCACAACCAGGAATTGATTTTTGTATCACACCAAGAGTAGAGCGTTTTGAAAATGATATATGGTTTACAAATATTCACGACTTAAAGGCAAAAGTAGCTTTTTCCGATACAAACGGAATTATTGATTTTTCAGTAGATGCTAATTTAACCAACAGAGAAAAAGAAGTTGTTGCTAACAATTCTCAAATTCATTTGAATTATATTTTTGATAAAGAGTCTGCAACTATAAAAGCGAAAAGAACAAGTATAGAAGCAAATGGAGATACGTTAGTATTACCTATCATTTCTAAAACAGGAGAAAAGATTGTGCAATCATCAGGAAATACTATCGAAATTCATAAAAAAGAAGTGATAGTTAAAGTAACTAGTAATATTGCAATTAAAATAAAAAAGATGCAAAAAGAACGCATTTTTAATCAAGTGCCAGGTATGGAAGTTTTACCTTTACTAATCTCTTTTCCAAAAGGAATAACTGAAATTTCTTGCGCTATAGAAGTATTTAAAAAAAACACTTAAAAATCGAGATACAACAGGATGGTTTTTTAAAAAAAATAAAAGAGATTGCGTAATTATAGATGACTATAACCTTAATTAATGATACGCAAAACTCTTTTTTTTAGTCTTTCTATTTATTCTTTTTTTATAGTGATGATGTCTTGTTCGCAAGATGGCATTCAACGACCAAAAGAATTAACGATTTCTGAAGGTTTTAAAAACCCAATAGGTTTTTACAATCCAAAACCAACTTTTTCTTGGCAATTACCAGTTTCAAAAGAAATAAAATCGCAATCAGCTTATCAAATTGTAGTAGCATCTTCTAAAGATTTATTGCCAAATAATGCTGATTTGTGGGATTCTAAAAAACAAGAAAGTGCACAGTCTACTTTTATAAAGTATCAAGGAGAAGCCTTAAAATCGCGTCAAAAAGTATTTTGGCAAGTCCGTTATTGGAATCAAGATAAGAATGCTTCTTCATGGAGTGATGTCAATCATTTTGAACTTGGCTTATTAAAAAACTCAGATTGGAAAGCAAAATGGACAGGTTTAGATACTGCAAAAGATAGTATTAAAGGAGTTCGTAAGTTTTTAATGCACAGACCACAATATTTACGAAAAGGTTTTGAGTTACCAGATGATATAGAGAAAGCTAGATTATACATCACTTCAAAAGGTGTTTTTGATGTGCATTTAAATGGAAAAGACATTAGTGATGATATATTAACACCTGGTTGGACGCCTTACAATCATCGCATTGAAACTTTAACGTATGATGTAACAGACTTATTGACTTCTGGTAAAAACGCAATTGCTGTAGAGCTTGCTTCTGGTTGGCATTCAGGTAGAATAAGTAGAGGAAAAGCAGTTTACAAAAATTTTGCCTCGCCAAAAGTTTTATGTCAGTTAGAAATTACCTTAAAAGATGGTTCTAAAAAAACAATTATTTCTGATGAAACTTGGAAAGGAACCACAAATGGACCAATAAGATTGGCAAGTTTGTACGATGGAGAAGTATATGATTCTAATTTAGAAATGCCAAATTGGAATACAGCAACTTTTGAAGATTTATCTTGGATAAATACGGAAGTAGAAGAGATTGCTGATAATGTAAAATTAGAACCAAAACGCCATACAACAGTAAAAAACATGCTTGTTTTAGAGGATGCAGAAATAGTAACAGCTACAAATAAATCTGTTGTTTTTAATTTAAAACAAAATATGGTGGGTGTACCAAAAGTAACTGTTCCTATGAAAAAAGGAGATACCTTAACCATCCGTTTTTCAGAAATGTTATTGTCAGACAATACGTTTTATACCAAAAACTATCGTTCGGCAAAATCAACCGATTATTATATTGCAGCAAAAAATGGCGTTATAGAATATACACCAAAATTTACCTTTCACGGTTTTCAATATATCCAATTATCCGGTTTTGATGCTTCAGCAAAACCAGATTCTAGTTGGGTAAAAGGAGTCGTACAACATTCAAATTTTGATAGAAACGGAACATTTACATCTTCGCACGATAAATTAAATCAACTACAAAGTAACATAACTTGGGGTTTACGAGATAATTTGTTAGACATTCCAACAGATTGTCCACAACGTGACGAACGTTTAGGATGGACAGGAGATGCACAAGTTATTTCGCCAACGGCTATGTATAATTTTAAAATGCATGCCTTTTGGACAGCTTGGTTACAAAGTATGCGAGAAACACAATCTGAACACGACAATGGTTTGGTGCCTTTTATCATACCAGATGTACTTCAAAATAACAGAGCAAGTTCTGGTTGGGGTGATGCCTGTGTTATTATTCCTTGGGATATTTATAATAGTACAGGAGATAAAAGAGTGTTGGAAGAAAATTTTGAAATGGCTAAAAAATGGGTGGGTTATTACCAATCTAAATCAAAAAATTACATACCAACCATACATTCTTTTAGAGATTGGTTGCAACCATATCCAACAAAAGGTGGTAAAATGGGAAATAGAGGTGACACACCAGGAAGTTTTGTAAATACCGCTTATTTTGCACATTCGGCTCACTTAGTTTCTAAAATTGCAGGTGTTTTAGGTAAGGTTGATGATGAAAAAAAATATAAAAATTTATATAACGAAATCGCTTTAGCTTTTGAAAACAAGTTTTTTGATAAGAACGGAAAATATCAAAATAAAAAGCAAACGCAAACCAGTTATTTACTCGCGATATATTTTGATTTGCTAAAACCAGAAACCAAAGTAAAAGCCCAAAAACATTTGCTAGAAACTATTAAAAATGCAGATAATCATCTAGGAACTGGATTTTTAGGAACTCCAATTTTACCCAAAGTTTTAGATGATATGGGAGAAATTGATTTGATGTATACAATCTTGTTTAAAGAAACCTATCCTTCTTGGTTTTACTCTATAAATCAAGGAGCAACCACAATGTGGGAACGTTGGAATAGCTTTAGCAAAGAAAGTGGTTACAATCCACAAAGCATGAATAGCTTAAACCATTATGCTTATGGTGCAGTTGGCCAATGGATGTACGAACGTATTGCAGGATTATCTGCTTTAGAACCAGGTTACAAGAAAATTAAAATTGCTCCAATACCTAATCAACCATTAACTTCTGCTGAAGCAAGTGTAAACACACCTTATGGAAAAGCATCTTCTTCTTGGAAAATTGAAAATGATGTATTTTATTTAGAAGCAACAATTCCTCCAAATACAACTGCAGAAATTCATTTTCCAGAGATATTAAAAAGCAAAAAACCAGAGGTTAAAACAGTATGTGCAGGTACTTATCAATTTCAAATTAAATTAGAATCTAATGAATAATACATCTCAACAAAAAGCATTTTTAATCACACTTTTATGTGTTGTTTTTTTTAGTGTAACCTCTTGTGATCAAAAGGAAACTTTAGAAAAAGCAAATGATTTAACCATTTCAGAAGGATTTCAAAATCCTTTAGGTTTTTATGATGCTACACCAACATTTTCCTGGAAATTACCTGCCTTAAAAAATAATAAAAGCCAGTTTGCATATCAAATTGTGGTAGCAAGTAACCCAGAATTATTACCCAATGACGCAGATTTGTGGGATTCAAAAAAACAAAAAAGTGAGCAATCTGTTTGGGTAAAATATCAAGGAGAAAAATTACAATCACGTCAAAAAGTATTCTGGCAAGTAAAGTATTGGAATCAAGACAAAGAGGCTTCTTTTTGGAGTGAAATCCATCATTTTGAACTAGGGTTATTAAATAATTCTGATTGGAAAGCAAAGTGGATTGGTTTAGATACCAAAAAAGAAAAAGTTATAGGTACTCAAAAAAATATGCTACACAGACCACAATATTTACGTAAAGATTTTGAACTTTCTAATGATGTAGCATCAGCAAGATTATACATTACAGCAAAAGGTGTTTTTGATGTTTCCATAAATGGAGAAAATGTAAGTGATGATGTGATGCCTCCAGGATACACGCCTTATAAAAAACGTATTGAAACTATTACTTATGATGTTAGTGATTTAATAGAATCTGGACAAAATACGATTGGTGTAGAATTAGCGGCAGGATGGCATTCTGGACGTTTAGGTTGGATGAAAAAATACTGGCTAGATACTGAAACGCCTAAAATGATTTGCCAGTTAGAATTGACAATGAAAGATGGTTCAAAAGAAGTGATAATTTCTGATGATAGTTGGAAAGGAACTACAAACGGTCCCATACGTTTGGCAAGTATTTATGATGGAGAAACGTATGATGCCAATTTAGAGATGCCAAATTGGACAACCAATAATTTTAATGATAAGAATTGGGAAGCTGTAAATGCATTTTCTATTACTAATGATATTCGTTTAGAACCTAAAAGACATACCACAGTAAAAACTAAAATTCAGCTTCCTACAAAACAAATAATAGAAAAAGATGGAGCAGTTATTTTTGATTTAGAACAAAATATGGTGGGTGTTCCGTTAGTAAAAGTGCCTATGAAAAAAGGACAAACGCTTAAAATTAGATTTGCAGAAATGTTATCTCCAGACGGTTCTTTTTATACTGAAAATTATCGCTCTGCTTTGTCGACAAATTATTATACAGCTAGTGAAGATGGGATTATAGAATATGAACCAAAATTTACATTTCACGGATTTAGATATGTAGAATTAAGTGGTTTTGATACCTCAAAAGCGCCCTTAAAAGATTGGGTAACAGGTTTGGTACAATATTCAGATTTTGATAAAAATGGAACATTTACATCTTCAAATGAAAAATTAAATCAACTACAAAGCAATATTGTTTGGGGATTAAGAGGGAATTTCTTTGATATCCCAACAGATTGTCCACAGCGTGACGAACGTATGGGCTGGACAGGAGATGCACAAGTGTTTGGACCAACGTCTATCTTTAATGCAGATGTGTATAAATTTTGGGCAAGCTGGATGCAAAGTGTACGAGAATCTCAGTTTGATGATGGAGGAATTCCTTGGGTAGTGCCAGATGTTTTGTTTAACAATAAAGTAAGTGCAGGTTGGGGAGATGTGTGTACTATTATCCCTTGGAAAATATATCAAAGAACAGGAGACAAAAGAATTTTACAAGAAAATTTTGAAATGATGAAAGGTTGGGTTGCTTATCATGAAAAAAACACCAAAAAAGGAATCTCTAAAATGGGTTTTTTTGGAGATTGGTTACAACCTTATCCAGAAAATGGGAATAATAAAGGAGATACTAAACAAAGTGTAATTGGAACTGCATTTTTTGCACACTCAGCAAAACTAACTGCAAAAACCGCAAAAATTTTGGGAAAAGAAAATGAATATCAAAAATATGAGAACCTTTTTAAAGAAGTATCAAAAAAGTTTGCAAATCATTTTTTTGATGACAATGGAAAAGTAAAAAATGCTCCAGAAACCCAAACAACCTATTTGTTGGCATTGGCATTCGATATGTTACCAGAACAAAAACAAAAAGGGGCAAAAGAACAATTATTAAAAAAGATTGAAGAAGCAGATAATCATTTAAGAACAGGTTTTTTAGGTACACCTTTGTTATCTGAAGTATTAGATGAAACAGGAGAAATAGATTTGATGTATAAATTATTGTTTAACGAAACTTATCCATCTTGGTTTTATTCAATAAACCAAGGAGCTACAACTATTTGGGAACGTTGGAATAGTTATAGCAAAGCAGAAGGTTTTAATCCGCAAAATATGAACAGTTTAAATCATTATGCTTACGGAGCTATTGGAGAGTGGATGTACGAGCGTATTGCAGGTATAGCTCCCTTAGAGGCTGGTTATAAAACTATTAAAATTGCGCCAGTTCCAAGATCTCCATTAACATCGGCATCAGCAAATTTAGATACACCTTATGGGAAAGTTTCATCATCTTGGGAAATAAAAGGAGATAAGTTACAATTACAAATTGTTGTTCCTCCAAATACAAAAGCAAAAGTTACAGTGCCAGGAATATTAGAACCTTTTGAAGAATCTAATGATGTAAAAATGATAAGCGATAATAAAGTTAATTCTGAGTTAATCGTAAAACCTGGTACCTATACATTTAATTCTAAGCTATAATGAAAGTCATATTATTTAAAACTGTTTTTTTTATTACAATCATTCTCATTTTAGCGGGATGTAAAAAACAAAATAAAGGAACATCTAAAAAGAATGAAAATGATAAGCAACAAGTTTTAAAGGAAACTAGTTATAATAATCCAGTAATTCGTCATATTAGAACCGCAGACCCATCTGCCCACATTTGGAATGATGGTAAAGTATGGATGTATACTTCTCGAGATGCAGAAGATGCAGTAAATTACAACTCAATGGATGGGTATCGTGCTTTTTCATCAACAGACATGGTTAATTGGACCGATCATGGAGAAGTTTTCCATTCTAGAGATATTCCATGGGGAGTTCCTGGTTGGATGTGGGCACCAACTGCTATTTATAAGAATAACAAGTATTATTTATTGTATCCTCATTCTGTAAAAGGCAATAAAGACGATATGCGATGTGGGGTTGCAGTTAGTGATGTTCCAGAAGGGCCTTTTAAATATGTAGGTTGGATTGATGGTGTAGAAGGACAATGGTTAGATCCTTGTGTTTTTACAGATGATGATGGTAAAACGTATTTATATTGGGGAGTTAGAGAGCCTAAAGTAGCTCTCTTAAAAGACAATTTATTAGAATTGGCAGAAAAACCAAGAACTATAGATTATGGGTATAAAAACTTTTTTGAAGCTAGTTACATGCACAAACGAAACGGAATCTACTATTTCTCTTACAATGCGGGTTTAGGCGGGTTTTATGCAATGGGTAACAATCCTTATGGACCATTTGAATACAAAGGCGGGTTGAATCCAAAGCAAAGACAAGACCATCATTCTATTATAACTTATAAAGGAAAAAATTATTTCTTTTATCATTGGCAAGGATGGAATGAGGGATCTAAATTTAGAAGAAATACTGCTATTGAGTATTTGTACTATAATGAAGATGGTACAATACAAGAAATTTACGCCACAGAAGAAGGTGTTTCAAAAATTAGTCAATAATCAAATACACAATTATCCCAAAAATGAAAATTAAATTATTTTCAATTACCATTTTAGCAATGGTATGTTTGCTATCAAGTTCTAAAAAAGCAGCAAAATCAGAACAAAAAGTAGAAAAAAAACCAAACATAGTCTATATCCTTACAGATCAATGGAGAGGTTCTGCTTTAGGATATGCTGGCAACCCAGATGTAAAAACACCAAATTTAGATGCTTTTGCTAAAGAATCAGTAAATTTTACAAATACAGTTTCTGTAACTCCAGTTTGTACACCACATCGTGCAGCATTATTTACAGGGAAATTCCCAACAACTACAGGAATGTTTTTAAATGACTTGCACATGCCTGCAGAAGAAGTAACCATGGCAGAAATATTTAAAAAAGAAGGCTATAACACTGCTTATTGGGGTAAATGGCATTTAGATGGTCATGGTCGTTCAACCTACATCCCAAAAGAACGACGACAAGGTTTTGATTTTTGGAGAGCTCTAGAATGTTCTCATAATTATACAAAAATGCCTTATTATGATAATGAAGATATCACATTAAAACACTGGAAAAAGTACTCGCCATTTGCAATTACAGAAGATGCAAATCAATATTTAGAAAAGCATTCTAAAGATGAGAATCCATTTTTAGCCGTAATTTCTATTGCTACACCACATTATCCTCATGGTTCTGCCCCAAAGAAGTATAAAGATATGTATCCGCCAGAATCGTTGACATTGAATCCTAATATTTCGGATAAATTTAAAGAAAGAGCTCGTAAAGAATTACAGGGGTATTATGCACACGCAACTGCAACAGATAAAGCTATTGGGAATGTTATTAATAAAATAAAAGAATTGGGTTTATTAGAAAACACCATTATTGTTTTTTCTGCAGATCATGGAGAAATGATGGGGGCACATGGCGTAAAACCTTTTGTAAAACAATTGGCTTGGGACGAATCTGTTAGAGTTCCTTTCTTAATCAGATACCCAAAAATTAAAGGTAATAAAGGGAAAGTTGTAAATGCGCCTTTAACAACGCCAGATATTTTACCATCTTTATTGGGGTTAACAAATATTGATATTCCAAAAGATATTGAAGGAGAAAATTTAGCAGCATTAATCCAAAATCCTAATCCAAATGCAGATAGAGCAGCTTTGGTGATGAATGTTGCTCCTTTTGGAGCTAATTATAAAGATCAACCTTACAGAGGAATTAGAACGAAGCAATACACTTATGCAGTTACTCCAAAAGGGCCAAGTATGTTTTATGACAATGTTAAAGACCCTTACCAACAAAATAATTTATTAGGGAAACCAGAATTTGAAGGAATTCAAAAAGATTTAGACACCAAATTACAAAAGCAACTTCAAAAAATTGGAGATGAAGTTAGACCAAGAGCGTATTATATGGAAAAATGGGGTTATAAATTTGACGATAGCAGAAGAGCTATTAATTGGTGGGATTGGAAAGAAGGAACAGGTACAGTGCAATCACCAAAAAAACTTTAAAATATTTATTTAAGATGAAAAGAATACTAGCATTACTGTGCGTTGCTTTTTTTGCTTCAAACACTTTTTCTCAAGAAGAAAAACCCAACGTATTAATATTTTATGTTGATGATTTACGAGCAGAATTAGGTTGTTATGGTAGTGAAACAGCAATAACTCCAAATATTGATAAATTGGCAGCAGATGGTGTACAATTTAACAAAGCATATGTGCAACAAGCTATTTGTGCACCTTCTAGAATGAGTACCTTAACAGGTTTACGACCAGAAACACTAGGGATTTATAGTATTTTTACACCACTTAGAAAAGTACATAAAGAGGTAGTTTCTATGCCTCAATTGTTCAAACAAAATGGATACAAAACAGTTAGTATTGGTAAAGTATATCACCATAGTATAGATGATAAAAAAGAATGGACCAATTACTTTGCAAAAGAACCCAACAGTTACGTTAAGCCAGAAAACATTGCTTTAATCAATCGCCTTAAAAAAGAAGGAACCTATAAAAAAGGACCTGCTTTTGAGGATGCTGATGTTGAAGATGAGGCTTATAAAGATGGACGAGTGTCCAAATATGCAATTGAAACTTTGCACAAAATTAAAGACGACAAATTTTTAATGTTTGTGGGTTTAAGTAAACCACATTTACCTTTTAATGCACCCAAAAAATACTGGGATTTGCATGATAAAAGTAAATTTAAAATTCCTTCAAGAACAAAACCAGAAGGAATGTATCGTTTGGCATTAAGTAAATGGGGAGAGTTAAAAGGATATCATGGAATACCTAAAAAAGGAGATTTAGATGATGAATTAACACGAACTTTAATTCATGGTTATCATGCCTCAGTTAGTTTTATAGATGCACAAGTGGGTAAGATAATGCAAACTTTAGAAGCGTTAGATTTAAGAAAAAACACCATGGTTATTTTCATGAGTGATCATGGATACAAAATTGGCGAATATGGAGCTTGGTGTAAACATTCTAATGTAGAAATAGATGTAAGAGTTCCTTTAATTATTAGTAGAGAAACCAATTATAAGAAAAGAAAAACTGGCAAAACATCAGATGCATTGGTAGAAAATGTAGATATTTTTCCAACTTTAGTTGAATTTTGTGGATTAGAAGGACCAAAACCTGATGGAAAAAGTATTCTTCCTGTTATAAATAAACCAAATAAAAATTGGGATAAAATAGCTACCAGTGTTTATGCCAGAGGAAAGAAAATTATGGGCGTTACAGCTACTGACGGAAAATGGCGATATACAGAGTGGAGAAATTCGGTAACCAATGAAATTTTACAAGCAGAATTATATGAACATAAAAATAGTTTATTGTCTTTTGTAAACCTTTCTGGAAATAAAAAATATAAGAAAACTGAAGCAAGAATGAAAATGCTTTTAGAAAAACAGTTTCCTAGAGATACCCCTTTTTTACAAAATGATAAACCTAGAAAATAAATAATTGGTTTAAACTATCAATATAGCATATAAAAGTGTTAAAAAACTTTTGGTTACCTTATTTTAGATTTTTAATTTTTAAGTGTGCCCTAACTTTACAATATTAAAAAGGAAGTAATATGGTAGACTTAATTAAATTAGACCCTAACTCAGTTGTCCCAAAATATTTACAGATCATTGATGCAATACTGCATAATATTTCTGTGGGTAATATTAAAATTGGTGATAAAATGCCATCAATTAATAAACTTAGTAAAGATATTTATCTATCAAGAGACACTGTTGAAAGAGCTTACAGTATTTTAAAAAAGCGAAAGGTAGTAGTCTCTGTTCATGGGAAAGGAACTTATATAGTAGAAACAGAAGCAATATCTAAACCCAAAATTTTATTCTTTGTTAATAATTTGAGCCCTTACAAAATGAAAGTCTATAATTCGTTTTTAAAAACAATAGACAACAGTTCAAGGGTAGATTTGCATAGTTATCATTGTGATGAAACCTTATTTTTAGAATTGATGCAAAAATACGAGTCATCTTACGATTACTTTGTAATTATGCCACATTTTAGAACCAAAAACTTAGCTCACACTAGCACTACAGAAAAAGTAACAAAAGTCATCGATAAAATAGCGAAAGAAAATTTAATCTTATTAGACAACAGCGATCATAATATAGAAGGAAAATTTAATGAAGTATATCAAGATTATAAAAATGATATTTTTACAGCGTTACATAGTGGAGCAGAAAGCATCTCTAAGTACAATCAATTAACAATCGTCTATCCAAAGACATCTTTTTATCCTTACCCTAAAAGTATTTTAGATGGATTTAAAAAATACAGTGTTCAAAATAATTTGGAATTTAAAATTATTGAGGAGGTTACAGATCAAACAATAATAACTCCCAAAAATGTATTTATAACTTTAGAAGATGATGATTTAGTAAAAGTCGTAAATAAAATAAAAAGTAGTAAATATGAGTTAGGTAAAGATATTGGTGTAATTTCTTACAATGATAGTCCTCTAAAACAGTTACTAGGTATTTCTGTAATTACTACTAACTTCTCCTCTATGGGAGAACAAGCTGCAAATATGATATTACAAAAGAAAAAGCAAAGTGTAAAAATTCCAATTAATTTTATCAAGAGAACATCACTATAAAACTATATTTGAATTAATTTTTTAAAAAAAAGGAAGCCTAGTTTAGGTTTCCTTTTTTTTTTTTTAGAACTATGCTACCAATTAAATTGTATTTTTTACCTTAGAACAACTATTTTAGCATAAAACTGTAAATAGGTTTTTTAATGAAACAGAAACTATTTTTATTACTATTCTTATTCGCTACTAATTTTCTGTTTGCACAAATAAGCAACTTTAACTTTAGAAATATTAATATTTCAGACGGATTGTCTAACAATACTATTTCTTCAATAACCGAAGATAAATTTGGGCAAATTTGGATTGGAACTAGTAATGGATTAAACAAATACAATGGTAAAGAATTTACAGTTTACAGAAATATTCCAGGTAATAATAATAGTATTAGTAGTAGTGAAACCATAAATGTTTTATCAGATAAAGAAGGTTATATTTGGACAGGTACCTTTAACGGGTTAAATAGATATGACCCTAAAACAAATACATTTAAAAGATTTTACAAACGTCCTACTGTTAAATATTCTTTAAGCCATAGTTTAGTGAGATGTAGTTTAGAAATGCCGGGTGGAAATTTGTGGTTTGGAACAGAAAACGGCGTCTCTATCTTCGAAAAAAAGAAAAATAGATTTCTAAAGTTTTTACAACGTAATCCAAAAACAGGAATTAGATCTATAAACAACATGATTCTAGATCACAAAAAAAATGTTTGGTTAGCCACAAATAAAGGAATTGTAAATGTTGAAAGAGGTAAAAGGTTTACGATTAATGATTACAGCTTAACAACAAAAAAAAATAATTTTGTTGTTAACAACCTTCTCGAAATAACTCCTGGAGTTATCGGTGTTGCTACTAGAAATAATGGTTTTTTGTACTTTAATACAACTACAAAAGAATTTAGCAGACCAAAAGAAATCAATCTTCCTGTAAATATAGATGTAAGAGATATGGAGATTGATGATGACAACAATATTTGGCTAGCTACAACAAGTGGTCTATACATTATAAAGCCATCAAAAGAAACAATTTATATAAAAGAAGATCATGTAAATAGTAGTGGTACAATTCAAAATTTTATTAGAACTATTTTTAAAGATAAAAATGGAATGATGTGGTTAGGTACAGAAAATGGAGGTGTGCTTACTTGGGATAAATCATATCAAAATTTTTTGCAACACAAAAATTACAAATTATCTAATAATATCACCAACAGTATAGTAGCAGGCAAAGATGCTATTATTTATGTGGCTACTGAAGGAGGAGTTGTAAATACGCTTAACAAAAAAGGTGAAATTTCTAAATTATTTAATGTTAAAAGTTTAGAAGAAAATATCAATCATCCAATTCGTTCTTTATACTTTCAAAAACCTAATTTATTGTTCGTTGGAACCTTAAATAAAGGACTAATTGTTTACGATATAAACACAAAGAAAATACGCGATGATGTTATTTCTAAAGAGCTTAAAAACTATATCGCTACAACTGCCATTTACGATATAAAAATGGATACTAAAGAAAATTTATATCTAGCTACTTTTGGGAAGGGGTTAATTAGGTATAATTTAAGTAATAAAAGGTTACGAATTTTTAGTAAAAGTCACATAACAATTACGTATTTAAAGACAATCTATATTGATAAAAATGATAATTTGTGGGTTGCTGGTATTGGAGGCGCAACAGCAATAAAATTTAATGATAAAGGAAGGCTTTCAAGAAAAAATTTCTTTAGAAACAAACCTTTTAAAACCTTTAATATAAACTACATATATAAAGATAATAATCATAATATTTGGGCTGGTACTAACACAAGAGGGTTATATAAATTAGCAGGAAACTCTTTTAAAAAAGTAAGATTTTCAAAAAAAAACACGTTTTCTATGGTCAATTCAATCATAGAAGAGGATAATGGGATTTTATGGTTAAGTACAGACAAAGGAATTGTCAAATACAATTCAAAATCAGATAAAAGTTTTATATACAATCAAAATAATATTATAGGAAACAACGATTTTAGACAAAACTCAGCATTAAAAGTTGACAACCAAATTTATTTTGGGCATTTGTATGGGGTTACTAGTTTTAATTCTAAAAAGCTTATCAAAGTAAATAAAGTACCAAAAGTAGTATTATCAGAATTAAAAATTAAAAATGAAATTGTTACCATAAGAGAAAAAGATAGCATCTTAGCCAATGGTTTAAATTATACAGATGTTTTAAAATTAGCTCATGATAATTCTAACTTTTCAATCAGTTACGCACTTCCAAATTTTATAAACCCCACAGAAAACAGATATGCATATCGTTTAAAAGGGTTAGATGACTCTTGGACGTTTACCAAACAAACCGAAGCTTTTTTTACGCTTCAAAGTGCGGGTACTTATGAGTTTCAAGTTAAAGCAGCAAATCATGATAATGTATGGAATAATAAACCAACCAAAATTAAGATTATAATTAGTCCTGCACCATGGAAAACTTGGTGGGCTTATACCATATATTTCCTATTGCTTTTTGCTATTATTTATGGATTTAGTTGGTTTGTACAATCCAAATCTAGATTAAAAAATAAGTTAGAATTAGAATATATAGCCAACAAAAAAAACGAAGAATTAAACCAAGTAAAGCTTCAGTTTTTTACAAATATATCTCACGAATTTAGAACTCCATTAACCCTAATTATTGGTCCTCTTCAAAATATTTTAAACAACTATAAAGGCTCAAGTGAAATACATAAAAAATTAAAAATTATAGAAAGCAGTACCAATCACCTTTTACGGTTAATCAATAGGTTAATGGATTTTCGAAAGCTAGAGAGCAATCAATTTGAATTAGAAGCTGCTGAAGGAAATATTGTTAATTTTTTACAGGAGATTTTTTTATCGTTTACAGAACATGCCAAAGATGGTAATTACAACTACCAATTTATACCCTTAGAAGATGAAATCCTTGTGTATTATGATCGCTATAAATTAGAGCGTGTTTTCTACAACTTAATATCAAATGCGTTCAGATATACTGAAAAAGGAGGAACGATTTTGGTAAAAATAAAAAAAGAAAATGAACAAGTAATTATTGAGGTCGAAGATTCTGGAGTAGGTATTGCTGATGAGTTTATTGATAAAATATTTGATCGTTTTTTTGAAGTAGCTGTGCATAAACAAACTGATGAAAATCATCTAAAAGGTACTGGTATTGGATTATCGATAGCAAAAAATATTGTAAAACTTCATCATGGAGATATTTCTGTTATCAATCTAAAACCTCATGGAGCTAAATTTTCTGTAACACTTAAACTTGGCAAACAACATTTATCAGAAAAAGAAATTATAAAAGATTTTAAGAAAAGTGATGATGTTTCACAATATGTAACGCAAATAGATTTACCTAAATACGAAAATAAAGAAATAGAAAAATTAATTTTAGAAGAAAAAAAACACACTATTCTTGTTGTTGAAGATAACATAGTATTAAGGTCTTTTATAAAAGAAATTTTAAAAGAAAAATATAATGTTTTACAGGCTGAAAACGGTAAAATTGCTTTAGAGAAAGCTGTAAAATATCTTCCAGATTTAATTGTAAGTGATGTCTTAATGCCAGAAATGGTTGGTACTGAATTATGTTCTAAAATTAAAACAACAATAGCAACCAGTCATATTCCTGTAATTTTATTAACTTCTAGAACATCTTTAATTTATAAGTTTGAAGGATTAGAAAGTGGCGCCGATGATTATATAACAAAACCGTTTAACTTGAAAGAATTTAGTTTAAAAATCAAGAATATTTTAGATTCTAAACAAAATTTAAAAAATAAATTTACATCTAACAGCAGTTTTGAATCTTTAGATGTTTCCTTAACTTCATTAGATCAAAAGTTATTAGAAAAAGCATTTCAAATTGTTAAAGAAAATATTTCTAATCAAGATTTTAATATCTCTCAGTTTTCTGAGGATTTAGGTGTAAGTCGTTCTATGCTTTTCACTAAAATAAAAGCTTGGGCAAATGCAACTCCAAACGAATTTATTCAAGAAATACGTTTAAATCACGCGGCTAAACTATTGGAAATTAACAAACTAAATATTTCAGAGGTAAGTTATCAAGTAGGTTTTAAAAGGCCAAAATATTTTAGTCAATGTTTTAAGAAGAAATACGGATTGACACCATCAGAATTTACCGATAAATTTAATAGTAACAATATTTAAACAAAGTTTTTCTCACCCATAACACTACAGGATTATTTATTAGTTTTTTAAAGTTAAGTTTGATAATTATTTACATTACAAACTTAATAGAAAATGAAAAATATTTTTTTTACGATACTTTTTTTATTTGCATTTTTTGTAACAAATGCCCAACGTATTGAAACCAATTTCAATAATAATTGGAATTTTATATTAGAAGATAACTCATCATTTTCAAAAGAAAATATCGATGATTCCTCTTGGAAAAACTTAAACGTTCCTCACGATTGGTCTTTTGAAAAAGGTGTAAGAAAAGGTGGTGATCAAGGTCAAGGTGGTGGTTATCATGATGGAGGCATTGGTTGGTACAGAAAATATTTTAATGTAAAAAAAGAAAGTCTTTCTAAAATTACCTACATCAATTTTGATGGAGTTTATATGAATTCCGAAGTTTGGATAAATGGCAATCACTTAGGCAAAAGGCCTTATGGATACATCAGTTTTAGATACGATATTTCAAAATATCTAAAAGAAGGAAAAAACACTATTGCTGTTAGAGTAGATAATAGTTTAGAACCTTCTGCACGTTGGTATCATCCATGTGGAATTTACGCTCCTGTAAAATTAATTGAAGTGAACCCAATTCACTTTAAACCCAATTCAATTTTTATAAAAACGCCTTCCATTTCAGATAAAAAAGCAATAGTTACAATCGACGCTGAAATAACTAATATCAAAAAAAGATTAAAATATGATGTAAAATTATTCTCGCCTTCTGGAAAGCAAATCAATAAAAATTGTGATAAGTTAAAAACAACAACTCCTTTTGTGGAACTGGAAGTTAAAAACCCAAAACTTTGGAGTCCTGAAACACCAAATGTTTATAAAGCAGTCACTCAAATTTTAGATGGTAAAAAGGTTATTGATGAAATTGAAACTACTTTCGGATTCAAAACTGTAAAATGGGAAACCAAAACCGGTTTTTGGCTAAATGGCGAAAACGTAAAACTAAAAGGTGTTTGCGAACATTGGGAGGGTGGCCCAGTTGGAGGAGCTTGGACAAAACCCATGTTACGTTGGAAATTACAGAGTTTAAAGGATATGGGTATTAATGCCATTCGTCCTTCTCACAATCCAACACCACCCATGTTTTATGATATCTGTGATGAAATTGGTTTGTTAGTAATGGATGAAATTTTTGATGGTTGGCATAAAAAAGCACCACAAGATTATGGGAAACAAGCTTTTGATGAATGGTGGCAAAGAGATGTTACAGAATGGATTACCAGAGACAGAAATCATCCAAGTATTTTCGTTTGGAGTTTAGGTAACGAAACGCATAGTCCAATTGGACCTGAATTGGTAAAGTTTGGGAAAAAATTAGATCCAACACGTTTGTTTACATCAGGTGCAGGTAACCCAGAAGATATGGATATTACTGGGGTAAATGGTGGTTCTGAAACCAAATCGTTCATAGAAGGTAGAACCTTTGAAAAACCATTTATTTCTACAGAAGCGCCACATACATGGCAAACAAGAGGCTATTACAGAACACAAACTTGGTGGAGAGATAATGAATTACCAGGAACGTATGAATTGCCAAATTTAACGGAAAAAGAAATCTTTTTTTATGAAGGAATCAACCCTAAAAATTGGAGAAACAGAAAACAAAGTTTCAATTCATCTTATGACAATGCAACTGTAAGAGTTTCTGCAAGAAAATATTGGGAAGTTGTTCGCGATCATCCATGGCATAGTGGAAACTTTAGATGGACAGGTTTTGATTATTATGGAGAGGCTGGTTTGGTGCATGGAGGTTTGCCTTTTAATTTATTTATGGGTGGTGCTTTAGATGTTGCAGGATTCAAAAAAGATTTATTTTATTTCTACCAAAGTCAATGGACCACAGAGCCAATGATTCATATGCTACCTCATTGGACACATCCAAGAATGAAAAAAGGTACTGTAATTCCAGTTTGGGTATATTCGAATGCAGATGAAGTAGAATTGTTTTTAAACGGAAAATCTTTAGGAAAAGACAAACCAGGAACTGTTTGGAACGAAATGCAATGCGAATGGATGGTGCCTTACCAAGAAGGAAAATTAGAAGCTGTAGCGTATATTGATGGTAAAGAAGTAAAAAGAACATCGTTTAGCACAAGCAAGCAACCCTCAAAATTAAAAACAAGTCTTCAAAAACTACCAGCTGAAGGTAGTTTTGAAGCAAGTTATATTATCACTTCAGAAAGTTTAGATGCAAACGATAATTTATATCCTTATGGAGAAAATAAAGTTTACTACAATATTCTAGGTGATGTAAACAAGATGTCTATGGAAAATGGAAATCCTATTGATCCTACAAGTAGAACAAAGTCAGATTTTAGAGCCTTGTTTTTTGGGAAGTCAAGACTGTTTTTAAGAGAACAACCCAATGCCAAAAAAGCATCTATAATTACTGGGGCAATTTTGGGAGATAAAGCTTTATACACTTCAAACAAAATTTCTATTGAAGCTAAACAATTTAATGTAATTGGAAAATCGTCATTCTCAAATTTAGAAATTTTATACACCATAAATGGAGATAATCCTGAAACGAATGGAAAAGTTTATAAGGGAGCTTTCGAAATTAAAGGCAACACCACTGTAAAAGCAATTGTAAAACAAAATGGCAAAATTGTGTTAACAATGGAGGAAACTTTTGGTAAAAACGAAGGGTTGTTTTGGGGTGATGAACATTCTAAAGATATGTGGATTGGTAGAGGTGTAAATATTTCTGCCGAAGACGGAATTTTAAAAGGAAGTGCCACAGCAAGTAGAGCTGCAAGACGTTTTAAAGGAAGTGGTTTTGTAGATTTTAATGGCAAAGAAGGTTCTGTAGAATTTTACCAAGAAAACGATGGAGAAGAAGGCGATTACAGTATCCGTTTTAGATATATGCACAATAACAAAGGAGAATTACATCCTATGAAGTTGTATGTAAATGATGAATATATTAGAACGCTAGAATTTAAAGCAACTGGAGGTTGGGAAAAATCTTGGAGATTTGTACCAACTATTATCAGGCTTAAAGCAGGAGCCAATAGTATTCGATTACAAACAACAGGAAAAAGTGGTCCTTTTTTAGATGAGTTGTTTATTGATTAAGAATGATTGTAAAATGTCAGTTCGAGTAATCCCGATTTTTTTTCGGCATTGTATCGAGAACTATTTTAAATAAAAGTTTTATGAAAAATCCATTAGTAATTTATAATAAGTTAGTTTTTATACTTCTAATAAGTTTATCTAGTTGTTCTGATGCTCAAAAAGTAGATAATAGCATAAAAGTAATAGAATATGAGGCTTTAGAAACTCAAAAATCACTTCTTAAAAAAGGTGATAAAAAAGCAGTTGAAGATTATAATAAACTAATAACAAAAGTAGATAAATTACTTAACGTCGATGGTTTTTCCGTAACAAAAAAAACTGGTGTACCTCCAAGTAAAAGCAAACACGATTATATGAGTATTGGTCCTTATTGGTGGCCAAATCCAAATACAGAAAATGGCTTGCCATATATTAGAAAAGATGGAGAAATAAACCCTGAAACTCGAAATAATTTTACAGATTTTGTCGAAAAAAAGAACTTTATTTCAGCTATAAAAACGTTAAAAGACGCCTTCTATTATAGTGATGATGTAAAATACGCCCGCAAAAATTTAGCGTTCATCAATACTTGGTTTTTAGATGAAACTACTAAAATGAACCCTAATGTGAATTTTGGGCAGTACGTTCCTGGTCAATCAGAAGGAAGGTGTTTTGGTATTATTGAATTTGATGGTCTTATAGAGGTTGTAGAGTTTCTTGAATTAGCTAAAGATAAAGGAGTACTTGATAAAAAAACAGAAGAAGGTATGATTAACTGGTTTACAGATTATAGCAATTGGCTAAAAAACAGTAAATTAGGAATAGAAGAATCCACCAGAAAAAACAACCACGCTACACATTACGATGTGCAATTATTAAGCATTTTAGTGTATTTAAATAAAATAGAAGAAGTCAAAAACTATCTTTCTACTACAACAAAAGCTAGAATTTTTAGTCAAATAGAACCTGATGGGAGTCAGCCTTTAGAGCTGGCGAGAACAAAATCATTTTCTTACTCGGTAATGAATTTACACGGATTTTTAGATTTGGCACAAATAGGACAAGAAGTAGGTGTAGATCTTTGGGGAATGGAATCTGAAGATGGCAGAAGCATAAAAAAAGGCTATGAATTTATGTTGCCTTATGTAACCAATCAAGAGGAGTGGTCATACAAACAGATTAAAGACAAAAAATCTTCTGAAGAAAAATTAATTGCAGATTTAAAAAAGGCTCGAAAACTATTTAAAGAGGATGCTTTTGATGATGCACTAGAAAAATTAAATAAAAATTAATGAAAAATTTAGGTTACATCTTGTTAATAATGTTTTGCTTTTGTTTCAGTAATTGCAATGAAAAGAAAAAGGAACCCCAAAATTTAACCTTAGAAGAAGGTTTTAAAAATCCTCCTCAGGCATCAAAACCCAGAACTTGGTATCATATCAATAGCGGAAATGCATCAAAAGCAGGCTTTACCAAAGATTTAAAAGCCATAAAAGAAGCAGGAATTGGTGGTGTTTTAGTATTTAACGTGTCTATGGGTTTGCCAGAAGGCGATGTAGCATACAACTCGCAAGAACATCGAGATATTTTAGCGCATGCCGCTAAAGAATGTGAAAAATTAGGCTTGAGTTTTGGAGTGCATAATTGTGATGGTTGGACGTCTAGTGGCGGTCCTTGGGTTACCCCAGAAAACGCAATGAAAGTTTTGGTGAATAGCCAAGTAATTACAAAAGGAGGGAAAGCAATTAACATACAATTACCTCAGCCACCTGCGAGACATAACTATTACAAAGACATTGCTGTTGTGGCATATCCATCTTTAGAAACCGAATTGATTGACAATAATGTAAATCCTATAATCACATCTTCAGATAAAAGTTTTAACGTAGCCTTAGCAACCGACAAACAAACTAATACACATGCAGATTTAAAAGCAAAAGCTTGGGTGCAATATGATTATGGGAAAGCACACACCATTCAATCAATGAATGTTTTTATCAATAAACGTAAAGGGCGATTGACTTTATTAAAATCGGACGATGGTGTGAATTTTACAGTAGCTCACAAACCTAGAGAAGAACGTATTGGTAAAGACGAGTGTTATTTCTATGAGAGCTTTAAACCAGTTACAGCACGTTATTTTAGAATAGAAACCGAAATGGATGCTGGGTTTTATGAGATGCAACTTTCTGCAAGTCCTGTTTTAGGAAATATTATGGAGTACACGTCTTACAGAAAAAATAGAAGACCAATTAGAAATTCTGCTTCAGAAGCTTTCATTAAAAAAGAAGACATTCTTGTTTTAACAGATAAAATGGATGGCAATGGTGTTTTAAAAACAACATTACCAGAAGGAAATTGGACGATTATGCGTTTTGGATTTACAGCTTCAGGAGCTACAAACGAACCGTCTTCAGATGAAGGAAAAGGATTGGAAGTAGATAAGTTTAGCAAAAAAGCATTAAAAGTCCATTACGATGCTTTTGTTGGGAAACTAGTAGAACAAGCAAAAGTTGATGGACCAAACGCCTTGCAATATGTAGAAATTGATAGTTATGAAGTGGGACCACAAAACTGGACTAACGATATGGAAAAGCTATTCGAAGATCGTTTTGGTTACGATTTTACACCGTTTTTATTGATGTATGCAGGTAAAAGCATAGAAAATAATGAAACTGTTGAATCCGTTTTTTGGGATATGAAACAATTGGTAAGTGATTTAATGGTTACCAATTATTTTGATTATTTTACAGAATTATGTCATCAAGATGGTTTGATATCCTACATCGAACCTTATGGTTTTGTAGGCCCTTTTAATAGTTTAGATGCTGGTAGAAATGCAGATATTCCAATGGGTGAATTTTGGTTAGGTAAACCAAATAAGCATAAGAGAGCAGCTGTATCTGCTGGTCATATTTATGGTAAAAATGTAATTTCTGCAGAAGCCTTTACAAGTACTAAATTGAACTGGGGATTTCATCCTGCTTTAGCCAAACAAAAAGGCGATTATGAGTGGACTAATGGAATTAATGAATATATGTTTCATCGTTTTGCACACCAGCCAAATACACATGTAAAACCAGGAATGAGTATGAGTTTTGTAGGATCTCATATCGATAGAACACAAACGTGGTGGGATAATGCAGGTCCAGAATGGTTCAATTATTTGGCAAGAGGTTCGTATATGTTGCGCCAAGGAAATCCTGTGTTAGATGTATTGGTTTTTGTGGGTGATAGAGCACCAAGTCATGTTGTTCATGCAAACCAAATGCGACCTAAACTTCCAGCTGCTTATAAATACGATTGTGTAAATTCTGATGTAATTGTAAATCGACTAACAGTAGAAAACGGAAAATTAAAATTACCTAACGGCATTACCTATAATGCCTTGTCTTTGCAGAGAAATGATATCATCAATTTAGAAACTTTAAGAGGGATTCATAAATTATCGCAACAAGGCGCTTTAATTGTTGGTAAAAAACCTAAAAAATTAGGAGGTTACAATATAACTAAAGAAATGCAAGTCGAATTTGAATCTCTAGTAAAAGAAATTTGGTCAAATAAAAAAACATACAGCTCTGGTGAATGGGAACAAATATTGAAAGAAAATGAAATTCAGAAAGATCTAATTGTTGAAGGACAACCAGATTTTAATTTTTACCACAGACGAACCCAAAACGAAGATATTTACTTTGTGTACAATCATAATTTAACAGAAAAGGAAGTACTAAACTGTAGCTTTTTAGTAGAAGGTAAAGTACCAGAATTATGGAATGCAAAAACAGGAAAGATTACCAAATTAGTAGAATACTCAACTAAAAGCGGACGAACAAATATTGCTATTCCAATGCATCCTCAAGAATCGGTTTTTGTGGTTTTTAAACCAGCAAAAGCAAGTCAACCTAAAGTTACGTTTACGTCAGTTGATAAAAAATCAAAACCTACATTCAGTTTAGATGATGAAAATAATTTACAGGCCGAAGTTTATGCAAATGGAAACTACACTGCAAAAGTAAATGATGCAGAAGACTGGATTATGAATGTAAGTGATATTCCAAGTCAAGTTGAAATAAAAGGCAATTGGGAAATCAATTTTAGAGCAGAAGATTTTTACGAAGCAACCCTAAAAACAGATGAATTGTTCGATTGGACAACAAGTAAAGTAGAAGAAATAAAACACTATTCAGGAACCGCAATTTATATAAAAACATTCAACATAAAAAAAGAAATGTTGCAATCAGATAGACAATTTCAGCTCAATTTAGGAGAAGTTAGTGTGATAGCAAAAGTATTGGTAAACGGAAAAGATGTTGGAATAAGTTGGATAGCGCCTCACGCTTTAAATGTAACAAATGCTTTAAAAGTGGGAGAAAATACTTTAGAAATTCAAGTAACCAACCAATGGACAAACCGTTTAATTGGTGATGAAAAATTACCCAACCAAACTGAGTATGATGTAAGAAGAAGTAAAAAAGGTTTTGGGTCTGAAGATTACAGAGGTAAATACAAAAAAATGCCAGATTGGTACAGAAATAATCAACCGCTACCAGAAGGACCTCGTAAAACATTTAGTGCCTATTCATTTCAAAAAGCAACGGATGATTTATTACCTTCAGGATTATTAGGTCCTGTAACCATTTCTACATCCAAAATTATAAAAAGAAAATAATCAATGAAAAAATTAGCCATTTTAATTGTTCTGTTTTTAGTTTTGGGGTGTAATTCATCTTCGGAAAAGGAGGCACAAACTCTAACCTTAGAAGACGGATTTAAAAATCCGCCAAACGCAGCAAAAGCAAGAACTTGGTGGCATTGGATAAGTGGTAACGTCTCTAAATCTGGGATTACAAAAGATTTAGAGTCAATGAAATCAGTTGGCATCCAAGAAGCACAATTGTTTAACGTGCATTTAGGATTTCCAAAAGGCCCAGTAAAATATTTAAGCGAAGAATGGCTAGATTTATTCAAATTTTCTGCAGAAGAAGCCAAACGTTTGGGGCTAGAATTAGCGTTTCATAATAGTGCAGGTTGGTCTTCTTCTGGTGGGCCTTGGGTTACTGAAGAAAACGCGATGCAAACCGTAGTTTTTAGTGAATTAAATATTAAAGGCGGGAAAGAAATTAAAGTACAATTACCAAAACCCAAAACAAAATATGAATACTATAAAGACATTGCAGTTTTAGCATTTCCAAAACCCAAAGCAACTCAAAAAATAGAAGGTTTAGATTATAAAATATTGTCAGAACGTATTCGAAATCATTTATTACCAGATACCAAAGTGATTCCACAAGAATCAATTATTTCAAAAGAAATGGTTATCGATGTAACTTCTAAAGTTTCTAAAGATGGATTTTTAAATTGGGATGTACCAAAAGGCGAATGGATTATTTTAAGATTTGGACACACACCCATTGGAACTACAAATCGTCCTGCACCACCAGAAGCCAAAGGTTTGGAAGTGGATAAAATGAGTAAAAAAGCATTAGATGCGTATTGGGCAGGTGGCGTACAACCCATCATTGATAAACTGGGAGATTTAATAGGAACCACCGTTAACAATTGTTTAATTGATAGTTATGAGGTAGAAACCACAAACTGGACAGCTGGTTTTGAAACGCAATTTGAAAACTTAAGAGGTTACGATTTAACATCCTTTTTACCAATTTTAGCAGGATATTATGTAGAAAGTGGCGAAGTTTCAGAACGCTTTCTTTGGGATTTTAGAAGAACGATTGGCGATTTAATCGCAGAAAATTACTATGCGCATTTCGCAGAATTATGCCATAAAAACGGAATGAAATTTTCTGTAGAACCTTATTGGGGACCTTTTGATAATATGCAAGTAGGTGCTACAGGAGATATTGTAATGTGTGAATTTTGGAGTGGTGGTTATCCATTTTTTGATTCGGCGAAATTTGTGTCTTCAATTGCCCATTTAAATGGAAGTGCTATTGTTGGTGCAGAAGCATTTACTGGAATTGGTGGTTGGGACAAACACCCAGCAGAGATAAAATCAATTGGAGATCAAGCTTGGGCACAAGGCATTACACGTTTTATTTTTCATTCTTATGTACATCAACCTTGGGATGTTGCACCTGGTTTGGCATTAAGTTATCACGGATTTGATTTTAATAGAAATAATACTTGGTGGAATCAAGGAAAAGGATTTTTGGATTATATAGCACGTTCTCAATTCTTATTGCAACAAGGAAAAAATGTAGCTGATGTTCTAGTTTTTACAGGAGAATCTTCACCAAATACCGCATTTTTAAAACCTGAAATTAAAGCTATGGGTTTTGATTATGATTTGATTGGCGCCAATAAATTAAAAGACTTAACTGTTAAAAACGGAACAATTTATTCGTCTGTTGGAAATACATATAAGATTTTGGTATTGCCAGAATCTAGTTTTATAAAACCAGAAACTTTACAGAAAGTAAAAGAGTTGGCTGAAGGTGGAGCAATAGTTATTGGTAAACAACCATCACAATCGCCAAGTTTAACTAATTATCCTAATAATGATAAAGTTGTTGAAAATTATGTTGATGAATTATGGGGAAAAGATTTGGTAAAAGAGCATTCAATTGAAGCTTTGTTAAGCAACCAAATACCAGATTTTAAATTAGAAACTAGCGATAAATCGGACCTAAGTTTCATCCACAGAAAAACAGCTGATGCTGATATTTATTTTATCGCCAATGCTAGAAAAGAAGCAAGAGAAATTACAGCACGTTTTCGAGTTACTGGAAAGCAACCCGAACTGTGGAATTCAGAAACAGGTAAAATAAAAGATGTGGTGGTCTTCAAAGAAAATGAAGATGGAACAACTACAGTTCCGTTATCTTTAGGTATGGAAGAATCAGTTTTTATTGTATTTAAAAAGGCTACAAAAACAAACCATTTAACATCGGTTACAATGGAATTAGAACAACAAAAATCGGAGGCTCTTTCGAATTTAGAAGTCGTAAAAGCAGAATATGGTACCTTTTTAC
Source organism: Polaribacter septentrionalilitoris (assembly GCF_009832745.1). Classification (GTDB taxonomy): domain Bacteria; phylum Bacteroidota; class Bacteroidia; order Flavobacteriales; family Flavobacteriaceae; genus Polaribacter; species Polaribacter septentrionalilitoris. The sequence goes on along the minus strand of NZ_VRMJ01000042.1, from coordinate 351,488 downwards.
AAGAAGGGTTAATCGATATTACAGATAAAGTAAATAGTGCTATAAAAGATGACAAATTAGACTTTAAAATGTCTCGCGCATTTTGCGATTGTGATCCTGCAATGGGCTATAAGAAAGAGTTTAGAATGGAATACCAAATAGGAGAATCTATTCATCAAATTTATGCAGAAGAACGCGAGCATATAGAAATTGATGCAGAAGGTAAAACTTTAAAAGTGTTAAAAGCTGTATTCGGAAAGTTTAAAGCGGAAACCAAGGGTATTCCTCGAAATTATAAAACCTATGAGGTTACAAATAAAATTAAAGAACTAGTTTCAAACAATACTTTTGATATTTTGATTTCTGATACATTGATAGATAATCAAATTTCGAAAGGTGACAAAACCACTTTGAAAATTACTTACAAAACTGATGGAGAAGAACGCACGATGTTCATTCCTAAAGGGCAAATCCTAAAACTATCCAAAGATACATCAAAACAAGATTTGGTGTATACTGAAGATATTGTCCAATGGATAACACCAAATGCAGGTAAAATAACATATACAAAAGCATCAGGTGAAACAAAAACTATAGAAGTGAATTCTATACCAAAACTCATTGATTTATCAAATAACTGGAAAGTTGAATTTCCATCAGCTTCCAAAGAAAATATATATGAAAAATTTGAGGAGTTAATATCCTGGTCAAATCATAAAAACAAGAATATTCAACATTTTTCAGGAACAGCAACCTATACTAAAGAATTTGTATTGTCGGATGATGTATTACAATCAGATAAAAGTTTAGAACTCGATTTAGGAAGTGTTGCTGTAATTGCAGAAGTAATAGTGAATGGTAAAAAGGTTGTAACTTTATGGAAAGCACCTTTTAGAGTCAATATTGATGATTTTGTGAAAAAAGGAAAAAACACCTTAGAAGTAAAAGTTACCAATTTATGGCCAAATAGATTGATTGGAGATGAAAAATTAAAATTAGACTATCCAAGAAAAGGCAAAAGAGCAAAACCACTTCCAGATTGGTTAAAAGACAAAACAGAACGTCAATCAAAAAGAACAACATTTGTGAGTTGGAATCATTATAAAAAAAATGACGAATTATCAATTTCAGGATTGTTAGGTCCAGTTAAGATAATCAGTTCTATAACTAAAAATTTAAATACATTACAATGAGAAAAATTTTATTTTTATTAATAACGCTTAAAGGATTGTTGCTTTCAGCACAATCTTTACAACATCCTATCATTCACATAACTGCTGATGAACGTGCAGAGGTGTTAGATAAAATAAGTAAATATGGTTGGGCTCAATTTGCACAGAATGAACTAAAGAAAAATGTAGATGCTAAGGTTGCTGCTCATAAATCAAATCCAGCACAAACCATAAATGCAATTATTGCTTTGGCAAGTGATGATAATTTAAGTGAATCTCAAACTAGTAGTGCAAATTCAGCCCATTTTAAAGTATTGAGTTCAGCAGCACATGCAGGGATGCTTTACTATTTAACAGAAGATGAAGATTATGCTGAATATGCAGCTGATATAATTTGGCATTATTTTCAAGAATTAGCACCTAGAACTCCAGAAACTACAGCAATTTGTGGTAACTACTTTTACGATCCTAGAAGTACGTATCCTCATTTGGCATATGCCTATGATTTTATTTATAATTTTTTGAATACACAAGGTAGGCAAGTTTACGATAAAACTGCAGGAAAACGTATACCTTACAATAATGAAACAGCTCAAAAAGCGATGAAAAACGTTGTAGGAAATGCATTGTTAGAATCTGGAGGGAGAGATACTAAATATGGTAAATTGGTTTCCAATCACCCAATTCTTACAGCTCCTGGAGCTTTAGCAGCAATTTTATGTATTGATGATGATACAGAACGAGAGCGTTTATTTAATGTGTTTTGGAATACAGGTACAAGAAGACAAAATTCTTTCACCAAAACTGTAATGCCAATCTTTGGTGATCAAGGTATTTGGCCTGAGTCTACAAGCTATAGCTTCATGTCTCGAATTCAATTGGTGTTAAATATGGTAGATCGAATTAAGCCGGAATTAGACGTTATTACGAAATACAGAAATGTTTTAGATGGTGTGTTTTTGTTTGAAAACCTTCGTCATCCAAATAGATCTTATGTTCGTTATGGCGACTCAAAACGGTATAACGATGGTTCAAAATCTTTATATAGATATGTATTAAGTATTGCTAAAAGAAAAGGATTAACTGATTTACAAGATAAAGCAGAAACAGCACTGGCACAATATTACAACGCCGAAGGCGGACGAAATCAAGCTTTTGGCACTTCAGCTTTTGGTGGTCTAGATCATCTTAGTTTATTTTGGGGAGAAGAATTTCCATTGAATTCAACTCAGAAATTTGATTATAAACCTACTGTTATCGTAAAACATGCTGGTGTAGCACTTCAACGAAACTATACAGAAAATAATAACGAGTTATACGGTTTGTGTGGTATTATTGGTGGCGCGCATTATGTCCATTCACATGCAACAGGTATTACTATGGAGTTGTATGGATTAGGTGATATTATGGCGCCTAATGGAGGTATGCCTAAAACCGTTCCAGAACGTAAAATACCAATGCACACCAATTATTTTAGGCTTTATGCTGGGAACAACACTGTAATTGTGAATGGTACCTCCAAAGGAAGACAAAGTGGTTCTTGGTCAAGTAATTCTTATTTATGGCAAAATACCACTGTCAATATAGCAGCAGAACCAGCACATCTTGAAGATCCTTTAAGTCCAAATTTTAGTTTCGCAACTCAGTTTTTAGATGATAATATAAATAATAGCGACCAACAACGTACGTTAAGCACCATTAGAACCAGTCCAACAACGGCTTATTATTTTGATATGTTTCGTTCAAAGTCATTAAATACAAATAATTTTCATGATTATATTTATCATAATATAGGCGATGCTACAACTATTAAAACCATAGATGGTTCAACCCTTCCTGTTTCAACAACAAACCGTTATCAAAATGATATAGGAGATCCAGTAGAATCTCCTGGTTGGCGCTTTTTTGAAAATACCAAAGTTACAGAACCAACTAGTGGTGCTTTGTACATTCGTTTCGATTTAGAGGCAACTAATTCCTATATGAATATGTTTGCACCTGCTGGAGTTACTCGAGAATATACAAAGGCATTAGGGCCTGCAACTCGAGAAGCATTAAACGGATATGTAAATAAGAAAACACAAGTTTTAGCCATTAGGCAACTAGGTGAAGCTTGGGATAAACCCTATGTGTATATTTTTGAACCTTCAAAATCTACGAATACTAGTGTTAAATCGGTTTCACATATAATGAATGGTGATGTTATTGCAGGAGCAAAAGTGGTTTCAGAAGTGAATGGTTCTAAAATAATAGATTATATATTTTCTAACGATTCCAATACTTCTGTTTCTCATCTTGATATAGATTTTACAGGTGAATTTGGAATTGTGCGTACAGAATTAAAAGATGGAAAAACGAATGTCTCCCTGTATTTAGGAAAGGGAAGTACTTTGAAATTTCTTGACGAATCAATTACAGCGGATGCAGAAGGAAAAGCATACAAGGAATTTGTTTTAAATTATGAATATTTTTCTAATATACCTGCAAATAATTTTAGAATTGAAGTTAATGGCGAAACTTGTTCAGGAAAGAATAATGGAAAGATAACAATAAACGCATTAGAGAAATTCAACTATGAAGTTACATTAAATAATGTTAATTATGAGTTTACAAATCAAACAGTAATTGAAAACTTAACTCCTGGAAGCTATGATTTTTGTATTGGTATAAAAGGGAATGATTTTCAACAATGCTATCAAGTAGTTGTAGACGAAGCAGAATCTTTACAAGCTAAAATTAGTACCACTAAAAAAGGACAAGTAACTATTGATGTTGCCCAAGGTAAAGCACCTTATCAAGTAATCAAAAACGGACAATTATTGTTTAAAACAGAAGCAACTCATTTTATAGTTGATGCAGTACAAGGTGATGAAATCAAAATAAAGTCAGATGTTGAATGTCAAGGAACTATCTTATCAAAAGTAGATTTTCTTCAAGGAATTAAAGTTTATCCAAACCCAACATCAAATACTTTTACAGTTAATTCAAATGGTGCTGATTGGGAAACCTTGAGTATATATAACACTTTAGGAGTAAAAGTTTATTCAAATAACAAGGTTCAGAACCTATTAAATATCAATACAAAAGAACATAAAATGACGAGTGGAGTGTATTTTGTGATTATAAAAGACAAACAAGGAGAACAATTTACACAAAGGCTAATGATAAAATAAAGGGTATCAATTAAAATGACTAAAAAAAGATATATAATCAGCATTGCTCTTCTTGTACTTCTTTTGGCTTGTAAGTCTAGCAAAAAAGAGTTCTCAAATGATAGAGAGACACAAAAAGTAGATTACTTTGCAGACAATGGTTTTGGGAATACAGTGGCTATTGTCCAACATCCTTCAGGGGTATATCACAAAGGGGTTACTTATGTGGCTTATCAAGGTCCTTTAGAAGATCCTTATGTAGCCTCATATAACCACACAACTAAAGAATGGAAAGGGCCATTTAAAGCAGGTGTTAGCCAAATGGGTAAAGACCCAAATCGTAAAAAAAGGATAGATAATCATGGTAAACCTGCTTTACTTATTGATAAAGCAGGCTATATTCATATTGCTTTTGGAGGCCATGGAGGAACACGTGAAGATGGTCATAATCCTTTAGGAAACCATCATTATGGAAAAAATTTACATGCAGTTTCCAAAAAACCTTTAGACATTTCTGAATGGGAAACACTAGATAACATTTCTCTATTTGGTACTTACAGTCAGTTTGTAAAAATGGATAATGGCGATATCTACCTATTTTATCGTCATGGAGCACATAGAAGTGACTGGGTATATCAAAAATCTACAGACAATGGTAAAACATTTGGAGAACCTGTTTCTTTTTTAAAGCATAAAAGAAGAACTGAAATAGAAGCCGAAGATTCATGGTATCCATGGGTGAGTAGAGGTAATGGAGATGATATTATTGTAGCGTTTGATTATCATATTTGCAGAGACAATAAAAACGCTCAAGATCCACGAGGTCACATCCCAGAACGTCATAATTTGTATTACATGGTTTTTGACACCAAGACAGGAGAATGGAAGAATGTTAAAAACGAATCTTTAAAAATGCCATTAACCAAAGAAATGGCAGATGAAAAAACATTGGTAAAAGGGATAGCAAATGATTGGACGTTTCAAGGGATTACTGATGTAGATCCAAATGGAAATCCACATGTAGTTGTCTTAGTTGGACCAGATATTGGAGCAAAAAGAAGTGGTCCTAAGCGTTTACAACATTTTAGATGGGATGGAAATGCTTGGTTACAAAGCAAGAATTCAAATCTACCTAGAGGAAATGGCGATATAGAAGTAACATCAGCAACAGAAGTGAGTATTTATGTAGAAAGTGAAACTAATAATGATATTGGAGAAATTGCTAGATGGGATAGTTTTGATGGTGGCGATACTTTTAAAAAGAACCATATTTTTTTACAAAGAAAAAATTCTGGTTTTGTAATATCTGCTTTGATTGATAACCCTCACCCTGATGCGAGAATCATTGTAGGTGAGAAAGAAGAAGGATCAGATTTTAGAAAAATGTATTTGTTGGGAGATAATGGACCAATTAAAAGAAATAAAGAACAAACAATATTTGAAAAACAGACTATAAATCAAAATAAAAACTAAAAATCGAACTTAAAATGAATATTATTAGAAAATTATCTTTAGGACTACTTGCGTTAAGTATACTAATTTCTTGTGGAAAAGGAACTAAAAAAGAAACAGAAATAGGTTTAGTAAAAGCTGAAAATCAACCCAACATCGTTTTTATCTTATCTGATGACCAATCTTGGACAGATTACAGTTTTATGGGCGATGAAAATATTGAGACTCCAAGAATAGATCAATTTGCAAAAGAAAGTTTAACGTTTACAAGAAGCTATGTGCCAACACCTTTATGTTCGCCTTCTTTGGCAACAATTATAACAGGTTTGTATCCAAAAGATCATGGTATTATAGGTAATGATAAAGTTTACAAACGTGTAAAAGGTGATCGTTCAGCAAGTAAAAAAAATAGAGCAGAAGCCTACAAACCTGTTATTGCCGCTTTTGAAAAGCAAACAACATTGCCAGATATGTTAAAAGAAAAAGGCTATTTGTCTTTTCAAACAGGAAAATGGTGGCATGGAAACCACAAAGTAGGTGGTTTCGATTATGGAATGACACATGGAGACCCTAAAAGAGGGGGGCGTCATGGAGATTATGGTTTAAAAATAGGAAGAACAGGGCTAGATACTATTAACAATTATGTAGACTTGGCATTAAAACAAAAGAAACCTTTCTTTTTATGGTACGCACCTTTCTTGCCTCACAGACCACACACGCCACCAGCACGTTTGTACGAAAAATACAAAAAGAAAACAGACTCTGAACACCTAGCAAAATATTGGGCAATGATAGAGTGGTTTGATGAAACTTGTGGGCAATTATTTGATATGTTTGAAGAAAAAGGTTTAACTGAAAATACCCTTTTTGTATATGTTTGTGATAACGGATGGAGACAAAATCCAGATAAAAGTGGTTATATGTCAGACTCTAAACGTGCTCCTTATGATATGGGAATTCGTACACCAATTATGTACAAATGGGCAGGTAAGATAAAACCAGAAATGAACAAAACTACCATAACAAGTAGTATAGATATGGTGCCAACAGTATTGGATATTTTAAATATAGAAAAACCTAAAAACTTGCCAGGTGTTAGTGTGTTAGATAAAAAAGCATTAGAAGCTCGTAAAGGAATTTTTGGAGAAGTATACGCGCACGATTTTGATACTATAGAAAATAGCATGTATTACAACATGGCAATTTTTCCTCCTTATAAAATTATTGTTCCAGACCCAGTAAGAAAACCAAAAGAAAAAGTACAGTTGTTTAATATTGATGCAGATCCTTTTGAGAAGAATAACATTGCTAATGAAAACCCTGAAATTGTTTTGAAATTAAAAGATAAAATAAAAGCCTTTAGATCTAAATAATATCGTTTTTTTGATAAAAACGATATAAGTACTAGCAAAAAATTCAAGATATGAAACCATATTTTAGAACATTACTTTTTTTAACACTCTGTAGCTTTATTACATCATCTTTACTTTCTGCAAACGATTTGTTGCAAAATAGTTATTTAAGAAAAGGTATGAGTTTAAACGGAAGGTGGCACTATATAGTTGATGTTTATGAAACAGGATACTTTAACTACAGAATGGAACCTCATGATGGTTCAGAAAACCCAGGTTCTAGTGCTTATTTTTTAAATAAAAAACCAAAAAATAAAACAGATAGAGTAGAATACGACTTTGATACTGCCCCAACGATGTTAGTGCCAGGTGATTGGAATTCTCAAAAAGAAAAACTTTTCTATTACGAAGGGACTGTTTGGTATAAAAAATCTTTTAATATCGAAGATTTTAATAGCTCTAAACGTTATTATATACATTTTGGAGCAGTAAATTACAGAGCAGATGTATATCTAAATGGTAAAAAATTAGGAGTTCATAAAGGCGGGTTTACACCATTTAATTTTGAAATGACACATCTTTTAAAAGAAAAAGACAATTTTATTATTGTAAAGGTTGATAACAAACGTGCTGCAGATGAAGTACCAACATTGAGTACAGATTGGTGGAATTATGGAGGTATAACAAGAGATGTAACAGTTTATGAATTGGGTAACACCTTTATAGAGGATTATAAAATTCAATTAGACAAATCAAATAACAAATATGTTACAGGTTATGTACAGTTAAATGGAAGTACAAAAGCTTCAAAAAGGGTAACTATTGAGATTCCAGAGTTAAAGCTTCAAAAACAAGTTACTACAGATAATAATGGGTATGCTAAAGTATCTTTTCCTATTAAAAAAGTAACATACTGGAGTGATAAAAATCCAAAATTGTACGATGTCAAAATTTCTACCGTTGAAGATCAAGTAGTAGATAATATTGGATTTAGAACCATAGAAACAAAAGGTACAAATATTTTATTAAATGGCAAGAAAGTCTTCCTTAAAGGAATTTCAATACATGAAGAAAATGTAATACGGGGTGGTAGAGCTTGGTCTATAGAAGATGCTAGAGTTTTATTAGGTTGGGCTAAGGAATTAGGATGTAATTATGTGCGTTTAGCACATTATCCTCACAATGAAAATATGATACGTTTGGCAGATCAAATGGGCATACTCGTATGGGAAGAAATACCCGTATATTGGACCATTCAATGGACAAACCCAGAAACATACAAGAAAGCAGAGAAGCAGTTAAAAGAGCTAATTCATAGAGATAAAAATAGAGCATCGGCTATTATTTGGTCTATGGCAAATGAAACCCCAACTTCTAACGAACGTCTCGTTTTTTTAACCAATCTTGCTAAAACTGCAAGAAAGTTAGATGATACAAGGTTAATTAGTGCTGCTTTAGAAGATCATGGTAGAAAAGACAATAAAAATATTATGATTGTGGAGGATGAATTTGCTCAAGTAGTCGATATTTTAAGCTTTAATCAGTATTATGGCTGGTATGGTGGTACAGTAGAGAATATAAAAAATATAAGATGGGAAATAGATATTAATAAGCCTGTAATTATTTCGGAGTTTGGTGCAGGGGCATTACAAGGCTATCACGCAGATAAGATGACACGATGGAGTGAAGAATTTCAAGAATTATTATATGAAGAAACCTTACCAACTTTAGCTAAAATTCCTGGAATAAGTGGCATGACTCCTTGGACTTTAGTTGATTTTAGAAGTCCACGTAGAATGTTAATTCCTTATCAAAATGGGTGGAATAGAAAAGGATTAATATCGGAAACAGGAAATAAGAAAAAAGCGTTTTATACACTTCAAAAGTTTTATAAAAACGTAAAACAAAAATAGATGACAATGAAAAAAATAGTTCTAGTTTTAACTGTTATAAGTTTAGTGTTGAGTTCTTGTAAATCAGATGATAAAAAAGCTAAAGCAGCTAAACCTAATGTACTTTTTATAGCTGTTGATGATTTAAACAATTGGATTAGTCCAATTCAAAATTTTTCAAACGTAAAAACCCCCAATTTTCATAGATTGGCAAAAATGGGAGTTACGTTTACTAACGCCCATGTACAAGCTCCTTTGTGTGGTCCTTCACGAGCATCCTTAATGACGGGTTTGCGACCTTCAACAACGGGTATCTATGGCATGACACCAGATAATAAAATCCGAAGAGCAGGAAATAAAGCCACAAACGATATTACATTTTTGCCAGAATATTTTGAGCAAAATGGATATCACACTATGGGTATTGGAAAATTATTTCATATTCATGCTCCTGATAGCGTTTTTAATGAATCTGGAGGACGTGTTAGAGGTTTTGGTCCATATCCAAAAAAACGTTTTGTTTGGGATGGTTTTGGAACATCAAAATCTAAAAAAGAGAAATATGGCAGAACCAGTACAGATTGGGGCGCCTTTCCAGAAAAAGATTCATTAATGCCAGATCATCAATCTGTAAATTGGGTTACAGAACGTTTACATAAAGATTATGACAAACCATTTTTTATGGGCCTTGGTTTTTTACGTGTGCATGTACCATTATATGTGCCTCAAAAATGGTTCGATTTATATCCTTTAGAAGACATTCAAACACCACCTTATAAATCAGATGACTTAAATGATATTCCGCCTGTTGGAATGCAAATTAACGATTTACCCATGATGCCATCTACAGAATGGGCAAAAGAAAGTGGCGAATGGAAAAAAATTGTGCAAGCTTATTTGGCTTGTATTAGTTATGTAGATTATGAGTTGGGTAGAGTTTTAGACGCTTTAGAAAATAGTAAATATGCAGATAATACTGTAATTGTTTTATGGTCTGATCATGGTTACAGATTAGGAGAAAAAGGTACGTTTGCAAAACACGCACTTTGGGAAACTGCCACAAAAGCTCCATTGCTATTTGCTGGACCAGACTTACCAAAAGGAAAGAAAATTGACGCTCCTGTAGAAATGCTGTCTATTTATCCAACTTTATTAGAATTAAGTGGATTACCTGCTTACCAGAGAAATGAAGGGTACAGTTTAGTGGATATGATGCAACAAGATAAAGGACTTGCAGAAGCTAAAGCCATTACAACTTTTGGAATGAATAACCATGCTATTAAGATGAATGGATATAGATACATTCAATACGAAGATGGAAAAGAAGAGTTTTACGATCATAATTCAGATCCAAATGAATGGAATAATGAAGCAGGAAATCCAAAATATAAGGCTCAAATAGAAAAGATGAAAGGTTTTTTACCTAAGGTAAATTCTAAATGGGATGCTAGTTCAAATTATACATTTCAGCCTTATTTTGTCGAACAAAAAGCTAGAGTTAATGGTAAATAGGTATCTATAAAAATAGCAAAAGGATTAAAAAATTAAATAAAGAAAATGTTCATTCAAAAAAAACACATAAAAAAGTACCTCTATTTTTTATGTGTTTTTTTGTGCAATAGTTTTTTAGCTCAAAACCCAATCTTAAAAGGATTGGGCGTTTCAGATCCTCATGTTCGCGTTTTTAATGACACAATTTATTTGTATTCTGGTCATGATGCAAGTCCCAAAGATAAAACCTGGGTGATGAAAGACTGGCGCGTTTTTTCATCAACAGATTTACTCAATTGGTCATTACAAACTACTATTAGTCCAAAAGACAATTATATGGACGATAATAGCACTGATTGTTGGGCAGGTGATGCAGCCAGCAGAAACGGAAACTATTATTTTTACTTCTCAGACAGAAAACGTGGAGTTGGGGTGATGTCTGCTAAATATCCCGCAGGAAATTTTAAAGACGCTTTAGGAAAGCCATTGGTAGCTCCAATGCATGATCCTACTATTTTAATTGATGATGATGCTCGTAAAACTCCCTATTTAATTTATGGCGATAAAGAAGGAGGAGGCTTTCATATTACAAAATTAAATGAGGATATGATTTCTGTAGCAGAAACGCCAAAACCAATCCAAATTATTGGTGATGCTTGGAATAAAGCACCACATTGGATGGATAAAAACTACATCTTTAAACACAAAGACACCTATTATTTAAGTTGGGGAAGAGATTATGCAATTTCTAAAAATATTTATGGACCTTACCATTGTGTTGGAACTGTTGGAAATGGATACAATTTAAGTGAGTATGCTCATGGAAGTTTTTTCAATTGGAAAGGACAATTTTATCATATTTGGTGTTATTACCTCAAAAAAGGATTCAAATTTAGAGAGTCTATCATTACCTATTGTCATATAGATGATGATGGTGAAATTGTAACAGATACTAATTTTTTAGATCAACATTTTAAAAATGGAGTGGGGCAATACAATGCTTCTTGGGATAAAATTGAAGCAGAATGGTTTTACGAAAAGTCAGCTTCAACAATACTTAAAACGGGAACTAAAGTAAATGGTTTTGCAGTCTCAAACCTTAAAAATGGAGATTGGATAAAATTTTCTAATCTAACGTTTGATAAAAAATATAAAAAAATAATTGCAAGTATTGTATTTAAAGGTAAAAAAGGAACGTTAGAAATTAGAACAAAAAGTCCGAAAGGTAAGTGTATTGGAAAATTAAAATTAACAACTAAAAATCAATTACATACTTTTCAAAAAGTAGCGTCTAAAATAAATAATAGTATAGAAAAGACGGATGTATACTTAGTTTTTAAGGCAAAAAAAGATAGCCTGCTAAAACTAGATTGGTTCAAATTTGAATAAATTCATAAAGTAAATTTTAAAAGGCTTGACTGTATTATTGGCTTTTTTTCAGTATTGTTATCATGCTTTCGTTCAAAACAAAAAAAGAAATAAAAAAATAGACAATCTAAATAATATTAATCCTAAAACAAAAAAATAAATGAACCCATTTCTAAAAATAACAACAGTTGTTTTTATAATAGTACCACTATTTACATACGCTCAAAAAAATAAAGAAAAAATACCAAAACCCAATATTGTACTTGTTTTTGCTGATGATTTAGGTTGGACAGACATAAGCACAGGAAATACAAACAAAAACAATGGTTCTAAAATTTATAAAACACCTGTAATAGACAAATTAGCCTCTCAAGGTATGTCTTTTACCAATGCCTATGCCAACCAAAATTGTGCACCATCAAGAGCTGCGTTAATTAGTGGGCAATATGCTACAGGTATAGAAAACCAGGTGTATAATGTAGGTTCTTTAAAAAGACAAGACAAAAGAACTAAAGGATTTCCTAATGTACTCATAGAACCATTTAAGCAAAAAAAGGTAATTGCAGAAGATGGAATTAATATTTTTGATGTATTAAAAACAAAAGGATATCGAACTGCTTTAGTAGGGAAAAGTCACGGAACACCACATCCTTTAAAGGGCGATTTTGGTATTGATTTACCAGCAGATATTCATCATATTATTGCAGCGCCTATTAACGGAAAAAGAACTAAATCTTTTTATTTAGCGTTGAATTCTGATAAAAAAGGATGGACGTTTAATTCGGAGTTTGTAGATAAATACGCAAATCCTTATGATGAAGAATATATCAACACCATTTTAAAACCTTATAAAAGTCAAGGAAATCTAACGCTTTTAAAAGGAACTCCAAAACACCTTACAGATGCTATTGGAGATTTTTCTGTAGATTATATTAAAAAAAACGCAAATGCTGAAAATCCCTTCTTTTTGTATGTGCCATTTCACGCTGTACATTCTGATGTTACAGGAAGAAAAGATTTAACTCAAAAGTATTTAAAAAGAGGTTTAAAACCAAGAATTGCAGAATATGCTTCTATGATTGAATTGTTAGACCAAAATGTTGGAAAAATAAACAATGCTTTAAAAGATCCTAATGGAGATGGAAAAGATGATGATGATATTACTAATAATACAATTTTTATATTTTATTCTGATAATGGAGGCCTATTTAATAATTCACCTTTAAAAGGTAAAAAAGGAAACTTAACTGAAGGAGGTCTTAGAGTGCCTTTAATTTTTAGATATCCAAATGTGATTCCTGAAAACACAGTTACTAATCAAGCAGTGCATTGTATTGATTTTTTACCAACCTTAGCAGCCTTAACAGATGTAGATGTTACATCACTGAAAAAGAAAGATGGGAGCAAACCAAAATATGATGGTGCTTCTTTTGCTAAAATTCTAACAGGAAAAGAAAAAAGAATCTCGAGAGAAAATTTGTTTTGGCATTTACCAGGATATATGGATGAACGTTTTTCTCCATCAACTTTGATGCAAAAAAGAATTGAAAATGAGTATTACAAATTGTTTTATTTTTATGAAACAGATGAATTTGAAATGTATAATATCACAAAAGATATTTCTGAAAAAAGAAATATTTTAGAGAATCCAACATCAATAGAAATAGAAATTGCTTTGCAAATGAATGCTGATATGTTGGCTTGGTTAAAAACCAATAAGGCACCAACAGGAACTTGGCTAAAAAATGGAGAGAAAGTGCCTTATCCTAAATTAAATGGAGTTGAGAAATATAAATAATAATTACAAATACCTTAAAAAATGAAAAGACTTTTAGTATTTACACTTAGTGCATCAATTTTATTATTGTCTTGTAAAACAGTAAAGAAGGAGATTGCTATAAATACAGATAAAAAACCAAAAAACATCTTATTTATTGCTGTTGATGATTTACGTCCAGAGCTCAATTTTTACGGAGCTAATCATATCAAATCGCCAAACTTAGATCAACTAGCAAGTGAAAGCTTAGTATTTAACAAAGCGTATTGTAATATTCCTGTTTGTGGAGCTTCAAGAGCAAGTTTATTAACAGGTATGAGACCAACTAGAAATCGGTTTATAACAGCACATACCTCAAAAGATAAACAAGTACCTAATGCAAAATCTCTTCCTTTTCTTTTAAAAGAGAATGGCTACACAACCATTTCTAACGGTAAAATTTATCATTATAATAAAGATGATGTTGCTGCTTGGGACGAAATGTGGCAACCAGATAAACTTTGGAGTTATGCATTGCCAGAAAGTCAAGAAATTAGAAAAAACACCAAAAGAGGATTGCCTTTTGAAGTTGCAGAAGTGCATGATTCTGTATATAGAGATGGAAAATTAGCGTTAAAAGTAATTCAAGATTTAAAAAAACTAAAGCAATCAAATCAACCCTTTTTTCTAACAATGGGTTTAATGAAACCACACCTTCCATTTACAGCCCCAAAAAAGTATTGGGATTTATATGATAGAAATCAAATTGAATTACCTGAAAGCTATATTCAACCAAAAACAACTCCAAAACAAGCATTTCACAGATATGGGGAGTTAAGGAATTACGAAAATATTCCTAAAAAAGGGCATTTGCCTGATGATTTGGCAAAAGAACTCATTCACGGATATTATGCTTGTGTAAGTTATATAGATGCACAAATTGGTTTAGTTTTAGATGAATTAAAACGTTTGGAATTAGAAGACGATACTATTGTAGTTTTATGGGGAGATCATGGTTGGAATTTAGGCGACCATAAATTATGGTGCAAGCATGTTACGTTTGAAACTGCTTTAAGAACGCCATTAATCATTAAAGTTCCAGGAAAAACTAAAGGAACAAAAACAGAAGCCATTACAGAATATATCGATATCTATCCTAGCCTTGTAGAGTTAGTAGGTTTGGAATCACCAAATACTTTAGATGGTAAAAGTTTTGTGCCAATTTTAGAAGGAAAAGAACCTCAAAAAGATTGGGCAGTTAGCAAATTTAAAGATGCAGTTACGCTAATTAAGGGCGATTTATTTTACACAGAGTGGACAAAAGATGATGGTGTTGCTTATGCCAGAATGTTATTCGACCATAAAACAGATCCTTTAGAATTAGATAATTTAGCTGAAAAGCCAGCATATCAAGAAAAAGTAAAAGCACTTGCTTTAGAATTAAGAAAAAAATGGGGTAAAGATTTCTTAACAAAATAAATTACTAAAAATGAAATTATTAAGAGCAAGTATTTTAGTAGTATTGTTTTTTATTTCTTGTAAAAGTGATAAAAAAGAAGCGAATAGTATTGATGTAAAAAAACCAATGAATATCCTATTTATTGCGGTTGATGACTTACGTCCAGAACTCAATTTTTACGGAGCAAAACACATCAAATCGCCAAACTTAGATCAACTAGCAGGTGAAAGCTTAGTATTTAATAGAGCGTATTGTAACGTTCCTGTTTGTGGTGCATCAAGAGCGAGTTTATTAACAGGTATGAGACCAACAAGAAATCGTTTTATAAACTATAAAACGAGAGCAGATGTAGATGTGCCTTATGCTATTTCTTTACCAAAGCTTTTAAAACAAAATGGTTACACAACAATTTCAACAGGTAAAATTTACCATACTAATGAAGATGATAGCCTTTCTTGGAATGAAAGATGGTTTCCAAAAGGAAATATTCGAAACTATCAATTAGAAAAAAATATAGTGGAAAATGGTAAAGCCAATTTAGCTATGGGAGGTGCCAGTGCTTTTGAAATGGCAGCTGTAAATGATACTGCTTATTTTGATGGTAAAATAGCTCAAAAAGGAATTGCTGATTTAAAGAAACTTAAAAATAGTAAACAACCTTTCTTTTTGGCATTGGGTTTTATGAAGCCGCATTTACCATTCAACTCACCAAAAAAATATTGGGATTTATATGATAGAAATCAAATTGAATTACCAGAAAGTTATCTCCAACCAAAAACGACACCCAAAAAAGCATTTCACAACTTTGGTGAGCTACGTAATTATGGAAACATCCCCAGAAAAGGTCAAATTTCTAATGATTTGGCAAAAGAATTGATTCACGGTTATTATGCATGTGTAAGTTATGTTGATGCTCAAATTGGCTTGGTTTTAGACGAATTAAAACGTTTAGAATTAGAAGACGATACTATAGTAATTTTATGGGGAGATCATGGTTGGAACTTAGGTGACCATAAATTGTGGTGCAAGCATGTTACGTTTGAAACTGCTTTAAGAACGCCATTAATCATTAAAGTTCCAGGAAAAACTAAAGGAACAAAAACAGAAGCCATTACAGAATATATCGATATCTATCCTAGCCTTGTAGAGTTAGTAGGTTTGGAATCACCAAATACATTAGATGGTAAAAGTTTTGTGCCAATTTTAGAAGGAAAAGAACCTCAAAAAGATTGGGCAGTTAGCAAATTTAAAGATGCTGTAACTTTAATTAAAGGCGATTTATTTTATACAGAGTGGACAAAAGATGATGGTGTTGCTTATGAAAGAATGTTATTTGACCATAAAACAGACCCTTTAGAATTAGATAATCTAGCTGAAAAGCCAGCATATCAAGAAAAAGTAAAAGCACTGGCTTTAGAATTAAGAGAAAAATGGGGTAAAGATTTCTTAACCAAATAAACTACTAAAAATGAAAGTATTAAAAGTAAGTGTTTTAATAGTATTGTTTTTTATTTCTTGTAAAAGTGATAAAAAAGAAACGAATAGTATTGAGGTTAAAAAACCAATGAATATCCTATTTATTGCAGTAGATGATTTACGTCCTGAACTCAATTTTTACGGAGTAAAACATATTAAATCTCCAAACTTAGATAAATTAGCTAGTGAGAGTTTAGTATTTAATAAGGCGTATTGCAATGTACCCGTTTGTGGTGCTTCTAGAGCTAGTTTACTTACTGGTATGCGTCCAACAAGACATCGTTTTATAAGTTATAAAACCAGAGCAGATAAAGATGCTAAGCATGCCATATCATTACCTATGCTTCTTAAAAAAAATGGATACAATACCATTTCAAACGGCAAAATATTTCACCATCAACAGGATAATAGCTTAGCTTGGAATAGCATTTGGTTTCCAGAAGGCAATATTCGCGATTATCAACTTGAACAAAATAAATTAGTTACAGAAAAAACAGGCTATGGGTATCCTGTTGAAAATGTAGATGTAAATGATGGGGCATATTTTGATGGTAAAATAGCGAATAAAGGTATTGAAAATCTAAAAAAACTAAGAAATAGTAAAAAACCATTTTTTCTAGCATTGGGTTTTATGAAACCACATTTACCTTTTAATGCACCAAAAAAATATTGGGATTTATACAATAGAGAAAATATAGAACTTCCAGAAAGCTACGTACAACCAAAAACAACACCTAAACAAGCATTTCATAATTACGCTGAGTTACGAAGATATAGTGGCATACCAAAAAAAGGGCATTTACCCAATGAACTTGCAAAAGAATTAATTCATGGTTATTATGCTTGTGTAAGCTATTTAGATGCACAAATAGGAAGCGTGCTAAAAGAACTAGAAGATTTAGGTTTGGCCGAAAACACAACAGTTATTCTATGGGGCGATCATGGTTGGAATTTAGGAGACCATAAACTATGGAGCAAACATTCTACATTTAAAACGGCTTTAAAAGCACCATTATTAATTAAAGTACCAGGAAAAACAAGTGGAGAAACCACAGGTGCTATTACAGAGTATATAGATATTTACCCAAGTTTAGCGGAATTGGCAGGCATAAAACTTCCAGATACTGTTCCGGGCAAAAGTTTTATTCCTATAGTTAATGGCGCAAAACCTAAAAAGGATTGGGCAATTAGCAAATACAAAGACGCAGTAACATTAATAAAAGGCGATTTGTTTTATACAGAATGGACAAAGGACGATGGTATTGCTTACGCAAAAATGTTGTTCGACCATAAAACAGATCCTTTAGAATTAGATAATTTAGCTGAAAAGCCAGCATATCAAGAAAAAGTAAAAGCACTGGCTTTAGAATTAAGAGAAAAATGGGGAGAAGATTTTCTTTCTAAAAACTAAAAACGATCTATAAGAATGAGAAATATAGTTGCACTAATACTATTAACAGTACTGATAACAAATTGTAATTCATTAAAAACAAATAAAATACAATCTAAAGAGGTTGTTAAAAAATCAAAAGAAAAACAACCCATCGTTATACAATTTATTATAGATGGATTGATGAAAGACGCAGCAGAAACTGCTATTGCATCTGGAGCAAAAAACTTAAAATATTTTGCAGAAAATGGCGTAGTTGTAGAAGATGCCTATTCTAATAGTCCAGTTGGTAGAGTTAAATTACCAGATGGAAGTGAACCTTGGAGAGGAGCATCACCCCCAAATATTGGCATGCACACAGGAACTCACGTTTTTGAAACACAAGAATTAGATGATATTTTTTTATCAGCCAAAAGAAAGGGTATAAAATCCGTTTATGTAGGTGGACATACTTTATATGATGTTTTTACAACCTCAGATATTCATTATGCTGAAATTATGCCAGATCAAAAAGTTGTAGATCTTGGGATAAAACACATTAAAGAAGATGGAGTAAGGTTGGTGCGCTTGCATTTGCAAGAAATTAGAAGTTCTTGGAAAGGACCAGAAGGGAAAACCAATCCAAATTCTAAATACATTAAAGCCATTTTAAATGCAGATGCTCAATTAGGAAAATTGGTAACCTTCTTAAAAAATGAAGAATTATGGGAAACAGCATATTTCATCATTTCTGCAGACCATGGAATGGGAACTTTAAGAAAAAGCAATCACCTTTCAGAGCAATTGTCTTCATGGCAAATTTATATGAATTTTTATGGGCCTAAAGTAAAAAAAGGAGCCATAATTCCATATGCAGAATCTCCAGACATCGCTTTAGTAACCAATCATTTTATGGGGCTAGAGCCATTAAAAGGGTATACATCAAATGTAGAAAGTCTTAAAAATATAAAAACCACAGGTATTTTTCTAGAAAATATTTTTGAAGGAAATTCTGATAATTTAGAACATCCACAATGGATAAAAACCTACCTTGATAAAAATGCAGGCTCTCCTCCAAATGATTATTTACATTATAGAGAGGCAATGCTTAAATTTATCAATAATTAAAGTATCTTAAATCACAATGATATATAAACCAAGAAAACAAAAAGTAGTTACATTAGTAGTATTACTCTTATTTTCATTAAACATAATAAGTCAAAACGACTCCATTGTTTTTTCTAAACTAAAGAACGATAAAGAATGGGATTTAGTTTTTGAAGATGTCTGTACAAAAGACTGGACTAAAAAATGGACTTTAGATGGTTTAGTAGCAACAGTTAAAAATTCCAAACAAGGAATGCATTTTACATCAGGACCAGAATATAAAAACGATGCACATCATGGGGTTTTATGGACTAAAAAATCATTTACTGGAGACATTAAAATAGAATATGATTATACTAGAACAGACCACGCCACTAAATGTGTAAACATTCTTTACATTCAGGCCACTGGTGATGAAGCAGGTGGTTATGAGAAGGACATTTCTAAATGGAGTGCGCTTCGTGAAATACCAGCAATGAAAACATATTACGAAAAAATGAATGCCTTTCATATCAGTTATTCAGCATTTGGTAATCAGGAAAACTCCTTTCATTACGTGCGAGCAAGACGTTACCCCAAGCCAGAAGACAAACCGTTTAAAGTGACACAAATAGAACCTTCTTACGATAAACAAGGCTATTTCAAATCTGGTCAAACGTATCATATTACATCTATAAAAACTAAAACTCATCTTTTTTTTAAAATGGAAAGTAAAGATGGTGTAGAGCTTTTTAAATGGGATATTTCTAAAATTAAACCAATAAACGAAGGAAGAATAGGGTTACGTCAAATGTTTACTCGTTTTTCTATTTATAAAAATTTTAAAATTTACTCAAAATGAAAATTATAAAACGTCTAACTTTTCTATTCTTAATGATATTAAGCTTCATAGCTTGTGCTCAAAATACGTCTAAAGTAGATTATTTTGCAAGTAATGCATTAGGAAACCCTGTAACAGGAAATGCAGGCGAGTATTATAAAGGTGTAACCTATGTTTCTTACCAAGGAGCCTTAGAAGATCCTTATGTTGCAGCTTATGATCACAAAACCAAAACATGGGTTGGTCCTTTTAAAGCAGGTACCAGTTTAATGGGTAAAGACAAAAGTAGGAAAATAGATAACCACGGAAAGCCTACTTTGGTAATTGATAAAGAAGGCTATATTCATATCGTATTTGGTGGTCATGGTGGCACACCAGATATAGGAAAAAACCCACTTGGTAATTATCATTATGGTAAACAGATGCATGTGGTTTCAAAAAAACCGTTAGATATTTCCAGTTGGGAAGTTTTAGATAATATTTCACCTTTTGGTACATACAGTCAGTTTATAAAAATGGACAATGGCGATTTATATTTGTTTTACAGACATGGTGCGCATAGAAGCGATTACGTGTTTCAAAAATCTGTAGACAATGGTAAAACATTTTCTGCACCTATTTCTATTTTAAAGTCTAAGAAAATAAAAGGGACTGCAGAAAACCCTGTTATCTATGATTCTTGGTATCCTCACTTTTCTAAAGGTAAAAATTATGATATTATAGTAGCTTATAATTATCACGTCTGTAAAGGTCCAAAACATGATGGAGAACGTCAGAATGTGTATTATATGAGTTTTGATACCAATAAAAACGAATGGTATAATGTAAAAAACCAAAAATTAACATTACCCATTACAAAAGAAGTAGCAGATCTTTCTACACTAGTATATAATACTGGAGATTTATGGACGCATAATGGTCATGCAACTATAGATAAAAATAGAATTCCGCATGTTACATCTTATGAGGGAAAATATGATGGAACAGTTCACGGAGGTCCAAAGAGCCTAAAACATTACTATTGGTCTGGTAAAAAATGGATTAAATCCAAATCTAAAGGTTTGCCAATTGGTGCAAAAGGAGATATTATTGTAAACTCATCTAAAGAAATATTACTTTTAGTACGTTATAAAGAAGATGATTTTGGTATGTTGGCTTGGTGGAAAAGCAATAATGGAGGTAAAAGCTTTTATAAAAAAGAAGTGTTACTCAAAGAAAGTAAAGCAAATTACAGTTTGTCAAATTTTATAACAAATGCAAACCCTGAGGCTCAAATACTAGTTGCAGAAAAAAATAATGAAGCAAAAGCAAAAGTATATATTTTTGGAGAGAATGGCGCTGTAAAAAGATAGCATCAAAAAAAATAGCTTTCAAAGAAAAAGTATCTATAATAAGATTTTAGAAAATATGAAATACTTTAAAAATAGGATTATAAAATTGAAGCTTGTTGTGCTGTTTTTTATGCTATCTGTAGGTGCTCAAATTAACAGTCAAGAAGTAGAGCGTCCTTTTATTTTAGTAAAAAATTCTGATAGAACTGAAATTTTAAACAAAATAAAAACAAAAACTTGGGCGAAAGAGATTTATGAAAATTTAAAAACAAGAACAGATTTACAAGTTGTTAAATTCAATCAAAACCCAAAAGACTACATTAAAAATTTGCCTTTTAATTGGTCTGAAGGACAAAAAAATAATTTTCCACCATTTTACAAAACTGACCATGTAGAAAATGGTAAACATAGAAACTTAGATAACGCTACAGACAAAGAGTGGGAACCAGCAGAAAAATTAATTACCTATTTGCAAATAGCTTTAGATTGTGGTTATCTATACTACATTACCCAAGACGAAAAATACGCGTATATGGCCAGTAGTATCTTGTATTCATTTGTAAAATCTGTACAGAAATCCAAGTTATCTAATTGGCATGGTAGAGGTGGCTGGCTGTTTCCTTATGATGGTTTTAGAGAAGTACGTGTAATTGGCTACAGAGTTCCATTAATTTACGATTTTATTGCAACCTACCTTAAAAAAGAAGGCAATGCTTTTGATATCATTCAAAATAAAAAAGTAGTTTTTCCTGTTGATGAACTTCAAAAGGTGTGCAAAACCTATGCAGATATTACCATTAATTACGGACAAACAGGTTCTAACCATCCAGTACTAGAAGCACCAAGTTTAGTCTATAATGCTTTGGCAATGGACGATGAAAAGGAACGTGAAAAATTACTTTCTTACTTTTTATCAGAAAGCACAAAAAATCAAGATGCGTTGCCAGTAATGGCAAAAAATTATCAAAATCAAGGTGATATTTGGCCAGAAACATCTCAATATTTAAATCATTCAACAGAAATTTTAGGTAAATTATTATTGGTAATTAATAGATATAATCCGTCTTTAAAATTAGGAGCTCAATATCCAAATATATTATTTGCTTTACCAAGATTAGATGATTTGGTATATCCAAACAACGAGATTATACGTTGGGGTGATGGACATAGAAGACAACATGGTTCCTATCAGGCGTATGAAAATGCTTATGTTTTAGCTAAGATGGACAACCTAACTTTTTTACAAAATAAATTTGCGCCACTTTTGATAAAAGCTATGGAAAGTGGAAAATATTCAAGAAAAAGTATTGAAGCTTTATTTTGGTATGATGATGATATTTATGGGAATTCAAAAAAAATAGAGTTACCAAGAACAGATAGAGTATATCATGCAGGAATTGTTTTGCAAAGAAATATAAGTACAACAAATAATCCAAAAGATGGATTAATGGGTTTTGTTGGTGGCGCGCACATGGTACATGGTCATGCAGAAGGCATGAATATAGAATTGTATGGAGAAGGGCAAGTTTTAGGTGTAGATCATGGTAGAAAAAAATATGGTAAAGACTTACATGAAAATTATTCAAGAATTTTTGCAGCCCACAATACTGTAATTGTTAACGGAAGTTCGCAAGGAGAAGGAGGTTGGGTAAATTTAGGAATCAATTCTGTAAAGGTCATCTCAATGGAACCAAAAGTAAGAGAAGCTGGAGTTTCTCCTAATCATTCTTTTAGTCAAACAAGTTTTTTAGATGATAAAGGAGATAAAGCAGAAGCAACCCAAGAAAGAACTTTAGGTTTGATAAGAACATCGCCTACAACAGGATATTATGTAGATGTTTTTCGTTCAAAATCAAAATTACCAAATGAATATCATGATTATTTATATCATAATATAGGAGATAAGTTGGTGTTTGAAAATAAGGATTTAAAACTAAAAAAGACTCCAAATAGATATATGAAAAATGCAAATTCTGAATGGATTCATAACAAAAAATATAGAAACCCTGGGTGGCATTTTTTTAAGAAAGTAAAATCATCAAACACATACAATAAAGATGTAAAAGCTACATTTAATATCAAAAAATTAAAAGGAAATGACGTTTTCATGAAATTATATATTCCTGGATTTAAAAATAGAACTTATACCAAAGTAAAAGCACCTATAACGTTTGAATCCCCAGAACCTTATGATAAAAAACCTACACCAACTTTAGTAATTAGAAATAAGGGCGAAGCTTGGCAAAACCCTTTTGTAGTCGTTTTTGAACCTTATAATAGTTCAGAAAAACCAACCATACAATCGGTTTCTAAAATTGAACAAGATGGAATTTATAAAGGATTGATTATAAAAAGTAAAACACCAAATGAAGAGTTGATTCAATATGTAATTACACAATCTAAAAATCAAGTTTTTCAAAATGATGCTATTTATTTTAAAGGTTCTTATGCAGTAATTACTTTACATAAAGATAAAACGTTACAAAGTGTTTATGTTGGCGAAGGGCAAGAACTGACTTACAAAAAGAAAAATTTTGAAATTGATAAAAAACAAAATACCTTGTTTGTTGATTTTACTAAAAAATAGTAGTAAACACCTATGAAGATCACTGTAAAACTCCTTGTTGTAAGTTGTCTTTTTTTATTGAGTTGTCAATCAATATCAATTTCAAAAAGTGAAATAATTACAACAGATAATTTACCTTCTGCAAGACACGAGTGTGGTTTTGTAGAAGCAAATGGCTTGTTTTACTTAATTGGAGGAAGAAAAATAAAACCTGTAGATATTTTTAAAGCCAAAACAAATACATGGTCCCAAGGTGCAAAACCTCCAATTGAAATTCATCACTTTCAGGCTGTAACTTATGATGATGATATTTATATTATTGGTGCAATGACAGGAAAATATCCACATGAAAAACCTTTGGATAAAATCTTAATCTATCAAACAAAACATAATAAATGGATTTGGGGAGATACCATTCCAGAAAACAGAAGAAGAGGTTCTGCAGGTGTTGTGGTAAAAGGAGATCTTGCTTATGTAGTTTGTGGTATAACAGATGGTCATTGGAGTGGGCATGTTTCTTGGATAGATACGTACAATTTTAAAACGGGTGAATGGAAAATCTTAAAAGATGCACCAAGACCAAGAGACCATTTTCATGCTGTTATACATCAGAATAAAATTTATTGTGCCAGTGGTAGAAATTCATCAGCAAAAACAAAACAAACATTTAATTTAACCATTTCAGAAGTTGATGTTTTTGATATTGAGAAAAATATATGGATTACTTTACCAAAAGAAGCTAACTTACCCACAAAAAGAGCGGGAGCATCAAGCATTATTAAAAATGGACAATTATTTGTTATTGGAGGAGAAAGTGCTGCTCAAAAAATGGCTCATAATCAAATTGAAATATTAGATTTATCAACAAATACTTGGCAATCTTTAATTCAGTTAAAAAGAGGTAGACATGGCACACAGTCTATACTTTACAAAAATAAAATATATATTGCTGCCGGAAGTGGAAACAGAGGAGGGAAACCCGAATTGTCTTCATTAGAAATCATAGATTAAATTTAATTTTATGCAAATCAACTTGAAAAAATTTATTAAATCAATTCTTGTTACTCTTTTACTAATAACAGCTTTTACTTCATGTACTGAAAAGAAAGAAAAGGAAGTAACTTTACTTTTTGTCGGAAGCTTTACAGATAAAAAACCAGGAGAAGGAATTCATGTGTATGAGTTTGATACAGAAACAGGAAAAGCAGAGTTAACCTACACATTAGATAGTATTACCAATACCTCATTTCAAAGATTATCGCCCAATGGAAAATATTTGTATTCGGTAGTAGATAGCCAAATGAAACATAATGGAAAAGTAGCGGCTTTTAAAGTTGACGTTGCTAATAAAAAAATACATCTAATAAACATGCAAGATTGTGGAGGATTAAATCCTGCACATTTGGCAATTGATAATGCTGGAAGTTATTTAGTAAACTCTAATTATTCTGATGGTACTTTAAGTCTTTTCAAAATAAAAAAAGATGGTGGTTTAACAAAAACAACTCAAGTACTACAATTTAAAGATAGTAGCGTTATTAAAAGTAGGCAAAGCGCATCTCACATGCATTCTGCTAATTTTTCTCCTGATGATAAATATGTTTTTGGGCACGATTTAGGGGCAGATAAAATCAGAGGTTTTCAACTTGTAAATAATCAAGGAAAAGTTTCTCTAGAAAATCCCAAAGAAATTAATGTAAAACCAGGTAGTGGACCAAGACATTTTACATTTCATCCTAATGGAAAATTTGGATATTTAGTAAACGAATTAAGTGGTAAAATTGACGCTTATAACTATACTAATGGTAGTTTAGAATTTATTGCAGATTACGCTACTTATCAACAAAAACAAGACATTTACAGAACAGCAGATATTCATCTTTCTCCAGATGGTCAATTTTTGTATGCTTCAAATCGTGGCCCAGAAGAAGATACTATTGTTGTTTTTTCGGTTGATAAAAACACAGGGAAACTAAGTTTAGTAGAACATGTTAATACTGGAGGAGAACACCCAAGAAATTTTGGTATAGATCCTTCAGGTAAATTTCTTTTGGTTGCAAATATGTACACAAATAGTATTGTAGTTTTTAAAAGAGGTTTAAAAACGGGAAAATTAACAAAAATACCTGAAGAAATTAAAGTAAATAACCCTTCGAGTATTCAAATGAAAAAGTATAAAAATTAAAGTGAATCTCTTACAATGAAATTAAAAGGTACTTTTACTTTACCTTTAGTTTTGTTAAGAATCATTTCAGCAGCAGTTTCCCCCATAGATTTAAAATCTGTAGACATTACTGTAATTCCTAATAATTCTTTTAAAGGGGTATCATTATAAGATATTATACCAATATCTTTACCAAGTTCAAATTCCTCTTCTCGAACTTGTTTTACCAAATTTACCAAATCAGATTCTTCTATGGTAACAAAAAGATCTCCTTTCTTTAAAATTATATCATCATAAATTTTATCTAGAATTTCAAAATCTAATTTATGCTCAACACAAAATTTTCTAAACCCATGAAGAATTCTTCTTGGGTAAGGATAAACCGCCTCTTCAGGGTATGTTAAAATTAACTTTTTATATTTTTTAATTATTTCAACTCCTTCATTTAAACCATTGTAGATGTCGTTTTCAAAATCTTGATAGATCTGTGTCAGGTTACTGCCTAAATCCTCTTTAATATTATCTAGTATGATTAATTTTTCACTAGGAATTTTATTTAATGCCTTTAAAACTTTTTCAGGCAAACTAATATGTTTTAAATTTTCAGTTTTAAAGTGTGGCATAATTACATAATAATCGTACGCTGCTTTATTTTTTTCTAATAAGTTTAGAAAAAGAGTTTCATCACAATGATAAATATCTAAATCTGTGTAAGAATTTGCTCCAATTTTGTTAATAAAGTGATTGTAAGTTCTAAGTTTGTAAGAACTTAATTTATTGATTAAGAATAAGATGTTTACCTTGGATATTAACTTGGTTCTTGAAATGTAAAAACCTTTTCCTCTTATCGAGGTAATAATTTTACGTTCTTTTAAAATACTATATGCTTTTTCTACAGTATCTCTAGATAAGTAAAACTCTTCACTAAACATATTTATTGATGGAATCTTTTGATCCATTGTAAGATTACCCTGTGAAATATTATGAATGATAGAGTCTATAATTTGTTGGTACTTAGGTACCCTAGAGTTTTCATCAATGGTTATGAGTTTCATCATTTTCATCTACGTTTTTTTTAAACAATTTATAAAAAAAGTTTAGGCTCAAATTTAATAAAAGCCTTACTAATAATACAGTAAATATCAGATTCTTTTAAAAAAAAAGAGGTTTCATTAAATATACAAAAAACATATTGTTTTCTTTTTTTTTTTGTAAAAAAGACAACAATTCATTTCGAATATCAAATTTTTTTTCTGATTTTTTGTACTTTACGGTATAGTACAGGATACAAAAGTTGAGATTCAAGTATATTTTTGGTCTATAACTCATCACTAACAGAATAATGAAACAAATGACAAAAACTTTTAAGTACGTTGACTATTTATGGGACGAAGAAAAAGCACAATCTCTTGGCGATAATCAAGTGGAATTGTTTTTATATAGATCTAATATATTAGGCGCAGACTTAAGAATTACCAACTACGGTGGCGGAAATACAAGTTGTAAAACCATAGAAAAAGACCCATTAACTAATGAAGAAGTTGAGGTAATGTGGGTAAAAGGTTCTGGTGGAGATATTGGAACTTTAAAACGTTCTGGTATTGCAGGCTTGTACACAGGGAGACTTCGTGATTTAAAAAATGTTTACCAAGGATTACATGATGAAGATAGAATGGTTGGTTTATTTAATCATTGTATTTATGATTTAGATAGTAAAGCACCTTCTATTGATACGCCTTTACATGGTTTATTACCATTTGCACATATAGATCACTTACATCCAGATGCTTTAATTGCTGTTGCTGCAGCAAAAGATAGCGAAAAA
This sequence comes from Polaribacter septentrionalilitoris, assembly GCF_009832745.1. GTDB lineage: Bacteria > Bacteroidota > Bacteroidia > Flavobacteriales > Flavobacteriaceae > Polaribacter > Polaribacter septentrionalilitoris. The sequence continues at coordinate 323,757 of NZ_VRMJ01000042.1, read as the reverse complement.
GTTACCAAAGAAATTTGGGGAGACACAATGGGGTGGGTACCTTGGCAAAAACCAGGTTTCGACTTAGGGTTACAATTAGAAAAATGTTTAGCTGATAATCCAGGAATTAGAGGTATCGTTTTAGGAAGCCATGGTTTATTTACTTGGGGAGATACTTCTTATGAGTGTTATATGAATAGTTTAGAAGTTATTGAAATGGCTTCTGAATACATAGAACAAAAATTAAAAGAACAAGGCGAAGTTTTTGGTGGTCAAAAAGTAGAAAGTTTACCTAAAGAAGAGCGTTTAGAAAAAGCAGCTCAAATTATGCCCTTATTAAGAGGTTTATGTTCTTCAGAAAATAGAATGATTGGTCATTTTTCTGATACTGAAGTTGTAATGCAATACATCAACAGTAATGATCTAGAAAGGTTAGCACCTATGGGAACTTCTTGTCCAGATCACTTCTTAAGAACTAAAATTCAACCATTAGTATTAAAGTTAGACAAAAACGATGACTTATCTGATGCTGATGCAGTATTAGCTAAATTAGAACCAGCGTTTGAAGCATATCGTCAAGAATATGCAGATTACTACAATACTTGTAAAAAAGATAATAGTCCAGCAATACGTGATGCAAACCCAGTAATTATTATTTATCCTGGAGTAGGTATGTTTAGTTTTGCTAAAAATAAGCAAACTACACGTGTAGCAAGTGAGTTTTATATCAATGCAATTAACGTAATGCGTGGTGCAGAAGCTATAACAGAATATACTTCTTTACCTAGACAAGAAGCTTTTGATATTGAATACTGGTTATTAGAAGAGGCTAAATTACAACGTATGCCAAAAGAAAAACCATTATCTAGAAAAGTAGCTTTGGTTACTGGTGCAGGTGGTGGAATTGGTAAAGCTATTGCAGATAAATTAGCTGCAGAAGGAGCAAATGTTGTGTTAACAGATATTAATGAAGATGCTTTAGTAGAAGCAAATGCAACTTATGCTAGAGATGTTTCTTCTTATGCAGTTTGTGATGTAACCAATACAGAATCTATTGCAAGTGCTTACAAAAAAGCAATTATTGAATTTGGAGGTGTAGACATGATTGTTCACAGTGCAGGTTTAGCCATTTCAAAACCTTTAACAGATACTACAGATAAAGACTGGAATATATTACAAAGTATTTTAGTAAAAGGTCAGTTTGACTTAGCAAAACAATTTGCATTAATCGTTCGTAAACAAGGTTTAGGAGGAGATTACATTGCAATTGCAAGTAAAAACGGATTGGTTGCTGGTCCTAATAATGTAGCTTATGGTACTGCAAAAGCAGCACAACAACACATGGTACGTTTGTTAGCTGCAGAATTAGCTAAAGATAAAGTAAGAGTAAATACAGTAAATCCTGATGGAGTTATTGTAGGAAGTAAAATTTGGGAAGGTGCTTGGGCAGAAGGTAGAGCAAAAGCAAACGGTATCACCGTTGAAGAACTACCTGCTTTCTATGCAAAAAGAAACTTACTCAATGAAATAATAACACCAGATGACATTGCAAACGGAGTCTTCTCGCTAGTAGGGATATTAGATAAATCAACAGGAAATATTATTAATGTTGATGGGGGTATGGCTAATGCATTTGTCAGATAACAATAAAGTAATTTAATTTGAATTAAGATTAAGGCTTCTATAATTTCATTACGATTTATAGGAGTCTTACTTAATTAAGAACTTAATATAAGTATGAAAATTCAACAATCAGCAATCTCCGATTACAACAAAAAAGTTGTAACAGAACACAAAGAAAACTTCGATTTTTTATCAACGAAATTAACAAAACAAGGAAAAGATGTAGATAGCATTACAGCTAAACTAGCAGAATTTCAAGTAGCTATACCAAGTTGGGCTTTAGGTGCAGGAGGTACTCGTTTTGGACGTTTTGGTTTCTATGGTGAACCTTCTAATTTAGAAGAAAAAATAGATGATGTAGGAATCTTACATAGTTTAACTCAAACAGCAGGAGCAGTATCTTTACATATTCCTTGGGATATTCCTTCTGATTATGCAGCAATTAAAGAAAAAGCAGATGCTTTAAACATTAAATTTGATGCAGTTAACTCTAATACTTTTCAAGATCAGGCAGGTGCCAAAGAGAGTTATAAATACGGTTCTTTAAGTAACGTAAGTAAAGCGGTTAGAGAGCAAGCAATACAACATAATTTAGATGTAATTAAAATTGGTGATAAATTAGGTTCTAAAGCGTTAACAGTTTGGTTAGCTGATGGATCTTGTTTTCCAGGTCAAAATAACTTCCAAACTGCATTTCAAAACACTCAAGATAGTTTAATAGATATTTATAAAGGTTTACCAGAAGATTGGAAATTATTAGTAGAATACAAACCTTACGAACCAAATTTTTACAGTACAGTTATTCAAGATTGGGGAGCTTCTCTCATGTTAGCTAACGGTTGTGGAGACAAAGCCTATACTTTAGTAGATTTAGGTCACCATTTACCAAATTCTAATATAGAACAAATTGTATCTATTTTACAATTAAAAGGTAAACTAGGAGGTTTCCATTTTAACGATAGCAAATATGGTGATGACGATGTAACAGTTGGTAGTATTAAACCTTATGCATTATTCTTAATTTTTAATGAATTGGTATATGGTATGCAAAACAATCCACAGAATCCTGATTTAGCGTGGATGATTGATGCAAGTCACAATGTAAAAGATCCTTTAGAAGATTTAATTCAATCTTTAGAAGCAATTCAAGAAGCGTATGCAAAAGCTTTATTGATAGATCAAGACGCTTTGAGAACTGCTCAGTTAGAAAATGATGTTGTAAAATGCCAAGAAATTTTACAAGGAGCTTACAGAACAGATGTTAGACCATTGTTAGAAAAGGCTAGAGTAAATGCTGGTGGAGTAATTAATCCAATTGGCGCTTATAGAGCTTTAGGTGTTAGAGAGCAATTAATTAAAGAAAGAGGAAGAAATACTGTAGCAACAGGTCTTTAAAAAAAACCTCATGAAACAAAAAGTAACCGCAGTTTTTGATATAGGAAAAACAAATAAAAAGTTTTTCCTATTCGATAGAAAATTTAAAGAGGTTCATAAAGAGTACGCTTCTTTTGATGAAATAGAAGATGAAGACGGTCATCCAACAGAAGATATTCACGCACTACAAAACTGGTTGAAAAAAGTTTTTCATAAGATATTAAAATCAGATGAGTTTAGTGTAAAAGCAATAAATTTTTCAACCTATGGAGCAAGTTTTGTTCATTTGGATGAAAATGGAGAAATCTTAACACCACTATATAATTATACAAAAGAAATTGATGAAGATATTATAGAACAATTTTATAGTGATTATGGTAACGACTCAGAATTGATTAGAACTAGTGGTTCATCAAAATCTCCAGGTTTATTAAATTCAGGCTTACAATTGTACTGGTTAAAATATAAAAAACCAGAAGTTTTTAAGAAAATAAAGTATTCATTGCATTTGCCTCAGTATTTAAGCTATGTTTTTTCTGGAGTTGCTCTAAGTGAATTTACAAGTATAGGTTGCCATACAATTCTTTGGAATTATGAAACCAAAGATTACCAAGATTGGGTATATAAAGAAGAGATATACAAAATTTTACCACCAATAGTCTCTACAGAGACTAGTTTAAATATGAATTATAATGGTAAAAGAGTAAAAATAGGAGTCGGAATTCATGACAGCTCCTCAGCACTTCTGCCTTATGTAAGAAGTGTAAAGAAACCATTTGTATTGGTTTCTACAGGAACATGGAGTATCGCTTTAAACCCATTTGTAGATACACCTCTAACAAATCAAGATGTAGAAGCTGATTGTATTAATTATATGAGGATTAATGGAAAACCTGTAAAATCCTCTAGACTATTTTTAGGGAACGAATACAAAATTCAGGTAACCAAATTAGCCGAAAAATTTAATGTAGATAAAGATTACCACAAAACAGTTGAATTTAATTATGATACGTACTTTGAAATCTTACAAGATTTTAAGCATTCGTTTAAATGGGAATCTTTTGAGCATATAAATATGCCGGAAAAAACAAAATATTTATACAATAATTTTGAGCAAGCCTATCACCATTTAATGATTGAGCTAGTAAAATTACAAGTAGAAAGCATAAAAAGAATTTCTGATACACAAAAAATTGACAGGCTATACGTAGATGGTGGATTTACAGATAATGATATTTATATCAAATTATTATCTCATTATTTAAGAGGTATGAAATTAAGAACAACGAAAGCATCTTTAGGTTCTGCCTTAGGAGCTGCAATTGCAATTTCAGACACTAAATTAAATTCAAAGTTTTTGAAAAAGAATTATGCACTAAAAAAGCATGTGCCCTTTATAGTCAATGGATAATTTTTAAGAAGACATCAAACAAAATAAAATAAACAAACAAATTAAAATGTCAAAAAATATAAAATTAATTCACCCAAGAGATCAAATTACAGAAGTAATAGGTAGAATTTATAAAAGAGGAATGACAACTACTTCTGGTGGTAATATCTCAATTATTGATGATAATGGAGATATTTGGGTTACACCATCTGCCATAGATAAAGGTTCTTTAAGAGCTTCAGATATTATCTGTGTTAAAAAAGACGGAACTGTAATTGGTAAACATAAGCCTTCATCTGAGTTTCCTTTTCATAAAGCAATTTATGAGGCAAGACCAGATATTAAATCTGTAATTCATGCACATCCACCAGCATTAGTATCTTTTAGTATTGTTCGTCAAATACCAAACACCAATATTATTTCACAAGCCAAACATATTTGTGGGCCAATAGGCTATGCAGAATATAAAATACCAGGGAGTGAAGATTTAGGAGAAGTTATAGCAGACGAATTTAAAAAAGGATTTAAAGCTATTATTATGGAAAATCATGGAACCGTTTTAGGGGGTAGTGATTTAACAGATGCTTATGAGCGTTTTGAAGCTTTAGAATTTTGTGCAAAAACTATTTTACATGGTTCCCAAATTGGAGAGCCAAAGTATTTAACTGATGACCAAATCAATCAGTTTGAATCTCAGGCTAGAGGAGTCTTACCAGAAATGGAAAGCATGGTTTATCCTCCAGATGAAACTGAAAAAAGATTAGAAATTTGTAACATTGTAAAACGTTCTTGCGAACAAGGTTTAATGATTAGTTCTTATGGAACAGTTTCTATGCGTTGGAATGAAAATGACTTCTTAATCACACCAACCAATAAAAATCGATGGGATATTCAGTTAGATGATATTGTACAGATAAAAGATGGTCACAGAGAAGCAGGTAAAACACCAAGTAGAGCAGCTTGGATTCATCAAGAAATCTACAATAGAAACCCTGATGTGAATTCTATTATAATGACACAATCTCCATATTTAATGGCTTTTGGTGTTACTGGTGAATATCTAGATGTAAGAACCATACCAGAAAGTTGGATCTTTTTACAAGATATTAACTTTGTAAAATATGGCAATCATTTTAGAAAGAATAATAACACTGAAATTGTAGATAAATGCCCAACAGCTTTAATTATAGAAAATGATTCGGTAATTATTACAGGTGATAAATTGTTACAAACTTTTGATTATTTAGAAGTTGCAGAATTTAGTGCAAAATCAATAGTTTTAGGACATTCATTAGGAGAAATGGTACCTATTAACGATGAACAAGTAGAAGACTTAAGAAAGAAATTCTTAGCTTAAAATAAAAATATTACAAATATGGCTTTATCTTTTGATACAAGATACCCTTCAATAGACGATCTAAGAAAACGTGCTCAAAAAAAAATACCAAAATTTGCTTTTGAGTACCTAGATGGTGGTTGTAATGAAGATGTAAATCTTATTAGAAATACTTCAGAATTAAGAGAAGTACAATTAGAACCAAATTATTTAAGAAATCATGGAGGTTCGTCAACTAAAACAAAATTATTTGGGATAGAATATGATGCTCCTTTTGGTATTGCACCTGTTGGATTACAAGGTTTAATGTGGCCAAATTCACCTGAAATATTGGCAAAAGCTGCGTTTAAACATAATATTCCTTTTATTTTAAGTACAGTTACAACAACAAGTATAGAAAGAGCAGCAGAATTAACAGAAGGTAAAGCGTGGTTTCAATTGTACCACCCTACAGAAGAAAGGTTAAGAGATGATATTATAAACAGAGCAGCAGCAGCAGAATGTCCTGTTTTAGTGATTTTATGTGATGTCCCTACTTTTGGATTTAGACCAAGAGATATTAGAAATGGTTTGGCAATGCCACCAAAAATGAATTTAGCAAATATATTAGAAGGTTTTACGCATCCCCATTGGAGCTTACAAACTTTAAAACATGGGATACCTAGTTTTGCTACTCTAAAACCATATATGCCTAAAAATTTAGATTTAAAGCAATTAGGTAAATTTATGGATCAAACTTTTTCTGGTCGCTTAAATGAAGAAAAAATTAAACCTATTAGAGACATGTGGAAGGGTAAATTGGTGATAAAAGGTGTAGCATCTCATTATGATGCTGAACAGGCCATTCGTTTAGGTTTAGATGGAATTATAGTTTCAAACCATGGTGGAAGACAATTAGATGCTGGAGAGTCCACTATAAAACCTCTTGCTACAATTGCAGAAAAATATGGAGATCAGATAGAAGTAATGATGGATAGTGGAATTCGTTCTGGACCAGACGTAGCGAGAGCAATGGCTAGCGGTGCTAAATTTACATTTATGGGACGCTCATTTATGTATGGTGTTTCTGCACTTGGTAAAAAAGGAGGAGATCACACAATATCTTTATTAAAAACTGAATTACAGCAGGTTATGGAGCAGTTATGTTGCGAAAAAACTTCTGATTTTCCAGATCATTTAATTAAATAGAAACAAAATTATTAATACTGTTATTATTTATAAAATATAGTATTATAAAACTTCAGAAACTATTTAGTTACTGAAGTTTTTTGTGTTAAAAAATAAAAATTAAACAATTAACTATAAAAACATGAAACATTACAAACAATATATAAACGGAGAGTTTATAGATTCTAAAGCAACTTCTGTAATAGAGATTTTAAATCCGTGTACAGAAGAAGTAATTAGTACAATATCTACAGGAACTGTAGAAGATGCTAACAATGCATTAGAAGCAGCTCAAGCAGCACAACCTGCTTGGGAAGCTTTACCAGCAATACAAAGAGCTGCATTTTTACATAAAATGGCAGATGTAATTAGAGAAAATAGGGTGTTTCTAGCAGAAACATTGTCTAAAGAACAAGCTAAGGTAATTGGTTTAGCACAAGTAGAAATTGATGTAACAGCAGATTATTTTGATTATAATGCAGGTTGGGCAAGAAGAATTGAAGGAGAAATTATTCAGAGTGATAGAGAAAAAGAGCACATTTATTTACATAAAGTTCCAATTGGGGTTGCAGTAGGTATTTGCCCTTGGAATTTCCCGTTTTTTGTAATGGCACGTAAAGTTGCAGCATCTTTAATTACAGGAAATACTTGTGTTATTAAACCAAGTTCAGAAGCTCCAAATACAATTATGGAATTTGCAGATTTCATCCAAAAAATTGATTTACCAAGAGGTGTTTTAAATTTTGTTTGTGGTGCAGGTAGAACTGTTGGTAATGCATTGTCTAAAAGCCCTATCACTGGTATTATTAGTTTAACAGGGAGTGTTGGTGCAGGTCAAAAAATTATTGAAGCTGCTGCTGAGAATATTACCAAAGTTTCTTTAGAGTTAGGAGGTAAAGCACCAGCCATAGTTTGTGCAGATGCGAATTTAGATTTAGCAATCAATTCAGTTGTATCTTCAAAAGTTATTTTTAGTGGACAAGTTTGTAACTGTGCAGAACGCGTGTATGTTGAAGACAGCATTTATGATGAATTTGTAGACAAGCTAACTAAGAAAATGAGCGAAGTGACTATTGAAGATGCCTTAACAGGTGTAAATGCAGATATGAGTAGTTTGGTGTCTAAAGATCAGTTAGATAAAATTACAGAAATGGTTGAGTTTGCTAAGAAAGAAGGAGCTGAAGTTTTACTTGGGGGTGATAGACCAGATAAATTTGATAAAGGATATTTTTACAATCCTACTTTGTTAACCAATGTTAAACAGAGCAGTCAAATTATTCAAGAAGAAGTTTTTGGACCAGTTTTACCAGTTATGAAATTTAATACTTTAGAGGAAGCTATTGCTATGTCTAATGATACAGAATTCGGATTAACATCTTCTATTTTCTCAGAAAACTTTAATAATATTATGAAGGCTACAAATGGTTTACATTTTGGTGAAACTTATGTAAATAGAGAGCATTTTGAAGCTATTCAAGGTTTTCATGCAGGATGGAAAAAATCTGGAGTAGGTGGTGCAGACGGTAAACATGGTATGGAAGAGTATTTACATACTAAAGTAGTATACGCTAAATATTACTAGGGTATTCTTTAAACTTAAAAAAAACTCAGTTAAATTTAATTTTAACTGAGTTTTTTCTATTTATTGGTAAAACTGGAAACTACTTCTTAGAAGAAAAGTTAAGCATCCAATCTATACATTCAACTTGACTAAATAATTTTTTGTTTCCTTGTGAATGATTAGCTCCAGGAAAAGCAACGTATTTTACATTTTTATTACCAGTCGCCTTTAAAAGAGTAACCATTTTTTTTACGGATGCTACATTCTTACCATCCTCACCACCAACCATTCCATATATAGGGAAATTAGCAAGTTTTGCAAAGTTGTCGTTTTCTGAAACCCCACTAAATCCACCAGGTGCAGCAGCTGCAAAACGTTCAGAAGATTGTTGTATCCAATCCCAAGAACCTCGCCCTCCCATACTGTGTCCTATAACATAAATACGACTATGATCTATTTGAGAGTAGGTCTCAAGTATATAATCTAGCATGATGTTAAGTGTTTTGGGGTCCCATTTTTCTGAAGAATTTGGTTCTAATAGTATAAGATTTTTACCAGCCAATTCAACAAGCGAGAGACCTTTTACCTTTGCAGAACGTTTTAATTGTTCTTCAATAGACCATTTTTTTCCACCACCTCCATGAAGTGATATTAGAAGAGGTATTTTCCCTTTCATTTCTTTTTTAGGAAAAGCAATAAAAGCAGTCCTTTTTAACTTCCTTAATTTAGGTTGTAAGTTTTTTGGCCAATTTATAAGCTTTACTTCCATGGTTTTGAAAGTATTGTTTATCTTGTCAAGTGTTTTTACAATACTTTTAGTTTGCTGAAAACTGGTAAGTAATAATAAGGTTAATAGACTAAATATTATTTTTTTCATTTGTTTATTGATCAAATAGAGTTTTTGTAAAAATAGATAAAACTTAATTTTCTGGTGTCTTGTTCTAGCCTGATGATAAAATCATTTATGATTTAAAATAAGAATTTATTGAATTTTAAGTATTAATTAATTCTAATATTTAAAGTAAGTTAATATTTTAATATTAAAAACCGTACAGTGCAGGATACAGTTTTTTTGTTGATGCCATATTTTCGTATCTACCAACTTTGTTAATAAAAAGATAAAGATCATTTTTACTTAACAAATAATAAAGAATCATTTACTAATAAACTAACTAAGAAATTATGTCTGAAAATCATATAGAGGAATTGGCTCTAGAAGCTAACTCTGGAGGAGAATTTGAAACAACTCCAGTTCCAACTTCTAAATTAAAAGGATGGAAATCTTTTTTAGGAATGTATGCAGGAGAACATGCAGCTGGTACCGAATTTATGATTGGGCCCTTGTTTTTAGCTGCAGGTGCAAGTTTAAAAGATTTATTATTAGGATTATTTATTGGTAATGTTTTGGCTATTCTTACGTGGAGGTATATTGTAGCTCCCATAGCTGTATCTAAAAAACTAACATTATATTATCAATTAGAAAAAATTGCTGGTAAACATTTAGTAAAAGTGTATAATGTGGTAAATGGTGTGCTTTTTTGTTTTTTAGCAGGGGCTATGATTACAGTTTCTGCAAGTGCTGTAGGTATTCCTTTTGATATTAATTTTTCTGTACCTGAAAATATTTTTGGTTTAAGTACACCTGCATTTTCAATGATTGTCATCATTGTAGGTGTAGTAATGACGGTTGTGGCTGCTGCCGGTTACAATACAGTTTCTAAATTTGCTAACATTGCTGCACCTTGGATGATTGTTGTCTTTGCAGCTTGTGGTATATCTGCTTTAACTCAAATGGAAGTTACTTCTTGGGATAGTTTATTAACAGAATGGGACAAAGGTGTAGGAGTGGTTCAGTCTGTAAGTGGTAAAGTGGATTTTGGTTTTTGGAAAATTGTAATTTTTTCTTGGTTGTGTAATGCTGCAATGCATTTTGGAATGGCAGATTTGTCTATTATGCGTTTTGCAAAAGATACTCGTGCTGGTTGGGGACCATCAATAGGAATGTTCTTAGGTCATTATATGGCTTGGATTTGTGCTTCTTTTATGTTAGCTGCTCAAATTAAACTAACTGGAGATATTTCTGCTAATCCTGGAGCTTTAGCATGGAGTGTTGTTGGTTGGACAGGTATAATCTGTGTAATTATTGCTGGCTGGACAACTGCTAACCCAACGATTTATCGTGCTGGTCTTGCTTTTCAAAGCTTGTTCCCTTCTAAAGCTAAGTCTTATTCGGGCGTAATTTTAGCAGGTGTCGTTGCAACAGCAGCTGGTATTTTTCCTTCACTTTCAGGTAAATTGCTTGATTTTGTAGGTCTGTATGGCACAATCTTAGGTCCAATGGGAGGAGTAATTTTTGTAAACCATTATTTAGCAAAGAAAATGAATTTTACAGAAGATTATGCGGACCAAAAAGGGACAGGTTTTAATGTTGCTGTTTTATTGGCTTGGGTGCTTCCTGTTGCATTAGGTTTGTACTTTATCTTCGCAAAAGATTTATTTCCTGCCTATGCAGTAATACCTTGTTGGATTGCTTCTAGTTTATTATATGTAATGATTATGAAACTTCAAAAATCTTAAATTATGAAAATACTAAAATTAATAAGTACTTTATCGATAGGTATTTTAATACTGTTAGCTAGCATACTTTTGTTTTTAGGAAGTTTAGAGGCAACCAATGCAAAGATTCTTATGTTAATTGGTACAATTATATGGTTTATTGTTACACCTTTTTGGATGAAAGAAGAGTAATAATTGTAAATTGATTCCTGTTTAAGATGATTAGAGTTTGATAATAATTCTAATATAGTATTATCTTAATTCTATCTCAATAAAGAAGTATGTGTTTCTTAATAGTAATGTGTTTTATCTTTTTTAACAATTCTGTTTTTATTTTATAAAGTGTATTATCTGTCACTTTAATAAATGATTTAAAAAATTAGTTTATTGATGTTTTTAGTGAAAAAAATTAAAGATTTTTTTGTAGTAATTTTTTTAATTATAACGCTTCCTTTTGAATTATCTAAAGGCAAAAAAAGAAGAGTAAAAAAACAAATTAAAAGTTATTTTCTCTAAATTCTTTGACTATTTTTAAAACTTACTTGTCAAAATAGTTAGAGATGGTTTTATGCTTTTTAATTGAGAATTACTTAAATTGTTAGAGAACCCTTTTATTCAAAAAAGTTTTACATTTTAAACCATTCTTTTACCAACTTTTTTTCTATTGGAGGAATAGTCTTATGATAATAATCATTTTTAATTGGGTCATACTCGTAATCCTTAGACCATTCTTCAATATTTTTTGATAATTTATGAAGAGATTCGCAGACAAAGTTTAATTCTTCTAAACTTATTGTAGGATGAACAGACAAACGAACCCAACCTGGTTTTTGAATATTACAACCATGTAAAATCTCATCTTTAATTCTATTAGATGCTTCCTGATCTACGTTCAGTAAGAAATGTCCATAAGTTCCAGCGCAAGAGCATCCACCTCTAGTTTGAATTCCAAAACGGTCATTCAATAATTTTACCACTAAATTAAAGTGATATTTTTCAAAATAAAAAGAAAAAATACTCAACCTATTTTTATGGTTAGGTGCTAAAATTTTTACTTCAGGTAAACTTTCTAAGGTTTTAAAGATCACTTGATTAATTTCATCTTCTCTTTTTTTGATGTTGTCAACACCCATTTGCTCTTTTAATTGAATAGAAAGGGCAATTCTAATAGTTTGTAAAAAACCAGGTGTTCCTCCATCTTCACGTGTTTCTACATCATCAAAATAGTCATGTTGTCCCCAAGGATTTGTATAACTTACAGTACCTCCTCCAGGGTTGTCTGGAACAGTATTTTTGTATAAACTTTTATTAAATATCAAAACTCCAGAAGTTCCTGGGCCTCCTAAAAATTTATGAGGAGAGAAGAAAATGGCATCCAATTGTTCTTCCTGATCAGTAGGATGCATATCAATAGCTACATAAGGTGCACAACAGGCAAAGTCTACAAAACACAATCCATTGTATTTATGAATCAGTTTTGCTACTTTATGATATGGAGTTTTAATTCCTGTAACATTAGAACATGATGTGATTGAAGCAATTTTAATCTTTCTATCTTGGTATTTTTGAATACATTTTTCAAATTCTTTTAAACACACTAAACCAGTATCATCACAAGGAACAACTTCTACATCTGCAATAGTTTCTAGCCAAGAAGTTTGATTAGAGTGATGTTCCATATGACTTAGGAAAATAATAGGTTTTATGTCATCAGGAATAGTGGTATGTTCTTTTAAATTTTCAGTAACTTTTAAACCCAAAATTCTTTGAAACTTATTGACAACACCTGTCATTCCAGAACCTGTGGTAATTAAAACATCATTATTATTAGCATTTACATGGTTCTTTATAATTTTTCTGGCTTCATGATACGCTAGAGTCATAGCCGCACCAGAAGTTGATGTTTCTGTATGCGTATTGGCAACAAAAGGGCCAAATTGGATCATTAACTTTTCTTCGATAGGACCATACAATCTTCCACTTGCAGTCCAATCTGTATAAATCAATTTTTGTTCTCCATAAGGAGATTGAAATGTTTGATGTATACCAATAATATTTTCTCTAAATTGATTAAAATAGTTTTCTAAATCAGATTTAATTACACTTTCTTTTGTTGATGCCATAGTTGCTAAACGATTTTAAATCAATAATCAAAAATAGTTATTTAAAATTTGCTACTCCTTTTTTTAACCAATTGTAATAAGTTTCTACATTTGGGGTATAGGCAACAGGTCTTATCAAATTAGCTTCATTATGATCCATTAAAACATATAGAGGTTGCGTGTTGGCTTTGTATTTAATTGTTTGTAATTCACTCCATTTTTCACCAATGTATTTCAGTTTTTTACCTGGTTTTAATTTAGATTCTACAACCTCATTAGGTTTTAGCTTTCTTTTATCATCAACATACAGAGAAATCAAAACAACATCATTTTTAAGGATATTTAAAACTTTAGGCTTTACCCAAACATTTTGTTCCATTTTTCTACAGTTTACACAGGCTTTACCTGTAAAATCAATTAATACAGGCTTGTTTATCTTTTTAGCATAAGCCAAACCTTTATCGTAATCATTAAAAGCTAAAATATCATGTGGAGCCATTAAATGTGCTCCTTTAGGAATGTCTGAATGATTAATAGAAACTGTTCCAAGTTTAGAGAAACCTACACCATAAGGAGACTCACTATAGTGTTGTGGAGGTGGAAAAGCACTTATTAAATTTAGTGGAGCACCCCATAAGCCAGGTAACATATATAAGGTAAATGAAAGTGTTATTAGACCTAAACTTAATCTGCCTACAGAAATGTTTTTTAATGGAGAATCATGAGGTAATTGAATTTTACCAAATAAATACAGGGTTAATGTTCCAAAAATGGCAATCCAAATGGCAATAAAAACTTCTCTTTCAAACAAATGTAAATCTAATACCATATCTGCGTTTGATAAGAATTTAAATGCAAAAGCCAATTCTAAAAATCCTAATACAACTTTAACTGAATTTAACCAGCCTCCAGATTTTGGAAGTGAGTTTAACCAACCAGGAAAAGCTGCAAATAAAGCAAAAGGCAATGCTATAGCAGAAGAGAATCCTAACATACTCACTATTGGAGCAATTCTTTCTCCTGTGGTTGCTGCAGCTACTAAAGCTGAACCCACAAAAGGACCTGTGCATGAAAATGAAACAATAGCTAATGCTAAAGCCATGAAGAAAATTCCTACAAAACCACCTTTATCAGCTTTGGCGTCAATTTTTGTTCCCCAAGAACTAGGTAGCGTTAGTTCGAAAGCTCCTAAAAATGAGGCTGCGAAAAATATCAACAATAAAAAGAAAAACAAATTAAACCAAACATTGGTAGATAATGCATTTAATGCATCAGGACCAAAAATGGCGCTCACTGCTAAACCTATTACTACATAAATTACGATAATTGAAATACCATAAAGAATAGCATTTTTAACACCTGCTGCTTTGTTTTTACTTTGTTTTGTAAAAAAGCTAACAGTCATAGGTATCATTGGGAAAACACATGGAGTTAACAATGCAGCTAACCCTCCAAGAAAGCTCAAGAAAAATAAGGTAAGTAAACCTTTGTCTTGGTGTGTTTCAATTGATTGATTAGTGAGGTTGTCTGTTTTGTTTTTTTCTGATATAATGGTTTTTTTACTACTGTTTTTTAGAATAAAATTCAAATCAATTTCTGTTGGCGCAGAACACATCTCATCGTTACAGACCATAAACTCTACAATTCCATTAACAGAGTTAACCTCAGGAGTTACTTTAATTTTTTGTTGAAAAACAGCTGAATTTTCAAAGAATTTAATCTTCATTCCAAAAACTGGGTCATCTACAGTATGTCCTTCTTCTTCAATTGTTTTTCCTACTAATGAAATTCCATCATTAGAAACATCAAAAATAAAAGTTGTAGGTATTGGTCCGTCTTCAGGTACATTTTGAGAATACAAGTGCCAACCTTTGTCAATTGTTGCAGTAGCAATTAAGGTATATTCGGTTTCTGAACTCTTTTTAACTGAAGTTGACCATTTTACGGGATCAACAATTTGAGAGAAAATTCCTAATGTAAAAGTTAGGAATAAAATAGTGATAATATGTTTCATCAATATAAATTATATAAAATTAAAAGAGATAATTGAGAGTGTAATACTCTTTAATTTTCTTTAAAAAATCAAAGATAATTAATTCGTGAAGACTTCGTTAAATGATAAGTTTATTTTAACTTAAAGTAGATGCTATTATAGTGATTAAAAAAAGAAAGTTGGTTTCTTTATTTAACTGTTGATAGCAGTATAAAAAAAATACTCATTTTTAGATGAGTATTTTTATGTAAGTTACATTTAAAATCCTTGAGCTATTTTCTCTAATTCATTGAGATTTATAATCGAGATTTCTTTTCCTTTAAAAGCAATAATTTTTTTCTTTTTTAAATCAGATAATAATCGAATTGCAGATTCTGTAGCTGTACCAATGATGTTAGCAATGTCTTCACGAGACAAATGCACATTAATGGCATCGTTTTCATTTGTTCCAAATTTGCTTTCTAAGTTTAATAAGGTTTCCGCTAAACGTTGTTTTACGGTTTTTTGAGCCATATCAACAATTACATTGTCAGCAGATTTTAAAGTTTTGGCCATGTCTTTTAAAACACTCATAGAAAAAGAAGGATTTTTTTCTAAATCTTTCATAATTTCTTCCTTAGGTATGAAACAGATTTCCATGTCTTCTAAAGCAATAGCTTTTAAGTTTGAAGGCTCATCAGAGATTAAACTTCTTTCACCTAATAAATCACCTTTTGTAACTAAGCTAATTATTTGATTTCTGCCGTTTTCACTCATTTTAGAAACCTTACAAACACCATCTTTAATACAGAAAACACCTTTTAAACGTTCTCCTTCATCAAAAATAGGTTCTCCTTTTTTTATGATTTTTGAAGTTTTACAATTAGACATTCTAACCAATTCTTCTCTGCTTAAGTGTTTTAGGGAGTTAAATTGGCGAATAATACATTGTTCACATTTGCTCATAGTGCCTTTTGAATTTATCTATCAAATATATTAAAAATGTGATAAAAATCATATAATTAATAAGTTTCTTAGTAGAAATTTGCAGAAGGCAAAAGAGTAAATATGAATTCTACACAATGTTATCACTGTGGTGATTCTTGTGATGATGATTTAATTCAATTTGATGATAAAAATTTTTGTTGTAACGGTTGTAAAACGGTTTATGAAATTTTTTCTGAGAATGATTTAACTTGTTATTACGATTTTCAAGACAATCCAGGAGCAATTCCTACTGAAATTCAAGGGAAATATGACTTCTTGGATACGAAAGAAATTGCAGATAAATTATTAGATTTTAATGATGGTAATACACAAATAGCAACGTTGTATATTCCACACATACATTGTAGTTCTTGTATTTGGGTGTTAGAAAATTTACACAAACTAAACTCTAAAGTAGTTGCATCTCAAGTTGATTTTCCTAAAAAGAAAGTAAGAATTACTTTTAATTCTTCTAAAACGTCGCTCAAAGAAATTGTTTTACTATTAAGTGCTATTGGTTATGAACCCTACATTAGTCTAGAAGATTATGAAGCTGGGAAAAAAGCAGTAGACAGAAGTTTGATTTATAAATTAGGAATTGCAGGTTTTGCCTTTGGAAACGTAATGTTTCTCTCTTTTCCAGAGTATTTTGAAGTAGATGGTTTCTGGATTGAGAAATATAAAAATATTTTTAGATGGCTAATGTTTGCCTTTTCATTGCCTGTAGTTTTTTATGCAGGAAAAGACTATTTTATTTCGGCAATTAAAGGGTTGCGTTCTAAAATTTTAAATATTGATGTGCCTATAGCTCTTGGTATTTCTGTCTTATTCATAAGAAGTACTTTTGAAATTGTTTTAGACTTAGGAACTGGTTTTTTTGATAGTCTCACAGGATTGGTTTTCTTTCTGTTATTAGGTAAATTCTTTCAACAAAAAACATATAACTTCTTGTCTTTTGAGCGTGATTATAAATCTTACTTCCCAATAGCAGTCACTCGAATTTCATCTAAAGGAAAAGAAGAAAATGTTCAGATTTATGACATTGAAAAAGGAAATAGATTGCTCATTAGAAATCAAGAATTAATACCTGTTGACGGTATTCTAATTAACGGAAATGCAGCAATTGATTATAGTTTTGTAACTGGAGAAGCTGATCCAGTTGCTAAAAAATCGGGTGATAAATTATTTGCAGGAGGAAAACAATTGTCTGGAGTTATAGAAATGGAAGTATTGTCTTCTGTTTCTCAAAGTTACTTAACGCAATTGTGGAGTAATGATGTTTTTCAGAAAGATAAAAAATCACACTTTAAAACCATAACTGATAATATCAGTAAAAATTTCACTATTGTTGTTTTATCTATTGCATTTCTTTCAACAGCTTTCTGGATGTATATAGATGCTTCTAAAGCACTAAATGTATTTACTGCAGTTTTAATTATAGCTTGCCCGTGTGCCATTGCTTTGGCAGCACCATTTACTCTTGGAAACATGTTACGTATTTTCGGAAAACAAAAGTTCTATTTAAAAAATGCAACTGTAATCGAAAAATTAGCAAGTTTAGATACAATTATTTTTGATAAAACAGGGACGTTAACTACGCATAAAGAGAATACTGTTTCTTATGATGGTGATGCGTTAAATCAGCAAGAAAAAAGTATGTTAAAAAGTTCGTTAAGAGCTTCAAATCATCCTTTAAGTAGAACATTGTACAATTCATTTGAAGATATTGAAACCTTGACTATTTCTGATTACAAAGAAATTGTTGGAAAAGGAATTCAAGCTTCATTTCAAGATATGAATTTAAAATTAGGCGCATCATCTTTTGTAAGTAATGATGTAGAAAAATCCACTTTAGATACATCAGTTTATGTTAGTTTTAACGAAGTTTATAAGGGGAAATTCACTTTTAAGAATTCTTATAGAACAGGAGTAGAGTCTCTTTTTAATTCGCTAAAAAACGAATATGAATTGTCTGTTGTTTCTGGAGATAATCAAGGCGAAAAAGAGCATTTACAAGAGAGTTTGCCTAGAGGAACTCAATTATTATTCAATCAAAAACCAGAGGATAAATTAAATGTGGTCGCCAACCTTCAAGAAAAAAATAAGAAAGTAATGATGATTGGTGATGGCTTAAACGATGCAGGTGCATTAGCGCAAAGTGATGTTGGTATTGCGTTATCAGAAAATATCAATGTTTTTTCTCCTGCTTGTGATGGAATTTTAGACGCATCAAAATTCAATAAAATAGCAAATTATATAAAGGCATCAAAAAAAGCAATGCAAATCATAAAGTACTGTTTTATCCTATCTTTATGTTACAATGTTGTAGGATTGTATTTTGCAGTAACAGGGCAATTAATGCCAGTAATTGCTGCAATTTTAATGCCTTTAAGTTCTATTAGTATTGTGGTTTTTACAACAATATCTACCAATATATTAGGAAAAAAAATACAATAATTATGAGTGTTCATATAGCAGCAAAAAAAGGAGAAATTGCAGAAACAATTCTACTGCCAGGAGATCCTATGAGAGCAAAATGGATTGCAGATACTTTTTTAAAGAACATCAATCAATATAATGATGTTAGAGGGATGTTAGGTTTTACAGGAACATACAAAGGCAAGCCAATTTCTGTGCAAGGAACAGGAATGGGAATTCCTTCTACTTTAATTTATTGTACAGAATTGATTACTGAATATGGAGTAAAAAACTTAATTAGAGTGGGGTCTGCAGGCTCTTATCAGAAAGATGTAAAAATTAGAGATATTGTTTTGGCAATGGCAGCGTCTACCAATTCTGGATTAAATACCATTCGTTTTAGCGGAGCAGATTACGCGCCAACAGCAAGTTTTAAATTGTTTCAAAAAGCAATAGAAATAGCTAAAGAAAAGAAGATTCCTGTAAAAGCTGGTGGAATTTTAAGTTCTGATGAGTTTTATGCAGATAATTTTGAGAGTTATAAAAAATGGGCAGAATATGGGGTGCTTTGTGTAGAAATGGAAACATCAGGATTGTATACTGTTGCAGCAAAACACAATGTAAATGCATTGTCAATCTTAACAATATCAGATAGTTTGGTTACCAAAGAAAGAACAACAGCAGAAGAAAGAGAACAAACGTTTAAAGAAATGATAGAAATTGCTTTAGAATTGGCATAATTGTCAGTTCGAGTGATTTTGTTGAAGAATGAAACAAAATTGTATCGAGAACACATGAAACAATCACTAATACAAAAATACAACATTCCAGGACCAAGATACACTAGTTATCCAACTGTACCTTATTGGAACAAAGCAGGAATTGATAAACAAGATTGGATTAATTCTTTCAAAAAATCGTTTGTAGAGAGTAATGCAACAGAAGGAATCAGTCTTTATATTCATTTGCCTTTTTGTGAAAGTTTGTGTACGTTTTGTGCTTGTCATAAACACATCACAAAACGTCATGAAGTAGAGGAAGAATATATAGAAACGGTTTTAAAAGAATGGAAACTGTATGTTGCTTTGGTTGATGAAACACCTATTATAAAAGAATTACATTTGGGTGGAGGCACACCAACTTTTTTTTCAAAAGAAAATTTAGAGTATTTAATGGATGGTATTTTTGCACTTTCAAACAAACATTCAGAAGCAGAGTTTAGTTTTGAAGGTCATCCCAATAACACCACGAAAGCACAATTACAAACCCTGTTCAATTGTGGTTTTACACGAGTTAGTTTTGGTGTGCAAGATTATAATGAAACAGTCCAGAAAGCAATTCATAGAATTCAGCCTTTTGAAGCAGTAGAAAAGGTAACAAAATGGTCTCGTGAAATTGGGTATACTTCTGTGAGTCATGATTTGATTTTTGGATTGCCATTTCAAACCAAAGAAAATGTAATTCATACTATAAATAAAACCAAAGAGTTACAACCAGATAGAATTTCATTTTACAGTTACGCCCATGTTCCTTGGGTAAAAGGAGTAGGGCAAAGAGGTTTTAATGAAGATGATTTGCCAAAGAATGATGAGAAAAGAAAACTCTATGAGATTGGTAAAGAGCTATTTGCAGAATTGGGTTATGAAGAAATTGGTATGGATCATTTTGCATTAAAAACAGATGGTTTGTATGAAGCAACTATCAATAAAACCTTACACAGAAATTTTATGGGCTATACCGCTAACAAAACTCAATTAATGATTGGGTTAGGAATGTCTGCAATTTCAGATTCTTGGTATGCCTTTGCACAAAATGTAAAGACGGTAAAAGAGTATCAACAAATTGTAAATGAAGGAGAACTGCCAATTTTTAGAGGACATTTATTATCTAAAGAAGATCAAATTATCAGAAAGCATATTTTAAATATGATGTGTCATTTTTCTACTTCTTGGGAAAAAGAAACCATGCAAATTAAAAATATAGAAAATCATTTAGAACTATTAAAAGAAATGGAAAATGATGGTTTAGTACAAATTGAGGAAAATAAACTATCTATACCAGAGAAGTCAAGACCTTTTGTGAGGAATATTTGTATGGCTTTTGATGTACATTTATTAAAGAACAAACCAAAAACACAATTGTTTTCCATGACTATTTAACAAATTTTTAAGAAAATTACAAAGACATGACATTTGTCATATTTTAATAAAACAATCAACATTAATTTTGATAAATCAATTATCAGGCAAGATATGAGCGTAATATACCTACTACTTTCAATAAGTATTATTGTAGCAATAGCTTTTTTTATAATATTCATTCTCTCTACCAAAAGAGGGCAATATGATGATATGTATACACCATCAGTAAGAATGTTGTTCGATGATGAATTGGTCAAAGAAAAAAAGAAACTAACTAAACAGAATTAAATCAAGTAAATATGGAAATGCAACAATTTTATTACGATAATAAGATCGTAAAAAATTTCATCTACGCAACACTACTTTGGGGTATTGTTGGTTTTACAGTTGGACTACTTTTAGCCTTCATGTTTTTATTCCCTAATTTAACCGACGGAATTTCGTGGTTAAGTTTTGGTCGTTTAAGACCATTACACACAAATGCTGTGATTTTTGCATTTGTTGGTAACGCAATGTATGCAGGTGTATATTATTCTTTGCAGCGTTTGTTAAAAACAAGAATGGCAAGCGATTTTTTAAGCAAGTTTAATTTTTGGGGTTGGCAATTAATTATTGTTGCAGCTGCAATAACCCTTCCTTTAGGGTATTCAACTTCCAAAGAATATGCAGAACTTGAGTGGCCAATAGATATTGCAATTGCTTTGGTTTGGGTTGCTTTTGGTGTAAACATGATTTGGACAATCTTAAAAAGAAGACAACGTCATTTATACGTAGCAGTTTGGTTTTACTTAGCAACATTTGTTACGGTTGCAGTATTGCATATTTTTAACAGTTTAGAATTACCTGTAAGTGCTTTAAAAAGTTATTCTGTGTACGCAGGTGTCCAAGATGCATTGGTACAGTGGTGGTATGGGCATAATGCAGTAGCATTTTTCTTAACAACACCATTTTTAGGTTTGATGTACTATTTTGTACCGAAAGCAGCAAATAGACCAGTATATTCTTATCGATTATCAATTGTACACTTTTGGTCATTAATTTTTATATATATCTGGGCAGGACCACACCACTTATTGTATTCAGCACTACCAGATTGGGCACAAAATTTAGGAGTTGCGTTTTCAGTAATGTTAATTGCTCCATCTTGGGGTGGTATGATCAATGGATTGTTAACCTTAAGAGGTGCTTGGGATAAAGTAAGAACAGATCCAACCTTAAAATTTATGGTTGTAGCCATTACAGGTTATGGTATGGCAACTTTTGAAGGGCCAATGTTATCATTAAAAAATGTAAATGCAATTGCTCACTTTAGCGATTGGATTATTGCTCACGTACACGTTGGTGCATTAGCTTGGAATGGGTTTTTAACCTTTGGGATGTTGTATTGGTTAATCCCAAGAATGTTTAAAACAAAATTATATTCTACAGCATTGGCAAACTTTCACTTCTGGATTGGTACTTTAGGTATTATTATGTATGCCTTACCAATGTATGTAGCAGGTTTTGTTCAAGCTTCTATGTGGAAACAATTTAATCCTGATGGATCTTTAACGTATGGTAACTTTTTAGAAACAGTTAACGAAATTATTCCAATGTATTGGATGAGAGCTATTGGTGGAACAATGTTTATCATTGGTGCAATTGTAATGTTGTACAATGTTGTAAAAACTGTAAAATCGGGTAGTGGAGTTGAAGACGAATTAGCTGAAGCAGCAGCTTTAACTAAAGTTCCAAGTTATAGAACTAAAGGTGAAGGGTGGCATACTTGGATCGAAAGAAAACCTATCAAATTAACTATTTATGCAACTATTGCAATTTTAATTGGAGGTGTAGTTCAGATTATTCCAACACTATTGGTAAAATCAAATATACCCACAATTAGTAGTGTAAAACCATATACACCTTTAGAGTTAGAAGGTCGTGATTTATACATTAGAGAAGGTTGTGTGGGTTGTCACTCACAAATGGTAAGACCTTTTAGAAGTGAGGTAGAACGTTATGGAGAATACTCTAAAGCAGGAGAATTTGTTTACGATCACCCATTTTTATGGGGAAGTAAACGAACAGGTCCAGATTTACATAGAGTTGGTCAGAAATATAATGATAGCTGGCACTTAAATCATATGTATGACCCGCAAAGTACATCACCAGGTTCAATTATGCCATCTTACAAATGGTTGATTAGAAATGAGCTTGATAAATCTAATACAGAAGGCAAAATGAAGGCAATGGTTGCTTTAGGTGTGCCATATACTGATGAAGAAATTGCAAATGCACAAGAGCATATGTTAGCCCAAGGTACTCAAATTGAGCAAAACTTATATGGTGATCCTGATTTTGCTAAAAACTATGAAGCTGATAAGAAGTACGCTGAAGAAAATGGTGAAGCTTTTGTAGAAATGAAAAACAGAGAGATTGTAGCGATTATTGCTTATATACAACGTTTAGGAACAGATATCAAAGTAAAAGACGAACAAAAAATTTCTAAAAAATAAGAGTCATGCTAAAATTTGTAAAAAATCACATGGAGAGTATTACCGGAATTGAAATTTATCCGATGATATCATTAGTCATTTTCTTTACTTTTTTTGTAGCCTTATTTTGGTGGGTTTTTACAGCAAAAAAAGAATATATAAAAACGGTAAGTCAACTACCATTAGATCATTAAAAAACTCAATACAATGAAAAAATCTTTTCAATCTATAATATATATAATCTTTGTAATTGTTACGTTTATTGCACTTGCAAAGTCGTTTATGGTGTACGAAAACCCATTTGACGTGTATGAAAATCCATTAGTTTGGTTAGCACTTATCGGATTTGTTATGGTCGTCGTTTTAAAAGAAATGGTGAATGTTATTGCTTATAATAAAGCCAAAGAACTTCAAAATGAGAAAGACGGTATTGTTCCAGAAGAGTCTAATGCTTGGATAAAGAGCTTGTTAAAATCTTGGACCAAAGCTAAAGACATTGAAGAGGAAGAGGAAATTGTTTTAGATCATAATTATGACGGAATTAGAGAGCTTGACAATTCGCTTCCACCATGGTGGGTGTACATGTTTTATGCTACCATAGTATTCGCGGTTGTATATTTAGTTAGATTCCATGTCTTAGACGGTAATGATCAAGCAACTGAGTATAAGTTAGCGGTAGCAGAAGCTAAAGCAGCTTTAAAAGAATATCAAAAATCGGCTCCTGCTGATTTAATTACTGCAGATAATGTGACGCTTTTAACAGATGCTAAAGATTTAGGAAGAGGTAAAGCAGTATTTAATTTAAACTGTGCGTCTTGTCATTTAGCTGATGGAGGAGGATCTATTGGCCCAAATCTAACAGATGAATATTGGATTTTAGGTGGAGGAATAAAAAATGTCTTTACAACAATAGCTAAAGGAGGTAGAGATGGTAAAGGTATGATTGCTTGGGATAAAACATTAAAATCTGCTGATATTGCAAAAGTGGCAAGCTATGTTATTTCTTTACAAGGTACAACACCAGCAAAAGCAAAAGCTCCTCAAGGAGATAAATGGGTAGAAGAAGAAACCAAATAAAAGTAGTTATAAATAGTATTTAATAATGGAAACACCTCAAAATGAGCAATTTCGTGATAGTATTGCTACCGTAAATAACGAAGGTAAGCGCTCTTGGGTTTTTCCAAAAAAACCTAGTGGAAGGTTTTATAAATACAGAAGTTATGTAAGTTACTTTTTATTAATTTTTTTATTATCTGCTCCGTTTGTAAAGATTAATGGAAATCAATTTCTATTATTTAATGTTTTAGAACGTAAATTCAATATTTTTGGATTCCCTTTTTGGCCACAAGATTTTCATTTACTGGTAATTTCTATGATTATTGGTGTTGTCTTTATTATTTTATTTACAGTTGTTTTTGGTCGTATTTTCTGTGGATGGATTTGTCCGCAAACTATTTTTTTAGAAATGGTTTTTAGAAAAATAGAATATTGGATAGATGGTGATAGAGGAAAACAAATTCGTTTAGATAAACAACCATGGAATGCCGAAAAGATTAGAAAGCGACTCTTAAAATGGTTTATTTTCTTTGTAATTTCTTTTATAATCGCAAATGTGTTTTTGGCTTATTTAATAGGTGGAGATACGTTAATTAGTTACATCACTGGTAATCCTTTAGATAATATAAGTACGCTTATTTCCTTAATCATTTTTACATGTGTTTTCTATTTTATTTTTGCGTGGTTTAGAGAACAGGTATGTATTATAGCTTGTCCTTATGGTAGATTACAAGGTGTTTTGTTAGACAATAAAACCATTAATGTTGCGTATGACCATAAACGTGGAGAAAGAGAAACAGGAAGAGCTAAGTTTAAGAAAAATGAAGACAGAGAAGCGCTTGGAAAAGGAGATTGTATTGATTGCAAACAATGTGTGGTTGTTTGTCCTACAGGTATAGATATTAGAAATGGTACACAATTAGAGTGTGTTAATTGTACGGCTTGTATTGATGAATGTGACCATATGATGGAGCAGGTTGGCTTACCAAAAGGCTTAATTAGATATGCTAGTGAAGACAATATTGCAAATAAAAATCCTTTTAAATTTACAGCAAGAATGAAAGGGTACTCAGCTGTATTATTCATTTTAGTTGGAATTTTAATAGGAATGTTGTTTTTAAGAAATGATGTAGAAGCAACTATTTTAAGATTGCCAGGACAATTATATGAACATAAAGAAAATAATATTATAAGTAACGTTTACACCTATAAAGTAATTAATAAAACCACAAAAGATATACCTGATGTGAGTTATAGAATATTATCTCATAAAGGAACAATAAAGTTAGTGTCAAATCACAATTTTATGGTTCCAAAACAAGGTTTAGCAGAAGGAACTTTATTTATAGAGTTGAATGCCTCAGCGATGAAAGGAGATAAAGAAAAATTAGAAATAGGTGTCTTTAGTGGCGATAAACTAATAGAAACTGCAATAACCAACTTTTTAGGTCCAAGAAGTTATAAATAAGAAAGATTATGAAATTTAATTGGGGAACAGGTATTGTAATTGCTATTGTAGGTTTTATAGGTTTTATCATGTATTTTGTCATTACAATGAGTACAGATAAAAGTTATAGTCATGATTTAGTGACAGATAAATATTATCAAAAAGAATTAGAATATCAACAAGAAATTGATGCAGAAAAAAATGCAGCATCACTAGAAAAAAACATCACTTTAAATAGAACACCAGAAGGTTTGCAGGTTATATTTCCTCCTAATTTTGTCTCTGAAAAAATTAAAGGTAAAGTGTTCCTATATAGACCATCTAATAAACAATTAGATTTCGAAATACCTATTTCGATAACTAATACATATTTGCTCGTGCCTGAGAAACGTTTATTAGATGGTCGCTGGAACATAAATGTTTCTTGGAGCTATAAAAATAAAGATTATTTATTTAAAAAAGAACTTAATTTTTAATGTTACTATCGGCAATTGTATTTGGGTTATTAGGAAGCTTCCATTGTATTGGAATGTGTGGTCCAATTGCTTTTATGTTACCAATAGACAGAGAAAATAAAACCAAAGGGTTTTTTCAAATAACAAGCTATCATTTAGGTAGGTTGTTTACCTATAGTTTAATAGGGCTACTTTTTGGACTACTAGGTAAAGGATTTTATTTCTTCGGATTTCAACAACAAATCTCAATAATTGTAGGTGTAAGTATGATTTTAGTCATCATATTTCCAAAGTTTTTTTCGAAAATCAACTTTTCTAAAAATATTAATAAAATTATCTTTAAAGTAAAAAATGCATTAGGAAAAGAACTCAAAAAGAAAGGCAATGACACTTTTTTTACAATTGGTTTTTTAAACGGATTTTTGCCATGTGGTTTGGTATATATGGCTGTTTTTGGAGCCATTGCAACAACAAATGCACTCTCAGGGAGTCTGTATATGTTTTTGTTTGGGTTGGGTACGGTTCCGTTAATGACAGCTGTTGTTTTTTTAGGAAATTTTACTAAAGGTGCTTTTAGAAAAAAAATACAAAAAGTAATCCCTATTGTTGTTGTCTTTATAGGCGTTTTATTTGTTTTAAGAGGTTTAGGCTTAGGTATTCCTTTTGTTTCTCCATTAGAACCTATTTTAAGTAAAGCTGCAGAAAGTGTATCAACCTGTCATTAATATCTTTTTTTGATTTTTATAAATAGAGTAGTATTTTGATAAATAAAAAAGACTTCCATAACGAATTATAAAAGCCTTTTTTATCAAATTTAAATTAAAAAGAAATTTAATCTTTTTTTGTATACTCATCATTACTACCATCACTGTCTACCTGATAGTGAAAATCTATTTCTAACAAACCTGCATCACCACTATAAGAGTCATCACCATCATTAACTCTATAAAGCCTACAAAGTATCATGCTAGAAAGTGTTTTTCCAGTAGCTGTAATATCTCCTAATGGAGTAATTATATGTTCTCTTAACGGAATACTCCCTTCATTAGGAGTCGCAACCACTGAACCAGTAAGCGTAGTTGAAGTACTATTAAACTCACCTGCTACATTTGCCCAAACATATTCTAGAGCCCATTTTACCCTGTTTGTTCCAGGAGCAGCATCTCCACTTCTACCAGATGTCCAGTGAATATGAGGTTTAATTGTTGATCCTTCTTTCCATTTGTGAGGCATTTGTACTGTAAAAGACACACTTTGTAGTTCTTCGCCTTCTTCGAACCATAATAATGAAATACTTCCGATAAAATCATCCCATTTAGGCTCACTTGCAACTTTTTTAATGTTTACAGAACTTACAGGTACTTGTAAATCTTCCCATCTAGTAGCTTCACCAACATAGCTTAATGAACCATCTGAAGTTATTTTTGTATAATTTGTGCCAGGAGTTCCTAATTCTGTAACCCCAACATTATCTACAGTAACTCTTAAGGTGTCTGCAGCAGAAATTCTAAGTTTATCTTCATCTCCAATTATTTCGATTTTAGTATCGTTATCGGTATCAGTAATTTTATTACTAGCGCTTGAGCCTGCAGTTAATTCTACCCATATATTATTATAATACCAAAAAGTTTTAGTGGTTGAATCAAATACTAATAACCCTTCAACACCAGTAATCGTATTTCTTTGAACTGTAGTCATTCTTGGTATTAAAATTCCTTTTGATGTTGATTGGATATCAAGCATAGAAGAAGTATTTGGATTCTCAGTACCAATACCTACTTGAGAGAAAATCAAAAAACTTGGGAGAAAGAATAATGCAAGAAGACAAATTTTTAGTTTTATTTTTTTCATTTTTTCTAAATTTAATATTACCATTAAAAAAAGATTAAATAATTATACAACCATCTTTAGAAGATGGACATAATGAAATGAAAGGACATCATTAAAAATAACAAATAAAAACTACATAAATATACGAAAAATAAGTCGAAAACAAACTGTTTTCTTATCGCTAAAAATAGAAACCTATTTATTCTCTATAATATCAAGAGAGATAAGTTTTTTAGATTTTGATTTAGATTATTTTTTTAAGTATTAAGAACTATAACTTCATCACTTTTTTTTATGATTAGAAATTAGATTTACTTCGATAAATAGTCTGATAAACTATGATTTTTATCATGTTTTCTATCTTAAATTCATTGTAAATTTAGAGTAAAATAAAAAATAGATTAATTTATAAAAGACTGAAAATATGGATAAATACACATTAAATTAACATTAAAAACTATACACTTAATTCATAATGTTATGAATTATAAACAAATTATTTAAGTCATGAAAAAAATTATAATTAGCCTGTTTGTTATCGGGATGATAACAGGGCTTTCAAACAATTTAGTTGCACAGACAACTAATACAGACAATGCATCAGCAACAGCATATGCTACCATTGTAGCGCCAATTGCAATAGAAAAATCTGCAGATTTGCAGTTTGGAACAATGATTAAAGGAACAGGTACTGTAACAGTAGCAACAACAGGTGTTAGAACTTTTAGTGTTGATGCTATGAATCCTGGTGATCAAGGAGTAACCCCAGCTGCAGCAGTATTTTCAATTACTGGAGAAGCATCATACACCTATTCTATTGCTTTTTCAGAAGCTAGTATAACTATAACAAATGCAGGTAGTCAAGAAATGGAAGTAGGTACTTTTGTAGCTTATTCATTAACTGATGACGCTACAGGTACAACAGGAACATTATCTGGGGGAGGTACAGATACTGTAAAAGTAGGAGCTACCCTAACACTTGATAATGATGAGACAGCAGGTGAGTATACAGGTTCTTTTACAGTAACAGTTGCTTATAATTAAGTTCTTCAATAAATCAGGTTTATTCTTTATAAATAAATCTGATTTATTTTAATTCTTGTTAAATATATAATAAAGCTATTATGGATTTATGTGTAAATAAAACCTTCTTAAAGGTTGCTGTTTTTAAATATCTATTGTTATTTGTTTTTTCTATCTCAACAATAGCTCCAATAGTAGCGCAAGGTAATTTATTAGTATATCCTACACGTATCGTATTTGACGGAAAAAAGAATATTAAAAAAGTTGTTTTAACTAACACTGGTAGTAAAAAAGCTATCTATAATATTTCTTTTGTTGAATATAAAATGACCAAAAATGGTGAAATGAAGGTTATTTTATTACCCGAAGAAGGTTTAAAATTTGCATCATCAAACTTAAGGTTTTTTCCTCGTAAAGTTATTTTAGAGCCTTATCAATCACAAACTTTAAAAGTACAACTTAGAAATACGAAGAACCTTGTAGAGGGTGAGTATCGATCTCACCTCTACTTTAGGGCAGTAGAAGATGAGGGTGATTTACAAGATGTAAGCAAGAAAAAAGATACCGTAAATATTTCTGTAAAATTAAAACCCATTTTTGGTATATCTATTCCATGTATTTTTAGGATTGGAGAGAATACAACTGTAGTTTCATTATCAGATTTAGAGTTAAAAACAGTAAATTTTGAAGAAAGAATTTTGAAATTTAATTTAAATAGAATAGGTAATATGTCTATCTATGGAGATTTAAGTATCAATTATATAGATAAAAACAATAAAGTTTTAAAAGTTGGTCAAATTAATGGAGTTGGTGTTTATACACCAGGAAACCTAAGAATCATCAGAATAAAGTTAAAATCGTCAAAAAACATGAATTTTGATGAGGGTAAATTACATATAGTTTTCACCAAAAACAAAAGTGATGAAATACTATCAGAAGCTAGTTTAAAATTATAAATTACTTTTTTAAGTAGCAATCAAGATATTAATTAGTCTTTAACATAATTTAAGATGAAGAGACGAGCAAACATATTACCCTCATTAAAGTTGATGCTGCTTTTTATGTTTTTACTTTTCATAACAGCAATAATTGCTCAGCCATCATTACCAGACCGAAATATTACAGCATTACCAACACAACCAATAGATTTTGGCGTTTTTTATGTAGCAGGTGCTGGCACTATAGAGGTAGACTATCAAGGTAATATCAATGTTACAGGTGGTGTGGTGTCTTTAAATACAGCAACTGTAACACCTGCTATTTTCGAAATTAAATTATGTCAGGGTAGAAAAATTGCGATCACTTATGATTATTCTGTAATGATTAATGGTAGTAATGGAGGAGAAATAGAATTGGTTGTAGGTCCAACAGATCGAGGAATATCTGGAGCTGAATTTTTTTCTAGCAATGATTGTAATTTTATAACAGTGTTAAGAGTTGGCGGAAAATTAATAATTCCAGCAAATACCATTCCTGGAATATATTCTGGTAGTTTTCCGCTAGTTTTTACTCAAGAATAAATGGATGTTTACAAAAGATTCATATCGCCCTTTTTTATATCTAAAGTCCTTAAAAAACCGGACATATATCTTCTTGCTGTTTTTCTTCATTATAATTAGTTTTTATGCAAAAACAACTCCCTCAGAATATAAAGAAATCAAATTAGATCCTATTGTTTCTTTTGATCAGGTGCCTATTGATGTAATTGTAAAAGGTTATCTTCAATTTGAAGTGGATGCCATTATTACAGGTAAAAGTTTGGCTTATGTAAATGTGGAAGAGTTATTTAAAAAACTAGGTATTTATGTTACATCAGAAAATAATGGGACTATCTTAAAAGGTTTTATAGAGAATGAAACGATAACTTATAAAATTGATTTAAATACAAAACAAATTACTATTGGAAATACAATTGTAAAATCCGAAAATGGTATTGCTTATAAATTAGGTGCTATTTATGTTGAAACAAGTATATTAAATGAAGCTTTTAATATGGAATTGATATTTAATTTTAGGTCTTTATCTATAAAGCTAGAAGCTAATTTTGAATTACCAAGTGTAAAATTAGCACGGTTAGAAAAAATTCGTAAAAATATCAAAAGGCTACAATCTAGTGATGAAGATACTTTTGATAAAATTATAGGTAGAGATTATCACCTTTTTAAAGGTGGTGCAATAGATTGGGCTGTATCATCATTTCAAACAAAGGGTTTTAAACCAAATAATAGATTTTATCTAGGCCTTGGAAGTGAGTTGTTCTATGGTGAAGCTAGAGTTTCTATAAATTACTTAGATCGAAGAAAATTTGATCGAAGACAACTTTATTATAATTGGCGTTGGATCAACAATGACAATAATATTGTAAAACAGGTGCAACTTGGTAAAATATCAACACAAACAATTTCTTTTTTAAGAGCCCCAGTTATTGGTGCTAGAATTAACAATTCTCCCAATACCATTAGAAAGGCAAAAGGAACATATACCATTAGTGATTATAGTGAGCCAAATTGGACAGTTGAATTATACATCAATGATGCTTTAGTAGATTATACATCAACAGATGCTTCAGGTTTTTATTTGTTTAATGTTCCTGTTGTTTACGGTTATACTACGTTAACATTAAAGTTTTACGGTCCGTTAGGAGAAGAGCGTATAGAAGAAAAAATAATAAATACACCTTATACTTTTATGCCATCAGGTGTTTTAGAGTATAATATAGCAGGTGGTGTTTTAGAAGATGATGCAGGAAGTTCATTTGCTAGAAGTGAGGTAAATTATGGTATAAATAAATCGATTACTATTGGAACAGGTATAGAATACTTATCTAGTATACCTGAACACCCATATATACCTTTTGCAAATTTAGCAATTCAACCATTTTCTAAAATGATTCTAAATTTTAAGTATGCACATAACGTAAGTTTTAAAAGTACTTTAAACTATTACTTTGGTAGAAGTGCTTTTTTAGAATTTGATTTTAATAAATATAAAAAAGGACAACAAGCAACCATAGAATTAATGAATGAGGAAAGAAAGATGCGTTTATCTTTACCTTTTAGATTTAAAAAAATTAGTGGTAATACAAAATTAACCTTTAACCAGTTTATTTATGATGCCTTTAATTTTAACCAAATTGATGCATTAATCTCTACACGCTATAGAAATAATTCATTAAACATGTCTCTGGCCTCTAACTGGATAAATAATCAAAATCCTTTTATAACATCTTCTTTAGTTTTTTCGAGAAGATTTAATAATGGTTTTATAATTCGTCCAACCATTCAATATAATATTTCTGATAATAGTTTGATGAGAATTCGTGCTGAAATAGAAAAAAGAGCAAACAGAATTACCTATGCTGCTTCAGTAGAAAAAAACATACAATTTAGCACCAACATTTTTAATTTTAGTATCAGGTATGATTTTTCCTTTTCAAGAACTAGTTTTAGCTCATTTTACAATAACAATCAGTTAGCTCTTCAAGAAAATATGCAAGGTAGTTTAGCTTTTGGAGCAGGAAATGGAAGAGTAAATACAGCTTATAATTCTGCTATGGGTAAAGGAGGTATTATCTGTCATCCGTTTCTTGACTTAAACCAAAATGATAAAAAAGATATAGGTGAACCCAGAGTTTTTGTTAAGAATGTAAGAATATCAGGAGGTAAAATTAAAAGTTTTGAAAAAGATTCTATAATTAGGATTTCAGATTTAAATTCTTTTATAAAATACAAACTTACTTTTGATGATGGTGAATTGGAAAATATAGGTTGGAAGTTTAAATACAAAACATACCAAGTTTTAGTTGATCCTCATCAATTTAAGAAAATTGAAATTCCAGTATTAGTTTTTGGTGAAGTAACAGGAATGATTTATGAGAAAAATGGAAGTCAAAATAACGGCTTAGGACGAATAACCATTCAAATTTTTGATCAATCAGGAAAATTAGTTGCAAAAACAAAAAGTGAACATGATGGATATTATAGTTACCTAGGTTTAAAGCCAGGAGAATATACATTGCAAATAGATGAAGAACAATTAAAAAGAATAGGCTATAAAGTTGATAAGAAACCATTAAAAGTTACAATTAACCCCTCTATGAAAGGTGATTTTGTTGAAAATTTAAATTTTATTTTATCTGAGAAATAAAAATAAAATTGATAAGATAATAGTTGAGTTTTAATTTTAATAATAACTCCTTGTTTTATAGTTGTATAAGTGGTGATTTTAGTAGGAAATGGTTACTTTTTTTTGTATTTTTAAGAGACAGTTTAATGTAAAATTTTAAGAAATGAAATCGGTATTTTTTTTCCTTTATTTCATGGTGATTTCTTTAAACTCAATCATTTACTCACAAATAGTTAATGAGGGAGAGTTTACAATTTCTGCGTCTACAACTGTTTCTTTTTTAGATGAATATACTAATAAATCAACGGGTAACTTTATTAATAACGGAACGCTTAGTTTACAAGGTAATTATATAAATAATGGTTTGATAACTTCAGTTTCTGGAACGACTTTTTTTAATAATTCTAATTTAGAAAGTCAATCTATTTCTGGAACAGCAAATGAAATAAATTTCTTTAATCTTGTTATTGATAATGTCTCTGGAGTTACGCAATCTATAAATGCAGTTGTGAGTAATTATTTTTTGATTAATTTAGGAAATTCATACTCAATTTCACCTGGAATACAATTAACAGTAAATGGAGATATTTCTAATTTAGCAGGAAATAATGGTCTTGTATTAAAATCCAATAATACAGGTACAGCCTCAATTATTCATAATACAGATAACATTGCAGCAACAGTAGAAAGGTATATAAGTGGAGCTTCAGAAGATTGGCATTTTTTAGCATCACCTGTATCAAATCAACCTATAGCAAGTTCTAATTGGGTTCCTTCAGGAACTTATGGTAATGGAACAGGATATGACATGTATGTTTGGGATGAGTCAACACCCTGTTGGGTATATCAGTTAAATACAACAACAGCACCAAGTTGGTCAACTGTTCATCCTTCAGAAAATTTTGTTATAGCTAGGGGGTACTTGTATTCTGTTCAACAATCAAATCCAACTTTTAATTTTCAAGGAACATTAAATAATGGTACTGTTAGTTATGCTACAACAGCAGATAATACTACTGATGTAAACTTAAAAGGATTTAATCTTATCGGCAATCCATACCCTTCTGCAATAGATTGGAAAGCAATTTCAGGATGGACACGTGACAATTTAGTAACTTCTGGAGGAGGTTATGACATGTGGATCTGGAATCCTACAGCAAATAATTATGGCGTTTTTAATTCTAATGGAAGTAGAGGTACTAATAATGTAACTCAGTATATTCCTTCAATGCAGGGGTTTTTTGTTAGAGCAGAAAGTAATGCTAACCTTACAATGACTAATAATATACGATTACATTCAGTTTCAAGTTATTGGATGAAAACAAAAACAAAAAAATCAATAAAAAATTTAAAAGTGAAAATTGAATCAAAATCAGGTTTAGGTTTTGATGAGGTTTTATTTCAATTTGGACATTCAGAGAACAAACCAGGAGCGACAAAACTTTTTAGTTCAGTAAAATCTGCCTTATCGGTTTATACTCAATCTGGTTTAGATAATTTATCTGTCAAATATTTAACAGACATCAATCAAAATGCTTCTGTTCCAATAAGTTTTGTTTCAGGGGCAAATGGGGATTATATGTTGACAGTAGATTTAAATGATAGCAATTTTGAGTATCTAACCTTAGAAGATAAAAAGACTAAAACATTACATGATTTATTAACATCCTCTGAATATTCCTTTAATAGTTCTCTAAATGATCTTTCAGATAGATTTACTATTCATTTTATGTCAAAGGAATTAGTTTTAAAAGAAAATATTTTAGAAGTACCTATTTACTATAATGGTAAAAATATTGTAATTGATTTGAGTACTATACATAGTAATACTCAAGTTGAGGTTTTCAATGTTATAGGTAAGAAAATAATATCAAAAAATTTAGAAAGAAAAAGAATTCATTATTTAACTTCAGGTTTAAAAAAACAGTTATACATCGTAACGTTAAGAAATAAAAATAAAAGTATACGAAAAAAGATTATTGTTTATTAATATTGATAATAAGAGATCTTTTTTTAGTAATTATAATACATTACTATGGTTTTTTATTTTTTTAGTTCTATTAAATTTTAGAAAGAGATTTTTACTTACAGATAATGTTAAATATTTTCACGAAAAAGTATTCATAAACTATAAATGTAATATCTTTGGTCTTTTTCAAAGACAATTAAGCCTTAATGAAGTTAATTTACATTAGAATTTGCCTTTTGGGTATTGTTTTTTTTTCGATGAATAATCGAGCTCAAGAAACATTACCAATTTACCAAGATTATTTATCAGACAATGTGTACTTGGTACATCCAGCTGCTGCAGGTATAGGGAATTCAAGTAAGTTAAGGTTAACAGCAAGACAACAGTGGGCAGGTGTGCCTAACGCACCAGCTTTACAAACTATGAGTTTTCATACTAAGTTTCATGAGGAGTCTAATGCTGCTTACGGATTTGTTTTATTTAATGATAAAAATGGGTTTCATTCTCAAAAAGGAATACAAGGAACTTATGCTTACCATTTGCCTTTAAGCACTTCTAAGATTTTTCAACAACTTTCATTTGGTTTGTCATTTAGTTTTGTACAAAATCAATCAGATCAAAGAACATTTATTGGAGATCCTAATGTAGCTAATATTGTACAAAGTACTAGTTATTACAATGCAGATTTTGGAATGGCTTATCATTACAAAGGTTTCTCTTCTTATTTTACTGTAAGAAATTTATTGTTAACTGCAAAAAACAGTTTAAATATTCAAGAACCTGTAGATTTAAGAAATTATATCCTATCTGCAGGATATTATTATGGTGAGGATAAGTTTATTCAATTAGAGCCATCAATAATGCTTCAGTTTAGAGAAAGTACAGGGCAAACTATAGCAGATTTTAATGTAAAAGCGTATAAAACATTTTCGAATACTCAATTTTGGGCTGTATTATCTTATAGAAGAAGTTTTGATGCTAACGCAGTAGAAAATGCTCAATTTTTATCACCAATTGTAGGAATCAACTACAAAAATTTAATGTTTTCTTATACCTATACAAACCAAATGAATGATACCGTTTTTACCAATTCTGGTTTTCACCAATTTTCATTTGGAATAAACTTGTGGACTAAAGAACCAAGAGCAGCAGCTTGTCCTAATATTAATTCTCCTTATGGGAGTTTTTAAAAATAGAGTTCTTCAACTACTGTATTCATATCATTTTTTGAAATTAAGAATTCTAAAACATCTTTGTTTTTATTGATAAAAAATTGATGTTTGGGTGTGTTATTGATAGTGTTTGTCAATTGGTGTTTTTCTAGAATCGCTTTTGTTTGTCTTGCAACAGCTTGACCAGAATCTATAATTTGGATTTTATTACCAACAATTTTTCTTATTTGTGGAATTAAATATGGATAATGTGTACAGCCCAAAACCAAACAATCTACATTTTGATTTAATAAAGGAATAATATATGAAGATAATAACTCGGTCATTTCTTTAGAGTAAAGTTTTCCGTTTTCGATTAGTTCTACCAAACCTTTTCCAATAATTTCCTTTTTAAAAACCTTTTGGTTTATGGTGCTTGATGTTTTTTCGAATAACGCACTGTTTAAGGTTCCTTTTGTAGCAAGAATACCAATAGTGTTTGTTTTAGTTTTTAAAGCAGCAGGCTTTATCGCTGGCTCTATTCCTATAAAAGGAACAGTATACTTTTCACGTAAAACTTTTATTGCGTTAGTTGTTGCAGTATTGCAAGCTACAACAATTAGTTTTGCATTTTTATCTAATAAAAATTCTGTGTTTTTTATAGATAGATGTATGATTTCATCTTTGCTTTTTTCACCATATGGAGCGTTAATACTGTCAGAAAGGTAAATGGTATCTTCATTTGGTAAAAGTAGTGTTATCTCTTTCCAAATAGAGGTGCCACCAACACCAGAGTCAAAAATACCGATTGGAAAATTGTTGGATGTAATCATTCTTGTAAAAATAAAAAAACCTACTGATTTCAGTAGGTTTTAATTATTTATTTAAGTTCTAATATTTAGAAACCTAATTTAGCTTTAACAGCGTTATATAAGTCTTCACCTTTCATAACTAACAATCCTTTACCTTTAGATGCATCTAATACATAAACAATACCTTTAGAAGCAGCAACTTCATCAATTGCTTTTTGAGCTTTTTCTACAATAGGTTGTAATTCATCAGCTTGTTTTTTCTGCATGTCTTGGTAAGCAAAACGTCTAGCTTGTTCAATTTTTAAACCTTCTTGTTGCAACTCTTGAGCTCTTTTATCATTAGTTTCATTGGTTTGAGTTTTAGACTCAGCAACGTATCTTTTTCTAGTAGCTTCTAATTTTTTCTCCATTCCGGTAATCTCATCTTGATAAGTTTTACCTAATTTTTCCATATCAGCTTTTAAAGTTTTTGTTGCTGGCATAGCTGCTACTAGTTTTTCAAAGTCAATGTGACCCATTTTTTGTGCATTTGCAACACCACCTACTCCTAAAGTAAATACAGCAATTAATAGTAACGTTTTTAAATTTTTCATTCTTGTTTTAATTTAATTATTATTCTCGTCTTTTTTTTGTTGTTCTTTTTTCTTTCTTGCAGCTTCTTTTTTCTCTCTTAATAGTTTTCTTTTTTCTTCTCTTTGTTTTTCTTTGCTTCTCTATCTGCAATTTTTTTTGCAGCTGCATCTTGTTTCTTTTTCAGCGCGGTTTTCTGTTTTTCTGTTAACTCTCTTTTTGGAGTCGCTTTCTTTTTGTTCTTTTTTGCTTCTCTTTTTTCGTTCTTTTGTTTAATTAACCTTGTTCTGTCTATGGTTGATAAAACAAGTTCGCTAATATCGTATTTTTTATTGGAATATAGCATGACCAAATCACTTGATTTATCAAAAACAAAATCGTATTTTTTTCTTTTAGAAATACTTTGAATTGCATTGTAAACTTGATCTTGAATAGGTTTTACCAATTGCTTACGAATCATAAACATATCACCATTAGGACCAAAGTATAAAGATTCTAACCTCCTTAATTCTTGTTGTTTTAGATTGATTTCTTCTTCTTTTTCCTCAATCAAATCTTTTGTAAGAATTGCTTTTTCATTAGCTAAATCAGTTTTAAGAACCTCTATATGTCTTGCTTGGTCATCTAGTTTTTTTCGCCACTTGGCAATTTTTGCATCAAGTGTATTTTGTGCTTCAAGATATTCAGGTACATTCTCAAGAATGTACTCCATATCTATGTAGGCAATAATTTGATTTCTTTGTGACCAAGAAATACTAATGTTAAGTAAAAGAACGATTAATAAAATTATTTTTTTCATTTGTATAATGTATTTAGAAAAAACCATGCCAAAAAAATAAGATATACAAATTTACAATTTTCTTAGAACTGTCTTCCTATGATAAAATGTGTCTGCCAACCAGATTTTTCAATTCTACCAGGTAGTGGATCAAATCCATGAGCAAAGTCAATACCAAGTAAACCAAAGGCAGGCATAAAAATTCTTACACCCAAACCAGCAGATCGCTTTAGTTGAAACGGATTAAATGTCTCAAAATTGTCATAAGAGTTACCAGCTTCTAAAAATCCTAATGTATAAATAGATGCAGAAGGTGAATCTGTAATAGAATAACGTAATTCTAATTGGAATTTATTGTAAATAGAACCACCATCTATTGATGATAATTGATTATTTTCATAACCTCTTAATCCTACAACTTCTCTACCATCTAATTGAAAAACAGCAATACCATCACCACCCACAAAATACCTTTCAAAAGGGGAGAGACCTACCTCAGAGTTGTAAAATCCTAAAAATCCAAATTCAGCATTTGTCATTAAAACTAATTTATCTGTAAACGAAGTGTACCATTTACCTTTAGCATTAAATTTATAATACTCTAGCCATTTATAATTGTCTGCCACTCTAGCATTTCTTTCTGACTGTGATAATCCAGAAGGAATCGAATAATCTTTTCCGTTAACTAATGAATAAGGAAAAGTTGCTTTTACTCCAAAAGAAAACTCAGAACCATAAGTAGGAAATATTAAACTTGGACCTGCTGAGTTTCTAGAAATAACAGCGTTATATGACAAGTTGTTTAAAGTACCGTTACTTAAAATATTATTACCAACTCTAAAACCATAATCTTTTAGCTTAAAGCTTTGGTATGCAATTGTTTGTGACAATTGAAAATAATCATCTGGCCATTTTAAACGTTTTCCTAAACCAACAGAGGCACCTATAATTCCTAAACTTCGGCTTCTATCTACATCAAAAGTTCTTGGATCTAATTGATATTGATTAGAAGAGTATATAGAAAAGGATAAAGATTGTGGCTTTTTACCACCTAACCAAGGTTCTGTAAAAGAGAAACTATATGTGCTAAATGTTCTACTTGTTTGTAAACGTAATGATAAAGTTTGACCATCACCCATTGGTAAAGGTTTGTATGCATCTTTGTTGAAAATGTTACGAATAGAAAAATTATTAAAAGATAATCCTAAAGTACCAATGAATGAACCACCACCATAACCACCTTGTAATTCTATTTGACTGCCTCCCTTTTCTACAACTGTAAAATCTATATCAGCAGTTTTGTTTTGGTAATCTGGAACTACATCTGGAGTAACATTTGAGTCAAAGAAACCTAACTGACCAATTTCACGAATAGATCTTATTATCTGACTTCTGCTAAATAAATCTCCTGGTTTTACTCTTAGTTCTCTAAATAAAACATGATCATTTGTTTTATCGTTTCCAGAAACTGTTACTTTTCTTATTCTAGCTTTTTCATCTTCTCTAATTCTAATCTCTACTGTAATAGAATCGTTTTTTACTCTAGTTTCAACAGCATTTACAGAAGAAAAAAGAAAACCATTGTCTTGATACAAAGTAGATATGTCTTGTGAGGTTGGTGAACCATCACCTTGAATTCTTTCCTTTAGAACGGCACCATTATAAACATCACCTTTTTCAATTTTGAGATACCTTTGTAGTTGTTCATCTGTATACTCTTTATTTCCAACAAATAGAATTTCTGCAAATCGATATTGTCTACCTTCTTCTAAATCTATGTGAATGTTTATTGTGTTATTAGGATTCCAGGATATACTATCACTTAAAATTCTTGCATCTCTGTATCCTAATCTACTATATTTGTCTAATATACTTTCGAGATCTTCTTGAAAATCTTCCTCTATATATTTTGATGATTTCCAGAAACGACCAATCACTTTTTCTTTAGTGTTCTTCATCGTTTTTCTGAGCTTTCTATCAGATATAGCTTCGTTACCTGTAAAAAGAATGTCTTTAATTTTTATTTTTTTTCCTTTATCAATGTAGATAGACATGTTTACAGCGTTTATGTCTCCTGTATCTTTTTTTACGTCTAAACTAACTTTAGTTTTCAAGAAACCTTTGTCGGTAAACTTTTTTGTAAAATAATTTTTTGTGGTAACAACTAAGTTATCTGTTACCATTGCACCTGTTTTTAATTCAGCTTCTTTTTTTAATTCTTTTGCTTTTCCTTTTTTTATACCAGAAATGTTAACATGATTTAATTGAGGTAACTCTTGTACATCAAATTGAAGGTATATGGTGTTACCATCAATTTTAGCCAAGTAAACATCTACATTGCTAAATTGTTTGCTTTCATAAAGTTTTTTTATGGCACTTGTAAGTTTGTCTCCAGGGAGTTTTAAAGGTAAGCCAACTCTTAAGCCTGTAAATACCCTTACAGTTTCTTCACTAAATTTCTGTAAACCAGTTACAGAAATACCACCTAAGATATATTCTTTACCTTTTTCAAAAGAGATGTTTTTAACAGATGTAGTGTCTTTTTTTTGTATTGATAGACTGTCTTTTACATTTTGTGCTTTAGTGCTAAAACTAAAAAAAAGTGTTACTAATACTATGGTAGCAGAAAATAATTTCATAATGAATTTACTCTGTAATTTGTTCGCTTGTCTTTCCAAATCTTCTCTCTCTATTCTGATAATCTATTATAGCATCATAAAAATGCTCTTGTCTAAAGTCTGGCCAAAGTACATCTGTAAAATATAATTCAGCATAAGCCATTTGCCATAATAAGAAGTTACTAATGCGATGTTCTCCACTTGTTCTTATCATTAAATCGACCTCGGGCAAATTAAATGTATATAAATGGTTATTAATAGTTTTTTCGTCAATTTCTTTTAACGAAAGGTCTTTATTAACAACTTTTTTAGATATGTTTTTAATTGCATTAACAATTTCTTCTCTTGAGCCGTAACTCAAAGCCAATGTCATTACAATTCTTTGATTTTTTTTTGTTTTCTCGATAACATCTGCTAAAGTTTTTTGAGCATTTTGTGGTAACACTCCAATATTACCTATTGCATTTACTTTAACATCATTTTTTTGAAAAGTATTATATTCTTTTTTAAGAGAGTTTACTAATAAACTCATTAATGCGTCTACTTCTAGTTTAGGTCTTTTCCA
The DNA here is from genome assembly GCF_009832745.1 of Polaribacter septentrionalilitoris. Lineage (GTDB taxonomy): Bacteria > Bacteroidota > Bacteroidia > Flavobacteriales > Flavobacteriaceae > Polaribacter > Polaribacter septentrionalilitoris. Next base: position 282,278 of record NZ_VRMJ01000042.1, on the reverse strand, counting down.
GTTTTCTGTAGAGAAAGCATAAAGTGTGATTGCTTTAACACCAATTTCTGCAGCAGTTTCTATGGATTGTCTAACAGCAGTTAATGCATTTCTATGACCAAAAACCCTATTCATACCTTGGCCTTTAGCCCAACGCCCATTACCATCCATGATAATAGCAACATGTTGAGGAACTCTCTGTAAGTCTATGCGTAGTTTTTTATCCATATTTTAAAAACCGTCTTTATAGCAAGGTGGTCTACCAAAAGTATATACCAGAGAAACCCCCGTGAACATATACCAATCATTACCTGTACCTTCGATATTAATTGCAGGGGTATCCTTTGTAACAAAATCTAAATCGTCTTGGAATGTGTACCTAAATTTTGCTTCGATTGCAAATGCTAATTTTTTATGTAACTTAGATTTGTATCCAATACCAAAAGGAATTGCTATTGAAGTTTTGTTGCCAAAATCAATATTATTCACAGCAGTATGAGATATTACGTTTGTATAATTAAATGCAGCCAACTCTAAAAGAAGATATGGTGTCCAAGTTTTATCATCAGAAGACATATTAAACTCATAAAAATTATACTCTATACCTAATGCTACTTCGTGTATTGTGTTTGTAAAACTATACATTCTATCTTTTCTGAATCTGGTGTCAGCATCTTCGTCATTGCCAGAAATTGGTAAATAGCTGTATGTTGCTCTTAACGCTATTCTAGGGTTCCAGTTGTATTTATAAAATAAGGCACCTGCAGGTTTATTAGGATAGACATAATAATTCTTGCCAATATCACCAACATAATTTGATCCACCAAAAGACAAACCCAATTCATGGATTTGAGCTGTTGAAAAGGTTGCGAAACTTACCAATACAAAAAATAATATACTGTTTTTCATTCTAAAAAATAGCGAGCAAATATAAGTAAATCAATTTGCTTTATAAAGTTAATATTCAGTCTTTTTTGAATAACAACTATTTTGAGTAATTATTGTAAAAAAATGGTTAAAGATTGGTTTTATTTCTAATATCTTCTCCCCACAACAATTTACCTCTTAGTGTTTTTAAAAACGATTGGTTTTTAGGCAAAATACTTTTTATGGAAAAGTCTGTTTTCTCGATAAAAATAGTGGTGTTATTTGGTACTGTAGTTACTCTAGAATCTAAAGAAATTAAATAGCTTTTTTCTCTAGAGTCTACTTCTAAAGTAATTTTAGTCTCATCAGAAATTACTATTGGTCTTGCATTTAAATTATGAGGTGCAATTGGAGTGATAACAATGTTTTTAGAATCTGGCAAAATAACAGGGCCATTACAACTTAGTGAATAGCCTGTAGAACCTGTAGGAGTTGATATTATTAAACCATCTGCCCAATAATTTGTAAGGTATTCACCATTTAAATACGTCTTAACGCCAATCATAGAAGTGGTGTTTTTTTTGGCGATGGTAACTTCATTTAAGGCAAAGTCTAATTCTTTAAAATCATTAACTTCTGGTTCTGTTTTTATAGATAAAAGAGATCTTTCTTGCAAGGTGTACTCTCCGTTTAAGACCAACTCGACACTTTCTTGAATTGCATCTTTAGGCACATTTGCAAGAAACCCTAATCTACCAGTATTAATTCCTAAAATAGGAATGTTCAAATCTCTAATATGTGTGGCAGATCGCAAAAAAGTTCCATCTCCACCAATGGTAAACATAATGTCGAAAGAACTGTCTAAATCACGAAAACTTTTAAAAGAAGGGTATTTATCTTCTATAATGTTGTGTTGTGTTAGCAGGTTGTAAAAATCAATTTCAATGTAAAATTCAATATTATTTTTTTCAAGAACACTTACCAATGTGCGAATTTCATTTTCTGATGAAATGGCATAAGATTGTCCGTAAATTGCTGCTTTTTTCAAAATGTAATTTTTGGTGTAACCTATTGGTATAGGTTACATTTCTAAATATTTTTGTAAATAGTCTGATCTGTTTTTCAAATCCTCTAGATAGATGTCATTTTCATGCATGGATACAATTTTATAATCATACCTTCTAAACGTTTGCATAATTTCATTGATTTCATCCGAAATTACTTTTACTGTAATTTGAACAAACTCTCCAGTTTTTTCAGAAATATAAAGTCCTAATAATTTACCGCCATTAGATTCAACAATTTGTGTAATCTCACTCATTGAAAAATCGTTTTGTAACTTTTCTACAATTAAGGTTTCTCCTTCTTCAATCATAAACGGACTTGAAGAAAATACATCCAACACATCACGCAAATCTAAATATCCGATATATTCCTTTTTATCATTTAAAATGGGAATAATATTGGAATCGTTATCTGCAAAAATTTTAAGTAATTCTAAAACAGTTGCTTTTTCATCCGCAAAAAAAGAGTTCAATAAATGGTTATACATCACCAACTCGTCTTCTTTATTTTCTATTGTTTGAATATCTTCTTCCGCAAAATTACCTAATAACATGTTGTTTTCGATTACAGGAAAATGTGTGATAGGGTAGCTTTTAAACACTTTTTGTGCTTTTTTTACATCGTCTTTTAAGCGAAGTGGTCTAATTTCTTCTGATAAGTATTCTGTAATATTCATACAACACGAATATAGGATAAAATGATTTAATAAATTATCTTTGCACTCTAATTTTAGAGAATGACTAAATTAAGTGTAAATATCAATAAAATTGCAACCTTACGCAATTCTAGAGGAGGAAATGTACCCAACCTTTTAAAAGTGGCAACAGATATTCAAGAGTTTGGTGCAGAGGGTATTACTGTTCATCCAAGACCAGATGAAAGACATATTCGTTATCAAGATGCTAGAGTTTTAAAAGATGTGGTAACTACAGAATACAATATCGAAGGAAATCCGATACAATCTTTTATGGATTTGGTTTTAGAAGTAAAACCTACACAAGTTACTTTGGTGCCAGATGCTGTAGATGCCATTACGTCTAATGCAGGTTGGGATACCATTACGCATCAATCTTTTTTACAAGAAGTAATCAAAGAGTTTCAACAAAACGGAATTAGAACTTCAATTTTTATCGATACTGATGTAAAATTGATGGAAGCTGCTGCAAAAACAGGTGCTGATAGGATTGAACTCTACACAGAACATTTTGCAAGCGAGTTTGAAAAGGGAAATGTCAATGCTGTAAAACCATATACAAAAGCTGCAATTGTTGCTCACGATTTAGGTTTGGGTATTAATGCGGGTCATGATTTAAGTTTAGATAACATTAAGTTTTTCAAAGAACATATACCGCATTTGGCAGAAGTTTCTATTGGACATGCTTTGATTGCTGAAAGTTTGTATTTAGGGCTAGAAAACGTCGTGAATATGTATTTGCACAGACTACAATAAAATATGGAAATACTACATTCAAAAATTATTGGTGAAGGAACTCCGTTGTTGATTTTACACGGATATTTTGGAATGTCTGACAATTGGAAAACCTTAGGGAATCAGTTTTCGGAAGATTTTGAAGTACATTTAATAGACCAAAGAAATCACGGACGTAGTTTTCATGCAGATGAGTTTAATTACGAAGTTTTGGTGGAAGATTTGTACAGCTACATACAGCATTACAAATTGGATAAAGTCTGCATTATTGGACACTCTATGGGCGGAAAAACAGCAATGTTGTTTGCGGTAACTTACCCAGAATTGCTAAATAAATTAATAGTTGTAGATATTTCTCCAAGAAAATACCAACCCCATCATAATGCAATTTTAGCAGGATTGAATTCCATTGATTTTTCGATACAAAATACTAGGGGAGCAGTAGATAAAAAATTGGCTGCATTGATTCCTGAGTTGGGAGTGCGTCAATTTTTGTTGAAAAATGTATATTGGAAAGAAAAAGGTGTGTTAGATTTTAGATTTAATTTACAGTCTTTAACAGAGAGTAACTCAGAAGTAGGAGAGCCTTTGCCTCCTTTTACCATTTTTGAAAAAGATACTTTATTTCTAAAAGGTGATAGATCTAATTATATTACCAAGAATGAAGAAGCTACCATAGAGGCGCATTTTCCGAATTCTAAAATTGTTGAGATAAAAAATGCAGGACATTGGCTGCATGCAGAAAATCCAAAACAATTTTACCAAGAAGTTATTACTTTTTTGGGTTGATTTCTAAGCGTTCTTATTTTTCTGAGTTGCTAGTATATTCAGTTGATTTCATCATTAACAATATGAATGATAATTTTTAGAAGAAATTTTAAAATATGAAGTAATCAAAACAAATGTAAATATTGTGTTGAACTTTTTATTTCTTAATACTGATGTATTTTTTTAAATCTGAACTAAGGATGTCATATAGTTCCTTTTTATTGTCAAAATCAGTTTCTGTAAAAACAAAGCCAAAAAGAGGATATTTTTTAATGTCTAATTCTCTAATCAGTATAGGGTTTTCAAAATCATTAGCAAGAGCTTCAAAATCAAATTTGGAAATATCATTAGGTTTAATTCCTGAAGCGTTATCTAAAACGATAATACTAAATATTTTGTTTTCTTTTCCTTTAAATATGGTGTCCCAATTTGGACAAGCATTTTCAAAATAGTACTTATAAGTATTAATACCAACTGCAACTCCAGATAAATCAGCTGTGGTGCACCAACCACCAAATCGAAGTGGGTTGATTTCAATGGGAACAATTTTTCCGTTCTCATCTATTCTTACTTCAGCATGAGCTGGAAAATTCTTTAATTGAAGTTTATTTCCAATCTTGTTTAAAAACTTCTCTAATTTTAACTTATGTTGATTAATAATTGCTTTAGAAGTAGAGTATACTCTGTCACTTGTATCTTTTTCTGATGAAAAAACATGATGTAAAATATTTAGAATAATTACCTCCCCTTTATCATTATGGTAATAATCTATAGCGTATTCTTCACCTTGAATAAAATCCTCTATAATAAAATGGGAAGTGTCAAGTACATTTTTTGGAAAAATACTTTTGAGATTGTCTGGCTTTATTTCTTCTTTTACCTGTATCCAGTCTTTTATATTGTTAATTATATATACACCAATACTTAAAAAACCTATTGATGGTTTTATAACAAATGGAAATGTCAATTCTTTATCAGGAATAGTCTGAATGTTTTCTAGCTTGATTTTTTGGAATTTAAATTCAGGAAATATGTCTTTTATTTCCTCTCTGAACTTTACTTTGTCTTTGAATGTATTGATTTGTTTTGACAATTTACTTCCCCAAAAGTGTTTATCAATCCAACTAAGAACATTTTCTGAATTAGAATAGATTCTCTGAGAAGAGGTATTTTTTATAGTTGCTACAGCTTCTTTTTCGCTAATCCAATTTAAAGAATTATCAGCTATCAATTCAGTAGCCATTTTAGTTGCAACAACTTTGTAGTTATTTTCTTTAATGGTGTTGATAAGAAAATCAGAAACATATGGCTTATCAATTAGATACATTATATTTTTTATTTATTGTTTTGTGAGTTTTTATGTAAATCAATTTCAAGGCAGTTAACACTTAAAGAAACTTATTATCAATGATTTAGTTTAGGAATGAGCGAAGTTAGTTTTTTAAGAGGAATAAACAATAAGCAAAAACACTGAATCAAAAAAAAACCGAGCATGTAGCTCGGTTTTTATATAAGATTAACAACAAATTTTTATTGTTCTTTGTTCTTTAGATCTTTAACGTATTCTTGAAAACGTTTTCCATATTTGGTGGTTTTAACACGCTGAGAAAGAGAGTTGTTTACAGTGTCTAACAATTGTAAGCTAGCATCGTACATTTCTGTTAAACCTAAATAAGGGGCTACTTCTGTGTCTGCATTATTTAAGGCAAAATTAGTGGTGTATAACACTCTACGTTTTGAGAGTTGTTGGTACTCTTTTTGTAATTTATCTATCAACGCTAGATCATTGGCTTTTCGTGCTTCAAGGTTTTTCTTGACAAATTCTAATCTCTCATTTTGAAACTTCATTTTTATTTTGTTGTAAGTTTCTAAAATGGTTTGGTTTTTAGAGCCCATAATTTCAGGTTGAAAACCAAATTTATCTACATCATTATTAATGGTAATAGTACCTTTTTCTCCAAAAAATAAAATTCTTTTATCTGTTGTATTTCCATCAAAGGTTAAGTAATACAATTCTGGAGTATCAATATCATCTGTTAAAATAAAAGTATCGTTACCTACAAGTTTAACAGAATCTACAGAAACTAAAATAGTGTCTTTCATTTTCTGTAAGTAAAGGGTTCCTTTTTTTAAACCTTTAATTTGCCCAGTAACAATCATGTTCCCTTCATTCTTAGAAGAACAAGCTACCATAAAAAGTGATAACGCAAAAAGTGTAAAAATTTTCTTCATAAATCTAAAATTTCGATTGCAAATATGCGTATTTATCAAGATAAAGACTATTAAAAACTGTAAAATTTAACTTACCCATTTCATCATTAAGGCACAGAAAAACGCTCCGTAAGTACCTAATGCATATCCTAAAACTGCTAATAAAACTCCAACTGGTGCTAAAGACGGATGAAATGCACCTGCCACAACTGGGGCAGAAGCTGCACCACCAATATTTGCTTTAGAACCTACAGCTAAAAAGAAATAGGGTGCTTTGATAATTTTTGCCATCAAAAATAGTAAGCCTACATGGATAATCATCCAAACAAAACCAATGGCAAACAAACTGATGTTTTCTACAATGGCATTCAGGTTCATTTTCATACCAATAGAGGCTACTAAAATGTAAATAAAAACGGTTCCTATTTTACTTGCTCCTGCACCTTCGTAACTTTTGGCTTTGGTAAAAGATAAGAAAATACCAATAGTAGTTGCTGTAATAATTAACCAGAAGAAAGAACTTCCAAGGCCAAAATCAACCAAAAAAGGAACATTGTTGGTAATGTAACTTCCTAAATTATCTCCTACAAAATGACCAATTGTGGTTACACCAAATGCGATTCCTAATAAAATAATTAAATCGTTAAAAGACGGAATTCTTGCGGTTTCTAAAGTGAATTTTTCCATCTTATTTTTAAGGTTTGTGATGGATGAGTTATCAGCTTTAAACCATTTGTCGATCGCATCAGATTTGGCAACGCCCAATAATAAAAATGCCATCCAAACTTCGGCAACTAAAACATCTACCACTGCCATAATACTAAATAAGCTATCGCTAACTTCCCATTGTTCTTTCATTGCCAATTGGTTTGCACCACCACCAATCCAACTTCCTGCCACTGTAGAAAGTCCTTTCCAAAGTTCTGTTCCTTCTACTTGTACTAAAATATCTGGTGCTACATAGTTGAAAAATAAAATGGCTAATGGTCCACCAATCATCACCCCAATTGTAGCTGTTAAAAACATGATTAATGCTTTTGGACCTAATTTAAACACGCCTTTTAAATCGATACTCAACGTTAATAATACCAAAGAAGCTGGTAATAAAAAACGTGATGAAACATAATAAATACTACTTTTTCCTGTAAACTGATCGTACACAGCGCTGTCTATATTATTTGTAGCAATGTAGGCTTTTAATGATGCTAAGTTGGTTACATTTTCTAAGTTGCCATACAGCGTGTTTAAGTGAGTTATTGTGGCTTGAACGTCTATCCATTTGTCTGCAATAATACCTAAAGAACTAAAAATTGATGGCACAAAATAACACAATAATAAAGCAGGAACTACTTTGTAAAATTTGGAAAAAGAATTGAGTTTAGAGGTGTAAAAAATCAGTGCTAGAATAACACATAAAATTCCAAAAATTGTGGTATCACCTGCAAATATAGGAATGTCGTTGTTGATTTCTGAGATGCTCATATGTTGTTTTTTATAATGTTTGCTTTGTGTGATGATTTGTGTTTAGAATAACACCTAGTTGCAATCGATGCGATTTTGTGTTATTAAATTGAGTGTACATGTAGCCCAATTTTATTTGTAATTGTTCACTCATTTTTTGTAAAAAACCAAATCCAGTTCTATTTTCACCAAAACTTTTTTTTGCAAATTTTATGAAAATTTCATTAAAGCAATAAGTTGTTAGTTTTTTAGAAAGCGGATATTTTAGAAATAAACCATATCGAATTCTATGAGTAGTTTTGTTTGCGAAATTTTGTGTTCTAAAACGCTGTGCCAATCTAATTCTATGTTTTACTTTAAAATGCCCCCAATTGTCTTTCATATTTAAATCTTGATAAAGCCGATATTCGTACAAATCTGGTAAATTTTCTTTATAAGAAACATCTTTTATAGAATACACAGACCCTAGAGTTAAATTTATTTTTTTATTGAAAGCGTAATTTACACCTACTCTGTAAATTTCTTGCTGATATTCTGTGATAAATTCATAATACCTTACATGAAAGCTAGTTTTTAAAGTGAATTTTTCTGATACTTTGTGAGAACCATTGTACATGTACCAAGTTCCTAATTTATCTTCAGAAGAAATTTGAGCTTGAGCCTTATAGAAGATAAGACTTAAGCCCAAAAGCAATAGTGTTTTTTTCATAGAATAATTAATTCGTAGAATAAATATTAGTTTCTTTAAAAGGTGAAATATTAATGTTTTCTACAGATTTTTTATAGGTAATCCAGTCATTATTAAAGAATGTGTTGGTTTCTGAAACCGCTTTTTTAAACTCATCTTTAAATTGATTCATCAACTGTGTTTCTGTAGCTGTTTGTTCACCAAAACGAGAGCGAATGTATCTGCTCGCTAAGCCAAAACGTTGCGTAACTGTTATCTCAGGGTTTCTTGTAATACCTTGTCTTTTATCAATTTTACCTAAATATAATGCGATTAATCCATCTATTTTCTTAATAATTTTTGAGGAAGCACTTATTTGATCTTTGTACTTCTTTTTATCTTCTTTAGATAAATCAGATTTTATTGAAGAAGCAGTGTTTTTGCTTTCTATCAATTGTTTAACAATGTTAGCTATCTTTTCTTGGTAGCTTTCGAGCTCTTTACTAGCATTGTATTTTTGATTGATAGCAGCATCCGAAATTTGTAATCTTGGGTCAAACTCAACTTTAATATTTTGTTCTGAAACAGCATCACCAAAAGTCATTTTTAAACGATAAGTTCCTGGTTTAACAGTGACGCCACCAGGTTCTCTTGTTGATTTTCTAATGCTTCTAGATGCTCTAGCAACGCCTTTTTCTCTTAAATACCAAGTTGTTTTATGAACACCATTTTCTTTAGGAGCTTTAAATTTTAAGGTTCTTATTTTTCGAGCACCATCAAAAACCTCAAGTTTAATCGAGTCGTATTTTACGCTCTTTTTAGTTTCGGTAACCTTTTTCTTCGATTTCTTTTTAGAGGATTTTTCCTCTTTTTTTGTCTCAGGTTTATTGATGTAGTATGAAATTAGTGCACCACGACGTCTATTTTCACCTTGGTATAATGCATCAGCTCCAAACCTACTTCCTGTGGGTTGTTGGCTTGCATTCTGATAAGCAATTGGAGGTGCAAATAATGCTAGTTTTTTACTAGTTACATTTCCTTTTGCAATTGCTCTTAATGGTCTAATATCATCTAAAACCCAAGCAGCTCTACCAAAAGTACCAATAACTAAATCTTGTTCTCTTGGGTGAATTACTAAATCTTTAACAGGTACAGTTGGGAAACCATTGGTCCATTTTGTCCATTTGTCTCCAGCATCAACAGAAACGTATAAACCATCATCAGTACCTAAAAATAATAAGTTTGCATTTTCAGGATCTTCGATAATACATAAAGTGTAGCTTTGTACATCATTTTCATCTACAATGCGCTCCCAAGATTTACCGTAATTTTTGGTTCTGTACGCATAAGGTGTGTAATTAAAACGCCTATAATCGTTAGCGATTAAAAGAGCCTCACCTTTATTTTTGTTAGATGCTTTTATTTGAGTAATCCAACTGTTTTCTGGCAAACCTTTAATGTTTTTTGCAACATTTTTCCAAGAATCTCCTCCGTTTTTGGTGATGTGCACTTGGCCATCATCTGTAGCAGCCCACAAAACATCTTTTTCTAAAACAGTAGGTTCAATTACTAAAACGGTACAGTGATTTTCAGCACCAGTAGCATCCATGGTTAAACCACCACTTTCTGCTTGTTTTAATTTTTCTGGATCATTGGTTGATAAGTCAGGGGAAATTACTTTCCAAGTCAGTCCTTTATCAGTTGATTTGTGTACAAACTGACTCCCAAAATACAAAGTATTGCTATCAAAAGGATCCATATTAATGGCAGCATTCCAGTTGAAACGTAGTTTTACATTTGCGTCAGGGTGCGTAGGTTTCACAGAATAGTTATTTCCTGTAATATAATCATATCGTACCACAGAACCTTGTTGGCTCATAGACCATCCATATCTAGAATCGTCTTTATCAGGAACTACGTCAAAACCATCACCAAAACTAATTTCTTGCCAATACGAATTTCTAATTCCTTGTGCTTTCCAAACATACGCAGGACCTCTCCAAGAACCATTATCTTGCATTCCACCATACACATTATAAGGGTATTCATTATCTACATTAATGTGATAAAATTGCGCTACAGGAATATTACCTATAAATCGCCAAGATTTACCGCCATCTTTTGTAATGTTTAATCCACCATCATTACCATCAATCATAAATTTACCATTCTTTGGATGAATCCACCATGCGTGATGATCTGGATGAACGCCATTATTTGCATTGTAAGCGGGCATTAATTGATTGAAGTTCTTACCTCCATCTTGTGATACATTTACATAGGTAAAAACAGTATACAATCGATTTTCATTTTGAGGGTCAACATAAATTTCTGAATAATAAAAAGGTCTATTTCCTATTCCTGGTTTGTTATTAACCATTTTCCATTTAAAACCTCCATCTTCACTTTTGTATAAGGCATTTTTCTTTGCTTCTACTAAAGCATAAATTACATTAGGTTCACTTGGAGCAATAGCCACACCAATTCTTCCTAATTCACCTTTTGGAAAACCTTCTTTTTCTGTAATTTTTTTCCAGTTTTCTCCACCATCATGAGTAATGTATAGTCCACTTCCTTCTCCTCCAGATTTAAAAAACCAAGGATCACGTTTATGTTCCCACATTGCAGCGATTAATTTGTTTGGGTTTGTAGGGTCCATAATTAAATCTGCAGCACCAGATTTTATATTGGTAAACAATATTTGTTTCCAAGTTTTTCCACCATCAATAGTTTTATAGACACCACGTTCTTTGTGTTCTCCCCAAGGAGATCCAATAGCGGCAGCATAAACAATATCTGGATTTGTAGGATCTATAATGACTCTGTGAATGTGCCTTGTTTTTTCTAAACCCATAGCTTTCCAGGTTTTACCTGCATCTAAAGATTTATAAATTCCAAATCCGCCATTTAAGCTATTTCTAGGGTTTCCTTCTCCTGTTCCTGCCCAAACTACACTTGGATTAGATTGTTGTATGGCAACAGCACCAATAGAAGCAGTGAGTTCTTTTTCAAAAATCGGTTCCCATTTTACACCACCAGAAGTCGATTTCCAGATTCCACCAGAAGCTGTACCAACATACATGATTTCGGGATTGCTTTCTACCACATCAATAGAAGTAACTCGGCCAGACATACCTCCTGGGCCAATATTTCTAGGTTTCATATTTTTTACCAAATCCATTGAAAACTCTTGTGAAAAGAGTAGGGTAGAGCAAGCTAAAAAAAGTAGTGTAAATAGTTTTTTCATTTTGTAAGGTTTGAATGATTTGAATTAGTGGGAACAAGATACAAAATAGAAAACGCTCAATAATAATTGAGCGTTTATTTTAACAGTTTATAAAGGATGTGATTTTTATCTTATTATAGAAATGATATTTTAAAATACTTACTTATAGGTATTTACTTGCCTTTGTGTAGTCTCTATTTTTGAAAATATTAACTTAAACTTATCGTCATGAAAAAAAAGACATTAATTAAAAAAGTAATTTGTACAGCTGTTTTTGCTTGTTCATTAGTATTGAATGCACAAATATCTGTAGACAATAAAGTGGATACCAATGCTATGTATAGCAATTTGCAAGAAGCCGTTAACGCTGCCAATACAGGAGATACTATTTACGTACATTCTTCTACTATTCGTTATGGAAATGTAGCAATTGATAAAAAAATTGTGTTGTTAGGGAGAACCCCAAGAACAAATTCTGCTCAAATACAAGGTATAGAAATTAAACTATCTGGTTCTGGTACTATTATAAAAGGTTTACGAATATCGTCTATTAGCACAACATTTGCCACTAACTTGTTAATTGAAAACAATTGGATTACAAGTGGTATTTCTTTTGGTAACCCGACTACTACAAATCGAATTGCTACGATTAGAGGAAATTTTATTAGTAGTATTTTTAACCCAAGAAAAACATTAATTACAAATAATTACATTACTGGTAGTATAAACAGTATACAAGAGGTTAATACTACAATTATCACAAATAATCTTTTTCCAGTAGGCGTTGGTATTTATAATGCAGATAATGCCAATGGGAAAAAAGCCTTGGTGCAAAATTGTATGTTTTTAGGCAGATCTACAAGCCCATTAACACAGAGGTTTGATAATTTGAATTTAACGAATTGTTTGTTCTTTAATTACGGAGGTGCTACTTTTGAGGTAAATGAAAGTGGTTCTAGTAATTCATCTTTTTCAGATATTTTAGAAAATACCAATCCACAGTTTACTAAATTTAACGATGCTGATTTTGCAGACATCACTAATGATTTTACCTTAAGAACAGGTTCTCCAGCCATTAGTGCAGGTTTAAATAACCAACAAATTGGTATTATGGGTAATGGGTATACTTATAGAGCTACTTTGCATCCTTTTGGTATACCTACCATACAAATTGTTTCTTCTACAGGAGAAGTGCCAGAAAATGGTACGTTAAAAGTAACCTTTACCGGTAAATCTAACTAAGATGAGGTGCTTAACTTATACCATAATACTCACGCTTTTATTGTCTAATCTTGCAATAGCGCAACAAGTAACAAAGGGAGAGTATTTTTTTAACAACGACCCTGGTTATGGGAATGGTATTAGTTTCGATGTTACAGAAACTAATGGAGAATTTACGAAGGTTATCGATGCTACTGTAGATAACTTACCTGATGGTTTTAATATGTTTTATGTAAGAGTGCAGCAAGATGATGCTTGGAGTACTTTTGATAGAAGGCTTTTTTATAAGATAGACCCAGAAATCATATTTACAGAAGATGTATCTCTTAAAGATATGGTATTTGCAGAATATTTTTTAGACACAGATCCAGGTTACGGCAATGGAACAGAAATACCCATTACAGCAACACAAGATTTGGCAAATACATTTACCATAGACGTTAGTAATTTAGACGCTGGTTTTCATATCATTTATGTACGAGTAAAAAGTTCGGATAATCAATGGAGTACTTTCGATAGACGTTTGTTTTACATCAATACACCAGAACAAATTTCATTTTCAGATTCACCAATTGCAAAAGCAGAATACTTTTTTAATCAAGATCCAGGATATGGCAATGGAGAACCAATTGCTTTAGATGCATCTGGTAAAGAAATTAGTCAGGCTTTTACTGTAGATATTAGTGATTTAGAATCAGGTTTTCATACAATTTATTTTAGAGTTCAAAATGAAAATAAAGAGTGGAGCACTTTTGAAAGAGCATTGTTTTACATTTCTGATGGTGCATTTGTAATGTCTGAAGCCTCTCCAATAGTAGCTGCAGAATACTTTTTTAATGAATTTGTAGCTGTAGGAAATGGTACTGAAATTACTTTATCTACTAATGATGATGGTAATTTTGAAACATCCATAAACACAGGAGACTTAACTGAAGGAGAACATTTATTATTTATAAGAACTAAAAATGAAGCTAATATTTGGAGTTTGTATGATGTTGTTCCGTTTACCATAGACAATACTCTAGGTGTCGATAAAATTTTAGCTGAAGACTTTCTTATATATCCCAATTCAGTGCGAAATATCATCAATATTAAAACAGCGCATACGGTTTTATCTTATAAAATATTTGATTTGCAAGGTAAAAAAGTACAAGAAAATATTTTAAAGGATAACACTATACAGGTAAGAAATTTAGTGAAAGGAGTTTATTTCTTAACACTTAAAACCGCAAAAGGAACGGTTGTAAAAAAGATTATGAAAGAGTAAAGTAGTTAGATGATTTTTGATTTTAGATGAAGCCTCGTTTGCACTGCAAACGAGGTTTTTTATTCCTCTTTCTTTTTTGGGGCTCTATTTGCATCTTTTAACGCCTGCATTAACATCCATTCTATTTGTCCGTTTGTAGAACGAAATTCATCTGCAGCCCATTTTTCTATGGCTTTAATCATATCTTCATTAACTCGCAAAGCGAAAGCTTTTTTCTTTGCCATTTTGTGTTCTTTAAACGTTAGTTTTTAGTCTTTTGTATAAAGTTGGTTACGGTTTTAATCAGTTGTTTAGAAATAGGAAAATCTGGAGACAAGTATGAGTTTAAGTTGTTTTTATCCTTGTCTATATGTTTTAAAACATGATTCAAATTTTTTATAATCACCAATTGTGCCTCTGGTTTTGCTACTTTAAGGTTTTCTGCATCCTTGACTAATACTTGAAAATCTTTATCACCATTAACAATTAATGTTGGTACAGTTACTTTTTTAATGATTTTTAAAGGGTTTAGCTGAATCCATGAAATTAAAAAAGGTTGATTTTGTTTTGCAAAAAGTGACATTAAATTGGGGTCAACTTCTTTAATAGCTCCTGTTTCTTTTAATTCGTTGAGATACTTTTCTGTAATAGCTCCATAAATTGGATTTTGCCTAGTTATTTGTCTAATTAAGATTTTGTCAATTGTTTCTCCTGCACCAGCAATAGAGATGTATTTATCTACATTATCTAAAGCTAACATTGCTACTAAAGATCCTTGGCTATGACCTACTAAAATTATTTCAGAAAAGCGCTCATCATCTTTAAAATAATAGACTGCTTTTTTTACATCATCAATAAAATCTGAAAATACCACTCCATTTTTTTTTAAAATTGATGCATTTTTAGGGTTAGTCGTTCTTTTATCGTAACTAAAAAAAGCAATATTGTGCTTGTTTATGGCTTCTCTAAATTGTTGAATATATTTTGATTGATTTCCATTTCTGTCAACACCTCCAGAGCCATGAACCCAAATGATTAAAGGTTTGTTAGGTTCTAGATAAGTTAACGTTCCTGGTAATTCTATAGTGTTGTTTTTTATCAGAATTTCTTCTGATTTTACTTGGCCTATTGTTATTGTGACTCCAGTAATATAAAACGCTAAATATAAAATCACTCTATTCATTAGTTTAGTTTTTATTGATATAGGATTCCAAAACCTTTTTTGCATCAAATTCTTTTTGTGTGCCAATCAATAATTTCTTTCCGTTTGTCAATTCTAATTGAATACCAACATCACCAGAAACATTAATGCATTTTCCTTTTCCGCTATTCCAAAAAGCACCTCCTTTTAATCCCCAGCCACCATATTCTCCAATAGGATCGTAGGTTCTTACAAATGCATTTTCAATTTCATTCCAAGATATTAATTTGTATTTAAAATGAAATGGGAAAAATTGATAATAGATTCCTTTTTCGTCTATTCTTGTTTTTAATTTAAAGAAAAAAATGAGTAAACCAGAAGCTAAAATTGCAATAGTACTTCCTATTAGTTCATTTGTGCTAATAGATGAGTTTTTTTTGCTGTACTCTTGAAAAATAAGAGCTACAGGTACAATTAAACTCACAGACATTAAAACAATCAACCAAAGTTGGGTAAAACGTTGTTCTTCTTTAAAAACTTTCACAACTATCTGTTTTTATCTCTTTCAAAAACTATGCTGTACCAATTGTCATTAATATGCTTTAAAACCCAACCTTCTCTAGCATGTTGATTTAGAAGTTCTTCGAGGTTTTTATTTCTATTTCTAAAACCTAGTTTTGGCATCACTACTTTATATTCTTTCATAATTCTATTTTTTTTGTATTGCTACTTTGTGATATTGAACTAAAGGCAGCTCCAAAAGCGACTCCAATACCAATATCTAATGCTATGTTGTTTAAGGAGACACCAATTGCTGTTCCTGTACAAACTTCAATGGCAATACCAGTAGCAAAATTCTTTTTTTCTTTGACTTGTTCATGTTAATGGTTTAATGTGCCAGTATTTACTACTGGAGAAGCTTCTTTGTCACCACAAAGAATGACTAATAAATTGCTAACCATAGCAGCTTTACGCTCTTCATCTAATTCAACAATTTGTTTTTTATTCAATTCTTCTAATGCCATTTCAACCATTTCTACAGCACCTTGAACAATTTTATGTCTTGCAGCAACAATTGCTGTTGCTTGTTGTCTTTTTAACATGGCAGAAGCAATTTCTTGAGCATAAGCCAAATAACCAATTCTAGCTTCTAGAACTTCTATACCTGCAATAGATAAGCGCTCTTCCAATTCTTTTTCTAATGCCTCAGAAACCTCATTTACACTAGAACGTAAAGTAATGTCTTCATCAACACCTTCATCAGCAAAATTGTCATAAGGGTACATACTTGCTAATTTACGTACGGCAGCATCAGTTTGAACACGAACAAAGTTCTCGTAATTGTCAACATCAAAAGCTGCTTTGTAAGTGTTGGTTACTCTCCATACTAAAATGGTAGAAATCATAACAGGGTTACCAAGTTTGTCGTTTACTTTTAAACGCTCGCTATCAAAATTGCTAGCTCTTAAAGAAATTGTTTTTTTACGGAACAATGGGTTTGCCCAATAGAGACCGTTTTCTTTTATTGTGCCAACATATTTTCCAAACAATAGAATTACTTTAGAGGTATTTGGGTTTACTAATATAAACCCGAAGAAACCAATAAATCCGATTATTGTTGGGATTAAGTAAATAGGATTTTCTTGTTTGATAATTAAAAATATTCCGCCAAAGAATAATAGTAAAGCTATAAATAACATTAAATAGCCGTTTGCTGGTTTTATAATTTTTTCTGCTCTCATGGTTATGTGTTAATATGATATTAAAATGATATCACAAATATATTAAAATTATTTTTATGTTTCAGCATACAGCACTGTTTTATTTTATAACTTCGCATTATATTAAAATAATTAAACATGAAATTTCAATTTATTTTATTAATATCATTGTTATTCTTCTCTAATAATACAGAAGAAAACTCTTTAATTTGGGGTAAAAATGGACATAGAGCAACAGGTGAAATTGCCGAAAAATATTTGACCAAAAGAACAAAAAGAAAGATTGATAAAATCTTAAAAGGTCAAAGTTTGGCCTTTGTATCAACTTTTGCAGATGAAATAAAATCAGACAGAAAATACAACAAGTATTATTCTTGGCATTACATTAATATGGACTTTGATGAAACTTATGCTACTGCAGAAAAAAATCCAAAAGGAGATTTAGTTACAGGAATTAAAAAGTGTGTTGAGGTTTTAAAAGACAAAAATAGTTCTGATGCAGATAAAGAGTTTTTTCTAAAAATGTTAGTCCATTTTGTAGGCGATTTACATCAACCAATGCATATAGGTAGGAGAGAAGATAAAGGAGGAAATACAGTACAAGTGCAATGGTTTGGAAGAGGTACTAATTTACACAGGGTTTGGGATTCAGACATGATTGAAGAATGGGATATGAGTTATTCAGACCTAGCAAATAATGCCAAAGATTTATCGAAAAAACAAATTGAAGCGATTCAAGAAGGTAATGTTACAGATTGGGTTGATGAAGTTCATGAGGTTACCAAAAAGGTATATAAGTCTGTTAAAGTAGGAGAGAATTTACGCTACAGATATTCATATGAACATTTTGGTACAGTTAGAGATCAATTGCAAAAAGCAGGGATTCGTTTAGCTAAAGTGCTAAATGATGTTTTTGATTAAAAAATTTCAGATAAATTTCAACAAAAGCTCATAATCAATTCATTATGAGCTTTTTTTTGTTAATGATAAGTTAATTGTTTTTGTAAAGGAAATCTTCTTTGTAGTTTTAAGGATGATAAAGAATTTTTTTTACTTTTTATACTTTATTTTTTTTATGTTCTCTTGTAATAAAGAAAGTTCTAAGTCAGAATTTAAAGAAATAACAACAGTCAAATCTTATACTTACAATGAATTAAAACCAATGTTAGAAAGAGCAGATGGTAAAACATATGTGATTAACTTTTGGGCGACTTGGTGTGCACCTTGTGTTAAGGAATTACCAGCTTTTGAGAAGATAAAAGAAGAATACAAAGAAAAAAATGTTGAGGTGATTTTAGTAAGTTTAGACTTTCCAAAACATGTAGATAAAAGATTAATTCCTTTTATAAACAAGAAAAAATTACAATCAAAAGTAGTTTTGTTAGATGATGTAAATGAAGATTTCTGGATTAAAGCCATAGATTCAACATGGTCAGGAGCTTTACCTGCTACATTAATTTATAATAGCAAAAAGAGAGCATTTTTTGAGAAAAACTTTGAATATGAAACTTTAGAAAAAGAAGTGCAGTCATTTTTATAAACTTAAATTAAATTTTATGAGATATTTAAAATCAATTTTAGTAGTTGCTGTGTTAGCAATTGCATCAGCGTTCACAACAAACATAGAAGACAGTTATAAAATTGGAGATACCGTTGAAGATTTTAAATTGAAAAATATTGATGATAAAATGGTTTCCTTGTCAGATTATCCTGAAGCTAAAGGGTTTATCATTGTTTTTACCTGTAATATGTGTCCGTATTCAGTGGCAAATGAAGATAGAATTATAGCCTTAGATAAAAAGTATAAAGGATCAGGATATCCTGTGATTGCAATCAACCCAAATGATCCAAAAGCAATGCCTGGAGATGGTTTTGCTGAAATGAAAGTGAGAGCTAAAGAAAAAGGGTTTACGTTTCCGTATTTGCTTGATGAAGGACAAAAAGTATATCCAAAATTTGGGGCTAGTAGAACGCCTCATGTATATATTGTAAGTAAGCCAGAAATGAAATTAGAATACATTGGAGCAATAGACAATAGTTCTAGAAACCCTAATAAAGTAACGGAAAAATATGTAGAAAATGCAGTTGATGCATTGTTAGCAGGTAAAAAACCTACAAAAACAGAAACAAGAGCTATTGGTTGCTCTATAAAAACACTTTAAGAAAATGATTTAGAAGATTAATTGAACCTTTTCTCTAATGAAAAACCTCGAGTTTTACTTGAGGTTTTTTTGATATATAAATGTTATAGAATTATGTTTTTTTAATACGATCTTTTATTTTACCAATAGCAGATGAAAGTTTAGATTTTAGAGCAACTTTTTTTGAGATTGAATTTAAATGAGATTTAGTTTTATCAGATAATTTATTAAAATAGTCTTGTCTTACCCAAAATTGATCTCCTGCTATATGATTTACTTTGTTTAAAATGAGCTTAAAATTATTTTTAATTAAAAAATTTTCAATGTCAGTTTTTAAAGCTTGTCCTTCATAAAGTGGAACCTTTTCAACTTCTAACCATATAGATTTTATATTTTTCAGCATAGAATTAGCTCCTTGTAAAACCATTAATTCAGCTCCCTGAACATCCATATGAATGAAATCTATAGTTTCTACTTTTTTTTCTAAACAGAAGTTCTCTAAAGTATCCGTTTTAATTGTTATTGATTCCTTAAATTTTAACCAAGGATGAACTTCTTTCGTTTTTCCAGGTTTAAATAGAGACGAGCTTTTATTTCCAAAATCAGTAGAATTATCTTCTGGAGTATCTTTGTTTGGAGGTTTTCCTGAAGAAACATAGAAAGTTGCTGTTCCTTTTTTAGATGATAAACCAATTTCATAGGCGTGTAAATTATTTAAACCATGTTTTTTTTTATTTTTTAAAACTTCAGAAAAATTATTTGGAATAGGTTCAAAAGCATAAATATTACATTTTTTGAAAATGTTCAAATATCTTACACTACTTAGACCTTCACAGGATCCAATGTCAAAAAAATTAAGTTTATTGTTTGTGTCAAATAAATTGGTCAGTACTTTCTCATGTAATTCTAATTTCATAATTTTTTTTATATGCCTAATGTAATTGTTATTTTTAAATTATTTTACTTTCTTTCTAAAAAATCTTGATAAGATATTTGCGTAATTGCTTTTCCTAAAGAATCTAATTTATTTGAGTTTTTTGAACTTAAAATTGGTTTTTTACCAATGTAATCATAGACAAAAACATCGTCTTTAGTTAGTGTTCCATATCCTTTGTTAAAAATATAATGCGCATATTGATGCTCTGAAGAATTGAAAATGTTTTTACCAAAGACAAATTTTTCTTTATCACCTTCTAATAAATCTAAAAGAGTATATGCAAAATCAACTTGACTGCTAACGGTATTTATTTCAATTCCAGATTTGTGTAATGCGCCTCCCAACCAAAGCATAGGAATTTGAAATTTTTTTGGAGAAAAATATGGACCTTCATGTTTTGGTGAGCTATGACCATGATCAGCCATAATAACAATGAGTGTATTCTTATACCAGTCTTGTTTTTTTGCAAATGCGATAAAATCTCCAATAACTTTATCTGTGTAGACATGAGCACTTCTGTACTTGTTATCTTCTCCCTTTTTGCCAAATTTGTATTTGCCTTTTATTTCATAAGGTTCATGGCTAGATAAGGTTAAGGCAATTTTAAAAAAAGGTTCAGATTTTTCTTTTGATAAATCTTTAGCAAAACGTTTCATAAAAACATCATCAAAAGCGCCCCATTTAGAGTTCCAGTCTTTTTTATCAAATTCACTTCCGTCAACAATTTCTTGAATTTCTGCACTTCTTAAATAGGTATTCATGTTCCCAAAATTCAAATCACCACCGTAATAAAATGCTGTTTTGTAGCCTAAAGTATTCATTTCTTTAGGTAACATTGGTAGGCTTCTGGTTTTATTTGGCATTCGCATAATACGCTTTACAGGTTGAGGATAATAACCACTTAAAATTGCAGGAATTCCTTTATCAGTTCTATCTCCATTACCATAAAAATTGGTGAATAAAACTCCTTCTTTTGAGAGTTTATTCAGATTTGGAGTTACTCTTTTTTCACCACCTAAAGAACCAACAACTTTAGCAGATAAACTTTCCCAAAGAATTAAAATTACGTTTGGTTTTTTGGTGTTTAAGATACTATCGGTATCAGATTCTAGTAATGCGTTTTTTGCTTTGTTAGCAATTTTCTCAGCAGTTTCATCATCAAAATATTTGTACGGATTTGTACCATCTGTCTTGTGAGTGACTGTGTTAAAGAAGTTCCAAGTAAAATTTAAAGCAGCATGATTTGCAAACATTTTATTAGAGAAATACACGTTACTCTGATTTACAGGTATGGTTTGTAATCCTCCCCTAATAGGTAGAATTAATGAAGCCATAATAACGAAAAAGAAAACAGTTTGCAGCCAATGACTTTTGGCGATTTTCTCAAACCTTTTAAAAATTATTTTGTTGAATATTTTGATAAACAAAAAAGCAATGATTCCCCATAAAATAAAGCCAGAAATCAATTGAAAAGTAGAGGCTGATGAAATCATCAATTCTGGTGTGCTTAAATAAGGTAGTATAGAAGTGTCTAACCTTACACCCCAAGCATCATACAAACTAGCGTCAATAATTAATAAAAGACTGATAAAGATGATGAGAATAGCAGAGTACCATTCTATAGCTTTTTTTAGAATATTAATTTTACCAAAAACGGTAAAAATGATTAACAAAAAAGGAATCATAGATAAATATGCAGCAAAAGAACTGTCTAAACGTAAGCCATAAAGAAAGGTTTTAAAAGATGTTGAAAAACCCAATTCTTTTGTTTTTTCAAAGTGAAAAAGTAGAAAAAAGAAACGAGCAAAAACAAAATAAGTTATCCATAATAAAAAATAACTAAGGTTGAAAAAAAGTCGATTTTTAAAAGTAGTCATAAACTATTCTGTAACCTTTAATCTTGCTTGAGCTGTGATAGAAACATCAGAATAATTCTTGTTTAAGAACTTTAAATATCCTGTAATGGCTATCATTGCAGCATTATCAGTTGTGTATTCAAATTTAGGAATATACGTTGTCCATCCAAAATGTTTTTCAGCCAACTGCAGTCTATTTCTTATTTCTGAATTTGCAGAAACTCCTCCAGCAATGGCTACTTCTTTAATTCCTGTTTTTTTGACAGCATTTTTTAGTTTGTCCATCAAAATTTCTACAATTGTATATTGTATTGAGGCGCAAACATCATTTAAATGTTCTTCAATAAAATTAGGGTTTTGCTTTTGTTGTTTTTGAATAAAATATAAAATACCTGTTTTTAATCCGCTAAAACTAAAATCTAAATCGCCAACTTTAGGTTTGGTAAACGAAAATGCTTTTGGGTTTCCTAATTGTGCGTGTTTGTCAATTAATGGACCTCCAGGATAGGGCAAACCTAGTATTTTTGCAGATTTATCAAACGCTTCTCCTACAGCATCATCAATAGTTTCTCCAAGAATTTCCATTTCAAAATGATTGGTCACTTTTACAATTTGAGTATGGCCACCACTAATGGTTAAACATAAAAAAGGAAAATTAGGAATTCGACTATCTTCATCATTAATAAAATGTGCTAAAATATGTGCTTGCATATGATTGACATCTATTAATGGAATTCCAAGTCCCAGCGCCAATGATTTTGCAAACGATGTTCCTACCAATAAAGAACCCATTAATCCTGGTCCTCGCGTAAAGGCAATTGCAGATAAATCTTCTTTGTTAATATTGGCTTGTTCAATAGCTTGTTGCACTACAGGAACTATGTTTTGCTGATGTGCTCTTGATGCCAATTCAGGAACTACACCTCCATATTTAGAATGAATTTCTTGATTTGCAATAACGTTGCTTAGTACTTTACCATTGCAAATTACAGAAGCGCTAGTGTCATCACAAGAAGATTCAATACCTAATATATAAATGTTGTTGTTCATCAAAGGTTAATTTATAGCAAAACTAAGGATAATTTTATGTTGTCTTCCTTTTTTGATTATAGAAATTTAATTGTTTGTTAAATTTGCACGTTCTTTGTAATAATTGGCAATTTTTTTGCTTATTATTAGTGATTATTACCATAAAAGAAACAGTTATCAAAAAAGTTGGAAAGAAAATAATAAAATGGCTTGGGTACTTTGTGCTCTTTTTGCTGTTGATTAGTGTTTTACTTTCCATACCTTGGGTTCAGACTAAACTAGGAACTTACGCTACCAAAAGCCTTAATGAAGATTTCAATACAGATATCACCATAAAAAAAATTGATTTATCTTTTTTAGGAACTGTACGTTTAAAAGGGGTTGAGATTCGCGATCATCATCAAGACACATTAATCTTTGTGGATAAATTAGGGACTTCACTTTTAAGTGCAAAAAAAATATTTGAAAATGAGATAAATTTAGGATCTGTTTCATTAGAAGGTGTTCATTTTCACATGAAAACCTATAAAGGTGAGAAAGATGATAATATGGGAGTTTTTATTGATCGTTTTGATAATGGAAAACCAAAAGATTCAATTTCAAAACCGTTTATTTTAAGATCATCAAATGTCTATGCAAATAACTTGAATTATATCTTAATTGATGAGAACAATCAAAGTCCAATTTCCTTTTCAGCTGAAAATGCTGGAGGTAACTTACAAGATCTATTGGTTTATGGTCCGGATTTTTCATCAAAAATTAGAGGTTTATATTTCATTGATAATAAAGGCTTAGAAGTAATCAATCTTACCACAGATTTCTCTTATTCTACAACTGCAATGCATTTTAAAAAGACAACATTGCAGACTAGAAACTCTAGCTTAAATGCAGATATAGATTTTACCTACAAAAGAGAAGATTTAATAGATTTTAATAACAAAGTTAATATTAAAGCAAATTTTAGTAAAAGCACTATTGCTATTCCAGATTTAAAAAAGTACTACAATGAATTAAGTGGTAATGATCTTATTACACTTTCAGGAAAATTAAACGGAAAACTGAATGATTTTTTCTTAGATAGACTAAAATTATCCACCAAACATGGTATAAAAGTTATTGGTAATTTAGGTTTTGTAAATGCGGTAAACTTTGAAGAAGGTTTCATCTTTAAAGGTGATTTAAAAAACTTAACAGCCACCTATAATGAGTTAAGAAATATATTGCCCAATGTTTTAGGTAAAACATTACCAACAGAGTTCAGGAAGTTTGGAAAATTTAGTATTAGAGGAAATATTTATGTAGATTCAGAAAAAATAGATGCAACTGTAAATTTAAAATCTCAGATAGGAAATGTGGTTTCTGATTTAAAAATTTCTAATATTGATGATATTGATTACGCAGAATATAATGGAGAAATAGCATTAGATAAATTTAATATTGGTGTCTTGTTTAATGATCCTTTGTTTGGTGAGATTTCTTTGAAAGGAGATGTAAAAGGAAGTGGGTTTAAGCTAGATAACATCAATACAACATTCATTGGAGATGTGTCAGAATTAAACTTTAAAGAATATTCGTATAAAAATATTGAAGCCAATGGTCAATATCAAAATAACAAGTTTGATGGAGATTTAAATATAAATGATGAAAACTTTAAAATGAAGTTTAACGGGCTTGCAGACTTATCATCAGAAGTGCATAAGTTCGATTTTAAATCTGATATAGAGTATCTTAATTTAAAAGAAACAAATCTTTTTATTAGAGATAGTGTGTCTGTTTTAAAGGGAAATATTGAACTAGATGTAGAAGGTAATACACTAGATGACATCACAGGAAAAGCCACTTTTAAAAATATTTTATATACCAATCAAAAAGAAGAGTATAATTTTAAAGAGTTTAATGTTAAATCATCTTTAAAAGATAGTATAAAAACGATTGAAGTTACCTCACAAGATATTGCCAATGGATATGTTACTGGTAAATTTTCGTTTTCAGAATTAGTGCCAGTAGCTCAAAATGCTTTAGGTAGTATTTATACAAACTATAAACCTTATGATGTTGAGCAACATCAATTTGTCGATTTTAACTTTACTATTTACAATCAGATTGTTACTGTTTTCTTTCCAGAAATATCTATTGATAATAATACCAAGATTCGTGGAAAAATAAAGGCTGATAAAAATCAACTAAAATTAACAATTTCTTCTCCCAGAATAGATGTTTCTGGTAATGAGGTAAAAGACTTGTTATTAAGAACAGATAACCAAAACCCTTTATACAATTCGCATTTAACGGCATCAGAGTTAAATACAAAATATTATAATGTGTCAAAGTTAAATTTATTGAGTTTAACGCAAAATGACACATTATTTTTTAAATCTGTTTTTGTGGGAGGTAAGAAAAAGAACGAAGATTTTAATTTAGACTTCTTTTACACATTCAACGAAGAAGGTAAATCTGTAGTAGGTTTTGAAAAATCATCATTTAAGTTTAAGGGTAATACTTGGAACATTAATCCTGATGAAAAAAATACAGACAAGATTATTTTTGATTTAAATACAAACCAATACAATTTTAGTCAATTTAAGTTAGTCTCTGGTAAGCAAAAAGTAGAATTTACAGGAAGTCTAAAAGGTGATTCAGAAAAGGTCTTATTAGCAGATTTTACAAAAGTTGAACTAGAAAGTTTCTTGCCTGTAATAGATAGTTTAGCACTTAAAGGAACGCTTTCTGGTCACTTAGATTTTGTGCAAAGTGATGGAAATTACAATCCAGAGGGTTTATTGTCTATTAAAAACTTTGAAGTTAATAATTTTAAGCAAGGAGATTTATATGTAAATGTAAGCGGAGATAACTCTTACGAGAAATATAATTTAGATTTATCTATCCAAAATAAAAATGTTAAAAGTATTGCCGCTACAGGAACTTTAGATTTTTCAACCCAAAGACCTTTAATAGATTTAGAAGTTTTTATGGAAGATTTTGGGTTAAACGCTTTTAGTCCTCTAGGTCAAGATGTACTGTCTTCTATAAGAGGAACTGCATCAGGTGATTTTGCATTACGTGGCTTTTTAGGAAACCCAGAAATGTCAGGTGCATTAACCTTAACAAATGCAGGTTTAATGTTTCCATATTTAAATGTTGATTATGATTTTGAAGGTGAGTCTATCATTACAATGCAAGAGCAATCTTTTATTTTAGAGGGTGTTTCTTTATCTGATACAAAGCATAAAACTAAAGGGAAATTAATTGGTGACATCACACATCAAAACTTTGAAAAATGGTTTTTAAATATAGAAATAGAAAGTGATAATCTACTTGTTTTAGATACAGAAAACACAGATGAAGCATTATATTATGGTTCAGCTTTTATTGATGGAACTGCAAGTATTACAGGTTTAACAGATCAATTAACTATAGATGTTAATGCTAAAACAAAACCAGGAACAACATTTGTTGTGCCGCTAAAAGATGTAACAACTGTAGATAGTTATCGATTAATCTACTTTAAAAATGATGCAATTAAAGTCGAAGAAAAGCAAAAAGAAGTTGCTTTAGAAGCAATAAAAGGATTGTCTTTAAATATCGATTTAGAAGTTACCAAAGATGCAACAGCACAAGTGGTTATTGATGAGGTTTATGGAAGTCAGTTAACAGGTAGTGGTGCTGGTAATCTTCGTATTGAAATTAATACCCGAGGTAAATTTAACATGTTTGGAGATTATACTATAGATAGTGGAGTTTACGATTTTAAATATGGAGGAATTATCAATAAACCGTTTGTGATTCAAAAAGGAGGTACTGTCTCTTGGAACGGAGATCCTTATGAAGCCAATCTAGACATTACTGCAATCTATAAAGCCAAAGCTAACCCCGGTGTTTTACTAGAAAACTTTAATTCCAACCGAAAAGAAGAAATAGATTTAGTAACAAGAATTACTGGTGGATTATTTAGTTCTAAGCAAGAACTAGATATTCAATTAACCAATGTAGACCCAACCATTGCTAATGAGTTAGAATTTATTTTAAATGATAATAATGTGAATGAAAAAACAACGCAATTTATTTCGCTGTTAGCTTTTGGGTCATTCAGAAATCCAGATCGTGTTAATTTCGATTTAAACAATACCATTGCAGGAACCGCTTCAAGTGCTTTAGCAACTGCGTTTTCAAGTTTGGTAAATAGTCCAGATAGTAAGTTTCAGTTAAATTTTGATTATCAGCAAGCAGACCAAACAGATGTAGATCGATTAAATATAGACGATCAAGTAGATGTTTCTGTAAGTACACAAGTAAGTGACAGGGTTATTATAAACGGAAAAGTAGGAGTTCCTGTTGGAGCACAAACTCAAGCTAGTGTTATAGGAGAGGTAAAAGTTGAAGTGTTACTGAATAAAGAAGGTAATTTTAGAGGTGTTATTTTCAATCGTCAGAACGAAATTCAGTACTCTCAGCAAGAAGAAGGCTATACACAAGGAGTTGGGTTATCTTATCAAGTAAATTTCAATACGCTCTCAGGTCTTTTAAGACAGATTGGTCTAAAGAAAAATAATCAGAAACCAATTGTTAAAAAAGACACCATAAGAAAAACAAATAAAGAACTGATTAATTTCGAAGGAAATTAGTTTTTAAGATTGACTTTTATCATTTTTTAAAGAAAAGATCTCCTCTATTTTTGCGGCAAAATTAATTAACAAAAAGGTAACATTTTTTCGAATCGATTTAAGTGAAAATCCTTTAATTTAGAGCATAAATAGGTAAGAAATAGCCTAAAACGATTTCGTAGTTTTATTATTTTAAATGGTTATAAAGCAGTAATTTTACATCAGAAAGATATGAAAGAAATTAAAAAAATAGCAGTAATGACTTCTGGAGGAGATGCCCCAGGAATGAATGCCGCAATTAGAGCAGTAGTAAGATCTTGTGCCTATTACAGCTTAAGTTGTGTAGGGATTTACAGAGGATATGAAGGTTTGATTGAAGATGATTTAGTAGAGCTTTCTGCAAGAAGTGTACATAACATTATCAATAAAGGTGGAACCATTTTAAAGTCTGCAAGGTCTACAGAGTTTAGAACTAAAGAAGGTAGACAAAAAGCTTACGATAATTTAGTAGAACGAGAAGTAGATGCCATGGTTGTTATTGGGGGAGATGGTTCTTTTACAGGAGCAGTAATTTTTAACGAAGAGTTTGATTTTCCTGTAATCGGAATTCCTGGTACTATTGACAATGATATTTTCGGAACTTCACATACATTAGGATATGATACAGCATTAAATACAGCTGTAGATGCAATTGATAAAATTAGAGATACAGCGTCGTCACATAATAGATTGTTTTTTGTTGAAGTAATGGGACGTGATGCTGGTTTTATTGCTTTAAATGCAGGTGTTGGTGCGGGAGCAGAAGAAATCTTAATTCCTGAAGAAGATTTAGGTTTAGATAGAATGCTAGAATCATTAGAAAGAAGTAGAAGAGCAGGGAAATCATCAAGTATTGTAGTCGTAGCAGAAGGAGATAAATCTGGTAAAAACGTTTATGAATTGGCAAAATATGTTGAAGAAAATTTACCTCTATATGACGTAAGGGTTTCTATTCTAGGGCATATGCAAAGAGGAGGATCACCTTCTTGTTTTGATAGAGTTTTAGCCAGTAGATTAGGTGTAAAAGCAGTAGAACTATTGTTAGATGGTAAAACCAATTTAATGGTAGGTTTAAAAGACAATATAGTAATTAGTACTGATATTAAAGAAGCAATTTCTGGAGGTCATTCAATTAACCATGAGTTGCTTAGAATTTCAGACATTATAACAACATAAAATAAACAAATTAAAGATTAGTAAAATGATAAAAGTAGGAATTAACGGATTTGGAAGAATAGGAAGATTAGCCTTCAGACAAACAGTCTTAAGAGATAACGTACAAGTAGTAGCTATTAACGATTTATTAGATGTAGATTATTTAGCTTACATGTTAAAATACGATTCAGTTCACGGTAAGTTTGATGGAACTGTAGACGTAAAAGACGGTAAATTAGTTGTAAACGGAAACGAAATTAGAATTACTGCAGAAAGAAATCCTGCTGATTTAAAATGGGATGAAGTAGGAGCTGAGTATGTAATCGAATCTACAGGTTTTTTCTTAACTGAAGAAACTGCAGGGAAACACTTAGAAGCTGGAGCTAAAAAAGTAGTATTATCTGCACCATCTAAAGATCATACACCAATGTTTGTAATGGGTGTAAACAATACAGAGTTAAAAGCAGATCAAAAGATTTTTTCTAACGCATCTTGTACAACAAATTGTTTAGCACCAATAACTAAAGTTTTAAACGATAACTTTGGTATTGTTGAAGGTTTAATGACAACTGTACACGCAACTACAGCAACTCAAAAAACAGTTGATGGTCCTTCTATGAAAGACTGGAGAGGTGGACGTTCTGCTATTGGTAACGTAATACCTTCTTCTACAGGAGCAGCAAAAGCAGTAGGGAAAGTTATTCCAGCTATGGATGGTAAATTAACAGGTATGGCTTTTAGAGTTCCTACTATGGATGTTTCTGTGGTAGATTTAACGGTAAAGTTAGAAAAAGCAGCTTCTTATGATGAGATTTGTGCTGCAATGAAAGCTGCTTCAGAAAGTGGACCAATGAAAGGTGTTTTAGGTTACACAGAAGAATTAGTGGTTTCTCAAGATTTTGTTGGAGATACTCGTACTTCTATTTTTGATGCTAAAGCAGGTATTGCTTTAAATGATAACTTTGTAAAAGTTGTTTCTTGGTATGATAACGAAATGGGTTATTCTACTAAGATAGTTGACTTAATCGAATATGCAGATACTTTATAGTATCACTAGATTATACATACAATAAAGACCTCAAGTTTACTTGAGGTTTTTTTATGCATGATTTTAAGATGCAGTAACCTATTTATTCCATTATATTTGCGATCATACAATATGACAAAAAATAAAGCGATTATATATATGATTTTTAGTGCAATTGCATTTGCACTTATGGGATCAGTAGTAAAATATTTGAGTACTTTTAATGTATATCAAGTAGTTTTTTTTAGATCCATAGGAACACTCCTTTTTACTATTCCTTTAGTACTTAAGCAAAAGGTACCTTTTTTTGGTAAGAATAAAAAATGGTTAATAATTAGAGGAATCACAGGTGTAATTTCTTTAACTTGTTTTTTTAAATCTCTTAACTATCTAAGTATTGGCACAGCAGTTTCTTTAAGATATACCGCTCCTATATTTGCTGCTATTTTTGCGCTTTTCTTTTTAAAAGAAAAAATTAAACCCATACAATGGTTGTTGTTTATTATCGCCTTTTTAGGGGTGTTAATTATAAAGGGTTTTGGAGCAGATGTAGAGTTGGTAGGTTTATTTTTTGTAATTTTTTCTGCTGTTTTTCTTGGAATTATATTTGTGGTAATTCGTAAAATAGGGAACACAGAACATCCATTAGTTATTATCAATTACTTCATGATTATGGCTTTTGTTTTTGGTGGATTGATGTCTATAAAATATTGGATACAGCCCAATTTAATAGAATGGATACTTTTTATTAGCACTGGTGTTTTTGGTTATTTTGGACAGTTGTATATGACCAAAGCTTTTCAAGCAGAAGAAACCAATTTGGTAGCTCCTATTAAATATCTTGAGGTAATCATAACTATTATTGTAGGAACCTTTTGGTTTGGAGATGTTTATAATGGCTGGACATTGTTGGGAATTGTTCTCATTCTTTCAGGATTAATTTATAATATTTACATCAAAAGAAAAACAACTTAAAATTTAAAATAATTTAAATTATTTGTGACTTTTTTTTGAAGTATCAATACTCGAAGTGAAGAGTCTATAAAGAAAAAAAAGCTCTAATCAATTTATATTTAAGTGATTAGAGCTTTGTGTTGTGGAGACGCCGAGAATCGAACTCGGGTCCAAACAAGCAGCAAATTGGCTTTCTACATATTTAGTTCTTACTTAATTTTCGACCAAAAACTGATTAAGAACAATCCATTTTTAGCTTAACTTCTTAAATTTCGGAAACTCAACGAAGTACTAAGTTTCCTATGTTTATTTTTACGATGCCCAAAAGTGAAACGCCATAAACCAAGGCTTTTCGTGGACATAAAGCTTGCTCACCTAGTGAGCCGAGGCTAATCTTACTGTAATTCAGATTATGCAGCTAAAGCGTAGTTATCTTCGCCGTTTATAAAGTTGAAATAAGTTTTACAAGAATAATTTCATTCCTTGATATGCTTACAAATTCTCTGACCTTGCTGTCAAAACCAGTCGTCCCCTCAATGAGTTTATCTTGAACTTGATTCAAAAACACAAAATATGTTTTGCGTAATCGAATTGATCCCGAGTTTATTTCGGAAACTCTTCAAATCTCATTATATTTTTTCAAAGAACAAAATCATCTATTAAAAGATAACAATTATTTGGGCGTTACTTAGCTTAAAAAGCATTTTAAGCTAAAGTCAGGCTTTCACTACTCGTTTTTTGTTGCATTGCATTACACAAAAGAACTCAAACAAACCGTTCAATCCTTAACGCGGATTGCAAAAGTATAAAAAATACAGTTGCTATTCTCTTTAAATTCTAATATCTTCGAGCAAATATTATACCAACCAGTACTGAACTTGTTTATACTGAATTTTTATCAGTATTTCAGTATCTCACAAGACGATAAAGATGAAATTTGGCATTATAAAAGAACGTAAAAATCCACCAGATAGAAGAGTTGTTTTTTCTCCTTCAAAATTACAAGAGTTTCAAAATCAGTTTCCTAAAGCTACTTTAAAAGTAGAAACTTCAGACATTCGAGTTTTTTCTGACAATGCCTATAAAAATGCAGGATTAGAAGTTACTGATGCAATGTCAGATTGTGATGTACTTATTGGGGTAAAAGAAGTGCCAATAGATGCTTTAATACCCAATAAAAAATATTTTTTCTTTAGTCATACTATTAAAAAGCAACCCTATAATAGAGATTTATTAAATGCTATTTTAGATAAAAACATTGAGTTGTATGATCACGAAACCATCACCAAAGAAAACGGAATGCGTTTAATTGGTTTTGGACGTTATGCAGGAATTGTAGGTGCTTACAACGGATTTAGAGCTATAGGGTTAAAAAATGAAAGTTTTAATTTACCTAAAGCAGAAACGTTAGATTCTCAAAAAGAATTGATTCATCAATTGAACAAAATCAGTTTGCCAAAGGGTTTTAAAATCCTTTTAACAGGAAATGGAAAAGTTGCTTACGGAGCCAAAGAAATGCTAGATGCTATGCATATTAAACAAGTTTCTGTAGATGATTATTTATCTAAAACGTATGAGGAAGTTGTGTATTGTTTAGCTGATGTGTTAGATTATAACAAGCGTAATGATGGACAAGTAATAGATAACTTTGACTTTTATAATAACCCAGAAGCTTATGAATCAAACTTTTTTAGATTCGCAAAAGTGACAGACTTTTTTATTGCGGGGCACTTTTTTGGTGATGGTTCTCCATATCTATTTACTAGAGAAGATGCAAAACATTCTGACTTTAAAATAAAATTCGTGGCAGATATTTCTTGTGATATTGATGGTCCTGTGGCATCAACCATTCGTCCTTCTACAATTGCAGATCCTATTTATGGTTATGATCCAGAAACAGAAAAAGAAGTTGATTATACAAATGAAAATGCTATAGTGGTGATGGCTGTAGATAATTTGCCTTGTGAATTACCAAAAGATGCTAGTGAAGGTTTTGGAGAAATGTTTTTACAAAATGTAATTCCTGCTTTTTTTAACAATGATAAAGACGGAGTTTTAGAAAGAGCTAAAATGACAGAAAACGGAAAACTAACCAAACGTTTTTCTTATTTGCAAGATTATGTAGATGGAAAAGAATAATATTGTTAGTTGTTAGTTGTTAGTTGTTAGTTGTTAGTTGTTAGTTGTTAGTTGTTAGTTGCATTTAATGCGGTCAAAAGATTTATAGAAAAATGCAAGACAGAGAAATACTTATAGAATTATCGAAAATGAAAATGCCTTTTGGAAAATACAAAGGTAGGTTTTTGATAGATTTACCAGAACATTATGTAGTTTGGTATCATAATAAAGGTTTCCCAAAAGGAAAGTTGGGTCAACAACTAGAATTAGTTTATGAACTTAAATTAAACGGTCTAGAAGATATGGTTAGAGAAATTAGGATGCGTTTTTAGTACCAAGCTTTTCAATAAAATATGTAATTCCTATTCCTACAGAATACGCAACTAAATCTCCAAGACTAAATGAGGTTCCTAAAATAATTCGTAGCGTATTTTTAAGATTCTCAGGATATGAGTTTTGTAGGTTACTCAATTGTAAAAACTCAATAAGAAAAGAAATGACTAAAACAATGAGTAGTGTTTTTATAACAGAACTATCAATAAAACTTTTTATCAAACAGTACAAAAGAATTGTTGCTATAACATCACCAATTGTATGACGTAAAAACCCAGTAGCATATTTTGCGATACATAGTTCAATTAAAAAAAGTGCTGTAAAAGCGATAAAATATTTTTTATTGAATTGTATCATTTTCTACTTCACTACAACTCCATAAGTAACGTGTGCAACTCCTAAAATAGTAAACGATGAATACCAATACGTAGGAATTAAAAAACAAACAATCGCAAGGAATAAGCACAAACCTGATAAAATGATTAAGTTTTTACGCTCTTTTTGCTTTAATATGAATAATAAAACTCCGTAAAGTAGTAAAAAAGTAGGAGTGAGGTAATCAACTAATCCAAGATTTAATAAAACCAAAGTACTTGCAAAAATGATTATAATACCAATTACGTATGTATAAAAAGCAGTTTTAGTTTTACCGTTCCAAAGTTTGTGTTGAAATCTTTTTGCATGCCTCTTTCCTCTAAAGAATAATGCCAATGAAGAAAATAGAAACACTAAAAAAGCCATTGCAATTCCTAAGAATTCAATAATTTCTACTGATAGCATTCCAGCAGGATGATCATCAATCAAGAAACCATCTAAAATTGTTTTTAAAAAATAACTTCCTATTAAAAAGTATACTCCAATAAGAATACTGGTAAATCCTTTTAAAACAAAATTGACTAAAAAGTTGTCGTGCATTGCCCTTTTTTATATTTTAACTCACGCTAAGATACTAAAAAATGAAACCTGCTGAAGCATACATTTTAAAACAACCAGAACCGTTTAAATCTATTTTATTGCATTTGCAAATTTTAATAGAAACTTCCTTTCCAGAAGTTGATTTGCAGTTCAAATGGAAAATTCCATTTTATTATTTAAATGATAGGCCTTTTTGTTATTTGAATCCATCAAAAAAGAAAGGGTATGTAGATGTTGCTTTTTGGGTTTCTGCTCATCTCACCAAATACAATGAACATCTTATTTCTGAAGGCAGAAAAGTAGTAAAATCTTTGCGATATAGAACTATTGATGATATCAATGAAGAAATTCTATTAACTGTTTTAGATGAGGCGCATCAACTCAAAGACAAAGGGTTTTATAAAAGAACTTAGAAAATATTTTAATATAATTGACCTTTCAGGTTTTTAAAACCTGAAAGGTCTTGTTAAAAACAAGTATGGAAAATTAAGCATTTTTATTGTACCCTAACCTTAAAGTGTAAAGCATCTTCTTTATTGATGTACAAAACCAAATCTGCATTTCTATTTGGGTTTTTTAAATTTAGTGTAGTTATTCCGTTTGCTGTTTGTATAGTAGGTTTTTGTGCATATTTATGACCTTTAAAATTGTAAAAAATTAGAGAAGTTGTATCTAGGTTTTTAAATTTTAACGTGATGTTTTCTGATGATTTTAAGTTGATAATTCCTGTTTTTGGTGCAATTAACTCAGCTTGTAAACTCAAAAAAGTCTGACTATAAATTGGCTGATTATAAAACTCTTGAATGCTCATTCTACCAAAACGCAATACCCAAAGATTGTTATCAGGATAATGTGTTTTAAACATTTTTTGTTTTGGCATATTAAAAAAGTAGTTGTTAAACTTTCTAATCCATTTGCCATTATATTCGTAACCAGCAGCCCAAGTTGCATCTAAAATAATCCAATCACCATTAACTTTTACACCATTCCAAGCATGATTTGTAGTATTCGCTATTTTACCAATTTCATTGGCATCTGTTCTAACATTACCTTTTATTACTGCTGCTTCAATATTTAGTAAATCACAAATTTTTTTGAAAGATTGCGCATAATCTTCACAAACTCCAGATTTTCTTCTAAATGTATCTGCTACAATTTTGTCTTTTATGGCTTGTAATTTTTGTTGTTTTTCTACTTCAGTGCTATATCTAAAATTATAACTTCTTTGAGAAGGATTATAGTATTCTTCAAGATTATATCTGATGTTATTTGCTAACCAATAAAATGTAGCTCTTACTTTATCCTCATCAGAAGTAAAGTTTTTTTTATTTTAGATACTAATTGTTCAACTTTAGAAAAACGAGGGTATTGAGCAACAACATTATCAACATTCTTGAAACTTTGACTTTGTGCAGCAATAGAAAATAGTAGAAAAAATAAAAGTTGCTTCATATCAAGTTACTAAACAACTTTTGTGCCTAAAAATTGTAACTTGTTATTTGTTTTTGAATTAAGGTGTAATTAATCCATATTGATTTATTTCTGCTTCTGTCATCCAGTGCATAGATTCAGCTTCTGCAGCATTAATGGTAAAATAATAAAAATCTTCAGCAAGCTGTTGTGTAAAACCAACAGAAACATAGTAATTGATATAAGGCAAATGATTTGCATGACCTACAGGAAAATCTGTGGCAACCTCGTTATCTCCAGCCCAAGAATGGACTCCTATTTTTGTGTTAGAACCTTTTGTTCTTTTTACACCAGCTAAAAAGAAATCTGTACCTCCAGAAGCAATTAAGCCGTTATTCATTAAATGTGTATTGATTCCTTTTTGATGTACTTTCTGTGATAATTGAAGGTTAACTACATCATCAGAAGAACCATCACAATTTTTAATATTTATAGTTTTTATATTTGGAAAAGCTTGCTCTAGTTGATTAAAATCTGATAAAGAAGAACTTGTAACTTCTCCATTCATTTCAACAGTACTATTATCTTCTAAAACTTTAAAAACACCAAATTGTCTATTAGAGATTGTGTTTTCTGAGGCATCATTGTTTGAACAGGCAAAACAAATAAAAGTCAATAAATAAAAAGAGGTTATTGTTTTTTTTAGATTCATAATCTTTAAATTTTTAATTAAAAAAAACTCAATAATTACTAATATTGGCAATCACTGAAGTAAACCATAGAAATTTTATTGTTAAAAGATGCTTTTAATCTGTTTTTCAATAATAAATAATGGTTATTGTTTTGTGTGTCTCAATCTATTAAATTACAGCGACTTATCAAAAAAAAAACTTTATAAATTATAAATTGTTTTTCTTATGGCAACCAAATTAGTTAACAAACTTTCTAAATTGTCTAAATGTAACATATTAGCACCATCCGATTTTGCATTTGCAGGATCAAAATGCGTTTCTATAAATAAGCCATCAACGTTATTTACCACTCCAGCTCTGGCAATAGTTTCTATCATTTCTGGTCTACCACTTGTAACCCCAGCAGTCTGATTGGGTTGTTGCAAAGAATGTGTAACATCTAAAACTGTTGGAGCAAATTCGCGCATTTCAGGAATTCCTCTAAAATCTACAATCATGTCTTGATAGCCAAACATAGTACCTCTATCTGTAATCCACGCTTTATTAGAACCTGCATCTTTGACCTTTTGTACAGCGTGCTTCATAGCAGCAGGACTCATAAATTGTCCTTTTTTTAAGTTAACCACTTTTCCTGTTTTTGCAGCAGCAACTACCAAATCTGTTTGGCGAACCAAAAAAGCAGGAATTTGTAACACATCTACATATTCAGCTGCTTTTGCAGCATCCGAAACTTCGTGAATATCAGTTACAGTGGGTACACCAAAAGTTTCGGAAACTTTACGTAAAATTTTCAACGCTTTTTCATCTCCAATTCCTGTAAAGCTATCAATTCTACTTCTATTTGCTTTTTTAAAACTTCCTTTAAAAATATAAGGAATTTCTAATTTATCAGTAATCGAAATTACTTTTTCAGCAATTCGTAATGCCATTTCTTCACCTTCAATGGCACATGGACCTGCAAGTAGAAAAAAGTTGTTAGAATCTGTATGTTTGATGTTGGGAATGATAGATAAATTCATATTAAAAAATTTACACAAAAATACGTATTTAAATTCGTTATATTTATCCTTTTAAAATTTGAAATAATGAAAAGTTTTTTAATTCCATTCTTATTATTTACGGTACTAATTTCTTGTAAAAAAGAAGCTGTTATTCAACCAGAAACTGTAAAAAAACATTTATACACCTTGTCTTCTGATGACATGGAGGGGAGAAAAACAGGAACTCCAGGAATTGAAAAAGCTGCAAAATATATTGAGGGTGAATTTAAAAGAATAGGATTATCTACTTACGATACCTTAACTGATTATAGACAGACTTTTACTTTTACCAACAGAAGAACCAAAAAAGAACTCACCACTAGTAATATTATTGGAGTTTTAGAAGGGAAAAGTAAAAAAAATGAATATGTAATTGTATCTGCACATTACGATCATTTAGGAATAAGAAAAACAGAAGGACAATTAGATAGTATTTATAATGGTGCAAATGATGATGCTTCTGGTGTTACAGGAGTATTAGCATTAGCTGAGTATTTTAAAGAAAAAGATAGTAATGAAAGGAGTATTCTTTTTGTTGCTTTTACGGCAGAAGAAATGGGTTTGGTAGGTTCAAGACATTTTGGAAAAGGAATAGATGCTTCTAAGTTTGTTGCTGGTATTAATTTAGAAATGATTGGTAAAGTACCAAGTTTTGGGCCTAAAACAGCATGGTTAACGGGTTTTGATCGTTCTGATTTTGGAAAGATTGTTCAGAAAAATTTAGAAGGAACTGGTTATGAATTACATCCTGATCCGTATACTAGTTTTAATTTATTTTTTAGATCAGACAATGCTTCTTTAGCGCGTTTAGGGGTTCCTTCACATACCTTTTCTGCCACACCAATAGATGTTGATAAAGATTACCATAAAGCTTCTGATGAAGCGGAAACTTTAGATGTTAATGTAGTTACAGAAACTATTAAAGCTGTTGCAAAAGGAACAGAAAGTATTATTAGCGGAAAAGATACACCTACAAGAGTGATCATAAAAGAACGTAAGTAGTTTTATGAAAAAACTACAATTATTTTTTCTAACTTTTTTATTAAGTTGTTCTTCTGCAAAAGTTGTTACAGATTACAATGAGGGTACTGATTTTTCTAAGTACAAATTTTTCGATTTTTATGAAGATAATGGAGAGAATTTAAATGAGTTTGATATTAAAAGAATAACAGATGCTATTTATCATCACTTAACAAATAGTGCTTTTATACAAAGCAAAACACCAGGTTTTTTATTTATTTTGATACCAAAATTACCGAAAACGTTAGTAGAAATTCCATTGGAATTGGAGTAGGTAGAGGAGGTAGGAATGGTGGTTTTGGTATTTCTGGAGGCATACCCATTGGAGGAAAAAAAGTAAACGAACAATTAATTATAAAATTTGTAGATGCCAACACAAATCTATTGTTTTGGGAAGGTAGTTTTAGTGATGTTGTAAAGCAAAACAGAAAACCAGAAGAACGAAAGAAGCAGTTAGAAAAAGTGGTGCTTAAAATATTAAATGAGTTTACACCAAAAAAAAATCCTCAACAAAATAAATGTTGAGGATTTTATAATTGAATATTTTTCTAATTAGAATTGATATCTAACAGCTAAAGCTACGTCAGAATTTACACCTGATAAACCTCCTGAAATTCCAATTTCTGGTCTATAATCAATAGATAATAAGATAGGTGCATCAAAATTATATTCTATACCTACAACACCTGCTCCATAAATTCCTGTTCCACCAGCAGAAACGAGTCCTGCACCAACACCTGCATACCAGTTGAATTTATTTTCTAAATTCCAAACCCATTGATACAATCCTGTTGCTTTAAAGTCGCTAAACTCATTCGCTAAACCTAAATCAATTTCTAAACGATTGCTACCTAATGCTTTTTGGTAAGAAATCTCTCCTCCAATACCATTACCACTACCAAAACGCAAACCAATGGCGTTATCAGAAATGTCTTGAGCATTCATAGAAATAGCTGCAGTAACCATAAATACTAATGTTAAAAATACTTTTTTCATAATGTTAATTTTAGTTATTATAGAAACAAATATAGAATGTTTTTTGAGATATTCGTAAAAAAAAAAGAATTTTTTGATGAAAATGAAATTAATCCACCTTTAAACGAACTCCCTCTGAATGACTACTAAATTCAGGTGCATACATACTTTGTATGGTTGTAATTCCGTTGCTAAAATCACCAGCATTATTTATTCTAACGTCATATTCAAAAACATAAACCCCTTTTGGTAATCTATCAAAAAAGAAATTGGTGGCAGCATCTTTTGTACTTTCATAATAACCTAAATTATCCTGCCATTTGTATTGAGATAATATATTTATGGGCTCAACTCCAGAAGCTCTCATGTCTTTCATATGTATAAATTCCATCTTCCTGTCTGAGCGTAATTCTATTCTAACCGTAATCAAATCACCTACTTTTAGTTTTGTGGTTTTGGTGATTTCTTGCAGTTCTTTTCCGGTATCAGAATTTACTTTTAAAAATAATTTTTTATTGAGTTTTAACGGAGTTTTAGCGGATGTAATTTTATCTAAATTCTCAAAATATTGCCAGTACAAACCTCCCCAGGCAATTCCATTTCCTTTTTTGGTGATGGTTATTTCTCCCATTTCATTTTTAATCTCCTTATCATTCCAAGAAGTTTTAAAGTAACCAGTTCCGGCTTCAACTTTTACAGATTCCATTTTTGATGGATCTACAACTTGATTCCCAACCTTGATGTCTACCATTTCTGTTACCGAAATCCAATCGCTTCCATTTAATAACAAAGCATACACAGCTTCAGTGGTTGCTTTAGTGGTTTGCCATCTGTTGGTTTGTTTGTTTTTTAATAACCAAACTTTCAAGTTGTCTATCGTTTTTGTATCATTTTCAATTTCTGCAAAGGTTTCTATCATTAACGCTTGAGTTTCTATTGGTGCTTGATAGTAATAATAACCAGCAGTATTACTTTTCCAATACATGCCCAATTCATCAGAAGTAATACTATTTTCTTTTAATGATTTTAAAATGTTAAGAGCAGTTTGTTTTTTATCATTTCTAAACAATGATAATGCAATCTGACCTTTGGCGTATAGATTGTAATCATTCCAATATTCTTCAGTTTGATTTTGATAATAATCAACTACATTTTGTAATTTACTATTTAGAGGGTTTTCTTTATAAAAACTACGCATATATAAATACTGAATGGTGAAATAATTCAAATTATTTTTTGCTAGATATTTTTGGTAAGCGATTGTTCCTTTTTGAGTTGTTTTTGCTTTTTGTTTGATGTTTTCTGCACTTTCTAACAATTTATCATATTGTTCAATCAATTCCTCGTCTAAGAATTTTACAGACTTAAGAATCATGCTCTGAGTTGATGAGTTAAAGTTAGTGACTCCAATTTTTTGTAAATGACCAAAACCAGTTGCAATATGTTGTGTGATAAATCTACTTGGATATCTGCCACCTTTAAACCAAGGAAAACCACCAGAACTCATTTGGATCTCTTTTAACTTATTGATGGCTTTTTGTTGCATATTTGCCATTTTTGTCAAATCAAATAATAATCCAATTCTTTTCTTTTGCTCGGTTTCTGATTGAGCATCTCTTAACCAAGGTGTTTCTTGAATAATCAACGATTTTAATTCTTGATTTTTTTCTAAGTTCGATAACAATGCATCAGATGATTTCCAAGCAGAAAATACTTCTTGAATCCTAGGATTCGAATTTGCTACAAAACTCGCCAATGTATTTGCATAATATCTAGAGAAAGTTTGTTCTGCACATTGATAAGGATATTCCATTAAATACGGTAAAGATTGGATGGCATACCAAACAGGATTGGATGTCATCTCTAAAGTCAACTTATGATTCTTTAACGTTGAAGATGAATTATTTTTTAATTTATCTAAGGTAAAAGTCTTAGTTTGATTAGAG
Source organism: Polaribacter septentrionalilitoris (assembly GCF_009832745.1). Taxonomy (GTDB): domain Bacteria; phylum Bacteroidota; class Bacteroidia; order Flavobacteriales; family Flavobacteriaceae; genus Polaribacter; species Polaribacter septentrionalilitoris. The sequence goes on along the minus strand of NZ_VRMJ01000042.1, from coordinate 241,088 downwards.
CGAATCCACATTGGTAGCGTTTCTGTAACCAACATTCTGTTGGTTAACACTGGCAATACATTTTGCTCACCATCAGAAAAATCACCAGCTTTTGCTACAATTTTATATTGAACTGCTTGTACAGTTTCTGGAATGGATAAACTCCAAGAAACAGATGTATTTCCATCTTTAACCACTGTAAAGTTTTTGTTTGAGTTTGTGTTTTGTAAATCAATATTAATTTCTTTGTTAGAAATAGCGTCTGTAAGAATCATTTTTGCGAAACCACTTAATGTGTTGTTGGTTAGGTTCGTGATTTTTGCAGACAAAGTAATTTTATCTCCTTCTCTTAAAAACCTTGGAGCGTTAGGAACGACCATTAATTCTTTTTGGGTAATAGTTGTTAAGGTTTTAGTTGCTGATTTTAATTCTGTTGTATGTGCTAATAATTGTAATTTCCATCTTGTTAAGGCTTCTGGCATTGTAAAATTAAAACTCACTTTGCCGTTTTTGTCTGTTCTTAATTGAGGAAAAAAGAAAGCACTTTCTTTAAAGTTTTTTCTGGCTTTTACTTTTAATAAACTCTCTTCTGTTTTTTTAAAACCAGTTTTTGTAGTAATTAATACAACACCTTCTGCTGCTTTTGAACCATAAATTTCTACTGCTGTATCACCTTTTAAAACAGATATAACTTGGACATCATTAAAATCTACATCTTTAATATCTGTAATAACACCATCAACAAGTATTAAAGGATCTAGACCATTATTCCAAGAAGCTAAACCACGAATAAAAATTTGTTTATTATTTCCTATTGGAACACCACTGCCTTGTATAGAAGTAACACCAGGAAGAGTACCTTTTAACATTTCTCCATCAATAGTACTTACGGAACCAACAATACTCTCTTTTCTTTGAGTTCCATAACCAACAATAACTACTTCGTCTAATTTAGAGGCATCTTCTTCTAATTTTACATTTAGATTTGTTTGATTGTTAACAGAAAAATCTTTAGAAATAAAACCTAAATAATTAAATCCTAAAACATCTCCCTTTTTTATTTTAATAGAATAATATCCATCAAAATCAGTTGAAGTTCCAAAAGAGGTTCCTTTAATCACTATAGAAACACCAGGTAAAGGCTCGCCATTTTTATCAGCAACTATTCCTGTAATTGTACCATCAAAATCTTTTCGTGTACTATTTATTTTTTGTTTTATACCTCTTAAATATTGTTGATTCTGCCAACGATTATTTAAACTAAATCCAAACCAATTGTATGAATCATATAGAATTGAAGCAAATCCATAATATCTTTTGTAGTTGTTTTTGATGTTAAAATTGATGTTTCTAAAACTATATTTAGCGTTACTAACTTTGTAAGAGCGGTAGTTTGGCTTTGTAGTGATAGGATTAAAACTCCAATCATGTGTTTTAAATTCGTCTAAAGAAGCATCATACATCGACGCCAAAACTTCTGCAGCAACTGCATTTTTTTTATCATTTTTAATGGTAAAACTCCAAGTTTCATTTTGTCCAGGTTGTAATTTATCTCTAAAAATATTGGTTTCAATATCAATTTTTTCTTGCTGTACAGGAACATTAATGATAACATTTCCACTTTTAAAGTAATTAAAATTCACAAAGTGGTATTTAATGGCAAAACCGCCTAAATCATCTTTCCTTACAGGAACTTTTATTGTTTTAGTTGAATTACTTAGTTTAATCAAACACGTTTCAACAATTTTATAATTCTTTTCAACTTGCACAACAACAGTAATGTTTTTTGATGCAGAGCCAATTGTTAAGGCTACATCATCACCAATTTTGTAATAGGATTTATCTGTGTTAATGGTGAATAATTTTGAATCAGCTACTTTTTTTTCTTTTGGAGAAAAAAGTGTGAACCTTTTCTGATCTTTTACTTCTTGACCAAATTTATCTTTGCTTTCTAAAACCACAAGATACTTTCCAGAGATCCAACTTTTAATGTTTTTGATGTGGATTTCTTTTGCGTTTTTGGTATTAAAATTAGAAGAGAATACGACATCGCCTTTTTGCCAATTTTTTTCATCAGTTTCATCATTGGTATAGGGATCATTTGGAAACAACGTTCTAAATGTGTTTTCTGAAATATCTTGATAATCGGGGGCAGACCAAGGTCTTTTTCTCAAGGGTTTTTTTGGTGATTTTAATTTGTAAATTTTGATAGATCCTTTTGCAGCAACAAACTCATCATTTAAGTTTTTTGTTTCAATTTTTAGTGTTGTTTCCTTTTGAGTTTTATCAATTTTATCAGGTACATCAACAGTTGCAATTAAAGAATGATAACCAACTTTTATAATAGATGTGGCACTTCTTGTCTCTCCATTGATGTCTGTAACATCAGCATTAATTTCATAAGAAAAAACAGGTAGACTTTCTTTATCAACGGTTTCATCGGCTAAAGCCTTAAATGTTACAACAAAATTACCAGATGCATCTGTGGTGCTTTCTCCATGAGTAATTTCTTGAGCCTGAGCAGTTGGTCTAGGTCTATACCAACACCACCAACTTGGATATTGTACTTTTCTATGAACTCTATATATTACTTTTGCTTCTGAAATGGCTGCCCCAGAAAATGCTTTTGCAAAACCATTTACAATAACAGAATCGTTAATTTTAAAGCTTTCTGTTACAGGTTTAAACTCAGTTTCAAATTTTGGTCTTTTGTATTCTTCTACGGAAATTGTTGTTGAATGGTCATAGTCAAAATCAAAGTCAGCATTGTCATAAAACTTGCTGTCGTGTTCGTAACTTTCATCAACTTCTATGGTAAATTCACCTGTTAAACCAGTATCCGGTAGTTGAAACTCCCCAGCAACAGAGCCAAATTCATTGAGTTGTAGATCTAAAGTTTTTACTTTTTGATGGTTCGCATCGTATAGAGTTATTTCTACAAATTCGTTTTTAAAAATTGTAGATTTTTCTCCTTGTTTTTGGATGACAATCGTTTTAAAATAAACAGTTTGCCCTGGTCTGTAAATACTTCTATCTGTAAAAATAAACGGTTTTATAATGATTTCTTCGTCGGTTATATTACTGTAGTTCTTTTCATAAGATTCATACAAATAATGTTCTCCAAATGTTGCAGCATCATTTTTAGTACTAACTGAGATGTTTACATTTCTATAGGTGTCATAACTTTTAAAAGATGCAAAACCGTTCTTGTCTGTCTTAAGTGTTCTATGGATAAATTTGCCCCAGTCTCTTGCGTTATTTTTTAATTTAATTTGAGCTTTTTTTACTGGTTTACCTGTATTTCTATCTACTATTTGATAGTTGTATTTGCCATCAAAATTATTCTCGACTAAAGTGAGATTTGTAACTTGAATAGTTGCTGTTCCGTAAATCTCATTTTCATTAAAGTCTTCTTTTTCTGAGGCGAATAGTAAATACCTTCCGTTTTCAAATTTCGGAACAATAATTTCTGTTGAATGTTGTAAATAGTCATTTTCGTTTCTCAGTTTAGATTCCCAAGTTTTTACCTTTTCTAATGATTGAATTAGTTTTCTTTTTTTATTAAAATCATGGGTTTTATTAAATTGAATAAACTGTTCTTCAGAAATTCTATATGCAGAAAAATAGAGTTGATTTATATTTTTATATTCGATGAGTACCCTTGAATTCGAATTGATAGGAATGTATTTTTCAGCTTTAATGGAAAGTGATTTCTGTTGAATTTGAGTTTTTAGTACTTCACAATTCATGGCTGCAAAACTTTTAGGGAATTTTGAGATAATTCTATTACAAATCTCTAGCGCTTTTTTATTTTTTGATTTTTTTCTATATGCTTTTGCAATTTCAAAAGCATAAAATCCACTTGCTTTGTTATTTTGTATAGACTTTTTTGATTTTTCTAAAGTAGCCATAGCAATCTCATCTTTGCTATTAAAAGTTGCATGTTGTTGCACAAATTGTATTCTATGGATATCAGCATCAACCAAGGCATCTATATTTTTGTCTTTTTGATGAAACTGAATTAAATCTTGATAAATAGTTAGCGCATTAAACTGTAAAGACAAACTGTCTTTAGTATAAAGTTTTATCTTAGAAAAAGTTTTGTAATCACTTAAAAAATTAATGTTATTTAAAACAAACTTATAAGAAGGTCTAGCAATGGAAGTTTCAGAAGATTTATAGAACTCTAAAGCATTGTTTGCTAAGAAATCATATAGGGTAGGTCTATAGTTTTTTGCATCTTTTTGAGTGTTTAAGATGTCAGAAAAATCATAAATATTTACTTTTTGGAGTTGTTCAGAGTTATTTAATGAAGCATTAAAATAAGTGTGAATTTCTTCAAATAAAGTGTTTAAATCCCAAGTTCTAAAATCTTTTTTATCGATTTTATTTGCAGTTTTAGTTCTGTTATAGAATTTGTATCTATTCTGATTAAAATATTGCCAATATAAGTTGGCTAATATATTTTGAAGTACATTTTTAGTTGGAAATTTTGTATTAGAAATGTGTTTTTTAAAACTATTGATTACATTGAGTTGCGCATTTTCTTCTAAGGTTAAAGAGAATTTGCTTTTGTAAAAAAGAGACTTTACCAATTGAGGAGAATTCTCCTCTTTTTCAGCCTTTTCATATATTTTTTCAACGATATTCAAGGCAGATTTGGGTAAGTTGTCAACTTCTAGTTGTTCTACTTTAGACCAAAGAGAATCAAAAGAATCTTGGGCTTGAGAAATTGTTGAGAAAAGTAAAATCAATAATAAGGAGGTTGTAAATTTTTTCATAATCAATAGATTTTATGCTATAAAGCACGTATAAATCACTCTAAAAAACAATCCAAAATTAGGTAACGCATCATTTATCAACGTAAAACTAATTTTTAGTTGAGTTTCGTTTTAAATATAATCAATATTGTAAGAAGCTTTTGTATTTTTACTTTTTAAATTTTTTTCAATGAAAATTCATTTTATTGCTATTGGAGGTAGTGCAATGCACAACTTAGCCATTGCTTTACACCAAAAAGGATACCAAGTTTCGGGAAGTGATGATACTATTCATGATCCATCAAAATCTAGATTAGAAAAATATGGTTTGTTGCCTAATGAATTTGGTTGGTTTCCAGAAAAAATATCATCAGAATTAGAGGTGATTATTTTAGGGATGCACGCAAAAAAAGACAATCCAGAGTTGTTAAAAGCACAAGAATTAGGGTTGAAAATCTATTCTTACCCAGAGTTTTTATATGAGCAATCAAAAGATAAAACTAGGGTTGTAATTGGTGGTTCTCATGGAAAAACGACCATTACTTCTATGATTTTGCACGTGTTGAATTATCATGAAAAAGAGGTAGATTATATGGTAGGTGCACAATTAGAGGGTTTTGAAACTATGGTGCATCTTACAAAAGAAAATGACTTTATAGTTTTAGAAGGTGATGAATATCTGAGTTCACCTATTGATATGCGTCCTAAATTTCATTTGTACAAACCCAATATTGCATTGTTAAGTGGTATTGCTTGGGATCATATTAATGTATTTCCAACTTTTGAAAATTATGTAGAACAGTTTCAGGTTTTTACAGACTCTATGGTTAATGGTGGAAGTATGGTCTATAATGTAGAAGATGAAAATGTTAAACATGTTGTTGAATCTTCTGAGAATCATATTAAGAAATACCCTTATGAAACCCCAAAACATTTTATAGAAAACGGAATTACGTATTTAGAAACGGAAGAAGGTGATTTACCTTTAGAAATTTTTGGGAAACATAATTTGCAAAACTTAGCAGGAGCCAAATGGATTTGTCAACACATGGGTATTGATGAAGATGATTTTTACGAAGCGATTGCAAGTTTTAAAGGAGCAAGTAAACGATTAGAGAAAATTGCTGAGAATAATTCAACTGTAATTTTTAAAGATTTTGCACATTCGCCAAGTAAAGTAGCTGCAACTACAAAAGCTGTTAAGGAACAATACTCAGAAAGAACTGTTTTAGCTTGCTTAGAATTACATACCTATTCTAGTTTGAATGCAGAATTCTTAAAAGAATATAAAGGAGCACTAGCAGCAGCAGATAAAGCTGTCGTTTTTTACTCACCACATGCAGTAAAGATTAAGCAATTAGAAGAGGTAACTGCCCAACAAATAGGTAATGCTTTTGAGAGAGATGATTTGATTGTTTACACAAATCCTGTAGCTTTTAAAGAGTTTTTATTTGGTCAAAACTTAGACAAAACAGCAGTTGTTTTAATGAGTTCAGGTAATTATGGAGGATTGGATTTTGATGAGGTTAAGAGTTTGATTTAGGTTTTTTTAACCCTAACTGAACTAGTTTTTCTCTTTGCCAATTTTTATCATTGACTATTCCTAAAAACCATATTCTAACTTCTTTCTTATAAAAAAATCTAAAAAAAAGTGAGGTTCTAAGTTTTAGATATAAGTATAAAGGAATTAAGGTATTTCTATAATTTTTTGTTTTAGAAGAAAAATTTAAAAAACTTTTTACATATTTATGTGTTCGCTTATTTTTGTTATACTCTAAAGATTTTACTTGGCCAAGTGTATAGTAGCAAGAAGCTAAAAAACAATTCAAATGGAAACTTAGTGTTTTCAAGTTAGAAGTAGCTTTTTTTGCATCAACTCTTAATGATAAAAGATATACATCATAAGCATTTCTTAATGAAATGTTTTTAAACAACCTTCCATAATCATTTATGTGTTTAGAAATAATTGATAAGTTTAATTTATTACTATCACTTAAAAAATTCTCATTATTTTCATTTTTAAGTTTATCTTTTAATATGTAATTATAATCAAAAAAAGTATCATACTTATCTTTTGTAACTTTATTATGAATTTCAACTGCTGCTAACCTTTTATTTTTCTTAATTCTGAAGTAATGTCTTTGGTGAGGGAAATGATAGTTTTTATTAGATACATTTCTATAGCCAGCTTTCAATAATATTTCTATTGTATTGAAGTATTCTTCTTTAGAAACAATAAAATCAATATCGCCAACCATACGTTCTGCGATATCATCATATAGACCTTCTAACACATTACCAGTACCTTTTAAAAAGATAGGAGTGATGTTGTTTTCTAACAGAAGTATATTGATTTCTTTAGCTTGTGTAATAATTTGTTGATTCCTTTCTCTGTTTAAATCGGTAATATGTTTCATATATTCAACCAAATCATCAGGGAGGTAATGAAGAAAACCTGCTTTTTTTAAATTGCAATACAAAGCAGGAAAAACATAATGTTCTGTACTAAGTTTTACAACGGAATCCCAGTCTATTGTGTTAGATTTTAACTCGTTTTCAACAATTATTCTATTCTGTTCTTCGTGGTTGATTGTCAAACATTTTCCAACAAAAAAAAGTGTTTCTTTATAATTCATTATTAAATATTTTATTGACAGTTGCTATCATTTCTGAATTCACAGAGTAAGTTAGTTTATAGCAAGTTAAAGAGGCAAACCAATTTAAAAATACTTCAGCATTTTCTTTTAAAGGGGATAGCCATGAATCTGGAATCAATTCTTGAAAAGCGTCAACTTTGGATATTTTTTTGCAAATTAATTCTGAGTCTTTCTCATACTTAATAAAAATCAATTCATTACATGGTTTATGGGCAAAGAAGTTATTGTTGTTTGGCTCTAAATAACGAACAATTTTATTTAACCGAGTAAAGTTGTATTCTGCTGTAGTTTGTAATTCAGGGTATATAGGTAGCAAAGTCTCAAGGCTACTTTTTTTAATGGAAATGGCAGCAGGAAAGCTGTATACTTCTTGCTTTTCAAGATCTATTGGTACAAAATCATCAGCCAAACAGGTAAACCCATTTGCCTGGAGTAAGGCCAAAGAAGTGCTTTTTCCGTTTCCGGAATCACCTAAAAATAATATTGATTTTTTTTCATTGCTAACAGCAGAGGCATGAAAAACACCCATCCATTTGTCTTCTTCTTTTTGATGAATCTTTTGAATGAGTTGCATTGAAAACTTACCTTGAAAATAGTGAATTTCTTTGTTGCTCCAAGCGCCAATAAAATCATTGTCAACATAGAGAAAAATATAATTAGTATTGATAAAAACATCAAATTGATAATCAAAACTAACCGTGTTTTCTATACTAAGATGATTGAATTTAGGATGCACAAAAGAGAGCTCTTTTTCACTTAAATAAGAAACCTTAACTATTTTATTATTTATTTGATAATATTTAATAAACTCAAATTTTTTGGGATACTCAACGTCTCTATAGTCATTGATAAGTTTATTGTGGTTTGGTTTTTCTTTGTTAAAAAAGTTATGTTCTAGGTCTAAAATAAAATCTATTGTTTTTTCTAGCGGAACATCTAGTTTTTTAGATAAAGCACCTGCAATATTATGTACAGAAACTCCTTTGCTAAGTCTTTTTAAAATATCTGCAGTAGTGTTTTCTAACACTAAATATTCATTTCTGTTTTCAAACCAAACTAAAGATTTATCCTCCATAGGTTTATGCAAGAAGTATGTGTTGTTTTTCATTAAAAATAAAAGTAATTAATTTAGAATTCATACAAAATAAAAACGCCTCAATTTTGAGGCGTTTTTTATAAATATTAAATTCATTGAAATTTAAAACCCTGTTCCTGGTGCTTCTGGACTTTGAGCTTGTGCATTTTTAGGATTCAAAATTAAGTAAGTTCCAAGTGCTGTTAAGGCAGCGTATTTACCGTAATTCCCTATTTTTTTTAGAGCATCCTTACGAGAAATTTCATTAGTATTTATTTGTTTTTTCATGATGTTTTGTTTCTTTTAAAGATTTAGTCTAAAATAATTTTTTTGTTTAATTTACCTTTTTTAGTCATTAAGTTTACAAAATATACCCCAGTTGTCAATCTTGGTAAGCTAATGTTATTTACATTACTAGATTTGAAAGAAGTGGTAAAAACTTGTTTTCCTATTATATTATATAGAGAAATAGAACCTTTTCCTTTTGGTAAACCTGTTACTCTTAGATTCGAATTACTTGTTTTAAAAATACTAACACTATTTAAAACTATAGAATCATCTACATTTAAAACACTTTGTGTAGTATGTAAATAGAAACGTCCTACTCCGTTTAATGTCTCAGATAACGTTATTTTATATTCAGAATTTACTTCGTCTAAACGTGTATATGTATTATTACTTCTGTCTTCTAAAAATAACTTTAAACCAGATGGTAAGTTTTGTACATCTGCAGAAATGGTAATGTCTTTGCCTAGTTCTGCATTAATCCCTAAAGGAATTACCATATTTTCGTAATTTGAGTTTGGTAATGATTGTATACCTAATTTTTTACTAACATTTTTTGATAATAATTCAGTGAAAATTGAAAATTCATGTGAAGTACCTCCAAAAATACTACTATCATAACCGTTGTCAAAACCAGTAGTGGTTTCTTCTATGTAATAGATTTCAGTGTTTCTATTTAGAGTTCCATCATTTAAAAATAGTTTGATTCTTGGTCTTGAAGAAGAAGATTTTTGGAAAGAATCAGTTGATTGATGAGACTGCATATCTTCCGTATAGGAAAAAGATTGATTTGAGTTTACTTGTACAAAGAAACCTTGACTAGGAGCAATATGAAAGGCATCTGAAGCTTGGTTTATTTGATCATAAGAATCTGTTCCTTCATTCCAAAACCAAATGGTTGTTTCAGTTAATTTAGCAGAATTTACAGTAAGTAAATTATTTGTTGCATTAGCATTAGAATTTGCAGCTAAATAACTTGGGTATATATTTCCAATCAAATTAAAACCTGTTGCTGTTCCATTTGTTAAAGAAACACCAACATTAGTAGTTCTCATACTTCCAATAGCTGTAATAGTTCCTGCAGAAGCTAGTTTAACTGAATACCCAATATCGAAGAATGACCCAGTTGTAGCAGCAGTAGCATATGTCCATTGATTACTCACTAGGTCATTGTCGTAAAAACTTAAACCAATATTAGAGCCAGTGCCAGAAGCAAAATTATTATTTGCTATCATATCTGTTTTAGTTTCAGCCATAACAGGCATTCCAAGTAAATACCAATTGGTAGTAGCTAAGTCTCTCTTTACAGTAAGAGATGCATTAAATGTTGATTCAGCAATTAAACTTGCGCCAGATTCTATAATAGCTGAATTTACTGTAACAGAACTTGATGCTGTTGGGTAATTGGTTAATCCTGATGGAATAATTACGTTATCAGTAGTTAATGAAGGTGTACTATCTTCTAACCAGTTTGTTGCAGTTGCCCAGTCATTATCTGTTGCACCTGTCCAAGTTTTTATAAAAGGAATATTATCGGTATTATTTTTTCCAGGAGAAAAATCAACAGTATTTGTACCAATTGAAGAATGATCTATAAAACTACCTGTAAAGTCTGGATTTCTTGCGATAGATTGATTATTACCTGCAGCACCATAAGTTTCAGTAACCACTAATGCATCAGAATCATTTACTATTGTAATAGTATCTCCACCATTATTTAAACCCAATACTCCTGTTGAAGCAACTTGTACTAATCCAGCAACGCCTGTTGGAGTTCCTCCACCAAACACAATAATTGTTCCATTAGCCGGTATAATAGTTCCTTTTGGAAAAACGTGTCTTTCACTAGCACCATCGGATAATTTGTAACCAGAAATATCTAATGGAGTACCCATAGAATTGTAAAGTTCTACAAATTCATCATCAGAAGTACTTACAGTTCCATCTCCATTTGCATCACCAGTAGTTGCATCTGGATCAGCTAAGACTTCATTAATTACCAAAATAGGCAACTCATCATCATCATTTGTTATTGTAGTAGTAGTATCTGCAATTGGGTCATAAGCATCATCAGAATTAGCATCATCTACAGAAACAGTAATAGTAACTTCTATATTTCCATCTTGACCTCCATCATCTACACCAGTTGCAATTACTGTTTGTGGTGTATCCCAATTTCCATTTGTAAAAGTTAATGTTGCTTGGTCTAAGGTAACTTCTCCAGTATCTCCACTAGAAAGATTTAAAACTACATCTGTAGCAGGCTGAGCATTTAAAACAACAGTAAAAGTTGCAGTTGAACCATCTTCATTTGTATTTCCAGAAACAGCTCCTAAAGTTATTCCAGGAGGTGCAGCACCAACTACAAATGATGTAGTTGAAATTGGTAAAATTAAATTACCATCACTTGTTTCATTTTGCCAGTTAGCAGTATTCATAATTAAAGGTAAATAGTTAGCAAATGAAGCTTGACCTGTTTTAGATCCTGTATACTTATATCCATCATGGTCATCACTAAAATCTATAAAATTAGTTCCTATAGTTAAACCTGTGTTTGTAAAAAGACCAACACCATCACCTGAAAAATCATTGGCAATCCCTGCTAAAAATCCTGGGTTTGGCATAGCTGCATTTGATATTGGTTCACTTAATAGGGCATATAGTGATTCATTTGAAGCACCTAAGTTTAAACCAGTACCAGACACAGTTCCAAGTCCATTAACAATTGATGCTGAGCCTCCAGAATTACCAGCGATTACAACTACTGACCCAGCAGAAAGAATAGAAGTATACGTCCATTCAATTTCACCTTCATTGATATTGTTGAACCTATCTGTTCCATCCCATTCATTGTCTGTGAACCAAATGGATGTATTTGCTGGTATATCAGCTAAAGCAACAAAAGCAAATTCATCATTCCCATCTCCATTATAAGCTATAAAAGCAATATCCCCTGCTGATTGTGAATTAATTTTAGTTGAGGAAAAAGCCAAAATAAAAAATAAAGCAATTTTTAATAAGTTTTTTTGTTTCATATTTAATTAATTTTTTCTGTTAAATATACAATTAAATATAAAAAATAAAAAGACAAACACTTAGTTAACAATAAGATGATGTATTATTAAGGACTTCTTAATTTTTACGCCAAAAAAATGGAGAAAATAAAATTAAGACGGTAAATAATTCTAATCTACCAATTAGCATTAAAAAAGAACAGAACCATTTTGCAGTAGAAGTTAGGTGATTAAAATTATCAACAGGACTTACAGAACCAATGGCAGGTCCAATGTTACCCAAAGAAGAAGCTGCTGCACCTAATGCCGACATAAAATCCAGACCAGATAATGTTAATGCTACCGAAGACATGATAAAAATTAACATGTAAATGATAAAGAAAGAAATAATGTTAAATACAATATTTTGATGCACTGCTTTTCCATCATACCTTACAGGAATAATCGCATTAGGATGTAACGCTTTTTTAAATTCTAGAAAGCTATTTTTAAGCATTACAATATGTCTTACCACTTTTACACCTCCGCTTGTAGAACCTGCAGAACCACCTGTAAAAAATAAGGCAAAGAAAATACCTGTGGCAAAGAAATTCCACATGGTAAAATCTGCAGAGACAAAACCAGTGGTGGTTACTACAGAAGTAACCATAAATAGAGCATGTCTTATGGCACTTTCTTCTTTTCCAAAAATCATTGGGTGTTCTATTGATGTCTGGAGATTCGCATCTTGAAAATAGACAATGATAACAGTTACAATTGAGGTGACACTTATAATTCCAAACAGATAATATTTGAATTCTTCACTTTGAAAAACTTTCTGAATTTTTCCTTTAAGGGCAAAGTAAGTCAACACAAAATTGGTTCCTGCAATCAGCATAAAAAAGATAATGATGTATTGTACAAAAGGCAAGTTATTGTAAAATGCAACACTGCTATTTTTTGTTGAAAATCCTCCTGTACTCATGGTTGCCATGGCATGATTTATGGCGTCAAACCAAGTCATACCTGCAACTTTTAATAATAAAAATTGAGCTAAAGTTAATGTTACATAGATTAAATACAACCGTTTGGCAGTGTCTGTAATTCTTGGGTGTAATTTATCTGCTGATGGACCAGGAGCTTCTGCCATAAATAATTGCATACCTCCAATTCCTAATAATGGTAAAATAGCTATGGTAAGCACTATAATTCCCATTCCACCTATCCAATGGGTTGCACTTCGCCAAAAAAGAATTCCTTTAGGCATGGCTTCAATATCCGTTAAAATAGATGACCCTGTGGTAGAATATCCAGAAATGGTTTCAAAAAAAGCATTAGTAATATTGGGTATTGCACCAGAAAATAAATAAGGTAGCATTCCTGTGATGGATAGTGTTAACCAACCTAAAGTTACAATTAAATATCCTTCTTTTTTCTGAATATTTGTGCTCTTGGGTTTGTTGAAAAAAAAGAGTAGTAAACCTATAGTAACTGTAACAAAACCCGCATTTAGTATTCCCCATTTAGCAATTTCATCATGATAAACACTAAAAGGAAAAGCAATAAACATAAAAATACCGTTTAAAACAGCTGTGATGCCCAAAAAACGAAAAATAATTTTTGTGTTTAGCGATCCCATTTTTAGTTAAATAAGCTTTCTACGGTGTTTATGGCTTCAGGTAGGCAAAATACAATTACTTTGTCTCCTGCAATAATTTGCATGTTTCCGTGTGCCATAATGGCTTTTTCGTCTCTAATAATTCCACCAAAAACAGCCTCTCTTGGAAAACGAAGGTCTTTTATTTTATGTTTGGTAACTTTTGCATTTGCTTGCACCTCATATTCAAAAACTTCAGCATCGATATTGTGTAAATTGGCTAAGGCTAAAATTTCACCTTTTCTAATGTGTCTAAAAATATTGCTAGCCGCTATCAGTTTTTTATTGATTAAAGATTGAATTCCGATAGTCTGAGAAATATCAATATAATCCATATTCTCTACTAAAGCTACCGTCTTTTTTACTCCTTTAGATTTTGCAACCAAGCAAGACATGATATTGGTTTCGGAGTTTCCTGTAACAGCTATAAAAGCATCAGTTTCTCTAATGTTTTCTTCTTCTAATAGTTCTAAATCTCTTCCATCACCATTAATAACCAAAGTGTCACTTAACTGTTCAGCTAGGTTTTCTGCTTTTTCCCTATTTTTTTCAATCAACTTCACCTTAAAATTATCTTTACAAAGGTTTCTAGCTGTTTTTTCTCCTATACTACTTCCTCCAAGAATCATCACATTTTTAATGTTAAATTGCTTCTTACCAATAATAGGGTAGAGATCTTTCATACTGTAATTTGGCACACAAAAGTATACTTGGTCTCCTAACTCATAAGTAGTATCTCCTCTAGGTATAATGGTTTGTGATACACCTTGTCTTTTAATAGCAATGGTGATAAAATCTACATCAAAAAACTTTTCTTTTGCTTCTTTAACACTTAAGTCTAAAATTGGTGATTTATAAGTCAATGGTGTTCCCATGACATTAAAAACACCACTTTCAAAAGCAACAGTATCGTTAAATGAAGATTGATTTAGCAACATTTTAATTTCATTAGCCGCCAATTCTTGAGGCGATATCATGAAATCTACACCAAACTTTGTAAAATCTACTTCGCAATCATTTAAAAACTCTGCATTATCAATTCGTGCAATCGTTTTTTTAGCACCCAAAGATTTACCAATAACAGAAATTGTAAAATTTGTATTCTGACTATCTGTAACCGCAATCAATAAATCAGCAGATTGTATACCAACTTCTTTTAAAAGTTGAATAGAAGTGGCATCACCTTTTTTGGTAATAACGTCTAAGTGATTGTTAATGTATTCTAACTTATCTCCATCAAAATCGATGATATAGGTATCTTGAGATTCGTAAGAAAGTAGTTTAGCTAAGTGAAAACCAACGTCTCCAGCACCAGCTATGATAATTTTCATATGTTAACTATAGAAATAAGTTACAAAGATATAAAGAGTTTGGGTGCAAATACAAATAAAAAAAGCTTTTCACGTTTTTTGTTCGTGTAAATGAAACGGTTATGGGTTTTTTTTAGAAAAACTGATAAATATCCTTTTTTGATGTTACTTTACATTTTACTTTTACAAGCACAATTATCAAATCCTATTTTTTGTGAAGAAATTCCTTTTTTTAAATCAGAAAAATACTGTTATACTTCTAATAACCGCTCTTCTTTTTTTTTCTTGTGATAAAACAAAAAAAGAAAATTATCAGAATGTTGATAATGAGAAAAGTGTTTTTTTGTCTGGAAAAATAATACCCGATAGTCATTTTTCAGGTGATGAAAAATGCAAAGAATGCCATCAACAAGAATATAAAAACTGGAAAGGTTCGCATCACGACAAAGCAATGCAAATTGCAGATAGTGCTTCGGTTTTGGCAAATTTTAATAATACAAAATTTACAAGTCAAGGAGTTACCTCTAGATTTTATAAAAAAGGAAATGATTTTTATGTAAATACAGAAGGACCAGATGGTACATCTCACGATTATAAAATTGTATATGCTTTTGGTATAACCCCTTTGCAGCAATACATAGTTCAATTTCCAGACGGCCATTACCAATGTTTACGAACTGCTTGGGATTCTGTAAAAAACAAATGGTTTGATTTGTATCCAGATTTTAAAGTAGTGCATTCAGAATGGTTACATTGGTCTAGAGGAGGTTTAAACTGGAACAATATGTGTGCAGATTGTCATTCTACCAATGTTCGTAAAAATTACGATGAAAGCAATCATAGCTATAATACCCAATATGCAATAATTAATGTTAACTGTGAAGCTTGTCACGGACCCGGAAAAGAGCACGTACTAAAAGCAGAGAAAATGGGGAATGATTATATTTCTGATGGATCTTTACAAATGACAGCAGCTACACCAGCTAAAGCATTAGTAGATGAATGTGCACGCTGCCACATGAGAAGAGAACAATTTTCTGAGCATTTTAATTTCGAAGGTACTTTGTTAGATCATTATTATCCGCAATTGTTAGAAGAGCGTTTGTATCATGCTGATGGACAAATTTTAGACGAAGTTTATGTGTATGCTTCTTTCTTACAAAGTAAAATGTATCAAAATGATGTTACCTGTACCAATTGCCATAATGCACATTCATTACAACTAAAATTTGATGGTAATAAATTATGTGCGCAATGTCATGTTCCTGAAAAATACGATACACCCAAACATCATTTTCATCCGCAAAATACAGCATCTTCTAAATGTATCAACTGTCATATGACAGGTAGATTTTACATGGGTAATGATTTTAGAAGAGACCATAGCTTTAGAGTGCCAAGACCAGATTTAAGTGTGCAATACGGAACACCCAATGCGTGCTCTGGATGCCATAAAGACAAAGATGATGCATGGGCTTGGAAAAGTTTTCAAAAGCTTTTTGGTGAGGTAGATTCTATTCATTTTTCAGAAAAATTAGCACCCGGTATTACAAATCAACCTAATGCTCATCAAGGTTTAATTGAGTTAATGAACGATACACATCAACCAGAAATTGTAAGAGCCTCTGCAACTAAAGTGTTAGAAAATTACAATGCTCAAAATTTTGTGCAAGAATATATTAAATTGCTAAATGATAAATCTGCTTTAGTAAGAGGTGCCAGTGTTGATGTGTTAAGTAGAATTAATAATACAGATTATACATCCTATTTTTTACCATTGTTAGAAGATCCAAAAAGAAGTATTAGAGTGAAAGCTTTTTTTGGTTTAGGTACGTTGAGCCAATCTCAAATTCCTGAAGTTTATCAAGAAAGTTATCAAAAAGTAAAAAAAGAATTTTGGAATCATATCAACACAAATGCAGATTTTGTTGGTTCTAGAGTAAAAAGGGGAGATTTCTACCTTAAAAAAGGAAACTTAGAAAAGGCAATTTTAAGCTACGAAAGTGCTCTAGAGATTGATAATGTAAACAACCAAGTTAGAATAAACTTAGCAACTTTATATTACAACAATAAACAATATAAAGATGCTGAACGTATGTATCTAAAAGTTATTGAACAAGAACCTAAATTTGGACCTGTTTATTATTCTTTAGCTTTATTATATGCAGAATTGAATAGGGTAGAGGACGCTATAAATCAACTCAATAAAGCTATTGAACTAATGCCAAAAAATGTAAGAGTGTATTATAATTTGGGGTTATTGTATGACAAAAAACAAGATTATAAAAATGCGGAGAAAACCTTTGTTAAAGGGCTAAAAATAGTACCTACAAATGAAAGCTTGTTATATGCTCTAGCTTATATTTACTCTAAATCAGATCAAAAAGAAAAAGCAAAAAACATTGTTAAAAGATTAATAGATTTGTATCCCAATAATCAGCAGTATCGCAATTTTTTAAATCAATTGTAAATTCATCATTTTTTGTATTTTTATAAAAAAATGATGCATGGAAAAGCAAACCATTAAATCTTGGGCTTTAGATGATAGGCCAAGAGAAAAACTTATTGCAAAAGGAAAAACAACACTTTCTAATGCCGAATTAATTGCCATACTTATAGGTTCTGGAAACAGAAACGAAAGTGCTGTGGCGTTATCTAAAAGAATTTTACAATCTGTTGATAATAACATTAATGAATTGGCTAAACTATCTGCAGAACAATTGATGACTTTTAAAGGAATTGGAGAAGCCAAAGCAATTGCAATTATAACCGCATTAGAATTGGGTAAAAGACGTCAATTAGAAATCGCCTTAGAAAAACCTAAAATTACAAGTAGTAAAGATGTATTTCATTTAATGCAACCTATTATTGGAGATTTAGCTCATGAAGAATTTTGGGTGCTGTTTTTAAACAACTCAAACAAAGTTTTGGCAAAAAGTCAAGTAAGTAAAGGAGGTTTAACAGCAACAATTGTAGATGTTCGATTGCTTTTTAAAAGAGCTTTAGAATTGGCTTCTGTAGGCATGATTGTTTGTCATAATCATCCTTCAGGAAAACTACAACCAAGTAATTCTGATATACAATTAACAAAAAAAATAAAAGCAGCAGGTTTAACTTTAGATATAAAACTCTTAGATCATTTAATAGTTACTGAAAAAGCGTATTTTAGCTTTGCAGATGAAGGTATTTTGTAAGCATTCAAAATTCGTAATTCAAAATTCATAATTCTAATTGATATTAATTTACACACATAAAATAACTCCAAGAGTTCGGTATATCTTTAAGCATATTTTTACCAGAACGCTTTTAACTCCTGTTGATTTTACAACTAAAGTAGAAGAGTTTGTTGCGCATAATGGACCAAAATTAAGCTATACCAAAAGTCCATTAGGAAATGAGTTTTTTGTAAAAAGTAATGATTTACTTTTTGAGCAAGGCGTAAACGATATGGAAATTATCATACAAAAATGGGATGAAGTTCCGTGTTTTTTTAAAACGGGTCCAAAATCATTACTTCCTTATGATATTTTTGCGGCAAGTTTCTATTTAATTTCAAGATACGAAGAGTATTTGCCTCACGTAAAAGATAAACACGGACGTTATACAGCAGAACAAAGTTTAGCTTACAAATATAAATTTTTAGAAAAACCAGTAGTAGATATTTGGGCCTTTAAATTGTTAGACATTTTTAAAGAAAAGTTTCCTGATTACGAGTACAAAGAACGAGAATTCGAGTTTATTTCTACGATTGATATTGATAATGCCTTTGCGTATAAGCATAAAAGTTTAGTGAGAAGTGTTGGCGGTTTTTTTAAAGATTTATTTAATTTTAGATTGATCAATGTTTGGAATCGATTTGCGGTAACTTTTAATATTAAAAAAGACCCTTTTGATACTTTTAGTACCATTTTACAAGTTCAAAAAGAAAAAAATATCAAAACAATTTTCTTTTTTTTAGTAGGTGATTATACCACTTTTGATACTAATGTTTCCACTTCAAAAACAAAATACAGATTGCTCATTAAAGAAATGCAAGATTATGCCTCTGTAGGATTGCATCCTTCTTATTTTACAATGCATAATCCAGAATTGTTGAAGAAAGAAAAAATAAGATTAGAGCATATTGTAAATATGCCAATTCAAAAATCGAGACAGCATTATTTAAGATTTAGTTTGCCTGATACCTATCAGAATTTAATAGATTTAGAAGTAGAGGAAGATTACTCAATGGGCTATGCAAGTACTGTTGGCTTTAGAGCTGGTACGTGTACTCCTTTTTATTTTTATGATTTAGATTTTGAAATTCAAACACCATTAAAAGTCTTTCCATTTGCCTTAATGGACACAACTTTAAACGATTATATGAAGCTAACACCAAAGCAGTCTTTAGGTAGAATAAGAGATTTAAAGAATGAGGTTAAAGCTGTAAACGGAACATTTATTACTTTATTCCATAACGAAAGTTTAAGTAATTATGACAGATGGAAAGGTTGGAAAAGATTGTATGATTCTATGATTAAAATAGGTTTAGTTTAATATGATTCAATACATTAAAAGAAACCACTTAAATGTTGAAAAATATGATTTTTGTATTGAAAAATCATTACAATCTCGCGTCTATGCTTTTTCTTGGTATTTAGATATTGTTGCAGACCATTGGGACGTTTTGGTTTTGGATGATTACAAAGCAGTAATGCCAATTCCTTTTCGAAAAAAAATGCTTATAAAATATGTGTACCCTCCTTTTTGGATGTTAGAATTAGGCGTTTTTTCTTTGGATAAAAATGTGGATTTAGAACTATTTTTTAATGAACTCTGTAAAAGATTTCGATTTGTAGAAACACGTTTAAATACAGATAATGTTTTTGAAAATCCGGATGCATATCTGCTTAAAAAACAAATGCAAGTTTTGCCCTTAGAGTCGGAATATGATACTATTTTAAAAAATTACAGAAAAGATAGAAGAAAAGATTTATCAAAAGCCCAAAAGGCTGATTTAACAGAAAAGTGGGGTGATAATCCTGAAACCTTAATAGAGTTGTTTAAAAACAACGTAGGTAAAAGAACAGCTAATATTGTACAGAAAGACTATGACGTTTTAAAAAAGTTAATTGAAGTTGGTATCCAAAAAAGAGTAGGAGAGGTATTATCTATTTACGATAAATCGAATAATTTGGTAGCCTCAGGTTTCTTTTTAAAGCACCAAAAAGCAATTACAATCTTAGTGTCTTCTACAGATTTTAAAAATCGAAAAAACGGAGCCAATACATTCTTGGTTGATCGCGCTATTTATAAATATCAAAAGAACTTTGATTTTTTTAGTTTTGGAGGTTCATCTATACAATCTATCGCAAAATACTTTTTAAGTTTTGGAGCATCAACTCAGAATTATATGCAAATAAAATACAATAACTTACCCTTTTTACTCAAATTGTTTAAGAAGTAATTTGTGTAAAAGAAAGGTATTTTTCAGGTAGTTTTCTGTTAAATTTTATTTTTGAAAGATTTTCAGAATAATCCTCTTTTTGCTTGATAACTTTACAAGGATTACCAACAGCAATACAATTATCGGGTATATTTTTATTTACCAAAGAATTTGCACCAATAATAACATTGTCTCCTATAGTTACTTCTGGTAAAATGGTGCTATTTGCGCCAACCCAAACATGGTTGCCAATAGTAATAGGTTTTGCTTTTTTGTGTTTACGTAAATTATTCAAATCATGATTCGATGAAATTATAGAAACACTAGGACCCAACTCGATATTAGACCCAAAATGAATGCCATTATTTGCTTGAATATAGTTGTTTAAATTGTCTCCAGGATCACATAAAATACCCTTTGTAATATTTTCTGGTGCTATTACTTTTGAGGTAAAATGAACTGGCCATTTTGCTTTAGGATTTAATCTAAATAACTTTTGTGGAATTAGATAATGAAAAAATAAAATATAATAACGTTGATAGCCATATTTTGGTCTGTAATATTCTGGATAGTATAGGTTTATAATCCATCCAAAAAGGAAAAAATCTAATTTTTTAAACATAAAATTACAGCTTGTTTTTTACTAAATACAAATACCATTGTGTAATGATTTCATTATAATCTTTATACAATCTAAAAACAGTTAAATTCCTTTTTTTGAGTTGTTCTAACATTTTTAACGTAATAATTTTATAATTATTCCAATCTCTTTTTTCTAAACGTTTCTTTTTTATAAAAGTAGGTAAAAAAGTTTTTAGTATGGATTTTAGTTGTTGAAAACTATTTTTCTTGACTTCAGTATTGTCTTCAAAATTAACATTATGCTCTTTAAAATAATAGTCATTTAAAACAGCATCAAAAAAAGATTTATTTCTCTTATAAGCAATTGGTAACTCTTTAAAAAAGCAAAGTAATTCTTTGTCCCAAAAAGGAAATCTAGTCTTGTAACCAAAAAAAGTGTAAAAACTTGATGAATTAAAAATATACTTTGCAATTCTTTCTTTGATGTTATAATCATCTAAAACAGTTTCTGGTATTTTTTGTTGATAGTGAGCATCAAATGAAATTAAGTTGTGTTCTATATCTTGTAAAGTTTTGTTTTTTTGCTCATCAGAAAAAACAAAATTTGTCATTTTGTTTTTAAAAATAAATTCGGTTAAGTTGTTATTTAGTTGGTTATTGTAAAACTTATATTCACTGCCACCTAAAATATCTCCAGCATAACCAGGAATAAAAACAGCATCTTTCTCTAGAAAATTGTTTTCTTTTAAAAAATGAACAGCAAAATATTCTTGTAAATTTGGCATAGATGTTAACTTACCAGCATATTTTATATATTGTTTAAATTGATCTGTTTCTAGAAAATCGCCAATAATTGAGTCAGTATATTCAATAAAAACCCATTTAAAATTTAAGGCTTCTGCTGTTTTTTTAGAGTAGTTAATCTCAAAACTATCTTTTTTACCATAGGTGTAGCAGAGTACATTTTTATAGTTGTGTTTTTTTAAGAAAACCGCTATTAATCTAGAATCTAAACCACTGCTTAAAGGCACAATAATTTGATTGTTTCTCAAAGAGTTTAAACACCTTTTAAAACTGTTTTCAAAAGCAGAAAAACACGCTTTTTTTAACTCTAGAACTGGTTTGTTGTTTTGTTTTCTTGTGCTGTATGAAAAGTAAAAAAACTGCTCTTTAATTTTATTTGATGAAAATTCAATATACTCAGAAGATTGCGTTTGATAGATTCCATCTAACAAAATCTTTTTACCATGTACATGATTAGAGGCTAAAAATTCGAGTTCAGCATTTTTGTTAAACTTTAAATTAGTTTTTTTTCTTTTTAGTACATAGATATCATCAGAAATACACCAAGAATTATTGGTTTGGGTATAAAAAACAGGAAAACTTCTAGTAACATCAGTAATAACAACAGTATTGTGTTCACCTTTTTTTATAATTGTAAAAACTCCATTTATATTTTCTAATAAATCTTTAAAATCCTCAGTTTTTAGAAGTAGTTCTAACGCTTTTTCTTGGTTATAAAAATTGTTTTCTAAATAAAAATAACCTTTAAAAAACACATTGTTTTTTACAAACCAAGTAAAGCCATTATTTATATTTAATTGAATTTCCATAACCTTATTGGTATGCTATTTTAGTTTCGTTAGAAGCTTTAAGTAAAAATAAAAACAAAAAGATATTAAAACAGATACCAACTCCAGAAAACAAAACTAAAGAAATAAAAATACTATCAAAAAAATGAAATCCTATATAAAATGCTAAAAAGCGTAAACAGAGTGTTATTACATCAAAAATAAGAATTGTTTTCTGTTTATTTAAAACTAAAATTAATGAGGTTAAAGGATTGCTAAGTAACGCAAAAAACAACCAAGGAATTAAAATTCGAGCATATAAACCTACGTCAGTCCAATTTTCACCAAAAAAGAAGTCGATATAAAATGACAAAATAAATAAAGGAATAAATACACCACAACTAATTAAAAGTAAGTTTTTGCTCGTTTTTAAAATTAATTTAGATAGGTTTCCTTTATCATTATAAACTTTAGAAGCTCTATTAAAAAAAACCTGATTTACAGAGTTCTGAATTATTCCAACTGGTGCTTTTGTAAACTTGATAGCCAAACCAAAAACCCCTGCAGCTGATAAACCAAAATATTTAGTGATCAAAAAAACAGGCAACTCGTTTGATAAATTGTTGGTAACGTTAATGATAGAGTTAAAAATGGGGATGTCTTTGTATTTCTTTGCCAACAGTACCATTCTCTTGTAAGAAATTTCTTTGCGGAAACCTTGTAAAGATTTGTAGCTAGTTTTAATTAGAAATAAGGTTTGAAAAAAAAGGCCTAACAACAGACCAGGAATCAACCCAAAACTAGTATTGTATTTACTAAAACCAGTTGCTATTTGAGAACTAGACATACCAACAGCTTTTACAATTTGTCCATTAGATATATTTTTAAAACAATTTATTCTGTTATTCCAGTAGTCGAAAAGTGAAATACAACCCGTAAGAAAAATACTTAACGGCAATAAATATATAAAGTTTTTTAAATCTGAAATATTAAAAAAAATAAGAATAGAATCTTTAAATAACAAAATTATAATAAGGCTTAAAAAAGAAAATAGAAGCAATATAAAAAAAGAAAAAGACAACAAATTTAAAGCATCTTCTCTTTCTTTTGGTAGTACCAAAGCAAACTCATATTGTAATGTAGATAAAGGTTTTATAATTAATGTTGCAGATGAAAAAAGCATATAAATACCAAATATTTCTGTTGAAAATATTCTGGTTATAATAAGAATAGAGCTATAAATAACAACCTGACTAAAAGCAGAACCTGTGAGTAATGTTAATACATTTTTGACAAACTCTTTTTTTAAAAAGGAAAATAGTTGCATATTACTTGTTCAAAATAGGTTACTCAAATATAACAGAAATGCAACAGATACAACACATATTTTTTGATTTAGACCATACGCTGTGGGATTTTGAAAAAAACTCAGATTTAACTTTTCAAAAAATTTTTGAAATCAATAAGGTTGAGGTTGATTTGGGTGCTTTTTTAGAAGTGTATAGGCCATTAAATAAAAAATATTGGAAATTATACAGAGAAGAGAAAGTAACTAAGAGCGAGCTAAGATATGATAGGTTAAAGAATGCTTTCGATACAATTAATTTTACGATTTCTGATGATATAATTGATCTTTTAGCAATTCAATATATCGAATATTTGGCGGATTTTAACCATCTTTTTGATGGTACGATTGAAGTGTTAGAGTATTTGAAAGACAAATATCAATTGCATATTATTACTAACGGTTTTGAAGAAATTCAAAGTAAAAAAATGAAGAACTCTAAGATCTATCATTATTTTGATAAGGTAATTACTTCGGAATCTGTTGGAGTTAAAAAACCAAATCCTAGAGTGTTTAACTACGCTTTAGAACTTGCAAAAGCACCAAAAGAACATTCTATAATGATTGGCGATAATCTAGAAGCAGATGTACAAGGAGCAATAGATGTAGGTATGAAAGCAATACATTGTAACTTTGAACATCAAGAAATAAATACAAACGGATTACTTTCTATAAAGTCACTTTTAGAAATAAAACAATATCTTTAACTTGTATAACGTTAAATAAAACATACAACATCAAATGTTTACAAGAAACGGACTTTATTTTATTGTATTGTTCTTTATTTTTTCTTGTTCAGAGAAGCTAGATTTTTCTCAACTCGAAGATTATAGAATAACTCCAGAATATACAGTTTCACTAACGTATTTTAAGGTTACACCAATTCGGTTTTTTAATCCAACAACAGGTGTTCAAGAATCAGAAAGAACAGACGTCACAGATTTTAAAGTTTTTGAAAATAGTCTCTTAAGAAATCATTTAGTAAAGGTTGATTTTGATGTAAAAATTAAAAACGAAATTGATAAAGATTTTACACTAGAAATTACTTTTTTAGATAGTAATAGTAATGTAACACATCGATTTCAAGATATTAAGGTTTCTGCAAGTGATTTAAATTTTGAATTTAATGAAACCATTGATGTTACTTTAAAACCTAGTCTTAAAAACACAAGTAAAGTAAAAATTAGAGTAAAAATCAATAATCCTAATCCGCCACTTAGTCCTTCAGACACTAGTGAGTTTGAGTTCAAATCTTCTGCTAAAATTTATATTGATACAGGTGCTTAATATGAAATATTTTTTAACCTTTATCCTTGTTATCGTAGGATTTAGTATTTACTCACAAAACAAACAAGTTTTATATAATTTTTCAGAGTTACCACAAACCTTATTGTTAAACCCTGGTGCTGAAACCAATTATAAACTTCATGTTGGTGTACCATTACTTTCTGGTATTTCAGGAGAATTTGGTTCAAGCGGATTTACGCTCTCTGATTTGTTTTTATCAGATAATAGATCAATCAATAATAAAGTATCAGATGTCATAAGTAAATTAAATGTAAGAGATCACATAAAATTTCACTCTCAAGTAGAAGTCTTAAACGGAGGATACCGATTTGATGACAAGACGTATTTCAGTTTTGGTCTTTATGAAGAGATTGATGGTATTTTATACTTACCAAAAGACGTAATTAAGCTTTTTATGGAAGGTAATTCAGCATATTTAAATCAAAGTTTTAGTGCTTCTCAAATTTTATATAAATTAGATTTTATAGGAGTTTTACATTTTGGTGTTACCAAAAAAATAAATGAAAAACTAACTGTAGGAGGAAGGTTTAAAATCTATTCATCAGCTTTAAATTTAGAGAGTTCTAATAATTCAGGAACTTTAACTACAGCTAACGGAATCAATAATATTTATACACACTACTTAGATAACATAAATATTAATTTTAGAACTTCTGGATTAGTTGATAGTGCTACAGATAAATATATAGAAGATGGAAGCGCTTATTTAAAAAATACATTTTTAGGAAGTAACTTGGGAGTTGGATTTGATTTTGGACTAACCTATCATATAGATAAACAATTAGAGTTTTCTGCAAGTATTTTAGATTTCGGATTTATCAAACATAAAAAAAACGTAAAGACAACAACTATTGAAGGTAATTTTATCTTTGAAGGTATCGATTTAACTTTCAACGCAAATAATGGAACAAATTACTGGGGTGATTTAGATCAAAGGTTTAGAGATGAGTTACCTACAAGAGAAACTCAAGAAACTTACATTTCTTGGAGGCCAACTAAGTTAAACGCAGCTTTAAAATACAGTTTTGGTGAAAAACGGAGCAAGTATTGTTACGATAATACTTATAAGGATTTCTACACCAATGCAATTGGAGTTCAATTGTATTCTGTTTTTAGGCCATTAAGTCCGCTTTTAGCATTAACTGGGTTTTATGAAAAATCTTTTTCAAAAAAAATTCATGCAAAAGTTACCTATACTATCGATGATTATTCGTTGTACAATATTGGCGCTGGAATATCAATGCAATTTGGTAAAGTAAATTTTTATGGTGTAGTTGATAATATTGCTCAATTTAATGATATTACATCTGCCAATAACCTAAGCTTTCAGCTAGGTTTTAATATAATATTCAATTAAAAATGATAAAAAACTAATTTTTACTATTTTCTTATTTGTTTCACTGTCGATATATAATCAAATAGAAAGACTAAATGAGTACAAATATGTAATTGTAGAAGATTAGTTAGATTTTCTAAAGAAATCAGATCAATACTAAACAAGCTCTCTAACAAAATTTTTACTCCAAAAAAATGGTTCCAGTTGTTGTCTCACCAAAAGTGAATGTAAATCCTGAAAAAAAAGATGCTGTCATAAAAGAATCTATAATTACAGAAAAGCTAGAAATACTTTATGCCCAGTCTAAAGAAAATGGATTTCAATTGGTAAATGCGAAACCAGCAATAGTATATCAAATCTTAAATACTAATTTAAAAGGTGTTTTTATACTTAAAGACAAAAGCGGAATTTTATTTAAGAGTGGTAATTTTTGGATAGCTCAATATTATGAGAATGGTAAATCGCAATTAAAAAAGTACACCATCAAGTTTTAGTAATTGTATTTTTTCTTCCAACGTTTTTTTAATGTTTCTTTAAATTGATTTTCTCTTTGATTATCTCCGGGTTCATACAATATAGTTCCTGAAATTTCATCTGGCAAAAATTCTTGTTCCACAAAATTGTTAGGATAATCGTGTGAATATTTGTAATTCTTACCATAATCTAAATCTTTCATCAGCTTAGTTGGCGCATTTCTTAAATGTAGCGGAATTGATAAATCCCCTGTTTCTCTAACCAAACTTTGTGCATTTTTTATAGCGAGATAAGAAGCATTACTTTTTGGTGAATTTGCCAAATATACTGCACATTGACTTAGTATAATTCTAGACTCAGGATTACCAATTACAGCAACAGCTTGAAAAGTATTGTTCGCTAAAATTAAAGCAGTGGGATTTGCATTGCCAATATCTTCTGATGCTGATATAAGCAATCTTCGAGCAATAAATTTTACATCTTCTCCACCTTCAATCATTCTAGCCAACCAATACAAAGCACCATTTGGGTCACTTCCTCTAATCGATTTTATAAAAGCAGAAATAATATCATAATGTTGCTCTCCAGTTTTATCGTACCTAACCGTATTTTTTTGTACTTTCTCTAATACTAAATCATTTGTAATTTCAATTTCATCTTCAGTAGAAACTAATAAATCAAAAATATTTAAGAGCTTTCTTGCATCACCACTAGAAACTTGTAATAACGCATCAGTTTCTTTTAAAGTAATTTTTTTATTTGATAAAAACTCGTCTTTTTCCATTGCTCTATTTAATAAAGCAATCAAATCATTTTTATCAAAAGAATTTAAGATATAAACCTGACAACGAGAGAGTAGTGCAGGTATAACTTCAAAACTAGGGTTTTCTGTTGTTGCGCCAATTAAAGTAACCCAACCTTTTTCAACTGCACCCAGTAAGGAATCTTGTTGAGACTTGCTAAACCGATGAATTTCATCAATAAATAAAATGGGATTTTTAGCGGTAAACAAACCACCACTTTTTTTGGCTTTTTCAATAACATCTCTTACATCTTTTACACCAGAACTTATTGCACTTAATGTGTAAAATGGTCTGTTAGATTCTGTTGCAATAATATTTGCAAGCGTAGTTTTTCCTATTCCTGGAGGTCCCCACAAAATTAGCGAAGGAATAATTCCTTGTTTTATCAAGTTGGTTAAAACACCATTTTTCCCTACTAAATGTTGCTGACTAATATAATCGTCAAGGGTTTTTGGTCTAATTCTTTCTGCCAAAGGTTCATTCATTGAGTAAAAATAGTAAAGATTTCTGACAGAAATTGTAAAAAATGATTTTGGAAAGGATTTTGTTATTTTTAATGCTGATGAAAGATGAGCAACATTTCAAACAACAACAATCGATTTTTTTAATTCCTACTTTATTTGTAATCATAATTTGGTTTGTTTATTGGATTGAAATCAATTTCGATTTCAATTTTAATAAATACGGAGTTTATCCTAGAACTTTAGAAGGTTTAAAAGGTGTTTTCTTGACACATTTTATTCATAGTAATACCAATCATCTGTTTAATAATTCCATTCCTTTATTTGTGCTTTTAAGCAGTCTTTTTTATTTTTATAAAGATGTTGCTTACAAAGTATTATTATATGGTGCTTTTTTTACAGGATTGCTAACCTGGACAATTGCAAGAGAATCTTATCATATTGGAGCAAGTGGAATTGTATATTTACTTTTTAGTTTTGTTTTTTTTAGCGGATTAATTAAGAAACACTTTAGATTAGTAGCCCTATCGTTAGCCATCATTTTTTTATATGGAAGTATGATTTGGTATGTGATGCCAATTAAAGAAGGAATGTCATGGGAAGGACACTTATCTGGCTTTTTAGTTGGATTAATTTTGGCAGTTATTCACAGAAAAAGAGGTGTCATAAGAGAAGAACATCAATTTTCTAAAACTGAATTTGACTTACTTTTTGATGAAGATGGAAATTTTAATCCACCTCAAAAAGAGGATGAACTAATTGATGAACAAGAGTAGAAGTTACTAGTTGTTAATTATTATTCTTTGTCTAACAGTTTCATACAAAAATGCCCCACAAGCTACAGAAACATTTAATGATTCTATTTCACCCAGCAAAGGTAATTTAGCTTTGTAATCTACCATTTTTAAAACAGAAGGATTTACTCCTCTATGTTCAGAACCCATAATAATTGCAATGGGTTGATTAAAATTAACATCAAAAATAGAATCTTCTGTTTTTTCGGTAGCAGCAACTGTTTTAATTTCAGAGGCTTGTAGTAAAAACAAAGCATCTTTAATATGATCTACTTTACAAATAGGCATTTTAAAAGCGGCACCAGCAGAAGTTTTTATGGTTTCTGCATTAACTGGAGCACTACCATTTTTTTGAATGATAATTCCATCTACACCTGTACATTCAGCAGTTCTAATGATAGCTCCAAAGTTTCTAACATCAGAAAGTTGATCTAATACCAAGAATAGAGGCGTTTTACCAGAATCTATTGTTGTTTCTATCAATTTCTCTAAGTCATAAAATTCTACTGGAGAAATTTGAGCAACTGCACCTTGATGATTATTGTTTTTCGAAAGCCTATTCAGCTTTTCTACAGGAACAGTACTAGTTGCTATTTTCTTAGATTTTATTAATTTGCTTAACTCATAGAACAAATCACCTCGTAATCCTTTTTGGAGGTAAATTTTGTTAATGGTAGAATTACTTTCAATAGCTTCTATTATGGCTCTTATACCGAAAATATTTGTAGTTTCTGTAGTCATCTTGCAAATGTATGTTAAAAATATATTAGGATAAAAAAAAACCATCTCTAAAAGAGATGGTTTTAAGTATAATCAAGTTTAAAATAAACTTAGTTTTGATCAGTAATATTAGGATTACCTACGATTTCATCTTGAGGAATTTCAAAAGTTAATCGTTCATCATCATGACTAAAAGATTCACCTTTAAAGTCTAACCAATTAGAACCTCTAGTTCTAGTTTCTCTTCTTCTTTTCATAATGTAATAAGATTGTCCTTCACCCCAAAGCTCTAATCTTGCTTGTAATGCAGCTTCTTCAGCCAAGTCACTATCAGGTAAAGCATCAATATAAGAAGCATCTGTTAATCTTATATTTAATAAAGCTTTTAAACTTGTACGTGCAGCAGCATAATTTCCATTTTCTGCGGCAGCTTCAGCATGTAGTAGGTAGAATTCAGCAATACGCATATAATGTGAATCAGAATCTATATTCAATTGAGGTCCAGAAAAACGACGGAAACCTGCTAAATGTGCACCCTTGTAGTAGAATTTACCAGCTGGTCTAAGGTCAGAAGAATTAGCATCATCAAACTGCAATCTTCTAATATCATCTGCTCTAAATTTAGCAAATAAGTCAGCATCAATACCTTTATGGTTACCAACAGCAGCATAACTGTAACTGTATTGATCCATAAATCCCCACCATGAAAACAAAGAAGCTAAGCCTTGACCTTCTGGAGTAATGTCTACCCCCCACATAATACCAGAAACAGATTTAACATCATTAAATCCACCTATTTCTCCAGTTTCACCAGGTAAAAGTGCAACTTCATCATTTGACATTATAGTATGATTACCTGCATCAATAACTTTTTTTGCATAAATTTCAGTTTGTTGCCAATTGTTTAAAGCTCCATATGTTCTTGCAATAATACCTCTTACAATATCTTGGTTAATCTCAATTTTGTCTTCTCTTACAAAACCTTCTAATAATGTTTCTGCTTCTAATAAATCTTTAAGAGCAAAATCAAAAACCTCTTGAAGCGAACTCTTAGGCTGTTCAAGGTCATTTGCACTAGCATATATTGGAAGAACATTTTGCGATAAGTTAGAAATATCGTTTACATACATATGAATCAAATTATAATATGCATATCCTCTAAGTGCTTTTGCTTGACCAATATTAAATTTTGCAGTCTGAGTAGATGGCACTACATCATTTCCACCTGCTGCATCGATTATTAAATTTGATAAATTTATTATTCTATATAAGAACCTCCAAGGCATTCTATTGACATTACTATCTGGATCTAACGTTGCAGTCAATTCAGAAATATTTCTTTGTCTACTAAAACTCTTACCAAGATGAGCCATATCTGCACAAAGAATATCCATGTTCATATAGATAGATGTGATACCAAAATCTTCTTGGGCAGTACTTCCACCACTACCTCTACGATAAAGGTTTTCATAAATACCTAAAAGTGTTCCCTTTCCTACTGCAGGGTTTATTTCAGCTGCTTCAGCTACTGCTTCAGCAGTTAACGTGGCTGTTGGTTCTGTCACTAAAAAGTCTTCACTACACGAAGTGAATACTGCAACAAATCCTAATAATATAATTTTTATTTTTGTTTTCATAATTTATTATAAGTTTAAATTAATTCCCAATACAATGGTAGATAATGGGCTATATGAATAAATGCTTGAAACACCAGATATTGATGTTGATGGGTTAAACCCTCTTCTTTTTGAGGCTAACCAAAGGTTATCACCAGTAGCAAATATTTCTAAGTTTTTAGCTCCAATTTTTGAAGCAACTTGACTAGGTAACTTGTATCCAATACGAATATTGTTTAAAGCCAAATATGATGCGTCAGTTAAAAATCTTGTTGAAACTGAATTCTGTTGTACTTGAGAACCAGCATCTTGTCTTGGAATATCGGTGATGTCACCTGGGTTCTTCCAACGATTTCTGATATCAACAGAAAAATTGTTTGTTCCTGCAAAATCATTATCCATAAGATTAGCATATGCCGCATCATAAGCCCATCCACCAATTTGATAGTTAAATAAAGTACTGATTGAGAAATCACCAATTTCAGCATTAATTCTGAATGCTCCAGTAACATCTGCAATAGCTGTTTTATCAATAAATTTATCAGTTGCCTCAGCATAAACTTCAGTAATGTCTTGAGCTACATTGGCATTTGGGTTGTCGTAAAGATATTGAGACAAACTAGTAATAAGAACATCATCAGCTGCGGCATATACACCGTCACCATTTATATCATCAAAACTACGTTCCCATTGTGCAGCACCAGTAGCAGGATTAACACCCGCATAAACAGGAATATATCTATCATATAAAGAACGCCCAACTTCATAAGCAAATTGTCCGTTTATTGATAGTTTTTGTTGTTCACCAGTTGCAGGGTCAATTGGTAAAGCCTTAAATTCATTAGTTAACATAGCACCATTAACACCAAAATTTAGTTTAAATTTATCTTTGTTAATAAGTTTAAAATCTAAATCAAATTCAACACCATGATTAAGTATTTCACCATCATTTACTAATAGTGATGCGTAACCAACAGATGGTCCTGCATTTCTGCTAAAGAACATATCTGTAGTATTTATTCTGTAGTATTCTACTGTAGCATCAACAAAATTACCTAATCCAAACTCTACACCTAGATTTAATTGGTTAGAACTTTCCCATGTAAGATCAGGACTTCCTTTAAAATTGAATGCTAATGAAATGTTACCATTTAGGTTATTAACAGAATATTGATTGTATCCTGGATAAAGATTAGCTACAGTACCATTTAAAACACCAGAGTTACCAAGTACACCATAACTAGCTTTAAACTTTAAAAGGTCAATAAAATCATAGTCACTTAAGAAGTCTTCTTTAGACATTATCCAAGCAGCACCAACAGAATAGAAGTTACCCCATTTGTTATTTACAAATCTTGATGATGCATCTCTATTGAAAGTAGCATTTAAAAAATACTTACCAGCATAATCAGTAGTAACGTTTGCTATATAACTTTCTGTTCTTTCATTGTCAGTAAAACCATCAACAGGTTGGTTTACAACACCATTAGAAATGTCAGTTCCAAAAGGTGTAACTAAATTAGTACGCTCAGCTTCTAAGTAGTTAAATTCATCACTAGTTACAACGTGAGAAACAAAAGCATTAACTTTTAAATCATTGAATTCTTTTATGTAACGGAACCCTGTTCTTAAAGTAAAGTTTTTAGTTTCTCTACGAGCTCTATTAATTAAACCATTATTACCTTTAGCAGGGCTATAAAAAGGCTCATTTAAATCGATATCATCATTCATGAAATATTGATATGCAAAATTGTTTTCAAAGGTTAAACCTTCAAATAAAGTTGCTTTGATATCATTGTTAAAGTTAACTGAGTTATTTTTATTTCTACTGATGTTAATCTGAGAATCAGCTACACCATTTGTTGCAAAACCGAAACCACGTCCTTGTTCTAATCCATAATCGAATAAGAATCCACCATAGATAGGGTCAGGTATTCTATCACCAGCTGCGTCTCTTCTAAATAAAGGGTAAATGCTAGGGATATTATCTATCCACCAAAATTGTGAGGAAGATGAAGAACCTGTACCATTATCATTTGCGACAGTCTGGGTATAGTTCAAAGATGTATTAACGGTAATATTATCACCAAACTGATTTACACCAGCAACACGTGCATTTAATCTTTTAAAATCCGTATTTGAAGCAAATCCTATATCTTCAATAAAACCAAGTGACACGTATATAGATGAACCTTCAAATGAGTTTGATAATGAAACATTTGCCTCTAATCTGTTTGAAGGTTGAAAAGCAAAATCTTCCCAATTGTCAGGATCATATCTTCTTGTTACTCCAGGTCTAACTTGTCCTGTAGCAGGGTCGATTAATTCTGAAACACCAGTTGCCCCAGAATCTGAAATATTCCACATGTTATAAATTGGAGGGATATCTGAAACATCATCATTATTCCCTTCAAATAAATTTCTATTTGCGTAACCGATTGCCAAAGCATTATCACCTGAATTTTCTAATAAACCCCTTTGACGAAGACCGCTCCAAGCAATTCCTATATACTCTTCAGGGCTTGAAATAGTTTCGTATCTTGGAATACCTTGAAAGTTTGTTCCTGATTTTATTGAAACATTTAGAGATGAACCCTTTCCACTTTTAGTACCTCTTTTGGTTGTAATTACAATTACACCATTAGCACCTCTTGCACCGTATAACGATGTGGCAGAAGCATCCTTTAGGATGGTTACAGATTCGATATCAACAGTGTTGATATCATTTAAACTACCTCCAAAAGGAGCGTTATCTACAATATAAAGAGGAGCATTACTTCCATTCGCAGAACCAAAACCTCTAATTCTTACAGTAGATACACTACCTGGTTGTCCAGAAGTGTTTATTACAGTTACACCAGCAGCTTCACCAGCTAACGCCTGACTTACATTTGTAAATGATTTTTTTGAAATATTTCCTCCTTCAACAACTTTTGCAGACCCTGCAAAAGAAGTTTTGGAAACACTACCAAAACCAGTTACAACAATTTCGTCAAGAACATTGGCATCTTCTTTCATTAAAACATTAATTTTGGAAGAGTTACCAACTTTTTTTTCTAATACCTTGTACCCTAGATATCTAAATACAAGAATATCACCAGATTTAGCTTTGATAGAATATTTACCATCAAAATCACTTTCGGTACCTTGACTTGTACCTTTAATTAAAATACTTACCCCGGGTAAAGGACCTGATTGGTCAGATACTGTCCCAGAAATAGTCTTTTGTTGTGCAAAAGAAATCTGCACTACTAACGCTAAAAATAGCGTCAAAAATCCATTAAACTTTGTCTTCATTGTATAATTATTTGAATTAATTAAGTCCAAAAATCTTAAATTAATCTTAAAGCACCAACTTTTTAACATAAAAAAGACAAGAAAATGTTAAGGTATTTTTAAAAAAGTTGAGAAATTACCTCTATAATCATTAAAAAAACATCCTCATGCTGAAAATAATTTTAGAATCTGTAAAACTGAATTCTTCATTCAAAACATAACCAATATTGATACGACTGTTCTTTGAAAAAAATGAATATCCAAAACCTAAGCCCAGTAAGTTTTTTTGTTTAGAGGTTAATTTAGCTGTTCCAAAATCTGTAATAGAGTAGAGATATGTTTTTGATGATGTTAAATATCTATATTCTAAATTGAAATATGAATAACTGCTGGTAAAAATACTTTGTTCATTATATCCTCTTATAGATTCTACACCGCCAATTCTAAAAAGTTCATTGTTTATCAATGAATCTGAACTTAAATAACCGGTTTTATTTTTGATGTAAAAATTACTTCTTTGATTTAAATCCCATATATATGAGATTGTAGCGTCAATTTTAAATTGATTGGTTGTGTCAGAATTGGTTTTTCTTTGCCCAAGAGTTGGATTAACTTCAAGAAAAAAATGATGATTAAAAAAAACATCATTTTTAGGAATTCTGTATAGAAATTGTAGGCCAATAAAATAATTGTTAAATGTTTCTATGTTATTTGCTATTGTTGTTTCAAGGTTTTTCGAAGTCTCAGAGTTATAGGTGACTCCAAGTTTGATCTTAGGGTTAATATTGTAAAATAGTTTAGAATCGAATTTTGTATTTAGAAAAGTAGAATCTTGTTTGTAAATAGAAAATGAAATTTCTGGTGAAATCTTAGAGTTTAAAATATATGGTATTTCTGTCGATAACTTAAATTCTTGTCTTTCTTCGCCAATACTGTTCCAGAATAAATTAAATTTTTCACCCGTATTTAAAATATTATGCAACTTTAAGTCGATATTTCCATTAAATAAAATGCCTCCATTTTCTTTTGATGTAAAATTTACAATACCATCAAAACTATTGTTTTGTTGTTTTTTTAAATACAGGTATAAGAATGTGGAGTCTTTTGTAAATAAAACTTCTGGTGGTTTTATTTCTTTCGCAAATTCTAGACCTTTTGAAAGAGAGGATACGTTTTTTATTTTTGGTTGATTGAATATGGTTTTGTCATTTAAATCAAAGTAATTTTTTAAGAACGATCTAGGGAATTCTTCATATCCTTTAATAACAACTTTGTTTATCTTTCTTTTTTTTGATTCATTTATGTGTAAATCAGCAAATAAAATATTGTTTTTGATTGATATATTTTCAAGTTGAATTTTTGAGAAAGATTTTCCTTCACTGTCTAGCTTCTTGGAAATGCCTAAAAGTTTTGTCTGTAAACTTTTGATAGGAATAGTAACCGAATGCCTATTGATTTTATATTCATCAAAATAGATTTCAAGTTCTTTGTTGATGTTTAGTGTTGCCTTGTTAATTTTAAAGCCCAAAGAAAAGAATGCAGTGATTGTCTTTCTCTTTTTTGTAACACTATCTATAGTGTTGGTGAAATAACCATTATTTTTTAAGTAATCAGAGATTTTCTGAATTTCATCAAGAATCTTGGTAGAGTCTTTGTGTTTTTTATGAAAATCAATCTTTTTTAAAACTGATTTCTCAATTTCTTCTGTAGAAGTTAATTTTAATTTATATTCTTGAGACGTTAATCCGTAAGAATTAATTAATAAAAAAAAACTATATATATAAGGTATAAATTTACTCCTCAAACTCTTGTATTCTTTAACTTCAAAAGTAATTTAAAATCAGATAAGTAAATATAAAAAACAATAGTTTAGAAAAATAACTTGCTGATATTTGAATAATTAGAAATTAGTTGTACATTTGCAGACCCTTAAAAATAGGGTAATGTTTAATATAAACGTAAAACAATAATTATTTAGTATGCCAACTATTCAACAATTAGTTCGTAAAGGAAGAACCAAAATAACTAAGAAGAGTAAATCGGCTGCGTTACAAGGAAGTCCACAAAGACGTGGTGTTTGTACACGTGTTTATACTACTACGCCAAAAAAACCTAATTCAGCAATGCGTAAAGTTGCCAGAGTTAGATTAACAAATGGTAATGAGATAAACGCATACATTCCAGGTGAAGGACACAACTTGCAAGAGCACTCGATAGTATTAGTTAGAGGTGGAAGGGTAAAAGACTTACCAGGTGTAAAATATCACGTAGTTCGTGGTGCTTTAGATACTGCAGGAGTTGAAGGAAGAACGCAACGTAGATCAAAATACGGAGCGAAACGCCCAAAGAAGTAAAATTATTAACTTTTTTAATGTAAAGACATGAGAAAAAGAAGAGCGAAAAAAAGAGAGCTTTTACCGGATCCAAAGTTTAATGATCAGTTAGTTACACGTTTTGTAAATAACTTGATGTGGAGTGGTAAGAAATCTGTAGCGTTCAAAGTATTTTATGATGCAATGGATATCATAGAAGAAAAAAAGACTGATGAAGAAAAATCAGCTTTAGAAATTTGGAAAGATGGTTTGTCTAATGTAATGCCTCACGTAGAAGTAAGATCTCGTAGAGTAGGTGGTGCAACATTCCAAATCCCAATGCAAATTAGACCAGATCGTAAAGTATCTATGGCTATCAAATGGATGATTTTATATACTCGTAAGAGAAATGAAAAAACCATGGCGCAACGTTTAGCTGCTGAAATTTTAGCTGCGGCTAAAGAAGAAGGAGCTGCTGTTAAGAAAAGAGTAGATACACACAAAATGGCAGAAGCAAACAAAGCATTCTCACACTTCAGATTTTAAGAAATGGCAAGAGATTTAAAATTTACAAGAAATATTGGTATTGCAGCACACATTGATGCTGGTAAAACCACAACTACAGAACGTGTATTGTACTATACAGGAGTTTCTCATAAGATTGGAGAGGTTCATGATGGTGCAGCAACAATGGACTGGATGGAGCAAGAGCAGGAAAGAGGTATAACAATTACTTCTGCTGCAACTACTTGTACATGGCAGTTTCCTTTAGAAAATGCAAAACCAACTCCAGAAACTAAAGGATATCACTTTAATATTATTGATACTCCTGGTCACGTAGATTTTACTGTTGAGGTAAATAGGTCTTTACGTGTATTAGATGGTTTAGTATTCTTATTTTCAGCTGTTGATGGTGTTGAGCCTCAGTCAGAAACTAACTGGAGATTAGCTGATAATTATAAAGTACCAAGAATTGGTTTCGTTAATAAAATGGATCGTCAAGGATCTGATTTCTTAAACGTAAATACTCAGGTAAAAGAAATGTTAGGTTCTAATGCAGTGCCTATTGTTTTACCAATTGGTGAGGAAGGTGACTTTAAAGGAATTATTGATTTGGTTAAAAACAGAGCTATTGTGTGGCATGATGAAACACAAGGTGCAACTTTTGATGTAATTGATATTCCAGAAGAATTAAAAGAAGAAGCTAGAGAATACAGAGCTTTATTGATAGAAGAAGTAGCAAGTTACGATGAGAATTTGTTAGAGAAATTCATGGAAGATGAAGATTCTATTACAGAAGATGAAGTACATGCTGCATTAAGAGCTGCTGTAATGGACATGGCAATCATTCCAATGATTTGTGGTTCAGCATTTAAAAATAAAGGAGTTCAATTCTTATTAGATGCTGTGTGTCGTTATTTGCCTTCTCCATTGGATAGAGGTAATGTGATAGGTACAGATCCTGATTCAGGAGATAAAATTGAGAGAAAACCAGATGCAAAAGAGCCTTTTTCAGCTTTAGCATTTAAAATTGCTACAGATCCTTTTGTAGGTCGTTTAGCATTCTTTAGATCATATTCAGGTAGATTAGATGCAGGTTCTTATGTGTTGAACAATCGTTCAGGTAAAAAAGAGCGTATCTCTAGAATCTATCAAATGCACGCAAATAAACAAAATGCTTTAGATTATATCGAAGCAGGTGATATTGGTGCTGCTGTAGGATTTAAATCTATTAAAACAGGTGATACTTTATCTGATGAAAAGAATCCTATTGTGTTAGAATCAATGGATTTTCCAGATCCCGTAATTGGTATTGCTGTTGAGCCTAAAACAAAAGCTGATGTTGATAAACTAGGTATGGCTTTAGGTAAATTAGCAGAAGAAGATCCAACATTTACAGTAAGAACTGACGAAGCTTCAGGTCAAACAATTATATCAGGAATGGGTGAGTTACACTTAGATATTATTGTAGATCGTTTAAAGCGTGAGTTTAAAGTTGATGTAAATCAAGGTCAGCCACAAGTTGAGTACAAAGAAGCAATTACTGCTGCTGCAAATCACAGAGAGGTTTATAAAAAGCAATCTGGTGGACGTGGTAAATTTGCTGATATTGTGTTTACTATGGAGCCTGCAGAAGAAGGTGTTCAAGGTTTACAGTTTGAATCTATTATTAAAGGTGGTAACGTTCCAAAAGAATTTGTACCATCAGTAGAAAAAGGATTCAAAGAAGCAATGAAAAATGGTCCATTAGCAGGTTATGAAATGGATTCAATGAAGGTTACTTTAAAGGATGGTTCTTTCCACCCTGTAGATTCTGATCAATTATCATTCGAATTAGCTGCAAAATTAGGTTACAAAGCTGCTGCAAAAGCTGCAAGAGCTAAAATTATGGAGCCAATTATGAAGTTAGAGGTGTTAACTCCAGAAGAAAATATGGGTGATATCGTAGGGGACTTAAATAGAAGAAGAGGTCAAGTATCTGATATGTCAGATAGGGCTGGATCTAAAGTTGTAAAAGCAACAGTGCCATTATCAGAAATGTTTGGTTATGTAACTGCTTTAAGAACAATGTCTTCTGGTAGAGCTACTTCTACAATGGAATTTTCTCACTATGCAGAAACTCCATCAAATATTTCAGAAGAAGTAATAGCTGCTGCTAAAGGTTAATCTACTAATAATATAAAAGATGAGTCAAAAAATTAGAATAAAATTAAAGTCTTACGATTACAATTTAGTAGATAAATCTGCTGAAAAAATAGTAAAGACGGTAAAAAGTACTGGTGCTGTTGTAAACGGACCAATACCATTACCAACACATAAAAAGATTTTTACAGTATTGCGTTCTCCACACGTAAACAAAAAATCTAGAGAGCAATTTCAATTAGCTGCTTACAAAAGATTATTAGACATCTATAGTTCTTCTTCAAAGACTATCGATGCTTTAATGAAACTTGAGTTACCAAGTGGTGTTGAAGTTGAGATTAAGGTGTAGTTAATTTCCGATGTCACACTGAGTTTGTCTAAGTGTCTCGGAATTTAAACCAAATAAGTATTTAACTTTCGGTTTAATTTTGTTAAACCGAAAGTTTTTTATACTTTTGCAGCCCGAAATAGAGTAGGGTGATGCTATTTCTTTTGAAATAGTAACATGTCCAGAGCGTTTCGCGAAGGAAAAACGGTAAAAACAAATTCAGTGTAGAAGATGTTTTTGCGCTGTTTTTTTTGAAAGAAATTCAAAGGATTTGAGTGAAACATAAGTTTCAAAACAATAATTATTAATAATAGACGCGCTGGATATTAGTTCTATCGTCTAAAATTTTAACTAAATGTCTGGGTTAATAGGAAGAAAAATTGGAATGACCAGCTTATTTGATGAAAACGGGAAGAATATTCCTTGTACGGTAATCGAAGCAGGTCCTTGCGTTGTTACCCAAGTCAGAACCGAAGAGGTTGACGGATACAATGCGTTGCAAATTGGTTTCGATGACAAAAAGGCGAAGAGTTCTAACAAAGCGTTAGACGGTCACTTTAAAAAAGCTGGCACCACTGCTAAGAAAAAAGTCGTTGAATTCCAAGGATTTGAAGAAGAGTACAAATTAGGAGATTTGATCACAGTAGAGCACTTTGCTGAAGGAGAATTTGTTGATGTGTCAGGTGTTTCTAAAGGTAAAGGTTTTCAGGGTGTAGTAAAACGTCACGGTTTTGGTGGTGTTGGTCAAGCTACTCACGGTCAACATAACCGATTAAGAGCTCCTGGTTCAATTGGTGCTGCATCTTATCCTGCAAGAGTATTCAAAGGAATGCGTATGGCAGGAAGAATGGGTGGAGAAAAAGTGAAAGTACAAAACTTAAGAGTGTTAAAAGTAGTTGCTGAGAAGAACTTACTTGTTGTTAAAGGAGCTATTCCTGGACACAAAAACGCTTTTGTAACTATTCAGAAATAATGAAAGTAGCAGTTTTAGATATTACAGGAAAAGATACAGGTAGAAAGGTTGAGCTTTCTAAGGATGTATTTGGTATAGAGCCTAATGATCATGCTATTTATTTAGATGTTAAGCAGTACTTGGCAAACCAACGCCAAGGAACGCATAAGTCTAAAGAGAGAGCTGAAATTACTGGTTCTACAAGAAAGATAAAAAAACAAAAAGGAACTGGTACTGCTAGAGCAGGTTCTATCAAGTCTGGTGTTTTTAGAGGTGGAGGACGTATGTTTGGACCAAGACCTAGAAATTATTCTTTTAAATTGAATAAGAACTTAAAGCGTTTGGCTCGTAAGTCAGCTTTAAGTATTCAAGCAAATGATAAAAACTTAGTAGTAGTTGAAGATTTTAATTTTGATTCTCCAAAGACTAAAAACTTTGTAAATGTATTAAAGGCTTTAGAATTAGATACTAAGAAATCTTTGTTTGTGTTAGGTAGTGAAAGTACAAATGTGTACTTATCATCACGTAACTTAAAAAACTCTAAAGTAGTTAAAGCTTCAGAAATTAATACGTATGGTGTGTTAAACGCTAATACAGTTGTGATTACTGAAGGTTCTTTAGAAGGAATTAACTCAAATTTAAGCAAATAGGGATATGAGTATTTTAGTAAAACCTATTATTACGGAAAAAGCAACAAGCGATAGCGAATTATTTAATCGTTACACATTTGTTGTAGATAAAAGTGCTAACAAAGTAGAAATCAAAGAAGCTGTTGAGGCTGCTTATGGAGTTTCTATTTCTAGTGTAAAAACTTTAAATTATCCAATCCAAAGAAACACAAAGTATACTAAAAAAGGTTTAGTTACTGGTGTTAAAGGTGGGTATAAAAAAGCGATTGTGCAGTTAGCTGAAGGAGAAAGTATTGATTTTTATAACAATCTTTAAGAAAAGACAGAATGTCAGTTAGAAAATTAAAACCAATAACACCAGGTCAGCGTTTTAGAGTTGTAAATGGGTTCGACACCATAACAACTGATAAGCCGGAAAAGTCATTATTGGCTCCGAAAAAAAGATCTGGAGGTCGAAACAATCAGGGTAGAATGACAACACGTAATATTGGTGGTGGTCATAAACAAAAATACCGTATTATCGATTTTAAAAGAGATAAAAAAGGTGTTCCTGCAACAGTAAAAACTATAGAGTACGATCCAAATCGTACAGCATTTATTGCTTTAGTTAATTATACTGATGGTGAAAAACGTTATGTAATTGCTCAAAACGGTTTAAAAGTAGGTCAAACTATCGTTTCAGGTTCTGGTGTTACTCCAGAGATTGGAAACACAATGCCGCTTAGTGAAATTCCTTTAGGAACAACAATTTCATGTATAGAATTACATCCAGGTCAAGGTGCTGTTATGGCGCGTTCGGCTGGTTCTTTTGCTCAATTAATGGCAAGAGAGGGTAAATATGCAACTGTGAAGTTACCTTCTGGAGAAACTAGGTTAATCTTATTAACTTGTACAGCAACTATTGGTGTTGTGTCTAATTCAGATCACCAATTATTAGTATCTGGTAAAGCAGGTAGAAGAAGATGGTTGGGTAGAAGACCAAGAGTTAACGCTGTAAGAATGAACCCTGTTGATCACCCAATGGGAGGTGGTGAAGGACGTTCTTCTGGAGGTCATCCAAGATCAAGAAATGGTATTCCTGCTAAAGGATTCAAAACTAGATCTAAGACTAAAGCTAGTAATAAGTACATTATCGAACGTAGAAAGAAATAATTAAGTTATGGCAAGATCATTAAAAAAAGGACCTTACATTCACTATAAATTAGAGAAAAAAGTGTTGGCTAATGTAGAATCTGGTAGCAAATCTGTAATCAAAACTTGGTCTAGAGCAAGTATGATATCTCCAGATTTTGTAGGTCAAACTATCGCTGTTCATAATGGACGTCAGTTTGTACCAGTTTATGTTACAGAAAACATGGTAGGGCATAAATTAGGCGAATTTTCACCAACTCGTTCTTTTAGAGGACACGCTGGTGCAAAAAATAAAGGAAAAAAATAGTAGGAAATGGGAGTTCGTAAAAAAAATATGGCAGATCAGTTAAAAGCAGATAGAAAGCAACGTGCTTTCGCGAAGCTTACTAACTGTCCTACGTCACCAAGAAAAATGCGTTTAGTAGCAGATCAAGTAA
Organism: Polaribacter septentrionalilitoris; assembly: GCF_009832745.1. GTDB lineage: Bacteria > Bacteroidota > Bacteroidia > Flavobacteriales > Flavobacteriaceae > Polaribacter > Polaribacter septentrionalilitoris. The sequence continues at coordinate 198,229 of NZ_VRMJ01000042.1, read as the reverse complement.
GAGGTGTTGAAGTTGAAAAAGCTTTACAAATCTTAAAGTTCAGTCCTAAAGAAGCATCAAGAAATTTAGAGAAATTGTTATTGTCTGCAATTGCAAACTGGCAAGCTAAAAATGAAGATGCATCAATTGAAGATGCTGGATTATTTGTGAAATCTATCTATGTAGATAGCGCAGGAATGTTAAAAAGATTAAGACCTGCTCCACAAGGTCGTGCACATAGAATTCGTAAGCGTTCTAATCACGTTACTTTAGAGTTAGGTAGTAAAAATTTAAGTAATTAATCAAAGTAGAAATGGGACAAAAAACTAATCCAATAGGAAATCGTTTAGGAATCATCAGAGGTTGGGAATCTAACTGGTATGGTGGTAATGACTACGGAGATAAAATTGCTGAAGATGATAAGATAAGAAAGTATATTTATGCTAGATTATCTAAAGCAAGTGTTTCTAGAGTAATTATAGAGCGTACTTTAAAACTTGTAACCGTTACTATTACAACAGCACGTCCAGGTATCATTATTGGTAAAGGAGGTCAGGAAGTAGACAAGTTAAAAGAAGAGCTTAAGAAAATTACAGGTAAAGAAGTTCAAATTAATATATTTGAAATTAAACGTCCAGAATTAGATGCAAGATTAGTTGCAACTAGTATTGCACGTCAAATTGAAAATAGAATTTCTTACAAGAGAGCAATCAAAATGGCTATTGCTGCAACTATGCGTATGAACGCTGAAGGAATTAAGGTTCAAATTTCAGGTCGTTTAAACGGAGCAGAAATGGCACGTTCTGAGCACTATAAAGAAGGTAGAATTCCTCTTTCTACTTTTAGAGCTGATATTGATTATGCACTTGTAGAATCTCATACTACTTATGGAAGAATAGGTGTTAAAGTATGGATTATGAAGGGTGAGGTTTATGGTAAAAGAGAATTATCTCCGTTAGTTGGCTTGTCTAAGAAACAAGGTGGTAAAGGTGGTGATAGATCTAAGCGTCAACCTCGTAGAAGAAAATAATTTTTAAAATTAGAAATTAAAAATGTTACAGCCAAAAAGAGTAAAATACCGTAAGGTACAGAAGTCGAAAGGGAATATGACTGGTAATTCTCAAAGAGGGAATCAACTTTCTAACGGAATGTTTGGTATCAAATCTTTAGATCAGAACTTATTAACTTCTCGTCAAATAGAAGCAGCTCGTATCGCGGCAACTCGTCATATGAAAAGAGAGGGGCAACTTTGGATTAAAATTTTTCCAGACAAGCCTATCACTAAGAAACCTTTAGAGGTTCGTATGGGTAAGGGTAAAGGAGCACCAGATCATTTTGTTGCAGTTATTAAACCAGGTAGAATTTTGTTTGAAGTTGGTGGAGTACCAATGCACGTAGCAAAAGAAGCTTTGCGTTTAGCAGCTCAGAAACTTCCTGTAAGAACGAAGTTTGTAATCGCAAGAGATTTTGATATTAACGCATAATTCGATATAAAATGAAACAATCAGAAATTAAAGAATTATCTACAGCAGATCTTAATGAGAAGTTGGGAGCGTTGCAAAAGAATTATACTGATCTTAAAATGGCTCACGCAATCACTCCACTAGAGAACCCATTGCAGTTGAGAAGTTTAAGAAGAACTGTAGCAAGAATTGCAACAGAATTAACAAAAAGAGAATTACAATAATTCTATAGTCAGTTTTAAAGATGGAAAAAAGAAATCTTAGAAAAGAGAGAATTGGTGTTGTTTCTAGCAGCAAAATGGAGAAATCTATTGTTGTTTCTGAAACTAAAAGAGTTAAGCACCCAATGTACGGAAAGTTCGTATTAAAGACTAAGAAGTACGTTGCACACGACGAAAAGAATGATTGCAACGAAGGTGATACTGTTAGGATCATGGAAACAAGACCTATGAGTAAATCTAAACGTTGGAGATTAGTAGAAATCCTAGAAAGAGCTAAATAATATGTTACAGACAGAATCAAGATTAAAAGTAGCAGATAATACTGGAGCTAAAGAAGTTTTAGTAATTAGAGTTTTAGGAGGAACAAAAAAACGTTACGCAAGTATTGGAGACAAGATTGTTGTATCTGTTAAAGCTGCAACTCCTAACGGAACTGTAAAAAAAGGTCAAGTATCTAGAGCAGTTGTTGTAAGAACTAAAAAAGAAGTAAGACGTAAAGACGGATCTTATATCAGATTTGATGATAACGCTTGTGTACTTTTAAATCCTACAGAGGAAATGAGAGGAACACGTGTATTTGGTCCTGTTGCTCGTGAGCTTCGTGAGAAACAATTCATGAAAATAGTATCATTAGCACCTGAAGTGCTTTAAATCATTATACAGAAATGAAGAAGTTCAAAATAAAATCAGGAGATACTGTAAAAGTAATTGCAGGAGATCATAAAGGATCTGAAGGTAAGGTTTTACAAATTATCAAGGACAACGATAGAGTATTAGTAGAAGGTGTAAACTTAGTTTCTAAGCACACTAAGCCAAGTGCTCAAAATCCTCAAGGTGGTATTGTAAAAAAAGAAGCATCATTGCACATCTCTAACGTTATGTTAGTAGAAGAAGGTGTAGCTGTAAGGGTTGGTTATAATGTTGATGGAGATACTAAAACAAGAATCTCTAAAAAAACTAAAAAATAGTAGTAATCATGAGTTACGTACCAAGATTAAAAGCAGAATACAAAGAAAGAGTCATTAAAGCTCTTACTGAAGAATTCAGTTACAATAATGTAATGCAAGTACCAAAATTAGAAAAAATAGTTGTTTCTAAAGGTGTTGGTGCTGCAATTGCAGATAAGAAATTAATAGATTATGCTGTAGAAGAGTTGACTAACATTACAGGTCAAAAAGCAATTTCTACGATGTCTAAAAAAGACGTTGCATCATTTAAATTACGTAAAGGAATGCCAATTGGTGTAAAAGTTACGTTAAGAGGTGATAAGATGTATGAGTTTTTAGACAGATTAGTTACAGCTTCTTTGCCTCGTGTAAGAGACTTTAACGGTATAAAAGCTAATGGATTTGATGGAAGAGGTAATTACAATTTAGGAATTACTGAACAAATCATCTACCCAGAAATCAATATTGACAAAGTTAAGAAAATCGGAGGAATGGATATTACATTTGTAACATCTGCAAATACTGATAAAGAAGCTAAGTCGTTATTAGGAGAATTAGGTTTACCATTCAAAAAAAATTAAGAAATGGCTAAAGAATCAATGAAAGCTCGCGAACGCAAAAGAGCAAAAACAGTTGCAAAATACGCTGAAAAGAGAAAAGCTTTAAAAGAAGCTGGTGACTATGAAGCTTTGCAAAAATTACCAAAAAATGCTTCACCAATAAGAATGCACAACAGATGTAAACTTACTGGTCGTCCTAAAGGATATATGAGACAATTTGGTATTTCTCGTGTAACGTTTCGTGAAATGGCTAATCAAGGGTTAATACCAGGTGTTAAAAAAGCAAGTTGGTAGAAATCATTAATAAAGCTTAAAAATAAAAATAGAATGTGTATCTTTGCACGCTCTATTTTTTTTGAGTATAAGAATTTTAACTGATTATAGGTTCGATTTTCACAGTGAAAACTGTAGGTAAATAGAGATAATTGAAAACCGTAATCGCAATTTAAATAAATATGTATACAGATCCAATCGCGGATTTTCTTACAAGAGTAAGAAATGCAATCGCTGCAGGACACAGAGTAGTGGAAATTCCAGCTTCGAACTTGAAGAAGGAAATGACTAAGATTTTGTTTGATCAAGGGTATATTTTAAGTTATCAATTTAATGATGAGTCTGTTCAAGGAACCATCAAAATTGCTTTAAAATATGACAAAGACACAAAAGAGTCAGTAATTAGAAAAATTCAACGAATCAGTACACCAGGTTTACGTAAATACGTTGGCTCTAAAGAGATGCCAAGGGTATTAAACGGACTTGGAATTGCTATTGTTTCTACATCTAAAGGTGTAATGACAAACAAAAAAGCACGTTTAGAGAATGTTGGAGGAGAAGTTTTATGTTACGTTTATTAAATCTTGAAAGATGAGTAGAATAGGAAAAAATCCCGTTAGCATCGCACAAGGTGTAGATGTAAGCATAAAAGACAATGTAGTAACTGTAAAAGGAAAATTAGGTGAGTTAACTCAAACTATTTCAGAAGGAATTACAGTGAAAGTAGAAGATGCACAAGTTGTATTAGAAAGAGCATCTGAAAGCAAAGACCATAAAGCTCAACACGGATTAATGAGAGCCTTAATCAATAATATGATAGAAGGTGTATCTAAAGGTTGGACTAAAGAATTAGAATTAGTTGGTGTAGGTTATAGAGCATCAAACCAAGGTCAAAAACTAGATTTAGCACTAGGATTTTCACATAATATTGTTTTAGAATTAGCTCCAGAGGTTAAAGTTGAAACAGTATCTGAAAAAGGGAAAAATCCAATCGTTAAATTAACTTCTTATGATAAACAATTAGTTGGTCAAGTAGCTGCGAAAATTAGAGGTTTCCGTAGACCAGAACCATACAAAGGTAAAGGAGTTAAGTTTGTAGGAGAACAATTAAGAAGAAAAGCAGGTAAATCTGCATAAGATATAGCATTATGGCATTATCAAAATTACAAAGAAGAGCTAGAATTAAGCGTAGAATCAGAAAGATTGTTTCTGGTACAGCTGCTAAACCAAGATTATCGGTTTACAGAAGTAATAAAGAAATTTACGCTCAGTTAGTAGACGATGTAAACGGAGTAACATTAGCTTCAGTTTCATCTAGAGATATAAAAGCAGGTACAAAGGCAGAAGCTTCTGCAGCAGTTGGTAAATCAATCGCTGAAAAAGCTACCAAAGCTGGAGTTGAAACAGTTGCTTTCGATAGAAATGGTTATTTATACCATGGTAGAGTTAAAGTATTAGCAGACGCTGCAAGAGAAGCTGGTTTAAAATTTTAAGAAATTATGCAAGGTTATAAAAACGTAGAAAGAGTTAAACCAAGCGGATTAGAGCTTGTAGATAGATTAGTAGGTGTACAACGTGTAACTAAAGTAACAAAAGGTGGTAGAGCATTTGGTTTCTCTGCAATTGTAGTTGTTGGTGATGGTAACGGAGTTGTTGGACACGGATTAGGAAAGTCTAAAGATGTTTCTTCGGCAATTGCGAAAGCAGTAGAAGATGCAAAGAAAAATTTAGTAAGAATACCTATTTTAGAAGGTACATTACCTCATGAGCAAAAAGGTAAGTTTGGTGGAGCAAAAGTATTCATTAAGCCTGCTTCTCCTGGTACAGGGGTTATTGCTGGTGGTGCAGTACGTGCAGTATTAGAGTCTGTAGGTGTGCATGATGTATTATCTAAATCTCAAGGATCTTCTAACCCTCACAATGCAGTAAAAGCAACTTTTGATGCTTTATTACAATTACGTAGTGCATCTGCAATAGCGAAGCAAAGAGGAATTTCTTTAGAAAAAGTATTTAACGGATAAATCTAAAAGAGATGGCAAAAATTAAAGTTACACAAGTAAAAAGTCAAATCGGGCGTTTAAAGAATCAAAAAAGAACTTTAGAAGCATTAGGTTTACGTAGATTAAACCAATCTGTTGAGCATGAGGCAACTCCATCAATAGTTGGTATGGTAGATAAAGTTTCACATTTAGTTTCTGTAGAGGAATTAAAATAAGATATTTAAAATGAGTAGTTTACATAACTTAACACCAGCAGAAGGATCTGTAAAAAAAGGGAAAAGAATCGCACGTGGTGAAGGTTCTGGTCACGGAGGAACTTCTACAAGAGGTCACAAAGGTGCGAAATCTCGTTCAGGTTATTCTCGTAAAATTGGTTTTGAAGGTGGGCAAATGCCACTTCAAAGACGTGTACCAAAGTTTGGTTTCACAAATATCAATAGAAAAGAGTATCAAGGAATCAACTTAGATAAATTACAATCTTTAGTTGATAGTGGAAAGGTAATAGATACAGTAGATTTAGATATTTTGGTTGCTAACAGATTAGCTAGCAAAAACGACCTAGTAAAAATATTAGGTGGTGGAGAATTAAAAGCTAAATTAAATATAACTGTACATAAATTTACAGCATCAGCTAAAGCTGCTATTGAAGCGGCTGGAGGAGAAGCTGTTACTTTATAAGATTTCGTAAATGATGAATTTAATTAATAGATTAAAAGAAATTTTCAGTATTGAAGAGTTGAAAAACAAGATTCTTCTTACTATTGGTTTAATTGCAGTATATCGTTTTATGGCTGCTATTCCTTTACCTGGGGTAGATCCATTACAATTAGCTGCTTTAAAACAAAGTACTGATGGAGGTCTTTTAGGATTATTAAACGCATTTACAGGAGGGGCATTTGCCAGAGCGTCAGTAATGGCACTTGGTATTATGCCTTATATTTCTGCTTCTATTGTAGTTCAATTAATGGGAATAGCTGTTCCTTATTTACAGAAACTACAAAAAGATGGAGAAAGTGGACGTAAAAAGATTACGCAAATTACAAGATGGTTAACCATTGGTATTACCTTGGTTCAAGCACCAACGTATATTACTGCTATTAAAACTCAGTTTGGTTTACCGCCTGAAGCATTTTTAGTAAGTGGAGCTACATTTTGGGTTTCATCAATCATTATCTTAACTGCAGGAACAATTTTTGCAATGTGGTTAGGAGAGCGTATTACAGATAAAGGAGTTGGTAATGGTATTTCATTATTAATTACTGTTGGAATTATCGCTAATTTTCCAGCTGCATTTTTACAAGAATTTGTTGCAAAAACAACAAATGCTGGTGCTGGTGGAATTATGATGGTGTTAATTGAAATCATAGTTTGGTTTGTAGTAATTTTATTAACTGTGTTATTGGTTACTGCTGTAAGAAAAATTGCAGTTCAGTACGCAAGAAGAACAGTTGTAGGAAACATTCAAAATGTTGCAGGTTCAAGAGATTATATTCCTTTGAAACTAAATGCAGCAGGTGTAATGCCAATTATCTTTGCGCAAGCAATTATGTTTGTACCTATAGCTTTGGCGCAAAAGTTTCCAGCAATAGCAAGTTTACAAGATATTAATGGTTTATGGTATAATGTGATTTTTGCATTATTGATTATCATTTTTAGTTATTTCTATACAGCAATTACTATTCCTACGAATAAAATGGCTGAAGATTTAAAAAGAAGTGGTGGTTTTATACCAGGTATCAGACCAGGAAAAGATACAGCAGATAGATTAGATTCTGTGTTATCTAGAATTACGTTCCCAGGATCGTTATTCTTAGCAGCACTATCTATCTTACCAGCAATTGTAGTTCAGTTTGGAGTACAACAAGGTTGGGCTATGTTCTATGGTGGTACATCATTAATCATTATGGTAGGAGTTGCAATAGATACTTTGCAACAGATTAATTCGTATTTATTAAATCGTCATTATGATGGATTAATGAAAACGGGAAATAGCAATAGAAAATCGAATAAATAATATGGCTAAGCAACCAGCAATTCAACAAGACGGAACCATTACAGAAGCATTATCAAATGCAATGTTTCGAGTGGAATTAGAAAATGGACATATTGTAACGGCTCACATTTCAGGAAAAATGCGTATGCATTATATTAAATTATTACCAGGAGATAAGGTAAAATTAGAAATGAGTCCATACGATTTAACAAAGGCAAGAATTACTTACAGATACTAAAAACATAAACAGATGAAAGTTAGAGCATCAGTTAAAAAAAGAAGTGCCGACTGCAAAATAGTACGCAGAAAAGGTAGATTATACGTAATTAACAAACAAAATCCTAGATTTAAACAAAGACAAGGGTAATGGCAAGAATAGCAGGTATTGATATTCCAAAGAATAAAAGAGGAGTTATTGCTTTAACTTACATCTTTGGTATAGGAAACAGTAGAGCTAAAGAAGTTTTAGCAAAAGCAAAAGTAGACGAAAGTGTTAAAGTTCAAGATTGGACTGATGACCAAATCGCTGCAATTAGAGAACAAGTTGGATCTTTCACAATAGAAGGTGAGTTACGTTCAGAAGTTCAGTTAAACATTAAACGTTTAATGGACATTGGTTGTCAGAGAGGAATTCGTCATAGAATGGGTCTTCCTTTAAGAGGTCAAAGAACCAAGAACAATTCTCGTACAAGAAAAGGTAAGAGAAAAACTGTAGCTAACAAGAAAAAATAAAGTTAGAGATTAACCTAGTTATGGTTTAGTGTGCCGTATTTTACAATACAACTTACTAAACAGAATAACTAAACATTAAAAATTATGGCAAAAGCAAGTTCAAAAAAACGTAAAGTAATTGTTGATGCAATTGGAGAAGCACACATTAATGCATCTTTTAACAACATCATCATTTCTTTAACAAACAAAAAAGGTGACGTAGTTTCATGGTCATCTGCAGGTAAAATGGGTTTTAGAGGTTCTAAAAAGAATACTCCTTATGCAGCTCAATTAGCAGCAGAAGATTGTGCAGGTGTTGCAAAAGAAGCTGGTTTACGTAAAGTAAAAGTTTATGTAAAAGGTCCAGGTAATGGTAGAGAATCTGCAATTAGATCTTTACACAATGCTGGTATAGAAGTAACTGAGATTATTGATGTTACACCAATTCCACACAATGGTTGTCGTCCACCAAAAAGAAGAAGAGTATAATTAAATATTTTAACCAATTAGGAAACATGATTATCGAAGGATTAAGCCTTAATTCATAATCCCTAATTATAACAAAAAAGAAATGGCAAGATATACAGGACCAAAAACTAAAATTGCTCGTAAATTTGGCGAAGCAATTTTTGGCGAAGACAAAAACTTCGAAAAAAGAAATTATCCTCCAGGACAGCATGGAAATGCAAGAAGAAGAGGAAAGAAATCTGAATATGCTACTCAGTTAGCTGAAAAGCAAAAAGCAAAATATACTTATGGTATTTTAGAGCGTCAATTCAGTAATTTATTCAAAAAAGCATCAGCTTCTCAAGGAATTACAGGTGAAATCTTATTACAATTATGTGAATCTCGTTTAGATGACGTTGTGTACAGAATGGGTATTTCTAAATCAAGAAGTGGAGCTCGTCAATTAGTTGGTCATAGACACATTACAGTTAATGGAGAAATCGTTAACATACCTTCTTACAGATTAAAAGAAGGAGATGTAGTTGCTGTAAGAGAAAAATCTAAATCTTTAGTAGCTATTGAAGATGCATTGGCTTCTAACAACAATGTATTTGAATGGTTAACTTGGAATAATGATACTAAAACTGGAACTTTTGTAAAAGTACCAGAAAGATTACAAATTCCAGAGAACATCAAAGAGCAATTAATAGTAGAATTATATTCTAAATAATAAATTAATCATATTGGTATTTGGCCAAAGGGTTTATTAGTACTTCTTCAAACTTATAAACCGCGCAACCAAATAACAATTAAAACGAAGAACAAAATGGCAATTTTAAATTTTCAGAAACCTGATAAAGTAATAATGATTGAATCTACAGATTTTTCTGGTAGATTTGAGTTTAGACCTTTAGAACCAGGTTTTGGTTTAACAGTAGGTAATGCTTTAAGAAGAGTATTATTATCATCTTTAGAAGGTTTTGCAATTACATCATTAAGAATTGATGGTGTGGAGCATGAGTTTTCTACAGTTTCAGGAATCGTAGAAGACGTTACAGAAATTATTTTAAACTTAAAACAAGTTCGTTTTAAGAAACAAATAGATGAAACTGATAGAGAAACTGTTTCTATTTCTGTGACAGATCAAGAGCAGTTTACTGCTGGTGATTTACAGAAATTTATATCTGGTTTCCAAGTATTAAATCCTGACTTAGTGATTTGTAATATGGAGAAATCTGTAAAATTAAATGCAGAAATTACCATTGAAAAAGGTAGAGGATTTGTACCTGCAGAAGAAAATAAAAAAGCTTCAGCACCTATAGGAACAATCTTTACAGATTCTATCTACACACCAATTAAGAATGTAAAATACGCAATCGAAAATTTTCGTGTAGAACAAAAAACAGATTATGAAAAATTAGTTTTCGATATCGATACTGATGGTTCAATTAATCCAAAAGATGCATTAACTGAAGCTGCAAAAATATTAATCCACCACTTTATGTTATTCTCTGATGAGCGTATCACTTTAGAGGCTGATGAAATTGCACAAACAGAAACATATGATGAAGAATCATTACATATGCGTCAATTATTAAAAACGAGATTAATCGATATGGATTTATCTGTTAGAGCTTTAAATTGTTTAAAAGCTGCAGAAGTAGATACATTAGGAGATTTAGTATCGTTTAACAAGAGTGATTTAATGAAGTTCAGAAACTTTGGTAAAAAATCATTAACTGAATTAGAAGAGTTAGTGATTGTTAAAGGCTTAAGCTTCGGAATGGACTTAACAAAATATAAATTAGATAGAGATTAATCTTTCATAGTTTGCTCCTCAAAAAGGGTTGAGCAAGATGAAAGCCTAAAACAAACGTCAAAATGAGACACGGAAAAAAACACAATCATTTAGGAAGAAAAACAGCGCATAGAAAAGCGATGTTAGCTAATATGGCTTGTTCTTTAATAGAGCACAAGCGTATTAACACAACTGTGGCAAAAGCTAAAGCCTTAAGAACTTTTGTAGAGCCATTAATTACTAAATCTAAAGCAGATACAACTCATAACAGACGTATTGTATTCTCTTATTTACGTGATAAATATGCTGTAACAGAACTTTTTAGAGAAATATCTGTAAAAGTAGCAGACAGACCAGGAGGTTATGTTCGTATCATCAAATTAGGAAACCGTCAAGGAGATAACGCTCCTATGGCGATGGTAGAATTAGTTGATTATAACGAAATTTACAATCCAAAAGGTAAAAAAGCTAAGAAATCTACACGTAGAAGTAGAAGAGGAGGCTCTTCTAAAGCAGAAGCTACTTCACAAGTAGAAGAAACAGCAACTGAAGAAAAATCAGAAGAATAAAAAATGAAAATTTTTTAAATTATATCAAAGGGATAAGCGTTTACGTTTATCCCTTTTTTTATGCTAAACTTGTTTTAGCATCTTAATAATTTTGTTAAAAAACCAAAACCAAATTATAAATAACAGTACATATAATTTGTAAATTTGTAAAGTAAGAAACACAACAACGATCAATGAAATATCAAACAAGAAAAAAAGCTTTAGTTTTATTAGCAGACGGAACAATTTTTTACGGAAAATCTGTTGGAATAGAAGGAACATCTACAGGAGAAATCTGTTTTAATACTGGTATGACTGGTTATCAAGAAATATTTACTGATCCTTCGTATTATGGTCAGTTAATGGTAGCTACAAATGCTCATATCGGTAATTACGGAGTAAATGATAATGAAGTAGAATCTGATGGAATTAAAATATCAGGATTAATTTGTAGAAACTTTAGTTTTACACATTCAAGGGTAGATTCTCATGGAAATTTAAAAGATTGGTTTGCAAAACACAATTTAGTAGCCATTTCTGATGTAGATACTAGAGCTCTAGTTGCTTATATAAGAGACAATGGTGCAATGAATGCAATCATTTCTACAGATATTGATAATATTGATGCACTAAAAAAACAATTGGCAGAAGTACCTAGTATGGAAGGTTTAGAGTTGGCTTCTAAAGTATCTACTACAGAACCTTATTTTGTAGGTGATGAAAACGCTGATATTAAAATTTCTGCTCTAGATATTGGAATCAAAAAGAATATTTTAAGAAACTTAGCAAAAAGAGGAGCTTATATAAAAGTGTTTCCTTATAATTCTTCTTTCGAAGATTTAGCAGCGTTTAATCCTGATGGGTATTTTATTTCAAATGGACCTGGAGATCCAGAGCCTTTAGAAGAAGCTCAAGCAGTTGCTAAAGAAATTGTAAGCAGAAATTTACCTTTATTTGGTATTTGTTTAGGACATCAAGTAATTGCACTTTCTCAAGGAATTTCTACTTACAAAATGCATAATGGACATAGAGGAATCAATCACCCTGTAAAGAATTTATTAACAGGTAAAGGAGAAATTACTTCTCAAAATCACGGTTTTGCGATTCATAGAGAAGAAACAGAAGCAAATGAAAATGTAGAAATTACACACGTTCATTTAAATGATCATACAGTAGCAGGAATTCGTTTAAAAGATAAGAATGTATTTTCGGTACAATATCACCCAGAAGCTAGCCCAGGCCCACATGATTCAGAATATTTGTTTGATCAATTTATTGCAAATATCAAGGCTTCAAAATCTGTAACAAGCTAATAATAACAAAGGTTTTAGTAGAAAACGTTTTCGTAAGTAACTGCTTTTAAAGTTCAGAAAATGTAGCTTATTTCGTAAATTAGCCAAAGTAAAATAGATATTAAAAACTAAATAAATATAAAAATGAGTATTATTCTTAGCGTTCACGCACGTCAAATTTTTGATTCAAGAGGAAATCCTACTGTAGAAGTAGATGTAGTTACTGAAAGTGGTATTTTAGGTAGAGCAGCAGTTCCTTCTGGAGCTTCTACAGGAGAACACGAAGCAGTAGAATTACGTGATGGTGGTAAAGACTACATGGGTAAAGGAGTTTTAAAAGCTGTTAGTAATGTAAATGAAATCATTGCTGAAGAACTTATTGGTGTTTCTGTTTTTGAACAAAATGCTATTGATAAATTAATGATTGATTTAGATGGAACTCCAAATAAATCTAAATTAGGGGCAAATGCTATTTTAGGTGTTTCTTTGGCAGTTGCAAAAGCAGCAGCTAATGAGCTAGGTATGCCATTATATAGATATGTTGGTGGTGTTTCTGCAAATACACTTCCTGTACCAATGATGAACATCATTAATGGTGGTTCTCACTCAGACGCCCCAATTGCATTTCAAGAATTTATGATTATGCCAGTTAAGGCCAATAGTTTTTCTGAAGCTATGAAAATGGGTTCTGAAATCTTTCATAATTTAAAGAAAGTTTTACACGATAGAGATTTATCAACAGCTGTTGGAGATGAAGGTGGTTTTGCGCCAACTTTAGACGGAACAGAAGATGCTATTGAAACAATTGCCTTAGCAGTTAAAAATGCAGGATATTCTTTTGGTGATGAAATTAAAATTGCTTTAGATTGTGCTTCTGCAGAGTTTTTTGTTGATGGAAAATACGATTACACAAAATTTGAAGGAGATAAAGGTGTAATTAGAACTTCTAATGAACAAGCTGAATATTTAGCTGAATTAGCTAACAAATATCCAATAATCTCTATTGAAGATGGAATGGATGAAAATGATTGGGAAGGAACAAAATACCTTACAGAATTAATTGGTGATAAAGTACAATTAGTAGGTGATGATTTATTTGTAACTAATGTAGAGCGTTTATCTAGAGGTATTAAAGAAGGTATCGCAAATTCAATCTTAATTAAAGTAAATCAAATAGGTTCTTTAACAGAAACAATCGCAGCAGTAAATATGGCTAAAAATGCTGGGTATACTTCTGTAATGTCACATAGGTCTGGTGAAACAGAAGATAATACTATTGCAGATTTGGCAGTAGCATTAAACTGTGGACAAATAAAAACTGGTTCTGCATCACGTTCTGATAGAATGGCAAAATATAATCAGTTGTTAAGAATTGAAGAAGAATTAGGAGAAGTTGCTTATTTTCCAAAAGAAAAAGCATTCAAGATATAATAACAAAAAAAGTTATTTTTTAAAGGCTTCATAAGAAATTATGAAGTCTTTTTCATTTATACAAAATATAAGTTAATATTATTTTAAAATATCTAAAATCTATACCTAAGCTCTTTTTAAATTCCTTTAAAAATGGTATCTTCGCGATACTAAACAACACAAAAAAATACATCAATAAATGTCAGATATCGCTAAGTTAGAGGTTGGAGGTAAATCCTACGAATTTCCACTTGTAAAAGGAACAGAAAATGAAGTCGCAATCGATATAAAAACCCTAAGAGGAGCTACGAATGGGGTAATTACAATTGATCCAGGTTACAAAAATACAGGTTCTTGTGAAAGTGCAATTACGTTCTTAGATGGTGAAAAAGGAATTTTAAGATATCGAGGGTATTCTATAGAGGAATTAGCAGATAAAGCTGATTTTCTTGAGGTTTCGTATGCATTAATTTTTGGAAACTTACCAACTAAAGAAGAGTTAGAAAAATTTCATGCAGATATTAGAGAACATTCTTTAGTAGACGATGATGTTAGAAAAATTTTAGAAGCATTTCCTAAAAATGCTCATCCAATGGGAGTTTTATCCTCATTAACAAGTGCATTAACTGCTTTTAATTCAGTCTCTGTAAACATTGAGTCTAGGCAAGATATGTATAATGCCATTGTTAGAATAATGGGTAAGTTTCCTGTTTTGGTGGGTTGGACAATGCGTAAGAAAAAAGGAATGCACTTAAACTATGGTAAAAAATCTTTAGGTTATGTTGAAAATATCATGTATTTGATGTTTAAACAGCCAAATGAAGATTTTGAAATGAATCCTATAATAAAAAATGCATTAGACAAACTATTAATTTTACATGCAGATCATGAACAAAACTGTTCTACATCTACAGTAAGAATTGTAGGTTCTTCTCATGCAGGTTTATTTGCTTCATTATCAGCTGGAATATCGGCACTTTGGGGACCTTTACATGGAGGTGCAAATCAAGCAGTTTTAGAAATGCTTGAAGCTATTAAGGCAGATGGTGGTGATACCAAAAAATATATGGCTAAAGCTAAAGATAAGAATGATCCTTTTAGATTAATGGGCTTTGGACATAGAGTATATAAAAACTTTGATCCACGTGCTAAAATCATAAAGAAAGCTGCAGATGAAGTTTTAAACGATTTAGGAGTTGAAGACCCTATTTTAGATATTGCAAGAAGTTTAGAACAAGAAGCATTAAATGACCCTTATTTTGTAGAAAGAAAACTATATCCAAATGTAGATTTCTATTCAGGTATTATATACAGAGCTATGGGCATACCTGTAGAGATGTTTACGGTTATGTTTGCTTTAGGTCGTTTACCAGGATGGATTGCTCAATGGAAAGAAATGAGATTACGTAAAGAACCTATTGGTCGTCCACGTCAAATTTATACTGGCGAAAATTTTAGACCATTTGTTGATATAGACAAAAGATAAATTTTAATATTTTACAAGAAGAAAGCTTCATATTTTATGAAGCTTTTTTTATCAAAAATATATATGATAAACTTAAACATACAAAACGAAACTTCACGTTTACGAGCAGTAATTTTAGGAATTGCAAATAGTAATGGAGCAACTCCTAAAGTAGAAGATTGTTATGACCCTAAAAGTAAAGAACATGTTTTAGCAGGAACCTATCCTAGAGAAGAAGATATGATTCAAGAAATGGAAGCGGTAGCTAAAGTTTTTAAAAAGTATGATGTTAAAGTATATAGACCAGATATTATTAAAGATTATAACCAAATTTTTACTAGAGATATTGCTTTTGTAATAGAGGACAAATTTATTGAAGCTAATATTCTTCCTGATAGGGAAAGGGAATATAAAGCGATTAATAATGTTATTTCACAAATTCATCCTGATAAAGTTATTGTTTTGCCAAAAGAATGCCATGTAGAAGGAGGAGATGTTATGCCTTGGAATGATTATATTTTTGTTGGGACTTACTCAGGGAGCGATTACCCTGATTATATAACAGCGCGAACCAATTTAGACGCAGTTATAGCTTTACAAGAATTATTTCCAGATAAAACAGTAAAATCTTTTGAGTTAAGAAAATCTAATACAGATGCTAAAGAAAATGCCTTGCATTTAGATTGTTGTTTTCAACCTATAGGAAAAGACAAAGCGATTTTGCATAAAAATGGATTTTTAATAGAAAGTGAATACAATTGGTTGCTTGATTTTTTTGGAAAAGAAAATGTATTTGAAATCACTAAAGAGGAAATGTATAACATGAATAGTAATGTGTTTTCTATAGCTGAGGATATAATTATATCAGAAAAAAACTTTACACGTTTAAATACTTGGTTAAGAAAAAACGGATTTACAGTAGAAGAAGTTGCATATTCAGAAATTGCAAAACAAGAAGGCTTATTAAGATGCTCAACTTTACCTTTGATTAGAGACTAATCTGAAATAAAAGTTACCAAAAAGACTACTCTACAACACTATCAATTAAAACTTTTAATAAGTCAATTGCTGCTTGCGCAATTTTTGTACCTGGTCCAAAAACACCTACAGCACCAGCGTCAAATAAAAATTGGTAATCTTGTGCAGGTATTACACCTCCAACTATAACCATGATGTCTTCACGTTCGTATTTTTTTAGTTCAGCAATTACTTTAGGAACTAATGTTTTATGACCAGCAGCCAAAGAAGAAATCCCTAAAATATGTACGTCATTTTCAACGGCTTGTTTAGCAGCTTCTAGAGGTGTTTGAAATAAAGGGCCAATATCTACATCAAAACCTAAATCAGCATAACCAGTAGCAACAACTTTTGCGCCTCTATCATGACCATCTTGTCCTAATTTGGCAATCATAATTCGAGGTCTTCTTCCTTCTAATTCAGCAAACTTATTAGCTAAATCTCTTGCTTCTTTAAAAAGTTTATCATCTTTTATTTCTTTACTATACACTCCAGAGATTGTTTTTGTTACGGCTTTGTGTCTACTAAAAATAGTTTCTAAAGCATTAGAAATTTCACCTAAAGTGGCTCTATTTCTAGCAGCTTTAATTGCTAAATCTAATAAGTTATGTTTCCCAGATTTAGCAGCATTGGTTAAAAGTACTAAAGATTTCTCAACATCCTTAGTATTTCTATTCGCTTTTAATTGTTCTAAACGTTCAATTTGAGATTGACGAACAGCTTCATTATCTACCTCTAAAATATGTAAAGGGTCTTCTTGTTTGAGTTTGTATTTATTAACACCAACAATTACATCTTGTCCGCTATCAATTTTAGCTTGTTTTTTTGCAGCTGCTTCTTCAATTCTTAATTTTGGAATTCCTTTTTCGATAGCCTTAGTCATTCCACCTAAGCTTTCTACTTCTTGAATTAATTCCCAAGCTTTATTGGCAATATCTTCTGTTAGTTTTTCAACGTGATAGCTACCTGCCCAGGGATCTACAGTTTTGGTAATATTGGTTTCTTCTTGTAAATAGATTTGGGTATTTCTGGCAATTCTTGCAGAAAAATCTGTGGGCAATGCAATAGCCTCATCCAATGCGTTTGTGTGTAAACTTTGTGTGCCTCCAAAGGCAGCAGCCATCGCTTCTATAGTAGTTCTAGCAACATTGTTAAAAGGATCTTGAGCTGTTAAACTCCAACCACTTGTTTGACAATGTGTTCGCAAAGCTAGGGATTTAGGGTTTTTGGGATTAAATTGTTTTACGATTTTTGCCCACAACATTCTTGCTGCACGCATTTTTGCAATCTCTCTAAAATGATCCATACCAATTGCCCAAAAGAATGATAGTCTTGGAGCAAAAGCATCAATATCCATTCCTGTTTCTAATCCTTTTTTTAGGTATTCTAATCCGTCTGCTAAGGTATATGCCAATTCAATTTCAGCAGTAGCACCTGCTTCTTGCATATGATAGCCAGAAATGGAAATCGAGTTAAATCTAGGCATGTTTTTACTGGTGTATTTAAAAATATCAGCAATAATTTTCATAGAAGGAGTAGGAGGGTAGATGTATGTATTTCGAACCATAAACTCCTTGAGAATATCATTTTGAATTGTGCCAGATAATAGTTCAGGAGATACACCTTGTTCTTCTGCAGCTACGATATAAAATGCCAAAATTGGTAATACTGCACCATTCATGGTCATAGAAACCGACATTTTATCCAAAGGAATTTGATTAAATAAAACCTTCATGTCTTCAACGGAATCTATAGCTACGCCAGCCTTACCAACATCACCTTGCACGCGTTCATGGTCAGAATCATAACCTCTATGAGTGGCCAAATCAAATGCAACAGATAATCCTTTTTGACCAGACTCTAAATTTTTTCTGTAAAAAGCATTACTTTCTTCAGCGGTGGAAAATCCTGCATATTGCCTTATAGTCCATGGCCTACGAACATACATCGTTGAGTAAGGACCTCTTAAATTTGGTGAAATACCAGCAACAAAACCTTCATGTTGAAATGATTTTTCAATACTTTTTTTAGTTTTTTTAATTTTTATATGTTGTACGTCTTTTCTACTCATCTTTAGTTTCTGTTTCCAATTTCATTAGTTTATAGAGTTTGGATCCTATAGATTTTGATTCTCTTTGTAGTTGCTTAACTTTTAGGTAGCTCCTTATCAAAATAAAAAGAGAAAATACGGATAAGATGACAACAATTATGATAATAAGATTAACATTTTTTCCAAAATAATTATAAAAGGTATTCTCTAAAAAATATAAGCTAACAAAGGCAAACAACAAAAAACCTATGATATAAGTTGGCAACTTTCTTTTAATCTCTTTAACTTGAGTTTTAAGAGTATTTTGTTTTTTCTGATGTTCTAAAATTTCTTTGTTTTTACTCATAATTATAAATTACACCTTTTCTAAACTCAATCTTTCTTTTTCGATTGACTCTGAAATACGGTTTCTAGTTAATGGGGGTATTAACGTTTTGATGTTTCTCTGCTTTACAAAAGGGTATAACTCCAAATTGTTTTGCATCTTATCATCTTTATTTTGTTGCAAATTGGTGCCAACCAATATTAGTTCTTTTTCTAAAAACTCTTCTTTTTCTTTGCGGTCACTTTCGTTAATTTTCTTTTGTATTACCCCAGATTTTAATTGATTGAGAAAACCACCAGATTTTTCTATAAATTTAAAAATTTCTAATGCTTTTTCTGATAATTGAGTGGTAATAGCTTCAATGTAATAAGAGCCATCAGTAAAATCTTGAGCATTGCCTAAGTAACTTTCTTGCTGTAAAATAAGCAATTGATTTCTTGCAATACGTTCTCCAAATTCATTGGATTTATGATAAATTGCATCATAAGAAACATTAGAAACTGTATTAGCACTTCCTAAAATAGCACTCATACATTCAGATGTTGTTCTAAGCATATTTACATTATAATCATATAATGTTTTATTTCTTAAACTAGGTTGAGCAAAAATGTGAGTATCTAAGTTTACAATACCGTATTCTTCTAGTAATGTTGACCATAACAATCTAAAAGCTCTAAATTTTGCAATTTCAAAGAAATAGTTAGCACCCACTGAAAAGTAAAAATGAATTTTGTGAGCAAATTCGCTCCCAAAATGATTTAGATACTCATTTGCATGAGCTAATGTATACGCCAATTGTTGTGTAATATTCGCTCCTGAATTTTGATATAAATCTAGAGAAACAGAGATACAACTATTAGTATGATTAACAATATTATCAAGTTTTTGATAATCGTCTTTTAAATTGTTGAACCAATTGCCTTCTTCTGCCAAATGACCAATAATATCGTTCTGAAAATAGGTTTTTTCTGAATTGATGAATTTTGATAATTCAATCTGAAAATCATCGTTTAAAAAAGAAAATTGAAAATATAGAATAGTAGAATTGTAATCAATTCCTTTTAAAAGAATAGGGTAGTCAAAAACCTTATCAGCTTTAAATTGTATTGAATTAGCGCCTCTTTTTAAAGCATCAATAGCTAAAGAATTTGCAATTTTTTCATCGTCAACAAAAATGGTTTGACAGATATTGAATCCTTCCTTAGGTGATTGTATTGTATGATTAGTTCTATCCTCTGAAGTATAAAAAGGTTTCACAACAACACCTTCGTTTGTTTTCCAGAGAAGTGTATCATTGTAATCAGCACCTTTTAAGTCTACCTGAATTTTTTGTTTCCAAGCTTTGGGTGTGATTTTTTCAAATTCATCAAATAAAAACTGACTCATTATTTTTTTATGGTATCAAATTCTATAATATAAATATCTTCGTTTTCTTTTTTTAACAAGTACTTTTCTCTTGCAAATCGTTCTAATTGTAAAGAATCTTCCAACTTTTTAATTGTAGCTTTATCTTCTTTAATTTTCTTTTTGTAAAAAGAAATTGTACTTTCTAAATCTTCAATTTCGCTATCAAATTTTCTGTGTACTAAGAAAGAGTTTTCATCAAAAAAAAACATCCAAATTAAAAACGGAATAGTAATTAGAACAAAAATATTTGTTGCAATTTTTACTATTTTATTATTTCTAATTTTCGAAAATCCCATAGGTTTATAAACGTTCATTAATTACAGTTCTTACAATGTCAATAGCAACAGTGTTGTGTCTATCATTAGGAATTATTAAATCTGCATAGTTCTTTGTGGGCTCTATAAATTGCAGATGCATAGGTTTTAATGTGTCTTGATATCTGTTCAAAACTTCATCTATATCTCTTCCTCTTTCAGAAATATCTCTTCGAACTCTTCTAATTAATCGCTCATCAGTATCAGCATGAACAAAAATTTTAATATCAAAAAGGTTTCTTAATTCTTCACTGTTAAAAATCAAAATACCTTCTACAATGACAACTTTTCTTGGATGTGTAAGAACAGTGTCTTTTGTTCTATTATGCGTAACAAAAGAATAGACAGGTTGTGGTATTGTATTTCCTTTTTTTAATTCTTTTAGATGATGTACAAGCAAATCAAAATCTATGGCTCTTGGATGGTCAAAATTTATTTTTGTCCTTTCTTCATAAGACAAATCATCAGTTGCTTTGTAGTATGAATCTTGTGAAATTACACAAACTTCATCAACAGGCAGATGTTTAACTATCTGATTTACGACAGTAGTTTTTCCACTTCCTGTACCTCCAGCAATACCTAAGATTAGCATAAATTATAAGTTTTATAATTAATCGTCTAAAATAATAAAGATTTTATAAATTTTGTTTATTTTTTGTTCTTATCCTGGTTCTTTTTCAGAACCAACTTCATGAGTAAGCAAACCTTTAAAGGCATCAAATACAGTATTGCCTTTATATAAAACTTTATATACCTCGTTTGATATTGGCATATCTATTTGATGTTCTTTTGCTAATTCCATAATTATTTTAGCTGTCTTTACACCTTCTGCAACTTCGCTCATTTCACTAATAATATTTTCTAATGGTTTTCCTTTTCCTAACTCGAATCCAACATGGTGATTTCTACTTTTAGAACTAGAACAAGTAACTATTAAGTCTCCCATCCCTGTAAGACCTGCAAAGGTTCTTTGTTTGCCACCCATTGCAGTTCCAAGCCTTGTAAGTTCCGATAAACCTCTAGTGATTAGGGCAGAACGTGTATTTTCTCCTGCGTTTGCTCCATCACTCATACCAGCAGCAATTGCCATAATGTTTTTTAATGCACCGCCTAATTCACATCCAATAACATCAGAATTGGTATACACCCTAAATAGCCCAGAATTAAAAACACTTTGTAGTTTTTTAGCAATTGATTTATCAACCATAGCAATTACAGCTGCAGCTGCTTTACCAAAATGAATTTCTTTAGCTAAATTAGGACCAGTTAAAACTCCTGCTGGATGACCAGGTAGTTCTTCTTCCACAATTTCAGTCATTCTCATTTTTGTACTAATTTCTAATCCTTTAGCTAAACTAACTATAGGAACCCATGGCCTTATAAAAGGTTTAGCTTCAGTTAATACATGTCTAAAATTTTGAGAAGGGATTCCCATAACAATAACGTCTGCATTTTCTACAGTTTCTTTTATTGAGTTTGATGCTCTTAACTCTTTATGAAGCGTTGCTTTTGGGAGGTATTTTTCATTAGTGTGATATTTGTTTATTTCTTCAACAGTGGCGTTATTTCTGGCCCAAATAATAGTCTCAGCATTTTTTGATGTCAATGAAGCTACAGTAGTTCCCCAAGAACCAGCGCCTAATAATCCTACTTTTAATTTCATAAAATGATTTAAGATATTACAGATTTATATTTAGAAAATCTAATGAAATTCTAAAATAGAAGTGTATTGCAATATATGAAAAAAATAGATTGTCTATAAGAAAAGTCGGGTAGAGAGGATTCGAACCTCCGATCTCTGGTCCCCCAGACCAGCACTTTAACCGGACTAAGCTACTACCCGAATTTATTGCTAAAATAAAAAAGAAAGTCTCAAAAAAATATTTTTTTGAGACTTTTAAAAAATTTGAGCCGATGGAGGGACTCGAACCCACGACCTGCTGATTACAAATCAGCTGCTCTAGCCAGCTGAGCTACATCGGCTGTTTTTTAACGAGCGCAAATAAAATATAAATATTAATAAACACCAAGATAAATTTTAAAAAATTACATAAAAAAAGCTTCAAAAAAATTGAAGCTTTAAATCAAGAATAAATAATTTTACATGTTGTAGAATAAATTTTATTAATGATTTATCTACACTGTATTTTTAAAACGTAATCTTTATTAGTTTGTTGTCTTTATATTTAAGAAACCGCTTCTTTATAAACCTTTAAACAACGTTCTCTTGCAAATTTATGCTCTACAATTTCTTTAGAATATGTCAATTCTTGAAACTCTGGAACCCATTTTTTTATATATTTTAAATCTTTATCAAATTTTTTAATTTGTGTTGTAGGGTTAAAAATTCTAAAATAAGGAGATGCATCTACACCAGAACCTGCAACCCATTGCCAGTTACCAACATTACTTGACATTTCGTAATCGTGTAATTTTTCTGCAAAATAGGCTTCTCCCCATCTCCAATCTATCAATAAATGTTTGCATAAAAAACTTCCCACCAACATTCTTACTCTGTTGTGCATAAAACCTGTTTCATTGAGTTCTCTCATACCAGCATCTACTAAAGGATAGCCTGTTTCTCCTTTACACCAAGCTTTAAATTCATCTTCATTATTTCTCCATTGAATTCTATCGTATTTCGATTTAAAAGCTTTGTTAGGAGTGTGTGGAAAATGCCATAAAATTTGCATAAAAAACTCTCTCCAAATCAGTTCTTTAAAAAATGTAATATTATTGCTTTTGGAGGCTTTTTTAACCATTTTTCTTACACTAACTGTTCCAAATCGCAAATGTGTTCCTAGTTTTGATGTGGCATCTTTTGCAGGGAAATTTCTAGTTTCTTCATACTGATCAATCAATTCTGTAGAAACCGTATAAGATGCTACTTTTATTGACGAGACTGTAAAACCAATATCTGATAATGATAAAAAAGGATGATTATCATCTTTTACAAAACTCTCTAATTTCTCTTCAGAAGGATAAAATGAAATTCCTTTTTCATGGAAAGCTTCTAGCCATTTTCTAGAATAAGGTGTGTAAACTTTATAAGGGCCTCCATCTTGTTTTACAACTTCATTTCTTTCAAAAATAACTTGGTCTTTATACGTTTTGAAATCAATTTCTTTAGAGGCTAAAAGCTCTTTGATCTCTAAATCTCTTTTGATGGCATAGGGCTCATAATCGTGATTTGTAATAACAGTATCAATTGAATAGTTTGTTAGTAAACTCTTGAAAATATCAGCAGGTTTTCCGTGAAAAACAGCTAAAGAACTACCTGTTTTGTTTAATTGAAGATTGATGTTTTTTAACTCTTGATGAATAAATGAAACGCGTGCATCATCACATGGTAGTTTGTGAAGAATGTCTTCATCAAAAATAAAAATTGGAAGTACTTTTTTATCAGAATTTAAAGCATGAAAAAGTCCACAATTATCCTCTAAGCGTAAATCTCTTCGAAACCAAAATATGTTTATTTTTTGCTTCATTTTATTTGTATTCACCAAAAAGTTCTATTAATTTTTCGCTTCTATACTTAAATATTTTTTCTAATTGAGGTTTCACTAAAATAGGATGAAACAATCTACCTAAAAAACCAAACGGAACTTTGTAATAGATTAAGTCTTCCATTTCTACACCACCTTTAATTTCTTTGATAAAATGAGTATGATGCCACAATGCATAGGGCCCATACAATTGTTCATCAGTAAAATAATTTAAATGTTCTACTTGGGTAATTTTAGAAACCCATTTGGTTTTTATACCTAATAAAGGTGTTACTTCGTAACTGATTAATTGGCCAGCGTAAGTTGGTCTATCTGCACCATCAATAATTTTAAATCCCATTGCTGCAGGAGTCATTTTTTCTAAATTTTTCGGACTTTTCAAGAAATTCCAGGCTTCTTGGAGAGAAATAGGAACATTTTGTTTTTTATGAAGTTTATACATTTTACTAATTGTGAATTAAAATATAGAGATTTAAAGATGTTGCAATACACAACCAAATAATGTAAGGGAGTAAAAGAAATTTATAATTACCTACTTTATCACTTAGTTTATAGAAGTAATAAAATAAGGTAGAAGTTAAAAAGGTGATATTGATGAGTCCTAAGAATACTAAATGTTGATTAAAAAACAGGTAATTCCAACTTACATTTAATACAAACTCAATAAAAAAAACGAAACCTAAAAATTGTATTTTTTTGTTCGTAACAAATTGCTTTGCTAAATAAATAGAGAAGCATATCATAATAACAGTCCAAGCTACTCCAAAAACCCAACCAGGTGGCGTCCAAGGAGCTTTACTTAAATTTATGTACCATTCTGTTCTTGGTCCATTATTCATTAACCAATTACCAATAGCTAAACCGCCAAAGTTTACAAATAAAAAAAATAATGTAAGTTTAAACTGCTTCATCAATTTTTTGTGCTTGTAAATCTTTTATTTTCTTTAATACAATATCAGCTTCTAAATATTTTTGATCACTTTCACTTCTATTAATAGATTGCAACTTATAAGCATCTTCCATTAGTTTTTTATACAAATCTTGATGTTTTTCTAAGGCTGTTTTTTTCTTAAATAATCCGAACATAATATCTAGTTTAAATGTTTAGTAATTTTTGAACTCATAGGTTTTGTAATTGAAAAATAGTAATCAATCAATTTTCCTTCTGGAGAGATTAAATACTTTTGAAAGTTCCATTTTACAGAAGAACTTTTTTTATTATTTAATTTTCGTTGGGTTAACCAAGAATATAAAGGATGTTGATTGATCCCTTTTACATCTACTTTTTCGGTAATTAAAAAAGAAACCCCATAATTTGCTTCACAAAACTCTTGAATTTCATTTGAACTTCCTGGTTCTTGTTTTCCAAACTGATTGCAAGGAACACCAATAACTACAAGCTTTTCTTTATAGGTTTTATATAGTTCTTCTAAACCTTTGTATTGAGGTGTAAACCCACATTTAGATGCAACGTTAACTAAAAGGATATGTTTTCCTTTAAAATCTGAAAAATGGATAGGCTTATTCTGGAGACTATTCATCTCTATATTATAAATACTTGTCATAAATAAAATTAAATTTTAAAACTTACGATTCCGCAGTCTAATTCAAAAATTTGACCTGAAATAGAACTCGCTTTATCAGAAATTAGAAAAGTTGCTAAATCTGCAACCTCATTTGGTTTTAAAAACTTTTTTAAAGGATGACGTTCTTTAATATTTTCTATTAAACGTTCATTGCGCAATAATTTTGATGCTAAATCTGTATCAGTAACAGTTGGTGCAATGGCGTTAACACGAATTGTTGGTGCTAATTCTGCACCTAAAGATTTTGTAAGTCCTTCTATAGCAGATTTAGAGGCAGCTACACTTGCGTGAAAAGGCATACCTAATTTAGAAGCTACTGTGCTAAACAATAAGATTGATGAATTATTTCCTTTTTTTAAAACAGGTAAATATTGCTGTACCGCTTTTACAGCACCTATTACATTAATTTCAAAATCTTCTCTAAAATCATCTAATTTTAAACGAGAAATAGGTTTTAGATTTATGCTTCCCGGACAATAAATTAAAGAATCTATTGCGTCTAATTCAGGAAAATCATCAGTAAGAACATCACAATTGTGATGCGTGAGATTTTTATGATTTAGTTCTGGGGAAGTTCTACTAATGTTGATAACTTTGTTTTCATCGATTAGGGAAGTTAGAATTGCGTTTCCTATTCCTTTACTTCCCCCAATAACTAAAATTGTTTTCATAAGTGCTTTATCGTCTTCCTTTCAAGCGCTTTTCTATTTTTTGTTTAACAGCAGTTAAGCGCTTCATTTGATCCATAATTTCTGGATCTTTTTCTAATTTGTATACTTCGTTAAGCTCTAATATTAAAGCTTTTACTTCTCTAGAAGCTAAAATTCTATCACTTGTAGTTTTAAACGAGAATTTTCTGTTTTCAAACTCAGTGGCTCTTTCTAATAAATTCATTCTATGTATTTCCTATTTTACTAACTTTCGAATATAAATATAAAAGTTAGAAAAGCAAGAAAAAACTGAATTTATTATGCAGCTGTAAGAGGTTTTCCTTTTAAACGTTTTTCAATTCTTTGTTTAATAGCTGTTAAACGTTTCATAATATCCATTATTTTTTGATCTTTATTTTGCTTATAAATTTCGTTTAAGCTTAAAATTAAAGATTTTGCTTCTCTAGATGCTAAAATGCGATCGCTTGTAGTTGGGAATCTCATTTTTCTGTTTTCGAACTCAATTGCTTTTTGTATTAAATCCATGATTTAGTATTTTAAGGTGTTTTGTAATTCAGTGATTTTTTCTTGATTATTAAATTTTCCTCCAAAGAATGATGTAACCGTAGATGAAGTATCATCTTTAATACCTCTAGATGATACACATAGATGTTTGGCGTCTATTATAACAGCTACATCTTCTGTATTTAAAATAGTTTTTAATTCTTCTGCAATCTGGTTGGTTAATCGTTCTTGAACTTGAGGTCTTTTAGCGTAATATTGAACAATTCTATTTAATTTTGATAAACCAATTACTTTTCCAGAAGAAATATAAGCCACGTGGGCTTTACCTATAATTGGTACAAAATGATGTTCGCAATTTGAATAAAAAGTAATATTTTTTTCTACCAACATTTGGTTGTATTGATATTTGTTATCAAACAACGCCACTTTTGGTTTATTGGCAGGGTTTAAACCAGAAAAAATTTCTTCGATATACATTTTTGCAACTCTTTTTGGAGTTCCTTTCAGTGAATCGTCTGTTAGGTCTAAGCCCATAACATCCATAATTTCTGAAAATAATCTTGCAATTTTTTCTTTTTTTAGTTCATCAGAGAGTTTAAAAGCATCTTTTTTCATTGGTGTTTCTAAACCTGTAAACAAGTGGTCATCACCAACTTCTTCAAAGGAAAATCCGTTTAATTTTTCTGAGGCTTCTTTTTCTTTAAGTATTACTTCTGTAATCATCTTTAGTCTTTTTAATGTGCTGTCTTTAAGTACTCTAATCTTATAAGCAAAGCACTGTTATTATCTTTTTGCTATAGAGTTATTTGATATTGTTTTTTGTCTTGAACATTTAAATCTTCCTTTTTCAAACGTTCTTAATTTTTGATGTTTTGTTTTTCTTCCTTGTACTCGTTTTCTCCACATTCTAAAACTCGAAGGTTTCATTTCTCTTCTCATTAGGTTGATGACCTGTTGTTCTTTTAAACCAAATTGATGTTCTATAGCCTCAAATGTGGTTCTATCTTCCCATGCCATCTCTATTATTCTGTCAATTTCTATTCCATCTAACTTCATTTTAAATAGAATTAATTGATAGGAGTATAGAAATCATATTGTTTGTCGTGTTCAATCTTTAAATCGATTATTTTGTTGATAAATTTTTTATTTTCTTTTAATAATTTATTGTTTTTAAATCTCACAAAATTACCATGCGCGTGTATACTAAAGCCATTAGTTTTGTAAGTATGTAATTGATAAAAAGGAATTGCCCAACTAAAAGTTTGTAGCCCTTTATTTATATGAACAATAATGCCTTTTCTTCTCAATTCAATATTTCCATAGTTGATGTCTGCAACAGTATTCATATACTTTTTAAAACCAATACCCACTTCATTAATCATCATCCTCTTAGAGCCAGTACCACGCATCTTTATAGATTCTATGATAGAGAAGCCTTTACCTAAAAGGTCATTGAATATTGTTTGTGCTTCTTTGTTTGTGTGTGTAGTGTTATATATCATTTCTACATCAAATATATAAATGTTTAACTAAATTAAAAAATAGTTAAACAGAAATTAACATAACATTATAATTTCTTAAGCGTATGTAAATCAGTCATTTTTTAACATTCTATTTCTGTTAGAAATAGTATGTTTTTTAAGAATTCTAATGCTTTCTTCACGTACTCTTGGATTCCTTTTTAGGTTCCAAAGAATATCACTTGCTTTTTTTCTTGCAGATTTTAACTCAACAATTGGATGAGGATAATTTTCTCCCAATCTAAAATTGTTAAATTGTTGATCTAAAGGAGTCATTAAATATGGTTCATGTATAAAAGGAGTAGGCAAATTTGCCAATTCTGGAACCCATTTTTTGATGAAACTTGCATCAGCATCGTGTTCTAAGCTATTTTTTATAGGATTGTAAATTCTTAAATTATTAATGCCAGTTTCACCTGCTTGCATTTGCAATTGTGGAAAATGAATTCCAGGTTCAAAATCTAAGAATTGTTTTGATAAATGTTGCGAAGATGCTTGCCAAGGTTGCCATAGAATATGTGTAAAAAAAGAAACTAATAAAGAGCGCATCCTAAAGTTTAAATACCCAGTTTCTATTAAACATCGCATGCTAGCGTCTACTAAAGGGAAGCCTGTTTTACCTTCTTTCCAAGCTTTTTGGTACTTTACTGAAACACTTTTTTTTAATTTATGATATCCTTTATTTACACTTGCATTTTCCATAGTATGTTCCATTTCAAACTTTTGTATAAAATGCGCTTGCCAACGTAATCTTGATATAAAAGCACCTAAATGTCTTTTATTACTATTATTTTTATATTCTAAAGCTTTTTGAAATATTTGACGAATAGAAACATTTCCCCATGCTATATAAGGGGATAGTCTACTACTGCTTTCTCTTGCTAAAGCTGGTTTAGAAATGTGAAACATATATTGTTTATGTCTTTTTTCGAAAAAACTTACTGCATATTTCCAAGCCATTTTTGTGCCTCCAGGTTGAAATCTATTTGAAGGTTTTGTTTCTAGGTTAGGAATGATAAAACCTTTTTCTAAATTTTTAATCTTATCAAGATTGATAAAATTAGTGTGAGAATATTGAATGTTAATTTGAGGTGAAGCCATATATTCATCCCATTTTTCAAACCAATCTTCACGATTTAAAAGTCCTCTTAAAACACCATTATTATTGTTTTCAATCCAATTTATATTATTGTTTCTACAATATCTTGTAAAATCTTTGTCTCTTTTGTAGGTAATTAATAAACCTGTTTCTTGATGTGAAAAAACCGTATCAATTTTATAATAGTTTTGTAATTGGTTAAAAGCTGTAATTACTTCTGTTTGGACACATAAGATTTTAGTATTGTGTTTGGCTAAATCTTCATTAATATCAACAATAGATTGTTTTATAAAGTTCCAATGGCGTTTATCGTAATGAGGGTCATCAATCAAAGAATTTTCTAATACATATAAGAAAAGGGTTTTTTTATCAGAATTTATTGCATTAAATATAGCTTCGTTATCTTGTAAACGAAGGTCTCTTTTAAACCAAATTACATTTATTTCTTCTCTTTCAATCATTATCTAATTGTTTAAAAAACAGTTCTGCGTTTTTAAAATGAGTTTCTTTTTTCTCTTGCTTCATTTTATCAAATGTTCTAATTAGCATTCCTAATCTGGGATTACTCAAAAAGAAATCACGATGTTTATCCATAAAAGTCCAAAACAACCCATCCCAAGTTTCTTGCCAATCATCTTTTTTGTAATTGCTCATTTTCATGATATAATTACTACTGCTGATGTAGGGCTTTGTACTCATTAAGCCACCGTCTGCAAACAGACTCATACCGTAAACATTAGGTACCATTACCCAATCGTAAGCATCAATAAATAGTTCCATAAACCACTTGTAAACTTCATCAGGATCAAATTCACACAAGACCATGAAATTTCCTAAAATCATCAGTCGCTCAATGTGATGTGCATAACCAGTTTTTAGAACTTTTTTGATGACATCATCCACAGGGACAATTCCCGTTGAACCATCATAAAAAGATTTTGGAATTTTACGTTTGAATTTCCAAAAGTTTTTGGTGCGTTCTTCAGTTCCTTTGGCTTCGTAAACTCCTCTAATAAATTCTCTCCAACCTAATATTTGTCTCACAAATCCTTCAGTAGAGTTGATAGGGATTTCATTTTCTTTGGCAAAAGAAATCGCTTTTTCAATGACTTCTAAAGGATCTAATAATCCCACATTAATTAATGGAGATAGTAAACTGTGATTTAGAAAATGTTCCTCTTTTACTATTGCATCTTCATAAACTCCAAATTCGTGGAAACGGATTTCAAAAAACTGTGTTAACCATTTTTCTGAGGATTCATAATCAATAGGATAAACTACAAAATCATTAAATTCTCCATAATTGTCATTGAAATTATCATCTACATATTTTATGGCTTCTTTGTGATAATTTGTTTGCTTAGAAAATTGAATTGCAGGTGGTGTTTTGCCTTTTGGATATTTCTTTCTGTTGTCAGCATCAAACGTCCATTGACCTCCACTTGGATTTTTTCCATTCATCAAAATGTTTCTATCTCTTCTCTGGTTTTTATAAAATGAGGTTTGAAAAAACTTCTTTTTTGACGGTTTAAAAAATGAAGTCAACTCTTCTTTTGTGTTGATAAATAAAGGATTTTCATGCCAAATAATATCTAAACGCTCTTTAAATTGATTGAGATGTTTTTCTAACCAATTATCAGTAGGATTGATAATATGTATTTTTTGAATACCATCTTTTGCCAATTTAGGAAGTAGCTTTCTAACATCACATAAATCATCAGTTGCATCAATGTAGTTTACTTTTTTATTTTTTTTGAGGAGGTAATTTTCATAAAACTTCATGCTAGCTCTATGAAAAGCAATTTTTTGCTTATGAAATTTATATTGATTAAAAAATAAGTGTTCTTCCACCAAAAAAACAATATCAACTTTATCTAAAATTGCTGTTTTTTTAAAAAGTTGATGAGGGAAAATAATATGAATTTCTGTTTCTTTCATTTAGAATAACGTTTTTTGCAACCATAGATCTCTAAACTTGTAATTGCTGTCATAACGCTCTGCTTGCAATCTTGTATTGAATTTTCTATCTCTAGGGTCGTTACCAACACCAGCTACATACATCCAGTTTCCGTAGTTACTATGCACGTCATAATCTAATAACATCGATTCGAAATAAGCAGCACCAATTCTCCAGTCTTGTAATAATTCTTTTGCGAAATAAGAAGCAACATTTTGTCTTCCTCTGTTGCTCATCCAACCAGTTTCTTTGAGCTCAACCATATTTGCATTTACAAAATCGTCTTTAGTTTCACCATTAATCCAATTTTGAATAATGTTTTGATTGTTTTTCCATTCATAATCTCTGTCAAGAATTCCTCCAATTTTAAAGATGTTAGAATTGTATTTTAAGGATATAAATTTGAAATAATCTCTCCAAATCAACTCGAAAATTACCCAATAAGTAGATTGATTAGCTCCGTGTTTTTGTTCAAATTCTTTTACTTTCCAATAAATTTTTTTTGCAGAAATGCTTCCGTTTGCTAGCCAAGGAGAGAATTTAGTTGAGTAATCTTTACCTAATAACCCATTTCTTGTTTTTTTATAAAAAGCGATTTTTTTAGATTCAAAAAAATAATATTCCAATCGTTCTAAAGCAGCATTTTCTCCTCCTAAAAACGGAAAAGCACTTTTTTTAATGATTTTAATATTTGCAAAACTTAAATCTTTTAAAGTTGGAATAGAAGTTTTTTGCTCAATGATATTATAATCAAGCATTTTTTTGGGAATAACTTCAGGTAAAACTTCAACATATTTTTCAGCTTTTTTTCTAAAAATGCTAAAAACATCTGGAATTCTAGAAAAATCATTAGTTACTTTTTCTGGATGATATAAAAATTGATCATAATCATCGATAATATGTAATGAATTTGGTATTGATTCCTTAATTCTATAGTTTGTATTTGCCTCTTCAAAAGTCCATTCTTTCTGAGTGTAAATTGTATCAACAAAAAACTCTTCGCAAAGTTTATAAATTCTATTTTCTGGATTATCGAAATAGGTCAGGAGAGTGATATTTAAATCTGCTAAGTTTTGTTTTAAATCTTTTACAGTTTCAATTAAAAATTTTGCTCTAAACTTTTCGGTTTTTCGGAATCCAAATTTATCTTTTTCAAAAAGTTTAGGATCAAAGAAAAAAACAGCAATTACTTTATTGTGGTTTTGAGTAGCCTTAGATAATGAAATATTATCATTTACTCTCAAATTATTTCGAAACCAAACTAACCCAGTATCTTTTTGTTTTTGCTGCATTTTTTACTACAATATTTTACGTTTTTCCAATTTTTTTCCCATTTTTTTCTCCAGTTAAATGGTCTTTTGCAAACTGGACAAACCTTTGATGGGAGGTGTTCTTTTTTCAAAATTATTTGTTGATATTGTTAATCATTCCATTAAAAACAAACCAATGAAATGGCATTACTGCATACCAATACAATCTACCTCCAAGGCCATGAGGTCTAAAAGTGGCAGTTTGATATATTTTATTTTCTTTGATTTTAAACTCTAACCAAGCCTCTCCTGGTAAAATCATTTCTGCATATAATAGCAACTTGCCTTTTTCTTTATCCGCATAAATAACACGCCAAAAATCGAGCGCATCTCCTGCGTTTAATTCTGTAGGGTGTCTTCTTCCTCGTCGTAATCCAGCACCACCGAAAAATTGATCTAAAAAACCTCTAATTTTCCATAAGAAAGTACCATAATACCAACCAGTTTCTCCACCAATAGCCCAAATTCTATCTAAGGCTAGTTCTTTGTTTTTAATTTTACGTTTTTTAATATCTTTGAAACAACCGTATTCAGGAACATTGATGAATTCGTGAACATATTTTTTTAATTTCCCGCTACTTATATAAGAATCTTTCCAACTAGATATAATACTATTTTGCTCTATTTTTTTAAAAGCAAGTTGCACTGCTTCTTTGTAAGTCATTGGATTTACATCCAAAATTTGATTGATGTTACTCTTTTTTCCAATTACTTCAACTCCCATAGAATTTACCAATGAAGCTGCTAGTTTGTAGGAAGTAGAGGTAACAAAGTATAACCAATAAGAAGAAAGTTTCGGAGTCATCACTGGCACAGTAAAAATCCATCTTTTTAGCTTTCTTACGTCAGCAAACTGTAAAAGCATTTCCTTGTAAGTAAGAATTTCTGGCCCATAGATGTCGTATGAAGCATTGAATAATTCTTTTTTATTTAAAGCTCTATGTAAAAAAGACAAAACATCTCTTACAGCTAAAGGTTGTGTTTTTGTATTCAGCCATTTTGGGGCAATCATTGCAGGAAGTTTTTCAACTAAATCTCTAATAATTTCAAAAGACGAACTTCCTGAGCCTACAATAATTCCTGCTTTAAAAGTTGTAAGTGCATAATCTCCAGAGCTTAAGGTGTTTTCGACGTTTTTTCTTGATAGTAAATGTTTTGAAAGTTTCGTGTCATTGGTGATTCCACTGAGATAAATGACTTGTTTTAATGAGGTGGTTTTTGCAAATCGTTTAAAATTATTTGCACATTTTTCTTCTAAAATATGAAATTCTTTTGCAGAATTTGACATAGAATGAATTAAGTAATAAGCTGCATCTATGTCTTTGGGAATATCGTTTAATGATTGGGAATTTAAAAAATCTGCTTCTATTAAGTGTATTCTCTTTTGATTTCTGTAGTAGTTTTCAGCTCTTTTTTTGTCTCTAACAGGGCAAATAATGGTATGTCCGTCGTTTAGTAATAACGGAATTAAACGTTTGCCTATATAACCAGTAGCTCCTGTTACGAGAATTTTCATACACTTTATTGAATGTTTTTGGGTCTTTGGTAAGACAGTTGTTTTTTAAATTTCGGAATTGCATAGGTGTCTAGACCATTGATAGTAGCTATATTTCCTTTAGATAGATTTATAAGTCCATCTTTTTGCAATAATTCATCCTTGATGTATAATTCTTGAATTTGAGAAACAATTAGCAACACATCATTAGAAGGTACATAAATTTCTTCTATAAATTTCATGCTCATTTGTACAGGTGCACCCTTTACAAAAGGAGCTTTAAATTCGCCTTTATATTCTTCTTCTAAGTTGGTCATGTCAAACTCAGATATATCATCAGGATATTTTGCAGAAGTATGATGTGCATCTTCAATAATGTCTTCATAAATATGATTGATTGTAAAAAAAACTGTTTCTTTTAAGTTTTTGTGTGTATTTCTTGGAACAGTTGTGGGTCTTAAAATAAAACCAAGCGTTGGTGGATTAGAGCCCAAATGTGTTACTGAACTAAAAACTGCTAAATTAGGTATTCCATCTTTAGAAATAGAACCTAATAAATTTGCTGATTTAAATCCAGAGCAGCTATTAATCAAGTTAATTCTAAAGATTTTTTCTAAACCATAAATATCTTTTGCGTCAAAAAATGCCATTAATATGTGTTAAAATTATTAATTTTTATATTTTTTGCTTTTAAGTCATGCATTAAATTATACAATCCAAAAAAGGTCCTGTTAATGTAAATAAAGTGTTTAGATCCCCTATTTCCATTCATGTTTTTAAGTTCTGTGCTCTTTGCATATTTTGCACCAAGGTCAGATATTTTTCCAAAAAATACTTCATCAGAAAAATCAAAAGTTTCTTGATTAAAAGGTTGTGTAAATAAACTTAACATTTCATGAAACATAGCTCTAAAAAAAATCAATTCTTCTTTAGAGTCGTCTTCTCTTAAAATTTCTAACTCAAACAATTTCTGCTCAAAATATTCAGGATTAGCGATATTTTCTTTTTTTGCTAATTCAAAATAAGGAATGTAGAAATCATCAGGAATGGTTTTCATACAACCAAAATCGATAACAATTAGTTCGTTTTTTGGAGAAATTAAAAAGTTTCCTGGGTGTGGATCTGCGTGAACTTTTTGTAATTTATGAATTTGAAACATGTAAAAATCCCATAAAGCTTGCCCTAATTTATTAGCAACTTCTTCATCTTTGTATACAAATTCAGAGAGATGAACACCTTGCATCCAATCCATAGATATAATCCTGTCAGAAGATAATTCTGGATAGTAATTTGGAAACTTTAAATTTGGAATGTGTTTACAAGCTTCAACAATAGTTCGACTTTGTTCTACTTCTAAAATATAATTCGTTTCTTCTACGAGTTTATTTTCTACTTCTTTAAAATATTTATCAGAATCTTTTCCTCTGATGTTAAACATTTTAATTGCTATTGGTTTTACTAGAGATAGATCTGATGCAATACTTTCTGCAACTCCAGGATACTGAATTTTTACCGCCAATTTTTTGCCATCTTTCTCGGCCTTATGTACTTGACCAATACTGGCAGCATTTACAGAAACAGAATCGAAACTATCGTAAATTTCATTTGGGTTTTTGCCAAAATATTTTTTAAAAGTTTTGGTAACTAGGGCAGGAGATAAAGGCGGAACAGAAAATTGTGATAATGAAAATTTCTCTACATACGCCTGAGGCAGGATACTTTTTTCCATGCTCAACATTTGTGCAACTTTT
The DNA here is from genome assembly GCF_009832745.1 of Polaribacter septentrionalilitoris. Classification (GTDB taxonomy): domain Bacteria; phylum Bacteroidota; class Bacteroidia; order Flavobacteriales; family Flavobacteriaceae; genus Polaribacter; species Polaribacter septentrionalilitoris. The sequence continues at coordinate 162,610 of NZ_VRMJ01000042.1, read as the reverse complement.
AGCGCACTTCCTTTTAGTTGTTTTAAACCGTCATAAATATCGCCAGCATTGTTTTCATTCAAACGAGCTTTTGCTTCTTCTTCAGTTTTGGTAATTTTATCACCATAGTATTTTATGTAATTCACGCCAATTTTAGCACCAGTAGATACTAATTTTGAAGCACGTTGAATTTTCGACGTAGGTATAGAATCGATTGTTTTCATAATTTTTTAGTTAAAGTTTACCTTTTCCTTTAGAATAAATTTACCAAAATCTATAATGCTTTTTAACGGTTTGATATCCATAACATCAAAACGCGCATTGATAGATTTTTCAATAAAAATATCTGTCTTTTCAAAAGATGGAGAAACGTCATCTAACCAAAATTTCATCGTGATTAATAGATGCATCCAAGAGGTTTCTTTGATAGAAGTGTTTTGAATTTTCTCTAAAGTTTCCTGCTTTAATTCGATTCTTTCAATATTTAAATCTTCAACGAATTGAGTGTAGTGATTGCGTAAAGATTGCAATGATTTTAATTTTTTTAGATCTCTTTTAGCATTTTCTAGAGCATAAACTACATAGCTTCTGTTAGCCGTTAAAATTTCGAAGAAAGTAAAATAGAAACTTAATAATTTATTTCTAGCATCATAAGTTTCATAATCTTCGCTTTTCTGTAAAACAACAGTAGTATGATGAAAAAATTCTGAAAAAATTGATTCTTCAACTGCTTCAAAAGAGCCATAATATTTATAAAAATCTGATTCTTCAAAATTATTTTCTTTAGCAAAACTAAATACTGATTTCGGTTGATGATTGTTCTCTAAAACAAATTCCATATACCAAGAAATAATGTTGTCTTTGGTGATGTTTTTCTTGCGAGCCATAATATTTTAATTTTATGTAAATATACGAATGTTTAAAGTATTTTGAATTTAGTTAAACAATAATCTTTTGTTAAAAATCAAAAGGATTTTTAATTGAATTAAATTTAAAAGCTGTTAGAATATTATATTTGCTCAAAACAATAAATTTTAATTATGAACCTTAGGTTTAAAATAGTCTCAATAATAGTTTTTACTCTTTCATTATTGTTGGTGAGTTGTAATCAAAAGAAATCTACAACTAATCAAAAGAATGTTAAAGAAATAACATCAACAAAAGAAGTAAAAACACCAAACGGAATGGTTTGGGTGCCAAAGAAAACCTTTTTAATGGGTGCAAAAACTCAAGATAAGTTTGCAATGCCAAGAGAAAAACCAGCTCATAAAGTAGAAGTTGGTGGCTTTTTTATAGACGTTCAAGAAGTAACCAATAAACAATTTAAAAAGTTTGTAGAAGAAACTAAATATATTACTGTTGCAGAGAGGCCTTTAGATTGGGAAATCATAAAAAAAGATTTACCTCCAGGAACACCCAAACCAGCAGATTCAATTTTACAACCAGGAAGTTTGATTTTCAATAAAAAAGCAAAGGGTGTGGTTTCTATGGCTAATTATGGTCAATGGTGGAAATGGCAGCTTGGAGCTAATTGGAAACAACCAGAAGGACCAGGAAGTTCTATTGAAGGCAAAGAGAATTACCCGGTAGTACATGTTGCTCAAGAAGATGCTTTAGCCTACTGTAAATGGGCAAATAGAAGATTACCAACAGAGGCAGAATGGGAATCTGCAGCACAAGGTAAGTTTGAGGACAATATTTATGCTTGGGGAAATAAATATGAAGATTTGAATGATAATGCAAATACTTGGCAAGGAACTTTCCCAATTGAAAATATTTCAGAAGATAGGTTTGAGTATATTTCTCCTGTAAAATCCTATCCAGCAAATAGTATAGGTTTATATGATATGGCAGGTAATGTCTGGGAAATGACTTCAGATTTTTTTAATGTAAATTATTACAAAGAGATCGATCCAACAATTGTTCACAAAAACCCAAAAGGAGCTTCTAAATCTTTTACTCCAAGTAATCCATATCAAACAGAATATGTAATGAAAGGAGGTTCTTTTTTATGTCATGAATCCTATTGTGCAAGTTTTCGAATTTCTGCAAAAATGGGGATGGAGCCAAGTTCTAGTTCTGATCATATAGGGTTTAGAACAGTGGCAACTATAGAAATGTTGTCTCAGTAGTACTGTTTAATTTTAATAAAAATAAAAAAGCCTTAGCATTTAATGCTAAGGCTTTTTAGTCGGGGTGGCAGGATGATAACTAAACCGCCACTATGCAGTAAAATCAATACTTTAGGAAAAGTGCTAAAACAGTGTGAACCGAATTGTAGACCTAATAGTTAAATTGAAATAGTATGTTTTGTTTGAACGTCTAAAACAAATTTACGATTTTAACTTCATTAAAACCAGATAAATAGCGTCAAATATTATGATTAATCTATTAAATATTTATTAATAGTTTCTTCCTCAATACCACTATAATTAGCAAAATCTTGTACTGTTATAAATTGATGAGGTTCTTTGTCTAAATATTCTTTAATCTTATTAATAAGCATACGACAATAACGCTCACTACGTCCTGTGATGCGTTGAATGTCTTTTGGGTATATACAAGCTCTTTTTGTAATCATCATACATTATCTATGCTTTATCTATACTTAGAGCTATTAGTGCCTATTTAGGTTTAATCGGTAAGGATGGATTAAAGCGGAATCTCTTTTTTTTAAGTGCGTCATAAAGTTACGTGATTTGATGTATTAATCAAAAAAAAGTAAAATTATGGCAAAACAAACAGGAATTATCAAATTAAAAGGAACTATTGGAGGTATTTCTTTTTACAAAACAAGTGATGGACATTTGGCTCGTGAAAAAGGTGGAGTGGATAAAAACAGAATTCAGAATGATCCTGCATTTCAGAGAACGCGTGAAAATGGCTCTGAATTTGGTCGTGCTGGTAAAGGCGGGAAAGTATTGCGAAATGCAATTCGTTTGCTTTTACAGAACGCAAAGGATAAAAGAGTCGTTTCTCGATTAACCAAAACGTTAGTGGCAGTTACTAAAACTGATGTGGTTAATGAGAGAGGTTTAAGAACCTTGCAGGATGGAAATTTAGGACTTTTGGAAGGTTTTGAATTCAATTTGAATGGAAAGCTTGGGGCAACTTTATTCGCTCCGTTTACCAAAGCTTTTGACAGAGTTACTGGTGAAGCAACTTTAGATTTGGTTGCCTTTTCACCAGTGGTGAGAATTGCAGCTCCTTCAGGAACCACACATTTTAAAATTGTGATGGGTGCTGCAGAACTAGATTTTGAAAATGAGACCTCAACTTTTGAAAGTGATGCAACTGCTATTCTTCCTTATACTGCTGCAGATACTGCTGCAATTGCATTGTCTGCAACGATTACTGCAAATTCAACGTTACAAGTGGTGCAAGTTATTGGCGTTGAGTTTTATCAAGAAGTAAATGGCGAAATGTATGCGCTTAAAAACGGTGCTTACAATGCTTTATCAGTAGTTACTATTGATACTCCATAATTATGGAGTTAGTGCTTCAAAGAGCTTATTTTAAAGAGGGCACTAATGGTGCTCTCTTTTCTGCTGATACATTTATCTGTCACACCATAGAGTTGCCCTGGTTCAATAACAAAAGAAATATTTCTTGTATTCCTGAAGGAGTCTATGAAATTATACCAAGATTTTCAAAACGTTTTCAGCATCATTTGATATTGAAAAATGTAAAAGGTAGAAGCTTTATTTTATTTCATCCAGCTAATGATGCCCTAAGGGATTTAGAGGGCTGTATTGCTCCTGTAACTTATTTGAGCGGCATTGGTAAAGGCATTTATTCAAAGGACGCAATGCAGAAACTATTGTCTTTGGTACATCAAGCAAAAGATAGAAAAGAAAAAATAATATTAACCATTAAATCACAGAATTATGAAAATTATAGAACGTTATCAAAAACCAACACCAAAGTTTTTTAGACTCTTAAGAAATATTGGTATTGCATTGGCTACAGCTGGAGGAGCAATTATTGCAGCACCTGTAAGTATCCCTGCTTCAATAGTAACTATTGCGACTTACATGACAGTTGCAGGAACAGTGGCAACAGCTGTAAGTCAAGCTGTAGTTTCTGATGAAAAAAAGGATTAGTAAATATATGTTACAGAACGATATTCAAATAAAGTCTGGTGTTGTTGGAGGAACATTGCTTTCTACAGTTTTTACTATTAGTTTAGACGATATACTTTTTACTATTATTATGGCTATAATTGGAGCAATTGTTAGTTTTTCTGTTTCTACATTATTAAAGTGGTTGTTTTTTAGGAAGCAAAAAAAGAATACCTAGTTTTTGTACTGGGTATTCTTTTGTTTTCATTGACTAAATAGTCCGAATTTCGTTTTTAAAGAGAATTATTCTGGTTTCTAATTGGTTATATTTTGCGAGTTGAATCATATTTTTTGTTCCTTTACTTTCTCCATCCCAAAAAGCAATTAATGCGTCTGCGTATATTGCCATTTGATTATTTCTTTTTGGTCCAGCAGCTTTTCCGTATTTTGTCCAATCAGCCTGAAATTTTATGATTTTGATTTTTTTTTCGGAGGCGTATTTCTCACCTAATTTGTCTGCACCTTTGTAGTGAGCTCCAGATACAATCTCAATATTTTTATATTCCTGGAGGAATTTATCACATTCTTGTTTTAATTTTTGGTAGTTGGTGAAGTTTCTAGACCCAGCTATAATTATTTTCATAGTTTAATTTGTTAAGATTTTAGTAAGGCTATTTTTAGTTTTGAAATAGTTGACAATTGTTGTTGTAAGTTTTCTTCGAAAGCAGTTATTTTTTTGAGTTTTTCAACTTTCAATTGCCATTGTTGTTCTTCATAGTTCTGCAGTGCAGTATTTATTACTTTTTTCACATCAGAAATACCAATAAATGGAATGACAGAGCCTTTTAAATAATAACGAAAGTATTGACCAACTTTTAAAGACAAACACAGGTAATACAAAGACTCTCTATTTGCTCTAGAAGTTGTGGAAATTACAAAACAGTTTGGACAAGGTTTGTCTAATGGCTTTCCAGAATTTAATCCTTTATTTAAAATAAAAAAATGTGGGTTTGAGTAAGTTCGTCCAATTTTGTGGGTTTTGATTTCAAAAATTTGCATAAGTATCCATTTTTAGGTTCAGATTCTTTTGCTATTTTTTTGCCCATAAAATTTTGGAAAGGAAAACAACAAAAAGAAAGCTGTTTCTAAATGGAGAGGGTAGACTATCAAGGTTTTTGAAAAAAATACTACCAACTATCGAATGTTGAATTTTGAGTATTAAGTTGTCAGTTGGTGGAGATTTTTTTCAAAACCCAAAGGGCTTGACCTTTATAGGCTAAAAGCGTAGGCTTTAAAAAGACAAAATTTTATGCAATTACATTTTTCTTGAATGAAACAGATGTTGAAACCACTACAACATTAAGGGAACCATTTGTTTTGCTGTCTTTTTTTTGTTTTTCTTTTTATCCTTTATTTTTTATTATATCTAAAATGATAGATTTTATCTGGATTTTTTTTGTGATTACTTAATGAAATGAAACAAACAAAGACTTGAGATAAGGAATACTTGGACTTAGCGATGGTTTTGTGCAGTTGAATGAGATAAGGAATAATTAACTAAAAGTATTTTTGAAAATTTAATATCTTTACTATTGTGAGTTTAATCTCACATTCTTTTTCATAGCAATTTTTACCCACCTCTCCACGATGTGGGTTTCTTTTTTTAATAATTAAGGACGTAGTACCTAGTGCGTGAGCAGCAGCGAGAATAAGTGTAAAGACTTTTTATTTGTGCATTCTAAATTTATTGAGGTTTTATTAAAAGTGAATGCTTACTATTTTATATTTTAAAGGGGTAATTTACTAATGAAACTTTTTATTTGTTTTATACTTAGCATTTACTTTTAGTGAAAACGGTTACAACGAATGTTCTACACTAATAAAGAGTTTTACTCTTATTGGCTTTTTTTTGATTTTATATGTGCTTTATAATTTCTAATGTAAACTGAATTTTTAATGATTTTACTAATGTTAATTTAAAATAACAAATAAGCACTTATAAAACCAATGCAACAATGACGAAATGTTGTTAAAATAACTAAATTACATTATTAATAGCTGAAGTGTGCGTTGGAAGAGCGGCTATTTTACATAATGGCGTTATAGACCAGAAATTAAATGAATGTGTATATAACTGCGCATTATGTAACTTAGCTTTGGGAAGTTTTGTGTTTTTTGAAATAATAAAAACGCGTTGCTTTTTATAGTTGTGTTTGAGTGTGCGAAAATACAAGCTTTAAAATGCAAGTACCACTAGAATAGTAAAACGCTAAACTTGCAGGGGAAAGCGGAACAATACAAAAGACAGCCATTTTTTGCTTTTGCACTAAACTGGGTTTTGTGTTGTGGGGAATTATATTTTCTTTTGAGATTCTAACATTTTTAAAGGAGATACGATAGGTAAAATCATTCCTTTAAAATTAGTTTCTTGCAATTGTTGAAATATAAGACCTCTTGCAGTTGAAAAACTAATACCTATTAGGGTAGCAATAAATTGACCAGAAAATATTGGTATTTCATTTTCATTTAATTCATAATGATTCTCTAAATCTTTGATATTGTAATGAAAGTCTATATGAAATTTAACCCCTATTTCTTGATGCGATAACAAATTAATAAATAATTCAATTTTAACACGTTCGTCATTGAGGTTATGTCTTGTGTTGTGAGCAACACTAAATTCAAGATTTAAGTTTTCATCAATTGTATTGTCGTTTATATAAGTGCTAACAACATCAATATGAAATAATTTTATTTTATCTGGAATGATTACGTTATCTGCCATTATACAGCTTCTTGTGTGTAATACGTTTGCTCATAATTATCTATTGCTTTTGCTAAATCTTTAGAACCACCTTCAACTTTACCTAAATAAATATATTGAGGCTCTGGGTTCATTAAGTTTACACCTAATGCTACCTCCATTTTTGTAATACTTTTTAATGTTAAATTATGTAAACCTGACAACCATTTTGTAACTTCAGAAGGTCTTTTATCTAACATTTTAGCAAACTCTTTTTTCTTTATACCTCTTTTGTTCAAGATAGCACATACTTTTTGAGTAATCTCTAAATTACGTTCAATAAATCTATCTATCTCTGGGTTTTTGTTTTCTTCTAACCAGTTATTAAGTATGTTTTCTTTAGGAAATTCCATTTTTGTTTTATTTAATAATAAAGGATGAAATCTTCATCGCAATTAATTAAAGTGCAATCTTCGTTCCAAATAATATCGTTTTCTCTAAAAGCGTTATCAATGGCTTTAGTTAATGCATTTGCTAAATTAAAATGTTTTCTAACATTTGGACAATCTTGTGCTTTTTGTGTTGTTTTTATATCGCCACTAAAAAGAAAAACGACATTTGAATTTGCTTTTAAGCAATATAATCTTAAATTATTTGCCTTTTTCTTACCATATTCCACGTAGTAAGGTTTTCGGTCTTTGCCAATTGGCGGTAATGCTGAAGTGTCTGCATTTTTTGCTTCATTTCTAAAAAAACGATTTTGTGCACCATATTTTTCACCTATAAGTTGTAACCATTTTTGAATATGATATAACTTGTTTTTATTTTCAAGTGTATGCTTTTCAACAAATTCTTGATAAAGTGTTACATCATTATCTTCTATACAAACAGAATAATAAGCTACTGTTTTTAATTTGAATAATGGTTTTATGCGTGCAAAGTTATTCACTTATAAGTTAATTTACAAATTTATTTCACTTAAAAGTGAATTTTTAACGTTTAATTAATTTTAGGTAATCAAATATTTAGAAAAAATAGAAGTCAAAAATAACATTTATCATACTTGATTAATATAGTTTAATTTAATAGTTATCAACTAAAACACAATATCTAGATTACTATTTTTTACTTGATAAAATTATTTTATTACTATCACTAAATCTAAAGCAGTTTTATCATATTTCTTTTTTTAATTTTTGATAATATTCAAATACTTTTTTTAGCCCTTTTTGATAAGCATCTAATAACTTTTTATCATTATCTTCATTTTTATCCCAAAAGTCATATTTACTATCTTTATATATATAAATTGGTTGGGTGTGCCAATTCCAATAATGTTTAAATCCTTTAAAACGAAATTCATTGTATTCTTGTTTCCAGAGATTATGTAGTTTTATTTTTTCTTTTTCATTTAGATTTATATGAAGTTTCAATCTATTCTCCTCAAAAATTAAATCAATATTATCATAATAATTTGTACAACTTATATCATATAATTCTAAACCTTCTGATTTTGCTCTTTCATCTATTATTGGTCTGAACACTTTATTACCAAAATGTTTATTGAATATTTCGCAATGCTTAAGAGCTAATTCAAAATCTGTTTGAATAGTTAAAAGTTTAAACCCTTTTTCTAACGTTATTTTTGATTTCTTTTCTAAAGTTGCCCCATTTATTATTTCTCTAATCTCTTTTAATGGCTCTTCAATACTTAATAGGTCATCATATTCAAAATAATCAACATTATATTTTACTTCAATAATATCATCTTCAGCACAACTGAATATTACCCCCATTTCTCTGTTGTTCTTTTCTGAATACTCATAAAGATTCATAGAGCCAATTATTAGTATATCCCCATTATAATAACATTTACAATGTATGTTTGGGTGATGTAATAAATCTACATTTTCTAATGCAAGCAATTTTTCTTTTTCTATACTATCTAATTTATTTTCTCTATAAACAATTACAATTCTTTTATTTGCCTTATTTGCTTTTTTTAATGCACTAAAAACATTTTCAGAAGTTTTAATATAGGGTACTATTAATATAATCTCTACATCTGCTTTGGTTATTAATTTAGGAATCCAAAAATTAAATTTTTCTCTATTTAAAAAGTGTGACATTCTATTTTTTTTAATATCTTCCAATCAGGGGTTCTAATTCTTTTGCTAATAGCTTTTCTAAAATTACGATAAGATGTTTCATGTTTTCATCAAATACAATATAATTTAGTTTAATGTCTCCAAATAATTCTGGTTTATACCAATGAAATAATTGCATACCCGCTGTTTTATAACTTTGGGCATACCCTAAATGGGTTACTAATCTACCCCAAAAACCTATCTCTACCTTACCTACATAAAGAGTTGAACTGTTAGGGTTGAATGTTTTTTTGTACGAAGAGGTATTTCTGTATGGGGTTTTTGAACCTTTTTTTATAGGTTCTCTGTAACCATTTATAAATTCCTCTCTTATTGATTGGTTGTGTTTAGAAGAAACAAGTTCAAACCAATATAAAACAGGTTTTTTAATCTCTTTTAAATCTCTAAACTCAGTAATTGCCTCGCTAATATTAACAGCATTCATAAATTTTTCATGAAAGTATTTTTCATCTAAAACTATGGAGTTTTTACTTTGAGTTGATTGTATTTTTAATTGAGCATCTTGTAATATCTCTATTGAGTTAGAAATATATTGTTGTATTTTCTTTTTCATAATTTTATTAATCTTCTTTTAATTGAGGTATTATATCTGCATTATTGAAATTAACAATCTTTTTTCTCATTGAGTTATTATCTTTAAAATGCCTTGATATTTCCATAGTTTTATTATTAAAATCATTTTCATCTTTATAATAATATACCTTAATAGATTTGCAATTTTCGTTTTCAAAAATTTCGTTAAGCATAACCCTATCTGACAAACCACAAGAATGCCCATAAATACAAACTTGATACTCATTAGAATTTACAAACCTTAGTAAATTTCTATAATTAGGACTCCTGAAATATTGAAAGGACTTTATGTTTTCTAAAAATAAATTATCGTTTAAATCTTGAATTTCTTCATACTTTTCGTCCATTTCATCACCATAACCAAAAATTATTTTTTCTTCTTTTGAATTTAATTTACCGTGAATATGGCTTAATTGATAATTTGGTTTGAACGATTTATTTGTATTCTGGGTAAAAAAGGAATCTAAAATCTGTTTAAGAGAATCTGTATAATTAAAATTTAAAAAATAGTAATTTTTTGTCCCTATTGAATGCTTATTTTCATTAACATCAATAACCTCACTGTGATGTATTACACAAAAAAAATGTTCTATAAAATCCGTTAGAATTGGTCTTTTAAGTTCGGGAATTTTAAGCGTTGATAAATAAATCTCTAATTGATTTTTTAAAAAATTAAAATCATTATTTAATTTTTCAACTTCTTTTTTTTCTTTTAGATTTGACTTTAAAATGTGATAATATGTTCTTTCAATATCCACCCAAGAGTTTAAAGATGAATCATATATCATTCTAAAGAGTAAAGAGTCTCTTTCTATTATTACTCTTGAATTTTCTTTTAATAAGTCTTGTAGTTTTTTAAGTGTATCATACCTATCTATAAATTCTAATAATTGATTATGATCATAAAGTCTATTCCAATAAGTAGTAGTTAACTCATCTTTGTAATAGAAATATTTTGTGCTCATATTTCTATCATCAAAACGTTGTTTGTTTTGAACTGATGTAATCAACAAGTTTCTTAAATACCAAAATAAAAAATCATTGTATGAAGTTTTTAAACCTAAGGCTAAATCGAAACCATTGCCTATTAAAATAAGTTTATTGTATATTTTTTCTTCCTTTTCCATAACCAGTAGTTCGTTCTAACTATTTTCCACAATAGCAATTTCCTCATCAGTTAAACCATACAACTCATACACCATTTTATCTATTTGTTCATTCATTTTTATTTTTTGGTATTCACGAATCTCCCTAATTTTTACTATAATTAACTATTTTCTACAATCTCAATTTCTTCCTTAGTTAGATTATATAATTCGTATACCATCTGGTCGATTTCTGCATCTGTTTGGTTAATTTGGGTTTGTAAGGCTTGTGCTTTTTGTTTGTTTTCTTCAAAGAGGTCTAACCACTCAAACTCATCTTTCTTGGTTAATGGTTCAATTGGCTCTAAATCTTCTTTTGTTCTTAACTTATTATTGGCTTTTATGGCTTTGTTGAGTTCTTTTATAAAGTCTCCAAAATCTAACTCGTGCCAGTTTTGTAGTTTTTTGGAGAGTTTTTCTAATTGGAATTTTTGTTTTGTATAGTTTTTAAATTTGTTTTTTGTTCTGTTTAATAGTTTATAACTATCAGAAATAAAATCTGTTTTTTCAATAAAAAAAGCTTCTTTATTTTTTAAGTTTTGAGGAACAGGTAATAATTGTATTTTATCTCTTCTAAAGTCATAATAACCTCCTTGTAATGTTGTGCAAACATTTGAAAGATAAAAAAATGAAATTTTTGAATTTAAATAAGCTAATAATGATTTTGAACCAGATGAAATAAACATACTATTTTTTTGAAGATAAATTTCTCCTGATTCATCCAAATAGAAATTACATTTATTATTTATAAAAGGAGCTATTATTTTGGGTTCATTTAAAAGATGAGAATTGTTACTACCATATCTGCTTAAACACCACCAATTAAATCTACCTGATTTTACTTCTGGTCTTTTTTCAAGTCCTTTTTTGTTACTTATCAAGTATTCTTTAATTGATTCTGAATAATTTAAATCATAATCCCAAGGAATGAATACAATGTGATTATCAACTGGGTTGATATTATATCTGGAAATTTCACTACCCCCAAGTATTAATTTTAACTTCTCTTTTGCTTTGAAATCGTTATTAAATGGACTTAAATCTTTGACTATAAATACGTCATTCTTACCTGATGCTATTCCTGCAAATATTTTGTTATCAACTAAATCTTTTAAAATTGTTGATTTGCTTTCTATTTTTTTTAATAACGCAGATTTTTTTAGATTAATAAAATTCCACATTTCTACTTTCAATGATTCTACTGAAACTTTATATTTTTTAATTTCTAAAGTATTTATGGGGTCACTTGTATTATCTCTTTTGTTGATTTCAGAATAAAAAAAGGTTTTAGCTTTGTCATTTGATTTTTTATTTAAAACATAAATTATGGGGTATGTTGTAGCATCAGCAAAAACAGGATAATCATCAAAATCTAATAACAATTCTAAATTCGCATCTTCTTTTATTACTTTTCTTATGTTTTTACCATAAGTAGCTTTTAAAAACTTATTTGGCAGAATAAATGAAAACAAACCATTTTCATTCATTAAATTAATTCCTTTTTCAATAAAGTAAGTATACAAATCTGCAATGCTATTATAGCATTTATAATTTTTTTCTAAAAATGGTTTAATCTCTTTAAACAATTCTTGCCTTACATAAGGAGGATTCCCAATCACCACATCAAAACCACCTTTTTCAAATACTTGTGGGAATTGTGTTTCCCAATGAAAGGCTTTATTGCCAGCAACTGTTTTGCTATCTATTAAAGAATTACCACATTTTATATTGCTACTTAAATCGTTTAATTTACGTCTTGGTTGTGCTGTACGTAACCATAAAGATAGTTTGGCAATTTCTACAGATTCTTCGTTTAAATCTACCCCAAAAATGTTGTTTTCTAATATGGTATTTTCAATGTCTGGAAACTGTAAACCACCACCTAAAACTTTTGTTTTTAGTTCATCTATATAGGTGTGTTCTGCAATTAAAAAGTTTAAAGCTTGGTTTAAAAAAGCACCAGAACCACAAGCAGGGTCGCAAATAGTGAGTTGTAAGATCCAATCTCTATAGTCATCTAATAGCGTAACTAATTTTGAAATGGTTGATTTATTTCTGTTTTTACGTCCTTTAAAATACTCTTCTTCTTTTATGCCTAACTCAACTTTCTTTTCTGTACAGAGTTTACCAACCGTATTTTCTACAATGTATTTGGTAATGTATTTGGGTGTGTAGAATACTCCGTCTTTTTTACGTTTGCTTTTTTGCTTGTCGAAATCTGCACCTTCAATTTCTGCATTTACGCTTTCTATTTCATTAAGGGAATTTTCAAAAATGTGTCCTAGAATATTTACATCTACTTGACTTTCGAAATCGTAACCTGCTAATTTGTGGGTGTGTTTGTAGAGTAAATCACTATCAATTTCTAAACCATCTAACAAGGTGTCTTCTTTAAATAAACCGCCATTATAAGCGTATATTTCGCCTCTACTTTTTGTGCCTTGTCTTCCTTGGTCTAAGAATTTAAAGTATTGTTTGAATAGGGTGTATAGTGGTCTGTCGTCACCAAAATCTACATCATCTTTCCATTTGTCTAATATTTGTTGGGTGCTATTTGCAGGTAGTAAACTTCGGTCTTCTGCAAAGAATATAAACAGAAAACGGTCTATTAATTTTTGTGATTTTTTAAAGAGGGTTAGCTTTACGTTTTTTTCTAGTTTTAAACTTTCTGCTTGTTGTTCTATAGACTTCTCGACAACTTCGTTGGCTGCTCCTAACGAAACTTTCTTTTCATTAGAACCAATGCTCGAAGAGACAGTTGAACTTTTTAAACGTTTGGCATTTTGTTTTACCAAATCTCTGTATAATTCTCTTTTAAAGAGTGAATAATCTTTGTAGAAGTCTTTGGTTATTTTTTCTTCTTGTACTATAGATGCTTCTTTAATTTTTAAAGGAACATTGTTGATGATATTGTCTTTCTGTAAGCATAAATAGAAGAGTTGAAAACGTTCTTTGGTGAGTTCAAATAAATTAAACTCCTCAAACTCTGTGGCATCATTGATATAAAAACGTAACTTCTCAAAGTTAGATGTAATTACATATACACATCCTTTTTGATTGGCTTTATAATCAAAGGCTTGTTTGCGAATACTTTCTAAGTCTTTGGTTTTTGTGCCTTTTAATTCTATAACTCCTAGAGCAATATCGTTGTTTAATATTGCACCATCTGCTTTTCTAGAATTGGTTTGATTTTTATACTCGGCTACTAAATTAAAATCGGCTTTTGGTTTTAGGGTATAGTCTAAAATATTGACAAACAGTTCTGTTAAAAAAATACCTTGATATTCTTCTTCTTTAGAACTTCTTATGTTTTCTTGAATGGTAGGATTTAAAAAATACTTGACATATTTTTTATAGGCTTTTTCTATAACAGCATCTTCTTGTAAGTTGATATAACTTTTTAATACTGATGTTTGATATAGTGACATTTATTCGCGGCAATTTTTTTTGAACTCTAAAAATAGAAATTATATCATTACAATACCAGATAAACACAATTGAATTTTATTAAAATTGAAGGAGTTTCTCTTTTTTTACTTCCTTTTATCACTAGTGGTTTTATCAAAAGCTATCAAATTAAATAATTGACGCATTCTTGAACGTACTCTGTTACCATACCTGTTTTCTAATTCTTGTGCATTTAAATTGGTAGTTGCATGCGTTCTTACTTTATTTTTTAAGAATAAATCGTAACGAGACAACAAAATTTCACCCATAACATTGCAATCTTTACCAAAGTGTCTTCCTGTGATTTCTACACCTAAATCATCAAAACAATAAAAACCATTATTTCCATAATCTTCAATAATTTTAAATCCGCTTTTATTAAAATTAAATGTGATGTTTCTTGCAGCGACTACACTATGTTTACTTTGATGAGGCACAATAAATGGCAATAATTTCATTAAACTTGTTTTACCACAACCTACTGGACCGGATAGTAAAATACCTTTATTTGGATCTATTTTTAATTTTCTACAAGTTTCAAAATCACGAATGAAATAGACACATAGTTTGTGTAAAATTACTTCATCTTCTGGATATATTTTGAAGTTTTTACCAAATTGTAGTTTCCCTTTTGTTTCTAAATAGATTAGGATTTTTTGGAAATCGTAGTGAATGGTATTACCTTTTAGTACTCCTAATTGGTATTGGACACTACCTTCGGTTATGATATGTGGTGATTCTATTTTCATTTTTTATTCTAATTCTTTTTTCTCTAATACTTTTTCCATTGATGAAAAAGTATTCAAAAAATCTAGCCTTGGATTTTCGACGGTCAATCTCGTTTTCAATTCCGAAAATAAAAGAACTCGCTATGCTCAAACAGCTTTTATTTTTGCCGTCATTTTCAAACTATTGACACTCGTCTGTAAATCCTATGGCGGGTTTAAATTGCGAATTCATTTTGTATTTATTAGATTTTTGGTTGTTCATTTCTTTTTATTTTATCGTCAATTTGCAGAGAGGAAGGGATTCTCTACCTCAAAACACAGGGTTATAGATTCTATCTTCAATTTAATGAGACTCTTCGACAAGCTCAGAGTGACACTTTGAGTCAGAGTGGTTCATTGTAATTTTTGTTTTTGGTTGTTTTGAGGTTGTCCCTGTTTTGGCTATCTGCTTTTTGGTTTGTTCTCGACTGCGCTCGAACTGACAAAATTTCTTCGGCTTTGAGCATCCAATTTTTAGCTGTTGCTTGCCAATTGACAATTTTTGTTTTGCCACCGACTTTCCAACCAATTCCTTGATAGTGATTGTAAAATTTTTTTGCTTCTATTTCTGGCCATTTTTCTTTTTTGAAAAAAGCAATTACTTCTTTTTCATTTTTTGGCTGGTCTAGTTTAGCTATGTTTTTATTGTTTCTATTAGTTTGTATATGTTTATTAATAGATACCAGTGCTTGTCCACTGCTTGTCTCGATATTGGTATTGTTGTGTACCAGAGCTTGTCCAGTACTTGTCTCGAATTTGAACATCTTGATTTTACTGCCTTTGTATGGATTGTGTGAAGGATAATAAACGATATATTTCCAATGACTTAAGTCTTTAATACATTTGTGATAGGTTGATTTAGAACCAATTTTTGAAAACCGCATTACTTCTTCACGATTGATATAAAAGACCTCTACAAATCGATTGTTGTTCCATATTTGAAAAAGTGCTACATATAAACTAATGTGCGTTGGGTTTAAACGATTGTCTTTAGAGAATTGAAGAAATACACCTTTTAGGTGTTTTATAAAATTTACGTTTTGCATAGCATAGACTTCTCGATACAATTTTACTGTCGCATTCCGCTATGCGCAATATGACATTAAAATCACTCGAAGTGACAGTTAAAATTTATTATGAATGCGATTTTCTTCTAATACTTTTTGAATTTCTTCATAATCATAATAGATTACACCCCCAACTTTAGAGTAGGGGAGTGTGCCATTTATTCTTAAGTTTTGTAAAGTTCCTGGAGAGATGCTTAATAAATCTCTGACTTCAGGAGATTTTAACCATTTTTTAGGAGCAAAGCCAGATTGATGATTGATCATTGCTTTGATGTCTTCTAATAATTCTTCTTTGAATTCTCTTAAATCTTCTGTAGTGATAATTGATGTTGGCATTTGTAAACGATTTTTAAAAGAAGAAGCTACCGAATGTTCCCCAACATTATTAGTAACTTCTTCTTATTGATTTAGCTCACGACTTTTATATTATTAAATAAATGAGTTCGTGAACCGTTGGTTTGACTTTCGCTGGCAAACTTCAGAAGAATTTTTAGATTCATTACGTTAGTTGGACGTAACTACGAAAAGTTTTTATTTGTCTTTTTCTACTATTATTATCTTGTTTTTTGTTGCGTTTTGGTAAGAAATGAGACTTTACTATTCTGAAAATAATGTTTTCGTAGTTACGAGGAGGTTACGTGTTTAGATGCCATCATCATATTCTAATTTTGCTTCAAAATCTTGCAATAATCTATTTAAAAACTTTGATCTTTCTGTATTTCTATTCTTAATTTCTGAGTATGTTTTATAATAATTTGACACATCTATGTTGAATAAAGAGGAAAAAATAGTTACTAGTTCTTTTGTGTTTATATGCCCTGTATTTACTGCACCAGAAATTTTTAATGCATAAATTAATTCAATTAAATCTGTTTTGGAGGCTGTCCAATTTAAAGGGCTTTTTGATTTGATATTTTTGGTTTTACTAGATGCAACTTCCTTTAATTTATTTATTTCTGTTTTGTAAAAATTTGTCAATAAATCGTAAGTAATTACTTCTGCAGCTAAGGTATCATGACTTGTGTAAAATTCTGAATCTATATGAATGGATAGGTCTGCAGAAAATAAATCTAGTTGTTTGTTTTCTCTTAAGAAATATACATGATCTAAAAAAGCACTATTATGTTTGTAATATTGATAAAACTTTAAATTTCTACGTTTCTTGGATTCTAACTTTTTTAGTTCGTTTTTGAAATAATTTTTAAGTATTGAATTTGTTGTATTTGGTTTGTTTACGTGATACTTTAATAGACTATTGTAAAAAATAAAATCAGCATAGATGTTGGGTTTTATATTTTTAAAAAAATCTATTTCTTCATCACTATCTTTAAACTTATTAGTTCTAATGTAAACTCTTAAATCGTTCAAGACTTCTTTGGCTAATTCTAACTGAAGATTTAGTTTTTCAGTTTCGGGTATTTTTTTTTCTGCGTGTTTTTTTTGCTGAACATAATACTGTTCAACTAGAGGAATACTTTTTTTCATTTTCTTGCAATTATTTAGGTTTTTTCTTTTTTTTTATATTTTCATCATTATTTCTTTAGCAAAAAAAAAGACATAGCTGCTGCTATATCTTTTTTTTAAAATATTAATATTGTACGTTTTTATTAACTGATATCGGCAATTTCTTTTAATAAATTAGCAGCCATTTCTGGAGTTATATCTCTTTGTGGCATTGCAAACATTTCATAACCTACCATAAATTTTTTTACTGAAGCAGAACGCAATAGGGGAGGATAAAAACTCATATGCCAATGCCAACTATCATAGTTTTCTTTATCAGTAGGTGCTTGATGAATACCTGCAGAATAAGGGAAAGACACATCAAAGACTTTATCATAAATAGTAGTAATTGTTTTTATTGCTTTCGCAAAGTTTACAATCTTATTTTCATTCATTTGTAAAATATTCTTTGCTTTCTCTTTTGGAATAATCATCGTTTCATAAGGCCAAACTGCCCAAAAAGGAACCACTATTATAAAGTCTGCATTTTCATAAACAACTCTTTTCCCTACTGATAATTCTTGTTTACTATAGTCTTCTAATATTGATGTGTTATTTTTTTTATAGTAGTTTAAGAAATTTGATGTTTTCTTTTTTATTTCAACTGGAATTGTTTCTTGTGCCCAAATTTGTCCGTGAGGATGAGGATTACTGCATCCCATAATTTCACCTCTATTTTCAAATATTTGTACAGAATTTATAAACTCTTTTTCAGCTAATTCTTTGAACTCTTTTTGCCAAGTTAAAATGACTTGAACAATTTCATCAATTGTCATTTTAGCAAGTGTTAAAGAATGATTTGGCGAAAAACAAATCACTTTACAAATTCCTCTTTCTGAATGTGCTTCTAATAATCCGTTTTTTAATTTTTGAGTATTTGATTCTGGAAGTATTGCTGCAAAATCATTTTCAAAAACATAGGTGTTTTTATAGTTAGGCGTTATTTGACCACCAGCTCTTTTATTAGTTGGACATAAATAACAATTTTCATCATAAGCAGTTTTATTTAAAACTTCATTTTTTTCTACTTTTCCTTGCCAAGGTCTTTTGGTTCTGTGAGGTGAAACCAATACCTCTTCACCAGTTAGTATGTTTTTTCTAATGTGTGTTTTGTCTAATAATGAATTCATATTTATTTTTTAAGATTGTTTTCTTGCTTTTTGTTCCCATACCCAAGAAGATTTAATCATCTCATCTAGCGTTCTATCTGCTTTCCAATTCAGTTTTTCTTCTGCTAGTTTTGCATCAGCATATAATTCAGGTACATCTCCAGCTCTTCTTTGTGTAATCTCATAATTCAATTTTTGTTGTGTTACTTCTTCAAAAGTTTTGATTACTTCTAAAACAGAAAACCCATTACCTGTTCCTAAATTCATTACTTCAAAATTGGATTCCTGATTTTTATTTAGCAATCTACTTAACGCTTTTACGTGTGCATCTGCTAAATCTTCTACGTGAATATAATCTCTTATTGGTGTGCCATCTTTAGTAGGGTAGTCATTTCCATAAACCATTAATTTTTCTCTTAAACCAATTGCAGTTTGTGTAATGTATGGCATTAAATTATTAGGGATGCCTGTTGGAAGTTCGCCAATTAAACCCGATTTATGTGCACCAATTGGGTTGAAGTAACGAAGTGATATTGCTGAAAAGTCTTTAGAAGCTGCAGCAAGATCTTCTATGATTTCTTCAGCAACTTTTTTTGAATTCCCATAAGGAGATGATGGTCTTTGTGTTTTATTTTTTTCTGATATGGGTAAAGATTTTGGCTTGCCATAAACCGTTGCTGATGAAGAAAAAATTAAGTTATCTATTTTGTATTTTTTAGCAGAGGCTAATAAATTAATTAAACCTGTTAGGTTATTCTGATAATACATTAATGGATTTTGTACGGACTCACCAACTGCTTTATGCGCTGCAAAATGAATAATTGCATCAAAACCTTTATGATATTTTAGAATATTCTCTAAATGTTTTAGGTTTTTTAAATCACATTTTAAGAAATAAGGTTTTCTTCCTGTAATTTCTTTAATACTATCAATTACATTTTCTTGAGAATTAGAGAGATTATCTAATATTGTTACTTCAAAATTATTTTCAATTAGTTGCACAACAGTATGAGATCCTATGTAACCACAACCACCAGTTACTAATATTTTATTTTTCATTTATTTTTTTAATTTGTCTAAACAATCCGAAATATTATAATTAACTATATGAAAGCTATTGATACCCGTTTTTTGAGCAGCTTTAATGTTTGTTAGAGAATCATCTATGAAAAGTGTTTCTGATGCTTTTAAGTTGCTGTCTTTTAAAACAAATTCATATACTTTTTTGTCTGGTTTTCTTAAACCTATTTCATGTGAATAATATGCTCTTTGAAATAAATTATTGAATGAATAGTTGTATTTCTGATTAAATTCAGACAAATATTTGAATTGATGAATACTATTGGTATTACTCAATAAGAATAAATTATATTCTTCTTTTAAATCTTTAAGAAAATCAATTCTATATTCGGGAATATCTAATATCATCGCATTCCAAGCTTCTTTTATTTCTAAAAAAGTCATTTTTTTCTTTGATAGTTTCTGTAGAGATTCTAAAAATTGTTCTTCTGAAATATCACCAACTTCAAAATCATAAAAAAAAGAATGATGGTAATTGTGCCCAGTGTTATTGACAATTTTTTCTATACCTATTTTATGTAATGCCTTAATTGTTTTTGGTACATCCAAATTCATAATCACACCACCTAAATCGAATACTATATTTTTTATTTTACTCATTTATTTACGTTTTTTTCCAAACTAATAAAGCCAATACAACTGATAGAATTGCTGAACCTATCCAAAAGAATGTTATTGTATCGAAGTTATATACGATTTCATTATTAACTATTGTTTTATTATTTTCAATTAAATATCCACTTGCAATATCTTGAATACCTGCAGCAGCATAACTCATAATACCTACAATACCTAGAGCTGCACCAGATGCTTTTTTTGATGCAATATCAACCGCCATTAAACCACCTAAATAACAAATTAATGCTCCTATACCTAAACCAAAAATCACCATACTTATGGCATCTAACCACCAGGTGTTTTTAGGGCCTAATAAGAAAAGACAAAGGGCAAAAACATTCATCAATCCAAATAATAAAGCTGGTATATTTCTTCTTCCATTAAATATTTTATCTGAAACAAAACCAGATGATGCGGTTCCAATTATTCCACAAACAGCACTAATGGCTACTAAACTATTTGCTTGTGTTAATGTATATCCTTTTGCTGCTTCAAAATAATAAGGCCCCCAACTATTTACAGCATATCTTGATATGTACATAAAAGCACTTGATAATGCTAAAAGCCATACATATGGATTTTTTAGTACACCGCTTTGTTCTTCCCAAGTTGAAGTTTTCTTTTTGGTGAAATCTTTATTGACTGGAGGTAAACCTTTACTTTCAGGGGTGTCGTGAAAAAACAAAGAGATTATTAAAGCTCCTAATAAACCAATTATTGCAGCTGCTCTAAATCCCCATTGCCAACCAAAATAAGAAACAACAACTGCAGTTAAAATGTATGTTAATGCTTCACCTATATTGTGGCTTGTGCTCCAAAAGCCATAAAAACTACCTCTTTCTGAATCTTTATACCACCTGGATAATGATACTACACTTGATGGTGCACCCATAGACTGTACCCATCCATTTATACCCCAGCAAATCGCAAAAAATAGAAAAGTACTTGTAAAGCCCATTACTAAATTTGCTAATGCTGAGATTAACAAACCTACAGACATGAATCTTTTTATATTGCTATGATCTGCTAAAAAGCCATTGGTAAACTTACCTATTGCATAAGCAAAGAATAAAGTAGAACCAATAATACCTAATTCAGATTCGGTTAAAACACCAGCATCAACAATTGGTTTTTTAATTACATTTAAGCTTAGCCTACAGACATAATATAATCCATAACCTAGAGTGGCTGAAATAAATACTTGCCATTTTAATTTTTTATAATAGGATTGTTGTTCACTTTCTGTTTTTGTAATTGAAGTAGGAGCTGATTTTTTAAAGTATTTTATCATTTTTTGATAAGAATTTAAAAAGGGCATAACACATTCTGCTATGCCCTTTAATTAACTAATTCAAATAAATAGTTTATTTGTGTAACCCTTTTTTTCTTAAATAATTGAGTAATAATTGTGGACGGTCTGTTTGAATAATATCGATATGGTTATTAATAAACCAATCATAGATTTCTATATTATTTACAGCTTCTTCATCATCGTGATTAGCATTGTGATGAGGCCATAAAGAATTTACCCAAATACTTGCACCATTATCTCTAATATTTTTAAATTTTTTCAGAAAATTAATAGTATCAGACTTTACTGTAAACTCGAAAGCTATAGGCTTGTTTTCTGAATTCATATAATCATCAACGAATCTTTTAGCACTATTATTAGGTAAGCCTAAAATTGGCATAAAATGTACTTTATCTAAATACTCACCAAATTCTTTTTTTACTGTAAGATAATCTTTACCACCTTTAATTACTACTTGATTTTCTGTGCCAGTTTCTAAAATAATTTGATAACATTTGTCAAAAATTTTATAGCTCTTATCAAGATTTACCAAGATTTTATTTTTTGATACCTCTAAAGCTTCTTTTAGTGTTGGTATTTTATGTTTAGTTACTACGCCTAAGCCATCTTTTAGGTTTAAAGTTCTTAATGAATCTAATGTCCATTCTTTTACTTTACCTTTTCCGTTTGTTGTTCTATTTAGAGTTTTGTCGTGCATTAGAACTAAATGACCATCTTTGGTTTCTCTTATATCAATTTCAACCATATCTACACCCATCTTTATACAGTTTTTAATTGCTTGTAAAGAATTTTCAGGTGCGTTTCGCCAATCTCCTCTGTGAGACACTACAATAACTTGATTATCTTTAGAGTTGGTTAAGTTCTCTATTTTTTCTTCAATTGTTAGGTTAAGAGAATTTTGATTTTCACCTCTCGAATATTTACTTTCACAACTCGTAAAAAGAATGGATAATAGAATAAATAAATAACAGATTTTTTTCATTTTTAATTGAATTACTCAATAATAATTTTAGATGAAGCCGTTTTATTATCCTGAATAGCTTTTAACATATAAATGCCTGATTTTAAATTTTGAGTTTCTATTTTCTCATTACTATTTATTGTTTTTGAAAAAATTTCTTTGCCTAGAATATCGAAAAGACGAACAGTTATTTTAGCATTGGAAGTTGCTGTTATATAAAAACCCTCTTTGTTAACTGGATTAGGATAGATATTTAAACCCTCAATGGAGTTAAAACTTTCTATTGATAGTACTACATTATTTACATTTGAAGTATGTTTTGTATTTCTACCATACATTGGCCAACCACTTGTCTGCAAACCGGTTGCAGAAGTAGTTAAAGCACTTAATTTACCACCAGTTGAAGTTTCAACACCAACAAATATTTTACCATCAGTGTGAATTGCTGCAGGAGAAGTAATTTTAGTCCCGAGACTCAAAGGAGTGTAAGCTTCCGTGCCATCACTATTAAGCACATAAAACATCCCAGAGGTATCACCGAAATAAATTCTTCCTAAATTATCAATAGCTGGTACAACCTCAATAGCAGAATTCGCTGAATAAGTCCATAAAATTGCTCCGTTTGCAGGGTTAAATGCTTGCATTTTACCGCCAGTATTCCCAAGGTACACTGTACCATCTGCTGCAACAGCTGGACCACCTTTTTCAACATTTTCACCTGTAAATGTAACAGACCATTTTTCAGAACCATCTGCAGGATTGTATGCTTTTAAAACACCATCCTTATCAGAATTAAGTTTGGCAGAAGCATAAATAGTCCCATCATTAGCAAGAGCAATAGCAGAACTTGCATAACCGCCACCAGCACTGTAAGGTGCAGACCATTTTTGAGTACCATCTGGATTTATTGCATAAATATTATCATTCGTAGATATTGCGTAAATAGTACCATCTGCACCAATTGCAGGCACACTATTAAAATCAGTACCAGTTTCAAAAATCCAATTTTGTGTTGTTAAATCGGTAGAAAAGTTTCGTACTCCTTTATCACCATTGTTACGAACTAAAACATAAACATCTCCGTTTGATGAAAATGCAGGTGCAGTGTATCGCATTCTGGAATTTATATAATTTGTACTTAAAGTATCACCAGTAATAGCATTAAACCTGTGAATTCTTCTACCATAATGCCCACCTATATACACAGAGCCATCAGCATTTATTGAAGCACTAGATATAACTTGATCAACTTTATTTTGAGTAGAACCTTCATTAATGTGCCCTTGCCATTTTAAAGTATTGTTTGGGTTTATAGCGAAGAAATTAAAAGGAGTGTCTTCATAAGATGCTTCAGAATTTCTGTCACTATAGTCACAAGCTATATATATTGTGCCATCTTCAGCGATAGCTGGTCCAGAGTATGCTACTTTATCTGGTAAAGTATAAAACCAGCTTTCAGTAAGTTGACTATAAGAAGCCATAGATAAAATAGATAATACGAATAATAATGTGTAGTTTTTTTTCATAATATTAGAATTTAAAATGTTGATTTTTAAGACGGTTCATTTTCAGAACCGTCTAATTATTAAAATAGATATGTGTTTTTGTTTACCTTCCTGTGTGTTTTGCGTCTTTAGCATACATAGGCCAACCTCCAGATTGAAGACCAGTTGCATTTGTTTTTAAAGCATATACTTTACCAAAATCGCCTTGATTTACAGCTAAATAAATGATACCATTAGAACCAATAGCTGCAGATGAATGAATTTCATCACCTAGTTTTGTAACCTTGTATGGGTTTAAACCATCAGAATTTACAACGTGAAAGAATCCATTTGTATCACCAAAATAAAGGTTTCCATCATTATCAATAGCTGGTACAACTTCAATTGCACCTTTTGCTGAATAAGACCATTTTTCAGAACCATCTGGATTATAAGCTATCATTTTTTCTTCATAACCACCTAGGTAAATAGTACCATCAGCAGCAACTGCTGGTCCACCTTGTGCTGCTTTTGCAGGTAAATCTTTTTGCCATTTAATAGAACCATTTGGATTAATTGCTAAAAGCACACCTCCAGTCGAAGTTTCACCAGAAAAATAAATCGTACCATCTGGACCAATTGCAGTGGCACTTGCTGTCCAAGTCCCATAATTTATACTCCATTTTTCTGTACCATCTGGATTTATAGCGTAAAAATTATCATTTGTTGAACCCACATAAATAGTTCCATCTGTACCAATAGCTGGAGTTGCATTAAACTCTGAACCACTTTGAAATACCCAATTCGCTGTTGTTAAACTTTGATTTACCGAATGGAAACCTCTACCATCTTTATTATGACCAGCAATATAAACTGAACCATCTGTACCAAATGTTGGGCAATTGTATCTTACCCTTGCATTTAGATTTATTTCATTGTCAATAACACCAGTTGCAGGATTTAAAACAAATGTTGTTCTACTATAATAAGATGAGGTATATAAATTACCATTTGGACCAATTGAAGGAGAAGACCTTATTTGATCTGATTTTTGAGCACTACCTTCAATAAATACTTGTTCCCAAACTTTAGCACCATCTTTTATGGCAAAGAAGTCTGGACCTTGGTTTTCTCTTATGGCTTGATTAAAACCTATATATACAGTTCCATCATCAGATACAGCAGGGTTAGAGTGATTTAATTTCCCATCTAAATCAAAGCTCCAAAGGGTTTCTGGAGCATCGATATTTGCTAAAGGGTCATCAGCGACAACCACTTCTTTTGAGAAAACTTCACTTTCACTTCCTGTATTATCAATAGCAATTAATTTTACAGAGTAATTACCACCTAATTGGTAAAAGTGATCAGGAGATTGGTCAGAAGAAGTTTGAGAGTCACCAAAATCCCATTCCCAAGCTGTTATAAAACCATCAGGATCTTCTGATAAATCTGTAAATTCTATTTTTTGACCTGCTTGAAATTTATCTGCTTTTACAGAAAAATTAGCATTTGGTATTACTGTAGAAACAGGTTTACCAACAATTTCATTGTCTTCACAAGACGTGATTATTAGACTTAAAAATATCAATAAAGATATTATCAAAGCATTTGATTTATTTTTCATTTTATAATTAGTTTAAATGTTCTTTAATTAAAACAGGGTTATCTGTTTGTATAATATTACCTCCTAGATTACTTATTTTATCTACTTCAGCGTAATTATCATCTAAAGGAGTTTTTGTTGTATTAATATAAGCATTCATAAATATGAACCAGCCTTTTGCTTTTGCTCTACTTACGAAATTTTGATTGAAAGTTTGAGACTGAAAATGAGCAACTTTTATTCTACTATCATCTTCGAATTGGCTTAATCTATTTTCGTTACTAATCACTGGCATAGCAATGACGTTTTCATCTTTATTGAGAGCTGATTGTGTAATGCTTACACCTTGTGTATAAAAAATAGATTGTTTTATCATACCATATTGCTTTACAACAGGATATATTCTATCAAATGACACTTTATTATTACTCATATCTAAATCAAAGTAGATTTTACCTCTACCCAGATTTAAAGCTTCTTGAAGCGTAGGGATTTTTTCTGATGTTAAAACTCCTCTATTATCTTTTAACTTTAGTTTTTGCAGTTCTACCAATGTGAAATCGCTTACGTTTCCAGAACCATTAGTAGTTCTTTCTAAAGCGCTGTCATGCATTAAAACAAACTTACCATCTTTAGTCTGTCTTATATCAATTTCAACCATTTCTATTTCTTCATTAATCGCATCTTGAATTGATTTTAAAGAGTTTTCTGGTGCGTTATTTTGATTGCCTCTATGAGCACAGGTTAAAATTTTATTTTCTCCTAGTTTTTCGACTAAACTTTTTCTGCCAACTATGTTTTCAGTAAAGGCTATAGTTATGTCTTTTGTAAAACTACTTTCATTATTGCCATTAGAAACTTTTAAAAGTATCGTATATGTACCTTCTCCGATAGCAGCATACGAGTGTGTAGGGTTCTTATTTGTTGAGGTATTACCATCACCAAAGTCCCATTCAAAAACTGAATTTGTACCAATACCAGAAGATGTATTTGAAAACCTTATAGGTTCATTTGCGAAATATTCACTTTGTTCAATTTCAAAAGAGGCATTTACTTGATTTATTATTGGCTCATCAGAACCACAAGCATTTAGAATTAGAAAAAAAAGAATACCTAAAAACTTACTATAAGGTTTCATCTACTTGTAATTTTTATATTAATAACCAGGGTTTTGTTGCATACTTCCTGGATCACTATTTAATTGATCTAAAGGAATTGGTAATAGTAAATCATTTTGGTCTATGGTAATATTTAAACCCACAAAACCTGCAAAATGATTATTCATTACTTGGACTGGATCACCTAATCTTTTTAAGTCCAACCATCTATGACTTTCATAGAAAAATTCGTGTCTTCTTTCTTTTAATAGTGCTTCTGTAAACTCTTGTTGGTTTGTAATTGTAGCTGATGTTAAATTTGGTAAACCAGCTCTTGTTCTAATTCTATTGATTAAATCGAAGGCCTCTCCACCAGCAACATACCCTTTTGCATTTAAAGCTTCTGCTAGAGAAAGTAATACGTCTGCATATCTAAAAACAATGGCATTGTTATCTCCATCATCTACAAGAGTTCTTGTGTTATCTATATATTTTGTAGAGATGTAAACAGTAGGGTCTAAAGGGTCTTGGATAATCTCATTTCTACGTAAGTCTCCAGCTTCAAAAGAGTTTAACAAATCTTGAGTAATGATATTGTTTCCTTTAGAACCAGGGTTTTTTTGAGAATTAAACTTTGACGCAAATAAACTTCCTTCTTCACCTCCATTTACACCAGATTGAAATTGCACTTCAAAAATTGAACCTGCATTATTTTCGTTAGCAATGCCAAATAAATCTGCATATGTATTTATAAATGTATATCCGTTAATTGCTCTTAATGCAGTTTCTGCCTCAGAAGGGTTACCAAGAGTTAAATGTGCTTTACCTAATAGAATTAGACTAGCACCTTTATTTGCTCTACCAATATCATTAGATTCTGGTAAAGCACTTGAAGCTTCATTTAAATCTATAATTATTTGATCAAAAACCTCTTGCTCGCTCGCTCTGCCTTGTCCAAAGAAATCTGTTGGATTTGTTGTTTCTTGTAATACTAAAGGAACACCACCATATAAATTCACCAAGTTGTAATAAACCAATGCTCTTATAAATTTTACCTCCCCTTTTCTTATTTCTTTTAAAGCACTATCCATATCAGTAATTGCATCAATTCTGTTTAAGACAATATTAGCTGCTTGGATTGTAACATAAGAATCTACCCAGGTTTGTCTAAAAACTCCATTTGTTGTAACTCTGTTAAATAAATCAACATCTCCAAAACCACCAGAATTTGAAGGTTCTTCTTCAAAAGTATTATCTGATCTAGTTTCAATTAGAATATGATAGTTAAAACCATAAAGGCCATTTTTTTGGAGGCCACCATAAGCAGCATTCACAGCAGCTTCAATATCTGAAGCATTCTTATAAAAACTACCAGCTGTAAATCTATCTTCAGGAGCAGTATCTAAATCATTTTCGCAGGCTGTAAAAACTATTAATACAACCAATATTTTAATATAATTTGTTATTTTCATTTTTTTTATTTTTTAGTTAAAATGAAACGTTTAATCCCAAAACAAATGATTTATTTAGAGGATAAACACCCTCATTATCACTTGGTGATAATGGATTATTATTATCTCTTTGCTCTGGGTTAAAACCTTTAAAATTAGTAGATATAAAGGGATTTGTTGCAGTAACGTATACCCTTAACTTTGAAAGTTTTATCTTTTCTAATATAGAATCAGATAAACTATAACCTAAAGTTATATTTCTAACTCTGAAAAAAGAACCATCTTCTATGAAAGCTGAAGAGACGTTAGCCCTTAATCTTTCACTGGATTGTGTATAGTCTGGTCTTGCTAAAAATCCATTAGGATTGTTTGTTGGATGCCATCTGTTTTCGTAATAAGATTGAAATTGATTTGAAAAACCTTGGCCATTTGATGCATTTCTAACAGTTCTATCAAGAACATTAACACCTTGAACGCCATCAACAAATACGTTTAAATCAAAGTTTTTATAAGAAAATCTGTTATTCATACCATAGGTGAAATCTGGTAAAGTAGCTCCTAATGATTGTCTATCATCATCATTAATAATACCATCTCCTGAAGTATCAACGATTCTCCAGTCTCCAACACGAACATCAGTACCACTTTGTGCAGATGCGTTTATTTCTGCTTGAGACTTATAAATACCATCAACTTGATAGCCAAAAAGTTCACCAATAGAATTTCCGATTTTTGTAATATGGGCACCATCAATAATTTCAGTTTGTCCAGGGCCTAAAGCTTTAACTTTATTATCTATCGTCGTAAAATTGATACTCGAATTCCATTTTACACCACCTAAATTAATATCTGATGTTGACAAAACAATTTCCAATCCTTTGTTTTCCATTTTACCAACATTTTGCAAAGATCTAGTAAAACCAGATTGTAATGGTACAGGAACATCGAGTAGCATATCTTCTGTTTTAGCAACAAAATAATCTACTACTAAATTTAATTTATTATCAAACAAACCTAAATCAAAACCAATATTATTTGTAACTGATGTTTCCCAAGATAAATCTGCATTAGGAGATGCACTTGGAATTTGCCCAGTAGCTAAACCACCATTAATAAAACCATTTAGATTTTTAAGCGTTGCTATAGAGCCAAAGTTCCCAATTTGATCATTACCTGTTTGTCCCCAACTATATCTTAATTTTAATTTGGAAATAAAAGAATCTTCTGGAAAGAAATTTTCATTACTTACTACCCATCCAGCAGAAAAAGAAGAAAAGTTACCAAATTTTGTATTTGCTCCAAAACGAGAGGAACCATCTCTTCTAGTAGAGGCAGAAACTAAATATTTAGAATCATAATCATATTGAATTCTACCAAAGTAAGAAATTCTTACCCATTCTGAAATGTCTTTATCTGTAGTTGTAACAGCAGTTCCAGCAATATTTGGAATATTATCGCTATCTAAATTGGGAGCATCTACAAAAGTACGTGTGGAGTTTTCTTTTTGATAAGAATACCCTGCTAAACCGTTAATACTATGTTTACCAATACTTTTATTATAGGTAAAAGTATTTTCTGTAATAATATTTTTTCTTACTGATGTTCTTTCTGTAGCCCAAGCTACTGTAGAATTTACATCATTTCTATAACTACCAATTGAAGATGGTCTGAATGCTTCTCTAAAAGAATAGTCATAATCACCACCTAATAGCGTTTTGAGCTTTAAACCTTCTATTATTTGATATTCTAAAAAAGTACTACCAAATAATCGAAATTTATTTCTTTCGTCTTTACGCCCTAAAGCTATTGCAACTGGATTTTCTGTTAAAGCACCATCAGTACCTCCATTATTATGCCATCTAATTTGTTGACTAATATTTAGTTCTCCTTGATTGTTATATGGTGTGAAAAAGGGTTCTGATAATATTGCTTGTTGTAAAGGACTATCTGTCCATCCATCGATTACACGATTATTATTAGAAATACTAGGGGTTAGGTTTATACCAAAAGACAATTTATCATTGAATTTTGTATTTAAATTAACTTTGGCAATATATCTCTTAAAATCCGAACCAAGTATTAAACCTTCTTGATTGAAATATCCACCAGAAACATACCAATTTGTATTTCCTGACCTTCCAGAAACAGAAACATCATAACTCTCAATTCTACCACTTCTAAAAATATCATCTAACCAATTATTATCTGTTAAACCGGGAGTACCTGATAAATACTTATCAAAATTAGATGGAATTAAATGTCTAGATACTGCACCTTGGGATAGTCTTGTAGCATTGCTATCATTTTCATTTCTATTCGCTGGGTCTGCAGATACATATCCCCAATCTCTCGCTTCTTTTACTACCTCTGCAAATTGATACGCATTCATAAATTTAGGTTGATTTAGGACTTCTTGAAACCCAGAAAAAGTATTGAAGTTAAAAGTTACTTTGTCTGATTTTGCTTTTTTGGTAGTAATAATGATGACACCATTAGCACCTCTTGAACCATAAATTGCAGTAGAAGCTGCATCTTTTAAAATGTTCATTGATTCAATATCATTTGGATTAACAGCATTAAGGTCACTACCTTCTGTTAAGGGATAACCATCAACAACAATTAGTGGAGAACCACCAGCTGTAAGGGTACCAATTCCTCTAATATTAATTGTAGAACCAGCACCAGGAGCACCATTTGATACAATTTGTACACCTGCAACACGACCAGCAATAGCATCATCTAGGCTACTTACAGGTAATTCGCTGATGTCTTCTGCACCTACAGAACTAACAGCTCCTAATACTTTTGATCTAGATAAAGAACCATAACCAATTACAACAATTTCATCAAGTGCTGCTGCATCTTCTAATAAAACTATTTTAAAAGTCGTTTTATCTTTTACTGCAATTTCTTTTTTAGCATAACCTAGATATTGTACTACTAAAATTGCATTCTTATCGGTTACAGAAATTTTAAAATTACCATCAAAATCTGTTTCAGTACCATTTGTTGTTCCTTTTTCTATAATACTAGCTCCGGGTAATGGATTATCATCTTTATCAACTATGCTTCCGGAAATAGTTGTTTTTTGATTTTTTTCCTTTTGAATTACTTGTTTTGTATTAGAAGCTATTTTAAGTGGTTTTAAAATAATTTGTTTACCATTAACTAAATATGTGATTTTTGAGTTGGTAAGTAGTCTTTTTAAAACTTTAGAAAGCTGTTCCTTTTTTGCTTTAATAGAAACTTTTTGATTGTAATCAATTTCTTTGTCTTTGTATATAAATTTAAAATCTGTAATTGATTCAATTTTATTAAAAATGGTTTCAAGACTAACATTTTTATAATCTAAAGAGACTTTTGTTTTTTGAGCATAAGAATTATTAGCCTGAAGCTGAAAAAGAGATACCAATAATAAAAGTGTAGTAATTCTCATTTTTAAATTAAGCGTTATTGGAATAGCGTTTTTAACTCTTTTCCTAATTACTTTTTTCATATTTTTGTAGTGAATTTTAGTGATTAATTAATTTTAGTCACAATATTTAATCGGAAGATGTTCCAGCATCTTTCGATTTTTCTCATATTATGACTCAATAGTTTTACTGTATTTAATATGTCATTGGCATTTTATTTTAGTTAATTGTTATTGTTTTATCTTTTATTTTATATTCAATTGGATGAAGTTCTTTTATAACCTCAAAAACTTGTTCAATTGTTTCAATGTCAAATGTTGCTGTAATTAATTCTTCTTCAAGAGATTTGTTGTTGTTCTTTATTTCTACATCGTAATGACGTTCTAGTTTTTTTATGATATTGCCAAACTTCATATGTTTTAAAATGATTCTCCCATTTATCCAAGCTGTATGAACTTCTATATCTGCCTTTTCTATTTTGATTGATTTATTTCTTTTATTCCAACCTGCTAGGTATCCAGGTTTTAAAAGTGTGGCATTTTCAGATTTGTAAGCATCATTACTATTATATAAACTTACACTACCTTCTACTAATACTGTTGAAACATTTACATCTTCAGGATAAGAACTTATATTAAATTGAGTTCCCAAAACCCTTACATTTACGTTGTTGTTTGATACAATAAATGGATGCTTTACATCTTTAGTAACATTAAAATATGCTTCTCCGTTTTCAACATATACTTGTCTGTTTTGCCCCTCTATAAACTTAACAGGATATCTTAAAGATGTTCCAGCATTTAAGTTAACTTTTGTGCCATCGGATAATTTTAAAGCAAATCTTTTACCATAAGGTACTGTTAATGTATTGTATACCAGTTTTTCTATTTTGACTTTATCATTATAAACAATTGCATTCCCATTTTGAGTTCCTAGCTCATTCCCATCTTTATCCTTTATCTTAAAATTACCTTTCTCATCAATTATTTTCACACTACCATCGCTCATTTTTAAAGTTATACTTTCTTTAGGTGATTTTACAATAGTAGGTTCAGAAACTATATCGTTTTTAACGAAATAAAATATGCCTAAAAAAAAGACTATAGCTGCTGCATATTTTGAGAAAACTGCAATTTTTCTAATTCTTTTGACTCTTTTTTGTTGAGAAATAAATTCTAATAATTTTTTTTGAGAATTAGAAGTATTAAACTTTTTTAAGTTTAAATCAATTAAGTAATTAACTTTGACATACTCAATGAAGAATTTCTTATTCAAATCATTATTTAACCAAAGTTCTATTTCTTCTATTTCTAAAAATGAAGCTTGATTATTCAAATACTTTATAAGTATATTTTGTATTTTTTTGGAAACCATTTATGTTTGCTATATATTAATAAAACGTTATAAATTTGCTTAACCCTAACTTTTATAGCAACTTTTTTTCTACATTCGTATTAAATAACCTTAAATTTTATGATATTCTAAAATGAAATCACTTTTTCTAAATGATGTAGAATTGATAAGTTCCTTAAAAAGAGGAGATTCTAATGGCTATAAATTTTTAGTTGCTTCATATCATCAAAAGTTATGTACTTATGCTTTTAGTCTAACTAATGATTTTGATTTGGCTGAAGATATTGTACAGAACGTGTTTATGAGTATTTGGAAAAATAGAAATAAGCTTAAAAAAGAATTTGTGGTTAGAAGTTATCTATATAGATCTGTTTATAATGAGTTTATTGATCAATACAGAAAAAAGAAAGCTGTTCTCACTCTTGAAAAAAAATATATTGACGCACTTACTTATATTGTTGAAGAGGAAGATGAGAAGTCAATTGATAAAATGATGAAACTTGTTAAGATTGAAATTGAGAATTTACCACCAAAATGTAAACAAACTTTCTTATTAAGTAAACAAGAAGGATTAACCAATATAGAAATAGCAGAATATTTAAATGTTTCAATAAAATCTGTAGAAGCACATATTACAAAGGCTTTTAGTATTTTAAGAAAATCTATTGGGGATAAGGTTGATGGTATTTTATTTTTATTATTTGGAAGGAAAACCTTTAGTTAAAAAATAATAAATTTAATTAAAGAGAAATATTATACTTTAAAAACAACCAAAATATACCTTCTGGTGTTTCATTTTTAATAAATGAGTTTAATCTGTAATCTAAACCAAAGTTTATCGATTGAGAATCTTTTACTTTAAAAGTGAAACTTGGTATAGTTCTTATTTCTAAATCAAAATTTTTATTTGAGAAAATATTTACATATTCAGCACCAAGGTTAAAATAAACCTTTAATTTATTTATTGGTATACTTATTCGAAATTTGTATCTTAATCTTTTAATCGGTAAGTAATTGTTTTGGAAACTAGCATCAAACCTTAAGCGATTTGATAATATATTGTAACTAACTTTACTTTTGCTTTTAATTTGAAATATAAATCGATGCATAAGTGTATTGTTATTTTCTACTCTTAAAACATAACCACCAGCAAAAGATATTTTGTTACTTTTTTGTTTAGTTGCGATAAAAGTATAATCCGTATGAATATAATTGTAATCAAAATTATTGTTTTCAGTCAAAAAGTTTGTAGCTAAATTTTGTCTAAATTCAGTATTAAAATTTATTTTCCAATTATTCAGTAATTTTTTTTCGAATCTTATTGAGGGTAATAATCCTAATTCAAAATTACTAGTCTGTGCTTTTAATTTTAGAGAAAAAAAAAGAGAAAATATAGCAATGGCTATTTTGAAATAAGAATTGATAGGCAATAAGAGTTAAAGTGTTCTTATTAAAAACGAAAACAATTTTAAATACCCTAACTGACATTTTTTTTAATTGTCTGTTTTTCTTTTTCAGATATTATATTTCTTAAAAGATTCATATCCTCACTAACCTTTCTTTCAATAACTTTAGCATAGATTTGAGTTGTTGCTATTTTAGAATGGCCAAGTAGTTTTGATACAGTTTCTATAGGTACACCATTGCTTAAAGTTATGGTAGTAGCAAAAGTATGTCTAGCAATATGAAATGTAAGATTCTTTTTTATGCCACTTAAATCTGCAATTTCTTTCAAGTAAGAATTTAATTTTTGATTTGAAATATTAGGAAATAGTGTTTTTGTTTTCTTTGTTTTAATATGGCTTTGATATTTTATTATTAATTCTTCTGCCAAAGGAAGTAAAGGTATTTTTACCTTATTATGTGTCTTCTGTCTATTTGTGATAATCCATTTACCACCATCAATACCTAAACCTATATTATCTTCGTTCAGCTGCATAACATCAATATAAGATAAGCCTGTATAGCAACTAAAAATAAATAAGTCTTTAACTAGGATTAATCTTTCTATATCAAATTCTTTTTCAATGATTTTTTGCAATTCATCTTCTCTTAAAAATTCACGCTCATTTTTAATATATGTAGGTTTAAACTTTATAAAGGGGTCTTTGTCAATCCACTCCATTTTATAAGCTAATGTTACCATTTTACGGAGCCTTTGAATATGTTTCATTACTGTGTTGTTTTCCATCTGTTTTTGATGGTCTAAAGGAACATATGAACGCAAGAATTTTTCAAAGTCAACAACAAAACGATATGTTAATTGAGATAAATAGATGTCTTGAATTTTTCTTTTTTTAGTTAAAAATAGTTTGATATACTTTTGAGTTGTAAAGTAGTTTTTTAAAGTCCCATAAGTTAAAGATTCACTCATTTGAGTGTTGTGATAATCGATTAAAGTAAGTAAAGAATATTCTTCATTGTCTTCACCTAAAAAACGAGCTTTAATTGATTGAGAGCAGATAAATGCTTTTTCTTTTATAAGTTCATCATAGGCTGTATAAACTCTATTTTTAACCTGGTCCAAATACCTATTGAGTAAACGTGATTCTTGTTTATTACCTTTTGCTCTTCCTCTTCTAGAATCCCATTCAGATAGAATAACTTTTCGTTGTAAGCTAATATTAGCTCTTTTGCCATTTACAGTTATTCTGCCATATACAGATACTTGGTTGTTTTTAATACGTGTTGCGTTTACCCAAAAAGATAAGGTAAAATTAATTTGTGATTGCATAGTTGTCGTCTTTTAATTAAACATTTTTCTAGACGAAAGTCAAATCAACTATTTCAAAAACAGTTTATTAAGGCTTCAATTTGGTTCACACTTTTTGTGTTTTGAAACTGTGAACCGAATTGTGAACCAAACTAAACTATATTAATTCAATTCTTATGTTAACCCAAAAACCACAAAACCTTGTAAATCATACGATTTACAAGGTTTTAGTTTCTATTGGTATTCATTTTAGTCGGGGTGGCAGGATTCGAACCTGCGACCTCCTCGTCCCAAACGAGGCGCGATGACCGGGCTACGCTACACCCCGAAAATAGTCATCAATTTTAGGACTGCAAATATACTTTTTTTATTTATTACAGTAATGTTTTTTTTATGAATTATTTCTTTAATCAAAATTACTAATTTAGCCGCTTATATTTTAAAATTTATTTTTTGAAACTATCACTAAAAAAAATAGCATTTTGTGCTTTTTTTATTCAAGTTTTTACAGGGTTTAGCCAATCAGTTATTAGGGGGAAGGTTTTAAACGAAAATGGAGTTCCATTAGAGGGTACAGAAATTATCAATTTTAGAAACCAAACCGTTACAAAATCTAGTAATAATGGGATTTTTAAAGTTGAAAAAGAAGGAGTATACTTATTTCAAAAGAAAGGTTATCACCCAAAAACAATCCGACTAAAAAATAATCAATTTTATGTTGTTCAATTAGTTGTAAATTCCTTCGAGTTAGATGAGGTTATTATTACTGCAAACCATATTCCGAAGCAACTAAAAAAAGCAACAGCTACTATTGCTATTATTTCGGCTAAAGATATTAGTCGCTCAAACAACACAGATTTCTCAGCAATTTTAAATAGAACTACAGGGGTTTTTATGCAAAATGGAGCATTAAATACCAACAGAATTTCAATTAGAGGAATTGGATCAAGAAATCTATTTGGCACTTCAAAAATAAGGGCATATTTTAAAGATATTCCATTAACCAATGGAAGTGGACAGACTACAATCGAAGATTTTGAATTGGCTTCAATTGCTAATTTTGAAATTATTAAAGGTGCAGCATCAAGTATTTATGGTGCTGGTTTAGGAGGTGTTATTCACTTAAATCCCTATAGTGCTAACTTTAATGAGTTTAGTCTAAAACCAGAATTTTCTGTAGGTTCTTTTGGGGTACATAAAAGTATTTTAACTGCTAATTATGGAACCGAAAAGCATAGTTTTAAAGCAGTTTATAGTGATACCCAAAGTGATGGGTTTCGTGAAAATAACAAGTATAATAGAAAAACATTTACTATAAATTCTAATCATTTCTTAGGAGAAAAAGATGAACTCACTTTTTTAGCTAGTTATTTAGATTTAAAAGCATTTATCCCTAGTTCAATTAATGAAGATAATTTTATAAATAATCCACAATCTGCGGTATTTACATGGAAAATTGCAAGAGGATTTGAAGATTCAGAAAGAGGCGTTTTTGGAATGTCTTGGAATCATACTTTTCATAAAAACTTGAGGCAAGTAACAAGCGTTTTTACTTCTTTTAAAGAAAATTATGAGCCTAGACCATTTAATATTTTAGAAGAAAAAACACTTACTTTTGGAGTAAGAACTCGTTTATTAGGAAACTATCGATTATTTGATAACAGCTTAAAATGGACTATTGGTGTGGAAATTTTTGATGAAAATTATGCTTCTAAAACATATGAAAACTTGTATCGAGATTTTCCACAAGGTACAGGAAGTGTTCAAGGCAATATTTTATCAGACTTTAAAGAAAAAAGAAATTATTACAATGTTTTTGCAGAAATCAATTACAACTTTTCAGAAAAAACTACACTTTCGGTTGGTTTAAATGCAAACGAAACATGGTATAAACTTGATGATCTTTTTAAAGTTTCTGCAAGCAATCCAGATCAATCAGGAGATTTCTCGTTCAACACAGTATTCTCACCAAAAATAGGAATATCTCATCTGCAGTCAAAAAATATAAGTTTTTTTTCAAGTGTAAGTCATGGGTTTTCGCCAATATCTTTGGAAGAAACACTTTTACCTGATGGTCAAATAAATACCAATCTGCAACCAGAAACTGGTTGGAATTTTGAAATGGGTACAAGAGGTAATTTTTTTAATAATCGTTTGTTATTTAATCTGTCTATTTATCGATTAAATATTAAAAATTTATTAGTTTCTAGAAGAACTGCTCAAGATGAATTTATAGGAATAAATGCAGGTAAAACACAACACGATGGTTTGGAATCAGAAATCAATTTTACATGGGTTAGAAACGAAAAATTGAGCATACAAACATTTACAAATTTTACAATCAACAATTTTAAGTTTAAAGAATTTATAGATGGAGATAATGATTTTTCAGGGAATGATTTAACAGGAGTTCCATCATCAGTTTTTAATACAGGAATTGATTTTAAACTGGCTAATGGTTTCTATGGTAATATCAATTATCAATATGTGGGAAGTATGCCAATAACAGATGCGAATACCTTATATTCTGATGATTATAGTCTTACAAATTTAAAAATTGGTTATGTATTTAAATTTTTAAAAGAAATAGAAATAAACGCTTTTTTTGGAGTAAATAATCTTTTTGATGAAAAATATGCTTCTCAAATTTTAATTAACGCTTCAAGTTTTGGAGGAAATGCTCCACGATATTTTTACCCAGGTAATCCTGTAAATTATTTTATAGGAATCAATCTTAATTATGTATTTTAGTTGAACATTAAAAATAAAAAAATGAAACATATCTATTTTTTACTGTCCTTTCTTTTTATAGCTTTTTTTTCGTGCGCTCAAGAGTCATTGACTGCTAAAAGTGAGGGTTTTAAGTACACCACAGAAGTTGTTGTGCCCGAATTAAATATTCCTTGGGGATTTACATTTTTACCAGACAATTCTATTTTAATTACAGAAAAATCGGGAGAATTGATTCATTTTAAGAATGGTAAAAAAACTAAAATTACGGGTATGCCAGAAGTTACTGTAAGGGGGCAAGGAGGATTAATGGATATTGAGTTGCATCCAAATTTTAAAAAGAATAATTTTATTTATTTCACTTATGCATCTTCTCAGGGTAAAGAAAGAGGAGCAAATACAACATTAATGAGGGCAGTTTTTAAAGACGGAAAATTATCTGAACAAAAAGTATTGTATAAAGCGTATCCAAATAGCAGAAGAGGGCAACATTTTGGCTCTAGAATTGCTTTTGATACAGATAATAGAATTTATTTTTCTATTGGAGATAGAGGTAATAGAGATGAAAATCCGCAAGATATTACCAGAGATTGTGGTAAAATTTATCGTTTAAATGATGATGGAACTGTGCCAGAAGATAATCCGTTTGTAAACGAAAAAAATGCTAAAACAGCCATTTTTAGTTTCGGACATAGAAATCCACAAGGAATGGAAATCAATCCGTTTACCAAAGAAATTTGGTCTCATGAACATGGTCCTAAAGGTGGTGATGAAATAAATATCATCAAAAAAGGAAAAAATTACGGTTGGCCAGTTATAAGTTATGGGGTAAATTATTCAGGTACCAAGTTTACGGATATCACTAAAAAAGTAGGTATGGAACAACCATTGCATTATTGGGATCCATCAATAGCGCCAAGTGGAATGGCTTTTGTAAACTCAGATAAATACCCAAAATGGAAAGGTAATTTATTGGTTGGCTCTTTAAAATTTAAATATGTTGCAAACTGTTATTTAGAAAACGGAAAAGTTGTAAAAGAAGAAAAAATTTTAGAAAATTTAGGAAGAGTGCGTTCTATAGAACAAGGTAATGATGGCTATTTATATGTTGGAATAGAAGGTGTAGGAATTGTAAAAATAATACCAAATTAATATGAAAAAAACGATTAGAATTTTAGTGTTGTGTTTTTTTGTTTTATCATTTAAAACTAAAAACAAAGAGTATACTTTAATACAAGACAATAAACTTAAAGAAAGTATAAAAAGAGGCAAAGCAGTGTATAAAGATATGTGTGCAACTTGCCATTTACCAAATGGTAAAGGTGTTGCTAAAGTGTATCCGCCTTTGGCGAAATCTGACTACTTAATGGAAAAAAGAGAGGCAAGTATTAGAGCTATAAAGTATGGTTTAAGTGGTAAAATAGTTGTAAACGGATTTACATACAGAGGTATGATGACCAATTTAGGTTTGTATGCAGATGAAGTTGCAGATGTTATGAATTATATTACCAATTCTTGGGGAAATACAAATAATAAAATGATTACAGAAAAAGAAGTAGAATCCGTTTCTAAGTAAATATTTTCATTAATATAAACAATCTATAAATTTTTGTTATTAACTAATTATAATTATTCATGTAAAAATATGTGATAAATAAATCTAAAAATATAGTTTTGTTATCTAAATTTTTCAAATCAAATTATGTCAGAAAATATCGAAAAAATTAAATGTTTAATTATTGGTTCTGGTCCTGCAGGTTATACTGCAGCAATTTATGCAGCTAGAGCAGATATGAAACCTGTAATGTACACAGGTATGCAAATGGGTGGACAATTAACCACAACTACAGAGGTAGATAATTTTCCTGGTTATAAAGATGGTACTGATGGACCTGCAATGATGGAAGACTTAAAACATCAAGCAGAGCGTTTTGGTACTGAAGTTCGTTTTGGAATGGTTACCAAAGTAGATTTGAGTGATAAAGTTGGTGGAGTTCATAAAATAATTGTAGATGAATCTAAACACATAGAAGCAAAAACTATAATTATATCTACAGGAGCTACTGCAAAATACTTAGGTATAGAAAGTGAACAACGTTTAATTGGTGGTGGTGTTTCTGCATGTGCAACTTGCGATGGTTTTTTCTATAAAGGACAAGATGTTGTGGTTGTTGGAGCAGGAGATACTGCTGCAGAAGAAGCAACCTATTTAGCAAATATTTGTAGCAAAGTAACGATGTTGGTTCGTAAAGATTATATGAGAGCCTCTAAAGCTATGCAACACAGAGTTAATAAAACAGAAAATATAGAAGTGTTGTATAACACAGAAATTGATGAGGTTTTAGGTGATAATGTGGTTACAGGTGTAAGAGCTATCAATAATCAAACAAAGGAAACTGCAGAAATACCTGTAACAGGTGTGTTTATTGCAATTGGTCATAAACCAAATTCTGACTTGTTTAAAGGAGTTTTAGATATGGATGAAACAGGATATTTAATCACCAAAGGCAAATCTACAAAAACAAATTTACCAGGAGTTTTTGCTGCTGGAGATATCCAAGATAAAGAATACAGACAAGCAGTAACTGCTGCAGGTACAGGTTGTATGGCTGCTTTAGATGCAGAACGTTACTTAGGAGCTTTAGAATAAGCAGCACAACTGTTGTAGTTTAATAAAAAAGAGATTCCAGAAACGGAATCTCTTTTTATTTTAAAGAACTATCTAAATTCTCAATAGCTTCAATAATCAATTTTACTGACTCAGCATAAAACTCTTGATTAATATTCTCAAAAGTATCAGTGGGTTTGTGATAATCTTTGTGATCTTCAACTCCAAAATAGATGAATGGTATTTTTTCTTTATGAAAAATTCTATGATCAGAAGAAAATGTCCAGTCATCTTTAGTTTTGTCATTAGGATTATCATGACCAAATAACAAACGAATGGTAGATGTGTTTTTTTGCAAAGGTGCTTTTAACAGAGGATAATGATACGTTCCACAAGCATACAATTCGTTACTATCATTGTGAGCAATCATATCCATATTTACATTTAAAACAATGTCTTTTTTATTAGGATAATTTTTCAGCCAATAATCAGCACCCAAAGAACCAATTTCTTCTGCATCTACAGCAGCAAAAACTAAGGTGTGTTTGGGTTTGTGTTTTTTAAAATATTTAGCAATAGTAAACAATGCTGCTGTTCCTGAAGCATCATCATCTGCACCATTGTAAATTTTTCCATTTCTAATGCCTAGATGATCTAAATGACCAGAAACTACAATTGTTTTGTTTGATTTCCCAGCTATTTTTCCAATCACATTTCCCCCATAAACAATAGTATCTGGGACATTAGAAAAATCTTCATTTGTATTTTCTATTGGAAACATTCGTTGTCTTCGTTTACCAGAAAAAGTATAGGGAAACTTCTGAATAAAATCATCATTTTGTACTTTTTCTAAACCTATTTTATCAAATTGGTTTGAAATAAATGTTTGTGCTTTATAATTTCCTTTTTTCGAAAAACCACGACCTTCTAACGAGTCATGAGAAAGAATTTTGATGTTATTTAACAATGCTTTTTTATCAATCTGAATTGTTTTTTTTGACTGACAGCCAAAGACAAGTATTGATATACTAAGTAGGTAAAATAGGTTTTGTTTCATAGTAGCGATATTTATTGCCAAATTAGAAAAATTAATCCAAACCTAATTCTTTTCGTTCTTCAACATCTGCAGCACCATTTTTAGCCCAATAAGCAGATTGTATGGTTTTTATTTTTGCTGCTTTAGTAATTAATTTTTTTCCACGACTATTGATGCTTTCTTCCCAACTCTCAATAGTATAAGGGAAATATTTGGTTAGTTTGATGGTAAGTTTTCTTTTTAAAGTAGGATAATAGACTGAAAAGTATTGAAATTTTCCTTTTTCTACGAGATTAACTTCAGCATCATAAGCTTTAATTTTTTGATGATGTAATGCTAAAAACTCCATTGATGGAATTACTTTGTATCTTCCTTTTTTAATATTCTTAGGATCAATTCGAAGTTGATTCCAAAAATGATTTTCTAACGGATGTTTTTTAAGTGTTAACTTTCTATCGGAATTACTTTCAAAATACGAATGAAAATCAATTTGATAATTGGTTTTATTATTCAATTGCACAAAAGTATTTCCACACCATTCTTGTGCAGAAAAAGAAATTTTAATGGCATTTTCTTTTGTGTTAATAGGTGAGAAGGTACTTGTCATTAATGAATAAGGATAGATACCAGTGGTGAATTTTTTTGTACTATTCAGTTTTAAAATAGGAATATTTTTGTCATTTTGAGTATCCGCTTTCACTTGCTTCTTTGGTAAGAAATCCTCTGTAACATAAATATTAACAGCAGTACCTTCATGAATCTCTCCATATCTAACTTGTGATAGTTTGTACGAAGTTATTTCTGCTTTTCCTGCATACCAATAGTCGTTAAACTTTGGATGCTTTTCAGTAGGATTAGATTTTATTGTTTTAGAAGTTATTGATGATTCTTTTTTTACTTCAGGATTTGAGCAAAATAAGAACAAAAAACTAAATACTAATGGAGTATATGAAAATAACATTCGTTTCATTTTTAATAGTTTAGAAAGCACTAATTTACAATAAAACAAAATCAATGTGAATTCAAATACATGCAATTAACATCAATTTAATACAAAAAAAGACCATCAATAAAGATGGTCTTTTAAACAAACAACTAACCATAACCTAAAACTTGAAGCTTTAAATTAATTTTTATGTACTCTGGTTGTCAGTTGAGTTTGAAGAATTTTAGAATACAACAAACTCAATTTGACATCAAGAGTTTTTTAAAAGCAGTATTTATTTTCTGCTTTT
This sequence comes from Polaribacter septentrionalilitoris, assembly GCF_009832745.1. GTDB lineage: Bacteria > Bacteroidota > Bacteroidia > Flavobacteriales > Flavobacteriaceae > Polaribacter > Polaribacter septentrionalilitoris. The sequence continues at coordinate 119,354 of NZ_VRMJ01000042.1, read as the reverse complement.
ACTTTTTCTGCTATTTCATTACGTAAGTCAACTATGTCAGGATAATTTGCATATTTTGTAAAACGCTTTAATCCCATTAACATCATACGTTGTTCATCTCCTTCAGCAAAAGAAATAATACTTTCTTTACCTTTTTCTTCAATGGTATCAACAGCATGATATAAATATAATTTAGACATTGCAATTTGTACAGATTGAGATTCTTCTCCAAAACGTTTTGCATTTTTCTCTGTTCTCAAAATTGCAGATTCAGCCATATAAATTTCAATTAATATATCTGAAGCTGCTAGTAATAATTGTTGATGATTTTCAATTTCTTGGCCATATTTTTGAAGTGCAGCACCAGCAACCATTAAAAATGTCTTTTTTAATTTAGCAATCATTACTTTTTCTTCAGAAAACAATTCTGAAAAATCAGGAGTTTCAAAAGAAGGAATCCCCATTAAACTTTCTGCAACTTCTGTTGCAGGGCCTAATAAATCAACATGACCTTTCATTGCTTTTTTTATTAACATTCCAATAGAAAGCATTCTGTTAATCTCATTTGTTCCTTCATAAATACGTGCTATTCTTGCATCTCTCCAAGCAGATTCCATGGGTGTTTCTTCAGAGAATCCCATACCTCCAAAAATTTGAATTCCTTCATCTGCACAATTTTGTACATCTTCAGAAACGGCTACTTTTAAAATAGAACATTCTATAGCATATTCTTCTACACCTTTTAATTCTGCTTCTTGATGAGAGTTACCTGCAGCAATTCTTAAAGCAATTCTATCTTCAATATTTTTAGAAGCTCTATAGGTTGCAGATTCACCAACATAAGTGCTGGTTGCCATTTCTGCTAACTTTACTTTTATGGCACCAAAATCTGAAATTGGAGTTTTAAATTGTTTACGTTCATTTGCGTAATTTACTGCATGAGAAACAATTCTTCGTTGCGAATCTAAACAAGCTGCTGCTAATTTAATACGACCAACATTTAGTGCATTCATAGCTATTTTAAAACCTTCTCCACGACCTGCTAACATGTTTTCTGCAGGAACAACAGTATCGTTAAAAAACACTTGTCTTGTAGATGATGCTCTAATACCTAATTTATGTTCTTCTTCTCCTAAAGTAATTCCGTTTGCATTTTCTTTGTCATATTCTACAATAAAACCTGTAATGTTTTTATCATTTTCAATACGAGCAAAAACTATCATTAAACGACAAAAACCTGCGTTTGAAATCCACATTTTTTGTCCGTTAATTTTATAAGATTTTCCATCTTCAGACAATTCTGCGGTAGTTTTTCCAGAATTTGCATCAGAACCAGCACCAGGTTCTGTTAAACAATAAGCTCCAAACCACTCACCAGTGGCTAATTTGGGCACATATTTTTGTTTTTGCTCTTCAGTTCCATAAAGTGTAATTGGCATTGTACCAATACCTGTATGTGCACCAAAAGCAGTACTAAAAGAACCTGTTCCGCTTGAAATGTAATCACAAGTTAAAACTGTAGAAACAAACCCCATTCCTAAACCATCGTATGCTTCAGGTACAGCAACACCTAAGAAACCTAACTCACCAGCTTTACGCATTACTTCTTCAGTAAGTGCATAATCTTTTGCTTCAAATCTGTCTTTATGAGGAATAATTTCTCTGTCATTAAATTCCATCACAGCTTCCTTCATCATCTGTTGTTCTTCAGAAAAATCTTCTGGAGTAAAAATGTCTTCACAGTTTGTTTCTTTAACTAAAAACTGTCCACCTCTTAAAATATCTTTTTGCTCTGTTGCTTCCATTTTTATAGTGTTTAATGTTGTTTTTTTAATTTAAAAATTCGAATATTCCTGCAGCACCTTGACCTGTTCCAACACACATCGTTACCATTCCGTATTTATTTTTCATACTACGTTTGCGCATTTCATCAAATAATTGCACAGATAGTTTTGCACCTGTACAACCTAAAGGATGTCCTAATGCAATTGCACCACCGTTTACATTTACAATGTCTTGATTCAAGTCTAATTCGCGCATAACAGCTAAAGATTGTGATGCAAAAGCTTCATTCAATTCTATTAATTCAATATCTTTTTGTTGCAAACCAGCTTGTTTTAAAGCTTTCGGAATTGCAGCTACAGGACCAATACCCATAATTCTAGGTTCTACACCAGCAGCAGCATAATTTACAACTCTAGCAATAGGCTCTATATTTAATTCTTTTACCATTTCTTCGCTCATCACCATTACAAAAGCAGCACCATCACTCATTTGTGATGAATTACCTGCAGTAACACTTCCATTAGCAGCAAAAACAGGTCTTAATTTATTTAAAACAGCCGTAGATGTCCCTGCTCTTGGGCCTTCATCTTTAGTAACTGTATATTTTTTAGTTGCTTTTTTGCCATTTTCATCTAAGTAAGTTTGTTCTACTTCAATAGGAACAATTTGATCTTGAAAACGATTTTCTGCCTGTGCTTTTAAAGCTTTCATGTGAGAATTATACGCAAATTCATCTTGGTCTTCTCTAGAAACTTTAAATTGATTAGCAACTGCTTCTGCAGTATTTCCCATTCCCCAATAATAATCTGCATGTCCATCTTTAATAGTGTCGTAGTTTAATTCTGGTTTAAAACCTGTCATAGGTACAGAGCTCATACTTTCTGAACCACCTGCAATGATACAACTTGCCATTCCTGCATTAATTTTAGCAGCAGCCATGGCAATCGTTTCTAATCCAGAAGAACAAAAACGGTTTACAGTTACTCCAGGAACATCCACAGAATTTAACCCTATTAAAGAAATAAAACGCGCCATGTTTAATCCTTGTGAACCTTCTGGCATTGCGTTACCAACAATTACATCATCTATACGTTTTACGTCTAAATTTGGTAATTCTTTCATCATATGTTGAATGGTTTCTGCACCCAACTCATCTGCACGCTTAAAACGGAAAACACCTTTTGGAGCCTTACCAACTGCAGTTCTGTATGCTTTTACTATGTAAGCTTGTTTGCTCATAATGTATTAAGATTTTAGTATTAAGAATTAAGACTTAGTAAGTGATTTTTGAAGAGAAAAATTCATTCTCGTAACTTCAAGTACTTCATTTATAATAGGTCTTACATTTTCTTCATTAATTAAATTTAATCTTTTTGATAAATATAATTGTGTTAATAATTCATAAGAAGAACCATTTGCAATTCCTAAAAACTGTCTAAATTCTCCATTTGTATTTCTACCTGCTCCTTCTGAAATATTTGAAGGAATTGACACAGCACTTCTTCTAAGTTGTGACGTTAAACCGTATTTTTCTTCCTTTGGAAAATTTTCGGTAGCGATGTAACATTTTTCAGTTATATCCATTGCTTTTTGCCATATTTTTAAATCTTCGAATCTGTGCATTCTATTTAGGTATTAAGATTGTTAGTATTAAGTATTAAGATTTTTAGAATTAACTATTTATTTTTTATAAGAATCTTAATACTTAATTCTGTCTACTCTATACTCTTTTATTTAGTTTCTCAACGGTTTACCAGTTTTTAACATATGCTGAATACGTTCTAAGGTTTTACGCTCTGTACATAATGATAAAAATGCTTCTCTTTCTAAATCCAATAAATATTGTTCAGTTACCATGGTTGGTTCAGATAAATCGCCACCAGCCATTACATAAGCAAGCTTATTGGCTATTTTTTGATCGTGCTCAGAAATGTATTTAGAATGTTCCATAGAATCTGTACCCACTAAGAACATACCTAAGGCTTGTTTACCTAATACTTTTACATCTTTACGTTTTACAGGTTGTGTATACCCACTTTCTGCCATTAATTTTGCATGTGCTTTTGCGGTTGCAATTTGTCTGTCTTTATTAACAACAATTACATCTTTTCCTTTTTGCAATAATCCCAAATCGAAAGCTTCGTAACCAGAAGTAGATACTTTTGCCATACCAATAGTTAAAAAGTTTTCTTGTAATATATTTAGCTCAACATCACCTTTATTAAAAGAATCTGATGCTCTTAATGCCATTTCTTTAGAACCACCACCACCAGGAATTACACCAACGCCAAATTCTACTAAGCCCATATAGGTTTCTGCTGCTGCAACCACTTTATCTGCGTGTAAAGAAATTTCGCAACCACCACCTAAAGCCATTCCATGAGGAGCAGAAATTGTTGGTATTGATGAATAACGCATACGCATCATTGTGTCTTGGAAATATTTAATGGCATAATTCAACTCATCATATTCTTGCTCTACAGCCATCATAAAAATCATACCAATATTGGCACCAACAGAAAAGTTTGCTGCTTGGTTACCAACCACCAATCCTTGAAAATCTTTTTCTGCCAAATCAATACCTTTGTTGATTCCTGCTAAAACATCACCACCAATAGTATTCATTTTAGATTGAAATTCTACATTTAAAATTCCATCTCCAATATCTTCTATAACAACACCAGAGTTTTTGAAAACCTCATTCGATTTTCTAATATTATCTAAAATGATAAAACCATCTTGACCTGGTTTTTTAGTTTGAGATTTAGAAGGGATATCATAATAATAAGTAGCACCTTCTTTTACAGAATAAAAAGATTTAGAACCAGTAGCTAACATTTCTGTTACCCAAGTTGCAGGTTCTTTTCCTTCAGCTTTCATTAATTCGATTCCTTTTTCTACACCAACAGCATCCCAAATTTCAAATGGACCATTTTCCCATCCAAAACCAGCTTTCATGGCATCATCAATTTTATATAATTCGTCAGAAATTTCTGGAATTCTATTTTGCACATAGGCAAACATTGCTGCAAAATTCTTTCTGTAGAATTCGCCTGCTTTGTCTTTACCACCTACTAAAATTTTAAAACGATCAATAGGTTTGTCTATAGTTTTTGTTAGTTCTAAAGTTGCAAATTTTGCACGTTTTTTAGAACGATATTCTAATGTGTCTAAATCTAAAGTTAGAATTTCACTTTTACCAGCATCATTTTTAACTTTTTTGTAAAAACCTTGCCCTGTTTTGCTACCTAACCATTTGTTTTCCATCATTGTGTTGATGAAATCTGGCAGTTTAAACAATTCATGCGCTTCATCATCTGGACAGTTTTCATAAATACCATTAGCAACATGTGCCAACGTATCTAAACCAACCACATCCACAGTTCTAAAAGTTGCCGATTTTGGTCTACCAATTACAGGTCCAGTTAATTTATCAACTTCTTCTACAGTTAAACCTAATTCTTTTACTTGATGAAATAGCGATTGAATTCCGAAAATTCCAATTCTATTTCCAATAAACGCAGGTGTGTCTTTAGCTAAAACCGATGTTTTTCCTAAAAACTTTTCACCATACATCATTAAGAAATCTGTAACCTCTTGTTTACAATCTGGTCCAGGAACTACCTCAAAAAGTTTTAAATATCTTGGAGGGTTAAAAAAGTGTGTTACAGCAAAATGCTTTTGGAAATCTTCGCTTCTTCCTTCATTCATAAATTTAATTGGAATACCAGAAGTGTTAGAAGAAATAATGGTACCAGGAGTTCTGTGTTTTTCTAGTTTTTCAAAAACTGTTTTTTTGATGTCTAGTCTTTCCACCACAACCTCCATAATCCAATCTACATCTGCAACTTTTGCAATATCATCTTCTAAATTACCAGTAGTAATTCTACTTGCAAATTTTTGATTGTAAATTGGCGAAGGTTTGGATTTAAGGGAAGCTGTAAGCGCATCATTTACCAAACGATTACGTACAACTTTGTCTTCTAATGTGAGTCCTTTGGCTTTCTCTTTGTCGTTTAATTCTCTTGGAACAATATCCAATAAAAGAACTTCAACACCAATATTTGCGAAATGACATGCAATTCCGCTTCCCATAATTCCAGAGCCAACTATTGCTACTTTTTTAATTCTTCTTGCCATTAGTTTAGTTTGTTTTATACTGCTTTATTACTGATTTCATCGTAGATTTCTCTATCAGCAATAAGTTTATTAATTGTAGATGTTACTTTAAAAAAACCTTCTAGATCTTTTTCAGAAACGTGTTCTCTTACAGTTTCATTAAATTGGATAACGTGTCCACGAGAAATTCTGCGCATTTCTCTACCATAATCAGTTAATTTGATAATGACACTTCTACCATCTTCAGGATTTTTTTCTCTGCAAATTGCTCCTTTAGCTTCCATAGATTTTAAAATTCTTGAAAGACTCGTGGGTTCCATACCCATTAAAGGACCAAGAGCTGTAGATGGAGTTCCATTTTTCTTATCAATATTCAATAAAACAAAAGCAGTTGCCATAGTGCTATTATGATGAGCGGCTTGCTCATTATACATTTTAGCTACAGCTTGCCATGTTGCTCTTAATTGATGGTCTATCGTTTCATTTTTTTCCATTGCCTCAAATATATAAAAATTTATTATGCACGCATAATAAATGTAGAAAAAGTTATGCATGCATAGTAAAATTAACATAAAATTAAGTTGTAACGTTTTTTGTTTTTTGGCACTAATAGTATTAAAATATGTAAGTTTGTAATTACAGATAGCTTTCATAAAAAATCAACAACACTCAATGAATAATTTATTAGAAATTAACAATGTTGTAAAAAAATATGGAGATTTTACAGCATTAAATGATGTTTCACTACACATACCAAAAGGAAGTGTTTTTGGATTGTTAGGTCCAAATGGAGCAGGAAAAACATCCTTGATAAGAATCATCAATCAAATTACTATGCCAGATAGCGGTACTGTTTTTTTAGACGGTGAACTTTTGGCTCCTCATCATGTTGAACAAATTGGTTACCTACCAGAAGAACGTGGTTTGTATAAATCCATGAAGGTAGGTGAACAAGCTTTATACTTAGCACAATTAAAGGGGTTGAGTAAATCTGAAGCGAAGAAAAGGTTAAAATATTGGTTCGAAAAATTTGATATTTCTGCTTGGTGGGGGAAAAAAATTGAAGAGCTTTCTAAAGGAATGGCGCAAAAAGTGCAGTTTATTGTTACGGTTTTGCATCAACCAAAATTACTGATTTTTGATGAACCCTTTTCTGGTTTTGATCCTATAAATGCACAACTTATTGCAAAAGAAATTTTACAGTTAAGAGATGAAGGTGCAACAATTATTTTTTCTACTCACAGAATGGAATCTGTAGAAGAGATGTGTGATGAAATTGCGCTGATTAACAAATCGAATAAAATTTTAGATGGTAAATTAGATGATATCAAACGTGAGTTTAGAACTAATACTTTTCAAGTAGGGGTATCTGATTCAAATTCATCTGAAATAGAAACTTTATTAAAAGAGAATTTTAAAGTAACAAAACCTAGTTTTAAACTATTAAATGATGCTTTTACAGCCAATGTAACCTTAACAAAAGGCAATACTGCTAATGATTTATTATCGTTATTAACAAGTAGAGGAGAAGTGAATCATTTTGTTGAAGTGATACCAACTGCAAACGATATTTTTATTCAGGCTGTAAACAAAAATAATTAAGAAATGGGTAAGTTAAAACTAATAATACAAAGAGAGTTTATTGCAAAAGTTCGTAATAAATCATTTATCGTGATGACTTTTTTAAGTCCGATAATTATGGTAGGAATGGGAGCTTTGGTCTATTTTCTGATGAAGAAAAACGATGAAAAGGTTAAGAAAATTGTTTATGTAGACAATTCTGGAATGTTTTCTAAAGAAGACTTTAAAGATTCAAAAACCATTCATTATACAGATTATACAGCATTAGGAATTGAAGAAACAAAGAAAAAAGTTGAGGCAGGAAATTATTATGGAGCCTTATTAATACCCAAACAAGATAGCTTAGAAATTCTAGCAAAATCTATTGAGTTCTATTCTAAGGATACTCCTGGAATGTCTTTTATGAATACAATAGAAAATAAAATTGAGCAAAAAATTAGAAACGAAAAGTTGACCAACTTCGGAATTGATTTAGGAAAAATTAAAGCTTCAAAAATTAATACAGACATTAAAATGTATAATTTTTCTGGTGAAGAATCATCCAAACTAATTAATGGTTTAAAGATTGGAGTAGGAGCAATAGCAGGTTATTTTTTGATGATGTTTGTTATGATTTATGGAACCTCTGTAATGCGAAGTGTTATCGAAGAAAAAACCAGTAGAATTATAGAAGTCATTGTATCCTCTGTAAAACCTTTTCAGTTAATGCTAGGAAAAATTATTGGAAACGCTTCTGCAGGATTATTACAATTTTTTATTTGGGGGGTGTTACTTTTTGTAATTATTACAATTGCTTCATCAATCTTTGGTATTGATATGATGGAAATGCAAAGCTCTAGAGTTCCAGCAGAACAAATGGACGCAATCAAACAAACAGCAAGTGGTGATAAAGGACAACTGATTATACAAGAAATTTTAAGATTACCAATTTTAAAACTATTTGTTCTCTTTATATTTTATTTTTTAGGAGGATATATGTTATATAGCTCTATGTTTGCAGCAGTTGGAGCTGCTGTAGATAATGAGACAGATACGCAACAATTTATGCTTCCAATTATGTTACCATTAATTTTAGGAGTTTATGTAGGGTTTGCAACCGTAATTAACGATCCTCATGGGCCAATTTCTGTGGCATTTTCTTATATACCATTTACATCTCCTATAGTAATGTTAATGCGTGTTCCTTTTGGTGTTTCGTGGTATGAACTAGCCATATCTATGACGCTTTTATTAATTACTTTTGTGTTTATGGTTTGGCTAGCTGCAAAAATTTATAGAGTTGGTATTTTAATGTATGGTAAAAAACCAAGCTACAAAGATTTGTACAAATGGTTAAAATATAAAGGATAAATGAAATGGATAAATTAAAAGAGTTTTTAAATTTTTCTTTTGAAATTACTGATACAATACACATAGATGTAAAAACAGTAATCTTTATCATCTTTGTTATACTAATTACTAGTTTTTTGTTAAAACTGATTCAAAAATTGGTGTACAGGAAATTAAATGAAGAAGATAAAGGAAAATTTAAAGCTATTTTTACTTTTCTCCAATATTTCGTTTATGTCACCGTATTAATCATTGCCTTAGAATCTTCAGGAATTGACGTTAGTGTACTTTTAGCAGGTTCAGCAGCATTGCTTGTAGGTATTGGTCTAGGTTTACAAACACTCTTTCAAGATATTATTTCAGGAATTTTCATTTTGTTAGATAAAACACTCACTGTAAATGATATTGTTGAGGTTGATGGAAAAGTTGGCAAGATTATTGAAATAAAACTAAGAACAACAAGAGCATTAACAATTGATGATAAAGTTTTAATTATACCTAATCATAAATTTTTAACACAAAGTTTATTCAATTGGACACAGAATGGAGTACAAACTACAGAAGGAGTAGAAGTTGGTGTTGCTTATGGTTCTGATGTAGAACTAGTGAAAAACATTTTAGTAAACGTAGCAAAATCACATTCAAAAATTTTAAAAAATCCTGAACCAAGAGTTTTGTTTATGGATTTTGGAGATAGTGCTTTACAATTTAAGTTGTTGTTTAATATCAATAACAGTTATGCGCATTTGCAAATTAAAAGTGATTTGCGTTTTGAAATTGATAAAAAATTTAGAGAAAATAATATTACAATTCCGTTTCCACAGAGAGATGTTCACCTTATAAAATAAGAAAAAGAGTATGTCAAAAATCTTAATTATTGAAGACGAAGCAGCCATTAGAAGAGTTTTAACCAAAATCATTTCAGAAGAAAATGATGCTTACAAAGTTGAAGAAGCTGAGGATGGTTTATTGGGTATAGAAAAAATAAAAAATAATGATTACGATTTGGTTTTATGCGATATTAAAATGCCAAAAATGGATGGTGTTGAGGTGTTAGAAAAAGCTAAAAAAATAAAACCAGAAATACCCATTGTAATGATTTCTGGTCATGGAGATTTAGATACAGCTGTAAATACGATGCGTTTAGGAGCTTTTGATTACATTTCTAAACCACCAGATTTAAATAGATTGTTAAACACCGTTAGAAATGCATTAGAGAAAAAAGTATTGGTAGTAGAAAACAAGCGTTTAAAGAAAAAAGTGAGTAAAAACTATGAAATGATTGGTGAGAGTAATGCCATTACACACATTAAAGAAATCATAGAAAAAGTAGCTGCTACAGATGCTAGAGTTTTGATAACGGGTCCAAATGGAACAGGTAAAGAGTTAGTAGCTCATTGGTTGCATGAAAAATCAGAACGAGTAAAAGCTCCAATGATAGAGGTAAATTGTGCTGCAATTCCGTCAGAATTAATTGAAAGCGAACTTTTTGGGCATGTAAAAGGTTCTTTTACAGGTGCAAACAAAGACAGAGCTGGGAAATTTGAAGCAGCAAATGGTGGAACTATTTTTTTAGATGAAATAGGAGATATGAGTCTGTCTGCACAAGCAAAAGTATTGCGTGCTTTACAAGAAAACAGAATATCAAGAGTAGGTTCTGATAAAGACATCAAAGTAAATGTTAGAGTAGTTGCAGCCACCAACAAAAATTTAAAAGAAGAAATAGCTAAAGGTAGATTTCGTGAAGATTTGTATCATAGATTAGCAGTAATTTTAATAAAAGTTCCTGCATTAAATGATAGGAGAGAAGACATCCCTTTATTGATAGATTTCTTTGCCAAAAAAATATCAGAAGAACAAGGTACACCTAAAAAAGAGTTTTCATCTGAAGCAATAGAATTGCTTCAAAAATATGATTGGACAGGAAATATCCGTGAATTAAGAAACGTTATAGAGCGCTTAATTATTTTGGGAGAAAAAGAAGTTTCCGCTAACGATATTAAGTTGTTTGCAAGTAAGTAGATTTATTTTTTAATAAGGCAATTATTTCATTAAACCTATTTTCTTTAGCATAATCTAAAGCAGATTTATTTGCTTTATCTGTAAGTGAGATATCTGCATTGTTTTTAATTAAAAATTCTACCATTTTTGGTTTGTTATAAAGTGTTGCGAAAATAATAGCTGAATAACCAATATTGTTTTGTGTGTTAATATTTGCATCATTTTTTAATAAAAGTGCTGCAATATCAACATTACCTTTAAAAGCAACACCCAATAGCGCAGTATTTCCTTTTACATCTCTGTGATTTACATTTGCGTTATGTTTTATTAAAGTTTCTGCAATTTCTATTTTATCGAAATAGGTGGCATATACAAGTGGTGTAAATCCTCTTTGATCTTTAGCATTTGCTAAATTTGGGAATTTTCTTAATAAGGTTTCTATTAACGTGATGTTTACAGATTGTATTGCGTTAAAAAATGTACTCAAAATATTCATAGTAGAAGTTTTAAAAAAAGGATAGGTCTTAAGCCTATCCTTTTTGTTTTTATTTATTTTAAATCAAATCGATCTAAATTCATCACTTTGGTCCAAGCTTTTATAAAATCTTTAATAAAACGATCTTGACCATCATTGGCTCCATATACTTCTGCAATTGCTCTTAATTCTGTGTTAGAACCAAAAATTAAATCAGCTCTTGTACCTTTAAACACAACTTCACCAGTATTTCTATTGCTACCTTCAAAATATCTATCATCTTCAGATGTTGCCTTCCATGTATATGTAAAATCTAAGATGTTCTTAAAGAAATCATTAGTAAGGCTACCAACATTATCAGTAAAAAGACCAAAGTTAGAACCATCATAATTAGCACCAAGTACACGCATTCCTCCAACTAAAACTGTTAATTCAGGTACAGATAAAGTTAATAAGTTGGCTTTATCAACTAATAAATCTTCAGCAGCGATGTTTAAATCTTTATTAATATAGTTTCTAAATCCGTCTGCTAAAGGTTCTAAATATCCAAATTGCTCAATATCGGTTTGTTCTTGTGTTGCATCTCCTCTCCCAGGATAAAAGTCTAAGGTTTCTGAATATCCAGCATTTTTTAACCCTTTTTCAACTCCTACATTTCCTGCAAGTACAATTAAATCAGCTAAAGATACTTCACCTTTAAAATCATTTTTAATTCCTTCTAAAACTGTAAGGACTTTATTTAATTCTTTAGGATTATTAACTTCCCAACTGCGCTGAGGTTCTAAAGCAATACGAGCTCCGTTTGCACCTCCTCTTTTGTCTGATCCTCTAAATGTAGATGCAGATGCCCAAGCTGTAGTTACTAATTGTGATACAGATAATCCAGAAGCTGATATTAATTCTTTTAAAGAAGTAATATTGTTCTCAGTTAATGTATAATTTACTTCAGGGATAGGGTCTTGCCATAACAAAGTTTCCTTAGGGATCTCAGGCCCTAAATAACGCGAAGTGGGTCCTAAATCACGATGTGTTAATTTATACCACGCTCTGGCAAAGGCATCTTCAAAAGCTTTATGATCTTTATGAAAACGTTTAGAAATTTCTAAATATTTTGGGTCTACCTTTAAAGCAATATCAGCGGTAGTCATCATTAAATCTTGTTGTTCATTGGCATTACCCGCTTTTGGAGCTCTTTTTGCATTTGATGCAGCTGTCGGTTTCCATTGGTGAGCTCCAGCAGGACTTTTTGTTAATTCCCATTCATAATTTAATAAGACATCAAAGTAACCTGCATCCCAACGTGTTGGGTTAGGTGTCCATGCTCCTTCAATTCCACTTGTAATAGTATCATCTAAAACACCAGTACCAAAGCTGTTTTTCCAACCTGTACTCATTTCTTCAATTGCTGCTCCATGTGGCTCTTTGCCTACATATTTATTTGGATCAGCAGCTCCATGTGCTTTTCCAAAAGTATGACCTCCTGCAACTAAAGCCACTGTTTCTTCATCATTCATAGCCATTCTTCCAAAAGTTTCTCTAACATTTTGAGCAGATCCCATAGGGTCTGGATTTCCATTTGGTCCTTCTGGGTTTACATAAATCCAACCCATCATTACAGCAGCCAAAGGGTCTTCTAAGTCGCCATTTTCATATCTGTCATCATTTGCGCCCCACTCAGTTTCACTCCCCCAGTAAATATCTTGTTCTGGTTCCCAAACATCTTCTCTACCACCAGCAAAACCTAAAGTTGGAAACCCCATAGACTCTAAAGCACAGTTTCCTGCTAAAATCATTAAATCTGCCCAAGAAATTTTGTTTCCATATTTCTGTTTTATTGGCCACAACAAAAGACGAGCTTTGTCTAAATTACCATTATCTGGCCAGCTATTGATAGGGGCAAAACGTTGATTTCCAGTTCCTGCACCACCACGTCCATCTCCAACTCTATAAGTACCAGCACTATGCCAAGCCATTCTAATCATTAATCCTCCATAATGACCATAATCTGCAGGCCACCAATCTTGAGAATCTGTCATAAATGCTTTCAGTTCTTTCTTCAGCGCATCATAATCTAAACTATTAAATGCTTCAGCGTAATCAAAATCATCTCCCATAGGATTTGATTTTATTGCATTTTGTCTTAAAATATTAAGTTTTAATTCATTTGGCCACCAATCTCTATTTTTTACACCTTCACCAGATGTTTGTTTTGTTGTTCCGCTTAAAAAAGGGCATTTAGCAGCGCTTTCAGATAAACCTAAATTTTCTGTATTATGTTGATTATTAGAATGTGGATTGTTCTTCATTGGGTTTATATTTTTATTTTACGGCAAAGTTACATGATTTAATCGTATAATTAAAATCTATAATATTTATTTTAAAATAGATAATTATTATTTTACGTATTCTTTTAAAATTACGAAAAAAAATCATAAATAATGAATAAGTTTATCTTATTTATAAATATTGTTTTGATAAATTTAATCTATGCATCAATAAGAACTTAACATTATATTTTTCTTTTTTCTTAATAGTCATTTTTATATTTGTAGTGTAAAAATTGAATTAATAATTATTTTAAAATTTATAAAAAATGGCAACAGCAGTTGGTAAAAAATTTCCAGATTTAAACGTAGATGCAATGAATGAAATGGGCGATACATTTAAATTAAATGTATTAGAAGAAGCAGTTAATAATAAAAAGAAAGTTTTATTATTCTGGTACCCAAAAGATTTTACATTTGTATGTCCTACAGAATTGCATGCTTTTCAAGAGGCTTTAGGAGAATTCGAAAAAAGAAATACGATTGTAATTGGTGCTTCTTGTGATACTCCAGAAGTACATTTCGCTTGGTTAAGTACCTCTAAAGATAATGGAGGTATAGAAGGTGTTACTTACCCTATTTTAGCTGATTCAAATAGAAATTTATCATCAATATTAGGAATTTTAGACATTACTAATGAAACGTATGATGAAGCTACAGACACTGTACAAGTAGAAGGAGATAATGTAACTTACAGAGCTACTTATTTAATTGACGAAGAAGGAACAGTTTTTCATGAAGGAATCAACCATATGCCAGTAGGTAGAAATGTAAACGAATTCTTACGTTTAATAGATGCTTATGCACACGTACAATCTCATGGAGAGGTATGTCCAGCAAACTGGGAAGAAGGAAAAGAGGCAATGTCTCCAAATGCAAAAGGAACTGCAGAATATCTAGCTTCTCACTAAAAATTAATTACAAATTATGAATTTACGAATTTCAAACTCGTAAATTCATAATTTAAAATTCATAATTATTATGGTACAAGAATTAAATCAAGATAATTTAGCAAATATAGTTTCTGATAATAAAAAAGTAGTAGTTCAGTATGCTGCAACTTGGTGTGGAAACTGTAGAATTATGAAACCAAAATTTAAGAAATTATCAACAGAAAATGAAGATATGGTTTTTGTAATTGCAGATGCTGAGAAATTTCCTGAAAGTAGAAAGTTAGCAGATGTAAGTAATTTACCAACTTTTGCAACTTTTGTTGATGGTAAAATTGTAAATCAGACTCAAACTAACAAGTTTGATGTGTTAAAAGACTTGGTAAACGAAGTAGTTTAATTATGAAATTACCTGTAATTAAACACTTAACGAATTTTATCGAAGAAAACGACCAAGATTATGTGTTAGAAACAATCGAAACTCTTGAAGCTTTAACTGAAGTTCCATCTTTAAAAGATGAAGAATTAGATGTTATAGGAGAGTTGATTTCTAACTTATATGGCGCTGTTGAGGTTGATAAAATGATCAAAGATGGTACACCAAAAAAAGAAGCATTAAATGCTTTTATGAAGAGAGTTTTAGGTTCTATTGATACTTAAATCATCAGTATAATTGTTAAATTCCCAAGTTTAGACTTGGGATTTTTTTTTGTTTAATAATGTGTGAATCGTTCAATAATTTCGGAATGTTGAGGGAATTCTGAAGATAGTTCTTTACAACTTGGTAGTACAAAATCTCTAAAATCAAAACCAGGAGAAACAGTACAACCCACAAATGAAAAAGAATCTTTCTCAATAACTTCAGCAGCAAAATAGTAATGCGCTGGCACTTTATATTGAAATACTTCTCCGTTTTTAAAATCATCTCCTATTAAGATAAAAGAATAATCTCCGCTAGGAGAAATTGTATGTAACTTTAAGGTTGAACCTTTGTAGAAATGCCAAATCTCATCTTGATTAATTTTATGAAAAGCAGAGAACTTGTTTGAAGTCAATAAAAAATAAATACTTGTACAATAGTTTCTATTTCCTTCGAAATATTCTGGTAAATTTTCTTCAGCTATGCTTCCTTTACTTCTGTATACCTCTTTAAAATAACCACCTTCTGGATGTTCTTGTAAATTAAAATGATTAATTATTGTTTTTGCATTCATTTTTTTGTCTTTTTAAGGCAACAGAATTTTACGTAAATTATTTAAAAGATGTTAATTGTCTTTTAACTTTTCTTGATTTGCTTTTTTAATGATAGCCTTTAAACGTTCTTTATTACGCTGTTTTTCAAGCTTTACTTTATTGATTTTTCGATTCATCAATTTAGTATGCTTTGCTTTATTAACCGTATTTTTTGCTTTCCCTTTTTTGGGCATCCTAACTTAAAATAAATTTAGATAAACATGATAATCAAATATATAAAAAATAAAAACCTCTCTGAATGAACAGAGAGGTTTTATAGTGTTTTTTATGTTATTCTATTTAATCTCTAAAAGAAACCGCCTCCACCATTTTTCTCTCTATTGTCTCTTCTTCGTCTAGATTTTGCTCTGTTTTTTCCACCACCAAATCTGTAGTTAAAACCTAAGTAAGTTGTTCTACTTTCCCAATTAAACTGGCCATTTTGAACAAAAGGATTTGTTGAGTTAAAAGCAAATTTCATCCCTTGAAAAATATCATTAAAACGTAAGTTTACAGTTCCTTTACCTTTTAAGACAGTCCAACTTGCACCAGCATTTACCATCCACATATTTTCAACATCCCACTGAATATCTTTTTGTGGACCTCTATACATCGCAAATAATTGTAAACGTAAATTTTTAGTAGCTGTAAAACTGTTGCTAACTCTTGCATTAAATACATTATTTTGTACAGATAATTGTGTTGCAGTAGTACCAGTATTGTTAATGTTACCCAATTGTTCTTGAGAATAGAAATCCATACTAGAATTTACTCTCCACCACTTGTTCATTTTAAAATTAGCAGAAAACTCAAGTCCGTAGGCATCTGTATCATTAAAGTTTGTAAAACTTAGTATTTGACCTACATCTGGATTTGCAGGATCTGCATTGGTAATTCTAGAAATAACATCAGAAATTTTTCTGTAAAAAGTACCAAAGGTTAAGTTTCCTCCTTTAATCTGTCTTGTATAGTTTAACTCAAAAGAGTTTGTAAATTGTGGTACTAAATCTGGGTTACCAATAGAAACAATTAATGGTGTACTCCATTCTCTAATAGGGTTTACTTGTCCAATACCTGGTCTATCAACACGCCTACTATAACTAAATTGCCATTGATTTTTTTCTGATGGACTAAATGTGAAAAATGCTGATGGATATACTGTAAAAATATGATCTGTTACAGGATCAGGGTTTTGGCCATCTCTATTAAAAATTCCCTCTACATTAAAGTCTTCTAATCTTGCACCTAATTGCATAGTAAATTTATCAAAAGACGTTGCATAGTTGATGTATCCTGAATAAATATTTCTTTTAAAATCGAATTTAGAGTTTCCTATTAGTTGTGTACCGTTAATAGCACCATTGTTATCAAACGTATAAATCTCTTGATCTGTAATGTTTGTGTTATTAGTTTCATCTGTTCTGTATTCTAAACCTAACTCGAGCTTGGTTTTTTCAGAAAGTGGATTGGTATAATCTAAGTTTATTAGGGTGTTGTTTCTATTATTACCAATATCATTAAAGTAATTAAATACCTTGTAATCTGAATCTGATGGTTGTTGTAAGGTGTTCATGTTATTCAAATCACTTTCTGCATCTGTTTTAGAATAGGTAGCTTCTACCTCTAAATTATGACCTTTTTTTTCAAAATCAACCTTATAATTGATGTTGTAAGTTCCCGTTGGTGAGTTGTTATTTTGAGTATTTGGAGATTGAATCTGAATATTTCCGTTATTGTCAAAAATATCAGCAGTTCCTCTTCCTGAACCATCAAACCAGTTTTGAGTTGTGTAAACTGAAATAGTGTTTTTATCGTTTAAATAGAAATCTGCTCCAAATTTTACTAAATTAGAATTATTTTGATTTATAAAAGTGAATTTTTGATTGTTAACACCAGGTCTTTCTACATTACCAAAATTGTAATTATCACCACTATTATGACCATAATTCATAAAGAAATTTACTTTACCTGTTTTGTAGTTCATGTTAGTTGATGCATTGTATCGTACATAATGACCTGCAGTAACACCGCCATCAACAGATCCGTTAAAACCTATGTTTGCATTTTTATTTAGAATAATGTTGATAATTCCACTCATCCCTTCAGGGTTATATTTTGCTGATGGATTGGTAATCAGTTCAATACTTTTTATAGATGAAGAAGGAATCTGTCTTAATAAATCTGCCACAGGAATATTAGTAGGTCTACCATCAACTAAAACTCTAACATTAGAATTTCCGCGTAAACTAATTTGACCAGTTTGACTGTCTACATTTACAGATTGTACGTTGTTTAGTAACTCTGATGCTGTTGTACCAGCAGAGGTTAAATCTTTACCAACATTAATTACTTTTCTATCTACTTTTTGAACTACTGTAGAGGTTTCTGCTCTAACTACAACTTCATCTAAAGATGCTGCATCCTCTAATAAACCTATAGTACCTAGATCTATACTTTTATTTTTACTAGAAATATTAATTTTTTTTGAAAATAACTTATATCCAATAAACTGAACTTCAACTAAACTATTTCCTCTAGGAATATCTTTAATTTTAAAAGTTCCTTTTTCATCTGTAATACCTCCAGTAAGAATTTTTTTAGCCACATCTCTAATTACAATATTTACATATGGCAATGGTTCTTTTGTATTGTTGTCAATTACTTTACCAGAGATAACTCCTGGTTTGGCAATAAGATCTTTTGACATTTGGGCAAAAGAATTTGAACTCGCTATAAGAATAGCTATTACTAATAATTTTTTCATTTTGGTTGATTTTTTATCCTTGGTTGAATGTCTTATAGACGCCTTAGTTTATATCTTTGTTACTAGGTTTAACTTTCTTTAACGTAATATTAACAGATGAAAAATATAACACTTGTCTTAGGAGCTTCTTTAAACGAGCATAGGTATTCTAACATTGCTATTAAAAGATTAGTAGCAAACAAAATACCTGTTTTAGCTATTGGTTTAAGAGAAGGAAATGTAGCTGGAGTAACTATTCTTACTAAAAAAACACCATTAAAAAACATAGATACTGTTACTTTATATTTAAATCCAAAAAGGCAAGTAGAATACTATAATTATATCATTAGTTTAAAACCAAGACGTGTGATTTTTAATCCAGGGACAGAGAATTTACAATTGATAAAATTGTTAAAAGAAAATGATATTGAATCTGAGGTAGCATGTACTTTGGTGTTGTTAAGTACAAATCAATACTGATGAAGAATAAGGGATAAGGATTGGTTAGTGTAATTCTTCTTTTTCAAAATATCTTTGTAACAAATTAATTATTTCGGTTGAAAACCAATCCTAATCGCCTTAACTTTAGCAAAGGTATAATATGACTGATTTTTACACAATACTCATCTTGAGTATTTATATCTAAATTAATTTAGGGTTATCTTTAAAGTAACTTAATAACTCAAAAGTTGAGTTTAAATTTAATTTTTTAAGTATGTTTCTTCTGTGAGTATCTACAGTATGTTTACTTATGTTTAGGCTTTTTGAAATTTCATTACTAGTCTTTTTAGTAATTAATAATCGTATAATATCTCTTTCACGATTGCTGATTACACCAAGTAAGTTGGTGCTAGACATATTCTTATAGAACAGTGTTTCATACTCATTTTCATCGTTTAAATATTTTGCACAAGCACAAATATCCATTTTTAAATCAGCTTCTAAAACAGTATAGTGAGCTAAACCAATTATAGGTTTTTTTTCATCATCAAACTGAAGTGGAGTAGTATTTTGAATAATGGTAATGTAATTCCCTTTCGCATTTTTTATTCTGTAGTTCCAAGTATAACTCATTCTTTTTCTTTGGTCATCATTTAATTCAGTCATTGTATACGTCATTAAACTTTTTAAAGATTCTATCCAAAGAGGAATGTCATTTTTATGAAGTAGAGACCAAAAATAGTTCATGCCTCCTTTTTGCATTTCTTCTCTAGATAAACCTGTACATGCTTTAAAATTTTTACTGACATATTCAAAATTTTGATTTGCAGTATTGGTAATACAGAAAAATGTTGTGTTATAAGGATAATAATAATCTAACTCAATTAGTTTTTTAATATGTTCTTCTATTTCTACATTAGGATAAGTCTCGAATATTTGATTATATACAGTATGAATGTCTTTAAACGCTATCATATAAATATTTTTAAATAGTAAAAACTTTTCCTGGTTCTGCCAGTTCAGTATTTAGAAAAACTTCTTGAGCTTCTTTTTTAAAAACAGAAATGTCTTTGTATCTCCCAGAATAATGCCCTAAAATTAACTGTTTTATATTTGCATCTTTAGCAATTTCAGCAGCTTCTTTTGTAGTAGAGTGTCTTGTTTTTTTTGCTAAATCTTTTCTATCATCTAAAAAAGTAGCCTCATGATATAACAAATCAACATTTTTAATTAACGGAACAATATCTGGTTTATAACTTGTATCACTGCAGAAAGCATAGCTTAATGGTACTGCAGGATCTAATGTTAACTCAGCATTTGCAACAACCTCACCAGATTCTAAAACATAATCCTTCCCAGCTTTAAGGTTTAGGTAATCTGCTCTTCCAATTTCATTATAACCACTAATGTTAAGCATGTTAAGTTTTCTTGGTTTCTCTTTTTCGGTAAACAAATATCCGTTTGTATATACTCTATGACGTAAAGGAATTGTCCTTACAGCAACTTTATCATCTTCAAAAATAAGTTCACTTTCTTTGGATGATAATTCGTGAAAAATCATTGGGTATTTGGCATGAGATTGAGAAATTTTTAACTGTAATAGTGTAACTTCTTTTATGCCTTTGGGTCCAAAAATATGCAGTTCTTTTTCTCTGTTTAAAATTCCAAAAGTTGATAGTAAACCTACTAGACCATAGAAATGATCTCCATGTAAATGAGAAATAAAGATATGATTGATTTTAGAAAAACCAACTTTATACTTACGCATTTGACGTTGAGTTCCCTCACCACAATCTATTAAAAAATGACGGTTATTTATTTCTAAATATTGTGCAGTTGGAAAAGCGTTTATTCTTGGAGTTGCGGAATGACAACCTAAAATAGTTAGGTTTAAACTCATTTAATGACAAAACGTTTTGATATTGTTTTCTTTTTATCTTGAATACTGTAAATATACATACCTGTTGCCAAATCATTCTTATAAAAAGCGATGGTATTTTTACCGGGTTTTATCGCTATTTTTTTTCTGTAGACGGTTTTACCCAAAACATTTTTTACAGAAAAAAATACTGCAGAAGAGTTTGTTGCAGTAAAACTAATTTTTGTAGAGTTTGTAAACGGATTAGGAGCAGCAGATAGTTTTTCAATAGATTTTTCTTGCGAAAATCCTTGAGAAGCAATACTTAAAAATAAGATAAAAAGTATTTTTTTAATCATCTAACGGTTGTTTTAAAATCCTAATGCTCTTTCAATATTTTCCATTTCTATAACATCTTCTGCTTCTTGCAAAGTAGGCACTATGTTAAAGTCCTCTGGAAAATCATCTACATCAATATCTGAATTTACTATCACAAATGATGTGCCATTTTCCTTTTTTAAAGCAGCTATATCCAAAAATAGTAAAAATTCTTCTTTAGAAACGTTAATATTTTCGAAAACTTGAAGTATAATATTTTCTTCTTGTCGTTTTTTCTCCTCAATTAAAAAAGCATCATAAAACACCGAAAAAGAATCCTCGTCAGATGAAATGATAGTAAGATTCTCTTTTTTTACAATTTGCATTGCTTATCTCTTTACTTGTTGTGCTAATAAATAAATAACCGCCATTCTTACAGCAACACCATTTTCTACTTGATTTAATATGATAGAATCATTAGAATCTGCTACATCACTTGTAATTTCAACACCACGATTTATTGGACCTGGATGCATGATTACAATTTTTTTGCCAAGGTTATCTAAAATCTCTTGATTTATTCCAAAAAGTTGTGTGTATTCTCTTGTTGATGGAAAGTATTTAATGTCCATTCTCTCATGTTGAACTCTCAACACATTAGCAACATCACACCATTCTAAAGCCTTTTTTAAGTTGGTTTCTACCTTTACACCTAAACTAGAAATGTATTTTGGAATTAGTGTTGTTGGTCCACAAACTTTTACTTCAGCGCCTTGTAATTGTAAAGCAAAGATGTTAGATAAAGCAACTCTTGAGTGCAAAATATCACCAACTATTACAATCTTTTTGCCTTTAACATTGCCTAATTTTTCTCTTATAGAGTATGAATCTAGTAATGCCTGTGTTGGATGCTCATGAGTACCATCACCTGCATTGATAATTTTGGCATCTACATGTTTTGATAAGAAAACTCCAGCACCAACGTTAGAATGACGCATCACCACAATATCTACTTTCATGGCTAAGATATTATTCACGGTATCTATTAAAGTTTCTCCTTTTTTAACAGAAGATTGACTTGCAGAAAAGTTAATTACATCAGCAGAAAGTCGTTTTTCAGCCAATTCAAAACTAAGTTTTGTTCTTGTGCTGTTTTCAAAGAATAAATTGGCAATGGTAATATCTCTTAAAGATGGGACTTTCTTAATGGGTCTATTAATAACCTCTTTAAAGTGATCTGCAGTTTTAAAAATTAAATCAATATCTGATGGTTTAAGATATTTTATTCCCAATAAATGTTCTACACTTAATTCTGACATGTTATTTTGGTTCTATGTAAACTGCGTCTTTTTGGTGAGTTTCTTTCCAAGTTACTAAAACTCTTTCTTCGTTAATCGCATCAACTTGACGACCTCTATAATCTGGTTGAATTGGCAAATGTCTGCTAAAACGCCTGTCTATTAATACCAGTAATTCAATGTTATCTGGTCTTCCGTAAGATTGAATTGCAGTTAATGCAGCTCTTACGCTTCTTCCAGAGTATAAAACATCATCAATAATTACTACCTTTTTATTTTCAATAATAAAATTCATTTCATTAGTTTCAGCCGCTAAAGGTGCATCTCTACGTCTAAAATCATCTCTGTAAAAGGTGATGTCTAAAAAGCCTAATTGTAAATCTTTTATATTATACTCAGTTTCTAAAAAACTCGCCAATCTTTTGGCAACATAACTACCTCTCGGTTGTAAACCAATAAGAACAGTATTTGAAAAATCATTATGATTTTCGATTAACTGACATGCTAATCGATGCAGAATTATTTCAATATCTTTAGAGTTAAGTAGTGTTTTTTTGCTCATAAAAGACCTATCAAATTTGGTTGATAGTTATTGAAAATCAAAATTAATGTAAATATATGTATACACAAAATTTATAGAGATGAAAAAGAAATTGGTTTGTTAATTAAATTGTTGAAAACAATTGAATCAAAATGAATAGAGAGCAAAAACTTACACTAATTTTAAAGTAATAATTCAAATCTCATAGTTATGTCTCTATTAAAATTTGAATCAATGCTCAAAACCAATGCCGTTTATTTCTTCGATTTGGTTGAGTTTGAAGAAATTATCATCCATTATTTAGAAGCCGGAAAACATGCTTTAGCTAAAAAAGCGGTTAAATTAGGTTTAGAACAACACCCAGAATCTATTGATTTAAAATTATTACAAGTAGAGTTATATCTTTTTGAAGACAAACTAGATGAAGCTTCTCTGCTTTTGAAAAGGATAGAACGTATAGAACCAAACAATGATGAGGTTTTTATTCAAAAGGCAACCATCAGTTCTAAAAAAGGAAATCATGAAGAAGCCATAGAACTGCTAAAAAAAGCATTGACATTTACTAACGATAAAGTAGATGTTTGGTCTATGATGGGTATGGAATACCTTTATTTAGATGATTTCGAAAATGCTCGTTTAAGTTTTGCAAAGTGTATAGATGTAGATTATGAAGATTATTCTTCATTATACAATATTATATATTGTTTTGATATGGAAAAAGAGCACGAATCTGCAATTAAATATTTGAATTCTTATATAGATACCAATCCATACTGTGAGGTTGCGTGGCATCAATTAGGTAGACAGTATTTTATTTTAGACATGTTTAAAGAAGCGTTGACCTCTTTTGATTATGCTGTTTTAATTGATGAATCTTTTATTGGAGGTTACTTAGAAAAAGCAAAAACCTTAGAACAATTAGAACGTTATCAAGAAGCAATAGATAATTATATGATTACTCTAGAGTTAGATGATGCTACAGCATTTGCTTATGTTAGAGTAGGTGAGTGTCATGAGCAATTGGGTAATTTTGATGAAGCAATTTCTTATTATAAAAAAGCGGTTCATGAAGATCCATTGTTAGATAAAGGATGGATTTTGTTGACAAACATGTATTTTGAGCAAGAAAATTATCAAAAAGCATCGTATTACATTTCTAAAGCTTTAAAAATAGAGGAGGATAATGCATTGTATTGGAGACGTTATTCAGAAATCAATTTAAAATTGAACTTTTATGAAGAAGCCGTTACTGGCTTCGAAAAATGCTTAAGTTTAAATGATCAAGGTTTAGAAATTTACATTGCTTTGACTGATGTTCTTTCTTTTTTAGGTAATTTTCAAGATGCTCTAAATATTTTATTCAAAGCTCAGAAAATCTATAGAGATTTTGCAGAAATCGAATATCGATTAGCGGGTTTATTTTTTATCTTGGGTAAAGAAAAATACGCCTACAATCATTTAATAGCTGCAATGAAAATAGATTACGATTATCATTCCATTTTAAATGAATTATTTCCAACAGTTTATGAAGATTTAAAGGTTAAAAAACTTTTAAAAGATTACAAAAAAGCAATGGAATAAACCTAAGTAAATTCTCTACTATTTAAAAGAGTTATTTCATTTGTATCTCTCCACAAGCCACTCTTTTTCCTGCAGCACCTGAAGGTTGAGAAGTAAAATCATCTGCACTTGCATGTACAATTATTGCATGACCTATGATGTTTTTTTGCTCATCTTCACAACCAATACACCAAAAGTCACTTTCTTTTTCTAAGGTTGCATTTCCATTTGCATCAGTGATAAGGTTCCCTATATCTCCACTATGAAATTCTCCATGTTTCCATTTTCCATGAGGGTCATTAGAAGGGTTCCAATGTCCACCAGCAGATTTTCCATCAGTTGATGAGCAATCTCCTTTTTCATGAATATGTATTGCATGTTCTCCAGGTGTTAATCCTTTAATTTCTGCTTTTAATAGTACTTTTCCATTTTGTTCAGTAAAAGTTACTGTGCCAAATACAGTACTTCCACTTTTTGATTCAAGCTGTGCTACTGCAGTTTTTGAATCTGATGAACAAGATATGATAATAGTACATAAAAATAATAGTGCTAAAGTTTTGTGTATTTTTTTCATAATATAATCTCTTATTATTTTCTATTTGGATACCAATTCCACTGAATTACATCGATAGAAGAATTTTTGTCATTAATAATTTGCTTAAATTTTTTAACATCACTTAAACCATTTGTACCTCTATAATGGTAAGGATATACTTTTTTAGGTTGAAAAGCTAAAACTCCATCAGCAGCACTTTCTACAGTCATAGTGTAGGGTAGATTCATACAAACAAAAGCTTTGTCAATATTTTTTAAGCTGCGCATTTCAGGAATATCTTCTGTATCACCAGAAAAGTAAATGCGTTCATCAGCAATGGTTAAAACATATCCATTTCCTCTTCCTTTACTATGAAATTTTAAAGCTTCTTCTCTTAAATTATACATGGGTATCGCTTCAATTTTAAATTTTGTAAAGCTTTTAGTTTCATCATTATTTATGGTAATGATTTCTTTTACTTTTAATACTGATAAATTATCAGCTACCGCTTTTGGGGCTATAATTGTGGTTGAATCTAAATCTAATTCTTTTAACGTTTTCATATTCATATGATCTCCATGAATATCTGTAATAAGAACATAAGAAGGTTTTTTAAACTTAGAAAATGCTTTAACGCCACCAGTTGGGTCTAAGTATATAATTTCATTACTAAATTCTATTATTGCTGTAGCGTGAGAAACAGGGGTAATTTTAACCTTGCTATTATCTGGTTTTTCAATTTCCTTTTTTGAAAAAACTTCTTTTTTAGTTTCAGTTTTTTTACAAGCAAATACCAAAGAACTGATGACAAAAACAAATAGAATTTTTTTCATTATTTTGAGTTTAAAGGTTAGTTCTTCAAAGATATGAATATTGAATGCTGGTTTGTGTTAACATTTCTCTAAAATCTTTTATCTTCGTTTTTCTAAAATGATATTTAAATGAGTAGAAGTCTCAAAGATTATTTGGTAATTAGTTTAAAAGGAATGGCTATGGGAGCTGCAGATGTTGTGCCAGGAGTTTCTGGAGGTACAATTGCTTTTATTTCTGGTATTTACGAAGAATTATTAGGTTCCATTAGCAATGTAAAATTAAGTTTGTTTAGAACGTTAAAAAAAGAAGGTTTTAAAGAAGCTTGGAAACAATTGAATGGTAATTTTTTATTGGCTCTTTTTATCGGAATTTTTATCAGTATAATTTCTTTAGCAAAAGCCATCAAATACCTTTTAGAAAATCAACCTATTTTATTATGGTCATTTTTCTTTGGATTAGTATTGGCTAGTATCATTTACATTGCAAAACAAATTAAAAAGTGGAATTTTATCTCAGTTTTAGTATTGATATTAGGTGCGTTTTTAGCCTATTATATCACTACTTTAAATCCTTTAGTTTCTGAAAATTCATCATCTTTATATATCTTTTTTGCAGGTGCAATTGCCATTTGTGCAATGATTTTACCAGGTATTTCTGGATCTTTTATTTTGGTTTTATTAGGGGCGTATAAACCTGTTTTAGATGCAGTAAATGATCGAGATTTTAAAACAATACTTATATTTATGGTAGGTGCAGTTGTTGGGTTGTTATCTTTTTCTAAAGTGTTAAAGTGGTTGTTTGCAAATTATAAAAATGCAACTTTAGCAGGTTTAACAGGGTTTATTATAGGTTCTTTAAATAAGATTTGGCCATGGAAAGAAACACTTACTTGGAGAACTAATTCTCATGGAATTAAAGTACCTTTTAACCAACAAAGTGTTTCTCCTTTTTCTTTTGAAGGAGATTCGCAATTAGTGATGGGAATTATATTAGCAATAGTTGGTTTTGGTTTAATTTTGTTGATGGAAAAAATCGCAGTTCAAAAAAAATAATGAAAGAAAACAGAACCTTTTTAGAGAAATTTTATCTTTTTTTAAAAGGTTTGGCAATGGGAGCTGCCAATAAAGTTCCAGGTGTTTCTGGAGGTACAGTTTCTTTTGTTTTTGGTTTTTATGAAGAATTGATTTATTCGTTTAGAAAGGTAAATGTAAAAGCGTTTAAATTACTTTTTAACGGTCGCTTTAAAAGTTTCTACAGATATATAAACGGTCAGTTTTTACTCCTAATTATGGGAGGTAGTATTTTTAGCTATTTTAGCATTTCCTTAGTTTTAGATTACTTTTTAATCAATTATGAACTTTATGTTTGGAGTTGGTTTTTTGGGATGATCATTGGCTCGATTTATTACATTGGTAAAGATTTTGGTGATTGGAACCTTAAAAATATGCTATCCTTAGTTATCGGAGCTTCAATTGGTTTAGGAATTAGTTTTTTAACGCCTGCAACAGAAAATGACAACCTGTGGTTTGTTTTTATTTGCGGAATTATTGGTGTTTCAGGAATGACATTACCAGGACTTTCAGGTTCGTTTATCCTTATTTTAATGGGGAATTATGTCTTGCTCTTGGTGGACTCTGTAAATGAGTTATTCTTTATAATAACCAATTTATTGTCCGGTAATTTTGAAGTGTTATCAGATCCAGTTAAAATAAGATATTTAAAAATTATAAGTGTTTTTACAGCAGGTTCTGCTTTTGGTTTAGTCTCTATTTCTCATGTCTTAGGATATGTTTTAAAACGTTGGAACCAAATTGTAAATGCAATAATTATAGGCTTTATCACAGGTTCTTTAGGGATAGTATGGCCATGGAAAGAGACTGTTTATTTAAAAGAAAACAATACATTTTTATTAGATAACAAAGGCAACAAAATTGTTGAAAACTACAGCCGTTTCATTCCTGATTTTTCAAATTCAGAGACATGGTTTGCAATTTTTTATATTGTTATCGGAATTGGATTAATTTTAACAATTGACTATTATGGAAGAAAGAAAAAATAAATTATTTGGTTTATTAGGAAAAAATATTTCCTACTCTTTTTCTAAAGGGTATTTTAAAGAAAAGTTTGAGAAATTAGGGTTAAAGAAACATAAGTATGTCAATTTTGATTTACAAAGCATTGATGATTTTCCTAAAGTAATAGAAAAAAATGAAGATTATTTAAAAGGCATTAACGTAACTATTCCATACAAAGAAGAAGTGATGCAGCATTTGAATAAACTGGACAAAACTGCTGAACAAATAGGTGCAGTAAACACAATTAAATTTACAAAACGAGGCGATTTAAAAGGATACAATACTGATGTTGTTGGATTTGAAAATTCAATCTCTCCATTGTTAAAAAAGCATCACAAAAGAGCACTAATTTTAGGAACTGGTGGAGCTTCTAAAGCAGTTGCATATGCACTTAAAAAGAATGATATTAAAGTAAAGTTTGTATCTAGAAATCCTACAACTAAAGAGATGATTTCATACAATGACATTACAGAAGAAGTGATGGATAAGTATAAGGTTATTGTGAATTGTACGCCTTTAGGGACATCTCCAGATGTGGATAAATGTCCAGATATTCCTTATCAATTTCTAACAGATAAACATTTATTATTTGATTTGATATACAATCCAGAAGTTACTACTTTTCTCAAAAAAGGAATAGAAAAAGGAGCAATCATAAAAAATGGGTATGAAATGTTACAATTACAAGCAGAAGAATCTTGGAGAATTTGGAATGATGACTAAATTTAGGTTCTATATTAACATTTAGATAATTTGTAGATGTAGTAAGTTGTCAGTATCTTTATGGGAAATATAACTGTAGTGTTATATAAAGACCTTAAACATTGTAGATATGTTAGAAAATAAAGATGAAAACGTTGAAAAAAACGAAGATAAAGTAACTGATGTTACTAAAGAAACTCCTCAAAACGTAGAAGAGCCAAAAACAGTAACAGAGAAAACAGACGAAGCTGTTGATGAAATTGAAAAAAATGTAGCAGAAGAGGCTGAGAATGATACGTCTAAAGAAGATGAAAAGCCAACCATAGATTATAGTAAACTTTCTTTGGATGATTTGGTAGCTGAACTAAAAAAACTACTTTCTAATAATCCTGTTCAGAAAATTAAATCTCAAGTAGAAGGAATAAAAAGTGCTTTTAACTTAAAGTTTGGTGCTTTATTAGCAGAAAAAAAAGCAGCTTTTCTAGAGTCAGGAGGAAACTCTATTGATTTTCAGTTTTCAAGTCCTATAAAATCAGAGTACAACACATTACTTTCCGATTATAAAAAGCAAAGAGACGCTTACTACAGTAATCTAGACAAACAATTGTCAGAAAACTTAGACAAAAGGTTAGCAGTAATCGAACAATTAAAGGGTTTGATTGAGAATGCAGAACCCACTACAATGTATAAGGAGTTCAAACAGTTGCAAGATGCTTGGAGGGCTATTGGTCCAGTTTCGAAAAATAGATATAATGATACCTGGAAAACCTATCATCATCATGTAGAACGTTTTTATGATTTATTGCATTTAAGTAACGATTTTAGAGATTTAGATTTTAAGCATAATTTAGAAGAAAAATTAAAAATCATAGCAAAAGCTGAAGCTTTATCTGAAGAAGAAGATATTAATAAAGCTTTTAAAGAATTACAAGATTTACATAAAACTTGGAAAGAAGATATTGGGCCTGTTTCTAGAGAAATGCGAGAAGAGGTTTGGCAAAAGTTTAGTGATGCCACCAAGAAAATACACGATAGAAGGCATGATTATTTTAGAGAAATGCGTTCTAAATATCAAGATATTATTAATGAAAAATTAGAAGTTGTAGCTAAAATTAATGCTTACGATACATCTAAAAATAAATCTCATAGCGATTGGCAAAAAAGTATAAAAGAAATTGAAGCTTTACGTCAAGAGTATTTTAATGCTGGTAAACTTCCTTACAATAAAAGTGAGCAAGTGTGGCAGCAATTTAAAGGTGCTACAAAGAAGTTTAATAGTTCTAAAAACAAATTTTACAAACAAGAGAAAAGCAGTCAGCAAGAAAATTTAAAGAAAAAAATTGCCTTAATTGAAATAGCTGAGTCTTTGAAAGATAGTGAAGATTGGGAAACAACAACCAATACCATGAAGAAGATTCAATCTGATTGGAAAAAAATAGGTCATGTTCCTCGTAAATTTTCTGATGATATCTGGAAACGATTTAAAGGAGCGTGTAATCATTATTTTGATAGGTTTCATCAGCAAAAGAATTCCCTTAATAAAGAACAGCAAGCAGTTGTAGATGCTAAAAAAGCATTTTTAGACGAGATTAAAGAGTTGAAAAAACCGACTAAGGAAACGGTTCTTGAAGCGATAAATAATTGGAGGGATTTAGGAAGTTTACCTAGAAACGCTCGTTATTTAGATGGGAAATTTAACAAGCAAATAGATAAGTTATTAGAAGGTTTGTCTTTGGATAAACAAGAAGTGGCAATGTTAAAATTTGCAAATGTGGTTGACGGTTATGCAGCTGATAATGATACAAGAAAACTAGATTCAGAACAGTTTTTTGTAAGAAAGAAAATTGATGAAGTTGTCAAAGAAATTCAACAATTGGAAAATAATTTAAGTTTCTTTTCCAATGCAACAGACGATAATCCTCTGGTTTTAAATGTTAAAAATAGAGTAGAGGAATTTAAAAAGGACTTGGCTGTATGGAAAGAAAAACTAAGTTATATCAAGAAAATTGATTATTAAAATATGATTTTCAAATCATAAAAAAAACTCGAAGCATTTGCTTCGAGTTTTTTTATAGTTCCATGTAAAAATATTAAGAAAATAATTTATCCATTTTCTCTTTTTCTTCTTCTGCTAAAGCAGCATCAACTAAGATACGACCACTGTGCTCATCAATTGTTATTTTCTTTCTGTTAGCAATCTCTAATTGAACTTGTGGTGGAATTGTAAAATAAGAACCTCCAGAAGCACCTCTTTCAATTGCAACAACAGCTAAACCGTTTTTAACTTTGTTTCTAATTCTTGTGTAAGCAGAAAACAAATGACCATCTAATGATTGAGAAAATTCTTCAGATTTTGCAATTAACAATTGCTCTTCTTTTTCAGTTTCTTTTAAGATTGCATCTAATTCAGATTTTTTATGACCTAAATGTTTTTCTTGTTTAGCTAACTTCTCTTTAGTAGCGTCAATTACTTCACCTTTTTGAGCAATTTTTGCTTTGTACTCGTTAATTCTTTTTTCAGCCAATTGAATTTCTAATTCTTGAAACTCGATTTCTTTTGCTAAAGAATCAAACTCTCTGTTATTTCTAACATTTTTTTGTTGCTCTTCGTACTTTTTCATCAAACCATTAGATTCTTCAATCGCCAATTTTTTATTGTTGATATCTGTTTCTAAGTTTGCAACATCTTGGTCTAAGTTTGCAATACGCTTGTTTAAACCGGCAACTTCATCCTCTAAATCTTCTACTTCTAAAGGTAATTCACCTCTTACGTTTCTAATTTCGTCAATTCTTGAGTCGATTAATTGTAAATCGTATAAAGCTCTTAATTTTTCTTCAACCGAAACTTCTTTCTTCTTTGCCATTGTTAAATGTAATATATAGGATTTGTACTTTTTTCTGATAAAATGATTGCAAAATTACTAAATTTTTTCGTAAGATAGTCAACCAAAAGGTTTTTTGTAAACTGTTCGCTTTCATAATGTCCAATATCAGCCAAAAGAATACTGTTTTCAGCCTTAAAAAACTCATGATATTTAAAATCGGCACTTACATAAGCGTCTGCTTTTGCTCTTATGGCATTAGAAATGGCAAAACTTCCAGATCCACCTAAAACAGCTACTTTTTT
Organism: Polaribacter septentrionalilitoris; assembly: GCF_009832745.1. GTDB lineage: Bacteria > Bacteroidota > Bacteroidia > Flavobacteriales > Flavobacteriaceae > Polaribacter > Polaribacter septentrionalilitoris. The sequence continues at coordinate 87,627 of NZ_VRMJ01000042.1, read as the reverse complement.
AATTTTTTTATTGATGAAATTAGAATGACGAACACAATCGGTTTTCATTGTTTTTTTTAGATACAATAGAAATTCTTTTTCATCCATTGCAGAAGAGAACTCTCCAATCATTCCCATACCCACATCTTGATGCACGTTTTCTGTTGTAACAATTTCATAAGCTATTTCTTCATAAGGATGATTTTTATGTAATGCGTTTAAAATTGTAGACTCATTTTTACTTTCAAAAATTACAGAAATTTGAACTTCTTTCTCAGTATGATTTTCTCCTTTTTCACCTAAAGTAGGGTTCGAGTTTTCATTTCCTCTAAACGTTCCATCTCCCATTGTATTAAAAGAACAATTGTCGTATTTTCCAATATTTCCTGCGCCAGCTTCAAAAAGTGAATTTCGAACTGCAGCGCCATTATCAACAGGAACATATGTTGTCAGTTTTTTAATAATCGCTTTTTTAGGTATTAAAACTTTAGTGTTTTTAAGACCTAAAACTGCACACATTTTAGCTGAAACTCCGTTTTTACTATTGTCTAAAGCAGTATGGGTGGCATAAATAGCAATATCATTTTTAATAGCTTTTAAAACAACTCTTTCTACATAAGAATTTCCGTTTAGTTTCTTTAATCCACCAAAAATAATTGGGTGAAAACTTATAATTAAATTGCAGTTTTTGGCAATAGCTTCATCTACAGTTTCTTCTAAGGTGTCTAAAGTTACCAAAACACCATTAATTTTAGTATTATAATTTCCTACCAATAAACCTACATTGTCAAAATCTTCAGCATAATTTAACGGAGCTAATTCTTCTAGATAATTTGTGATGTCTTTAATTTTCATAAAAAGCATTTGTATGAAAATCAAAGTTAGTATTTTCAATCCATCAATCCATAAAAATGACTTATTTTCGTATCAATGAAATTTTTACGCTACATTTTGTTCCCGTTTGCAATTATTTATGATGTGGTAACTCGCATTCGTAACTTTTGTTTTAATGTTGGTGTTTTTAAAGAAACTACTTTTCAGATTCCTGTACTTGTTGTGGGAAACCTAAGTGTTGGCGGAACTGGGAAAACACCACAAATTGAGTATTTGATTAGATTGTTAAAAGACAGTTACAAAACTTCTGTTTTAAGTAGAGGTTATGGACGAAAAACAAAAGGCTTTCTTTTGGTAAATAATTCTCATACTGCAGAAGAGGTTGGTGATGAACCTTTACAATACGATAATAAGTTTAGCAATATTGATGTGGCTGTTGATGCCAATAGGGTAGAAGGGATTTCAAGTTTAATAAACAACCAATCTCCAGAAGTTATTTTGTTAGATGATGCTTTTCAACATCGAAAAGTAAAAGGAAGTTTCTATATTTTATTGACTAAATACAATGATTTGTTTACAGATGATTTTCTGTTACCAACAGGAAATTTAAGGGAAAGTAGAAGTGGAGCAAAAAGAGCAGATGTAATTGTGGTTACTAAATGTCCTGAAGATTTAAGTCAACAAGCTAAACAGAAGTTGAAAAATAAACTTCAGAAATACAATAAGCAAGTGTTTTTTACCACCATTTCTTATGATGAGAAAACATCAGGAAGTCAAAATATTTCAATAGATGATTTAAAAAAATATGAAGTGATATTAGTGACAGGAATTGCAAACCCAAAACCAATGTTATCTTTTTTAAATCAAAAAGTAGTGAATTTTAAACATTTAAAATTTGCTGATCATCATCATTTTTCTGAAAAAGAAATAGAAATGATTAAAAGTGAATATGAGGATTTACAATCATCAAAAAAAATCATCTTAACTACCGAAAAAGATTATGTTCGTTTGTCTAACAAGATTGCTGAGATTTCTTATTTAGGTATTCAAACAGCCTTTTTGTTTGACCAAGAACAACAGTTTAATAAAATTGTTACAACTCATATACAACAAAACCAGCGTTATTAACGCTGGTTTTTTTCTTGATTTTTGTTAGAAGTATCTTTTTAAAGTTACTTCATTTATTCTGACACTATATTTTTCTAAAATTCACAAGTTACTATTCTTCCATAGAGTGATATACATTTTGTACATCATCATCTTCTTCTAAGCGCTCTAACAACTTATTTACATCTTCTTTTTGTTCTTCTGTTAATTTTGTTGTTGTGGTTGGAATTCTTTCAAATCCAGAAGATAAAATCTCAATATCATTTTCCTCAAAATAACTTTGTAGCGAACCAAACTGTTCAAAAGGCGCATAAATAATTATACCTTCTTCATCGTCAAAAACTTCCTCTACTTCAAAATCTATCAACTCTAACTCAAGTTCTTCTAAATCAGAAATATTTTCTTTGCTAACGGTAAAGTTACAGGTATGATCAAACATAAAAACTACAGAGCCAGAAGTTCCTAAATTTCCATCACATTTATTAAATGCAGCTCTAACATTGGCAACAGTTCTATTATTGTTATCAGTGGCAGTTTCTAAAAGTATTGCAATTCCATGAGGCGCATACCCTTCAAAAAGAACTTCTTTATAATCTGCGGTGTCTTTATCAGAAGCTTTTTTTATAGCGCGTTCAACATTGTCTTTAGGCATATTAGCTGCCTTGGCATTTTGGATTACAGCACGTAAACGAGAATTTGTGTCTGGGTTAGGACCACCTTCTTTAACTGCCATAACAATATCTTTACCAATTCTGGTAAATGTTTTAGCCATTGCAGACCAACGCTTCATTTTTCTTGCTTTTCGAAACTCAAATGCTCTACCCATTTTTATTTTTTGTTTAAATTAAACGCTCACAAATGTAAAGATTAACCTATGTTTTTGCAATTTATATCACATTAAATTAATGCTATATTTGTTTTATAAATCAAAAAAAAAGAGATGTTAAAAAAAAACTTAATTGTTCTATTTGTTTTAAGCTTTCAATTTATTTTTTCACAAAGTGATTTAAATGTTTTAGTATATTCTAAAACTGGAGGATTTAGACATAAATCTATACCAGCAGGAAAAGAGGCGTTTAAACTTTGGGGAAAGCAAGAAAATTGGAAAGTTTCTTTTTCTGAAGAACCTTCAGATATTTCTAATGAAAATTTAAAAAATATAGATGTCATTGTTTTTTTAAATACAACAAATGATGTTTTAGACTCATTATCTCGAAAAGCATTTAAAAAATTCATAAATAACGGAGGTGGGTATGTTGGTATACATGCAGCTTCAGATACTGAGTTTCATTGGCCTTGGTATTATCAAATGGTTGGCGCGTATTTTAAAAATCATCCAAAAGTTCAAGAAGCTACTATGCTTGTCAATAAAGAAACCAACCATCCAGCTATTACTCATTTTAATGATACGTTTACAGTAAAAGACGAATGGTATAATTTTAAGGATGATGTTTTAAATCGTGTAAATGTATTACTGACTTTAGATGATAGTTCTTATTCAGGAAAGAATAAAGATGAATCACATCCTATTTCTTGGTATCAATATTATGAAGGAGGTCGTGTTTTTTATACAGGAATGGGGCATACAAATGAAATTTATAAAAATTTAAATTTTATAAAACATGTTAAGAACGGTGTTGAATGGGCAGGAAAAAGAATAGATATTCCTTTACAAAAAGGATGGCAAAATTTGTTAGATAAAGATTTAAGTAAATGGGACGTTTTTATAGGATCTCCTCATAAATCAGTAATTTTAGAAGGTTATGATAAAAGCGATGATGGAAAATCTGGAAAACCTATAGGCTTTAATAAAGATCCTAAAAAAGTATTTTCTACGATTGATGAAAATGGAGAAACAATATTAAAAATATCAGGAGAAATTTATGGGGGTTTAAGTACTAGAGAAGAATATGGTAATTACCATTTAAAAGCACAGTTTAAATGGGGTAACAAAAAATGGGCTCCAAGATTAAACCGAAAAATGGATAATGGTATATTGTATCATTGTAAAGGTATTCAAGGTACATTTTGGAATGTATGGATGAATAGTTTAGAATTTCAAGTACAAGATGGTGATTGTGGAGATTTTTATGCATTAGGGGTGTATGGTGATGTACCTTCTAAAAAACTAGAAACTGAAAATGGAAAGAAACAATTTGTATTTACACCTGGAACAACAGTTAATTACGCAAAAAGTAAAAAACTAGCACCTAATTATGTAAAAAGAAGTAAATCTTATGAAAAACCAATTGGTGAGTGGAATACTTTTGAACTAATTTGTGTTGGTGATACTAGTTTACACATTGTTAATGGCTATGTGGTAAATGTAATTAAAAATGCACGTTTTGACAGGGATGGAAAAACATTTTCTGTTAAAAGAGGTAAAATTCAAATCCAATCTGAAGGTGCAGAAGCATATTATAAAAATATAAAAATACAACCTGTATCTAAATTTCCTAGAAAATACAAGAGACAAGCAAAGCTCTAGAAAATACAAGAAGGATTCTAAAAAGTATTAAGTGCTTGTTATTTTGAGAGAAATGAAGTTGAATTTAAAAAATCATTCAATATTTCTCCACAAAGTTGAAAAACAGGTTAAAAATACTTTTTAGACAGCCTCATTTTTTATTGTAATACTTCGTAAGATTGTATTGCAATTTCAACTTCTTCATTAGTAGGAATTACAAATATTTTTACTTTACCACTTTCTTTTTGTATTTCTCTAATCTTTTTAGCACGAATAGCATTCTTCTCTAAATCTAAATCAATCCCTAAGAAATCTAAATTTTCACAGGCTAGTTTTCGCATTAAATCTGAGTTCTCTCCAATACCTGCTGTAAAAATAATAGCATCTAAACCATTTAGTACCGCAGTAAAAGACCCAATGAATTTTTGAATCCTGTAAGCGGCTAACTGCAATGCATTTTTACAATTTTCATCACCATTATTGGCTTTTTCGGAGATTTCTCTTAAATCAGAATAACCTGTTAAACCTAGCATTCCAGATTTTTTTTGTAAAAGTTTATTGACTTCCTCTGCGCTTTTGTTGAATTTTTTCATCAAAAAGAAAATCACAGAAGGATCTATATCTCCAGAGCGTGTTCCCATTATTAAACCATTCATTGGACCCATGCCCATAGAAGTATCAATAGTTTTACCATCTTTTATAGCAGCCATACTACAGCCATTTCCTAAATGAATAGAAATGATTTTAGAATCTTTTTTGTTTAATTTTTCAATGGCTTTTTCAGAAACATATTTATGACTTGTACCATGAAAACCATAAGCTCTTATATGATGTTGATACAAGTACTCATTTGGAATAGCAAATTGATACGCTTTTTTTGGCATTGTTTGATGAAAAGCAGTGTCGAAAATTGCAATTTGTTTTGCTGATGTAAAAATAGTTTCTGCAATTTCTATTCCAGTTAAATTTGCAGGATTGTGTAAAGGAGCTAAATCAAATAATTCTCTAATACTGTCTTTTACTTGATTGGTAACCACAACAGTTTTACTAAATTTATTTCCACCATGAACCACTCTATGTCCTACAGCTTCTATTTCATCAACAGAAGAAATAACACCAATTTTATCGTCCATTAAGATCTCTGCAATTTTTTTTAATCCCGTTTCATGATTTAAAATAGGTAGTGTTTCAGAATATTCTTGTTCTCCTTTTTCATGAGTAAATATCGCATCATCCATTCCAATTCTTTCTACAAGTCCTACACATTTTAAAGTTTGTGAAGGCATTTCTATCAGTTGGTATTTTAAGGATGATGACCCTGCATTTAAAACTAAAATATTCATGTTATTCTTGGTTTGCTTGAATAGCTGTTAATAAAACTGTATTAAAAATGTCTTCTACAGTACATCCTCTACTTAAATCGTTTACAGGTTTGTTTAATCCTTGTAGCATTGGGCCAATAGCTAATGCTCCTGTTTCTCTTTGAATGGCTTTGTAAGTATTGTTACCTGTGTTTAAGTCAGGGAAAATCAATACAGATGCTTGTCCTGCTACAAGAGAATCAGGCATTTTTGTTTTTGCAACAGACATGTCTACTGCAGCATCATACTGTATAGGACCTTCAATTTTTAAATCAGGATTTTTAGCTTTAGCAATCTCTGTAGCTTTACGTACTTTTTCAACTTCTTCTCCTTTACCAGAACTACCTGATGAATAGGATAACATTGCAACTTTAGGTTCTATCCCAAAAGCAGCAGCAGAAGCAGCGGAAGAAAGTGCAATTTCAGCCAATTGTTCTGCATTTGGGTTTGGGTTTACAGCACAGTCTCCCATTACAGAAACTCTATCTGATAAACACATAAAAAATACAGAAGATACAACAGAAACTCCAGGTTTGGTTTTAATGATTTGCAATGAAGGTTTAATGGTATGCATAGTAGTGTGTACTGCACCAGAAACCATACCATCTGCCAAACCATTTAAAATCATTAAAGTTCCATAATAAGAAACATCTCTGGTTAAATCGTTAGCAGTTGCTTCTGTCATTCCTTTATGCTTTCTAGCATTGTAAAGTGTTTTAGCAAACTCCTCATTATGAATAGATTCTTCTGGGTTTAAAATATTTGTTTTATCTAAATCTATTTGTAACCCTAATTGATCTGCCTTTTGCTGAATTCGGTTTTTATCACCTAAAAGAGTTAAGTCTACAATATTTAATAATTGTAAACGAGCTGCAGCTTTCATGATTCTTTCATCTTCTCCCTCTGGTAAGACAATATGCTTTCGATTTGTTTTAGCTTTTTGCAATAAACTATATTGAAACATGCTAGGAGTTAATCGCTCTGAATGAAAAGAGGAAAGAATATTGGTTAGACGTTCTACATTTACATAATTATCAAATGTGTCTAAGGCTAATAAAATTTTACGATTATTAGATGCGTAAATTTTAGGTTTTACTGCACCAATTTTATTAGAAATACCAAAAGTACCGCCTTGAACAGAAATAATCGGAATTGTAGATTGTACTCCCTCTATTAATTTTATTATAGATTCTTCTGGTAATAAACTACCTGTTAAAATAATACCAGAAATTTTTGGGTAATTGCTAGAAGCATTTGCTTGTAAAGCACCTAATATGATATCTGCTCTGTCTCCAGGCGTTACTACAAGAGCATTTTCTCTAATCCTTGTTAAATAATTACGCAATTGCATAGCACCAATACTATAGCTACCAATGGCATTGTCTAAAAATTGATCTCCAAAAAGAATTTTTCCGTCTAAAGCTTCTACCACTTCTTTTACAGTTGGATATGCTAGAAAATTAACATTAGGAATAATATCAATAGAAACTGAAGCTGGAATAACCTTATTCAATTCTTGTTTTATAAAACCTACTTCATCTACTTCTATTTTATTAGCAATAACTCCAACAACATCCACTTCTTTTTGAATAAATTCATTGTAAGTGATTTGCATTGTATTGATAAATTCCTTTTTCTTTTTTCCATTTCCAGCACCTACAATTAGCACAGGAATTCCTAAGTTTTTAGCAATCATTAGGTTTACATCAACTTCTGTAAAGCCGCCTTCTCCTGAAAAATCAGTTCCTTCTACCAAAACATAGTCAAACTTTTTTTCTAGTTCTTTATATTTTTTAATGATAGTATGAATGATTTCGTCTTCTTTACCTTCACTTAATAATTCTACTACTTCAAATTGATGATATGCATAACACTCATCGTGATTGGTATCTAAATTAAAAAAATCAATAGCGGTATTGGTATGATTGTCGAACGCATCATTTTTATCTTTATTGATGATGGGTCTGAAATACCCAACTTTAGAAGATCTGGTTAACATCATTCTTAATAGACCCAAAGAAACTAAAGATTTTCCACTATTAGACTCTATGGTTGTTACATAGATTGCTTTACTCATTTTTATTTTATTGTGTTGATTGCTTTTGCTACAAAAATAAAGTATAAAGAAATGACTAAAAGTGATATTAGTCATTTTAATAAAAAAATATTATAATATTTCTAAACTTGTAAAACTCCTAAATTAAATTTCTTTTCAATGGGAGCATGATTTGCAGCCTCAATACCCATTGAAACCCAAGTTCTAGTATCTAATGGATTGATAACTGCATCTGTCCAAATTCTTGCTGCAGCATAATAAGGAGAAATTTGCTTGTCATAACGCGATTTTATTTTGTCAAATAACTCAGCTTCTTTTTCAGGAGTGATTTCTTCTCCTTTCTTTTTCAATGAAGCGGTTTCAATTTGTAATAAAACTTTTGCAGCAGAATTTCCGCTCATTACCGCTAATTCTGCACTTGGCCACGCAACAATTAATCTTGGATCATAGGCTTTTCCGCACATTGCATAATTACCTGCACCATAAGAATTTCCAATAACGATAGTAAATTTAGGAACAACAGAATTACTCACTGCATTCACCATTTTAGCTCCATCTTTTATGATTCCTCCATGTTCTGATTTACTACCCACCATAAAACCAGTAACATCTTGTAAAAAAACTAGTGGTATTTTCTTTTGATTACAGTTGGCAATAAAACGTGTAGCTTTATCAGCAGAGTCATTATAAATAACGCCACCAAACTGCATTTCTGTGGGTTTGGTTTTAGACGAAGTTGTTTTTACTAATTTACGTTGATTGGCAACAATACCAACTGCCCAACCATCAATTCTGGCATACCCAGTTAAAATGGTTTGCCCATAACCTTCTTTATATTGTTCAAATTCAGAGTTATCAACCAAACGCTTTATGATTTCTAACATATCATACTGTGCATTTCTTTCTTTAGGAAGAATTCCGAAAATATCGCCTTCATCTTCTTTTGGCGGAAATGACTCAGTTTTACTAAAACCAGCTTTATCATAATCACCAATTTTATCAACAATAAATTTAATTTTATCTAAAGCATCTTTATCGTCTTTTGCCTTGTAATCTGTGACACCAGAAATTTCACAATGTGTGGTTGCACCTCCTAAAGTTTCATTATCAATAGACTCTCCAATTGCTGCTTTTACCAAATAACTTCCTGCTAAAAAAATACTTGCAGTTTTATCTACAATTAGCGCTTCATCACTCATAATAGGTAAATATGCACCACCAGCAACACAACTGCCCATTACTGCAGATATTTGAGTGATTCCCATACTACTCATTACAGCATTATTTCTAAAAATACGTCCAAAGTGTTCTTTATCTGGAAAAATTTCGTCCTGCATTGGTAAATACACACCTGCAGAATCTACTAAGTAAATGATGGGTAATTTATTTTCTATGGATATTTCTTGAGCGCGTAAATTTTTTTTTCCAGTAATTGGAAACCAAGCTCCAGCTTTAACAGTAGCATCATTAGCAACAACAATACACTGTTTGCCTTTGATGTAACCAATTTTTACAACAACGCCACCAGAAGGACAGCCTCCGTGTTCAGTATACATATCTTCGCCAGCAAAAGCCCCAATTTCTATGGATTTAGATTTGTCGTCTAATAAATAATCAATTCGTTCTCTTGCGGTAAGTTTTCCTTTTTCGTGGTGTTTGTCAATTCTTTTTTGACCACCACCTAATTTTACTTTTGCAAAACGTTTTCTTAAATCTGAAACTAATAACTTATTGTAATCTTCGTTTTTATTGAAGTTGATATCCATAGAAAAAATGATTTCTTATTTTACGCTAAATTAAGAAATATTCTTCTGAAAGAAATCATAAAATCTTCATCCTAAAAAAGATGTTTTCTATTTTCTTAGAAGAGAGAAATGACCTTTTTTGATTATTGGAGGTTTTGTGTTATCAGCAGGAATTAGCTCTATACTATACCAGTAATCATCAGAAGGTAAAGTTTTACCATTATAGGTGCCATTCCAACCTTGACCATCAATATCAACTTTAGAGATTAGTTTTCCAAATCGATTAAAAATGCTGATACTACTAGTAGGATAAAAGGTTTTATTTGCTCCTTTTATAGTCCAAGTATCATTATTTCCATCTCCATTAGGGGTAAAGAATTTAGGGAACTGAATTACAGAAATCAATAATTCTGAAGTTCCACAACCATTTTTGTTTTCTACAATTAATTTATAGATACCCCCTTCAATTCCGTTAAAAACATTACTGTCTTGAAAATTACGAAAAAACAAACCATTTTCATCTTGTAAGGCATATTGAAATTCTTCATTGATTGCAGGGTTGGTTGGGATGTCAATTCTTACGCTTAAGGTAGAATTGTTGGCAACTGTATCATCAGTAATCGTAACATAATCTTGATTTAACGTATTAAAATCAGACTTATTTACAACAATAGTTCTTGATCGAGAGCAAATTTTTGAGTTTCTAGAATACGCAGTAACTGTATAATTACCAGCATCGCTTATTTGTATAGTTTCAGAGTTTCCTCCAATTTGAGATCCACTATCATCAGTCCAAATATAATCGTAAGTGTCATCAGGATTATCAACTTTTAAAGTATAAGGAATCGTTTTTGGACAAATAACAATTGGATCATTTGGGGCTTCTCCTTCTACATCAAACTCTGGAATAATACTTGTTTTTAAAGTAAAACTTCCAATACCTTCACAATCATTATTGTTTTTATTTTTTACTTTGATATAGATGGTTTGGTTGAAAGGGGAATTTGTATTTCTATGATTTGAAATGTCTGGAATTGCATTAATTGCGGCATCTCTGTCTGTTGTAGTTTCATAAAAAAATACTTCTATATTCCCTTGAATTGGTGCAGGGAAAGTGTTTATGACATCTTGTTTTGCTGAACTAAAATCGAAAAAAGAAATTCCGTCAATATCAGAATTGTTAACTGTATTATTTCCGTCTTTATCTAGAAAATCATCACATTCTTCAAAAACTCCATTATAAGTTACGTTACCAGCAAATGATGCTGTAATTTCTATTTTTGAAATTGTATAACAATTTTCTGGAGAAACTGTTCTAACCCAAGCCGAAGCTGTTCTGTTCACAGGGTATATTTCTTTATTAGTAACTTGATTCGCTGTTCCGCCCGCTTCTGCTTTTGCCAAGGTTTCATAATATTCAAATGTAAATGTTGGGTCAGCAGAAATACGAATTTCTGCTTCAGTAAGGTTAACAGTGGTTATTTCGGCAGCATTATCTGCACACTGATTTAATTGAACTACATTATTTAAAACAACAGGTTTGGTATTTACAGTAAGTGTAATAGAAGGAGTTATTTTTTCACATATATTGTCATCTTTTTCTAAAATAACCCTAAATTGATAGTTATTTAAATTGATATTAGTACTAGTGAGTCTTAGTTTTTTAGAGGTTACATTACTAAATACCGTTCCGTTTACCGTTTGATTTTCTGAAATATTAGTAAAATTAGTTCCGTTATCCGAAGATAGTTGCCACTGCAAACGATCTGCATTGGTTTCTATCTCTAGGTCTTTGGTATCTTCTTCACAAAAAGTAGTGTCCTCGAATTTAGTAATAACAATTGCTGTAGAATTTATGTAATTTGGGTTTGGTATTTTGTAACCATCTGAGTTTTTTACTTTACCATTAGGTTCAATATCTAATGGATTTGGGGCCAGCATTCCAGAACCATTACCTGTAAAACCTGCTTCAATAACATCAAAACAATCATCACCATCTGCATCTAAATCAGCAAAATCTAATAAAGTATCTCTGTTTTCAGGAATTAGAGAGGAGCTATCAGAGTTTCTAATAGGAGTATCCAAAATATTAGAATCTACAGAGGTTTCTAAACTGTCAAACAGTCCATTAAGACCAACATTGGTAGCACTAGCTCCATCAATAAAACCATCATTATTAGCGTCAAACCCTCCAGAACCAGCTTCTACAATATCGTATATTCCATCATTATCAGAATCGATATCTAAATAATTTGGTACTCCATCTCCATCTGTATCTTGATTTGGAGTTACAGTGTTAAAAATATCATCTAGACCATCTGAGTTTGAATCCATACCAGTTAGAATAACCTCTTGAGCGGTGGATTCAAAAAAATCTGGAATAGCATCATTATCAGAGTCTAAATCTAACATGTCTTCAATTCCATCTCCATCAGAATCTCTTGTAAAACAAGTTAATTGAATATTTCCATTAAATGTAGAGCTAGATATAATTCCTGTTGATTTATGTTCAAAAGTGATTTCATTAATTTTATTAGCAACAAATTTAAATGTACTATTGCCTGAATTGATATTATTTTTATACTTAAACCATATTTCTGAGGCAGATATTTGAGTTATTCCCGCTTTAAATTCTTGATTTAAATCGAAACTAGAATTTACCAATAATTGGTCATCAGGATCTAATAAAGTTATGTTTTTACCTGCAGGATTAATTTTTAAAATAAAATACTCACCATCTGAGATAACATGGTTTTGGTTATCAGATTGTTTAAATATAATATTTATATTTTCTTTAAAACTTAAGGTATAGCTAGATTCTGTTAGAGGAGCATTTACAAGAGTTGAGGTAAAGTTTCCAGAACTATCTCCAGTAAAAGAATTTGTAGTTTCTGATGCAGTAAATAAACTATTATTAATTACATTAGTTGCATCTTCTGGATGAGTAACAATTGCATTGTTGAAATCTAACAAATTAATGTTTATGTTTCCAAAAGATTCATCACAATTTAGAATACCATCGTTATCTATATCTATGTCTAAATTATCTATAATTAAATCTCCATCATAATCATCAGGACAAATACTTACAGGGATTTCTATTGATATAAATTCTTCATTAGGATTACAATCTACTTTACCTACTAAACGATACCTGCCAGGTTCTGATTCTGTTGGTTTATAGGTTGCAGTTGTACTTCTTTCAACCCAGTTTGATGTGTTCTCATCGAAATATTCCCATTTAAAACTATCAAATAATCCTGTATTGGCAGCTTGCAATGTAACATTTGGAATACAGCTACCTAGTGCTGCAACCGAGGTGTTAAAATTGATTTCAGGAGCTGTAAGAAAACCCGAGTAAAAACTACCAGATGTAGCTGCTCCATTTTGATTAAAATAAGCACAGTATAATTCTTCGCTACTTTCTACACTTACATTTCCTGATAAACCAGTTACCTTGTAGGTTACATAATCTGAGTTTCCAGTAACATTGTTAGGGCCATTTGGATTAAATGTATTTATAGGATTTCCATTAATTAAAACGGTAGCATTTTTATTAGCTACTATAGTAACACCACCATTAAAAGTAGTGCCTCCAATTTTGTCGATATCTGCAATATTATCAACATTTCCTCTGCTTTCACAACTTAAAGGAGGTACAAAAAACATACCTTGGTTGGCTTCGCTAGGGCTTCCATTACTACCAAGACCACCAATACCCTGATAAGCAAAAGCAGACTTTGAGGTTTCTACATACATATTGTCATCACTGGAGTAATAATTACCTTCAATAACATAGTATTCTCCTTCATTTATTACAGCTACGGCATTTCCAGCGACTTTAACTTCAGTGTTATCTTCATGAGCAACTATTAGTACATTTTCCCAATCATCAGCTCCACTTCCTCTAACAAAAATATATTCTGTACCAACTTTACTAAAATCTACAATTTGGTCTAAACCATAATCTCTTGCACCTCCTGTTCCAAAACTTCCGTTTGCAGAACCTGTATTTACAACAATATTTTTATCAGATTGAATTAGTGTTCCAATTAATCCGTCTCTGTTTACAGAATTCGTAGCAGCATTAGTTGCTACTATGTAACTTTCTCCTTCATCTAAAGTAATTTCAGGTATGGTAGGTTCTCCATTAAAATTTTCAATATCAATGCCATTTGGTAAACCAGAAAAATTAACTTTAGTATCATCTTCTGTAGCCATTACCGAAATAAAATTTAGATAATTGGTTTGAGGGTTTCCATTAGTGAACATTCCTGCTCTAAACACTGTACCTAAAGCAGCAGCACCCTTACTTACTAAAGCACCAGCTTGAGCACTATTTCCTGCTATAACTCTAACAGAAACATAAATTTGTCCACCAGTAGCTTCAATTATATATCCTTTATTAGTATGAATAGAACTTGTTATGTTAGGATTTACAAATAATTGACCTTCATCAGAACCTAAAGGAATTTCTTGTGGTGAACCTTTCGAGACAACTCCAATAATATCATTACTAGATCCAACTTGTGTTATAGTATACGCTACGTCTTGATTACTAGGGGTTGATATGTATAAAAACTGTTCTTGTGGAACAGAGTTTCCCTGACCTGCATATGTTAAGGGTGGTATGTAATGTTTTTTACTTAGTTGTGCATTTATGGTTGTTATTCCAATAAAAAATAATAGGACTAAGAAAAAAAAGGATTGTAAATTTTTCATTAATTGTTTGGGGTAAAATGGTCCATAAAAATAATAAGAAAACGGTTAGAAAATGATAACATTTAAATTTTTTAGACCGTTAGGAACAAAATTAGTTTAAATGCTACTTATATTTAGCATCAATTTTATTTTAATTCATATTTTTTAACGAAATTGAAATCATAAAATTATTCAAGTAAATAAATTTAGATTCATATCTGATAGTTTTCAATTAGATAAAAACAGTTTGAGAATGAGAAACCGTATTAAGAATGTAACATCAAAAGTAATTTCCAACTTTTGGGCAAAATTAGAGCAAGTGAGTTTTGATTTTATTTTCAAGAATGGAAAAGTTGAACGTCTTACACATGAAGTCTATGGCAGAAATGATGGAGTTGCAATATTGTTGTATAATCCCTCTACAAAAAAAGTGATTCTTTCTAAGCAGTTTAGAATACCCATGTATGTTGCTGGGGTAAAAAATGGATTTTCAATCGAAGTAGTTGGAGGAGCTATTGATGAAAACGAATCACCTGAAACCACAGTAATTAGAGAAACTAAAGAAGAAGTTGGGTATCACTTTTCAAAATTAAAAAAAGTTGCTACTGTTTTTTTATCCCCAGGATTAATGAAAGAACAAGTGCATTTGTATGTTGCAGAGTATAATGATGACGATAAAATAGACAAAGGGGGAGGTTTAGCCTCAGAAAATGAAGAAATTGAAGTGTTAGAGATTTCATTTTTAGAGGCTTTACAAATGATAGAAAACAAAGATATAATTGATGCAAGAACAATTATGCTATTGCAATATGTACAAGTCAAAAAGTTATTGTCATAAAAGGTTGCAAAATCAATTATATTAAATGAAGTAAGTCTATTTTTCTAATTTTCGTATTCTAATTTTTTCAATTTTTAAAAAAGTACACCGTAATTACTTTTAATCTGAAGGTTGATATACAACTATGTATTTAAATTAAAATATTTCCTTGGATTTATTTTCCTTGGTAAATAAAATTTTATTTTGTAACTTTGCTTATAAATTAATAAGTATGAAAAAAATATTAGCATTTGCAGGAAGTACAAGTTCTACTTCAATCAACAAACAATTAGCAACTTTTGCAGCCGAAAATTTAGAGAACACTTCATTTGATGTAATTGATTTAAGAGATTTTTCAATGCCAATATATAGTCAAGATGAAGAACAAGAAAATGGTTTTCCGGAAGATGCTAAAAAGTTTTCAGCACTGTTTGATGAATATGATGGATTCATAGTATCTTTAGCAGAACATAACAGTTCGTATGCTGCAGCTTTTAAAAATATTTACGATTGGTCTTCTAGAGTTGAAGCGAATGTTTTTAGAGATAAACCATTATTATTAATGGCAGCTTCACCAGGTGCTAGAGGAGGAGCATCAGTTTTAGAATCTGGTATTGCAAGATTTTCTAGAATGGGAGCTAAAGAATTGGTAAGTTTTTCTTTTCCTAATTTTTATGATAATTTTAAGGATGGAAAAATTATAAACACCACGCTTTTAGAAGATTTAAACGAAAAAGTAAATGAGTTTGAAGCACTTGTAAATCAATAATTATGAAAATCGTTCTATACGGAAAACAAGGTCATGCATATACAGTTGCATTTAAAAATTTTTTAAACTCGATTGATGAACCATATACATACAAAGATATTTCAAAAGATGTAGAGGCGAGAGAGCACAGTAAAGAACTGTATAATGGTATCGCAAAATATCCCACTTTATTTGTGGATGACGAAGTATATTTAACTCCAACAACAGAAGAGTTTAATAAAATAATGCAAGATTTAAAGTTAAGAGCATAGCAATGGGTGACATTTCTAAAGATATCAAATCAAGTTTCATTAGCAACAAAGTAAAAGCTTTAATCAATATAAAATACACATCGAATTGGTTAAATAGTAAAGAAAACGAGTTTTTCAAACCTTACGGAATTTCACCACAACAATACAATATCTTAAGGATTTTAAGAGGTGCAAAAGAGAGAACTAAAGTGCAAATTGTTAAAGATAGAATGATTGAAAGAGCACCTAATGCAACTCGTCTAATGGATAAGTTGTGTGACAAAGACCTAATAGAAAGAGAACGTTGCGAACATGATAGAAGAGTGGTGTATGTAAAAATTACCAATCAAGGTTTAGTTTTATTATCAACTATCGATGAAAATAAAAACCTATCTTTTTTAGATAATTTAACTGATAAAGAAGCAGAAACTTTAAGTAATTTATTAGATAAAATTAGATAAAAAAATTTACAATAATATTTTCCCTGGAAAATAAATGAACACAAAATGAAAACATATAAAACAATTCAACATTCTGTACTAAGCCCGTTAGTAAATATGGGGTCAATACGTTTGCGTCAGCCTCTGCCTACACATGGAATAGAGAATGTAGATCCATTTTTGTTATTACATCATTATGGACCTTATGCAATTTCAGAATTTAACAATCCTTTTGATCTAGGTGCACATCCTCACAGAGGTTTTGAACCCATAACACTATTGTTTAAGGGCGAACAATTTCACAGAGATTCTTTGGGTAATGAAATGGTTGTAAAAGCTGGTGGAGTGCAATGGACAACTGCTGGTCGTGGAATTATTCATGCAGAAGCACCCACCAAAGAGTTTGTAAAAAAAGGGGGCGATTTAGAAGGAATTCAACTTTGGCTAAACTTGCCTGCAAAAGACAAAATGATAACACCTAATTATCAACATTTAGAAGATGAAGAAATTCCTAAAATAATTTCTAAAGATCAAAAGGTACAGTTAAATATCATTGCTGGAAATCAAGATGACGTATTTGGTCAAATAAAAACACAAACATCAGTTAATGTTTTTACAGCAAATGCTGAGGAAAATGGACAGATTGAAATAGAAATTCCAGAAAATCATCAATCTTTAATTTATTTGTTAGATGGTGAGATTTTAATAAATGATACAGAGGTTTTACAAAAAGGAGCACATCAAATGGCAACTTTCCATCAAGATGGAAATACTATAAAATTTAAAGCCCAAAAAGAAAGTTCGATTTTAATTTTATCAGGAGCACCTATTAAAGAAAAAGTAACCCAATATGGCCCTTATGTGATGAATACGCAGACAGAAATTTTAGAAGCAATGCGCGATTATCAACAAGGAAAAATGGGGTATTTGTATTGAAAAAATGCTTTCTAAAATAAAATTTTAGAAAACACTAATTTGTCATTCCTGTGAAAACAGGAATCTAAAAAGAATAATTTTATATTTAAAAAACCTTGAATCAAATTCAAGGTCATAAAAAAGTTTATGATGAATAAGACAATTCACAAAGCAAGCACAAGAGGATTCGCAAATCATGGATGGTTAAAATCATATCATACATTCAGTTTTGCTAGTTATCAAAACCCAGAAAGAATGAATTTTGGGATGTTAAGAGTATTAAATGATGATGTTGTACAACCTAAAATGGGTTTTGGCACACATCCTCATAGAAATATGGAAATTATTTCGATACCAATTACAGGACCTTTGTCACACAAAGATAGTATGGGAAACAAACGTGCTATTGAAGTTGGTGAAGTACAAGTGATGAGTGCAGGAACTGGTATTACACACTCAGAATTTAACGATAGTAAAACTGCTGAAAGTAACTTTTTACAACTTTGGATTATACCAGAAAAAGAGGAAGTAACCCCTTATTATGATCAAAAAGTGTTTGATGAAGATGGTAGAAAAAACAAGTTTCAAACCTTGGTTTCACCAAGAGATAAACAAGTAGAAGGTTCATTGCCTATTCATCAACAAGGATATATTTCTATGATTGATTTAGAAGAAGGTTTTGAAACCGAATACCAACTAAAAAATGGTGCCTATTTTTTCTTAATTGATGGTGAGGTAGAAGTTGCTGATGAAACTTTAGAACATAGAGATGCTGTTGGGATTACAGAAACAGACAAAGTAGCTGTAAAAGCAACAAAAAACAGTAAATTATTGGTTATAGATGTTCCTGTGATTTAATTTTACCAACAGGTTTTATAAACATTTACCTGTTTATACAATTGCCCCAAGTTTATGAATGATAATAATTCGTGAATTTGGGGCAATTTTTTTTAATCCCAAAAAATAAACATATCTTGCAAGTATTATGCATGCATAATAAATTTAATACGGTTTTTATGAAATATCCACACATTTTCCAACCCTTAGATTTAGGTTTTACAACCTTAAAAAATAGAATTTTAATGGGTTCTATGCATACAGGTTTAGAAGAAGAAAAAAATGGTATAGATAGAATTGCAGCTTACTATGCAGAACGTGCTAAAGGTGGAGTAGGCTTAATTGTTACAGGTGGTATAGCACCAAACATACAAGGTTGGACAGGGCCATTTGCAGCAAGAATGTCTACTAAAAAGCATGCAAAACATCATCAGAAAATAACAAAAGCAGTGCATGAAGCTGGAGGTAAAATTTGTATGCAAATTTTACATGCAGGTAGATATGGATATCACCCTTTTAATGTAGCGCCTTCAAAAATAAAAGCACCCATTAATAGGTTTACACCTTTTAAATTAAAAGAATCTGGCATCCAAAGAACGATTAAAGATTTTGTAAATTCTGCAAAATTATCAAAAATAGCAGGTTATGATGGAGTAGAAATTATGGGTTCAGAAGGCTATTTAATCAATCAATTTATAACAAAAAGAACCAACAAACGTACAGATAAATGGGGTGGAGATTATGAAAATAGAATGCGTTTTCCTATTGAATTGGTAAAACAAACAAGAAAAGTTGTAGGTGAAAAGTTTATTATTATTTACAGACTTTCTATGTTAGATTTGGTAGAACAAGGAAGTTCTTGGGAAGAAATTGTACAATTAGGTAAAGAAATAGAAAAAGCTGGTGCAACAATTATTAATACAGGTATTGGTTGGCACGAAGCTAGAATTCCCACAATTTCTACTTCAGTTCCAAGAGCAGCATTTACTTGGGTAACCAAAAAAATGAAAGCAGAAATTAAAATTCCGTTAATTACTTCTAACAGAATTAATATGCCAGAAACTGCCGAAAAAGTTTTAGCAGAAGGAGATGCAGATATGGTTTCTATGGCTCGTCCTTTTTTGGCTGATCCAGAATGGGTACATAAAGCAAAAGAAGAAAGAGCAGATGAAATAAATACTTGTATTGGCTGTAATCAAGCGTGTTTAGATCATGTTTTTCAACAAAAAGTAGCTAGTTGTTTGGTAAACCCAAGAGCTTGCCATGAAACAGAATTAAATTATCATCCAACAACAAATCAAAAGAAAATTGCAGTTGTTGGTGCTGGACCTGCAGGTTTAGCTGCTGCTACTATTGCTGCAGAAAGAGGTCATGTTGTTACTTTGTTTGATGCTGCATCAGAAATTGGTGGTCAGTTTAATATGGCAAAACAAATTCCTGGTAAAGAGGAGTTTTATGAAACCATTAGATATTTTAACAAACAAATTGAAATTCATAAGGTAACCCTCAAATTAAACACAAAAGTGAGTGTTGCAGATTTAGAAAAATCTGATTTTGATGAAATTGTAATTGCTACAGGCATTAAACCTAGAGAACTAAATATTGAAGGAATTAATCACCAAAAAGTACTAAGTTATATTGATGTTTTAAAACATAAAAAAACAGTTGGTAAACGTGTTGCTGTAATTGGTGCAGGTGGTATTGGTTTTGATGTTTCAGAATATTTATCTCACGAAGGTGAATCAACATCAAAAAATATTGATGCTTGGTTGCAAGAATGGGGAATTGACAAATCTTTAAAAGCAAGAGCAGGAATTGAAGGTGTAAAACCTAATTATCATCCATCACCAAGAGAAATTTTTATGTTTAAAAGAAGTGCTGGTAAATTTGGTGGCAATTTAGGTAAAACCACAGGTTGGATTCATAGATCAACTTTAAAAAAGAAAAAAGTACAATTTATTGGAGAAGTATCTTATCAAAAAATTGACGACCAAGGTTTGCATTACACTCAAAATAATGAGACAAAAGTTTTAGAGGTAGATAACGTTGTTATTTGTGCAGGCCAAACTCCGTTTAAAGAATTGTATCAACCTTTATTAGATTTAGGCAAAAATGTTCATGTAATTGGTGGCGCAGATTTTGCAAGTGAGTTAGATGCCAAAAGAGCTATAAATCAAGGTACAAGATTGGCTGCTAAATTATAGAAAATCTCCTTATTTTTTCTCATATTTGTAGTATAACTAACTATTAAGAAATATGGGAATGAATAAAAATACGGTGCTCGCTTGGGCAACGTTTATTATGATTATTGTAGGATTAGGTTTAATAGCTTTAGGTGCATTTAGATATGATGATGTTGCAGGTTGGGGATTTGCTGCAGTAGGAGCTGGTTTCTTTGCAATAGCTTGGGTTTTTAATGCATTAAAAGGTAGAGTCTAAAATAAGTTTATAGCATTTTAGTATCAGTTTTCAGTTTAAAATTTAATACAGCATATTTATGAGTGATGATAAAAAGGTCATCTTTTCGATGAATAAGGTTTCTAAAACCTATCAATCTACAGGAAAACAAGTTTTAAAAGATATATATTTAAGTTTCTTTTACGGAGCAAAAATCGGAATTTTAGGTTTAAATGGTTCTGGTAAATCCACATTGTTAAAAATTATAGCGGGTGTAGAAAAGAATTTTCAAGGTGATGTTACTTTTTCTCCAGGCTATAAAGTAGGATATTTAGAACAAGAACCACAACTAGATCCAGAAAAAACAGTTTTAGAGGTAGTTAAAGAAGGCGTTGCAGAAACAGTGGCCATTTTAGATGAATACAACAAAATCAACGATATGTTTGGTTTAGAAGAAGTCTATTCTGATGCAGATAAAATGGAAAAACTAATGAACCAACAAGCTGAATTGCAAGATAAAATTGATGCAGCTAATGCTTGGGAATTAGATACTAAACTAGAAATTGCAATGGATGCTCTAAGAACTCCAGATTCTGATAAGAAAATTGGAGTACTTTCTGGTGGAGAAAAACGTAGAGTAGCATTATGTAGATTACTGTTGCAAGAACCTGAAATTTTATTGTTAGATGAGCCTACCAACCATTTAGATGCAGAATCTGTACATTGGTTAGAACATCATTTGGCGCAATATAAAGGTACTGTAATTGCAGTAACGCATGATAGATATTTTTTAGATAATGTTGCAGGTTGGATTTTAGAATTGGATAGAGGAGAAGGTATTCCTTGGAAAGGAAATTACTCTTCTTGGTTAGATCAAAAATCACAACGATTGGCGCAAGAAAGCAAAACAGCTTCTAAACGTCAGAAAACTTTAGAACGAGAGTTAGATTGGGTTCGTCAAGGAGCTAAAGGTCGTCAAACAAAACAAAAAGCACGTTTGAAGAACTACGAGAAATTGATGAGTCAAGACCAGAAGCAAGTTGATGCAAAACTGGAAATTTATATTCCTAACGGTCCAAGGTTAGGAACAAACGTAATTGAAGCAACTGGAGTTTCTAAAGCTTTTGGAGACAAGTTGTTGTACGAAGATTTAAACTTTAACCTGCCACAAGCAGGAATTGTTGGAATTATTGGTCCAAATGGAGCTGGTAAAACCACAATTTTTAAAATGATTATGGGAGAAGAAACTCCTGATAAAGGAAGTTTTACAGTTGGAGAAACTGCTAAAATTGCTTACGTAGATCAATCTCACTCAAATATTGATCCAGAAAAAACCATTTGGCAAAATTTTTCAGATGGTCAAGATTTAGTGATGATGGGAGGCAGACAGGTAAACTCTAGAGCTTATTTGAGTCGTTTTAATTTCTCTGGAAGCGAGCAAAACAAAAAAGTGTCTACGCTTTCTGGTGGAGAGCGTAACCGTTTGCATTTGGCAATGACGTTAAAAGAAGAAGGAAACGTTTTGTTATTAGATGAGCCCACCAACGATTTAGATGTAAATACTTTAAGAGCACTAGAAGAAGGTTTAGAAAACTTTGCTGGATGTGCAGTTGTAATTTCTCACGATAGATGGTTTTTAGATAGAATTTGTACGCATATATTAGCTTTTGAAGGAGATAGTCAAGTGTATTTCTTTGAAGGTTCCTTTTCTGATTACGAAGAAAACAAGAAAAAACGCTTAGGTGGAGATTTAATGCCAAAACGTATTAAATATAAAAAGTTGATTAGATAATCACTCTTTAAAAAACAATAATAATTAAAAAGCCTCATTTCTACTAGAAATGAGGCTTTTAACTTCTACTTTACTCTATCACAATTTAAGTTATAAAGCTTTTTCAAATTCAAAAAATTTTACATTACAAATTTAAAAAACTACTCTGAAATAAAAACACGTATAAATACCTGTTTTTTTAATTTCTTCTACTTTTTTTAGAGGTAACTTTTCTTTTTGAGTCTTTTTTTACATCAGCTTTTCTATTGCTACTTCTTCGAGTAGTTACTTTTTTACTGCTGATATTAGTATCAGATTTTCTTGATGATTTAGTTCCTCTTCTATTAGGATCTATATTTCTAATTCTATTATTAGAAGTTGACCTGTTTCTGTCTTTTGTATCGTTTTTTCTATAAGAGTTATTCTCTCTTCTGTTCGGAATTCTTTTTTCAACTCTTTGTGCAACTGGTTTTCTTCTCCTTAAAATCTGACTTCTTTTTCCAATTTTAGCATTTGGGTTTGCTCTATAATAATAGTAATTTCTGTCTTCTCTAATTTTAGAGTAGTTTCTTCTAAAATCTCTTCCAGAGAAGTAAGCATCATTATAATTGCAAATATCACCTATGTTAAGATTAATTCTAACTCCATTATGATAGTAAAAATTACTTCTCACTTGTCCATAAAATGCAGGATACCCCCATCTATCATATCTCACTCTTAAATTACCAACATTTGTCAACCTTCCTCTATAATACCTCATAGATATGTTACCAATTCTAGTTACATTTCCAAAATAATCGTAGTTAATAAAGACATTACCTACTCTTTGAATTCTTCCTCTAAAATCTCTACGAATAGGAACCCTTGTATTTCTAAATCTAGTATCAAAGTCAAAATCTCCATTAGTAAATACAAAGAATTCAACACCTCGTTCAATGAAATTAACAGAGTTGTCATATGAATAATTAAACCCAATTCTGTTTAATAATTTATTGCCATTGTTGGCTTCAACAGAAGAAACCATGATAAGCATTCCTAGTAATAAAAGTAAACCTCTTTTCATAATATATGGTTTTAAGGGTTTTGCCTACTCTAACTGCTTTTCGGCTTCCGCATTTGATTATCATAATTTCAAAGAGCGTGCCATAAACTAAAACTGTTTAAAAATAAGATTAAATTCAATGAATTATTTCGGATGTATTTATTTGATTTATAGGTTTTTATAATTGATTTTTGAATTATGTGAAAAAAATCGATAAGATTTGGTAAATTGAGCAGAATTAAAACGACTTAGAAGTTTTACGATTACAATATGATTGAAGCCATTGAAAAAAACCTACAAAGAGGAATTTCTTTATTAAAAACCATTTCTAATAAACAATATACAGATGCTTCTGTAGCTCCATATTATTCTAGTATTGGATGTCATATGCGGCATATTTTAGATGTTTTCACTTGTGTTTTTGATGGTTTAGAACAAAACAATATTTATTTAAATAAAAGAAATCGAGATAAATCTTCTGAATTAGAGA
The DNA here is from genome assembly GCF_009832745.1 of Polaribacter septentrionalilitoris. GTDB lineage: Bacteria > Bacteroidota > Bacteroidia > Flavobacteriales > Flavobacteriaceae > Polaribacter > Polaribacter septentrionalilitoris. Next base: position 63,669 of record NZ_VRMJ01000042.1, on the reverse strand, counting down.
TTAGTTTAGGACTTCAATATTTTGACAGGACTTTAAAAGAACTTCATCAAATTAAAAAAGACGATTTAAAAAAAATAGTTCAAGTACAAGACGATATGGGACTAGGTGTAGAGTCTGTAGCATATACTTTAGGCGCTATTTTAATGCAAGCTCATAGCCATACAATTCATCATTTTGCTAGTATAGGTTATATTATTTATCAGTTAGGAATTGAGTTGCCAGATACAGATTTTGGATTTAACCCAACAACACCCAAAAAGTAGACGTTTAATAGTTCCGTTTAAAAATATACTCTTGCTCATTTTGAACAACAAACATTTCTTTGCAATTTGTTGGATATACAAATTTATGTTGCTTATCAATATTAAAAGAATTTAGATTAATGCAGAATTCTCCTTCGAAATCTAATTTACCATTAGCATCATATCTGTTAATGTAATATGTTTTTGAATCAATTTGAGATTTAATTTTAAACCAAGCACCACTTCCAATTCCTCCCAACCAACTTGCATTTTCTAATGAAAAAATAGTTGTATTTGGTTTTTCTGTGCCAATTAAATTAGGTTGATGATCAATTTTTTTTAAGAAACATTTTTTATATTCTTTTAAAATTGATCTGTTTTTGTATTCTTCAATTTGTTGGTTTTTAACTTCAATAATAACATTGGTAGTTGTTCCTTTAATTACATTTCCTATTGGGCTAGGAGTAAAAAGGTTAGAGGTTTTTAATTGAGTTCTTATTTTTTGAACAGTAGTAGAGTTTACAATTGCATCTGTAACAAAACGAGCGCAATTAGTTCCGTTTTTTATAAAGGCGCCATACGGAATCTCCTTTTGATTAATTAAAGAGTGAATGTAATCTAAAGCTTTAGTAAAATCAATTTTTGTGTTTATGGTAGCAACTAACCTTCCTTCTCCATGTGTTTTTTCTGGATGTTTGTCTAACCATAACAAAATTTCATTTAAATTATAAAGTGCACCTTTTTTAAATTGTGCATCAACAGGAACTAAGAGTTCAGGGTCTGTTTCTTTAGACCTTACACGCCCATTGCCATAGCTGGTAATGTATCTTCCAAAATCGAAATATTGAATTTCAGATACGTCTTTTTTTATCAATAAAAGCGCAGCATGACCAGCTTGAACAGCATGTTTACCACCAATACCAATTTTTGGCCAAATCTTACTAGATTTTTCCCAATAAGCAGGTCTTACAATTGTATCTGGATAAGATAAGATGACAATAATTCCGTCTGTACTTGACATTTTAATCGTTAAAAAAGGCTTTTAAAAGAGTTTTAAATGTTTTGAAAGCAAAGAAAATTGTAAAAATAATGAGTACGCCAGCAAGTGCTATAATAAGATAAGACCAATATACTTTTGGGGTGTTGTCAAACTTTTGTAAAGCTTTAAAACCCATAGTTAATGTAATTGGTGAAGCTATAAATAAGAATATTAATATTGCTAAATTTTTTAATCCTTTACCTAATAAATTGACGTTAGTACTCATTATTTGTAGTTTTTTATAGCGTTTCTAACATTACCAAATTTCTCTAATAATTCACTCGCATTTTTTAAGTCGATATTTAGTTCTTTAGCTAACATTTTTTGTCCTCTCTCTACCAATTTATTGTTAGATAATTGCATATCAACCATCTTGTTCCCTTTTACTTTTCCTAACTGAATCATTGTGGCAGTAGAGAGCATATTTAAAACAAGTTTTTGAGCAGTTCCTGCTTTCATTCTAGAACTCCCAGTAACAAACTCAGGACCAACAATTACTTCTATAGGAAATTGAGCAACCTTAGAAAGTGGGCTGTTTTTATTACATGTAATGCAACCAGTTATAATATTGTTTTTGTTGCATTTTTCTAAAGCAGAAATGACATAAGGTGTTGTGCCAGAAGCAGCAATGCCTACAACAACATCTTTTTGAGAAATGTTATGGGCTTGTAAATCTAACCAACCTTGTTGTGTAGAATCTTCAGCAAACTCAACAGCTTTTCGAATAGCAACATCTCCACCTGCAATTAAACCCACAACCAATTCATGAGGAACACCAAAAGTAGGTGGACATTCAGAAGCATCAACAATACCTAATCTACCAGAAGTACCTGCACCTATATAAAAAAGACGACCTCCATCTTTAAGCTTTTGAACAATTTTATGTGTAAGTGCTTCTATTTGAGGTAATGATTTTTCTATTGCTAAAGGAACGGTTTTATCTTCATTATTAATATTGATTAACAAATCTGTTACAGACATCTTTTCGAGATGATTGTAGTGAGAGTCTTGTTCTGTAGTTTTTGTAAAATTCATCACTCAAAAATACATTTTTTCTTGCATTTTGAATGCTGAATTCTAAAGAAGCTTTTAGTCTTTTTTAACCAAACTAATGGTAAATGTATCTGTTTCTGAAATGTGAAAATATCCTAAAGGAAAATTACTTTCGTTTGTTGTATTGATCATATTTCCTAAAAGTGATGATGGAACAGTCTCAAAAGGGCCTCCAGCATTTTGACCACTTTGATCTACCAATACTCTAAAATAGGTAAAATATTCTTTGGTGATTCCAGACATTTTTATCTCTACAGTTGCAGGAACTTCTAGATCATCTTCATCATAAAAATATGAGAAATTGTAATCTGAACCGTCAAAAAACCTGTCCTCTACAGATAAAAAAAGATTATTTGATAGGTTAAATAAATAGTAGTTTTCTATGTTAGCTGGATCTTTAAAATCTATTTTAAGCTCAGTTTCATTTCCTGAGAATAATGTCTTATCTCCTTGTTCTACTTTTGTAAATGGGGTTGACTTAACTTTAGTGGCAATTCCTTTGTAAGTTTCATTATCGTAAATAATTGTCAATTCGTAATCAACATTATCAGCAGGGATAAAAGGATTTAAAGGTTCATAATTTCCATCAGCATTTCCATCAGAAAAATTAACAATTGTATTGTTTGATAAGTCTGTTAAAAATACGGTTGCATTGGTTACAGTTGGAATTGTTTCTTCAAAATAATCAGCAGATAATCTAAGTTTTACAACAGTATTTGCGGTTACAGGAGTTTCATCAAACAAGACTTCAAAAGATGCATCAACAATTAATTTTGGTTGAATTGAGGGAACATCGATATCTACAACTTTTTCACAATTAGAGAAAAAGAAGCACATTAAAATAGGTAATATATATATCTTTTTCATTTTCTAGAATTTAAAATTATAGGTTACAGAAGGCACTAGACCAAATATAGATGTTTGTACAGCTTCGTTTCTCATTGTTTCTCTATTTTCTCTAAAATTTATAGAGGCTGCATTTTGGCGTCCATAAACATTATAAATTCCAAAAACCCATTCTGCTTGCCATTTTCTATTTTTATTTTTTCTTGGAGTTAAAGTAGCAGAAATATCTAATCTATGGTAGGCTGGAAGTCTATCTGCATTTCTTCTATTTTCATCAAAAATAGGAACGTTTAAACCTTGAATTTCATATTGACCAACAGGATAATTTGTTGGTTGCCCAGTTTGAAATACAAAATTGGTATTGAATTTCCATTTTTTATTTAAGTCGTAGCTTGCGTTTACAGAAAAATCGTGTGTTTTATCAAAAGGAGTACTATACCATTCTCCTCTATTTATTCCTGGTTCATTAGGTGTGCTACCAAGTGTTTGTTGTTCTGATCTAGATAATGTGTAAGCTAACCACCCTTTTAATTTACCTTCGTTCTTTTTAAGTAAAACTTCAAGCCCATATGCTCTTGCTTGTCCATTTAAAATTACGGTTTCAATCTCATTATTAGCAACCAAATTGGCACCATTTATATAGTCGATTCTATTTTGAATGTCTTTGTAAAAAACTTCGGTTTCTAGAGAATAATCCCCGTCTTTTAGCGATTTGAAATATCCAACAGCATATTGGTTTAACAACTGTGGTTTTATGTATCTTCCACTTGGCGCCCAAACATCTAATGGAGTAGGAGAGGCAGTGTTAGAAAGTAGGTGTAAATACTGTGCCATTCTATTGTAACTGGCTTTAACTGATGTGTTATCATCTAAAACATAAGACATAGAAACTCTGGGTTCAAAATTGTTAAAACTAGCAATAGCATCGCTTCTGTTAAAAGTTTCTGTCCCAACAGGAGTAGCAGATTCATAAACTTTGAATTGAGAATTATAAATTACAGGTTGATTATTCTGATACACATTCAATTCATCTTGTCCTAACCTTGTAAAGTTAGAAAAACGAATCCCATATTGTAACCTAAGGTTATCACTTATTTTATGTTTTGCGTCTATGTATGCTGCAAATTCATTGGCATATTTGTCGATTAATTTTTCAGCTACAATTCCAGAATCGTCTCTATTAGGAAAAATATTACCAGGATTAAATTTTGTGTAAATGTTATTGATACCATAACTCAATTTTAACTTATCACTTATAAAGTGATTAAAATCGTATTTTAAGTTGTAGTTGGTAATACCAGAATCCCATTCAAAACCCACAAAATCAAGAGTTAACCCATAAAAATAATCAGAATAAATTAAAGATAAATTAGAGAATAATTTATCAGAAAAAAGATGATTCCATCGTAAATTGGCAACTTGATTTCCGTAAGTATTGACAAAATTTTCACTGATTCCAAAGACATCTTTTCCAAAATATCCCGAGAAAAACAAACTGTTTCTATCGTTAATTCTATAGTTAATCTTGGTATTTAAATCATAAAAATATGCAGTATTGTCATTATCAAAAAGTGGTAAAAATAAGTGTGCATAAGAAGATCTACCACCAATTAAGAAAGAGATTTTTTCTTCTTTTATTGGTCCTTCAAGTAATAATCTACTCGAAATTAAGCCAATACCACCAGTAGCTTTAAATTCTTTACTATTTCCTTCTTTTTGGTATATGTCTAAAACAGAAGATAATCTTCCTCCGTATTTTGCAGGAATTCCTCCTTTATACAAACGAATATCTTTAATAACATCAGGATTAAATACTGAGAAAAAACCAAATAAATGAGAGGAGTTAAAAACCACAGCTTCATCCAATAAAATTAGATTTTGGTCAGCTGCTCCACCACGAACATTAAAACCAGATGCTCCTTCACCAGCACTTGTTACACCAGGTAACAAAATGATTGATTTAATAATATCAGCCTCTCCTAAAACAACAGGGATTTGTTTTATTGAAGCTGCAGTTAATTTATTAACACTCATTTGAGGTGTTCTTACATTTAGTTTTTCAATGTTACTTTCTATTACAATTTCATCTAAACTTTCTGTTTCTTCTTTAAGTTTAAAGTTTTTTGTGATTTTTTTATTGAGTTCAATTGTTTCTAATAGGGTCGAGAATCCCAAATAACTAACCTGAACTTTGTAGGTTCCTTCAGGAATTGTGATCGAATAAAAACCGTATTCATTTGTAGTAGTTCCTGAGTTTAATTCTGGAAAATAAACAGAAACACCTATTAAGGTTTCGTTACTACTATCATCATAAATAGTACCACTTATGGTATATTTTTCTTGACTAAAAATACTAGCGGATAGCAGTAAAATTAGAATAGTTATCTTTTTCAAATTTTGAGTTTTTTTTGTTTGATTAATTGAAATTTAACTTAAACAAAAGTAATATTATAAAATTCAGTGAAAAGATAAAAAAACGTTAAAAAGGAAGTTAATCATAAATTATATCGTCTACTTCTATTTTTTTATTTTTTATAAAATCATATAGAGTTAATCTTCTTAACGTATAATAATCTATCCAAAATTTCTCAAGAGAATTTAAATAACTCAAAACCGATCTGTCTTTTTCTTGAAGTGCTAAGTTTAAATCTGTAATGGTAATTTTACCTAGTATAAATCTTTTTTTAGTTATTTCGTATCTTTTTATGGCTATTTCCTGTGCTTTTTTTGCTGTTTTTAAAAAGTTTCGTTGATTTTGCCAGTTTAAAACATGTAAATAAATTTCTTGTTCAAACTCTTGCTGCTCGATTTCAATATTTGTTAACTCTAAATCTTTGTTGGCTTCGACAAGTTTTCTTCGAGATTTTGAAACACCCCAATCTAAAATAGGAATACCTAATGAAATTACTAAACTTTGTTGTTGATTAAAGTTGTCAAATAAATTGTTAAAGACATCCCCTTGTTGTGAAATTCCAAAATTAGCTCTCAAACTCATTTGTAATCTGTTGTTTCCTTTAACTTCTGCAACATTTTGTTCAGCTTGTAGACGTCTTCTTCTAAATTCAATTACAGCTTTTCTATTTGCTTTAGCTTCTTCTAAAGCTTTTTTTACAGTTACAGTAAATGTGGTTAATTCTTTGGGCGTTGATAATACTATGTTCTCAGTATCTAACACTAAATACCTTGCTAAATTTTGAGAGGTTCTTTTTAAATTAATTTGATTCGTAATTAGGTTATTTTCAGAGTTTAAGACAGATAATTCTATTTGAAGTAAATCATTCTCAGCAATTTTACCCATTTTAAATCTTCCTTTAGAAATCTGAAATAAAGTATCTTGATTTGAGAAATTTGATTTTGCAATTCTAGCTTGGACTTGAGCTTTTAATAATGCGAAATAGCGTCTACTAGTATTTAGAGAGACTTGTTCCATTCTCTCGATAAATTCTCTTTTTGCTTCCTCGTATATTAATGGTTCAATTTTTTTTTGCCATTTAAAAGGATTGTAAAATAAAGAGTTTTGTCTGTAATTCAAAGAAAAAGGAATAACCGCAAAACCGGTAGATTCTGTAGGTTCAAAACGATCTACTCTTTCTAATTGAGAGCTTACAGATATTGTACCTCCTGTTAATGCAATATTTTGATTTAAAGATAAACTACCATCAAACCTTATCTGGTTTGATCTTCTAAAATCGTCAGAACCATCATCTAGTGTAATTCTGTTTACAGAGTTTCTAAATTGCGGTAATGTTGCATCAAAGCGTAACTGAGGTAAAAATCCTGCTTTAAATCTTCTAAATCTCCAATAACTAGCTTGGTTTTCATTTAATAAAGATTTATAATCTGGAGAGTTTTTTTGAGCTATATCAATAGCTTCTTCTAAAGTAATTTTTTGCTGACTATAATTAGAAATTGATAGTATAAAGAAAAATATAATAATTAGTTTTTTCATAGTTATTCGTGTCTTATAGCTTCGATAGGGCTTTTACTAGCTGCAGATTTTGCTGGTGCAATACCAAAAATTAAACCAATAAGTGTTGCAACAAAAAAGGATAGTAAAATAGAACTTAGTGATAAAATAGTTTCAATACCTGTAGAAATTTCTAAAATATAGGAAGATATTACGCCAAGAACAATTCCAATAATTCCACCTCCAATACTTACTAAAACAGACTCTGTTAAAAATTGTAAAATAACATCTTCTTGAGTAGCCCCAATTGCTCTAATAATTCCTATTTCTTTTGTTCTTTCTAATACTGATGCTAGCATAATATTCATGATACCAATTCCTCCAATTAGTAAAGAAATTCCAGCAATTATACTTAACACAATATTAAAAATCTGTTTTGTTTTTTGTTGTTGTTTTAAGAGTTGTATAGGTATAGAAATTTTAAAGTCTATTTTATTATTATGTCTTCTTTTTAACATTCTACTTATTACCTCTGATGTAGCATTTAAGTCTGATGTATTTTTAACTTGTACTACAAGTCTATCTATTTGATGATAATTTTTTTGTTTTGATGAACCTCGATTTCCTTTTGTTATTCTAATTTGTTTTCTGTCTTTATATCTAATTAAAAAAGTATTTATAGGTATATATATATCTTCATTTAAGTTACGAATGTGTAAATTCTCTTGTGCATTTTCCGAAATAAACTTTTCTTCGGTAACGCCAACAACTTCTAACCAAACATCTTTAACTTTTATCATTTTTCCTATAGCACTTTCACCAGTAAAAATCTTACGTTCAATATTTTTACCAATAATACACACAGGTAAAGAATTTAAGTTTTGTTGTTTAGAGAATTTTTTACCACTTTCTATTGTAATATTAGCAGTAGAAAAAAAGTTGTTATTTACTCCAATTAGTTTAACAGCACTTTGTTTTCCTTTTTTAATAAGGTATGTGTCTAGAAAAATTTCAGGACTTATTTGTTTTACAGAAGGAATGTATTTTTGAATACTATTTACATCTAATATATCTAAACCTTTAGAAAAGGTTTTGGTATTATTGTCATTCGTTTCAGTACTTTCAATATCACCATCTTCATTTTCAGTTTTTTTGTCTTTTATTGGAGTAATTACAATATTATTTACACCAACAAGTTTTATTTGATCTAAAATTTCTTTTTCGGCACCTTTACCAATAGCCAGCATAGTTATTACAGCGGCAACACCAAAAATAATACCTAATGAAGTTAATAAAGTTCTTGTTTTATTTGTTAAAATAACACGTATAGCTTCGCTAAAATTAGATTTTAACTTTTCTAAAAATATTTGATTAAACATATTATTATTCTTTTAAAGAAGTTATTGCTACTTCTTCATAACCTTCTGGTTTATTAAGAAAAATAATATCATTTTCATTAAGTCCTTTTTTTACAATAGCAATGTTATTGTTAGTATCACCTATTTCTATTTGTTGTTTTGAAATAGAAAAACCAGCCTTTTTATAAACATAACTAATAGTGTCTTTAGAAAAAATTGTTTCTAGTGGAATCGTTAAAACATCTTTCTTTTCATTAGTAATAATTGCGTTAGACGTTGTCATGCCTGGTTTTATATTTTTATTAGTGCTTTCAAGTTTTACTAGTACTTGAAAAACTTTAATATCAGAACCTCTTTTTCTTTCACCAACATTAGCTACGCTAGTAACCACACCAGGTATTTTTAATTCAGGAAAAGCATCAAAACCTACTTCAACTTTAAGTCCTTTTTTTACTTTTCTAATATCTACCTCATTCGCATATGTTTTTGATTCCATTTTGCTTAAATCTGGTAAATTAGCTATAGAAGGATTCCAAGGAGTTATCGTAGAACCCACTTTTTTCTTATTACCATTCCATTCTTTTACATAGGTTAACATACCATTAGAATCAGAATAGATTGTAAAAGATTTAAGGAGTTCCATCAATCCATCTAGTTTATTTCTTCTTTTAGAAACTTCATTACCAACCATAATCATTTTTGCATTTGCTTGACGCTTTTTAATGAGGTAATTTTCTTTTTTCTCTTTTAAATCTCGTGTTATTTTTTTTAATTTATTTTCTAATTTTTTTATGGTTGATGGTGGTTCGTAAATAGATTGTTTTAATTCTAGACTAGCTTCAGAAAAACTAAATTCTAAATCTTTAATACTTGTTCTTTCTTGTTTTAGACTAAGAGTAGTGTCAAGTTTCTGTTGTGTAAACCTAGAAATAGCGCTTTCTAAATTAAGTCTTCCATCACTAATTTGTTGGTTTACTGCTGATGGATCTAGTTTTCCTACAAAGTCTCCTTTTTTTACAAAAGTACCTTCTGGAACTAAGCTCTGAATTTTAACATTGTAAATATTATTTTTAGTAAGTTGTGTAGATGGACCAGTAATTTTTTTTAAACTATTAGACTGTGCTTCTCCTGAAGTAATAATTTTACTAGTAAAATTTTCTCTCTTTACTTTTGTTGTTAATAATGAGGATTCATCTGAAGAAGAAAAAAAAAAATAATATCCAGAATAAATTATTAAAATTGAAGAAAATAGAATGATAGCAATTTTTTTCTTATTCATAGTATGGTTAATTGTTTGGTTGGCATCAAATCTAACCAAAAAAAGAGTGCTGTACAGCACTCTTTTTGTTAATATTTTAAGAAAATTATTGTAGTTTTTTAACTTAACACCTTGTTAAAGGTAGTGTTAGGTCTCATAGCAGCATCAGCTAAATCATCATTTGGTTGATAATACCCACCTATGTTTACAGAATTTCCTTGTATTTCATTTAATTCTGATATAATTTTAGATTCATTAGCTTTTAAATCAGTTGCTATTTTTGTGAATTGAGCTTTCAATTCAGCATCTTTATTTTGATTGGCTAAACCTTCTGCCCAATACAATGCTAAATAGAAATGACTTCCTCTGTTGTCCATTTCACCAACTTTTCTTGATGGAGACTTGTCATTGTCTAAGAATTTATCTGTAGCATCATCTAGAGTTTCTGCTAAAACCAAAGCTTTAGGATTGTCATTTGTATTTCCTAAATGTTCTAAAGAAACTGCTAATGCTAAAAATTCTCCTAAAGAATCCCAACGTAAATGATTTTCTTCTAAAAATTGCTGAACATGTTTAGGAGCAGAACCTCCTGCACCAGTTTCAAATAATCCACCACCATTCATTAAAGGAACAATAGATAACATTTTTGCAGAAGTACCAACTTCTAAAATAGGAAATAAATCAGTTAAGTAATCACGTAAAACATTACCAGATACTGAGATTGTGTCTTCTCCTTTTACAATTCTTTCTAACGTGAATTCAGTAGCTTTTATAGGAGATAAAATTCTAAGGTCTAATCCAGAAGTATCATGATCTTGTAAATAATTATTTACTTTTTTAATGATTTCTGCATCGTGAGCTCTATTCTCATCTAACCAAAAAACAGCAGGTGTTTCAGAAGCTCTTGCTCTAGTTACCGCTAATTTCACCCAATCTTGAATTGGTAAATCTTTGGTTTGGCACATTCTCCAGATATCACCTTCTTCAACAGTATGTTCTATTAAAGTGTTTCCATTAGCATCAACCACAACAACTTTTCCTTCAGTTTCGATTTCAAAAGTTTTATCGTGAGAACCATATTCTTCTGCTTTTTGAGCCATTAAACCAACATTAGGAACAGTTCCCATAGTTGTTGGATCGAAAGCGCCATTTTTTTTACAAAAGTCTATAGTAGCTGAGTAAATTCCTGCGTAAGAACTATCAGGGATAATTGCTTTGGTGTCTTGTAACTCTCCATTTGCATTCCACATTCTTCCTGAAGTTCTAATCATTGCAGGCATAGAAGCATCAATAATTACATCAGAAGGAACGTGTAAATTGGTAATTCCTTTGTCAGAATTTACCATTGCTAAATCTGGTCCATTTTTATAAGTTTCATCAATATCTGCTAAAATTTCAGCTTTTTTATCAGCAGAAAGTTCGTCAAGATTACTTAATACATTAGCAAAACCAACATTAGCATTTACTCCTACCTTCTTAAAAGTATCTGCATGTTTTTCAAATAAATCTTTGAAAAAAACTTTAACTGCATGACCAAAAATAATTGGGTCAGAAACTTTCATCATTGTTCCTTTCATGTGCAGTGAAAGTAAAATACCTTTTTCTTTTGCATCAGTAACCTGTTCTTCTAAGAAAGTAACTAATGCTTTTTTATTCATTACAGTAGCATCAATAATTTCACCATCTAACAAGTCTATTGATTCTTTTAAAACTGTTTCAGTACCATTACTTGCAACATGTTTTATTGATACACTAGTAGTCTTATCAATGGTAACTGATTTTTCATTGTTTGCAAAATCACCAGAACTCATAGTGGCTACATGAGTTTTAGAATCAGATTTCCACTCACCCATTGAATGTGGATTTTTACGCGCGTAATTTTTAATTGCCTTTGGAGCTCTTCTGTCTGAATTCCCTTCACGTAAAACAGGATTTACAGCAGAACCTTTTACTTTATTGTAACGTGCAAGAATCGCTTTTTCTTCATCTGATTTTGGGTCTTCTGGAAAATCAGGAATGGCATATCCAAGAGACTGTAATTCTGAAATTGCGGCAGTTAATTGAGATACAGATGCACTAATATTTGGTAATTTAATAATATTTGCTTCTGGTTGTTTTGCTAAGTCACCTAAAATGGCCAATGCATCTTCTACTTTTTGTTCTTCTGTTAAGAAATCAGAAAAATTAGCAAGAATTCTTGCAGCTAAAGAAATGTCTTTAACTTCAATTTCTATGTTAGAAGATTTTGTAAAAGCTTTTACAATTGGTAAGAATGATCTTGTTGCTAAAGCAGGTGCTTCATCAGTCTTCGTATATATTATTTTAGCTATTTTGCTCATTTGGACTTAATTTTAGTTATGAACTTGAAATACGAAATGCATTTCGTAAAAAAAGTGGAGCAAATTTATGAATTTAAAACCAAATTTTTATTGATAAATTGTTATTAATTCTGTAGTTTTTATGAGCATTTGATAAAAAATATAATGTATTGATATGAAAGTGAATTAATTGTAAAATAAAAGCCATATCATACAATTTCTTGCAGTGATATGGCTTCTTTGAAATAGTTTTTTGTACTGTTTTGCATTGCTGCTAAAATCAAATAAAAGTTTCCTTTTATATTTCTTTTCTTACAAAGAAATTACTTTACTATTTCAGTTGTTGAAACATCCTTAATTTTAAATTAGCATTCTACTTTTTTAAAATTTTTATTAATGTTTCGGATTGTTTTATCTAAACTTCTATACCAACTTATATGTCTACAAAAAAATACTTTTGATGAATTAAAGTTAAAGTTTTGATTCCACGTTAGTATCACTTTAAATTTCTGGTAGTTTTCATAAACTTTCATTTATACTGTCTACGTTCAATTAAGAGTTTCCTATCTAAATCAAGGTTATCAATCTAATTGTGTCAATTTCATTTTTTGAAATAAATCAATCTTTGGCCTTATGATAAAACAATATGTAAAGAACGTTACTTTATGTATTTACTTTTAATTTATTATAAGTTTTTAAAGACTAATAAGTTCAATTAACTTGTAAATTCTATTGTAAATATAATAGTGATTTTTAAGTTTACAAACTTTTTAACTAATTAAGAATCAACATGATGTTAACCATGGTTATTAACATTTGTTAATTAAAAAAAGCGTTGTGAAAATTCACAACGCTTTTTAAATGTATTTTAAAAAAGAAATTATCTTCTTTTTTCAGTAATTCTAGCTTTCTTACCAGTTAAACCTCTAAAGTAGTAAATACGTGCTCTACGTACTTTACCTCTTTTATTAACTTCAATTTTTTGAATAGAAGGTAAGTTGATTGGAAAGATTCTTTCAACACCAATAGTACCAGACATTTTTCTGATCGTAAAAGTTTCTGAAGCTCCACTTCCTCTTTTTTGAATTACAACTCCTCTAAAAAACTGAGTACGAGTTTTGTTTCCTTCTTTAATTTCGTAGTATACTGTAATAGTATCACCAGCAGCAAATTCTGGTAATTCGTTTTTTGTTACAAATTCGTCTTGAACAAATTTTACTAAAGATTCCATCTTTTAAATTTTAGATTTTTTCTAAAATAACATTCACGATTTTCGTCAGAGGTTAATTTAGCGAGTGCAAAAATAATAATAAATTTTAGTTGATAAAAGGAATATTGATTATTTTTTAGCTTGATAATTAGTACAATAGAATACCCAGAATTTACGAACTTCTCTATCATTAAATTTCACAATAATTGGAGCTAATTCTGTAACAATTTCAAAGTAATGGTCTAATGGTTTAGGATGATTTCCTTTTTTGTCAATATTCTTAAATCGTTTGTCAGAGTCAATAAAAATGGCGTTTTTTGAGGTTAAACTTGTTAAATCATCACCTAGATAATCAAAATGTAACGCTGGTATACCAATGATATTTTGTGCGTAGACCTTATCGTCCATAAAAAAGTTCAAACAAGCTGATGTTTTATAATTATCATCAGAAAACACAAAAGTATTTGGGTATTTCTGTTGTAATTTTTCTGTTTCTATAGCCAATTCTTTCCATCCCACCCAAGTATCATCACTTTTTATAGGAACCAAATAAAATAATACTTGCAAACTCACCAATACATGAATAATAACTGAAATGATAATTTGAGTTTTTAGTAATTTTTTACTGATGAACATACCTGCTAAGATGATTCCTGTGATGTATGAAGGCATCATCCAATTTAATTTTACCCAATAAATAGGAGTGAGGCTAAAAAAACCAACAAAAGTAGGTACAAAAAATGCCAATAAAAATAAGGTTTTGGCTTGTGGGATTTTAAATTTTAGAAGTGCTCGTTTAAGATATTTAAAGGTAAAAGTGATGAAAATCAGAAACAAAACAGGTAACAATAAAAATAGTTGATGCCCAATTGCGCCAAAGAAATAGTTTGGTGAAATTTTAAATTCTGTGATAGAACTTGTTCTCTCTGAAGATTGAAAAGCAAAAGAGGCAAAATCGTTTTGATAATTCCAATACCAAACAGGAAAAGTTACAACTACTGAAATAATCAAGCAAATCCATAACCAAGGAGATATCAATAGTTTTCGATATTTATTTGAAAATAGAAGAAATAGCAGCAATCCTATTTGTAATACTAATGCTGTGTATTTGCTATTGAATGCAAGACCCAATGCAATTCCGCCTAAAATCCAAAACCATTTTTTGTCTTCAAAAATAGCTTTGTAAAGACATATTAAACTGAGTGTCCAGAATAATAATAAAGGAACATCAGGAGTAGAGTTGAATGATAAAATCGAAATAAAAATGGTTGAAACCAATAGTACAAAAGCTCTTTGTAATTTCTCTTTTGATAAGAAATAGGAAGCCAATTTGTAAAAACTTAGAATGGTGAGTGATGTAATTGTAAAATCAGCAAATTTTATTACAAAAATAGATTGACCAAAAACTTCAGAAAAGATTCTTAAGATATAACCAATCATTCCAGGATGATCAAAATAGGATAAAGACAGGTTTTGGCCATACAGGTAATAATAGGCATCTTGAGGCATTAAACCCATAAATGGAAGTAAGAGCAAGCGAAACAATTGGAATCCTAAAACCCAAGAAATTGCTTTGTTCTTTTTTATGATTGAGAATAGCTTAATCATTAAGTAAATCTGGTCTTATTTCTTGTGTTCTTTTGTAGGCTTTTTCACTTCTCCAATCTTCAATTTTAGGGAAATTACCAGATAGTAAAATTTCTGGAACTTTCATACCTTCAAAATCAGCTGGTCTTGTGTAGACTGGAGGAGACAATAAATTATCTTGAAAAGAATCTGTTAGTGCAGATTGTTCATCGCCAATAACACCAGGAATTAAACGTACAACAGCATCAACTAAAACAGCAGCAGCCAATTCTCCACCTGTTAACACATAATCTCCAATAGAGATTTCTTTGGTGATATATTTATCACGAATACGCTGATCTACTCCTTTGTAATGCCCAGTTAAAATTAAAATATTTCCTTTTAGAGA
The DNA here is from genome assembly GCF_009832745.1 of Polaribacter septentrionalilitoris. Taxonomy (GTDB): domain Bacteria; phylum Bacteroidota; class Bacteroidia; order Flavobacteriales; family Flavobacteriaceae; genus Polaribacter; species Polaribacter septentrionalilitoris. The sequence goes on along the minus strand of NZ_VRMJ01000042.1, from coordinate 48,463 downwards.
AAGTGTGTTTGCTGTAGACTGATTTAAAGTTTTTGCATCAGGAGTCATGTAAATAATCTCATCATAAGTCCTCTCAGATTGTAATTTTTTGATACAATTTGATATGGGTTCTATCATTAAAACCATGCCAGCTCCACCACCAAATTGAGTGTCGTCAATTTGTTTGTAGTTGCCTAAACCAAATTTACGCAAATCATGTACAACAATTTTTGCCAATCCTTTTTGTTGTGCACGTTTTATAATAGAATGATTAAACGGACTTTCTAATAAATCTGGAGCAACTGAAATAATATCTATTCGCATTTGGTAAAAATAACTATTCTTCTAGACTTAGATGAAATAATGCATCACCTTTGTTTACAATTGGTGTTCTATTTATGCAAAAAACATGACCATTAAAAGGTGCATAAATTTTCTTTTTAAACTCACCAAAAGGATCTTGAATAACCCCTAAAACATCTTTCTTTTTTATGTAGCTTCCGTTTGCAACTCTTGTTTTAAACATACCAGAATCTGAAGCTCTTAACCATTTAGCTTTTTCTACAAAAATGGGTGTTGCTCTAACTGTAATATCACCTTCTAATAAACCTAAATGAATAAGTACATTTCTAGTTCCGTTTACACCTTCGTTAATAATAGTAGGGTTGAGTTCTTTAGATTTTCCGCCTTCAAAAAGGATAACAGTTTTACCCATTTTATGCAAGGTTTCTCGTAACGATTTTACAATATTATTTGAATAAACAATCATTGGTGGATTAAAAACTTTAGCCAATTCTAACCCTTTTTTATCGTCTTTATTACATCGAATTTGTGCAATATTATCACGTTCTCCACCACCTGTATGAAAATCAATTACATAATCTACAAAAGGAGCTATTTTTTCTGAAAACTGATATGCAAATTGGCTAGCCAAAGAACCATTTTGTGTACCTGGAAACATTCTGTTTAAATCACGTCCGTCAGGAAATTCTCTTGTTTGAATTAAGTATCCAAAAATATTAAAAACAGGAATACAAATAATAGTTCCGTTTTTGGGTTTGTTAATCTTTAAGTCGATAATTTCTCTAACAATACCAACACCATTGGTTTCATCACCATGTATACCTGCTAAAAGTAAAACTACAGGTCCAGTGTTGTGAGATCGTTCTACAATTACAGGAACTTTTACAGTAGTTCTTGTATGTAGTTTAGCAACTTCTAGATCTAAAATTGTACGTTTTCCTTCAGGAATTTCTTTACCAAGAAGAACAAAAGGTTTACTCGACATGAATTTCTAAATAACGGATAATTTCTTTGGCAATATTTTTACCAGTAGCAGTTTCAATACCTTCTAAACCAGGAGAAGAATTTACTTCTAAAACCAAAGGCCCTTTAGAGGATTGTAACATATCTACACCAGCTACACCTAAACCAAGTGCTTTGGTTGCTTTTATTGCAGTTTTTTCTTCTTCGTCTGTGAGTTCAATTACAGTTGCATTTCCTCCTCTGTGTAAATTAGAACGAAATTCACCTTCTTTACCTTGACGTTTCATTGCACCAACAACCTTACCATCTATTACAAAAGCTCTAATATCTGCACCACCTGCTTCTTTAATAAATTGTTGAGCAATAACTCTTGCGCCTAAACCATTAAAAGCTTCTAAAACCGAAGTTGCCGCATTTTTTGTTTCTGCCAAAACAACACCTAAACCTTGAGTACCTTCTAAAAGTTTAAGAACTAAAGGTGCACCACCAACAGAATCTACAATATGCTCCACATCTTTGGTGTAATTTGTAAATACTGTTTTAGGTAAACCTACACCAGCTCTTGCTAATATTTGTAAGCTACTTAATTTATCTCTAGATCTTGTTAATGCTTGAGATGAGACAGATGTAAATACTTTCATCATTTCAAACTGACGGATTACAGCTGTTCCATAAAAGGTTACTGAAGCTCCAATTCTAGGTATAATAGCATCAATATCTGTGATGTATTCTCCTTTGTAAAATATTTTTGGTGACTTTTTTTCTATTTCGATATTACATTTCAAGTGGTCTACAACTATTACTTCATGTTTTCTTTTTTCAGCAGCTTCTACTAGTCTTTGAGTGGAATATAATTTTGGATTTCTAGAAAGGATTACAATCTTCATTTATTTTTTGTTTTTTAATTTGTACGATAGATTTTTTTTTGCAGTATCTATCACGAACTTTTTATTTAAGAATTTCCGGCCTAATAATACAGGAAATTTCATGTCAGAACGTTCTGTAATTGTTAAGTTTATAGGGAATTCAGTATTGAATAGGATTATTTTAGTATGAATTAGAAATCTTTTCTCAGATATCCCATTAGAACTTTTTACAATTTTAGAGGAATACTCATCAAAGATAAAATCTTTTTTGTAGTATTGAGGATGTGAGTTGTCTAAAAACTTTAATTTTAAAAAGGTTGAGTTGCCTTCTTTAACTTCGTTAACCTCATAGCAATGGATGGATGAAGTGTAAGCTCCAGAATCTATTTTTATATCGATATTATCCAATTCTATTTCAGGAAAATCAGCTTTATCAGATCTACCTATAAGAATCTTGTTTCTACTTAATTGCATATGTGCAAATCTATGGTATATTTATTTTACAATTATTGTAAAAGGTATTGTAAATTTTGTTTTTATTGGTTTGCCTCTTCTTATAGCAGGTTGTACTTTGGGTAACTTTCTCATCACTCTAATAACCTCTTGGGTTATTTTCTGATGTGGAGCATCAACATTTATGTCTACAATATCTCCATCAATATTAATTTTAAATTTTATCAGTATTCTTTTTTTACCAGGATTTAATTTTAATTTTTTAGGTAAACTTGAATCAAATTTTGTTGAAAAATTCATTTGAATTTTTTTACTAAAACATTTTTTTGCTGCTTTAATATTTTCAGAGGCTTCACAACCTGGATATATCGCGTGCTTTACAGATTCAACAATACTATTAGTGTTTACAAAAGTTTGATGATCTCTAAAATCTAGAATTTGAATGATATAACCATTTAATAAATCTTTTTTATGAAAATTAAGTTGCGAAAAGGGATATTTCTTAAACAATTCAATAATTGTTTTTTCTAAAGAATTTGATCTGGAGTTAGTTCTAAGATTAATAGGTTTTAAGTCTTTATTTAACTCAAAATAAAGTGAAAAGTGATTTTTAATTCTACTTAAATTTGATTTTTTAAGATCTTTATTCGTTAAGTTTTTGATAAAAAACTGTGATAATTTGTTGTCTTGAGATGGTTTGTAAAGTAAATTAAATTCATTTTTTTGATCTATTAATTTAGGAGTTTCTCCTTTTTTAAGCTGAAAAGAAAAACTATGCTTGGGCTCTATAACAAGATTATTTTTTGTGCTTACTTGTTGTATTTTAGGAAACGAACTTAATACTCTATCTGTTTCATAAAGAAACCTTACAGGTAATCTACTCTTTTTGGTATATTTTAATTCTCCTGACTTTGTCACTGAAAATTGAATAAATATATCGATTTCTTCATCTTTAAGTTTGTCTAAAATAGAAAAATCAGCATTTTTATAAAAGTGTTTTTTTACTTCTAGGTTTAAACAAGTTTTAATGTCTTCATAAAGTTTTAAATCTTTACATTCTTTACATATAGGTGGCTTTTCTACAATTAATTTTGAGCTACAATTAAAAATGTTTCTACGTCCTTTTTTTGAAATAATCTGAAGAAAGTATCTATTTTTACTGTCAAGTGAATCTGCTGTAAAGTTTTGTGAAAAATAACTTTTAAAGGTTTCTTTAATTGTGTCGTAATATTCTTTAGAGCCATAAGATGCTACATTTAATCTATAAGGTTCTCCTTGTTCATTAATAAAAAAAGAGAGTGTTACATTATTTTTGTTTTTGAAGAAACGTACATTTTTAAGTAGTTTTTTGTTGATTTTACTTTTAAAATATAATGACAATTTATTCTTTGGATTTGGGTCAGAATATGTATCATAATCAAAATTCTTTTCAGATTGAGAAAAACAGATGAAATATGATAAAAAGAAAAGAGTAAAAATGTGTTTTTTCATAGGAGGCAATTCTAAATTTTAATTTTTATAAAGTTAATGTTTTTCAGCAATTTTAAAAGCATTAAAAGCCTTCATCTAAAAAAAAAGAAAGATAAGTGGAGCTATTTATAAATTGCTTAATTTTGAAATAATTATGGAAGCACTCACATTAACCACCCCAGCACTTTTATTTTCGGCAATTTCTTTAATTATGTTGGCCTATACCAATCGTTTTTTAGCGTATGCAGCTGTAATTAGAAATTTACACGATATTTATTTAGAAAGAAAAGAAGCCTCTTTAATAAGGCAAATAAATAATTTAAAATTGCGATTAAACCTAACAAGATGGATGCAGATTTTTGGAATTAGTAGTCTGTTATTTTGTGTTTTAACGATGTTTTTAATTTATATACATCAACAAAGTTTAGCAGTGTGGGTGTTTGGTTTTGCTTTGATTTTATTAATTATTTCTTTAGCTTTATTAATCAAAGAAATACAAATTTCTGCAGATGCATTAAAACATCATATTGCTGATATCGAAGAGCATTTAGGTAAGAAATAATGAAGTTTTAAACATTTATCTAAATCATTATTAATTAGAATTTTTATAAAAAAGTAAGCGTCGTTTTTTGCAAAACGACGACTTACCAAGTAAACTAATAAAACCAAGTATTAGTAACTATTATTAGAGTTAGCTATTCTAATAAAATTTTTATTCTGTATAAGGTTTATGATTGTAACTCAATACCCTTTTTAATTTCCAATTGTTGTTTTCTAAAATCCATAGATGTGTAAAATCTGCAATACCCACAGTTTTAAAAAAACCGTTTGTTTTTTGCTGAAAAGTATGTTTTCCTTTTTGGATGGCACCATAGAGTTTTCCATTGTTTTTTAATTGATGCACTTCTAAAGAGCCTTTAACTAAATTTCTTTTATTGATTCTTGGTTTAGAGCAAACATTATTTTGAATTGCATCTATAAATTCTTTTTTGTTTTGTGTGCCAACGATATCATGATAAAACTCAAAATTTTCAGCAATGATAGGTGCTAGTTTTTCAGTTTCGCAGTTGTTAAATGTTCTTTCAAAAATAATACTGTCTTTAGATTGTAATGTTTTAAACAAAGATGAGTTTTTATCAACTTGAGCATTTAGAACAAAATTGTATAATAACATCGCTAAGAAAAATATCACTTTAAGAATAAAAGAATTTTTAAAAGGTTCTAAAAAAGCATCCATAAATTGGTTGGTTAGTTGTTGGGTTGATTGTTTTTTTAGAAATCTTGAGGCTTTTTTATCAGCCTCAAGAATTCAGTTTTTGGTTGATTGATTTTTTATTTTCTAGAAACATCGCCTCCAGAAGATGATTTTTTATTTACTTTTTTAGGGTTTCCTTTAAAGTCAATATCACCACCACTAGTTGCTTTAGCATCTAATTTTTCTGATGCATAAATATTGATGTCTGCACCACTAGTTGCTTTAGCAAGAACGTTTTTGCTTTCTAAATCGTAAGCATCTATTGATGCACCACTAGTTGCACTAGAAGCATGGTTTACTGTTTTTCCGGTAATTCTAATATCAGAACCACTTGTAGAACTGGTTTCTACACTGGTTGCATCTACAGAAATTCTAATGTCTGCACCACTGGTTGCTGAAATAGAAATTTCATCAGTTGTAACAACACCTCTTGTATAGACATCACTGCCGCTTGTAGCTCTTAACATGTTTAGATCTTTGATAGTTACATGTACTTTTCTAGCTTTGGCTCTCCATATATTTTTCTCTGAGTAAACTTTTAAAACACCATCTATAACTTCTGTAATAATAATGTCGTGCAAGTTTTCATCTGCTTCTACTTTTATTTTGTTTCTATCACCTTGAGTGATGTATAAATCGATACCTGTACTTACTTTGATTCCTGTAAAGCTATCAGCTGTTTTTCTTGGTTGAGTAATTACATTTCTGTTTCCATTAATTCTATTAAACATATCTACTCCACATGAAGTAAAAAGAGCTGCTACAAATAAGATAGCGATTGATTTTGTAATTGAATTTTTCATGATTTTGGTTTTATTTAGATTGTAAAGGTCATTATGTAGACGCTTAAAATCAAAGTTTGGTTACTCAATTGTTGGTTTTTTTGGATGAATTGTGTTTTTATATTGTTTCTTCTTCGGTTTCATCATCCATTTCCATACAATCTGTACATGTTAGCGTTTTATCTGTCATTTTAAAATGATGGTTAGCCATGTCTTTATCATAAATGTCTTTATCGTTATCTACATTGTATAAAAAGTTTTTTATAGTATTGTCAAAATAAACTGTTACACCTTTTGGTATATAAAAAGTTACATTTACCTCTTCATCTTTCCATAGGTTTTTATATTCTGATAAATAGAAAGCATCTAGTGTAAAATCTGTGCCATCAATTTCATATTTATATTCAATTTTTTCGGCATTTTTATTGGCCTTACTTCTTGTTTTACCTCGAGATTCTTTTTGAATAATTACATATGCATCATCAGAATTACTCTTTTTTACATCTACTTTTACATAGTTTGAATACACTTTTGTTTTTCCATTAATTTCTACTTCATATTTGCGAGAATTTCTTCTTAAATTATGTCTGTAGTAAATATTATCATCATTAACCATTTTTAAATAAAGAGTATCGTTTTTAACAATATTAAAAGGCTCTCTTTCTACTTTTTGTCCATAGTTTGCATGCGAGGTTCCAAATTCTAATCCTGAAAAGAGAAGGGTTAAAAAGGCAACAATCCAGATACCTAAAAGTGTTAAAGAGGTTGGTTTGCTAAATCTTTTTACACTACTAGATAGTATTCTTAAACCTAAAACAAATAGGGCTAAAAAAGGAATTACAAATGCTAAAAACCCAGCTAAAGTTAAAACCCAAGTTGGTATTACAGAATTGTAAAAGAAAGGAGGGTATTGAAAAAATTCACCATCTACATTTAACCATTCTAAACTGCCCAAAGAAAACCCACTAATAATTAGTGATAAAATAACTGCTGCAGAAATAAATACTAAAATCGCACCAATAATTTTTCCGATTACTTTAAAGAAAAGTAAAATTATTTTTCCTAAAGTATCTAAAAAATCTTGCAAGCCGTTATTTTTTTGGGACTTTCCCTTAAAAGAACTGTTTACCTTTTGTGAGATTTCATTAGCACCCTCTTTAATTTTATCAGAAGCATCATTGGCAAAATCTTTTACGTTTTCTGAGACATTGGTGAATTCTTCACGAATTTTTTTTTCGATATTATCTATGTTTACAGCTTCACCTTCCATTTGTAATTTCTCTGCTGTTGTTTTAGCCTCTGGTAACAATATCCAAAGAATGATATATAAAATGATACCAAAACCACCACCAAAGAATAAGGCTAATAACCCAAGACGAATCCAGATAGAATCTACATTAAAGTAATGTGCAATACCAGATGCAACACCACCTAAAAATTTATCATCTGGATCTCTAAATAATTTCTTTCCAGAAGCGCTATTTCTTTTATAAGAATAACTCGATTCGTTATAAGTTTCTTCAGCTTCTGCGTAATCTTCTGGTTGTCCCATAATTTTAATGATGTCATCAATATCACCTTCATTCACAACCTGTCTAGCATCTGTTATTTTTTCTGATAACAATTCGCTAATTCGCGCTTCTATATCTGCAATGATTTCATTTTTTCCTTGTGGATCATCACTTAACGATTTAGAAATTGATTCTAAATATCGTTTTAATTTCTGATAGGCAATTTCATCTATATGAAAGAAAAATCCGCCTAGATTTATATTTATTGTCTTATTCATTTGTAGTCGATTTTTTGCTAATTACTTGGTTTACTGACTTTATTAAGTTGCTCCATGTTTTGTCTAATTCTTTTAAAAACATGCCTCCGTTTTCTGTTAAAACGTAATATTTTCTTGGTGGTCCAGAGGTTGATTCTTCCCATCTGTACGTTAATAATCCTGCGTTTTTTAAACGCGTTAATAACGGATATATGGTTCCTTCAACCACAATCATTTCTGCACTTTTTAGCGTAGAAAGGATTTCTGAAGTATACGCATCTCCATGTTTTAAGATGGATAAGATGCAATACTCCAGCACACCTTTTCGCATTTGTGCTTTTGTGTTTTCTATCTTCATTTATTGTGGTGTAAAATTGTTATTTAATAAATTTTATGGTAAAAGGGTATTTGTAATTTTCACCCTCTCTTGCTTTTAATGATGCAATTATTACAAGTGCAATTCCAATGATATATATAATTCCGGTTATAGAACCAAAACCAATAAATCCAAAAAGATTACTCATGTTAAAGTCAAAATTCATATTAAAGTTATGATGATTCCAGTTTCTAAAAAATGATCCAAACGCAAACGGAATAAAAGCGATTGATATTAAAAATATATATAAAGTGTAACTTAAGTTAAAGTTAACAGCCTCTTTACCTTGGTCGTCTAGAAATGGACTTCTATCTTTTAAGCTTTGCCACGCAATTAAAGGAGTTATAATATTGCCAAAAGGAAATATAAAGCCGGCAAAAGCGGAGATATGTATTAAAAATGCATTGGTGTTTTCGTTATTGTGTTTCATTATTTTAGATGTATATAATACTTTCTTATGCAAATATATGGTTAAAAAAAGGTATTATGCAATACATAGTACCTTTATTTAACATTTTATTAACATGTTGATGTTGTTAAATCTTCTTTAGAAAAGTGGTAAATTGTCAACAAATTCATTACTTATGAAGATAACAGCAAGCAATATCAATTTGTTTATGTTTTTTAAGTTACCATTAGGTTGGTTGTCTGGAATGCGTGTTAAAAAGGTAAACGAAACTTTTTGTGTTGTTCAAATTCGTCATAAATGGATCAATCAAAATCCGTTTAAAAGTATGTTTTGGGCTGCACAAGGTATGGCTGCAGAAATGAGTACAGGAGTTTTGGTAATGAGAGCCATTGCAGTGTCTAATAAAAAAGTTTCAATGTTAGTTACAAAACAAGAAGCTCAGTTTTATAAAAAGGCAACAGGTAAAATTACATTTACCTGTAATGGTGGAAAAATGATTGCTGATGTTATTCAAAAATCGATAGCTACAAATGAGGGACACATGATTACCCTTACTTCAGAAGGTAAAAATGAAGAAGGAATTTTAGTTTCTACTTTTAAATTTGAATGGAGTTTAAAAGTGAAAAATTATTAGAACTTAAATGGTTTTTATTTTATTTAGAATACGTTTGTATTCTAAAATACTTTCTCTGCAAATGGGTATTATAAAGTTAATTCTTTTGTAGATTTCATTTTTTGGAGCCTTGTTTTCTGCTAATTTTTCTAGATCAATAATTTCTTGTAAACAATTAATCCCCATTAAGCTAAAAGAGGGTTTAAAAAAATGAGAAATATTTTTTACTTCATCATAATCTAAGTTAATAAGGTTTTTCTCTAAAATATCAACTTTAGGAATTGTGTCAGATAAATATCCTTCAATTAATTCTATAGTAAAATGTTGATCTTCTGAAAAATATTCTTTGATATATTTCAAATCTAAAATATCACTTCTAATTGCTTTGTTCAAGGACATAAATTTCGTATATTTAAAATAAAATTAAGAATAAAATTATTTCTAATAAAATAATGTTAAATATTTATTAGTAATTTTTTTTAGTGTAAGAAGAGCTATAAATCTGAAAAGCTTTTTAATATGAGAGGAAAAAATATTGTATTAGCAGAAGATAATTCCGTTTTATCACTTGTCTTAAAATTTAAATTAGAAAAAGAAGGCTGTAAAATCTTTATAGCCCAAAATGGCAAAGAAGCTATAGAACTTATTAATAAATATCAACCAGACTTGATCTTAACTGATGTTATGATGGAGTTTGTAAGCGGTTTGGAGTTAATAAGTTATGTTAGAAATGAACTAAAAAAACAAACTCCAATTTTGGTTTTTTCAAGTTCTGGTCAAGAAGAAATGATTTTAAATGCTTTTAAATTAGGAGCAAATGATTTCATGAGCAAACCATTAATACCCAATGAACTCGTTGTTCGTGTTAAAATGTTATTGCTTAAGATTTAATAGTAAAGTTGCCTTTTGTAAGTCATATGGATACTTTTTGGTTAGAATATATAATTTGGATGATTGTAGTAATATTAGCTCTTATCATTACCTTTTTTATTCTAATGCTTAAAATTTTAAGATATCATAATAAATTAAAAGATAGTAAAATACTTACTTATAAAAATGAAACCGAGCATCTTTTAATAGAATATTTATATTCAGCAAAAAAAGGTTTAAATTTTAGCAATTGTCAATTAGATATCATAAAAAAATTAAAAAATGATGTCCTAAACAAACAGAAAAGAAAAGTCATTACAGCCGTTTTTGTAAATCTAATTCAAGAAGTTTCTGGAGAATTAATAGACTCAATGCGAGAATTATACGAAGAAATTGGGTTGTTATATTGTACTGAGAAAAACTTAGAAAGTAACCAGAGTAATTTAATTGCTTTAGCTATAAGAGATTTAAGGCGGTTTAAAATAAAGAAAGTAGAAAAAAAAATAGATAAGTTTATAAACCACCCAAGAAAAGAGGTGAGAAGAGAAGCTCATCTTTATTTTATTCAATTGTTTAAACTTAAAGGACTTGAAAATTTAAAGAAATTAAAATTGCCATTGACGGAATGGGATCAAATTCAATTACTCAATGAATTAAAAAATTTTAATAGTTTAGAATTACCAGACATATCAAATTGGCTTAAGTTAGAGAATGATTATGTTTTAATTTTTATTTTGAATGTTATTAAGATCTTTAATCGAATAGACGCTAAAGAAGAACTTCTTGACTTGTTAAATCATCAAAATTCTGACATTAGAGTTAAGGTTATCGATTTGCTTGACCATTTTGAAATAACTGAGGCAAACCCTAAATTAAAAGAAAGGTATAATAACTTAACCCATAAAGAAAAAAGCGTTTTCTTTAACTTAATAGAAAAAACTGCAACAATAGAAGACACATCTTTTTTAAAGAAATTTGTATATCAAGAAACATTTGAAATAAAATTTAAAGCTTTAAAAATTTTAAAAGGAATAAATCAGAAAGAATACAATTTAATCTCTAAAGAGTCTAGAAATATAGAGTCAAACGAAATTATTCACTTTTTAAATTCAAGTTATGGATTTTGAAAACACATTTAGAATAGTTTTAATAGGTTTAGAATACTTCTTCCTTATTTTTTCGATTTTAATCATTTCGTCATATGTTATTCTAGCGTATTTTTCTTCAAGAGAAACTAAAACTTATCTTAAAAAAAATAATTTTGTAGAGTATAAAGACCTTTTATCATCAAAAATATCTCCTTCAATTTCTATAATTGCACCCGCTTTTAATGAGAGTTTAAATATAGTAGAAAATGTTAGATCTCTATTGTCTATACATTATGTTAATTATAATGTTATAATTGTTAATGATGGAAGTAAAGATGATAGCTTAGAAAAATTAATAGCAGCTTACAGTTTAATAAAGGTAGATTATTTTATTCATAATAAAATAAAAACACAACCACTAAGAAAGGGTGTTTTTAAATCTAAAAACCCAGCTTTTGATAAATTAATTGTAATTGACAAAGAAAATGGAGGTAAAGCTGATGCTTTAAATTTTGGCATTAACATTAGCCAAAGTAAATATTTAGCTTGTATAGATGTAGATTGTTTGTTGTTAGAAGATTCACTTCAAAGAATGGTGAAGCCATTTTTAGATACCAACGATAAAAAAGTTATTGCATCTGGTGGTGTTATAAGAATAGCTAATTCTTGTAAAATCGAAAACGGAAAATTAATAGAAATCAACTTTCCTAAAAAATGGATTGAAAGAGCTCAGGTTTTAGAATATTTGAGGTCATTTTTATTAGGTAGAATGGCATGGGCAAGATTAAATGGGTTACTTGTTATTTCTGGAGCCTTTGGAATGTTTGATAGGGAAATAGCGATAAAAGTAGGTGGGTATGATACAAATACTGTAGGAGAAGATATGGAAATTATTGTCAGGATGAGAAGATATATGGAAGAGACTAAGCAAAAATATAAAGTTGCTTATATCCCTGATCCATTATGCTGGACAGAAGCTCCTGATAATTATAAAATTTTTATTTCGCAAAGAAATAGATGGACAAGAGGTACAATTGAAACGCTTAAAATTCATAAAAAAATTGGACTAAACCCTAAATATGGTATTTTAGGAATGTTAAGCTTTCCTTATTGGTTTATTTTTGAAAGGTTAGCACCTATAGTAGAAGTTGCCGGTATTGTTTACTTTGTTTTACTGGTTGTCTTTAGAGAAATCAATTGGAGTTTTGTCTTAGGGATTTTTTTGATTGCATATCTTTTTTCTCTGATTTTTTCTTTTGTTGCTATTTTTTCAGAAGAGTTAACTTATCGTCAATACAAGAAAAAAGGAATTGGTTTGATATTGGTTTTAACAATAATTTTAGAACCGCTTATATTACATCCTTTTGTTTTATATGCTGCAATAAAAGGAAATATTGATTATTATTTTAATAAAAATAAGAAATGGGGTGTGATGACTAGAAAAGGTTTGTCTAAAAAATAAATATTATGAAATTAAAATTATTATACAACAAGTTTTCTTTATATGTAACTCTAACCTTATCTCTAATTCTTGCTTTTTGGGCAATATATTTATTTGAAATTTTCTATACAATATACAGTGGTAAAGAAATAGAAAATATCATTTTGTATGTATTATTTAAATTATCAAATCATTTTTTAGCAGGAGTACTAATTGCATTATGCTGTTTTCCTATTTATTTAATTTTCAATTTTTTTAACAAGAAAACAGGAATAATCATTGTAAAAATATTGTTTTTTTTAGCGGTTTTAATAGAATTTTCTTTAACCAAATATAGCCTAACAACATTATTAAATTTAGGCGCAGATTTATTTGGATATTCTTTAGAGGATATTTATTTTACTGTAACTTCTTCAGAGAGTATTTCGTTTATATACATTCTTGGTTTTTTTATTTTTCCATCATTGTATCTCTTAGCTTTTTATTTTATTAAGAATAAAACTATTCGTAAGCCTACAGTTTATGGTTTATTAGTTTTCTTAGCTTTTACAATACTAATAAGGTTCTCTTACAGAAAAGTTACAGAAGCTGCATATCAAAATAAAACTTATTTTTTTGTTGCTGATGTTATTAAGTATAAAATAAATAAAGCAGAGGTTAATATGGTTAATTTTAAAGGGGAAAATGAATATCCTTTATTAAAATCATCAAAAGAAACTAAAGATGTCTTAAGTCCATTTTTTAACCTAAATGATAAAAAACCAAACCTCGTTTTTATCATTGTAGAAGGCTTGGGGACTGAGTTTACAGGGGGTAAGTATTATGGAGGATTTACACCTTACCTAGATTCGTTAATGTCTAGATCTATATATTGGGAAAACTTTTTAAGCAACACAGGAAGAACTTTTGGAGCTTTACCTTCATTGTTTGGTTCTCTTCCTTTTGGAGAAAATGGATTTTTAGAAATATCAGAAATTCCTACTCATATCTCTTTATTAAGTGTTTTAAAGAATAACGGTTATACCTCTTCATTTTACTCAGGAGATAGGGTAAGTTTTGATAAGAAAATTAATTTTTTAGAGTACAATGAAATAGACTTTGTAATAGATGAAAATTTGTACGATAATTCATATCCTAAAACAGTAAATGAATCTACTGGTTTTTCTTGGGGATACTCAGATAATGAAATTTTCACAAAAACTCTGAGTGTTTTAGACGATAGAAAAGAGCCTAGACTAGACATTATTGCAACTCAAACTATTCATGAGCCATTTACGTTTCCTTCAAAAGAGCAATTCCTGTCCAAAATTGATAGTATCTTAAATTCTGATAAGAAATTTAAAATGACAAAAAATGAGATACTTACCAATAAAGATATTTTTGCAAGCATTTTATATGCAGATCATAGTCTTAAAAGATTTATGGAGAGGTTAGAAAAAAGAGATGATTTTGACAACACAATATTTATTATTACAGGAGACCATAGGTTAATTCCAATTACTCAAAAAGATAAGCTTTGCAGGTTTAATGTACCACTTTTTATTTACAGTAAAAAGCTAAGAGAGACAGCTTCTATCAAATCAATTTCATCACATTTTGATATCACACCCAGTATTTTGTCTTTATTAAACACTAACTTTAATTTTAATATTCCTCAAAAAATAGCTTGGTTAGGAACTGGTTTAGATACTGTTAAAAAATTTAGAAACAAACATAAAATACCCTTAATGAGGTATAAAGGAAGTATAAATGACTTCATTTATAAAGAATATATGTATTCTGGAGGAGATCTTTTTAAGATTAATGAAAATTTTGGACTTAATAAAATTGATAATCAAGAACTACTAAAAGAAATCAGAGAATCCTTTAATAAATTTAAAGAAATAAATGCTTATGTAACTCAAAAAGATAAGATTTACCCCAAAAATTCTTTTTTAGTTTCAAAAAAGAAATACCAATTTACTTCTAAAGAAAAAGCAATAATAGATTCTTTTTCTTCCAATTTAACCTTAGATCAATTATTTTTAGTTGCTAGAGAAAAAGCTTTTAACAAAGAAAGAAAAACAGCAAGACTTTTATGTAACTATATTCTAAGTAAAGAGCCAAATCATGTAGATGTTAAAATATTAAAAGGAAGAACTTTTGCATGGGATGGTAAATTTAAAGAATCTGAAGAAGAGTTGTTAGACGCACTCAAAAGAGCACCATATTATGATGATATTTATTTAGCGCTTTTGGATATGTATTGGTGGTCGTCACAAAATGAAAAAGCAAAATTAATTTTTGAAAAAGCAAAAAAAAATAACATCAATAATGATGAAGTTGTATTCAAAATGGCAAGAGCTAGTTTGTTAATGAATGATAAAATCAATGCAAATAGATTAATAGATAGTTTGCTCAAAAAAAAGCCAACAGAGCAAGAGTATATAAAATTTAAGAATTCTTTAAAATGATTGAAAAAAAAATATCATCACTAACAATTTTGATAGTAATTCTACTTTTTACTAATCAACTACATTCTCAAAAAAAAGTTTATAATGGTAACCCAGATACAACTTTTAAAACTGCTAGAGAAATGGCTTTCAATGGCAAAAGAAAACAAGCTCAAGATTCATTAAAACTTATTTTAACAAAATATCCAACGTATTTAGATGTTCGTTCTTTTTTGGCGAGTACTTATTCCTGGGATTCAAATTATAAACAAGCAAGAATAGAGTTTGCTAAAGTTTTGAATAAAGACCCAAAAAGAAAAACAGATTGGATTGCAGCGGTAAATAATGAGTTGTGGGCAGAAAAACCTTTTAAAGCTTCAGAATTAATTAAAAAAGGATTAATTTATTTTGCAAATGATGTAGATTTATTACAATTAAAAGCAAAGTCAGAATTTAATTCAGGAAATAAAGAGCAGGCTTTTATAACAATAAGTGAAGTTGTAAAGTTGTATCCAGAAAATAAAAAAGCAGAAGAATACAAAAATTCAATTAATAATTTACTTAGTTTTAACTCTATAGGAATTAGTTATGCCATAGATATATATAGCAAAAATGAAAGGGATGCAATGCATTATAGTACGCTACAATACTCGAGGCAAACAAAATATGGAAGTATTACAGGAAAGATAAATTACTCGAACAGATTTAGGACAGATAACTATCAATATGAAATTGATTTATATCCAAGAATAACAAATGGCTTATATGCTTACGTAAGTGCAGGTTTTTCCAATAGTCCATTATATCCAAGTTTTAGATATGGTGCAGAATTGTACAAATCTCTACCTAAAAGTTTTGAAGTATCTCTAGGATTAAGGGGTTTAAAGTATTCAACAAATACTACTATTTACACAGGTTCTATAGGGTGGTATACAGGAAATAGTTATTGGGTTTTTAGATCTTACATAACTCCAGGAGGCCCAGGAACAAGTAAATCTGGAGTTTTGCAGTACAGAAAATATAGAAATGATGCCGAAAATTATTTTATTATTGGTTTTGGTTTTGGAGTTACTCCAGAGATAGAACGTTTTGTTGAGAATGTAGATCAACAAACAATTTTTCAGTTAGATTCTCAAAAAATTAACCTTGGCTATTTTTTTAGTTCAAAAAACAAGAAAAACGCTTGGGGTTTTTCAGCAGATTTTTATAGAGAAGAAAAACCTTTTTCTCCAGGAGATTTCTTTTTATACACTGCATTAGGTGTTACTTACAATGTAAAGTTTAAATAATTTTTAGATAAAGTTTTTTAAGTAAAAGAACAAATTAAAATATAAGATTATGAATCATTTTCTTTTCTGATAAGGCTTTGGTTTTTGCTCTTTATAGTCAATGTCTTGAAAAATACCACATGAAGTATTTGTACGAGCTAAAGATTTTGTAATTTCATATTGCTTAGATAAGGCTTCGATTTCTGGAGTTAAGTATTTCATAATCAATTTAATTTTGTTATTCTTACAATCAAAAATAAAAATTTTGCTCAAAATCAATAGTTAAAATAATAATAATTATTTATTATATAATTTTAACAAAATCTCGTTCAAGTCATCTAATTAGTGTAAGATTAAAAACAAATTATTATGTATCAAGATAGAATTCCAAAGAACACTTCTAATAATAGTCCTCAAAATGCACATGAAATTGATTATGAAATTTTTGGTGAAGAAATGCAATTTGTAGAAATAGAATTAGATCCACAAGAAGGAGTTGTTGCAGAAGCAGGAACATTTATGATGATGGATGATCAGATTAAAATGAATACCATTTTTGGTGATGGTTCGAATCAAGAAAAAGGATTGTTAGGAAAAATATTTTCAGCAGGAAAAAGAATCTTAACTGGTGAAAGTCTGTTTATGACCGTTTTTACAAATGATGGAATAGGAAAAAAGCAAATCTCTTTTGCATCTCCTTATCCTGGGAAAATTGTTCCAATAGATTTAAATCAATTTGGCGGTAAATTTATTTGTCAGAAAGATGCATTCTTGTGCGCTGCTAAAGGTGTTTCTATAGGGATTGAGTTTTCTAAAAAGTTGGGTAGAGGTTTGTTTGGAGGAGAAGGTTTTATCATGCAAAAAATGGAAGGTGATGGTTTAGGCTTTATTCATGCTGGAGGAACAATGGCTAAAAAAGTTTTGGCTCCTGGTGAAGTATTAAAAGTAGATACAGGCTGTATTGTTGGGTTTACTCAAGATGTAGATTATGATATTGAGTTTGTTGGAGGTATCAAAAACACCATATTTGGAGGCGAAGGTTTATTTTTTGCTACTCTTCGTGGACCAGGAACAGTTTATATTCAGTCATTACCATTTAGTAGGTTAGCAGGTAGAGTTTTAGCTATGGCTCCAAGAACTGGGGGAGGAAAAAGAGGAGAAGGTAGTGTGTTAGGTGGTATTGGAGATTTATTAGATGGTGATAATCGGTTTTAAAATTACTATTGCGTTTAATTCATTATATTAAAGTAATCAGTTAAAAGAAAAGAGGTCGTGTATAACGACCTCTTTTTGTAACTTTAAGAAAAGAGTTTTATTTACTTTTCTCTACTATTAATTTTCTTGTTACTGTTTCATCTGATGTTACTATTTTTAGAATATAGAAACCAGATGCTAAGTTATAGTTACCCATAGTAATTATATTTTCAGAACTATTTTCTTCCGAAATATATTTATGCTCTATAGTTTTTCCTGTAGTATCAAACAAATAGATGTTTGTTTTCATTTGTACTGCAGTTAGTTTAATATCAAATATACCTATTGATGGGTTTGGATATATTGTTAGATTATCTTCAATAGATGCTGTTGTAGCGCTCTTTTTAGAGCTTTTTCTAGCGCTATAATTATCAACACATACTGCGTTACAACCGCCTAAAGTATCTGCATGATCTGTACCTACACCATGTTTTGTTAAGTGTGTCATAACTGCGCTTTTGCTGATACTTATTTGAACATGTTTTGTGCCTTTTTTACCATTTGTATGATGACAAACTAGTACTTTTCCTTTATATCTACCTTTCTTATCGAATGCCCTTGCATCTATCACACAAACATAAATACTAGTAGAAGCTGTACATCCGTTTGAGTTTGTAACAGTTACATCATAAGTAGTACTTATGGTAGGGTTAATACTAGGATTAGCTTCATTTGAAACTATTTCACCTGTATTTGAGGTCCATTCATATTTAAATCCGCTACCACCATTTGTTACTGTAGTTAAGTTGATACTTTGAGGGCCAAAACCTAAGAATATTGTATTCTGTTTCTGAGTTTGTACAGCGTTAAAATCATTAATACTAATAGTTGGTATATCTCCAACAACATTTACAGTTGCAGTTTTAGAGCTAGTGTTTCCAGAAATATCTGTAGCAGTCAAAGTAACTGTGTTTTCTCCAATATCATCACAAGTAAAACTATTGTTATCTAAGGATAATTCAAAAGAACAGTTGTCAAAAGAACCTGCATCTACATCAGCAGTAGTAATACTAGCAGAACCATTTACTAATGTAACTGTTGCTGTTTGAGTGATTACTGTGGGAGAAGTTACATCGCTAACAATAACATTTGCTGAAGCTGTTGAAACATTATCATTGTTATCAGTAACTGAAAGAGTTACTTCATTCACTCCAACATTTGCACAACTAAAAGATGTAGTATCTAGTGCAATAGATTTAATACCACAGGCATCAGATGAATTATTATCAATCATTTCAGGAGTAATAGTTGCGTTTCCATTTGCATCTAAATCTAATGAAATATCCTGAGTTATAGCTGTAGGATTAGTTACATCGTTAACAGTAATATTTGCAGTTGCTGTTGAAACATTATCATTATTATCAGTTACTGTAAGAGTTACTTCATTAACTCCAACATTTGCACAACTAAAAGATGTAGTATCTAGTTCAATTGATTTAATACCACAAGCATCAGACGAGTTGTTGTCAATCATATCTGGTGTAATGGATGCGTTACCATTTGCATCTAAATCAATAGAAATATCCTGAGTTATAGCTGTTGGGTTAGTTACATCATTAATAGTAACATTTGCAGTTGCCGTTGAAACATTATCATTATTATCAGTTACTGTAAGAGTTACTTCATTAACTCCAACATTTGCACAACTAAAAGATGTAGTATCTAGTTCAATTGATTTAATACCACAAGCATCAGACGAGTTGTTGTCAATCATATCTGGTGTAATTGTTGCATTACCATTTGCATCTAAATCAATAGAAATATCTTGAGTTAAAGCTGTTGGATTTATTACATCGTTAATAGTAACATTTGCAGTGGCTGTAGAAACATTGTTATTCGTATCAGTAACTGTAAGAGTTACTTCATTTACACCAATATTGGCACAACTAAATGATGTAGTATTTAAAGAAATAGAGGCAATACCACAATTGTCAGAAGACCCATTGTTTATTTGTTCTGGTGTTATAGTTGCATTACCGTTAGCATCTAAATTAATAGAAATGTCTTGAGTTAAAGCGGTAGGAGCTTTATTGTCTACTATTGTTACAATAGTAGGTGTTCCTGAATTTGAATTCCCAGATGCATCAGTTGCAATTAAGTTAACTACGTTTTCACCGATATTATCACAAGTAAATTCTGTAATATCTAAAGAATATGAAACAATACCACAGCTATCAGTTGAACCATTATTTACCATTTCTGGCGTTATTGAAGCATTTCCATTTTCGTCTAATTCTACTGTAATGTTTTTTGTTATTACATTAGGAGCTGTTGTGTCTTTAATTGTAACTATTGCTGATGCAGTAGCAGAATTACCATTTACATCAGTAGCCGTAATTGTAACTGTATTATTGCCGATGTTTGAACAGTCAAAATTTGATTTATCAATAGAAACACTTGAAATACCACAGCTAGCTGTAAGATCTGTTACTACTGGATAAGAATTTATTACCTTTTTTATTTTAAAATTACCAACAAAAGATCCTGCTGCATCAGAAAAACCAAGTTGCTGAAGTGTAATAAAGGCATTTTCTGATTGAGAAACAGTAAAAGTTACTTTTTCGTTAGTTGCTGTGGCTTGTGAGGCAAATTGTTGACTAAATGAGCTTCCGATAGAAACTTGAACAGAATTTCCTCCACTTGGATTAGAATTTAACTTATTATCAAAAGATAATTCATATTGACCAGGTGTTAAATTTATAGAAGATTTACTTTTTATAGTTGAGTTTGTTGAACCAGCTAGGTCAAGTTCTTTGCTTCCGTTTCCTGGAATAAAATCATTTACATCTACATTACCTGCTAAAACATCCCAGTTATTTAATGAGGTTACGTTACCTCCATTTACATCAGTGTTAAAATCTTCTCCGTAAATATCTATTAAAGTAGAAGTTGTTGCAATTGTTGCGTTTCCATTCTCATCTAAAGCAATAGTTATATTTTTGGGATCTATACTTATAGAACAATTATTTACTGATATGTCAAAAAGTTGATTAATAGTACCTCTTGGATCTTGATGATGATTTTTGTCTTCAGCTTGAATGTTGATTGAAGAAACTCCTACATCTGACACTGATGGTGTTCCAGTCAAAGTAGCTGTTCCATTACCATTGTCAACTAAAGTCAACCAAGATGGTAGGTTTATTCCTAAAATTGATATGGTATCACCATAAGTTACATCAGCATCACTAACATTTATCGTGTAAGAATATGCTACACCTACATCTGCATCTAAAACAGGGTTTGAAGAAAATGTTGGTGGTGTATTGATAAGCTGACTTATTTCATGTCTTGTAACATCTCCATAACTATCAGTTGCATATAGATATACGTGTTTGTGACCCCAGTCGCTTGCTTGTGTAGCCCAGGTAAATATTCCATTAGTTGGATTAGTGGGTATACCATTTAAGTTGTTAAAAGAAGCATTGTTGTATAATGGAATCGGCATGCCCATCATATCTTTTCCTTTGACATCTGTAAAACTAACAATGTCTAATGGGTCTGGATCAGAGGCTTGAATATTGTAACTTATTACATCTCCAGGATTGTATACATTATGAACACCTTCTGCAGGTGTTGGAGGAACATCAAATTGAGGTTTTAGGCTTACGAGAATTGTAACAGAAGTACTTACTTGAGCTCCTACATTATCTTGGGCTAAAAAGTTAATTACATTGGTACCAAGATTATTTGCTGTAGGTGTCCAGCTAAAACTTCCACTAATTGAATTTGTATTTTGATTACTTAAATTAATGTTTGCTCCAGGTGGTACGCCAATAGATTGTAAACTAACTGTAGCACCAGGATCAGTATCATCTGCTTTTATAGTAAAGTTTACAGGAACACCTGGTGAAACTTGATAAACAAATCCATTTGTTGGTGTAGTTGTATAATCAAATAATGGAGGGTTAGATTGTTGAACAATTTTTATGATAAAATCATTAATCACTTTAGTTTTACCATCTTCTACAACAATTGAAGCATTCCATAAACTACCAACATTTCTTCCTTGAGTATTAAATGTTAATAAACCAGTATTTTGATTAATAGAAATCCCTGATGGTTGGTAACCGTTAATTTCAGAGTAACTAGCAAGTCTGTAAGTTAAGTTATCTCCATCAGGATCTGATGCTGGTACTTGAAACGTAGCATTGGTAGTTCCTGTTTGCATGTTAATAATCGGAGCCATGGTGGTTACAGGAGATTCATTACCAGAACCTACGTTAACAATAGTTTCACTTCTCCAGTAAGCGTTACTATTATTAGATAGGGAGCCAATTTTACAACATCCACCAAAGTAAGCAATAAAATTACCCATATTGGCATAAGTATGTGTAAAAGTAGCTTCTCCATAGTACCAATTTTCTGCAGTGTTAACAGCAGTAGCTACAACAGAAAATGACCGTCTTTGGCCATCTCCAAAATAAAATGTATCGCCATAGCAGGTTTGTCCTACGTTAATATTACAGCCATTTCTCCAGGCTTGACTAATTTTAAATTCAACGGTATTACCGTTAACAACACGCCAGCTTATTGTACCGTGTCTAAAGTGGCTTGCTAATAATGAACTAGCAAAAAATAAAAAGCAAAACATAATAATTTTACTTTTAATACTTTTTTGAGTTAATTTTTTTTTCATTTTAAAAAAGTTTAGTTAGTATTAAATTGAGGGTATCTTTTGGACATAATAGTCCATCATAAACTCGTTAAATATGTCATTATATTTAAAAATTTATGTGAAAATTTTAATATGATTATAATTTAAAATTATAAAGGATAAGGTTTCATCTTGGAGGATATTTGGTTGCGTATAGGGATAGCCTCGGTTAGTAATAGTTGAAATTAGGACTTAACTTATTATAGTCATGTTTAAATTAAGTGTAATTACTTTGTTTTAAATTTTAAATGAAATTTTAGAAAACTATGGAAAAGTAAAATTCATGCTTGAGGATGTTATAAAAGCATATAGGGATAACTTTTGGTTAAAGTTAAATATTTGTTGATATTGTAAATATAGTGTTAAAATTTTAATAAATAAAAATATTTTAACAAAACGGGTATAAATACCTGTTTTTAAAACGCTACAATCCAGTACTTAAACTTGCTTTTAACATTCTGTCATTTCCGAAAAAGTCTTTTTTAAGTTCAATGTCTTGAAGCCTTTTTTGACGAATCATTTCTAATGTTTCATTACCTAAATATTGGTTAATTTCAAAAAATAACAAACCATTTGTTGTTAAATGTTTTTTTGCCAAATCAGTAATTTTATTATAAAAAATAAGCGGATTGTTATCATCAACAAACAAGGCTAAATGAGGTTCGTTTTGTAGAACATTATTTTTAATTTCTTCCTTTTCAAGTTCTCTTACATATGGAGGATTTGAAACAATAATATCATATTGTTGAGGTAATTTATTAGCTTTAAGAATATCAACTTCTAAAAAATGAATCTCAACATTATTTAATAATGCGTTTTGCTGTGCAATTTTTAAAGCTTTTTTAGAAACATCAATTGCAGAAACTTCAACATTTTTAAGGTTTTTAGCTAGAGTAATTGGTATGCAGCCAGTTCCTGTTCCTATATCAAGAATCTTTAACTTATGATTACTCAGTATTTGTAATTGTTTAACTTCACTTAATATCCACTCTACCAATTCTTCGGTTTCTGGTCTTGGAATTAGAGTATGTTTATTTACTTGAAAAGGCAATCCAAAAAACTCAGTGTTTCCTAAAATATATTGAATAGGTTCTTCTTTTTGAAGTCGTTTTATAATGTTTTTAAATTCAAGTAATTGATCATCAACAATTATAAAATCAGGTTGTAAAACTGTATCTACTCTTTGTAGATTTAGCTTTTGTTCTATCAATAAAAAGAAAAAAGTATCAACCTCTGTTTTTGGGAAGACATCAGCCAATTCATTAGAAAAAAAGATTTTAAATTCTTTAAGCATCATGAGATTTACAATAAAGGACTAAAAAAACGACACAAGCGCTCTAGAGTTTTTTGAGTTTTTGACCTATTTTTAAATTCGTTAAATTCAATTTTTTGAGCTTTTTCTTTTCGCATGTCAAACTCTTTTCGAATTTCTAAAGTAGTTTTAGAATCGTAAATAATGGCATTCAGTTCATAATTGTGTTCAAAACTTCTGCAATCAAAATTGGTAGATCCTATAGAAGCAATTTCATCATCAATAAAAATAACTTTACTATGTGAAAAATCATCTCTTAAATAAATTTCTACACCAGCTTTTAAAAGGATTTCAAAATAAGAAAACATACTGTATGTAGCTATTTTAGAATCGCCTTTTTTGGGTAGTAATAATGTAACTTTTACACCGCTCAAAGCTGCAATTTTAAATGCTTCTAAAATTGAGAATGTTGGTATGAAATAAGGATTCATCACACAAATACTTTTCTCAGCTAAATTGATAAAACTCAGATACTGCTGCATGACAACTGATTGCTCATAATCAGGGCCGCTAGAAACTATTTGAACTTGAGTATGATGATTTGATTTGTGTGTTATATTGTATTTTTCTTTTTTACTTAAATCTATATCAGTAGCATAAAAGAAATCTTTAATAAACGATTTCTGTAAGCTGTAAACAGCCTCTCCTTCAATTTTGATATGAGCATCTTGCCAAACACCTAAAAAATCATCGTCAGTAATATATTCATCAGTAATATTTACACCACCTGTAAACCCAATTTTGTTATCTACAATACAAATTTTTCGATGATTTCTATAATTTAATGTAAATATAAAATTTCCATATTTCAAGGGCATTTCAGGATATACTTCAATACCAGTATCTTTTAATTCTTGTTTTATAGCTTTACTTAAGCTATAACTGCCGATGGCATCATACAAAATTCTAACGGCTACATTTTCTTTTCGCTTTTCTTTTAAAAGAGAGATTATTTTTGATAAAATCTCACCTTCTTCAATAATAAAATATTGCAAATGAATAAACTCTTTTGCATTTTGAATGGCTTCAAAAATATCATCAAAAGTTTCTTTTCCGTTTTTTAAAATTTTTAAATTATTACTATTAGAAACAGGTGTTTTAGTATTATTATAAATTAAATTAGCTATTTTTTTTTCTTTGATAGTTTTTAAGTCTGATGCAAATTTATCTTCAGAATTCGAAAAAGTACTTTTAATATAATTCTTTCTTTTTTTAGTTTCTTTAAGTTCAAAAAATTTAATTTTTCTTCTGTTGATTCCAAAAAGTAAAAAGGCAAACACACCTATAAAAGGAAAGAGTAACGTAATTAAAATCCAGCTTAAAGATTTAGAGGGTTTTACACCAAAATAGAGAATATTATAGAAAGCCCCACTAAACAGGATTATATGTAAAACACCAAGTATATAAAATGTCAAATTTAGTTTATTTCTTTAATCATCCAGACATTACAGTTGTAATGTCTGGTATTTCCCATAGGTTTTTCTAAGTCTGTAAAACCATATTTTTTATACAATTTTACAGCGGCTTTCATATATGGTAAGGTTTCTAAATAACAATTGCCAAAACCAAATTCTTTGGCTTTTTCTAAGCAAATTGAAATTAGTTTTGTGCCTAAACCTTTTCCTCTTGCAATTGGTAAAAAATACATTTTTTGCAATTCACAAGTATTGCCTTCAAAGTTATCTAATTGAGCAATTCCAGCACCACCAACAATTTTATTTTTATGTTCCATAACAAAATAAGCAGCTTTTGGTTTTTGGTAGTTTTCAAACATTTGGTCAGTAGCTCTATCCTCATATGCAGTGCCAACTTTTGGAGCACCCATTTCTAAAATTACTTCACGGATTACAACTGCCATTTGCGCATTGTCATCAGGTTGAATTTCTCTTATGATAAAATCTTGAGGTATCATATAATACTGTATTTTTGCAAGAGCAATTTACCTATTTTTTAAATATTCTTGATGAAAAAACTGATCTATTTTATTGTTTTGTTTCTTATAATAACAAGCTGTTCTGTAAACAAAGAACCTGTTTTTTTGAAAGTAGATAATGTAAAGGTAATTGCAATTGCATCAGATACAATACGTTTAAAAGCAGAAGCTTTTTTTGAAAACCCAAATGATGTAGGAGGTAAAATTTCTACTGATAATTTGTCAATATTTGTAAATAATAATGAAGTGGCTCAGGTTTTTTCTGATGATTTTAAAGTACCTGCTAGAAAAGAATTTGCTATTCCTTTACACGTTGTCATCCCAACAAAACGAGTGTTTGAAAATAATAAAAACGGAATTTTAGGTGGCTTGCTCAACACTATTTTTAATAAATCGATTAAAATACAATTTAAAGGAAATTTACAATACAAGTTCTTAGGGTTTAAAAAAGTTTTTGTAATAAATCAAACCAAAGAAATAAAGCTATAATTGGATCATAAAAAGTACATACAACGTTGTTTGCAAATTGCCAAAAACGGAATTGGAACTGCTCGTCCAAATCCTTCTGTAGGTGCAGTTGTAGTATATGATAATAAAATTATTGCTGAAGGGTTTACATCACCTTATGGAAAAAATCACGCTGAGGTAAATGCAATTGCTGCTGTAAAAGATAAATCGGTTTTGAAATCAGCAACAATTTATGTGACTTTAGAACCTTGTTCTCATTTTGGTAAAACACCACCTTGTGCAGATTTAATTGTAAAACATCAGTTCAAAAAAGTTGTCATTGGTTGTGTGGATTCTAACAGTTTAGTATCGGGTAAGGGTATTGAACGATTGCAAAATGCTGGAATTGAAGTTGTAATTGGTGTTTTAGAAGATGAATGCAGAGCGCATCATAAACGGTTTTTTACAGATCAAGAAAAAAAACGACCCTACATCATTTTAAAATGGGCGGAAACTAAAGATGGTTTTGTAGCTCCAATTTCTAAGAACAAGCAAGGACCTGTTTGGATTTCTAACCCATGCTCTCAACAATTGGTGCATAAATGGAGAGCTAAAGGGCATGCAATTTTAGTTGGGACAAATACAGTTGTTTCAGATAATCCTAAATTGAATGTAAGAAGTTGGTTTGGCCAAAATCCTGTTAGAATTGTAATCGATAGAACTTTAAGAATTCCTGAAAATTTACATGTTTTTGATGGAAGTGTGAAAACAATTTTTATTACTGAAAAAAATAATTCTCAGATCGAGGGCAGTCAAGAGCTAATTTTTGAAACAATAAATTTCTCAAAAAACATGGCAAAACAAATCTGTGATGTTCTTTACAAGCACAACATTCAATCTGTTATTATTGAAGGAGGAACAAAAACGCTACAAAATTTTATAGATGAAAATCTATGGGATGAAGCTCGAGTTTTTACAGGTGATGTTACTTTTGGAAAAGGAGTTTTAGCACCGATTTTTAACGCGTCAAAAAAAGAACACATAAACATTCAAAAAGATGTTTTAAAAATATATACCAATGATTAAGAATATCATATTTGATTTTGGCGATATTTTTATCAATTTAGATAAAAAAGGTTTTGCAAAAGAAATTCAAAAATTAAATATTTTTGAGACAGATGTTGAAGTGAAATCTATTTTAGATCACTATGAAATGGGATTGATTTCTACGAATGAATTTTTAGAGTTTTTTAATAATAAAGTTGGTGTTTCTTCAGAAGATTTAAAAAACGTATGGAATTCTATTTTATTAGATTTTCCTTTAAGAAGATTAGACTTTCTTAAAGAATTAGTGACAACAAAAAAATATAGAGTTTTTTTACTGAGCAATACCAATGACATGCATATTTCTTGGATTAAAGAAAATTGGGGAATAGAGTTATTTAACGAATTTAAAACCTGTTTTGAACAGTTTTATTTAACTCATGAAATTCATTTTAAAAAACCAAATTTAGATATTTATAAATTTGTTTTAAATGAAAATAAGTTGATTGCTGAAGAAACTATTTTTATAGATGACACCAAAGAAAATACAGACGCTGCACATTCATTAGGAATTCACGTTTGGAATTTAATTCCGGGTGAAGAAGATGTCACTGAATTATTTATCCGAAAAGGCGATTTATTTTGATTTATTTACTCTTAAGCATCCTTTTTTCTACAGGATTATTTGTGATATTTAAATACTTTGGCATTTATAAAATTGATGTTTTAAAGGCAATTGTAATTAATTATATAGTCGCTTTTAGTTTGGGTTTTGCATTTGCAGAAAAAAGTGTAAATTTTTCAGAAATACCTAATCAACCTTGGATTTATGGTGCATTAATTTTAGGTGTGTTGTTTGTGGCTATTTTTTTTGTAATGGCTATGACTGCTCAGAAAAATGGTGTTTCAGTTGCGTCTGTTGCAGGTAAAATGTCTGTGGTGATTCCGGTACTTTTTGGTGTTTTACTTTACAATGAATCGGTTACTTTTTTAAAAGCTATAGGAGTTGCTATTGCACTTTTAGCGGTATACCTGGCATCAGTTAAAGAATCTAAAACAAAAATTAAAAAAGCCAGTTTGTTGTTTCCAATATTGCTTTTTTTTGGTTCTGGGGCAATAGATACTATTTTAAAATATGTAGAAGTAAATTTTGTTCCAGAAAATGAAGTAGCTATTTTCTCAGGAAGTTTATTTAGTGTTGCAGCTATTTTTGGATTAATCATTTTAGGAATAAAATCATTAAAAAAAACAACACCTTTTGGAGTAAAAAATATTATAGCAGGTATTGTTTTGGGGATTCCTAATTACTATTCTATTGTGTTTTTAATAAAAGCTTTACAGCATAAAAATTTTGAAAGCTCTGTTTTGTTTACCGTAAACAATGTAGGAATTGTAATTCTATCTACACTTGTAGGTTTATTTTTATTTAAAGAACATTTTAGCTTAAAAAATAAAATTGGGGTGTTTTTAGCAATTATTGGAATAATTATAGTAACCATAGCATAATATGTTAGAAGACAGTTATAAAACCATAAAAAAAGCTTCAAAAGAAACTTTTTTTAAAGAAAAGGGAAGTAAGTTTTTTGGATATACATTTCCTGTTTTGTCAGAAGATGATGTTAAAACATGTTTAGAAGAGTTAAAGAAAAAACATCACTCTGCACGTCATTTTTGTTATGCTTATCAAATAGGAATAGAAGATATTAAATTTAGAGCAAATGATGATGGAGAGCCTAATAATTCTGCAGGTTTGCCCATTTATGGTCAAATTCAATCTTTTGAGGTAACCAATATTTTAGTAGTTTCTGTTCGTTATTTTGGAGGAACAAAATTAGGGGTTGGTGGTTTAATATCAGCCTACAAAACATCTGCTAAATTATCTTTAGAGTCATCAGAAATTTTAGAAAAGACCATTAATGTTCATTTTCAATTAAATTTTGGTTATGAAATGATGAATGCTGTACAAAGAATTATTAAAGAGAAAAATATCGAAATAATCAATCAAAAATTAGAAATGAATTGTGAGTATCTTATTTCTATTCGAAAAAATGATGCTGATGCTATTTTTAGTATTTTTAAAACTTTGTATAAAGTTGAAATAAAAAGAATAGTTTAGCAATAAACTTACCAAAATAATAAATAATGAAAATTGTAGTTTTAGATGGTTATACGTTAAACCCAGGAGATATTAGTTGGAATGCTTTAGCGGAATTGGGAGATTTAAAAGTTTATGATAGAACTTCATATAACTCAAAGAGTATTATAAAAAATATTGGTGATGCAACTATTGTTTTTACTAATAAAACGACATTAAGTCATGAGATTTTAGCTCAAGTACCGTCCGTAAAATATATAGGAGTATTGGCAACAGGATATAATGTTGTAGATACAGAAGCTGCAAAAAAGTACAGTATTACAGTAACTAATATTCCAGATTATAGTTCAGGTGCAGTTGCACAATTTACAATGGCACTTTTGTTAGAATTAAGTCATCAGATAGGTGCACATAATATCTCTGTAAAAAATGGAGATTGGGTTTCTAGTAAAGATTTTAGTTATTGGAACAGTCCTTTAATAGAATTAGCTGGTAAAACTATTGGATTAATTGGGTTTGGAAAAATTGGAAAAGCTACAGCTAAATTGGCAACGGCATTTGGTTTAAAAATTTTGGTGTATAATAGAACTAAATATGATGAGTTGGAAACTGAAAACTTGAACTTTGTTACTTTGGATGAATTGCTCCAGAAATCAGATTTTGTGAGCCTTCATTGTCCTTTAAACAAGCAAACAGAAGGAATCATAAATGCTAAGAATATTCTTAAAATGAAAAAAACAGCGATGCTGATTAACACCTCAAGAGGGCCATTAGTTGTTGAAAAAGATTTGGCAAATGCGTTAAATTCAAATAATTTAAAGGGAGCTGCTGTAGATGTAATTTCTGAAGAACCAATGCAAAAAGACAATCCGTTACTTAATGCTAAACATTGTATTATTACACCTCATATTGCATGGGCATCAAAAGAAGCTAGATTACGTTTAATGAATACTGCTGTAGGTAATTTAAAAGCTTATTTGGAAAATAACCCGATTAATGTTGTTAGTTAACACTGCATTTTTTAATACCCTAAAGCTCTCAATAAATAATCAGGACAACGTGCAGGTTTCATAGTTTTTCTGTTCATAAAAGCCAAAGTGGTATTTCCTGTACAAATTAATTCGTTATGTTGATTTACAACTTCGTAATCAAACTCAATTTTAACCATGGGCTTTTTTTTGAGAATTGTTTTAATGGTTAAAACATCATCATACAATGCAGATTTAATAAAGTTACAATTTAAAGAAATTACAGGCAGCATTATTCCGCTGATTTCCATATCTTTGTATGTAACCCCTAAAGAACGTAACCATTCCGTGCGTCCTAATTCAAAAAATTGAGCATAATTTCCGTGGTAAACAACGCCCATTTGGTCAGTTTCAGAATATCGGATTCTTGTTTTTGTTGATGAGTTTTTCAATTGTAATAGACAAAATTTATATTAGCATTTTACGGAAAAAATAATTAATAATCAATAGTGATTTGATTTTTTTTTAATGAATTTTATTCACACTTTTGTAAGGCTTTAGAAAAAGGCTTCAAAAAAGTCCATTTTTAACCAAATTATTAACCTAAAAAAAATTTACTTTACCTAAATGACTATAACTGCTGACTCAGTTTGGAATGAATGTTTGTCTTTCATAAAAGACAATATTAAACCACAAGCTTACAAAACTTGGTTCGTTCCTATAAAGCCAGTAAAACTGTCAGGAGAAGCATTAACAATTCAAGTGCCAAGTAAATTTTTTTATGAATGGTTAGAAGAGCATTACATTAAATTATTACGTGTTGCATTGGTAAGACAATTAGGTAATGAAGCCAAATTGATTTACGATGTTAAGATGGAAAACAATTACAGCAGTAACAGACCGCAAATTGTTAAAATTCCAAGTTCTAATAGAGATCCTTTAAAACCTCAAAAAGTAACAGTTCCTTTAGAATCTAATAAAAGAGAATTAAGAAATCCGTTTGTAATACCAGGATTACAAAAAGTTAAGATTGAATCTCAATTAAACCCTAATTACAGTTTTGTAAACTTTATTGAGGGAGATTCAAATAGATTAGCACGTTCTGCTGGCATGGCAGTTGCCAATAAACCAGGAGGAACCTCTTTTAATCCATTATTAATTTATGGTGGAGTAGGTTTAGGAAAAACACATTTAGCGCATGCTATTGGTGTTGATATCAAAGATAAATATCCAGACAAAACTGTATTGTACATTTCTTCAGAGAAATTTACACAGCAATTTATAGATTCAGTAAAATCGAACACAAGAAATGATTTTATTCATTTCTATCAAATGATTGATGTGTTGATTATTGATGATGTTCAGTTCTTGTCAGGAAAAGCAGGTACACAAGATGTGTTCTTCCATATTTTCAACCATTTACATCAAAATGGAAAACAGGTAATTTTAACTTCAGATAAAGCACCTGTAGATATGCAAGATATAGAACAACGTTTGTTGTCTCGTTTCAAATGGGGGTTATCAGCAGAATTACAAGCTCCAGACTATGAAACAAGGATTTCTATTTTAGAAAACAAGTTGTTTAGAGACGGTGTTGAAATGCCAGAAGAAATCATTGGGTATATTGCAAAAAATATCAAATCTAATGTAAGAGAATTAGAAGGGGTTATCATTTCTATGATTGCTCAAGCTTCTTTTAATCGTAGAGAATTCTCTATAGAATTGGCAAAACAGATTGTAGACAAGTTTGTTAAGAATACAAAAAAGGAAGTTTCTATAGATTATATTCAGAAAGAAGTGTCTAAATACTTTGATATGGATGTGGCAACATTACAATCTAAAACACGTAAACGTCATATTGTACAAGCACGTCAATTGGCTATGTATTTTGCAAAAAGATTAACAAAAACATCTTTAGCAAGTATTGGAAATCAGATTGGGCAAAGAGATCATGCAACTGTACTACATGCGTGTAAAACTGTAGATAACTTAACAGAAACAGATAAGCAATTCAGAAAATACGTAGATGATTTAACAAAAAAGTTGACCTTCTAGTATCTTAAAGCTATATATAAATTTCACTTCAATTTTAGTTAAGAAGTATTTATTTCAATTTCATATTTGGATAATGAACTTTCTTTACAACAGAAAATTGTTTTTTATTTTTAACAAATTTTAATCGTATGCAAAGAGTATTGATGGTTTGTCTGGGCAATATTTGTCGTTCACCATTGGCTGAAGGAATTTTACAATCTAAAGTAAATCCTAATGATGTTTTTGTAGATTCTGCAGGAACAGCAGCTTATCACGTTGGAAATAAACCTGATGAACGTTCAATAGCAGTTGCAGCAAAGTATAAATTAAATATTAAAAATCAAAGTGCAAGAAAGTTTACAGTTAGAGATTTTGATGATTTTGATTTGATTTATGCTATGGATGAGAGTAACTACCATAACATTCTTTCGTTAGCGAGAAATGCTAATGATGAACTAAAAGTAAGTATGATTTTAAATGAGATTAATCCAAATTCAAATCAAAGTGTTCCTGATCCATATTATGGAGGAAATCAAGGTTTTGAAAATGTATATCAAATGCTAGATGAGGCTTGTGAAATTATTTCTAAAAAACTATAAATTATGCTCGGTAAACTCTATTTAATTCCTACTACATTAGGAGAAACTGAACCTTTAGAGGTGATGCCTTTATCGGTAAAAAAAGTAGTTGAACAAATTGATTATTATATTGTTGAGAATGAAAAATCGGCAAGAAGATTTATCAAGAAAATTTCACCTAAAAAATCCCAACCTTCGCTGCAATTGATGTTGTTAGATAAATATGCAGAAGAAATAGAAACCAGAAAATATTTAGACGTTTGTAAAGAAGGGATTAATGTTGGGTTATTATCAGAGGCAGGAGTTCCTGCAGTGGCAGATCCAGGAGCGACTATTGTAAAACAAGCGCATCAAAATAACATTCAGGTAGTGCCTTTAGTTGGGCCAAGTTCTATTTTAATGGCAATGATGGGTTCTGGTATGAATGGCCAAAACTTTGCATTTAATGGTTATTTGCCTATTGACAAAGGTGACCGAAAAAGAGCAATTAAAGAGTTAGAGAAGTTATCTAAAGCTAAAAATCAATCACAGATTTTTATAGAAACTCCCTACAGAAATGAAAAAATGTTTGCCGATTTAAAAGCAACATTAACACCAACTACAAATTTATGTATTGCAGCAGACATCACTTTACCATCAGAATATATTAAAACAATGATGATGAAAGACTGGAAACATCAACAACCAGATTTACACAAAAAACCAGCTATTTTCATTATTCAAAAGTAATTTTTATGAAAGCTAAAGCAATTGATATTTTAATAATTTTTGTGTTATTTATTATTTCTAATATTTATTTTTTATTGAAAATTCATACAGTAACAATTTTATTCGGGTGTTTAGTTTTTTTATTACCGCCAATTATATATTTATCATTCAGAAAAAAAAAAGATTGGTTAAAAATTTTAATAATAGCAACTGTAATTGGTGTTATTATAGGTGTGCCATTTACTTTTTTAGGAGAACTTACTAATGCTTGGATTATTCACGATAAAAAATTTAGATTTTTTGATAGCTTTTACCTACCTGTAATTTTAGGTTGGATGTTAATGTCTTCTTTGACTATTATTATTTATCAACACTTTTATTTTACAAATGCAAAAATAAAAACTTTATCAAAAAGATTTAAAAAAGTTTTTTTTACGTTAAGTTTCATTTCTGTTATATTAATTTTAACGTGTTTTATTTACCCTAATTTATATCCAAAACAATACTCATATGCTTATATTGGAATAATTAATATCATTCCTTTTTTATATTATTTAATTAAAAGACCAAAATTTATATTAAAAATTACTCCTATAATCATTTATTTTTTTTCAGTGTATTTTTCAATGGAATACATTGGTTTAACTAATAATCTTTGGTCTTTTAAAGGAAGTTATATAGGTGAAGTTAGCTTTTTTAAAATAACATTTCCAACAGAAGAACTTGTCTATTGGATGATTTTATTCTCTCCTTCAGTTTTATGTTTCTATAATTCATTTGTAATTGATAATGAGTGAAAAATTAGAAAAAATTAAGAAATAACCTTAGCTTTTCGATCTGCTTTAATGTTAGAAACATTATAGCCTCCAAATTTCTTCATGTAGTACTGAATGGTTGCTCCATAAGCATCAGCAAAACGAATAGCACCATTACTTCTCAAGAATTTCTTTACATTTCCAGCTCCACTTAAATGCGCTGCTGCTAAAATTCCTGATTCTGTAATTTTGATTCCGTTAATGGTTTTACCCACAGAACGCTTAATATCTTTTCTTAAAATCCATTTATTTACTTTACATAATGCTATAAAAGCTCGTTCTTGTAATTCTGGATTTCTTAAAAAGGCTTGCGTATTGTAAATTCTGAATCTTTCTAATGTAGTTCTTCCAAATTGATATTTCCCTAAATAACCTAAAGTGTTTACAGCAGTATATTTTCCTTGCGATTCTTTAAAAGCCAAAGCTTCTTTAAAACCAACAAAATCTTTCTGTAAATAAGGAATATTGAAATCTACAAACTTCGGAAGAGAAACTTCGTCTGCTGCATTTGCTTTTTTATCAATGGTTGTTGCGTTGATAAACCCTAAAAACATAATGCATAAAACTAAAAACTTTTTGATATATAGAATCTTTCTGTTTTGCGGATGCAAATGTATAATCAAATATGAGTTCAGTTGATTACCAAAATGTTAAATTTTATCAAAAGTATAAATAATGAAATTTAACTTGACCTTTAGTGTTAATTTCTAAAGCAGGAGCAGGTATTTTTATAAAATTGATAACAGAAAACACAGATTTTAAGAATTTAGATTTAGTAGGAATCTTTACTAAATCGATATCGAGACTTAAATAAAACTGTCTATATGGGTCTTGAAGGGCTGAATTCTG
The DNA here is from genome assembly GCF_009832745.1 of Polaribacter septentrionalilitoris. Lineage (GTDB taxonomy): Bacteria > Bacteroidota > Bacteroidia > Flavobacteriales > Flavobacteriaceae > Polaribacter > Polaribacter septentrionalilitoris. The sequence continues at coordinate 13,436 of NZ_VRMJ01000042.1, read as the reverse complement.
CGTATTTTCATTTCCATAAAGCATACCATCAGCGCCATAACCAACAGCAATATTTAACCATTTAGGAAAGTTACCTTCTTTATTAAAAGACCAAATATTTGCAGAAAGCCAATAGGTTTGTCCGTTATAATCTTTGAGTGCTTGTTGCAAATAATTTTCACCTAAAGTATTAGGCCTTTGTTTTGCAAAATTGGTTTGATGAAAGGAATATTTTACAGTAATTCTTTGTTCGTTCCATAATAATTCTTGTCCAACTAACAGTCCAGTTCCAGCAGCATTTGCTAAAATATCTCCAGGTGAGGCTCCCCATTGTTTTGAAAATCCATCTAAAACTTCTACTGCAGTTAAAAATGCAAAACCATAAGTTGCACCATAAATCAATTGATTTTTTTTAGAAACCCCAGCCCAATCCAAAGCTTCCATTCCAATTTTACCAACATAATATGAGGTCATAAAATGACCAATTTTATCCATTTGTTTCCAATCGTTATTATCATTTTTAAAATGAAAACTTGATTGAGGATAATCTTTATACCAAAGTTGATGTAAGGCAATTAAAGCGCCACCAGCTAATGCACTTTTAGAAATAACAACTACATTTCTTCTTTTTTTATGTAATGTGTCAGACTTTTTAAAAAATGATGAGTTTTGTGCGAAAAATGACAACGAGCATAGTAAAAATGATAACTGAAAGACCTTTTTCATATTATCTATTGATTCTATGTCTGTTAAGCCAACGTTGATATTTAGCGGCATTTCTATTGTGCTGTCTTAAGGTTTTTGAAAATTCGTGATAACCAATCTTATCAACGCTAGCACACATGTAGTAATAATTATGTTTAGCAGGATTTAGTACAGCATCAATAGCAGAAATATCTGGCATTGCTATCAAAGTAGGGGGTAACCCTCTGTTTTTGTAAGTGTTATAAGGTGATTTAATTTCCAAATCTATATTTAAAACTCTTTTAACCACAAAATCTTGTCCTTTTACTCGTTTTACACAATAAATAATGGTTGGGTCTGCTTGTAAAGGAATTCCTTTTTTTAGACGATTTAGATACAAACCTGCTACAATAGGTCTTTCTACTTCTTTTGCAGTTTCTTTATGAACTATAGAAGCTAACGTAATAACTTCCTCTTTAGTTAAGTTTAGCGCTTTTGCTTTTTTTAAGCGAGTATTGTTCCAAAATCTTTTGTAAGCTGTGAGCATTTTTGTTCTGAACTTCTCAGGAGAAACTGTCCAATAAAACTCATATGTATTCGGAATAAATATTTGGAGTACAGAGTTTTTTGTCAAGTTGTTTTTAGATAAGAATTCTTTATCGGTAAAAGCAGTGAGTAAAGAAATTGAATCGGTAGCTAACTGAGTTGCAAGTCTACCAGATAATTTTTCTAAAGTATCTTGATTGTTAAAAGAGAGCTTTAAAGGTGTTTGCCAACCACTTCGTAACATGTTTACCAGGTCGTTATTAGACATTCCTTCTTTTAAAACATATCTCCCAACCTTAGGTTTTGTAACACTTTTTTGTGCTGCAACCCATAAAAACGTGTTAGGTTTGCTTGAGAATTCTGATATTTTTTCTTTAACATCAACTAAACTGTCTGTTGAGTTTACAAACAAAACAGTCTCTTTTGTTATTGCCTCTCCAAATATTTTTTGATAATAATTGTAGCCTAAAATTCCTCCAAGAATCAGGAAGAAACCTATGATGTATAATGATTTTTTACGCAATGAAATTAGTTTTAATGAAAAACAAAATTAGTGTTTTATCAATTGAAACAAAATTTCATCTTTAAATTTTCCTTCAGATAAAATCCAATCTGTTTTAACCCCCACTTTTTTAAAGTTGTATTTTGTAAAAAGCGAGATACTTTTGGTATTATCCGAGGTAATATTTGCATACAATTGATGCAAGTTTAGCTTAGAAAAAGAATAGTTAATTAGTAGTGATAATGTTTCTGAGGCATATCCTTTTTGTTGATAATCAGGATGAATTAAAATGCCAATTCCAGCACGCATATGCTGTGGGTTAAAGTCAAATAAGTCAATTGTTCCTATTTGATCTTTGGTTGATTTTTCTTCGATAATTAAACGCAATTGTTTGGCTTCAAAAATATCTTGATAAGAATTTTCGATATATTGCTTTAAAATATATTTTGAAAAAGGAGTTTGTGTATGGCTAACTTCCCAAAAAGTATCGTTGTTTTCTATTTGAAATAGAAAATTTAAATCTTCTGGTTCTAAAGCACGTAAGTTGATATGTTTTCCTTGTAATTTTTGCATTATGTGATAACAGAACCTTTAAAAACAAATTGAGCAGGACCCGTTAAAAACACATTGGTGTAAAGGCCATTTTTTTCAGAAAAAGAAACCTCTAAATTACCACCTTCTACAGGTAAAGAAATTGAATTACTTTTAGTTTTGTGTGTTTTATGCATTGCAATGGCAACAGCGGTAACCCCTGTTCCACAAGCTAAAGTTTCATCTTCAACACCTTTTTCATAGGTACGAACTCGAAAAGTATTAGCATTAATTTGTTGCACAAAATTGACATTACTTCCTGGGAAATCATATGAATTTCTAATTTTTCTCCCTTTTTCAAAAACAGGAAATTTGTCTAAATCATTAACCAATTCTACGTGATGTTGTGTCCCTGTATAAGCAAAAACAGCATCCTCTTTAACTTTTACTTCGTCAACATCAATCATTTTTAAGGAGACAATTCCGTTATTAATTTCAGCATAATGCGATCCATCTACAGCTAAAAAATCAGTTCTATCTTCAATAATGTCAAGTTGTTTAGCAAAAGCAACAGCACACCTGCCACCATTACCACAAAATGTTTGACTTCCATCAGCATTAAAATAAATCATTTCAAAATCGAACTCTGGATGATTCTCAATCAATATTACTCCATCTGCACCAATACCAAAATGTCTGTCACATAAATGTGAAATTATGTCAGTATTTTCTTTTGGAAAGATTTTTGTTCTGTTATCAATCATAACAAAATCGTTTCCTGTTCCTTGATATTTGTAAAACTCTAATTTCATTGGCACAAAGATAGCGATTTCAATCACAAAAAAATGCTGTTAATACGTGGTTAAAATGCGTTAAAAACAAGTTAAACAGATTTTTTTAAAATGTTAAAATTGTATATTTGAATTATTAAAAACGATGATTATGAAGAAAATTTTTGGTTTTTTAGGAATGGCAATTTTAGGAGGAGCTCTTACATTAGGAGGCTACAAAATGCTATTTAACGATCAGGTTATTGTAGAAAGAACAATTGCAGAGCCTTTAAAAACGGTGCAAACAAATTTTAATCCAACCTACAAGAGCGAAGCTAGTGCAGTCAATTCTATTGATTTTACAGTTGCTGCAGAAAGATCCATTCATTCTGTTGTTCACGTAAAAAATACTGCGGTTAGAACTAGGATGAATCCTTATGATTTAATCTTTGGAAATGGAAATGGAGAAAGAAAGTACGAACAAGTAGGTACAGGAAGTGGTGTAATTATATCTCAAGACGGTTACATTGTAACCAACAATCATGTAATTGCAGGCGCAAATAATATTGAAATTACTTTAAACAATAAGCAAAAATATCCAGCTGAATTAATTGGAACAGATAAAGAAAATGATATTGCATTGTTAAAAATTGATGCTGATTTAGATTTGCCTTACATCCCTTTTGCGAATTCAGATAATCTAAAAATTGGAGAATGGGTTTTAGCAGTAGGAAATCCGTATGATTTAACATCAACCGTAACTGCTGGAATTGTAAGTGCCAAAGGAAGAGATTTAGAAGGAAATTCTGCAATAGATTCTTTTATTCAAACAGATGCAGCTGTAAACCCTGGAAATAGTGGAGGAGCATTGGTAAATACTAGAGGAGAATTGGTTGGGATTAATACAGCAATTTCTTCAAAAACAGGTTCTTTTATAGGGTACTCTTTTGCAGTACCATCCAACATTGCTAAAAAAATTGTGGATGACTTGTTAGAGTTTGGGTCTGTACAAGAAGCTATTTTAGGAATAAACATTGATCAAAGAGAACAGGATATTGAAGGAGTTAGAATTGCATCTTTACCTGATGATAGTGGAGCAAAAAAAGGAGGTTTAAAGGCTGGAGATATTATCAAAAAAGTAAACAACGTGAAAATATCTAAATTTTCTGAGTTAAGAGGTCAATTAACGGCAAAAAGACCAGGTGAATTGGTAAATATTACAGTAGATAGAGATGGACAATTTATTACTAAAAGTGTTAAGCTAAGTAAAAAAGATACTTTTATATCAAGAGGTCTTAATATACAGTTAAAAGATTTATCAAAGAAAGAATTAAAGAAATATAGTCTTAAAGGTGGTGCAAAAATTATAAGAAATGGAAACAGAAACTTAGATTATTACGGAGTAAAAGAAGGATATATTATTACTGAAATTAATAAAAACCCTGTTAGAAGTGCTTCTGAAGCTGCTAAAATTATAGATGCATCTTATGGTAATGGAAAAGTAATTTATTTAGAAGTTGTTAATTTAGAAGGAGAAAGAGAACGTTATGCTTTCAGGTAGTAATAAATCTAAATAATTCAATGAAATCCTGATATTTTATCAGGATTTTTTTATTTACGAAAATTTTACGAAATCGATTTCGTATTTTTAAAAAAAGAAATACTTTTGCACCAGAATGAACACTTAATTCAAACAAATGTTAACAGCCATTAATTACGAAGAAGAAGTATTATCTCAAGCACAAGTTAGAAGAGCAACAGTAGAATTTATCAATATTGTAAACGATTTATGGTATGATAAATCTATTGAATTGGTTTTGTTTAGAAATCCTTTAGTAGACAAACGCGCTAATGAAGTTTTAAATTTGATTGATTATGCTAAGGAGTTTGTAAGTAAACCTATCACTATTAAAGATGCTTTAGAAATTGCCAAAGCTATTCAGAAAGTTGACTTGCCATCATCAAAATTAGATATTGGTAAATTGGCTTATGAAAGTTATTTGAGCCCAAAAAAATCAGCAAATAAAGTTGAGTTTATAAAACACAAATTAAGAGATGCTATAGAATATGGAGACATACAACCTAAAGATGTAGTTTTATATGGTTTTGGAAGAATTGGACGTCTATTAGCAAGAGAATTGAGTTCTAAAATGGGTAGAGGTTCTCAATTACGTTTGCGAGCAATTGTTACGCGTGGAGAAATCAATAAAACTGTTTTAGAAAAAAGAGCGTCTTTGTTAAGTGTAGACTCTGTTCATGGAGATTTCTTAGGAACTGTTCAAGTAGATGCAGAACATAATGCGTTAATTATTAACGGAACTACTGTTAGAATGATTTCTTCAAATAATCCAGAAGATATAGATTATACAAATTACGATATCAATAATGCGTTAGTCATTGATAATACAGGTGCTTTTAGAGATGATGTTGCTTTAGAGAGACACTTAAAAGCCAATGGTGTAGATAAGGTGTTGTTAACTGCTCCAGGAAAAGGAATTCCTAATATCGTACATGGTGTTAATCATAAAAAATACAGTCCAGATAAAGTAGATATTTTCTCTGCAGCATCTTGTACAACAAATGCAATTACACCTGTTTTAAAAGTTTTAGAAGATAATTTCGGAATTCATAAAGGTCACCTAGAAACCATTCATGCATATACTAATGATCAAAACTTGGTAGACAATATGCACAGCAAATACAGAAGAGGTAGAGCTGCAGCATTAAATATGGTAATTACAGAAACAGGCGCAGGACAAGCTGTTGCTAAAGCAATTCCTGCTTTAAAAGGAAGATTGACTTCAAATGCAATTCGAGTTCCTGTACCAAATGGATCTCTAGCTATTTTAAATTTACAACTTCGAACAAAAGTTACTAAAGAAAGAATCAATTCTATGCTAAAAAAATATGCATTAGAAGGTGATTTAGTAGAACAGATTAAATACTCTTTAGATAACGAGTTAGTATCTTCAGACATTATTGGTACAACTGCACCATCAATTTTTGATAGTAATGCAACTATTGTAGACGGAGAAACAATTGTAATTTATGTTTGGTACGATAATGAATACGGTTATTCTCATCAAGTAATACGTTTGGCAAAACACATTGCCAAAGTAAGAAGGTTTACCTATTATTAAAATATTATTTCCCCAGCTTAACACATAAGCAAAGAAACCCGAAGCAATTTTCTGTTTCGGGTTTTATTTTTTTTAGAAGCTATTTCCAGCTTTCGCTACTCGCTGTTTCGTTCCTCAACGAGCTCAAACATACCGCTCAATCTGGGCTAAACTTGTTTGCTTAATTTTAGAGAACTTAATGTAAAAGTCATTGTCAGTTAGAGTGTGCTATTTGATCTAAATGAAAAACAAAATGTATCGAGAACTTTAAATGTTTTCACTATTTTTATCAAAATTTATTTTAATGAAAAAATTAACTTTTGTCTTAGTTTTAATAAACATATTTCTAATGAAAGGACAAGAAAAACTTCCATATTATGAAATACCAAAGATGGATGAAAAATATACAGCACAAAATACAGTAGCAAGAATGATAGATGGTTTAGGCTTTAGATACTATTGGGCTACAAATGGGTTAAGACCAGAAGATTTAGCATATCAACCTGATGGAAAAGGTAGAAACTGTCAAGCTACCATAAATCATTTATACGATTTGTCTAACATGATGTTGCGTTTAACAAAAACAAAAGTTCCTCAAGAAATTGAAAAATCTAAAATGACGTTTACAGAAAAGAGAAAGCAAACTTTAGTAAATATAGCAGCAGTAAGTAAAAAAATAAAGGCGAGTAAAAATTTAGCAGAATTTTCTATAAAAAAGGATGGTAAAATTACCATTCCATTTTTTAATGTAATAAATGGGCCTATTGCAGATGCTATTTGGCATACAGGTCAAGTTGCTAGTTTTAGGCGTTCTTCAGGAAATCCTATAAACCCAAAAGTAAATCATTTTTCTGGCACAGTAAGAGAGTAGAATATAAATGACAGCAGCACAAAAAATACAATCACTTCGTGATGAATTAAACACACATAATTATAACTATTATGTGTTAGATAATGCAACTATATCAGATTACGATTTTGACATCAAACTCAAAGAATTAGAAAAATTAGAATTAGAAAATCCTGAGTTTTTTGATGCAAATTCACCAACACAAAGAGTAGGAGGTACCATCACTAAAAACTTTGAAACGGTTACGCATAAAAACAGAATGTATTCTTTAGACAATTCTTACTCTAAAGAAGATTTGTTAGACTGGGAAAAACGTATTCAAAAAATATTAGGAAGAACAGAGCTTGAATATACATGTGAACTGAAATATGATGGTGCGTCTATCAATTTAACTTACGAAAATGGGCAATTTGTAAAAGCAGTAACCAGAGGAGATGGTTTTCAAGGTGATGAGGTTACCAATAACATTCGTACAATAAAATCGCTACCCTTACAGATCAAAACGGACTTTGTACGCGATTTTGAAATGCGTGGAGAAATTATTTTGCCCCTTGATGGTTTTGCAAAAATGAATCAAGAACGATTAGCAAATAATGAAGAAGCCTATAGGAATCCAAGAAATACTGCAAGCGGAAGTTTAAAGTTACAAGATAGTGCTGAGGTTGCAAAACGTCCTTTAGATTGTTTATTGTATCAAGTAGTTACTTCAGAACGCAAATATAAAACTCATTTCGAAAGTTTAGAGAATGCTAGAAAAGTTGGGTTTAAGGTTCCTAAAACAATCACTTTAGCAACATCAATTGATGAAGTTTTTGAGTTTGTAAATCATTGGGATAAAAAACGTCATGATTTACCATACGAAACAGATGGAGTTGTAATCAAAGTAAATAATCTGCAACATCAAGAAGAGTTGGGGTATACTTCAAAAGCACCAAGATGGGCAATTGCTTATAAGTTTAAGGCGGAACAAGTTTCTACCATTTTAAATGAAATTACGTATCAAGTGGGTAGAACAGGCGCAATTACACCAGTGGCAAATTTAGAACCTGTACAATTGGCAGGTACAACTGTAAAAAGAGCTTCTTTGCACAATGCTGATCAAATTGAAAAGTTGGATATAAGAGAAAGAGATACAGTCTTTGTAGAAAAAGGAGGAGAAATCATTCCGAAAATTATTGGGGTAGATTTTACAAAACGTCCAGAAAATTCTACAACAACTATTTATGCTGCAAATTGCCCAGAATGTAACACACCTTTGGTAAGAACAGAAGGAGATGCAAAACATTATTGCCCAAACGAATTTGGATGTGCTCCACAAATTACTGGAAGGATTCAGCATTTTATTAGCAGAAAAGCAATGGATATTGATGGTTTAGGTGGAGAAACTGTAGATTTATTGCGTAAAGAAGGATTGATTCAAAATTATGCTGATTTATATGATTTAAAAGTTGAGCAAGTAATTCCTTTAGAGAGGATGGCAGAAAAATCTGCTAAAAATATGATTTCAGGAATTGAAAAATCAAAAAGTATTCCATTTGAAAAAGTATTATTTGCACTCGGAATTCGTTTTGTAGGAGAAACTGTTGCAAAAAAATTAGCAAAACATTTTAAATCTATAGACAATTTAATGACTGCTGATTTTGAAACTTTAATTGCTGTAGATGAAATAGGAGATAGAATAGCACAAAGTATTATCGATTTTTCATCCGATTTAGGAAACATTCAATTAATTAATCGTTTAAAATTATACGGACTCCAATTAGAGGTTTCACCTGAAAGTTTAGAAAATCAAACCGATAAATTACAAGGGCAAGTATTTGTGGTTTCAGGAATTTTTCATCAAATGAGCAGAAACGAACTTAAAAAAGCCATAGAAGATAATGGAGGAAAAGTCAGTTCATCAATCTCTAAAAAGACAAATTTTATTATTGCTGGTGATAATATGGGGCCTTCAAAACTGCAAAAAGCTGAAACATTGGGTATCCCAATCATTTCAGAACAAGATTTTATTGATAAAATTAGTCAATAGTTTTGGCAACCTTTTTGTTTAGGTAACTTTGTACTTTATTTTTTCTGTTTGGTAAAATGAAAAACCTATTATACATATATATAGTCTTAAATTGTCTCATTTCTTTTGCTCAAGTAAAAGAGAAAGACTCCTTGCCAGATAATATAGATGAGTATGTTTTTGTAAAACCTGGAGATTCACTAACGGTAGAATTCAAAGGATTCGAATTATTGCCGAAACCTAAATTCAAATCCAGAAATGATATTCGTTATTATTTATGGTTTCGTAGAAAAGTCTTCAAGGCTTATCCTTATGCGCAATTGGCATCAACTAGACTAGATTCTTTAAACGCGAGGTTAAAAAGAATAGAATCTAAAAGAAGACGCAAAAAATACACGAGACAAATTCAAAAGTATATTGAAGGAGAGTTTACAGATCAAATCAAAAAAATGACCAAAACAGAAGGTCGTATTTTAATAAAGTTGATTCATCGTCAAACTGGTAAAACAGCTTTCAATAATATTAGAGAACTACGAAGTGGTTGGAAAGCGTTTTGGTATAATACTACAGCAAATGTATTTAAGCTTTCTTTGAAATCAGAATATCATCCAGAAACAGAAAACGAAGACTTTTTAATAGAGGATGTTTTGCAACGTGCTTTTCAAGACGATAAATTAAAAAGACAACCCTCAAAACTCCAATTTGATTTTTCTAAAATTATAATAGAAAGAAAAGCAGAAGTAGATGTTGACGTTTATAAAAAGATGTTTGCTAAAATTAGAAAAAAGAAGAAAAACAAAAAAAGAAAGAGCAATTAATAAATTGCTCTTTCTTTTTGTATTCAAAATTAATTTTTGTCATCAGTTTCTTTTTTGATTTTCATTTTCGATTTTCCTTTGTAACCAAAAAGGAAGTTCAGTCCAAATCTAAAATTCGCTTGATTTGCTTCTTCAACCTTACCAGAAATATTAGAAATGTCTTCGATAGCTGTATAAAGCTGTAAAAATCCAAGTTGAACAGCAAAGTTTGCACCAAACCTCATGCCTCCAGTATTACCACCAGTACTTGCTATAACTCCATAAGTTGCTTTGGGTAACGTTCTGTTATAACCCAAGCCAAAGCTAGGTTTAGTTTCTACAAACGGATTATTGTTACTAAAATAAGTAGCTCTTAAGGCATTTTTCTCTGACATTTGATAATTTGCCGAGAAAAAAGTTCTCGAACCTATTTTGGTTTTAAAACTATCATTAGTTTCAGATGTTCCAATAACATCGTTTAAAGCATCTTCTATCTCACCTTGCACATTTCCAGAATCTTGGAAATCAAAACCTTGAAAAACTGCTCCTGTAGTGTCTTGTATTCTATAGTTGGTTACATTGTCTGTCCAATTAATAGAACCTAAATCATTAATTGCCAATTCAAAAGAGAATTTGTTATTAAGTTGATAGGCAAATCCTAAATCCATTCCAAAACCACTATTATTTCCAAAGAAAGAGAGATCATCAGTGTTGGCAATTCCAGATGTATTAACTACTGCGTTTGATGCCATGATAGTCCAAAGAAAATTATTCTGATTAATATCAACAGCAAATTCTGCATTATCTTCAATCGAAGAATGTGCAATACCATTTAGCGACTTTAATCGTACTCCAACCGTAAACTTATCGTTGAAAAATTGTCGAGTTATACCCACACCAATTTCACTGTAGGAATTTAATCCTAATCTTTCTTGAGATAAGGCAAAACTTTGCCCAAAACCGTTTGCTGCAATATTGGTAAAAGTGTCCGTAAATTCCCAAGCTAAATTAGCTCTGGCATTAGCAAAAAACGTAATAGAACCTTTTTTAGTCTTAAAAGCTAACATAAATAAGTTTGCAGTTATATCTGTAGCAAAAACATTAGAAGTTCCGGCAACACTATTCAGGTTGTCAAAATCTAACTTTAAACTGTTATTACCACTTTCTACTAATATGTCGTTTAGTTTTATGGTAGAGTTAAGGTTTGCGCCAACATTTAATGGTGTACCAAAACTTACTTTATATTTAGGTAAATAAATGGGTGATAAATCTTGAGTTTGAATTACATAATCTTTTAAACTATAAAAAGATAGATAATCTTGCGCTTTTACAGAGCTGATAAGCACAAAGACAAGTAGGCTTGTTAAATATATATTTTTTTTCATGGTTTTAATCTTCAGATGTTATACTTGCGTTTGCTTCTATACCAACATTTACTTCTAATTCATCACTACCTTTAATAACAACAGAATCTTTTCCTGTTGGTAATTGCAGTGTAACTCTTACGTTTATTTTGCTAGCATTAGTAATATTACTTATTTCAGTTTCATTTAACTCTATTTCGAAGTTCGATGAAACTGCAACACCATCAGATTGTCCATTCTGACCTAAATTGGCAGCTTGAAAAGCGTTTAACGATTCTGTATGTACAATTTGATTAGAATTATCTTTAAATTCTAAAACGATATCTCCTGTTAAAGGAATTTTATTTTCTACACTTGCAACTATTTTAATGTATTTAAAATCGTCTAAATCTTCAGCGCCATCAAAATCAATTTCTTTATCTAAACTTACTTTATCAAAATTAATTTTTACTTCTGCACTTAACCCAGTATTATTCTTGGCGTAAAAGTTTGTGTTTACTCCGCCAGAATTAAGTGGGTTTGCAGAACCTGAAACATCAAATTCTAAAGATGATGGTTTAGATTCTAAAAGGGTTCCTATGTTTGAGTTGCTATTGTCAAGGGTTACACTAGTCATTTTTTCAGCATCTCCAAAGTTGGCTACTTCATCAACAATAATTGTATTTGCTAAAGATTGATTTCCTGTATATGTTAAATTCACTGATGATGAATTATTTACAGCTTTTACAGAAGATAAATCCATACTAATAGGAAATCCGTAGTCATTAGTAACATCTATTGACATAGTAACGTTTTCAAAAGAGACATCACCTTCACTAAAGTTGTCAAAGAAATCTCCTAAATCAATAGTATTTGAAGAAACATTAAACGTTTCTTGTTTAAAATCTCCGTAAATTACCTCATAAGAAACATTAGAAATTACAGCTTTATATGATATAGCATCATCTGCATCTAGTTGGTTTCCAGCTGCAAATGTAAAACTAGAATTTACATCTATTACAACCTTATTTGTTGTTTTACCTGTTCCAGTACCATCATTGGTTAAATCTACAGAATACTCATCTAAATTTAAAGTGATTGTTTCTTGAGTTTCACCAGAAATAGTAACTGTTTGAGTAAAAATACCTCCATCTGTTTTTTTCTTAAATGATGGTATAGTAACTGTTAAATCTATGCTTGCATCAACTTTAGAGGTGAATGTTATTGTAAAAAGACCTCCGTCAAATGAAACTTCTGTTAATTTTTTAGACAAGTTTAAATCATGTACTTTTTGATTGCTTCTTTGATACGTTCCAATTAACGGATTTGTAACTCCTGGAGAAATTTCTTGTGTAATAGTATATGGAAAACTCTCTCCAATTCCATCTAAATCTACTTGAGTTATCGGGCTTTCTATAGAACTTTCTATGTTAGTGTCGTCAATTTTTACATTAAATGCGTCGTTATTTACTCCAGAAAAAGATTTAGAGTAACTAAAGCTAAATTCTTCTGTAGATGTTGGGCTCAAATCACTTGATCCAATGTCGTTAAATATTTCAGACAAATTGTAATTAATAAATCCAGCAGGAATTTTCACATTACCATCCCAGGAAACATCTTCAATTTCTTTGTCAAAATAAGAAACGTCACAGGCGGCAATTAACCCAGCTAGGAATAGCAATAGGTATAGTTTTTTGTTTGTTTTCATTACCAATAATTTTAATGGTTATAATTTAGTTTGATGTTTAGACAAGCACAATATAGTAAATTTAAGTACTTCCTATATAGTAATTAATCTTAGATTTTTTTTTGTGTTTCCCTTTCCGTTGTCAGGGTCAGGCTTTCCTCGCTCGCTTTTTGTTTATACTTCCCAAAAGAGCTCAGACAAACGCTTCAACGCTTAACACGAGCAATTTTGCTGGTATTAAGCATTGGGTAGCTATTAATAGCCTATTTAACTGTATCATGTTATTCCAGAAAGAATATTAATTATTACTATGGTATTTAGAATCGTATTCCATAGATTATGGCGTCCAATTCTTTTGAGAACTTATTAGTGTAATGAATTTACACTATAATTATAATGTAATTCAATCTAATAATAAAAAAAAAGTGATTTATAATCAATTAAGAACAAGCGTTTTAATTAAGGTTTAAAAAGTAATTAAAAAGATTATTCAAAAAAGACTTGTGAGATTAAAAATGGGTTGTATATTTGCACCCGCTAAGCGAAAAAACAAATAGTTTTTAGAGCGAGGATTAGTTCATTGAGAAGTTGTTTTAGGTTGTATTTATTAGTTGTTTTAA
>NZ_VRMJ01000041.1:5000-544151 GCF_009832745.1 Polaribacter septentrionalilitoris | reverse complement strand
AAATAAATAATTAATTAATTAATTAATTAAACTTAAAAAAAAAATGAAAATTTTAGTAATCGGTGCTGGTAATATGGGGTTAACCTATGCAGAAGGTATGTCCAAATCAAAATTATTGAAGAAGAAAAACATTATGGTTTTAGATAATTCTGAAGAAAAATTAGAAGAATTAAATGAGATTTCTCATTTTGATGCTTTTAAAGAATTAGAAGAATGTGTACCAAAAGCAGATATTATTTTTATCGCGGTAAAACCTTATCATGCAGAAAATCTATTTAAAGCATTAAAACCTTATGTAAAACCTGGCCAAATACTAGTCTCTATAATGGCTGGTGTTAATATCAATAACATCAAACAATATTCTAGTTTAACAAAAATTGTAAGAGCAATGCCTAATTTACCAGCTAAAATAGGTAAAGGATTAACCTCTTACGTAACATCACCTGAAGTTTCTAGAATTGAAAAATTAACCATTGAAAGCTTATTAGATACCACTGGTAAATCTATGGAAGTAAGCACTGAAAAATTAATTGATGCTTCTACTGGAATTTCTGGTAGTGGGCCAGCTTACGTGTTTTATTTTATGCAAAGTATGATGGAAGCTGCACTTAAAATGGGCTTTTCAAAAAAAGATTCAACTGTTTTGGTGAGTCAAACTTTTACAGGTGCCATAGAACTTTTTAATCAATCTAACTTATCACCAAATTCTTGGATGGAAAAAGTAGCTTCTAAAGGCGGTACAACACGTGCAGCATTAGATTCTATGGAAGACAATAACGTAAACGAATTAATAAAAGACGCTGCTTTTGCTGCTTTTAATAGAGCTGTAGAGTTAGGTAAAGAACACTAAAATGTACAAAGAAAGAATCGTAATTAAAGTAGGAACAAATGTAATGACAAACAGAGATAACAGAATTGTTAGACCTGTTTTAAGGCGCTTAGTACAACAAGTTGCAGAATTATATGAAAGAGACATTATGACTATTCTTGTTTCATCTGGTTCTGTAATTGCTGGTAAAGAGGTTTTAGGAGAGTCAAAAATTGAAAACGAAACACAAAGACGTCAGGTATACTCTGCTATCGGTCAACCAAGAATGATGCGTCATTATTACAATCTTTTTAATGACTTTGGTATGAAGTGTGCACAAGTATTACCTACCAAAAGAGATTTTAGCCCTGGTGTGCATAGACAAAATATGATAAATTGTTGCGAAGGATTAATGGCTGAAGGTGTTGTCCCAATAGCCAATGAAGATGATGCTGTTTCTGTTACCATGTCTATGTTTTCTGATAATGATGAATTAGCCAGTTTAATTGCGCAATTAATGAATGCTGATAAATTAATCATCTTAACAGATATCGATGGTTTATACACTGGGCATCCTCAGTCTGAGGATAGTGATTTAATCACCAATGTAAATCCTGATGAAGATTTAGACAAATACATTAGAGATAGTAATAAAAAACCTGGTGAAGGCAGAGGCGGAATGGGTTCTAAATTAGATTACGCGCAAGAAACGGCTGCAAACAACATCCCTACTTTTATTGCAAATGGTAAAAGAGACAATACCATTATTGATATTATTGACGGTAAATCTGTAGGAACAAAAGTGGCACTTTAAAATTTAAATGATGAAATTACTAGACATAACAACAAAAAACAACGTATTACAAAGCATGACAAGAATTCTTGATGAAAATCGAGAAGCCTTATTAAAAGCGAATAAAAAAGATTTAGATGCTTTTCAGAAAGAAGATCAAGCAATGTTTGATCGTTTGATTGTAAACAATAAAAAAATTGATGGAATGATCAAAGCCATCAACGAAGTTAAAGCGCAAGAAGATCCTGTAAATCAAATTATTAGTCATAAAGATTTAGACAACGGATTACAAGTAACCAACAAAACTGCTCCTTTTGGAACCATCATGATTATTTACGAATCAAGACCAGATGTAACCATAGAGGCTGCTGTTTTAGCGTTTAAAGCCAACAATAAAATCTTGTTAAAAGGTGGTAAAGAAGCTGTAAACAGCAATGTTATTTTAGTTGATTTTTGGCATCAAGCTTTAAAAGAAAATAATTTGAGTACAGATTACATTAAGTTGATGCAACTCAACAGAGAAGAAACCCAATCTTTTCTAAAAAACCCTTCTGAGCAACTCGATTTAATTGTACCAAGAGGTGGAGAACGTTTGATAAACTTTGTAAAAGAACACGCCAAATGTGCAGTTTTAATAAGTGGTAGAGGTAATAATTTTTTATATGTTGATGAACATGCAGATTGGCAAAAAACCTTAGCTGTAATCATTAATGCTAAAACTGATAAAATTTCGGCTTGTAATGCTTTAGATAAAATCCTTATCAACAAAAACATCGAAGATTTCGAATCAAAAGTAAAAGAATTACAAGCTGTTTTAAAGGAAAAAAAGGTTACTATTTTAGTTGATGATGAAATAAAAGAGGTTTTATCAGAAGAAACATTAATTACAGATCAAAATATTTGGCGAGAAGAATTTTTAGAATTAAAATGTTGTATTGCAGCTGTAGATCATTTAGAGCAAACAATTGAAATGATTAATCAATTTTCTGGTGGACATTCTGCCTCAATTATGACAACGAATGATGCTAATGCTAATAATTTTATGGAGCAAGTAGATTGTGCTGCTGTATACAAAAACGCTTCAACTCGTTTTACGGATGGTGGTCAATTAGGTGTTGGAGCAGAATTGGCAATAAGTACAGACAAATTGCATCATAGAGGACCTTTAGGCCTAAAAGAGCTTGTCACCAACAAATATTATATTATTGGAGAAGGACATGTACGTGATTAATAGGTTTAAACTATAAAACCTAGTTTTTCTATTAAAAAAGAATTTTACGCTCAATAGTTTTTTGGCAACCTAATCTAACATCAGATAAAAACGGAAAAGGTAAAGTAGAATTTTATGCAGATGACAATATTGGAGAAATGTTGGTTATTATTGAAAGTATTGCTAAAGATGGAAAATTAGCGTATCATGAAACCTCTTATAAAGTCAAAAAAAAAAAAGTATTTAACAACAAAATTAATTGAAAAATAAAACCTCAAAACAAATGTTTTGAGGTTTTTTATAATTCCTAAATTTAAACTAAATTATTTGTTTATACGAGTATATTTAGTGTCAGCCCATCTAATATGCGCAGATCCTCCTTTACAACGATATGCTCCATATCTAAATCCAGATTGTGTACCTCTATTTGGCTGAGGTACATTCCAATAGTAAGGTGTTCCGTTTATAAATACGTTACAGTAATGTTGCTTTTCTCCATTTACAATTCTGAAACCCATTCTTACTTCGAAATCATTTTCTTCTCCTTTATTAACAGTAGTTAATTTTACTACTTCCCTTCCACTTCCATTTGTACTTCTAACTTTTTTAATTCGTTCTGCATATATATCAAAAGTTTGCACACCATTTACTTTAGCACCTTTTTTAGCTAAGTATAAACAAATTGCAGGATCTTTATCACCACTACCTGGGCTAGACCCTTCTGCATTATACTTCCCTTTTGTTTGAGCAATGTAAGTACCTTCGGTATTAAAGTTACCTGTAGTACCTACTCTTTCTATGATAAATTTACCTTTAAAAGTAAATTTACTTCCAATTTTACTATTTGCTCTAGGATAAGAACGTTCTATTCTAGGCTGTAAAGTATTTGTATCCCAGTGATTCGAATTTTCAGCAATTCTATAATTACCATAAATTTTACCAAATTTAGTAAGCTCATAATAATCTTGATGACATGTTCTATCATCTACTGTTCCTGTATTCGCAGGATTACTTATGTCAACATTTCTTGTATTAAAATTACTTTTTCCTGGAGTACAGTTAGTCTCTTCTCCTCTTTTTCCTAATAACTCAACTTCTTTAATAATCTTTGAATCAGTTTCAAAATCATTTTCTTGTTGTTCACAAGAAATGAAAGCTCCTAGAGATATTGCAACAGCCAATACCTTAATTTTAATGTTAATTTTGTTCATTTTAGGGGTAATTTAGTTAATATTTTAAGCTAAAATAGATTAGAAATAAACTTACAGTATCCTGCACTATCCTGAATAAAGCAATTACCCTTATCGTATAATCTAAATAAACCCTTTAAAATATAAGTTTTAACAAAAGAAAAGTTTTTAAAAAAACTCAAAACAATACTATTCAAAACTTACCATAAAAAACTATCAGAATCTTCATTATTTTACAATAAAAAAAACCTCGTTTTCACGAGGCTTATTATTTTATTAAAAACTTTAAGAATATTATCCTAAAACTTCACTTACTTTATCGGCAGCTTCTTGAAACTCAGTCGCAGAAATAATTTCCATACCAGAATTGTCAATCAATTCTTTAGCTTCAATAGCATTAGTACCTTGTAATCTACAAATAATTGGCACATTAATCTTGTCTCCCATACTTTTGTATGCATCTACAACACCTTGTGCAACTCTGTCACAACGTACAATACCTCCAAAGATATTCACTAAAATTGCTTTTACATTTGGATCTTTTAAAATAATACCGAAAGCAGTTTCTACTCTTTGAGCATCTGCAGTACCACCTACATCTAAAAAGTTAGCAGGCTCACCACCAGATTCTTTAATTAAATCCATAGTTCCCATTGCTAAACCAGCTCCATTTACCATACAACCAACGTTTCCGTCTAAATCTACATAGTTTAAACCAGCAGCTTTTGCCTCTACTTCAATTGGGTTTTCTTCACGTAAATCACGTAATGCTGCATAATCTCTGTGTCTATATAATGCGTTTTCGTCTAAAGAAACTTTTGCGTCTACAGCCATAATTTTATCATCAGATGTTTTTAAAACCGGATTAATTTCAAACATTGAAGAATCAGAACCTATGTATGCTTTGTATAAATTGGTAACAAATTTTGTCATCTCTTTAAAAGCTGCACCAGATAAACCTAAGTTAAATGCAATTTTACGTGCTTGAAATGGTATGATACCTAATAAAGGATCGATTTCTTCTGTAAAGATTAAATGTGGAGTTTCTTCTGCAACAGTTTCGATATCCATACCTCCTTCTGTAGAATACATAATCATATTTCTACCAGTGGCTCTGTTTAATAAAACAGACATATAATATTCTTCTGGTTCAGAATCTCCTGGATAATACACATCTTCTGCAACCAATACTTGATTTACTTTTTTTCCTTCTGCTGAAGTTTGTGGCGTAATCAACATCATTCCAATAATGTCATTAGCAATACTTTCTACTTCTTGTAAGTTTTTAGCCAACTTAACTCCTCCCCCTTTTCCACGTCCACCTGCATGAACTTGAGCTTTAATAACATGCCAACCAGTACCTGTTTCAGCAGTTAATTGTTTCGCTGCATCTACAGCTTCTTTATGGTTACTTGCTACAATTCCGCGTTGAATTCTAACACCAAAACTGTTTAAGATTTCTTTCCCTTGATATTCGTGTAAGTTCATCTATATATCTTTTAAAAACGTTAGCAAAAATACAAATTCAGATGTGAATTTCGGCAAGGTTTTATCTAAAATTAAATTAAAAAAACACAATCTATTTTCTTTAAGAAAAATTTAACATGGTAAATATGTAACACCCATAAATTTCTGGTGTCTTTCTATTAATTAGTACTAGGATTTTTAAGGCTTTGTCTTCTAAGACAACTCCTTTCTAATTTTGTTTTAACATAATCAACCAAAAATTAAATGTTCAACAAAAATCTTTTTTTTCTGATTTTAGTTGTATTTGCCTGTAAACTATCGGCTCAAAACACTAAAAAAAGAAAAACAATCAAGACAACTCGTGTCTCAAAATCCCCAAAAATTGATGGAATTTTAAATGACAAAGCCTGGGAAAATGCAGAAGTTTGTACAGACTTTGTCATTTTTAGACCAGAAAATGGCGATTTAGTTCCTCAAGAGTATCAAACTATTGTAAAAGTTGTCTATGATGATGATGCAATTTATATTTCTGCTCAAATGAATGATCCTGATCCTGAAGGCATACCCAAAGAATTCGCTGTTAGAGATAATTTTAGTCAAGCAGATTTCTTTTTACTTACCATTAACCCAAATGATGATGGACAAAACCCCTTTGAATTTATTGTTCAAAGTACAGGAAACCAAGCAGACTCTAAAGTATCGAATGGAAATGAAGATTTTAACTGGAGTGCTGTTTGGAAAAGTGCTGTTTCTACTGATAAAAAAGGCTGGAATGTGGAAATGAAAATTCCATACAGAGCTTTACGTTTTGCAAATAGACCTGTACAGTCATGGGGATTCAATTTTCACAGAAGGTTAGAAAAACTAAACTCACAACATACTTGGACTCATATTGACAATTCGGTGGGAAGATGGACACAATATGATGGTTTAATTCAAGATTTTAGAAATATTAAACCTCCAACAAGATTAAATTTATATCCCTATGCATCTGCAACTACCAATACATTTGAAGGGAATACAGAATTTGACTGGAGCGTTGGAATGGATATAAAATATGGTTTAACAGAAAACTTCACTTTAGATGCTACTTTAATTCCTGATTTTAGTCAAGTTGGTTTTGATGATGTCGTTTTAAACTTAGGTCCTTTTGAACAACAGTTTACAGAGCAAAGACAATTTTTCACAGAAGGTACAGAGCTTTTTAATATAAGTAGACTGTTTTATTCAAGGAGAATTGGAGGTTCACCTATAGATCAATTTAATGTAGAAAGCACACTATCTTCAGATGAAGAAATAATAGATTACCCAGGAAAAGTAACCATGCTAAATGCAGTTAAAATTTCTGGAAGAACAAAAAAAGGTTTAGGCATAGGTTTCTTTAATGCAATCACAGAAACAACGAATGCAAAAATAAAAAACAACAACACTGGTAAAATAAGAGAAGAGGTTATAAATCCTTTCTCTAATTACAATATCATGGTTTTAGACCAACAATTTAACCAAAATTCAACAGTTTCATTAATCAATACAAATGTTACACGAGATGGACGTTTTAGAGATGCAAATGTAACTGCTTTAGATTGGCATATAGAGACAAAAGACAGTAAATATAATGCTGATGGTTCTGTAAGAATGAGTAACATATCTGATGATATAAACAACCCAAATACAGGCTGGACGTTTGATAATAGTTTTGGGTATAACTCCGGACATTGGAGAGGAGAGATAGGGTACAACTTTACAAGCAAAGATTTTAACCCTAATGATTTTGGTATACTTTTTAGCAATAATGAACAAGCTATTTATATGAATGGTGGTTGGAGAACTTTACAGCCTACCAAGAAATTTAATAGATATAATTTTAATTATTATCAACAAATAAACTTCCAACACTTTTCAGGAATTTATACAGGAACACAATTTGGTTTAAATTTTAATGCACAAACTAGAAGTCGTTTTTCTTTTGGTGGAAATTTTAACTACGGAACTCAGCAAAAGGATTTCTTTGAACCAAGACAAGGTACTACAAGTGGAATCTTTTTTCTTCAGCCAGAAAGAAAAAATGTAAATGCCTACATATCTACCAATTCTCAAAAGAAATTTGAATTAAATGCTGATGCTTTCTATACAAGTTATAACAACAACCCAAAAGTTGGTTATGGATTTAGTGTAGCACCACGTTATCGTTTTACCAATCAGTTTTCTCTTAGATATAGGTTAAGCTTCAACAAAACAAATGATGATCAAGGTTATGTAGATGAAGATGCAAGCAACTTTATTTTTGGCATGAGAGATCGTAAAAATTACACCAATACGATTTCTGGCAACTATAGTTTTAGCACTAATGCTTCACTTTCATTAAGTTTTAGGCATTATTGGGGTTCTGCGAAATACAACAGTTACTATAACTTAAACACAGAGGGTGGTTTAGACCTAAACAACTCGTATGTAGGAGAAGATGTAAACTTTAATAGCTGGAACTTAGATTTAAATTATATATGGCAATTTGCTCCTGGAAGTCAGTTAATTGCATTTTATAGAAACTCAATTTTTAATTCAGATACAGACGCAAACTTGAGCTTTAAAGAAAACTTAGATAATTTATTTGAGCAATCTCAACAACATACTTTCTCTGTAAGATTTGTGTATTTTATTGATTACAATAAGATTAAAAACATTTTTTAAAAGGATAAGAACATAGCGTTCAATTAGTCAGAAATCAGGAATTCTTAACGGTTTTTCTGATTTCTTTTTTATATTTTCGTTGTAAATTACAAGGAATGATAAAAGCCAAGAATATTCATAAATACTATGGAGATGTAGAAGTTTTAAAAGGTGTTGATTTAGATATTAAAAAAAGTGAAATTGTGGCTATTGTTGGTCCTTCTGGAGCAGGAAAAACAACATTGCTACAAATTTTAGGAACCCTAGATAAACCTTTAAAAGAGCAAGAATTTGAATTAAGTCTAAATGATGTTTCTCTAAAAAATTTAAGCGACAAGCAACTATCAGAATTTAGAAACAAACACATTGGTTTTATCTTTCAATTTCATCAATTATTACCCGAATTTACAGCTTTAGAAAACGTTTGTATCCCTGCATTTATAAGTAAAAAAAACAAAAAAGAAGCTCAAGAAAAAGCAAAACAAATTCTTTCTTTTTTAGGCTTATCACACAGAATAAACCATAAACCCAATGAACTTTCTGGAGGTGAACAACAAAGAGTAGCAGTTGCTAGAGCTCTAATAAACAATCCTTCAGTAATTTTAGCTGATGAACCAAGTGGTAATTTAGACACAGATTCTGCAAAGAGTTTGCACGAATTATTTTTTAAACTTCGTGATGAGTTTAATCAAACCTTTGTTTTGGTAACTCATAATGAGGAATTGGCAAATATGGCAGATAGAAAACTGACGATGATTGATGGTAAAATAATATAGTTTGGCAAAAAAAACTGGGCTCCTTTTAATAATTATCTTAACTTTAAATTCTTGTGCAAGTATTTTTAATGGAAAAAGAACTAAAGTTAAAATTTCTGCAGATAAGAATAGTAAAATTATTTTTGATAGCGACACTATCTCTATTGATATAAACCAAACAACTATTAGGCCATTACGATCTAAAAAACCTCTAAAAATTAGAGTTTTAAAAGACAGTTTACAACAGGATTTCTCTTTTAATAAAAAATTATCTAATACAGTTTTTCTTAATATATATAATTATGGATTAGGATTAGCTGTAGACTTATTTCATAATAAAGGATATCGATACAAGAATAACTTACATTTTGTAACAGATAGGTTATCTAACAAAATTATGTTAGGTAATAAAAAAGTGACTATTGTACCCAAAAACAAAGTTTTTATTTACACTTCTCCACTTCAAGCCTTTGACTTTTTTTCTATTCCTATGGTTACCTTGGGAGTAGAGTATTTTGTTAAAAATAATTTTAGTATTAGTGCAGAATATGGAGGTCTGGTGGCAAAAATGAAATTAAGCAGACATAATATCACTTACCTAAAAGAAAAAGCTTCCACATACAGGTTTGAGACAAAATGGTATAATGGAATCAATCTAACAGAAAATGTTCATATAAATGAATACTTAGGCCTTGAAATTCGTAATATAAATAGTCAGTATAATGATTTTATAGACTATACTGATAAAAATAATTCTAACCTAAATAACCTTAAAAGAGATGATTTTGCCACTAGAAAACGAGTAACTATTATTAATTTAAAATTCGGCACATTAGTTCCTTTAGGAAAGAGATTTTATTTTGACTTTTACTCGGGTTTAGGATTAAGAATAAAAAGATTTAACCATATAAATTTAGAATTTGATAAAAATATTCATCAGATTTATGATGATGATTTTCCTTCTTTCGAAATTAGAGAATTTAAAAATTACACTAGAAAAACAATGCCAAACCTTTCTTTAGGCTGTAAATTTGGTATTAATTTATAAAAATGAACAAAACCGAACTCAAAGCATTTTTAGACGAAAAAGTAGTTTTATATAACAATCCAAAGTTTATAGAATCTGACCCAATTCAGATTCCACATCGTTTTTCTAAAAAAGAAGATATCGAAATTTCGAGTTTTTTAACAGCCACTATTTCTTGGGGAAATCGAAAAATGATTATTAAAAATGCTGCTAAAATGATGGAAGTTTTAGACAACTCACCTTTCGATTTTATTACAAACCATCAAAAAAGCGACTTAAAACAGTTAGATAACTTTGTTCACAGAACGTTTAATTCAATTGATTTACAGCAATTTATAAAATCCCTAAATCATATTTACAAAAACCATCAAGGTTTAGAGAATGTATTGCAAATCAGAAATAATGAGAACAATTACCAGAATGCGATACATTATCTAAAAAAAATATTTTTTGAAATTCCACATCAACAAAGAACTCAGAAACATATTTCTGACCCTTTGAAAAACTCAGCTGCAAAACGCATTAATATGTTTTTACGCTGGATGGTGAGAAACAACAAAACCGGTGTAGATTTTGGACTATGGAAAACACATAACCCTGCACACCTTTCTTGTCCTTTAGATGTGCATTCTGGTAATGTAGCAAGAAAATTAAAATTACTAAAACGCAAACAAAACGACTGGAAAGCTCTTTCTGAATTGGATAAAAAATTAAGAAAACTCGATAAAGAAGATCCTGTAAAATACGATTTTGCTCTCTTTGGACTTGGAGTTTTTGAAAAGTTTTAAATAGTAATAAACATGTATAGCTGATTTAATTTTTTTGTAATAAATTAGAACTTTAATTTTTATAAATGCAATTTAAAAATCCTGAAATTTTATATTTTTTAGCGCTATTAATTATACCAATTTTAGTGCACCTTTTTCAGTTGCAAAAATTTGTAAAAATACCTTTTACGAATGTTGCTTTCTTACAACAATTAGAACAACAAACAAGAAAGAGTTCTCGTATAAAAAAATGGTTAATTTTAGCTTGTAGATTACTATTATTTTCTGCGATACTTTTTGCTTTTTCACAACCATATTTAAGTAATAAAAAAGCTGTAGAAAAACTTCACACTTTTATCTATTTAGACAATTCCTTAAGTACAGATTCTAAAGGAGAAAAAGGAAAATTATTACAAATTTCTGCTCAGGAAATTATAAAAAACACATCTGAAAATGACATCTATTCTCTACAAACAAACACAAATTTTTATAAGAATATTACCAAAAAAGAACTAAAAGACATCCTATTAAGAATAAAAAATACCGCAAAATCTTTAAACTTTAATAGTATTTACCTAAAGAATAAGCAAAATCAATCATATAAAATAAAAACTTTAAGTAATTTAATTTATATTTCTGATTTTCAGAATAATTACAAAAAAGAATTTACAAATGTAACACCCTCTTTTTCTGCCATTAATCTTGAAACTGTAAAAAAAGAGAACATTTCTATTGATAGCGTTTTTGTAAATGAAAGAAGTTCTAGCGACATCACCATAAACATTATTATCAAAAACCAAGGAACACAAAAAAAGAACATACCAATTGCAATTTCTAGCAAATCAAAACTTATTAGTAAGCAGTCCTTCTCTATCGATAAAGATAGTAAAAAAACTATCGAATTCAAGATACAAAACCAATCTGAAATTCAAGGTAAAATCAACATAACTTACAACGATACTTTTTCTTTTGACAATACTTTTTTCTTCACTTTAAAAAAGCGAAAAAAAATAAACATTTTAGCCATTGGAAATGAATTAAATTTCCTTGATAAAATTTACACTAAAGAGGAATTTAACTACACCTTCTCCCCTACTCAAAATGTGAATTACAATAACATCAAAAATCAAAATTTAATTATACTTTCTGAAGCAGAAAATATTCCAGAAATTTTATCCAATCGATTAGTTGAATTTATAAAAAATGGGGGTAACATTGTCATCATTCCAAATTCAAAATCAAACAATACATCTTACAATAATCTGTTAAGCAAACTTCAAATCGGAAAAATTGAAAGCAAACAACAAGACAGTTTAAAAATCACTAAAATTAATTTTAATCATCCACTACTTAAAAATGTCTTTGTTAAGCAAGTTCAGAATTTTCAATATCCAATTGTGAACGAATATTATACATTTAAAAAAATTAGTTCAAGTAACGCTATTCTTACTTTCGAGAATAATCAACCTTTTATTCAACAATTCAATAAAAAAAATGGAAATGTATTTTTAATAGCTAGTCCTTTAAACAGAGAAAGTAGTAATTTTATAAACTCGCCATTAGTGGTTCCTGTATTTTATAATTTTGCACAATCTAGCTTTAAACAATCAGATATTTTCTACAGGCTTCACAAAGAAAACAACATAGATATAGAAATAACTACTAATAAAGACGATGTACTGACTATAGCTAGCAAAGAATGCACTTTTATTCCTTTACAAAGAAAATTTCAGAACAAAGTACGTATCACTACTAATGATAAACCTGAAAAAAGCGGATTTTATCATATCCTAAAAAACAAAGACACTTTAGAGACTATTGCTTTTAATAATCCAAAATCAGAGAGTTCTTTATCATTTTTAGACCTAAATGAACTTAAAAGTGAAAATTCTAACATTACAGTTTCTAACTCAATTACATCAGTTTTCAACAATTTGAATAAAAAAAATAAAGTTCATTGGCTTTGGAAATGGTTTTTAGCGTTGGCAATTGTATCTTTGCTTTTAGAAATTTTAATTTTAAAATTCTACAAAACATGACTACGCTTATCAAATCGGCAACGATTATAGACGCTTCAAGCCCTCATCACCTTAAAACGAAAGACATTTTAATTATTGACGGAATTATCAAAAAAATTGACGATTCTATTCCTAAAAACAACAATACGAATATTGTTGTTCTTGAAAATTTATATGTTTCATCTGGTTGGTTTGACAGCAGTGTTTCTTTTGGAGAACCTGGTTACGAAGAAAGAGAAACCATTAAAAACGGTTTAACAGTAGCTGCAAAATCAGGATTTACAGCTGTTGCCGTAAATTCAAATACAAATCCAATAATTGACAATAAATCGTCTGTAGAGTATTTACAAAACAAAGCTAACGGTTTTGCAACAAAGCTCTATCCTATCCCTGCATTGACTCAAAAAAGCAAAGGTATAGAAATGGCTGAATTGTATGACATGCACCAATCTGGAGCCATTGCTTTTGGTGATTACAAAAAACCAATAGCAAATGACAATTTGATGAAGATTGCGCTTTTATACGCTCAAAATTTTAATGGTTTGGTTATGAGTTTTCCTAAAAACAACTCTATTGCTGGTGAAGGAATTGCTAACGAAGGAGTTAACAGCACAAGATTAGGCTTAAAAGGAACTCCTGCTTTAGCAGAACACATTCAAATCGCTAGAGATTTGTATTTATTAGAATATACTGGTGGAAAACTACACATTCCTACAATTTCTACGGCAAAATCTCTAGAATTGATTAAAGAGGCTAAAAAGAAAGGTTTACAGGTAACCTGTAGTGTTGCAATTCATAATTTAGTTTTATCTGATGATGAATTGCATGGATTTGACAGTAGCTTTAAAGTGAATCCACCTCTAAGAACAAAAACAGATCTTAAAGCTTTACAAAAGGGAGTAAAATCTGGAATTATTGATGTGATTACAAGTGATCATAATCCAATAGATATAGAAGATAAAAAAGTAGAATTTAGTCAAGCAAAAGACGGAACAATTGGTTTAGAGAGCGCTTTTTCTGCATTAAATTCAATTTTTGATATTGAAGACTACATCGCACCAATAACCTCGAATCCTAAAAAAATATTTGGTTTAGAACACAACTCTATCCAAGAAAATAATACAGCTGATATTTCATTATTTACAACTGAAGGTGAACTTACTTTTTCAAAAGAAAATATATTATCAACTTCAAAAAACAGCGCCTTTTTAAACAAAAACTTAAAAGGGAAAGTTTATGGAATATTTGCAAATAATCAGCTTATTTTAAACTAATAACTGATGCAGAACTATACCGCAAAAGAAGGAAGAACCATAGCAATTATAAGTCACTTCTTGATTGTTGGATTAGTAATTTCTTATGTACTGAATCTAAACAAAAGGAACTATTTTGCAAGTTTTTACGTAAGACAAATGATTGGTTTTAATCTTATGTATTTTATTTACGGAACTTTTTTATACAGTTTTCTAGGTGGTTGGTTAGTTTGGATTGCATTTTTTGCTTTATGGCTGATGTCTTTAATCAGCTCAATAAAATGTGAAGAAAAAGAATTTCCAGTGATTGGTTCCTATTTTCAAGATTGGTTCAGAAGTATTTAAATTTAAAGTAGATTTTTTAAATGAGTGATTTACAATACCTAATAAGACAACCAAAAAAAACAATTGAAAACCCACCTTTATTGGTTTTATTGCATGGTTATGGTAGCAACGAAAAAGATTTATTTTCTTTTGCAGATGAATTGCCTGATGATTTTTTAATCATCAGTGCTCAAGCTCCACTTTCACTTGGTTTTGATAGTTATGCTTGGTATTCTATAAATTTTGATGATATTAATGGTAAATTTTCAGATTTAGAAGAAGCAAAAGTTTCTCTCGAGAAAATCTCAAATTTTATTGATCAAATAAAAGAAAAGTATCGAACTAATCCTGAAAAAACTTTTTTATTAGGATTTAGTCAAGGCGCTATTTTAAGTTACTCTTTAAGCTTTTTTCACCCTAATAAAGTAAACTATGTTGTAGCTTTAAGCGGATATATTAATAACGATTTGTTACCAGAAACCATATCAAAAGATATTAAAACAGACTATTATTGCTCTCATGGAACTGTAGATCAAGTTTTACCTGTAGCTTGGGCAAGAAATTCAAAACCATTTTTAGACAACTTAGGATTAACTAATGTGTATTCAGAATACCCTGTTGGTCATGGAGTTGCTCCTCAAAACTTTTTTAGTTTTAAAAAGTGGCTAGAAGAAAGGTTATAATTTTTTAATGATTTTCTTTTAATAACTCAGGAAACTTCTTTTTAAAACGATTCAATCTAGGGACAGAAACTGCCTTAACATAACCTTGATTTGGGTTTCTTCTTTCAAAATCTTGATGATATTCTTCAGCTTTGTAAAACTTTTTTAGTTCTGTTACTTCTGTCACTATCTTTCCACCATAAACATCTTTGTTTAATTTTTGAATCGCTTTTTTTATGATTTGTTTTTCATCATTATTAGTATAAAATGCAATAGATCTATATTGAGAACCATAATCTGGGTGTTGACCATTTACAGTTGTAGGATTATGTGAACCAAAAAACACTTTTACTAAAGTTTCAAAACTCACAATTTTAGGGTTATAATATACAGCAACAGCTTCAGCATGACCAGTTTTCCCTGTTCCTATAGATTGATATGTAGGATTTTTAGTAGTACCACCTGCATAACCAGAAACCGCTTCTTCAACTCCTTTGACGCTCTCAAAAATAGCCTCAACACACCAAAAACATCCACTTGCAAAATAAGCAACCTCAGTTTCTGCATTCATCTTATAAGCTACTGATGATTTTGAATCTTTTTTATCAGAAAAACCAAAACAAGAAATTAATAATAATGAAAAGGCAATTGTAAATATTGATTTTAAAAATGTCATTTGTTTAAATTTAATCATTATAGAAAATTGCACCAAGAATAACAAAACCAATTCTCAGTACAATTTTCAGAACTTTTAATGCGAAATTAATAATTTCGATACTTGTTTAGACGTAACAATTTCTTATAATTTACAACTTGTTTACAACTTTAGCAATTTGTTAAGAATTGAGGTTGCAGAAATCTTAATAGAATCTTACTTTTGTTAAGCATTTTAACTAATTATGGAGCATTTTATAGTATCAGCACGTAAATACCGACCTCAAAATTTTGAGGATGTTGTTGGGCAACAAGCCATTACGAATACCTTAGAAAATGCTATAAAAAACAATCATTTAGCTCAAGCTTTATTATTTACAGGTCCACGTGGTGTAGGAAAAACTTCTTGTGCTAGAATTTTAGCTAAGAAAATCAATCAGCAAGATACTGAATACTCTGAAGATGAAGATTTTGCATTCAATATTTTTGAATTAGATGCTGCTTCTAACAATTCTGTTGATGATATTAGAAACTTAACAGATCAAGTTCGTATTCCGCCTCAAACAGGAAAATACAAAGTTTATATTATAGATGAGGTTCACATGCTTTCTCAAGCGGCTTTTAATGCTTTTTTAAAGACTTTAGAAGAGCCACCAGCTCATGCTATCTTTATTTTAGCAACTACTGAAAAGCACAAAATTATTCCTACAATCTTATCACGTTGTCAAATTTTTGATTTTAAAAGAATTGGAGTTTTAGATGCTAAAAATTATTTGAAAGTAATTTGTGAAAAGGAAAAAATAACTGCTGAAGATGATGCCCTGCATATTATTGCGCAAAAAGCAGATGGTGCAATGCGTGATGCGTTATCTATTTTTGATAGAGTTGTTAGTTTTTCTGGAAATAATTTAACAAGAGAAGCTGTTACAGAAAATCTTAATGTTTTAGATTACGACACGTATTTTAACATGACAGATTTATTGCTTGAAAATAAAATCCCTGAAGTCTTAAATGCATTCAATACCATTTTAGGAAAAGGTTTTGAAGGACATCATTTTATCAACGGTTTAGCAAGTCATTTTAGAGATATTTTGGTTGCCAAAGATAAATCGACCATAGATTTGCTAGAAGTTGGTGACAATGCCAAAAAGAAATACTTAACCCAAGCTACAAAAGCAAGTATTCCTTTTTTGATGCAAGCCATAAATAAAGCAAATGATTGCGACTTGAATTATAGAGCCAGTAAAAATCAACGATTGTTGGTCGAACTAACGCTAATGCAAATTGCCTCTATCACTTTTGATGGAGAAAAAAAAAAGTCAGCTAACTACATAATTCCAGCAACTTTTTTTCAAGCACTTTCTCCTGCAGCAAAAGAGATAAAAAAACCAACACAACCAAAAGTTACAATTTCTGAACCTGAAAAAGTTGCAGAGCCCAAACCAAAACTTGTAAAACCCGTTTTAAAAACTGCTCAAAGAAGAGGCTCTTCTTTATCTTTAAAAAGTATCCATCAGAAAAAGGAAGTCAAAAAAACAGATATTGAAGAGAATTTTGACAATCATCCTAAAGATTCTTTTACAGAAGAACAATTACAAAAACTTTGGAAAGAATATGCTAATGTACTTCAGAAAAAAGGTCAAAGAAGTATGGCTTCAATTGTGGCTACTGACATACCAAAATTAGAAGGTAAATTTAAAATTTTATTTACAGTACCTAATAAATTGATGAAAGATCAATTTCATAAAGGAAGACCTAAATTATTACAATTTTTAAGAGAAAAACTTAACAATTACGGTATTGATGTTATGATCAACCTTAATGAAACTGTTGAGAAAAAATTTGCATATACTCCTCAAGAAAAGTTTAATAAACTGAAAGAGAAAAATCCTTTATTAGAAAAACTACGTCAGACTTTTGAACTAGATTTGTAAGCATCACCAATGTTTTTACCTAAATAAGACAACTTTAATTTTTCTTTTTTCTTATCTGTTTTTTCAAATTCTGATATCAAATAAATTCCTTTTTCTTTTTCAATAAACAAAGGAATTGATTTTTCTTCCTTAGATAAGATGTCTAAAATTTTAGTGTATTCATTTTCGTTTTCAATGTCAACATCAATAATCTCTGGATTTTCTCTGTATGCTTCACTCAAGTTAATGTAATCATCATTTGGTGTAAAAAACCATTCCTTATCTTCATTTGATGATTCTAACAACTGCATAGAGGATGCTAACTTATATGCTCCATGTTCTCCAAAATCTTTAGTAAATCGTTTTAAGGCATGATTATTTACGGCATCACTTCCTGTCATAGCGATTAAATATCCTACATCATTTAATTCTATATTATCTGTCAATTCATCATCATACACATCTGCTCTAATCGCTTCTAAATCATCATCTAAAGCTTGTTGAATAAAGTTTTTATTAGCATCTATAAGAATTACTCTCTTACCTTTATCTCTCAAATAACCTGCTATTAGTCTTGCAGGATTAGAGGCTCCAACAAATAGAATTGCATCAGAACTTTTAAGAAAAACACCTACAAGTTTTGCAAAAAATCTTGCGGTTGTAGCGTTTAACAAAACTGTTCCTAACACAATCATAAATACCAATGGTGTAATATACTCTGCACCTTCTACTCCTTGTTTTAAGAGCTTACTTCCAAATAATGAAGCAATACCTGCAGCTACAATTCCTCGAGGACCAACCCAACTTATAAATAATTTCTCGTTAAATTTTAATTTTGAATTTCTTGTACTTAGAAAAACCGCTAATGGTCTAATCACAAAAACAACTACAGCAAATAAGGCTGCTGTTTTCCAAGTATATAACAATAATAAATCTTCAATATCAATATTTGCAGACAATAATATAAAGAGAATTGAGATTAATAAAACACTCAAAGATTCTTTAAAATACAAGAGTTCTTTTAAATTATTAAGTTTTCCGTTTCCTAAAACCATCCCCATAACCACAACTGCTAGTAAACCAGATTCATGGGCAAAAACTTCTGACTCTACAAAAACCAATAAAACTGTGGATAAAGAAACTACATTTAACAGGTAATGAGGAATTAATTTTTTATTGATTGCATATGCTAAAGCATGGGCAAAAGTAAACCCAAAAGTTGTTCCAAAAAGTAATATTTTACCAAACTCAATTAATGCAGTTTTGGTAAAACCACCACCACCACCAACACTAATAAATTCAAAAACCAATACCGCAACTAAAGCCCCTATTGGATCTATCAAAATTCCCTCCCACTTTAAAACGGTAGAAATATCTTTCTTTAAAGGAATGTTTCTTAAAATTGGTGTAATTACTGTTGGACCAGTTACAATGATTAAGCCTGCAAAAAGAAAAGACAATTCCCAACCTAAATCAAAAATATAATGCGCAACAATACCAGCTCCAAAAAAAGTAACAGCAGAACCCAATGTGATTAACTTTGTTATGACAGGACCCACATTTTTAATTTCACTTCTCTTTAGTGTTAAACCTCCTTCAAAAAGCACAATACTTATGGCTAATGAAACAAAATAATAAAGACCTTCTCCAGGAAATAACCCTTTTTCACCGTTCCAAATTGGCTCAATCCATTTTGCTCCATCTTCACTTAAAAATTCAGCTGCAATAGGGCCAACCAATAACCCAATTAAGATTAAAGGCAAAATAGCTGGAATTTTAAACTTCCAAGCCACCCATTGTGCCAATATTCCTAAAATGATAATTCCTGCTAATTCTAACATATTTTTAATTAAAGGATTAAAAAGTAAATTTAAGGATGTTTATGTATCTTGAAAATAAAATTTGTAGTTTTTTTCTTTCTTCTAAAGTTTCCTATATTGTGCCGACAACGTAACTTTTAAAGCTTTTTCTTGCAAAAAATTCATAAAATTTTAATTGGTATTGCTTTTTCTCCAAACTTAAAACCTAACCTTTTTGAAGCTGTTAGGCTTTCTAATATGTTTAACGCTGAATTAGTTGGTGTTCATGTAGGTGCTAAATCCGATCAAAAAACAACTCAATTAACTCAACTTCTATCTGAATGTGAACCTCTTAACAAACCAATAAAAACCATTTGGGAAGTAGGCAAACCTGTAGATATTATTTTAAAAACAGCTACTAATGAAAATATAGATTTATTGATTTTAGGAGCTATTCAAAGAGAAAATTTACTAAAATATTATGTTGGTTCTATTGCTAGAAAAATTACTAGAAAAGCTCCTTGTTCTGTGCTTTTATTGATAAAACCATCTGTAGTAAGAGTTCCGTGTAAACATATTGTAGTAAATGGTTTAAAGGATGATAGAACTGAGGAAACTATTAAAACTGCATTTGTTGTATCTAAATACTTAAAGTCTAGTAAAATTACAATTGTAGAAGAAGTAAGTCAGAGTGAATTACATGTAAAAGTAAACGATGACACAACTTTACGAAAAGCAAATATTACAAAAGAACGCTTAAAAAATAGAGAAGACCAACGTGTACGTCATATTTTAGAAAATATAGATTCTCAAAATATTACCGTAAAGACACAAAGTATTTTTGGAACTAGAGGTTACTCTATTGGCCATTATGCTAGAGTAAAAAGAGCTGATTTATTAATAATGAATGCACCTAACAAACTTGGTTTTTTTGATAGAATTTTCCCACATGATATTGAATATATTTTATCAGAATTACCAACAGATGTTTTAATTGTAAAATAGATGGGAAAGAAAAATACGTTTCAACACTTTTTAAGTGATATTCCAAAAAATCTATTTTCTGGTTTTGTGGTTTCTTTAATTGCACTTCCTCTAGGATTGGGATTAGCATTAGCCTCTGGTGCTCCACCAATTTCGGGAATTATTGCTGCCATTGTTGGTGGTATTGTGGTTTCTTTAATTGGAGGTTCTAATGTTACCATTACTGGACCTGGAAATGGTTTGGTAGTTGTAATTCTTGCAGCTATTACAACACTTGGTAATGGAGATATGCAACAAGGCTTTTTGTACACTTTAGCAGCCATTGTTATTTCTGGAATAATAATGATAATTCTTGGTTTTCTAAGAATGGGATCTCTTGGAGATTTTTTTCCTGCCTCAGCAATACAAGGAATGTTAGCTGCTATTGGTATAGGTATTTTTGCAAAACAAATTCATGTTATGCTTGGAAACCTAGAAGCAAAAGGCAGTATTATTCAATTACTTATTCAGATTCCAGAAGGAATCATAAACCTAATTAAAACAGACAATAAAAGTATGTTTTATGCTGGTTTTGTTGGTATTGTAAGTTTACTTTTAATGATTTTTTACAACAAAATTAGAAATCGATATTTTAAATTGATTCCTGCACCCATGTGGATTGTTGTTTTAAGTGTTGGTATGTATTATTATTTTGATATAATTTCTGTAACTGATTATCCAATTCATAAAAAATTACTAATTAATTTACCTGATGATATTTTATCAAACTTTGCATTTCCAGATTTTTCTAAAGCATTTCAATCAGATTTTATTAATGCTGTTATATCCATTACTTTAATAGCAAGTATAGAAAGTTTGTTAAGCATTAAGGCAGTTGATAAACTAGACCCTTTAAAAAGACGTTCTAACGTAAATAAAGATATTAGAGCTTTAGGTTTAGCTACAGTAATTAGTGGTTTTTTAGGCGGATTAAACGTAGTAACCGTTATTGCACGTAGTTCTGTAAATGTAAACAATAAAGGTACAAATAGGTCTGCCAACTTCTTTCATGCAACTTTTTTAGTACTTTTCATTTTGTTATTTGCAAGCGAATTACGTAAAATTCCGTTGTCTGCATTGGCTGCAATTTTAGTCTACACAGGCTATAAACTAGCCTCACCAGAAAATATTAGAAAGGTATTTCGTATTGGTTCAGAGCAATTGATTATCTTTTTAATCACATTAGCAACAACTATTCTTACCAGTTTAATAACAGGAATTATTGTTGGAATTTTAGTCACTTTTATCATTCATATTATTATCAACAAAGACATTATGTTATTTGTAAAAAACACCTTAAAACCTAATGTTTTGATGTTTAAAGAAGATAACAAATACTATGTAAGCGTTAAGAATTTTTCAAGTTTTTTAAACTATACCAAACTAAAGTCTAAACTAGACCAAATTCCAGAAAATGAAGATGCAATCATAGATTTTTCTTTGTGTGATTTTGTAGATCATTCTGTCATGGAAAATATGAGTAACTACTCAGCATCATTTTTACGTAAAGGCGGCCATTTTGAAGTAATTGGCTTAGACGATTCTAAATCTGGTAGTGAACATCCGTTTGCACTTCGGAAAACACTAACAGAAGAGAATCTATCTACAGAAGGTGTTTTAACCAAACGTCAAAAATCGATTCAACAAATTAGCGAAGAAATGCACTGGAAATATAATGCATTTTCAACTCAAGAAATGGAAGAACTCCCTTCTTTTGGCTATTTTAAAACACGTAATATTGAAAAAGTTTCTAACGTTTTGTCTAATGAAGATTGTACTATTTTTGATGTTCAGTTTTCTGAAGGTGAATTAATTGCAAAACAAGTTATTAAGGCTACCATGTTGCATATTCATATACTAAAACCAATTCCAAATTTTACTTTAGATAAAGAGGGTATTTTTGAATATATTTTGGATTTTGCTGGTTATACAGATATTGATTTTGATGAACATCCAGATTTTAGCAAACGTTTTTATTTGGCTGGAAAAAATGAAGAAAAAATTAGAGATTTTTTTAAAGATGAATTAATTTTGTTCTTAGAAAGCAACAAACAATATCATATAGAGGCAAATGAAAATGGGCTTTTAGTTATTGGTAAAGGACGCTTAAAAGGTATTAAAGAGATTAAAGCTTTAGCCTATTTTGGTATAGGACTTCAAAAAACAATACAACGCATATGTTAGGTTTACAATTTGAAACAACAACTTCTTGGGCAGAAATTGCAAAAGACAATTTACAGCAGATTTTAACAGATCATGCTTTTTTAGAACAAAAAGCTGCTTCTAATGCAGTTTCAATTATCATAAATTATTCAGAAGAGACTGAGTTAGTCAAAGAGATGAGCAACATTGCCATAGAAGAAATGCAACATTTTAAAATGGTACATTTATTAATGGTAAAACGTGGAATGGTTTTGGGACGTGAACAAAAGAACGATTATGCAGTAAGATTGCAAAAGTTTTTTCCAAAAACAAAAGATAGAACTAATGCTTTAATTCAGCGTTTATTAGTTGCTGCTTTAATAGAAGCCAGAAGTTGTGAGCGTTTTAAAGTTTTTTCTGAAAACATGGAAGACAAAGAGCTGTCTACCTTTTATAAAAACTTAATGATTTCTGAGGCAAACCACTACACCACTTTTTTACAATTTGCTCGCGAATATCAAGATAGAGAAATTGTAGATAAAAAATTGAATGACCTATTGGCTTTTGAAGCTGAAATGATGCGTGAACGTGGAAAGTTGGCTAAAATTCACGGATAATGTTCTCTAAGGAAGAAGCTGCTAAACTTAGAAAAGAATTCTGGACAAGTTTTGGTAAATCATTTCCAAGAAAATGGTTGTTATACAATACAAAAGTAAAAGGACTATCATTTAAGTTTGTGGCTGATAGAAAAAAAGCAGCTGTATGTTTAGATATTGAAAATCCTGATGAGGTAGCAAACCTACTCTATTACGATCAAATACTTTCTTTAAAGGCATTACTTGAAACAGAAATTCCTGAGGTTATTTTTGATTATGCTTATCTACTGAACAATGGCAAAATAATCCATAGAGTTTATGTTCCTTTTGAAGGAAAATTTAGCATTCATAATAAGAATACATGGAGAGATTGTTATGAGTTTTTTGTTGAAACAATGTCTAAGTTTGAACTCTTCTACTTCGAATACGAAGACATTATTAAAAATATATAACTCTTCTTTAAATCTAAAAATTAGTAAATACGCCTGCGTTAAGGATTGTAGCGTTTGTTTGAGCTCTTTTTTGAAGAATGAAAAAAAAGCGAGTGCGTAAAGCCTGACCTGAAAGGAAACGCCCATAAAAAAATCGCCCTAAAGAGCGATTTTAAATTTGTTATTTTCTTTTTCTATTTGATAAACTGAATTGAAAACGGATAATTTGGCGCTTCGTTATTACTTGCCTTAATAGCATTTATGATTGGAAATATAAGGTAAAAAATACCGATTGCAATTAATCCTATAATTCCTAATCCTAATAATAAGATTAACGGAATACAGATTAATATGTATATAAACATTGAAATTCTAAAGTTAATGATTGCTTTTCCATGGGCATCCATATCAACAATTTCATCCTTTTTGGTAAGCCATAAAACCAGAGGTACAATAAAGCCTCCAATACCAGTTACAAAATCTAATAACTGCGTTAAATGTGTAATTACTAATAGTTGTTTGTCTTCTTTCATTTTTTTTTGGTTTGGTTGTGTAATTATTTGACGCTCAAAATTCTTGTTTGTTACATCTTTAACCTATTAAAAATAAATTTTAAGTGAAAAAACAACTAAATCGACTAAAAAGCACAAAAAAATGCTCTTTTTGACAAATTTTTCATCAAAAGTAGTAAAAAAACACAGAATTATGTAAATGAGCAAACATCAAAATTATATGAGTTAAAACAAGCTTTACTTTGATAATACATTTGTATTGAACAAAAAAACAATATATAAAATTATGGATTATTTAAACATAGACGACAAAAAAGTATTACCAATTGTATCAGAATTAAACGTGTTACTCGCAGATTATCATGTGTATTATCAAAAATTAAGAAATTTTCATTGGAACATTTTAGGTAAAAATTTCTTTGACTTACACAATAAGTTCGAAGAAATGTACAATGATACCAAAACAAAAATTGATGAAGTTGCAGAACGAATTATCACTTTAAAGTATCACCCTATCAGTAAATTATCTGATTATATAGAAGTCTCTAAAATTAAAGAATCTTCACCATTATTAACAGATAAAGAAATGGTAAGTGAAATAGTAGAAGATCATAGAATTATTTTAGAACAGTTAGGTAAAGTTGTTGATAGAGCTGACAATGCTAAAGATGAGGGTACTATTGATTTAATGGGAGCCTACATAAGAGAACTTGAAAAAACAACTTGGATGTTGAATGCTTGGTCTAAAGACACCAAAGATCAGTTAGACAGTAGTTTTATTAAATAGAAATCAAAATAAGAATCACCAACCATATCCATTAAAATGAATAAAATAATAAATAAATTAGAAGCCTGGAAAGAGATATTTATAACCAACTTACCCAACATTGCAATTGCAACAGTGGTAATGATTGTAGCTTATTTTGCTTCAGGAGCCATCAATTCTTTTGTAAATAAAATCATTGGAAAAAGAATACAGCAAGAATCTGTGAAGAATTTGGTTTCTAGACTATCTTCTGCCATAATCTTCTTAGTTGGATTGTATTTTGCTATGACCATCTTAAAGTTTGACGATACGTTGAAAACAATTATTTCTGCTGCTGGTGTATCAGGTATTGTTATTGGTTTGGCTTTACAAGGAACCCTTTCTAATACAATTTCTGGAGTAGTACTTTCTTTTAGAAAAAACTTAAATATAGGAAATTGGGTAGAGACTAATGGTTATGCAGGAGAAGTTATAGACATTAATTTAAATTATTTTGTTATTCGTGAAGCAGACAACAATACAGTAGTAATACCTAATAAAACTATTATTGAAAACCCTTTTAAAAACTACTCTCTAACCACTAAAATGAGGATTGCTATAGAATGTGGAATTGAATATAGTGCCGATTTAGAGAAAGTAGAAGAATTGACAAAAAATGTGATTCAAGAAAATTTTAACCAAAGAGAAATTGGTAAAAATGTTGAGTTCTATTACACAGAATTTGGTGACAGTTCCATTAACTTTTTGTGCAGATTTTGGGTAGATTCTAAAAATGCTCTTCAGAAATTAAAAGCAAAAAGTAACGCTATTATAGAAATTAAAAAAGCATTTGATAAGGAAGGAATTAGTATTCCATTCCCAATAAGAACTCTAGAGTTCAATAATAAATTAAACGTAAAAAGTCTTGCAAAAGAAAAAATATCCCAGAATTAGGATACTAATATAATTTAGAAAAATAATATTAACCTTTAAAACATAGATTATGAAAAATTTTAAACTAACAATATTCTCATTATTAATAACTGCAACAACCGCATTTGCACAAATAGGAAATCCAGATATATCAGATAAATGAACTATCAGCGAATATGACAAGTATGAAGTAAAAACAGAAGGAGATGAAAAATA
Organism: Polaribacter septentrionalilitoris; assembly: GCF_009832745.1. GTDB lineage: Bacteria > Bacteroidota > Bacteroidia > Flavobacteriales > Flavobacteriaceae > Polaribacter > Polaribacter septentrionalilitoris. Next base: position 518,246 of record NZ_VRMJ01000041.1, on the reverse strand, counting down.
CACTGTAAAACATCACGAAATTACAGAAGAATATACACCCGTAATATTAGACCCTAAGGATAAATACAAAATAAATCAAGATATTATTTACATGCCCACTCACGTAAGTAAAACTATTGAATTAGATTATGATCATGATGTAATGTATGATAAAAAAGTAACCTTTAATTACAAAAAACCTGATGAAACAGATTTAAATTTTACATTAAGTAAAAGTGGTATTGTAATTATTTCAAAAAATAAAAATTTAAGTGTAGAAAAAGTTTGGAACAAACTTGATAAAACAATGTATTCTAACGATTTAAATGAAAGAATTAAAAATGAAGGTACTTATGTTGTAGCATTATCTAATGGAGAAAAAATAGATATTACCATCACAAATTACGATATTTTTTAATAGTTAATTGCAATTAAATTCTATAGCTCAACACAATGTGTTGGGCTTTTTCTTTTCTCATAAAATCTTTGTGTATTTTTGCAAAATGATTCAAAACGATACTATTATTGCCTTGGCTACTCCTGCTGGAGTTGGTGCAATTTCTGTAATTAGACTTTCTGGTGAAAAAGCAATTACTATTGTTGATGCTTTTTTTAAATCCGTTAAAAAAGAGAAATCACTAAAAAATCAGAAAACCCACACTATACATTTAGGTCATATTATAGATAAAGGTATCATTTTAGATGAAGTTTTAGTATCCGTTTTTAAAAATCCTAATTCGTATACTGGTGAAAATGTAATAGAAATTTCTTGTCATGGTAGTAGTTTTATACAGCAAGAAATTATTCAATTGTTTTTACAAAACGGTTGTAGAATGGCTGATAATGGTGAATTTACCATGCGTGCTTTTTTAAATGGTAAAATGGATTTATCTCAAGCAGAAGCTGTAGCAGATGTTATTGCTTCTAACTCTGCAGCAAGTCATCAAATGGCAATTCAGCAAATGCGAGGTGGAATTACAAATGAACTCAAAGAACTTCGTGCAAAATTGTTAGATTTTGCAGCTTTAATTGAGTTAGAACTCGATTTTTCTGGAGAAGATGTTGAGTTTGCAGATAGAACACAATTTAAAGAGTTGGTAGCAAAAATCACATTTGTTTTAAAACGATTGATTGACTCTTTCTCTTTTGGAAATGCCATGAAAAACGGAATTCCGGTTGCCATTATTGGAGAACCTAATGTTGGAAAATCTACTTTGTTAAATGCTTTGCTAAATGAAGAAAAAGCCATTGTTTCTGATATTGCTGGTACCACTAGAGATGCTATCGAAGATGAATTAATCATTGATGGTGTTGCATTTCGATTTATTGATACAGCAGGAATTAGAGAAACTGTAGATATTGTAGAAAGTATTGGAATCCAAAAAGCATATGAAAAAGCAGAAAATGCACAGTTAATTATTTTCTTAATTGATGCCAATAAATACATACATTCTAGTGAAGACTTTTTAGAGGAAATTAAAATCATCAAAAAGCGTTTTCCTAATAAAAGGCTGTTGGTAATAGCCAATAAGGTGGATACTTTATCTTGCCATGATTCATCTATTTTACAATCAGAAATTGAAGATTTAATTTTACTATCAGCAAAAGAAAAATCTGGTATCGAAGAATTAAAAAACGAATTGACTTCTTTGGTAAACATTGGTGCGTTAAGCAATAACGAAACGATTGTTACCAATTCTCGTCATTTTGAAGCTCTAAATAATGCCTTAACTGCTATCAATTCTGTACAACAAGGAATTGATTTAGAGATATCTACGGATTTATTTTCCATTGATATTCGTGAATGTTTGCGACATTTAGGTGCAATTACTGGAGATTATGATGTGGATAAAGACATCTTAGGGCACATTTTTTCTAATTTTTGTATCGGAAAGTAATTATCAAATTATGAAGATAAAACTCTTAACTATTCTTTCTTTATTTATACTTTTTACTGCGTGTAGTAATGATGACGATTTTGACATCGACTCATTATTTTATTCAAATGCTCTTCAAAATTTATCGTCTGATGATTTAATTGGAACTTGGGCTATATTTAGTTTAAAGTTTGAAAATAATCGAATAGACTACCCCATTAATTATATAGAATGTGGTAGAGAACACTTTACTTTTAATAAAAATGGAATATATACTGAAACAGTTTATATTGATAATGATTGTAATACTATTGATAATAATTTAGAATGGAATCTAAACAATGGTATCATTACTATTAGAGACCAAACAAATCAAACTGAAGAACTCGTTGTAACTCAATTAGACAAAAGTAATTTAGTCTTTAAATTAAAGCTAGACGCTGACTCAGATGGCACAATAGATGTTGTTACTGCCTACCTAAAACCCTACACACCTAAGATAATAGACAGGGTATCAGAATCATTTATTCGAAATACATCAGAAGAATACAGAAATTTAATAAGCTACACTTGGGATCCCTATAAAGATAAAAACACCTTTACTTCTTACGAGATTTATCGAACTTTTGGTAATAATTGTGATAAAAGCAACGCTACCCTCATCAAAACTATTACAAATATAAATGAGACTAACTTTACAGATTTAACACCTCCTGCTGAAGAAAATTTATGCTATTTTTTAAGAATAAATATTACAACTGGTATTTTAGGAGAAAGTAGTATTTTAAGTTTACAAACGCATAGTTTAGAAGCTGATCCTGTACATTTAAATCAACCACAGATTACAAATAATTCTATTCATTTTAGTTGGGGTAAAAGCTCAATGCCTTACTTTTCTCATTACGAAATTTCTTATTCAAATTTTGCTCCAAATATTTCAGGTTATGGGAAGCAAAATGTTGTTGTTGCAAAGATTACAGATATTAACACTACGAGTTTTATTGATACAAATCCTCCTTATTTAGAAAAACCATTTTATAAAATTAATGTTTATGATATTTTTGGAAATAAAACATATGATTACCATGATGATTTAACTGTTTCTCGTGAAGTTAATTTTACAAGAAATGAAATAATCAACATCAATAAAGTACAATCATTTACTATTCATCCAAGCAAACCTTTTGTTTATTTTTATGGAGATACTGATGCTGACAATACTTTTAAAATCAGAAAATTTAATTACAAAACAAATTCATTAGAAACTATTTCATCAGAACCATCTAACACATATACAAACCTAGCTATTCAATTTTATAATTCAAATTATGGTGAAGAAATATTTTTAGATCAAGGAGGTGAACTTTATGTTTATGATGCAAACTCATTAGAATTTAAATACAACCTAAAATCTGTACATTATTTTAGTATTAATGACTTTCTCTATACCAAATCTGGATTTTGGATTTTAATTGATGGGGATGATATCTATACGTTCTCAAGAAATGGAAGTAAATTGAATTTAATTGATAAGAAGTCTCATTTTTCAGAACATCAATCGTCCTATAATTATAATATTATTGAAATTCAAAATAATCAGTTTTTGCTTGGGCATCCAAAAGAATCTAGCAGCATTCTTTATGAGATTAATAATGATGGTTTTTTAACAATTTTAAATTCTTCAGTTAATATTCCGCTATCATACACATCTCAAAAAGAAATGGAATTCAATTCAACTAAAAATATTATTGTAAATCATAACAATAACAAAATTTACTCCTCCAATAATTTTTCTTCTATTCAAAACTATCAAAACCCAGTAACTTCGTTTAGAATGAGTTCTGATGGATCAACTATTTTTGGCACAAATAACAACCCAAATTGGTCAATTGATGATGAAAGCAAACATAAAAAAGAGGCTGTATTTTTTAATGTAACAAGTAACCTAGTTAATACATTTGAAACTAAAGGCTACCCTTTAATAATTTTTGAAAATCATGAAAAAGAAATAATTTCAATCTCTAGCGGTATGAAAAGAGAAAGTTTTATGAGAAATATTAATAATAAGTCTGACTTATTTATAGAGATCATTAAGTAAGTGAAAATAATTGATTTTGTAGGCCATTACGCTATTCTAGGCACCAACCAAGATGATTCTGAGAACACCTACAAAGGTGAGCTTTTTCTAAGCTTAATTGATGATAATACCATCAATGCTAAATGGCTCATCAACAATACTCAAGAACAATTTGGAACTGGCTTTTTTAAGAATAATATTTTAGTAATCAACTTTTATTACAAAAGTATTGAAGGAGAATTTTTTAAAGGAAAAGTGATTTACAAGTGTCTTACAAAAGATATTCTAGAAGGTACTTGGACAGAAGAATTTGGAAATCCAGCATTCTTAGGTACAGAAAATTGCTTTCGGATTAAAAATGAGATTTTAAATTAAAGATTTTAACAAGTTATTTTAACTCATCTATAGCATACAAAGTTCTAAGTAAAACTCTTTTGTCTTTTCGTTTTTTTAAATGCTTGTTAAAAACTTCTATAAAATTATTATTATAATTTTCATGACTAATATTTTTAGGTTCTGTGTAAATAATAGCCTCATAATTCTCTTTATTTACTAAGCTCCTCACGCCTGCTTTAGCTGCTAAAGACAAAGGTTTTTCCTTTTTTAAGCTTAGTATTAAAATTTCAGATTTCGAGTTTTCTTTTAGACGATATAACAAATCATATACTTTACCACAGTTTCCATTATTTACCAAACATATAGTTACTTTTTGATTGTATAGTAAATTGAATATTATTGTATTTTCAAACTCTACATCATCTTTACCAAACACTATAATTAATCCCTTTTTCATACTTATTTACTTAAAAACATCTAATTTATTTCTGTTTACAATCAAAATTAATATTATTTGAAAATTTTATGATCTGTAATGCCATGCAATTTGAGCTAGCTGCCCAACTATTTTTACAGAATCTTTCATTGACAACTTAGAACCATCTGCATGAATCCACCTTTTAAGAGGCTGTTCGCATAATATTTGTTTTGCTTTTTCTAATCCGAAATGAAGGGTTATTCTTCTAAATATTTCAACATCAAAAATCCATTGTGTTACAAACTTTTCTCCAAAAGAAATATCAATTACATCTTTATGAAATATCTTAGCACCACATTGTGTGTCTTTGAAATCCATTTTTAATATTTTTCTAATAATATAATTAATAGTCATGCTAATTATTTTCCTAGCAGACTCCTTTGTAATATTAGCCCCCATTCTACTAATTCTTGATCCGCTTACAATTTTGTAATTTGAATTTTCAATAGTTTTAACTAAGTCATCAAAATCTGCCAAATCTGTAGATAAATCTGCATCTAAAAAGCCAATAAAATCAAGATCTTCTTGTTTAGACATATATAACATTCCTTGTCTAACCGCTTCTGCTTTACCTCCATTTTTTTCACAGTCATACACTGTAATAAAGTCTTCGCGTCCTTTTCTTAAGTTATTCAAAACTTCTAAAGTATTGTCTGTGCTTCCATCATTTACAAAGCAAAGATGATATCCAGAATATTTACCTATATAATCTGTAAACTCTTTACTAAATAATCTTTTTTCTTCGTTATAACAAGGTATCACAACACCAACACATCTTTCTTGAATAATAGTATCATTGTATTTTGTTTGGGTAGCTTCAATTTCTGGAACACCAATTAATTTTTTTGTTCTTAAACAAACCTCTGTTAAGCTTAACGGTTTCTTCATATAATCATTTACACCCAACTCAAAACCTTGAGTAATCATATCATCTTCTGTATTACCAGACAAAATCATAATAGGTGTGTCTGGTTTTTCAGATTTTTTTATATGTTTAACCACATCTAACCCAGAAATAGTAGGCATGTTTATATCTACAATTACCAAATCTGGTTGTAAAGAATCAAATAATTCAATACCTTTTATTGCATCTGTTTCTGTGAATACTTCGTAACCTAATTCTTTTAATTTTAACTCTAATGGAATTAACACTAATTTCTGGTCATCAATTGCTAATATTTTCATAATCATATAATTTGTTTGGTTAAAACTTTAATACAAAAGTAATTTAGTTAACCTTTCTTTTTTACTTTTTAGAGTTAAAGTAAGATTATCTATAGGTGAAAGGTTGTTTACTTTAGTTAAATAAAAAAAAATATAGGATAAAATTATTTTATATTTACGATATCTTAAGTGAGATTTTGTAAATGAAAGAAAAGTCTAATAAATATTTAATAACTGCAATATTACTAGCATTATTATTTCATGGTTCTACCATTTTCTTTACTCTAGAAACCACTTATGATGCTTTAATACACTTGTTTTTTGCTGATCATTATGCTAATAGTTGGTTTGAACCTTGGAATTACAGATGGTATACAGGTTTCACTGTACAAAGTTATCCGCCTTTGGTGCATCAAACTATGGGGGCATTATCTTTAGTTGGAGGTTTAAAATTTGGCCTTTTTACTGTTGCATTTGTGGCTATTATATTATTTGTAACTGGCGCATACAGGTATTCTTTATTGATAACCTCTAATAGAACTGTAGCTGGCTATGCAGCTATTTTAGCTGTTTTTTCTTCATCTTTTGTAGAAACGTTGCATATTTTTGGTCAATTACCTAGCATTGTTGGTGTATCAATTTTAATGCATGCTTTACCAGAAATATATTTATGGCTTAAAACTGGTAAATATAAATTCTTTTTTACATCACTTTCATTAATTTCTGTAACAGTTACATCACATCATGTAACTCCTATTTTTGGAATGTTATTCTTTATTTTTCCATTGATTGGAACTGTAATTATGGATGTAGCTAGAGAAGAGGTTAATAGCTATAAAGAGGTTACTTTTTCTTTATTTTTAAAAACATTTTTTAAGCAATTAAAAAAGAATTTAGCATTTGGTTTATCTGCACTTTTTTTAATTGTTTTTTGTATTTTTCCTTATTGGTTAAACTCTAAGAAAAATCCAATAACTCAAGTTCCAATACCTCATGGCTCTAGAGACAGTTTTATAGATGTTACTTCTTCTGGGTTAGTGTTTTTTACAATTCCTTGGGGATTACTGTTATTTATACTTCCTTATATTTTTTATAGATATTACAGCAAAAGGTATTTATTTTTTGGTTTATCATTTACAATGCTAGTAATTTTAGGAACTGGTGGGACAACCCCTATACCAAAAATGATTTTAGGCGAGACTGCTTTTAATATTTTAACATTAGATAGGTTTACGCTTTGGGGTTCTATTATGTCTATTCCTATATTTGGGGAATTTGTTTATCGATTTGTAGAAGGAGACTTAAAAGAGTTAATACAAGAAAAATTTGGTGCAGTTTATCATCGATTATTGGGTGGTCTTTTAGCCTTTTTTTATGTTGCAATGGTAGTTTTTACCATGAGTTTGGGATATTTTAGACCTTCGCAACCTCAGAAAATTAAAATGTTACCTATTGTTAATTTTTTAAGTCAAGATTCTCATGACCATTGGAGGTATTTAACTTTGGGCTTTGGAGATCAAATGGCATGGTTAGGTGCACAATCTAATGCAATGAGTGTTGATGGTAATTATCATTCTGCAAGACGTTTGCCAGAATTAACCACAAGACCCATTGAGCGTTTAGAAAACTCTAAATTTAAGGGAGTAGCTGGTATAGGTTCTTTACAGCAATTTTTAACAACACCTGAGAAATACAATTTAAAATATATATTTTCTAATGACAAATTTTATGATCCAGTTTTATTTTTCTGTGGTTGGCAACGTTTGTCTCAATTAGAAAATGGTATTATGGTTTGGGAAAAACTGAATGTACCTCCGGTTTCTTCTATTTTACCTAAAGAAGATGTGCCTGCTTGGGTAAAAATTATGTGGGGCGTAATTCCTTTTTTAACGGTACTTTTTGCTTTTATATTTAATGTTCAATCGTTGATTATTAACGCTTTAAAAACAAAAACAAAACCAAACCCTATATATTTTAAATATAAAAATGATTATTCTAAATTTTCTAAAAATGTTTTAAAAGCTTTTCATATTTGGGCAGTTCTTCTAATTATTACTATAAGTTATGCTTGTTATATGTTTTACATAAAAAACGACACACAAAGGTCTCCAGAAAATGTAGTAAAAGCCTATTATGATGCCATCGATTTTAAAGAATTAAATAAAAGTTTTAGTTATATAGATCCTAAAGACAATTTAACTAGAGCTCAATATTTACTAGAAATTTCGGTTACTGATGGTCTGTTAAGTTCATATGCGAAGTTAGATGCAATTACTACAGAAGTTTTAAAAAAAACAGATAGTTTAACAACTTTAAAAGTAGAAACAAAATGGATTACTCCTTTAGAAAAACTATCTAAAGTAGAATTTAGAACAACTGTTAAAAGAGGCAGAAAATGGTATTTAAAACCTACTAGAAAATCTATAGACTTACCTCCAGACCAACTATATTCTAAAAATACTACTGGTTATTTTAATCAAGGAAGAAGAAGAATTACCACAGAGCAAACCCATCACGAGGATGTTTTAAAACAACCTGTTTTAGAGATTGTTTCTGCAAAATTGATAAAGTTTAATAAACGTTACTCTATTATTGGTGAAGTTCAAAATATAGACAATGTTCCATCTGATGTAGTATTAAAAGGGACACTTTATAACGATGACAACAAAGAATTAGCAACCTACAATGCTAAGCATATTATAAAGCATAAATTAATGCCCAAAGAAATAAGTGCATTTAGAATTAATTTTGAAGGTATTGCTTGGTCTAAAACAAAAGACTCCATTCCTAAAACATTTAACCCAGATGAATTTACTCCAATAGAACTAAGTGAACAACCTACAAAGTTTAATTTACAAGCTGCAGGAAATACTTCTAATTCAGATTTATTTAAAGACGTAGTTTTAAGTGAAGTAAATATTTCTTCAAACACAATTAGTGGTACTTTATTTAATAGCGGAATTCAAGAGATAACGGTTCCCCAATTAATTATTACTTTCTACAATAAAGACAAAGAAATGATATGGGTTGATAATTTATTTTTAAAAGAAGGTATTAGACAAGAAAGAAAATTACGTTTTAACTACTCTATTCCTAAAGACCCTAAAATAAAAAGTATTAGCAATGATATGAGTTATTGTTTTGTAAATGGCTTACCAAATAAAGACATTGCCTCTAAAATAATACCCAACAGAATACATAATCATACCATAAGTAAATTACAAAAAGTAGATCATTCTCTTTTTAGTTATATTAAAATTGAATTAAATATTTATATTGGTAATCCTAAATAATGAAGTTAAAAAAAAGTTTTGCGCTACTACTTTTCCAGTTGGTAATTGTATCTTTTCTAGCACAAGAAACAAATACCAAGCAAACTTCTATTACTCTATTATCAACAAAAACAAATTATATTGTTGGTGAAGACATTATACTTAATTTTAAAGTTAAAAAAGACACTGTTTTTCAGTTATATTGTTCTAATAGTTATGGTTCTATTGTATTACAATCTAAAGTTTTAAGCCAAAAAGCATCTTTTACAGTTCCAAGGTTTTTATCAAAAAAAAGAGGAATATTGTCTTGGAAAATCATAAATACTGATGAAACTATTTCTGGAAATATTTCTATTTCATCTCAACAACACCCCACAAGTATTGAAACCTATTTGGGTCCACCTAGTATTGATGCTGGAGGTTTAGACTATACAATGCTGGTTGTAATACCTACAGATAGTTTAGACAACCCTATCTTAGACAATAGTAAAGTTGATGTAAAATATCAATTTTTAAAATCTGAAAATATAACACCAATATATACAGATAAATTAATTGGCTATAAAAATTTTTATGCTCCTAAAAAAAGTGGGCGAATGATTATATCATCAGAATGTCATGGTTTAAACTCTAAAGAGTTTGATGTAAACATTATGCCTGCCATAGCAACAGATTTTAAAATTTTTACACATAGAAATCATGAATATGCAGACGGAAATCAAATTACAACACTGTACACATCCATTATAAAAGATAAAAACAATAATATTATTAGTGATGGAAGTTATATAGAGTTTTACATCACCGATCAAAAAGGAGGCATTTTAAAGACGGCTGCAACTACTATTAATGGAGTGGCTCATGCAAAAATTGTTCATCCCGATTTTGAAGATACTTGGAAAATAAAAGCTTATTTTATTGGTATTGCAGAAAGTAACACCATAACAATTAAATATAAAAAAGTAATTGAAGATTATAATGTTGCTTTTAAACAGCATAATAGAATTATAACTGTAGGGCCTTTAGAAAGTTTTATGGGGCAATTGATTCCTGATGGATTATCCATAAAACTATCTATTTATAAAAACAAAACTCTAATTAAAGAACTTTTTAAAGAATCTAATAACGGTTTTGCTAGCTTTTATTTAGATCCTAATATTTATGAGAACAATGAATACCAAGTAATTATTGAAACTGCAGGGATTAAAAAAGAATTTAAAAGTTTTAAACTATGGTAAAAACTAATAAACGAATTCTTAGAGGTGTTTTAATGCTAACTTATGTAATTATAATAGGAATTCTTTTGTTTTTAGTGAGTTCTATTTTTAGCTTTTTAAATACAGGTGCAGACAGAAGTAAAATGCTACATACAGAAGTTAAAAAAGCAGACCAATATTTACCCAAAGTAACTTGGATTTTAGATGGCAATGAAGGAAGAAAAATAAGTAAGCAAAAAATTGCAGAAGTTGAAAACGATTATTTAGATGCTTGGTATGTGAAACATATAGCCTACAAAACCAATACAAAAGTTGGTATAGAAGACTATTTTACAGAAAGTGCTAGAGAAAATATTTACAACATACTCAATTTTAATAAATCAAATAAAATATCTGTAGAATCTACTACCCTACAACATCACTTAAATCTTGAGTTTTTTAGTGAGGATGGACAATTAATTGTTTTAAAAGATACAGACGCCTTAGAATATAAAAAAGTTTTTAAAGACAATAAATTGATTTTAGAAACTACAGAAATATCAACATATAAATATGTTCTATTATTAGAAGATGGTTTCTGGAGGATTAGACATATGGTAAAAGAATCTTCAGAAAAATATCAAGATCCCCATCAAAAAAGAACAATTACAGACACCAACATTAAAGGTATAAATTATTATCCACAAGCAACTCCTTGGAATATGTATGGTGATGCATTTGATATTAGTATTATTGAAAAGGATTTTAAAATCATTAAGGAAGCCAATTTAAATTCTGTAAGGATATTTGTACCCTACGAAGATTTCGGAAAAGCGAATATAAAATATGAAAAACTAGAGAAGTTACAGAAAGTTTTAGATGCTGCCAAAAAGGCAAATTTAAAAGCCGTTGTTACTTTGTTTGATTTTTATGGAAATTACGATGTACTAGACTGGACATTAAACCATAGACATGCAGAAAAAATTATTGAAAAATTTAAAGATCATAAAGCAATTTTAGCCTGGGATGTTAAAAATGAACCCAATTTAGATTTTGATGCCAGAGGTAAAGAAAATGTAACAGCTTGGTTAAGTTTTATGATTGATTTAATTAAATCTATTGATAAAAAACATCCTGTTACCATTGGCTGGTCTAATGTAGAAAGTGCAAGTATTTTAAAAGATAAAGTAGATGTAGTTTCTTTTCATTACTATGAAGATTTAAGTAAGTTTGAAAGTAAATATTTATCTCTAAAAGAAAACATAAAAGACAAACCTATAATTTTACAAGAATTCGGAGTTTCTTCTTACAGTGGTTTGTGGAGGCCTTTTGCGGGTTCTGAAGAAAAACAAGCAGCCTACTATAAAGAAATACAAAAAGTCCTGACAAGAAATAATATTCCTTTTATGTCATGGACTTTGTATGATTTTGATTTTGTACCTAAAGAAGTTTTAGGGAGGCTACCTTGGCGAACGAATCCGCAGAAAAAATTTGGATTCATTTCTAACACAGGTGAGAAAAAATTATCCTATAAATACATCTCTAATTAAATATTATTTCTTTTGGTTTATAATTTTATTGAATTCTTCTAAGTAAATATCTGTAATTCTTTCCATAGGGTAAGCAGTTGCAGCCTTATAATTTGTTTCTCCTAATTCAATTCTATACGCTTCATTAGTAACAATTGCTTTAATTGCTTTTGCTAAACTAGGTACACTTTCTGGCTCAAAAAACTCACCTCTATACCCTTCATCTTCAATTAACGTTGTTAAATCACCTAAATTTGGCATTACTACTGCCTTACCATAACTCCCTGCCTGATGTAAAACCCCTGAACTTCCTGTTGTAGAAGTATAAGGAAAAACTACAACAGCACTTTCTGTAAACAATGGTTCTACCTCATTTTCTTCTACATAACCTGTAAATGTTAATTGTGGTACATGTTTATAGGTTTCTTTTGCATTTGCTAAATAACCTGGTACGTTTGGGTTGTCTGTCCCTGCAATAACAATTTCTAAATCTAATCCTGTATCTTTTCTTACAAGTTCTACAGCTTCAATCATAGATTCAACTTTCTTGTAAGTTCCAAATTTTCCAAAAGTCATAATTTTCAAAGGACCATCTGGTAATTTTTGAGATGGATTGTCTGGAATTTCAAAAGTTCCATGAGGTATCATTTTAACATTATCTACTTTATATTTATCAACTAAAGTAGTTACATATTTATCCATAGTAACAGCAACTAAATCTGCTTTTAAAATTAGTTTTGTTAATGTTGTTCCTATAAAATTATAAATCTTTTGAGCCAATTTATTTGATGTAAAACCTGCACTATCTAAATCTACTTGTTCTAAAATATTATGTAATAAAACAATTGTTGGTATCCCTTTCATTTTACAGATTAAAGGCAATGTTAACCCTAATGCAGCAACAACCTTTTTATCTCCAAATTTCATAAACTGTAAATTAAAAAGAATAGCATCTGGTTTAGTTTGATTGATCGCTTTTACAACGCCTCTTGTATTTGAATAACTGTTAAATTTCCAACATTCTTTTACAGTGATTTTACATCCATTTTCTGTAAAATTAATATCTTTTTCTTCAGAGGTTTTATCTGTTAACAAAATTAATTCTGTTACTTTTTCACTTTGTCTAAAGCTTTTTACTAAATGGTAAGCATACTCATTTAGTGTTACTTTACTTGGTGGATATGCAGTTACAATGGCTAGTTTCATTTTATATTTTTTTTATATGATACAAATTTCGGTTTTTAAGCTATGATAATTGTAAGTAGTTTGTTCAAATGCAATTTTATATAGACGATTGGAAATTACGCTTAGATACAACTAGTTATTAGTTTCTTTTGTGACACTTGTTGTTTTAGAATCTTTAAAAAAGAAAAAACTCAATTGTACAATTAACAACAAAACCATAGCTATAATTTGAACATGAACTACCTGTTCTAATGACTCATGAAACAATACAACCAAAACGATTTGTAACATCCCAAAAATACCCGAAAGTACTACAGGAATGTATTTGTCTAAAGATAAATAATAGTAAGCAAAAATATTAGAGATTGCAAAAATACCAGTAGCAGAAGCATATTTCCATAATAATGATGAAATAGGTAAGTATTTACTACCAAACAAAATTTTAATAATTTCATTAGGAAAGAAGAAACAACTTACAACAATTGCACCTGCAATAAAACCAATATATGCAACATATTTTAACAAAATTGGCAATGTATCTTTACCGTCTTTTTTAAGCTGAACAACAGTTGGCAATAACAACATTACAAACATCCAAGCAATAAAATAGACTACTCTACCAATTAAAGCTAAAGATGCATACAAACCAGCTTCATAAGATTCAAAATAATGCTTTACCAGTAAAATATCACTGTTATTAATAATAATTTGTGTTAATTCATAAAAAGCCGTGATAATAAAAAAATTCTTGACCAATTTCTTACTAGAGTCGTCTAATTGAAAAGGTTTAAATAGAGAAAAATTACTACTTCTAAAAGGAATCAACCCAAATACGAAAGAGAAAAAAATACCTATTGCTATTATTAAAGAAGAGTCTATATTTAAAAAATACAGTAAAGCAAAAGTTAATAAAAGACGACTAATCATCTCTGACTGGTAAGTAACAGACAATGATTTCAATTCTTGCTTGCCTTGAAAAACACCTCTATTAACACTCATTAAAAAATAAAAAGGAACACCAATACCAAAAATAACAAACATCAAGGAAGAAGTTGTTTTAAAAAATTGTTGTAGTTGAGATGAAAAAATAACAATTAATACTCCTAAAAAAACACCGGTAAACAAAGCATTTTTATAAATTTTAGAAATAAAACCACTAAATATAGAATCTTCAAATAACACTGAAAATTTTGCCGTTACTAATTGAAAAGTCATCGCTACAAAAGATAAAACCAATAAAAAAGTAATTAAAATTGCTGCATCAGCAAATTTTTCTGGTCCTAAAACTCTACCTAAAACTAAATTATACAGATAATTCCCTCCATTTACTAAAAGCACACTTAGCATAAATAACTGCTCAGGCTTTATTCCTTTTTTTACAAATCTTAGTAATGATTGCATAACGTATTTTTTCTTTTTTAAGCTACATTTGTTTGTCTAAAATGATCATAAATTTCTTTACAACCGTATCCTAAAATAACAAATATTTTGTTATTTTTATTTATATTTTGCATAAATTTAAATAGTACTTCTAAACCCTTTTTATCTATATGGATAACTTTATCAATATTTAATGTAATTTTTTTATGATTTACAGTTTCAAAAAAAGAATCAAAAAAATTAACCGTATTAATATTAATTTCTCCATTAAGATAAAATATTTCGTTTTTTTCTAAGATTTGTAATGACATACTATTAAGTTTTTTGATGATTAACACGACAAATATCCAATCATAACTATAAAAAAGAGAACAACTATCGGTGAAGCGCAATTAACTTTAGACCAAAGTTTACTCTCTTTTGTTTAAGATAAAAACAATAAACTTTAGTTTATAAATTCAAAGCTATTCCTTAACTTGCATGTATTTAAGTGTTATTATGAAATTAAAATCCATATTATTCTTATTGTTATTTTTCGGTAGCTTCTTTGCGTTTTCTCAAGACATGCAAGAAGGCTTTACCTATTTAGAAACTGGTAAATACAAAAAGGCTGAAGTTTTCTTTAAAAAGATTTTAAAAACGTACCCAACTAATAAAACAGCTAGACTTTGCTATGGAAGAGCTGTTGGTTTAAATGGAGATTCTAAAAAAGCCTTTACACTTTTCACCAAACTTTTAAATGATTATCCATCAGATTTTGAAGTAAAATTAAACTATGCAGAATCCATGCTTTGGGATAAAAATTATAAAGACGCAAAAGTTTACTACCAAACACTTTTAAAAGAAAATAATAAAAGTTTTGCTGCATTGTTAGGATATGCCAATACATTATCTAATTTAAAAGAATATGAAAATGCTTTAATTACTGTAGATAAAGCTTTGGCTGTTTCACCTGGTAACCCTAATGCATTAGTTTCTAAAAAGTATATGAGGTTAGGTTTGGCCAATAAAAATGTATCAAATCAAAAATATGATGAAGCAGAAACCATCCTAAAAGAAAATTTTAAAGATTTTAAAAACGATAAAGAAACTTTATTAAATCTTGCCAACTTGTATTTAATTTCTAATCAAGTAGAAAAAGCAAAAAATACTTATAAAATTATAGGAGAAATCCCAGGTAATAAATTAATCTCTTTAAACGGAATTTCTCTATCATATCATTTGGGAAGTGATGACAAAACTGCTCTTCAAATAAGCAATAAAGCTTTAAAAAGTATAGATTCAAATACTGCAACTACTCTAAAAAACCAAACTATAGAAAGAAATATTCAGGCCTTAATTTGGAATAAAAAATTTACTGAAGCTAAAGTGGCAATTGATGCACTGCTAAAAGACAACAGTAATCCCGAAAATTGGATATTGTCTTTAAGAGCAACTCTTAATATTTACAAAAGTGATTTTAAAAAGAGTTTAAGAGACTACAATTTAATTTTAAAAAAAGATAGTGCTTCTTTTGATGGTAATCTTGGTAAAGCAAATGCTTTAAAAGCTTCTGGATATATTAACCAAGCTTACCAAAGTGCAGAAAACACATTAAAATTTTATGAAAATCAAAAAGATGCTAAGAATTTTATAAAACAATTAGATTTAAGCTTTACACCATTTATTGAAACAAAATATTCTTATTCTTTTGATAATGGAGATAACAAAGCAAATGCTTTTGATTTTAAAACAGAAATTCCTTTTTCTACAAAATTTAAAATCTTAGCCAATTACAATTATAGAACAACCTCTAATCCTATTACAAACCTAGAGGCAACTACCAATAATTTATTGTTAGGAGCTTCTTATCAACTTTTAAATAATTTAACATTAAAAGGAAGTTTTGGTGTTACTAAATCAGAATCTGAAACAAATAGTTACAATCAATTCTTAACTGATATTTCTGTTAATATTAAGCCTTTTAAACTTCAAAATTTAGAACTTGGTTACAAAAGAGATATTCAGAATTTTAATGCTGCTTTATTAAACGAACAAATTGTTCAAAATAATCTTATTTTAAATTATAGTTTAAATACTAATTTTAATCTAGGTTGGTTTACACAATATTATTACACTTGGCAAAGTGATGAAAATGCTAGAAATTTACTTTTTACCTCTCTATATTACAACATCTTACCAAAACCCTCTATAAAAGCTGGTATTAATTATCAAAACCTTTCGTTTAAGCTACAGTTACCAACTGTATATTTTAGTCCTAGCAAATTTAACGCCGTAGAAATTTTTGTTAACCTTATTAAAGATGAAGCTGCTGCTAAAAAGAAAGAATGGTTTTATGGCTTAACTGCTGCTACTGGATTACAATATATAGAAGATGATTCTGGTCAAAGTACCTATAGAGTTCAAGGAAATTTAGGTTATAAATTTTCTGACAGAGCTCTAATAAACATCTATGGTTTACAAAGTAATATTGCTTCTGCAGTAGCCACTGCAGGTTCTGCTGGTTTTACTTATACAGAATTTGGTTTGCGTTTTAAATGGTTATTTTTAAAGAAACCTTTTTTTAAAAAATAAGGCAAAAGATTACTCTTTTGCCTATTCTACATTCTGATTATAAATGGGGGAATTAACGAACTATAAAAGTTCCAGAATGTATCCTATTCTCATCATCTTTTAAAAGATATTTATACATCCCTGCTTTTAAATTTGGTGCATTGTATTGCACTTTTTTTGTTGAACTATCTGTATCAATATACTGCACATCAACAGATCTTCCCATTAAATCAAATACTTGTATTTTTACTGACTTAGAACTTTCAAACAACTTAATGGTTGTTCTATTTGTAAACGGATTTGGATAATTCATCACTTTTTGAGTTGAATCTGATGAAAAACCATTAACAGATAATACTTCATTTACTCCAAAAGCAACTTCTTTAATGTCTAAATTAAAAGGAATCGTATCTTCATAGTTACTAATTATAGAAAAAACGACTGTTTTAATGTTTGAAATTTCTACAGTATTACCAGATGCATCTTTAAAGTTTGTAAAAGAAATATTATGTTCTTTTTCTGATGTATTTGCAGGTATTGTATATCTAATTCTATCATTCCAATCTCTGTCTTCTTCTTGCATAATTACAATTTCAACAGATTGCGTATTCATCATTTTAAATTGTAATGCATCATAATTTGTTACATCCAATGTTTGATCTCCTGGTAAAATATGTCTAAACAAGTTAATATTTCCTTTTACACTTCCAGAAACACTTACATTTCTGTCTACATGATGCATTTCATCATCTAAAATAAGATCATCAGAAGCATCAATATAGAAATCGTTTACAGTAGCATATTCATTTAGGTAATCTAATCCCCATGGTCCATCTGCTAAATACAAAGCGTCTTTTTGAGCATTTTCTGATGCTTGTATAGAAAAACCAATATCAAATAATACACCTGTATCTATGGTTATTTCTTCTTCATAGTCTCCAGATAATGATAAAGTTGTAATCTCGTTGCTATATTTAGAAACTTCTGTTCTAGAAATATTACCTTCAAAAAGAACTTCTTTTTCTTTTGTTTTGTTGATAATGTTTAATGTTAAAAAACCATTAGCGTAAGTTCCAGATTTTACAAAAACATTTGGCACAACATTGGCTTTTACTGTACTTTTTAAGCCATTTTCTGAAGTATGTTTATCGATAATGAAGTTGGCGATGGCAAAAACTTGTGAAAAAGAGCTCCCCCAAATTTGAAAGTTTTGATAATTTCCAGCAGGATATTGATCAATATTCCAAAAACTAAACAATTCATTTTCACCATCATTTAACTTAATAGAAAAACTTAATGTATATTCTTTCTCACCTGTTGCTCTTAAAATTTTTGAACTGATAATTTGATGTCCTCTAGTAGTAACAGTTCTAACATCTTCTAAGCTAGAGCTATTTAATCTATCGCAAATCATTTTAGAATGATCGTAAATTGATCCTTCTGTTTGTGTTGCCAATACTGCAGAAACTCTTTTGTCTCCTGAGTAATAATCTACAGAAAAAATTTCTTTAGCATTGGTTACAGCAATTAAATCTTTTGGACTAGAAACTTTTGCAATTTCTGTGCTGTACATTCCTGTTTCTGGCACATATTCTATTAAAGAACTAGAATTACCCTTGTTTCTTAAAACACTTTTCTTAAAAGCCTGTTGTTTTGCACTTAGGTTTAAAGCATTACCATCTTTCTTTCTTTTAAAGTTTCTCTTAGCTATTAAGTTTGCTAAAGAACCATTACTTTCTAAACCTCCGTCATTTCCAGAGGTTACATCATTAGCTTCAGAAATATCTGCAAAATTATTAATTTTAATTGCTGTATAAGGATTTGCTGTAACATAAAAAATAGCATCATTAAAATCATTATCACAAGAACTATAATCTCTTCTAATGTCTTCGAAACCTAGTATAACTCTTTCATTATCTGGATCTGCTAACAATACATTATGATGTCTTAATTCTTCTTTTGCTTCAGGATTAAAATTTGTATTAGAAAACAATTGCCAATGTCCATCACCTACTTCTGCATTTCTAGAATTCCATGCGTTTGCTAATAATACCCAACCAATTCCTGTACCTGCTTCAAAAGTTCCAATTTTTACCTTATCTCCTACTTTTAATCCTCCTCCACTGCCTAATGCTGAAACATTAGGAAAAATAATAGTAATATCTTCTTTAGATGGTTTTGTAGTTGGTGGATTGTCTAAAGGGTACGTATAAAAACCTAAAACATTTCGATAACCTGCACCTTCACTTACAAAGGTTACCCAAATGTCTGCTTTAGATTCTACTTTTATATCTGTTTCATAACCAGAAGTAATATATTGTGGATTATACGTTGGAACTGGATAGTTTTCTGGAAGTGAATTATCAATCATTTGTAACGTTTCCGTAGAAACAATATCTCCAGGACTTTCTAAGTACATGGGTGTACCATCTGACGTGAACTCGCCAAGGTAATTATAAGTTTGTGCGTTTAAAGAAGTTACAACAGTACTTATTAAAATTAGTAGTATTTTTTTCATGATATTATTTTTAATACCACAAAAGTAATTGCTTAGTATATTTGTAAAATCAGATATTCGGTCTTTACATTTTAACTATAGACGAAGTGTATAAAATGTTTAGATGAAAAATTTAAAGCAAATCTAATCTTTTCATAAGCTCTGGTCTTTTAGACCTACTTACAGGAATAACATCTCTTTTAATTAGCACGCTATTATCCTCAATATCAATAATTTTCTTAATATTAATGATATAAGAACGATGAATTTTTAAGAATAGTGAATCAGGGAGTTTCTCTTCAATTTTTTTTAAGGTTGAATGGACTGTGTAGTCTTTGTCTTCTGTTTTAATTTTTATGTAATCTCCTTTTGCTTCTACCAAATAAATACTGGGTAAGTCTATTTTAATAAGCCTTCTGTCTATATTGACATAAAAATCATTATCAATATCTTTTTCAATAGGTTTTTCTATTGGTTTTGCTTGTTCTGGAGTGATAATAAATTTTTCTGCTTTTTGAACTCCTTTTTCAAAACGACTAAATTCTATTGGTTTAAGAAGATAATCTACTATAAAATCATATTCAAAAGCCTCTATAGCAAACTTAGGGTCTGATGTTGTTAAAATGATTTTTGGTGGTGATTTTAAACTTCTAATAAAATCTAAACCATTAAAATCTGGCATGTGAATGTCTAAAAAAATTAAATCGACAGTAGTTTCATTTAAAAATTTTATGGCTTGTATTGCACTAGAAAACTCTTCTATTATATTTAGTGATTTAACTTGATTGCACAAGGTTTTTAGAATAACCCTTGCCATTTTTTCATCATCAATAATAATACAATTCATAAAATTTATATAGTTTTCAGAAACGCTGAAATAACTAATAAAATTTTCTCAAAATCTTCTATTCCTTCTGTACTATGTTCTCGAAGATTGTGTTCAAAATCATTAGCCATTTTATAACTCTTTTCAAGTCCTAAAATACTAATTTTATGTTTAAGTCTATGAACGTTTTCTTCTATTTTTTTGAATTCTTTATTTTTTACACTTTCATCGTAATCCTTTCTTTCTTCAGGAAACTCTGTTTTTATAACTTCGATTAGTGTTGCTCTTATTGATTCTTCTCCATTTGCCAATTGCTCTACGTAGTCTAGATTAGGTTGCTCCATATTATTTTTTTATGCTAAAATAAAAAGTTGAACCAACATTTGGTTCTGATTCTACATAAATTTCACCATTGTAAACTTCGATAATTTTTTTAACAATTGATAATCCAATACCAGCAGATTTATAATCATCTTCTAATTTTTGAAAAGCAATAAATATTTTATTAAAAAATCTTTTTTCTATACCATTACCATTATCTTTCACATAAAAATTCCAGAAATCTTTACCTTCTTTGAAACCAATTTCTATGGTAATTTTTTCTTTATCATTGTATGTAATAGCATTGTTTATTAAATGCAAAAACAATTTATCTAGTCTGTACCTATCTGCTTTTATGATAGGTAATTTATTTGGAATTATAAAGCTGATGTTTTCTTTGAGATTTAAGTCTCTGATAATATCATTTACTAAAGAATTTAAGTTAACATCATATAAATCTTTTTCAATTTTACCTATAGTAGAATATTGTAAAATACCTTTTAAGAGAGTATCCATTTTTTCTACATTTTCTTTAATAAGTTTTAGCGTTTCTTTACCTTGATGATCTAAAACCCTAGAATAATCTTCTAAAATCCAAGTAGTTAAAGCGTCTACACTTTGTAGTGGTGTTTTTATATCATGAGAAACCATGTGCGCATAATCATTTAGTTCTTGATTTTGACGCTCTAAATTTTTTACTAATAAATCTTTTTGTTGATTTATTTTTATAATTTCTTTGGTTTGATTATCGATAAAATCGACCAATTTTAAAGAATCGTTACTTTCTATTGGTAAATCAGTGTCTAAATCATAAAACTTTAATTTATCTATTACACTGCGTAGTTTAGCGATAATATTTTTCTGAGCTTCTGTTTCTTCTAGTAACTGTTGATTTGCATTAAATAACTCTTGCGAACTTATAGTTGTAGCCCTTTGAAGCATACCAAATTGCTCTTCTGATGTAGAATAAGATCTATCTATAGCATCTAAAAACTTTTCAAACCTTATATCAGAATGGAATTCTTCTGGTAAAAATTTTCTTATTTGTCTTTTTAATAAAGGATTCATTATTCGCTTATTAGTGTTACTGTCATTGTTTGGTTATGTAATTGACAGTTACTTTCTCCTATAAAAGGAGCTATTTCTCCGTAAGAATATAAACCTGTAATTGTTGTTGTACCAACAACCTCTATCACTTCTTCTACTTCTTCTTCTACTCTTTGATCTAATACTAATTTTCTACCAATACAACTTACTAAAATAGCTAGTTCTGGTTTTTTCTTTCTTAATTCTGATGCACTTAAGGCGGCTTTTTCTGCTGCATTAACGATATGATCTACATTCGTCATCATTAATTGCACTTTAGAATCTTCAAAAATATCACCAGCCAAAATCATTGAGTTTTCTTCTTCGTCAATGTTTAAAATAGACCTTACAATTGTTTGTTTTTCATTCTCTGTTTTTACATTTAAAGGATATAATAACGCTGCTCCCGGTAATTCTTTTGCTTTTTCTCCTAAATATTTTTTATACAAATCTAATGCTGGTAAATTATCTAATTCATACAATACATTTCCTTTAGACCTTGTTACAGTTCTCTGTGGTCCAAAAGGTGTCCAACCTCCATTAATAGAAAAGCTTACCTCTAAAGATTCTCCATACATACCAATAGCTATAATTTCTCCTTGTTTTGGTTTTTCATTATAAGAAGCTAATGTTTTCTCAAATCTTGCACCATCACCACATAAAGCTCCTGTAATCAATAAATTACCATCTACAAGAGCATTCATCCCTTTGGTTAATTGACTACCGTTTATAAAACTACCTTCAGAAATAACCAAAACATATTTTAGACCTTCTTGTGGTAGTTGATTTATTAAGTTTTTTCCTGCATTAAAACTATCTATTGGTGAATTAGAATTTGAGTCTAAAACATTAGTAGTTTTAATGATAAAAGAGCTTTTTTCAAATTCTATAGCGGTTATCGTTAAACTATCATCATTAACAGATTGAGTAGAAATATCTCCAGATGCAGAACCAAAAACAATGTGACCGTCTTTAAAAATAGATCTTATTTCATCTAAAATACCATCATCTTCTAGCATAAATCTATTCCCAAAAACAAGAACTAGTGGTTCTACTAGAGTTAAATTTTCAGTTAGGTATTGCCAATCTGAATTACTACTCTTTCTAAGTTGTACTGTTTTCATTGAGTTCTTTTTTTAAGGTGAAGTAAAAAGTTGTTCCAACATTTGGTTCACTTTCTAACCAGATGTCCCCTTGATATAAATCTATTATTTTTCTAACGATTGATAATCCAATTCCTGAGGAATCTTCTCGTTTATTTAATGAATGAAAGGCTTCAAAAATTTTGTCATGGTATTTCTTTTCGATACCTATACCGTTATCTTTTATTGAAAATTGATAATACACTGGATCTTCTACACAATCAATTTCTATAATACCAACTTCTTTATCAGAAAATTTTATGGCATTGCTTATAAAGTTTTGAAATAATTGTTGGAATTTTGTTTTATCTCCTACTATTATTGGTAGTTTAGATAAAACATTTACTGAAATATTATCTGGTATGTACAGGACCTTTTTTAAGTTATCTAGTGTTTCGTTTAAATCAATCTCTTCTTGTTCATGAGTATTAGCACCTGCACTAGAGTACTCTAAAACATCAGAAATAAGTCTCTCCATAGTTTCTAAAGTAGATTCAACTAAATCAAAATTTTGCATGGTTATTTCATCTAACTTACCTTCGTTATCTGCTTTGATCCAAGATATTAAAGCATCTATACTTCTTAAAGGTGATTTTAAATCATGAGAGACAATATGGGCGTATTCATGCAAGTCTCTATTTTTTTTCTCTAATTCTTTTAAAATAAGCTCTTTCTGAAATTGTAATTTTTTAAACTCTGTAATATCTAAATGAATTCCTATAGAACCAATGATCTCTCCATTTAGATTATAGTTGGGAGCCCCACTAACCAACCAATGCTTAATTTCACCTTTTTTATTTTTGATTTTTAATTGATAAGAATTAGACTCTCCTCTTAAACGTTTTTGGTTTTCAATTTTAATAAATTCTGAACCACCTTCTATCTGAAAAAATTCTCCAACGTTTTTGCCTATTAATTCTTCTTTATTATAACCAGACATTTCAACAAAACTTTTGTTTACTAACAAAATTTCATCGTTATTATTCACCTCTACTAAACCTAGATTCATATTGGCAATAATATTACTATACTTTTCTTTTTGAGCTTCTAAACTTAGATTATATCTTTTTTCTAGTGTAATATCTCTAAAAGTCCATAAATAGCCTTTCATTTTTCCTCCAACAATTATTGGCGTATAGTTTCTTTCTAAAATTTTACCATCTAACATTTCTAGCTGGTCACCAAATACAGCTACTTTACTTTTTACGATTTCATCCATTCTTTTAATGAAAGAAAAAGGATCTTTAAACTGTTTTTTATTTTTCTGTGCAGCCAATTTACAATCCATCCCAACTAAATCATTAGGATGTGCATTTACATTTAATAATTCACAAAATTTTGTATTGGATAATACAATTTTTCTATTTTCATCTTCTAAAACAATTCCACTATTTAAGTTTAAGACAAGTGCAGACAATCTATTTTTAGACTCCATTAATAAATCACCCGCTTCTTTATCTTTAGTTATATCTCTAATGATACCCTGAGCAGCAATGGCTTTATTATCTCTATCATAAATAACTGTAGCGTTTACTTGAATCCATTTTATTTTTTTAGTTTTTGTATAGATTCTTGCAGTGTAGCCATTAAAATGACCTTTATTGTAGAGTTCTGAAAAGGACTTATAAGTATAATCGATATCATCTTCATGAATTATTTTACTGACATTAAAAGCTTCATTATTAATATCGTATTCAAAAAGATTTACTGCAATTTCATTCATTTTTAAAACATTACCATACAAATCCATAACTAAATATGCATCGTTAATGTTTTTAAAAACACCTTCTAAAGTAGATGATTTTTCTTCTAAAAGACTGCTTAACTGACTGTTAGTATCTTTTAATTTTTTTGATGTAAGGTATAATTCTTTAGATTTTTTTTCTAATATCTGTTCAGCTGCTTTTCTAGCGGCTTTTTCTCTTTTTAAGGCACGTGCTAATATTTCTATTTTTTCTTTACTCATTAATTTTTAGCAACAATAAATCTTACTTGTGTACCATCTTCTTTAATTTTTTCTAATTGAATGGTAGCAGTACTATTAAAATGTTCAAAAGTTTTATTCATTAAACCAAGACCAAAATGATGCATAGCTCTACTAGATTTATAGACCATAATTAAAGAATTTTCAGATTTTTCTTCAACAACAAAAGTAGGTAATTCTGCATCTGGATAAATTTTTTGAACCTCA
Source organism: Polaribacter septentrionalilitoris (assembly GCF_009832745.1). GTDB lineage: Bacteria > Bacteroidota > Bacteroidia > Flavobacteriales > Flavobacteriaceae > Polaribacter > Polaribacter septentrionalilitoris. The sequence goes on along the minus strand of NZ_VRMJ01000041.1, from coordinate 493,157 downwards.
ACATGAATATGATTTTCTATAGATGATAACATATCTATTGGATCTTTATAAGTGGCTAAAAGACCTGGATAACTATTTTCTATCACAGAAAAAAAATGTTCTCCATAAACTAACAATAAGTTATCAATAGGTATTTCTGTGTATTTACTTAAATGAGTTAGTAATTGTAACATTTCAGAAAAACTGTATGTACCTATTGCTGTGTATGCTCCTTCTGACTCTAGTTTAGATTCGGAAATGATTTTATCTACCATTTCTAAACCAAATTTATCTTCAACTAAATCTAAAAACTCTGTAAAAACAATTCCTTTCATTTAATACTTTTTTAATTCATTTACACTCCAGTAACTTAGTACTTTTTCAATTTTTGATACGTAGTCATCGTATTTTAATGGTTTTAAAATATAGCCAGAAACTCCTATTTTAAAACATTCTATCAAATCTTTTTGATTATCTGATGTTGTTAAAATGATCACAGGAATATGACTTAATTCTTCATTTTCTTTGATGATTGATAAAAACTCTATACCACTTATTTTTGGCATGTTTAAATCTAATAAAATTATATCAGGAAACCTATTTTTATCCTTTAAAATTTCTAGAGCTTCTTCTCCGTTTTTTGCTTCTTGAAGTTTGTGGTTTAATTTAAGAAATGAAATTGTTCTTTTCATTTTCATAATTTCAATTAAATTGTCTTCAATTAATAAAATATTTAAATTTTTGTCCATTTAGATGAGATTTATAAAGCAATAATACTTTAATAAAATATAAATTAAATTCAACAAAGCTAAAAAAAGAAAAGGTGTAGACGAAATACAAAAAAGTATAGATAAAATGTAAAAACAAAAACTCCAGCTGTAAAGCTGGAGTTTTAGTCTCAAAAAAATCAAATCAAATCTATTTTCTAACAGATTTTACTATGGCTAAAGCAGCTTTTACATCTTGCTCTAGTTTATTATAATCTTTATTGGCTATGATATCTTTTGATATCAATTTAGATCCCATACCTACACAAGTAACACCAGCATCAAACCATCCTCTAAGGTTTTCTTCAGTTGGAGAAACTCCCCCTGTTGGCATAATACTTGTCCAAGGTTGTGGACCTTTAATTCCTTTTACAAATTGTGGTCCATAAATATCACCAGGGAATAATTTAACAACTTCACAACCTAGTTCTTCTGCTCTTGTAATCTCAGTTAATGTACCACATCCTGGAGACCATAATACTTTTTTACGGTTACATGCAATTGCAATATCTTCTCTTAATACGGGAGTTACCACAAAGTTTGCTCCTAAAGACATGTACAATGAAGCTTGACCTGCGTCTGTAACAGAACCTACACCCATAATCATTCCTGGTAATTCTGCAATTGCATATTTGGTTAATTCACCAAAAACTTCGTGAGCAAAATCTCCACGTGCTGTAAACTCCATTAAACGAGCCCCACCATCGTAACAAGCTTTTAAAACTTTTTTACTTAATTCTATATCTTGGTTAAAAAACAAAGGAATCATCCCTGTTTCTTTCATTGCTGCTGCAACTTCTAATCTTGTAAATTGTGCCATAATATTGTGTAATTGTTTATTTGTTTAATCGTGTAATTGTTTCGCTACGTAATGTTTACACAATTACAAAGTTCAACAATTAAAACTTCTTAACGCGCTACACGCCCAGATGCGTCACCACCCATTAATTTTTCTACTTCGCTAACTGTTACCAAGTTTGCATCACCTTTAATGGTGTGTTTTAAACAAGAAGCTGCTACTGCAAAATCTAATGCATTTTGATCATCTTCTGGATATTTTAATAATCCGTAAATTAAACCTCCCATAAATGAATCTCCACCACCTACTCTATCTACGATATCTGTAATTTGGTATTGACGCGTTTGAAATAATGTTTTTCCATCAAATAAAACTCCAGCCCAAGTATTATGAGATGCAGAGATAGAACCTCTTAATGTTGTAATTACTTTTTTAGCTCTTGGGAATTTGTCCATCATTTGCTCACAAACAGATAAGAAAGCTTCTGCTTTAACATCATGCCCTTGAGTTTGTACTGTAATTCCTTCTGGTTTGATTCCGAAATGCATTTCTGCATCTTCTTCGTTACCTAAAACAATATCACAATAAGATGTCAATTCTGTCATTACAGCTTCTCTATGAGCTGCATCACAGTATTTCCATAATTTTGCTCTATAATTTAAATCTGTTGAAATCGTAATTCCTCTTTCACTAGCAGCTTTAACAGCTTCTAAACATACATCTGCAGAACCTTGAGAAATTGCTGGTGTAATACCTGTCCAGTGAAACCATTCACATCCATCAAAAACAGCATCCCAATCTATCATTCCAGATTCAATTTCTGCAATAGCAGAATGTGCTCTGTCATACACAACTTTAGAACCTCTAGATACTGCACCTGTTTCTAAAAAGTAGATTCCTAAACGATCACCACCCCAAACAATTTTATCAACTCCAACACCTCTTTTACGCATTTCCATCATTGCACACTCACCAATATCATTTTTAGGTAAACGAGTTACAAAATCTACATCTACTCCGTAATTTGCTAATGATACTGCTACGTTAGATTCTCCTCCACCGTAAATAGCATCAAAACTATTTGCTTGAGAAAATCTTAAAAATCCTTGAGGAGCTAATCTTAACATGATCTCTCCAAATGTTACTACTTTTGCCATTTTAAATTTAAATTATAGTTAATTGGTTAAACGTTTAAGCAACCTTTTAAAATAAAATCAAAACCTCAGATATTATAACTATTGTTTTGATTATCTAAAAATATCGCTATATATTTGCTTTAACGATTAAGCAAAGGTATAAAAAAATAATTATTATCAAAAAGAAAACTACTATAAAAGATATAGCTAATGTTCTAAACATTTCTCCTGCTGCTGTTTCTAAAGCTTTACATGATGATTCTCGCATAAGTGAAAAGACAAAAAAAGCAGTAAGACAGGTTGCAAAAAACTTAAATTATCAGCCAAATCATTTGGCTAGTGCTCTAAGAAGTGGGAAAAGTAAATTGGTTGGTGTTATTGTACCCAGAACAAATAGTAATTTCTTCTCATCAATAATTCAAAATATAGAAGAGGTTCTCAACAAAGAGGGCTATAATATTATCATTACTCAATCTAATGAGTCTTATCAAAAGGAATGTAATAATATTGATGCTTTATTATACACACAAGTAGACGGAATAATTGCTTCTATGGCAAATGAAACCGTAGATTTGAGTCATTATGAAAAAGTAAAAGCTAAAGGAATTCCTTTAATATTGTTTGACAGAGGTGAAAATGACTTAAATGTAGATTATATTGGTATTGATGACTATAATAGTAGTCATTTAATAGTTAAGCATTTGGTACAACAAGGGTGTAAACGAATTGCACATATTGGAGGTTATAAACACACTCGTATCTACAATAATAGAATTCGTGGTTATCTAGATGCTCTAAAAAAGTACAATCTACCTTTAGATGAAGAATTACTTTTAGAAGGTAATTTAACCATTAAAGATGGTAAAGCTAAAATGTTGCAATTGCTTTCTTTAAAAAATAGACCTGACGCAGTGTATGTAGCTGGAGATTACGCTGTTCTTGGAGCTCAAAGGATATTAAAAGAGCAAAAAGTTAGAATCCCTGAAGATATTGCTTTGGTTGGTTTTGGCAATGAGCCTTTTACTGCTATGGTTACCCCTACTATTTCTAGTATAGAACAACACAGTGAAGAAATTGGTAAACAAGCAGCTTATACCTTTTTAAAACATGCAAAAAAGGATATTGTAAAACAAACCTTGACTAAGAATATTTTAGATGTTGAGTTGAAGATTAGAGATTCATCTAATAAGAATTAAGCATTCATTTCTTTTTTAGAAAGATTTACCTATTTTTGTTTAAGACTCAATCAAATTTCTACTTATGAAACAGTTAATTATTCTCTTATTACTAATTATTGCATTCATAATTGGTTTTGGGAAGTATCAACAATACAAAAGATATAATTCTCCTAAAGTAGATTACAAAACTGAGAAAAAATTAGATTTAGAATATTACAATCAAGAATTGGTACTCAATTACCATAAAGCTATTGAAGATTTAAACAGTTTTGTAATGATGCAATGGACTGTACATGATATTGATGTTAGAACTCCTGAATATGATGATGAAGAGACTAAAATTGCTGTTGCTAAATATGTTGATAAATTAGCTATAATTAAATATTATGAGGTTAAATTAGAGAAATCTGCTTCTCTAAAACAAAGTGGATTATCAAATAAAGAAATTCAATTTTTAGAAGAAACAGGGACTGATTTAAAAGCGTACCAACATAGACAAGAAGTCGATAAAATTAAGAGTATGTTTAATGCTAATGAAAAAATGATATACGGACAAAAAAGCGCTTTAATTTATGAAGTTCAGAAAAGATTAGTTGCTAATGGTCTGGATATTAAAGTTGATGGTCTTTATAAAATTGAAACTCTTAATGCTATTAAAATATTTGAAGAAAAGAACAACCTTTTTGCAGATGGCTTTTTAGATGTGTTAACATTAGATGCTTTGTTTAAATAAAAAAAGATGTTGATAAAAAATCAACATCTCTTTTTAAAACAAGAAACCAAATTTTCTTTTTATTTTTTTGTTTGTAACTTCAGTTTCTTTCTCTTTTACTGAATCATCTTTTATAAAACTTTTAGTTTTTATTCTTTCTTTTTCACTTTTAAGATATTCAATAAATTCATTATTAAAAGCATTTATATGTGCTAATTTTAAAACATCAATTGCTTTAGAATACTCTTTTTTGTGTTCATATAAATTGGCTTTTTTTAGATACAACATTGCTTTATCAGAACCTTTTACAGTTAAAGCATACTTGATAAACTCTTCTGCTTCCTTATAATTTTCATTCCATAATAATGCATTTATATAATGAGGTTGAACTTCTAAATTATTTATATTTTCTGCTAAAACTAATTTATAACAAATGATTCCTTCTTCATAATTTGTTAAAATTTCAGCATAAACTCTCCCCATTAAACTCAATGCCATTTCATCATTTTCATTATAAGACAAAGCATAATTTAATGCTTCTACACAATTCTCTAATTCGTATGGGTAAGCATCTAATGCTTTGAATACATAATTATTATTTTTTGTTACCATTTTGTTTATTTTTTTGTCATTGCAAATAGAATGAAGCAATCTCATTTTTGAGTTACAGATTACATCACTTTTGTTTGATATGACTCTTCTATTCTAATTGCGTTCTTAAATCATTCTTTAATTGATTTCTCTTCGCTTTAAATGATTTGTTATTTTTAACTGATTTAAAATCGCTCCCTTTAAAAACTCGTACAGGGTTTCCTCTTTCTAATTGTTGATGATTTTCCCATTCATTTTTTATTTGCTCTTTGAGTTGATGAACATTAAATTCAGCAACTTTTTCTTGCAAACGTTTTATGGCTATTTTTTTATTCTGATGTTGAGACCTGCTATCCATCACTAGCACTTGTAATCCTGTTTTGGTGTGTTTTGCCCTAATAGCTGAACTTACTTTATTAACATGTTGTCCTCCTGCACCAGAACTTCTTATCGCTTGAAAGTGAATTTCATTTTCATTTATAGATATAGCTGATGAATTCTCGATTTCAAAACAACCAATAAACCAGTTTTTACGTTTGTGATACTTTCTAAAGGTTGATGTTCCTATCCACTGAATAGTACCCAACCACGGTTTTAAAATATCAGCAAGATAATTACCTTTGATTTGAACGCGAACAGATTGTATAGTGCCATTTTCTAACCCTTTTTCTCTATTGAGAATTGTATATTCAATCTTATTGTAACAAAATTCTTTGAGGAATATCCTTAGCACTTTTGCGACCACATATTCACATTCTATAGGTCCTTTTCCTGCCGATATTTGTATTGTTTTTGTTTCCATTTTTATTTGTCCATTTTTACAATTTTTGGCATAAAAGTTCCTAAAACCTCCACCAATTCTTGTTGATTAGCCATGACTTTTTTGATGTTTTTATACGCCATAGGTGCTTCATCAATTCCACCTCCAATTAGTGTTACATCATTCATTTTTAGCTGATGTTTTACATCACTTTTTGTGAACTTTTCTTTGCACTTTTTACGAGAATGTTTTCTACCTGCTCCATGTGAAGCAGATTGTAAACTCTCTAGAGTTCCTAAACCACGAACAATATAACCTGGAGCTGTCATAGACCCTGGAATGATTCCTAACGTATTTTTTTGAGCTGGAGTTGCACCTTTTCTGTGTACAATACACTCCTTTCCATTTACGGTTTCTTTCCATGCAAAATTGTGATGGTTCTCAATTTTTACAATTGGTTTAACACCTAATTCTTTGGCAATTCTATCGTGAATATTGTCATGACATGCTTTTGCATAATCTCCTGCTAAATTCATCGCTTTCCAATATTCTTGTCCATCATGTGTGTTCATATCTAACCAAGCTAAATGCTGAACATTTTTAGGTAAATGGCATTGTTTTGTGGCCAAATAGGTGTAAGTTTTTGCAATATTTGCACCTAAACCACGTGAACCACTATGTGATAAAACACCTATATACTCGTCCATTTTTAATCCGAATTCATTATTACTATCAGAGATAGAAACACTACCAAATTCTACAAAATGATTTCCTCCTCCAGAAGTCCCTAATTGTTTGTACGCTTTATCTTTTAAGCGTTTTATCAACGGAATTTCTGTAAACTCATCTCTATAAAATATTTCGTGATCTTGTTTTTTATCATGCGTTTCTCGCATTCCAAACTTTGTATGATTTTTCAAAATATTTTCATATTGATGTTGTTTTCCTTTTAAAAAAGAAACTGGAATTTCATAAATTGTTAAACACATTCTACAACCTATATCAACACCTACTCCATAAGGAATTACTGCATTATCTGTGGCTAAAACCCCACCTATTGGCAAACCATAACCATAATGTGCATCAGGCATTAAAGCGCCTTGTACAGCAATTGGTAATTTTAAAGCATCATACAATTGAAACTTTGCTTGTTCATCAATTTCGTTTTCTCCATAAATAGAAAAAGGAGCTCTTGTGTTTCTTAACTGATGTAGTTTTACTTCCACTGGTTTTACTAAACCTTCTGCAACTTTACCCCAAATGGCATTTCCTTGAAATTTTTCTGGTGATAAAAGCACTTCTTTAGCTTCCTCTAAAATGCGCTCTTTCTTTTCTTTTTTTCTGTATCTGCTAATTTGCCCTAAAGCAATGTTGATACTATTGTTCTTTGGAAAACCTAATTTTATTAGGTCTTTACCTTTTAATTTATTTCCCATGATTTTAATTTTGAGATGTATTTTTCTATGGAACTCAACTTTTAGGTTGATTCCTTTTCTTAAATTTTTTCTCGGAAAATTTTATAGGAAATATAAACCACACAAAAAAGTCCGAAATTTTACAACTTCGGACTTTTCATTTATGTAGTTTTAAACTGCTATTTATGAAAGTCTCGAAGTAAACAATAAAAAGAACCTAGTTCTCTTTGCGTGTTTTTGTTGAATTGATAATTGAACATTTTACTTCGTTTTTAATATTATTTTAATGCTTTATTGCGATGCAAACCTAAAACAGATTTTTGAAATACACAAATAAAAAATAGTTTAATTTACTGATTATCATGTTTTTACACTTATCTGTAGTAATAGGATTCCTGTCCGCTATTTAGCAGATTAAGAGCTTTTAGTTAACCCTTTGATTTTGTGATATGTGTTTAAGGTTTACACGATTTGTAATCATTAATTAAAATTTGAAAAAAGTTTAAAAAAAAACGTCCAAAAATAATTTTTTGGACGTTTTTACAGTTTTATATATAATTTTTAATCTAGAACATAGACTTTAAAAGTTGCAAATTGCGCCCATTTTTATGTAGTTTATATATATTCATCAATTAAAATTTAATTATTTCTTTTGTTATTAAGTTACAAATATGCAAAATTTCTTTGGATATAAAAAAACGCTCAAATAAATTTGAGCGTTTTACAATGTAAGTCATCCCCAATAACTTTATTGTTTTATAAATTTAGCGGTTCCTGTTTTACCTGCAGATTCATATTTAACTAAGTAAATACCAGCACTTAAATCAGAAATATCTAATGTTTTCTTTGCACTATTAATTGCAAATGATTTTACCTTTCTACCCAATACATTAAAAACATCAGCATTAGAAATGTTTTCTCTTGCAGAAATGGTTAATTGATTACTAGCTGGGTTTGGATACATTGCAAAACCAAGAGCTTTATTATTTTCTGTACTAGCAGTACCTTCTTTATAGAAATAAATGTTATCAACATAATAAACGCCTGCAAAACCAGCTTGGGTAATTAAAAATTCTTTAATTGAACCTCTATCTCCATTTAAAGCAAAATCTTTTGATTGCCAATTTTTAATTTCGTCTTGACTATTGATAGGGTTACTAATATCTATAGCACTAGTTTCTCCACTTTGAGCTGCATGGTTAGATAATTTAGGATTTAAAACTTGACCAGGTTGATAATCAATAGCAATCCAATAATCCATGTGTAAATGTGTCATATCAGTTGCATCTAAATAAGTATCAAGATTCATTCCTAAAAAATTAGAACCAGTAACTTTTAAAACTTTATTACCAGCTATGGTAACTTCTTCAAAAAGTGAATCGTCCCAAGAAACATTAGTTATAGTAGCTGCTGCTGTATATGCTTCACTATATATAGAAATAACATCATTTGCTGCAAATGTTGGTGGTGTAGTTGGAGCATCTGTTGGCTCTGGGTTTGCTGCAGGAGTAGTACTTAAACCTTTAAGGTTTTTTATATAAAAAACTCTACCATCTGGAGTACCATAAGCGTTAGCACCAGTATCCCAATTGATATGCAGTGCAAAATCACCATAATCACCATTGGCTGGTCCTTTACCATCCAAGCTTTGGTCAAATGTGAATGTTAAAGTTTCCCAACCTGATCCAGTATGGTTTACAGAAGTAACTGAATCTGGAGCCCCAGCAACACCTCCTTGTGCTTTAGGTGCAATTGTAATTGCTGTAGTTGAGTAAACATCTAATTGCATTGTTAACTGAGTTGCAGTTGTTAAAGTATAATTGCTTGTTAAAACAACATTTACACCTTGCCAAACCGTACCTGAACCATCACTTGTTATTTTGATTGCTTGAGTATTGGCATCTGTTGGATCAGCATCATAAACTGCAGTTGTACCACCAAAAGTACCTTCTAATCCAGTACCATTAAATGATTCTAGTAAATCGTAAGTTTGTGAAAACCCAATTGATGTTATCAAAAGGGCAAATAATAATGTAATTTTTTTCATAATGTATATATTTAAATTGTTATATACAATATTAACTTTTATATGTTTAATTTTACCATTTACTACCTCAACAAAAAACATACAAAAACCTAAAAATGATTAATTTAACATTTAACATATTAGACCATTGTAGTGAGAGTAATACTTTACATTGAAAAAAAGTAAAATAAAATAAAATAAAATAAAATAAAATATATTAATAAAAATAACTTTGTATAGGTAATGTATAGGTAATTAAAGTGTTGTTAAGTTCTTAAAATTCGATGTATAGTTACAAACCAAAAAAATCCTTTAAATAACTAATATTTAAAGGATTGATAAAATATATTTATAATAAGATATTTTAAAATTTTAGTTTTTCTTTTTTGTCCCATAAACCCCAATATGCTCCAACATCTCCTTCAGCTCCAACTTTCCATGATTCATCAAAAGAAGAAAAATAAAACACCTCAACATTATCTTTTGTAGACCATACTTGAGTGTTTATAAAATACTTCATGGTATTTTCATCTGTTGAATCAGCAGATCCTTCAGAACCTCCTTGACTTGGCCATCCTGTTTCTGTAATGATTACTTTTTTACCTTGAGCAGCATCTGTTGCTTGTCCATACATTCTTTGCATATGAGCTAAAGAGTGTTCAATTGGGCAACCTTCCCAAAACGGATAACAATTTGATAAGATTACATCACTAACTTCTACCAATTCTGGATGTGATGAAAATTCATAATAAGCATCAACATAACCAACAGTTACATTTGGTATTGCTGCTTTAACTCTTTTTATAAAAACCAACAACTCATCTAATGTTAAATCATTTCTATACAGAACTTCATTACCAACTGCTGCAATATCTACACAACCCTCTTTAGCTAATTTTATTAGAGCTTCTATTTCTTGTTCATTTTTTTCTGGATCGTCACCCAACCAAGCACCAACCATTGTTTTTAAACCGTGCTTTTTTGCGATTCTTGGTATGTGTTCATTACCTTCTATACAAGAAAACGAACGAATCCATTTTGTATATGGCTTTAATATTTTTATTCTTCTTTCTACTTGTTCTTCTGTAATTGTATCTCCAGGTTCTTGACCATCTTCATACATGCTAAAACAGATTCCATGCATACCTTGATCTAACGTTGTTCGCCAAAGTTTTTTTAGTTCTTCTAGTGTATAATCACTAAAATCTACTCCTGAATCTTCTTGTCCTTCTTTAAAATTTAAAGAATAATGATGACCTTCTCTATATGACATTTTATATCTGTATTAAATTTATAATTCTCCTCTTCGCTTTACTAACTGTTCTTTAATTTCTTTTGCTCTTTTTTCATTTAAGCTGTATTTCCACATTACCCAAATTGCTAAAGCTGCAGTTAATGATGGTACAATAATATCTGCAATTCTAAGGTTAGTCATTGTTTGAGCAGATTGCTCAGTTACGTTAGGATCAAAACCAACAATACTTAAAATTACACCACCTAAAACCAATGCAATAGATTGACCAATTTTAACCATTAACCAATAGATAGCTCCAAAAGTTCCTTCTTTTCTTGGCATTCCGTTTTCTAATTCATCTAAATCACATACATCCGCAGTCATTGACATCATCAATGTAAAAAGTCCTCCCATACCAAAAGCAAAAAATGGAATTGGCAAGAATACTAACCAAGGAACTTCACTTCCTGGGTCTATACTAAACCATGACATTCCTACAGAATCAAGAGCAGGATTTAAAAATTCGAAAATAGAACTAACGCCTGAGTTTAAACTCTTTCCTAATTCTGTTTGACCAAATTGACTATTTAACTCTTTATCAAATCCCCACCATTTTAAGATGTAACCTAAAATTGATAAAGCTGTAGAAATAATAAATGCTTTTCTTTTACCCCATTTACTAGCCATTTTAGATATAATAGGTATTACAATAAATGCAGTAATAATTGCATTAATGGTATTAAACCACGCTGGCCAAGTACCTGCCAATTCATAGCTACCATTGTACATGTAAAACACAATAATAAACACCCCAAAAGCGGCAACTAATTGAAACCCGTTGAAAACCAAAAATGTTGCTCCACATAATTTCATAAAAGGCTTGTTTTTAGAAACTTGTTTGATTCCTGCCCATAAATCTATCATATTACTCGCTAAAGATTTAAAAGATATTTCTTTACGATTCTCCATATTAGCCGAATCAATCCCTTTATTGAATATCGCAGGTAATATTCCAAAAATGATACACATTGCTCCAACAATAAGAGCCATAGTTCTTACACCTTCTGTTTGCGTGTTAAATGTTTCTGTATCTGGAATAATTACGTACAACCATGGTACAATCATCCACGCAATTTGCCCCATAGTATTTGAAAAAGCCATTAATCGTGTACGTTCATTATAATCAGAAGTCATCTCGTACCCCAAACCAACTAAAGGTGTAGCAAACATTGTATTACCTATTAAAAATAGTAGTTGAAGAATCATCACATGCCATATAATATACGTCTGTGATGCATTATCATCTATCTGCCACATTAAAAAGAAGAGAATTCCACTTATAATTGCTCCTATAAAAATATAGGGTCTTCTTCTACCCCATCTAGATTTTGTATTGTCTGAAATAAATCCCATAATAGGATCTGTAATAGAATCAAAGATTCTTGGCAAACCTCCTAAAAGACCTGCCCATAATGGATCAACTCCCCAAGCTGTTAATAAAAAGAATTGAATAAATACACCTAATGTTCCTGGTAAAATATTCAATATAAAATGACCTGCTCCGAAAGCTGCCTTTTGCCCCATTGGAACTTTTCCTCTTGATGTTGTATTTGACATAATTTAGTTAATTAGTAGTTATTATTTAGTAACTTCAAGCACTATGGTCTGTAAAGCTTGAGCATCTATATTTATTATTTTTTGTTTTTTATCTATTTGTAATTTGAAACTCTTTTTTGTTTTTCCTTGGTTAAAAACTACAACTGCTATTGAACCATCTGGGTTTTGTGCAGCTGTAACTTGTAAATCTTTATCAGATTTATCTACAGCAATTACTTTTGCTTCTGGTCTAATATATTTACTAAAATGTGTCATAGTATAAAACAATGGTGTAAAGTAGATTTCATCATTGTCTGGGTCTACAATAACTGGAGCAATACACCAATTCTTAAACCAATTTGGACCTCCTTGTTTATCTAAAATCATATTCCAGTCTACCCAACCATCTACATAATTGTTTAAGCAACCAATAATGTCTCTAGCATACCTATTTACTGGTGAGTATTTGGGATGTAAGTGTTTGTCTTTTTCTGGTGCCCAAGTAAATCCCCAGTCTGTAGCTTCTTTTTTCCAATACCAAGCATCGTCTTTCCAAACAGGAACTTGGGCATCGATACAGGCTTCTGATTGAATTAAGTATTTGTTGGGTGCTTTATGATGCGCATATTGCAGTTCTTCTGGGAATATTTCGAATGTACTTGCATACCAGTGAATTGCTGTTCCATCAAAATATTTTGAAGTTTCTTCATTTTTAAATTGAGAATTTACCCATTCTTTTAAGTGTTCTCTATTCTGATCGTATCCTAAGATTTTAATATCTGGATAATCATTTCTTAATTTTGGACCTAAATGATTTTGAACGAAGTTGGTCATTTCATCAGGAGTATAATGCATACTTTCCCAATTGTTACCATTTCCAAGAGGTTCATTTTCTACTGTGAAACCCCAAATATCTATGCCTTCTTTTTTGTAAGCTTCTACATATTTAGAAAAGAAAAGTGCCCATGTATCATAATACTTTGGCAATAATTTTCCTCCAACCCATTCATTATTGTCTTTCATCCAAGGAGCTGCTGTCCAAGGAGAACCAAAGATTTTGAACCCATCTTCTGATGCATTCATTGCGTCTTTTATAAACGGAATTAAATCGTCTTTATCTTCTTCTATTGTAAAGTGTTTTAGCTCCATGTCATCTGCTACAGGAGCATAAGAATATTGAGATAAGGAAAAATCGCAAGAGTTCATATGAGATCTTGTCAAAGAATAATTTGCTCCATCTTTTGAAAAATAAGCATGAATTATCGAGTCACGATTTTTTTTACTTAATTTATTTAACAAATAAGCTGATGATTCTGTAAAAGCTCCTCCAAAACCAGTAATGGTTTGAAAAGTTGAATCTGGATTTATTGTAATTATTGAAGCATTTTTAGCATCAACAAAATTTGAAATCTTAGTTAATTTATTACCAGCTGCTGAAGTTTCATATACATCAACAACTAATGTTTCTACTTTTTGGTCACAACTTAGTATCATCAATAAAAGAAATAGATATGTAAAATAATTTGTTTTCATTTGATATATTTTATCTTGGATACTCTGTATTTGGTACCAAAACCGTTTTCATCAATTCAATTTTATCACCATTAAATGTTTTAGTTATTGATTTTCCATTTCTAGTTAATCCATTAAAAATGCCCTCATCTACCAAATCCCAAATAGGATATTTAGCTTCTCCTTTTAAGTTTATCAGTCCAAAGTGATTTTCTGAGCCTAAAGGATTTTGAGCATCTTTCCATTGTTCATCAAAAGCTTCAAAATAGAAACAAGAAATTCCTGATGTATTTGTCCATTCTCGTAAATGTTTATAATACAAACCTTGTTTATATTCGTCTGTTGCTCTAGAGCCATTTACTCCATAATGACCACTAGATTTTGATGCCCAACCAGTTTCTCCTATATGAATTGTTTTGGTTGAATCTATACTCTTTACATAATCAGAAACATCTTTATAAAGCTGTTGTGATTTTTTTAAAGCACGTAACATTGCATTGTCTATTTTTTCTTTGTCAGATAAATGCTGTTCACTGTCTGGTACTTTCCAAAACTCATTAGCATAATGCGAATAATGATATGGATAAGTATGCATAGAGACATAATCTACTGCCTTAATTAGATCTTCTAAATCTTTAACTCTATAGCTTTCATCACCTCCACCCCAAGAAGAAAAATCGTCTGAACTTGTAATCCATAAATCTTTAGATAGTTTTCCTTTTTGTTTTAAATCTTGTAGATGATTTACCCATTTTAAAATTACAGAAGGCTGAACATAATAGCTAGTTGCCCATTTTACCATAGCTTCATTACCAACCGCAATTACTTTTACGATATCTGGATATTTATTAGCTAAAGCAACTGCTCTTGCAATTTCCCCAGCATTTTGTGGACTTTCAACATTATGATCTGGTTCTTTATCTGTCCAAGCATTTAAACAATCTATCCAAGCCCCTAACATTACATACATTTCAAAGTCTGGATTTTCATCTTTTAACTCTCTAATTGCTTTTAAAATGTTTGCAGCATGAGGTAACTTTGGTTGAACATTATATGTTCTTAATATTTTAATTCCCATTGCTGAAAGAAGTTTCATATCTTCTTTGAGCTGAGGAATTGTGGGTTGCATCTCTCTTGATTTTTCTCTGTAACCTCCATAGGAAATTGCCAAATAGTCTGGGTTTCCTAAAATTTGTTTAGCCGTCATTTTTGTTTTTTTTACTTTAATCTCTTCTTTTTTAGAGTTACATGAGAAACCAATAGCAAAAATTAAAATTGTTGTTGTGATTTTTAAGATTGATTTCATACGCTTCTAATTTATTATTAATTCTAACCTGTTTTATTTTTCATATGTTAAGCCAAAACCTAATGGATATAATGGCTCTATACTATTATCCCAAAAATTAGGACCATATTTATTGTTAAAATCTTCTACTGATTTTGGCCATGAATGAGGTAATTTTCCGGAGAAATTATGGTCTCCAAATAAAACTTCTGCAACTCCATCACCTTCAGAACCTGGCAACCATGCTGCTATAAATGCATCTGATTTATTAATCTGATCTGCAACGACTAAAGGTCTTCCTGATATTAAAACCACAACCGTTTTAACTCCTTTTTCTTGATAATTTTTAATATAATCTTGATGTTCTTTTGTAAGTGTTAATTCTAATTGATTAGACTCATGACCAATATCCCCAAAGAATTCTGCATAAGGATTTTCACCAACTACAATAATTGCTAAATCAGCATCAAAATGATTTCCAGTAGCATTTTTGTCATAAATAACTTTTCCTTTTGATTGCTTTTTAATACCCTTTAGAATTGTTGTAGCACCTTTATAATTTTCTTTTGTTCCCTGCCAATTTACAGTCCAACCTCCAGATTGTAATCCAGAGTTATCTGCGTGTTCACCTACCACAACAATTTTTTGAGTTGCTTTATTTATTGGTAAAATTTTGTTCTCATTTTTCAATAAAACTAAAGATTCTCTTACAGCTTGTTTTGCTACTTTTCTATGATCAGGACTACCAATTTTTGTGATTAAAGTTGCATCCGGAAAAGGATTTTCAAACAATCCTAATTTAAATTTCTGCCTTAAAATTCTTCTAACAGCATCATCAATTCTTGATAACTGAACAGAACCATCTTCAACACCTTTTAAAACTTCAGATTGAAAATCATCTAGATCACCATCAACAGCCATGACCATATCTACACCTGCGTTAATGATGTTATTACCTCCAAACCTGGAATAGCCTTTCCAATCAGAAACCACAATTCCTTTAAAATTCATTCCAATTTTTAAAGCATCTGTAATTAACTCTTTATGAGCATGCATTGAAGTACCTGTAACTGTATTGAATGATGCCATAACTGCACCAATATCTTCTTTGACAGCTGCTTTATAAGGTGCCAAAAGCTTTTCTTCTATTTGTTGCGCATTTAAAGAAGTTTCTCCTCCCTCTATTCCGTAATCTGTAGCACCATCACCTATAAAATGTTTAGCAGTTGCTATTACAGTATTTGCAGCAGATAGATTACCTTGGTGACCTCTAACAGAAGCTTTTGTTAACCTTTCTGTTAGCTCAGTACTTTCTGAAAAAGCTTCATATACTCTACCCCATTTCTCATTAAAAGGAATAGCTATACAAGGTGAAAAAACCCAGTTAAATCCTGTTGCTTGTGCTTCTATAGCCGTAATTCTAGCTGCCTTTTCAACCAATTCTTCATTAGCTGCTGCTCCTAAACCAATATTATGAGGGAAAATTGTTGCTCCATTATAAGTGTTCTGACCATGAACTGCGTCTACACCAAATAACAATGGAATTCCTAATCTAGTAGATAATGCCTGCTTTTGTAATTTAATGAATTTTTGTTGCCACTCTTTTGCTGTTTCTCCTGGATTTATACCTTGCGTATGAATTACAGAACCAATAAACTTTGTAGCTACATCATCCTTAGAAATATCCCAAAAATGTCTTACCTGAGTCATTTGACCGATTTTCTCTTCTAAAGTCATTAGCTTTAGGAGAGAATCGACTTTTTTCTCAATAACAATACCTTTATCGACCTTTGAATTTGAGGTGTTTTTACAGCCTATTACTGTAAAAATTAAAGGAATAAAAATTTGACATTTATGAAAACTACTAGACATTATTACTTTTTATTTTTTAACAAAAACTATAATTTTCTTTATTTCTCCTGTTCTTTTAAATAATTTATCACTGTTATTTTTATCTAACTTTAAACTATTTACTTCAAAACTTTTTCCTCCTACATAAAATACTTTTAACTTGTTTTCATCTGATAATTTATAAATTATAGGTACCTGACAATATGTGAATGCCAAAGTATCAGATTCGAGAACTATCGTTTTTTTATTATGTTCTATATTTACATATTCAAAGTTTTTAGTCGCTTTTAAAAACTCTTCTTCCCTTAATAATCTTGGATTAAAAGTTACCTCTCCATTTTTTACAAAAACACCTAATTCGCCCATTCTAGAAAGTACATCTTCTTTTACTTGACCTGTCATGCCTGGTTGTTGAGCTCCTTTTGTTGCTGGTGTGTGAGAATATGGATCTGTTGGAAAAGCACCATATAATTCTGGCGATTTATGCACGCCAATTCCTTCGAAAATTTCGTAATAGTGTTCTAATAATCTACCAATAACTTCTTCACTTTCGTTACTATTTACTGCCAACCAGCAGTTTTCTTGAACTGCCAATAACAGTTTAGAAACCATGTGCCAATAAATAGAACCTAAACCTTCGTAACCAAAGAATGTTCCTGATCTTCCTGTAAACGATTTATGATCGAACATTTCTTCATAAACTGCCAACAACAACTGCTCTTCTTTATTTGCTAAAGAATGGTATTTTTCTGGTAAACTTTCCAATCCTATTTTTAAAGCATTAGCATTGTTAAAGTTTCCATTAAAATGATAGTTTCCAGCAACATCTTTTTCTACAATTTGATTGTTGCCTTCTACTAGTAATTGTTGCAATAATTTCGATTTTTTTACAGCTGTTTCTGGTATATTGTTTTTATCAATAAATCTTCCTAAATCTTTATTAGGATATAAAATATAGCTGTATTGGTCTGATCTAAACAAGGCACTTGCTTTTAATCCATCTAAAACAGCTAAAGCTTCTCTTGGAGATAAGCTAACAGAACTTAAGACTGCAACTTGCCCTTCTAACATTTCAGATAAGTAAGAAATTGATACTTCTTTATCATTTTCTACTGTCATTAAATTATAAGAATGATATAAATTGTCTTTGCGCTTATTGGCATCAATGGTTTGTGATGTATATTTTTTGGTGATGTTAAAAAAGTCTACCAATTCTTTTTTAGAAATAGGCGATTTTTTATTTTGAAAGCCTTCTGCGTAAATTTTTAATCTGTATTCACTTCCTGCTTCACCAACACCATCTAAAACTTTTTTACGATCTGCATTAGAAATGTTTTTAGATAAAATGCTTTCATTATCTTTTAATGATGTCACAACTTTGTTGAAAAAAGTTACCAATTCATTAGAAATAGTGTATTCTTTACTATCAGAATTTGATACCACTTTTTCAAAAAATGTAATAAAACGATGTAAATAATAAAGCGTGACCATAGAAACTCCATTACCAACCAAAGCGTTGTTGGCATCATTCCATTCTGGTCTTTGTGTATTCATCCAAATACCACCTTCTGGAATAAAGTTAGAAACTTTTGCTAATAGTGTTGCTAATAATTTCTCCATCATGTTTACTCTATAAATGGAATCATTTGCATCTCTTAACAAAGCACCATCTGCACCAATCTGTGCTCTTAATTTATCTATTTTATGATGCGCTTTTTGGTCAAAATCTATTGTATCTTTTGGGTTTTGTAATGTTTCTTGATAACTTTTAATTTTATAAGGCACATTTGCATACACAAAAACAGGTTCTGTAAAGTTTTCTGATAGTCTACCTGGATAATAATTTTCTATAAACTCTAAGAATTTTAATAAGTAAATTGTTTGATGATCTCCCCAATAACCAATGTAAGACCAAGGGTCATCTGGTTCTATGGTTTCCCAATCAAAACCACCTTTGGTAACTCTGTAAGGATTGTAACCATCAAAAGTAGAAGCGTTTAAAAACTTATGAATCATACCTTCTATAAACTCTGGATATGAATGTGCTAATGCTTCCCAATTCTGAAAAATATCTCTCCAGTTTCCTTCGTAATCTAATATTTTAGAACCATCAATCTCACTTTGTGTGTTTATTGAAAAACGGTTCCATGGTCTACTTGGATCTCCATGTCTACGACTAAATTTTAAAGGCAAATACTCAAAACACAGTCTTTTAAAATCTTTATCTTCATTAGTCTTTGCTGTGTTTTTTAAATAATCTACCGTAAATTCTTCTGGAAATTTATGGATAATTTCTTGTTGATTTTTAAATACTTGCTGATTTGCACTTTTTAAGTATTTTTTAAAATCTTGTTTTTCAATTTTATATCCATCATCAAAAATACCACCTCTCATAATGTTAAAAAGTGTATTTGCAAAATGACGTGTATTTCTTAATTGAACTTCACCTAATTCTAAACCATCAGAAGCAGCTACTAATTCTACTAAATGCTCTGTACCTTCGTCTATACTTTTTTGAAGTAAGGTTGATAAATTAGATTCATTTTTAATTAGTTTTGCCAAACGATGATAATCACCTAAATCTTGATTAACGTTGGCAATTAAACTCCAAGATTCTTCTGAATTTGCTTGTAAAGACAAATCTTGAATGGTAAAATAAGCTCCTTTTTCTGCTTTTACATCTACTTCTTGATGAATTTCTTCACCATGTCTAAAAGCGTCTAATTGTCTTGAAGAAATTAAGTATTTTGGGTTTTTAACACCTAAAGACCAAACTAAATTTGATTTTAGAGCTTCGCTTGGTTCTGCTTTATCTACAATAATTGCACTTAAGGCATAAATACCAATTCCTGAATCTGTTTCTAACTCACATTTTTTATAAGCATCAACTAAATTACTACGTATACCCTGAATTGCTGAAGTAACTCCATAAGGCAAAATATTTTGGACCCCATCTAAAATAGTTACATCAACCTTATCATTTGTATTGTTAATTAAGTTTGATTTTCTAATAAAACCATATTCATTTGAAGTATTCCAATGATATCTATAAGTTAATCCTAAATCTTCATTAACTTCTTCGAAAACAACTTTGTTACCATAACTGTTTTTGTAAAGGTTTCTTTTTATTTGATAAACGCCTTCGTATTTGTCAGAAAAAGGTTCCCAAAGAAAAGTTTTATCATCCTTATGAACTTGTAGTATTGTTTTACTACCTGTTACATCTGCAGATTCTGTTATTTTATCATCTGTATAATAAGGAAATAATGAATTTTCTGCATCTTTTCTACCTGCAGTTAAACCTCCATTACTAGAAATAAACATCCAGTGATTGGCGTTACTAACAAGACTCATAAAAAAGGGTCTCATTTTATTACTATTCGAGATTTTGTAATAAACTTCGTTATCAAAGTTTACTAATTCTCCTTTTACCTTTAAAGCAGCGTTTTCTGCTATATTTTTACCTAAATAAATAGTATTCTTGGTCATTATAAAATCATACTTAAAACACATCAAAAGACATGAAAAACAATGTTTTTATTTTTAATTTGTAATATTTAATTTTTGTTCTATTTGTATACTCTTACGTAATCTACAATCATTGTTTGTGGAAAAACAGTATTTGAACCTGGGTTTTCTAAGAAGTTACCACCAACAGCCATATTTAAGATTATATAAAATTGGTTGCTGTTAAATACCCAATTTGCACCTTCTGGCAAATCTGCTGGTGTAATTTGATTATAAAGTACATCATCTACATAATAATTAATGTAGTTTTCTCCCCATTCTATTCCGAAAATATGGAAATCAGTATCAAATCTATCATTTGTTAATTCGTAACTTTTTGTTATTGGTGTTGCTCCTGAATATCCAGGACCGTGAACACTACCATGCGTAATTGTTGGTTGTTGACCTCTGTATTCCATAATGTCTATTTCACCAATATTTGGCCAAGTAACTGTACCATTAGAGTCATCTCCTAACATCCAAAATGCTGGCCATAAACCTTTACCCCAAGGCAATTTAATACGAGCTTCAAATCTTCCATATTTAGTTCCATACAAACCTTTGGTTAAAATTTTAGCTGAAGTATAATTAGATCCCATAAAAGTTTCTCTGTTAGCAGTAATATGCAACATACCGTTTTTAACAACTATGTTTTCTGGACGATCTGAATAATATTGTAATTCATTATTACCCCATCCAGGGATGCCTTGAGCAGTACCATCTCCAATATCAAAAGTCCATTTATTGCTATCTGGTGCTCCATCAGTTTCAAATTCGTCTGCCCAAACTAATTCAGATTTTGTGGTAACAGTTTGAGTTTCGCCGTTTTCGCAGTTTGAAAAAAGTATTATTGCAAATGCGAATATTGACAAACGAAGTTTTGATTTATTTTTATTAATAAAATTCATTTTTTTTGTTTTAAGTTTTAAGATCTATCTTCTATTTATGGAAATATATATTATCTAAAAATATAGTTCCATTTCCATCAAATTTCATTTGAATTATATCTGCTAGATTTACTGGAGAGAAATCTGCTAATGGAATTTCTAAGCTTACCCAACCTGAATTTGTTGGTACTGCTAAAGCTTTTGCTTTTTCTACAGGACCTGTACTTATTAAAAAAGCATTTAACGATGTAGAATTTGTGGTAAAATAGTCTATGTGAAGGTGTGTCATCCCAGTAACATCTTGAGCTGAACCAATTTCTATACCTTGATAATTTAAACCTGTATATTTAAGTGTGTTATTTCCAGCAATCGTTTCTTGAGTTACTACTGTTGCTTGTCCCCAACCTGGATTTAGATTTGTACCAGCAACATTTGTATAAGCATCACTAAAAATAGAAATCACATCTGAAGCAGGGAGTGTTGGTGTTGGTGCTGCCACAGATGGTGCTGTTGGAATTTCATAGAAATACATGTTATCTACTAATACATCTTGTATTGTAGCATCTGTAACTAAAACAATTTGACCTAGGTTAGCTTTGTTAGCCAATCCATTAAAGTCTGATAATTTAAAATCGAAACTTACCCAACTGCCCTTTGTTAAATTTGATCCACCAATACTAATACTTCCATTAGAATCATCTCCTCCACCAAAAGTATCATCTGCACCAATATCTTGTAATCCTATTCTAATAAAATCTCCTGGACCTATATCTTCTTGAACCTGAATATCTATATGAAAATTGGTCATAGAAGATGCATTTACTGTTGGTACATTTATATGAAATTCTACCCCTACATAATTTAAAGCTTTATAGTTGATAATTTCATTTCCATTGATGTTAATATCATTTTGACCTTGTGTGGTTGATCCTCCCCAATAACCGTTATAATGATCTACTGCTATATTTGTGTAAGCATCACTAAATACAGATATCACATTGGCAGCATTTTGAGTTGGAGTTGGTGCTGGTGTAAAGTCTCCTAAAGATTCTAAAGTATATTTACCTTGAGCATCTAATCCATTTAATTGTGCAGTAATGTCTGTAGTTCCTGCTCCTGTAACTGTTATCTTACCTTTCTCATCAACTGTTGCAACAGAAGGACTTGAAGAAGTGAAATTAAAATAATTTGGAGCTACAGTAACTTTTTGTTCAGTACCATCACCTAAGTTAAATATTTGATTTAATCCATCAAGAGTTATTACCCCTCCAATAAAAGTTTGTTCTGATTTTTCAGTACCATCTATTATTTGTGGTCTTGGTTGCGCTATTGTTCCTAATTTTTCGAATTTTAATTCATCTACCCAAAAAGTATAACCAGAACCATTTGTTCCCTGTGTCCCAGCTGAATACCTAAACAATCCTCTTTCTTGAGTTAGTCTAGAAGCATCAGGAATAGGAATGATAACTTTTTGCCATGAGGTACCTACAGAGGTATTTTGAATTGTAGCTACATATTTGTTTTCTAAAAAATCTTCTCCAAAACCAAATTCACCAATAGTTACTCCTTGAGATGCTTTGACCCAAAATGTTAGTGCATCATAGTTACTTAAATCTCTTCCTGCACCATCAATTCTAAAGATTGCCCCTGCAAAATTACCATTTGGATCATCTCCATTTGGTACATCAAAACGCATTGATGCTGTACCTTCATAAGCTTCCTTTTCATCTACAGACCAAGCAGTTGGTTTTGAACCACCATAAGGAAAGTAAAAGTTGCTACCTAAACCTACAGGTGAATCTATAAATACATCTGCTGTTGAAGAAAAAGTTGCTAAGACTGCTTCATCAGAAATTTCTCTATCACAACTTGAAGCTGTGAGTAAAATCAATCCTAAAAAGAATGTGATTTTTGTATATATATATTTTTTTGTTTTCATCTTCTTTCTATTTATTTTCCAATATTGATATGAATATATGTTCTAATCTCCCATTCTGATCCGTTAGGAAAACCTACAGGACTTAGTGTTGGTTGCGTTGCAAAAGCACTCGAAGTTGCATTTGGCGAATATCTTGGTGAAAACTCATTTAAAGAACGCCAAGTACCTCTTAATCCTACTTTTGTGTCTGGTAAAATAAACCAATCTGGTTTACCTAAAGATGTTGAAATATCTAACATTAATTGTGTTGGAAATGTTAGGTTAAAATCTCTATGATAATCGAAAGGCCCCCAATCGTTAAACTTAGCCATTGCAGTTACTTTCATTTTATTAAATATCATTCTTAAATCTGCTCCTCCTCTGTAGATAGTTCTTTCACTATCACCATTAGCTTGAGCAGTACCATAGTAAAGATTTGCTACCAAACCTAAATCTGTATGTACTTTAGATACCATTCTTGAATGGACTTCCCACAAATCTTGTGCTGGTGCTGATTTAGAAAATGCAAAAAACGAACGATCTGCTAAGAAACCAATTGCAGCATCTTGTGTAGTTGGTAAATGACGAAATACAAAACCTAAATTGAAGGCAAATTTTGCGTCTTCAGCTTTATCATTATCCCACTGATACATATAAGTTGCAGGTGTTGGATCGAAAGTAAATAAGATTTCACCTGCCGTAGTTTCTCTATTACCTCCTCTTACAGAAAATGGGTCATCTACCCAGTTTCTTAGACGCCCTGGAGCCCCTACACCATTTGGCATAGGATCTACTAGCGGCTGTTGATATAAAAAGTTAGGGGCTATTTGAAATTTACCTCCAAAATTATAAGCTATACCTGTTAAGAAATTACTCATATTTCCGCTACCAGAATCTTTTAATCTCCAACCCGTGAAAGTTAATGTTGGATCTACACCACCATTTGCTACTAAACCTTTTACAGAACCTTGAGCATACCAGTTAAAACCACCATTAGAGTAAGTAATTTTAGCTTTTCCTCCCCAATTATCTTTAGCTTGAACTCTATCATTAACAACTTGACCATTAGCATTAATATCTTGATACACTCTACCATTTAAAGGTCTACCTGCCCATATTGCTCCTAATGTCCATCCAAAATGCGTTCCTTTTTTTTCAAAAGCAATTGTTGCTCTTTCTGTTGGTAATGCAGGAATTACACCCGATCTAGCTTGAGCTGGATCTAAAATACGGTTCCCATTTTCATCAATACCATTACCATTTACAATATCTTTATGATAAATTGCTGAAAAATCTAATCCTGCTACTTTTCTATTATATTTTAATAATACTGCTGGATTTGCTCCCCACCAAAGTTGTGGTCCGAATGCCGCTTTTAAACCAGCTAAAGCTCCTTTACCATCAACTTCCATTCCTAAGATTTCACCATTATAAATATCTAAGTTAGGTCCGTAATTTGCTTCTGGGTACAATCCAAAGAAATCACCTTCATATCCCCAGTGATAATGTCCAGTTCTATAAAAACCTCTCATATCAAAGTCTTTTGCATTCCATTCAAAAGAAGCATTATACACTCTTAATCGATTATTATCTGTAAGTGTTACAATTCCGTTTGGAGAATCTACTTGAATTGGGCGACCAACATTTTCATAGAAAATATCGTCAATTGGATTACTAGCTACATTTCCTAGGATGTTAAAATTCACTTCTGCCTTCATATTATTTGAAGGTCTTCCTTGAACTCCTATAAAATAAGATTGCATGTGATCAAAACCTTGTCTATCTGGAATTGTTTGACCTGTACCATCTGAAACTTCAGGGGTTGTTAGTAAAGAACCTCCTGTATTGAATGTAGTAAACTCTGCTCTTAAATTTGATAAAGACAATTTTTCTGTTCCTCCTACTGCAGCCTTATCTCCTCTAGCCTTTAAAACAGCAGCCATTAAGTTGATTTTTTTGAAATGATTTTCAAATTCAGTAACATTACTTGTAAAAGGATTAAACTGATGCGCTTCTTTAAGTGCGTAATAAGATGCTCTTGGATATAACGTATACAAACCTCTTATGTCTGTAGGACCTTTAGCCGCGATACCAAACCACTCCTCATTCATGTTTTTATCTCCTTCTTTGGCTTGGTCTCTACTATAACCATTACTTGGCCAAGAAGCTTCTGTGTCATGAATTGTTGCATTCTTTCTCTCATCAAACCCTGCTTTAAACCATCCATCACTAGATTGAAAGGTAAATCCACCTAAAGAATTTTGAGCTTTACCAAGACCATAAGCATTTGCATATATTTCTTTCCAATTACTAACCATATAATGCGCTTGCATTAACTGATCCTCTTTATTATCTCTAGCATTATAAGCATCAGAACCAAATTCTGTAAATAGAATTGGCTTACCAAACTCTTTTGCTACCCTATCAAAGGCATCATAGAAAGATTCTCCACGATACATATTAGTTCCATAGATATCTAAGTCTTTACATTCAGATGCAACTATATCTAAATACAATAAATCACCATTACATATTCCTATTGGATGATTTTTATCAACCGCCTTCATCGCTTTTGCAGCATCATTGAACAATTTATACATGGCTCTAGCTTCTGCTCTTTTGGCCACATCTTGATCGTTTATCACAATACCTTCATCTGTTTCAGCTCCTTCCCATGTAAGGTGATAATTGTTTTCATTACCCAACATAAACAGTAAAAGACCTGGTGTATCCTTATACATATTTGCCATCTTAACAGATTCTTCTATAAGATGTTTACGAACCTTAGGATCACCATATTTTGTTTTCGGATACCAAACACCATCTAATGTAAGTCCGTAAGCACCAAACTGATGGTTAATCATTGTATAGATACCAAAATTCTCATACATATATTTAATCCACTTGGGTGGCACACCTATATATGTTCTAATGGCATTTACCCCCATATTTTGCCATAGTGGCATTTCTCCATCAAGACCTGCTTTGATAATATCATCTGGTTTTTCCCAAAACTTAGCATCTAAAACATTATAACCTATTGGAACGTAATCCCAATTTATACCATTAACCATAAATGGTTTTCCATTCACTTCTAATCTAGCCCCTTTATTATCTTTTACAACAGAAACTTTAGCATTCTGAGCATAGAAACTTAAGGTAAACAAGACAAGTATTAATCTTAGTAAATTGTTTCTCATAATTATATTATGTTAAATTTTTAATGTAGCTGATTTTAAAACTTTTCACGTCTTTGAGTTTTAAGAAAATCAAAATCAAACTATAGTGATTATTTGAATTATATAAAATTACAGGTTATTTTTTATTAATAAAACAAAAAACACCTCTACAAAAATCATACATCATAAAAAACAATCATTTTCTTAACAATTACAGGGATTTTTGTTTTAAATTTTAACATATTAAATCATCAAATTTTATTGCTGTATAGGAAATGTATAGTTAAAAAACCTTTATGAATAGTAAATTTTATAACATTTAAAAATTGTATGTGCGGAAAAAACCTTAAAAATAACCTTATCATATTTAATTAAATAGTTTATAAGTATCTACTTATATTGATTTTATGGATTACATTTAACTAAACATAATTACCTTCTGCGTACAAAATTAAATTCTACATTGTAATAAGTTTTCGAATAAACGTATTGTTTGTATCAATTAAATATAGACTAAGAAAATAAAAATAATGTTAAACAAAATAAAAGATGCTTACTAAACAGTTTAGTAAGCATCTCTTTATTACAATTAAAACATTTTTGGATTTAAATTTTCCAAAAATTTATTCATTAACTATTTATTCAATAGTTAAAACAAACCACCAATCAAATTCTGAATTTCCATCAGTAGTTTTTAAAATCATTTCATTTGGCACTCCTCTATCAAAAATTTGATACTTATGATCTCCTCCTGTATAGTACCCTATAAAGCCTATCCCTGTTAAACTAATTGTTTCAACTCCACCAGGAGCTGTAAGAGAATAGTTCTCAGTATAATCTGCATATGCATAATTTTCAATATCAGCACCATTTACTGAACCTGATGTATTAGGACCTAAATCATTTACAATCATAGGATCTCTACCAAAAACGTCTCCATTAGTAATGTGTGTAAATGTTCCGTCTGAACTAAAAACAAAGCGGTCATCATACATTCCAACTCCATTTTTTTCATCAGGACCAGCTCCATACCATTCTGCTGGTACAACACCTCCTACAGGACCTAAACCAAAATGTTTGTCTTTAGAAGCTTTAACTTTCCAAGTTCTAGAAGTTGTCGCTGTTGGATTTGCTGGATCAAAACCATATAATTTTTCAATTAAATCGTTTGGTGGTGAATATGTTGCTAAAACATCTACTTGAATTGATTTGCTTGATGAAACTCCGGCTGTACCTGAAGCCACAGCAGTAACTGTGTATGTATTTAATCCTAATTTACTAAATATGATTTTCTGCTCTCCTGTTAATGTAACATATTCTGCACCTTCAAATTCAAATTTATAAGAAACAGCGTTATCTGCTGTTACTTTAAAAACAACTTCACCACTACCATCTCCATTAGGATTATTTGCATCTACACCAACAAGTTCTGCTGTGATTTGAATGTTAGAAGGTGTAATTATTTCTCCGAAAGAATAATCGTTTTCTTGACAGCCATATGAAATGGCCATCAAAGAAAATAAGACTATATATAAATTTTTAATGTTTTTCATGTCTATTTTATTAATAATATTTAAAATCATCTATATAAGCTTTTACTGGATCATTATTATTTTCTCCATTTACTTGTAAAACAACTCTATTAAAATTTGTTCTAGTTAAAGGATCTGGACTACCCGCAGTTGTATCATTTTTAAAATCAAAAACTACTGTTTGCCATTTGTCTAATTCTATAGCTTTTATAACTTCAGTTTGTGTTGTCCAAGGTTGACTATTGCTATTATCTTGTAGCTTTAACGATATTTGGTTTGGTGAACTACCAGAGACACTACTTGAAGGAACATAAATTTTTAAAGAAAAAGTATGTTTTTGCATGTTAAAATTAGCATTGGCCTCATTATCGAAACGGATGTTTGCATATTGCCCTCCTGTATCATCGTATTCTAAAACAGTATCAGAATTATTATCAGAATTTTTTAATGGATTTAGGAAACTAGTATTTAAGCCAGCTGCATCTCCTGCCCAAGTTGTAATGTTTCCATTTCCTTCAAAATCATCATGAGGTATTGGACCTACAAACAAATCATCTCCCCATTCGATATCATCAAAATAAGCTACTACATTATCATTATTGTTTTCTCCATTTACTTGTAGAATTACCCTATTGAAATCTGTTCTACTTAATGGGTTTGGAGAACCTGCTGTTGCATCATTTTCAAAATCGAAGGTTAATGTTTGCCAAGTATCTAACTGAATTGGTTTGATAATTTCTGTTTGCGTAGTCCATGGCTGACTATTCGTGTTGTCTTGTAACTTTAAAGAAACCTGATTAGGCGAACTTCCTGTAACACTACTAGAAGGCACATACACTTTTAAAGAGAATGATTTTTTAACTGAAAAATCAAAGTTTGGTGTTACGTCAAATCTAATATTTGCATATTGACCACCAGTATCTTCGTATTTAAGTACAGTTGCTGAACCATTTGTAGCGTCTACAAAAGGATTTGCAAAAGCAATATCTAAACCAGCTGCATCTTCTGCCCAAGTTGTGATTGTTCCATTTCCTTCAAAATCGTCAAATACTTTTGCAAATGATGTTGGAGCTTTATAGAAGTAAAAGTTATCTATATAAACTACACCTGCTATACCATCAGAATCGATGATTAATTGCGTTATTTTCTCTTTGTTTGCAAGATTACCATCATCAAACTTTGTCATGTCGATATCTATACTTTGCCAAGTACCTGCAACTGTGGTTCCTAAAGATTCGATATCTTCTCCACCATCAACAGTATTCACAATCTTAACTAACAACTCGTTATTTACTCCCTCTGGAACCCAATAGTCTATGTGCATCATTTCCATAGAAGAAAGATCCACTCCTGCTGCATAGTTAGTAACCATACCAATAAAGTCTACACCTGTTAATTTCCAAACATTATCGTTATTTAGATTAACAGCTTCAAAACCTCCAGCAGACCAAGTTGTTGGCAATTCATCTAAAGCAACATCTGTATATGCATCACTAAATATAGATACCACATCTTCTGTATTTCTTACAGGAGGTGCAGGTGCAGCTTCAATAGGCGCTAAAATCTCAGTGACTTCAAAGTCCATAGTATATTCTGTAGTGGCTATAGCACCACCTTTTGCTGTTACTTTTATTGAATATACACCAGGTGTAGTATATTGATAGTTAATTGTATTACCAATATTAGCAGAAGCAACTGGTTGAGAAACTCCTGTTTCGCCCGAATCAAAATCAAACATTGATGCAAAGTCTGCATTTGCAGTAACATTTACCTGTTTAGATATTGCCGCATCATTTTCTATAACCACAACTAAGTTTTGAGGAGCCTTAAAAGAAACCACCAATTGCTGAGTAGTTTCTGCTTTATCTCCTTTTACATTAGATGCAATAATTTTTACCTGATAGGTTCCTTCGGCATAAGTATGCTGAACGTTGTCTCCTTGACTTACGATTGCAGGTTCTTTAGTTGTATCACCAAAATAAACCTCAAAACTCACTGCTCCTTCTGCGCTTGGTGAAATTGTTACCAAACCTGTATTGTCTTGCGTGATATCATATACTGCACTTACATTTGTTGGTGCAGCTATACTATCTATAAAAGACAAATCTCTCAAATTGTCTTCACAGGCTACTATAACTAATAGTATGAAGATATATTTGTAAAATGTTTTCATTTTTTTCATTGTATATATTTTTTAGTAGTTAGGGTTTTGAGGCCAACGATTTCCTGCTAATTGAATTTCTATTGCAGGAATAGGAAAAACTTCATGTTTTCCAGACACAAAACCATTGATTTCTGAAGCAGCTTTTCCTGTTCTTACCAAATCAAAAAATCGATGTCCCTCACCTACTAATTCTACTCTTCTTTCATCAAGAATATTATTATAAAGTGTTGTACCTGTTGCAGCAATATTATTATTAGCATTACCAAAAGCTCTTTCTCTTACACGATTTAAGTAGGCTTGAGCTTTAATATCGTTAGGAGTAGAACTTCTATTGAATGCTTCTGCAGCCATTAACAAAACATCTGCAAAACGGATTGCTCTGTAATTGTTAGGGTTTGTTAAGTTTCTATCTCCTTGAGCATTTGAACCTCTGGTTCTTGGTATGTATTTTCGGTTAAAATAACCTGTATGTTCATGACCTGTTCCGTAAGTTGCACCAGTTGCTGTTGCCCAAGCCACAATATCTAAAATAGCTACATCTTTTCTTAAATCTCCAGCTTCAAAAGCATCTACAACTTCTTGAACGGGTACGTTAAAACTAAAACCTGATGTAAAATCTGGTCCTGAATAAGCTCTAACACCACTAAATCCAACAGCTACATTACCTTCACTACATTGCAAGCAATCAAAACTTGCTCCTTGACCTTCAAAATATTGAACTTCAAACACAGATTCAATATTATTTTCTCCTGCCTCTTCAAAAATTGAGTTGTAATCTGCTACTAAATCATAAGGTCCATTTTGTATTAAATTATCTAATACAGTTGCTGCTTGATCAAATTTATCTTGATATAAATATGCTTTACCTAACAAAGCTTGCGCTGCTCCTTTGGTAACTCTACCAGGAGTAGTTTGCGTGTAGGGTAATTTATCTATGGCAAATATTAAATCTGCTTCAATTTGCGCATAAACATCTGCTTTAGCAGTTCTATCAATATTGAATTGCTCACCAAACTGTATTC
The DNA here is from genome assembly GCF_009832745.1 of Polaribacter septentrionalilitoris. Classification (GTDB taxonomy): domain Bacteria; phylum Bacteroidota; class Bacteroidia; order Flavobacteriales; family Flavobacteriaceae; genus Polaribacter; species Polaribacter septentrionalilitoris. The sequence goes on along the minus strand of NZ_VRMJ01000041.1, from coordinate 462,107 downwards.
TTTTATCTACAGCAAGCGGAACATCACCAAACCATTTTACAAGTTCGAAATAATAATAAGCTCTTAAAAAAGTTGCTTCAGCTATAATAACATCTTTTCCTGTAAAATCTGTTTTATCTTTAAATTCTAAAATATAATTAGCTCTATTAACCCCTGCATACATCCAATTCCAAATATCTCTTAATTGGGCATTTAAAGGTGTATGCGTCATATCGTCTACTTCTTGAATACCTGGTGTATCAGTCGCACTTTCACCACCTGCTAAGGTATTGTCTGAAGCTATTTCTCCTAACATTACATTTAGGTAGGTAGACTGTAATAAATCGTATGCACCTATTAAGGCATCTTGATAATCTTGTTCTGAATTAAAAAAGCTTTCTGAATTAGCAGCAGTTGGCTCTACATCAACAAAACTATCGCTACATGAATAACCAATACTTACAAAAAGCATTAAAGTTATGTAATATTTTATGTTTATTTTTTTCATCTTTCTATTATTAAAAATTAACATTCATTCCAAATAAAAATGTCTTTGGAGCAGGATAAAAACCTTGATCTATACCTCCTCCAATTGGAGCGCCATTTGAAGTTGTTGGGTCAAAACCTCTATACTTTGTTAGCGTAAATAAGTTTGTTGCAGAAACATAGAATCTTAATTTATCAAATTGTATCTTTTTTAATGTTTCTTCACCTAAACTATACCCTAATTGAATACTTTGCAATCTTAAGAACGAACCATCTTCTACATAGAAGTCTGAAAATAAATTATTTCCAGTAGCCCCTGTTGTTACTCTAGGAAATGAATTGCTTGTTCCTGGTCCAGTCCACCTATCTAAATAATAGGTTGGTCTGTTTGTAAGTGGTAAATTTCTCTCATAATTTCTTACGATTTCATTACCTATTGATGCAAAAGCATACGTATTAAAATCGAAATTTTTATAATTAAAAGACAAATTTAACCCCATAGTTAGGTCTGCTATTGGGTCTCCAATATAAGTTCTATCATCTGGGTCTATGATACCATCTCCATTTACATCAACAAAACGTAAATCTCCAGGAGCAGCATTTGTTTGTGTTGCATGAGCAGTTACATCTGCTTGAGTTTGGAATAATCCATTTGTTTTGTATCCGTAGAAATATCCTATTGGAAAACCTGCTTCCATTCTAGATGGTGGTTCTTGACCAACGCCAAATGTACCCCCTTCAATAATACCTGTAGAATTACCCACAAAGGTCACATTGTTTTCTAATGTAGTAAAGTTGTAATTTACTTTAAAATTAAAATCGTCAGAAATATTTTCTCTATAACTAATTACAAATTCAAAACCTTCATTTACTACCGTACCTGCATTTACAACAGGTACTGAAGAACCAGGTGCAGCTATACCTATAATACCAGAAGTTTGAGCGGAAACCAATAAGTCTTCTGTTGTCTTTTTAAAGTAATCCATAGTAATGTTAACTTTATTAAACAACTCCATATCTAAACCGATATCTAATGGTTTTTGTTGTTCCCATCTAATTTCTGGGTTAGCGATAGGACCTGGTGCAGTACCTAATACTAATTGGTTGTTAAAAACATACTCTGCCTCGCCATTTAAAATAGATACAAATCTATTTCCTGGAATTCTATCATTACCAATAATACCATAACTTGCTCTTAACTTTAAGAAATTAATCATGCTCGAATCTTCTAGAAAATCTTCTTCAGAAAGCACCCAACCAATTGAAGCTGTTGGAAAGTATCCAAACTTGTTTTTTGGACCAAAGTTTGAAGAACCATCTCGTCTTACAACTGCTGACAACAGGTATTTACCATCGAATGCATATTGTACTCTCGCAAAATAAGAGAGCAAACGACTATCAAAAGATAAATTAGAACCACCATTATTATTTTTAAAAACCGCTAATCCATCTCCATTTTCAACAAGACTACCTAATACTGCATCATTAATATCTGTACCTGAAGCATTATTAGTTAATATAGTTTGAAATCTACTCGTAGATCTAAAAATTGATGTACCCAACATTGCTTTTACATCATGCACATCATTAAAGACTCTTTCATATTTTAAGAAAGCATCAAAAGTATAATCGTAATAGCTTTGTTTAAAATCTGAAAAGGTAGATGCTGGAGGATTAAAAACACTTCCATTTCCGTAGAAATATAATGGAGTAAATGTATTTGAATTTGCAACAGAGTAGTTCGCTTGAAATCTTGTTTCTGCTGAGAAATAATCTAGAAAACTATAATTTAAGCCATAACTTCCCGAAATTTTATTTACCCAACTTCTATTTTCCGCATTATCTATTTGGGCTAATGGGTTTGCAACCTCAATTCCTGTTCCTGTAACAGGTGGAAGTGAAAACTGACCATTAGTATATACTGGAGTTGTTGGAGGCATATTTAACGCGTTAAATAAAATTGATCCTAAAGTATTTTCAATTAAGTTTTTTTTGTTTGTATTGGTGTAAATAGTTGATGAAGTAAACTTTAATTTATCAGTAATATCAGTATTGAAGTTAAACCTAATGTTTCTTCTATTAAAATTTGCTTTACTACCTCCAACAATACCATCTTGACTTAATGCTGATATTCCAAAAGAATATGTAGATTTTTCTGTTCCTTTATTTAATGTATAATCGATATTATATTGAGGTGCTGTTTCAAAAACTTCATTTTGCCAATTTGTTCCTCTACCTAAACCACTAATATTTGTAAACGGTAAGGCTTCTCCATTTGCAGCAAAAGCTTCATTTGCTAACAATGCATACTCAGTTGCGTTAAGTAGTGGAATTTCTCTTGTAGTTTGTTGAAAACCTAGAGAAACGTTTAAATTTGATTTAAAATCTGACTCTTTTCTACCAGATTTTGTAGTTACTAAAATTACACCATTGGCAGCACGAACACCATAAATACCAGCTGATGCATCTTTTAGGATATTAATAGACTCAATATCTGAAGGGTTTACAACACTTAAGTCTTCTATAACCCTACCATCTAAAAGTATTAGAGGTCTACTATCTCCATTAGTTGAAACCCCTCTAATTCTTATATTAGAAGCTGCTCCAGGAGAACCCGAGTTCTGAGTAATGTTTACACCTGCAACTTGACCTTGTAAAGCTTGCTCTATCCTTGTAGGCTTTAAATCTTCAATAGTTGCACTACCCACAACAGCTACAGCACCTGTAACTTCTTTCTTTCTTTGAGTACCATACCCAATAACAACAATCTCGTCTAATGATTCTGCTGATTCTTCTAAAACAACATTGACTGTTTGTTCATTAACTACAACTTCTTTCACAGCATATCCGAGATAGTTAAAAACAAGTGTAGCTCCTTTATCTACTTTGGGTAGATTATACAAACCGTCAAAATCTGTTTGTGTACCCACAGTAGTTCCTTTAATTAATACACTAACCCCTGGTAACGGATCACCGGTTTTAGCATCTTTAACAACACCACTTACTTTAATTGTTTGTGCTTGTACACAAACTCCGATAAGTAAAAGGAGTAATAATGTGATTTTTTTCATCATAAATTTAGTTATAATTTGTATTGTATAAATTTAAAAAGTATTGTTACCAAAATGTTAAGTAATGACCTAAACAAAAATCATACAAATAGATAATAATTCTAAAACATTAGTTAAAACAAGGGATAGAAAGGAGCACCTCAACAAAATTATTTTAAAATAAATTTATTTGTTGAGGTATTGTATAGTTTTTTAAAGATAAAATTTAATAAGTAATTGATAAAATTAGCTTAATATTTTGCCAAATCAACAATAAAAATCGTTTTAAATCTCAAGAATGTAATTTGTGAGATTTGAATTATGAGGCAAATTCATCTTCTTTCTGAGTCGATATCGTTTTACTTCTACACTTCTTGGAGAGATATTTAAAAGAGGTGCAATTTCTTTTGACGATAAATTTAATCTTAAATACGCACACAATCTTAAATCATTAGGAGTCAGGGTTGGGTGTTTATCTTTTACTTTTTTCAAGAACTTTTTATCTGCATTATTAAATGCTTCTTGAAACATTTTCCAATCGTCTGTATTGTTTAAGTTCTTATCAATAATCTTAACTACTTTAGTTATACTCTTTTCACCTCCATGAACTAACTCGCTTTTTATTGTACTTAAGAATTCATTTTTTTTGATAATGTTCATTGTTGAAGTAGCCAATTCCTTATTTTTACTCTCTATGTCGCTTCTTAGCTTATCATTATTTAATTTAATAATTTCTTGAGTATTTGCTAAATCTTTTAATTCAGCTTCTTTTTTGGCTTTATCTAACATGTCTTCTCTTTGTTTTTTATAGTATCTCTTTGATGCAATATGAACACTATAAAACGCGAATAAAGAGGTCAATATATATATAGTTATCATCAAGTTAGACAAATACCATGGTCTATCAATTTTAAAACTATAACTTGCTATATTACTACTTTGCTTACCACCTATAACACCTCTTACTTTAAATGTATATGTGCCATGAGAAAGATTTTTAAAAAGAACTTTATGATCTTTTATAGTCTTACTCCAAGTTTTGTTAAATCCTTCTAATTGGTATTGGTATTTAGTTGTTAATGTTTTATTGTAGTTAGGTATACTAAAGAAAAACTCTAAATTATTGTTATTATGTTTTAATTTAATTTTTTCGTTTAAATGAACATTTTGCCTAGGACCATCTGTCTTAAAAGTTTGTATTTTATTAATAAAGATTTTAAAATCTTTGACGCCATCTAATGATTTTAAATCAACCTGAATATATCCATTAGAAGTACCAATAAGATATATATCATTTTGTACATGAATAATATTTTCATAACCTGATGCTGCTTTTGGTATTGATTCTGATAATGGTATTACACTAATGTTTGGTTTATTACTTAACTTTCCAGGAGATAAATATTTAATATGATCTTTAGAGAAAAACCATAATTTATCATTAAAACTATTATGCACTAATCTTGCGGAAATAAAGGCGTCTTGAGAAATTAGTTTGCTATACAAACTGTCTCTATTAAATGTGTTATTTTCTTTATCAAAAACATAAACTCCATTTTTATTAGAATACAAAACCTTATCTCTATATTTTAAAATACTTGAGTGTATTCCTTTTTTTATAGATTTTTCTTTTTCAACTTTTAGAACACTTTTTAAGTCTTTATCTAAAACTAACCTAAAAACCCCTTTATATTCATGGTTTACAAAAAATTGATTGCTATCTAATTGAACTATATATTTACTAGAATTATCAAAACCTTGAATTTTATGTGCTAATTTCCAAATACCTTTTTGATTTTTAAGAACATACAAACCATCATAGCAGCCTTGTATAATTGTAGAATCATTAATTTTTATGATATCCCATGTACCTTGTTTATTAAATATATTACGAGCTTTTCCTTCACTAACTATAAAAGTACCTGAATCATGTCCACAAAATAATGTACCATCAATTTTAGATAAATTCCAGACCTGACCTTGAGTATTTTCAACAAATTCAAAAACACCTTTAGAGTTCAAATTTCTATAAAACAATCCTTGATTAGTTCCTAAATAAAGATTGTTCTTGAAAATTATAGAAGTATAAATTGTCCCTAAAAAATCACTTTTTTTGTCATGCATTCTAAATGGAGATGTATTATTGATACAACCAATTCCGTTATCTAGCCCTAACCATATATTGTTTTTATTGTCCTCGAATACAGATAATACAGTATTATTTGTTAAACCAGAACTCTGATCTAATTGATAATTAATTGACCCATCACTATTTAAATAAATTAAACCATTAGAAATAGTTCCTAAAGCAAAACTCCCATCTTTTAGTTGCTTTGCGCTATAAATAGTCTCATTTGACAATAATTTATCTGAAGAAATATTCCATTTAACAACTTCTTTATTGTCTATGAAATAGAAGCCATTTTCTTGGGTGGTGAAAAATAATTTGCCCTTTTTACTAAAAATATCAACAACAAAATTATCTTGAAATACACTATGGTCAGAAACTAACTTTGGCTTTCCGTTTTCTATTTTGAACAAACCTCTTTTATTTTGATGAAAATAAATTATTCCGTCTACTTTACATAGTTTATTGATCCTGCTTTGCGCATTAATAATTTTGATCGATTTAGAATCTAAATTATATAGGTAAATTCTCTGTAAAGATTTAAAAATCATCCAACCATCAATTTCAACGATATTCCAAATCTGTTCATCCTCAAGCATCTCAATATTTTCTTGCTTCACAATTGAAGTATAGTTAAGTTCCCCAAACTCATCTTTAACACAAAAACCAAAGTCCATATAAAAACCTGTATAGATTTTATTATCATGGTATTTTACAGACCTCATAATTGTTTCATTGGGTGTTTCAAATAACCTCCAAGTAGCCCCATTATATTCTAACAATCCTTTGTTATTTGCCACATAAATAAAATCATCTTCAGATTGAGATATGGCCCAATTTTGATTTTCCGCACCGTAATCATCAGTATAAAAGACATTTATTGGCGGGAATTCTTGAGCTAAAGAAGAAAAACCTAGAAGTATAAAAAAACAGATGAGGTATGATTTCAATCTAAATTTCATAAAAATAACATTATTGTTGGGTAACTAATTTACACTAAATATAGTAAATATAGGCTTTAATATTTTTTTGTATGGTTTTTGTATAGGTGAAAAATAAACATTTCACCTAAATTTAAGCATGAAAAACAAGAAATAACATAATTTTAGATGACACAAAAAGGTTTATAAAAAATACTATTTCCTTTACTTTTTTTTAGATTTGAAGTAGAAAACTTTCACTAACTATTAAAAAACGTTAACTTTATAAAAAATTTAAATGATTATATGAATTTTATAAAAAAACTTGGAGTAGCTAACTTTTTGATGCTATTGCTTTGTGTTCTTATAATACTTGTGTCTGAATACCTTTTTCTTACTGGAGATAAATTACATGGTATTTTTCTTGGACTATGGGCTCCTACTTTATTGGGTGTAATGATATACTTAAAAATAATTCAACGTGAGCGCAGATAATATTATTTTCTACTTTTCTATTTTCGTTGGAATCTGCGTTATAATTTGGGCTTATTTTATGATTAATGAATACAATAAAGTGAGTAAAGATTAATTTTATTCTTACAAATTTATTAGTAAACCATTCCTTCTACTAAATTAATTTCTAGTTCATATATAAGATATGGTAATTGATAATGTTTTATATTTAAAGTTAAAACACTATTATTCCTATTTGTATTTTAACTCATTTCTAAATAGTAGTTTTATGAGCTAAAAAACTATAAAACATCATTTCTATTCATTATTTTTTTCTAACAAAACTGTATCAAATTCTGAATTGAATGTCACCTTACCATTTTTAACTATTAGGGTTTGATTAGAATAAAAATCTTTTAATTCATCTCCGTTCTTAAAAACCGATGAAACATCTATCGTAATATTTCTATTGTTAAAATTAATTCCGATTACAACTTTATCATCATTTCTAACCCTAGAAAAAACCAATCCATCTTCATGAGAAATTAGTTTGTGTTTACCAGCACCAACAGCCATATGATTTGCTCTAAACTGACCTAATTTTTGCCAATGAGTTAAAATTTTTCCAGTAGTCTCATCACTCTGAACAGCATCCCAGTTCATAAAAGAACGTAATGTTGCATCACCAACTGTACCTTCAATTGTTAAATCTCTGGCAGATTCATCTCCATAATACACTTGAGAAGTTCCTGGAGTTAATAATAACATTGTAGCTGTTTTGTATGGCATTGCTCTTTCTTTATCAAAAGGTTGTCCATCATCATGAGAGGTCATGTAATTTAGAACTCCATACCCTTTTAAATTGGTGTTTAAAATTGAATAGTATTTATGAAACACAGCACCTTCATCCATTTGTTTTGCATTCCATTTGATTTCAAAATTGATTAAACTATTAAAAGCATTATCAAAATAATTTACATTTTTATCCCCAAAAGGAAATGCTTTTCCATGAGAAATTGCATAATTATAGACTTCTCCAACCAAATAAAAATTAGTATCATCTAAAACCTTATCGGGATTGTTTTTCTTGAACATTTCAAAAGCATAATCACATTCAGCTTTAAACTCTTGCCAAACAAATTCCTCTGTATGCTTTACAGTATCTACTCTGTAACCATCAATTCCGAATTCTGTAATGTAATCAGTTAACCATTTCATGATATAAAAACGAGGAGCTCTTGGATGACCAGTTCTCTCAAAAAAGGCATCCAACTCTTTCACTTCTTGCTCATAGCGTCCTTCATCTTTCCATTTTGCTACTAGTAGTGGAGGCAATGCTACATTTTCGTTACTCTCAGTTTTAATATCTGGTAAATTTTTAACCAATGTACATGTAATTGTATTCTCATAATTAGAATATTGGCATTGTGGTTCAGTTCTTACCCAACTTGAAGGCCAAACAGAATCTTTTTCTGTTACAGGACCTGTATGATTGATAACAGCATCTAACAAAATTCGAATTCCTTTTTTGTGTGCTTCTGCTACCAGTTCTTTTAGGTCCTCCTTTGTTCCGTAATTTGAATCGATATTTGTCCAATCTTTGGCCCAATAGCCATGATAACCATAAGAAACACCAGTTCCTTCATCTGTAGCTCCATGGATTTGCTCTACAATTGGCGTCATCCAAATGGCATTAATTCCTAAATCTGTAAAGTAGCCTTCTTTAATTTTTTGCGTAATTCCTTTGATATCTCCACCTTCAAAACCTCTTAAGGTTCCTGTTTCTTTGGTTCTATCATAACTGATATCATTAGTTGTATCTCCATTATTAAAACGATCTGTTAATAGAAAATAAATATTTGCTCCTTCCCAAACAAACTCCTTGATTTCATTTTTTTCAATTTTATCAGCTTTTTTTTCTTGACAAGAAATTAGAGCTACAAATAAAAAACAGGCAAGAATTAATTTTTTCATAATTATAGTTTAAGTAGTAGACCTCTAAGGTTTTAGAAACCTGAAAGGTTTGTAAATGTATTATTGTAATTTTAATATAAAAGATTCTAAAGGTTTTAGTTTTAAAGTAATCAGTCCTTTTCCACCCTGAACATTTAAAGTGAACGATTCTTTTTGATACAATTGATCTGTTGCTTGATATTTCCCATCAACTAAATTCCATTTTTTTATAATTTCTGATGGAATTTCTAACACAAATCTATGATGATCTTTGGCATCAAAATTAGAAACAACGATTAGTTTTTCATTTTCTGACCAACGTAAAAATGACAAGATTTTATCGCCATAATTTAAAGTATTTTCTCTATTATATTGATGAATATCTGCATACTCACCCATTAACGCATCAGAAGAAATCGTAAAATTTAATAAACGCTTATAAAAATCTCTTAATGCTAATTCTTCTTTGGTTGATTTACCTCCATCAAATTGCTTATTATTTACCCAACGTTGCAAACTTGGAACTCCAACATAATCAAAAATTGAAGTTCTAGATGGACTTCCAAATCCTGCGTCTTCTGAACCATCTTCTCCAAATTCTTGACCAAAATAAACCATAGTAGGTGCAGTAGAAATGGTTGCAGAAACCACCATTGCTGGTTTACCCTTTAAAGCATTTCCTGCAAATTCTGGACTCGCAATTCGTTGTTCGTCATGATTTTCTAAGAAATGTAACATGTGGTGTTCTATATCTTTTAAATCTTCTTGAATTGGAGGAATGTTTTCTGTTAAACCATGACCTTGCATTACGTGTTTTATGGTATCATACAACTGCACTTTGTCATACAAATAATCCATTTTCCCTTTTTTTATGTAGGCTCTGTATTGCTTAGGATTATACACTTCTGCTAATAAAAAAGCATCCGGATTTTTCATTTTGATATTCGAGTTTAGATAACTCCAAAATTCTACTGGCACCATTTCTGCCATATCATATCTAAAACCATCAACACCTTTTTCTAGCCAATAGAGAGTAATATCTCTAAATTTTACCCAAGAATTTGGTACAGTTTTATCTTGCCAAAATGCAAAATGTTTTTGATAACCTTCATTTTCAAAGCCTGCTGGCAATTCATCAAAATCTTTTTTACCCTCTGGAGAAATACCATAATTTACTTTTACAGTTTCATACCAATCATAAAAACTAGGTTTTGGTGATCTTGAACCATTTCCAGTCCATTTAGCTGGATTTTCTTTAAATTCACCATCACTTAAAGGATGTTTTTCTCCACCTAAAGGTTGGTATCCATTTAAAAAATCAGGTACTTCAAAAGGTGTGTTTGATACATAGTAAAAATTGTTATTTACATCATATTCTTTTGAGGTATCATCATCTGCACCAAAATCTTTGGTGCCTTCTGGATTGGAAATACTCTGATAATTTCTAGCAACGTGATTAGGAACAATGTCTATAATTACTTTTAAATCATTCTCATGAGAACGTTTGATTAACGCTTCAAATTCTTGCAATCTATTGGCTACATTTTCTGCCAAATCTGGATTTACATTGTAATAATCTTTTACTGCATAAGGTGAACCTGCTCTACCTTTTACCACATCTGGATCGTCATTTGAGATGCCATATTTTGTATAATCTCGAATTACATCATGATGAGGCACACCTGTATACCAAATATGAGTAACCCCTAATTTTTTTATTTCTGATAGGGCTTTGTCTGTAAAATCATTGAACTTCCCTACTCCATTTTCTTCAATGGTTCCCCAAGGTTTATTGGTGGTATTTGTGTTACCAAAAAGCCTCGTAAAAACTTGATACACCACCAATTTTCTTTTCTTTTTTTCATCAATAGTTACTGCTACATTATTAGTTACCTTTTCTGGCTTACACCCTACTAATACAGCTAAAAAAACTGCCAATATGATTGTATTTTTACGCATCCTTCCTATTACTTTAACGATATTTTAATTTTTAACTCTTTAGTTGGATTCCATTTTACTGGAATTCTCAATTGATTGTTTTCTGGAGAAATTCTAAGTCTTTTTCCATCAACTTTAATTCTTCTAGGTTGCCAGTTGATATTATGCAAAATCAACTTAACCTCTTTTTGTTCTGGATTCCAATTCTTTCCAAATTCAGCTTCTAAATCAATTTCTAAATAACGTTTCTTAAGTTCTACTTCAAACTCTAATTGTTCATACTTTCCTTTTTCAAAAGCATTTGCTGTTAGTCCATCATCATTATAAAGTGTTCTTTCTGATTCTTTTACAGAAGCATCAAACCAATAATGTAGTTCTAACTGATTTCCTGAATAATTGTCTGTTGTTTGCACCAATTTTGTCATTGGAATTACAACTCCACCTCTCACATAAGTTGGGATCGCTTTTTGTTTTACTTTTACGGTTTTGGTTTGTCCACCCTCTATTTTTTCATCAACATAAAAATTAAACCAATTTGATTTTTTTGGAAAATAAATGGATTTTGTTTTTACAGAATCTTTTAAAATCGGTGTGATTAAAAAATCTTTTCCCCATAAATAGGTTTCTGAATTTTCCATCAACTTATCATTATCTTCTTCAAAGAAAATTGGACGCATTAAAGGAGTACCTTTTTGATTGTTCTCAAACGCTAAATTGTAATTGTAAGGCAACATTTTGTAGCGCAATTCAATGGCTTTTTTGGCATGTTTTTTTGCAAATTCGCTTCTAAAAACAGGCTCGCTTGCAACATCTTCTTGTGCATGTGGCCTGAAAATTGGCTGAAAAACACCATATTGCAACCAACGCGTGTATAAATTATCATCTAAGTTTGCGCCTGCAAATCCGCCTAAATCAGAATGCATATAACCCAAACCTTGCATTCCCATTTGTAGAGAAATTTCTGGTTGACTTTGCAAACCTCCCCAAGTTCTGTTAACATCTCCAGACCAAGGAATCATTCCAAAACGTTGCGAACCTGAATATCCTGCACGCATTAAAATAAATGGTCTTTCATTTGGGAATTCTTTTTGATATCCTTCAAAAATTAATCTAGCCCAATCATGACCATAAATATTATGAATTTCATCAGCATTGATTTTTTGGTTTTCTCCAAAACTTACCCAAGAAGGCAATACTTCTGGCTCACCCAAATCTCCCCACAAACCTTTAACTCCGTAACCTAGAATTTCTTTGTAGATATTCCAAAACCAATCTTTCCCTTCTTCTTTGTAGATATCTATAATACCTGTATTTCCAAAATAAAATGGATATTTCGCAGGATTATTGACGGTATCTTTGGCTAAAATATTTTTAGAAACAGCTTGTTTCCATCTTTTTGAAGTATCAACAATAAAAGGTTCTGTAATTAATATAGTTTTTACTCCTTTATCTTTTAACCTAGAAACCATTCCTTTCATATCTGGAAAAGAATCTTTATCGACTTCTAGATTTCCCATAGTTCCTTGTACCGCTTTTCCAAACCAATACAAGTCTAAAATAATGGCATCAACAGGAATTTTTTCTTCTTTAAACTTATCAATAGTTGCTTCTGTTTGTTCTTGCGTTCTATACCCAAATCTGCTAGAGAAGTTACCTAAAACCCATCTTGGAGGCAAAGGTTGTTTTCCTGTTAAATTGGTATAATTGTCTAATAAATCTTCCCAAGAATCACCTACAATAATTTGATATGTTTTACGACCTGAAATGGTTTCATAGGTTAATGTATTGTCCTTTTTACTATCCAATTCTAAATATCCAACAGGTGCATTATCAAAATGAATCATGTATTTTTTTGAGGAAATCACTACAGGAATTGTAAAATTCATCAACTCAGAATGTGTTTCATAACCATAATGTGCTCTATTATACAAAGGCAAACGATGTCCACGCCTGTTCATTCCTAAAGCCCTTGCTCCAGCTCCATACAAGATTTCATTATCTGTTAAATTGAATTCAATTTTTTCTGTTTCTTTATTAGGTATATTTCCTTTAACCATTTCTAAAGGAGTATGTTCAGATTTAAAATATCCTCTTTTTTCTGAGGTAATTACATTGTTTTGTTTATCGGAATAAGAAATTTGAAAAGGTTCTGTAGTAATATCAATTGAGATAGATTCACTAGAAAATGAAATGGTATTTCCCTTATATTTATACATTGTTTTAACTTTTTTGGGTTGTAAAACAACTGCATGACTTGTTTTATTTACTTTTTCATCTTTTGGGATAAAAGTTGTTTCAACAATAGCATCTGTATAAAATTGAAATTTATAGGCACCATCGTTTGTAACCACCGTAAAAACTCCAGCTTCTTCATTATGAGATTTATATACCCTATTTGAGTTTTGAGCAAATGAAAAAGTGGTTACAAAGAATAATAAAAAAAGGAGTTTAAATGTTTTCATAAAATTATTTTGTAGACCTCACAGGTTTTAAAAACCTGTGAGGTCTTACCTTAAAGAATCTATTATTTTTTTAGCAAAAAAGTTAAAGGAATATCAACCCTTTTTTGCCATGATTTTTCAGAATGATTTGTTCCCTCAAAAAACAGGTTTTTATAATTATATTTTGTGTAACCATTTTTTAAAAAAATGGAATCTACTTTTGAAGCATACTGTGGATACAATTGATCTAAAGTTTTGTTACCATAATCAAAATACATTTTATGCGATTTTGAGTCAGGCAAATTTTCTTCTAAATAAGCAAAAATTGCTTCTGGTAAAGGATTATTCTCTGAAGGAGAACCTCCAACCCAATGTGTGGAAATACAAGCTCCACCAGCAAAAACATTTGGATATTCTGCAACTGCATAGATAGACATTAAACCTCCCATAGAAGAACCCATTACAAACGTATTTTCCTTGTTTGCATATACAGCATACGTTTTATCTACATAAGGTTTTACTTCAGAAACCAAAAATTCTAAATAGTCATCACCTTTTAAATTTGTGCTAAAATTGTTCTTTTTTGCCTCTGCATATAAATTCTCTTTTGCTTCTTTGGATACAAAATCCATAGCTTGTTCTGGAAATAAATCTTGCCAACGAATTTGTGGTATGTTGTGAATAGCAACTACAATAAAATCTTTTACAATACCATCTTTCATTAATTTGGTAGCAGCTTCATCAATCATCCATTCTTGTTTGTTCCATGTTGTTGTTGCATCAAATAAATTTTGACCATCGTGCATATATAAAACTGCGTATTTTTTTTCTGATGAGTAATTTTCTGGTAACCAAACATCAACTGGCCTTGGAGTGATAAATTTGGATGGAAAAGAATCGATTCTAATTAATTTACCTGCAGCCAAAGTTGTTGATGATAATTTGTATGCCTTTATTGCTAGTTTTGATGATTCTTGCTTTTTATCTTTTTCAGTTTTATGACAAGATATACAAATTGTGATTGCTAATAAGATTAGTATTTTTTTCATGATTAAAATTTCTCGATACAATTTTTCGTTCCTCAAAATCACTCGAAATGACATTGAATCTTTATTAATGTTTCGTGGTTAAAATAATACTTCCTTTTTCTGACAGCTGAATAGCATCTTTCCATAAAAAGGCTTCACCTGTGATGATGTTTTTTAACGTTTTTCCTTCTAAACCAACTTCTGCATAACGTTTTAAATCAATAGTAATTGGCTTTTCATTTTTATTAATGATGTGCACTACTGTTTCATCTCCTTTTACTCTAAACAAAAAGTATGTTCCCATAAATGGTGCAAAATGGATGGTTTTTCCACCTTGAATTGCGGCGCTATTTTTACGATAATTTAAAATGGATTTTACAAAATTTTGCATTTCTTTTTTGTCTTTAGAAAGACCTGCTCCAGTAAATGCATTTACTTGATCACCATTCCATCCTCCAGGGAAATCAGTTCTAATTAATCCATGATCTCCATGATTTGCAGTATCATCCATTAGAATTTCTGTACCATAATAAACTTGAGGAATTCTTGGCATCATTAGCATGTAACTTAAAGCCATTTTTGCTTTGGTTACATCCTCATTTAAAGCTGTAAACATTCTTCCTTCATCATGATTATCTAAAAAAACCATAATATCTTTTGGAGTTGAGTAATGAAAATCGTTTGCCAAACCTTCATAGATTTTCACTAAACCTGTTCCCCAATATTCATCCTCATTAATCCCATCAATAATGGCTTTTTGCATGGGAAAATCCATAGTAGATTTTAAGTTAGACTCATAACCATCTTTATTCTTTGCGCCTGTTTGCCAATACCCCACCAATAACGGATTGTAACTCCATTCTTCACCAACAATAGAAAAATTTGGATATTCTTTCATAATGGCTCCTGCCCAATTACTCATAAATTCTTTATCTGGATAAGGATACGTGTCTTGACGAATTCCACCCAAACCTAAGGTTTCTATCCACCAAATTGAATTTTGAATGATGTAATTGGCTAAAAAAGGATTACGTTGATTTAAATCTGGCATGGTTTCTACAAACCAACCTTCGTTATTTCCTTTTTTATCAGCATCTGAAGCATACAAATCTTGATTTGTAGTTCTTCTATGATTGGATCTATTTACAATTTTTTGATTCCAATTCTCTTTGTTTTTCTCATAATATTCTTGATCATTAACCCAATCATCAAAAGGCAAATCTTTCATCCACCAATGTTCTAATCCACAGTGATTGGCTACTTGGTCCATAATCAATTTCATGTCTTTTTTACGTAATTCATCAGCTAATTTTTTGTAATCTTCCATTGTTCCAAAACGTGGATCAACTTGATAATAATCTGTAATTGCGTAACCGTGATAAGAACCACGAGGCATGTTGTTTGTTAATACTGGGGTTGGCCAAACAGCCGTAAAACCTAAGTCTGAAATGTAATCTACGTGATTGGTAATCCCTTGTAAATCTCCTCCATGACGTTTGTAACCATCTGTTCTGTCTAAAGATTGATCTTTTAACTTTTTGTTGATATCATTAGATTCATCCGCATTTGCAAAACGATCTGGAGTGATTAAATAAATGGCATCAGAACTATCAAAACCTTTATAAGATTCTGCTGATTTTTCTCTATTTTTTAACTCGTAAGTATGTGTTTTTTTAGAATTGTCATCAAATGTAAAGGTGATATCAAATTTTCCAGCTTTTGCAGTTTCATCAATTGTTATATCAATAAATAAATAATTTTTGCTTCTTGCTGTGTGAAATTTATCGATAGTTAGACCTCGATAATTTATACTTGGTTTAGAAACACCAATATTGTCATCTTTAACTAATAACTGTAGTGTGTTGTTCTCAAAACCTATCCACCAGTGTGGAGGCTCAACTCTTTCTAAAGTAGTGTTAGAAACAGAAACTTCAGAAACATTTTTTAATGATTCTTCATTTTTACACGAAAAAAATAAAGCTATGAATAATAATAACGACAAAATGTTTCTGAAAAGTTTCATAATAATTCTATTAAACTGTTTCTAAGTTATTTGGATATACTGTTTTTAACTCTCCTTTCACCAAAATTTTGATCTCTGATGTACCTTCTACCTCAAAAAATGTTTGCTCTTGTTGCACATTTACATTGATAGTATGGTTTCTAAAATTCACTTTAAATGAATACGAATTCCATTCTTTAGGAATTTTAGGATTAAAAGACAGCATGTTATTTACAACTCTCATTCCACCAAAACCTTCTACAATACTCATCCAAGTTCCTGCCATAGACGTAATGTGCAATCCTTCTTCTACTTCGTGATTGTAATCGTCTAAATCTAAACGAGAAGTACGCAAATAGAATTCGTAAGCTTGCTCCATTCTATCTAATTTAGCTGCCTGAATACTGTGCACACATGGAGATAAAGAGCTTTCGTGAACGGTAAATGGCTCATAAAAGTCGAAATGACGTTCTAATTCAGCATCAGAAAAATGATCTTCGAACATGTAAAATCCTTGTAAGGTATCTGCTTGTTTGATATATGGTGAACGTAAAATACGATCCCAACTCCATTTTTGATTGATTGGTCTTTGAGATTTGTCTAAATCTGCAACTGTAATCAATTCTTTGTCTAAAAAGCCATCTTGTTGTAAGAAAACGTTATGTTTTTCTGAATATGGAAAATACATATTGTCAGCTACTTTTTTCCAAGATTTTAATTCATCATCCGTAAAATTGGCTTTCTCTTTAATTCTGATATAATCTGAAATGTGATCAGTTTTTACAATATCAATATTTTCTAGAGCATACTCAATACACCATTTTGCAATGTAGTTTGTGTACCAATTATTATTAACGTTGTTTTCGTACTCATTAGGACCTGTTACACCCAACATTACGTACTTGTTTTTATCAGTAGAAAAATTAACTCTTTGATGCCAAAAACGAGCAATACCTATTAAAACTTCCAATCCTTTTTCTGGAATGTATGAGTAATCTTCGGTAAATCTGTGATAGTTATAAATAGCAAAAGCAATGGCTCCATTTCTATGGATTTCTTCAAAAGTAATTTCCCATTCATTGTGACATTCTTCACCATTCATAGTTACCATTGGATACAATGCTGCACCATTTGTAAATCCAAGTTTTGCAGCATTTTCTATAGCTTTATCTAAATGTTTGTATCTGTATTCTAATAAAGTTCTAGCTACAGATTGGTCTTTGGTTGCCATATAAAAAGGAATACAATATGCCTCAGTATCCCAATAGGTACTTCCTCCATATTTCTCTCCTGTAAATCCTTTTGGACCAATATTTAAGGTAGCATCTGTACCTAAATAGGTTTGGTTTAATTGAAAAATATTAAAACGAATACCTTGTTGCGCTTTTACATCACCCTCTATAGTGATGTCTGACATTTTCCAAATTTTTGCCCAAGATTGCTTTTGCATTTCTAACAATGCTTCAAAACCAAAATTTACAGCATTATTTAAAACTTCTTTTGCTGCAGCAACTAATTCATTTTTATGGTGATTTCTATCTACCACATACCCTCCAAATTTATGAATGGTATATGTTTGATTATGTTTGATTTCTTGTTGATATGTGCAAGATGAAGATTTATCTGTTTTTTGATTATTACAACCAGTTATTACTTCTTTACCATCAATAAACAAACGAGATTCCATAAAAGTACACGTGTAGAAATCAGTTTTCATTGTACGTGCTTGTATAAACGATTGCTGATTGTTTTGAGATACTTCTAATACATCCCAAAATTGGTCATCCCAGTTGGTATCTTCATTGGTAATACCAGCATCTAAATATGGTGAAAATGTAATTTTTGCATCTGAATTTAATGGAGTTACTGCATAACTAATTGCACCCACTTCATCTAACTCTAAGCTTAAAAAACGTTTTGTTTTTACTTCTATTTGTGTTCCATTTTGTAATTCAGCTTCAAAACTTCGAGACAACCAACCTTCTTTCATGTTCAGTTCTCTTTTAAATTTTGAAACGGATTTACAGGTATTTAAATCTAATTCTTCGTCATTAATTTTAACGTTAATTCCTATCCAACTAGGTGCATTTAAAACTTTTGCAAAATATTCTGGATATCCGTTTTTCCACCATCCAACACGTGTTTTATCAGGATAATAAACTCCTGCAATATAACTTCCTTGAAATGTTTCTCCTGAGTATTTTTCTTCAAAATTGGCACGTTGTCCCATGGCTCCATTACCAATACTGAACAAACTTTCTGAAGATTTTACCATTGCTGCATCAAATCCTTCTTCGAGAATTGACCAAGCGTTTGGTTTTATATAATCTTGATTCATCTTAATTTTCTATTAATGTTGTAATAAAATCGGTACTGATTTGTGTAAAGTCTGTAAAATTATATTTAGCTTCAGACAATACATTTTCATCTCCTATACCTATACTTATCATTTGCGCTGTGTTTGCGGCTTCTACACCAGCTACAGCATCTTCAAAAACTACACAATCGTTAGATTTTACCCCCAACTGTTTTGCTGCTAAGAGAAAAACTTCTGGATCTGGTTTTGCTTTTGTAACATTATTACCATCTACTATGGTATCAAAATAATGCAGTAAACCTACCTTTTCTAAAATTGGTTGTGCGTTTTTACTTGCTGAACCTAAAGCTATTGGAACATCATTCTCTTTTAAAAATGCTAAAACCTTAGGAACATCTGGGAGAATCTCAGATTCATCCATCTTTTCAATATACTCTAGATAATCTTCATTTTTAGTGATCATCCAAGTATCAAATTGTTTTTGTGTGTGTTCTATTTTACCAATATCATTTAATAAAATATCTAAACAACGTTTTCTACTTACGCCTTTAAATAATTCATTTTGTTCTTTTGTAAATTCGAAACCTAATTCGTTGGCTAGCTTTTTCCAAGCTAAGTAGTGATATTTGGCAGTGTCTACGATTACACCATCCAAATCGAATATAAATCCTTTTGTCATTTTAATTTGATTTTACTACATCATCTACATCTTTTACTTTGTAGACTAAGGCTGCAGCAATTAAGAAACTAATACCGCTAATAACCAAAGCAAATATTGCCTCATTATTATAAGCATATTTTACTAACGGACCACCAATTAATGCATTGATAATCTGAGGAATTACGATAAAGAAATTAAAAATCCCCATATAAACTCCCATTTTTTTAGCTGATATAGAACCTGCTAAAATTGCATAAGGCATTGCTAAAATACTTGCCCAAGCAATTCCTACTCCTACCATAGAAACAATCAACCAATTTTTATCTGGCATGATGTAAATTGATAAAAGTCCTAAACCTCCAATAATAAGTGATATTGAATGCGTTTTCTTTCTTCCTAGTTGTTTTGCGATATATGGTAAAGCAAAGGCATAAAAAGCTGAAACTAAATTGTAAATTCCGAAAAGAATTCCAACCCAATCTCCTGCATCTTGATAAGAAGTACTACTACTGTCTGTATGCGGCAAACCATAAATATGTTGCGCAATGGCTGGCGTAGCAAAAACCCACATTCCAAAAAGTCCAAACCAAGAAAAGAACTGCACCCAACTTAATTGACGCATTGTTGTTGGCATTTTTCTGAAATCTTCAAAAATATCCATCAAACTTGAACTTTCTTCTTCTGTAGCCTCATCAGAATCATTGTCAAAACTTGCCAATTCTTCTGGAGAATACTCTGAGGTTGAAGTAACCGTAACTAAAATTGAAATAATTAAGATAGCTGCACCAATAATAAAAGACCAAATTAGATTATCAGGAACAATTCCTTGTGATGTTTTGTTAGAAACACCAAACCAATTTGTTAATGCATAAGGTAACCATGACCCAACTACTGCTCCAAAACCAATTAAAGCAGTTTGTACGCTAAATCCTAAAGTTCTTTGATCTGTTCTTAAATTATCTCCTACTAAAGCTCTAAAAGGCTCCATAGCAATGTTAAAAGAAGCATCCATAATCATTAAAAAACCTGCACCAACCCATAAAGCTGGTAAAAAGGCAATGAAAATATCTGCCTGTGGCATCAATACCAAACCAATAGATGCTAATATAGCACCAATTAAAAAGTATGGTTTTCTTCTCCCAAAACGCCCCCAAGTTTTATCACTATAATGACCAATAATAGGTTGAACAATCAATCCCATTAAAGGTGCTATAATCCAAAACCAAGAAAGTTCGTGGACATCTGCTCCAAAAATTTGTAAAATCCTACTTGCGTTTGCATTTTGTAGGGCAAACCCCATTTGAATTCCTAAAAATCCAAAACTCATGTTCCAGATTTGCCAGAAGCTTAATTTACGCTTTTGCATTATCGTAATTATTTTAATGAATACTACGATAAGTGTTTAGACTTATCAATTATTAAGTGTGGAATGAAATCTATTGATAAATCGTAAATATGTAACAAAGATATACTATTTCTTTGAATTTGATAAAAAACAAGTAAAAAATCTACGACGACGTTTTCGTAAAAGTAAGAAAAGTAATAAAAAGTTACGACGACGTTTTCGTAGATTCTCGCAACTTTAAATCACTAGAAATCACAATCTTTTTTGGTTTTATTGTTTCAGATTCTTTTTCAATTCTCTCAATCAACAATTCAACTGCTTGCCTTCCCATAGTAAAGCCATGTTGCGCAATTGTTGTGATTGATGGTGAAGAATATTCAGAAATCAAACCATCTGTAAAACCAATAACTGCAAGGTCTTCAGGCACTTTCACACCTTTTCTTTTTGCTATTCTCATTGTTTTTGCCGCATAAATTTCGTTTACAGCAAAAACACCATCAATATCAGATTCAAAAACCTTCTCTATTTGCGGCGTTATATCTTGTTTTTCGTCAATCTTTACAATGAGATTACTATCTTTTTTAATATATGATTCAATCAAAGCTTTTTCATAACCTTGTCTTCTCAGAGCCCCTACATTAACATGATCTGGAGTAGTAATTAAAGCTATATTTTTTCTTCCACTATCTAATAAATGTTTTGTTGCTTTATAGCCAGCACTTACATCATCTACAACTACTTTATCACATAAAATATCATCAACAACTCTATCAAAAAGCACTAAAGGAATTTCTTCCGAAACCAAACCTTTAAAATGATTAAAATCCTTATTTTCAAGTGTTTCACTTGCTATCGAAACAATAATTCCGTCTACACTTCCATTAGATAATACCTTTAAAGTTTCTACTTCTTTTTGGTAAGATTCATTTGAAAAACAAACCATTATGTGATACCCTTTTTCGTTAGCACCATCTTCAATACCTTTAATCACAGTAGAAAAAAAATGATGTACTATTTTGGGTAAAATAACACCAATTACTTTTGTCTTTTGATTGCGAAGCTGTAATGCTAAATGGTTGGGTTTGTAATTGTATAAGTTGGCATAAGCTTGTATTTTTTCTTTTGTTTCTTGGCTAATCTCATGACTATCTTTTAAAGCCTTTGATACAGTTGATGTAGAAACTCCCAATTCTTTAGCAATTGTTTTAATGGTAATTTTTTGCTTCATTTTTTATTAAAAGATAAAATTTGATGTTATTTTATGTTAATATAATAATAATTCTTAAAAAAAAGTTATTAACACGAAACCGATTTCGTAACTTTTTTAATATTGAAAATACAGATTTACACTATATCTTTACTAAGTGGAATGTGAATTTATTGTTAACTCCAAATCAAATTTACAGTTATTATTTAACAAATTATACATGAAAAAATTTAAATTATTGTTAATTGGAATTCTTTTGACTTCATCATTTACAATGTTTGCTCAACAAACAATAAAAGGTGTTGTAAAAGAAAAAGCTACAGGCGAACCTTTGCCTGGAGTTAGTGTAGTGGTAAAGAGTACTACTAAAGGTACTCAAACTGACTTCGATGGAAACTTTTCTTTAGAAAAAGTAAACACTGGTGATGTACTTGTTTTTAGATATTTAGGTTTTGCGAACAAAGAAATCACTATAGGAACAAACTTCAACATTACAGTTGAATTGGATGAATCTTCAGAACAATTAGATGAAATAGTTGTTGTAGGTTATGGTACAACAACCGTAAAAGATGCTACAGGTTCTATAGAGGCTATTACAGCTAAAGAAATGACAAAAGGTAACATTGTAACTGCAGAAAACCTTATAAGCGGTAGAGTTTCTGGTGTTAATATTGTTACAAGTGGTGCTCCTGGCTCTGGCTCTGAAATCAGAATTCGTGGTGGTTCATCTTTAAACGCTTCTAACGATCCTTTAATCGTTATTAATGGTTTACCATTATCTGGCGTTGACTTAAATAGTATTAACCCAAATGATATTGAGTCTTTCTCTGTCTTAAAAGATGCATCTGCTACAGCTATTTATGGAGCAAGGGGTGCAAATGGTGTAATTATTATTACAACTAAAAAAGGTAGAAAAGAGTTTTCATTAGATTATGACTACCAAATGAATTTTGGTGAAATTAGAGACAGAATTAATGTTTTTAATGCAGATGCTTTTAGACAAATTATAAATCAAAGAAGACCAGGAGATGCTGGTTTATTAGGAAATGCAAATACAAATTGGCAAGACAAAGTTTTACAAAAATCAGTTTCTACTTTTCACAATATAAGTGCTAGAGGTCAGATTTTTGGTTTTATACCTACGAGAGTTTCTGTAAACTTTTCTGAAGTTGAAGGTAACATCTTAACTTCACAATTTGATAGAGCTACAGTATCTTTATCAATGAACCCTTCATTTTTTGATAATCATTTAAAAGTTAGCTTAAACTATAATAGGAACTTTATTAACGAGAGATATGGAAATTCTGGAGCAATTAATGCTGCCTTAAGATTCGATCCTACACAACCAGTGTACGACCCAAGCTCTCCTTTTGGTGGTTTCTACCAACATTTAGATGGTAATGGTCAAGTAGCAAATGGTACTCAAAACCCTGTTGCAAGTTTATTACAAAATAATAGTAGAGGAGACAGATTTAGACAATTTGGTAATTTAAAATTAGATTATAATTTACATTTTTTACCTGAACTTACTGTTACTGTATCTGCTGGTTTTGATAAAACTGAATCAACAAACACTAATGTTACTTCTTTAAACGTACCAACAAACAATAGTGTTAGAGGAAATGATTCTGAAGATTATGGTGAAGGAACTAACGAGAATTTTAAAACATACTTGAACTATGTAAATACATTTGATAAGTTTAAAACAGATATTACTGTTGGTTACGATTATCAATCTTTTGAAGGCTTTGGAACAAGTACAGGAAACAGAAGAGATCCTAACAGTTTTGCTTCCTCTAGTGCTGGTACACCTACTGTATTAATTGGTTTATTAGCTAGAGCTAATTTGACCTTTAATGAAAAGTATTTACTAACATTAAACTACAGAAGAGATGGAACTTCTAGATTTGGTCCTGAAAATAGATGGGGTAACTTTGGAGGTGCTGCTTTGGCTTGGAGAGTTATCGATGAAGATTTCTTAAAAGATAGTAAGGTATTTTCTGATTTAAAATTACGTGCATCTTATGGTGTTAACGGACAATCAGAAGGTATTGCTGGAGACTTATATTTAGATAGATATCGTTTTGGAAATCAAGATTCTCAATATATTTTTGGAGGTACTCCAATACTTTCAACTATCCCAGCTGCAAGAAGTAACCTAAGATGGGAAAAAACAGCTACTGTAGAATTAGGTGTAGACTATGGTTTATTCGATAACAAAATAACAGGCTCTTTAAACGTATTCCAAAAAAACTCTACAGATTTGTTATCTGATGCTCCAGTTGCAGATGGTACTAATTTTACAAATAGAGTTTTACAAAATATTGGTGATTTACAAGTTAATGGTATTGAGTTTGCTGTAAATACAGACGTTATAAGAACAGATGATATAGATTGGAACATCAACTTTAATGCAACGTATTTAGACAGAGAGATTAAAGAATTAGCTTTAGGTCAAGACATCACACAAGGTGGAATTGCTGGAGGTACAGGAAACTTTATTCAATTACATAGAGAAGGTTTTGCTCCTAATTCTTTCTACGTTTACAAACAATTATATGATAGTGCAGGAATGCCAATAGAAGGTGCTTATGCTGATTTAAATGGAGATGGTATAACAAATGATTCTGATAGATACTTAAAAGGAAACCCTTTACCAGATTTCACATTTGGTTTTCAATCTAATTTTAATTACAAAAACTTTGATTTAGCTTTTAACTTAAGAGCAAGCGTTGGAAATTATTTATACAATAACGTAAACTCAGCTTTAGCACAATATGATTTGTTAAGAGACAATGCTGTTTTAGGTAATGTACCAACATCAGTTTTAAATACAAACTTTAATACCACAGCTAATGTGATTAGGTCTGATATCTATTTAGAAAATGCTTCTTTCTTAAGAATGGACAACATTACGTTAGGATACACTTTTGACAGACCAATAAAAAAATTCGCTTCAAATAGTATTCGTATTTGGGCTGGTATACAGAATGTATTTTTATTAACCAACTACTCTGGTTTAGATCCTGAATTAGGTAGTGGTGGTATAGATAATGAAAACTATCCAAGACCTAGAGTATTCTTGGTAGGTGCAAACATTAAATTTTAATTAATAAAGAATTCGATAATGAAAAAAATATTAAAAATAGAAAAAATAGCAGCCTTTATTTTGGTTATGGTTGTGGCTCTATCTTCTTGTACTAAAGATTTAGACATCACACCACAAGATGACCAAGATTTACTAGGGGAAGATTTCTTTGCAAATGAAACCTCTTATAAAAGGCTTTTGGCTGGTGTTTATGCTAACCTATCATTAACAGGTGTTGATGGTCCAGAATCATCAAACATACAAGGGTTAGACGCAGGTACAAGTCAGTTTGGTAGAGTTTTATTATACCTACAAACATTATCTGCAGACCAAATGATTTGGTCTTATGAAAATGACCCAGGAACAAGAGAAATTCAACGTAATATTTGGAATGCTGATGTTCCTATTATTCTAGGTATGTTTGGTAGAAGTCATGTTACTATTGCTTTTGCTAATAATTTTTTAAGAGAAACTACTGATGAAAAATTAGACTCAAGAAATGTTTCTACTGCAACAAAAGCAGAAATTCAAACGTACAGAGCTGAAGCTCGTTTGTTAAGAGCAATGTCTTACTACTACATGATGGATTTATTTGGTCAAGCAAACTTTACAACAGAAGTCGATGCAATAAATGCTGCACCTAAAGCATACAACAGACAACAATTATTTGATTATATTGAAAGCGAGCTTAAAGCTATTGAAGGTGATTTATTAGATCCAAAAATGAATGAACATGGTAGAGCAGACAAAGCTGTAGCGTGGATGATTTTAGCCAAAGTTTACTTGAATGCTGAAGTATATATTGGACAACCAAAATATACAGAATGTATAGATTACACTAAAAAAATTATTGGTGGTGGTTATTCATTAGCAACTAATTATTTACACAATTTCATGGCAGATAACAATACTAATTCTGCTGTAAATGAAATTATCTTTCCATTAATATCTGATGGTATAAATACTAAAAACTATGGGCCAACAACTGTAATGATTAATGGTTCTGTAGGAAGTATAGAAGGTAATGGTGCATCTTTAGGAGTTAGTCCTGCTGGATGGGGAGGCGCTTTACGAGTAAGAAAACAACTTGTAGAATTGTTTGAGCCAAGTATCTTTAATAATGATAACAGAAATACAATTATTTCTTCTGGAAGAAGTAAGGAGATTACAGATATTTCTGATCAAGACCAAGGATATATTTTAGCAAAATACTCTAATTTAACATCAACTGGAGCACCAGGATCAGATGTTGGTTTAACTTTTGCTGATACTGATTTCCCATTGTTCAGACTAGCTGACGTGTATTTAATGTATGCAGAAGCACATTTAAGAGGTGGTTCAGGAGCTAATCCTACAGATTTAACCAATTATATAAATTCACTAAGATCTAGAGCTAATAATCCACAAAATAATTTAACACTAGCTCAAATAGACTTAGACTTTATTTTAGATGAAAGAGCAAGAGAATTACACTGGGAAGCTCACAGACGTCAAGATTTAATTCGTTTTGGCAAATTTACTGGAGGTAACTACAATTGGGCTTGGAAAGGAAATGGAACAAATGGTATCGCACTACCATCAGATTTTAAATTGTATCCAATACCTGCTGCAAGTTTAGCATCTAACCCTGCTTTATCTCAAAATTCTGGATATTAATAAAACAAAACAATGATGAAAAATATAACAAAATTTTCAGCCATCACACTAATTGGATTATTTATGATTCTCTTTAATTCATGTGATGATAACTCTGAACTATTTACAGTTTCTTCTACCACTACTCCAGCTGTTTTAGCTGATTTAGGTTTCACAGATTTAACTTTAGATCCTGTAAACACAAATAACCCAGCAATTACATTAAACTGGCAACCTGCAGATTACGGAATACAATCTTCTATTAACTATGCAATACAATTTTCTAGTGATGATGTATTTACAACTCCTGTAGTTGCTGCAACTGTAACTGGAAGAACTTCTGTAACATTATCTATCAGCGAAGTAAACACTGCTGCTGGTAATGCTGGTTTAAATCCATTTGAATGGAAAAATGTTTACATAAGAGTTGTATCTTCTTTAGGTACTCAAGACGGTTTAGCTTCTATGTCTAATGCAATTAATGTAAATGTTTACCCTTATTTCAATTATACATTTGACGATTACTTTTTAGTTGGTAATGGTGTAGCTCCAGGTTGGGATAACAATCAAAGCGATTCAGCTACTCAAAATCCACCTCTATTTAGAGATGAAACTGATAGTAATGTATTTTACTTTACTGGTTTGATTAAAAATGATAGTGGAGATTTTGGTGAAGGTAGATTTAAAATTTTAGAAACTAAAGGTCTTTGGCAACCTCAATGGGGAGATTCTAGAGATGAAGGTAGTGATGACCCTGCTCAAAGCGGAAGTATTGCTGGTAACCCAGGCACTCAGTCTGGTGACCCAGGTAGATTTGGTGTAACTAGCACAGGTTACTATACATTTATGGTAAACTTCTCTACTAAAACTTACACCTTAGTTCCTTTTAATGCGAGCAATGCAACAAGTCCAGCTTCTCTAACAATAGATGGTACTAGTGCCTCAAATGTTACCATGAATCAACTATCTTTTGATAGTCATTTATGGTATGCAAATAGCGTTAGACTTACACCTGGTGATATGGAATTTGTAACAGACTCAGGAGCAAAATGGGGGAACTCAACCTCTTTCTCTGGTGTGGCAACAGATGGTGGTGGAGCAATCCCTATTGTTGTTGAGGATGATTATGATGTTTGGTTTAACGACTTAACTGGACGTTATATATTAATCCCATTAAATTTATAATATCAAAATAATTTAAAAGATACAAAATGAAAATAATTATAAATAAATTAAGCTATTTACTTTTATCATTTGTTCTAATTCTTGGAGCATGTGATGTAGAAGATAGTTTAACAATTACAACTCCAGATCCTGAGTTTACATTAGATACTCCTGGTATTAGCAATGTGTTTTTAAATTTCTCATTGCCAGACAATCCAGCATTTACCATTTCTTGGCAAGATGAGATTTCTGGAGGTTCAGACTATACTGTAGAAATGGCTACAGATACAGAATTTACAACTCCTATTTCTTTAGGAAATACTACAAACAGTAATTTTTCAATGACTGTGAGTGATTTTAATCAAGCAATTAATAATGCAGGTATAACAACATTTAGAGATGTTGCCATATATATGAGGGTTAAAACCGATAATTTAACAAGTAATAATATCTTATTATTAGTAACAACTTATCCTGTAAATGCTCCTGCTATTACTGGGGTTTCAGATGGTGATAGTTTTGTACTATCTGTTGCGAATAATGATGTTGTTGCTTTAACAATGGGATGGAATGATCCTATATTAGACTCTTCTTTAAATGTAGATGTTGAATATGTTGTTGAAGCTGATTTACCTGGAAGTGACTTTGCTAATGCTGTAGAAGTGACTATGGTTAAAAATACAAACTCAATTTCTTTAACTAATATTCAATTAAACAGAGTTGCTTTAGAAGCAGGAATCCCTGTAGATACTGCTGGAGATTTAGAAATGAGAGTTAGAGCAATTATAACTGATACTAATACAAATGAAGTTTTAGAGAGAATTACTTCTAAAGTTACCATTAACGTTACTACTTATTTAACAGTGTTAGATTTATCTAGTACTTGGGGAATAATTGGTTCTGCTGCCAATGATTGGGGAGCTACTCCAGATTTACCATTCTTTAAAACAGATGTAGATGGTGTTTTAGTTGCTTATGTTAACTTAATAGATGGAGAGATCAAATTTAGAGAAAATAGTGATTGGGCGAACAATTATGGTGGAGACAGTTCTACAGGTGGTGCTTTAGTTTCTGGAGGATCTAATATTGCTGTTACTGCTGGTTCTTACAAAATTACAATGGACTTGAATAACTTAACATATTCTATCGAATCGTTCTCTTTAGGATTAGTTGGTTCTGCTACAGAAAATAGTTGGGATGGTCCTGATATGGTGATGCAATATGACCAATATTCTGATGTCTTTAGAGCTATCGTAACTTTAACTGATGGCGAAATGAAATTCAGATTAAACAACGATTGGGGAACCAATTGGGGTGATGATGGTGTTGATGGAACTGCTGATGCAGGTGGAGCAAACATTGTTATAACTGCTGGTAATTATATAGTTACTTTTGACATGAAAGACCTTACTTACACTCTAGAAAAAATAGACAATATTTGGGGATTAGTAGGTAGTGGAGCTCCTAATGGTTGGGATGGTCCTGATGCTCAATTTACAAGAGATTGGTCTAAGCCATTTAACGATATTTGGATTTTAGAAAATGTAGCAGTTACTGCTGGTGAAGTTAAATTCAGAGCTAACAATGCTTGGGATATTAATTATGGTGATAATGGTAATGATGGTACCCTAGAAGCTGGAGGTGCTAACATACCTACAGATGCAGGAACATTTACATTTGTTCTTGATTTCTCAGATCCTAATGCACCTACGTATACTAAAAATTAATAACTAACTTAAAAAAGGGTTACTCATATATATGGGTAACCCTTTTTCATTTTTAATTCAGCTTATGAAAAAAACTACCCTATTACTACTATTTTTAACTTCCTTAGCATATGGCCAAGTAACAATTACTCCAAATGTTTTCGAAATAACCCAATCAATAACGATAAGCTTAGACGCTAATAGTTCTGCAACAGATTGTAATGGATTGAATAGCCCAACAAAAGTATATATGCACTCTGGTGTAGGTATAACAACAAATGCCTTTGGTACTAGTGTGGTAGGAAACTGGGGGAAAGACGATGGTATTGGGGAAATGACTCTAAATACAAGTAACAATCGCTGGGAAATTACAATTATTCCAAAAACTTATTACGGATTAACAGATGCACAAGCTAATACTATTACCAAAATGGGAATGGTATTTAGAAATGCTGCTGGTTCACAAGAATTAAAAGATAACGGATGTTCAGATTTTATTTTTAATGTAGGTTCTTTTCAACTCACATTAAATTCACCTTCAACCTCAACAACAATTTTAAATTCTGGTGAAGACTTAACCATAAACGCTACAACATCATTAGCTGCAAACTATACATTAAGAGCAAATGGATCTACAATCGATCAAAAATCAAATATTACAAATTACACTTACACTTCTGCTGTAACTCAAAACACAAACTATACTTTAGAAGCTTCAAACAATGGCAACATTAAAAGTACTAATTTTCAAGTCGTTGTAAGACCTACTCCAACAGAAGCCGCAGTTCCTTCTGGAATGAAAGACGGAATCAATTTAAATCCATCAGATAACACAAAAGCAACACTTGTTTTTTATGCTCCAGGAAAAGATTTTGTTCATGTAATTGGTAGTTTTAACAACTGGCAGATTAACGACAGTTATTTACTAAAAAAAGACAGCAGCAAAGATCGTTTTTGGATTGAGCTAACAGGGCTAACTCCTCAAACAGATTACTCATATCAATATATAATTGAAGCAGATTTAAAAGTAGCAGACCCCTACTCTACTGTAGTGTTAACACAATTCAATGACCAATATATAGATGCTACAACATATCCAAATTTACTAGCATATCCTACTGACAAAACAACAGATCATGTTACTCTTTTAAGAACAGGTGACACCCCATATAATTGGCAAGAAACCAATTTTCAAAAACCAAAAAAAACAGATTTAGTAATCTACGAATTGCTAATCAGAGATTTTGATGCGCTTCATTCTTTTGATGCAGTAAAAGCACGTTTAGATTATTTACAAGATTTAGGAATAAACGCTATAGAGTTTATGCCTTTAAATGAATTTGACGGAAACGAATCTTGGGGATACAACCCATCTTTTCATATGGCTCTAGATAAATATTATGGAACAACAAATGCTTTTAAACAATTGGTTGATGAATGTCACAAAAGAGGAATCGCTGTAATTGTAGACGTTGTATTTAATCATGCAACAGGACAAAATCCTTATTATAGAATGTGGAATACAGATAATGGAGGCTATCAAGGACAAGCAACTGCAGAGAATCCTTTTTTCAATGCAACTGCACAACATCCTTTTAATGTGTTTAATGACATGGATCATTCTAGTCAAGCCACTAAAGATTACGTAAAAAGAATTACTCAATATTGGATAAAAGAATATAAAGTAGATGGTTTTAGATATGATTTATCTAAAGGATTTACTCAACGCTTTACAACCAATGTAGGAGTTTGGGGTACTTATGAAGCAAATAGAATTGCCATCTTAAAAAAATACGCAGATTACCAGTGGGAAGTTGATGCTGACTCTTTTGTCATTTTAGAACATTTTGCTGATAACAATGAAGAAACAGAGCTTATTAACTATCGTTTAAACGAAGGAAAAGGAATGATGGTTTGGGGCAATATTCATGGACCGTATAAAGAAGCTGCTCTTGGTGTACATGATAATAATAAATCTAATTTCGATTGGATTTCATACAAAAACAGAGGATGGTCTGCACCGCAAAACGTTAGCTATATGGTAAGTCATGATGAAGAAAGACATATGTATGATGCCAAATTATTTGGAAAATCTAATGGGGCTTACAATATAAAAACAGAAGCTACTGCTCTTGATAGAATGGAATTAAATGGAGCCTTCTTTTTTACTATTCCAGGTCCTAAGATGATATGGCAGTTTGATGAATTGGGTTATGATATTAGCATTGATCAAAACGGAAGAACAGGTAATAAACCTATTTTATGGAATTATTTTGAAGAACAAAACAGAAAAGATGTATATAATCTTTGGAACAAATTAATTCAATTAAAACTAAAGTATGATATTTTTGAAACCTCGAACTTTACTATAGATGCAGGTAATCAAAATGGATTAAAAAAGATACAATTATCAGATGCTTCTGCTACTGACATACAACACATTAATGTAATTGGTAATTTTGGTGTAACAACACAAAGCATAAACCCTGTTTTTCAACAAACAGGAGTATGGTATGATGTTTTAAACAACAATCAAGTTTTGAATGTAACAAATACCAATAGTTTAATTTCTTTAGCTCCTGGAGAGTTTAAAATCTTTGCGAATAATGCTGCTGTACTTTCATCAGAAAACCCATTATCAAATACAGAAATTATGATTTATCCTAATCCAGTTAAATCATCCTTTAAATTAAATATCAATAGCAACAATATTATCATTTATACTATTAATGGGAAAAAGGTTAAAGAATTTTCTGGTAAATTTTCAATTAATAAAAACTTTAATGTAGAAGATTTAAAGAAGGGTTTTTATCTTTTAGAAGTTAAAAACAATAAAGGAAAAACTTACAAAAAGCTTCTAATTGAGTAACTTAGGCCTAGAATAAAAAACACAGCATTTGTATTTCTACTTTTCATAATGTATATTTGTAACTACGGCGTTCTTTAGAAAATGCTATTCTAAAAAAACACATTATGAAAAGTATTATTTCAAAGGTATTTGAATTTGGGGGAATTCAAAACTTAAAAAATAATAAACTCCATTTTGCTATACTTATAATATTTGCTTTAAGTTTAACCAATAATACAAACGCACAAACCATACCAAGCACAGGCTCATCTGCAACCACATGTGGAGACTGTACACCAACAGGGTGGTTAGATTTTTTAGGTACACCAGATATTTCTAACGCAACCTCTGCTGGTGGTCAAGGAACTATTGGAGAAGAAGCCTCTTGGTCAGCAACTCTTCTTCCTCCTCCAACTGGTGATCAAACCTGGATTACTATGAAAGATTTGGGAGGTAACGGAACAGAAGAGTCAGTAAGAACTTCAATGGGAGATATTGTATCTGGTAAAGTTTACAGATTGACCCTTTATACTATGACTGCCATAAGCAACCCTGATGGAGGTGTAGCCAATGATGAATACTATGGAGGAACCTACAAAACGAAATTCGATTACCAAATTGGACGAAATGCAGCCAACTTACAACCAAGACAAGTAGTATCTGGCTTAACTCAAGATTCTTGGGGAAAAACTTTCTTTTATTTTATAGGAGATCCTGATGTGGATGATACAATGGTTTTAAATGTTTTTCCTGGAGAATATTCTGCTTACGCAGGCATTGGAACAACTACACCAGAAAACCTATTTGTTGAGCCACTTCATATTGCTGCAGAACTTAATGCTCTTGACGAATTAGATACTGATGGAGACGGAATTCCTGATACTGTAGATATAGATGATGATAATGATGGTCTTTTAGATACAGACGAATTAACGGTTAGTGGTACAACATACGACCCTTTAGGGGATGAAGATGGAGATTTACTTCCTAATTATTTAGATATCAGAGATGACAATGGAACTTCTGATGGAAGTACAACCGATTATAATGATATTAATGGTGATGGTATTCCTGATATTTTTGATTTTGACAAAGATGGTATACCAAATCACTTAGATTTAGATGCCGATAATGATGGAATACCAGACATCATAGAAGGCCAGCCTACTGCTACTTATATAACTCCAACTGGTGTTGTAGGCGCTAATGGGTTAGATAGTGCCTTCGAAAATAACGATACTCCAAGCGCAACAAGTTATACTGTTGTAAATACAGATAGTGGTGTAGATACCATTCCAGATTATTTAGATTTAGATTCAGATAATGATGGTACAAGTGATGAAATCGAAGCTAATTCTATACTTACTGGAGAATTTGGAGAAAATGGTTTAGATAACGCTTACGATATTGGCGACAACTACACAGACTCCAATGGAAGCTTTGATAACACTCAAACCGATAATTTCCCAGACACTACAGTTGGTGGAGATGTAAATTGGAGAGATAATGCAACAACTGTTGGTAAGGATACAGATGGTGATGGAATTTTAGACAATGTAGATATAGATGATGATAATGATGGAATTTTAGATACTATAGAATGTACAACTTCCTCCACGTCTGCAAGCAATGCTTCAGGGATTCAAGCCGAAACAAGTATCACAAATTCTGCTAATGCAATTGGCTCTGGAGACACCTATGCTGTTTTAAATGATGTTGGAGACAGCTTAACTATCGATTTAAATAGCGATACAGATGTAGCAGACAATACTATAATTTTCATAGAATCTTCTGTTACCGTAAACATTAATCACACAATGAGAGTAGAGCAATCTGCTGATAATATTACGTTTTCTAATCAAAAAATATTTACGTGGACAGCTACAGGAACAGATGAAAACAAAGAATACAAATTAGACGGAGTTGCTAGATATATTCGAATTCGGTTAGAAGTTGATGATGGAGGAACACTACAAATAGACAATGTTAGTTTCGAAGGTTTTGTAATTACTTGTGATGATGATAATGACGGCATCCCAAATGAACTCGATTTAGATTCAGATAATGATGGAATCCCAGACAATATCGAAGCTCAAACAACAGCGGGCTATGAGGCTCCTCTTGGCACAGATGATGATGGAGATGGTTTAGATGATAGATATGACGCAACTTTTGACACTGGTGCTGCTGGTTCGTTAGGATTAACGCCTAACAATCACGATACTATAGATACACCAGATTATTTAGATTTAGATTCAGACAATGATGGTACTTCAGATAGAATTGAAGCAAACCTCTCTTTAAGCGGAAGTCCAGGAGCCAATGGTTTAGACTCTAATTATGACAATGGAGATAATTATGCAGATGTTAACGGTAATTTTGATGACACTCCTTACAATGATTTTCCAGACAATCCCTCAGGTGGTCAAATAGACTGGAGAGACGATTCTACTCAATTCTCAGATAATGATAATGATGGTATTCCTGATGTGGTTGATTTAGATGATGATAATGATGGTATTTTAGATACTGTAGAAAATGATAATTGCATCACTTTTTCAAAAACAGGTTTAACCACAGATACTGAGGCCACAGAATGGGAAAATGTATTAACTACTTTTTCCTCAATAACTACCCTAGAAAATTTTGATTCCTTTACACCTGGAGATAATATCAACTCTTTATCATACAGTGGTTTCACATTGAGTCACACCCCTACAACTGCAACAATTAACAATGCAGCCTCAATTTATGGTATTTCACCTTTTTCTCCTGCCCAACATGTACAAGTCCCTGTTGGTGGTACACCAAACACTATAACTATTACCTTTGACAATCCAACAGTTGGATTTGCTATAAAACTTGGAGACATTCATGATGGAACAGGGTTATCAGAATTAACCATTAATGTAGATGGAACTGATATTTGGAATAGCTCAGTTGTTTATGTTGGTGGCACAGGGTCTGTAACAAACACAATAGATGGTACAACTTCTATTACAGTTGGTAATAACATTTACAATCATTTTGGGTATTATAATCCATCAAATCCAATTACAACAATAACAATTACACTTAATGGTGTTGGAGCTGGAGATAATTTTGTTTTTGATAATATCTCATATATCAACGAAGAATGTGCAGGATCTAAAGACACAGATGGAGATGGAATCCCAGATTTTAAAGATTTAGATTCAGATAACGATGGTATTCCAGACAATATAGAAGCTCAAACTACAAATGGATATATTATTCCTAATGGAGTATATGGTTCAAATGGAGTAGACACAGCTTATACTGGTGGTTTAACACCAGAAGATACAGATGGTGATGGTGATGAAGATTATTTAGAACTAGATTCAGACAACGATGGTTTGTTAGACAATACAGAAGCTGGAGTTACATTAACAGGTATTGTTGGTAACAATGGTCTAGACAATGCTTATGACAATGGAGATAATTATACAGATGTAAATGGTAATTTTGATGGCTCACAAACCGATAACTTCCCTGATATCGATAATGATGTCTTTTCTGGAGGAGATCTAGATTACAGAGACGAAACATTCACTATAGACACAGATGGAGATGGTGTAAATGATGAAATAGATTTAGATGACGATAATGATGGTATTTTAGATTCAATAGAAATAAGTACTAATGGAGATTGTATTGGAGCTGATAAAATTTTAGACTGGGGAGATACCAGTGAGTTTGGTGGCAACACAACCACAGAAGACCCAACAACTTTAAATGGAGGTGTAACTACAGAAAGTAAAGTAGACATTACAATTACTAGAACCACTACAGTTGGTAGTGATAGTACTTATGAAATTGATAATGATGCAACTGTATCTAATGGAACAAATGCTTATATATTTACACAAAGAGCTGCAATTGCTGCAACATCAAGACATACATTTACTTTTAAAGTACCTGTAAAAGATTTAGGTTTTACTATCTATGATATCGATGAAGATAATGGTGCTGGCGGAACTTCTAAAGACAAAGTCGAAATTGTAATTACACAACAAGATGGTAGTACTTATACTTTGCAACCAGCCGATTACAATCTAGGTGCAACATCTATAACACTAACAGACGTAAACACATTTGAAAATGCTGCTGCAAGTGGAGACAACAATGAAGATATCACCATAACTTCTATTCCTGTTTACATTACCAAATTACAAATAGTTTTTTCTAATACAGGTACAGGATCTAATCCAGTAGCCCCTACAGATCAAAGTCTAGCCATAGGTAATTTCACCTATTGCTCACCTTTAGATTCAGACGGAGATGGTGTGTTTGATTACCTAGATTTAGATGCTGATAATGATGGAATTCCAGACAACATAGAAGCACAAAGTACCAATGATTATATCCAACCATCGGGTAGTTTTAACTTATTTGGAATAGATTTAGCATATGATACCGGTTTAACAGCTGTAGATACAGATGAAGACACAATTCCAGATTATTTAGATTTAGATTCTGATGGAGATGCAACAAATGATATAGATGAAGGAATTATAAATGAAGCGCTTCCTGCAAATTCTGGAGGAAGATTTACAGGTAATGTTGGGGCAAATGGTTTATTAGATGACTTAGAAAATGCAGATACAGATCAAGGCTATACAGATGTTAATGGAATTCACGTAGACCCAAAAACAGATGCTTTTTTAGACGATGCTACAGATAGCGATGTTTTAATTGGTGGCGATCTAGATTATAGAGATGATATCTTAGGTGTAGATACAGATGATGATGGGTTTGCCAATTCTAATGACATAGATGATGATAATGATGGTATTCCAGACATCAACGAAAGTAATGGTAATGATCCTGATGGTGATGAAGATAATGATGGAACCTTAAACTATTTAGATACTTCAGATGATGGTAGCGGAGGTCCAGGAGGAACAACAAATTATACTGATACTGACGGAAATGGAATTCCAGATGTATTTGATTTTGATGGTGATGGCGTTCCAAATCACTTAGATATAGATTCAGATAACGATGGTATACCAGACAATGTAGAAGCACAAACTACCACAGGTTATGTCCCACCTGCAACTGCTGGAGACACAGATACAGATGACGATGGTTTAAATGACGCTTACGACCCAGATTGTACACCTTGTGGATCAATTACAGGTGTAGATTTATCAACACCAAACAATCACGATTTAATAGACAATCCAGATTATCTTGATACAGATTCTGATAATGATGGTACTTTTGATATCTCAGAAAATCAAGTATCTAACGCTGTTGACGCCACTTTAGATGAAAACACAAGTAATTCTTCAGATGGTGTTCCAGATGGAATTGTAGATCCTAGCAATTTTGTAGACACAGATGGTGATGGGTTAGCAGACATTTTTGAAGGTGTAGACAATAACGATAGTTATGATGTAAATGATGAAATAGACATACCAGAATCGGACTTACCAGATGTAGATTCTGATGTTTTAACCACTGGCAATGTAGATTTTAGAGATGATACTCTAGACCCAATAACACCAGGTATAACAAATGGTATTCTTTGGCTAAGAGCAGATAGAGGAATTACAGAAGTTTCAGATGAGGTTACCTCTTGGGTAGACCAAACTACACCATCTTTTACAGCTTCATCTCCAACAGGAGAAGCACCAGATAGATTAGACTCAGGTTCAGGCTTATTAAACTTTAACCCTGTAGTAGATTTTGACGACACTAATTCTGAAGACTTAAGAATTACGGGAGGTATTTTAGGAAATGGATCTACTTATGATAATTTATGGTCTTATGTAGTTGTAAATCCAAACACTCATAAAAATTCTTTTGTTTTTATAGAAGCTGTTCAAGGATCAAATGTAAACTATCATAATAAAATAAGTAATGATGCACCAAATGACCCTCTAGTTTGGAGACAACGCTTTGGTCCAAGTGGTACTATTTTTGCTACAAACAATCCACCAAATTTCTTAAACAATTATTCTTTATATACTTTTGGTACTGCAGTAGATCCAACAAACTCTCCAACCGGATTTGAACAAGCCAATCATCAATTAGGTGAAGTTTTAAATTCTACAAGCGCTAATACAGTTGCCACCATAACTGGTAGTGGTGCTAATATGGGTATTGGAAGCAATGGAGGTGGAAGTAATAGATGGTGGGATGGTCAAATTGCAGAAATTATGATTTTTAACGAAAAACCAACTGCACTCAAACAACAATCAGTTGAAAGTTATTTAGCAATCAAGTATGGATTTACGCTAAGTTCAGTTTCTTATAGTGGAGATATTATAGAAGGCGATTATATTTTAGCAGACCAATCTACAAAAGTTTGGGATTATACAGCAAACAGCAATTATCATAACGATGTTGCAGGTATAGGTAGAGATGATGTTATGGATTTTATTCAAAAACAATCTAAATCTGTTGGGGTTAGTTCAGATGCTATAATAACAATTGGTTTAGGAGCAATAGCTGCGTCAAACAATGCTAATGCCAATTCATTTAACAACAATAAAGATTTCTTAATGTGGGGTAATGACAATGGAGGTTTATTAGACACAGACACCTCTACATCAAAACTTATTTGTGCTCCAGAAAATACTTTAGGAAGAACTTGGAAAATTGTTGAAAATGGTTCTGTAGGTTCTGTACAAATAGCCGCAAGCCAAAGTATTATAGATGCAGCATTAAATACAGGATATACTATTAAAGCCCTAAAAGTAGCTGATGATGCTGCGTTTACAACAAACGTAGAATACATAAAATTGACAGCTACCACAATAAATTTAGAAAATGTTTACGAGGCGAATTACGATTTTAACGGCACAAAATATTTTACATTTACAGAAATAAACGGTATTTTCTGGACTGGTGCAGAAACCGTAGAAGCAGATAGATGGAATGGTGGTTTTAATGCTGGCAAACCAACAACAAATATAGCAGATAAAGACAAAGTAATGGTAATAGATGCCCAAGGCAGTTCTAATCACCCAACTTTAACAGAAGATGCAATTGTTGAGTGTGTTTGGATTAAATCAGGCTCAAAATTAATGGTTGCTGACAATAAATATTTAGAATTTGATGAAGATTTTATTTTAGACGGTGAAATTAAATTATTAGGAAATGGACAATTAGTACAGACGCACACTGGTTTATCTAATGTACAAGGAAATGGAAAATTATACAGAGATCAAGCTGCAATTGTACCAAGTATTTATAGATATCACTATTGGACATCTCCAGTAAGAGAGTTAAATAAAAACTCTTTTAGAGTTGGCCAAGTAATGTTTGATGGTAATGTACCCACTTCAGAAACTTCCACTGCAAGAAGTATCAACTGGACTGGAGATGGTAATATTTATGATGGTGCAACAGGAACTGTTTCACCAGATGTACCTATTAAAATTGCACCTTATTGGATATATTCTTTCCTTAATGGTCAAGTACAGTCTGATTGGGTACAAACATTCGAAACAGGTATTTTACAAAGGGGGCAAGGTTACTCTATGAAAAGTACTGGACAAAACCCACAAAACTTTACATTTATAGGTACGCCAAACGATGGTTCTATTACATTCAATTTTACTGCCAATAAAACAAGTCTATTAGGAAACCCATATCCTAGTGCATTAGATGCGGTGAACTTTATAAGTACAAATCTAAGTTCAATTGATGGTACATTATATTTCTGGGAACATACTGGAGAAGATAGCTTTAGCCCTTCCAGTTCAGAAGGACACAATTTAACAGGCTACCAAGGAGGATATTCCCAAAGAAATATAGCAATGGGTATTGCAGCAAATAGTGTACCTGCTGTTGCTCCTTTTACTTTTGATTTCGAAGATGCTACCGATAATGTTACAGATGTTCAACAAACTGTAGAAGGTTTTACGGTTACTTATACAACTTCTAACAACAAACAAGATTTAGATACTACAGAAGATGAAGCTGGAAATACAACTGGAAATTACTTAGATTTAAATGATGAAATAGATGCTACTTACACCTCAACCCTTTCATTTAATAAAGCCGTAGATGTAGTTAGTATTTTCATCGCCAAAAAAGGAACTGGGCAAGATGTAGAAGTTACTTTTAGCGATAACGGCACTGGTAATGATGATGTTACTCACATTTTAACAGACTCAGACACAGATGGAGTTACCATTACCCTAAATTGGGTAGATGTTTTCTCTTTTACCATTTCTGCTGATAATGATTATAATTTAATTATTGATGATCTTAAATTCAGAGAAGGGAATTTACCTGGTATTGGTGATGGTACTTATCATGCCCCTAACAGGTATATTGCTGTCGCTCAAGGTTTCTTTGTCTCAGCTTCTCACAGTGGTGGTGAAGTAAGATTCGAAAACTCTATGAGAAACTTTGAGACTGATATTTTTGTTACTGATGGAAGTGGTGGTGGAACTGGAACCTATTTCTTTAAAAATGAAAAAAGTGAAAAATCTGCAAAAACCAATACAAAAAACCAAAATAAAACTGATTTATTACCTGTTTTAAAATTAGGATTCAATCATATTGGCACTAATAACATTAATTTACATCGACAAATTGGAATATCTTTTAGAAGTGGCAATACATTTGATTATGATAACGGTTATGATAGTGAAGTCTTCGACATTGGATCTACAGATTTCTATTGGCATTTCCCAGATTTTTCTGATAAAAAACTCATTATTGCTGGGGTTCCAGAAATATCTGATAAACTTGAAGTTCCTTTAAGTATTGTAATTGACAACAACAATACATTCAGTATAGAAATAGATCATCAAAGAAATATTGATAGAGATATTTACATTCATGATAAAGTAACTGACATTTACCATAAATTATCAGAAGAAAAACCTATTGAATTTAACCTGCAAAAAGGAACTTACAATGACCGTTTCTTTATCAAGTTTAATAATCAATCTGAATCAGCTTTAAATACAGATAAAAATATTATTAATAATGAATTAAATATATATCTAAACAATAGTTCTAAGCATATTATTCTTCAGAACAAGAACAATCTAAACATCACTAATCTAGAAATATTTAATACTCTAGGTCAAAGACTTAAAGAGTGGAAAAATACAGAAAATAATCATACATCTAAATTTGACATAAGCAACCTCTCCTCTACTGTATATATTGTAAAAGTAAAAACAGATAAAGGAGTTTTTACAAAAAAAATTATCAAACAATAATTTTTAAAACCACTAAGAATCACAAAAAAAAGAGCAAGTATTACTTGCTCTTTTTTTTACATATACAACTAAAACTTACAATGCTTGGGTGATTTAAAAATATTTTTATACTTTTACAAACTAATTGTATTGTTGTCATAGCTTTACAATACCCCTAAATAATTACTTTATGACCCCTAAATCTAAAAGTAAATGGTTTATATCACTATTTACATTGATTATTTTTTCATTTAATCTCCATGCACAAACATGTACAGATTATACTATTAATCCTGGAACTTCTATAAGCACTTCAGGTAATGTAAGCTACAATGAAATTATAAACGTTCCAGATAGTTTTACAATTGGTGATGTTAATATAACCATTAATATTTCACACACTTGGAATTCCGATTTAGACATTTACCTAATTTCTCCTACAGGAACTAGAGTAGAACTATCAACAGATAATGGTGGAAATGGAAATAATTATACAGCAACATTTGATGATGCTTCTAGCAATACACTGCCTACAAGTAACACTACAATAAATGGCACTTATGTTCCAGAAGGTAATTTAAGTGATTTTAATACTGAAAATTCAGCAGGAAATTGGACTTTAGAAGTTACAGATGATACAGCTCAAGATGGAGGAACAATTAATTCAATCACATTAGAGTTATGTGATGATACTGCTCCAAATATTCAAGGTTTCAGTTTTGAAAATTCATTAGATGGGTGGTCACAAGGTACTGGTGATGACTTTGACTGGACAAATGGACAGAGTACACCTTCAGGTGGTACAGGTCCTCAAAATGGTGCTTCAGAAGGAAGTTGGTTTATGTATGTAGAAATGTCTACTTCTCCATTTCCACGAGCATTAGGAGATGTAGCCCATTTAGAAAAAGAATTCGATTTTACAGGAAAAATAAACGCTGAAATATCGTTAGACTATCATATGTATGCAAGAGATGCTGCCGCTAATATGGGAACTTTTAATGTAAATGTCAGTACCAATGGAGGCACAAACTATACAACTTTGTTTACTAGAACTGGTAATCAGGGAAATGGATGGCTTCCTCAAACTTTAGATTTAAGTGCTTATGACGGTCAAGTAATTACCATTCAGTTTGAAGCCATTAGAGCTAATAGTTGGCAATCAGATATTTCTATAGATAATGTAATTGTATCATCAGAAAATTCTTCTGGAATTCCAATTACAGTTACAGCTGATGCTGTATCAAAAGAAATTGGAGATTCAGATCCTCCTCTAACCTACACCATTACTTCTGGTAGTTTAGAAAGTGGGGACTCCTTATCTGGAAGCTTAAGCAGAGTTGCTGGAGAAACCGTAGGTAAGTATGTCATTACACGAGGTACACTTAGCAATCCTAAATACTCAATAACCTTTGTATCTGCAACATTTACCATTACAGATAAAGATACAGATGGAGATGGTGTTGTAGACTTATCAGATTTAGATGATGATAATGATGGAATTTTAGATACCGATGAAATTTGTATTATTCCAGGCGCTTCAAACCCTCAACCAGATCAAACCGTTTATACAGATAGTGGTTTTGAAATTTATGCTATTGGAGACAACACTAACAACGGTTTAGGATATCAAGAATCTGGTTTTGAAGCTGCTGCCTATTCTAAAGGATTAAATTTAACAATTCTTAACGGAAATAATGATTTCGGTTCATTGCCTGGAGCACCTGGTACAGATGGTAGTGCAGCAACAACAACAGGTACATTTACAAATGGCACACTATCTTTTAGTACAACAGCAGCAAACCCAACAACAAGAAGAAATCAATTTAGACAAACCACAGGTTCAGAATTTAGATCTGGTACAAGCGGAGATGCCATTTACGTAAAACCTTCTATAGATTTGGTTCCAGGTGAAGTCTATACCGTAAATATTGGATTTACAACACCTGTTTATGCTTTTAGTTTTGATTTAGTAGACATTCTAGATACGTTCAATGATGATCCTGCTACTGTAGTTAAATATGAAATTTTTGCAGGGAGCCAACTTGTAGCTTATTTTCAAAGTAGTTTTTTAGGAAATGATGCAACAGCAACTGTAGATATTTTTGATAGTAATGATGTTAGCCAAGGTACTATGTTAATTGGTAATAATGTAGAGACTTCTATTGGTTTTATTACAAATTCAGCTGTATCAAACGTTTCTGTAGTTCATAGTGTTGTAAGTGGTGCTATTTTTAACAGTAGAGCAGATTTACATGGTATGGATAATTTTGTTTGGAGCACCCAACCTCAATCTTGTTTTGCGAGTCTTATTGACTTTGATGGTGATGGTTTAAATAACGATAAAGATTTAGATTCAGACAATGATGGAATTCCAGATAACATAGAAGCCCAAACTACCATAGATTATATTCAACCCAATGGTGTTTTTTCTAGTTCTGGTTTAGATACTGCTTATGGATCTGGTCTAACTGCTATCAATTCAGATAATGATGGAGATGCTGATTATGTAGATTTTGACTCTGATGATGATGGTATTTTTGATATAACAGAATCTGGCGCAGGATTAACGGATGTAAATTCTGATGGAAAAACAGATGGAAATGTTGGTAATAACGGAATTGACAATACACTTACTTCTGATAATTATTCTGATATAAATGCTAATATCGATGACCCCACAACATTACAAGACACTGATGGTGATGTTATAACTATTGGTGATGTAGACTATAGAGATGCGCACGTTTCTGGTACACCTTTAATTACTCAAATATTACAGACATCTACAGACAGGGTAATCGAAATTTCAAATATACATCCTACAAATTCAATTCTTGCCAATAGTATAAAACTATCTCTTTATAA
Organism: Polaribacter septentrionalilitoris; assembly: GCF_009832745.1. Classification (GTDB taxonomy): domain Bacteria; phylum Bacteroidota; class Bacteroidia; order Flavobacteriales; family Flavobacteriaceae; genus Polaribacter; species Polaribacter septentrionalilitoris. The sequence continues at coordinate 417,702 of NZ_VRMJ01000041.1, read as the reverse complement.
CAATACTACAGGACCTCAAACAGATGTCATTCCAGACGTAACCTATACTATACCTTCAGGTTTAGCTCCAGGAGCAACAATCTTAATTACAAATACAGGCTCTAGTTATTCTGGTTTAGTAAATGATAATATTACTAATTTTTCAGACGCTAATGACATTCTACTTTTAACACATCCAAAAGGTTTTGTAAATGGCTCTACATCTTGGAATAATAGATATGAAACTGCTTTTAATATTAATAACACAACCTCTTATGTAAGAACAGATCAAATAACCTCTACAAATAAAGATTTTGAAACTACAGAATGGGTTGCTTTTGTTGATGACAATTTAGATGCTTACAGAGATCTAGGTTCTGGCGGACCAGAAAGACATCCTCATTCCCCATTAATATCAGAAATTACTAATGCTAATGCAGAATCTAATCTTAGAATAGGAGTTCACAGAACAAATCCAACAAACAGAACTTCTGGTGGTTGGAATAATGGTTTTCCTGATAGAACAAGAAGAGTTGTTATTGCAGAAAATTTTGAAACATCAAACAAACTTAGTGCTAAGGAACTCACTATTAATTCTGGCAATAAATTAACAATTAACAACAATTTATTAGTAGTTACAGATAACATCACTTTTAACAATTCTACAAGCGAAATTCGTTTAGCTGGTTCATCTCAATTAATACAAACACATACAGCTACTAGTAAAATTAATGGCTCTGGAAAAATATACAAAGATCAAAATTCTGAATCCCCAAGTAAATTCAGATACAATTACATGAGCTCTCCTGTAGTAAGCAGTGGAAATACATTTACTTTAAGTAATGTTTTAAAAGACGGCACAAACCCTACAACTAGCAGTTCACCTGTGGTAGATATTAATTTTGTTGAAGGTTTAGACGGAGACACTACAACTCCAATTTCAATAGCATCAACTTGGATATATACTTTTGCTAGTTCAGACGGATTAGTTTCTAACTGGATTCAAAAAGGTAATACAAATTCAATTTTAAATACAGATGGTTTCACTATTAAAGGACCAGGATCTACTCAAAACTACACCTTTACAGGTATTCCAAATGATGGTAATCTTAATACAACTGTTGGAGGAAACGAATTTTATTTACTCGGTAATCCCTATGCTTCAGCCATCAGTGTAAAAAAGTTTATTGAAGATAATATCAACTCTATAAACGGTACACTTTACTTTTGGCAACATGCAAGTGAAATAGACACCAATAATGGTCATACTTACTCTGGTTATATTGGTGGTTATTCTACTAGAAATATTGCAATGGGAGTTGTTGCTGATGATGAAACTCTAGTAGGTGCATTTGATTTTATTCTAGAAGCAGAAAATGCAGAACTAAATGCTGCTACTACTACAAATGATTTGGGAACTAATGTTGTTATATTAGATAATGCTAATGAATCAATAACTTTTTCTAGAATATCAAGAGGAATTGATACCTTAAGAATTAGATACAAATCACTAACAGGTAAAAACTTAACTCTTAGCGTGAACGGAGTTCAGAACAGAACCGTTAATTTTCCACTACAACTTAACTATACCACTAAAGAAATACCAATATGTTTAGAACAAGGAAATACAATAACATTTACCTCTAATGATGTGGGTAATATTTCTATTGATCATTTAAAACTAAAAGATATTGATGGACAAATAAGTTGTTCATATAGTTCAGGTTCTGGCTTTACTTATAGAGAACCCAAAGAATATATACCTGTTGGTCAAGGTTTCTTTATTGGTGGAGATGATGATGGTGGCCCAATTGTATTTAACAATAGTCAAAGAGAATATATCACAGAAGGTGCACAATCTATTTTCTTTAAAAATGAAAGAAAAAAACAGATTAATAAACTTCCTGTTTTAAAATTAGGAATTGAATATAGCTCTAATGAAAACAAATTAATACATCGTCAAATCGGTATATCATTTAACAAAAACAATTCTTTTGACTATGATAATGGTTATGACAGCTATATGTTTAATGTAAACAATACAGATGCGTACTGGAAATTCTCTAACAATGCCATTTATGTTATTGCAGGTGTAGGTGAAATTTCTAATGAATTATCTGTACCATTAGAAATAGTTTTAGATAAAAATAATACACTTAATATTAAAATAGATCAATGGAATTTAAGTGAACAAGATGTTTTCTTATATGATGAATTGACAGAAGAATATCATAAAATTGATACAAAAGGAGTTCAAATAACACTTGATAAAGGTACCTATACAAATAGGTTTTTTATTCGATTTTTCAATAAAAACGAAACGCTGAGTATTAATGATAAAACCTTGTTAAATAAAATAAAAAGCCATTACAATAGAAGTTCAAAAGAAATTGTGGTTAGTACCAATGATAGTATTGAAATTCAAAAAATAAAACTTTACTCAATCTTAGGTAAAGAAGTTTTTAAGTGGCAAACTCAAAATTCAAGAAGTTCAGAAAAAAGATTGAATGTAAGCAAACTATCAAAGAGTGTTTATATCTTAAAAGTAGAGACAAATAAAGGTAAATACATAAAAAAACTAATTATCAACTAAGTATAGAAATAGTTTAATTAACATATCGCTTAAACAGTTATAAAAATTTAAAATCCCCTAATGATAAATTTTATAAAAGCACTATTAATAATAGCGCCTCCTCCGCCCTCACCAGGACCTCCTGGACCTCCTGGAACACCATCACTACCAATAGATAATGGTATTCTTTTCTTGCTCTTCGCAGGAATTGCTTTAGGTTTATATACAATTAATCTGAATAGAAAATCTAGATTAAAAGCTAAATAAAATGTACCGTTTTCTTTTGATATCTGGTGATTAACATAAAAAATCACAAACTAATAGTAATTTATAATTGTTCCTTCAATCCTTTTTTCCAAAAGTAAATTCCAAAAATGCAGGTAACAATTGCAAACATAATTCCGTTTTCACCAAGCCAATGTTGGGTTCCTTCAATTTCTGTTGTTAACGGAGGTAAGATTTTCTGAATATATACATTGCTCACCGCATGAAAAATTACAGCAGGCCATAAACTTTTAGATTTGAAAGTATAGTACGTCATGATAAATGACATAGAAACAATTACGATAGTGAACGTTATAAATTCTAATAGGACATTGTTACTATAGTAAACTAGCAATGGCCAATGCCAAAAAGACCATATCAATCCGCTAAAAATTGATACACCAGTAAATGAAAGAACCTTTCTTAATTCATAGATAAAAAATCCTCGCCATCCAATTTCTTCCCCTAATGTTGTTGCAGAGGCTCTAATAACCTCTATAGTTGCTAACAACATAATAGCTATGATAGTTATTAATGTTGGGTTTAAAGTGCCTATGCCAAATAAGCCAAGTTCTTTTCCCCATTCTGTTATGGCTTCGCTATTAGCTAAATTTCCAAAACCGAAAATCCATATAAATATATAAGTGATGATACCATATAAGGCAGGAACAATATAAGACCAACTAATATATTTCCAACTTCCCCAATTCCAATGTAGCGATGAAATCTTACGCCCTTTTATTTTTAAGGTAATAAATGCAGCAATTGCAGGACACCACATTATAGCTCCAACATATATTCGTGATGGATATAAATTAACTATGGCATAATGAAAAGGTGAAGTAAGAAGAATAACGATTGCAAGAAATAGAAAGATTGTTTTCCAAGTTTTATTTCTTTCTATGGATCTTTCTTGAATTTGTGCTTTCATGCTATTTTTGCTTTTTTACTATTTTATAAATTCTTTTATTGATAATTTCTGATAAGTTCCAATTATAGAGTTTAGGGTCAGTGGTATTATAGAATGTTACAATTACAGCATCAATATCTTTATAATATTTGGCAAAACTTTGATAACCAGGAACCCAACCAGAATGTTCATATTCATAAATAGAGGAATAGATTTCTTGCTCTCTTTCATTAAATAAAGCCCCATTATTTAATGCTCTAAGAAAAACACCAACATCTTCTGCTGTGGCATGCATTCCATAATCTTTCATTTTTATATCATGAGCGTATCCAATATGGTATCCACTCATCACACTATCTAAACTTACTTCTTTGAGAGAACTAAACGTATTTTTAAGACCTAAAGGATTTAAAATTTCTTCTTTGATAAATTGAAAATTGTCATAACCTAATTCATTATCCATAATTTTATTAATCAGCAAATAATTAGTGTTACAATATTCATAATCTTCATCTGGTTCAAAATTGGCAGGTTTACCCTTTATTAAAGTAAGGTTTTCTTCGTAAGTTCTTATTGGATTTTCCCAAAATTTTGGAGTATCTGTAAAATTGGGAATACCACTTTTATGCTGAATCATCAATCTTAACGTAATTTTATCTGTATTTTCGATTTCTCCTGTCAGTTCTGGCAAATACTCTGCTAAAGTTTTATCCAAAGAAAGGCGTCCTTGACTTACCAATTTAGTAACAGCAACTGCATCATATAGTTTGCTTATGCTGGCTATTTTAAATAAAGCATTAGGTTTGGCTGGTATCTTGGACTCTCTATTGTGCCAACCTGAAGCAAAACTTTGAGGAGCTTGACCTGCTTTATCAATGTAAACAATCATTCCTTCAAAATCATAATCAAGAGCTTCATCTAATTGACCTTGAACAGAATCTGGTAAGGGAAGTATCCATGCTTTAACCAAAAGCCATGGAACAAAGAACATCGAGACAATGGTTCCTACTAGTAATATAACTCTAATCATTAGTTTTGTTTGTTTTTTCTTCATGAAATTCTATTTTTGATTATCTTACTTATGATGAGTTCTATTTATTGTATTATGTCTGCAATATTTTTCTAAACTTAAGAAAAACAATATATTAAGCTAAAATTAAGTGTTTTATTTATTTTGTATTACCCGTGTAAATTTCCATTTCAATCCAAATAAGGGTCTTAAAACCTTTACTCTTTTAAAGATGAACTCATATATTAGAAAACAAACTATAAAAGTAAAGACGGCAATTCCAATAAATTGTAACATAGGATGAAGATCTAAAGGTAGAATTAATAATGCACCTAAATACAACACAAACATATGAATAATATAAACAGGATATACAGCAGCACTTAAATAACTTAGTAATTTACTGGGGTTATTTAGGTAACAATATCCAATTCCGAAAACACCTAATATCCAAGAAATAGATTCTAAAGAAGTAAGGTACATATTTGATATTGACTCAAATCCTGTAAAACGGATTAAGAAAAGGATTGTTGCCAAACCAATATATAACCATTTCCATCTTGACACTGTTTGCCAAAACGTATTTCCACTATAAACTAATAAATAGCCAAATAAAAACGCTAGAAAACCTATAAAAAACCCATGCCAATTTTGAGATTGATCCCATTTTCCTTTATTATTTATTCTGTTTCTCTCTAGAAAAACAAAACAGCTAATTTAAAATTATTCATAGATTTTGATTTTATAAAATGGTACACCAGAAAAAAAAGTGGTACACCTAATTGTACACCTAAAAAGTGCATTTTGATTATTAATCTAATTGAATTGAAATTATTGCGAAGTACTGCAAACTCTAACAAAACCTATAGAAAACAAAAAACCCTACTATTTCTAGTAAGGTTTATGTGAGCCCTGAAGGATTCGAACCTTCTTTGATTTTATTAGTGATTATAGTACTTTATTTATTATTTAAAAAACAGGTACTCCTAAAAGTGTTCCTTTTAATTTAATTTAAATGATATTTCTATACTATAAATTGTAATATCAAAATACAATAGTAAAGCTTTAATTTTGAAAATTTTATTAATGATAAAAATATCACATAAAATATTATTAAAACTTAACTTAACATTTTCAATTTTATTTTCAAGAATGAAGTTTAAAATTCTTTTATTTAGTTCTTCAAAACTATATCTCAAGGATAGTTCTTGATAATTTGAGATATTAATTACTATTAAATTATTATTTATGTCTTGATGAAAAATTAATTTATTCATAATATTGTTTTTAATGATTAGATTATTTAAATTTATGGCTGCTATAAAAAAAGATGAAAAACACCTTGCTTTTTAAAGATTTGAATTTTCCGCCTACATATAAATATAGTTCGGATTCAAATCACATACCTTTAGAGTTTTATGAGGAAACTTTTCCAATTGCTAAAACAATAGACTTATTACTTGGTTATTTTAGCTCTAATGCCATAAAAGTACTTTCCAAAAGTTTTGCCGAGTTCATCTATAATGGGGGTAAAATGAGGTTTATTACAAATCATTTTCTTAGCGACAATGATTTTGAAAATCTTCTCGAAAATGTAGATGTTAAAAATGAGGATAAAATTATTGACATTTTTAATGACCTTGGTAAATTAGAAAAGAATTTAAGTCAAGAAGGTCAACATTTTTTTGATTGTTTAAAGTACTTACTTAAAAATAAAAGATTAGAATTGATACCTGTTAAGTTTAATGGATTTGATCTTGCGCATTGTAAAAAAATGATACTTTTTGATGGTCAAGATTATATCTCTACTGATGGCAGCATTAATTTCACTTTATCAGCTTTAATTAAAAACTCTGAAAGCTTTCAGTTAGATGCCCCTTGGGTTAGCAATGTTAGTAAAGAAAGAATAGAACTAGAGAGAAATAACTTTGAAAGAATATATAACAATGACCACCCTAATTATAATCATATCGGTAACGAGGAAATAGAAAGAGTAGTAAGAATTGTTGGTAATGATAAAAATTTAAAAGATCTTTTAGATGATTCTTTAAAATTAGGTAAGGACTCTTACAGTAAAAAAGTCAATAGGATAAAAAAAGAAAAAGAAGAAAGGTTTGAAACTTTAATACATAAAATTGAAAATACTCCTAAATTTCCTTTTCCCCAAGGCCCTAGAGAATACCAGAAAGAAGCTTTTGAAGCCTGGAGGTCAAATAATTACTCAGGTGTATTTGCAATGGCTACTGGTACTGGAAAAACAATAACATCGCTTAATTGTTTATTAAACCTTTATAACGAAAATGAAAGTTATAGAGCTATTATTTTAGTTCCATCAATAGCATTACTAAACCAATGGGAAGAAGAAGTTAAATCTTTTAATTTTAGAAAAATTTTAAAAGTTGGAGGTGGAAACAATTGGGAGAAGGATTTCGCAAATTATTCTAGTAATTTTTCTTGGGGCTTAAAGAATGATTTAATAATTATATCTACATATGGTAGTTTTGTTTTGGACAGGTTTCAAAAGCAATTTCAAAAAATACAAGAAGACTTTTTGCTAATCGCTGACGAAGCTCATAATATGGGAGCAAACAACATTCAATCTAAGCTTCCACAAGTTAGAGTTCCAAAAAAAATTGGACTCTCTGCAACTCCAAATAGAATTTATGATCCTGTGGGTACCCTAGCAATTGATTCTTTTTTTAATGATAGTCCACCTTACACCTATAGTTTTGGAATGGAAAGAGCTTTAGATCATGGTTTTTTAACAGAATATAAGTACCATCCAATTATTGTTGAGCTTACTGAATGTGAATTTGAAGAATACACAGAGATCTCAAAAAAATTATTGAAGTTTTTTGATTTTGAAAATGGAAAATTTAAAAATGATCCTATTGTTGAAATTTTGTTACTCAAGAGGAAAAGTATAATACATAAAGCTTCCAATAAAATAGATGCTTTTAGTCATATCATTAGCGAATTAAAAAGAATAAATAAAACTAAATATGTTTTTGCTTATATCCCTGAAGGTTATGTACAAAACTCAGAAGGTAATACCGTCAAAATTTTAGATCAATATCTAATAAAAGTTCATAATGATTATCCAGAAATTAAGATGAACTCTTATACCTCACACGATCAAAACTTAAAAGAAATCCTTAGAGGTTTTGAAGATGGTAAAATTGAGATTTTATTCGCTATGAAAATGCTTGATGAGGGAGTTGACGTCCCTAGAGCAGAAGTTGGAATATTTGCAAGTAGTACAGGAAACCCAAGACAATTTATTCAAAGAAGAGGAAGGCTTTTGAGAAAACATAAAGATAAAACACATGCAACTATCTATGATATGGTAGTTATACCCAAACTAAATAACTACATTGGGGAATTACAAAATATTGAAAGAAACTTAGTTAAAAACGAATTAAATAGAGTTGGATATTTTGCAAGTTTATCTATGAATTTCTACGATTCAAAAGAAATACTAGATGAGGTATGTCAAAAATATAACTTAGATTTAGATACTATAATAAGCGAATTACAATAAATATGGAAAGAGACCAAATTTTAAGAGAAATACTTTCTGACCCAGAGTTAATGGAAAAGTATGATATTAAGCAAAATGAATTAGAGACATTTACTACTTCACCTTCAAAACCTTATAATAAAAAAATTGTTGAAGTCTTATCTGTAATTATAAACGAAAATGACAATCATCTTAATCGTTCTATGATATACAAAAAACTAAAAAACGTACATAATATATAAATTTATATGGCATCAATAATAAATAGTATTTCCTTTAAGAATTTTTTTAATTATTATGGAGATTATGATACAACAAGATATGAATTTGAAGATGGTGTTAACATTGTAGTAGCTGATAATGGAGCTGGAAAATCTAAATTTTTTAATGCTTTTTTATGGCTCTTTTATGATCAGGTTTTAGATTCAGATGATAAAAAGAAAAAGAATGTAAAGGACTTTGCTGTTAAAATTATCTCTGATAAAGCAAAAAATGAAACCTCAATTGGAGAACTAGTACAAACAGGAATTAAAATAGAGTATTCTACTGGCAGGTACAAATACCAAATAACTAAGTCATTTACTGCTACAAGAATAAGTGAAAAGCTAACAGATTTTGATAGCTGGCAAATAACTTTAGATGATATTGAGGTAGACAAAACAGACCATGTTTTACCTAAATACAAACCTGTTTATGATGCTGAAGAAAAACAAAAAGTAATTAGCCAACTCATTCTACCTACATTAAGGCAATACTCTTTCTTTCAAGGGGAAGAAGTAGATAAAATGATTGATTTTAGCAAGAAATCAAGTATTGAAGATGCAGTAAGGACATTGACAAACATTAGTAAATATGAAGACATTGCTAACATAGTTAAAGAGATAGCTATAAAGGCTGAAAAGGACTTAAATAAGCAAACTAATGCAACCAGTAAACATAATGACAGACTAGGTAAAGCTATTGTTGTTAAAAAGGAATTACAAGATAGACTAATTCAAGAATCAGAAAAATTAGTTGAATTTAATACCTTATATGAATCTGCTGAACAAGAAAAAAATGAATTAGAGCAAAACTTTGCTAATGCTGAAAAAAGAAAAGAATTAGATGATAAAATCTCACAGAAAAACAAAGTATTAAAACGTGTAAAAGATGATTATGACACTTTCCTTGATGGAATTAACAATAGATTCTTTGATGGAAACTTCTCTTGGATTACATTAGGTTTTGAAGACTCTATAAATGATTTTAAAAATAATATTAAAGAGTTCAGACAAAAAAGGTATGAGAAAAAAGCATTACAGAATGCAGCTGAAAACCCTAATGATTATTTTACAATGCTTCCTGTAAACTCACCAGATGCTGTTACATTAGATCAAATGATTGAGGATAAGAAATGTTATGTATGTAATAGAGATGCTAAAGAAGGAACAGATGCATATAACTACTTATTGAAGTTGAAAAACAGACCGAATGAAAATAACACTAAAAAAGAGTTTGTTAAAAACGATTTAGAAGACTTCTTTGGAAACCTTCAGTTAAATGCAGCTCCTTTTTTAAACAAGTTTGATTCAATACCATCTAGTGTTTTAAGAACTAGAGAAAAAGAACTAGAATTAAAACAGAGACTAGACAAATTAAGTTCAGAATTAAAAGCTTTAAAATCTCAAAGAAAAGACATTTTAATAGCAGGTACTGAAGGTGAAGGTATAGACAATGCAACAACTATTATAAATCAGTATAAAGGAGCTATAAGAAGAATGGAGCAAGCTTCTTCAAGAATTGAAAGACTCCAAGACACTATTAAACGCTTAAAAACTCAAATTTCTACTACTGAAAAAGAGATTTCTAATTTACGCCCTAAAGATATACCAGAAGGTTATACTGTAAATTATGAAATAAGTAAAGATTTAGTTGATGCTACCCTTCTTGCTAAAGAACGTGTTTTTGATAAAATGGTTAGTCTTTTAGAGGACCACGCTAATAAACATTTCCAAAGCTTAATTAAGTACAATGACATTAAAGGTGGTGTTTTAAGATTTCAAAAATCGCCTTCTGGTGGTATTTCTTTAGATTATATAGATGACTTAGGGAATGAAGTTTCTGGAGCTTCTGAAGGTTTCCAAAGAATGAAGAAGTTTGCAGTTGTTATGTCTATCATATCAGCAAATACATCTCAATACAATTACCCTTTATTAGCGGATGCACCTTTATCTGCATTTGGTAAAGCTTTTAACAAAGGATTCTTTGAAGCAATACCAGATGTATTCCCACAGAGTATAATTTTGGTTAAAGACCTTTATGACAAAGACTCAGAAGACAAACTAACGGACTTAGGTCAACAACTTTTAAAAAGTGATGTTATAAAAACATTTTACTTAAATGAAGTTGATGAAGAATCTTCACAAATAGAAAGAACTACTAAAATTGAAAGAAGAAAATAATGAATAGTCAAGAATTCAAATCAAATTTAGTCTCAAAAAGACCTAGATATGCTAACAGCAGAATACCTTTACTTGAAGCATTAGCCAACAAAGGTGCTAGATCATCAGAATATAGCCAATTTGGACCTATATACGAGCTCTATATCTATGCTATGATGACTGGCATAAAAAAGAAAAGACGCTTACCCCTACCACCTAGAAATCTAACTTCTGATTTTCTTGAAATTGGTAAATGGAAAAGAGATTCATCTTTAGTAGATTTTTTATTAATGGTCATTTTTACCCAAACAGAAGATTTAAACATTAACTGGAATGAATTAGAAGATCTGGAAGAAGATCAATTAAATAAAGTGATCTCAGATGTGGTTACACTTATAGAAGAATATGCCAATGGTGGACTTGAATATTTAGAAAATCTTTATGAAAAAGGAGAGTTAGAAAACTCTCACTATATGTTTATTGATTTATACAATAATTAAGAGGAAGACATGATTGAGGTTGAAAATTTTGATATTTACTCATATGAAAAATCCTTTGGAGATAAAAATAATATTCCCGATGAAAAAGGAATATATGCTTGGTATTTAGATTTTTCTAAATTTAAAAACTTCAACACAGTTGATGAATTTGCAGAAAAAATGAACCTATTAAACAGCTTAATTTCTTTAGATAAACTAAATGGTAGCGTCAAGTCTTTTTTTAGAAAATACAACGTTGAAATAAATGAAAACAGAAGTTTCATTGAAAAATTCTATATCGAAGAAACTGAAGAAGAAATAGTTTATGGTGATAAAATTCAAGATCTCAGTTTAACGGAATGCAGAGAATTAATGGACTTATTGGCAAATTTCAGCTTATTAGTCAACCCATTATATGTTGGTATCACAGTATCATTTAGAAAACGTTATGGTCAGCACCAAAAATCTTTTTTAGATATAAAAAAAATGAGAGAAAATAACGAAGAAGAAGAACTTATACTAGAAAAAGGATTAAAGTCATTTGGAGGAAGAATTGCCTCTAAAGACTTTAAGTGGGAATATTTAATTTTTGCTTGCGTCAAAAAAGATATAGACAGAAAAATCATTGGTAATGCAGAGTTTTTAATTAATAGATTTTATAACCCTTTATTCGGAAGAAGATAATGAGTAGTCAATATAGAGGCCCTATGGCCAAAGAAAAATTTCAAATGGTAATGGCAGGAGATTTTGGTGTTTTTTACACTGATAAAAACTCCCCTGTATTTTACCTAAATACATCTTTCGATATAAATGATATTGGAAAGTTAAACGCTGTAAGAGATGTTTTAGATATATCTGAAATTGATTTTGAAGAATTAGTTCAAAGAGATTTAGATGATTTTAGAATTAGAAGAGATATATCAAATTATTTAACAGATGGTATTGGTTATAAATTTTTCCCACCAATTGTGGTTGCTATTACACAACCAAAGGAAGACAATAAATCAATAAAAAGTTTTTATCCAAAAGTAACAACAAGGACATTCCAAGAAGGAGATGCTAAAAAATTTGAAATAGAGTTTCAAGATTCCTTTTGTGTTAGATGGTTTCTTGATGAAAATGAAAAACCATATTATTTACCCACAGAAATTCGATGGAAGGATGGGAACACTAATTTAATGGCTGTAGATGGACAACACAGATTAGTGGCTTTACAAGCAATTCGTGGATTGATAAAAAATGAAAGACTCAAAAAATTCTATGAAAGTGTATCATTAGATAAACACAAACTAGATTATTTAAAAGTACCTGTAACCATACTTTTCTTTCCAAATGCTGTTGAATCCATTGATGATGTAGAGCTAAAAAAACTAGAAGAATTATTTCCAAATATTAACTGGAAGTTAGACAGTAGGAGAGAGATAAAAGAGATATTGAGAAACATTTTTGTTGATGTCAATAAATCTGCTAAACAACCTAGTAATTCAAGAACTATATTACTAAATGAAAAAGATTTAAACGCTGTATTTACTAGAAAAATATTTTCTTCGATTAAAGAATATGTTCCCAATATTTACACTGCCATCTTAGAGTACAACTCACAAAACAAAAAAGAAGTTCAAATTGAAGCGAACAGGTCAGTAATAACTACTATTGGAATTATTTTTAGAATTTGTGAATTTCTTTTCAAGGACTCAGAAGAACCAGATGAAGGATCTACTTTTCGAATAAGGCTAGGTATAGATGAAGAACCAGAATTCCCTTCAAATGATGAATTTCTAAAAGAGGATGTTAAAGCTACTGAATTTTCTATTGAACAAAGAAAAAAAAGCCTCAACTTGTTCGAAGTTAAATGGTTAAAGTCTTTCACAGAAACTTACACAAAACTTATTCCATATCAAAAAATGATTGAATTAGTGAACAAAGAATATGATAAATTTCAATTAAAATCTAAACCAGAAAATTTTAATAAAATTGAAAATACTGCATATAAAACTTTGTTTGGAGGTAGTGAAGAGAGATTTGTACTAGAGAGCCTTTCAAAAGCCAATAAAGGTAGCGATAGTGATTTATCAATGAAAGCCTTAAAAAAAACAGAAAAGAATATTAGAAATGAACTTTCTGATTATAATATCTTCTTTACACTAATGTTTCAAATGGGTTATTTTGAAGCTTTAGCAGAAATTGTGAGAATAGAGTTAGTTGAAAGTGACCATCATATTTCTGAAGAAGAGATTTTAAATTATATAAGTCACTTAAACCTTTTTATAAATGAAAACCTCACTAGTTCCTTTTTAAATAAAACCGACCCCTTATATTCTGTAATATTTGGCACAACTAAACCTGAACACTCAAAATATGTAAAAAATCTTATTGTATTAATTATTTTAAATTATAAAAAAGATCAAAATAACCTAATAAGTGTAAAACTTGAAGATTTGTTTATTGAAAAACAAAATAAGAAAAATCTTGAAGAACTCTCTTCAAGAATTATTAGTAATCTTGAAAAACAATATGATAATCTAGTGGAAAATAAAATAAAATTAGGAGAAATACAACTACTAAAGATAGATGGAAGTAAATCTGACGCTAAAATAGCTGAGGACGAATATAAAGGCAAAAGAGCTGTCTATGTTTCATCAAATTATGATAAAATTTTAAGTAAACTGAAAGAAGTTATTGGTATTGAATCACAAAATAAAATTAAGTAAATATACAACTCATAGCACGGATGAAGAGATTTAATCTATGCTATGAGTTGTAATTAGTTCTTATCTTTCAAATCTATATAATATTGAGAATCTATGAATTCTGTATAATGTCTTTTAAAACGACTTCTAATTTTACCTTTTCCATAAAGAAGTCCTAAAGTTCCTATTGCACTTATTATCATAATAACCAAATTAACAATAGAAATTACGTCATCAAAAGCCAATCTACATTTTAAAACTTGAATTACCAAAAGCAATATACTACACAAAAACATGTTAGATGAAAAATGGTATAAAGTAGTCTGCTTGTCTGTTATTGATTTATTCTTTTCAGCAACAACTTCATCTAAAAATTTATAATAAAATATTTCCACATTAACTTTATCAATTGTTTTCCCATCCTCTATCAATTTTTTCATAATTAATGTAGTAGGCAATTCTTCTGTAAAAAACCAAAATCTTTTTGGCAAATCAACAACGTACAATATACTACCTATAGAAATTGAACCTATAAATAAAATTAAATAGTTAAAAGAGTTTGTACTATTATTTAATTCAAAGGAAAAACTTGTCGAAAAAATTTCGAATATTATATAACTGAAATATAAGCTAGGAATGAATAACCCTAAAATCTCCCTAGTTGTGAATCTATTAAATGTATTTACCATAACACTAAATTAAACTATTTAATCCTATTTCAATCTTCTCAACCAAAAAATCAAAACCATCAATATTTGATCTTTGGTTTAGTTCTTCATTTAACAACTGAAGCCCATCATCAATATGCATTTTTATATATTTAGGTAGGTCTTTATCTGTAATATGAATACCATAATGTAAAGCAACCATCCCTAAATAATAATCTAAATAATCTCCAAAAAGCACCGCTTTAGAGTAATCTTTACCTCCGGAGTTTTGTATATCTTCTAACTTTAAAACTCTATCTTGAGACAGAGAATGTGCTAATGCAATTCTAGAAATTATATTTTCTGTCCCTAGATTAAGTCTACGTGTTAGTTTAGATACAATCTCTTTATTTTCTTTACTAGTTTTAATATGTGTAAACATCTTTTTCTTTTTTAAATTCTTTAAATAAATTATTTACACGAGTAGAGATGATCTCAGACCCATTTTCAGTATTATGAATTAAGAACGCTTTATTTAAGTTAGGCTTTAAAAGCTCATACTCTGCTTCAGATAGCTCTTTTTCTAATAAAGGGAACAACACTACTTGTTCTGAAATAGATGGATAAAACTCTTTAATTATGTTTTTAGAGTGGTACTTATCAAACTTCTGTAAAGGACTATCAATAAAAACAGGAAACTTAATTCCAGATTCATCAACAAGTGCTTTTAATAAGGCTGTTGCATAGAGTTGTTGTTCCCCTTTAGATAAAGAGTCCTTATCTATAACTTGTCCTTTTTTATCTAATAAGTCAATGTCCATAACATCATCAATAATATTAACTCTAACATTAGAAATGAAATCTTTTTTATGCATCAACTTCTTTAAACCTAAAGAAACAGATTTTTGTAAAGAGTACTTTTTATCTTCCTTGATTCTTTTGATTAACTCATTAATCTTAATCAAAAGCTTTTGCGTGACATCATACTTCTTTTTATCTGTCTCTACTAAATTAAAGTTTTTCTCATATTCAGATCTTACTTTTTTGTGTGAAGTTAACTTCAATCTTAATCCACCAACTTCTTCTAAAAGATCATTCTTTTCCTTTAAAAGATTTTCAATTTTGGTATCAGCACTAGTCTTTTCATCTCTAAACTGCTTAGCTAAATGATTGTCTTTTCTGGCTTCTCCTTGCTTAATTTTATTATTGGTTCTGCTAAGCAAAGCTCTGTTGATTTTCTCTTCTTTAACAATAGCATTAAACTGACTTAAAAACGTTGTTTTAATGTTATTGTAAATAGCCTCAAACTCCCTAAAGGACTCTTCACTAAACTCAAGATAAACTTTACCTACTTTAGATTTTGAATCCTTTTTCTTGAACTTAGATTTTATGGAATTACTTATCGCTTTTTCAATTTTATCTTTAATGGAAGTATCTAAATTTAATAAATCTTTATTAGTCAGAATACTTGTTGAAAAAGATTCTAACTCTTTCTTTAAAAGCTTCTCTGTTAAAGCACCATATAAATCATCATTTTCTAAAACAAGTTGATTATACAATTTACTTAGATGTTTTCCCGCTATTACAAGTGGTGTAAGGTCTAATAATTTTCTTAATTCTTGCTTTAAACTAATAGACTCCTCTTTTAAATTATCACGCTTAGACTTTAACTCTTTTAATTCTTCTAAAGTAATAGAATTACCTTCACGAATCAATTTTTCTTGTAATGTATCACTTTCAGACTTTAAAATAACAAGATGTTTATCTATTTCGTCTTGTTTATCTTGATTATGATTGATTAGCTTTTCTAATTCTTCTTCTTCTGATAGTAACTCTTTAAGTTTATACTCTTCAAGGTCTGAAACACCTTTTCTTCTTAGTTTAGTTAAAAGTGATTCTAAATTGTTTTTAAGCTCTTCATATTTCTTAATTCCTAGCACCTCAGAATAAGCTTTACTTAAACTTCTTAATTCAGCTTTAGATTTTGCTTCAGCAAGAGACACAATTTTTTCAGCATCAAAAAAGAAGAACTTTGCTATTTCTCTAGGCAATATAAAATCATTTATAAAAACCTCAAAACCTACATCTTTAGTCAGCTCATTTTCATCTCCATCTATAAGAATTTGTAATGTTTCTTGCTTGGTTTTTAAACTATAAGTTCTCTTTATATTTACTGTTCTACAAGGTATTGAAGGTATTAATAAATCTTGCAATTCAACCTCTACTGAAAATATAGTTTCTGGAGATTCATCTTTACTATCTCTGTTTACTAATGACAATAAATAATTATCATAACCTCCAATGTTTTTAACATCCTTTTTATACTTATCCTCTACTTGAGTCATAAGTTTTCCATAAAAACACCATATTAAAGAGGTTAAAAAAGTTGTTTTACCAAAACCATTTTTACCTGCAACAAGACTAATATTTTTATCATCTCTAGACAACAAGTTCAGTTCATTCTGTCCCTTATATATCCTAAAGTTATTTAGTTTTATATTACTTATTTTCATAATTCATTTTCGTTAACAAAAGACTCAATTCTATTTTCAACATCATTATGCAATCCATATTTAGAAATCATAAGAGTCTTTGTTTCTTGAAGTGTTATTAAATTATCTATTAAATGATAATATGAAGCATCTTCTTTACAAACCTCTTTTAAGATTCTTCTTTCTGTATCATCTAATGATTTGATATTATTAGTACTAATATCTTTATTATATATTTTTTTATAAATATCACCAACAGTATAATCGAACTCTAAATCCCTATTCCACATTACTTGAATAGCAATTAACTCTTGATTAGTAATTAGAACAACGTGAGGTCTTTTTTGTTGAACTTCTTTTTGAATTTCTAATAACTCTCTAAGTATAGTTGCTCTATAATGCATCTCGTAATTACCTGACCTGTGACCATCTTCATCTACAGCAGGCATACCATTTCTTCTGGTAGTAGATCTATTTTCACTGATATTTCTCTGTTCCACAAGTCTATTTCTAAACTGCAATAAAGGCTCCATCCAATGTTGACCATTATCTATTAAAGCTGACATGGATTTATCCTTTTTTACTACAGTACATGTCCAACAGCCAAACCTACTTTGACCACAAGAGGAATGCTTTTTATTAGTTACCACAGTTGGACACTCATAATCATCTGCACTAGCATCTGAGTATATTTGAAATAAAATAGAATTATCAAATCCCCAAGGAGAATCTACAGTGTTTATTATGTACCATATTTCTTCTAATTGAAGTTCTTTTATTGGAGCATATACAAAAGTGTTTGCATTTGTATTATGTTTTGACAACCTTTTTCCTGCAACTTCATGTTTTTTCATTGATCTTTCACGTGTTGCACTTTCTTCATATCTCGTACCTAATAAAACAATCGCTTCTCCTTTTTCATCAATTTGTTCTAATAAGAAATTTGATGTTGGTCTAATTTTAAGTTTATCTGTACACCATCTAAAGGTGTTATTAGGAACAGGGTAACCTTTTCCAATTACATTTATCCAAAAAGATTCTTCTAATTTAGGAACAGTTTTCTTTACAATTATAGGTAAATTTTGGTCTCTTGCACCCTCTTCTATTTTTACTAAAACATCATCTATATAACTTGAGATTATTGGATTTTCAACCATTGTATCATTACAAACTATATAAACAGGTCTTCTAAGTTGATAAGGGTAAGGTAAATCTTGCTTTATTCTTTGTAGGGCTATCCAAACTAATGTTAATAAAACTGTAGAATCTTTACCTCCACTAAAACCTATAATCCAAGGTCTATCTGATTTATCTGCATATGCGTACTGGTCTATAATTTCAGAAATTATACCCTCTACTTTTTTACTTTTTATTTTTATCATAACTAATTGTAGTGTTTTCAAAATTAATCTAATTGTATGTAAAAGCCAACTAGGATCTCCTTATTTATTCTATTAATTATTAACACAGATTAAATCAATATTAATCTATAATTTTATAGTTATTGTTATGTCTCTTTATTAAAAGGAAATATTATATGGTTATTAAAAAAATATTGCATTCTCTTAATGAAGTTAAAACAAAAATAAAAGGATGAGATTTAATGCATCATAGGTTGCACAGCAAACTTGAATTTGAAAAGAGGAAATGTATATTTCTACTCTAAAGAAAGTTTATAAAAGATAAAGACCAAATCTTAATTGACTAGGGACTTATTTTTTAATTACAATCTATAACGTTTGTATTCTATTTTGGGAATAGATTACTTGTTATAAGTTAATATTAACTTAATTTCATATATTGTCCTGTCCTTATATATTAATAATAAATAGGACACTATTTTATTATGACTAAAAAGATAAAAGAGATTAACCTTGGGGATATTCCAGAAGATTTTGATTGGAATGATATTGACGATATAGTATTTACATCTGCTAGACCACCAAAGGGTATGGAAGAAATTACTCAAAGGATTAATAATTCTCATATAGAATCAGAGAATTTAGGTCATATAGGTCCGCCAGATGAATTAAAGAGTGTTACTTCTAAAATCAATAAAGAATACGCTAAAAATGATTTATTTATTGAAAGAATAAAGAATAATAAGGAATCAACTACACAAAAAAATGTTATTTTATTAAATGAAAAATACAGTGTTGAAGATGATAAAGATTTATATAATGCATTTGAGTTGTTTAACCTAAATATTAAAGAAGTCCCAAAACTTGTAGAGCCTTTTTTCCAACAAGTTGGTCTTGCTTCATTAGTTGGAACATCTGATGCAGGGAAATCAACATTTTTAAGACAATTGGCGCTTTCTATTGTATTACAAAAAGAAAATTTTTTAGATTTCAAATTAAATATTACTCATGGTAAGGTAATTTATGTTAGTACAGAGGATGGAGTTCATAGTATTGGAAATTCAATAAAAAAACAAATAGCAAGTATAAAAAAAGACAAGGAAGAATTAAGCCTTCTAAAGAACTTAAAATTTATATTTGATACAGATAAGTTATATTTAAAATTAACTAAGCTACTATCAAAAGAACCAGCAGATTTAATAGTTATTGACGCTTTTACTGATGTATTTACTAAAGAATTAAATTCTAATACTCAAGTAAGAAGTTTTCTAAATCATTATGATAATCTTGCAAAAAAGAATAATTGTTTAATTATTTTTTTACACCATACAGGAAAAAGAACTCAACATAATTCTCCAACTAAAGACAGTATTTTAGGTTCTCAAGGTTTTGAAGCTAAAATGAGGTCAGTAGTTGAATTAAAACCAAATAAAAAGAATTCTCAACAAAAGGACTTATGGATATTAAAATCAAATTTTCTAGAAGCATCTGAAAAGAAAAAATCTTACTTGCTTAATTTTTCAAGTGATATGGTATTTTCAAATTCTGGTAATAGAGGTTCAACCAGTATAAAAGCTAAATCTAATAATATTGAACTTTTAAATAAAGTTTTAGAATTACATAAACAAGGCAAATCTTATAGAAAAATTGAGGAAGAATTAAAGGGAACTAAACTTGAAGTTAGTAAATCTGTGGCAAATGAATTAGTAAAACAACATAAAAAAGGAGGTAATTAAACCTCCTATTGTTTTTAGATATATTTCCATATGTAATTTCCACATAATTTCCTTTCTCCTCTGCATACTTTAGCTATTCCAGATTTATTACAACTTGTTTTTTTTGAAGCTTCTGAAACTGATATAAACTCATCAATTAATTTACCATCTAAAGAATATTGTTGCACTCCTTTTTTTCTTTTGTCTTTAATAGGTTCAAAATATTCTTTAAACTCATAACTCCAATAAAAGCCATGTGAAGCTTTATTTACACTTAAACAAACTTTGGATAAGGATTGCTTACTTAATCCAATTACAGCACCTGCATCTGTCAAATTAGAGTGTTTATCTACTAACTTACCTGTTAAGATATCGAATTGAAATACTGCTTTCTTAATCTCTCCACCACCAGACATATTGTACCCTACTTCTTTTGAATTATATTTAATAATATATTCTTTTTCTTTTTTTGCCAACTCATCTATTGTGGTAGCTTCATCAATCTGTTCCCATTTAAAAGCATCTAATCCATAAGTTGCTATTGCATTCTGAAATGAATAATTCTTGCCTTTCTTTGATTTTTTTATATGGTCTTTTTTTCTTTCTTCAATGGATTTGGTTGTTAATCCAATATAGACTTTTTTTTTTTCTTTATTTACTACTTTATAAATTAATCCTTTCATATTCAAACTTCATTTAGGCAAGGTGGGTAGGTAAATATTTCAACTTTTAAATATTAATTATATACTTATAAATAAAATTATTACTTACCTAACCTGCCTTTCTTACCTTTTTTTTAATTCTTAACTAATATAAACTTCTTTAGACCTTTTCTTTTAGTAGAAGTAAACCCCTTCGCTTTTAATAGTTTACCTATGCTTACTACATTAATGTTTATATAAGCGGATGCATTTTTTTTCAAATATTCTATTACTTCAGTTGCATTCATAAATACTCTTGATTCCTCATCATTAAATTTTGGTGTAGAAAAATATTTATCTATATATTCTTCTTCAATTGAAGTTTGTTTATACTTTTCATTATTTAATTCAATTCTACCTATATCTTCTTTATCAAAATAGTGTTTAAAGTTTGTTTTATACAAAAACATTACTTGCGCATATAATTGCTTATAATTTATCTTCAAATTATAAGCAATATCTTTGGATTCAAACACTAAAAACCTCCTATTACCGGTTACATCCATTAATATTTGATTATGATTTGAACTCCCTACAAATGAAGCTCTTCTTATATAGTTTTCTGAAAAATACCCATATGCTCTTCTTTCTGTTATTTTATCTTTTGTAATCAACTCTTTGTAAGCCTCTACTTGAGCCTTACTATAAGAAGCTAATTCATCAATGTTTATTAAGATTTTTTCAGAAAGTAAGATATTTGAATCTTTATTACCTGGTTTAATATTACCAGAATACCCATATTCTCTTAATTCATTGGGTATTAAATTCATTAACCATGTTGTTTTACCAGAACCTTGTTTTCCTGTTAAAATAAGGACTGAATGATTTACTTCGCTTTCATTGATTGCACAAGCTACAAAAGCAACCAACCACTTCTTAAATGCCCATTTAAAAAGCTCATCATCAGTTGTTTTAACAGTTGAAGCTAATTGTTCAATGTAATCAATTGTTTTATCCCACTCAGGAAGATTTTCAAAATAATCTTTGAAAGGATTATAAATTTTAACATAATCAGATTCTAAAAGGCATTTTAAGCCTTGAACTGATGCTTTTATTTCATTGTTATTTAATTGTCTTACAATTGAATTGAATTTATAAGTTTTAAGCAAATTAAAATTTCCCACATCATTTTTTTCTTTATAATAGGTTCTGCTTAATATTTCATTGTACTTAAATTCATAATTTCTATTTAAAAAATTTTCTATATTCATTATTCTTTCTCTTTTTTACTTTTAATAATACCCTCCTTTTCATTTCATCCATCCCTTGAGCCAAGAGTTTATTGCATAAGACCATTTCTCATAAAATAGCCATTTTGGAATATTCAAATCTTTATTGCTAAACCATAATTCTAATTCTATTGACCTCTTCTAACAATAGTTTTTAATTAATTTTGATTGGGAAGAGTTTATCTATAAAACAAAAAAACCATACAGAATGTATGGTTTATAGAATAATTAACAGAATCTTTTTTTTTAACTTGTTCTTTATATATTTTAATGATTTTTTCTGATATTTTTTTTATAATCTACTAATTAATGATATCCAACCATTAATATTTGATGCAAATATACAAAAAAATATTGACATATCCTAATTTTTTTAACATTATTTTATAATTATTTTAATTATATATGTGTTTTTGATAATAATATCGCAATAAATATGTTCCTAATGTTAATTTATTGCAATATTAATATACTAGTCTCTTTTCAGTGGTATTTTTTTATAGCTGATACCGTCTCAAAAACTCCAAAAGGATAAAAATTCAGCACAACAGCCTTCTAAAGAATTACAAAATGATGACAATAATAAGCTTGATTTTTAATGATGTAGGCAGATTGCAATTCTCGAGTAATTTTAACCTTTGTAACTAAAACAATTTCATCTTTTACTAACCCTCCTATATTATACTTCGCTTTTACCTTAAAAGGACACTTTAGCTTTATGATCCTATCATTTTTATTTACGATATAAAGTTCATTAGAAGAGCTATACCTCATTAAATCTGCAATTTCATCATCATTCATTATTAGTGTAATTTTTATATTGAATTCTACAAATAGCTATAATATTAATGTGATAGATACCAATTTGGAACTCTATTCTCTATTGAATTCCTTATGTTTTGTATAAACTCGTAAGCATTTACATTTCGTTCAAAATTATTATCTATATAAGAACTCTTATTAGCTCCTGTAAAAAGATTGTAAACATTCCAAAGGTTTATTAGATTATCTGACCTCCTAAAGTTTTCATCACTGAAATAATCTTTTACTACAGCACCTATTTGTGAATCTGTCAGTTGCAATGGAAACTTACCTTTCTTCTCAGTTTTAGAAAGAAAATGATACATTCTCATTTTACCTACTAAATGAGCAAACTGCTTTTCAGTCAGAGAAAAATTACTTAATTTTTCCATATTTTCAAGATGATTTTCTTGACTATAATTTTTAATTAGATTTTGAATTGCTTCTTTTAACTCTTGAATACTGCTAACTCTAATTTCAGAGTTTAAGCCATCTGTAGCAATACATAAATTTGTACATACAGTATTTTTAAATCCAATAAAAACTTTAAATTTTTCAATAGATTTTTTAGAAAATAAGTTTTCTTGATTATATGCTCTAACTCCTCCAATTGACAAATTTAAAATCTGATTATTTACTACAATTTGTTTGTTTGGCACTTCCATCATAAAAGCCATACGTTCATAATAAGTAGTTTTCTCATGCTCTAATAGCTCTTTTACAGGTTTACCAATAGCTGAGGGAATTCTACCCTTAATTTGATGAGAAACCCTAATAGATGGCTCTATTAACCCTCCATTAAATACAGATTCTGCAATTTCTTTAGTTGCATCTATAAATTCAAAATGAGATAAGGTAGTTTCGTTATCTTTTGCAAAAACAGGGATAATACATTCTTTTTTTAAATGTTCTAAACTTACTTTTTTTGTGTTTGCTTCTATAAATCTACTTGATGATTTATGCACTATTGTATTAGTGTCTTGGACGATATCTTCTATTTGATGATTAGCTATTAATTCCATTTTCTGATGTTTTATTAGGTTGAATAATTTCTTTTTGTTCTACTAACATTGATTTCACTTTCTCAATTTCTTGTTTACGACTTAAAATTGTTGAGTTCAATTCTTTTTTTAGTCCAGAATATTTTTGATATAAATGTCTCAATCCTTCAACAGTTGTGCATTTAGCTATCTCTTTTTTAGCATCATCAATTGACACACCTTGATTACACCAATCAATTAACATTCTACCAACTCCTTTAGTAATTACAATCTCAGGTTTATCCATAAAAAGACCTGTTCTGTCTTTAGTTGCTTTTGCTAAATGATTTTCATTGATAATTTCAAAATCAACTGTCAACTCATAACTAAAACCTTCTCTAGTGATGTCTTTTAAACCGTGTTTAACAACCCTTGTTTTACCATTAGAATCTCTATCCATAGAATAGTCCATTTTCTTTCTAACTGTGGTTATAATATGGCAATTAGATTGTAAAATGGCATCTATAAAAGAAGTATGTCTTGGAGTAATTTTAGCCCAGTCTTGGAATCTTCCACCTAATTTTTCGTGTATTTGTAGACACCCACCTTTTCCATTCCATTCGTGGCTTATGCTATCAATTATAATAACTTCCATTTGTTTCTCTTCACAAAGTTTAATTGCTTCTATATATCTTTCTGGAGAATAGGGATGATTTAAAGAAACCACATTAAAATCTCCTAGATGAGAGTATAAAGACGCACTATTATTTTCTGTATCAATAACAGCTGTTTTAGTCCAATCTTCTGTTATTCCATAGGCTAGTAATAAAGCTGAATAAGTTTTACCAAATCCTGATGCTCCAGACAATCCTAATCTCAATTTCACTTGGTGTCTTTGTGCTTTTTGTAATTGCATAATTTTAAATATTATTGTTTATAATTAAATTTTGTGAGTTCATCTCACTAAAAAAAAGACACAAAAAAAGAGTCTATATTTCTATAGACTCTTAATTTATATCTGGTTAGAAGTTGTTAAAAAACCTCTTCTTTTTTTACAAGGCTCTCTTGTATAATTGCCTCTTCTTCACTAATATACTCATTTCTCTCCGATAGCGTGATAATTTCTCCAGTATCAGGAACTGCATAATCATAAGGTTCAACAGTTACTTTTTTAATTATCCCAGGTAATTCTGAACCTATCAAACTTTCACAAACTTCCTCACTAAAAGTACAAGGAACTCTTGCTGTTTTTGCTGTTAAATACATTCTACCAGTTTGTTTGCTTTTTATAGCTTCTACTCCTGCTTGTACCTTTAAAGTACAAAATTCTGTCCCATCTTCTTTTTGATAGGTTGTGAAATCTACAATTTTAACCATAGTCTTCTAAATTTTAAGATTAATATTAATGTGGGAGTATCCCAAAACCCAAAATGAGCGGGGGTTGATATGTATGTTACATCACTCTTGCATCAAAAAAAGTTGTAGAAAATTTTAAAAAAAATTTTTTTTAACCTATAATTAGTTGACCTACTTTTACATTTGTTGATTTACAACTAATACAAAACAAAGGCTTTTTAGAAGTTATACATTTATGTGAACAGGTTTTATCTGCTAAATTTTCATATATCATTCCACACTCCTGACATTGACAAGGTCTATTTGATTCAGTTCTCAAATTAGTTAGAAATGACTCTGTTTCAAATCCACAATCAAAGCATTCTATTGTAGACGCACCTTGTAGATTATTAAAATATAATAACTCTCCCACCTCTATTTTTGAAATGTTAGATTGACTTTTATTTACATAAAAACATATATTAGGGTCTTTCTTTACTAAAGTTTGCAATTCTTCATCTGTAAACTTTTCAGTTTTGTAAACTCCTTTTTGGCAATAATTGCAATTCCCAATAATATTTTTATTTCCATCTTTTTTTAAATCTTCCTCGGTAATATTGTATTTACAAGTTAACTTTTTTATAAAAACTCCACTATCTGTATTAATTGACCTAGTTTTTAAGTTAATTTTCATAGTTTAATTATTGTTAAAATCATTTTGTACTTTCAGACCTTTTTCAATTGATTCTAAAAAAGCATTTTCATTAATACCTATATTTTTTAATACAGAATAAGTAATAGAAAGTTCTTTTTCATTAGGTTTTCCATCACAAATAATTAAATTCCAAATACTTAAATTCAAAATATCTTTTTCAGAATTAGATATAGTAGATAAATTTTTAATTAATTTCTCCATACCACCTTCATAATCAAAATATTCCATACATTCTTCTAACGAAACTTTACATAAATGACAAAGTTTAGTTATAATTTCAGCTTCTTGATAATTCACTTCTCCATCTGAAAGTCCTACTAAATTATGAAAATTTACAATAGACTTTCTTTGATTGATTGTCAAGTTTTTAAAAATTATTGGTTTCATCTTATTTTCTTCTTTATTAACAATATCAAATTCATCATCTATATGCATATTAGGAAAGGCCAATTTCCGCATAAATTCTCTTTCATTGTTTTCATTAATTTCTTTTTTTATCCTTATAAATTCAGCTTCTTTTTTTTTATTTAAGATTTGTTCTAATGTTTGTTTTTGTGAATTTTCCCACAAAAACCTGATATAAAAAAAGACAATAATAAATATTACTATGTATATCATTTTAGTTTATAGTTAAAAAGATTGATATTATAATTAAAAATGAAATGAAAACAGCAGAGCAACCACTTTTAGCTTTAGTATAACCTTTTAAAAAAGATTGATATTCCTCACTGTCCATATGATTATCGGTTAGTTCTGCTAAAACTTTAACCCACTCTTGCACTGATAAATCAGTAGAAATACATTTTGAAGAATCTTTCCTAATAGTTTTAAATCCCTGAACAGTCACTACTGAAAACTGTATGCACTGGTTATTAATCGTATCAAGTTCATAATATGTAAACCCTTTCTTATTAAAGGGGAGTATTCTCATATAACTTACTTTATCTTTAGTAGATAATTGAACACTATAATTATCACCAGTTAAATAGCTTTCTATTACTGGTTTAAAATTTGCGAATTTTTCTATTAATTTCATAGTTTAAAAATTTTTGTATAAATATAATACTTATAACGCATATATGCTTTAATGAATTGTTTAAGGTTTGTTCATTTTTACTTTGTGATAAAAGTCAAGAATAAAAAATTTATGAGGGCATTTGGTAATAACCTTAAAATGCTTCGTAATTCTGCTAACCTTTCTCAGGAAGATTTAGCAAATGACTGTGACATATCTATATCACAAATTGGTAGAATAGAAAGAGGAGAAATTAATACAACAATATCTACCTTATATGTTTTAGCAAAAGCATTAAATATTGAAGTTAAAGATTTATTTGATTTTAAATAACTATATTTGAGTAGAAAGAAATTTCTTTTTCTTTTTCATAGCAATTTACTCCACCTCTCTATAGAAGTGGAGTTTTTGTTTTATAAAAACATACGAATATTAAAAATCAATTTCTTTATTAACTTAAAAATTGTTTTATCTGGAAAAATAAAACCAAAAAACAATATATTTGATTTGATATAACCAATTGCCCATAATAAAAAAAAACTTTTCTCCATTCAATAACTCTTGAATTAAATGAAAGAAAACCATCAATTCTTTAAATCTGATACTAAATATTATCCATTCGTTAAAATACCGAATGATATTCTTGAACGAATTAATAAGGGGTTTTCTAAAGAAGAAATTCGTTACAGAATGGGATTAAATTATCCAGTTGTAACATATATAAAAGAACCTAATAAACCAAGCCAAACACGTTTAGTTGAAAAAGAAAAGATTAATATTAAAGGTAATGGCTGTATGTTAATTATGGCTTCTCCAGGATTAATTTTTTTAGGTATTATTATTTTTTCATCTATTGGCAAAGAAGGAAATGCTTTATTCGTTCTAATAATGATTATAGTTTTAATAGTTTTCCTAAGAAGTTTCGGAGTTAAAATTGAAAACACCAAGTATGAAGTCAAGGAAACTGTGCCTGAAAATGAATATTCTAATTTGTTAACTAAGTATGAGGAAGAGTATGAATTAATCTCTAAAAAAAACGAAAAGAATAGGAAGGAAAGGGATCTTAGAATCAAAGAAATTGATTTTATTATTGAAAAAAATTTCCATTCATATACTGAAAAATTATACCATGAAGAATTAAAATCATTTTGTGAATCAAAAAAACTAAACTTTGTAGGAAAGAAAGGAAAAACAGAAATCTTTTTCTTACAATTTTTAATTGAAAAGTTTAAAAATCAAATAAATGTTGACTTAACAGTTAAAAATAATAAGTATAAACCTGATTTTGTTTTCATTTGTGAGAAATCAGGATTTCACATTGATATTGAGATTGACGAACCTTATAATTCAAGTAATGGTCTTCCAATTCACATTGATAGAATTTCAGAAGAACTAAGGAATGATTATTTTAATGATTTAAATTGGGGAGTTATTAGATTTAGTGAGTGTCAAATTGCACAACACCCTAATTTATGTGTTGAATTAATAGAAAATATTATTAATTCAATTAGAAACAAAATGGATTACTATTATTGTAAATTACCTACTGTAGACTTTTGGACATATGAAGAGGCTTTAATTATGGCAAATAACAATTATAGAAATTCATATCTACCTAACCAATTAAGAATTAGGAATACAAATTTTAATAATAATGAATTACCTTTTTAGGAATAAATACTATGGGCAACACCGTAAAAAATTAATTGCTTGTTTTCTGCACAGTTACGAAAATTCTCGCGGATTTTCTTTGTCAGTAATTATTTAGTAACTTTATTACTGAACCCAGCAACTAACCTTGTACAAACACGTTGTTCGTAAGCTTGAAACAAAATGCTAGAATATTTAAAATTTTTAATTTCTAATTTAAAATCTTTTGACAAAAGATTAAAAAACATTGCTTTCTTTCAAGGAAAAACTTGGATGAGAATTTCATCAAATGAATTCAATGAGAAATGGTTTTTTAGAAATAACGGATTACTAACAATTTCTCGAGATGGAAATATTATTGACGGAAAATATGAATTCCTAAATGATTACTTGATTATTGAATTTTTAAATAATAAAATACTTCTAAATAAAAGTTCAATTTATAATGAAATTCTTTTATTGAAAAAAGACTCTAATGATTCTGAATTGTTTGCTTTCTATGATAATTCAAAGTTTTCACCGCAAAACTTTTTAAAACATCTAGAATTTTCAAGAAAAAATGATTTAAATATTAAGCAATTAAAACTTGTGGATAACTCTAAAGTCGAAATTATAAGAAAACCTAAGCAAAAAGGAATAATTAGAGGAAATACTGTTCTAATTAACGGTCAAGTTCCTATCCAAGAATATATTGAAACAAAGTTTAATTATTACAATTTAAATGATGGTGTAATTTCAAAAATTTTTTATAAGAGAAAATATAAAATATTTGACAACGAGATTATAATTAAGCAAAAGAGCAAGGAGTTAAGCGTTGATGATACTATTATATCATCCAAACGAAAAATTTCAAATGGATTTCACAAAATCAAATTTATTTATGGAATTAATGTAAAAAATAACATCATTACAAAAGTATATTATATCTCATATTTAAAAACATTACTAAAAAAGACAAAAATAGAAATTTGGAAAAAAACTTCAGATGAATACTTAATTGGAGATTTAGTAAGAGAAAGAGATAAATTTGTTAACAATGGTAAATATTGGATAGGTTTATTTGAAATTATTAAAGTTACAAATGGAAAAATATCTTGAAATTACCTACGTGTAACAATGTACATAAAAAAACAGCTTCATTAAGTAAAATTGAATGTTTCTAAACCTAAAAAATATTAATTTTAAACATCGGAAAAAAGCGTTATAAAAAATCCTATTTTCATTTACTAAACCGTTGGGAAAAATAAAAAAAAGCACAAAAATTAACTATGATTATTAAAGAAATACAATTATTATCAGAAGGTCTTTGGGAAAGTGTGAAAACTGACTTAGAATTTTTCTCTTCAATTCAAACATTTGTAAGAAAACTTGCTGAATTTAATTTTAATGAATTAGATTCAGAATCATTACAGGAACTAAAATTTTATTCTGTTAAAATTAATGATTTTTTTGAAAGATATCGTTCTTCTGATGGTTTTTACATTCCACCAAACCAAACATCTTCTAATGACCAAACTGTTTTACAAATTTTTGAATTAATCAATAAATTAAGAAGTTTATCTAATTCAGAATTACAAAAAGAGCAAGAAAGAATAAAATTAAAAACGAAAACAAAAACAAAAGGAAGTGGACAAATTTTTATTGGACACGGAAGAAGTCAACTTTGGGCTAGACTTCAGGTATTCCTGAAAGATGAATTAGAACTTAATACATTATCATTTGAAAGTGAAACTCGAACAAGTGAATCTATAATAAATGTTTTACAAGAATTCTTAGATAAATCTTCTTTTGCTATTCTAGTTCTAACAGCGGAAGATGGAACAGCAGATGGAAAGTCAAGAGCAAGACAAAATGTTATACACGAAGCTGGTTTATTTCAAGGAAGATTAGGTTTTGATAAAGTAATAATTCTCAAACAAGAAGGAATAGAGGGGTTTTCAAATATTGCTGGTTTACAATATATACCATTTAATAACAATAATATTGAACAAACTTTTTATGAACTACAGAGAAAATTTAAAAAATTAGGATTGATAAAATAACTTTCCCCAATAACGTACAAAATTATTTGCTTTCTTTTATTCAACTTACGAAAATCCTTTCGTATTTTCTTTTCTGTTTGTATTTACTAAATTAGTTACTGAGACAACCTAAAGAAACAGAGCTTTAAAATAGTTTTTTTATCATTACAGCTTCTCTTAAAATTAGACTAATAAGTCTTTTATCTCCTCCTATTAGCTAACAAAGGTGGAGGTTCTCCATTGAAAGGGTTCCACCTTGAAATACTTTTTGCTTCCATACCAACAGCTCTAATTACTGCTCTATCACCAAACTTTTCCCTCATTTTATCCATTGCTTGATAAAGGTTTAAAATTTTATCCTCATCATCAAATAAATCAATTTGAAAACCTCCTTCTACTAAATGTGAAAATTTTACACCAATCAACCTTACTAACATTCTTCTGTTATACAGTTTTTTATATAATTCTTTTATAAGTGGAATGATTTTATGGTCAGCAGATGTGTACGGAATCTTTTTTTGTACTGTATATGTTTGAAAATCTGAGTACCTAATTTTAAAAGCAACACAACCTGTTAGTTTATTTCCTCTTCTTAATTGATAGACTAAATTTTCTGTAATTGCAACAATAATTCCTTCAAGTTTGTTTACATCTATTGTATCCTTATCAAAGGTTCTTTCTGTTGAAATAGATTTTCTTTCTTGATATTTTACAACAGGGCTATTGTCTATTCCATTAGCTTTTTTCCATATAGAA
Source organism: Polaribacter septentrionalilitoris (assembly GCF_009832745.1). Classification (GTDB taxonomy): domain Bacteria; phylum Bacteroidota; class Bacteroidia; order Flavobacteriales; family Flavobacteriaceae; genus Polaribacter; species Polaribacter septentrionalilitoris. Next base: position 386,441 of record NZ_VRMJ01000041.1, on the reverse strand, counting down.
ACTCCATTCTTTTTAAAAACTTTTGCCATCATTTCTATTGGCATTTCTTGAACCGTTTTAATTTGTTTAATTCCTAAATCACACAAAGCTCTATAAGTAACTTCTCCAACCATTGGTATTTTCCTAACTGATAAAGGGGATAAAAATGGCTTCTCTGTTCCTTTAATTACTTTAATTTCATTATTTGGTTTTGCTTCACCTGTAGCAATTTTAGATACAGTTTTGTTAACAGACAATCCAAAAGAAATGGGCAATCCTGTTTCTCTAATAATTTTTTGTCTTAACTCACTTGCTAATTGATGGCAACCAAAGAATTTATCCATTCCTGTTAAATCAATATAAAATTCGTCTACAGATGATTTTTCATATAATGGCACTGTATCTTTTATTACATCAGTTACTAAATTTGAATACTTAGAATAGATTCCAGAATTACCTCTTAATACTATTGCTTCTGGACATAGTTGTTTAGCCATTTTCATTGGCATTGCAGAATGAATCCCAAATGTTCTTGCTTCATAACTACAGGATGCAACTACACCTCTATCGGAAGTTCCTCCTATTAAAATAGGTTTTCCTTTTAATTTGCTATCCAATAATCTTTCACAAGACACAAAAAATGTATCTAAATCCATATGTACAATAGACCTATCTTGCATTATGCTGTTTTTTTATTTTTTAGAATTCTACCTTTTTGACTGTCAGCATATCTTGGGTCCTCTATTATAGGTAATCTCTCCATAATTTGAGTTTCAATACTTATACAATCAAACTCAACAACAACTTTACCCGTTATTCTATAGATTCCTCTACCTCTAAAAGGATATTTTTCAACTACAGGAGGAAAGTTTACAACATCTATAAAAAAGCCATCATAATCGACAAAATTCCCAAAGTACATTGTTTTACCATTGCTAGTTTTTACTCTTCTTGAAGTCACTAAATAACCATCAATAGTTACATTTTTCCCAACTAATTTTTTTAAATGATTTGCTCTTAAAGGATGTATAAAATTATCAACCAACAAATCAAAGGGATTACATATTGGATAACCTAAAAGTTCTATTTGGTCAAAAGCATCTTCAAGCTTTGTAGAAGGTAAATTAGGCGTTTTATAATTTAGTTTTATAGATTCAAATAGTGTTAGTTTATTAGTATCAAAAGTTACTTTATTAATCTTCATATTCGCTTCCCATAATAACTCTCTCTTGTTTCTTTTTGTATATCTAAATGCATCAATTTTTATTAGAATATTAATTTGTTCTATTGAAATTGATACTCTGTTGATAAAATCATCTAAACTTTTAAAAGTTCCTTTTTTATTACGTTCTTTAATCAGTTCTTTCCCTGTTTTAGATTCAAAGGATTGTAAAAACATAAAACCAATAAATATCTCTTTTCCATAAATAACTGCTTGTGTAAAGCTTCTATTAATACAGGGAGGTTGTATGATTGCTCCATCCATTCTTGCTTCGTGGACATAAACTTCTGTTCTATAAAACCCTCCATAATTGTTAATGGTAGCCACCATATACTCTAAAGGATAGTAAGCTTTTAAAAACAAACTCTGATAACTTTCAACAGCATAAGATGCAGAATGACCTTTTGCAAAAGCATAACCTGCAAAACTTTCTATTTGTCTCCAGATTTCAGCAGACAAATTATCTGGTTTGCCTGATTTTTTGCAATTATCAAAAAACTGTTGTTTTACTTTTTCAAACTCTGACCTGCTCCTAAATTTACCAGACATTCCTCTTCTAAGCATATCTGCTTCACCAAGTGTTAATCCTCCAAAATAATGCGCTACTTTAATTACATCTTCTTGATACACCATAACACCATAAGTTTCTGGCATAATATCATATAAAATGGGATGGGCTTCTTTTCTCTTCTCAGGAAATCTATGTCTTTGTATATATGTTCTCATCATTCCAGACTGAGAAACTCCTGGTCTAATAACAGAACTTGCAGCAACTAAACCTAAATATGTGTCTACTTGTAATTTAGTCATTAGCATACGCATTGCAGGAGATTCCACATAAAAACAACCTATTGCTTTGGCAGTTCTTAATAGGTTTTTAATTTTCCCATCTTCTTTAAATCTTTTAATATCGTGTATATCTAATTCTTTTGCTTTTTCTGGTTGATTGTAATTAATTATCTCTACAGCTTCTTTTATTTTACCTAATCCCCTCTGACTTAAAATATCAAACTTGTACAACCCAACATCTTCAGCAATTACCATATCAAATTGTGTGGTTGAAAAACCTTTAGGAGGCATAAAAGTTGCCACATACTGATGGATTGGCTTTTCTGAGATTAAAATACCTCCTGCATGTATTCCTAAATAATTTGGAAAGCCTTGAATATATTTACTGTATATCAAAACTAACTTTGATAGTTTGTCCAAATTATCATATTTAAATTTATTAGCTGATAACTTGTCTATTTCGTGTTTGGGCAGACCAAAAACTTTCCCTAATTCTCTTACAGATGCTCTATGTTTAAAAGTATTATATACAGATATTAAAGCTGTATTTTTAAATCTATTAAATATAAAATGAGTAATATCATCTCTATCTCTCCAAGAGAAATCTAAATCAAAATCTGGAGGATTTGTACGATATAAATTAATAAAGCGTTCAAAATATAAATCTAGCTCTATAGGGTCTACATCTGTTATTCTTAGCAGATAGGCAATAATACTATTTGCTCCACTACCTCTCCCTACATAATAATAGTTCTTACTTCTAGCGTATTTTAAAATTTTCCAATTGATTAAAAAATAGGATACAAAATTTTTCTCCTTAATAATTTTTAACTCCTTTTCTATTCTTTGGAATATCTTTTTTGTAGGTGTCTCATATCTATATTGCAGCCCATCAAAAGTTAGCTTTTTTAATAATTTAAAATCTAAATCTTCATTGTTTGTGTAACACTTTTGATTATTTGGTACGTTATCAGAGAAATCAAAATCACAATTACATTGTTTTAGTATTTCTTCTGTGTTATTTATGATGAGAGGAAACTCACTAAATTTTTCTTTGATAATTTTAGTAGCAATAGCTACATCAAATTCAGAGCCTTGTTCTTTTTTAGAAAGTTTACTTAATAACGTATTGTTATCAATAGCTCTTAATAACCTATGTGTATTAAACCCTTTTTTATTTTGATATGTAACTGTTTGTAGAATTACAAGCTTTTCTTGTTTATGAGTCCATTTTGAAAATCTTAACTTACCAATATCTTGTATTCTAACACCTAAAAATTCATTTGATTCTAATTCTCTGTTATTATAAGAATGAAAAGGATAAATTACTACAGTATTTTCTATCTCCTTTGCTTTATTAGGAATAATAAAATTTTCTTTATGCAAAAAAGTAGAGAGATATGAATTGATGTTTTTAAAACCTAGATTGTTTTTAGCAAGCATTATAAACTTTTGCTGTGCATTATTTCTAAAATCTACACCTAAAACAACCTTTAAATTAACCTTTTTAGCCATTCTAAAGACATCTAATGACATTGTTGTAGCATTTATATCTGTTAGAGAAAAGACACTTACATTCATTGATTTCATCAATAAAATCAAGTCTTTAGGAGCTATTACCCCATATCTTAAACTATAATATGAATGTGTATTTAAAAACATTTTACAAAATTATCTATATTTTGTAGTATTTCTTGCTTAATTTTGTAGTATTATGAAATATATTTCCAAAAACATTCGTCATTTAAGAAAATTAAGGCGTTTAACTCAGGAACAATTAGCTGATAAATTAGGTATTCACAGGTCTAGAATTGGCTCTTATGAAGAGGCTCGAAGCGAACCTTCAATTGAAACATTAATTGGATTTTCTAATTATTTTAATTTACCTGTAGACATTTTAATTAGAAAAGATTTAACGTATTCAGATGAATACTCACATATTGATGTAGGAAACCAAAGAGTATTATTTCCAATAATGGTTAATGAAGAAAATGAAAACCTAATAGAGATAGTTCCTATTGAAGCATCTGCTGGTTATTTAAATGGTTATGATGACCCTGAATATATTGAACAACTTCAACGATTTAAGCTTCCATTTCTACCTACAGGTAAACATAGAGCTTTTCCAATCAAAGGTGATTCTATGTTGCCAACACCTAATGGAGCATTTGTAGTTTGTGAATTTGTAGAGGATATTAATAATTTAAAAAATGGTACTGCCTGTATATTAGTAAGTAGAAATGATGGAATTACATACAAAAGAATAACCAAACAAGTAAAAAACAACTCACTTTTATTAACACCAGACAATAAAGAATTCAAACCATACGAACTCCCTTTGGAAGAAATTCTAGAAATTTGGGAGTATAAATGCACTATAAACAATCAAGATATTGATAAAAGAAATTTAAACTTAAATGGAGTTTTAAATCTATTTAACGAATTAAAAATTGAATTAGAAAGAATTCAGAAAGTTGTTGGTTAAAAAAGTGTATTCAATTCAGGATAATGAAACGGTTTAATTATATCTTCTCTATCACTTTTTACTCTACTATTTGTTACATCTTTTGATACTGTATACGCCTCAAGTGTTGATTTTGTAAAACACACTTTCATTAATTCTTTTATATGATTTTCTTTTAAAGTTTCATTTAACCACTCTTTTTCAAATGTTTCATCTAAAATTATTGGCATTCTTTTTTTAGAGTTATGAATCTCACTCATAAATTCATTTGCTTTAGTCGTTAATATTGAACAAGATAAAACTCCATCATCATGAAAATTGTATATCCCAGCAAAAGCAAATAAACTCCTCTTTTCTAAACTAATATAATGTGGATATTTCTTACTATTTACATGTTTACTCTCAAAAAACCCGTCAGCTACGACTAAGCATCTTCTGTTTAGTATCGGTTCCCTGTAAAGAGGACTATCTAAGACTGTTTCAGATTTGGCGTTCAAAGTATTTAACTTAAAGTTATCTTTAGAAAAATAATCTGTTGGCTTTAATCCCCATGTAGCACCATCAATAATATGACTTTCCTCCATAGGAATAATGTAGCAAATCTCCTGACTAAAACCATTTAAATGATAAAAAGGTTCATACAACCCATAATCTTCAAAATTAGCATCAAATCTATCTTCAATTTCTATTTGAGGTTTAGTTAAGGAAATATGGTAACACATAATTAAATTTTTAAAATTATTTATTTTAACTAAAATACTCTTGAACGTCTATTTCTAAATCTTTTTTAATTTCTTCTATATCAAAATAACTCAAGTTTTCTATAAATTTTCTATATTTTTCTCTTTCTTCTTGTTCTAAGTAATTATCTGAATAATAAAATTGATTTATTCGAAAACTAAAAATTGAATTATGAATACTATCCCCATTACAGGCAAAACAAATACCATTTTGTACATGTGAGTATTGACTAATATACCCTATACCTCCACATCTATAACATTTTTTTTTATATGTATCAACTTCTATAAGTTTATCATATATGTCATAAAACCCAACCTTATGTTGAACCATTTCATAAATTACAATTTCCTCATTTTGATGTCTGTTTTTGTGACATTCATTACATAGCGAAACTAATGCATTTGGCTGATACTCCCATGGAAACCTATTTTTAATATAGTATCTATGATGCACTGAATGGCTTGTACCATAAGAACCACAATCCTTACAAGTAAAATTATCTCTAAATAAAATTTTTAACCTCATGTACTTCCATTCAAAGCAATTTAATAAATCTAAATACTTAACATCAGAATCTGAACTTTTCGATATAATAAGTTCTTCTACACTCATATGCTTATCTAATTCCAAAGTTTTTTCATTTTTCCATCTTGTTATTTGTGGTAAAAAATCACCAAAAACATTTTTTAACAATTTTAAATCTCTATTTTCTTTTGTGTTTTCTTTTTTTGCGTAAAATTTTATATTTTTTATTATTGGTTTAATTGAATTATTTTCCACATCACATCCTTTTAACATAAATATTAAACGTTTAAAAAGAAATTCCAATGTAACTTGATTGAACTCACTATCTTCAAAAAATTCATTTGAGAAAAAACTTATTGTATTTTTATTTGCCTTTTCTTCAAGTAATTGTATTAACTCCAATTTTGTTCTCATTAAATCAAGTTGTAAATTAATACCATCTAATGGTGATGATAAAGGTTCGAAATTTAGTTTTGAGATATAGGAAGTATCAACTTTGGGTTGTGGCTCTTCTTCATCAAATATTAATCTTTTTAAACCATAAATAATTAGAAAAAATAATATTATCCCGAGAAAAATTAAAAAATTCATAGCTTCAATAATTTTTATGAAATTTAAAAAAAATTAATTAATTTAAAAATTCTATAAATTATTCTTTGTGTAGAGTGGTTTTTATTGAATTTTAAATTCTTTTTATATAAAAAAACAATTCCTAAAATTTATAATTATAGTTGTTGTATTTCTGAAATGAAAAATAGAATCCTCTTCAAACGCTCATATGATTGATGCATGTCATATAGTACCTTTTAGTATTTCTAATGATGATACAATTCCAATTGGAATTTCACTATCTCCAAACTTATATAGAGCATTTGACAGAGGATTAATAACCATTAATTAAGATTATATTGTTAGGGTCTCTGAAGCTATTACTGAAAACAATTTAGTCTTTTCTTTATCTCAATTTAATGGTAAAAAAATAACTCTACCAGAAAAACCTTCTTGGCTTCCATCTGGTGAATAACTTCAATGGCATAACAAAGAAATCTTTATTATTTAGTATCTTTTTTTACATTTAATTTTTTATTCAAATTTATTATTTCTTTACTAACTTTAGACTGAACAATCTTCCCATAATGTGATTGCGTAATATTCATATTAGAATGACCTAATAATTCTGAAACAATTTCCATTGGTACATTATTAAATAGAAGTACAGTTGTAGCAAAAGTTTTTCTTGCTGTATGATGAGTTAACTTTTTATCAATTCCAATTAGTTCTGAAATCTCCTTTAAGTAAGAGTTAAACTTCTGATTACTTATAGTTGGTAATTTATTGTTATACTTATCTAAAATTTCTTTAGCTTTTGGTAAAACTGGAATAGATATTTTCTTATTAGTTTTCTTCCTAATCATCTGAATCCATTCTTTATCATCAAAACCAATTTCAATATTATTACTTGTCAAAGTTGACATTTCAGTATATGCTAATCCAGTATAACAGCAGAATATAAATAAATCCTTTACTTGCTGTAATCTCTTTTGACTAAAATTATGTTGCTCTAACCTCTTTAACTCTTTATCGGTTAAGTATATAATTACAGTTTTAAACTTCTTGTTTTTATAAAAATGGAAAGGGTCTTTTTTTAAATAGTTTTCAGAGATAGCAAATTGAATTATTTTTTTTACTCTCTGGATACTCCTATAAACTGTAGCTTGCTTTAAATTTAATTCTGTTTTGAAAAAGTATTCTAAATCTTGAATAAACTTCAAATCCAAATCTTTCAATCTAATATCTTTCTTTTTGTAGAATTTAGTAATAAACAGAGCCACTTTCCTCCTGCTTTCAACATATCTACTCCAAGATAATTGATTAAAATCTATTCCTATTAATTTTTTAGTCTTTTCATTATGTAAATCATAAGCTCCTAAAATCGTAATTTCTTCTTTGGAATCTTCTCCTTTATACTTTCTATATATATCATCTACATCAAAGTCATTTGGTAGAATTTGAAGCATTAAAAAAGCCTTATCTATCTGTTGATGAATAAGGCTTAACTTGTTGTTTAAAATGTTGTTTTCTTTACTATCTGGTAAAGCTTTCTGTTTACTACTGCTCCAATAATCTGGATTGATAAATATACCTGTAGAGAATTCCTTCCTACTTTTTAAAAATGTAATTCTACACTTTATAGGACATTGTCCTTTCTTATTAATTTTAACTTTTTGCAATACAAATAGTATTGATAATTTGTAATTATTCATAGTTTTTGTTTTTTTAAAAGTGGGTACCTTTTCTAAAAAGTGGGTACCTAATAGTTACCCTTTAATTAAAGGTTTAGTTTATTATGAAGTTAATCTTGAAAATAACATGAAGTACTCTAAACCCTTACAAAACCTATAAAAAACAAAAAACCTTACTATTTCTAGTAAGGTTTATGTGAGCCCTGAAGGATTCGAACCTTCGACCGCCTCCTTAGAAGGGAGGTGCTCTATCCAGCTGAGCTAAGAGCCCGTAGTTTTCTGTTGCTACGACAACAATGTCGGGGTGGCAGGATTCGAACCTGCGACCTCCTCGTCCCAAACGAGGCGCGATGACCGGGCTACGCTACACCCCGAAATAAAATGTAAACTTGAGCTTACATTTTATTGCAATTTTGCGGAGAGACAGGGACTCGAACCCTGGCGACCAAAAAGGTCGACAGATTAGCAATCTGCTGCATTACCACTCTGCCACCTCTCCCAATTTTTTAAACTGTAAAGCTTAAAACTGAAATTGCGAGTGCAAATGTAAGATTAGAAAAACAATTTAGCAAGATGTTTTTAAACTTTTTTTAAGTTTTTATTCTGGGTATTCTACTCTCAAATGATAGATGTTCATTAACTTGTTCTTAACCACTTTTTTAATAGTCTGAATCTCTCTAAAAGTAATATCTGAATTTAAAAATTGATCATCTGCCATTTGTTTATTCACTATCTTATCAATTAAATCATTAATAGCTTGAGCTGTTGGTTTCTTTAAACTTTTTGAGGCAGCTTCAGCTGCATCACATATCATTAAAATTGCAGTTTCTTTAGAAAACGGAATAGGTCCTTTGTATTTAAATCTCTTAATATCAACCTTTGTATCTGGGTTTTGTTCTTTCTCTTTCATATAGAAGTAATAAGTAGAACTTGTTCCATGATGGGTTCTTATAAAATCGATAATTCTATCTGGTAAATTATATTTTTTAGCTAACTCTACTCCTTTTATTACATGATCTGTAATTATTTTAGAACTATCTACTGGAGATAAATCGTTATGAGGGTTTACACCCGTAGATTGATTTTCTGTAAAATACATCGGATTCAACATTTTACCAATATCATGATATAAGGCTCCTGTTCTGACTAACATTGAATTGGCTTCAATTTCATTTGCTGCTGCTTCTGCTAAATTAGCCACTTGCATAGAATGCTGGAAAGTTCCTGGTGCTTTCTCATTTAACTCTCTCAATAATTTAGAATTTGTATTGGAAAGTTCTAACAAGGTTACATCAGAAACCAATCCAAATACTTTTTCATACATGTAAATTATGATTATTGACAAGAAAGAAAGCAAACCGTTTGCAGCAAACATCACAAAATAAGTCCATTTTATTTGCGAGATATTGCCTTCTTTTATGATTGAAAAAGCAAAGTATGTTAGCATATAAATTAAGGTTATTTGAGCAACCGAAATAAATAAACTTGCTCTCTTATACAGTTCTGAAACTGTAAGAATGGTAACAATACCTGCAATAATGTGTAAGTAAATAAACTCAAAACTATCAGGAACTATATATCCTAAAAGCAAAACAGTTAATACATGTGTAAACAACCCTAAACGCGCATCAAAAAATGCTTTTAAAACAATTGGTAACACACTTAAAGGAACTACATACAGATAATCTGAGTTGTATTTTATCACCATTGTTTGGAGAAAAATCATCGAAAAAACATTAAAGAAAATAAAGGTAACTTTATTGTTATTTTCAAAAATTTCTACTCTATATTTCTTTAAAAACAAAAGCAACATCAGTAATGCTAATGCTACTAATATACTATAACCTAAGATAATCCAATTATAATTAGAGTCTGTCCAAACTTGCGATTCTGACTCACTTTTTAGAGAATTTAATATGGCTAATTTCTTTCCTTCAACAATATCTCCTTTTAAAATTATAAGTTCACCAGAAGAAACTTTTCCTTTTGTATAGGATATATTATTGATTTCATTTTTTATTATTTTTTCAGTAAAATCATTATCATAAGTAACATTAGGTCTGATAATTTCTGATAATAAATCTAACATTAACTCACTGCTATATTTATTATCGATAACCTTTAGACTCTCATTAATCAATCTTAAAACATCTTTTGATGTTAATAAGGTTTTAAACACAACATCTTCTACCTCATTGTCTTTTCTTAAGGCAATGATTTCATTTTTATTAGAAACTCTATCTTGACTAATAACCTCTAAAAAACCTTTACTGTAAACTCTATCAATAGTATTTGCTCCTATGAGTTTTAATGTATTGATTTCTTGAGCTGATAAAGAATCAGAAACTTTAAAACTAGAAACTCTTCTTTGATAGTTTGCTTTAACATCAGAGACTATATCAAAATTATATTGAAAATAAAGTTTTGTGCTTACTTCAATCTTCTTTTTTTCAATTATAATTTCTTCCTCAGTTTTTTGGATGGCAAAATCAAAAGGTGCGTATAAATTGTCATACTTCCACAACTGTCCATTGCTAAAATCGTATTTAAATTGACCTCCTTTAGGAAATAAATACACAATAGCAACAGTTGCTAATACAAATAAAATTACTTTGTAAATTATGGTGTTATTTTGGTATAACTTATTAACTATATTACTCATAGACATGTATTACAAGAACAAACTTACCATAAAAATATCAAGGTCAAAAATTCATGCAGCATAATAAAAGTAAAATTGATTAAAAATGGTTAATTTAGCATAGAATTTTTACTCAAAAAATAAAAATCAATTTTACATGAAAGAAGTAGTTATTGTTTCTGTTGCAAGAACTCCTATTGGAAGCTTTTTAGGGAGTTTATCTTCAATTCCTGCAACCCAATTAGGTGCTATTGCTATAAAAGGCGCTTTAAATAAAATTAATCTTTCACCAGATATGGTTCAAGAAGTTTTTATGGGAAATGTTGTTTCTGCAGGACTAGGTCAAGCACCTGCAAGACAAGCAGCTATTCATGCAGGGATTCCAGACTCTGTACCTTGCACAACTGTAAACAAGGTTTGTGCTTCTGGGATGAAATCTATAATGCTAGCAACCCAAACAATTGCTTTAGGTGATGCTGATATTATTGTGGCTGGTGGTATGGAAAACATGAGTTCTATTCCACATTATCATCATGCTAGAAACGGTTCTAAATTTGGTTCAATTACTATGGAAGATGGTATGCAAAAAGATGGTCTAGTTGATGCTTACGACAAAGTAGCAATGGGAGTTTGTGCTGATGCCTGCGCAACTGAATATAAATTCTCAAGAGAAGACCAAGATAATTTTGCCATAGAATCTTACAATAGATCATCAAAAGCTTGGAGCGAAGGAAAGTTTGCTGATGAAATTGTACCTGTTGAGATTCCTCAAAGACGTGGGGAACCTATCATTTTTTCTGAAGATGAAGAATATAAAAATGTAAAAATGGATAAAATTCCTGCTTTACGTCCAGCGTTTACTAAAGAAGGAACTGTAACTGCTGCAAATGCATCAACAATTAATGATGGAGGAGCTGCGCTAGTTCTAATGTCTGCTGAAAAAGCAAAAGAATTAAACATTACACCTTTAGCAAAAATAAAAAGTTACGCTGATGCTGCTCACGAACCAAAATGGTTTACTACTGCTCCTGCAAAAGCACTTCCAAAGGCTTTATCAAAAGCAAATATTACCATTGATGATGTTGATTATTTTGAATTGAATGAGGCTTTTTCTGTGGTAGGTTTGGCTAACATGAAAATATTAGAAATTTCAAATGAAAAAACCAATGTTAATGGTGGTGCTGTTTCTTTAGGACATCCTTTAGGCGTTTCAGGTGCTAGAATTATTATTGCTTTAATTTCTGTTTTAAAACAGAATAATGGTAAAATAGGAGCTGCTGCTATTTGTAATGGTGGTGGTGGTGCAAGTGCTATGGTTATCGAAAAGCTATAATTAACTTTTCTTCATAAAAAATCATTAATAATAAATGAATTACGGCATATGTAATTTAAGTATTGTAGCTTTAAGAGCTTCAGCTAATCATACATCAGAAATGATTAGTCAAGTGCTTTTTGGTGAAACTTTCGAAATTTTAGAAACTGACAAATCGTGGAGTTACATTAAATTATCTTTTGATAATTTTGAAGGCTATATCAACAATAAACAATTTATTGAGATATCAGAAAGCAAATTTTTAAAATTACAATCTAGTAAAAGTGTTTTTTCTAGTGATATTTTAGGGATGATTACAAAAGGAAATAATGAATTCTTTACAATTCCTTTTGGTTCAACTTTGCCCTTTTTTGAAAACAAACAACTAAAATTAGGAAACAATACTTATACTTATGATAGTGATATTATAACCAGTAAATGTCTTAAAGAAGAAATTTTACACACTGCATATTCATATTTAAATTCACCTTATTTATGGGGTGGTAGAACTCATTTTGGTATTGATTGTTCTGGTTTTACACAAATGGTTTATAAATTATGTGGCTACAAAATCCCAAGAGATGCCAAAGACCAGTCAAGTTATGGAGAAGTATTAAGTTTTATTGAAGAAAGTGAAGCTGGTGATTTAGCTTTTTTTGATAACGAAGATGGAGAAATAATTCATGTAGGTATTATTCTTAATGATTACCATATTATTCATGCTCATGGAAAAGTAAGAATAGATACGTTAGACCATAGTGGAATTTTTAATGCAGATTTGCAAAAACATACTCATAAACTTAGAGTGATTAAGAAATTAGTATAAAAAAAACCGAAACTTAAAGTTTCGGTTTTTTTTAAATTATTAGTAATAAATATTATTATTTCCTCATCTCTTTGTAAACAGCTCTTATCTTATCTGCTTTTTCAGTCATTTCAAGAGTGTCATAGATATTCATTAATGTTCTCACAGTATCAATACTTCTTTTTATACTATCTGCTTTTTCTAAATAAGGTAAAGCTTCTTTGTATAATGCTCTTTGTTTTTTCTGTAATTCATTATACTTTTTTTCATTGCTGAAATTAGCATTCATTTCATCAACAATTTCTTTTTCACCAGAAAGTGTTGCTACAGCTAAATTCATGTAAGCATCTCCATAATCTGGTTTTAATTCGATAGCTTTTAAATAGTATTTTTTAGCTTCCTCAATTTTCTTAACAGTTTGGTTAACTACACCTAAATTATAAAATAAAGTAGGGTTGTTTGGATCTATTTTGATAGCTTCTTGCATTAATTCACCAAATTTATCCATTTTATCTAACTTAATATACATTTGAGCTTCATTCAAAATTAAGTTGATATCTTTAGGGTTTGCCTTTCTTGCTTCATTTAAAGCTTCAATTGCTTTTTCTGTCTTACCTTGACTTACATAAATATAACCAATGTTTTTTATGATATCTGGTTGTTTAGAAGGTGTTGTTTTTGTTGTTGGTTCTTTATATTGACCAAACTTCACCATTGCTTTTTGATTAGCTTTGGTTCCAAGGTTTTCTACTTTACCTGTTTTTACATTTACTGCTAAATACTGAGTTGTGATACCTGTATACCCCATCTCTTTTAAGTTTAAGTAGTACTTTAATGAAGTGTCATAGTCTTTGTCTAATGACGCACTAACCGCTGCATTGTACAAATAAATAGTGTCTTTAGGACTTAATTTATAAATCTTCAAAAAATTATTTTTTGCTTTTTTAAAGTCTTTTGCACTGTATTGCTTTACTGCATTTTCATAAACAAATTGAATCAAGGCATTTAACTTTGGTTGTGCTTCTTTGGTATACTTTAGCTTTCCTGAAGCTTTTTCTAATTCTAACAACTTATTGTAAGCTGCTGCAGCTTTATCAACATTAGATTTTCCATAAGCACCAGCTTTAACAAAATAATACTGTGCTTTGTACTTCTCTTCTATAGCTGCTTCATTAGCTTCTAATTTTCCGATAATGGCTTTGGCTTCTTTGAAATTGTTTTTCTTTAGAGCTTTCCCTGCTGCTCTAATTTCTTTCTTTTGCGCAAAAGTTGCGATTGATAACAACCCTAGTGTTAGCGCTAATATCTGTTTTCTCATTTTAATTATTATTAATTTATTGTTATTCTTGATTTTCGTTTGTGTTGTTTTCAATTTCCGTGCCAATTTCAGAATCTTCATCTGTCTCTTCTTCATGAACTACTTTGGCAACTGCAGCAATGCTATCGTCTTCTTTAATATTGATTAACTTAACTCCTTGAGTAGCTCTACCCATAACACGTAAATCTTCAACAGCCATTCTTATGGTTAATCCTGATTTGTTAATAATCATTAAATCATTAGAATCGTCAACATTTTTAATAGCAACAAGATTACCGGTTTTCTCAGAGATATTTAAAGTTTTCACACCTTTACCTCCTCTGTTGGTAATTCTATAATCCTCTAAATCAGAACGTTTTCCATATCCTCTTTCAGAAACTACCAAAATATTACTCTCCATATCGTTTACAGCAACCATACCTATTACCTCATCATTTTCATGTTGTAAAGTAATTCCTCTTACACCTGAAGCTGTTCTTCCCATAGGACGAGTTTTTGCTTCTTCAAAACGAATAGCCTTACCTGATGCTAATGCCAACATTACTTGACTATCTCCTGTTGTTAATTTAGCCTCTAACAATTCATCTCCTTCTTTAATAGTAATTGCATTAATACCATTTGTTCTTGGACGAGAATATTGCTCTAAAGATGTCTTTTTAACTTGACCTTTCTTAGTGGCCATGATCACATAATGACTATTAATGTAATCTTCGTCTTTTAAATCTTGAGTAACTAAGAATGCTTTAACTTTATCATCTTGTTCTATGTTGATTAAGTTTTGCATTGCCCTACCTTTGGTATTTTTTCCACCCTCAGGAATTTCATAAACACGCATCCAGAATACTTTTCCTTTTTGTGTAAAAAACAACATATACTGATGGTTTGTACCTACAAATAAATGTTCTAAGAAATCTTCGTTTCTTGTAGTTGCTCCTTTTTGACCACGTCCTCCTCTATTCTGAACTTTATATTCATCAAGATTTGTACGTTTTAAATAACCAGCATTAGAAATAGTTACAACCACTTTTGTATCTGGAATCATATCTTCGATTCGCATATCTCCCCCTGCATATTCTATAGTAGATCTACGCTCATCTCCATATTTTTCTTTAATATGAAGTAATTCGTCTTTGATGATTTGATAACGTCTAGGTTCGTTTGCTAGAATATCTTTTAAATCAGCAATTGTTAACATGATTTCTTCATACTCAGAACGTAATTTGTCTTGTTCTAAACCTGTTAACTGTCGTAAACGCATTTCTACGATTGCTTTTGCTTGAATTTCTGATAATTCAAAACGTTCAATTAACTTTACTCTTGCTTCGTCAGCATTAGAAGAACCTCTAATAATTGCAATAACTTCATCGATATTATCTGAAGCTATGATTAATCCTTCTAAAATATGAGCTCTTGCCTCTGCTTTTTTAAGTTCAAACTCTGTTCTTCTTACAATTACCTCGTGTCTGTGCTCTACAAAATAATGGATTAACTGCTTTAAATTTAATTGTTCTGGTCTTCCTTTTACCAAAGCAATATTATTTACGCTAAAAGAAGTTTGTAATTGTGTATACTTGAATAATTTATTTAAAACAATGTTAGGTATTGCATCACGTTTTAATACATAAACAATACGCATTCCGTTTCTATCCGATTCATCACGAATATTCGCAATTCCTTCTAATTTCTTTTCGTTAACCAAGTCAGCAGTTTTCTTAATCATATCTGCTTTATTTACTTGGTAAGGTATCTCTGTAACAATAATACATTCTCTACCTTTTACTTCTTCGATATTGGCTTTAGCACGCATTACAATACGTCCACGACCAGTATGAAAAGCATCTCTAACACCATCATAACCATAAATAATTCCACCAGTAGGAAAATCTGGAGCTTTAACATGTTGCATTAACTCATCGATTTCGATATCTCTATTATCGATATATGCAACAGTTCCGCTAATTACTTCGGTTAGGTTGTGAGGCGCCATATTCGTAGCCATACCAACCGCAATACCAGAAGCACCATTAACCAATAAATTAGGAATACGTGTTGGTAACACTGAAGGTTCATGCAAAGTATCATCAAAATTTAAGGTGTGATCTACTGTATCTTTTTCGATATCTGCTAACATCTCTTCAGATATTTTCTGCATTCTCACCTCTGTATAACGCATTGCTGCTGGTGAATCACCATCTACAGAACCAAAGTTACCTTGTCCATCTACCATCATATAGCGTACACTCCAATCTTGAGCCATACGAACCATTGAGTCGTAAACAGAAGTATCTCCATGTGGGTGATACTTACCTAAAACCTCTCCTACAATTCTTGCTGATTTTTTATACGCTCCAGTAGCTTTAATTCCTAATTCGTGCATCCCATACAAAACTCTTCTGTGTACAGGTTTTAACCCATCTCTTACATCTGGTAATGCTCTTGAAACGATAACTGACATCGAGTAATCGATGTATGCAGATTTCATCTGCTCTTCAATGTTAATCGGAATTAACTTTTCTCCGTCTGCCATATATTATTTAGTTAAATTATTTCATTTTTTTAAAACAAGGCAAGATACTATTTCTGCTCGTTTTTACAAAGATTTAAGCCTCTTGAATTCATTAGAGTTATCAACATTTTTTGATAATTTTTAACAGCTTTTTATATAATTGATTTTCAAGTATTTTATATCTTAGTTGGCTAGTCAAAGTGTCAGTATTTTTCTATTGGCATCTTTTTTGTAATTAATTCACAAAAAAAAGGACTAATTTTACAATACATCAAATAGATAGAAAGAAATATGGACGATAATTTTTCACCAAAAGTAAGAGATGTCATCACTTTCAGTAAAGAAGAAGCACTACGATTAGGGCATGAATTTATTGGAACAGAACACCTTTTATTAGGTTTGATTAGAAAAGGAGAAGGAAAAGCAATAGAGATATTAACAGCTTTTGATGTTGATTTTACTTTATTACGAAAAAAATTAGAACAATTAAACCCTGCTAATCCTACTTTTACAGAAAGCAAAGAAAAACCAAGTTTACGTCTCACAAGACAAGCTGAAAAAGCATTAAAAACTACGTTTTTAGAAGCAAAATTGTATCAAAGTGATTCAATAGATACAGCTCATTTATTATTATGTGTACTTAGAAACGAAAACGACCCAACAACAAAGTTGATTCAAAAATATCATGTAAATTATGATGAAGCCAAAGCATTATATAAACAATTGCATGTAGATGATATTGATACTGACTTACCTACAAACCCAATAGCAGAAACACCTTCTGATGATGAGTTTCCATCGGACAAATCGAGCCCTTTTGATCAACCTCAAAAAAGCAAAACTGCAAAAAAATCAAAAACTCCTGTTTTAGATAATTTTGGACGTGATTTAACTGATTTAGCTGAAAAAGGCAGGTTAGATCCAGTTGTAGGGCGTCAAAAAGAAATTGAGCGTGTTTCTCAAATTTTAAGTCGTAGGAAGAAAAATAATCCAATGTTAATTGGAGAACCTGGAGTTGGTAAATCTGCCATTGCAGAGGGTTTAGCGTTACGAATTGTAGACAGAAAAGTGTCTCGTATTTTATTCGATAAGCGTATTGTTTCTCTAGATCTAGCGAGTTTAGTTGCAGGTACAAAGTACCGTGGACAGTTTGAAGAACGTATGAAAGCGCTAATGAACGAATTGGAAAAGAATGATGATATTATTCTTTTTATAGATGAAATTCATACTATTGTTGGTGCTGGTGGCGCTACAGGTTCTCTAGATGCTTCTAACATGTTAAAACCTGCATTAGCAAGAGGAGAAATACAATGTATTGGTGCAACTACTTTGGATGAATTTAGAACAAATATCGAAAAAGATGGAGCTTTAGAACGTCGTTTTCAAAAGGTAATTGTAGATCCAACCACTGTTGAAGAAACCATTCAGATTTTACATAATATCAAACCTAAATACGAGGAACATCATAATGTTGATTTTACAGACGAAGCGATTGAAGCTTGCGTAAAACTAACTAATAGATATATGACTGACAGGTACCTTCCAGACAAAGCCATTGATGCTTTAGATGAGGCAGGTTCTAGAATTCACATTACCAATATTGTAGTTCCTAAACAAGTCCTAGAGTTAGAGGCTCAATTAGAGTTGATTCGTGAGCGTAAAACAAAAGCAGTCAATGGACAAAAATATGAGGAAGCTGCAAAATTACGTGATGACGAAAAAAATATGGAAGCTGCTTTAAATTCAGCTCAAAATCAATGGGAACAAGATTCTAAATTAAACAGAGAAATTGTTACAGAAGACAATGTTGCAGAAGTAGTTTCTATGATGACAGGAATCCCTGTAAATAGAGTTGCTGAAGCAGAAAGTCATCGTTTGCACGAATTACCAAGCATGATTAAAGGCAAAGTAATTGGTCAAGATGAAGCGGTAACTAAAGTGGTAAAAGCAATTCAACGTAATAGAGTTGGATTAAAAGACCCTAATAAGCCTATTGGTTCTTTCATTTTCTTAGGACAAACAGGAGTTGGTAAAACACAACTAGCTAAGGTTTTAGCACGTGAGCTATTTGACTCTGAAGATTCTTTAATTAGAATTGATATGAGTGAATACATGGAAAAATTTGCCATTTCGCGATTAATTGGAGCTCCTCCAGGATATGTAGGTTATGAAGAAGGTGGTCAATTGACAGAAAAAGTTCGCAGAAAACCATATTCAGTAATTTTGTTAGATGAGATTGAAAAAGCCCATCCAGATGTGTTTAATATGTTGTTACAAATTCTAGATGATGGGCATATTACTGATAGTTTAGGACGTAAAATAGATTTTAGAAATACCATAATTATCATGACATCTAATATTGGTGCTCGCCAATTAAAAGACTTTGGTGGTGGAGTTGGTTTTGGTACAGCATCTAAAAAAGAACAAGCAGATGCACATGCAAAATCTGTAATTGAAGGTGCTTTAAAAAAATCTTTTGCACCTGAGTTTTTAAATAGAATTGATGATGTAATTGTTTTTAATGCTTTAGAACGTAATGACATTCACTCTATTATTGATATTGAGTTAGATAAATTACTACAAAGAATTTCAGATTTAGGGTATACTCTTAATTTAAGTGAAAGTGCTAAAGATTATATAGCTGACAAAGGTTTTGATAAAAAATATGGTGCAAGGCCACTAAAAAGAGCAATACAGAAATACATAGAAGATGCTTTAGCAGAAGAAATTGTAAATTCTAAACTCTCTGAAGGTGATACGATAACCATGGATTTGGATGAAAAAACAAATCAGCTCACTATAAAAATTGAAAAAGGTGAGAAGAAACCTGAAAGTAGAACAGAAAGCGAAACAGAATCTTAATATTATAAATCCCAAACTTTCGTTTGGGATTTTTCTTTTTAAATAAGTATTTACATACCCTATCAAATTTATTATTAATAGATATCTAACAGTTTTTAACAAAAAAAATATACTTTATATTCTATATTTGCAGAAATTTAGAAAACAAAGAATGAAAAAATTTAGCAGTTTAGTATTACTCGTTATTCTTATAACATCTTGTACGAAGACCCCCAAAGACTACATAACCCTATCAGGGAAATTAGAAAACAATACGGATTCTATTATTAGTATAACAGGAAGGTCTGGAGTTTTAAAAAAAATTACAATAAATGAAGATGGTACTTTTAAAGATACTCTTAAAGTAACTAAATCTGATATTTATACTTTTCAAACTAGCAGAACCAAAAGAGCTCCTTTATATTTAAAAAATGGATTTGTTATTACCATTAATGGAGATGCCAATGAGTTTATGACTAGTTTTGATTATTCTGGTTATGGAGCATCTAACAGTAACCTTATTATTGCTCAATTAGAAGAAGCTCAAAAAATTGGAAATCCAGCTGAAATATTTCAATTAAAGGATGATGCTTTCAAAAACAAAGTAAATTCTTTAAAAAAATCTTACGATAGTATTTTATCTTCATACAATGATATAGATAGCTCTTTACTTAGTTTAGTATCGAGACAGAATCAACAAGTATTAGATTATTTAAATCAAACATATGCGAAAAACAAAGTGATGGGAAAAGGAAATCCATCTCCTAAATTTGAGGGTTATGTAGATATTAAAGGCGGAAAAAAATCATTAGATTCTTTCAAAGGAAAATATATTTATATAGATGTTTGGGCAACTTGGTGTGGCCCTTGTATTCAACAAATTCCTTATTTAAAACAACTTGAAAAAGATTATCACAATAAAAATATAGAGTTTGTAAGTATTTCTACAGATGAATCTCGAAGAAGTGGTGGTTCTTGGGATGCTGCTGAAAAGAAATGGAGAGATTTTGTAAAAGAAAAACAATTGAGTGGAGTTCAGTTGTGGGCAGGACAAGATATCAGTTTTCAACAAGCATATCAAATCTCAGGTATTCCAAGATTTATATTGATTGATCCTCAAGGAAATATTGTTGATGCTAATGCTCCAAGACCTTCAGATCCAAGGTTAAAGGAATTGTTAAGTTCTTTGAAAATTTAAAAGTTTATACCTCATAAAAAAAGCGAAATCAAAATTGATTTCGCTTTTTTTATATTTTATATTTTATGTTTACTCTTTGTAAACCCCCATATTTGCATATTTGTCCATTCTATTAGCAACTAAATCTGTCTCATTAAACACTTTTAATTCTTCAAAAGCTTCTAATATTTGATTTTTAACTGCTTCAAAAGCTCCTTCTCTGTCTGAATGAGCACCACCAACAGGTTCTTGGATTATTCCGTCAATAAGTTCTAACTTTTTCATGTCTTTACCCGTCAATTTTAGTGCTTCAGCTGCTTGTTCTTTAAACTCCCAACTTCTCCATAAAATAGATGAACATGATTCTGGAGAAATTACAGTATACCAAGTATTTTCCATCATATACACTTTATCACCTACTCCAATACCTAATGCGCCTCCAGATGCTCCTTCACCAATAACAACTGTTATAATTGGAGTTTTTAAACGAGTCATTTCAAAAATGTTTCTTGCAATAGCTTCTCCTTGACCTCTTTCTTCTGCTTCCATACCAGGATAAGCACCAGGAGTGTCTAATAAAGTAACCACAGGAATTCCAAATTTTTCTGCCATTTTCATTAAACGTAAGGCTTTTCTATATCCTTCAGGATTTGCCATTCCAAAATTTCTTAACTGACGAGTTTTGGTATTGTATCCTTTTTGTTGTCCAATAAACATAAAAGATTGATCTCCTATTTTACCAAGGCCACCAATCATGGCTTTATCATCTTTTACACTTCTATCACCATGTAATTCCATAAAAGTATCACCACAAATAGCATTGATATAATCTAAAGTATATGGTCTGTTTGGGTGTCTAGATAGTTGAACTCTCTGCCAAGGCGTTAGATTTTTGTAAATATCTTTTCTAGCCTTAGCAAGTTTTCTTTCTATTTTTTTACAAGTAGCAGTTACATCAACATCACTCTCTTCTCCAATAATTTTACATTTACCTAATTGATCTTGTAAATCTTTGATTGGCATTTCAAAATCTAAATATTCCATATTGTAATGATCTGATTTTAATTGTTTCGATTAACAAACATACTATAAAATTCATAGTTTTTTAAAAAAAGGGCTATTTTTTTCTAACAGTTTTACTACTAAATTTCTTTCTTATTGCACTTTTATTTTTTATGATTCCGTTTAGCAAGACTACAAATAAAACAATACAAGCTCCTAAATAAAATTCAGGATTCATTTTTTCTTTTTCTCCAAAAATAAATAGCGCTAGAACTATCGCATAAACAGGTTCTAAATTTATTGTAAGCATTACAGTATATGGTGATAAATATTTCATCACATTAACAGAAGCTATAAAAGCATATGCAGTACAAATACTACTTAAAATTAACAAATAAAACCAATCTGATTTTGGGAGAACAAAAAATGCTGATGAAAATCCGTTGGTAAACAATATATAAACTGTAATAAATAAGGCTCCAAAAAGTAGTTGATAAAAGGAAATTGTATTTGCTGTGTATCGTTTTATAAATAATCCATTAAAAACAGAAAACAATGCACTTAACATAGAAGAAATTAACGCATAAAAAATTCCTAATTTATACTGACTTTCGAAGTTAAAAATAATATACAGTCCTAAAATCACCACCAAACCTAGAATAATTTCTAAAGACTTAATTCGTCTTTTAAAAAATATAGGTTCTATTAACGATGTAAAAAAAGCACCTGTACTCATGGTAACTAGAGCCACTGAAACATTAGAAACTTTGATTGCTTTAAAGAAAAAAATCCAGTGCAATGCAATAATGATTCCTGTAAAAATAAATTTAAACAAGGCTTTTGCATCTATTGATACATTTCTTTTTTTTATGATTAAATATCCAAAT
The DNA here is from genome assembly GCF_009832745.1 of Polaribacter septentrionalilitoris. Classification (GTDB taxonomy): domain Bacteria; phylum Bacteroidota; class Bacteroidia; order Flavobacteriales; family Flavobacteriaceae; genus Polaribacter; species Polaribacter septentrionalilitoris. The sequence continues at coordinate 363,986 of NZ_VRMJ01000041.1, read as the reverse complement.
ATAAAAATGGATGCCAATGACATTCTAAACCAAACTAACGGAATGGCTTCAATTGAAATTAAAGCTCCTAAAATTGCTGTGAAGCCCCATATAAAAACAATAAAATGAAGTAAAAAATATTGTTTTAAATTATTTCCTTGCATTTAGATATAAATAAACTGCTAATAAACCAAAAAAGATATTGGGCATCCAAACATAAAGAAAAGAATTAACACCAGCTACAGCTCCAAGTACTTCAGAAACTTTCATCAGAAAAACATAAATAAACATTATTCCTATTCCTATTGCTAAGTTTACACCTGTACCTCCTCTTCTTTTCCTAAAGGATAAAGCTACTGCTATTACCGTTAATATATAAGTTGCTATTGGTAAACTTGTTCTTTTATGAAATTCTACATGATAAGCATTCAAATTTTTTACTCCTCTTTTTTTAGAAATATCAATAAAATCCATCAACTCGTTAGAAGGCATTTCTTGAGCAAAAGCGGACTTATAAATTAAATCTCTTGGTGTAAAATTAAAAACTGTATCAACTTTAATTCCTGAGAAGATACTATCTCTATCTTCATAGATTACTCTCTTTTTCCAGTTTTTGAGTGTAAAAACAGAATCTTTTTTATTGTAAGTAATTCCATCTGCCATGAATTTAGACTTCAACTTTATTCCATCATAAACTTCAGAAGCAAAATAATATCCAGAATTTGTTTCCGTATCAAACCTTTGAATAAAAATATATGTACTATCGGTTAATTGAAGACTAAACTCTTTTACATTTTTCAGTTCTTGTTTTTGCCTTCTACTTCGTATATATTCTTTCTCAAACTGTTTTCTTTCTACACTACTGTTGGGTACTACAAAATGATTCATAATTAAAGAAAGAATCATTATTAAAGTAGAACCAATAAAATAAGGATATAATAATCGAGTAAAAGAAATTTTTGCATTTGTAATGGCAATTATTTCAGTGTTATTAGACAATTTTGATGTAAAGAAAATTACAGCAATAAATAATGCCAAAGGCATAAAAGTATTGGTATAATAAATGATGAAATTGATGTAATATTCATCAATAATTTGACCAGCAGTTAATTGTGGAAACTCTAAAAAATTATCAATTTTTTCTGATATATCAATTGCAATTGCAATGGGTATCAAAATTAATAAAGTAAACACGAATGTTACCAAATAACGTTTTAATATGTACTTATCAATAATTTTCAAAAGTGATTATTTTATAAACGTTTGTCCATTTGTTTTACCATTTTATCTTTCCAATCTCTAAAATCTCCTGCTAAAATATGCTTTCTAGCTTCTCGAGTTAACCACACATAAAATCCTAAATTATGAATAGAAGCAATCTGTTTACCCAACATTTCTTTAGAAACAAACAAATGTCTTAAATATGCTTTTGAGTATAAGGTGTCTACATACGTAATTCCCATGTCATCAATGGCAGAAAAGTCTTTTTCCCACTTTTTATTTTTTATGTTGATGCTTCCATGAGCAGTAAACAACATTCCGTTTCTGGCATTTCTTGTAGGCATTACACAATCAAACATATCAATTCCTAGAGCTATGTTTTCTAAAATATTTACTGGTGTTCCAACACCCATTAAATATCGAGGTTTGTCTTCTGGTAAAATAGCAGTAACCACTTCTGTCATTGCATACATTTCTTCTGCTGGCTCACCCACTGAAAGTCCACCAATTGCATTTCCTTGTGCACCTGCATTGGCAATATATTCTGCAGATTGTTTTCTTAAATCTTTATAAGTACTTCCTTGAACAATTGGAAAAAAAGTTTGCTCAAAACCATATTTAAATGGTAAATTTTCTAAATGATTCATACACCTATCCAACCACCTATGCGTCATATGCATAGATCGTTTTGCATAATTATAATCACAAGGATAAGGTGTACACTCATCAAAAGCCATAATAATATCTGCACCTATTGTACGCTGAATCTCCATAACGTTTTCTGGAGTAAAAAAGTGCATAGAACCATCTATGTGACTTTTAAATTTTACACCTTCTTCGTTAATTTTTCTTCTTCCTGAAAGAGAATATACTTGATAACCACCAGAGTCTGTTAAGATATTTCTATCCCAATTCATAAATTTATGCAAACCCCCTGCTGCTTCTAAAATTTCTAATTTAGGACGTAAATACAAGTGATAAGTATTTCCTAAAATAATATCAGGGTTCACCTCATTCTTAAGTTCTGTTTGATGCACGCCTTTTACAGTTCCTGCAGTACCTACAGGCATAAAAATAGGAGTTTCAATAACTCCATGATCTGTTGTAATTTCACCTGCTCTAGCTTGACTCTTTGGGTCTGTGGATTTTAAATCGAATTTCATTGCTGGCAAAGATAATACTATTTAAGAAGTGAGAAATTAAAAGATTCTTAAACCTTTTTAACTTCAACAAAAGTGGCAAATATCAATAACGTCTTTTCTTTTTGGATGAAAAGCTGTTGTTTTTCTTTTTGTTTTTGGGTGATGATTTTCGAAAAGTTGCACTTTTTTTGTTAAAATCGTTTTTAGTAGCAGAAAACTTTTTCTTTGGTTTAGAAGTTTTCTGTTTTTCTTTAAGCACAGAAGCTTCCTCTGTTTTTGATGATGTTGCAATCATTTTATTGATGATCTTCATTTCTTCATCAGTCAACTCTCGCCAATCACCAGGTTTTAGATTGCCCAATTCAACATTCATAATTCGTGTACGTTTTAGTTTGGTTACTTCATAATCTAAATACTCACACATTCTGCGAATCTGACGATTTAATCCTTGAACTAAAATGATTTTAAACACTTTTTGAGAAACTTTTTCGATCCTACATTTTTTGGTTACAGTTCCTAAAATCGGAATTCCATTACTCATTTTTTTTATAAAGTCATCATCAATAATTTTATTGACAGCAACGATATATTCTTTCTCGTGATTATTTCCTGCTCTTAAAATTTTATTAACGATATCCCCATCATTTGTCAAAAAAATTAATCCTTCTGAAGGTTTATCTAAACGCCCAATAGGAAACAAACGCTGTGGATGATTTACTGCTTTTACAATGTTATTTCGCTCTTTAGAATCTGTAGTAGACACAATTCCTACAGGTTTATTTAAGGCAATATATAACGTTTTAGGTTTATGCTTTAATGGTCTTCCATCAACTTTAACAACATCATTTTGAAAAACTCTATTCCCTAATTGAGTTGGTTTTCCGTTGATAGTTACTCGTCCTTCAATAATCAATTTTTCAGCTTCTCTACGAGAGCATATCCCTGTGGAACTGATGAATTTATTTAAGTTAACTGATTGTTGATTGTTTGTATCCAAAAAGCATAATTTTAAAGCAAAAGTAAGTATAAGATTACAATTCTATTGTTCTAAACGTCAAATTAATTCTTGGAGAATTTACCTTTTTTGTTGGTGGTAATCTATGCAACCAATGTGTTTGCGTTTTATCTTTCATCACCAATAGACTTCCTCTTTCTAAAACAATATCAACTCGTTGTTTGGTTTCTTTGTGTTTAAATGAAAATTTACGTTGAGCTCCTAAAGATAAAGACGCTATTGCACCATTTTTCTTTAGCATTTTTTCACCATCAGAATGATATGCCATACCTTCATCTCCAGAATGATATAGGTTTAATAAACAAGAATTATAGGTTTCTCCACTTTCTTGTTCTACAATTTTCTTTAATTCAATTAATTCTTTTGTAAAAAGATTTGCTGTTTTTGTTACTTTAGAATAAGTGTATGAAAAAGGGGCTTCTGCATACCAAGCTACTTTTCTTTTGGTAATAATTGTTTTACCAAAAATTAGGGCTTTATCATTTTTCCATTGAATGGTTTCCATTAAAGTATTGTAATAAAAATCACATTGAGTTTTGTTTAAAATTATTCCGTGATAATTTGCAATTCCCTCAAAAGGAAGAATATTAATAACTTTTTCTTCAGAGAATAAATCCATCAAATAAAAATACGAATTAAACTTGAAATAGTTACTTTTAGGTTTTTATAAAATAATTACATCAATCCATGATTAATTTAAGCTCATTAGATTACATTATAATCGTTTCTTTTTTTGCTATCGTTCTCTTTATCGGAATTTATGTTTCAAAAAAATCAGGTAAAAATAGTTCAGAATTTTTTCTTTCAGGAAGAAGTATGCCTTGGTGGTTATTGGGTTTCTCTATGGTTGCTACTACATTTGCAGCAGATACTCCACTTTTAGTCACAGACATTGTAAGAGCTGATGGTGTTTCTGGTAATTGGGTATGGTGGGCTTTTTTAATTACAGGTTTACTTACCGTTTTTGTATATGCTAAATTGTGGCGAAAATCGGCCGTAAATACAGATTTAGAGTTTTATGAACTACGTTATAGTGGAAAATCTGCTCAGTTTTTAAGAGGGTTTAGAGCAATCTATTTAGGCGTTATCTTTAATATTTTGGTGATGTCTGTAGTCACTTTAGCAGCTATAAAAATTGGAGGTATAATGTTAGGCATTCAACCTTGGGAAGTAGTGGTTTATGCAGGAACAACAACAGTAATCTTTAGTGCTTTTGGTGGTTTTAGAGGTGTTGTTTATACTGACTTCTTATTATTTATTATTGCTCTTTTTGGTGCTTTTGCAGCTGCTTATTATGCTGTGAACCTTCCTCAAGTTGGTGGTTTAGAAAATTTACTACAAAACGATTTGGTAATTTCTAAAATGAATATGTTACCAGATTTTAACAATACAGAAACATTAATTACTTTACTAATTATTCCTATTGCGTTACAATGGTGGAGCTCTTGGTATCCAGGAGCAGAACCTGGTGGTGGTGGTTATATTGCACAAAGAATGTTAGCTGCAAAAGATGAAAATCATGCTATTGGCGCAACTTTCTTTTTCAATTTTGTACATTATGCTTTACGTCCTTGGCCTTGGATTTTGGTTGCGCTAGCATCACTTATTATATTTCCTGATATCGCAAGTTTACAAAGTGCCTTTCCTGATATTCCTGCTGATAAATTGGGTCACGATTTGGCATATCCTGCGATGCTAAACTTTTTACCTAGTGGAATTTTAGGAATTGTTTTGGCTTCATTAATTGCAGCTTATATGAGTACAATTTCTACACATTTAAACTGGGGAGCTTCCTATATAGTTAACGATTTCTACAAACGTTTTGTAACAAAAAAAGCATCAGAAAAAGAATTGGTAAACGTGGGTAGAATTACTACCATACTTATGATGGTTATTAGCGGAATATTTGCATTAAGCTTAACTAACATAAAACAAGTTTTTGATATTATCATTATGTTTGGAGCTGGTACAGGATTATTATTTATTCTACGTTGGTTTTGGTGGCGAATTAATGCTTGGAGTGAAATTGCTGCAATGTTTTCATCAGGAATTATTTCAATTTTATTAAACTTTACTTCTTTAGGCTATATTTTATTTGCCAATCAAACAGGAATTTTTCCTAACTGGTTTCAACTGCCTTTTGTAGTTCTAATCACCACTATAATTTGGTTGATGATTACTTATATTACACAACCAGATTCAAAAGAAGTTTTGTATTCTTTTTATCAAAAGACTCAACCTGGTGGTCCTGGATGGAAAAAAGTGATTGCTGATGCAAAATCCGAAAATATTGAACTCCAAAATAAAGCAGAAGGTTGGAGTGTTCCTGCTGGAATCTTAGCAATTCTATTGGGTTGTGTTTTAATTTATTCTTGTCTTTTTGCGACCGGTTTCTGGGTTTACGGAGAAACTACTAATGCTTTATTGTTATCTGCAACAACTGTTGTTTCTGGTGTTTTATTAATTAAAGTCTGGAAGAAAATTAAATCAAAGGTTTTATAAATAAAAAACCTCACAAGAATTTGTGAGGTTTTGCGGAGAAAGAGGGATTCGAACCCCCGGACCTGTTACAGTCAACAGTTTTCAAGACTGCCGCATTCGACCACTCTGCCATTTCTCCAAGTGTCTCATCAGGTATTTCCTGAATGCGGATGCAAATATAGAAACCTTTTTTATTTTCTGAAACAAAAATCTCATTATTTTTTTAGCTTATTTGAATATCATTTAATAAAAATCATATCTTCCTAACTATCAATAGCTATATTCATTTTATCGATTTTAGAAATCATCAGTAAAACAATGAAAACTATAAGTTTTATGTATCTGTTTACTATCTTTGCTCCCATTATTCTAACAATCTTATTATGTCATTTAATTCTTTTGGAAAATTATTAAGAGTTACAACTTATGGAGAATCTCACGGAACTGCTATTGGCGGAGTTATTGATGGGTTTCCTGCTGGTTTAAAAGTTAATTTTGATGCAATTCAGGAAGAACTAAACAGACGTAAACCTGGTCAATCCAAAATTGTTACTCAACGTAAAGAGCCAGATACGGTAGAATTTCTTTCAGGAATTTTTGAAGGAAAAACTACTGGTACTTCTATCGGTTTTGTAATTAGAAACACCAACCAGAAAAGCAAAGACTATAATCATAATACCAATATTTATAGACCTTCTCATGCTGATTACACTTATGACCAAAAATATGGTTTAAGAGATTATAGAGGGGGTGGTAGAAGTTCCGCAAGAGAAACTGCCAATTGGGTTGTAGCTGGTGCTTTGGCAAAACAATTGGTTGCTAGTATCAATATTAATGCTTTTACATCTTCTGTGGGTGATATTTTTATGGAAAAACCTTACCAAGAGGTAGATTTTTCTAAAACAGAAAGCAATATTGTTCGCTGTCCTGATGAAGCTTCTGCTGAGAAAATGATTGCTAAAATTAAAGAAATTAGAAAAGCTGGTGATACTATTGGAGGAACCATAACTTGTGTGGCACAAAATGTACCTGTTGGTTTAGGTGAGCCTATATTTAATAAACTACATGCTGCACTTGGGCAGGCAATGTTATCTATAAATGCTGTAAAAGGTTTTGAATTTGGTAGTGGTTTTTGTGGTGCAAAAATGAAAGGTTCTGAGCATAACGATATTTTTAATGCGGATGGTTCTACTCAATCTAACTTATCTGGAGGTGTACAAGGTGGAATTTCTAACGGAATGGATATTTACTTTAGAGTTGCTTTTAAACCTGTAGCTACTATTATGAGCTCTCAGCAAACCATAAATTCAGAAAATGAAGTTACAGAAATTACTGGTAAAGGAAGACATGACCCTTGTGTTGTACCAAGAGCTGTCCCTATTGTAGAAGCAATGACTGCTTTGGTTTTAGCTGATTTTTGGTTACTCAATAAGACTAGAAAAATATAACTAAAAAAGGCGAAACTATTAAGTTTCGCCTTTTTTAGTTAAGATATTTTAAATCTATTCACCTTGACCTAAAGAAAATCCTCGTTTACCATCAAACTCGTATAAGTTTTCTGTTTTAATAACTTTAAAACCTTTGTGATGCAATATAGATTGCAAAGCGATTATTTTTTCAAAATCTACTTCATTATAAATTTTATCTCCATCAATTTTAGAATCTATATCTACAAATCTACATCTCCAATGGTCGGTACAATAAGTCTCTGGTAAACCATCTGGATATACTTTTACGCCTCTATTTGTAATCATTTTCAATTTCATTTTAAATGATTTAATATTATTTAATGTATCTCCTATTTCATTAGGGTTTTTACCTTTCCAGTCGATAAAGATATCAACTCCAACCAAAACTTGATGTTGTTCTTTTCGAATATATTCAGGAATCTTAATTTCTCCTTTACCATCAGCTAATTTACTTACTTTCAATTGCTTTGGTAATTTTCCTAAATTTTCAATAACTCTTGTTGCAAATTCACCTGTAGAAACAATTTCCTTTGTAATATTTTCTTGATAAACATCTACTGTATGATAACCATCTTCTAGTGTTTTTAACCAAGCATTTTTAATAGTATCAGCAATTTGTGTTTTTCCAACATGAGACAATAACATTATGGCAGCATTTAATAAACCAGATGGATTTGCTATTTTTTGACCTGCAATATCTGGTGCAGAACCATGAATTGCTTCAAACATAGCAACATTAGTGCCTATATTAGCGGAACCAGCCATACCAACTGAACCTGCTATTTCTGCTGCAATATCAGAAATAATATCTCCGTATAAATTAGATGTTACAATAACATCGTAATTTTGTGGGGTTGCCGCTAAACGAGCAGAACCTATGTCTATAATTTGTGAATTACTTTCTATTTCTGGATATTCTAATGCAATCTCTTTAAAAACATTATGAAACAAACCATCTGTTAATTTCATAATATTATCTTTTACCATACATGTAACCTTTTTTCTACCATAAGCTTTGGCATATTCAAACGCATACCTTACAATTTTTTCACACCCAGGTCTGGTAATTAACTTTAAACATTGAACCACATCTTGTGTTTGTTGATGCTCTATACCTGCATATAAATCTTCTTCATTTTCTCTAACAATTACAACATCCATATTTGCAAAGTTAGTTTCTACATAAGGTGCATAAGCAATTACTGGTCTTACATTTGCAAAAAGTCCTAATGATTTTCTTAATGTAACATTTAGGCTTTTGTAGCCTTTACCCTGAGGTGTTGTAATAGGAGCTTTTAAAATTAATTTATTTCTGTTAATGATTTCCCAGGTACTCTTTTCTATTCCAGATGAGTTTCCAGAAAGGTATACTTTCTCTCCTATTTCAATTTTTTCTGGTTGAATGTTTGCCCCTGCAGCATTTAGAATTCTTAATGTTGCATCCATTATTTCAGGGCCAATTCCATCTCCGTAAGCCACTGCTACTTTTGTAACATCTTGATTTAAAATTTTTTTTTGCTTGTTTTGTATTTTCAATCTCTCCATATCTGTAAGTTTTAACGATACAAATATGGTACTTTTTTATCATAAATTTTTATATATGTTTTTTATGATTTTCATTAAAAATACTTATAAGTGTATTGGTAATAAAAAAATCTCAAACTAAAAAGTTTGAGATTTTTTTATCTTAAGCCTGACCTGTTGGTCCAAAATTCATCGGGATTGGAGGTTGCTCATAATCTTTTATTTCTCCGTTTTGTTGTTCGAATTTACGAACATTATCAGCTAAAGCTTTGGTTAATCTTTTAGCATGTTGTGGCGTTAAAATAATTCTAGATTTTACTTTTGCCTTTGGTACACCTGGCATAATATTGATAAAATCTACAATAAACTCAGAAATAGAATGATTGATTATTGCCAAATTAGAATAAGTTCCTTCTGCAATTTCTTGATCTAATTCTATATTTATTTGTCCGTCTTGATTTTGATTTTCTTCCATAATTAAATTGTTTTTTAGTTGAGTCGTTTAAGAGTATTATTATCTTAAAAAGAAAAAAGTTGAATTGAACACAGTAAAGATACTGCAAACAATTCAACTTTTAAATATTTAAACGTTTACACGTTATTTAGAAACTTTGTTCTATTTCGTCCTTAGGACCAACAATTAAGTTGTCGTAAGCTCTCATACCTGTACCCGCTGGAATTTTCTTACCAACAATTACATTTTCTTTTAATCCTTCTAAAGTATCTATTTTACCGTTTACAGCGGCTTCGTTTAATACTTTTGTAGTTTCTTGGAAAGAAGCTGCAGAAATAAACGATTTAGTCTGTAATGACGCTCTTGTAATACCTTGTAAAACTTGTTCTGCTGTTGCTGGTCTTGCATCTCTTGCCGTAACTAAGTTTTGATCATTTCTTCTTAATAAAGAGTTTTCATCTCTTAAATCACGTGCAGTGATAATTTGACCTGCTTTTAGGTTTTCTGAATCTCCAGCATCTTCAACAACTTTCATTCCGTAGATTGCGTCGTTTTCTGTGATAAAGTCGTTTTTGTGAATTAATTGATTCTCTAAGAATAATGTATCTCCAGAATCTATAATCTTAACTTTACGCATCATTTGACGAACAACAACTTCAAAATGTTTGTCGTTAATTTTTACACCTTGTAAACGATATACTTCTTGAATTTCGTTTACTAAGTATTCTTGTACTGCAGATGGTCCTTTAATTCTTAAGATATCAGAAGGAGTAGTTGCTCCATCTGATAATGGTAAACCAGCTTTAATAAAGTCGTTTTCTTGAACTAAGATCTGATTAGAAAGTTTTACTAAATACTTTTTAATATCACCAGTCTTAGACTCAACAATTATCTCTCTATTACCTCGCTTAATTTTACCAAAAGAAACTACACCATCAATCTCAGAAACTACAGATGGGTTAGAAGGGTTACGTGCTTCAAACAATTCTGTTACACGTGGTAAACCTCCTGTAATATCTCCTGCTTTTCCAGATTTTCTAGGAATCTTAACTAATGTTTTTCCACTTTCTACAGTATCTCCATTATCAACCATTAAGTGTGCTCCAACAGGTAAACTGTAAGAACGTAAAGCATTACCATCTTCATCTTCTATAATTAAAGAAGCAATGATTTTCTTGTTCTTAGAATCTGTAATTACTTTTTCTTGGAAACCAGTTTGCTCATCAATTTCAACAGAGTAGTTCATACCTTGCTCTAAATTGTCGAACTTCACTTTACCAGCAAATTCAGAAACAATTACACCGTTAAAAGGATCCCATTGTACAATAACATCTCCTTTTTTGATTGTTTTTCTATCCTTATCAAAAATGATAGAACCATAAGGTATGATATTTGTACTCTGCGTAATTCCTGTTTTCTTATCAACAATCTTAATTTCTGCTGTTCTAGAGATTACAATATCAACTTCATTGCCTTCGTTATCTTTACCTTTTACTGTACGTAAATCATCTATAGTAACATTACCATCAAACTTAGCAATTAACTTGTTGTCTTCTGATATATTACCTGCAACCCCACCAACGTGGAATGTACGTAATGTTAACTGTGTACCAGGTTCACCAATAGATTGTGCTGCAATTACACCAACTGCTTCACCAATTTGAACTTTGTTACGTGTAGATAAACTCTGACCATAACATTTAGCACAAATACCTTTTGAAGACTCACATGTCAATGGAGATCTTACTTCTAATCTATCAATTCCTGATTTTTCAACTTCTAAAGCCAATTGAGAAGAAATCGGTTGATTTGCTTCTAAAATAAGCTCTTCTGTTAATGGATGATATACATCATTTAAAGAAATACGTCCTTCTATTCTGTCTGATAAAGATTCTACAATTTCATCGTTTTTCTTTAAAGGAGTAACTTCTAGTCCTCTTAACGTACCACAATCTTCTTCGTTAATGATAACATCTTGAGAAACATCTACTAATCTACGTGTTAAGTAACCAGCATCTGCCGTTTTTAATGCGGTATCTGCTAATCCTTTACGAGCACCGTGAGTAGAAATAAAGTACTCTAAGATTGATAATCCTTCTTTAAAGTTAGAAAGAATTGGATTTTCAATAATTTCACCACCACCAGCAGTAGATTTTTTAGGTTTTGCCATTAATCCACGCATACCAGTTAACTGACGAATTTGCTCTTTAGAACCCCTTGCTCCAGAATCTAACATCATGTATACTGAGTTAAATCCTTGTTGGTCTTCACGTAAACGTTTCATCGATAACTCAGTTAATCTGTTGTTGGTAGAACCCCAAACATCAATTACCTGATTATAACGCTCTTTTTGCGTTAACATACCCATGTTATAATTCATTACAATACCATCAACTTCCTTGTTTGCTTCATCAATCATAGATTGTTTTTCTGCAGGAATAATGATATCTCCTAATGAGAATGATAAACCACCTTCGAAAGCGTATTTATATCCCATATTTTTAATTTGGTCTAAGAATTCTCCTGTAGTAGGGATATCAGTAGCTTTTAAGATTCCACCAATAATTCCACGTAAGTTTTTCTTAGTCAATACTTCATTGATATAACCAGCTGCAGCAGGAACTTTTTCATTAAATAAAACTCTACCTACTGTAGTTTCAATGATTTTTGTTACTTGCGCTCCGTTTTCAATATCTTGAGTTCTAACTTTTATAGATGCATTTAAATCTACTTGTTCCTCGTTGAACGCTATTGTTACTTCTTCTGGCGAATAGAAAGTTAACCCTTCTCCTTTAATAGGAACATCTTTGGTTGACTTTCTTTCTTTTGTCATATAATATAATCCAAGAACCATATCCTGAGAAGGAACTGTTACTGGAGCACCATTTGCAGGATTTAAGATATTATGAGAAGCCAACATTAATAATTGTGCTTCTAAAATAGCTTCAGGTCCTAATGGTAAGTGAACCGCCATTTGATCTCCATCAAAATCGGCATTAAATGCAGAACATGCTAATGGATGTAATTGAATTGCTTTTCCTTCAATTAATTTTGGTTGAAAAGCTTGGATACCTAATCTGTGTAACGTAGGAGCTCTGTTTAATAAAACTGGATGCCCTTTAATTACGTTTTCTAAAATATCCCAAACAACTGGTTCTTTTCTATCTATTATTTTCTTTGCAGATTTAACAGTTTTTACAATTCCTCTTTCAATCAACTTACGGATTACAAAAGGTTTGTACAATTCAGCTGCCATATCTTTTGGCAATCCACATTCAGACAATTTCATTTCTGGTCCAACAACAATTACAGAACGTGCAGAATAATCAACACGCTTTCCTAATAAGTTTTGACGGAAACGACCTTGTTTACCTTTTAATGAATCTGATAAAGATTTTAGAGGTCTGTTAGATTCTGTTTTTACTGCAGATGATTTACGTGTGTTATCAAATAAAGAATCTACAGATTCTTGTAACATACGTTTTTCATTACGTAAAATAACTTCTGGAGCTTTAATTTCAACTAATCTTTTTAAACGATTGTTTCTGATAATAACTCTTCTGTATAAATCATTTAAATCTGATGTTGCAAAACGACCACCATCTAAAGGCACTAACGGACGTAATTCTGGCGGAATTACTGGTACTGCCTTCATAATCATCCACTCAGGATTATTCTCTCTATTCTTTTGTGAATCTCTAAATGCTTCAACAACATTTAAACGCTTTAACGCCTCTGTTTTACGTTGCTTAGACGTTTCTGTGTTTGCTTTGTGTCTTAAATCAAAAGATAATTGGTCTAAATCTATACGAGCCAATAAGTCTATTAAACACTCAGCACCCATTTTAGCAATAAACTTATTTGGGTCTGCATCTTCTAGATATTGATTATCTTGTGGCAACTCGTCCACAATATCTAAATATTCTTCTTCAGTTAAGAAATCCATTTTTTGTAATGGTTCTCCTTCAACATTTTTTGCAATACCTGGTTGAATTACTACGTAACGTTCGTAGTAAATAATCATATCTAACTTTTTAGATGGTAACCCTAAAAGGTAACCCATTTTATTAGGTAATGATCTAAAGTACCAAATATGAGCCACAGGAACCACCAAGTTGATGTGCCCTACTCTATCTCTACGTACTTTCTTTTCGGTAACTTCTACCCCACATCTATCACAAACAATTCCTTTATAACGAATTCTTTTGTACTTTCCACAAGCACACTCATAATCCTTTACAGGACCAAAAATACGCTCACAAAATAAACCATCTCGTTCTGGTTTATGAGTACGATAATTTATAGTTTCTGGTTTTAAAACTTCACCTTTAGAAACTTCTAAAATAGCTTCTGGTGATGATAACCCAATTGAGATTTTATTAAACTTTTTTACAGTGTACTTCTCTTGTTTTCTTGCCATGTTCTTTTATATAGTTTTTGGTTTTTAGTTGTTAGTTTTTAGTTTTGACTCTCAAATTCTAATTAAAGGTTTGAAACCAATAACCAAGAACTAACAACTACCAACTATTAAAATTTATTCTTCTAATCTAACGTCTAATCCTAAACCTTTCAGTTCGTGCATTAATACGTTAAATGATTCTGGTAAACCTGGTTCTGGCATAGCTTCACCTTTAACGATACTTTCGTATGTTTTTGCTCTACCCATTACATCATCAGATTTTACAGTTAAGATTTCTCTTAAGATACTTGATGCCCCATATGCTTCAAGTGCCCAAACTTCCATCTCTCCAAAACGCTGACCACCAAACTGTGCTTTACCACCTAATGGTTGTTGTGTAATTAATGAATAAGGACCAATAGAACGCGCGTGCATTTTATCTTCAATCATGTGTCCTAATTTAATCATATAAATTACCCCAACTGTTGCAGGTTGATCAAAACGTTTTCCTGTTCCTCCATCATATAAATAAGTGTGTCCAAATCTTGGTACACCTGCATCATCTGTATATTTGTTGATTTCGTCTAAAGACGCTCCATCAAAAATTGGTGTTGCATATTTTTTGTCTAACTTTTGACCTGCCCATCCAAGAACAGTTTCATAAATCTGACCAATATTCATACGAGATGGTACACCTAACGGATTTAATACGATATCTACTGGAGTTCCGTCTTCTAAGAAAGGCATATCTTCAGCTCTTACAATACGTGCAACAATACCTTTGTTTCCGTGACGACCCGCCATTTTATCTCCTACTTTTAACTTACGTTTTTTAGCAATGTAGATTTTAGCTAGTTTTAAAATTCCTGCTGGTAATTCATCACCTACAGAAATAGTAAACTTTTGACGACGTAAAGAACCTTGTAAATCGTTTACTTTAATCTTATAATTATGAACTAACTCACCAACTAATTTGTTTAAGTCGCTATCTGTAGTCCAAGAACCTGTTAAATGCACATAATCATCAACAGAGTTTAACATTTTTAGTGTATATTTTTTACCTTTTGGTAATACTTCTTCACCTAAATCGTTAAATACACCTTGAGAAGTTTTTCCACTTATTAAAGTGAATAATTTTTCAATTAATTCATCTTTTAATCCTTCGAACTTAGAAACAAAAGATTGTTCTAAAGCAGCAACTGCTTCTTTATCTCTTAACCTCTTATTCTTATCTTTTACAGCTCTTTTAAATAATTTTTTATCAATTACTACACCTCTTAATGATGGAGAAGCTTTTAATGATGCATCTTTTACATCACCTGCTTTATCACCAAAAATAGCACGTAATAATTTTTCTTCTGGAGTTGGATCAGATTCTCCTTTTGGTGTAATCTTACCAATTAAGATATCACCAGGATTTACTTCTGCTCCAATTCTAATCATTCCATTTTCATCTAAATCTTTGGTAGCTTCTTCAGATACGTTAGGGATATCATTAGTCAACTCTTCAGTTCCTAATTTTGTATCTCTTACGTCTAAAGAATACTCATCAATGTGAATAGATGTAAATATATCTTCACGAACAACTCTTTCTGAAATTACAATTGCATCCTCAAAGTTATACCCTTTCCAAGGCATAAAGGCTACTTTCATATTTCTACCTAGCGCTAATTCTCCTTTTTGCGTTGCATAACCTTCACAAAGTACTTGTCCTTCAGAAACTCTATCTCCTTTTTCTACAATAGGTTTTAGGTTAATTGATGTACCTTGATTTGTTTTTCTAAACTTAATTAAGTTGTAAGAAACTTCATCAGAATCAAAACTTACAAGCCTTTCTTCATCAGTTCTATCATACTTAATGGTTATTTTGTTAGCATCTACATATGTTACAACTCCTGCTCCTTCTGCGTTTATTAAGATTCTAGAATCTTTTGCAACTCTACGTTCTAAACCTGTACCAACAATTGGTGATTCTGGACGTAATAATGGAACTGCTTGACGCATCATGTTAGATCCCATCAATGCACGGTTTGCATCATCATGCTCTAAAAACGGAATCAAAGATGCCGAAATTGAAGCAATTTGATTTGGTGCAACATCCATATATTGAATATCTTGTGGAGTTACCACAGGGAAATCACCTTCTTCACGAGCAATTACTCTATCTGTAACAAAACTTCCATCTTCATTTAATTCTAAATTAGATTGGGCAATTTTCATACCTTCTTCTTCTTCAGCACTTAAATAAATAGGCTCTTCTGGGGCTACAACACCGTCATTTACTTTTCTATATGGAGTTTCAATAAACCCTAAGTTGTTCACTTTTGCAAATACAGAAAGTGAAGAGATTAAACCAATGTTTGGTCCCTCAGGAGTTTCAATAGGACATAAACGACCATAATGTGTATAGTGAACGTCACGAACCTCGAAACCTGCTCTTTCTCTTGATAAACCTCCAGGTCCAAGTGCAGATAATCTACGCTTGTGTGTAATCTCTGCTAATGGATTTGTTTGATCCATAAACTGAGATAACTGGTTTGTACCAAAGAATGAGTTTATTACAGATGATAATGTTTTTGCATTAATTAAATCTATTGGTGTAAATACTTCGTTATCACGCACATTCATACGCTCACGAATGGTTCTAGCCATACGTGCTAAACCAACACCAAACTGACTTGCTAATTGCTCACCTACAGTTCTTACACGTCTGTTTGATAAGTGATCAATATCATCAACTTCTGCTTTAGAATTGATTAACTGTATTAAAAACTTGATAATTGTAATAATATCTAGTTTTGTTAATACTTTTTGGTCCATATCAACATCTAACTGAAGTTTAGTGTTCATTCTAAAACGACCAACTTCACCTAAATTATAACGTTGCTCTGAGAAAAATAACTTATCTATAATACCTCTTGCAGTTTCCTCATCTGGCGGTTCTGCATTACGTAATTGTCTATAAATATGTTCTACAGCTTCTTTCTCTGAGTTTGTAGGATCTTTTTGAAGTGTATTATGAATAATAGCATAATCTGCCATGTCGTTATCTTCTTTATGAAGTAAAACGGTTTTAGCACCTGCATCTATAATTTCATCAATATGTTCTTTTTCTAAAATTGTATCACGATCAAAAATAATTTCATTTCTTTCAATAGATACAACCTCTCCAGTATCTTCATCTACAAAATCTTCATGCCAAGTTTTTAAAACTCTGGCAGCTAATTTGCGACCTAATACTTTCTTTAATCCAGCTTTAGAAACTTTTATTTCTTCTGCAAGATCAAAAATCTCTAAAATATCTTTATCTCTTTCAAAACCTATGGCTCTGAATAATGTTGTTACTGGTAATTTTTTCTTTCTATCAATATAAGCGTACATTACTTGATTGATATCTGTAGCAAATTCTATCCAAGATCCTTTAAAAGGAATTACTCTTGCTGAATATAATTTAGTACCATTTGCGTGGAAAGATTGTCCAAAGAATACACCTGGTGATCTGTGTAACTGAGAAACTACCACACGCTCTGCACCATTAATTACAAAGGTACCAGAGTTTGTCATATAAGGAATTGTACCTAGATAAACATCTTGTACAATGGTTTCGAAATCTTCGTGTTCTGGGTCTGTACAGTATAATTTTAAACGTGCTTTTAACGGCACACTGTGTGTAAGCCCTCTTTCGATACATTCTTGAATAGAATATCTTGGTGGATCTACGAAGTAGTCTAAAAATTCTAATACGAATTGATTTCTTGTATCTGTAATTGGAAAGTTATCCATGAAGGTTTTGTACAAACCTTCTTCGCCTCTTTCTTCTGCTTTAGTTTGAAGTTGGAAAAAATCTTGAAAAGATTTTACCTGAATATCCAAAAAATCTGGATACTCTTTAATCATTTGAGAAGTTGCGAAGTTGATTCTTTCAGTAGTGTTTTTCGTTGCCAAAAGAGAATATTTTTTTGATTAAAATCTTGAATTAAAATAAAGAACGAATATATACACAAAATGGTTTAGGCCTAAAAACCGCAGTTTTTAGTACCTAAACCTAAATTTGTTATCTCGATTTCGATATCCTTGTTCGAAAATCGAGAAGTAATAGCTTACTTAAGCTCTACCTCAGCTCCTGCTTCTTCTAAAGATTTTTTAAGACCTTCTGCCTCATCTTTAGAAACTGCTTCTTTTACTGCTGCTGGTGCGCTATCAACGATACCTTTAGCTTCTTTTAATCCTAAACCAGTTAATTCTTTTACTAATTTAACTACTGCTAATTTAGAACCTCCTGCTGCTTTTAAGATTACATCGAATTCTGTTTGCTCTTCAGCTGCATCGTCTCCTCCTGCTGCTGGACCTGCTACTGCAACTGCTGCTGCTGCTGGCTCAATACCATATTCGTCTTTTAAGATAGTAGCTAATTCGTTAACTTCTTTTACTGTTAAGTTAACTAATTGTTCTGCGAAATCTTTTAAATCTGCCATTTTAATTGTTTTTAAAAATTTTGTTTATTATAGTTTATTTGTGCGCGTAATTATTTTTCAGATAATGTTTTGATAATACCTGAAAGTGTTTGTCCACCTGATTGTAATGCTGAAACAACATTCTTAGCTGGTGATTGTAATAATCCGATGATTTCTCCAATAAGTTCTTCTCTAGATTTAATATCTACTAAAGCATCTAATTGATCATCACCAATATAAATAGACTCTTCTGCAAAAGCCCCTTTTAATAATGGTCTATCTTTAGATTTCTTTCTGAACTCTTTGATTAGTTTTGCTGGTGCATTTGCTGCCTCAGCAATCATCATAGAAGTATTACCTTTTAATACTGATGTTAAGTCTCCAAAATCTTTATCTGAAGCTTCCATTGCTTTCTCAAGCAAAGTATTTTTAACAACTGATAACTGAACACCTGCCTTAAAACAAGCTCTACGTAAATTAGATGTTGTTTGTGCATCTAATCCAGAAATATCTGCTAAATATAAAGTGTTTGTGTCTGCTAATACTGCTGTTAAATCTTGTATTACTTGTGATTTCTCTTCTCTAGTCATAATTATAAGTTTTAACGTATTAAACAGTTTTAACTTCAACAGGAATACTAGGACTCATCGTGCTAGACATAAAAACGCTTTTTACATACGTTCCTTTCGCTGTTGTAGGTTTCAGTTTAAGAATTGTTTGAATTAATTCGTTTGCATTTTCTTCAATCTTCTTAGCATCAAAAGATACTTTTCCAATTGCAGCATGAACGATACCAGTTTTATCAACTTTAAAGTCGATTTTCCCTGCTTTTACATCCTGTACAGCTTTAGAAACATCCATTGTTACTGTACCAGTTTTTGGGTTTGGCATTAAACCTCTAGGACCTAAAATTCTTCCTAAAGGACCTAATTTACCCATTACACTTGGCATTGTAATGATTACGTCTACATCTGTCCATCCTCCTTTAATTTTTTGAAGGTACTCATCTAATCCAACATAATCTGCACCTGCTGCTGTAGCATCTGCTTCTTTATCTGGAGTTACTAATGCTAAAACTTTTACATCTTTACCAGTTCCGTGAGGTAATGTTACTACACCTCTAACCATTTGATTAGCTTTACGTGGATCTACTCCTAAACGAATTGCTAAATCTACTGATGCATCAAACTTTACATTAGTAATGTCTTTGACTAGCGCTGAAGCAGCTGCTAAATCATAAGATTGCGTTTTATCAACCTTAGCGTAAGCTTCTTTTTGCTTTTTTGTTAATTTTGCCATTTTACTACTTTTTATAAAGTTTATGCTGGTGCATCACCTTTTACTGTTAATCCCATAGAACGTGCTGTACCTGCAATCATACGCATTGCTGAAGCAACTTCAAAAGCATTTAAATCTGCCATTTTATCTTCTGCAATAACTTTAATTTGATCCCAAGTAACTGATGCTACTTTCTTTCTGTTTGGTTCTCCTGAACCTTTTTTGATTTTGGCCGCTTCTAGTAACTGTACTGCTGCAGGAGGAGTTTTTACAACAAAATCGAATGATTTGTCTTTGAAAACAGTAATAACCACAGGTAAAACTTTACCTTGCTTATCTTGCGTTCTTGCATTGAACTGTTTACAAAACTCCATAATGTTAACACCAGCAGCTCCTAAAGCGGGTCCAACCGGCGGCGATGGATTCGCTGCGCCTCCCCTTACTTGTAATTTAACTACTTTACTAACTTCTTTTGCCATTTTAAAAATGTTTAATGATTTGTTTTAGATTTGGAAGCTCAAAAACAAATCGATATATATTTGTGTAACAATTATATTTTTTCTACTTGCATATAACTTAACTCTAATGGTGTTTTTCTTCCAAAGATTTTCACCATTACTTCAAGCTTACGCTTTTCTTCATTTACTTTTTCGATAGTTCCGTCAAATCCATTAAAAGGACCGTCTACAACCTTTACAGTTTCGCCAACATTAAAAGGTATTGCAATGTTTTCTTCTTGAATTGACAATTCATCAACTTTACCTAACATTCTGTTTACTTCAGATTTACGCATAGGTACAGGATCTCCTCCTTTTGTTTCTCCTAAAAAACCAATAACACCTGTAATTGCCTTAATAACGTGAGGAACTTCTCCAGAAAGATTAGCCTCTACCATTATATAGCCAGGAAAATAAACTCTTTCTCTGTTAACTTTTTTACCGTTTCTAATTTGAACAACTTTTTCTGTTGGAACAATTACCTGACTAACATAATCAGATAACCCTACTCTAGAAATCTCAGTTTCTATATAAGATTTAACTTTATTTTCTTGTCCTCCAATGGCTCTTACAACATACCATTTCATTACTGAATCAGCCATAATTTATTTCTTAAAATAATTTGAAAAAGTTATCTAACCCAGTTTGAAAAACATAGTCTATACCAGCAACTGCTAATGCGAATAAAATTGTAAAAACAGCTACAGTTACAGTTGTTTTTTGAGCATCTTCTTTAGATATCCACGTCATGTGATTATTTAATTCGTCAAAAGAATCTTTGATATATTGTATAAAGTTCATCTTACTTATTTTGTTTTGCACGGGTTGAGAGGCTCGAACTCCCGACAACTGGTTTTGGAGACCAGTGCTCTACCAACTGAGCTAAACCCGTTCTTATTCATTGATAAAGGCGTTCCGTTAAAAACGGAACACCCTTAGAATTTATTAATCAATAAACTAATAAAATATTAGTCTAATAATTCAGTTACCTGACCTGCACCAACTGTTCTACCACCTTCACGGATTGCAAAACGTAAACCTAAGTTTAATGCGATTGGTTGAATTAAATCAACAGTAATTGTTAAGTTATCTCCTGGCATTACCATTTCAACTCCATCAGGTAAATTAATAGTACCTGTTACATCGGTAGTTCTTACATAGAACTGAGGACGATAGTTGTTATGGAATGGAGTATGACGTCCACCTTCTTCTTTTTTAAGAACATAAACCTCAGCTTTAAACTTAGCATGTGGAGTTACAGAACCTGGCTTACAGATTACCATACCTCTTTTGATTTGAGTTTTCTCAATACCTCTTAATAAGATACCAGCATTATCTCCAGCTTCACCTCTATCTAAGATTTGACGGAACATCTCGATACCAGTAATTGTAGATGCTAATTTTTCAGCCCCCATACCAATAATATCTACAGCATCACCAGTGTTAGCGATACCAGTTTCTATACGACCAGTAGCAACAGTACCACGACCAGTAATAGAAAACACATCTTCAATTGGCATTAAGAAATCTTTATCTACTTCTCTTAAAGGCTCTTCAATCCATGAATCACAAGCTTCCATTAACTCTAACACACTATCAACCCACTTTTGCTCTCCGTTTAAAGCTCCTAAAGCAGAACCCGAAACTACAGGACCATTATCTCCATCGTAATCATAGAAAGATAATAATTCTCTAACCTCCATATCTACTAATTCTAAAAGCTCCTCATCATCTACCATATCAACTTTGTTTAAGAAAACAACGATACGAGGAATACCTACTTGACGACCTAATAAGATATGCTCTCTAGTTTGAGGCATTGGACCATCTGTTGCAGCAACAACCAATATAGCACCATCCATCTGAGCAGCACCTGTTACCATGTTCTTCACATAATCGGCGTGACCTGGACAGTCAACGTGTGCATAGTGACGATTTGCTGTTTGATATTCTACGTGAGAAGTGTTAATTGTAATACCTCTTTCTTTTTCTTCTGGTGCATTATCAATCTGATCAAAAGATCTAGCTTCAGAGAAACCTGCATCAGCTAATACTTTAGTAATAGCCGCAGTTAAAGTTGTTTTACCGTGATCTACGTGTCCGATAGTACCAATGTTTAAGTGTGGTTTCGAACGGTCAAAAGTTCCTTTTGCCATAATTATTAATTTTAATTCTTAGTTTAAATATATTTAGTGTCTAATAATACTTTTTAATGAGCCAATGATGGGATTTGAACCCATGACCTCATCCCTACCAAGGATGCGCTCTACCAACTGAGCTACACCGGCTTGATTGGAATACTCTGAGCGAAAGACCGGGTTCGAACCGGCGACATTCAGCTTGGAAGGCTGACGCTCTACCAACTGAGCTACTTTCGCAAAATGTAAATTGTGGGGAGAGCAGGATTCGAACCTGCGAAGGTGTAACCAACGGAGTTACAGTCCGTCCTCGTTGACCGCTTGAGTATCTCCCCTCTAATTTACTATATCTATGAACTTATGTTTTTTGAGCCGATGGAGGGACTCGAACCCACGACCTGCTGATTACAAATCAGCTGCTCTAGCCAGCTGAGCTACATCGGCTTTTGTTGCGAAAATTATCACAAAAAAACAACCCGCTATTTCTAACGGATTGCAAATGTATAAAGTTTTTTTTATTTCTAAAACTTTTTATTATTATTTTTTTAAGTTTTTTACGAGATTAAAGAATCTCGATGTTTTTCTTTAGATCTTTTTAGCTGTCTTTTTAAATTATCTACTGCAGAATTAAGCCCTTCCTCAAAGGTTTTTGTTTGTCTTTTTACAATTAACTCGCTTCCTGGTATGTTAATTTTCACTTCTGTTATCTTATTTTCTTTATCACTTGTGTTTTGCACTTTTAAGAAAACCTCAGCATCAACAATTTTATCATGAAATTTAGTTAATGATGAAACTTTATTTTCTGAATATTCTACTAATTCTTTGTCTGCATTAAAGTTTACTGATTGCGTGAATACTTTCATACGTTACTTTTTTTTATTGCTCTTAGGGTGAGCTTGGTTATACACTTTTTTAATCGCATCTAAACTACTATTGGTATAGACTTGAGTTGAAGCTAAAGAAGAATGCCCTAACAATTCTTTAACCGAATTTATATCAGCCCCTTCATTTAAGAGATGTGTTGCAAAAGAATGTCTTAAAATATGAGGACTTTTTTTCTCTTTTGTAGAGACTTCACTAAAGTATGAATTAATAATTCTGTAAACAAGAGTTTCATATATTTTATTTCCTTTTTCAGTTATGAACAACTCATTTTTACCTTTTGAATACTCTTGTTTTAAATCTAAATAATTATTCAATGTCTTAACAACAGATTTTAATAAAGGCACATAACGCTCTTTATTTCTTTTTCCCAGCACTTTAATTGTTTTATCAGGCAGACTTATATCCTGTTCTTTTATACCTATTAGTTCAGCTCTTCTAATTCCTGTTGAGTAAAACAATTCGACAATTAACTTATTTCTAACTGACACAAAATCGTGATTATTTTGAGTGGTATTATAGATAACTTGATTAATTTCTAAAGCATTAAAGGGTACTTGTATTTTCTTTTCAACTTTTAACGCTTTATGTTTTGAAAGTGGATTTACTTGAATCTGATGTGTTTTTTGCAGAAATTTATAGAACGATTTTAAAGAACTTACTTTTCTATTTATAGTACGATTTGATAGTTGTAAATCTACTAAAGATACAATCCAACCTCTAATTTGATTGTAATGTACTTCTAGTAAATTTTCTTGATCATGTTCAGTTACTAAAAAATCTCTAAATGAAATTAAATCGTTTTTATAAGCAGTAACTGTATGAATTGAATATTTTTTTTCTAAGGATAAATATTCTAAAAAGGATTTTATCACGGTTGTTCGTTGTTTGTTGTTCGAAGTTCGATGTTAGTAAAACTACAAAAAAATACATAAAAAAACTCGTATTGAAAATTCAATACGAGTTTTATAATTTTAAGAAATAGATTCTGATTTTCATCAGAATTAGTTTAACTGTCAATTTTTAAGATTGCTAAGCAATTTTAAAAATTGGATTTCACTACCCTACTTCTTCTTGTGTTCTTAATCTTTGAACGTAAGACGCTTTAATTCTTTGAGCTCTTTTAGCAACAGATGGCTTTGTAAAGTTTTTTCTGTTACGTAAGTTCTTCATAGTCTTTGTTCTGTCAAACTTTCGTTTGTAACGTTTTAAAGCTCTATCTATATTCTCTCCTTCTTTTACAGGTATAATTAACATAAGTTGGCACCTCCCTTCATACGTATCTTTAATATTTTAAAACAGTTAAACTGTTGGTTTCTAAATTTTGGACTGCAAAGATAATTATTAATTATGAATTACAATTTTATTTTGCAATTTCTTTTATTGAGTTGCTTTTTGCGTTAGGGATTGGAGTGACATCCTTTTTTTGAAGAATGATAAAAAAGATAAAACGTAAAGCCCGACCTTTAGGGAACGCCCAAATACTTAGTTGTTAGTTGATAGTTGATAGTTGATAGTTGATAGTTGATAGGAAAAATGAAAATTACCTCATTAACATAAACTTTGACCATAAATTACCATTTTTGCGATAATCTTAGAATTATTTTCGCAAAAAGATAATTTAGAAAAACTATGTAGCTGGCTTGTACTCCTTCTTATCAATTACCATTTTTGCGATAATATTAGAATTATTTTCGCAAAAAGATAATTTAGAAAAACTATGTAGCTGGCTTGTACTCCTTCTTATCAATTACCATTTTTGCGATAATCTCTTTCAAGATTTCAGAAGTACCACCACCAATTGGACCCAGTCTGCTATCTCTTAATAAACGAGCCATTGGATACTCTTCCATATAACCATAACCTCCTAAAAGTTGAAGCGCATCATAAATAACCTCATCAGCCATTTTTGTTGATAATAACTTAGACATACTTGCTTCTTTTACTACATATTGCCCATTATCTAGACGTTTTGTAATGGAGTAATTGTATTCTCTACACATGTCTACTCTACTCGCCATTTCTGCTATTTTATGTCTTAATACTTGAAAGTTATCTAAAGATTTACCAAATGCAACACGTTCTTTTATATATTCTAAGGCATATTCTACTGCATATTCAGCCCTTGCATGTGCATTTACCCCCATTAACAAACGTTCTAAAGCAAAATGCTGCATAATATACGGAAACCCTTTTCCTTCTTCACCAAGCAAGTTTTCAGCTGGAATTTCTACGTTATCAAAAGCAATTTCACCTGTATCTGAAGCTTTCCAACCCAACTTGTCTAATTTTGTTGCTGAAATTCCTCTTGATGCTCTATCAACTATAAAAATACTAATACCTTTATATTTATCTGAAGGATCTGTTTTTGCAGCAACTATTAAATAGTCTGAATACACTCCATTTGTAATAAATGTTTTTGATCCGTTTAAAACATATTTGTCTCCTTGTTTTACTGCTGTTGAACGCATTCCTGCAACATCACTTCCACCAAAAGGTTCTGTGATACACAAACAACCAATCATGTCTCCCTCAACACTTGGTGTCAAATATTTTTCTTTTTGCTGATGATTTCCTTCTTTGTTCAAGTGTGTCATCGCTAGATATTCATGTGCCCACATTGCAGCTGCAAATCCGCCAGAATTGATTTTTTGCATTTCTTCTAAGAAGATAACTGTATAAAACAAATCTAAATCCATCCCTCCATATTCTTCTGGAGTAGACAAACCGAAATATCCCATTTCTCCAAATTTTTTCCAGATAAAACGTTCTATTTCACCATCTTTTTCCCACTTATTGATGTGTGGTACTACTTCTTTCTGTAAAAATTCTTTGAAACTTGCACGGAAAATCTCGTGCTCTTCAGTAAAATACATACTGTTCATTAGGCTCTAAATTTGTTAGTTTAATCAGCTAACAAATATAAGACTATTCTATCATACAATTCTACAGGAAAATCTTTGATATGTTGTAGTTCTGTTAAATTTTGAATTTCAGCAACTTCATCTCTATACTCAAAAATCTTTTTACATAATTTATAATCGATATAAGGATTTTTAAGCAACTGCTTGAAAGTAACAGTATTTACATTCACTTTTTTAATAATAGGTTTTTCTATTACCTTGAAAGTGGAGATGACTTTATTTGCAACTTCTTTATCTAAACCCCAAACCTCATAAATTTGATCTTCGAAAGAATATCCTTGTAATTTAGAACGATACTTAATAATACGTTCTGACAGCTTCTCTCCAATTCCGTATATGGTTTTAAAATCTTCTTGAGTTGCTTTGTTGATGTCTGTTGTTGATAATTTGTATTTTGATTTTTTATAATAAGGTTTCGCTATTGCGCTCGAAGTTAGCTTTAAACTTTTTTTATTCTGATTTCTTTTTACAACCCAATCAGGAAATTTGAAATAAGGAGATATTTGATCAAGTAAGCTATCGGAAATTTGAGTAATTTTTTGGAACTCTTCTTTTGAATTTATGAATTTATTCGTTTTTCTGAATGCTAGCAATCTATCAATTTCATCTAAAGACATCCCTAATTGTTCTCCTTTATAGTCTGAAATATAATTAGGATTAAATGGAAAAATCTTTGGTTTTCTATTTTCAATTTCTACCAATCTTAAACTATCAATCTGTTTATAAAACGATATAACTTGAGATGAGTTTGTATCCTTTTTTTTATCAGTAGAAAAATTACCAAAAACTATAAAAGACTGCAATGCTATGATAATAATAGCCAATAAAAAAATCCCATTCCTTTGGTTTTTGTTGTACCAGAAATGGGATTTAAAAAATTTCATATAAATTGATTTTTACATATGCTCATTGATATCAACAGCACCATCTTCTATAGCTTCTTCTTTTTTGCTAATAGCATTCATGTATTTACTTAGCTCTTTTTTAATAATTGGAGATAACATAATTACACCAATAATGTTTGGCACTACCATTGCAAAAATCATAGCATCTGAGAAATCGATAACAGCTCCTAAACTGATAGATGCACCTACAACTACGAACATTAAAAATAATACTTTATAAACTAAATCTGTAATTTTACCTTTTCCAAATAAGAATTTCCAACCTTGCATACCATAATAAGACCAAGAAATCATAGTAGAAAAAGCAAATAATATTACTGCAATTGTTAATACTACAGAGAAATGAGGAATTACAGAATCAAATGCTACAGCTGTTAACTCTACACCTTCTTTTATTTCCACTCCATATTGCATAAACTGACCATCGAAATTTGTAATAATGATTACCAAGGCAGTCATTGTACAAATTACTACTGTATCTACAAATGGCTCTAATAAAGCAACAATACCTTCACTTGCTGGGTATTTAGTTCTTACTGCAGAGTGTGCAATTGCTGCTGAACCTACACCAGCTTCGTTAGAAAATGCTCCTCTACGTATACCTTGAATCATTACACCTATTAAACCACCTGCTATACCTAATCCAGAAAATGCGCCTTCATAAATTAAAGCAAAAGCATCATCTATTAAACTAAAATTAGCAAACAAGATAATTAAAGCAGCTAATACATAAATACCTGCCATGAATGGTACTACTTTTTCTGTTACAGAAGCAATTCTTTTAATACCTCCAATAATTACAACTGCTACTAAAACCGCCATTACTATACCAAAATACAAACCTGCATTTGGCCCAGTTAATTCAAATAATTTTGTAAACTGTGCAGCTGCTTGGTTAGCTTGAAACATGTTTCCACCACCAAATGAACCTCCAATTACAAAAATTGCAAATAGCACAGCTAAAACCTTACCAAAACCACCTGCTCCTTTTTCTTTTAATCCTTTAGTTAAATAATACATTGGACCTCCATAAACAGTTCCATCTTCACCAACATCTCTATATTTTACACCTAATGTACATTCTGCAAATTTTGATGCCATTCCTAAAAGACCAGCAACTATCATCCAAAATGTTGCACCTGGACCACCAATTGATAAAGCTACTGCAACACCAGCAATATTACCTAAACCAACTGTTGCAGATAATGCTGCTGTTAATGCTTGGAAGTGAGAAACTTCTCCATCAGCACTTTCATCTCTAATTGTTTCAATTAAATCTCCACCTGGAGTTTGATCTCCATATGCTTTTTCATTATTTTCTTCACCAACAATTGCTTGTTGTGCATTTTCACCATAGAGTTTATCTACACCGTGTTTTTCAATATCTTCATACTTACCTCTAACTACCTGTATAGCTGTTAAAAAGCCCGTAAAATTGATAAACTTAAAGTAAAATGTAAAAAATAAAGCACCACCAATTAATACAATTAAAACCCATGGTATTTGAAATGTATCAGAAAAGGGAATTTCATAAAAAATAGCATCTACAAACCAACCTGTATAATCTTTAAAAGTTGCATCGATGCTATCTGTTGTGCTTTGTGCAAATGATATAATTGGAAATGCTAAAAGCAATAACGAAAGAAGTTTTTTTATCATAATAAAATTGTTAGTTTTGATTTTACTGTCGTGCAATATCTTAAAAAAATGGACTTTTAACAACTTTTAGTAGTTAAATGTCGATTTTAGTTTAAGGTTTCTTTAAATCTTTGTAAATCTTCTTTAAAGGATTTTGGATAAAAATTTAACTCTTCATTTGTTTTTGACAAATCAAAACCTGTTTTTGCTGGTCTTGGCGCTTTTTGATTTAAAGTTGAAGTAGAAATTGGTTTAATCAAACTTTTATCCAGCCCAAAAACGTCAGCAATTTGTTGTGCAATTTCAAAAACACTTAATAGTTTATTTGATGAAATATGGTAAATTCCTTTTGCTTCTTTATCCATAGAAATTTTACAGGCTAAAGCCAAATCTTCTACATAAGTTGGCATTCGAAACTGATCATCTACAATGGTAATTTCTTTCTCATTTTCTAACATCGATTTTACCCAAAGTACGATGTTGTTTCTACTCATATCATATACTTTACCATAAACCAAAATGGTTCTTAAAATGGTATAATTGATATTTGAATTTATTAAGACTTCTTCTGATTTTAGTTTCGACAACCCATAATAACTTAATGGATTTGGATTATCTGTTTCTTTGTAATAGCCTTTTTTTCCATCAAAAATAAAATCTGTAGATAGATGAATTACGTGTGCATTGACTTCTCCAGAAACTTCTGACAACCATCTTACAACTTCAACATTTAAAATATCACATTCCACTTTATGAGTTTCACAATCATCTACTTGTGTCATTGCAGCTGTATTGACTATAAAATCGGGTTGGATTTCTAAAAGTACTTTTTTAAGCTTTTGTTCATCAGTGATGTCAATGGAAATGTAATTGAAGTCATTTCTTCCACTTCTATTTTCTCCTCTCGAAAAACCAAATACTTGATACCTTTCTTTTTCTTGTGATAATAGGTTTAACAATGACTGTCCTAACAGTCCATTACTTCCTGTAATAACAACTTTAATCATTTAAAATAATTCTCTTAATTTAATAATTTGCTCTGGTCTACCTAGAACAATTAAATGTGCTTTTCTTACTAAAACTGTTGAAGCTTCAGGATTGATTATATAATCTCTATCAGGGTTTCTAAAACCAATTACAGTACAACCTGTTTGCCTTCTTAAATCTAAATCTAAAATGGTTTTACCTATGTATTTTTTAGGTAAATCATCTACATAAATTTCTTCTAAGTTTGCAGTTGTTTCTCCTTCTATAGTAAGCCTGTCAACAAATTCAATTACATCTGGAGTTGTTACCAAAGAAGCCATGTGATCTCCTCCTAATTTATCTGGCATAATTACATTGTCTGCTCCCGCAATTTTTAATTTACTGTATGAAGTTTCATTTGATGCTCTACTTATGATCTTACAATTTCTGTTTAATTGACTTGCCGTTAACACCACAAATAAATTGTTGGCATCAGATGGTAACGCTGTAATTAAGTATGCAGCATTCATAATACCAGCTCTTAAAAGCGTTTCATCAAGAGTAGCATCTCCATTAATATTTAAAAGTTCTTCAGAATCTAACAATTCAGACATTTCCTTGTCATATTCAACTACAACAAAGTCTTTATTATAGTTTTTAAGCTTTAAAATAGCTTGTTTTCCATTTCTACCATAGCCACAAACAATGGTATGACCTTTTAGCCTAGATATCTGTTTTTCCACTTTTCGATGTTTAAAATGTTCAAATAATCTACCACTTACTAAATATTCAGAAAACGATGAAATCGCGTAACCAAAAACTGTAATACTTGATAAAATTAAAAAAATTGTAAATATTTTTTCTTCAGGGGTAAAGGGTTGCACTTCACCAAACCCAACAGTTGTTACCGTAATTACGGTCATATATAGTGCATCAACAAAAGAAAAACCTGAAAGTAAAATATAACCTAAAGTACCTATTGTAATTGTCGATATTACTAAAAGTAATGTAGTATTTATTTTAGATTCTAGTAGCTTCATAAATTACAAATCAAATACAGAACTTCTTTTTGTATAGACCATATCTTTTAGTTTTAACAAAAAAGCCAATGTTAAATAAAAGCCAAAAGACAAACCTACTGTAAAAAATGTTACATAGATAAAAAACAGACGCACATTAGAGGCTCTCATCCCTAATCTATCTGCTAATCTGGTAAAAACACCAAATCCGTTTCTTTCAAAAAAATGTCGAATATTATCTAACATAAGCATCTTCCTTTTCCAATGCAAGATACTATTTTAAGAATTCATAACAACACTTCAATTAAAATTAAATTAGGATTCTTTAACTTTGCACTTTTCCTAAAAAAACTCACTTTTTGAAAGACCAAGAATATATAGAAGTTTATGGTGCAAGAGCACATAATTTAAAGAATATTGATGTCAAAATTCCTCGTGAAAAGCTAGTTGTAATTACTGGTTTAAGTGGAAGCGGTAAATCTTCTTTAGCTTTTGATACCATTTATGCTGAAGGTCAAAGACGTTATATAGAAACATTTTCTGCGTATGCTAGACAATTTTTAGGAGGATTGGAAAGACCTGATGTTGATAAAATTGATGGATTATCTCCAGTAATTTCTATTGAACAAAAAACCACCAATAAAAGTCCACGTTCTACTGTAGGAACCATTACAGAGATTTACGATTTTTTACGATTATTATTCGCAAGAGCTGCTGATGCCTATTCTTACAATACTGGGCAAAAAATGGTGAGTTATTCTGATGAACAAATCAGACAATTAATTTTAAAAGATTTTGATGGTAAAAAAGTAGCTGTTTTAGCACCTTTAATTAAATCTAGAAAAGGGCATTATCGAGAACTTTTTGAACAGATTTCTAAGCAAGGTTTTGTTAGAGTTCGTGTTGATGGAGAAATTAGAGAGATTGAAAAAGGAATGCGTTTAGATCGCTATAAAACACATGATATAGAGGTTGTTATCGATCGATTATTAATTAATGAATCTGCAGAGAAAAGACTTGAAGAAACCATAAAAACAGCATTGTATTCTGGAAACAACATTATGATGGTTATTGATATTAATGAAAACACTCCTCGTTATTTTAGCCGTGAATTGATGTGTCCAACAACTGGGATTGCCTATCCAAATCCAGAGCCAAATACATTTTCTTTCAACTCACCAAAAGGAGCTTGTCCAACTTGTAATGGATTAGGAATTACTAATGAAATTAATTTAAAAAAGGTAATTCCTGACAATAGTGTTTCTATAAAAAATGGTGGAATTATTCCTTTGGGAGAACAAAAAAATAGTTGGATTTTTAAACAACTGCAAAATATTGCTGAACGTTATAAATTCAATTTAACTGATGCTATAAAAGACATTCCTAAAGAAGCTTTAGAAATGATTTTAAATGGCGGAAATGAATCTTTTGAAATCACTTCTAAAACTGTTGGAGTTACAAGAAATTATAAAATTGATTTTGAAGGAATTGTAGCGTTTATTGAAAATCAATACAAAAGCGCTGAAAGTACTTCTATAAAACGATGGGCAAAAGGTTTCATGGATGAAGTTACCTGTTCTAACTGCCAAGGAAAACGTTTAAAAAAAGAAGCGTTACATTTTAAAATCACAGATAAAAACATCAGTGATCTAGCACAATTAGACGTTACAGAATTGGCTGCTTGGTTTTCGAAAATAGAAGCAAATTTATCACAAAAACAAATCACGATAGCATCTGAAATATTAAAAGAAATTAGAACTAGAATTCAGTTTTTATTGGATGTTGGTTTAGATTACTTAACACTAGACAGAACTTCAAAATCACTTTCTGGTGGAGAAGCTCAACGAATTCGTTTAGCGACTCAAATTGGATCGCAACTGGTTGGTGTTTTGTATATTTTGGATGAACCTAGCATTGGCTTGCATCAACGTGACAATCAAAAATTAATCGATTCTTTAATTAAATTACGAGACGTTGGAAACTCTGTTCTAGTAGTTGAGCATGATGAAGATATGATTAAAAAAGCAGATTTTGTTTTAGACATTGGCCCTGGTGCTGGTAGACATGGTGGTGAAATTGTTAGCGAAGGCACTTTTAACGATTTAAAAGAACACAACACACTAACTGCAGATTATTTAACAGGGAAAAAAGAAATTTCTATTCCAAAAAAGAGAAGAGAAGGAAATGGAAAAACCATCAAATTAAAAGGTGCTACTGGCAACAATTTAAAAAATGTTTCAGTTGAATTTCCACTCGGAAAAATGATTTGCGTGACTGGTGTTTCTGGAAGTGGAAAATCAACTTTAATCAACGAAACTTTATACCCTATTTTAAATGCTCATATATATAGAGGTGTAAAAAAACCAATGCCTTACAAGAAAATTGAAGGTTTAGAAAATGTAGATAAAGTTATTGATATCGATCAATCTCCTATTGGTAGAACTCCTCGCTCTAATCCAGCAACTTACACCAAAACCTTTGACGAAATTCGAAGTTTATTTGCAAAAACTCCAGAAGCGTCAATTCGCGGTTACAAACCTGGTCGTTTTTCATTTAATGTAAAAGGCGGTCGTTGTGAAACTTGCCAAGGAGGTGGTGTTCGTGTTATCGAAATGAATTTTTTACCTGATGTTCAGGTAGAGTGTGAAACCTGTCAAGGAAAACGTTTTAACCGAGAAACTTTAGAAATCCGTTACAAAGGAAAATCAATTTCTGATGTCTTAAATATGACCATTGAAGACGCCACTAATTTCTTTGAACACATTCCTAAAATCTATAGAAAACTAAAAACCATAAAAGATGTTGGTTTAGGGTACATTACTCTTGGTCAACAATCTACAACACTTTCTGGAGGTGAAGCACAACGTATTAAATTGGCTGCCGAATTATCAAAAAGAGATACAGGAAATACCTTTTACATTCTAGATGAACCTACAACAGGATTACATTTTGAGGACATTAGAGTACTAATGGAAGTCTTGAATAAATTAGCCAATAAAGGAAATACAGTTTTAATAATTGAGCACAATTTAGATGTCATAAAATTAGCTGATCATATTATTGATGTTGGCATGGAAGGTGGAAAAAAAGGCGGAAAAATTTTAGTTACAGGTTCACCTGAGCAAGTTGCTCAACACAAAACAAGCTACACTGCAAAGTTTTTAAAAAAAGAATTAGTTTAGCAAGCATTTCTTTTTTAAAGAATAAGATTTTAATACAAAAAAAAACACGAATATGACGAATGACGATAGAAAAATAAGAGAAAAACTTGAACAAAAAACTTGGAACGAAATAAAAACTAACGACTCTTGGGCCATATTTAAGATTATGGCAGAATTTGTTGAAGGATATGAAAAGTTAAGTAAAATAGGACCTTCTGTTTCTATTTTTGGTTCAGCAAGAACAAAACCAAACCACCCATATTATAAATTAGCAGAAGAAGTCGCCTTTAAATTGACTCAAAATGGTTATGGCGTAATTACAGGTGGTGGACCAGGAATTATGGAAGCTGGTAACAAAGGAGCAAAACGAGGAAAAGGGATTTCTGTTGGATTAAACATAGAACTACCTTTTGAACAACATGATAATCCATGGATAGATTCTGATAAAAGCTTAGACTTTGATTACTTTTTTGTTCGAAAAGTGATGTTTGTAAAATATTCTCAAGGGTTTATTGTAATGCCTGGTGGTTTTGGAACCATGGACGAACTTTTTGAAGCAATTACATTAATTCAAACTAATAAAATAGGACGTTTCCCTATTGTTTTAGTTGGTAAAAAATTCTGGTCTGGATTAATAGATTGGATTAAAAACACTCTTTTAGAAGAAGGTAATATCAGTGAAAAAGACTTAGATCTTTTTAGAGTAGTAGACACAGCAGATGAAGCTATTGATCACTTAAATAAATTCTACTCTAAATATCAATTAAAACCTAATTTTTAAGATGCTAATTAAAAAGGCTTCTTTGTTTGTTCTGTGCTTTTGGTCTATCTCCTTCTTTGGGCAAAACACCATAAAAGCTATGTTTTACAATATATTAAATTATAATTCTGATACAGAAAGTCAGAATAGAACTCCACGTTTAAAAACTATATTAGAAACTGTTCAACCAGATTTATTTATGGTTTGTGAACTAAAAAATGAAACGGCTTCTGATTATCTTTATACAAATGCTATTTTACCATTTAAACAAAGTTTTAAAAAAACACCTTTTAAATACAGTGAGTCACCTGCAACAAACTTGTTGCAAATGGTGTATTATAATTCCGCCAAGTTAGAATTAGAACAAACCAGCGTTATTCCAACACGGATAAGAGACATTAATCATTATACCTTTAAAGTTAAGGTTGAATCTGGTAACTCAAACCCTGTAAGAATAGAAGTTTTCGTAACACATTTAAAGGCTTCTAGAGGGCAAGACAATAGAGAAAAAAGAAATTCATCCGCTACAACTTTTACAAGAGAATTAGATAGGTTACCAACAAATAGCTATGTGTTATTTGCAGGAGATTTTAATTTTTACACCAGTAATGAAAGTGGTTTTCAGACAATAACCAACAGTTCAAATCCTATAAAAATAATAGATCCTGTGAATCGTTTATGTCCTGCTTTTCCTGATGACAACAAAGATTATTTTAATGACGACTACGATTCTACATATTTTTGGAACAACAGCTCATTTGCTGATGTTCATTCACAATCTACCAGAAGCTCTTCTTTAAGTGACGGTTCTGGAGGCGGTATGGACGATCGTTTTGATTTTATACTAATTTCAGAAAACTTAACCAAAAACAATAATTTATATTACAAGCCAGAATCATATAAAACCATTGGTAATAATGGTAATTGCTACAATTCTTTTGTTAGTAACACAACATGTTTAGGAGAATTCTCTCAGAACTTACGAAATGCTTTGTATCAATTTAGCGATCATTTACCAATAACTTTAGATTTACAAGTTGCTAATACGCTATCAATTTATAATACAACTTCCATTAAATTTTTAAATTCTAACATTGTAAAAGATTATTTATTTATACAAGTCTCAGACATAAATTTAAAATCTATCACCATTTACAATCACTTGGGTCAAAAAGTAAAATCAATAGAGATAAACAATCAAAAAGAAATAAGCATTAATTTAACATCGTTTTCTAAAGGAGTTTATTATCTTACTGCAGATTCTTTACAACCCAAAAAAATTATTAAAATATAATTGAATTTCCGTTTTTACATATTTGTGGTTTTTTTAGGATTATCTGCTATTGTGAATTGTCAAGAAAACTCAATAAACATCAAGGCGGAGTTAGATGATGATAATGATATTCTAAAAATTCAGCAAGAAGTCATTTATTACAATAATTCAGACTCAATTCTAAACAGTATTTACTTTCACAACTGGCCCAATAGTTACAGAGATAGAAAAACACCATTATCAAAACGTTTTATTGAAGACTATAGAAAAGACCTTTATTTTGCAAAAAAAGAAGACCTAGGGCATACAATTGTAAAAAGTATTTCTGTAGATTTTGAAAATGTTTCTTTTAAAGAATTAAAAAATCAAGCAGATATTTTAGAGGTTTCATTAAACAGTCCATTATACCCAAAATCAAAAATAAAAATATCTATTACCTACCTTGTAAAGGTTGCTAATGCAAAGTTTACAAACTACGGAAAAACTAAAACAGGATATCATCTGCGGTTTTGGTATTTGGCTCCTGTAGTTTTTGACAAAGATTGGCAGTTCATGAGCAATCTTAATATAGATGATTTGTATGAAGGTGGCACCAACTTTGATATTGAAATAAATCTGCCAAAAAAATACACTCTAGAAAGTAATCTTTACCAATATGAAACAAAAAAAGAATCTAAAAACAATTACTATTTAGTAGGAAAAAATAAAACAGATATTATTTTAAACATTGATAAAAACAAGAAGTTTAAAAAATTTAATACAAAAACAGTAACAGTTCACACAGATATTTCCTACAAAGAACTAGGTTTTAATCTTACAACTAGCATTCTTAACAGAGAATTACTATTTATTCAAGAATATCTAGGTAAATACCCACATGTAGACATCTTTATTGATGAAGCTACAGAAAAGAAAAATCCTGTTTTTGGATTAGACCAACTCCCAAAGTTTCTAAGACCTTTTTCTGATACATTTAAATGGGATGTAACCATGTTTAAAGCTCTAACTAGAAAGTATATAGAAAACACTTTATTATTTAACAAAAGAAAAGACTATTGGTTAATTGATGGAATACAAAACTATTTAATGATAGAATATGTAGAAAGGTTTTATCCTGAAGTAAAATTGTTAGGTAAAATTTCAGACTCTTGGTTATTGAGAACTTTTAACGTTTCTAAATTAAATTACAATGACAAATACCCTTTTTTATATCAATTTACAGCAAGAAAGTTTTTAGACCAATCCTTAACAACTTCTGCTGACTCACTCTCTAATTTCAATAGAAAGATTGTAAGTAAATACAAAGCAGGTTTAGGTTTTAGATTTTTAAAAGGTTATGTAGGCGATAGTATTCTAAAAAAATCTATTAAAGAACTATATCAAAAAAATCAGCTTAAAATAATAACAAGCAATTCTTTCAACAAAATTATCTCCTCTAAAACCGATAAAGATCTTAGATGGTTTTTCAACGATTACTTAAATACCAATAAAAAAATTGATCATACTATTTCTAAGATAGAAAACCAAAAAGATAGTCTTGAAGTTACCATAAAAAACAAAAGAAACATTACTACTCCAGTTGCTTTATACGCTTTGAAAGATAAAGAAATTAAGATAAAAAAATGGATTTCTAATATAGATTCTACCAAAACAGTTCTTATAAAAAAAGGAAACTATGACAACTTTGTTTTGAATTATGAGAATTTATACCCAGAACTAAATACTTTAGACAACTGGAAATCTATAGAAAAAAAGATTTTAAACAAACCTATTAAATTTTCTTTCCTAAAAGATGTTAGCGACCCTAACTATAATCAAATATTTTATCAACCAGAAGCTAGTTATAATTTTTACAATGGTTTAATTTTAGGTTTAAAACTTCATAATAGGCCACTAATAAAAAGAAACTTCGAATTTAAATTTGCTCCAGCTTATGCCACAAAAAGTCAAAGCGTAATTGGTTCGTTTTCTCTGAAATACAATCAGTTTTTCGAGAAAACAAATATCTACAAAATTGAATATGGTTTACAAGGAGGCACTCTTGATTATGCCCCCAATTTATCATACAAATCACTTGTTCCCTATGTAAACATGGTTTTCAAAAGAAAAACATTAAGAGATGCATCTACAGAGTTTTTAAGTTTAAAACTACTACATATAGACAAAGAAGTTGCTCCAGGAGTTTTAAAAACATCAGAAGATAACTATAACGTATTAAGCTTAAGATATAGTTTTATGAATCCTGATATTATTAAGGAATTTAGATATAGTTTTAGTGCCGAATTGGCTAGGAATTTCTCTAAAGCAGCCATAGATTTAAGATACAGAACGTTAAACACATCAGACACTCAATTAGATTTTAGATTTTATGCAGGTACTTTTTTTAGCAATAACACCCTTGGTAATTACTTTAGCTTTGGTTTAGATAGAGCAAATGATTATTTATTTCAGCTAAACTATTTAGGTCGTTCTGAAAGTTCTGGTTTTTTTAGTCAACAATTTATAATTGCAGAAGGAGGTTTTAAATCAGTATTACCAACTAGGTTTGCAAATCAATATATGATTTCTACCAACTCAAGTATTGGGCTATGGCGCTGGTTAGAATTTTACAATAATGTTGCATTTCTAAAAAACAGAAAACAACCTATTTATTTTGCTTATGAAAACGGAATTCGTTTCAATTTTGTTCATGAGATTCTAGAAGTATATTTCCCTTTGTATTCAAATAACGGCTGGGAAATAACACAAGGTGCCTACCCACAAAAAATAAGATTTACATTATCTGCAGATTTTGCCTCCATTTATAATTTTTTTAGAAGAGGGTTTTTATAAAAATACCTACAAATAGGTAGAAAAAAAGTTAAAAATACTCATCATGAGTACTTGTTTTTATTTAAATAAACTTTACTTTTGACCAATATTTTAATAAAAATTAACAAAAAAAATTAAACTATGAAAATTAAAACACTATTTCTGTGTATTTTCTGCATTTGCTTCTATGCAAGAATTTCATCACAAGAAAATGAATTAGCAAAAGAAAAAAAGAATGCTTTTGCCATTTCATTTGGATCACCTGGGCTAGGTTTAGAGTATGCTAGAAAACTGAGTCCAAAACTAAATGCAAAAGTCGTTTGGCACTCATTTAAACTTGAAGATTTCGAACAAAAAGATTTAGACTTAGATGGTGACAAAGTAGACTTGCTTGCCAATCTAGAAGTGGGTATTATAGATTTAGGTATTGAGTATTTACCCTTTAAAAACTCATCATTTAAACTTACTACAGGGATAGGCATCTTATCTAAAGTTAATTTAAATTCTGTTTTTACGTATACAGAAGATGTTGTAGTAGGATCTGTAACCATAACAAAACAAGATGTTGGTGAAATAATAGCAGATGTAAATTGGAGTGGTATGGCTCCGTATGTAGGAATCGGTTTTGGTAGAGCTATACCAAAGAAAAGATTAGGTTTTGGTATAGAATTGGGCACATATATTACTTCTGCACCCACTGTAGACTTAACTGCTTCTAAACTACTAGCACCTACAGCTTCTCAGGAAGAAAATCTTCAAGAATCACTTGAAAGTTTCAAATTTATACCAAGATTACAATTCAGACTAGCCTATAAATTCTAAAAAAAAGAAAAATTATGAAAACTAATAAACTATTAAAAATATCACTTTCTATTGTTATCGTTATGATAGCAATAATTAGCTCTTGCAAAAGCTTTGAAGAGATTACTGATGACTTTGACATTGTTTTTAACAACTCTATTTTTAAACAACAAATAGTAGTAGAAATTTTCGACCCTGTAGATCAGTCAAATCTAAACGGATCAAACGTTTTAAAAGTAGAAGTAATTGGTACAGATGCCGATAAAATTGTTACAGATGCAGGTAATGACGCAAACACCGCAAAAGTTGTTAATGGAGCAATATCATTGGCTGTAAACCCAAATAAGAACACAACTGGAGACCCTGTAGAATTTATGTTAAAAATTAGTGGTGATAATTATTTAACTACAACTGTTCCTGTATTCTTATCAAGTACAGATTCAATTGCTACAATAAGTGCTAATGTAGTTAACAAACTCAACACTCCTAACGGAATAGACTATATAAAAAGCACAGAATCTTTAGTTAATAATACTCTAAGTAATGATATTACTTTTGAAACATCAGGCTCAAAAGCTGGCACAAAATCTGAAATCTCAATAAAAGCTGGTACTAAGTTTAAAGATATTAATGGTAATGATATTTCAGGAGGTGCTTTAGAAAGTGAAGTTGTTCATTTTAATAGTAGTAACCCTGAATCTCTTGCCTCTTTTCCAGGTGGATTTATGCCACAAGAAGTTACTGACGAAAGTGGTAATAAAGTAGAAGATGCTTACTTTGAAACTGCAGGATTTGTATCTGTAGATATGAAAGTAGGAAATACAGAAGTAAAGCAATTTTCTGAACCGATAACAATTAAAATGAAAGTTGCATCAGACTACATTAATCCAGAGACAGGAAATATCATTAAAGTTGGTGATGAAATTCCGATTTGGTCTTACAGTAAAGATGATGGAAAATGGGATTATCACACAAAAGGTACTGTTACCAGAGACGCTAATAATAATTTTGAAGTTGTTTACACTACCACTCATTTATCTTGGTATAATTTAGATTATTATGGAAGAAGATGCCCTAATGGAGGTTGGAGACGTACAGGTGGTAGATGGGTGTATTCACCACTAGCTACTATAGCTATATCTATGAATGGAGTTAGTAGAAGCAATTCACATTCGCTTTTTACTGATTTTGTTTTCGCTGGTACAAACCAATCAGTTTCTTACTGGTCTGGAAAAACAAAAACGTACTATGACGGTCAAACTTTTGAAATTAGAAACGCACCTTCAAGAGATCTTCAAATGGTTGTTTACAGCGGAAGAAGTAGATATCGAAAAGGAAATGAAATCTATAGATCTTCTGCTTTTAGTCCTTGTTCTGGAACTGTAAATATTGATGTATCAAATATAGTATCTCAACTACCAAAATTAGTAAACGTTACTGTTCGCTACAAGGGGGTTTGTAACGGTAAAGTATTAGAACCTACCGTACCTTTATATATGAAAGACCCAACGTATGGTTACTGGAGATATATTGGTTATGTATATAGAGGTAGTATTACTATCAGACAAATTGAATTGAATAAACAATATGAATTTGGAACATATTACAACGGTCAATTCTTTTCTCAAAGTATTGCTTTTGACAAAACAGAATACATAAATGATAGTTATCAAATTCCAGCAGAATTATGTAATAGACTTTTCTAATAATTTATAAAATCAACATAAAAAGAGATATTGTGAAAACAATATCTCTTTTTTATTGAGTAAAACACAATTAAACGCCTAATTAATACAATTCTATTACCATATTCGTAATGTATTATTTACATTTTTAAATATCAACTAAAAAAACTATCTTTGCAACATCCAAAACATTATTAAAATGCTGCAAGAAACACTCAGTAAGAATAAGCAAAAATTATCTTTTGAAGATTTTAAAACCGAGGTTTTAAATGACTATAGAATTGCAAAAATTAGTAGAGAGTGTAGTTTACTAGGACGTAGAGAAGTGTTAACTGGTAAAGCAAAGTTTGGTATTTTTGGTGACGGAAAAGAAATTCCTCAGTTAGCCATGGCTAAAGCTTTCAAACTAGGTGATTTTAGATCTGGTTATTACAGAGATCAAACCTTTATGATGGCTTTAGGAGAATTAACTGCACAACAATTCTTTGCAGGCCTATATGCACATACAGATATTAAAGCAGATCCTATGTCTGCTGGAAGACAAATGGGTGGCCATTTTGCAACGCACAGTTTAAATGAAGATGGTAGTTGGAAAGACTTAACTAAACAATTCAACTCTAGTTCTGATATCTCTCCCACTGCAGGACAAATGCCTCGCTTATTAGGTTTAGCTCAAGCATCAAAAATATACAGAAACGAAAAAAGTGTACAACATAAAACCCATTTTTCTAATAAAGGAAATGAAATTGCATGGGGTACAATTGGAAACGCTAGTACAAGTGAAGGTCTATTTTTCGAAACCATAAACGCTGCTGGTGTTTTACAAGTTCCTATGGTGATGAGTGTTTGGGATGATGAATACGGAATTTCCGTTCATGCAAAACATCAAACTACTAAAGAAAGTATCTCTGAAGTATTAAAAGGTTTTCAAAGAGAAAAAAATAAAGACGGTTACGAAATTTTTGTTATTAATGGTTGGGACTATGTAAAGTTAGTAGACACCTATAATAAGGCTGCAAAAATTGCAAGAGAAAATCATGTACCTGTTTTAATTCATGTAAACGAATTAACTCAACCTCAAGGCCATTCTACCTCTGGTTCTCATGAAAGATATAAATCTAAAGAAAGATTAAACTGGGAAAAAGAACACGATTGCATTACCAAAATGCGAGAATGGATTTTAGATTTTGAATTAGAAACTGAAAACGGAGAAATATTACGTTTTGTTGATTCTGAAGAAGATTTAATCATAATAGAAAAGCAAGCTAAGAAAGAAGTAGTCAATGCAAAAAGAAATGCTTGGAATTCTTATTTGAATGAAATCAAATCAGAAGTAGCCGCTTTAGCGCAAATTTTAGAAAAAACTGCTACCAAAAGTAAAAACGGAGCTTTTATTTCGAAGTACAGAAAAGACTTGATTACCAATGCAGAACCAAATAGAAAAGATGTTTTATCAGCAGCAAGAAAATCTTTAAGATACCTAAAAGATGAAAATTTTGCCGAAAAAATAGTACTACAAAACTTTATAAAAACTAAAATTAAAGAAGCAAAATCAAAGTATTCTTCTCATTTAATGAGTGAATCTGATTTTGGTGCCTTAAACGTCATAGAAAAAGCACCTGTTTACAATCAAGCTAAAACTTTGGTGGATGCTCGTGTTATTATGAGAGATAACTTTGATGCAATCTTAAAGAAACATCCAGAAGTAGTTATTTTTGGTGAAGATGCTGGTTTTATTGGTGATGTAAATCAAGGTTTAGAAGGACTTCAAGAAAAATATGGAGACATTAGAATCTCTGATACAGGTATTAGAGAAGCTACTATAATTGGTCAAGGTATAGGTTTAGCAATGCGTGGTTTAAGACCAATTGCAGAAATTCAATACCTAGATTATTTGCTATATGCACTTCAAATTATGAGTGATGATTTAGCTACACTACATTATAGAACTTTCGGAAAACAAAAAGCACCTTTAATTATTAGAACTCGTGGTCATCGTTTAGAAGGAATTTGGCACGCA
This sequence comes from Polaribacter septentrionalilitoris, assembly GCF_009832745.1. GTDB lineage: Bacteria > Bacteroidota > Bacteroidia > Flavobacteriales > Flavobacteriaceae > Polaribacter > Polaribacter septentrionalilitoris. The sequence continues at coordinate 321,090 of NZ_VRMJ01000041.1, read as the reverse complement.
GGTTCACCAATGGGAGGAATCATTAATAACGTTAGAGGACTGCACGTTTTAGTACCAAGAAATATGACAAAAGCAGCAGGATTTTACAATACGTTGTTAGATGGTGATGAGCCTGCTTTAGTTATAGAGTGTTTAAACGGATATCGTATTAAGGAAGAACTACCAGCAAATTTAGGAGAATTTAAAACACCTATTGGCTATGTAGAAACTGTTAAAGAAGGAAAAGACATTACTGTAGTTTCCTATGGATCTACCTTAAGAATTGTACAAGAAGTTGCGGTTGAACTTCAACAAGTAGATATTGATATCGAAGTTATTGATGCTCAAAGTTTACTACCTTTTGATTTAAATCATGATTGTGTAAAAAGTCTTGCAAAAACCAACAAATTATTAATTGTTGATGAAGATGTACCTGGTGGCGCTTCTGCTTACATTTTACAAGAAATTCTTGAAAAACAAAATGGATACATGTATTTAGACAGCAAACCTTCAACGTTAACATCTAAATCGCATAGACCTGCATATGGTACTGATGGAGATTATTTCTCAAAACCTTCTGCAGAAGATATTTTTGAAAAAATATATGATATCATGCACGAAGCAAATCCAAATAAATACAAAAACTTGTATTAAACAGTAAGTTATTTTTTTAACAACTTTACTCCTATTGCGCAATTTAAACAACGTTTCTTTGCGCAATAATTGTTTTTAAGTTCTAATAAAGCTTGAGAATCGTATGCAGATTTTGATGAAACTCCTATATAGTTAAACTTATTGATTACACTATTTTTTTCAGCGTATATTTGCTGAATTAGATCTAAAAAATCAGATTCTGACACCTCTCCTCTACTCTTTTGATAGTTAAATTTTAAGGGAATTATAGTATTAATCAACAACAAATCAATAAATGATTTTGTGATTTTTTTTGGTGATGATTTCGATGCTTTTTCAAAAGTATAATGTGTTTTCCAAAACGGATGAACATCAACATTAAAAAAAGCATAAAAATCTTTTAACTTTTCAAGTTCTAACAATTTAGAAAACATATTTTGATACTGATGACACAAAACCACTAATTGTGCGATTCGTATTGTCGGAAAATTATTAGGTCGCATTCTAAAAAAAGAAAACTGAAATTTAGCAATTGGTTTTAATTTGTATTTATGCTGTAAATATTGATATTCTTTTTTTAATTCTTCATGATGTTTTTCCTCTCTATTTTCCTCTAAAAAACCAGCTTGACCAAATAACAATGCTTCCAATTGATGTTTATCAAACCTTACTTTTTTTAGTACATTAAAATCAATTGATTTTGCTAGAGCAAAAAAAGGATCAGCATTCACTTTCAACCCAAAATTCTTGGCTAATAATTGAAAGAAAGTGGCTTCAAAATCATTGTTATTATTTGACAAAACACTATTTATTTCATTAGATTTTCGTTCTAATCGTTCAAAAAATAAACGCTCTTTCCAATTGTCAAAAGTAAATGCATCTATGGTTTTTATTTCTTGCTCACAAGGAATCCATCTTTGTTGAACAGAAAACAAATTTTGGTAATTTTTAATTGCAGAATCCAATATAAAATTTTTCAAGATAAGTGTTGGCAGAGGCGCATTGTTTTTCATAAATACAGTAGTATCATCCTCCCAAACAACGTGTAAAATAACAGCATCATAATTCTTGTCTATTTCATGATTATGAGCATACCAATCAGAAGATTTTAAATGAATTTCTACATTACCTGCCCAGAATTGATTATTAATCTTTAGTTGAGCATTTAAAAAATCAGGTCCAGAGTTTTGATTGTGCAAACCTGCATTTAAAACAACCAACTCTTCATTTGATGTTGTTCTTAAATTATGAATATCAAAGAGATGATATTTCCATACATAATGTAGAAAATCTTCATTCATAGTTTTTGTTTTCAAGGTACAAAAAAACATTATAGAATTATAAATTTTTACAATTGTATTAACAGAAAACATCATTCAATATGATGTATTTTTGTAAAATAAATAAGAAAAATGAACATTGTAGATAGCTTAAAGTGGCGTTATGCCGTAAAAAAATTCGATACAGAAAAACAACTTTCAAAAAATCAAATTAACACATTAAAAGAAGCCTTCAACCTAACTGCAACTTCTTATGGGTTACAGCCATTAAAGTTATTGGTTATTAAAAATAAGAACATTCAAAAAGAATTGGTTTTACATTCTTGGAACCAACCTCAAGTTTTAGAAGCTTCTCACCTTTTGGTTATTTGCGCCCCAAAAAATTACACTTCAGAAGAAGTACAAAAGTATTTTGAATTGGTTCAAAAAATCAGAAATACTCCAGATGCAGTTATCAATCCATTTAAAGAATTTTTAACCAAGGAAATTGAGCAAAAAACGCAAGAAGAATTATTTCTCTGGAATAAAAACCAAGCTTATCTAGCCTTAGGAAACTTGCTAACCGTTTGCGCATTAGAGAAAATTGATGCCTGCCCAATGGAAGGTTTTATTCCTGCAGAATATGATAAAGTTTTAAATTTAGAGGCTCAAAATTTAAAATCAGTTTTGGCATTACCTGTGGGTTTCAGAGCTAATGATGATTATATGAAAGATTTGGCAAAAGTTAGAAAAGAAACTAAAGAAACTGTCATCGAAATCAACTAAATTTATACCATAAAACATATTAAAAATGAGTGAAGCAGTAAGGAATTTAGAACCTAAAATTGTATGGAATCACTTTGCAGATTTGAATGCAGTTCCACGTCCATCAAAAAAAGAAGAACGTGTTATTCAATTTATGGTAGATTTTGGCAAAAAATTAAACCTTGAAACTTTTGTAGATAAAGTTGGTAATGTTATCATCAAAAAACCCGCAACAAAAGGTTTTGAAGATAGAAAAACAGTGGTATTACAGAGTCACTTAGACATGGTTCATCAAAAAAATGCTGATACAAACTTTGATTTTGATACAGAAGGAATTAAAATGCTTGTGAATGATGATTGGGTTACTGCAGATGGTACTACATTAGGTGCAGATAATGGTTTAGGAGTTGCTGCAATTATGGCTGTATTATCTTCTAATGACATTCAACACCCAAATATTGAAGCTCTTTTTACTATTGATGAAGAAACTGGTATGACTGGTGCTATGGGATTAGAAGCCGGAATTTTAAAAGGTGATATCCTACTCAACTTAGACACTGAAGAAGACGATGAAATTGGGATGGGTTGTGCAGGAGGAATAGACATTACTGCAACTCAAAACTATTCTGAAGAAGCTGCTAGTAAAGACGCTAAAGCATTTACCATCTCTGTTACAGGGCTAAAAGGTGGACATTCTGGTATGGACATCATTAAAGATTTAGGAAATGCAAATAAAATCATGAATCGTTTGTTGTTTGATGGTTTTTCGAAATTTGGTTTACGGATTTCTGAAGTTAATGGAGGTAGTTTGCGTAATGCAATTCCACGTGAAAGTTTTGCTATCGTTACTGTTGATACTATCTCTGCTACAAGTTTCATCACTGAAAGCAACGCACTTATTAACAATATAAAAGATGAGTTTTCAACATTAGAACCCAATTTATCTATTGATATTCAAGAGACTACAACTCCAAATAGCGTGATGACTTTAGGAATTCAAGAAAACTTAACAAAAGCCATTTATGGAGCTTTAAATGGTGTGTATAGAATGAGTCCTGATATTGAAGGGTTAGTAGAAACTTCTAATAATATTGCACGAGTAATTGTAAAAGATGGACAAATTAAAATTGGATGTTTAACACGTTCGTCATCAGAAAGTAACAAATACGATTTGGCAAACTCTTTACAATCTGTTTTTGAATTGGCTGGTTTTGATGTTGAACTTTCAGGTGAATATCCTGGTTGGCAACCTAACGTAAATTCAGAAATTTTAGAGGTGGCTGACAGTTTATATGAAAAATTACACGGACAAAAAGCCAATGTTGCTGCTTGTCATGCAGGATTAGAATGTGGTATTTTAGGTCAGAATTATCCCAATATGGATATGGTTTCTTTTGGTCCAAATATTAAAGGAGCACATTCACCTGACGAAAGAGCTCAAATCTCATCAACTCAAAAATTTTGGGAATTTTTAATTGAAATCCTTAAGAATACTCCAAAAAAGTAATTGATAAACATAAAAAAAACCGAAGTTAAACTTCGGTTTTTTTTATGTAAAATTTGTTTAAAAACTTCACTAAATCAACCTCAATCAATTATTTACAAGGTATTTATAGTTTTATTATTTTGTTAACATCTTTCACTTCATAAAAACATAAAAAAATGTATTTTTACTAATTGTATAGATATTAGTTTATAATGGGAAAAATAATTGCAATAGCAAACCAAAAAGGAGGTGTTGGAAAGACAACTACAAGTGTAAATTTAGCTGCTTCTTTGGGGGTTCTAGAGAAAAAAGTATTGCTTATTGATGCAGATCCGCAAGCAAATGCTTCATCTGGCTTAGGTATTGATGTTGAGGCTGTTGAGCATGGAACATATCAGGTTTTAGAACATACTATTTCTGCTAAAGACACTATTGTAAAAACAGATTCTCCAAATGTAGATATTATTCCTGCTCATATTGATTTAGTAGCTATTGAAATTGAATTGGTGGATAAACAGAACAGAGAATATATGCTCAAAAAATCATTGGTAGAAATCAAGGATGATTATGATTACATTTTAATTGATTGTGCACCATCACTGGGTTTAATTACCTTAAACTCTTTAGTTGCAGCAGACTCTGTAATTATCCCGATTCAATGTGAATATTTTGCATTAGAAGGTTTAGGAAAACTACTAAACACCATAAAAAGTGTTCAGAACATTCACAATTCAGATTTAGATATTGAAGGCTTACTTTTAACAATGTTCGATTCTCGTTTACGCCTTTCTAATCAAGTAGTTGACGAAGTAAGAAAACATTTCTCTTCAATGGTTTTTGATACAATTATCCGCAGAAACACACGTTTAGGAGAAGCTCCAAGTTATGGAGAAAGTATAATTGCTTACGATGCAACAAGTAAAGGTGCTATAAATTACTTAAATTTGGCGCAAGAATTATTAAAAAAGAATGCATAAATGGCAAAAGCAACCAAGAAACAGGCTTTAGGAAGGGGATTATCTGCTTTGTTACAAGAATCTTCTAACATCAATTCTGCATCAGATAAAAATGCAGACAAAGTTGTTGGTAGTATCATAGAAATTGAAATTGATAGTATTGATGTAAACCCTTTTCAACCAAGAACATACTTTGATGAAGAAGCATTGAGAGAATTGGCCAGCTCTATTAGAGAGTTAGGTGTAATTCAGCCAATTACGGTTAGAAAATTAGACGGAAATACATTTCAGTTGGTTTCAGGTGAGCGTCGCTTTAGAGCATCAAAATTAATTGGCAATACCACAATTCCTGCTTATATAAGAATTGCTAACGACCAAGAAATGCTAGAAATGGCATTGGTTGAAAACATACAGCGTAAAAATTTAGATCCTATTGAAGTTGCTTTATCTTACCAACGTTTGATTGATGAAATTCAGTTAACCCAAGAAGAATTAAGCATAAGAGTTGGTAAAAAACGTTCTACAGTTACCAATTACTTACGCTTGTTAAAATTAGATCCTATTTTACAAACAGGAATGCGTGATGGTTTTATTTCTATGGGGCATGGTCGTGCCATGATAAACATAGAAAACACTGAAGATCAGCTAGCTATTTATGAAAAGATTTTACGAGAGAAACTATCTGTAAGACAAACAGAAGATTTAGTAAAAAGTTTAAAATCTGGTAAAACACCCAAACCAAAAAAGAAACCCATTCCTAGCTATATTAAAAGTAGCATGAAAGAAATTAGTGAATATTTTGGTCACAAAATAGACGTTACTGTAAGCAATAACGGAAAAGGTAAAATTTCTATTCCTTTTCATTCTGAAGAAGATTTCAACCGTATAAAAAACTTATTGAAATAAGTGTTTTTAAAAAAAATCATACTCGTTTTAATTCTTGCTTTTTTCTCTGCATCTCTTCTCGCCCAAAAGGACTCTGTTGAAGTTAAAGATGTGAAAATTAAAGGTAGGTTTATGAAAAATAAAAAAGGCTTATACAATCCTTTAGCACCTTCTAAGGCTGCATTTTATTCTGCTATTTTTCCTGGAATGGGACAAGTTTACAATAAAAAATACTGGAAAGCTCCTATAGTTTGGGGGGCTTTAGGAACAAGTATTTACTATTATTTACAAAACAACTCTGAATATAAAAGGTTTAGAACTGCATATAAATTAAGAGAAATAGGTTTACAAGATGAATTTACTGATAATGCAGGAAATGAATCTGTATCCTCAGAAACATTAGAAAGAGCTCAAGAACAATTGAGAGAAAATAGAGATTTGTCATTACTAACAACTGTAATTTTATACGTATTACAAATTGTAGAAGCTAGTGTAAACGCCCATTTATTGCAGTTTAACACAGATGACAACTTGTCTTTTAAACCAACATTTATTAATGATCCTATTCAATTTGATGCTCCAAAAATAGGATTAACATTAAAATATAATTTTTAAAATGAAAATTGCATTATTAGGCTATGGAAGAATGGGTAAAGAGATTGAAAAAATAGCTTTATCACGAGGACATGAAATTGTAATTCGAAAAGATGTAGATGATGAAATTGATATAACATTAGCTGATGTTGCTATTGATTTTAGTGTTCCCTCATCTGCTTTTGATAACATTACAAACTGTTTAAAGAATAATGTTCCTGTTATTTCAGGCACTACAGGTTGGTTAGATAAATATGATGCTGCTGTTACTACTTGTAAAGAAAATAAAGGTGCTTTTATATATGCTTCTAACTATAGCTTAGGAGTTAACATCTTTTTTGAACTCAACAAACAATTGGCAAAAATGATGAGCAACCTAGAAGATTACAATATTTCTATGGAAGAAATTCATCATACAAAAAAGTTAGATGCTCCAAGCGGAACAGCAATTACACTTGCAGAAGGTATTATTGAAAACACTGTTAAAGAAACCTGGAAATTGGGTGATAAAGCGTCTAACGAAGAAATACCCATTGTAGCAAAAAGAATACCTGATGTTCCTGGAACTCACACTGTTTGGTATGATTCTGAAGTAGATTCTATAGAAATTAAACACACAGCACACAATAGAAAAGGCTTTGCTTTAGGTGCTGTAGTTGCAGCAGAATGGATTATTGGTAAGGAAGGAGTTTTCTCTATGAAAGATGTGTTAAACATCCGTTAAAAGCTGTAACAAATAGGTTTTTTCTCGCCTAATAAAATTAAAAATATTCTCTTTAGAGAGTTCAAAGTATACAATTATGACATTTACAGAATGGTTTATTTTCTTTTTAGCAATTCAAGTAATTCACTTTTTAGGAACTTGGAAACTATACATAAAAGCAGGTAGAAAAGCCTGGGAAGCTGCAATTCCTATTTATAACGGAGTTGTTTTAATGAACATTATAAAGCGTCCAAAATGGTGGATTATTCTACTTTTTATACCAATAGTAAACTTGTTGATGTTTCCTGTTATTTGGATTGAAACCATTAGAAGTTTTGGATTTAAAAGTAAAATTGATTCTGCCTTGGTAATTCTTACTTTAGGTCTGTATATTTATTATATCAATTATGCTACAAATCCTGACTACAATACTGATAGAAGTTTAAAACCTCAATCTGAACTTGGTGAATGGGTAAGTTCTATTGCATTTGCAATTATTGCTGCAACTTTAGTGCATACTTACTTTATGCAACCTTTTACCATACCAACATCATCTTTAGAAAAATCTTTATTGGTTGGTGATTATTTATTTGTGAGTAAATTTCATTATGGAGCTAGAGTTCCATCAACAGTAATTGCTGCACCAATGGTACATGATTCTTTACCTTTTACTGGTAGTGCTTCTTACTTAAAAAAACCTCAATTACCATATACTAGACTTCCTGGTTTACAAAAAATAAAAAACAACGATATTGTTTGTTTCAATTGGCCTGCAGATACATTGGCAACAATGTGGGGAGATACTTCTGGAAAATTTACCTACAAACCTGTTGACAAGAAAACCAACTATGTAAAACGTTGTGTTGGTATCGCTGGGGATTCTTTAGAAATGAGAGATGGATATTTCTACATCAACGGTAAGAAAAACATTTTACCAGACAGAGCTAAATTACAATTTTATTATACGTACGAGGCCAAAAAACCAATTAGTCAAAGTACATATCCCAAATTTTTAATTGATAAAGAACGTACTTTTGTTTATAAAATCTTAACCGAATACTGGACAAATCCTAAAGTTCAAGAAGCTATTAAAGAAAATGGAAGTTTGACAAAAATTGGTGCTGATTCTTTATATACAGAAGTTGCTGGAGGGGTAAATCCTGATTTTGCAAGACGATTAAAAATGCAATCAGTTTCTAATAAAATAAATATTAATTTAACAGCAGAAGAAGTTATTCGCTTACAAAAATCCCCATTAACATCCTCTGTGACCAAAATTAATCATGATGCTGATAATGCTATTTTTCCTCATGTTAAAGAGCTAGGTTGGAGTCAAGATAACTTTGGACCTATCTACATTCCAGAAGCTGGAACAACTGTAAAATTAGACTCTAAATCATTGCCTTTTTATGAGCAGATTATCAAAAATTATGAGAATAATGATTTGCAGGTTGTAGGTGAAAACATTTTCATTAACGGAGAAAAAGTAGATTCTTACACATTTAAACAAGATTATTTTTATTTAATAGGAGACAACAGACACAATTCTTTAGATGCTCGTTACTGGGGTTATGTTCCTTTTGATCATGTTCTTGGAAAACCTGTAATGGTATGGTTTAGTTGGGATGCTAATGCACCTTCTTTTGGCGCTAAACTAAAATCAATTCGTTGGGACAGAATGTTTACCACTGTTCATGGAGATGGAGAACCTGTTTCTTATCGTTATTTAGTATTTGCTTTGATAGCAATCTACATTGGTTATAGTTTCTTTAAAGGAAAGAAAAAACAAGCAAAAAAATAAAATCTTGTCTGTATTTATTCCTACGTACTTCTCTCCTATTTCACAATATTCTGAGATTGTAAAATCGGATGCTATTGTTTTTGAAATGGAAGATAATTTTCAGAAACAGAGCTATAGAAATAGATGTTATATTTTTAATTCTAACGGAAAACAATTGCTTAACATTCCTGTAAAAGATGGCAGTAAAGAAGTTTCTTCTAGAAAAAAAACCAAAGATATGTTGGTTGAAAACAATGTTTCTTGGCAAGATCATCATTTAAAATCTTTACAAACCGCATACAGAACATCTCCTTTTTATGAGTTTTATGAAGACGATTTACTACCAATATTTACAAAAAAATACAAGTATTTACAAGATGTAAATATTGATACTTTTTTGTTTGTTACTGATGCACTTCAGATCAATCAAGACTATTCAAAAACCAAAGAATATCATCTAGAAGTAAACAATGATTATAGAGATTTAGCTTCTGTTAAAAATCAACCTGAGAAATTGGTAGGCAAATACATTCAAATGTTTGATGACAAACATGGATTTCTTCCAAATTTATCCATTTTAGATCTTCTTTTTATGGAAGGACCTAATACGATTAGCTACCTTTAATAAAAAAACACTAACTTTAAGTCAGATAAACATTAATGATTAATGTCTCATTTTAAACATGAAATTTTTAACTGATTTTATTAATAGCATTGAAAAAACTCCTGATGTATCTATTGAGAAGTTATTAACTATAATAAGCTACAAGGAATTTAAAAAAGGGGACTCTATTGCCAAATTAGGAGAGATTCCTAGTGATGTTTATGTTTTAAAATCAGGAGTTATTCGTTCGTTTTTCACTGATGAAAAAGGAAAAGAATATATTAGAAACCTATTCATTCCAGTTAAAACAACAGGTGCATTAGGTGCTTTAATACTAAATAAACCCTCTAGATTATCTTATGATTGTTTAACAGAATGTAAAGTGTATTCAATCAATTTCAATAAATTTAAGAAACTTACTAAAGAAGATAAAGCGATCTCTAACTTATATTCTACTATCTTAGAATACATATTTCTTACGCTAGAGTCTAAAATCTATGACCTTTCTGTATTAAACGCTACAGAACGATATTTAAAGCTAAAAAAACAAATACCTGATATTGAGCACTTAATACCACAATATCACATTGCTTCTTACCTAAATATTACTCCTGTTCAGTTGAGCAGAATACGTAAAGAAATTTATTCAAAATAATCAAACCTATTAACATATGTTAATACGATAATAAAGATAAAGTTGTATTTTTGAATTCATATTATTTCCCCCAATTTATTGTTAATCTAACAATTTTAATAAAGGCTTATTTTTTAATAAGCCTTTTTTATTTTATGAATTTTAAGTTTTTTATACATTATGGACTTCATTTTGTAGTCCCTTTTTTTATCGCTTTTCTATTCTTTAGAAAGCAGTGGAAAACCGTTTATTTAATTTTTTTACTCTCGATGTTAGTAGATTTAGATCATTTATTGGCAAACCCAATTTTTGATAAAAATAGATGTAGTATTAATTTTCACCCATTGCATTCTTACATTGCAATCGCGATTTATTTTATAGGATTGTTCTTTAAAAAAACAAGAATATTATGTTTCGCTTTGCTTTTTCATATGCTAACTGATTTTATAGATTGTTATTTATAAAATCGTTTTAAAAGCACATCAAATTCATTTGAGATTTTTAATTTCAACACCAAATAAACATACAAGACAAGTATAATACAACTTTTTAAAACAATATTTAATATGGGTGTTATCGAAAACTTGGCAATTTCAATACTTGGTAAATTAAAATCCCAAAAATAAAAACTCAAGAACAAAACCAATAAAACAAAAAACATTTTTAATGATTTTGGGGTAAAAGGAGTTATTTTAAATTTATGATGCACAAACCACAGTTTTACAGTATTAAAAGACAGAATTGTAATCAATGTTGCTAAAGCCAACCCATCTGTACCAAAGTTTAAATTAAAATAGAACAGTTTGTTTAAAAGGTAAACAGATAAAGACATTCCAACTGCTAAAGGCAATGTAATTTTATAGAATTTAGAATTGCTAATTATTGCTCCATTACTTCCTAAAAACATCGTGTATAGTTTAGCTGCAGAAATCATTAAAACCACCCATTCTCCTCCAGCGTATCCTTTATCAGGCATTATTTTAAACAACTCACTAACACCACAATTCACTAATAAAAAGAACAAACCTCCAACTAAAAATAAATTAATAGAACTCTTTTTATAGAGGTTTTCTACTTCTTTATTATTAAAATCATTTAAAGATTTTGAGGTTAAAGGTTGTAAAATTTGAGTCATTGCTCTACTTGGCGCTTCAATAAAAGACCCTATAAAAACCGCTACAGAATAATAGGCAGCTTTCTCAATTGTGTCTTTTCCTGGAATCATAATTTTATCAATATCTAATAAAATAGCTCCTGCACTTCCTGCTAAAATAATGTATAATGAGTATTTAAAAATTTCTATGTAATTCTCTGGTAATTTAAAATAGAACTTAGGCAAATACATGTAAAATGCATAGCTCATCATTACTAGAACTCTTAATAAATAAGCTCCTGTTAAGTATAAGATAAACTCTGGTTTTGTTATAAATCCGAAAAATACTGCCAGTAATAAAATCATCACAAAAACCCGATTCCACAGTTCTTTTAAGACATTGCCAAAAACAGTTTGTAACTGAACTTTTGTCCAAGAATAAAACAACTCAAAATACGCACAAGCAATGGCTATCAAATAAATAGAAAAGGTATAATCTTCTATAATTTGATTCTCTTCTGTAACTCTACTCATAATCCAATCGTGCGCATGATCCCAAAGAAAACCAAGAGGCAATGCTATAAAAAGTGGTAGAAAAATAACTGAGGATAAAAACTTATCTTTTTCTTCTTTAGTTTTATAAGATGAAAAAAACTTAACGATGGTGTATTGAATTCCGAATGCAGTTAATGGCATTATTAAGTTAGAAGCTGATAACAAAAAAGTAACCATCCCGTAAAATTCTGATTCTAAAATTCTTGGGTAAAATACAATGGTATTGATACCTCCAATTAAAAAAGCACCATAAATAATGACTGTATTTCTAAAAGACTGTTTTAGTACAATTCCCATTTTACGAATGTAAACTTTTAATTATTGAAGCCAATTGTTTTGTCAATTCTTTACGATGATATTTGTAAATATTCTTAGAGGTAACAACTAAACTATCTTTTTTATATTGTTGATATAGCGCCAGAATTTCTGACTTTAACATTTCTTTATCTTCAAAATCGATAACATTTCCTGCATTAGTCTCTTTTAAAATTTCTGATAAATCTCCTTTGGATGGTCCAACAGCCAAAATTGGCCTTTGAGCCGTTAAATATTCGAATAATTTACCTGTTAAAATCCCTTCTGATTTTTTTACATTAGGAATCAATAATAATAATACTTGTGCTTTTTTTTGATATTCAATTGCTTTTTGATGCGAGACATACCCAACAAATTTGGTATTATTCTCTAATGAATTCAAATTAATTTCTGCTTTTACTTCATCAGAAATATCACCTATAAAATTAAGCTGCAAATCATTTTTAAACTCATTATTCTCTTCACAAATTTCTTGTAACACAGAAAATAAAGCCTTTGGATTACTTTGTTTTGGCAACAAACCGATATAAGAAATCGAGAATTTTTTATCTAAATTTATCTCTTTAGTTTGCAAAACTTCTTCATCAAAACCATTAGTAATTACCTCTACTCTACTTGCATTTTTTGAAAAATCATTTTTTAAAGTTTTGCTAACTGTAAGGATGCAATCTGCATTTTGTAAAACAAATTTTTCTAATTTTTGATTTTTCTTTTTGGCAAAACTAAGTTGATTAAAATCATTTGCATAATACAAATCAGACCATGGATCTCTAAAATCTGCAATCCATTTTACATCATTTTTTTGATGTAATTTTTGAGCAATTAAATGCATACTATGTGGTGGTCCTGTAGAAATTACGGTATCAATCTTATGATTCCTTATGTAATCATTTAAAAATTTTACAGATGATTTTACCCAAAATATTTTAGGATCTGGAATAAAAAAATTACCTCTAATAAATGATAGCAAACCTCCCTTATTGATATTTGATACTCCAGTTTTACTAGATTTTTTTTTCTTCCAGAACAGCAAATCTGTTGGTTCCCAAATGGGTTGTTTTAAAACTTGAATATCTTTAGGAACCTCATATGACAAAGAATTATCTTCTTTGGGGTAATTCGGATTTTCTACAGTATAAATAATTGGATCAATGTCAAATTGTCTTAAATACTTGACAAACTTCAGCCAACGCTGAACTCCAGAGCCTCCTGCTGGTGGCCAATAATATGTAATAATTAATACTTTCAAGAAGATAGATTATCGTATAAATGTAGGAGTTTTTTTGAAGTTTGTTCCCAAGAAAATTCATTTTCTATAAATTGTTTTCCGTTTACACCAAGTTCTTCTCTTAAATTATTATCATGATACAGTTGTAAGGTTTTCGCTACAAAATCTTTCACATCTCTATCTAAATGAACCAAACCTGTTTTGTGCTTTGTTACCAATTTCTTTTGAGCAGTTGCATCACTCACCAAAAGTGGTTTGGAAAAACTCATATATTGAAAAATTTTATTGGCATAAGCTACGTCATGTTGTAAATTTCGATGTAAAGGAGAAATACAAATTGCGCTCGATAAAATATACGATTGAAATAAAGAAACATTTTGCCAACCTTCAAAATCTACAAACTGCTCTATATTTAACTCTTGAACTTGCTGTTTTAAAATTGTATCTGTCGTGTTTTTACCTACGATAACTAATTTTATATTTGGTATTTCATCCTTTAAAACTTTAACTGCAGCAATTGCGGTCTGCAAACCTCTTCTTAGATGTGTATCTCCTAAATACAAAAGCACAAATTGATTTGTATACCTTTTTAAGATTGAATTCTCAATTGTATAATTTTTGTAAAATGATTGTCGAATTGTATTCGGAACCAAAACCAATTTCTTTTCAGATGTCGGAATTCTTTCTTTAATTGATTCTATAAATTCTGGAGAGACTGTAATAACTTTATTCGCTTTTTTTATGAATTCCTCTTCTTTTGTTTTCCATTTTTTTGGTGAAATGATATACTTTCCCGGAAATTTTTGAAGATGAGGATACAATTTCATCACCTCAGGAAGATTATCATGTAAATCTAAAACAACTGGTAATTTAAATTTTTGATTCGCTCTAAAAACAGCTTCAGCAATCTTGATATCATGGATATGTAAAACCTCAACTTCTGTAGAATTAATGAATTGATGTATTTTTTTTTGCATCAACCAAGTATACATAGGAATTGTATAGGCTAAAGCAGATAATTTGTACTCAAACGTATTAGATGTAAATCTTTTAACTTTGATTCCTTTAAGTTTTTCGCTCTTTTTCTCGTTAGAATATTGTAAACAAAAAAGGAAAACTTCATGTCCTGAATTCACTAAAGAAACTGCTTCATTTTCTACCCTTGGATCAGGTGGAAAAGGAGCATCTAGTATCATTCCTATTTTCATTTTTGTGCTTTCAATAGAGAAATTATTGTTGGTTTAAGCATCAGGTTCTTCTTGTTTTATTTGCTTCTTATCGAAGAAAAACCAACCTAAACCAATTAAAATCAATAAGCCATAAGAAGATAAAGAAATTACTTTTCCTTGTTGAATTACCTTTGGCTCAAACTTAAATTCAATCGTATGCTCACCTGCAGGAACAATCATTCCTCTCAACACATAATTTACTCGAAAATGTGGAGTTAATTTCCCATCAACATAAGCATTCCAACCATTTTCATAATAAATTTCAGAAAATACTGCAAACTGATCTTTTTGAGTTTTAGATTGATATGTTAATGTGGTAACATCGTATTTGGTTAATTGAATTGTTGCAGTTGAGTCTTTTTGAATATTAAATTGAATTTTACTATCAATTTTACTTTTATCCACAACTGCATTAGTTTTGGTATTCAAAGAATCTAGTGCTTTTATTTCATCATTAGCAGAATGTACAACTTTAACATTTTCTACAAACCATGCATTCCCGTTTGCGTTCTGATTTAACTGAGCTTGAGGATTTCCTTTATCATCAGGAACAATAAAATACTTTGTGTTTAGCATGTTTAACACTTGCATGTTATTCTTTGCAATTTGATGCTCAAAGAGTTCTTGATAACGTCCTAATTTTGCGGCATGATATCCTCCAATAGATTGGTGAAAATAAGATGTACTTCCATCATTTATAGGGTTTACCGTAAAATTACCTACTCTAAAATGTTCTTTATCTTGTAGTATCAATTTATCAGCAGCAGAAGCCACAAATGGTTTTTTAACTTTTCTTGACGATTTAAAATCGTCTTTACTCACATAGTTTTTATTCACTGAAATTAAATCAAACAATACAAAAACAGCAATGGCTAAAATTGCATAAACTTGTTTTAATTTGTTTTTTAGCAACATCCATAACACACCAGCAGAAAGTAACAATAACACTAAAGAACGAACAGTATCTGCAAACAACATTGCTTTTCGATCTGCAATGACTGCATCTTTTAATCCTGGAATCTGATTGTATTGTCCATCTCTTATACCCTCAAAAGTTGAGAAACCGTGTGCTAATAAAAAGCCAATAACAATTAATCCACCAAATACATACACTGCTTTTTTTAATGCCTCTTTTTTATTTTCTGATGAAATTGTATTTGAAAAGAATTCTTTTAATCCTAAAATTGCTAAAATTGGTACACACAATTCAGCGATAACTTGAATGGAAGAAACCGCTCTAAATTTATTGTATAAAGGAAAATAATCAATAAAGAAATTAGTTAAAAACTCAAAATTACGACCCCAACTCATTAAAATTGAAAATACCGTAGCTGCAACTAACCATTGTTTTAACCTTCCTTTTACTAAGAAAATCCCTAAGAAAAATAAAAAGAAAACAACTGCTCCGATATACGCAGGAGCTTCAATAATGGTTTGATCACCCCAATACGTTAATACTTGTTCAGAATAATCTTTGGCAACTTTTTTACCCGCTTTTTCTTCAATCGTTTGGTAGAAATTAGAGTTTTCTCCTAATTTTTCAACAGTTCCACCTCCCATAAAACGAGGTACAAATAGGTTAAAGGTTTCTAATTTTGCGTAACTATACTCAGTAATATATGCTTTATCTAGACCTTTAGTGGCTGTTTTTTTTGTTCCATCTGGGCTAATCGTTAATGCTGATTTTCCTCTTGTGCTATTGTCAGCATATTCTTTCATTGCTAATAAACGAGGTGCATTTGCTCCAATTCCTAAAACTACTGCAGCTATAATTACAGCTGCTTGTTTTATAAATCTTGGCAATACTTTTTCCTTAATTGCATTGATGAGTTCTACAATTCCTAAAATCAATAAACAAAAACCAAGGTAATAGGTCATTTGTGGATGATTGGTATAAATCTCTAAAGCCATTGACAAACCTGTAACAATAAAACCTAGCACATATTTTCTTTGAAAAACCCACAAAACACCAGCTAAAACTAGTGGCATGTATGCTATTGCATGGGCTTTTGCATTATGTCCTGGAATAAAAATGATGATTAAATATGTAGAAAAACCAAAGGCCAGAGCACCTAAAGTTGCTAACCTCCATTCTACTTTTAGTGCCATCATCAATACAAAAAAACTTAAAAAATATAAAAAAGTATAATCAGCTGGTCTTGGTAAGAATCGTAATGTTTTATCTAAAGTTCTTACAAAGTCGTTAGGATAGTAAGCACTTATTTGATAGGTTGGCATTCCGCTAAAAGAAGCACCAGTCCAATAAGGCTCCTTATTATTTTCCGCTCTAAAATCATTAATTTCTTTCACCATTCCTTTAAATTGGGTGATGTCAGACTGATTTAATTGTTGTCCTTTTAAAACAGGATGAAAATATATTACAGAAGCCAACGCAAAAATTGCAATTGCAATACCATATGGTAATAACTTTTTTAATTTCATATTTAATCTATTTCCTCAAAATCAACATATTCGCCAACAGAATCTTTACCTTGTTGATGATTTCTAGGTTTTTTATCAATAACTGTTTCTCCTTCTCTAACAGTTTCTTTTTGTTTTTGTTGACCACCATATTGTTGTTGCGCTTTCTTTTGGATGGTTTCTGCAGCTTTTTTCATTAAAAAAGGTGCAAATAATCTTGCTAAAAATTTAAAAGCATAGTAAAATAGCAGTATAAAAAATATCGTTTTTAGTAAACCCATTAACTCTTTTGTTTATAAAAAATCAATCAAAAATAACAATTTGAACACAATTGAAGCGTTTAGAATCTATAAAACTTTCATAAACTCAAAAAAGTATATTTTGCTTTTAAAAAACAGCTTTTTTAAAGTATGTTTGTGATAATTGATAGGTACTACTAAAAAACGTTTTCTAATTTTATGAAGCATATTTTTCAAAAACTTCTTCTTGTTATTTTTTTATTTGTAATCTCTTCAATTAACGCTCAATACACAGAAGTAATTAACTCTAATAAACCTGGTTTTTCTGAGAGTCCTTATAGTGTTGGTACTGGAGTGTATCAATTTGAAAGTAATTTTTTTCTAAGAAACACATCCATAGAACCAACATTTTCCAGGCCGCAATCTTTTGGAACAGATTTTTTATTTAGGACCAGTTTTTTTCTCGAAAAGTTAGAAATTAATGCACATTTAACCTATCAGAGAGACAAAATAGCGTTTAAAAACATTTTTACCTCTCATTACTTCTCTTCTGGGTTTAGCCAATTTACCCTTGGTGCAAAGTATTTAGTGTATCAACAAGAATACACAGATAAATCTAAAGAAGTTAGAAGTTGGAAAAAAAGAAATGCTTTTGATTTTAAAAGATTAATACCTTCTGTTGCTTTATACTTAGGCTTAAACACAGATTTTGTAAACGAAATTCATAAAACTGGAAACATGTCTCCTAAAATTGGAATTCTTTTGCAAAATAATTTAACCAGAGATTTAAATGTTATCACTAATTTTTATTACGATAAAGCAGGAACAGGTTTTGAAGAGTTTTCTTATATCATAACTGCTACTCAAAATTTTAGTGACAGATGGTCTGCTTTTTTTGAAAATCAAGGTGTATATCAAAAACATCAAACCAATAACAATTTAGGTACAGGTTTAGCGTATTTATTTACAGAAGATTTACAAATTAACACCTCAGCAAGGTTTATTACCGAAGGAAGAGCTCAAGGTTTTTATGGAGGATTAGGACTTTCGTATAGAATTGACAAACATAAAGATACCTATGTTGATTTAGATAGTAAAGGAAAAGCAATTAAAGATACTCCAATAACTAGATATAATAAAAAACAAAAAGGTGGTTTCTTCTCTCGTATTTTTAGTATTTTTAAGAAAAAAGATAAGAGAAAAAGATCTAGAAAAAGACCTAGAAGAAAAAGAAACTAATTTCTATCATTTATGATTACAGTAAAAAAAGTCACTTCAAGAAAAGAAATGAAAGATTTTGTACGCTTTCCTTTCTCATTATACAAGGATAATAAATATTGGGTACCTCCTATTATTAAAGATGAAATTGACAATTTTGACCCAAAAATAAATCCGGTTTTTAAAAATGCTGATGCTCATTTTTTTGTTGCAATTCGCAATCATAAAATTGTTGGAAGAATTATAGGTATTATTAATTGGTATGAGGTAGAAAAACAGCAAATCAAGAAAATGCGTTTTGGTTGGTTTGATGTGATTGATGATATTGAAGTAACCAAAGTGTTGCTGAACAAGGTCAAAGATATTGGACTTGAAAATAATCTCGAATACATTGAAGGACCTGTAGGCTTTAATAACTTAGACAAAACTGGTGTTTTAATTGATGGTTTTGATCATATTGGCACTATGATAACTTGGTACAATCATCCCTATTACAAAGAGCATTTAGAACAATTAGGTTTTGTAAAAGAGAAAGAATATTTAGAGAACAAGTTCAAGTTTAAAAATGTAGATGGTGTTTATTTTGATAGAATTAGCAACATTATTAAAAAACGTTTGAAACTAAAAGCTTTAGATTTTACCAAAACAAAAGATATTTTACCTTATGTAGATGAAATGTTTGAGGTATTTGATAAAACCTACTCTAAACTCTCCACATTTGTTCCTATTTCCGATGCTCAAATTGCTTATTTTAAGCAGAAGTACATTACGTTTATCAATCCAGAATACATCAAATTTGTAGTTGATGAAAACAATAAATTAATTGCCTTTGCCATTGTAATGCCTTCTTTTTCTGAAGCGCTACAAAAAGCGAAAGGAAAGTTATTCCCTTTTGGATTATTCCATTTATTAAAAGCCAGAAAACATTCAAAAGATGTTACTTTTTATTTAATTGGTGTGCATCCAGAATATCAAAACAAAGGAGTTCACGCAATTATTTTTGAACAATACCAAAAAACTTTTGAAGCAAAAGGAATTGTAAATTGTATCAGAACGCCTGAATTGGAAGACAATGAAGCCATCAAAAAAATATGGGAAAACTTTGATCCTATAACACACAAAAGACGTAGAACTTACAGAAAGAATATTTAGTGGTTAGTGGTTAGTGGTTAGTGGTTAGTGGTTAGTGGTTAGTGGTTAGTGGTTAACAAAAATCCAAAAAAAAAAACCGAATGTCAGTTCGAGTGAATTTATGAAGAATGAATAAATTTGTATCGAGAACTAATTAATAAAGACTTCTTGATACAATTTCGATAAAAAACAAAACTTTCTAACGAATGTCATTTCGACGATAGGAGAAATCTCTACTTTGAAACTTTGATGCTCAAAAATCGTTTTAAATACCTAACTTTGATTATTCAACTTTAAATTTTAAACCTAAAGTGCAATTATTTTACAATCCTGATATTTCTTTAGAAACCAAACAAATTACGTTTGATAAAGTTGAGAGCAGACATATTGTTCGTGTTTTAAGAAAAAAAGAAGGTGCTATTTTAAAAATTACCAATGGTAAAGGTTTTTTGTTTGATGCTAAGATTATCATTGCCAATGATAAAAAATGTTTGGCAGAAATCATAAACTCTGAGGAGCAACCAAAACCCTGGGATTATTACCTTCATATTGCAATTGCACCCACAAAAAACAACGACAGAACAGAGTGGTTTTTAGAAAAAGCTACAGAAATTGGCATTGATGAAATTACACCTATTATTTGTCAGAATTCAGAGCGTAGAGTGGTTAAGTTAGAACGATTTGAAAAAATCATTCAATCTGCCATGAAACAGTCTTTAAAATTTAACTTACCAAAATTAAACGCTCCTGTAAAATTTAACGAGTTTATCAATCATGACTTTGATGGAAAAGTTTGCATTGCGCATTGTGAGGACCAAAGAGATAAAAATCATTTAAAAGACGCTATTAACCTATCTGAAAAAACCACCATTTTAATTGGTCCAGAAGGCGATTTTTCTATGGATGAAATTGAGAAAGCACTAGAAAAAAAATGCATTCCAATTTCTTTGGGCGAAAGTAGATTACGTACAGAAACAGCTGCTTTGATAGCTGTTAATTTGGTTTCGTTTATTAATTCGTAGCTTTTTATTTAATTAAAATTTAAATCTTTAAAACTTAATAGGAAAATTAGTTCATAATTTTATAAATGAGTCCAGAATTTCTCAATTTTGAGAAATTCTGGACTCTTGTTTTTAAACAAGTATTTAGTTTTGTATGTATTAAAAATCTCAAGTATGAAGTTTCTAAAATACCTATTCTTATTTTTTTTAATTGTAACATCCATAAAAAAAATAAACTCTCAAGAAGTAAGATATGTAAAAACACCCAATATAATAATTGGGAATTCCCAAAAAAGTAGTTTCAAGTTTGAAGTACTAATAAACTCAAAATCTGAACCCTATTTTAATATTAGTTATTTATTAAGTAATAAAATTGCCCTTTTTGGTTCTTATAATTATATAAATTGGAGAAATAGAAGATATACTTTTTTAAAAGGTTTATTTGGAAATCCAAGTTATGATTATGTAGAAAACAAAAACCATGGATATAGTTTAGGTTTTGGTTTGTTAAATTTATTTAAATTAGGTAGTTTTAATACTACAGAAATATTGATGGGCTTTGAAAGTCAACAATTAAAATTAAGAGAATATTATCCTAAAACTATTGAGGAGATTGATTTTATCAACCAAAATTACAACACCTATTTTCTACAATTAAACATTACAAAACAATTAAAAAACAAAAAACTAAAATTAGGGTATGGGTTAAAAATCTCTTACTTTAAATTAAAATCACTAGAAAACCAGTTTTATTATGAAAACAATCTTCAAACAAAAAACTTAGATAAGAATAACTTGTTTTTAATTGCTTTATCTTCAAATTTAGAGTATAAATTAATACAACAAAAACAATTATTTTTAAGATTACAAACTAGTGTATTTGGGGCTTTGGAAGATTTTGAATATGTTGTAAATAGTGAAGGTTTTTGGGGAATGCGATTTAATATAGGTTTATTGTATAAATTATAAATCAATTCATAAAGCAATAATTTTTCACCTCTTTCAATTTCGTTTACTATCTTGCTTTAAAAAAATGAATGTCTGTTAAAGAAATTTTCAACCTCTTTTTATTAATAAGTGCTTTACACGGTTTTTTATTTTGTACAATCATCTTATTTTCTAAAAATAGGAAAGAAAAAAGCATGTTGTTCATCAACTTATTAGTGCTAATCATTTCTTTAAACAACATACAATCTTGGATTCTTGCCAAAAACTTTTTCATCGAATATTTCTTTTTAGATTATGTACATATTCCTTGGCATTTTTTAATTGCACCCTTTTTTTACATGTTTTTAATGAACTATTTAGAAATTCAAAAACGGAGTAAAAACTTATTGAAAATAATACTTACCATTTTTGTAATTATCATATGTATTAGAATTGGTTTTGTATCTTTTTTTAGTGATAAAAACACAGCAGATGTTGCTTATTTATTTGAAAAATATACCTCTATAGAAGAAATATTTAGTTTAATTATTTCTTTAAGTGTCTTTTTTTATTCGTTTCATATTTTATCTAAAAAAGAGCAATTATTTACCAAAATACTGTCTTTTGATAATTTAAAATGGATATACACATTCTTTAAATTAGGCTTATTAACTTATATTTTTTGGATTATTGCTTTGGCAATTACTGTGGCTTTAGACTTTAAAGAATTTATTTATTCATATTATCCCTTGCGAGTTTTAACAACTGTTTTAATTTATTGGATTGGTTACCAAGCCATCATACAACTAAGGCTTTTAAAAGAACGTAAACACTTGCGTAAAAAATTAAATTTTGCTCCTTTTGCTGAAGAACCAGTGAACAATGAAGAAGAAAAAGACGCAGATAAAAAAGTATTGTTCGATAAAATTGAAGCATTAATTCAAGAAAAAAAACTATTTATAGAACCAAAATTAAACGCAGAATTTTTAGCAAACGAAGTAGATGTGAGTGCTTATAAATTATCCAACACCATTAAATTATTTTCAGGCAAAAACCTAAACGATTATTTAAATGAGTTCAGAATTGATTTGTCAAAAGAACTACTAATACACGAAGAATATAAAAACTACACAATTACATCTATTGGTTTAGAGTCTGGTTTCAATTCGAAATCTACCTTTTATGCCACCTTTAAAAAGCATACAGGTTTTACACCTGCAGAATATCAAAAATCTTTTATAAAATAAACGCAATTTCATATTGGCATTTTAACATTTAAAATGAGTCCGATATTTTACAAATGAGTCCAGAATTTTCTAAAACTAAGAAATTCTGGACTCTTGTTTTTTTACAAACTATAATTTTGGAAACAACTTTAAAACATTTGTAATGAAACATTTTATTTTATTATTTGCTTTTATTTTAAGTATAAATTCTTACTCCCAAGAACAAAAATCTTATAAAGGTTTTACAAGTAAAAATGAGCTAAAATTAAATGTAGCTTATTTAATTGCTGGTTATCCAGAAATAATTTTTGAACGAGTATTAACGTCAGAAACTTCTTTAGGGATATCATTAAGTTTTGCCATAGATAATAAATCTAATGAAGAAGAAAACAATGCTTATAACTTTAGTTTAATACCCTATTATAGAGTTTATTTTGGAGAAAAACCAAACACAGGATTTTTTGTAGAAGCTAATCTAAATATTTATTCTCAGAAAAAAACAGAAGGTGATTTTTTTTCGGAAGAAAAACAAGGTGGTACTGGTTTTGGTATAGGTTTTAATGTGGGCAAAAAATACAGAACAAAAAATGGTTGGATTGGTGAAATTTCTTTTGGAATAAGTAGAACATTAGTAAATTCTGACAAAGTAAATCTACTTTATCCAAGAGCTGGCATCATCATCGGGAAAATCTTTTAACCTCATAATAATATTTGAAAAAGGAAAATTGTCTTCCAAAAAAAACGTCATTAAAATTTTAATGGCGTTTTTTTATTCTCAAAATTAGAATCACTATCTTGCTTATCCTTTAGCAAAATGTCAGTTCGAGTGATTTCGTTTACATCGAAATTGTATCGAGAACGTTTTATTTTATGAAATATATTTTTACTTTTTTTCTTTGTATGCTATTGCTACAATCTAACGCTCAAGAAGTAGCCATTTTAAAATACAATGGTGGTGGAGATTGGTATGCAAACCCTACTGCAATTCCTAATTTAGTTGAATTTAGCAATATAAATATCAAAACAAATATTTCTAAGAATCCACAATCTGTTGCTGTAAATAGTGAAGATATTTACAATTTTCCTATACTCTTTTTAACAGGTCATGGCAACATACTTTTTTCTGATGACGAAGCTAACAACTTAAGAAATTACTTAATTTCTGGAGGTTTTTTACATATCTCAGACAATTATGGTTTAGACAAATACATTAGAAGAGAATTAAAAAAGGTTTTTCCTAGTTTAGAATTTAAAGAAGTACCTACAAATCATCCTATTTACAATCAGACATTTAAATTTCCAAACGGAATGCCAAAAATTCACGAACATGATAAAAAACAAGCTCAAGGTTTTGGGTTGTTTTTTGAGGGAAGATTGGTCGTTTTTTACGATTATGAAACCGATTTAAGTGATGGTTGGGAAGATGAAGTAATACATAACAATCCAAAAAGTGTTCGCGAAAAAGCACTGAAAATGGGTGCTAATATTATTGAATATGCTTTTAAAAATTAGTCCATATTTAGATATTGATGACATTAAAATAAACTTTGACACAGAAGGTTTATGGGTCTTGAATATTGCGATTGCTGTTATTATGTTTGGTGTAGCTTTAGGCATTACCCTTGATGATTTTAAGCGATTGTTTAAAAACCCAAAAATAGTTTTTGTCGGAGTTTTATCTCAGTTTTTTTTACTCCCCGCAGCTACTTTTGTGGCAATTTTGATTCTAAAACCGCATCCAAGTTTTGCATTGGGAATGATGATGATTGCTGCTTGTCCTGGAGGAAATGTATCTAATTTTTTTAGTAAAATGGCTGGAGGAAATGCAGCGTTATCTGTTAGTTTAACTGCTTTTGCAACCTTAATTTGTATTTTCATGACACCTTTTAACCTACAGTTTTGGGGTAGTTTATACGAACCTACTAATGAAATCTTAAAAACAGTGTCTTTAAATCCTTTTGATTTATTCAAATTGGTTTCTTTAATTTTAGGGATTCCTTTAATCTTAGGAATGCTCATCAAACATTATCATTCTGAAATGGCTGGTAAAATTGAAAAAGTTTTAAAACCATTGTCTATGTTGGTTTTTATTGCGTTGATTTTTATTGCCTTTTCACAAAATTTAGAAGTGTTTGTCAATCATATTCATCATGTTTTATTTTTGGTGATTTTTCATAATATTTTTGCTTTTATCTTAGGGTTTTATACTGCAAAAGTTTTTAAACTAAACAAAAAAGATATGAAAACCATTGCCATGGAAACTGGAATACAAAATGGTGGCTTAGGTTTATTATTAATCTTTGGTTTCTTTGAAGGTTTAGGAGGAATGGCTTTATTAGCTGCTTTTTGGGGAATTTGGGATGTGTTTTCAGGAATGGCATTAGCAACCTACTGGGGAAGTAAGGCAAAAAAAGAAGCTAAGGTTTTAGAAACTAATTCAGATCAATAATCATACTACTTTGAAAACAATTTGGTACTATTTATGGAAAGTTTTACTAAAAACAAGTCTTCATTTTTATTCCAAAAAAATAAAGGTTTCTGGTAAAAAAAATATTCCTAAAAAAGGTGCTGTCTTATTTATGGTAAATCATCCAAACGGATTAATTGACCCATTAATGGTAACTACACATTTACCGAGAGTAAATCATTATTTGGTTAGAGCAGCTGTTTTTAAAAGACCTTTGGTGAAAAAATTTTTGAGTACCTTAAACTTAATGCCTATTTACAGAATTCGTGATGGCGCAAGTCAGTTAGGAAAAAACCAAGAAATTTTTGAAAACTGTTTTGATATTTTTAAAAAAGGAGAGACTTTGATGATTTTCCCTGAAGGAAGTCATAATAGAAAAAGAACCATAAGACCTTTAAGTAAAGGCTTTACAAGAATAGTATTTGGTGCTCTTGAGAAATATAATGATTTAAAAATTACGATTATTCCTGTAGGACTAACTTATCAAAATGCTTCTCAATATCCTTTTAAAGTTGCTATAAATTATGGAACACCAATTTTAGCAAATGATTTTTACAATCCTGAGAAGTTAAATATTTCTATAGTTAAATTAAAGAATGAAGTTAGTGTTCAGTTAAAAAAGTTAAGCGTTCATATTCCTGATGATGAGAACTATGACGATATTTTAAACAAACTTAACAAAGCGAATGTAGATTTCACCAAAGTTGATTTTGTAAATACAATGATTTGTGAGGAAAATATTCCTGAGTACAAACCAAAAAATAACAACTATTTAAAACCATTATATTATTTGATAGTATTGAATAGTATATTTCCATTTCTTATTTGGAAAATAGCCTCTAAAAAAATTGATGAAATTGAATTTGTTGATACGTTTCGATTTGGATTGAGTACAGTTACTTTTCCTTTATTTTATGCTATCAAGACTTTAATTCTTAAAGCTTTTTTGGGATGGGAAATTGCTATAGTTTATTTAGTTACTTCTCTTTTATTGGTCTTAATTTACACTAAAAGTTCACCAACAAATACTGAGGTTTAAAGATTTTAAAAAGTTGGCAAACAAGTTTAGCCCTGATAGGAGCAATTGTTTGAGCTCTTTTTTACTGTCAGTTCGAGTGAATTTGAGAAGAATGAACAAATTTGTATCGAGAACAAAAGTAAAAAAAGCGAGTGCGGATAGCAGGAAACAGCTTCTAATCTAAAATAGCATCTTGTATAATTTGCTGTATTTCTGTACGCATATTACTTTTTATCAATCCTTTGTTTTCCATAGTTGGATAGACTCTATTTGAGAGAAACACATACACCAAACCACTTTTAGGATCTGCCCAAGCATACGTACCTGTAAAACCAGAATGTCCAAAACTTTCATCTGAAACACAACCACAAGTAGATTTTATACGTTTATTAAGTTGTGGTTTATCAAAACCTAAACCTCTACGTACTTTTTTATTTGAGTAGTACCTTTTGTTAAATTTTTCGACTGTTTCAGATTTTAGATAGCGTTTACCTCCATAAAAACCTTTCTGCAAATACATTTGCATAATTTTTGCCACATCGTTTGCATTGGCAAATAAACCTGCGTGACCACCTACACCACCTAACATTGCAGCACCCATATCATGTACATAACCATGCAATAGTTGATTTCTGTAGTAATCATCTTTTTCTGTAGGAACAATTTGAGATTTTGGAAACTTTTGTAGCGGCAAATAACTTGTTCTATTTGCTCCTAAAGATTGGTAAAATACTTCATCTACTAAAGTATTCAAAGGTTTATCGTATTTTTTTTCAAGTGCTTCTTTAAAGATGTAATAGCCCAAATCACTATATTTATAACCTGGTCTTTCTCTTTGATCTACTTCTCTTATATGCTTATAAATAGTGTCTTTGTAATTTTTATTGAGATAGAGATCTTGGGCAACTTTAATGTTGTATTTTCTTGACTTTTTTGTACTGTAAAACTCTTGAAGATTTAAGCCTGTAATACTATCTTGAGTTTCTTTGTAAAAAGGAATCCACGCTTTTAAACGTCCATAATGAGACAAGATTTGCTTTACGGAAACTGAAGCCTTATTGGTTTTTCTAAAACTTGGCAGAATGTCTTTTAATTTTGCATTCAGTGTAATTTTTTTATCTTCTTCTGCTTTCATAATTAAAGGCAAAGAAGCTAAAATTTTAGTAAGTGATGCCAAGTCGTATACATCAGAATCTTTAACTTTTATTTTATTTTCATCTGTATGATAGCCGTAACTTTTTTTTAAAATAACCTTCCCATTTCTGGCAACAAGGAGTTGAAAACCTGGAGCCATTTTATCTTCTAAAATAATAGTGGCTAAAGAATCAATATCTTGTAATTTTTCTGAGGATACATTTGCAGCCTCTGGAATTGTATATTCAAACCTACTGAGATTTGTTGTTACTAAACCAGATCCTTCTGGAAATATATTTTTAATAGAAACTGGGAGTTTTCCATTCGCTTTAAAGGCTCCAAAAAGTAGTTGAGCAGAAAGTTCTTGGGCTAATTTACTATTCTGATATGAAATAATTAATCCTTCAATATTTTCAAACGTTTTTATCTTTAACAAACTATAAGGACTTGTAAAAACATCTAAAATTACTCTTTTCTTTCTCGCAATTTCTTGCAGCCAAACCAACTCTTTGTCTTTAAACTTATAACTTTTCCAAGGATGCGCATTAGATTTATGAAAACCGATAATCACCAAATTATAACGTTCTAGTTTTTTTAGTAATCCATCTAAATTAGCATCAGAAATCACATCAACTTTGGTGTAATTTTGCATCATATTTACAAAATGATTTCCAGAATCATCACCCAATTTTACATATGCAATTTTTCTTTTCTCTAAATTACTTATTGGTATATCTGCTTTTCTGTTTTTGATAACCGTTAATGAGTTTTTTACCAATTCTCTATGCAATAACTCGTCTTTAGGTCTGTTTAAATCTTGTTGCAGGTTCTGTATTTTTATAGGCTGATAATTATGTAAACCTGCCCAATATTTTGCTTTTAAAATTTTACGAACAGAAAAATTAATTCGTTCTTCTGTTAGTGTTTTAAGCTCAATGGCTTTTTTAATTAAACTTACAGTTGCAGGTACATCTTGCGGAATTAACAACAAGTCATTACCTGCTTGTATCGCTGCCAAATCTATCTCTGCAGATGTTGCATAATTAGTGGCTCCTTTCATATTTAATCCGTCAGTAATAATCAATCCATTGAAACCTAATTTATATTGTAATAAATCTGTAGTTACACTTTTAGAAAGTGATGTTGGCAATCTACTGTCAGACTCTAAACTTGGAATGCTTAAATGTGCAGTCATAACACTTGCTACACCTTTATCAAATAGTTTTTTATAAGGATATAATTCTATTGAATCTAAACGAGCCATATCAAAATTTAAAACGGGCAAGGTATGATGAGAATCTGCTGCAGTGTCTCCATGACCAGGAAAGTGTTTTGCATTGGCTAAAACTCCTTGACTTTGCATTCCTTGAGTAAATGCTATTGCCTTTTGCGTAACATTGTCTTTATTTTCTCCAAAAGAACGATTTCCAATAATTGGATTTTCTGGATTTACATTAATATCTACAACTGGCGCAAAATTAATGTGAATTCCCAATCGTTTGCAATGTTCACCAATATGTTTTCCAAACTGTTTGACTAAAGAATCGTTTTTAATG
Source organism: Polaribacter septentrionalilitoris (assembly GCF_009832745.1). Taxonomy (GTDB): domain Bacteria; phylum Bacteroidota; class Bacteroidia; order Flavobacteriales; family Flavobacteriaceae; genus Polaribacter; species Polaribacter septentrionalilitoris. The sequence continues at coordinate 292,054 of NZ_VRMJ01000041.1, read as the reverse complement.
GCACCTAAAGTCATGTTCCAAGGAAATCTATACGTGTTTTTTAAACGCATATCTAAACCCCATTCTCCATCAAAACCAATTAGCAATGGTAACTTTGAAGCAGCTTGGTACTTGTTATTTAACTCCGCTTGTTTTTCTGGAGTTCCTTGCATAAAAATTAGATTTCCAACATGATATTTGGTAATCATTTCAGTAATAAAATCTTCATGTTTTTGATCTAAATTAGAATAGGCTTGCACCATAAATAACTGACCTATTTTTTCATCTAAAGTCATGTTATTCATAATACTATCTACCCAAATTGTTTGCACTCCTAAATCTTTTGTGGCTAAAGGATCTATTCTTTGTGCTGATAACGGTAAAACAAGACTTAATAAAAAAACAACAAGTAACTCTTTCTTCATATTATTTTTAAAATATTGTTTAGTGCGTTTTAACAAGGTTTTATTATTTCTTTTAGTTTATGCTCTCAATACAAATTTGTTCATTATTCACAAATTAACTCGAACTAAAAACTAAAGGATGTCATTTAAATCCTTAACGCAACTTATTAAATATTAGGGGTATTTTTAGAAACTAATTTTATACCAAAAAGCGTTTGTGCCAGCTTTGTTTTGCTGGAATTTCCCAATTCTTTTCAAAATCTTCTTTGGTATTTACCATATTATTAAAAACAATAGTTTCTGGAGTAATTTTTTGGGCTTTTGCAAACTTTTGAAAATCTGCTAATTTCACTAAATTAATATGATCCTCATTTTTAAAAGTAACATTTAATTTATCCATTAAATCTAATTTCAATTCATGCTCAATTTTTTGAATAAAACGCACTGAGCTATCTATAGAACACCCAGAAACGTCGTTAAAGCTTTCATCTACAGCCAATATTAGAAACTGATTGTATTTAATTGTAAAAGAGCCTTTTAAATCATCTCCATGACGTGTCCATTGATTGATAAAATCTTCTGCTTTTGTTGATATGAATTCAACTTCATTTGGGGTAAATTCTCTATCTGATTGGTAAATCCAAACTCTCGAATTATCTGGTAAATTTTTATATTCTGTAAACATAATTTTAATGTTTATTTTTAGTTTGACAAACTATCTATCTCAAATTAAATTTCTGCTGTAAGGCCTGTAACTTTTCTTCATCTGTCATCTTTTTTTTAGGCGCTGACATTCTTTCCTTAATTTCTCTTAACACCTTTTTTGTATACAATGGAAAATCTGCATTCTGTATCCAGTTGTTATATCCTGGATTTTCTTTTAACACCTCTTCTACTGTTCTGCCTTTATACTTACCAAATGAAAAGATTTCTTTATCCTCATCATTCATTAAAATAAAACCAGCAAAATCCGCACGTTTTCCATGAGTAGAAAATTCGCTCAACGCATCAACAGAATTTTCTATATCATCGTATTTTTCTAATTGAGCTAACAAAATTTCATAAGTAGCATTGGTATCTGCTTCTGCTCCGTGAGCACCTTCTAATTCTTTACCACAATAAAACTGATACCCTGCACTTAGTGTTCTTTGTTCTTTTTTATGAAAAATTACTTGTATATCTATCGCTTTTCTAGTTTTCATATCAAAATCTATACCAGCTCGCATTAATTCTTCTGCTAAAAGTGGAATATCAAATCTATTAGAATTGAATCCTGCCAAATCTGAATCTGCAATCATCTCACTAACTTTTGGTGCTAGTTCTTTAAAAGTAGGTTCTGTGACTACTTCTTCGTTTGTAATTCCGTGAACATCAGTCGCTTCTTTTGGAATCTCTATTTCTGGATTTACCAACCACGTTTTACTTTCTTTGTTTCCGTTTGGAAACACTTTTAAAATTGAAATCTCTACAATTCTGTCTGTACCAATGTTAACTCCTGTAGTTTCTAAATCAAAAAATACAATTGGCTTTGTTAAGTTTAATTTCATTCGTTGTTTAATTGTGCTATAAATTCGTCTAATTGATCTAAATCTTTTTGAGATAAAGAGGGTTCTTTAAAATTGTATTTTTCTAATTCTTGTAGAACAATATCTGCTAAAAGTAGTCTTGCAGTAGGTTTATCATCCGCAGGAATTACAAACCAAGGTGCTTCTTCTTTAGAGGTTCTATTGAGTAAATCTTCATAACAGAACATGTATTTATCCCATAATTTACGTTCTTTTAAATCGCCAGAAGAGAATTTCCAGTTTTTCTCAGGAAGATTCAATCTTCGTAACAATCTATTTTTTTGCTCTTCTTTAGATAAGTTTAAGAAGAATTTTAAAACTATGGTTCCGTTTTCGACCAAATGATTTTCAAAAGCATTAATTCTGTCCATTCTATTATGGTAGAATTCATCATTTAAATCATCTAAACTTCTTACAGTTGGTATGTTTTCTGAAAACACATATTCTGGATGCACTCTAGTTACCAGAACATTTTCATAATGAGTTCTATTAAACACACCTATCTTACCTTTTGGAGGTAAAGCAATATAATGTCGCCATAAAAAATCATGTTTTAATTCTTTTTCTGTAGGTACTTTAAAACTATGCACCACAACTCCTCTTGCATTTACGTCTTTAAAAACCTCACGAATCAAACTGTCTTTACCTGACGTATCCATTCCTTGTAAACAAATTAACATACCATATTTGCTTTCTGCATACATTGTATCTTGCAATTTGCTAATTTTTTTTCTGATTTTTTTCAGCTTTCTTTTAGCATTCTCAATGATTTCTTTTGTATTAAAATCATCTAATTGAATGGTATTTTTAACTTTATATTTATCCTGATTCATTGAACTGTAAATAATGTTTAAAGATAGAAAAAATAGAAAGTAAGACCTACAATATTAAAAAGTTTTAAGAAGTCTTTATGTTTTAGCTAGTTTGACTTAAAACTTCTACTTATAAAAGTATGATCTTAAACCTAAAGGCATAAAATTATCAATACGATTTCATTTATTTAAAAGATTTATATCCATAAATTGTTTACTACTTTCAATTTTTAATTTCCTTACTTTTGTCTTATGGTAAAAGAAATTCAGCTACGTATAAATTTAATTGAAGAGCGCAAAGAAAACATCCTTTTGTTTAAAGCTTCAAAACAATTAAATATTGACAAAAATGAAATTTCTGCCGTAAAAGTTTTACGAAAATCTATAGATGCTCGTAAAAAAGACATTATTTTTAATTACAAGGTTGCTGTATATATCAATGAAGTTGTTCCTGAAAAATCTGACTACGAATTTGAGTATAAAGACGTTTCTAATGCTAAAGAAATTCACATTGTTGGTTTTGGTCCAGCAGGTATGTATGCAGCATTACGCTGTATTGAATTAGGCTATAAGCCAATTGTTTTAGAACGCGGGAAAAATGTACGCGACAGACGTAGAGATTTACGAGCCATCAATCAGTTTCATGAAGTTAATGAAGACTCTAATTATTGTTTTGGCGAAGGTGGTGCAGGTACATATTCTGATGGAAAGCTTTATACAAGAAGTTTAAAACGTGGAGATGTAAGGCGTATTTTTGAAAACTTAGTTTTTCATGGTGCAACAGAACAAATTCTTATTGATGCCCATCCACATATAGGTACTAATAAATTACCAAAGATTATTCAGAATATTCGAGAAACCATTTTAGAGTTTGGTGGCGAAATCCATTTTGAAACTCGAGTTACAGACTTTGTTATTAAAAACAATAAACTACAAGCTATTCAGTTACAGAATGGAAAAGAAATGACTGTTAATTCAGTTATTTTAGCTACAGGTCATTCTGCTCGTGATATTTATGAGTTATTACACAAAAAAAATATTGCTTTAAAAGCAAAGTCTTTTGCAATGGGTGTACGTGTAGAACATCCTCAAGAAATTATAGATCAAATTCAGTACCATTGTTCTGGAGAAAGAGATGAATTATTACCTGCTGCTGCTTATAGTTTGGTACAACAAGTTAATAACAGAGGAGTCTATTCTTTTTGTATGTGTCCAGGAGGCTTTATAGTTCCTGCAGCAACTGCAAATGGAGAAGTTGTGGTTAATGGAATGTCTCCTTCTAAGCGAAATAATCAATTTGCGAATTCAGGAATTGTAGTAGAATTAGATATCGATAAAGATTTTAAAAAATATGAACATTTAGGTCCATTAAAAGGATTACAATTTCAAAAAGATTTAGAAAAACTAGCTTTTACTGCTGGAGGTAGAAATCAAACTGCACCTGCACAAAGGCTAGTTGATTTTGTAGAAGGCAAACCTTCACCAACTTTAAATGATTGCTCTTATCAACCTGGGTTAAAATCTGCACCTTTACACTCTTTATTACCAAAAATTATTGGTGGAAGATTACGAAAAGGTTTTGCTGCTTTTGGACAAAAAATGCATGGTTATTATACTAACCAAGCCAATATTATTGGGGTTGAGTCTCGAACTTCATCACCTGTAAATATTCCAAGAAAAGAGAATTTAGAACATACAGAAATCCAAGGATTATATCCTTGTGGTGAAGGTGGTGGTTATGCTGGTGGCATAGTTTCTGCTGCCATGGATGGTGAACGTTGTGCAGAAGCTGCTATTGAGAATTTGTAATTAAGCTATTCTTTAAAACACACTAGTAAAGATAAGTTTATCATCTTGATTTCTAATCAAATCGTTTATCAAAATGTTTTTTTAAAAAAACTACTTGAGCAATAAACATTAAACCAAAAAGAAACACTGAAATTAAAACCGAGTTTGATATTGTTAAAGATTCAAACAAATTAGGAATTTGAATTTTATCTAAAAAAGAAAAATCAACCTCAGGAAATTCTAAAACACTTTTCTCTGAATATTTATTTGATAATAAAACTATTGCTAATAGTAAAGTAAAAATAGCAAACCATGATTTTTTGGAGATTAAAGCTTTAGTTTTAAATACACTTTTTTGTGATTTTTCTAATGCTATTTTATCTAGTATTGAAGCAGTGAAATCTATAGACGGCTTTTCTTGTGCTATCTCTTTTACATACTTTTTTGCAAAAGCATCTAACTCTTCGATATGTTTATTTTCTCCCATAATGATTTATAATTTCTGGTTCAACAGTATTTTCTACAATTTTTAATAATCGTTTTCTAGCTCTATGTAACTTTACTTTTACATTTGCTTGTGATAATTGAGTAACTTCTATAATTTCTTTCAAACTTAATTCATCATAATAAAACATCCAAATCATAGAACACTCATCTTCTGGCAATTGCGTTAAGCATTTATCTAGAATTTCAGCTCGTTCTTTTCGTTCTATTCCTTCTAAAACATCTTCTACAGATTTTATTTGATTAAAGGTTACTTCATTAATTTCAAACGTATTATTACTCTTCTTATTCTTTTTTATTGCATCTAAACTTGCATGATATCCTATTCTATATAACCAAGTTGAAAATTTAGAATCTCCTTTAAATTTACTTAAATTTCTGTATGCTTTTATAAATGTATCTTGACTAATTTCTTCTGCCTCTTCTCTACTTTTTGTCATTTTATACGCCAAAGTATATATCATGCCTTTATAATTATCAACTAGATACGCAAATGCATTTGTATCTCCATTGATGACTTTAGTAATATATAGTTGGTCGTTTTTGTTAGTCATTTTATCTTTGACTGTTACTTCTTTATATAGGTTACAAAATTTATCAATAAAAATAATTTTTTAATTTTTTGTAACCTTTTTTATAGTACTATAGTCAAAGCTACAAACACAATAAAATTAATCATTTGAACTTTAAAATTATAAATTATGGAAATCGCAGTTTTAGCAATAATATTTGGAAGCATCTTTGGAGTTTTCTATCTATATTTTTCAACTAGAAACAAAGAGCGTATGGCATTAATAGAAAAAGGGGCTGAAGCAAGTATCTTTATGAAAGGAAATCCAAAAAATGCTGCTCCTTTTTGGAAAGTATTTATTTTAAACTTAGGCTTATTGGCTATGGGAATTGGAATTGGAATTCTTTTAGGAAGTATACTAGGATATTATTTTGGTTATGATGGATCTTGGGAAAATAGACCAGATAATGCAATAGACTCTGGTGTTTTTTATGCAGCTTCTGTGTTTTTATGTGCTGGTGGAGCTTTGTTGATTGGTTTCAATCAAACTAAAAAATTAGATAAAGAATAAATAAACAACAAATAATGTTAAAAACCATTTCATTAACGTGAAGTGGTTTTTTTATTTTTAAAAAGGTCAGTATATTTATAAAAGACAAAATTAGAATGAGTCAAGAATATCAAAAATCTACTTTTAAAGAACTTTTAGATAAACTTCAGCAAGAAAGCTGGCAATTAGAACTGCTTATTTCTGGTTTTGCTATTTTTGGCTTATTTACTGCTACAGATACCTTAGCCTTAAAGTTTCAAATTGCACAACATGATAAGCATCTGGTTGAAAGTTTAATTTGGTTTGCTATTAATATTTCTTGTTGGATTTTATTGGCAAACCTGCTAATTCATGTTATTTTAAGAGGTCTTTGGATTGGAGCTTTAGGACTGCGATATGTTTCTGGAGATATTGACTACGAAGTATTAAATTACTCACCAAAATTCACCAAATATTTAAAAAAAAGAATTGGTTCTTTTGACAAATACATTGCTACTTTAGAAGATTATTGTAGTATTCTTTTTGCCATTTCTTTCCTATTTATTTTTTATTTTCTTGCCAGTTTTTTATGTGTGGTTAGCATAATTTTAATAGTTGTTATCTTTTTAGAGAATGATTTTAATGGAGTCTGGGACGACATCTTCACCTTTACAGGGATAGGTTTAATCCTTTTTACATTATTTGGAATGTTGCTAACCTTTATTGACTTTGTTACTCAAGGTTTTTTAAAAAGAAAAAAATGGACAAGTAAAATCTATTTTCCAATTTACAGAGTATTCAATATTATTACCCTATCGTTTTTATATAGACCATTAGTTTATAATTTTTTAGATAATAAATTCGGGAAAAGACTAAGCTTTATCTTAGCTCCTATTTATATTGGAGTTTTATATTTAACATCCTATTCTTATGTTGATTCAAACTTTTTAGACATCAAAAAAAACTCATCAGAATTTGTTGCTAATGCTGGTAATTACGAAGACTTATTGATTAAAGAAGATGATTTTATAAACCGTGTTACAATTCAATCTAAAGTAATTACAGATAACTACTTAAAAGTTTTTATTGTTTTCACAGATAATTTAGAAAACAGATTATATGATTATAATCCGGGTTTAAAACCAATAAATGACAGACGTGGACTACAATCTGATGCTTTCTTTTCTAATAACTTTACCACCAAAGAATTTAAAAAAAGAGATAGTTTAGTAAAAGTCTATTACAAAACTTTTAATGAAATATATAAAACAAAAATTAACAACACTTATTATAAAACTAATTACCTTTTTACAACCAATAAAAATAAAAACATGGGTTTTGAAACTTATGTAAATATTGATAGTTTAAAAAACGGCAATCATCATCTAAAAATCAACAGAAAATTTATCAATAAAAAGAAAGACACTATCTTATTAAATGTAGTTACAATACCTTTCTGGAAATTCAAACAATAAAAACATGAAACACTTCTTACTTTTTTTACTTATCTCAAGTTCAACATTTGCTCAAACAGATACAAGAATTTATGACATTATCAATTCAGTTTCTGCTGATAGAATTAAAGCTGATGTAAAAACTTTGACGGAATTTGGAACAAGAAATACATTCTCTGACACCATCTCTAATACTCGTGGAATTGGAGCTGCAAGAAGATGGATAAAATCTGAATTCGAAACCATTTCTAAAAATTGTAATAATTGTCTTAACGTTTTTTATCAGAAAGATTTAGTTACTACAAAAATGGGTAGTAGAGTTCCTCATGATGCTTATGTAGTAAATGTTGTTGCAATTCAAAGAGGCACAAAATACCCAAACAGATTTATCATTATGAGTGGTGATATAGATTCACGTGCAAGTAATACAATGGATTATACAACAGATGCACCAGGTGCAAATGATAATGCCTCTGGTATGGCAGGAACTATCGAAGCTTCTCGAGTTTTAAGTAAATATAAATTTGAAAGTAGTATTATTTATGTTGGTCTTTCTGGAGAAGAACAAGGTCTTTTTGGTGGAGCAGGACTAGCTAAATATGCAAAAGAAAAAGGCTGGGATATTATCGGAATTTTAAATAATGATATGATTGGGAATATCAAAGGTGTAGATGGTGTAATAGACAATCGCTCTTTCAGAATTTTTAGTGAACCTGTACCAGCAAACGAGACAGAAAGACAAAGAAGAATGCGCAGGTTTTATGGAGGTGAAGTTGATGGAATTTCACGTCAATTAGCCAGATATGTGCATAAAACTACTAAAACATATATGCCAGAAATGAATCCAATGATGATATACAGACTGGATAGATTTGGACGAGGAGGACACCATAGACCTTTTAACGATTTAGGATTTGCTGGAATTAGAATTATGGAAGCTCACGAAAATTACACACAACAACATCAAGACATTAGAACTGAAAATGGTATAAAATATGGAGATACTTTTGAACATGTAAATTTTGGATACGCTAAAAAACTTACTACTGTTAATACCATAAATTTGGCTTCTTTAGCTTGGGCTCCAGAAGCTCCAAAAGTTGTAGAAATTGGTGGAATTGTACAACCATCTGCAAAATTAAGATGGAGTAAAGTTGATGGTGCTAAAGGATATAAAATTTATTGGAGAGATACTACATCTCCAACTTGGGATCACAGTAGATATGTAGAAGGTACTGAGTTTACATTAGAAGGTATTGTAATTGACAATTTCTTTTTTGGTGTTTCTGCAGTAGGAGAAAATGGTCATGAAAGCGTAGTAGTTTTTCCAAATAAAATATGGAGATAACAGTACTTAGAATAGTTGTTATTTGTTTATTTGTTGTTTCCTGTTCTAAAGGTCAACAAAAACCGTCTTTTATTAATTTTAAAATAAAAGAAGATAGTATTCATGTTTTTGCAAAAAACAAATTTGCTTGTAAAACACATTTATTTTACAAAATAAAAACTAAAGAAAATAGGACAATTGATTTCAACCCTCTTGAAGAAAAGCTCATATTGTCTTTTTCAAAAAAAGAAAAAGATAGTACCCAAATACTTAATGAATTTAATTTTCGATTGCGCTATGGCTCCTCTACTCCATTAAAAAAATACGATACTTTATACAATTATGCTTTACCCTTTTTAAAAGGAAAACGCTATAAAGTTCTACAAGGTCAAAATACCAACTTTACGCATAAAGGAGCAAGATCAAAGTATGCTATCGACTTTAAAATGAATATCGGTCAAACTGTTTGTGCCATGAAAGATGGTGTAGTTGTAGCTGTAAAAGAAGACTCTAATAAAGGTGGTAGAAGCAAGTCTTACCTAAATGATGGTAATTATGTAATGCTATACCATAATGACGGTTTATTTACGCAATATGTACATTTAAAAAAAGACGGAGTTATTGTAAAACTTGGTGACTCTGTAAAAAAACATCAACCTATTGCCTACTCAGGTAATACTGGGATGAGTACAGAACCTCATCTTCATTTTGGCGTTTTCAAAGCAACTCCTAAAACTTTTATCTCAATTCCATATATTTTAGATTCTATTCCCACTCAAAAATATACTAAAGGTAAATTTGCATTAAAAAACTAATAATTGTAGTTTCCTTTTCTTTATTGAATCAACACTTCTATTTAACTGACTAACAAAGAATTGAAATCTTAATATTTTGTTAAACATGCGTTAAATTAATAGTTTAATTTTCTATAATAAAAGTAATACTATTATATTTGCAATATAAAACTCCAAGTCATGAAAAAAATACTTATAATACTTATTTCGATCAGTCAGTTTTTTTCATTTGCTCAAAATGATGAAAACAATCACAATAATTTACATCTAAAAATTTTTAATCCAGTTATTGAAATTAACAATAATGAAAAAACTCCTGATTATTTAGTTTTTGAAGATATTCTAAAGTCTATCTACATAGCTCCCACAAATAATTCCGAAGGTAAGTTTGCCATATACGATACATACCAAAAAGAATTATTAGAAGCCCAGTATACATTATCAATAGATAACAGAAAAACAGTTAAAAAAGAAATTATAAAAACCTCTAAAAAAGCAACATCTATTGTCATAGAAAGTTACACTCAATTCATCAATGAAATTATCACAGAAGCCTACATAAAAGAATCTAAAAATTATAAAATTTCGTTAGAGCAAATTGAAAAGACAAATAAAAACAATTATTTAGATTATCATGTTTTAGTAAAACAAGACAAACTCAATAAAAAAATAGATATTGATGATAACATCAATATAGAAATTGGTCAAAATATTTATAAATATATCAATAAGATATATAAATCTGAATTAGACAAAACACTTAGAAACAGTATTAATTTACTAGTTGTTAACTGGTAACACATTTTTTCATTTGTTAATTTTTGTTAGGTTGGTTATATTGGTATCTCAATTCGTTGAGATACCAATTTTAATTTACAACAATTTCAGCCTTATAGATGGATAAAAAAATAGAACTATATTTTAAAAATGATGATGAATGGAGAGATTGGTTGTCTAAGAACCATAATAATTCAAAAGGTGTTTATTTAATTTTTTATAAAGTAGAAAATAACGAAGCATCCATGCGTTGGGAAGAAGCTGTAAAAGTTGCTTTGTGTTATGGATGGATAGATTCTACAGTTAAAAGTTTAGGAAATAGAAAAAGACATCAATATTTCTGTCCTAGAAATCAAAAAAGCGCTTGGAGTGCATTAAATAAAAAATACATCAAACAATTAACTGCTGATAACCTGATGCATAAAAGCGGATTAGAAATCATAAAAATTGGTCAACAAAATGGTTCTTGGTCGGCTTTAGATGATGTTGAAAAAGGAATTATACCTGATGATTTACAAGTAGCTTTTGATAACAATACAAAAGCTTTCGATAATTATAAAAACTTTGCACCTTCGTACAGAAAAAGTTACTTATACTGGATAAAGCAAGCAAAAAGAGAAGCCACAAGACAAAAAAGAATCACAGAAATTATTCAACTCTGCAGTGAGAATATAAAGTCTAGAGATGCAAGATGAGAAGTTTTTCTTTCTAATTACTAAAATAGTTACTTTTTCAGCTATCTAAAGATGCATAAAACTATCAATACTCTCTTTTTTTATTATTGCATTAGCTCCTTTATTTGAAGCTACTAAAGCACCTAAAGCACAAGCCAAATCTAAAGCTTTTTGAGGTGGTACATTTGCTGTTAAATTATGAATTAAAGTGGCTAAAAAAGAATCCCCAGAACCAACTGTATCTACCACATCAACTAAATATCCACTATTATAATACAATTTATCATTAAATAGTAGAACAGCTCCATGTTCACCTTTGGTAACACAAATTCTTTTGGTTGCTGTTTTTGATGACATAAAGTGAAGGTTTTGTTCTAAATTATTGTAAGGAGAGCCTAAATCTGCAGCAATTTCATACAGTTCTTCGTCATTAAATTTTATAAAATCAGCTTTAAGCATTAAATCTGATAATGTTTTAATATCATAAAACGGTTTTCTGATGTTTACATCAAAAATTTTGTAAGAAGCAGCTTTTAAGTATTGGTATAATGTTTCTCTAGAAATTTCATCTCTAGTCACTAAACTCCCAAAAACAAAAGCATCAGAATTTTTTACTTTTTCTAATGCTTCTGTTGTAAACTGTATTTTATCCCAAGCTTTTGGATGTTCTATAACGTAACTTGCTGCTCCTTTTTTATTTAAAGTAACTGATACTTTTCCTGTTTCAAAATCATTTAAAACTTGAATATTAGCAGTACTTAAATGTTGTGTTTCTAAATAGTCAATAATTAATTTCCCTAACTCATCTTTACCAATAGCACTAATCATGGTAACCTCATTTGAAAAAGAATTTAATCGAGATGCAACATTTAAAGGTGCACCTCCAATTTTCTTTTCATTCGGAAAAACATCCCATAAAACTTCTCCAAAAGAAACAAATTTGTTCATTTTAATAAATATTAGATTCTGATGTTCGTTGATTTATAGAACTCGCAAAGATGCTTAGCATGCGTTTTGCAATCCCTGTCCAACCAAAATTACGTCTTGCAAAACGAGCACCTTCTACAGACATTTCGTTTCTTAAATTTGGATATAAAAGCGGCATTGCCATCATTGCTCCAAACTCTTTTGGTCTGTGAGGATCTGCAAATAATGCTTGGTTACCAAAATCTATTAAATCACATAAACCTCCATGAACAGTCACAACACTTGGCGTTCCACAAGCCATAGCTTCAATGGCAACCATACCAAATGGCTCATATCTAGAAGGCATTGCAAAAATACTTGCTGATCTATACACATTTGCTAAATCTTCATCTGCTATGTAATTTTTCCATTTTATTTTATCCATTACTCCAATTTCTGAGGCTACTTTTTTCAATTTTTCAATTCCATCCCTATCTTGTTTAGAGTCTCCACCAATTGCCGCAACTAATCTTGCTTCTGGACAAAGTTCAAAAAGTGTAGGTAAAGAATTGATTAACAAATCATACCCTTTATTATGCGCCATTCTACCTAAGGCTAGAACATCTGTAGGTTGTATATCGTATTTTGCTCTAATTTTATCATTTTCTTTTGATGGTACAGGAAAAAATCGATTTTCGTCAATTCCAGGAGGAATCATACTACAATTTTTGGGCAATACATCATACTGTTGTGTTAATAAATCTACCTGAGGTAAAGTCGTTGCAATCACAAAATTACACATTTGGTACACAAAGTATTCTTTTCTAATTCTTTCTTTAAATCTATAGGTTTTTTCCATTTCTTTTTCATCCATATCACTACCCATAGTGTGCTGTTTCCACCAACCTAAAGAGTGAGGAGTATGAACGTGACAAATACCTAATTCTTCAGCAATTTTTTGTCCAGCCCAACCAGCATCCCAATAATGAGAATATACTACATCGTACTTCTTATTTTCTTTTTTAATTGCTGCTAAGGTATTAGTAACAAATTTTTTAAGATGATCATGCATGTCTTCTTTTCTGATGAATTTTTTTCCACCAAAAGGAATTCTCCAGACATCATAATTTTCGTTTACGTGATCGTACTCTGGTTGATCTTCAAACTGACGTGTAACTAAATCTACTCTTTTCCCTAATCTACTAAACCTTTCTGCTAGCTCTAATACATAAACTACTTGTCCTCCAGTGTCTGGTTTCCCCAATTCTGCATTAGCGGCGACATAACCGTGTAAAGAGATCATTAATATCGATTTCATAATTGTTTCTTTTAATTAATTGTTTATAATTTTTAAATCGTGACAAGCAGATATATACTGTGCTGCTGACCAAGCTTGGTATGCTTTACCCATTGGTTTTCCTGTGGTACCATGAGCCCATTCTGTGAACTCCCATTCTTCGTTAATACCTTCTTTGTTTATTAACGCTAGTTTGTGCAACTCAGAAATTGCCATTTCTCTAAATCCTAATTTATGAACAAACCTCACCCAAAAACCACCTACAAAAGGCCAAATTCCTCCATTATGATAATGATTTGGTAAGTTTAATAAATTAACTGTATAATAAGGTCTCCAATCTGGATCTCCAGGACTAACAACTGGATACACATTTGTAACAGGATAAGGATCGTTTACACCAACACCTAACATAAATTTAAAAGTTTGATGCGCTTTCTCTGAATCTAAAGTCCCGTATAAGAAAGCTAAAATGTTTCCTAAGGTATCACACCTCCAACTAAAATCGAAAGGTGTAGTTTGTGCAATTAAGTAAGAAGTATCACCTAAGGTAAATTGTTTTTCTGCAAATGAAACCGATTGAAATAATTGTTGTTTTGTTGAAGGCCAAAAGTTTTGAACAATTTCTTTTTTAATTACCTGAGACCACCTAATATATTCTCCTGCTTCTTCATTGTTACCTAACATTTCTAACATTCTACCAAAACAAACATTAGATCTGTACCATAATATTTCATCGTATAATATATTATAACTTCTACCAAAAAGATCTGTCCAATCTCCTGCTTCTGGTATTTCTAAAAGAGCATCATTATTACTATCATGAGCAGATAACCAACGCATTGTTTCTTTTACATCAGGAAAATATTGTCTTAAAAACTCAATATCTTTTGTTACGTTGATGTATTCATAAAACGCAATGATCACCCAAATACCACTATCAATAGAGCAAATTCCTCCAACGCCTGAATAATCTGGGGTATTATCTTTTATACGGACGTTAGAGGGGATTTGTCCATTTTTTGTAATATGTTCTAATAAAGTGATTAAGGTTTGCCTTTGGCAGGTATGAATCTCTTTATCATTAATAAGAGGCAAAGAACCTATTACTGTAATTGCACCATCTCTAGCCCAAACACTGTAATAATTTTCATCTGTACCATGTGCTACATTATCTTTTATAGAACAAGCAGAAAACCCTAAAGGTGTAATGTTCTTTTTTAAAGCTTCAACCGCTTTAGTATATCCTTCTTGAATTAACGCAATCTTTTCGTTATCATCTTCTAAAGCAATATTATTTAGTTCTTGTTGAATAAAGAAGTCTTCTGAATGGTCTACGTTTGTATCTACCATTGCTTCTTCTGGAAGTATGTCATAATACACTAATCCTTCTACAATTCCATCTCCTTTTTCTCTTTCTGAGTGATATACTTTTTTATGCTTTGTATAAGCATATAATTCTTCATGTGCATTGGCAACCACAATACCCAATACATCTTTTAGGTCGAACATAGCAGAATCATTACCACTATCTCCAGCAACTAAAACCTGATTTGTTTTAATTTTTAGTCGCTTTAACAACCATTGTAATGCATTACCTTTGTTGGCGAATTTAGGAAGAATGTCTAGAAATTTATTTCCAGAATAAATTACGTTAACCTCCATACCAGCTTCTACAAAACTTTCTTCAATATCTGTAATTAATTCTTCTGTAGCATCATGAAAAAAGTAGCTTCTTTTGTAAGAATGTTGAAATCTACTAGGTTGCTCACTTACAGGATGATTTACACTGGTAATAATATCTTCTACCGATTTTAAATCCCATCCCTCATCAAGGACATCATTAAATTCTTTAACAAGTGTTTTATTGTTATAATCATAAATATGTGTCCCTACTCCAGAAATAATATAATCTGGTTTTGGTAAAATTCCTCTGTCTATTAAACTTAACACATCGTCTTTTAAACGCCCCGTATTAAATGTTAATAAAGCATTAGTTTTATCTTTGTATTTCTCCCATATTTTACCAAAATTACTATGAAAAGTATGGAAGTCTATCAATGTATTATCTATATCAAAAGATAGTAATTTAATGTTCTCATTACTACTAATGTTTTTATCCATAAGGTGTGTTTTTTTAATATTTTAAAGACAACTATTTAGCCTAAAATAGTAAAAATTAAGTTGATGACCTTAGCAATACATGTCAAATGATAGTTTGAAAATTATTTTTATGAGAGTGATAAAAATTAAGAACTACAAATATGGATTTGTAATTTAAAAGAACTTCTATTGTATATTTCTTAATCTACATTTTAACAAAAAACCTCATAAATATTAAATTTATGAGGTTTACTTTTATAGAATATGACGTTTATAATCCACTAATAAAGTTTCCATAAGGGTCTTTAAATTGGGTTCCTTCTGCAAACCTATATTTACTCAGTTTTTTAAATTCAACTAAACCCCACAACAAAAATTCTTTTACAAAATACGCATCATCTGTACTCATGTTTGGTTGATGCTCTTGTAAAAATTGATGCAATGGTTTTATTTTATCCAATTCGTTTTGGTATTGATAATTGGTATAATCTTCTAAAAGTTCAAAATCATCTTCGGTATTAAAAAACCAAGAAACAATTTCATCATAAGGAGATTCATCGGTTTGCTTTTCTAATTTTTTAATTTCTGGGAAATAGATAGGAAATAATGATTTAATAGCTTTTTTAATTAAACGCTCTGCAACTGTTTTTGCGCCTTCTTGTTCTCCTTCATAAACCAACTCTACTTTACCTGTAATCGCAGGAATAATGCCATCAAAATCACTCAAACGAATCATGGTGTGTTCGTCTCCAGAAATTAAGGCACGTCTTTCTGCTGTGCTTAAAAGATTTTCAAATGCAGAGATGCTTAAACGTGCACTTACACCGCTTTTTGCATCAATATATTCGCTTTCTCTAGCTTCAAAAACAATTTGTTCTAACAAATCTTTAGCCAATTCTGGTACTTCTATAAAATCTTTTTGGGCATTTGCTTTATTAGCTTCTTGTTGCGTAATTGTTTTGGCAGTTTCTATATCTTCTGGATAATGTGTTAAAATTTGCGAACCAATTCTATCTTTTAAAGGTGTAACAATACTTCCTCGATTGGTATAATCTTCTGGATTTGCTGTAAACACGAATTGCATATCTAAAGGCAATCGTAATTTAAAACCACGAATCTGAATATCACCTTCTTGTAAAATATTAAATAAGGCAACTTGAATTCTAGCTTGTAAATCAGGTAACTCATTAATTACAAAAATGCACCTGTTGGCTCTTGGAATCATTCCATAATGAATAACTCTGTCATCTGCATAACTCAATTTTAAATTGGCTGCTTTTATAGGATCTACATCACCAATAATATCTGCTACAGTAACATCTGGTGTTGCTAGTTTTTCTGCAAAACGTTCGTTTCTGTGTAGCCAAAAAATAGGTGTTTCATCACCTTTTTCTTTAATGGTTTCAATAGCAAATCTTGAAATTGGATTTAAAGGATCATCATTAATTTCTGAACCTGCTACAACAGGAATATATTCGTCTAATAAATTTACCATTAGTCTAGCCAAACGTGTTTTTGCTTGCCCACGTAAACCTAATAAATTGATATTGTGTTTACTTAAAATGGCTCTTTCTAACTCAGGGATTACTGTATCTTCATAACCATGTACGCCTTTAAAAACCGTTTCTTTACTCATCATTTTACTAATAAGATTTTCGCGTAACTCGTCTTTAATAGATTTTGATTGATACCCTGATTTCTTTAATTCTCCTAGTGTTTTTATGTTTTCTAAATTCATTTCTTTGTTTTAGATGTAAGAAAAAAGACGAAAGAAAAGAGATTTAACCCATGCTCTTTAATCTTTATTCTAATTTCTCTTTTCTTATTTATCCTCTAATTCTTTTTTTTCTGTTGGTTTCATAATCTTCAAAAATCATTTCTCCTAAACCTTTTAAACCAGTATAAAACGCTTTTCCTTGGTTGGCTTGTGTAAATGCTCTTACAAATTGCATTAAATAAGGGTCTTGTGCAATCATAAATGTGGTAATAGGAATATGTAATTTTCTAGCTTGTTGTGCCATTCCATAACATTTGTTTACAATGTATTTGTCTAAACCATTACTGTTTTTATAATATTGTCCATCTGGCATTCTTAGGCAACTTGGTTTACCATCTGTAATCATAAAAATTTGCTTATTCGTATTTTTCTTTCTGCGTAACAAATCCATAGCTAAATTTAAACCAGCCACAGTGTTTGTATGATAAGGACCCACTTGTAAATAAGGTAAATCTTTAATTTTGATGGTCCAAGCATCATTACCAAAAACTAAAATATCTAAGGTGTCTTTTGGATAACGAGTTGTAATTAATTCAGCCAAAGCCATAGCTACTTTTTTGGCAGGTGTAATTCTGTCTTCTCCATACAAAATCATAGAGTGACTAATATCTATCATTAACACAGTGCTCATCTGACTTTTATGAAGAGTTTCTTCTACAACCAAATCATTTTCAGACAAAGTAAAATCTCCAATTCCGTTATTAATTTGTGCATTTCTGATACTCTCAGTCATCGAAACTTTGTCTAGATTATCGCCAAATTGATAAGCTCTAAAATCTCCTGTATGTTCATCTCCAATACCTGGTGATTTACTTTTATGATTCCCAGCACCACTTCTTTTAATTTTACCAAAAATATGATTTAAGGCTTGCTGACGAATTGCACGTTCTGTTTTTGCTGTTATTTTTGTACCTCCAATTCCATCTCCATCAATTTCTTCTTTGATGTAACCTTTCTTTTTTAGATCTTCAACAAAATCGTCTATAGTATATTCTGGAGTGGTTAATTTATACTCTTTATCTAAAGAACGTAACCAATCTATGGCTTCATCAAAATCTCCTGAAGTATACGTAATTAGCTCCTTAAAAATTTCAAAAAGTTTCTCGAAAGGAGATTGATTTTTTGCTTCGTAAGTTTTAAAAACAAAACCTTTTCTTTTTGTATTATCTTTCATCACTATAAAAATACGGCTTTAATTGTTTTACAAAAAAAGATTAACATTGCTTTAATATATTGAGGTGTTGTTAAAATTTATTGTGCATTAATAAATCTCATTTTTAAATGTAGCTTTAGGTAAATATAACTTTATCATAAAATTAACATTTAATCTCATCACCAAAAACTAAATTGTAAATCTATTTAATCAACTTATAATCATATGAAAAAAATCAATCCAGGTAAATTAAAAGTGCTTTGCACTTTATTTTTAACTATTTCCGTATTAGGTATACAAGATGCAAATGCACAATTTTGGAAGAAAAAAAAGAAACAAGTAAAAACAACTTCTGTTAAAAAAAACCCACCAAAAACAAAAGGTAATTCAATAAAAAGTTTAACAAAAAGTAGTAAAAAAATAGAAGGTTTATTTACCATTTATCAAGATACTGTAACTGGTTCTGTCAAATTATTAATAAAACAAGACCAATTAAATAAAGATTTTATATACTTTTCTCAAATTGCAGATGGAGTTACTGAAGCTGGACAATTTAGAGGTTCATATCAAGGTTCTAGTGTATTTCATGTAAAAAAATACTTTAACAAACTTGATTTTTATGCTCCAAATACTTCTTTTTATTTCGATAAAAACAGTGCGCTTTCTAAATCTGCAAAAGCGAATATTAGTGATGCAGTAATAGCAAGTGGAAAAATATTAGCTTCTGATGATAAAAAAGGAGAATATTTAATTGACGCAAACGGATTGTTCTTATCAGAAACTTTTACTAGAGTTAAAAATCCACGTAGACCTGGATCATCACCATTTGCATTTAGCTTAGGTAGGTTTGACAAGAATAAATCTAAAATAAATGAAATTAAAAACTATCCAGAAAATACAAATGTAAAAACAGAATATGTATACAGCAATCCATCTGTTTTAAATGGTGGTTCTGCTGCAGTTACAGATGGTAGAAATGTTTCTATTAAGGTATTTCATACATTTATGAATATGCCTAAAGAAGATTACAAACCAAGAATGGATGATGCCAGAGTTGGTTATTTCTTAACGCAAACAAATGATATGACCACCACTAATACTATAAATTATAGAGATATGATTCATAGATGGAAGTTGGTGAAAAAGAATCCTAATGCAGTTATTTCTGAACCTGTTACTCCTATTACTTGGTGGATTGAAAATACAACACCTTTAAAATGGAGAGAAACAATTAAAGAAGGTGTATTAGCTTGGAATGAAGCTTTTGAAAAAGCAGGATTCAAAAATGCAATGGTTGTAAAAGTACAACCTGATGACGCAGACTGGGATGCTGGTGATGTACGCTACAATGTTTTACGTTGGACATCTTCTCCTAACCCGCCTTTTGGTGGTTACGGACCAAGTTTTGTAAACCCAAGAACTGGAGAAATTTTAGGAGCAGATATTATGTTAGAATTTGTGCATTTTACAAATAGAGTTTTTGCTGATAAATTATACAATGACGCTGCTTCTAACATGAAATTAGAAACTTTAGAAGAAATAAAGAATAAACAATTATTTGAAAAACATAATCCTAAATTTTGTTCAATGGGACATGTAGTGCACCATAATATGCAATTAGGATCTGCTGTATTACAAGCAAGTGGTGCTTCTGATTTAGATAAGGAAACCTTGAAAAAAGAAGGAATGAAATCTTTAATTATGCACGAAGTTGGGCATACTTTAGGGTTAAACCACAATATGAAAGCTAGTCAATTATTTTCTCCAGAACAATTAGCAGATAAAGAATTCATTAAAGGAAAGGCATTAACAGGATCTGTGATGGATTATGCAGGTATCAACATTACTAATGACAGAAGTAAGCAAGGACAATATGCAGATATGGCTGTTGGGCCTTATGATATTTGGGCTATTCAATTTGGATATACTCCTTTTAAAGGTGAAGTAGAAAAAAACACTCTTTTAAATAGGTCTACAGAACCAGAATTAATTTTTGGAAATGACGCTGATGATATGCGTTCTTCTAGTAATGGAATTGACCCTAGAGTAATGATTGGTGATTTATCTAACGATCAGATTACTTATTCAATAAATAGGTTTGAATTGGTTAACAATATGATGAAAAATATTAAAACTAAATTTACTAAAAAAGGAAAAACTTATGAAGATTTAAGAAGAGCATATTACACGTTACAAAGTCAATCTGCTATTGCTGGTGGAGTAATTTCTAGGTTTATAGGAGGTGTTTATGTAGACAGATCAACCTTTGGACAAGAAGGTGGAAAACAACCTTACACTCCTGTTAGTTTAAAAGATCAAAAAAGAGCAATGGCTGCTATGAAAAAATATATTTTTGCACCAAACGCATTTGACGCACCAAAAGAAGTTTACAATCACTTAGCAAGACAAAGAAGAGGATATAACTTTTTTGGCAATACAGAAGATCCAAAAATTCATGAACAAATTTTAGGGTATCAAACAAGAACATTATCGCATTTAATGCATCCAAATACTTTACAAAGAATATCAAATTCAGAAATTTATGGTAATGAATATAAATTATCATCTTTCATGACAGATTTAAACAATATGATGTTTAAACCTGATGTATATGGTAGCATTAATTCTTTCCGTCAAAACTTACAAGCAGTTTATACAAAAAGATTAATCGAAATAATTTCTGGAAGAACTAGCAGTAGGTTTACTGTAGCTGCCAAATCTATGGCAATCTACAACTTAAAAAATATAAAATCTTGGGTAAGTAATGGCAAAGGTAATTTAGCTACAAAAGCACATAAAAATCACTTAAAAACATTAATTACAAATGCAATGAAAGAGATTAAATAATCTTATAAGATATATCTATTCAAACCGCAATCATAATGATTGCGGTTTTTTTATTTTTACAATATGGCAAAAATTCTAATTACAGGAGGTACTGGTTTGGTAGGAACTCAACTTGTAAAAATGTTATCAAAACATAATCATGAAGTTGTAATTCTTAGTAGAAATCCAAAAAATAAAAATGAATTTAAATGGGATATTTCTTCTAATTTCATTGATGAAAAAGCACTTTTAAAAACAGAATACATTATTCATTTAGCTGGCGCTGGCATTGCTGATAAACGTTGGACAGAAGAGAGAAAACAAACTATAATTGATAGTAGAGTTAAAACCGCCAACCTATTATTTGACAAAATAAATGAATTAAACATTGACTTAAAAGGTTTTATATCAGCTTCTGGAATTGGCTATTACGGAGCTGTTACTTCAGACAAAATTTTTAAAGAAACTGATAAACCTGGAACAGATTTTTTGGCCGATGTTTGTGTAAAATGGGAAAATGCTGCATTGCAGTTTAAAAAAAATAAAATACCTGTTTCTATATTAAGAACTGGTATTGTCTTATCTAAAAAAGGGGGTGCTTTAGATAAAATGAGAACTCCAATTATTTCTCCATTAGGCTCCGGAAAACAATATATGCCTTGGATACATTTAGAAGATTTATGTACAATGTACACACATGCTGTTGAAGAGAATATAAATGGGATTTTTAACGCTGTGGCTCCAGAACATCATACAAGTAAAACTTTTTCTAGAGCATTAGCAAAAAGTATTAAAAAACCATATTTAGCCTTTGGTGTTCCTAGTTTTTTGTTGAAGATTTTATTTGGAAAAATGGCAATTATTCTTCTAGAAGGAAGTAGAATTTCATCAAAAAAAATCGAAAAGAATGGGGGTTATTCTTTCCGATTTTCAAAACTTAATGAGGCGTTAAATGAATTAAAATAATTACTCTAACTTACTCTCTTTCATTTTTCCTAGCCATGTTCTCCCACCTAAAGTAGACTTATACTCTACAAAGCCATCTTTAACTTTTGTAAATTCTATTTTCATTTTTGTTCCTCTTTTAAAAGGGAAATTAGGTAATGTATAATCTTCTATTGTCACGTAAACTAAGTCTTTAGATACCCAAAACAATTTAGATTTAATAAAATGTTGTTTATTATTATGAAACTCAATATGTTCATCTCCTTTAAAAGTTACAAACACTTCTCCTCCGTTATAATTGTAGGTAAAAGATTTATCTTTAATCAGAGGTTCTCCTTTATATTCCGTGGCATTTTTATCTATAAAGTTTAAAGACGTTGGATTTAAGGTCATTAAATAATCTTGCGCATTTACATAAATAGCAAAAGATAATACTAGTACTAAAAATAATTTGTTTTTGAAATTTTTCATTTTGATAAGATTTAGGGGTTAAAAAAATATTTAGGGGTTATTAATTTATTCTTATATATTAAAAGCTATCACCACCAGGACTAGCTGGCAAGGAAGCTGCTTGAGCAGTTTTGGGGTTCAGTAACAAATATGTGCCTAATGAGGTTAATGCTGCATATTTACCATAATTCCCAAGCTTTTTTAAGGCTTCTTTTCTAGTAATGTTTTCTATCTCTATTTGAGGTTTATTTTTAATTTGTTTCATTGTAGGGGTTAATCAAAAATTATTTTTTTTGTTATTTTTCCTGAAGCAAAACTAATTTGTACAATGTAAATTCCTTTGCTAATATTGTTAACTTTAACTTCTTGGTTTAAGGTATTTTTTAATGCCTCTTTAAAAACTTCTTTACCTAATATTGAAATTAGTTTTATTTTTGCATCCTCTTTTTTTAAGCCTTCAATTTTTAGAGTATTCTGTGTATTTTGATAAATTCTTATTGATGAATCATACGTAACATTTTCTGCAGACAGTACTCCTGAAGTTGTATGGAGGTAAAAACGTTTGTCTCCATTCATCTCATTAGATATGTTTACCTTATAACTCAACTCTGATTTATTAAACTTTGTAAATATATTTAACTCTCTATCTTCTAAATAAATATTAAATCCATCAGGAATATTATTTGCTTCTACTGTAAACACTAATTCTGTGTTAGATTTAGTATTGATACTTACAGGAATTACCATTGAATCATAGTTATAAGTAGGTAAAACCTGAATTGCATATTTATGATTATCACTTTCATCTAAAATAAAAGTACTAATAGAAAAAGGAGTTTTATCATCAAACAAACGAGCATCATACCCTTCATCTATGCCTAAAGTCATTTTGTTTATATACTTAATATCGGTTTCTTTACCTGAAGTTCCGTTATTTACTTTTAGCTTGATATTAAAAGTATTTTGACTTTTTAAAAAATTATCACCTAATTGATGTGTTTGCATATTTTCGTTAAAAGAAATGCTAGTATTACCATCTATTTTAACAAAGAAACCTTGACCTGGTGCAATATATTTTGCGTCTGATGCATTGTTAAAAGGAATATAAGAACCATTTACAGCATCCCAGAAATACAATGCTTTGAAACCTGCAGATAGATTAGCAAAATTAACACTAACCATATTATTACTGCTATTTGCATTGGTGTTCACATTGAGTAAAGAAGGATATGGATTTCCAATTAAATTCCAACCATCAGACCCTAACTTTACAGGTTTTAAGACATCGTCTGTTTTTAAATTTCCAGTAAATACTAAGCTTCCAGGTGTAGTTCTTTTTACTGCTCTACCATCACCCAAAATAAAATCTCCTGAATCTGTAGTTTCTTTTTGATAATATTCCCAAGTTGATGTTGTATTATTATAATTTGATAAGCCTACATTACTACCTGAACCTGTAAGTATTGGATTTGATGTAACAAAAGTATCAATATCTAGATTTTCTACTGGGCTAGAAATCATATACCAATTGCTATTATCTTTAATATATCTATTATAAATAATATTTCCTGTTGCATTTCCCTGAACAATCAAAGATCCGCTAGCAGTGACATCAGAATTTATTATAGTAGTTCCTGTATTGTTTAAATTTCCAGTAACGGTTAATGATTTTCCTGAATTTATTGTTAATGTACCTACAACTGAAATGTCATTTACTGAAACGTTTGATAGGTCTAAATTTACAGTGTTCCCTGATGGTATTGAAACATTATCTGTTATTAAAGGTATTCTTGTTAAGCTCCAATTTGACAAATCTGACCAATTACCTGAACTTGCCGTAAAAGTATTTGTAACTGGATCTGAATTTATAGTTATAGAAAATTCTTTGCTATAAAACTCTCCAACATTAGGTGCTGTATAAGAAACTGTGTAAGAACCAGGTGATGAAGCAGATACATCAATTACTCCTGTAGACGAATTAATACTTAATCCAGATGAACTAGAGAATGTACCTCCAGAAACTCCTGTAATTGTTGGTGAAGGATCTAAACCATAGATTGAATGTATAGCTGTGTTGTAAGAAAAGTTAGAAAAATCATTGTAATGCTTCTGAATAAAATCTTCAATAACTCTTGCGTAATCTCTTGAAAAATAAGGTATTGTAGCACTTCTGCTGTCAGACCTTCCATAAATCGATGAATATGAAGATCCTAAATCTCTAACACGTCTATTAACTTCTGTCATAATGCCATCAATTGTACCACCACCTCCATTAACAGAGCCACCTCCTCCAACTACGGAGTTTGCATAGCTTGTAGTACCAGAACCATGTCTAATATTACTGTAATAATCTCCTGCAAAATAGGAATTGCCACCAGGATTTGTGTCATCACAAGAACCTTGATCCGAGCCTGTTTTCACATGACTCGGAACGGTTCTATACCCCACGCCTCTGCTACATCCTGCATGCCCAAGGGCTGCATATTCTGCACCTCCAGTAGTTTGCATTAAACCACCAAAGCTTTGTGAACCTCTAATTAAATCCTCAAAAGTTAAATTTTGTATGTTATTATCTATTAAGTTTTTAATAGTTACTCTTGCTAATTCTGTTACATTGGTAGTAGTATTATTTAAATTCTCTTCAAAAGAGCTACTAGGTAAATTGTAACCCGCTTCAATTCTTGGTATCGAATGACTTTGACCATGCAAATCAATGTACAACCCTTTTCCAAATTTAGTAGTTACATCTGCGCTTGCCTGATCTATAAAGCTATGATAGGCATCAAAATAAGGCTTCGCAGCCGAATTACCACAAGTAGCAACACTCTCGGTTCTATTAGGATCTAATTTATTTCTTCTTAAATTGTTAATTATGATATAAGGATATACCCCAAATTGTTCAAAACACTTTTTTTGTATTTCTCTGATTAAAATATCTGTATTATCATCCATTTCTCCAGTACCACATCGTCTTGTAGCTAGCTCACTACCTGTAAGTGTACCTCCATGTGGTGCAGAAATAATAACAGGCATTGTGCCTGGAATATATTCAATATATTTTTTTGAATTACTATAATATGTTGATGATATAATCTGTACAGAATCTGTGTAAATTTTAGGACAACTCCCATTTGTGGTATAAGAAACTGTATATAATCCTGGTGTAGATGCTGAAACATCAATTGTACCGTTAGAAGAATTAATGCTTAACCCTGATGTAGATGAATAGGTACCACTTTGACCTGTTGTAGTTGGTGAAATATCATTTTCATTTTGTGTTGCAAAAGAACTTGCATACGCAAATGTAGCAACATCACCATCAGAAATTGTAATATTCTGAGTAGATGAATTTTGATCTGGTGCTGTAGTTGTATATGTTACAACATAACTACCTAAAGTTGATGCTGACAAATCTATTTGCCCTGTAGATGAATTGATAACCAAACCAGAAGTAGATGCAAAAGTTCCGCCAGTTTCTCCTGTAATTGTTGGTATTGGATCTGATAATGTTTGGCAATATCCTGATTGTGCATAACTAAATGAAGCATCGTCTATTGAACCAATAGTTAAAGAAAAATCTTGCTTTACTTCTGTTCCATTATTTGGGTTACTATTAAAATTCCCATCAAAATCAAATACTTGACTACCATTCACAAAAATTCTTGCATAAGAAGTAGAGCCATTCCAACTATCTCCATAACCATCATACACTCTAACTGTGTAATCTCCGTTTGGTAAATTTACTGTATTAGAGTTTTGGTTTAAAAAAGAAGTATTACCTGAAGTTCCATAATCATTATCAAATGATAATACTGTGGTATTTGAAGAATTTATAATATCTACTTTATTTTCTCTAGACCACTGAGGCCAATTCACATTAATGTAAACATTATTCTGTGCAAAAGAAGATAACGGTAGTGAAACAAATATAAGTAACAATAAAAGTTTCAAAAATTTAGGGGAAAATTTTCTAGTCATTTTAGGGGTAAAAAAGTATAAAATTAATACTTAATCATTAGGTTTTAGGGGTTAATTAATTATTAATTGCTTCAAATATATGTACAAATATTTAATAATACCAAATAAAATTTAAAAAAAAATCGAAAATTATTTTTATAATTTTCGATTTTTAATAAGTTACTATTTCTTAAAAGCCTAATTTAAAAGATGTGAAATTTATAATATTAAAATTTTGATGTAATATTTAAAGCTACTTCGCTCCAAGTTTTAGACACACCATCTGCACCTTTGTGTAAGTCTTTACAAACAGTATTTAATGAGTTTAATGCTTCTAAAGCATTCCAACTATTAACATCCATTGTAGCTTCCATTGAAAATATTCTTCCTTCTATTGTATAAGAAAAAGGAACTTTTTTGGTTATTCCGTTCATTTTTAAATTGGTATAACCAGTTGAGTCATTTTCTATAACTAACTTTCCTGACAATAACTTTGTTTTATCCATCACACCAAAGAAAAACTTTTTAATCTTATAGTCTCTACTAGTGTCTTTGGTAAATATACTACTTACTGGTATTGAAAATTCTGTATTATGAATCGCTTCTTTTACAGAGTTCCCTTCACCTCCAGAAATAACATCTACTTTTTTAAATTGTCCTCCAACAGGAACTTTATCTGTAGTTTTGTATGCAGTGAAATTAATTTCATTTTTTGCATTTTTTACAGCAAAAGGTGCTGTACTTTTCTTTTTAACTACCTCATTTGGTGTTTCTTTACTATAATCTGGTCTTTTTTCTGACTTACATGCTGAAAAATTTAAAGCTAAAACAACTAAAACTGCTACTGTAAATACTTTTTTCATTTTTTTATTATTTATGTGTTTAATACTTTATTTGCTAAATCTATGTACTCTTTCTTTGCTTCTTCTGAAGTCATTCCATTTAATTGCATCCATGCGTTAAACTTAAAACCACTTCTAAGATCTAAACCACTTTCGAAAGAAAAATTGTTACCAAAACTAGCTTGTTTGTAGTAGGCATAAAACTTCAACATTACATCTGGTGCAATTGTCCATTTTAACTTTGATATTTTTTCGAAAGCTTCATTAAACTCTTTGTCTAAATCAGAATCTGTCATTCTTATTTTTCAGCAATTACTTGAACTCCTCCTTTTACTTTATCGCCCAAAGCAACATTTAATTTTGTTTCTAGAGGTAAAAACAAATCTACCCTAGAACCAAACTTTATAAACCCTGCATCGGTTCCTTGTATTACTTTATCTCCTTCTTTAGCATAATTCACTATTCTTTTAGCTAATGCACCTGCTATTTGTCTGTAAAGTACATCCCCAAAAGATAAATTATTAATAACAACTGTTGTTCTTTCGTTTTCTGTTGATGCTTTTGGGTGCCATGCAACTAGATATTTTCCTGGATGATATTTACTATATTTTATAACTCCGCTCATTGCATATCTTGTAACATGAACATTTACAGGTGACATAAAAATAGATACTTGTAATCTTTTGCCTTTAAAATATTCTGGCTCTTCAACTTCTTCTATTACAACAACTTTACCATCTACTGGAGCAACAATAGTATCATTATTTAAAATTGTACTTCTCCTAGGGTTTCTAAAAAACTGAAGAACAATAATTAACAAAACTAAAATGATAATTTGAATAGCTTTCACCAACCAAGGAATATCAATAAATTTTTCAGCTAATAAAACACCAGCTGTTGATATAAACAATGCAATAACAATAATTTTATATCCTTCTTTGTGAAAACGAATCATAATTAAATAATATAATTAATATACAAATATACGAACGGAGCAGCAAACAACAAACTATCTAATCGATCTAAGATACCTCCATGACCGGGCATAATATTACCACTATCTTTTATGTTAGCTTGTCTTTTAAACTTCGATTCTATTAAATCTCCTATAGTTCCAATTACACTAATAATAACGGCAATTATGAGCCAATTTAAAACAGTAAACTCTTTATTGAATTTACTTATTGCAAAAGCAGCTAATAATGCAAATACAAATCCTCCTAGAAAACCTTCTATTGTTTTTTTGGGAGATACTGAAACAAATAGTTTGGTTCTTCCAAAATTCTTACCTACTAAAAATGCAAAACTATCATTAACCCAAATCATAATCAATATACAAATCATTAAGTTAGGATGATATGCTCCTTTATATATTGGCAAAAACACTAAAAATAGCATTGAAAAAACAAGATACCTAATTAATAAACCTAATTTTGATCTATCATTAGAAAACTTAATTTCTTTTTTTGTAAAGAGTTGATACATCAAGTATATGGCAGACAATAATGTGATTATTAAAATACCAGTTATTGCATAATTCTCTGGTCTTTTTAACATTAAAAACATTGCTAATAGAAAGAAAACATAACCAACAATACTCTTAAAGTTTATCAATCTAGAAAACTCCCAAATACATAACACGGAAAACAAAGAAACAAGAGCTATATATGATTCTTTTGAAAAAAGAATAGCAGATAAAAATATTAAAACGTAAATAATCCCTGAAAAACTCCTTCTAAAAAGGTTGCGCATACTATAAATCTTCTAATAGCAGCAAATATAAGTTTTTTGAGTTATTGTTACCGTAGTTTAAAAAATTATCGTCATTTTTATCTATTCCATAATTTTTTATGGCAGATATATTTGTTGGCAAATTCTCTTTATGATTTATTTTAATTCCTGTAAGTCCCTGACCCATATCCTTTACCAACTGGCTTGTTTTAGCAAAGACAATAAAGTTTTTTGGCATTTCAGATAATTTTACACTTTTTAATTGGTTTGAAGAAAATAAAATATTTCCATTATCTGCTATTAAATGCTCACAACTGGTTAAAATTGGTACATCAGTAATGAAATCTTTTTTAACTTTTACATCTTTCTTTTTAAAAAATGTTGACAAGTCTAAATCTAATAGGGTTAGATCTGACCAATTATTCTCTTTAAGTATATTCCTTAAATTCTCCGCAACTTCTGTTTTTTGAATACAATACAAAAATTTACCACCTTTTTCTACAAAATTATGTACAAAAAGATCATCTAGAGATAGTTCTACTTCTTGTTTACGAACCTCCTTATCTTCCTTTGCAGGAATATTGAAAAGTTTCTTAAAAAAATTCATTCAATTAAAGATATTTTATTTTTCAGTACTTTTAGTTACTGGGGGAATATCTTCTTTTTCTTCAATTATTCTTTCTATTTTTTCATCTACATCTTCAAACGATCTTTTACCAAATATTTTTTCTAAATCACCTTTAAAAATAACCTCTTTTTCTAACAACAACTCCGCAAGTATTGTTAACTTTTCTTTATTTTCTTCTAATAAATTGATAGCTCTCACATATTGTTCTTCAATCATCTTAGAAATTTCTTTGTCAATTTTTTGTCCAGTTTCTTCACTGTAAGGTTTTACAAAGGCATCGTTTCCTGAAGAATCATAATAGGTAATATTACCAACTTCATCATTTAAACCATAAACCGTAACCATGGCACGTGCCTGCTTGGTAACTTTCTCTAAATCGCTTAATGCTCCTGTAGAAATTTTATCAAAAATAATTTTCTCTGCTGCTCTACCTCCTAAGGTTGCACACATCTCATCTAGCATTTGTTCCGTTTGTACAATCAATCTTTCTGCTGGTAAATACCAAGCAGCACCTAAAGATTGTCCTCTTGGCACAATAGTAACTTTTACCAATGGTGCTGCGTGTTCTAACATCCAACTTACTGTTGCATGACCCGCTTCGTGAAACGCAATTACTTTCTTTTCTTTTGGAGTTATTACTTTGTTTTTCTTTTCTAAACCACCTACAATTCTATCAACTGCGTCTAAAAAATCTTGATGTTCAATTAATTTTTTACTGTTTCTTGCTGCAATTAACGCTGCTTCATTGCACATATTTGCAATGTCTGCTCCTGAAAAACCTGGTGTTTGTTGTGCTAAAAACTCAACATTTACATCATCTGATAATTTTAGTGGTTTAATATGAACTTCAAAAATTTCTTGTCTTTCTTTAATATCAGGTAAATCCACATAAATTTGACGATCAAAACGTCCAGCACGCATTAATGCTTTGTCTAAAACATCAGCTCTATTTGTGGCTGCTAAAACAATAACGTTTGTATCCGTACCAAAACCATCCATTTCTGTTAACAACTGATTCAATGTATTTTCACGCTCATCATTACCACCTGTCATGCTGTTTTTTCCACGAGCTCTACCAATGGCGTCAATCTCATCAATAAAAATAATTGAAGGTGATTTTTGAGCTGCTTGTTTAAATAAGTCACGAACTCTTGAAGCACCAACACCAACAAACATTTCAACAAAATCTGAACCTGATAAAGAGAAAAAAGGTACACCTGCTTCACCTGCAACTGCTTTGGCTAATAGAGTTTTACCAGTTCCTGGAGGTCCTACTAATAATGCTCCTTTTGGAATTTTACCACCTAAAGAGGTATATTTTTCTGGACTTTTAAGGAAGTCAACAATTTCTTGAACTTCTTCTTTTGCACCTTCTAAACCAGCAACATTTTCGAAAGTAGTTTTTACTTTTGTGTCTTTATCAAATAATTTTGCTTTGGATTTTCCAATACTAAAAATTTGACCTCCACCTGCACCTCCACCAGCACCTCCAGACATTCTTCTCATAAAAAATAACCAGATTGCAATTAGAATTATAAATGGTAAGAATCCTAAAATAGTTTCAAACATACTTGTTTTTGATTCATATTTTAAATCAAAATTCAAGTCTTTTTCTTTTCTTGCTTTTTCTATATTATTCTCAAAGTTTTGTAAGTCTCCAAAATCATATTCAAATAAGGATGAACCCCTAGAATAAAATGTTGAGTTTACTAATTTTTTATAACGATCTTTATTTAAAGCCTCATCTTTTATAAAAATTTGAGCTAAATTGTTGTTTACAACAACAATTTTCTTAACGTCGTTTTCTTTTAGTATTTCGTTAAACTCATTTTTAGAAATGTTTTTTGAAGCTAAATCTCCACTTCCTAAAAATTGTACCGCAATAATCACTAAAAATATTGCACCATAAATCCAGTAGGCATTAAATTTAAACTTAGGCATATTGGAATTATTATCTTTATTTGAATCACTCATCTATTTAAAATCAAAAAATTAAACTGGATTTATTTCTGTTATTTTTGCATCACCCCAGAGACTTTCTATATCATAAAAATCTCTAACGTGCTTTTGAAATATGTGCACTACAACGTTCACATAATCCATCAAAACCCACTCTGCATTGCTTTCTCCTTCAACATGCCAAGGTTTGTCTTGAAGTTCTTTACTAACTATTTTTTGGATTGAACCAGAAATTGCATTTACTTGTGTGTTTGAGTTACCTGAGCAGATTACAAAGTAATCGCATACTGTGTTCTCTATTTCTCGTAAGTCAAGTAATTGAATATCATCTCCTTTTACGTCATCAATTCCTTTTAATATTACAGCTATTAGATTGTCTGTACTTACTTGTTTTTTTGTCATTAACTATTTTCTAATTTTTCGCAAAGTTATTATTTTTTTGCGAGTATTTTGTGTATTATTACAGTAGTTTACACTTTATTTAACACTTGAAAATAATCAAACTTAATGCCATTGATTCTACTAATTCTTTTTTAAAAGATTTGGTGTTAAATTCTAATGAAGAAAATTACACTACAGTTACAACTAATAATCAAACCAAAGGTAGAGGACAACAAAAGGCTACATGGCTTTCAGAACCATTTAAAAACCTTACTTTCAGCACCTTTATAAGATTTAAAAATTTCAATATTAAGCATAAAAAATACTTGAATTTTGCGGTTTCTTTAGCTATTTTTGATGTACTTTCTGAAAAAAAAATCCCGAAATTATCCATAAAATGGCCTAACGACATTCTGTCAGCTAACAAAAAAATTTGTGGTATTTTAATAGAAAACACCTTTATTGGCAGTACTATTAAAAATTCGATTATTGGAATTGGCCTTAATGTAAACCAGGAATTATTTCCTAAAAGCTTACCCAACACTACTTCTTTAAAACTAGAAACTAGTATTGATTTTGATTTAGACAACCTTTTGCAAGAAGTATTAAAAAATATTCAAGAAAAAATATATTGTTTAGAATTAGAGGAATTTCTTTATTTAGAAAAACGCTATTTAGATGTTTTATACAAAAAAAACATCCCAACTATGTTTAAGGATAGTCAGGATAAAATTTTTATGGGTAAAATTATAGGTATTTCTAACCTTGGTAATCTTTTAATTGAATTGGAAGATGAATCTATCCATGAATTTGGTCTTAAAGAAATTTCATTTCTTTAAAAATTGCTTATATTTTCTGTTAAAGTACCAACAAATTTTGTTAATGGTTTTTTAATCATCATTGCCATCATAGGATTAAAATCTCCATCAAAATTTAATTGGACTTCGCACTTATCTTCAGAAACTTCATCAATATCAGCAGATAATGTAAAAGGTAATTTGCTACTTGCTGCACCCAATGTAATGTTAGAGAATTCTGTTTTGTCTTTTAAAACTAATCTAATTTCCGGCATTCCAGGTAAACCAAATAAGAATGAATCTCCATCAACTTCAAATTTTTGGATATTTTCTGGCATTATAGTTTTAAAATTCTTTAAATCTGAAAAATAGTTAAATACTTCTTGAGCTGATTTTTTTACAGAAACTTTATTTCCTTCTATATTCATTTTTTATATTTATTGATTCCATTCACTTGGATTCTTTCTCCAATCATTTAAAGTACGGAGTTCTTTTTGAGTAATGTAGGTACTATCTAAAGCCTGGTCTAATAAGCTCTCGTAATCACTTAATGTAGTTAACCCAACTCCTTTTTCTTTAAAGTTTTCGGTTGCTAAATCAAATCCATAAGAAAAAATTGCTACCATACCTTTTACAACTCCACCAGCTTCTTTTAATGCTTCTACAGCATTTAAACTACTTTTCCCTGTACTTATTAAATCTTCTATTACCACCACATTCTGACCACTTTCTAAATGACCTTCTATTTGGTTTTGTCTACCGTGTTTTTTCGGTTCTGGTCTAACGTAAATAAACGGAACACCAAGTTCTTGAGCCACTAAAATTCCGATAGCGATTGCGCCTGTAGCTACACCCGCAATTACATCTGGTTTACCATATTCTTTTTCTACAATTTTTGCAATTTCTTCTTTTAAAAAAACACGAACTGGAGGATATGATAACGTAATTCTGTTATCGCAATATATTGGCGATTTCCAGCCTGATGCCCAATTGAATGGTTCACTTGGACTTAACTTTATTGCCTTAATCTGCAACAAAAGTTCGGCTGTTTTTTTTGCCGTATCTTTGTTTAAAATCATATCACAAATGTATAAAGTTTTTGTAAATGATAGCCCAATAATTTTTACTTCTTCACAAAAAAAAGAAAATAATTTTCCAATTTATGCATTTGACGATATTTCATTTGATGATGTTTTACATAAAATAAATAATCTAAAAATTGATGGAATAAACTTATACTGCACTGATTTACTGCGTGATTGGAAGATATTTTGTTCTCATTTAAATATTATTCCAGCTGCTGGAGGTTTAGTGGTAAATCAAAAAAAAGAATTATTGTTTATATACAGAAATAACATTTGGGATTTACCTAAAGGTTGGATAGAACAAGGAGAGACAAAAGAAATTGCCGCTATTAGAGAGGTTGAAGAAGAATGTGGGATTTCTAATTTAAAGTTGGTAAAACCCATAGTAACTACTTATCATATTTATTATCATAAAGGCATAAACCTTAAAAAAACTTACTGGTTTTTAATGAAGTCTGAAAACAATAAAAAGCTAACACCTCAAACTGAAGAAGGAATCACTAAAGTTGCTTTTAAAAAAGTAAGTGAAATCAATGAAATTTTACAAAATTCTTATGCAAATATTAAATTAGTGTATGATAATTATCAACAAGGATAGTTTTCTAAAAAAACATTCTATCTTTGCCCACTTGAAAATCGACATAGAATGACTCAATATTTCAGAAAAATTATTCCTAATGCCAAAGACGATGTCTTAGCTGGTGTAACTGTTTCTCTTGCAATGATTCCAGAAGTAGTTGCCTTTGCTTTTGTGGCTCAAATAGACCCTTTAATGGCACTTTCTGGTGCTTTTATTATTGGGTTAATTACAGCTATTTTTGGAGGTAGACCTGGTTTAATTTCTGGTGCTGCTGGAGCTGTTGCTGTAATTTTTGTTCATATGATTTCAGAAGGTCATACAAAAGGGATGCTACTAGATCAACCTATAGAAAACATGGGCTTTTTCTATTTAATGGCTTGTGTGGTTTTAATGGGAGTTATTCAAATTTTTGCCGGAGTTTTTAAATTAGGGAAATTTGTTCGTTTAATTCCTCATTCTGTGATGATGGGTTTTGTAAACGGTTTATCTATCGTGATTTTTATTGCTCAGGTAAAAATGTTTTCACACAAATCATTGTCAGTTTCTGCTGAAGGAGTAAATGAATACAAAAGTACTTTTATGCAAGGAACAGAATTGTATACGATGCTTGGTTTGGTTTTGCTAACCATGGGAATTATTTGGTTATTACCAAAAATCACTAAAAAACTCCCAGCTGCTTTAACTGCAATTCTTGTAACTTCTTTACTAGTTATTGGTTTTGATATTGATACAACTACTGTTGGTTCTTATATTATAGAAGGAGGAGGAACAGGTTTAAAAGGTGAATTCCCAACTCCTAGTATGGAGCTATGGCAAAATTTACCTTTTAACTTAGATACTTTACAATTTATTGCATTACCTGCTTTTTTAGCAGCTTCTGTAGGTTTAATAGAAACACTAATGACAATGAACTTGGTTGATGAATTAACAGAAACCAGAGGAAATGGAAATAGAGAATGTATTGCACAAGGTTCTGGAAATATTATTTCTGGTTTGTTTGGTGGAACTGGTGGTTGTGGAATGATTGGACAGACTGTAATTAACATTAATGCTGGTGGTAGAGGGCGTTTGTCTGGTGTAATGATGGCATTAACCTTATTAAGTTTTATCCTTTTTGCTGATAAATATATAGAAATGGTACCAATTGCAGCTTTAGTTGGAGTTATGTTTATGATGGTTATTGAAACCTTTGCTTGGTCTAGTTTTAGAATATTAAAGAAAATACCTAAATCTGATGCATTTGTTTTAATTTTAGTTTCTGCTGTTACTGTTTTTGTTGATTTAGCAGTTGCTGTGTTTTTAGGTGTAATTGTTTCTGCCTTAGTTTTTGCTTGGGAAAATGCAAGAAGAATTAGAGCAAGAAAGCGCTACAAAGAAGACGGAACAAAAATCTATGAAATTTGGGGACCTTTGTTCTTTGGAAGCATTTCTGCTTTTAATGAAAAGTTTGATATAAAAAATGATCCAGATATTGTGGAAATTGACTTTGTTGAAGCGCGTGTATCTGATCATTCAGCTATAGAAGCTATTACAGCCTTAGTTGAAAAATACAAAGCTGCAAATAAAAAAATATCACTAAAGCATTTAAGTGAAGATTGTAAAATTTTGCTTTATAAAGCGAATCCTATTTTTAAAGATGTTATTGTAGAAGATATAGATGATCCACGCTATCATTTAGCAGCAAATCCTGAAGATTTTCCTAAACCACTTGGTGAGTATAAGCTTTAAGATTTTTTTTAGAATAGGTTTTACACCAAGCCTTCATCGATTAAAGGTAAACTTCTAACTCTTTTTCCTGTGGCATTAAAAACAGCATTACAAATGGCTGGTGCAATTACAGGAACACCTGGTTCACCAACACCTGTTGGAGGTTCATGCATTTTATCCATAATTTCAATATGAATTTTAGGTGCGTCTTTCATTCTGGTCATTTGATAATCGAAAAAATTGTTTTGTTCTACAGCGCCTTCTTTGGTAGAAATTTTACCATATAACGCAATCGACATTCCAAAAATAGCAGCACCTTCTAACTGGTTTTTTATATTGTCTCTATTTAATGCCAATCCACAATCTATAGTTGTCCAAACATTTTCAATCTTAACTTTTTCATTTTTTACCGAAACCTCAACTATTGTGGCTACATAACTGTAAAAACTATAATGAATTGCCACTCCTAAACCATGATTTTTTGATGATTTCTTTCCCCAATTGGCATTTTTAGCTGTCTTTTTTAACACATCTTTCATTCGTTTTGAATCGTAAGGAAATTTTGATCTTCCTTTAACAACTCTATCTTTTCCAATTAAATCTAAATGAAATTCTACTGGATCTTTTTGAGCTGCAAACGCCATTTCATCCACAAAAGAATTATTTCCAAAACCACTATGAATATGCACAACTGATCGTAACCAACCAATTCTTAAATGCGATTCAGCCTTGACATTTTCTAATCTAAAATTCTGTAAACGATAAGGGTTATTGGTAAAACCTTGATTCAACTCTAAACCAGATGCATATTCTGACATGGGTTTGAATGACGATACAATTGATGGAAACCCAACACGCTGTAACCAGCCTAAAACTTGTCCGTTTTTACCTATAGCACCTTTTAAATATTGACTACTACAAGCATGATAAAAACTGTGTTTAATATCATCTTCCCTAGTCCATACAACTTGTACTGGATTATTTATCTTTTTGGATAAAGCTACAGCTTCTACTACAAAATCTGACTTAGATTTTCGTCCAAAACCTCCTCCTAAAAAAGTAACATTAATAGTAATATTTTTTAATGGAATATCAAAAAAATGAGCTAATTCTGCTCTAGCAGTTTGCGGATCTTGTAATGGTGCCCAAACATCTATTTTATCCTCTTGAAACCAAGCAGTAGCATTAGGAACTTCCATGGGTGCATGTACTAAAAAGGGTACATGATAAGTGGCTTCTATTATCTTTTCTGCATTTTTAAAAGCATTAGAAACATTACCTCTACTTCCAGGAACTACTTTTCCTATTT
Organism: Polaribacter septentrionalilitoris; assembly: GCF_009832745.1. Lineage (GTDB taxonomy): Bacteria > Bacteroidota > Bacteroidia > Flavobacteriales > Flavobacteriaceae > Polaribacter > Polaribacter septentrionalilitoris. The sequence goes on along the minus strand of NZ_VRMJ01000041.1, from coordinate 254,506 downwards.
GGTGCACTCTTTCTGTTAACTTATTCTTGAATTTATCGGTATCAAAAGATTGATTTTCGCCATAATTCCACTTTAAATTTAAATTCAGTTTTCCTTGAATTGCAGACCAAGTATTATTTGCAATTACAGCTACTCCACCTAAAGCTCCAAAAAACTGACCAATTGGAGGAACAATTCTTTCCAATTCTATAACTTGCTCTACTCCATGAGTATTTTTGGCATCAGATTTATCCACACTTTTTAAGGTTCCAAAAGTAACTGGACACCTTGCTATTGCAGCAAACTTTAAATTTGGAATTCGAACATCAATTCCATAAGTTGCTGTTCCATGAGTAAAGTCTTTTAAATCGACACTTTTTAATGTTTTGCCTATGTAATTAAAATCTTCAACTTTTTTTAATTGAATTTTTTCATCATCTGGAATAGGAATTTTCGTGGCTTCATCAACCAAATCACCATAGAAAATTTTATCATTTGTAACTGTATTTATCACAAAATGATTTTCGGCTTTACATTTAGCTTCAGTAACCTTCCATTTTTTTGCAGCTGCGGTAATTAACATCATTTTTGCAGCTGCTCCCATTTTACGCATAGGCTCTAAACGAGTACGAACACTTCTTGAACCATCTGTATTTTGGTTGCCATATTTTTCGTCTCCAGTGGCTTGTTTTACAGAAATGTATTTCCAATCAGCTTCTAGTTCATCTGCAATTGCTGATGCTAAAGAGGTTCTAATTCCTTGCCCCATTTCTGATCGAGAAGCGATAAGGGTAACGTTTCCATTTTTTTCTAAATGAATAAATACATTGGGATTAAAGACACCTGCTACTTGTGGAATAAAATCTTTTTTATCAGAAGTAACATTGCAACCCAAAAGAATTCCTGTTGAAGCTACTCCTAAAAGTTTTATAAAATCTCGACGATGAATTTGTTGAATCTTACTCATTTTCTTCATTTTTAAGTTCAACAGCTTTATGAATTGCTTTTCGAATTCTTGTATATGTACCACATCTACAAATATTATCAGACATGGCATTATCAATATCTGTGTCTGTTGGGTTATCAATTTTATCTAATAAAGCAGTTGCTGCAATGAGTTGACCAGATTGACAATATCCACATTGTGGCACATTTCCATTATTCCAAGTTTTTCTTAAAAACTCTAAATTTTCTGAAGTTCCTTCAATAGTAAAAATCTCTTTTCCTATGCCATAAGAAACTGGCATACTGCAAGATTTTGTGAGTTTACCATCAATTAAAATAGAACAAGCACCACATTGTGCAACTCCACATCCAAATTTAGTTCCTGTTAATCCTACAATATCCCTGATAGCCCACAACAAAGACATTTCGTCTTGTACGTCAACAATATATGTTTTTCCGTTAATTGATAAAATTTTGCTCACTTATAATTTTTTTAAAAACTACAAGTTACACAAATTTTAGAACAAAATGCAAACGGGATTTGGTGCAGAAATTTCGCTTACAAATGTAAGTTCTCCTGTTTTAGCATCTCTTTTAAAAGAAATGATATTATTTGTGTCTTGATTGGCTACTAACAAAAAATTATTATCTGGAGTTAATGAAAAATTCCTAGGATTAGCTCCTCTTACTTTTTCAAAACCAATCAAACTTAAAGATCCATCTTTAGGGTTTACTTTATAAATAACTATTGAATTATGCCCTCTATTAGAGCCATATAAGAAATTACCATCACTCGAAATATGAATATCCGCTGCTTTTGCATATTTAGAATAATTAGCTGGCAACATTGAAACTGTAGCATCTATATTATAAAAACTTTCATTTTCTTTCACTAAAGAAACAGTATTGTTTAGTTCATTTAATACATAAATCCATTTGTTATTTGGATGAAAAGTTAAATGCCTTGGACCTGAACCATCTGCCATTTTTAGTTTACTTTGTTTAGATAATACTAAGGTTTTTTCTTTTTCATCAATAGTAGAAAACCACAATTCATTTGTTCCTAAATCTACAGATATAATTTCTTTTTTAGCAGGATGAAACCAAGTTGAATGAGCATGAGGTGATTTTTGTCTGTCTGTTGTTCCATTTCCATAATGCTTTTGAACATCCAATAATTTTGATAATTTTCCTGATTTATTAGCTTTTAATAACCCAACACTTCCACCACCATAATTTGCAGTTAATACATAATTATCTTTATTGATTGTAATAAAACAAGGTCCTGCACCACCAGATTCTTCTTTACTAATTAAGTGTAAAGTATCTTTTTCAATTCTATATGACTTTACAAAACCAGTTCCATTTATATTTGTTTCTGCTACAGCAAATAGTGTTTTTTTATCATCAGATTTTGCTAAAAAAGTAGGGTTTTCGGTTTTAGCTACTAAACCTATTTTGGACAATATTCCTTTTTCATCAATAGAGTACTTATAAATACCTTCACTACCTTCATTTGTATATGTGCCTATGTAGAAATCAATTTGTTTTTCTTTTTTCATTTCTGATTTATTGCAGCTAAAAAAAGTTACTAAAACTACAACTATTAAAAATCTTATCATATTTAATTTACCTTAAAAATGGGTAATCGTAAGTGCGCTTTTTCGTAGTGAGAAGAACTTTTATAAATAAAGTTCAGTTGTGCTCTTGAGTTCTTAGCAAAGGCTTCATCATTTTGTAACCTCTCTTCAAACTGTTTTTTTAGTGATGGATTTTTAGCCAACAACTCTTCTGCAACATCCTCAAAAACATAAGCTGAGTAACCTTCTTTTTGTTGTAGAACAGAATCGAAAAAATTCCAATTAAAAAATGAATCTGTAGCTTCTGCTTCTAAAGTTTCTAACAAGTAGCGCACACCATTTTGGTTCGTTGGAATGTACAGATCTCCTTTTCTAAATTGAATTGCTTTTGAAGATTTTTTTATGGTTGTATTATAATGTAAATAATGCCCTTCGTAAGCTGTATTTCTTGTTTTAAAATCATCTATATGATTCACTTCAACTTTAATTGTAGTGTCTTTTTTAAATCTTGTAAACGTAATTTTGTTTTGTTTTAATCGATCAATTACTTTATGCCATCCTTGTTGTAAAATATAGGCTTTTGGTATTCTTACTTCTTTAGTCGCTAGAAAATTATTAAAATATTTAGTTGCTTTTGTAAATGGTTTCGTTTTATCATAAAACAAACGTTTACCAGAAGTAACTTTACTATCAATAACAGTTCCTTCGTAACCTTTAAACTGAAGTTCTGTTGGATTACCTCTATCTACTTTAAAAGCAATTGGATATGTTTTATTTGATAAAATTTCATCTAGAGCTTTACTTCTTAAGTCTTTAATTTCTTTGGATTTTTTATTGGTAAAATCCAATGCAGAAAACATTAATTCATAGGTTTGTTCAACTCTAATCTTATAAGGTTTTAACATATGTGTTTCTACCATTAATCCTAAGGTATGAAACAGTGTTGTATATCCTGTTGAATATCTTGGAGAATCAAAAAACTGAGAAAAGCCAGTTTCTGGAGTTGTTCCCCAAACATTAACATAAGGAGTAATTGGAATCTCTTTTTCTACCAATGACTTTTCTAAATAAGGCCGCATTTCAGTTTCTAAAAACTTTCCTAAACTACCTCCAAGTTTATTATGCTGAGTAAACAAGTGAGTTATTGCATATTGATAATCTGCACCATTACTCACATGATTATCTATAAAGACGTCTGGATTTACAGTATGAAAAATTTCTGCAAAAGTAGCTGCGTTTTTAGTGTCTTGCTTTATAAAATCTCTATTTAAATCAAAATTTCGGGCATTTCCTCTAAAACCATATTCTTTTGGTCCTTTTTGATTTGCCCTTGTATGAGAATTTCTATTTAGAGCACCTCCAATATTGTAAACTGGAATAATACAAATAAGTGTGTTTTTGTATTTTTCTTTAAGAGAATCATTTTGAGCAATATCTCTAATTAGCATCATAGAAGCATCAATACCATCTGATTCTCCTGGATGAATTCCATTATTAATTAGAATTCTGTTCTTTGATGAAGTCTTAATTTCATCGACATTATAGATTTCTTCCTGGCTATATACCACCAAATGTAAAGGTTCTCCTGAATCTGTTTGTCCAAAAGAAAATAACGAAACTCCAGAATATGCTGATGCCAAATCTTTGTAATAAGAAATAACAGCTTTGTATTCTGGAGTTTCAGATCCTTTTGTTTTTTCGAAAAGTGTTGTAAAATCTTTCTTTTTATTATTACTTTTATTACAGGAGTAAACACTTAAAAAAAGAAGTAATACGATTACTTTTCTCATAAAACTATTCTGTAAAACGTAAACTTAAACTGTAAGTTGAATTGTAAGGTTGACCTCTTTTTTTAGCTGGTGTCCATCCACTCATTCCAGATAATATGCGCACAACTTCTGTATTGTAATCTGGCGTTATCCCTCTTACAATTTTAACATTACCCACAAAACCTTCTTTAGTAACTAAAAAATGTGCATGAATATTTCCTGCAATTCCTGCCGTATTTGAGTTAAATTGTTTGTCAACATACTTTTTTATAGCATTGTTATTATCTTTTTTCTTATAATATGCTAATGAACTTACCTCTTTATAAGAAAAACTTTCTCCTTCAAGGTTCCAGCTTTTTCCTTTGGTAAGTTTTCCTTTCTTATAAGTTTCTTCATATTTTTTTATTTCTCCATCAAAAGCTGTCCATAGCCCATTTTTTAGGCCTTTTTTATAACTTCCTTTCTCAATTAAACCTTCTTTATCTCGGTATTCTGCAAAACCATTTCCGTCAATTACTGTTTGCTCTCCATTATGATCCCAATAACTTATGATTAAATTTTCTGTTTTATCGCTAAAATAAGTACCTGATGACAATTTTTCTTCGGATTTTTTCTTACCGTTTTCATAGTAATATGTCCAAATCCCATTAGTTTTTTTACCATTTACAGTTTCTCCTTCAGATTCTTTATTCCCGTTTTCATAATAAGACTCGAAATGACCATTAGCTTTTAAAACCTGTAAGCCATTTGTAGTAAATTTAGAGTCTAAAACATATTCGTTTCTAGAGTTATCCAATACAAATTTGTTTACTTTATAAACATTGCTGTTTTTTCCAACATTAGTTTCTTTTATAATTACTAAAGTGCTTGTTTTTACGGGGGTTGCTCTATTATTTGAGTAATAAAGAGTATCTCCTGCTTTATGATAAGAAGACTGAGAAAAGCTAACAAAGGATATCATCAATAAGATGATCATAACTAAATTTTTCTTCATTTTATTTAATTTACTATTAATTGTTTTATTTATTAATTCTAACACTATTGGGTACTAATTTTGTGTAATCTCCATTATTACTTATCACATCTCTTACAATTGATGATGAGATATATGATGTACTTGCTGCTGTTAATAAAAACACAGTTTCTATGGGCGCTAAATCTCTATTTGTATGGGCTATGGATTTCTCGAATTCAAAATCTGCAGGATTTCTTAAACCTCGTAAAATAAATTCAACATTATTTTCTTGGCAAAAATCAACAGTTAAACCTTTGTAAGTAACTACTTTTATTTTTGGATTATCTGCAAAAGAGTCTTCGATAAACTTTTTACGTTGTTCTAGAGAGAACATATATTTTTTTTCAGAATTCACACCAATAGCAATGATTAATTCATCAAATAATGTTACTCCTCTAGTAATAATATCATGATGTCCAGAAGTAATTGGATCAAAAGATCCCGGAAAAATTGCTCGTTTCATGTTCCCTCTTTTATACTGTAAAGTATAGTTAATAATAATCAATAAAAATAGAAAAATATTTTATACTAGAACTAAAAGTGCTCTGTTATAATCTATTGAGGGAACTTTCTATTGCATTATCAAATAGTTCTTTTAATGATATTCCTGCTTCTTGTGCTTGCTGCGGCAAAATGCTTTCTTCTGTTAGCCCTGGAACAGTATTCATTTCTAAGAAATATGGTTCGCAATTTACTAAAATATATTCAGAACGTGAAAATCCTGACATATTTAAAATTAAATATACTTTTTTAGCAGTTTTTGCTACTTGTTGATGTTCTTCTTTAGATATTCTTGCAGGAGTTATTTCTTGAGATTTCCCTTCATATTTGGCCTCATAATCAAAAAAATCATTTTCAGAAACAATTTCTGTAATTGGTAAAACTTTTAACTCTCCTTTGTATTGAATTACCCCTACAGAAACTTCTGTACCATCTAAAAAAGATTCTATCAATATTTCTGAATCTTCTTTGTAGGCTTTTTCTATTGCGGGCATCATTTCTTCTAAAGTATGTACTTTAGAAATTCCGTAACTAGAACCTGCATTATTTGGCTTAATAAAACAAGGTAATCCTACTTTATTGATAATTTTTTGAAGGTTTATTTCATCACCTTTATTCAAATACACAGAAACAGCCGTTTTAATGCCATATTCTTTTACAACGCTTAAGGTATCTCTCTTATTAAAAGTTAGCGCCATTTGATAAAATGGTGCAGATGTATGCGGAATATTTAAAAGTTCTAAATAACTTAATAACTTCCCATTTTCACCTGGAGCTCCGTGAATTGCATTAAAAACACAATGAAAAGTGATTGTCTTATTGTTTTTTGTAAAAGAAAAATCATGTTTATTAATGAAGAATTCATTATCATCAGCATCTAAAGCAACCCATTTTTCTTCTAGGATATGAACTCGATAAGGATTATATTTTTCTTTATCTAAATGATTGTAAACAACATTTCCACTTTTTAAAGAAATATTAACTTCGGATGAATATCCGCCCATAACAATTGCAATGTTCTTCTTCATAAAAAACTAGAATAATAAAACAAATTTATCAAAATAATAATAGAAAAGGCAACGTTTAGTTTTTATATCTTTGTATGTTCTTAAAATCAAAAAATGAGTCTTTTTAAATTTTTAATAAGTAAGTCTTTCTTAAAACAAGTTGTTTTTGCAATTATTGGTTTGTTGATCTTTGTTTTTGCATTAAAATATTGGTTAGGAATTACAACTAATCATGATCAAAAAATACAAGTTCCTAATTTGCATAAAATGAGTTTAGAGGATGTTGATTTAAAATTGAAGGAAATGAATCTAGATTTTATAGTAATTGATAGCGCAAGTTATAATCCTGAATATCCAAAAAAATCTGTAATAGAACAAAGTCCAGAGGCAGGAGGTTTTGTGAAAGAAAAACGAAAAATTTACTTAACTTTAAATCCATCGAAGTATAGAGATATTACAATTCCTGATTTAAACGGGCGTACAAAAAGACAAGCAACTTCTCAATTGCGTTCTATTGGTTTAAATGTAGGAACAGAATTTACATATGTACATGATATTGGTAAAGATGTTGTTCGTGGATTACGTTATAAAAATAAGGTGATTAACCCAGGAGACAAACTCCCTTTAAATTCTATTGTAGATTTGGTTTTAGGTGATGGAAAAGGAAATTAGATAGATTTAGGAGAAGTTATAATGCAGGAAAATAAACCTCAAGATATAGAAAACGACGATTTGTATGAACATTACAAATTTGTTGCTGGTGATGGTCAAGTACCTTTACGGGTTGATAAATTTTTAATGAATTTTATAGAAAACGCTACTAGAAATAAAATTCAGCAAGCTGCAAAAACAGGCAATATTTTAGTGAATGATATTGCAGTAAAATCCAATCATAAAGTAAAACCTAAAGATGTTGTTCGTGTTGTTTTGGCATATCCACCCCATGAAAACTTATTGGTTGCAGAAGATATTCCTTTAGACATTGTACATGAAGATGATGATGTAATTGTTGTAAACAAACCTGCAGGAATGGTGGTTCATCCTGGTCATGGAAACTATTCTGGAACTTTGGTAAATGGTCTTATTCATCATATAGAAAATTTACCAACAAATTCTAACGAAAGACCAGGTTTGGTGCATCGAATTGATAAAGATACCAGTGGATTGTTAGTGGTAGCAAAAACTGAATATGCTCTTGCACATTTATCAAAACAATTTTTTGATCGTACTACAGAACGTTTGTATTATGCTTTGGTTTGGGGAAATATTGAAGAAGATGAAGGTAGAATAGAAGGTAATATTGGACGTAGTTTAAAAAATCGTTTGCAAATGTCTGTTTTCCCTGATGGTGATTTTGGAAAACATGCAGTAACTCATTTTAAAGTTCTAGAGCGTTTAACTTATGTTACTTTAGTACAATGTAAATTAGAAACTGGTAGAACTCATCAAATTAGAGCACATTTTAAACATATTGGTCATACACTTTTTAATGATGAGCGTTATGGAGGTAATGACATTTTAAAAGGGACCACTTTCACCAAATACAAACAGTTTGTACAGAACTGTTTTAAAGTATTACCAAGACAAGCTTTACATGCTAAAACATTGGGTTTTACACATCCAACAACTGGAGAATTTTTGCAATTTAACTCAGAAGTTCCTCAAGATATTACTGATTGCTTAGATAAATGGAGAACCTATTCTGAGCATTCTAAAGATGAATTTTAGTTCTATTGTAAAATTTAGACTGATTTAAATTCTTTTGTCTTCATAGAAAACACCAAAAAAGTTTCGTTTTCTATTTTAAATATCTTGAATTTTGTGTTTTCCTGTACAGATTTATCAGGCGAAGTTTGTTCTGTATAGCTTAACGTGATAAACCAAAATTCTTTATCTTCTGTCAATTCAAACTCTTCCATTCGTATATTTTTGACGTCTGGAAAATACCTTTTTAAATATTCTGAAGCCACCTCTACTGCCTTTACAACTATCATCTCTATTTATTTACTCTTTAAATTTAAATGTTTAACATTAAATAAGAAAAAAGTTAGCAAATAATTTAACAACAGCCAGAACTAGGATCACAACAAGAGGTTTGCCCTAATTCAGAAATTCTGATTCTTGGTTTCTGAGCAGGTATTCCACAAGCATCTAAAGCCAAACAAGCTGTTACTTTAGAAGTTAGTAAAAAGTGTTTGCCATCAAAATCTAAATTGTATTTGCCAATAGTTTCTTTTCCTTGGTATTCTACCTCTATTTCTAAATCATCAAAATTGAATGTTTTTTTAGACAATTCAATAATCTTTAATAATTTCTCTGGATGCAATCTGTGATCGTAATCATTTTCTTCCCAAAGTTGAAAATTAATTACAGTTTCGTTTCTAACTTTGCCTCCACAATCAATAAAATCTTTGGTAATTTTACCAACCTCAGTTACATGAAAATGACTAGGAACTAATTTACCATTAGGCAACTGAAATGCTATTTGATCTAAATTCTGTAAATGATTTTTTATTTCTGATAATTTCATAATTGTATGTTATTTATTAATAGTTGAGAATACATAATACATTTCTGTTGCAATTTGTATACTTCTTTCTAAATACTTCTCAGCTTGTTGTGGAGTTTCATCAAATAGTTTTGGGTCTTCATATGTAATTGGAATTCTTTTTGCTGCTCCAGATATAAAAGGACAATTTCCATCAGCATGAGAACAAGTCATAATTGCAGCAAACTCTGATTTTGGGTTGAATTCATCATCATATTTTTTTGAAAAACCGATAATAGGCTGTGAGTTATCATTATATTTAATGGCATAAATAGGATTTTTAACTTCAGCTATTTTCTGAATTTTGAACCCTTGATTCACTAAAGTTTCTCCTACTTTTGGAAACATTGCTGTGGCTTCTGTGCCTCCTGAGTAGGTGTTTACATTCTTAATATCAAAGTATGCTGCCATTGTTTTTGCCCAAATCTGAGTTAAATGACTTCTTCTTGAATTATGGGTACAAATAAAATTAAGATGTATCGTCTTTTTAGCAGTTTTCTTTTCTTGAATAAAATCGACTAAAGGTTGTAATACTTGTTTTCTTTCTTGAGAAATACTTTCCGTTTTTAAAGTAGAAATTGTTTCTTCTATTTGCTTGTTAATGCTCATTCTATATTTAGTTAACAACAGTTTTCTGTTGGATTTTTATTTAAAAAGTGGTTTAAAGTCGCTTTAATTTGATTCCAGTTTTCTTCATCAATACAATAGCAAACACTAGTTCCTTCTATTTTTCCTTTGATGATTCCTACTCGTTTCAACTCTTTTAAGTGTTGAGAAATTGTGGGTTGTGCCAAACCAATTTCTTTTACTAAGTCTCCACAAACACACGATTGTAATTTTATTAGAAAATCTAAAATGGCAATTCTTGCAGGATGTCCTAAAACTTTTGCAATTTCTGCAATTTGATTTTGTTCTTTGGTAAATATTTCTGACTTGGTTAAACCCATATTAATTTATTTATTGCAATATTACGATTAATAATTAAATGCAAAAAATATTTATTTAAAATTTATCTACTCAAATCAAATAAATAACCAACAGAAAAATTAAAGAAACTAGTGTTTGACAAATCACTTTCGTTAGCTACTGCATTGGGTAAATTTAAGTAGTAGCTTAGTTCAAAATCCCAAGATTTTGTTGTAAATGATAAAGGAATAGAAATCTGCGTATTTAAAACATTAAAAACCTCTAAAGAAACTGGTCTTAAAAAAGGTCTAGTTCTAAAACGTTGCAAAAAAGTATAGGTTTGTTTTGCTGCAATAAAACTTATGGTAGGCCTTAACCTTAAGGCATATGTAGCTTTTCTTAGTAAATTTATTCTTGCAAAAGAACTAGAAACAATTTGGTAAGATTCATCTGATCCAAACAAATAAGATGCTGAAAGTGTTGTTCCTAAAGTTCTTTTTTTATTTCTAACCCCAAAACTTACATCAATAGAATTCGTAAAATCATCAAAATCATCAGCATAAAAAAACTTGGTATATCCAACATTGTAAATAAAATTATCTTTTTTTCCGAGTGTATTTAAGTACCCCAAAGAAACACTTGTAAAATCCCAGTGTGGGTCAAAATTTTGATAGTAAATCCCTGAAATACTAGCGTTAAATCCTGAAGAGTGATAATAAGAAATTTGTGGAATGACATTAAACTGATCTGTACCAGAATCTCTACCTGAAAAAAAAGTATTGGTACTGTACCCTATTGAGGTGTATAGGAAATTGTAAGAGGTTCCTCCTTCAATAAGTTCGTCTATAAATTGTTGGTCGCTAAAAAACAAATCATCTAGAATAATATCTATATCCTCATCACTTCTATTATCTTGCGCATAAGAACAAAAAGAGGTTGCCATTGTAAACAATAGCAACCCTAAAACTTGTAATTTTATTTTTATTTCTTGATAAAAATTAATCATTAATGTACGTTAATTCCTTTTTGGTCTTATTTTTCTTCCATTAGGATTGTCTTGTCTAGGACCATTTTTTAACTCACCTCTATCTTTCGCTTTTCTAATTTTATCTATCCTTTCTTTTAGCATTTTTCTTTGCTCTCTAGTTAAGGTTTTTCTAAAACTCTCTCTTGTTTTTCTTAAACGAACTTGTTGATTTCTCACCAACTCTCTTTGTGTTTTGGTGAATGTAGATACCAACCGTTTTCTAATTTCGTTTTTAGAGATTGTTTTATCTTTTAGAATTGCCAATTGCTCATTAGTTAATGTGGCTTTAAAAGCTTCTCTATTTGCTTTCATGACCTCTCGTTCTTTTTGCAACAAAGTCTTTTGAGCAGCAGTAAGTTCTTTTGTAATTAACTTGTAGTTAGAGTCCTGAGCAAAAATTGCACCTCCAAAAAGCATCAAACTCATAAAGCTAACTTGTAAAATGATGGTTTTGATTTTCATTTTTTTATTTAATTTGCTCAACTACTAAAATACTAAATTTTAATTAATCTCTACAGCTTTGTTTGGCTGCTTTCATTTCATCTGCATCATTAATTGTTGCAGTAGTTCCGTCTTTATAAGTAATGTCAACAGGAAAATTTAACATTCCTCTTTCTGTTGCATCTGGATTTGCCTTGTGCCATCTTCTAATTTCTCTAAAATCTTTTCTTTCATCTACTGTTATAACAGTAGCATCTGGCATAGTGAAACTTACAGGCAATACCAATCTAAAACATTTTCTTTTATCTTTTCCTTTTCTACATGCTTCTTTCACTGCTTTTAACTCATCTCTATCTAACAAAGTTTGTACTGTGCCATCTTTTAAAGTAACATCTATTGGAAAAACCAATTCTGGACGTTCTGTAGCATCTGGATTTGCTTTTACCCAATCTCTAATTAAAGTCCAGTCTTCTTTACTATTTAAAGTGATTGATGAATTATCTGGCATGATAAAATCAATTGGAAAAACAAACTCAAAACATTTACGTCTCTTTTTTCCTCTTTTTTCATTTGTATCCTCTAATTGTCTTCCTTGTAAAGAAAAATAGACATCACTATTAAATTCTTCTCTAGATTCATTAAAAGTATATAATGAAACTTTGTAACCTAAACCCTCTGCGAATTGAATGGACTCAGGAGTACTGTCAGCCAATTCTCCGTTAAAACTTGATTGAGTTGTTGCTGGTAAAACTGATTCAGATACCGCTACTTTTGCTGCTGTTTCAATTTTTGATATTAATACCTCGTCACTAGAAGAAGATTCTAATCCTTCTGATTCTGAACAAGAGGTAAATACTAAAGCTGATAAAACAAACGCTGTAATTGAGAAAAATAAAATACTAGATTTTAAGATATTCTCTTTTGAAATTGAAGTTTTCATAATGTAAATGTTTAATTAATAATTGTTTCTATTTCTTAGAACTGCATTTTCTAAAATAGTTTGAAAAAAATTATAAAATTAATGTTTCAATAAACTTACCATCTGATAATGAGTCGTCTAAAATCATAGAATCTAAGATTAAGTCATCCATTTTTTGTTCAGATAGTTCTGCTTTTATCACTACTTCATTTATTAAAGTAGTCTTTGCATACGCTTCTAATTCGTCATCCTCTACAAATAATGAGTTGATTAAAACATCATCATTAAAAGACAATAATTCTACTTGAACTTGTGTTTCATTACTTGTATTAGAACTTTGTAACCAAATGGTTAAACTCAATATAAAAACCAAAGATGCAGCTACAGCATATTTAAAATTAGCATGCATCCAAAATATTTTTTTCTTTTTAGGAACTTCAGTTCCTTCTTCTTCTTTGATTTTCTCTAAAATCGAAAGTTTCGACTTTACAAAGTATCCTTCTGGAATTGTTGTTCCTAAATAATCTTTATGATGTTTAGAAACATCATTTTGCATACCTTCTTTTAGAAAGTTGTTCTTGTTGTTATTTTCTGATGTTTTTTCCATAATTTAATAGTTAGACCCTACTTTTTAAAAATAGTTTGGATTTATATCACTATTTTTTCTTCTATAATTTTGACCACTGTATAATAGGTCGATTTTAATGTGCTTTCTGAGATACTTAAAATTTCGGATATCTGCCGAAAACTCAAATCATCAAAATATTTCATTTGAAAAACCCTTTTTTGCTTTTCTTTTAATCCGTCTATAATCTGTTGTAATTTTCGCTGAATTTCATTTCCATCAAAATATTCGTCTTCAAATAAAACTTCTAAATGACTGCTTGAAATCTCATCAATATCATCAAACGATTTCTTATTGTTTTTCTCTAATAAACGCATAGATTCATTATAAGCAATTCTATACATCCAAGTATGTAATGTACTTTTTTCCTCAAATTTATGGATGCTTTTGTACACTCTTACAAAGGTGTTTTGCAAGACATCATCTGCGTTTTCGTGTGTAGTTACCAATTTTCTAATATGCCAATACAAACGCTCTTGATAGACGTCTAGCAACTCACTAAAAGCTTTATCTTTTAGTGTAGGATCTTTTAACTTTTTTACAAGTTCAGCGTCTTTACTCAAGTATTGGGTTATTAGTTTCTATTCTTTTGACCCTAATTTTTCACATTAGTTTGATGAATTTATAAAATTAATTTGATTTCTAAGGATTGTATCAATTTTATAAATAGTTTTATTGATATTAATTTGCGATATCACTTACCTGTTTTTGAAATCATTTGTATTTTTATATCACAATATAAAAGCACCTTATTTCTAATGAAAATAATCATATCTCCAGCGAAATCTTTAGACTTTGAAAGCAAAGTACCTACAAATTTACACACACAACCTCGTTTCTTAGACCAATCAGAAAAACTGAACAAAAAGTTAAAAACATTATCAAAAAATAAACTATCAGATTTAATGTCTATTTCTGATGACTTGGCAAGATTAAACTACGAACGCAACCAAAACTGGGCAACACCTTTTACTCCAGAAAACGCAAAACAAGCAATTTATGCATTTACAGGTGCCGTTTTTCAAGGAATTGATGTCAACTCATTGGCAGAAGAAAAATTACCTCTTTTACAAGATCGCTTGCGAATTCTTTCTGGATTGTATGGATTATTAAAACCTTTAGATTTAATTCAGCCTTATCGTTTAGAAATGGGAACACGTTTAAAAGTAGGAAGAAGAGATAATTTATACAAGTTTTGGGACGATACTTTAGCAAAATCTTTAAATGAAGAATTAGAAGATGATGAGTTACTTATTAACTTGGCGAGTACAGAATATTTTAAAGCATTACCTAAAAAAGCATTAAAAGCACCCATGATTACACCTGTTTTTAAAGATTTTAAAAACGGACAATATAAAACCATTATGACGTATGCAAAAATGGCACGTGGTTATATGGTTAGATATATTGTAGAAAATAATGTGGAAACCATAGAAGATTTAAAAGGTTTTAATGTTGAGGGTTATGGTTTTTCTGAGGAACTATCTACTGAAACTGATTTGGTGTTTACGAGGTAATTTTAAATTGATAATTACGAATTCGTAATTATTTTAACAATCTGCTAAACCAACATTAATTGCTAAACCACCTTCAGAGGTTTCTTTGTAGTTTTTGTGCATATCCTTTGCAGTTTCCCACATGGTATCAATAACTTTATCTAAAGGAACTTTTACCTCTTTTGGATCAGTTTCTAACGCCATTTCTGCTGCATTTATGGCTTTAATGGCTCCCATAGAATTTCGCTCAATACAAGGTACTTGTACCAAACCTCCAATAGGATCACAAGTTAAACCCAAGTGATGTTCCATTGCTATTTCTGCTGCCACCAAAGATTGTGCAGGTGTACCTCCTAACAATTCTGTTAATGCTCCTGCTGCCATTGCAGAGGAAACACCAATTTCTGCTTGACAGCCTCCCATTGCCGCTGAAATTGTGGCATTCTTTTTAAAAATACTGCCAATTTCTCCAGCTGTTAATAAAAACTGCTTGATTTCTTTAAAATCTGCATCATGATTTTCTATCACTAAATAATACATTAAAACTGCAGGAATTACACCTGCACTTCCGTTTGTAGGTGCTGTAACAACCCTTCCTAGAGAAGCATTTACTTCATTAACTGACAGAGCAAAACAACTCACCCATTTTAAAATCTCTCTAAACTTTACTTCTATACTTCTAATAGCAGTAATCCATTCTTTTGGGTTTGAGTATTCGCCATCTTTAATAAGCTTTTGATGTGTATCATAAGCACGTCTTTTTACATTTAATCCTCCTGGAAGTATTCCTTTAGTATGACAACCAATATACATACACTCTAGCATGGTGTCCCAAATACGATCTAACTCTAGATCGATTTTTGATGCTGAATTGATTTCCAATTCATTTTTAAAAACAATTTCTGAAATCAATAAACCATCTCTTTCACAATACTCTTCCAATTGTTTAGCACGATTTATAGGATAAGGAAAATTTTGCTTGTTGATTTCTATTTCTTCTTCTAAACTGTCATTTTCTTGAATGATAAATCCTCCACCAATTGAATAATACGTTTCTGTTGAAATTTCTTTGCCCTCAGAAAACCCTCTAAAGGTTACTCCGTTTGCATGAAATGGTAAAAACTCTTTATGAAATTGAATTGAATCGTTTGGAAATACAATGTTTTTTCCTCCTTTAAAATGCAATTCTTTCTGTACGTTTATCCTATCAACAATCGTATAAATATCTTCAATAGGGATGTATTCTGGATCAGCTTCACTTAATCCCAACAAAATAGCCAAGTCTGTTGCATGCCCCTTTCCGGTTAAAGACAAAGAACCGTATAAATCAACTTTAACAGCATCAATAAACACAAAAAGAGACGTGTCTCTTAATTTCTGAATCCATTCTTGGGCAGCCCTCCAAGGACCTAATGTATGTGAACTTGATGGACCAACACCAATTTTCAACATATCAAAAACACTAATAAATTGCGACATTCTTAAAGTTGATTACATATTTTGCTGTAAATGTAAAAAATCCAACTCAATGAGCTGGATTTTTTATAGTATTAATAAAGTGTTAATTTTTAGAATCCGTAAACAGATTCTTTATCAAATTTCTTCACTAACATATAGTAAACACATGCTCTGTACTTGTTTCTTTCAGATTTTCCAATTCTCTCCATCACTTCTTCAATTCCTTCGTCAAGTTCTTTGCTATCAGCTAATCCTAATTTTTTAATTAAAAAGTTATTTTTAACAGTTGCCAATTCTTTAGCATCAGAACCAGAAACTGTTTCTGCATCTTTTTTGTAGATAGAAGGTCCTAAACCTTTAGTAACGGCTGCTAATAATTCAGTGTTAGAACGTAGATTTCTATCGTCCATAAATTTTTTGTACAAAGCAACTTTTTCGTCAAATTTACTCATGATTTTGTTTTTTAGTTTTAAGTATTATTCATTATTTGTTGAACCTCTCAAATATAAGAAAATATTGATTGTTTTCAAATCTAAGAGTGTTTCTATTTTATTAGATACATTTTGTGTCAATATGTCACATGAATTCTTTTATTTTTTAAAAAAACTGACATTTTACTGCTAAAAACCTGTTGGCACAGCATTTGACTAATACAAAGTGTAAAATTGAAAAATAGAATTTAATAAAAATAAATATTATGAGTAAAATTATAGGAATAGATTTAGGAACAACCAACTCGTGTGTTTCTGTAATGGAAGGTAATGAGCCAGTTGTAATTCCTAATGCTGAAGGAAAAAGAACTACACCATCTATTGTTGCCTTTGTAGAAGGAGGAGAACGTAAGATTGGTGATCCTGCAAAAAGACAAGCAGTAACTAACCCAACAAAAACAGTATATTCAATTAAACGTTTTATGGGTAATAAATTCTCTGAATCTTCTCAAGAAGTACAAAGAGTACCTTATAAAGTAGTAAAAGGAGATAATGATACTCCTAGAGTAGATATTGATGGTCGTTTATATACACCTCAAGAAATTTCTGCAATGATTCTTCAAAAAATGAAGAAAACCGCAGAAGACTATTTAGGAACTGATGTAACAGGAGCTGTAGTAACGGTACCTGCATATTTTAACGATGCACAAAGACAAGCTACTAAAGAAGCTGGTGAAATTGCTGGTTTAAAAGTAGAAAGAATTATTAACGAGCCTACTGCTGCTGCATTAGCTTATGGTTTAGATAAAGCTAATGACGATAAGAAAATTGTAGTTTTTGACTTTGGTGGTGGTACGCATGACGTTTCTATTTTAGAATTAGGTGATGGTGTTTTTGAAGTATTAGCTACTGATGGAGATACACATTTAGGTGGTGATGACGTTGATGAAAAAATCATCAATTGGTTGGCAGATGAATTCCAGTCTGAAGAAAATATGGACTTACGTAAAGACCCAATGGCTTTACAACGTTTAAAAGAAGCTGCTGAAAAAGCAAAAATTGAATTATCAAGCTCTTCATCTACTGAAATTAATTTACCTTATGTAACTGCTACTGCAAGCGGACCAAAACACTTGGTAAGAACACTAAGTAGAGCTAAATTTGAGCAATTAATTGATGATTTAGTAAAAAGAACAATTGAGCCTTGTAAAACTGCATTAAAAAATGCTGATTTATCAACTTCTGATATTGATGAAATTATATTAGTAGGTGGTTCTACAAGAATACCTGCAATTCAAGAAGCTGTTGAAAAATTCTTTGGAAAAGCACCTAGTAAAGGTGTAAACCCAGATGAAGTTGTTTCTTTAGGTGCTGCAATTCAAGGTGGTGTTTTAACTGGTGATGTAAAAGATGTATTGTTATTAGATGTTACACCTTTATCATTAGGTATTGAAACAATGGGTAATGTATTCACAAAATTAATTGATGCGAATACAACTATCCCAACTAAAAAATCGCAAGTATTTTCTACTGCTGTAGATAATCAACCTTCTGTAGACATTCACGTACTGCAAGGAGAAAGAGCAATGGCTGCTGATAACAAAACAATTGGACGTTTTCAATTGACTGATATTCCACCAGCACAAAGAGGTGTACCACAAATTGAGGTAACTTTTGATATTGATGCAAACGGAATCATTAAAGTTTCTGCAGTAGATAAAGCTACAGGAAAATCTCAAGATATTCGTATAGAAGCGTCTTCTGGTTTGTCTGAAGAGGAAATCGAAAAAATGAAACAAGAAGCAGAAGCAAATGCAGATGCTGATAAAATTGCAAAAGAAACTGCAGAAAAAGTAAATGGTGCAGATTCCATGATTTTTCAAACAGAAAAGCAATTAAAAGAATTTGGTGATAAGTTATCTGCGGATAAAAAAGAACCAATTGAAGCTGCTTTAGTAGAGTTAAAAGCTGCTCACGAGTCTAAAGATTTAGCTCAAATTGATGCTGCTATGGAGAAAATCAACGAAGCATGGAAAGTTGCTTCTGAAGAAATGTATGCTGCTCAACAAGGAGCTGCTGGTGCAGATGCAGGAGCACAACAAGGTCAACCTGAAGGAAATGCTGATCAAGGAGACAATGTTGAAGATGTAGACTTTGAAGAAGTTAAGTAGCCTTTGCTAAGCAAAGTCGAAGTATAGATTTTGAGGAATTGAAATAAGTCCACTCTCTGAACTGTGTTCAGAATCTATATATATCTAAAACGCAATCATTAAATTGATTGCGTTTTTTTTTATAAAAAAAGTCAACTTTTTGATTATTTTTACAAATATGAAAAAGTTCCTTTTTTTACTGTTATCTATCTCATTGTCAAATTATGGGCAAAATTCATGTTCTTCATTTAAAATAGGAATCATAGCAGATTGTCAATATTGTAATTGTGATGCAAAATGGGGAAGACATTATAAAAAAGCTCCTAAAAGACTAAAAGAAGCAGTTACAACATTTAATAAAGATTCGTTAACTTATACCATTCATTTAGGTGACTTCATTGACAAACAAATTTGGAGTTTAGACAGTATTTTACCCACTTGGAACAAGCTAAAATCAAAAAAATACCATGTTTTAGGAAACCATGATTTTGATGTTGGTCAAACCAATAAAGAAAAAATCATTTCTAAATTAAACTTAACATCTAGATATTATAGTTTTGTGGAAAATGATTGGCGTTTTATTGTTTTAGACGGTAATGATTTAAGTTTTTACGGAACAACATCAATAGTAAAAGAACAACAAACAGATTCTTTGTTTCATCTTTTAAAAGATAAAAATTTACCCTATTTAAAAAAATGGAATGGTGGTTTAAGTAATGCACAAATTAATTGGGTAAAAACGGAATTAGATACAGCTATTAAAGAAAATCAAAAGGTAGGTTTTTACTGTCATTTTCCTATTTATCCTATAGATAATGATAACTTATGGAATAGAGATCAATTTTTAAAATTGATCAAACCTTATAAAAATGTGAAAATATTTTTTAATGGTCACAATCATAATGGTGCTTATCAACTTGTAGACAAAGTGCATTATTTAACTTTTAAAGGAATGGTAGATACCAAAAACACTTCTGCTTTTGCTAAAGTTAAATTTACAAAAGACACTATATTTGTTCAAGGATTTGAAAGAGAACCTTCTAGAAAACTAGTTATCAAATAAATGCCTGGATTTAAAAAATATAATTCCACTAACTTTTTTAAACACACTTTTTGTGAATATACACAAGTTGATGATTTTGATTTTCCTGAAGACACCAATTATAAAAGTAAATCTGATAGCTTGTATTTTTATAATGATGAAGGTGTGTATCGAAAATCCAATCATTGGGGAAGAGTTGCCAATTGTAGATGGAAATTAATCACAAATCAGAAATATAAAAATCAAAAAACAGTTATTGGTTTTGCAAAATGGATAGACTTCTACCCCATCAACTCATCACAAAAAAACTTTTTTATAACTGTTGATTACGAATTAAAATCTGCAAAAATTCATCCTCTTAGAAAAGAACTTCATCAACATCTATTCACCTATTCTGAGGCTCAAAAAAGAATACAACAAATACATCATTTATTTAAAGATGATAAATGGACACACTATTTTGATATCAAAAAAGAAGAATTACAATATAAAGTCATCTCTAAATTCATCAATTCAAACAAAATACTACAAGAAATAAAAAGAAAACATAGCCAATAAAAAATGTACTTTTGTAAAAAAACAACTTTCTAAATGCTGTTTAATTCTTTTGAATTTTTATTTTTTTTACCAATAGTGTTTTTTCTTTATTGGTTTGTATTTAAAAAAATACAATTACAAAATTCACTTATTTTAATTGCTAGTTATATTTTTTATGGTTGGTGGGATTGGAAATTTTTAGGTTTAATTTTTTTAAGCACAATACTTGATTATACAATTGGTTTACTCCTAAGAAAAACAGATAACAAAAAGAAAAGAAGATATTTATTATGGTGTAGTTTGCTTTTCAATCTTGGTATATTAGGCTTTTTTAAATACTATAATTTCTTTGTTGATAATTGGATTCTTGCTTGGTCTAATTTAGGGATACAAATGAATAAAAGTTCATTAAATATTATTCTGCCAGTAGGAATTTCATTTTATACGTTTCAAACATTGAGTTACGCTATAGATGTTTTTAGAAATAAACTAGAACCTACAAAAAACTTTATTGCATTTGCAAGCTTTGTTTCTTTTTTCCCTCAATTAGTTGCTGGTCCTATAGAAAGAGCAACAAACTTACTTCCTCAGTTTTATCAAAAAAGGAAATTTGATTACGATTTAGCCGTTTCTGGGATTAAGTTAATTTTATGGGGGCTCTTTAAAAAAATTGTAATTGCAGATAATTGTGCAATTTATGTGAATGAAATTTTTGATACTTATCAAGATCAATCTAGTTTAACTTTAATATTAGGAGCCATCTATTTTGCATTTCAAATTTATGGTGATTTTTCAGGCTATTCAGATATCGCTATTGGTACATCAAGATTATTTGGATTTAACTTAATGCGTAACTTTAATTACCCATATTTTTCAAGAGATATTGCTGAATTCTGGAGAAGATGGCATATATCATTGTCAACCTGGTTTAGAGATTATTTATACATCCCATTAGGAGGATCAAAAGGGCCAAAATGGAAACAACTAAGAAACGTATTTATTATTTTCTTAGTAAGTGGTTTTTGGCATGGAGCTAATTGGACTTTTATTGTTTGGGGTGGGCTAAATGCTCTTTTCTTTTTACCGCTATTACTAACAAATAAAAATAGAATACATACAGATTCTGTTGCTAAAAACAACTATATCCCTAACATAAAAGAAATATTTCAAATATTTTCAACTTTTATATTTACCACATTCGCATGGATATTTTTTAGAGCAGAAACCGTCAATCATGCATGGAAATATATTTTAGGTATTTTTAATAACCAAAATACTTTTAAAATAGACTATATAAGTGGTTTAGAAAGATTCTCTTTTGAAGTTTTATTTTTAATACCCATCTTTTGTTGTTTTGAGTGGTTTTATAGAGTTAATGAAACTCCTTTTGAAGGGAGGTTTAAAAATTTAAATGAATTAATAATAATTCTAATGCTACTAGTTTTTGGTCAGTTTACAAACCATTCAAGTTTCATATACTTTCAGTTTTAATGAAAAAATTTATAATTTATTTAGTTAAAAGAATTCTGATTTTTGGTATAATATTAATTGTACTAGATTTTTCTTACACTTATATTTATGTAAATAAAGATACCATAAGAACAAAAATTGAATATATATTTCAAAATAAAGGTAAAAAATATGATTATATATTTTTAGGCTCTTCTAGGGTTGAGTTTCACATTAATACTTTTATGATAGATAAAGAAACAGGTAAAAAAAGTATTAATTTTGGTATCTCTGGACAGAATTTACCTGAAACTTTTTTAACACTAAAACTTTTAAAGCAACAAAATATTAGTGCTAAAAAATATTTTATAAATATTGATGAGGCTGACTTAGTAGAAAAATCTAAAAAAAGATTTAGTGGAGTTAGTTATTTTTTACCATTTATTAAAAATAAAGTAATTAATAATCATTTAAAAGAATATGATTTAGATTATTTTAAAGACACAAAAATTCCTTTTTATAGATATATGAATTATGGATATAAGATTGGTTATCGAGAATTATTATTGAAATTAGGTAATAAAAAAAGAGTAAAAAAGTTTTATATTGGACTTGAGAATGTTTTAAAAACTGATACAATCAGTAGTGATTTTAAGAAAAAATATGATACTGAATTATTAAATGAGATTTCACTTTTTGCAAAAGAAAAAAAAATAGAATTAATTTTTTATACCTCACCTTACTACAATGTTAAAAATGAAACAACTTTTAAAGAAGTATTAAAAAAAGAAAATATTTTCCCTTATATTGATTCTGTTACAAACCCTAAGTTATTTAAAGATGCTGGTCATTTAAACAAATATGGCGCTGATAAATTCACTAAAATGTTAATCAGAGATTTTAATCTAAAAACTAAAATTACGACTACCAATTATAAAAACAAAAAAGAATGAACATACCACAAACAAGTTTTCCAAGAGTCGTTATTGTTGGTGGTGGATTTGCTGGTTTAGCTGCAGCAAAAGGATTAGAAGAACAAGAATTACAAGTTGTTTTAATTGACAAACACAATTACCATACATTTCAACCTCTACTCTACCAAGTTGCTACTGGTGGTTTAGAACCAGATTCTATTGCTTTTCCGCTTAGAAAACGATTTAACGATGTAGAAAATTTTTATTTTAGGTTAGCTGAAGTAATGAAAATTCATCCTGATCAAAATTTAATCGAAACTTCTATAGGAGACTTAGATTATGATGAATTAATCATAGCCTCAGGATCAACCACAAACTTTTTTGGAAACACAAACATCCAAAAGTTTGCTATGGAAATGAAGTCTGTTCCACAATCTTTAAATATTAGAAGTCTTATTTTAGAAAATTTTGAAGAAGCTTTGCTAACTTCAAATATTGAAGAAAGAAATGCTTTAATGAATTTTGTAATTGTTGGTGGTGGACCAACAGGTGTAGAATTAGCTGGTGCTTTAGCAGAAATGAAAAAAGGGATTTTACCTAAAGATTATCCAGATTTAGATATTCGTCAAATGCAAATTAATTTGATTCAAAGTTCTGAGTGTTTACTAAAAGGAATGAGTGCCAAAGCATCAGAAAAAGCTGAAGATTTCCTAATTAAACTAAGGGTAAATGTTTGGAAAAACTTACGTGTTTTAGACTATGATGGTAAAATTGTAAAAACCAATGGTGTAGATCATTTTAGAGCAGAAACAGTTATTTGGGCAGCTGGTGTAAAGGGAGAAACTATTGATGGCTTAGATACAGAATGTATTATTGAAAGAGCTGCAAGAATTAAAGTTAATGAATTCAATCAGGTCATCAATTATCAAAATATCTATGCTATTGGTGATGTAGCTTGTATGTCATCTATAGAAAACCCATATGGACATCCAATGATGGCGCAACCTGCTATTCAGCAAGGAAAATTAGCTGCTAAAAACATTCTTTTAAAACTAGGAAAGAAAAAGCAAAAACCTTTTGTATATAATGACAAAGGATCCATGGCAACAATTGGTAGAAACAAAGCGGTAGTTGACTTGCCTAAATGGAAATTTCAAGGTGTTTTTGCTTGGTTTGTTTGGATGTTTGTGCATCTCTTTTCATTAATAGGTTTTAGAAACAAGGCTATTGTTTTTCTAAACTGGGTGTATAATTACATTCGTTTTGATAGAGAAACTCGATTAATTATTCGTCCTTATAAATCCAAAAACAAGCAGATTAATTTTTAAATGGGTACACGAATTATAAAATGTTCTGAATGCGGAACAATCAATACAAACACTGATTATTGTTCGTTTTGTAACAGCCTAATTTCTGATGCTAAAAAGAGAGTATTAAAAGCGGAAGAAGTTAAAAATGCTCAAATTAAGGAGGTTAAAAAAGAGTTAGAAAACCCAAATTTAGCTGAACGTCTCAAAAAACATCCATTCTTAATATATCGAATTTTTGGTTGGATTCTATACTCAGCTATACTAGTAGTTAGTGCTATTGGAGCAGGATTAGCTTGGTTTATAGCAATGGTAGCAGCTGGTTAACATTGAACACAAAACTCACATATTATTTTATATTCTGTTTTATTACAGGGACAATTGTCTATTTTTTACAGTATTTTTCTGTTGAACTTCCAAATATTATTCAATTTTACTTGAATGATTTTTTAATTATTCCAATTATTCTTTTTATCAGTTTGCAGGTTTTAAAATGGTCTAAAAATGATAAAAAATATATGCTTTCGTTATCTATAATTCTATATATCTGTTTTTTATACAGTTTATTTTTTGAGTTTATTTTACCTAAATATTTAGCAAGATATACCAAAGACTTTATAGATGTATTTTTATATTTTGCAAGCGGATTCTTATTTTATCGATTACAAAAATCAACACATTGAACTTTTCAACAACTACTAAGGAAAATATTGCAAGATTAAATAAAGCTATCGATTTTATTGAAAAAAATATATCTCAAAAACTCACATTATCTATCATTGCAAAACAAGCCTATTTTTCTCCTTATCATTTTCATCGATTATTTTCTGTTGCAGTTGGAGAAACTTTAACCAATTATATCATTAGAAAGAGAATTGAAAAAGCTACTATACATTTATTGTATCATAAAGAAGTAACAATTACAGAAGTTGCAGAGCAAGTTGGTTTTGGTGATTTATCTTCATTTTCTAGAGCTTTCAAAAAATTTTACGGACTTTCACCCAATCAATTTAAAAAAGAAAGCCCAGAGAAATATAGCAAGATTTGTAAAAACGAAAGCAAGAATGGTCAACCCAAAATTACTTTTGAGCAATACATTTGTAATATCAATAACGCACTAAAATGGTTACAAATGAATGCTAAAACAGAGGTTAAACAAATTGAAGAATTAAATATTGCTTGCATTTCGCATCAAGGAGAATTAGAAAAAATTGGAATGGTTTTTAATCGCTTAATTCAATGGGCAACTCCAAAAGGATTAATGAATCAAGAAAATTTACGATTGCTTACCATTTACCACGATAGCCCTAAAATTACGAGTCCAGAAAACATTAGAACTAGTATTGCAATTGTTTTAAATGCTCCTATTAAAGTTGAAGGAGAAGTAAATTTAAAATCAATTAACCCTGGTAAATGCATTGTAAATCGTCTTGAAATTGAGTCTCAAGAATTTCAACAAGCATGGGAATCTTCTTTTGTTTGGATGACAGAAAATGGTTATAAAAAATCAGATATTGATCCTTTTGAAATTTACTACAATAACGGCAATGAACATCCAGAAAATAGGTTTATTGTAGATTTATGTATTCCTGTGCTTTAACGTACAACTCATCGTTTAAAATTCACAACTCGGTATTTCTTTTTATTCAAAAAGAGATAATCGTCAAATCTTTGTATCATCAAAAAATCAATAATGATGAAACGAATTTTATTTTTACTATTTATAATTAGTCAAATCTCAAGTTTTGCACAAACTACCATTTCAGGAAAAGTAATTGATGCAAAAAACAAACCTGTCACTGGAGCAAATGTTTATTTAGATGGCACTTACGATGGTGATACAACAAATAACAAAGGTGAATTTTCATTCAAAACAGAAGAAAAAGGAACACAAACTTTAGTCATTTCTTTTGTCTCTTTTGAACCCTTTGTAAAAATGGATGATGTTTCAAAACTCAGTAATTTAAAAGTAAAACTAAGAGAAGATGTCAATACTTTAGATGCAGTAACTATAAATGCAGGAACATTTAGAGCAGGAGATAAAGCTAAAGTTACCGTTTTAAAACCTTTAGATATTGTAACTACTGCAAGTGCTGTTGGTGATGTTTTAGGAGCTCTACAAACACTACCAGGAACTTCAGCTGCTGCTGAAGATGGACGCTTATTTGTTAGAGGTGGTAATGCTGAAGAGACGCAAATTTTTATTGATGGTATGCGTGTTTTTACACCTTATAGCCCATCACCAAATAATACGCCAACTCGTGGACGTTATTCTCCGTTTTTATTCAAAGGAATTACTTTTTCTACAGGAGGATATTCTGCTGAATACGGACAAGCACTTTCAGGAGTATTAGACTTAACCACAATTGACAAACCAGATCAAGAAAAAACTGATATTTCATTAATGACAGTTGGTGTTGGTGTTGGTAATACACAAATTTGGGGTAATAACTCATTGAGCATCAACACATCTTATATCAACTTACAACCGTATACAGAACTTTTTCCTGATAGAAATACATGGTTAAGTCCTTTTCAATCTGCAAGTGGTGAAGCTGTTTACAGGCATAGTTTTAAAGATGATTCTATGCTAAAAGTTTATTGTGCATTCAGTTACACGGATTTAGATGTTATTCAAGATGATATTAATTTTATTGATGGATTCCGTTTTGGATTAAGAAACAGAAACCTATACATCAATAGTTCATATAAAAACAAATTTGGCAACAATTGGAAAATTGAAACTGGAATGAGTTTTACAAACGACAATTCAACTGTAAAAATAATTGATGACGAGATTAACAACAATGAAAATTCAGCTCATTTTAAAGTAAATTTAAGAAAGCAATTTTCAAGCAGATTTAGAGTTGCTATTGGATCAGAATATTTTATTACCAAATTCAATGAAAACTATACTCCTATTAACAGTCAATCTTTTGATTATGGTTTTGATAATAAACTATTTGCTTCTTTTGCAGAAACAGATCTCTTTTTTTCTAAAAATTTAGCTACAAAAATAGGTTTAAGAGCAGAACATTCAAGTTTTTCTAATGAATTTACGTTATCTCCAAGAGCATCATTATCTTACAAATCAAGTAAAAACTCACAGTTTTCCTTGGCTTATGGACAGTTTTATCAAAATCCTAGTAATAACTATTTGAAGTTTAATCAAGATTTTAAAGCAGAAAATGCATCACATTTAATTGCAAACTTTCAACACACCAAAAAAAATCAAATCTTTAGAATTGAAGCCTATTATAAAGGTTATAATGATTTGGTAAAGTATGATACTGATATGCCTAATTTCAATTCGAATTTCTCAAATGATGGAACTGCGTATGCAAAAGGAATTGATGTTTTTTGGAGACAAAATGGTAAAATAAAGAATACAGATTATTGGATTTCATATTCTTATTTAGACACTGAGAGAGATTACAGAAATTACACAACTACAGCAACACCAAATTTTGCATCAACTCATAACTTTTCTTTTGTAGCAAAACATTGGGTAGAAGATTGGAAAAGTCAATTAGGAATTACTTATAATTTTGCCTCTGGAAGAACCTATACCAACCCAAATGAACAAGGTTTTTTAAACAACAAAACAGCACCTTATCATTCTGTGAGTCTAAATTGGGCATATTTAATTGATCAACAAAAGATTTTGTATTTCTCTGTAAACAATGCTTTAGGGAGAAAAAATGTCTTTGGTTATAATTATAAAAACACACCAGATATGAACGGAAATTTTGATAGACAAGCTATAGTACCTAATGCAGATACGTTCTTTTTTGTTGGATTTTTCTGGACAATTAGTGATGATAAAAAATCAAATCAGTTAGATAATTTATAGTATTTTACAACTCAGAAACAAAAAACAACAATTCGGTATTGTTCTTGTGTAATACTCACAAAAACATCAGATATTTGAATCATCAATAAACAAACTATGAAGAAATTATTTTTAATTACAATTTTTATTTTGAGTGGTGTATTCTCTACCCAAGCTCAAGAAGAAACTTTCGATTTAACTATTGAAATCACAGGAATGGATACAGATACAGGAAAAGTTTTTATTGCATTATACAACAATAAAGAGAACTTTTTAAAATCTAGTAAAGACACAAAAGGAACAAATGCAGTTGTTAAAAACAAAAAAGCAGTTGCTTATTTTAAAGGATTAAAAAAAGGTGAATATGCAGTCTCTTTGTTTCATGATGAAAATGATAACAATAAAATGGACACTAGAATATTTGGGATTCCAAAAGAACCTTATGGTTTTTCTAATGATGCAACTGGCTTTATGGGGCCTCCAAAATTTAAGGATGCCAAATTTATTCTTAATTCAGACAAGACAATTTCAATCTCTGTAGATTAAATAAAAAAAAAGTTTAACTTTTTAAATATCAATTAATTATGAAAAAAATACTTTTATTCATTGGGATAGTTATGTCCTTAAATGTAAATGCGCAAACAAAATATCAGAAAGGAATGCAAAAAGCATTCGGATTATGGGAAAAAGGACAACTTACTGAAGCTTCTCAATTATTTGAAAGAATCTCAAAGGCAGAACCTACAAAATGGTTGCCTGCATACTATGCTGCCACAGTAGAAATTTTAGGAAGCTTTGGTTTGAAAGATGAAGCTAAATTAACGGCAAAACTAAACAAAGCACAAGCGTTTTTAGATGAAGCCAAGGCAAACTCTGAGAATAATCCAGAAATCATCATTACTCAAGCTTTATTAAACTTAGGATATATCGCTTTTGATGGTCAAAAATATGGAATGACATTGTCTGGAAAAAACAATATGTTATATGCAAAGGCTTTAAAAATCGCACCAAATAATCCAAGAGTTATTTTAGGAAAAGCGGAATGGGAAATGGGTGCAGCTAAATTCTTTGGAAAATCAACAAAACCATATTGTGAGCAAATTAAACGCGCCATTGAACTAGGAAAAAAAGAGAAAATTGAAACCGAATTTTACCCTAAATTTCAACAAAAAAGAGCTAAAGAAGTATTAAAACAGTGTCAAGGGTAATAAATCTGTCATTTCGAATAAATAATGAGGAGAAATTTTAATTAATTTACAAAGAGATCTCTCCTATTATCGAAATGACAATTATACTTTCAAAATCTTATTCACCAGATTTTGTTTTGCAACTTCATCATCACCAAATAACCATTGTAAGACGTTATCTTCCCAGATTTCGTCTTTTTCTTCTTGAGAGAGAATATTCCTCTCAATCGCTAAATCTAAAATTTTTCCAGGATAAGAAGATTGTTTGTCACTCTCCATTTCACCTAATGGATAAGGATCATC
This sequence comes from Polaribacter septentrionalilitoris, assembly GCF_009832745.1. GTDB lineage: Bacteria > Bacteroidota > Bacteroidia > Flavobacteriales > Flavobacteriaceae > Polaribacter > Polaribacter septentrionalilitoris. Next base: position 225,138 of record NZ_VRMJ01000041.1, on the reverse strand, counting down.
TAATCCCATTAAAATTTGTTTAGGACCTTGTCTTTTAAACATTAACCCTAATGAATCTGTATCGTGAACCAAAGTGTCAAAAAAGATATTTTTATGTCCTACTGCTTTTCTTGGATGTGATTTTCCTTCAAACAAATCTGGTCTTCCATCAAAACCTTGAATACGTCTTCCTAAATTCATTTGAGCCAATTGACCACCATGAGCAAAACAAGTTCTAATATTTTGAAAACGCTCTTGCATTCCATTTAACGTATAAAAATGATACGCATCTCCACATTGTGCCAACATCCAAATTAAATGAAAACGCCAATTGGTATTTTCTAATTTTATCATTTTATCTCCATCATAAGGATGAATTTCTATAGCTAGTTTGTATTTGTCTGCGAGCTCAAAAATCCGATCATTTTCTTCATCAAAAACGCAACGCCATTGCCCTATTGAATCCATAAAATGGGTTGGTAAACACAATACTTTTAAATCTAATTCTTCTACACAACGTTTCATTTCATCTAATGCCCCATAAATAAAACCAGGATGCACCACAAAACCACAAGTAAATTTAGAAGGATGTTCTCTTTGCACTTTTGCATTAAAATCGTTCTGAAAACGTAACGCTTTTTTCATTTCTTCTAAACGCAAACCATTTCCATACAGTTGAGACAAATTCAACACAACTGCATGATCTATTTTGTTGCGTTCCATCCATTTTAGTTTTTCATCCAAAAAAAAACTAGAATCGGTTACAGGGCGTTTCCATCCTTTTTGCAACATATGCTTGCGCTCATCATCTACCCAAAAAATCTCCTTGTCTTTCATAAACTGTGGAATTTCTTCTGGATAAGGTAATAAATGAGAATGACCGTTAATGCGTAATTTTCTTTTTTTCATCTTTAATTGATTATGAAGTTACTAAAAAAGGATTTCTTTTAGGCTTGTTCTAATTCAAATAAGGTAATTTCTGGCCTAACATTAAATCTAACTTGTCTTAAACAACCAAGAGCTCTATTAATATACAAAGTTCTACCATCATCTAAATCTATTTTACCAGCCGAATATTTTTCATTTTCTACAGGTAAAATTGGTGGTGGCAGAAAAGGGGGTTTTACTTGACCACCATGTGTATGCCCAGAAAGAATCCAACTGTCATAACCATTCCAGACGTCTAAATCACATACATCTGGGTTGTGACATAGCGCTACATAAGGTTTGTTTTTATCTAAGTTGGCTGTGGCTTTTTTAGGATAAAAATTAAAGCTCCAATAATCATCTATTCCAATAAAATGTAAACCTTGATAACTAGTTTTACTATTTCTAAGCACATCTATTTTATGTTCTTTTAAAATTGAAATTACATTCTGAGCTACTTTTTCTTCTGCCCAATTTTTTCCATAATCATGATTCCCTAAAACGCCAATTGTACCGTATTTTCCTGTTACAACGTGTTTAAAGACAGTACGTAATTGCGTAAACTGTTCTTGGTTTTCATAATCTATAAAATCACCAGTATAAACCACAAAATCTGGGTTTAACTTTTGAGCTTTTTTAAATGAATCTATTAAATAATTATAATCAAATCGATTACCTACATGAATATCGCTAATTTGCATTAATTTTTTACCAATTAAATGTTTGGGCAAATTTTTAATGGGCATTTTAAGGGTAACAAATTCTAACCAAAAAGGTTCTAACTGCCATGAATAAAAACCGGTAAAAAGACCAAGTCCTAAAACAGAATACATACTTTTCTTTAAAAAAGTTTTTCTATTCATTTATTTTTACTTTTTGGGGTTTTTCCATAAAAGTTCTACATTTATTACAAGTGCATTTTTCTTTATCAGAGTAAAACTTATCGAAAATTACTGGCATGTCTATTTCAATATTTTCTAGTTTAAATTCTTCTCTATACAATTGATTTCCACAATTTTCGCAATACCATTCTAGGGCATCTAACATGCCTTCAGATCTTGGATATTCTATTACCAAGCCAACTGTATTTGGTTTTCTTTGAGGTGAGTGCGGCACTTTACTAGGTAACATATAAATGTCTCCTTCATTAATTTCTACATCAATCATTTCTCCTTTATCATCTATAATTTTTAAAATCATATCTCCTTCTATTTGATAAAAAAACTCAGGAGTTTCATTGTAGTGATAATCTTTTCTGTTGTTTGGTCCACCAACCACCATTACAATATATTCGCCATTGTCCCAAACTTGTTTGTTACCAACTGGTGGTTTTAATAAATGTCGATGATCATCAATCCACTTTTTAAAATTTAAAGGCTGTACTAGTTTGCTCATATTATTATTTTTTGGGCGTTCCCTAAAGGTCGGGCTTTTCGTTATATCTTTTTATTTGTTCTCGATACAAATTTGTTCATACTTCACAAATTAACTCGAACTGACATAAAAAGGATGTCACTTCAATCCCTAACGCAAGTTTTGTTATAAATTTACAAACTTTTTGTTCTTCCGCCATCTACAGGAATATTAATTCCGTTGATATAACTTGCTTGTTCACTTGCTAAAAACACGATAGCAGCAGCCACTTCCGCTGGTTTTGCAAATCGTTTTGCTGGTGTTGTATTTTTCATAGCTTTTACAACCTCATCAAAAGGTTTCCCTGTTTTTTGAGCTTTGTTATTCATAATTTCTTTTAGACGTTCTGTGGCTGTTGCCCCTGGTAATACATTGTTAACGGTGATGCCGAATTCGCCCAACTCGTTTGCCATGGTTTTAGACCAACTAGCCACAGCACCTCTAATGGTATTGGAAACTCCCAAACCGTCTAAAGGTTGTTTAACAGAAGTTGAAATGACATTAATGATGCGTCCAAAACATTGCGTTTTCATAAACGGAACTAAATTTTGTACTAAAATATGATTGCACTTTAAGTGTTGAGTAAATGCCTTTTCGAACTCTTCTATTTTAGCATTAAAAATAGGGCCTCCTGCAGGACCTCCAGTATTGTTCACTAAAATATGAAATTGTAATTCTGAATTTGCTAATACACTTTTTAACTCATTGGGTTTTGAAAAATCGGCAACCAAATAACCATGACATTGTTGTCCATTATTTTTTAATTCTGATAAAACTTTTTTTAGCTTTTCTTCATTTCTGGCTATTAAAGTTACGTTTGCTCCTTCTTCTGCCAATAAAATTGCAGTTGCTTTGCCTATACCTTGTGTGCTACCACAGACTAATACGTTTTTGTTTTGTATGTTTAAATTCATGTTTATAAATTTTCTAAAATCATTTGTTTAATCTTAACAGCTTTTTCAAAGTGATCTAACGCATGTGTTTCAATCCACCAAGTGGCAACTTCCATTAATAATTTAGGATTGTCATTTTTATTCTTGAAAAACGCATAGAATGACAACCCAACATTTTCTCCTTTTTTAGCAATTTTTTCATCGCAAACTTGGATGATTTTTTGTTTTATTTCTTTATTCATATTTGATACAAATATTCTTAGGTTCTGTAAAAAATCTGAGTGCTTCAAAACCCCCTTCACGTCCTACTCCACTTTCTTTAGCCCCACCAAAAGGTGTTCTTAAATCGCGTAACATCCATGTATTTACCCAAACAATTCCTGTTTGTAATTGTTTTGCAATTTGCATCGTTCTATTTAGATTGTTTGTCCATAGAGTTCCCGATAATCCATATTTTACATCGTTGGCTAAAGTTAAGGCATCTTTATCAGTTTTAAAAGACATTATGGTTACAACTGGACCAAAAATTTCTTCTTGATTTAAACGACATTTATTGTCTGTTATTTCTATGACAGTTGGCTGAAAGTAATATCCGTTTTCATAATTAGGTAAGGTTACTTCTAAACCACCAGATAAAATTTTTCCGCCTTCCTGCTCAACAATATCAATATAACTTTTCACTTTTTCTAAATGTTGTTTAGAAACTAATGCTCCAATATCTGTTGATGAATCTGATGGATTTCCAACTTTCAAGTCAGCTACTTTTTGAATAAAATCTTTTTTGAATTTCTCATAAATACTTTCTTCAACTAAAATACGACTTCCACATAAACAAATTTGTCCTTGATTTGCGAATGAAGAACGCACTGTCGTTGCTAACATCTTTTCATAATCGCAATCTGCAAATATGATATTTGGGTTTTTTCCGCCTAATTCTAAAGATAATTTTTTAAACATAGGTGCTGCAACTCGTGCAATGTGCGCTCCTGTTTTTGTGCCACCTGTAAATGAAATTGCTTTAATTTTCGGGTGTTCTACAATTGCTTGACCTGTGGTTGTACCTAATCCATGAACAATATTTAAAACGCCTTTTGGGAGACCAACTTCGTTGCAAATTTTTCCTAATAAATGGGCTGTCATTGGTGTTACTTCACTTGGTTTTGCAACTATACAATTACCTGCTGCAATGGCTGGTGCAATTTTCCAAGTAAATAAATAGAGTGGTAAATTCCAAGGAGAAATACAACCTACAACACCAATTGGTTGTCGTAAAGTAAAATTGATGGCATTTAATCCTACGCTTTCGTGACTTTCTGATGAAAATTGAGTAATGGCATTTGCAAAAAAACGAAAATTACTTGCTGCTCTTGGAATATCAACTTGTTTTGCCAAAGAAATCGACTTGCCATTGTCTTTAGATTCTGCTTCTGCCAAGAAATCTAATTTCTCTAAAATTAAATCGGCTATTTTTGATAAGATTTTACTTCTTTCTTCTAATGTGAAATTACTCCATTTTGGAAATGCTTTTGCTGCAGCTTGATATGCTTTTTCTACATCTTCTTTTGAGGAATTTGGAATTTGCCCATATACTTCTCCAATTGCTGGGTTGTAGTTATCTAACCAACTATTAGAAATTGGATTTACAAATTCTCTATTGATGTAGTTTTTAATTTTCATTTGAAAATATTTTAAAATTCCGTTTCTAAAATCGATAAACAAATTTTTATTCCTTGTCTAATATTGCCTATTCTAATATTTTCATTCGGGCTATGTTGATTGTTATCCATATTTACCATAGGTACAATAATGGCAGGAATTTTCAATTTATTTATGGCAGGAATAATAGGTACTGTGCCTCCCATAGTTCTAATACTTACAGGCGGTTTTCCGAAAGTTGTGGTTAAACTTGTTCTTAATTTTTCTCCAAAAGGAGAATTTAGTGGAGTTCGAAATGCATTTACTCCAGAATTTGCTATAAAAGTTACTATTTTTTTATGCGCTAATCGTTCTTCATCTGTTGGTTTTCTATCCAACACTAAAAAACCTTGTTTTTTAATGTGCTTTTTTATCTTTTCTAATTGTGCTTTTCCATCTGTTTCTGATACTAATCTTACATCAATATCTGCTTTGGCATATTCTGGAATTACGGTTTTTAATCCTTTTCCTTTCCAAGACGTTCCTATTTGACGGATATTTAAAGATGGATATTGCAGTGCTTCTTGATAAGTATTCCCTACTTTTTGAGCCTCAGTTATCACCAAACCTTTATTAATAAACTCTGTATCATCTGGAACTGATTTTAGTATTTGTTGTACCTCATCACTAATGAAAATTCCGTTATAATAATCTTCAATCAACACTTTTCCGTCTTCAGATTTCATACTTGCTAAAAGTCTTGATAATGTAAACACAGGATTTGGTGTGTAATTTCCATAATGTCCACTATGTTGAGGCAATTTTGCACCATACGTAGTAATGCTACAAGTGGCAATTCCTCTACAACCAAAAGTTAAGGTTGGCTGATTGGAATTGTGTGCAGGACCATCCATAATAATCATATAATCTGATGCATAGGCATTTTTATATTTATCTAGGGTTGATAAAAATGCATTAGAACCATACTCTTCTTCTAAATCAAAAATTATTTTAATATTGAATTTAGGGTTTTGGTTATTGGTCTGTAAGAGTTCTAAAGCAGATAGAAACATTGTAATTGGTGCTTTATCGTCTGCTGCTGCTCTAGCAAAAATGCGCCAATTATCATTAATTTCATTTTGTAAATTATCCCAAGAAATGGAATTCCAATTGCCATTCTTTGACTGCTCTTTTAGTTCTGGAATAAATGGATCTTTCTGATTCCATTTTGCAGGATCAACAGCTTGTCCATCTAAATGAAAATAAAACAATACCGTTTTGTAATTTGGATTAACTTCTTTTTCTGCAAACAAAACAGGTAATGTTGTTGCTTCTAAAGTTTTGAATGAAAAACCAACTTTTTTATAATGCTTTTTTACCCAAGCAATATTTTTGTACATATTTTGTACATCTTGTGGTAAATTGGGAATGCTTACAAATTCCTTATGATTTTGTAAAACAGAATATAATTTAACATCAATTTGATTGTCCCATTTTTGTTGCGCAAAAAATGAAGAACATACAAAAGACAACAATATTAAAATTTGATATTTTTTCATGATTTTAATTTTTCTTCAATATCAAAGCAGGAATATGCAACGATTTAAATAAATCATTATAGGCTTTCATATCTGTTTTAATAATTGCATCTCGCTCTGTTTTATAGACTTGCCAATCTTTAAGTAAATCTTTATAGCGTTCTTTTGCGCCTGATGTAACTTTAGGATTTGCTTCATCTATATAACTTTTCAATTGAATTAACTGTGCATTCAATTTATTATTAAAATTGATGACATCTTGAAATGTTTTTTGTTTTGCTTGAATCAAGTTTTCTTCCCAGCTATTAATTCTTTTTAATAAAGCTTTTCCTTTTTCAAGAAGTGCTTTGTTATCGTCTTTATCTTTTAAAAGTTTTGCATAGTGATTCAATTGTTTTTTTGCAGATCGCATTTCATTTACAGAACTGTGCATGTCTTTTAAAATAGCATCAATACTCACTAACATTTCTTGTTGTTCAGCAAAATCTTTAGTATTTGATTTAATTGCAGGATTTGGCAAAATAGTCACTTCAGTTTCTGCAGTTTCTTGGTTTAAAGTCAGACGTAATGTGTACTTCCCTGGAGCAACAGTTGAACCTGCATGACCTCCAAAAACAAATACTTCATTCACTGATGGAATCGCCTCTCTTTGAAAATCCCAAGTAAATCTATTGTATCCTTTCTTTGAAGGTAAAACCTGAGGTTTTGAGGGTCCCCCAGGCCAAGATTTAAATCCTTTTGGCTTTTTATTGGTGTAAGTTCTTATCACTTTTGAACCTTCTAAAACCTCTAATTTTAATTGTAAAGTATCAGCATCTTTACCCAAATAATAATCAAACGTGACTCCACTTTTTGGGTTTTGACCTTGACCCACTGCTTTAGATTGTCCTCCAATTATTCTATAGGTGTTTTTTGGTTTATAAATTTCAACATCCTTGTTATTATTAACCATATTTTGTAAGACTGCTAAATCATCTAAAATCCAAAATCCACGACCTGAAGTAGCTGCCACCAAATCGTTATCCTGAATAATTAAATCATTAATGGCAACTATTGGAAAATTTAGATTGAGCCTTTGCCAAAAAGCGCCATCATCATTAGAAACATATAATCCTGTTTCAGTTCCTGCATACAACAAACCTTTGCGTTTTTTATCAGCTCTAACTACTCTTACAAAACCATTTGGATCGTTTAAACCCTTTACAATTTTTGTCCAAGATTGTCCATAATTATTAGTTTTAAAGATATAAGAATTCAAATCCATAGATTTGTATCGCATCACAACAATATAAGCTGTTGCAGGATCGTGTTCGGAAACATCAATACTATTTATAATTCCACCTTGTATTTCTTTTGGTGTGATGTTTTCCCAAGTTGCACCTCCATTTTTTGTAATATGTACCAAACCATCATCACTCCCTGCATACAAAACTCCTTCTTGATGTTGCGATTCTACTAAAGCAGTTAGCGTATTGTAATTTTCACCTCCTGCAGCTTCATTTGTGTAAGGTCCACCTCCTGCACCATGTTTGTCTTTTTCATTTCTTGTTAAATCAGCACTAATTTTTGTCCAATTTATTCCTTCATCAGTGGTTTTAAAAACTACATTTCCTGCGTGATAAATTGTTTTTCTATTATGAGGTGATGTAATAATTGGTGCATTCCAATTGTAACGATATTTAGCATCTTTTGGAGCAATACTTAAGCCTAATTCTGGATATTCTTTAATTGATTTTTGTGTTCTTGAAGATTTTGTCCACTTACTTATATTTCCTTGATAAGTTCCTCCATAAACAATTTCTGGATTATTTGGATCAAAAGCAATAAATGCACTTTCACCACCAGCAACTGAATACCAATCTTTCCAATCAATTCCAGCATCATTAGTTCTACTTGCAATTGCAATTGCTGAATTATCTTGTTGACCACCATACAAATTATAAGGAACTAAATTATCAGTGATTACTCTATAAAATTGAGATGTCAATTGATTCTGCTGCGTACTCCAACTTTTTCCGCTATTAAAAGAAATGTTTACTCCACCGTCATTCGAATTAATCATATTTTTATTATCATAAGGATTAATCCAAAGATGATGATTGTCTCCATGAGGAACAGGAATATTGGTAAAGCTTTTTCCTCCATCAATAGATTTCATAACTGGTGCATTTAACACATACACTACATTTTCATTTTGAGGATCAGCAAAAATTTCCATGTAATACCAAGATCTAGCAATATTAACTCGATTGCTATTTACTTGAATCCACTTTTTACCTGCATCGTCTGACCTATAAACTCCTCCTTTTTTTCCTTCTGCTTCAATAACAGCAAATACTCTTTTAGAATTTGCTCGTGACACAGAAATTCCTGATTTACCAAATGCCTTAGGTAATCCTGATTTCATTTTTTGCCAAGTATCTCCACCATCAATAGATTTATACAATCCTGAATGTTCTCCTCCAGATTCCATATACCAAGGATAACGTTTATGTTGCCACATAGAAGTGTATAAAATTCTAGGATTATTCATATCCATAGTTAAAGAAGAAGCTCCTGTAAATTCATTTACATATAATACTTTCTCCCAATTTTTTCCTCCATCTGTAGTTTTATAAATTCCTCTTTCTTCAGAGGAAGCATATTGTGCTCCTTGTGCAGCTACATAAATTACATCTGGATTTGTAGGATGAATAATCACATCAGAAATATGACGTGTTTTTTCTAAACCTAAATGCTCCCAAGTATTTCCTACATCCATAGATTTGTATACTCCATCTCCCATAGAAGTCATTACTCCACGAGCAGCATGTTCACCCATTCCAACTACAACAATATTAACATCACTTTCAGAAACTGCAATTGAACCCACAGAACCTGTTTTAAAAAATCCATCTGAAATATTTTTCCATGAAATACCATCATCTGTAGTTTTAAAAACTCCACCTCCTGTGGAACCCATATAATAGGTGTGAGGTTGCCCAATAACACCTGTAGAAGTTACGCTTCTTCCTCCTCGAAAAGGGCCTATATTTCTCCATTTTAATCCGTGAAATAATGAATCTGTAATTTTTATAGCAGGTTCTTTTCTTTTCTTTTTTCTTTTTTGCGCATTACTTGATAATGGTATAAAAAAAATACAAATAAGAAGTAGTTTGAGTATTTTCATTGGTTGGTATTTAATAATTAATAGAAATATTTCTTTAAGCAACTTTATTCATCTATTGTTTCTTATAAGCAGTAACTTTAATTTCAACCACCAAATCTGGATGTGGTAATTGATGCACAGCAACAGTGGTTCTTGTTGGGCCAGTTTCTTTCTCAAAAAATTCTGCGTACGCTTTATTATAGTCTGCAAAATCATTCATATTTACTAAAAAAGAAGAAACATCTACCACATCTTGTAAACTTGAGCCGAAAGTTTTTAAGTTTTTATCGATGTTTTCTAAAACTGCTTTTGTTTGCAAGTATGCATCTAATTTTTTTGTTCCCATTTCATCAATAATAACAACACCTGCAATAGTGTTGTCTGCTCTTCTTGAACTTGTTCCTGAAACAAAAATAAAATCGCCCACAACTTTTATATGTGGATAAGCGCCTCTGGGTGTTACTTTTTTTTCTGACATATTATTTTGTTGCTATCTCTAGTAATTTTATAGTTGTTCTTAAATTTCTTGTTGTTGCTATTAAATTTAATTTTTTCTCAATAATGTTGTTTGTTAGCTTTGTTTTTCCAAAACCTGATGGACAGTATAAATAAACAATATCATCGATTATTTTGTATTTGTCTCCTCCTATATTTTTAATATCAATTGTTTTTTCATTTGAAACTTGATTCAAAAATGCAAATGCAACTATTTTTTCGTTTTCAGTTGAAAAAGGATACTTTTCAATCGCATTTTCCCATTCTGAAATGGTTCTTGCTAAAACTGGAACATCGAAACCAAATTTGTCTTGTATTCCGTTTTTAATTTGATTACAAATGGCTGTTTTGTCTAAAGCTGATTCTAAAATAATATTACCACTTTGAATGTATGTTTGCACATTTTTGAATTGTAAATCATTTAACAATTCACGCAAATCTGCCATCGGAATTTTGTTTTTTCCTGATACGTTAATTCCGCGAAGTAAAATGATGTATGTTTTCATTAATGTTATAAACTTGCTGTATCTTAATTCTTATTCAATGTTTTTATAAACGAGTTTAGCCCTGATTGCAGCATTTGTTTGAGCTCTTTTTTGCTTTTTCAGCAAAAAAAGCGAGTGCGAAAAGCAGGATTAGCTTTAAAAAAAATTATAATCCCGCAATTTTATCTTCTCTTAAAATTTCTTCTGTTTCTACTTTTACCTTTTCTAAAATAACCTTTAGTTCGTCTTTTGACATGTTTAAATGTGTATGAACTTCATCATCTGCAATTAAATTTAATAGTGCTTTATCTTGTGCTCTACCTCGATTCATAGCTTCATTGTACCCCATATTTTCATTAAAAGTTACCAAAGAGTATTTAGAGGAATATTGAGTTGGAAAGTTTTTTTCCAAGTCCATTTCTATTTTTCGTTTTTCTTTAAACAACGGATTTGCAACATGGTCTTTCATTTCATAGAAATTGTCAATCGCTAAATCTGCAATAGCATCTGTATCTTTTTTACGTGCTTTTTGATAGGCTTTAAAAACGGATTCCCAATTAAAGATTTCTCGACTGCGCTCGAAATGACAAAGAACTTCATCAAAAACAAAAACATCTTCAAAAGAAGCGTTCATACCTTGTCCGTAAAAAGGTACAATTGCGTGTGCTGCATCTCCCATTAACAAGGTTTTATTTTGATAGCTCCAAGGACTGCATTTTACGGTTCCTAAAGGTCCTGTTGGATTGTTTGTAAACTCTTCCTTTATATTCGGAATTAAAGCCAAAGCATCTGGGAATTCTTGCTCAAAAAATTGAGTGATTTTTTCTTCGGAAGTTAAATTATTGAAATTATATCCACCTTCATCATAACTTAAAAATAGAGTTACTGTAAAACTACCATCCATGTTTGGAAGTGCTATCAACATAAAATCGCCTCGAGGCCAAATGTGCAAATGCCCTTTACTTATTTGGTGATTTCCATTTGTATCAGCAGGAATTTCTAGTTCTTTATACCCATGATTTAAATAATTCTGAGAGTAACTAAATAAAAATTTACGCTCAGAGATATAGCTTTTTCGTAAAGAGGAACCTGCACCATCTGCACCAAAAATAACAGTTGCATCCACAGAAAATTCTTCTTTGGTTTTGTAATCTTTAAAATGAGCTATGGTATTTTCTATATCAACACGTTTACATTTTTTATTAAAATGAATGTTTACATTTTCATGTTTTTCTGCTTCGTCTAATAAAATGGCATTCAAATCTCCCCTAGAAATGGAATTGATAAACTCACCTTCTCTACCAGAATAATTAGAAGCAAATGTATTGCCATCTTTGTCATGCATTAATCTGCCATACATAGGTATACAAATTTCTCTAGCTTTTTCTTCCATTCCACACAAACGCAAGGCTTTTAAACCTCTGTCTGAAAGTGCTAAATTGATAGATCTACCTGCAGAAATATCTACTTTTCTTAAATCGGGTCTGCTTTCATAAACTTCAACTTTGTAGCCTCTTTGTGCCAATCTTAAAGCCAGTAAACTTCCACATAAACCCGCTCCTATAATTAGTATTTTATCTTTTTTGTCCATGAATTATTTGCATCACTTTTAAATAGGTTTCCTTGTAATTTTTCGTCTGAATTTGAGGTTTAAAATCCTCTCTTGGAATTTCACTTGTGCTATAAAGCTTCTCAAAAGGATAACAATATCTCAACTTAGAGTTTTGTAATGTTCTACAATTAATTGCTCCTAAAAGTTGCGCCATTTTTGTACCAACAACTGTAGCTGTGGAAATATTAGAAAATCCTTGTCCTATTGCTTCACCCACACTTCCTGTCCATCTACTTACTAAAACATACACAGGTTTTAAATAAGGTTTTTTTAAGGGCGATAGAATTTCAATATATTTTCTTTTAATACCAAACTCTCTTTCTAAACCAACTCTTTCATGAATTTGATAGGGAATTTCTTTCTGAATGAATTTCCCCATAATTGCCTTTGCTACATCTGTATTACCTCCACTATGTGTATTTCTTAAATCGATAATAATTGCTTTTGTATTTTGCAATTGGTCTACAGCTTTTGGAAATTGTTTAATTACATTATTATTGCCTAAAGAATTATTGATTTTTATATAACCAATATTATTTTTTAAAGTTGTAAACTCTAGTAATTTATTACTTTTTACAATAGCCGTTGCTTTTTCTAAAGCTACTGTTTTTATGTTTCCATTTTGACGCACAGTAATATTTCTAGGCTCATTATGTCTTCCTGTAAAAATTAAATTGGCAAAATATTCTTTTACTTCATCATTTGGATTTTTAATGGATTCTGGATAATTTCTTTTCAAAATAACTTCTAAATCCTCTCCATTTACCTTTAAAATTTCATCACCAATTTTTAATATTGATTCTGTAATTTTATAATCTTGTCTTATATCATCAATATAATATTTATTATTTTTTACAGTAATATGCGCATCTAAATCATTAGGAATTAACCGAAAAGAAAAAGCTAAATTTCTATTTAACGTAAAATGTGGATCATAAAGTTCATGTTTCATCAACTCTATTAAATAGGTAAATTCCCAATCTTCTTTTATAGAGGCTAATTTTTTCTTGTAAACTTCTTTTACATTTTTCCAGTTGGTTTGTTTGGCATCAAAATAGGCATATTCTATGTTGATGGTTTCCCAGAAAAAATTAAAATCTTGCTGGTATTTACTTTGCGCTTGCACAAAAAATACTTGCATCACAAAAAGAAAACCCATTAATTTTTTACTCATAAATATTTCTTTAAAATTTCAACCATTTGATAAACATCTTCAAAAGAATTATACATTGGCACAGGTGCACAGCGTATAACATCTGGCTCTCTCCAATCTGTAATCACATGATTTTCCATTAATTTTTTATGTAAACTTTTGTCGGCATTTTTTACTTGAATAGACAATTGGCAACCTCTTTCTTTTGGTTTTTTTGGAGTAATAATTTTAATATCATCAGAGCCAATTTCATTAATTAAAAACTCAAAATAACCTGTTAATTTTTCCGATTTTTCTCTTAAAGCATCCATACCAACTTCTTCAAACAAATCTAACGAAGCCAAAATAGGTGCCATCGCTAAAACTGGAGGATTACTCAATTGCCAACCTTCAGCTCCCGGTAACACATCAAAAGGTTGACGCATATTAAAACGTGTTTCTTTGTTATGATTCCACCAACCTGCAAAACGTGGTAAGTCTTTTTTGTATGCATGCTTTTCATGAACAAATAACCCTGCAATACTACCTGGACCCGAATTTAAATACTTGTAGGTACACCATGCTGCAAAATCAACCCCAGAATCGTGCAAATTGGGCTGAACGTTTCCTGCTCCATGCGCTAAATCAATTCCAACTACACAACCTTTAGCATGACCAATTTCAGCAATTCTCTTCAAATCTAAAAACTGACCTGTATAATAATTTAAGCCTCCAATTAACAGCATTGCAATTTCATCACCTTGATTGGTAAGAATTTCTTCTAAATCTTCTATCCTTAATAACTCTTCACCCACCCTTGGTTTCCAAAGAATTACACCTTCATCTGCATCAAATCCATGAAATTTTAATTGAGATTCTACAGCATATCTATCTGATGGAAATGCATCACTCTCAATAACAATTTTATACTTTGTTTTTGTTGGCTGATAAAATGAAACCATCAACAAATGCAAATTGGTTGTCAATGTGTTCATTATCACAACCTCAGGGGGTTTTGCTCCAACAATTTTTGCCATTTTATCAGTTAAATACTCATGGTAGTTTATCCAAGGATGTTTTGCTTCGAAATGCCCTTCTACACCTAAATTTGCCCAATCTTCTAATTCTTGACTGATATAGTCTTTGGTTGATTTTGGCTGTAAACCCAAAGAATTTCCCGTAAAATACAACCAGTCATCTCCATTTTTATCTTTTGGAATAAGAAATCGATTTCGTAAAGAAGAAAGTTTATCCTCCTTATCTAATTGTTTGGCAAAAGCCAACGAATTTTGATACTTCATTAATTTAGAAAAATGATTTTCTCAAAGATAAAACAATTGATTTTGAGAATGAATTATTTGAGTTCAAAAATTACTATCTTTATTTTTTAAAACTAAAAAAACGACTTATGAGATTGTTAAAGTATTCTTTGTTTTTTTTACTTTCTTTACTTGTTTCTTGTAGTAACAGTTCAATTATAGAGATTGGATTAGAGGGTGTAAATCAAAATATAAAAAAAGAGTTTGCACCCGACAAAAGAGTTATTATTTATGATATAAAAATTGATAGTTATGATGATAACATTTTACTTACTGGAGAGACAAACTCTAAAGCTGCCTATGAAAAACTGTTAGATAGTTTAAAAAGTTTTGAAATTAATTTTATCAGTAAAGTTAGAGTTTTACCAGACACAGTTATTGGCAATAATATGTACGCTGTCGCTAGAAATTCTGTAATCAATATTCGTTCTGAACCCAAACATTCTGCAGAATTAGGCACACAAGGTTTATTAGGAATGTCTTTAAAAGTATTAGATAAAAAAGGAGATTTTTATAGAATACAAACTCCTGATAATTATATTTCCTGGGTTGATAAAGGAGGAATTACTAAGATGAATAAAGGCGAATTTGATGCATGGAACTCAACTGAAAAGGTGATTTTTAATAAAAATTTTGGTTACGTCTATAAAGATAAAAACGAAGATTCAGAAATTATTTCTGATATTACACTTGGAGGAAAATTAAAGTTTATTAAAGAAAGTAATGAATATTTTGAAGTAGCATATCCTGATAACAGAACAGGTTTCATCAAAAAAAATGAAGCGGTATTATATCATTCTTGGTTGCAAAACCTTATTCCATCACAAGAAAATATAGAATTAATTGCAAAAAAAATGAGTGGATTTCCATATTTATGGGGAGGAACTTCTGCCAAAGGAATGGATTGCAGTGGTTTTACAAAAATGGTATACTTAATGAACGGATTTATCATTCCTAGAGATGCCTCACAACAAATACATGCAGGAAAAATTATTGATAAAAATTTAAATTTTTCTGATTTGCAAAAAGGAGACTTGCTCTTCTTTGGAAAAAAAGCGACTCCAGATAAAAAACAAAGAGTAACTCATGTTGCTATTTGGTTAGGAAATGACAAAAAAGAATTTATTCACGCTTCTGGAAATGTACATATTTCTTCTGTGAATGAAAAACAACCTCACTATGATGAATTCAATAAAAATAGATACTTAGGAAGCAGACGTTATTTAGGTTTTAAAGATAAAATGATTATTGATTTAAAGAAGAAATAATACTATAATTATTTAGCTTAAATTCAATTCATTATCCATTTAATTACAATACTTTTGCCCGCAATTTGAAATAATACAAAATGAAACGAGTAAAAGAATACAAAAAGCTGTTTAATGTTGAAGGTTCAATTAATCTAAAAGAATTAAAATCTACTTATAGAGGCTTGGTTAAAGAGTGGCATCCAGATAAATTTACAGATGAAACCAAAAAAGCTGAAGCAGAAATTGTAAGCACTAAAATTATTGATGGTTATCATTTTTTAGTAAGTATTGCTCCAGAGACTAAAGAAGCAAACTTAGAATCTTATAAAAAAACAATTACTGAGTTTCAAGTTGCAGATTGGCATCACAAAAGTATGACCTTAGAAGTAACATTTTCTGATGGAAATACATATGAATATTTTGGAGTGAATAAAATTCTTTTCGGAAAATTTATAAATGCAAAATCTATAAACAATTTTGGAAAAAGAAATATTTTCAATTCCTTTTTGTATAGAAAGTCTAAAAAAGCTGCAGTAATGGCTTAACAAATAAGCTATTTTAATAAAACACAAAACCCTTCAAACGTTAATTTTGAAGGGTTTTGTGTTTTATTAATTAAGAAGTCTAATACAGTACTCTGAATTTAATTGTACCTTCTACTTTTCTTAGTTTTTCGATTACTTCTTTATTATATTCTTTATCTAAATCTGTAATAACGTAACCCACTTTTGGATCTGTAGATAAAAATTGTCCATTGATATTCAAATCATATTTTGCTAAAATCTTATTGATTTTTGCCATCACACCTGGCACATTTTTATGAATGTGTAAAAAACGGTGTGCATTAGTTTGTCTTGGCAAACGAATATTAGGAAAGTTTACAGCATCAACTGTATTACCTGAATTGATATATGCCATAATTTTATTTGGTACAAAATCAGCGATATCTCTTTGTGCTTCTTCTGTGCTTCCACCTACGTGAGGTGTTAAAATTACATTTGGTAAGCCTTGTAATTCTGTAATGAATTCACCATTTTTTCTTGGTTCTGAAGGATACACATCTATTGCTGCACCTGCTAATTTTTTAGATTTTAAAGCATCTACTAACGCAGGAATATCTACTACAAAACCACGAGCTAAATTCACTAATACTGCTCCATCTTTCATCGCAGCAATTTCTTTAGCTCCAAAGAAGTTTTTATTAGCTGCATTATCATCTACGTGCAAACTAACTGCATCAGAAATAGACAATAACTCTTCTAAATTACTAACTTTTGTTGCGTTACCTAAGGCTAATTTATCTTCAACATCATAATAATACACATCCATTCCTAAAGCTTCTGCTAAAACAGATAATTGCTTACCAATGTTACCATAACCAACAATTCCTAATTTTTTTGCACGAACTTCTCTTGAACCTTCAGCAGTTTTTTGCCACAGACCATTATGAATTTCTGTACTTCTTTGAAACACAGAACGCATTAACATAATAATTTCTCCAATAGCTAACTCAACCACAGAACGTGTATTACTGTAAGGCGCGTTAAATACCACAATTCCTTTTTCTTTACACGCTTCTAAATCGATTTGTTTTGTACCAATACAAAATGCACTAACCACCATCAATTTTTCTGCAGCATCAACCACTTTTTGGGTTACGTTAGTTTTAGAGCGAATTCCTAAAACGTGTACGTCTTTTATTTTTTCTATCAGTTCGTCTTCAGACAAACTTTTAGATACAGTTTCTACTGAAAATCCATCTGATGAAAGTTTGGCAAACGCATCTGGATGTACATTTTCTAATAATAAAATCTTAATTCTGTTCTTTGGGTAACTTATATTTCTTGGCAACTTGTTAACGTATAAAAATTCATCTAAATTCGGGGCAATATGGTCTGCGTTTTGTGTTGTTTTGTCACGCGAAACATTTTCTGTGTAAGCAAAAAACTTATCAGCTACACCTGCTTCACGAGTTACATAATCGCTATAACCATCGCCAATAACTTGTATTTCTCCTTCAAGGTTCATGTCTTTTAAACACTTGATTTTTCCATTGTGTTGAGACAGTGGATTAGCACTATCAAAACTTACAATTTTTCCATCTTTATCAAATTCAAAAGTATTTGCAAATACTCTTTCTGATGGAATGTTATATTCTGCAACTATTGGATCTATAAACTCTTTAAATCCACAGGAAATCACATAAATATCATCTGCAAATTCTTCAAAGAATTCTTTATTACTTTCTATAGATTTAGATACTTGCTTTTTTAATGCAACTACCAAATCATCTAAGTCAGATTTGTTTGCCTCTAACAACTTGATTCTTCTTTCTAAAGACTCTGTAAAAGAGATTTCTCCATCAATCCCCAAATTAGTGATATCTATTATTTCTTGAATAATTTCATCTTTCTTAGGATTGTTTTCTAGCGTAATTTCTGCTAAAACATCTAAAGCTTCTACACGAGTTAATGTGCTGTCAAAATCAAAAATGTAATTTCTTTTTGTAGTAATCATTACTTATAAAACCTTGGTTGATTTAAGTGTGTAAATCTACAAATATAGTAGAGATTTAAGAAGTAAATTTACAGTTTTACGATATCTGTTTTATTTGTCTGAAATATCAAAAAATAGCATAAAAAAAATAACTTTTAGTGTGAAAAATTATCAAATCCTAAAAGAAGTAACCACCAAACAATGGGTAGTGCTTCTACCCAAAAAGAACTGAAGTATTTAGATTGATTAATTTTTGCTCTCATTAACAATAAAATAGCGATAAAAAAGAACAACATAAAAGGTGTTTTTACCCAATTAGAAAAAGGCATTAAATACTCTAAAACTAGAGAGAAAACCAACAATATTAAGCCTATTTTTTTTGTTTTTTCTACTCCTATTTTCTTAGGAATTGTCTGTAAAGAAATCGCATCATATTTCACATCTCTAATATCAAAAGGCAAGATTAAAACTACTACAATTAAAAAACGTTGCAAAAGCATTAAAACAGTGTTAAACTCTATTCCTTTTCCTGCATCAAGTACTGGAATTAACACCGTAAACCCTGCCCAAACTAAAGCTACTACAATGATTTTAAGATAACTGATTTGTCTTAGATTTTTTTCAAATCCACTTAAAAAAGGAACTGCATATAAAACTGTTAACAAACAAAAAGGGATGGTGAAAAATAAAGTTTCTAAAGAAATTTTAAAGGCATAATAACACAACGCTAAAAATGAAAAAAATGAAAAAATTTGAATATTTTTCAAACCTTTTGTCAAACTTCTATGATGTAACTTTGCTACACCAGCATATTTTACAAAATTATAGCCTGTAATAGTTCCAAAAAACACAAAGTAATATAAATTTTGATTGTATGGTAAATCAAAATACAATTCTGTAATTCTTAAAAAAGCATACACAGCTAAAGCAACATGAATACTTGTGTTGATGTAAAAATTAAAAATTAATTTAATACCCTTCATCTCACAAAAATAACCTATTGTTTATAATTAATCTATTTAGTTAATAATTAACATTGTTTTGCATAAAAACAGGGTTTACATATTTCTTTTATTGCGTATTTTTGTTGCGCAAAATTTTAACGATTTACCAACTATAATTTAACATAACTAAATCGATTGAAATAAGCCTAAATTAAACTTTATTTAATGAACACAAATTCGTTTCAACTTAGACATATTGGCCCTAACAAAGAGGAGCAAGAAAAAATGCTAGCTACTATTAAAGCTAACAGTTTAGATCAGTTAATTTTAGAAACTGTGCCAGATAATATTCGCCTAAAAGAGGATTTAGATTTAGCGCCTGCTATGAGCGAATACGAATACTTGGCACATATTAAAAAACTTTCAGAAAAAAATAGAGTTTTTAAAAGTTATATTGGTTTAGGATATCACGAAGCGATTGTACCTAGTGTTATTCAACGTAATATTTTAGAAAATCCGGGGTGGTATACTGCCTACACACCTTATCAAGCAGAAATTGCTCAAGGACGTCTAGAGGCGTTGTTAAATTATCAAACTATGGTTTGTGATTTAACAGGAATGGAGTTGGCAAATGCCTCTTTGCTAGACGAATCTACAGCTGCAGCAGAAGCCATGGCATTGTTATTTGATGTGCGAGAAAGAGCTCAGAAAAAAGCTGGAGTTTGTAAGTTTTTTGTTTCTGAAGAAATTCTACCTCAAACTTTGTCGGTTTTACAAACACGTTCTACTCCTATTGGTGTTGAGCTTGTTATTGGAAATCATGAAGAATTTGATTTTTCTGATGAGTTTTACGGAGCAATTTTACAATATCCTGGAAAACACGGACAAGTATACGACTACACCAATTTTGTAGCAAAAGCAAATGAAAAAAATATAAAAGTAGCAGTTGCTGCTGATATTTTATCGTTAGTAAAATTAAAAGCACCTGCTGAATTTGGTGTTGATGTAGTTGTTGGAACCACGCAGCGTTTTGGAATTCCTTTAGGTTACGGAGGTCCTCATGCAGGTTATTTTGCTACTAAAGAAAAATACAAAAGAAGTATTCCTGGACGTATTATTGGTGTAACCAAAGACAAAAACGGAGAACGAGCTTTACGTATGGCATTACAAACACGCGAACAACACATTAAACGCGAAAAAGCAACGTCTAACATTTGTACTGCACAAGTTTTATTGGCAGTAATGGCAGGAATGTATGCGGTTTATCATGGTAAAAGTGGTTTACAATACATTGCAGATACCGTACACAACAAAACAAAACTAGTTGCTAATTATTTAGAAAAAGCTGGTTTTAAACAATTGAATTCTTCTTATTTTGATACTCTTTTAGTTGAGATTGATGCTATTCGTTTAAGACCTATAGCTGAATCTTTTGAAGTAAACTTTAATTATATTTCTGATAATTTAGTGTCTATTTCTTTAAATGAGGCAACTACTCAAAAAGACTTAATGACCTTATTTACACTTTTAGGTCAAGTAAAAAAACGTCCAAACCCAGTGAAAGAAGAGAATTACGATACGTTTTCTCAAATTTTAACGCAAGAGCCTTTTCATTCTGATTTTGAAGTAATTTCTGAAAACATACAAAGAAATACATCCTTTTTAGACAATGACATCTTTAACACGTATCAATCTGAAACAGACATGATGCGTTACATCAAGAAATTAGAGCGTAAAGATTTAGCATTAAATCATTCTATGATTTCTTTAGGTTCTTGTACCATGAAGTTGAATGCAGCTTCAGAGATGTTGCCTCTAAGTGATCCACAGTGGGGAAATATTCACCCATTTGTACCTTTAAATCAAGCTGAAGGATATCAAGAAGTTTTAAAAAAATTAGAACATCAATTAAATATTATTACTGGTTTTGCTGGCACATCTTTACAACCCAATTCTGGTGCTCAAGGTGAGTTTGCTGGTTTAATGACTATTAGAGCGTATCATCAATCTAGAAAAGATTATCATAGAAATATTTGTATTATTCCTGCTTCTGCACACGGAACAAATCCTGCCTCAGCAGTTATGGCAGGTATGAAAGTTGTGGTAACTAAAACTGATGAAAACGGTAATATTGATGTAGAAGATTTACGCGCAAAAGCTGAAGAACATTCAGACAATTTGGCTGCGTTAATGGTAACATACCCTTCTACTCATGGAGTTTTTGAAAGTGCTATTCAAGAAATTACCAAAATTATTCATGATAATGGTGGACAAGTATACATGGATGGCGCAAACATGAACGCTCAAGTTGGATTGACAAATCCTGCTACAATTGGTGCTGATGTTTGTCACTTAAACTTACACAAAACTTTTGCCATTCCTCATGGAGGTGGTGGCCCTGGAGTTGGCCCTATTTGTGTCGCACCTCAATTGGTCCCGTTTTTACCAACAAATCCTGTTGTAGAAACTGGAGGAGAAAACGCAATTACAGCTATTTCTGCTGCACCTTGGGGTTCTGCTTTAGCCTGTTTAATTTCTTACGGATACATTACCATGCTTGGTTTTAGAGGATTAACCAATTCTACCAAGAATGCTATTTTAAATGCAAACTACATCAAAGAACGTTTACAAGGTCATTATGATACCTTGTATACTGGAGAAAAAGGTCGTGCAGCTCACGAAATGATTATTGATTGTAGAGATTTTAAACAAAATGGAATTGAAGTAGTAGACATTGCAAAACGTTTGATAGATTATGGTTTTCATGCACCAACAGTATCTTTTCCAGTAGGTGGAACTATGATGATAGAACCTACAGAATCTGAGAGTTTAGCAGAATTAGATCGTTTTTGTGATGCCATGATTTCTATCAGAAAAGAAATTGAAGTTGCTACAAAAGAGGATGAAAACAATCCTTTAAAAAATGCTCCTCATACACAAGCCATGTTAACATCTGATGAATGGGATTTACCATACACAAGAAAACAAGCGGCTTTTCCTTTAGAATACATTGCTGATAATAAATTTTGGCCTTCTGTAAGAAGAGTAGATGATGCTTTTGGTGATCGAAACTTAATTTGTTCTTGTAACCCAATAGAAGATTATATGTAGGACAAATAGTCTATTGTAAACCACCTCATTTTTTTGAGGTGGTTTTTTTATTAAAACAAGTAATTTTTATTGTTGATTTTGCAACTTAAAAAAACGAAATTTGATAGTTTCGTTTACAAAACGTATCATAAACGTGATATGCTAGCAAAATTAAAAATTTAAGTTTTCTCTAGAATATCATCCACAACCATTTTAGCATGAATACGAGAGTTCTCTATGAACCATTTGTGAGTTTCCATACCTCCACAAATTACTCCAGCTAAATAAACACCTTTTACATTTGTCTCCATAGTTTCTGGGTTGTAAGTCGGTTTTTTTGTTTCGTTAGAAAGTGAAATACCCAATTGGGTTAAAAAATAAAAGTTGGGTCTGTAGCCAATTAAAGCTAAAACAAAGTCATTTTCTATAGTTTCTATTCCGTTTTTAGTTTTGATATCGATTTCTGTTTCCCTAATTTCCGAAATATTCGCATTGTAATAAGCCTTGATACTTCCTTCTTCTATTCTATTGATGATATGTGGTCTTACCCAATATTTTACACGCTGCCCAACTTCATTTCCACGAATAATTAAAGTTACCTCAGCACCTTTTCGCCAGCATTCTAACGCAGCGTCAATCGCTGAATTACTGGCACCAACAATCGCTAATTTTTGTCCTGCATAAAAATGAGGATCTTTATAATAATGAGCTACTTTTGGTAAATCTTCACCAAAAACATTTAGCTTATTTGGGATATCATAAAAACCTGTAGCTACAATTACATTTTTTGCTTGATAGTTGTCTTTTGTAGTTTCTACAGAAAAAAAACCTTCGTTTTTAACTACCTTTTCTACTTTTTCAAACAAATGAATATTGAGTTTATTTGAGGTTGCAATTCTTCTATAATATTCTAAAGCTTCACTTCTACTCGGTTTTGCCTCTTTACTAATAAACGGAATATCATCAATTTCTAAACGTTCTGATGATGAGAAGAACTGCATATTTATAGGATAATTATAGAGCGAGTTCACAATAGGTCCTTTCTCTAAAATGATGTATGAAAATCCTTTTTTTTGCGCTTCTAATCCGCAAGCAATTCCAATAGGTCCTCCACCAATAATAACAACATCAATGTTCTTCATTAAGTATAAATATTTTCTAAGTTTTCAATTATATCTTTCTTTTCTCTTCTAAAAATGTGTTTAGATTCAATATCAGCAATTGAATCTAACCCCATAGCGGCAGTCATTTCTTTTACTGCTTTTATGGTTTTATCATGATAATTTTTAACTCGTACATTTTTCTTTTCAACCACCAAAGCTTTTACCAAATCATCATCTTGGGTTGCTACACCAACAGGGCAGGTATCTAAGTTACATTCTCTAGCCTGAATACAGCCCAAACTTAGCATAAAACTTCTTGCCATTGCTATGGCATCTGCTCCCAATGCTAAGTATTTAATAACATCAAAAGCATCAATGGCTTTTCCGCTAGCAATAATTTTTATTTGATTTTTTAATTTATATTTCTTTAAAAGTGTATTTACAAAAACCAATCCTTCTTGTAAAGGTGTACCAATGTAGTTTGTAAATTCTGGAGGAGCTGCACCAGTACCTCCTTCTCCACCATCTACCGCTATAAAATCTGGATAATTATCAGCCTTTGCAAAAGTTTGAATCATTTGTTCAATTTCATCGGTATCTCCAACACAAAATTTAATTCCTACTGGTTTTCCTTCCGATAAATCTCTTACTTTTTGTATGAAAGTAATCATTTCTTCAAAATTCGAAAATGCAGAATGACTTGGAGGTGAATCTACTTGCGTAAAAGGTTCAACTTTTCTTATGGTTGCAATTTCTTGGGTATTTTTTTGAGCTGGTAAAATTCCTCCATGACCTGGTTTAGCACCTTGAGAGAATTTAATTTCAATCATTTTTACTTGTGGTCTAATAGCATTTTCTTTAAAAATTGCATCATCAAAAACGCGTTTTCCTTCTACGGTTTTTCCTGCTCCAAAATACCCTGTACCCACTTGAAAAATTAAATCACCACCTTGTAAATGATAAGGTGATATTCCTCCTTCTCCTGTATTATGTGCAAAATTACCCATTGCTGCACCTTGATTTAGTGCTTTTATTGCATTTTTACTTAAAGAGCCAAAAGACATTGCAGAGATATTAATAATAGAACTTCTATATGGTTGCTTACATTTGTCTGAACCAAAAAGTACTTTTTCTCCTTTTATTTGATGATGATCTTTTGGAAACAAAGAATGTTTTACAAATTCATATCCTTTTTTATAAACATCGTGTTGTGTTCCAAAAGGAATAGTTTCTTTTTCTAGTTTTGCACGTTGATAAACTATACTTCTCTTTTCTCTGTTTATTGGTGTTCCGCTTAAATCGTCTTCAATAAAATACTGTTGTATTTTCTCTCTTTCTTCTTCAAAAAACCACCGTAATCGTGCAACCAAAGGAAAACTTCTTAACAAAGAATGTTTGGTTTGTAAACTATCGTAAATAGCAATCAAAGTTAATACACTTGAAATTGACAATAATATAATTGTTCCTATCTGTGGAATGAAATAAACTAAAACTCCAAATAAAATTGTGGTAATTATAAGTATGGCTAAAATAGTGTTTCTCATTATCAAATTTTTAATGTAAAGGATGCTAAAAATACGCTTTTCGTCTAAATTTATAACAATAGCTTACAAATAAGTTGCGTTAAGGATTGTAGTGAAAATCCTTTTTATGAAGGATGAATAAAAAGATTGTAACGAAAAGCCTGACCTGAAAGGAAACGCCCGAAAAAAGCAATAAAAAAACCCCAACATGAGTTGAGGTTTTAAATATTTTGAAAATTCTAAAGAATTACTTCTTGAATTTTGCGTATTTGTTTTTAAACTTGTCAATACGTCCTGCTGTATCAACCAATTTAGATTTACCAGTGTAAAATGGATGAGAAGTTCTTGAAATCTCTAATTTTACTAAAGGATACTCAACACCATCAACTTCTAAAGTTTCTTTAGTGTCTGCTGTAGAACGAGTTATAAATACATCTCCATTAGACATATCTTTAAAAGCCATCATTCTATAATTTTCTGGATGAATTCCTTTTTTCATTTTATAATATTTTAATACTTTAATGTTATGTTTGCACTGAGTAAAGTTGGTAAGGTTTTACTCAAATCTCTAAATAGTTGTTATTTACTATTTTGAGGATGCAAATTTAACGATAATTTTTAATTTACAAATAAATAATTTGTTTTTATTTGAAGTATGAA
Organism: Polaribacter septentrionalilitoris; assembly: GCF_009832745.1. Lineage (GTDB taxonomy): Bacteria > Bacteroidota > Bacteroidia > Flavobacteriales > Flavobacteriaceae > Polaribacter > Polaribacter septentrionalilitoris. Next base: position 199,496 of record NZ_VRMJ01000041.1, on the reverse strand, counting down.
AAATAAAATGCCTAAAATGAAGCTTTCTACCTATGTAACTGCCCTTTTGTTCTCAATTTTAATGATGATTTCTTGTTCTGATGTGTATAAATTTACATTACAACATAAAAAACAAGTCAAACTAAATGAAAATATTACAGTTACTTTAAAAGAAAAAGAAGGCAAACCTGTAAAAAATATGCAGTTTTTTGTCAACGGAAAAGAAGTTAAAGCAAAAGGAAGTTCATTAACTATAAATACTAAAGATTACGGAATTGGGAAACATTCTATTTCTGCGTTAGTTTTTTTTGATGGTAAAAGTAAAAAGGTAAACAATTCTTTTGAAGTTGTTGCCAATAAAGCGCCTCTTGTGTATGACTATAACATTATCAATGAATATCCTCATGATAATAAAGCTTATACTCAAGGACTAGAATACCATAATGGTTATTTATACGAAACTACAGGACGCAGAGGACAATCAACCTTACGTAAAGTAGAAGTAAAAACAGGAAAAGTATTACAAAAAGTAGCTTTAGACAAACAATATTTTGGTGAAGGAATGACCATCTTCAACAATAAAATTTATTGGTTAACATGGCAAGCTAAAAAAGGTTTTGTTTATAACTTAGATACTTTTGAACAAGAGAAAGAATTTACATACAATAATAGTAGAGAAGGTTGGGGATTGACACATAATGGTTCTGAATTGATAAAATCTGATGGGACAAATAAAATTTGGTTTTTAGATCCAGAAACATTGAAAGAAAAAAAATCGATTCAAGCATATACCAATAAATATGCTGTTGGTGATTTGAACGAGTTAGAATTAGTAAATGGTAAACTATATGCCAACAAATATCAAAAAAACACGATAACTATTATCGACCCAAATACAGGTATTGTTGAAGGTTTGGTTGATTTAAGACCTTTAGAAAAAGAAATGAAAAAAACGCAAAAACTAGTATCGCAAGACGAAGTCTTAAACGGAATAGCTTACGATACTGAAAACAATAGACTTTTTGTAACAGGAAAAAACTGGGGAAAATTATTCGAAATTGAATTGATAAAAAAACAATAATTGTATTCATAAAAAGTTTTACTTTTATAACAAATTGATTTTATGAAATATTTACTGACTTTTTTAGCGTGTGTTTTACTTATTTCCATAAGTTCTTGTAGAAAAGATTTTGAAACCGTGCCTAGTTTTGGTCAATTACAGTTCTCAAAAGACACTGTTTATTTAGATACTGTCTTCACCAACATTGGTTCTGCAACTTATAACCTAAAAGTATATAACAAAACTAATCAAGCCATTACTATTCCAAGAATTGAGTTAGAAAACGGAACAAGCTCTAATTACCGTTTAAATGTAGATGGAATTCCTGGAAAAGAATTTACAGATGTAGATATTCTTGCCAAAGACAGCATTTTTGTTTTTGTAGAAACGACTATTGATATTAATGCCGTATCAAACCCTTTATATACAGATCGAATTTTATTTGACAATGGAGACAACCAACAAGACGTTGATTTAGTAACCTTAGTCAATGATGCTAACTTCATTTATCCTGATAAAGATGCAGTTACTATGAAAATTGATAGTTTAACTTTAGACGGACAACCAACCACTTTAAAAGGTCGTTTTTTAACAGATTCTGAGCTAACCTTTACAAACTCAAAACCTACTGTTATTTATGGTTTTGCTGCTGTACCCGCTAATAAAACATTAACAATAGAAGCTGGAGCAAACATTCATTTCCATGATAATTCAGGATTAATTATAGACAACAAAGCCACATTAAAAGTCAACGGTACTTTGGCTGAAAAAGTTACCTTTCAAGGAGATCGTTTAGAAAACAGTTTTGATGATATCCCAGGACAATGGGGGACTATTTGGATGCGAGCAGGAAGCAAAGACAATGAAATTAAACATGCCATTATTAAAAACGGAATTATTGGCATTTTAGTAGATAGCATTGGAGCTGAAAAAACACCTACTTTAAAATTAGAAAACTCAGAAATTTACAATCATTCAAATTATGGAATTCTAGCTAGAGAAGCCAATGTTGAGGGACACAATTTAGTGATTGGTGATGCAGGACAAACTTCATTAGCTGCTACAATTGGAGGCACTTATAATTTTACGCATTGTACTTTTGCCAATTATTGGAATAATAGTTTACGCCAATTACCTGCTGTTTTGGTAAATAATTTTATCACTTTTACAGATGATAACGGACAAGAAACTGCTATTGTAAGAGATTTAAAAGCAGCCAATTTTACCAATTGTATTTTTGATGGAAACAACAATATCGAGTTTGTTTTAGATAAACTAGATGCAGGCGTGTTATTTAATTACAACATTAGTAACTCTTTAATTAAATTTAACGACACCAACGATACTTTTAAAGATGTACCAGAAATGGATTTTTCAAACTTCTTTTATCAAAACAATATTTTAAACGGCAACCCTAATTTTAGAGATTCTCAAAAAAACGATTTTATTATTGGGCAAGATTCAGATGCAATTAATAAAGCAGTAGCCACTCCTTTTTCTTTAGATATTTTAGGCGTAAACAGAACCAATGCTCCAGATATTGGAGCGTATCAACATATTATTTTTAAGGATGAGGATTAGCAACCCTTTTGTATTATTGCTTATATACCACCCCATTTTTCATCACAAAAACTACATTTTCCATAGTTTCGATTTTTTTTGTAGGATTGTCATCAACCGCAATAATATCAGCAAAAAATCCTTTTTTAATTTGCCCTATTTCATTCTCCATTTGTAAGATTTTAGCATTGGTAATGGTTGCAGATTGAATGGTTTCTATTGCAGGCATTCCTGCTTCTACCATATAACCAAACTCTTTTCCATTATTTCCATGTTTAAAAACACCTGCATCTGTACCAAATGCAATTCCAACACCTTTTTGATAAGCTCTAGCAAAAGTCCCTTGAATTTGTGGACCAACTGCTAACGCTTTTGGAACCACAATTTCTGGATAAAATCCTTTAATTTTTGCTTTCTCTTCTACTTCTTTTCCTGCCGTAATTGTAGGTACTAAAAACGCATCGTGTTTTTTCATTAAGTCCATGGTTTCATCACTCATATAAGTTCCATGTTCAATTGTTTTTACACCACCAATAATAGCTCTTTGCATACCTTCATCACCATGTGCATGAGCAGCAACGTGCATTCCGTAATCTTTTGCAGTATCACAAATTGCTTTTATTTCTTCTATTGTAAATTGTGGATTATCACCAGATTTCGCAACACTTAACACACCTCCTGTTGCTGTAATTTTTATACAATCTGCTTCGTTTTTATAACGTTGTCTTACTGCTTTTTTAGCATCTTCTACAGAATTTACAACACCTTCTTTTGGTCCAGGATCACCAATTAATTTTCTACTACTTCCGTTTGTAGGATCTGCATGACCTCCTGTAGTTGCTAAAGATTTACCTGCTGTAAAAACTCTTGGTCCAGCGATTTTACCAGCATTTATAGCATTTCTTACAGAAATATTAACTCCTGTTCCTCCCAAATCTCTTACGGTTGTAAATCCATTTAATAAAGTAGACTTTGCAAAACCAACTGAATTAAAAGCTACATCAGCCTCATTAGCAATATACTTTCTTAATCTAGTTTTAGCATCAAATTCCATCTCTATATGAACGTGCATATCAATCAAACCAGGCATTACCACTTTATCTCTTAAGTCTATTTTTTTGGCTGTTTTACTTTTCGGCATGATATATCCATCAAAAACATTTACAATTTTATTACCTTGAACTAAGATTGTTTTTTTTGATTCTATTTTACCAGATTTGGTATCAATTAATTTACCACATAAAATATAGGTTGATTGTGCTAAAACATTTTGTAAAAAGAAAACCGTAATAAGTGATAGGATAATTTTTTTCATTTGATTGGATTTTGTCTTTAAATGTATGAAATTTTAAGTAATTTGCTTTCTCTAAAGAACGAATAATGAAGAATGTTGTAATAACGGGAACAAGCAGAGGAATTGGTTTTGAATTGGCTCAGCAATTTGCGAATAACGGACATCAAGTTTTGGCTATTTCTAGAAATTCCAAGCCTCTATCAGATATTAATCATAAAAATATCACTTCACTTTCTGTTGATATTTCTAAAACTTCTGACTTTAATAAAGTAACTGATTTCATTAATACAAACTGGAATCATGTTGATGTTTTAATCAATAATGCAGGAAAACTAATTAATAAAGCTTTTACAGAACTGACCTCAGAAGATTTTTTAGAAGTGTATAAAGTAAATGTTTTTGCGGTTGCTGAATTGACAAAATTGTTAATTCCGAAAATGACCAAAAGCGCTCATGTAGTTACTATAAGTAGTATGGGAGGAATTCAAGGAAGCATGAAGTTTCCAGGTTTAGCAGCATATTCATCAGCAAAAGGTGCTGTAATTACATTGTCTGAATTACTTGCTGAAGAGTATAAAGAACAACAAATTGCATTTAATGTTTTAGCTTTAGGAGCTGTACAAACTGAAATGCTAGAAGAAGCTTTCCCTGGTTATCAAGCTCCAATTTCGGCAAAAGAAATGGCCAATTACATCTATGATTTTGCACTAACTGGAAATAAATTTTACAACGGAAAAGTCTTACAAGTATCCTCTTCAACTCCTTAATTTTTGGAACAAGAATATCAAAAATACATACCTCAAAAAGCAATTCCTTTTGTTCAATTTTTAATTAATGAACATCACTTTACATTAAAAATTGTAAATCAGAGACAAACTAAACATGGTGATTTTAGAAAACTTCCAAATGGAAGATTTCAAATTACCGTAAATAATAATTTAAATCCTTTTCAGTTTTTATTGACTTTAGTTCATGAAATTGCTCATCATGTTACGCATCAAAAATTTGGGCGAGTTCAACCTCATGGCAAAGAATGGAAAGCTGTTTTTCAGCATTTGATGTTGCCTTTTTTACGACCAGAAATTTATCCAAATGAAATTTTACCACATCTTGCCAAATATCTAAAAAACCCAAAAGCTAGTACTGATGCTGATGTAAATCTCTCTTTAGCGCTACGTGGAAACATTGCTGAAGCCGGAAAAAATTTTATTTTTGAAATTCCAGTTGGTAATTTGTTTAAATTTAAAAACACCATTTACAAGCGAGGTGAGAAAAGAAGAACTCGATTTGAATGCTTAAACATGACCAATAAAAGAGTATACTTATTCAACCAAAATGTTGAAGTCTCTAAATACAATCACTAAAAATTATTTTTTTTATTTTTCTCTTTTAATAAAAAGGGTATCTAACTCCAATTCTTTTTGAAGCCAAATTCTTAATTCTTTTTCTTTTGGATTGATAATGCTATCAGGTAATTTAATATTCCATTTTATAGTTGCTACTGGTATAGTATCTATTTTTATAAAATCTTTAGAGGACAAAACACTTGCAAAACCAATTGCTTCGATATCAACATATCTAATTTTGGCATCTTTTGCTATCCTACTAAAAGCAACTACTTTTTGATTTTTGTTAAGCGCATCTTGTTCTATTCTATCATTTAAAGTAGTAATGGTTTGCTGCAACTCTGTTATTTGTTTTTGTAAACCAGCTATGATATTTTTACTTTCTTGTAGTTCTTCTCGTTTTTCTTTATATGCTGCTGTAATTAGAGCAAAACTCTTTGTATCACTTCCTTTAATTCTTAATTTGAACTCCCCTAAATTTGGATATTCTTTGACATCAGTTAATTCATTATTTAAATCGTTTTCTGTAGCTTCAGTAATTTCATTAAAGAAGTTCAAATAAATTTCTTTCTTATCTAAATTTTTATCCCAATCTATTAATTGTAAATACTTATTAGATTTAATTTCATTATTGATAAAACCATTAATTTGAGTATTTACTTGATTATCATTAAACACTCTTAAAAAAGTAAAAATAGCTGGAATCATTACTGCAATTCCAACTACGGTAGCTACTGTTGCATAACGTTTTCTTTTGGCTGCATTTGCGTATTTATGCATAGGAAAACGCAAAAGCTTTAACACAATAAAGGTTGCCAAAGCAATAAAAATAGTATTAATTGTAAATAAATATAATGCTCCAAAAAAATAAGGCCAGTTTCCTTTTGCCAAACCATAACCAGCTGTACATAATGGAGGCATTAATGCAGTTGCAATAGCAACACCAAAAATAACAGAAGCTACTGTACCTCTTTTTGTTCTAGCCACCATTAATGCTAAACCACCAAAAAAAGCAATTAAAACATCACGAATATCTGGACTAACCCTCCCTAATAATTCAGAATTATCTTCGCTTAATGGAAAGAAATAAAAGAATAAAAATGATGCAAACAAACTTAGAACAATCATTGTCCCCAAGTTAATTAACGACTTTTTAAATGTATTGATATCGTTTAATGCAAAAGACATTCCAATACCCAAAATTGGCCCCATTAAAGGTGATATTAACATGGCTCCAATAACAACTGCTGTAGAATTGGCATTTAAACCAATAGATGCAACAAAGACTGCAAAAATGAGAATCCAAGCTGTAGCTCCTTTAAAAGGAATGTCTGCTTTAATTGCATCTATTGTGGCTTCGTGATCTGTATCATCTCTAAAATCTAAGAGTTCTTTTAAATAAATCTTAACGCTCTCAAAAAAACCTTTTGCTTCTTCTTGCAAATTGTTTTTAGCGTCCTTTCCTAATTTTTGAGGATTGTTTTTTTGAATATCTTCTTCCATCAAAGGTTATTTTACAAGGGAAAGATACAAAAAAAGATTTCAGAAAATTTTATTATTTCTCAAGAGATATTTTATCGATATAAAGTCTAAAATCTTCTTCTTTTTTATTACCAATTAAAAAAGCAACTTCTTCTATTGAGTCTGATGACAGGTTTTCCATATCTAAAACACGACCTCTAAAAGCAGGATACATTTCTGATAAATTAATTTCAATGGTTTGCCAATTTCCATTTGTGGAAAATGACGAAATGTATGAATGGGAGTCATTGCTATCTTTTTTTATTCTAAACTGATATTTCTTACCATCACCTTTGATCTTTAAGATTACTTTTGAAAAACCTTTGATACTTTTTTCTTTAAAACGATATCTTAACGATGAAAATCCACCATTATTTTCTAAAGAAATTTTACCTGAATATTCACCAAAACCATCTTTATTCAGTTTAAAATCTCCATTAGACTTTCCTCCCATAACAACATCATCAACAACCCTCCAATTTGATGTATTAGCATTAGTAGTAAAATCGAAGATGATATTATCTTGAGTAGCCATAAGAATTGGTAAAATGATTAAGAAATAGATTTTTTGCATATCATTAAAAATACAAATTAAAAATTAAGATTCTCAATGTTGTAAAAAATGTTGAATAAAAAAAGACTCCATACAAGTTGTATGGAGTCTTAAAATGTGACCGGGCTGGGGCTCGAACCCAGGACCCTCTCCTTAAAAGGGAGATGCTCTACCAACTGAGCTACCAGGTCATTCTTTTTCGTTTTAGCGGCTGCAAATATATAAGTTATTTTATAAAAAACAAACCTTTTTTTATTTTGTTTCTCTTAAATACGCTTCTCTAACTTTTTTAAATAAATTAGAAGAATACACAAAACTCACAACAGCTTCATTATCAGTTTTAAACATATCATCACTAGTACCTTCCCATGCTTTTTTACCGTTCTCTAAAAAAACTATTTTTTCTCCAATTTCCATAACAGAATTCATATCATGTGTATTAATTACTGTTGTTATTTTATATTCATCTGTAATTTCTTGGATTAAATTATCGATTACAATAGCAGTTCTTGGGTCTAAACCCGAGTTAGGCTCATCACAAAATAAATATTTAGGATTCATGACAATTGCTCTAGCTATGGCAACTCTTTTTTGCATACCTCCAGAGAGTTCTGCTGGTAATTTTTTATTCGAATTTTCTAAATTCACACGATTTAGCACAAAGTTTACTCTTTCTAACATTTCATCCTCAGACTTTGTTGTAAACATTTTTAGAGGAAACATTACATTATCTTCTACGGTTTGCGAATCAAATAGAGCACTCCCTTGAAAAACCATACCAATTTCTTGCCTCCACTGCTGTTTTTGATCTTGTGTAAACTGCGTGTTTATTCTCCCGTCAAATGAAATTGTCCCTTTTTCTGGAGTATGTAATCCTATTAAGGATTTTAAAAAAACTGTTTTTCCAGAACCACTTTGACCGATGATTAAATTTGTTTTCCCTGGATGAAAAGTAGCTGAAATGCCTTTTAAAACTTTTACGTCTCCAAATCCTTTATGTAAGTCTTTTACTTCTATCATAGGTTATGTCAATAGCATTTGAGTTAAAAAATAATTGGCTATAACTATTAAAATGGTAGTCCAAACTACAGATTGTGTACTTGCCCTTCCAACAGCTATAGAACCTCCTTTTACATAGTACCCATGGTAAGAAGGTACAGTTGCAATTAAAAAAGCAAAAACTAAGGTTTTTACAATGGCATAAAAAAGTAAAAATGGTTTAAAATCTAGTTGAATACCTTCTATATAATCTAACCCATTAAACAAGCCTGACAAAACACCAGCAGTCCAACCTCCAAAAATACCCAAAAACATCCCTAAGGATATTAAAAACGGATAAAAGAAAACAGCTGCTAAAATTTTAGGCAACACCAAATGATTTAATGAATTAATCCCCATAACTTCTAAAGCATCAATCTGCTCTGTAACACGCATTGTACCAATACTAGATGTTATGTAAGAACCAACTTTTCCTGCTAGAATAATAGAACAGAATGTTGGTGCAAATTCTAAAATTATAGAACGTTTTGCTGCAAAACCTACCAAAGATTTTGGAATAAAAGGATTGTCTAAGTTTAAAGCTGTTTGAAGCGCAATAACACCTCCAATAAAAAAGGATATAAACATAATTATCCCTAAAGATTTTAACCCTAAATCTTCAACCTCTTTCATAAAAGCTTGATAAAACACTTTTGAACGTTGTGGCTTTCTAAAAACCCTGCTCAACATCAAAAAATATTTACCAATATGCTCTATATAATTCATAGAATTAAATTTTATGCTAAAGTATTAAAATATCATTAATAGTAAGTTAAATAGAAGACATCAACGCAAAAAATAATTACTTTTGGTACTTAACTTAGGTATTTACTTTTATGAAACTTAAAATTATTTTCTTTTTCTGTATAACATTTGTCTTTTTATCTTGTAACCAAGAGCCAAAAAAAACTGAAAAAACAAAATTAGTTGTTGGTATTGTTGTTGATCAAATGAGGTATGATTATTTAACACGTTTCCAAGATAGATATGGAGAAAATGGGTTTAAACGCTTACTTAAAAATGGGTTTTCTTTAGAGAATGCACACTACAATTACATACCCACTTATACCGCTGTTGGACATTCAGCTATTTATACTGGAACAACACCTAGTGAACATGGTATTATTGGAAATAATTGGTACGATAAATTTTTAAAGAAATCCATTTATTGTGTTGATGACTCTGAATATACTACAGTTGGAAACAAAAGTGATGAAGGTAAAAAATCACCTAAACGATTATTTACAACAACCATAACTGATCAATTACATTTGGCGCAAAACATGAACGGAAAAACTATTGGAATTGCTATAAAAGATCGTTCTTCTGTTTTACCTGCTGGCCATACAGCTAATGCTGCATACTGGTATTCTGCTGGGAATTTCAACAATTGGATTACAAGTTCTTATTATATGGAAGAGCTACCACAATGGGTAACTGATTTCAATAACAACAACAAAGCAGATCAATATATAAATGCAGGTTGGGAAACTTTACATGATATTGATACTTATACTAAAAGTAGAGTTGATGACAACGTCTTTGAAGGGAAATTTAGAGGAGAGCAATCACCTGTTTTCCCTAAGAACTTAAAAGAATTACGAATAAAAAATGGAAATTTTAGCATTATAAAAACAGTTCCTGCTGGTAATACCTTAACCACAGATTTTGCAAAAGCAGCCATAATTGGAGAAAATTTAGGTAAAAGTGATTTTACTGATTTTTTAGCTGTAAGTTATTCTTCTACTGATTATGTTGGTCATAAATATGGCCCTGCATCAATTGAGATTGAAGATACTTACTTGCGGTTGGATAAAGACTTAGAAAACTTTTTTAATTTCTTAGATCAACAAGTTGGTAATGGGAATTATACCGTTTTTTTAACAGCTGATCATGCCGCTGTTCATGTTCCTGCATATTTGCAATCTTTAAAAATTCCTGCTCATTATTTTAGCACTAAAAATTTTAGAAATTTTCTTTTAGGAATTACTAAAAAGTATTACAAATCATCAGAACTAATTGAAAATGTGTCTAATTATCAGATTTTTTTGAATAAAGAAAAAATTGAAGCTTTAAATCTTAATTTAAATGATGTTGCTCAGAAATTAGCTGACGAAGTTGTACATTTTGATGGAATCTACAAAGCTGTTACTGCAAGAACTATGCAGACTACTCATTTTTCAAGTGGGATTCTTAATTCTCTCCAAAATGGGTACAATCAGAAATTATCTGGTGATGTTTTAATGATACCTTACCCTGCATCATTAATTCGTGGAAGAACAGGTACAAGCCATGGTTCTGGTTATTCTTATGACACACATGTTCCTATTCTGTTTTACGGAAATGGCATCAAAAAAGGTACTTCAACAAAAAGATATAACATTACTGATATTGCACCAACTATAGCTAATTTATTAAGTATTGAAGCACCTAACAGTACAAACGGAATTGTTATTGATGAAGTATTAAAAAAGTAATTAAAATTTAAAAATAGAGTTTTGCTGATGTCTTTTTATTGCTTTTTTAGATAAAAAAATCCCTATTATTAGTGATATAAAAGCACCTATTGAAATGCCAGGAATAAAGTTTATGAATAAGAAAAAATCATAGGCTCCGTGAAAGAGTGTTGCAAGTATCAATCCTGTTAGGTTTAAAATTACTTTGTTTTTAGAAAATTTTGCTTTTCCCATAAAATACCCCATTAATATTCCGAAAGTAGCATGAGCTGGAACCGCTGTAAATGCTCTTGTAACTCCTGTTGCAAATCCGTATTGAAAAACATAAAGCACATTTTCTAAAGCTGCAAATCCCATAGAAACCATTACCGCATATACAATTCCATCAAAAGGCTCATTGAATTCTATATTTCTTTGCGCATAAAACCGAACAATAATATACTTAGAAAACTCCTCTACCAAAGCAACCACAATAAATGCTTGTAAAAATTGCTGAATAATACTTGTTTCATTTGTCAGAGGAATTAATCTTCCTCCTAAACTACCAAGAATTGCAGTTAATATAATACTTACAGTGGCTCCTAAAAGAAAGTTCTTAAACAAGAAACCAATAGGCTCTTTTTCAAATTTATCTTTAAAATAAATATAGAGTATTACAATTGTTACAGGAGCAATAGCTAGCAGAAGTAATTCCATAGCAGAAATATACGTTTAATTCTTTTTTGGTAAAAAAACCTCTGCCATCATACAACGTGCACTGCCACCACCACAAGTTTCGATAGTTTCTAAAGAACTAGAAATTATTTTACAGTGATTGGCTATTTGTGCTTTTTGAGATTGAGTTAAGCAGTCATGAGCAGATTGACTCATAATCAGAAACTTTTCATCATTTTCACCTTTTACCTGTAACATATTTCCTGCAAAATAAGCAACTTGCTCTTCAGTAATATCTATTACTTTTTTTCCATCCTCTTTAAAGTGTTTTAAGAGGTTTTTTCTTTCTTTTTTATCGTCGATAGAAGACAAACAAATTACAACAAAAGTATCTGCTACACACATCATAACATTGGTATGATAAATAGGTTCTCTTCTATCTTCTACAGATTGATATGCAGTAAAAATAACTGGAGTATATTCAAAATCTTCACAAAACTCAATAAACAGATCTTCATCTGCCCTAGGAGAAAGTGCGCAATAAGCTTTGCGATGTTCTCGATCTAAAATCATACTTCCTGTACCTTCTAAGAAAATTTCTTCTTCTTCAGCAGACGTATAATCTACAACGTTATTAATGATAAAACCTTCTTCCTCTAAAGTCACCAATACATCTTCTCTTCTTTCTAACCTTCTATTTTCTGCAAACATCGGGTAAATAGCCACTGTTCCATCATGATGAAAAGAAATCCAATTATTTGGAAAAACTGAATCTGGTGTATCAAACTCTTTATTATCAGAAACCACAATTACATGTATGCCATGATTTTTTAAAGTAGTTACATAATGATCAAACTCTTCTATTGCTCTTGCATTAATTTTAGAATGCTCTAAATGAAGCTCTTCTTGATAAAAATTATTTACAGCAGTTTGTTCATTCATTCTGAAATTAACAGGACGAATCATCAAAATTGTATTTGTAGTCTGACTCATTTATAAAAATTTGGAAAGCAAAATTACTCTTTTTTTAAGTTCGAAACGGTATTTCTTTTTAGTTCATTTGTTTTTAAATTGTTAAACTTTTTATTAAAATGATTAGTATTGAATTTTTATTCAAAATCCTTTTTATCTTGATTTTTTATTTTCAGGTTGTTGATTAGACATTATAATCCTTTTAATCTTGTCAGTTTAGTTTTAAAGCTTTTTGTATTTTTACAAACATGAAAGTTATATTTAGTATCGTTTTTCTTTTATTATCAAATGTATTTATCTGTCAAAATTTAGCTGATGGATTTGTTCATTTATCTGATATTGATAGTACCATTCAATCTGAACTCAGGTATTTGAGTAATGATAACTTTATTGGAAAACCTATTGATGGATATAAAAACGATTGCATTATTGTTACAAAAGAAACAGCCAATCAATTAAAAAAAATCCAACAACTTTTATTAAAAAAAGAGCTAAGTCTTAAAATTTTTGACGCATACAGACCTCAACAAGCAGTTGATCATTTTGTAAGATGGGCAAAAGTTTTGAATGATACTTTAATGAAGCAAGAATATTATCCTGATGTTCAAAAATCAGAACTATTTCAATTAGGATATATTGCATCAAAATCTGGACATACAAGAGGTAGCACTGTTGATTTAACCATAGTGAATCTTAAAACAAAAAAAGAATTGGATATGGGAAGTCTTTATGATTTTTTCGGAGTTCAATCTCATCCATTTTATAAAAACATAACAGCTAAACAAAAACAAAATAGACTTTATTTAAGAAAAATAATGTTAGAAAATGGTTTTAAGCCTTATGACAATGAATGGTGGCATTTTACACTAAAAAAAGAACCTTTTCCTAAAACATACTTTAATTTTCCAGTAGAATAGTAAGTTTTAACAAAACTTCAACGACTCCATTATAAATCGGCATTATATTTGTACAATAATTATCAGAATGTTTTACAAAATGAAATCAAAAATTAAATTAATCTTTTTGTTTGCTAGCGTATTCTGTATGTTTAGCGTGTACGCTCAATTAGATAAAAATTCTGATAACTCCAAAAAAGGAAAGATTAAGGCTTTAGTTCTAAATAACTCAAAAGAAGTTAAAAAACCAAATTCTTTAAACACAAAAAATAATAATGGTTTCAAAGATGCTTATAAAAAAGAACAAGAAAAGTTAAAGAAACAACAAGCTCAAAACTCACTAAACAACAAAGGTATTTTAACAAAAGCTAAAATAACAGAAGAACGTTTTTTAAAAGCTTTTAAAAAAATAAACGGACAATATATTTATCCAAAAATAGATCAAGATTTAGGAAGTATTAGAACTAACTCCAAAAGTGTAAACATCATCTGCAGAGACTTTCAATACCCTGATGGAGACAGAGTTACTATTTATGTAAATGACATCCCTGTTATTGTAAATATCACTCTACAACAGCACTATCAAAAATTTAACATTCCGCTTGAAGTTGGCATTAATAAAATAGCCATTGAAGCATTAAATCAAGGCACTTCAGGCCCAAACACTGCTGCTTTTAAAGTCTTTAATGACTCAGGAATGCTTATCTCCTCTAATGAATGGAATCTTGCCACTGGTGCAAAGGCAACATTGTTGGTTGCTAAAGACAAATAAGTTTTCATTAAAATTGCGTAAAATACATTAAACACGTTTTTTTATTCTACCTAAAACAGTTATTTTTGCTTTTCGATTATTAAAGTAATCATCAAAAAACAAACAATAACAACTAGAATGAAAAAAATCACCAAACAAACCTATTTAGATTGGTACAAAAACATGCTTTTTTGGCGTAAATTCGAAGACAAACTTGCTTCTGTTTACATTCAACAAAAAGTTAGAGGTTTCTTACACCTGTATAATGGTCAAGAAGCTATTCTAGCTGGTGCATTACATGCAATGGATTTATCAAAAGATAAAATGATCACTGCATATAGAAACCACGTACAACCAATTGGTATGGGAGAAGATCCTAAACGCGTAATGGCTGAATTATTTGGAAAAGTAACTGGAACATCCAAAGGAATGGGAGGTTCTATGCACATTTTCTCTAAAGAGTTTGGTTTTTATGGTGGACACGGTATTGTTGGTGGACAAATTCCATTAGGTGCTGGTATTGCTTTTGGTGATAAATATAATAATACAGGTGGTGTTACGTTAACTTGTTTTGGTGATGGTGCTGCAAGACAAGGATCTTTGCACGAAGCTTTTAATTTAGCTATGTTGTGGAAATTACCTGTAATCTTCATTTGTGAAAATAATGGTTACGCTATGGGAACTTCTGTAGACAGAACTGCAAATCATCCTGATATTTGGAAACTTGGTTTAGGTTACGAGATGCCATGTGGACCTGTAGACGCTATGAATCCTATTAAAGTTGCAGAAGCTATTGACGAAGCACTACAAAGAGCTAGACGTGGTGACGGACCAACTTTCTTAGAGATGAAAACATACAGATATAGAGGACACTCTATGTCTGATGCTCAACACTACAGAACAAAAGATGAAGTAGAAGAATACAAAAAAATAGACCCTATTACTCAGGTAAAGGAAGTTATTTTAGAGAAAAAGTATGGTACTACAGACGACATTGCAGCTATAGATAAAGAAGTAAAAGCAATGGTAAAAGAATGTGAGCAATTTGCAGAAGAATCTCCATTCCCACCAGTACAACAATTGTATGATATGGTTTATGAACAAGAAGATTACCCTTTTATAAGTTAAAATATGGCAACAGTAATAAATATGCCCAGACTAAGTGACACCATGGAAGAAGGTGTTGTGGCAAAATGGTTAGTAAAAGTTGGAGATAAAATTGAAGAAGGTGATATTTTAGCTGAAATTGAAACTGATAAAGCTACAATGGAGTTTGAATCTTTTCATGAAGGTACTCTATTACATATCGGAATTCAAGAAGGAGAAACTTCTCCTGTTGATAAATTATTAGCAATTATTGGTGAAGAAGGTGAAGATATCTCTGCACTTTTGAGTGGTGATGATTCAGAGTCTCCAAAAGAAGAACCTAAAAAAGAAGAAGAAACAAAAGAAGAAACTACTTCTAATGATTCTACTTCTGAAACAGTTGCAATTCCTGATGGAGTTCAAGTAATTAATATGCCTCGTTTAAGTGATACTATGACTGATGGTACAATTGCTACTTGGTTGAAAAAAGAAGGTGATACTGTAGAAGAAGGTGATATGCTTGCCGAAATTGAAACTGACAAAGCTACAATGGAGTTCGAATCTTTCTATGAAGGAACTTTATTATACATTGGCGTTCAAGAAGGTGATACTGCTCCTGTAGATAGTTTATTAGCCATTATTGGTCCTGCTGGAACTGATGTTTCTGCAATTGTTGCCAATGGTGGAGCTGCTCCTACTGCTGAAAAACCAGCATCTAGTGAGGAGAAAAAAGAAGAAAAACCTGCTGCTAAAAAAACAGAAGAAACAAAACCTGCTGCTGCAAGTACTAACACAAATGGTGGACGTGTTTTTGCTTCACCTTTAGCAAAGAAAATCGCTGCCGATAAAGGTATCAATTTAGCCGATGTTAGTGGTTCTGGAGAAAATGGAAGAATTATCAAAAAAGATATAGAAAACTACACTCCTGCTACTAAAGCTGTTGAAACTTCGGCTGCTAGTTCAACTACAAGCGTAGTAGCTGCTGGTGAAGAAAAATCTGAAGAGGTTAAGAATTCTCAAATGCGTAAAGCAATTGCAAAATCTTTAGGAAACTCTAAGTTTACTGCTCCTGATTTTAGTTTGAATATTGAAGTTGATATGGACAATGCTATGGCCTCTAGAAAAACCATTAATGCAATTCCGGATACTAAAGTATCGTTTAACGATATGGTTGTTAAAGCATGTGCTATGGCATTGAAAAAACACCCACAAGTAAATACTTCATGGACAGATGCAAATACAGTTTACCACAGTCATATTCATGTTGGTGTTGCTGTAGCTGTAGATGATGGTTTATTAGTACCGGTTATTAAACATACAGATCAATTAAGTTTAACTCAAATTGGTGCTGGTGTTAGAGATTTAGCTGGTAAAGCAAGAAATAAGAAATTAGCTCCTACAGAAATGCAAGGAAGTACATTTACAGTTTCTAATCTTGGTATGTTTGGTATTCAGAATTTTAATTCTATTATCAATCAACCAAATTCAGCTATTTTATCTGTAGGTGCTATTGTTGAAAAACCAGTAGTTAAAAACGGACAAATAGTTGTAGGTAATACAATGAACCTAACCTTAACATGTGACCACAGAACTGTTGATGGTGCTGTTGGTGCTCAATTTTTACAAACATTAAAAACATTTATTGAAAACCCAGTAACAATGTTAGCTTAGTTTTCAATTCGTTTTGAATAAAAAAAAACCGAAATTTCAGAAAATGAAATTTCGGTTTTTTTAATCTATATATCACTCTAGCGACTTCTTCTTCGCATTCTATTGTTTCTCATTTCTAACATTTTCTTTTGTATAGTTTGTGTATAATCAACCTTGGTTATTTCTGTACCTTTCTCTGGGGCTACTATTTCAATTTTCTCCTCTCCATTAATTACAACTTCTGTACATAGTAATGTTGTATTTCCTCTACTCACCTCTAAAATTAAACCAGGTAAACCCCAATACTCTCCAGGACCATGTGTTACAGGTATTTGAGTTGTATACCATGCCTCTACAACTATTAAGTCTTCTTCTAGTTTTTCACCTTCTTTTTTTTCTTTGTTACGTAAATCACTCCAAGAAAAGTTATACCAATCTAATTCGTTTTTTGGCACAAAAGCTTTTGCTTTATAACAAGTATAATTCCCAATTTTTTTAGTTTCAGAACCTAAATTCCATTCTATTTTGTATAGATTATCTTTAATTAAAAAACGTTTTCCATAAAACTCTTGTTCTTGTGTTAATGTTTTTTGTTTGACATTTTTGTATTGATCTCCTCTAGAAAAATATGCACCCCAACTATCTGTTGCTCCAGAAATAGCATCTATTTGTTCATCTTCTAAAAACATAGACTCTGAACTATTGAAAGTTAACACATATGTTTTTTCTAACCTGTTTTTTAAACGAGCTTGAATCTGTTTTTTCTGACCTTCTGATAATCTTGCTCCCCAATTCCCAAGTTCCATTTTAGATTTAGAGATATAGACTGCCTTTCCTTGAAAACCTTGAGCAAAAGCACTTAAAGAAAGTAAAACAGTAAAGGACAATAATAATGATTTAATAGTAGTTGATTTCATAATAACATTTTATGTTTAACAAACATACATAAAAATTAAACAGAAATTGTTGCTAAAAAAAACATTTAACATTTTTTTAGCTGATATTCAAAAGATTATAGAATAATATTTTAAACTAGAGACATTAATCTATAAAAAAAGAGGCTCCATTTTATAAAGCCTCTTATATTTTATAATTAATGTAAAAGTACTACCATCTTATAATAACACTTCCCCAAGTAAACCCACTACCAAAAGCTGCCAAAACAACAAGGTCATTATCTTTTATTTTTTCTTTTTCCCAAGCTTCTGTTAGGGCTATAATTACAGATGCTGCAGTGGTATTTCCATATTTCATAATATTGTTATACACCTTATCATCTGTCAATCTAAATTTCTTTTGGATAAATTGTGCAATACGTAAATTAGCTTGATGCGGAATTAACATATCAATATCTTCTTTTTGTAAATTATTAGTCTGCAAACCTTCTACAATCGCTTCAGAAAAACGAGTTACTGCATGTTTAAATACAAACTGACCATTCATATACGGATAGTAAGAAACGTCATCAGGATCATTTGCTTCTAAAATTTCTGGTACCCATCTTTGAGTTGAAGGTCCATCTAGCATTAATTCTCTAGCATGTTTTCCTTCTGAGTGCAAATGTGATGACAAAATACCTTTGCCTTTTTCTTCACATCTTGATAAAACTGCAGCTCCTGCTCCATCCCCAAAAATAACAGTTACACCTCTACCTCTAGTTGATTTTTCTAACCCCCCAGAATGGTTTTCGGCACCAATCACCAAAATGTTTTTATACATTCCGGTTTTAATAAATTGATCTGCAACTGACATCGAATAAATAAAACCAGAACATTGATTACGTACATCTAAAGCACCAATAGTTGGCATTTCTAACATATCTTGAATCTGAACACCTCCACCTGGAAAATACATATCTGGACTCAAGGTTGCAAACACAATAAAATCGATATCATCTTTGGTTAAACCAGCTCTTTCAATCGCTATTTTTGCGGCTTTAGCACCCATAACTGCTGTAGTATCTCCTGTCTTTGGATCTATCCAACGTCTTTCTTGAATTCCTGTTCGTTCTTGAATCCATTCATCAGAAGTTTCCATAAACTCCTTTAAATCGTTGTTGGTAACAACGTTATCTGGCACGTAATACCCTAAACCAGTTATCTTTGAGCTGTACATATATTTATCTTTAGTTAATTATTTGTTGTAATAAGCTAAAATAAGCAATTTTATACGGATAGAAAACTGACGAAACTCATCAATTTATGTCATCTTGTCACAATACAATATTTGGTATTTTTTTTGACTATACACTTATCAAATTATAAAATAATAACTGTCTGTCAGTTCGAGTGAATTTTGAAGAATGAAAAATTTTTATCGAGAACAATTATAACTTCTCGATACGATTTTCAAAAAAGAAAATCACTCGAAGTGACATCAACAAAAACTAAAATAAACATAAAATTATGAGCAAAGGAAACATTAATGTATCAGTAGAAAATATTTTTCCACTGATTAAAAAATTCTTGTACTCTGATCACGAAATCTTTTTACGTGAATTAATTTCAAACGCAACTGATGCAACTACCAAATTAAAACACTTAATTTCTATTGGTGAAGCAAACACTGAGTTAGGTGATGCAAAAATTGAAATCAGTATTGATGAAAAAGCAAAAAAACTGACCATTAAAGACCAAGGTTTAGGAATGACTGCTGATGAAGTTGAAAAATACATCAATCAAATTGCATTTTCTGGTGCTGAAGAATTTTTAGATAAATACAAAGACGATAAAAACGAAACTGGTGTAATTGGACACTTTGGTTTAGGTTTTTATTCTGCTTTTATGGTTGCTGATAAAGTTGAAATCATTACAAAATCTTTTAAAGATGAGCCTGCTGCACATTGGACCTGTGATGGTTCTCCTGAATACACTTTAGTTGAAGCTGACAAATCTGACAGAGGAACAGAAATTATTTTGAACATTGCTGAAGATTCTACGGAGTTTTTAGAAGAAGGTAAAATTAGAGGTTTATTAACCAAATACAATCGTTTTAATCAAGTGCCAATTAAGTTCGGTACTAAAAAAGTAAACGATCCTACTCACGAACCAAAAACTACAAAAGATGCTGAAGGTAAAGAAACTACAGAACCTCACAGACAGATTGAAGTAGATGATATCATCAACAACACAAATCCTGCTTGGACAAAAAAACCAGCAGATTTAGAAAAAGAAGATTACGATAATTTCTACAGAGAATTGTATCCAATGCAGTTTGAGGAGTCTTTATTTCACATTCACTTAAATGTAGATTATCCTTTTAATTTAACTGGTATTTTATTCTTCCCTAAGTTGTCTCAAAACTTAGACATGCAAAAGGATAAAATTCAATTGTATCAAAATCAAGTTTTTGTAACTGATAATGTAGAGGGAATTGTACCAGACTTTTTACAAATGTTAAAAGGTGTTATTGATTCTCCAGACATTCCATTAAACGTTTCTCGTTCTTATTTACAAGCAGATGGAGCTGTAAAGAAAATCTCTGGTTACATTACCAAAAAGGTTGCTGATAAATTATCATCATTATTCAAAAAAGATCGTGAAGACTTTGAGAAAAAATGGAATGATATTAAAGTAATTATCGAATACGGAATGTTGTCTGAAGATAAATTCTTTGACAAAGCGAAGAAATTTGCTTTATACCCAACAGTAGCAGATACGTTTTTCACTTTTGATGAATTGATTGAGAAAACAAAAGATGCACAAACTGATAAAGATGGTAATCATGTAATTTTATATGCAGCGAACAAAGATGCACAACATAGTTACATACAAGATGCTACCGCAAAAGGGTATGAAGTATTAATTTTAGATTCGCCAATTATATCACACTTAATGCAGAAATTAGAAACTTCTGGTGAAGGAAAAATTAAATTTACAAGAGTTGATGCAGATCATATTGACAATTTAATTAAAAAAGACGAAGAAGTAATTTCTAAACTTTCTGATGAAGAAAAAGAGAAATTAAAGCCAGTAATTGAAGGTGCAGTGAACAATTCTGCATATACAGTGCAATTAGAAGCTATGGATTCTGCTTCTTCTCCATTTATTATTACTGTACCAGAATTTATGCGTCGAATGAAAGAAATGCAAGCTTCTGGAGGTGGAGGAATGATGGGAATGGGCAATATGCCAGACATGTACAACTTGGTGGTAAACACCAATAGTCCATTAGTTTCTGAAATTTTAGCTGCTGATGAAGACAAGCAAAAAGGCTTAATTTCTCAAGCTTTTGATTTGGCAAAATTATCTCAAAACCTTTTGCATGGTGAGGAGTTAACAAACTTTATTAAAAGAAGTTACGAGTTGATAAAATAGTTGATATATTTGTTAGTAATAAAACCTCATTGCTTTTCAATGAGGTTTTTTTTGCTACTTTAAAACATGAATAAAAAAGAAGAAAAACTACTAATTGAAAAAGTTAAATTATTTACACCTTTTTCAAAGCTAGAAAATGTGAGATTCACAGAACAGCCTGACTTAATTGCTAATTTAAATTCTAAAAAAATTGGTATTGAAATAACAGAATGCTTTCAAGATGATTCTTTAAAAGGTTCAGATTTGAAAAAATTTAGGAGTTTTAAAAGGAAAATTGGAAGATTATTAACAAATAATATAACATATAAAATACCCTATCATTTATTTATAGATATAGATAAAAATCTTAACATAAAATCAAATGAGCATGAATTATTATTACAGAAAACAAAGAGATTTTTAGATAATAATATTAATGAAGTTCAAAATAATAAAGTCTTTGATTTTGGTGAACAGGAAATAAATATAAAAGGTATAATCAATATTAACTTATTCTTTACTAATGATTTGCCTAACAACTTTTTTGGTGAATCAGATTATGGTATCATACCCAAATTCACAAATCAACAGCTAAATTTTATATTAAATAAAAAGGATAAAAAATTAAAAAAATATCAAAATTGTGATGAATATTGGCTTTTGATTAGAGAGGGAGATATGACAGCTGCCTCTTTTTCAAAAATTAAAATAGATTATTTTGAAACAAATTTTACAAAAGTTTTTATGTATAGAATTTTTAAAAATGAACTAATAGAATTAAAAAACTAAAATAGAAGATTTAATCTACCTTTACAAAAAATTAAAGAATGTAATTCACAGAATTACCATTATACATAACCTCTTTGTGAAAACAGAGAGGTTTTTTACTATCAATTAGTATATATAAAATTTTAATTAATTGAATGATTATTTTGTTATAATTATATACATTTACTTTTAACTTCTGAGTTTACACCTGCTATGAAAGCTAATTTTTTTAAATTTTTTATTTTCCTTATACTAACTTTAATATCAAGTTGTAGTTACAATTTTTCAGATGATAACTTTATTAATATAGAAACACCAACTTTAAAAGATCAAGTTGTTACAATTCTAAATTTTCAAGAAAATGATACAATTAATATTGACACAAATTTAAGTTATACGTTTAATAACAAATTGAATCAAAATACCGTAAATTCAAAAGTTTTTTTAGATAACGAAATAATTTCTTCGGTATGGGAATTTGGTAAAGGATCGTTCACCATAAAACCTTCTAGATACAATGATGGTCAACATACTATTAGAATTGAGCATACATTTACATCAGGCTCAGGAAGTATAAAAGATCAAACAGGTTTAGAATTTCTAACATTATCACAGTCATATAAATTTGTCATAAAAAGAAACCCCTCTACTCCTCCACCTATCACAAGTGTTAGTATTGAAAATGGAAGTATTAGAATTGATTGGAATTCATCAGAAAACTCTGATTTTGAAAATGCATATTTAAATCTAAAATTTAAACATTCAGAGAGAAGAATTGCCTTAACACCAAATGAAATAAAACATAATAAATATATTGATACATCCACAAAACTTTTAGTAGGGCCAGAAAATTCATGGAGACAAGATATTTTAACATTTGTAGAATATTCAATAGTATATTCAAGTACATATGAAGAATTAAAAGGTTCTGGTAAAAGAATTACATTCGACCCAAATTGGATTAATTTAGAAATTGAGTATCTAAATTCCGACAGTTATAAAATAAAATGGGATAAATATCCACTTTATAACAATGCAAAAGAATTTACTTTTGGTTTCGATACTTTTAGATTTAATGGTTCAACATTAGGGGGTGAAAAAATTATTAATAAACCTTATGTCATTGGTAGAAAATATACAGCCTCTGTTAGTTTTGAAAATTTTAGTGTATATTATTTAGCTGATGAAATTCCACTTGAAAATAATTCTTTCAATTTGTTTAGTGTAGATAATTATCAAATAATAGATGTGCTCTATAATTCTTACACAAAAAAGTATTATGCACTAGTACTTAAAAATAATGCACTTTACATTTATGAATATTCACAAGAAATGATTGTATTAAGAGAAAAATATATTACTAGTGACTCTCCTTATTCTAACTATAATGCTCCTCAAATTTTCAATTTAAACCCCTCGAATAATAATTTTCACATTGAAACTAGTAATGGATCTTATGAAATTGATAAGGATAACCTAAATATTGTTGAAAAATATGAGAATAATAATACATCTGGTTCCTTTCTATCTGTATTAAGAAATGACATTCTCTATAAATATGACACTTCTTCCTTTAAATTATTTTTAGAAGTAAAAAACTTAAAGTCCAATAACATAATTTTTTCGGGTAAATTAAATGCTCCTTCAAATGTTTTTTTAGCTGATGGAGGCATACTCTCAAATGATGCAAAATACCTATATATACCAGATTATAATAAAAATATAGGTACTGTTTATGAAATTGTAAATGATAATCTTGAAAAAGTAATCGATATTAAAGGACGTCCAAGAATAAAGTTTTACAACAATAAAGTTCTTTATGAATTAGATCAAAAAATCTATTTAGTAGATTTAGATACTAAAGTTATAGAATCTTTTGAACCTTTTCATCAGGGAAGATTAATAACATTTGATCCACTTTCTAATAAAGTTTTTTTAGTAAAAGAAGGAGCTGCAGAAATATATGATTTAACATTAAAAACATCTAAAAGATTAAATTATGAAGAAACTAAAGGTGAGAGATATCATAAAGAAATTTACTTCGTTTTCTTTCAAAACAATAGATTAATCTATTCTAATGGAATGTATTTTGATAATTATTGAGAAAAGAATTAAAGCTATGAAAAAATACTTTTATTTGATTGTATCTTTTATTTCTATAAATATTTACGCTCAAAAAGCAGAAATTTTTACAGATTTAAATTTTGGAACATTTACTAACATACCCTTGAGAAATTTTCACAATGAATTAGCTGAGGATATAAATTTTAATGGACTAAAAACGACTGACAATTTCAATTTTAATTATGGATTTACATTTGGATTCAAAATAAACAAAATAAACACATCTTTTTTTTACAGCCATAAAGTTTCTGGCAGTAAAACTTCTCTGGCAGATTTTTCTGGTTTTATTACCCTAACTAATGAAATTAAAGGTGCTACATTTGGAGGTTATTATGAAAAAACAATAAAAAAAACAAGTAAAGGAGAACTGCTTTTTGGGGTTAAAGGCCTTATAACTTTCTCAAAATTAACACTTAAAAACTATAATTCCATTGCGAATAACTTAACTGATGAAAATTTTGATTTTAAATCTGTTGATTTTGGTACTGGTTTACTATTAACCTACAAAGTTCATTTGGGTTCATTAATTATAAAACCATTTATAGGTTTAGATATTTATTTTGGGGGTAAATTAGAATTTGAGGAAATTTCTGATGCGCATTTGACTTTTAAAGATGGAAATCCTGTAAAAACAGGTTGGACTGGTTTAAATGGTGGAATTGGAATTGGGATTCCTATATTTTAAACGAACCCAAACTTTAACTACTAACTATATCTTGTAAATTCAATACAACTTAAACCTTGTTTTTTGATAGTAATTGTTTTAAAGAAGACTAATTGTTTTTTCAGAAATTACAATCTCTTTTCAACTACCTTTACAAAAAATTAAAGAATGCAATTCACAGAATTACCATTACACAAATCAATTTTAAAAGCAGTTGCTGAAGAACGCTTTCATAGACCAACTTTAGTACAAGAAAAAACAATCCCTTTAGTTTTAAACAGAAAAAACGTTATTGTTTCTGCACAAACTGGTACAGGTAAAACTGCTGCTTTTGCATTACCTATTATAGATTTGTTATTAAACAAACAAGATGCAGAAAAAGGAGCCAAAACCATAAAAGCATTGGTAGTTACGCCTACTCGTGAGTTGGCTATTCAGATTTTAGAAAACTTTAAAAGTTATTCTAAATATTCTAACTTAAGAACAACAGCCGTTTTTGGTGGTGTTTCTTTAGAACCTCAAAAAGAATTTTTGGCAAAAGGTGTAGATATTTTGGTAGCTACTCCAGGTCGTTTAATAGATTTGCAACTGCAAGGAAATATCGATTTGTCTGATGTAGAAATCTTTGTGTTAGATGAAGCCGATTTAATGTTGGACATGGGTTTTATCAATGATGTAAAAAAGATTGAAAAATTAATACCAAAGCAAAAACAGACCTTATTATTTTCTGCCACCATTCCAGAAACCATTGATGCACTCGCAAAATCGGTTATTAAAAATGCGGTTCGAGTTGAGATAAACCCTGAAGAAACTACTGCAAAAAATATTGGTCAATTATTATATTATCTTCCAAAAAAGAACAAAACAGATTTGTGTTTGCATTTGTTGCGAAACACCATTAATGGGAAAATTATCATTTTTAGACGCACCAAATTTGGAGTTGATAAACTAGAACAAACTTTACTTAAAAACGGTTATAAAGCAACCAGTATTCACGGAGATAAAAGTCAAGGAATCAGAAATAAAGCCATTGAAGATTTTAAGAGTAAAAAAGCAACGATTTTAATTGCAACTGATGTAGCTGCAAGAGGAATTGACATTACCAATGTAGATGCCATTATCAATTTTGATATTCCGAATATACCAGAAACGTATATCCATAGAATTGGTAGAACAGGTAGAGCAGGAAAATCTGGAATTGCGTTTTCTTTTTGTTCTCCTGATGAAAATACTTACATCAAAAGCATAGAAGTTTTACTTGAAAAATCGATTAAAGTTATTGATGATCATCCTTATCCAGTACAGAAACCTAAGCATAAAAAGAAACAACCCAACACTATCAGCAAACATAAAAAAGGAAGAAAATCTGAAGCTTCTAAAAAGAAGAAAAAAAGATGGTATTAACGTTAAAAAAATTCATGACGTTTGTTTTTAACAATTCACATTTTTAATTTCACTAAATAAAGAGTAACTTTAACACCACAATTACATACTAATCACTCATTTAGGTTTTTTTTCAAGTATTTTAGCAACTATTTTTGAAGTAAATTAAAAACATCTCATTATGAAAACTACTAAAACATTAACTTTACAAAAAAGCACATTTACTCTCTTAAGTTTATTCTTTGCTTTATTCTTTTTCTCTAGTATTGCACAAGCTCAAGAAATTACCGTAAAAGGTATTGTAAAAGGAAACGTAGAAACAGAAATAGAACCATTAATGGAAGCTTCTGTTTATTTAAAAGGAACCAATTTTGCTACAACAACAAACAAAAAAGGTGAATTTACATTTCCTAAAAAATTAAAAAAAGGAGATATTCTAGTATTTTCTTACTTAGGATACATAAAAAAACAAATTAAAATCAGTGAGAAATCTACATTTATTACTGTGGTTTTAAAAGAAGAAAGTATTGAAATGCTGGGTGCTTTAAACTCTAATAAACGCTATAAATCTAAACGCCCAAAGCAATAATTAGATGCATAAGTTTGGGGTTTTACTATTTCTTATTGTAATATATAAAGGTTTTTCTCAAGAATCAGATTTTAAGCACATCAATTTTTCAAGAGCTGACAACATTGCTAAAACTTACAAAAGCAAGAATTTAAACGACCTTAATAAAATTACATCTGCACTTACTAATAGACTAGATACAGATGTAGAAAAGTTTCGTGCAATCTACATTTGGATTACACATAATATCGCAAACGATTTCCGCTTATATTCTAAAAATAATCGAAAAAGAAAACGTTTTAAAAACGATTCTATTAAGTTAGAAAAATGGAATTCTCGTTTTAAAAACATCCTATTTAAAAAGTTACTAAAGAGAAAAAGAACCATCTGTACTGGTTATGCTTATTTACTAAAAGAAATGTGTGCCATTACAGGTATAAAATCTATTATGGTAAATGGTTCTGGTAGAACAAGCACAATGGATGAAGAAGATTTGGCTTATGCAAATCACACTTGGAATTTAGTAAAGTTAAATAACAAATGGTATTTGTGTGACCCTACTTGGTCTACAGGAATTTCTTACCCAGAAGAAGGTAAATTTATTTTCAATTATGATAATGGATATTTCTTAACAGAACCTAAAATATTCTTTTTCAATCATTTTCCATTATCTAAAGAGCATTCTCTTTTAGCTCCTAATACACCAAATTTTAATGAATTTGTAGAAATGCCAGTATTGTATGCTAAAGCATATACTATTTTATCTGATCATATTAATCCTAAAAAAATGTATCATGAGGTTCATAAAAATCAAGAATTTACCTTTGAATACCTCCTAAAAAAATCTATTAATTTAAGAAAGGTAAAATTTATTTTTACAAATAGCGTTTCTGAGAGGACAGTAAAACCTTTGGTTTCTCTTGATAAAAATTCACTAACATTAAAACATACTTTTAAAAAGAGAGGGTTTTATGATCTACATTTCTATATCGGTGATGATATTATAGCAACATATACTTTTAAAGTAGTAAAATAAAAACCTCAGAAAATTCTGAGGTTTTTATTCGATTATTGTTTGGTCATGGTTGCTGTGACCTTTGTTAATAACTTTTGACCTGAAACAGTCATATCCATATCAATGTTAGAAGAATTTAAAACTCCTGAATCTTTATCAATATTCATTTTTCCAGATATAGTTCCTTTCCCCAAACCACTAACAGTACCTGTAATCTCCAACACAACTAAATCAGATGTAATTGATTTTACCGTATAAGTAAACTTCATTTCCATACCTTTTTCAGTTTTAGTCATATCCCAACTACTTCCTACAGAAATAGGTTTTTTAGGATAAACTATATTATTAGACTGATTAGACATATCTTCTAAACCAGCTACGTTTGGCTCTACCTTTGTTTCTATAACTTCTCCTAAATTATTACTTTTCATTGTAATTAAAGCTTGCATCATAGGCCCCATTTGAGATTTCATCATTTTCCCAGTAGCGTCCAATTCGTCATCACTTTTAGATGAGTCATAATTTACTTCTGTTCCAGATTGCACAATTTGCATCACTATTTTTTCAATTTTCATCTCACTATCAAATGTATCTGTATCTGTAGCAATAATTTTTTGAGACATTACAAAATTCATGTCACTAGCCATTAAAGCCCCCATCTCTTGATTTAAAGTCATGTTAATTATATAACTATCACCTTTATTGTAATTAAATCTTAATAATACTGATTCTTGATCTTGACTCTGAACTGCAAAACTTACAGTAACTAGAAATAAAACTAGAAGTTTTTTCATTTATTTATTTTATTTAAATTTTCAACGAATATAATTTTTAAAAACAAAAAACGCTTGAAATTTCAAGCGTTTTTTTATATGATTTTAATATTTGTAGAATGTTAGAAATCTTGATTTATATCCCAGGATTCTAAAATTTCTTTTAATGTTTTAATAAACATACCTCCTAAAGCTCCATTCACAACCCTATGATCGTAAGAATGAGAAACAAACATCTTTTGTCTAATACCAATAAAATCTCCTTCGGAAGTTTCTATTACAGCAGGCACTTTACGAATTGCTCCTAATGCTAAAATAGCCACTTGTGGTTGATTGATAATTGGTGTACCCATTATAGAACCAAAACCACCAACATTTGTTACGGTATATGTTCCGTCTTGAATTTCATCTGGTTTTAAAGCATTTTTTCTTGCTCTGTTTGCCAAATCATTTACAGATTTTGTCATGCCTACTAAATTCAGTTGATCTGCATTTTTGATAACAGGAACAATTAAGTTTCCATCAGGTAAAGCTGCAGCCATCCCTAAATTAATATTCTTCTTTTTAATAATGGAATCTCCACTAACAGCAATATTAATTAGTGGATACTTTTTTATAGTTGATGCAATTGCTTGCATAAAAATTGGAGTAAAAGTTAACTTCTCACCTTCTCTTTTCAAGAATGCATCTTTAACTTTATTACGCCATTTCACTATATTAGTTACATCAATTTCTATAAAAGATTGCACATGAGCAGAAGTCTGAACAGAATCTACCATGTGTTTTGCAACCAATTTACCCATTCTGCTCATCTCAATGATTTCATCTTCACCATTTACAGAAACAGGAGCAGCTTTTGCTGTAACTTTTTCTTTAGGTTTTGGAGCCTCAACCTTAGCAGGTACAACTTCTTTTTGAGGAGCTTTTTCTTTGTTTTCTATGTAAGAAAGAATATCTTCTTTTGTAACTCTACCATCTTTTCCAGAACCAGAAATAGTTTCTAACTCTTGCATAGAAACACCTTCTGTTTGGGCTATGTTTCTAACCAATGGAGAATAAAACTTACCAGAATCTGAAGTTTTAGTTATAGGCGCTGCAACAACTTCAGTGGCTTTTTCAATAGTTTTTTCAACTTCTGCAACTTCATCAGGGGCTTCAACTTCATCAATAATTGACTGATCACTAGATATCTCTCCTTCTGTTTCTATAACAGCAATTGTTTCTCCAACTGCAACAACATCATCTTTCTGAAACATAACTTCTACCAAAGTACCTTCTACTTCAGACGGAACTTCAGAATCTACTTTATCTGTAGCAATTTCCACAACAGCCTCATCCAATTCAATAGTATCACCAACCTCTTTTAACCAAGAAGTAATTGTTGCTTCTGCAACACTTTCTCCCATTTTAGGTAATTTTAATTCAAATCTTGCCATTTCTAGTCATTTTTTCAGATTGCAAAAATACAAAAAAGAAAGATATTTTTTCTGTTATTCCTGTTTTTTTACAAAACCTGTTTTTTAAAAAAATTACATTATTCTAAAATTAATAAGAAATACATTTAATTTATTTCACAAAAATAACTTTTAAAACTATATATTTTACGAAAAACACAACAAACTGTATTTTATCAAAAAAACAAATAGCAAATAAACATAAAGAACATTTATGACCTTTATAAATATATTTAATATACTACAATAAACCCATTAAATACGGAGTTAAAATAACAATATTCTTAATTTTTCCCATAAATTTTAAGAATATCTCAAAACATATGATATTAATCATGTTTTAAACTCTAAATTCGATGTAGTTTTGAGTAATAATTAGAATATTATGAAAACAAAAATAATAGTTGCTTTATATTTTTTATTTGCTATAAATAGTATCGTAGGTCAAGAAAATAAAAAAACTTCAGAGAGTTTAAATATTAAACTTCCTAGCACTGTATTAATCAAAGGAACCTCTACACTTCATGACTGGGAAAGCAGTGTAGAAAAAACAGAAGCCAAACTTGTTGTAAACAATTTAAATGATGTTGATATAGAAACTTTAAACGTAAATGTTGAAGTATTAAGCATTAAAAGTGGTAAGAAATTAATGGATAAACTTACCTACAAAGCTTTGAAGGCAAAAGAACATCCAGTAATTACTTTCATATTTAAAAAAGGAGAAATAGTTAATGAAAGTACAAATTTTATTGACATTAAATTAATGGGAGACTTAACTATTGCTGGTGTAACAAAAAATGTTTCTGTAGTTACAAAAATTAACAAATTAGGCAACACAATAGTTCTTAAAGGAAGTCATCAACTTAAAATGACAGATTTTGGAATAAAACCGCCAAGAGCATTACTAGGAACTATTAAAACAGGTGATGAAATAACAATAGAATTCAATTTAAAATTTAACTAAACACAAATATCATGAATAAAGTAAACAATTTATTATTAGTAGTATTTATTGCTCTCTTTGGATTGAGCTCAAATGCACAAGAAATACAATTCTTACGTGGGACAGGTTACGATGGATTAAATGTTTTTGAAACTAAGAAAGATAATGATGTAGAATTTGAAAAACTAAAAGTAAAAGTTGGAGGTGATTTTGCCATTCAATTTCAAGGACTATACCATTCTAACGACGCAAACAGTTTAACCGCTATTGGTAGTAATGTAAATTTACCTACCGCGAACTTAAACTTTGATGTTCAACTAGCAGATGGAGTTAGAATGCATTTAAGAACCTTTTTATCTTCTAGACACCACAATGAAACTTGGGTAAAAGGAGGACACATTCAAATTGATAAATTAGATTTTATTAAAAAAGATTTCTTAAAAAGTTTCATGGACATTACTACCATTAGAGTTGGTGTAGACCAATTAAATTATGGTGATGCACACTTTAGAAGATCAGACAATGCCATGGCAATTTATAACCCTTTTGTTGGGAATTACATTATGGATGCGTACACAGTAGAACCTTTTGTAGAACTAACTTTTCAACCTAAAGACTACTTAATTGTTGCTGGTATTTCTAACGGATTATTAAATCCAACAGTAGACAAAGTAATTACACCTTGGCAATCAACTACAATTGTTGGAGAAAAGGATTTAAAAGTTACTTTTTACGGTAAATTAGGTTTAGATCGTCAAGTTAACGAAGCATTAAGAGTTCGTTTAACAGGTTCATTTATTGCTGAAAATGGCTACAACAATGGAGATCATTTATATAATGGCGATAGAGCTGGTTCTAGATACTACAACCTATTTAATTATAACAACGGTGGTAACTTAGTTTCTGGTGGAGACTTTTCTGGAAGATTTAACCCTGGTTTTAAAAATAATACATCCTACCAAATAAATCCTTTTATACAATACAAAGGCTGGGAATTTTTTGGAATTTACGAAACCAGTAAAGGAAACAGAGTAGAAGGAAATGAAAAAGGTTCTTTTACGCAATTAGGCACTGAATTATTATACAGATTTGGAGAACGAGGACAATTTTATGTAGCAGGTAGATACAATTCTGTTAGTGGTAATGCTGATTATGCTGCAGGAGGAACTAAACCAAACGAACAAAAAATTAATAGAACTAACATTGGTGCTGGTTGGTTTATGACTAAAAACATCTTAATGAAAGCTGAATTAGTGAAACAAACCTATAATTCTGATACATCTGCTTGGTCTCCTAACGCATGGACTCCAGCAGTATTATCTGGAGCAGCAATGGATGGTTTTGTTATTGAGGCTGTGATCAGTTTCTAAATTTGAATATTTGAATTAATTGAAAAAAGGTTGCTAAAAGCAACCTTTTTTTATTTGACCCATTGTTTTGGAGATTTCAAAACCTCTAACAGTTTGGCTTCCTCAGAATTTTCTTTGGGTTGATGATTGTATTTCCACTGCACAATTGGTGGTAAACTCATTAGAATACTTTCTATTCTGCCATTTGTTTTAAGTCCGAAAAGCGTACCTCTATCGTGTACTAAATTGAATTCTACATAACGACCTCTTCTAACTTCTTGCCAATCTCTATGTTGTTGATGATAATCAAGTTCTTTTCTTTTTTTAACGATTGGAACATAACTTTCTATAAAGCTATCCCCAACTTCTGTGACAAAATTATATCTGTCTTCTATTGAAAATTCATCAGTTTCCTTTAAATAATCAAAGAATAACCCTCCAATTCCACGAGCTTCATTTCTATGGGTGTTCCAAAAATAATTATCACAAGTTTCTTTAAATTTGGAATAAAATTCAGGATGATGTCTGTCGCAAGCGGATTTACAAACTTGATGAAAATGAATGGCATCTTGATTAAACAAATAATAAGGTGTTAAATCTTGCCCTCCACCAAACCATTGGGTAACAATATTTCCGTTTGCATCATACATTTCAAAATAGCGCCAATTTGCATGAACTGTTGGCACAAAAGGATTCTTTGGATGTAACACTAAACTCAATCCACATGCAAAAAAATCACCCTCTTTCACTCCAAATTGTTTTCTTAAAGGTTCAGGTAATTCTCCAAAAACTTTAGAAATGTTTACACCTCCTTTTTCAAAAACTCCCCCATTTTCGATAACGCGAGTTCTACCTCCACCTCCTTCAGCTCTTTTCCAAAGATCTTCTTGAAAGGTTGCAACTCCATCTACTTTTTTTAAAGTTGATGTAATGGTATCTTGAAGATTTTCTATGTATTTGTAAAACTTATCTTTCATTTTGTAATTCGTATAATTCCATATCTAAAGGCTCTAAACCTATTGGAGTAAATGATTTTTCTAATGTTCTAATCCAAGTAAAATTACACTTTTCAGCAACTTTTACACTACCAATATTCGTTTTATGTGTAATAATTTGAAGTTTTGTAAGATGCAATTCTTTAAAAGCATAATCAGAAAGTACTTGTACAACTTTCGTTGTAAAACCTTTTCTTTCTATTTCATAACCAATCGCGTAAGCTAATTCTCCTTGCTTTATTTCCCAATTAATATCTTTAATATAGAAGATTCCATCTATAGTTCTTTCTTTAATATTCTTTAAAACAAAAACAAATTCTTCTTTTTTCTGAAAGCTTTTTAATTTTTGCTTTACAAATAATTGTGACAATTCTGGAGTTAAATTCTGAGCTAAAGTAACAGGGAAATAAGTTTTAAATCTATCTTCATTGGATACCATAAAGTTACAAATTCTCCAAGCATGTTTTTCTTGGAGTAATTCTAAAACATGGTCTCCAAAATTTACTATCATAACTCTTTTTGATTATTTAATAACTCAACCGTTTTTACTGATGCTGCTGTAACAGATAATGGTAAAACTATTATAATCCCCATTACCGGAATTAACAAGCATAATATAAATACAATTCCATTTCCAATAGAAAAACCTTTATTACGCTCAACAAAATCAACACTTTCTTTATATTTTAAATGACGTTCTAAGGTGTAGTCCATATTTCCAAAACCTGCATAATACGCTTGCACTAAAAACAATAAAATAGTAGAAAATATATTGACTATCGGAATAAATTTCAATAATAAAATTGGAATTGTAATCAACAATTCTTTACTTAAATTTCTAAAGTTTATTCGAATTCCTCTTATTAATTGTTCCTGAAAACTTGATTTTCTATGATTTTGATGCAAACCCCCATTAATATGAATTTCAATTTTTTCTGAAACTGGACTCATAAATGGAGCAGACAATGCTAAAATAATATGTTTATATAAAATTAAACCAATGACTAAAACAAAGATTGCTCCAACAAGTGAGGTAATCTTTGTAACGGTTTCTTTACCCCAGTCCCAAATCCAAATTTTTGCTAAAAAATCACCAATATTATCTGACAAACCGTAAGCTAAAATTCCTATTACAATTGCCGTTAAGACACTAATTAAAATAGGAATTGCAAAATATTTCCAAAGTTTTAATTTAGACAATAAAGTAAAAGCACCAACATAACCTTGTATTCCAGAAAGTATATTTTTAATCATTAGCGTTGGCTTGCGTTAGCGATTGAAATGGCATCCTTTTTAATTTGTTTCAAAAGCAAGAACTTTAGACTGCGCTCATGGTGACAAATTAAAAAGATATAATGGAAAGCGCGACCTTTAGGGAACGCCCATATTTTAACTTTTATACTCTTTTACTGCATCTACAAATGCCTTAGCATTGGCTAATGGAATGTTTGGTAAAATTCCGTGTCCTAAATTAACGATATATCTGTCTTTTCCAAAATCATGAATCATTTGAGCAACCATTTTCTTAATTTCTGCTGGTGGAGATAATAATCTTGAAGGATCAAAATTACCTTGTAATGTTATTCTTCCTCCTGATAAATAACGTGCATTTCTTGGAGAACACGTCCAATCTACACCTAATGCAGAAGCACCAGATTTCGCCATATCGCCCAATGCAAACCAACAACCTTTTCCGAATGCAATTACTGGAGCATCATCTTTTAAAGCATCAATTATTTGCTGAATGTATTGCCAAGAAAACTCTTGATAATCTGTTGGAGATAACATGCCTCCCCAAGAATCAAAAACCTGAACTGCATTTACACCAGCTTCTACTTTAGCTTTTAAATACGCAATGGTAGTATCTGTAATTTTTTGTAACAAACTATGCGCAACAACAGGATTGGTAAAACACAATTCTTTGGCTTTATCGAAATTTTTAGAACCTTGACCTTGCACGCAGTAACATAAAATTGTCCAAGGTGAACCTGCAAAACCAATTAACGGAATTTCATCATTCAACTTTTCTTTGGTTGCTTTAATAGCATCCATTACATAGCCTAAAGAATCTTGAATGTCTGGAATAATCACAGCATCTAGATCTTTTTGAGAACGAATTGGATTTGGTAAATAAGGTCCAAAATTTGGTTTCATTTCCACTTCAATATTCATGGCTTGCGGAATAACCAAAATATCTGAAAACAAAATGGCAGCATCCATACCATATCTTCTGATAGGTTGTACTGTAATTTCTGAAGCTAATTCTGGAGTTTGACAACGCGTAAAGAAATCGTACTTTTTTTTGATTTCCATAAACTCTGGCAAATAACGTCCTGCTTGACGCATCATCCAAACTGGAGGTCTTTCTACAGTTTCTCCTTTTAATGCTCTTAAAAATAAATCGTTTTTTATCATTATACTCTAGTTGAATAGTTTGAAAGTAGCAAGTTTAAAAAGTTACTTTCTAACTTTATTACTATTAACTTTTTAACTATTTGCTACTTTTTGCATGGCTTTATCAGTTGCGTCTGCAATCACTTTTATATCTTTCTCTGAAATAGCCGAATTTAAAAACCAAGCTTCAAACTGACTTGGTGGTAAAAACACACCGTTTTTAATCATTTCCCAAAAGAAAACTGCAAATTTTTGGGTATCTGAAGTTTGTGCTTCTTTAAAATTAGTAACCTTTGTTTTTGTGAAAAATGGATTTAACATAGATCCAAATCTGTTTACAGACAAATCAACATTATATTTCTTGGCAGTTTCTAATAGAATTACCTCTATAATACCACCAATTTCCTCAAATTTGTCATAAGGGTTTTGTTTTTTCAATTCTGTTAAGGTTGATATTCCGCCAGCCATTGCAATTGGATTTCCAGACAATGTTCCTGCTTGATACATACCTCCTAAAGGAGCTACATTTTCCATAATTTCATTTCGTGCTCCATAGGCTCCAACTGGAAAACCTCCTCCAATTACTTTTCCTAAACATGTAATATCTGCAACAACTCCTAATTTTTCTTGAGCTCCTCCAAAAGTTGAACGGAAACCTGTCATTACTTCATCTGCAATTAAAACTGCTCCGTTTTTATGTGCTAATTCTTTTAACTCTTTTAGAAAATCGTTTTGTGGAATTACAACCCCCATATTTCCTCCAACAGGTTCAATAATTACACCTGCAATGTCATCGTATTTCTCAAAATGTGCTTTTACACTTTCTAAATTGTTGTATTCTGCAATCAACGTATTTTTTACAGCTCCTTCTGGAACTCCTTTAGAACCTGGTAAACTTAAAGTTGCTAAACCAGAACCTGCAGCTACCAATAATGCATCTTGATGCCCATGATAACAACCTGAAAATTTTATGATTTTATCTTTTCCTGTAAATGCTCTTGCTAAACGAATTCCGCTTAAAACAGCTTCAGTTCCTGAATTTACAAAACGAACTTTATCCATTCCTGGAAAAGCATCACATACTATTTTTGCTAATTTGATTTCATTTTCAGTAGAAGCCCCAAAAGAATACCCTTTTTTCAAAGTATTTTTTACAGCTTTTTCTACTTTTTTATGACGATGACCTAAAATCATTGGACCATAAGACAATACTAAATCCACATATTTGTTATCATCAACGTCAACGATTTTACTGCCTTTTGCTTTTTTGATAAATAAAGGATTTCCGCCAACTGAAGCAAATGCTCTTACTGGAGAATTTACTGCTCCAACTAAGTGTTGCAGTCCTTTTGTATATAATTTTTGTGATTTTTTAAAACTCATACTTCGCTAGTTATTAGTCTTTAGTTCTTAGTTGTTAGTATTTTTGCTGCTTCCTTTGCAAAATAGGTGATAATAATATCTGCTCCTGCTCTTTTCATTGAGAGTAAACTTTCCATCATAACTCTTTCTCCATCAATCCAACCTTTTTCTGCAGCTGCCTTTACCATGGCATATTCTCCACTTACATTATAACAAGCAATAGGTCTATCAAAATTATTTTTTAAATCTCTAATGATATCCAAATAAGACAAAGCTGGTTTTACCATTAAAACATCTGCTCCTTCTTGATCATCAAAAGTAGCCTCACGCATTCCTTCATCTCTATTTGATGGATCCATTTGATAGGTTCTCCTGTCACCAAAAGTTGGTGCAGAATCTGCAGCATCTCTAAAAGGACCATAAAATGCTGATGCATATTTTACAGAATATGCCATAATTGGTAAATTTGGATAACCTGTATTGTCTAAAGATTGACGAATCATATCAATTGTCCCATCCATCATTCCTGAAGGTGCAACCATATCTACTCCTGCTTTAGCGTGAGAAATGACTTGTTTTGCAATATTGACTAAAGTAGCATCATTATCTACATCATTGTCGTGAATAATTCCACAGTGACCATGAGAAGTGTATTCACAAAAACAAACATCAGTGATTACATATAAATCTGGATAGTTTTTTTTGATAAAACGGATTGCTTGTTGCATAATTCCATTATCGTTCCAAGTTTCTGTACCTTCCTCATCTTTCTTGGATGGAATTCCGAATAATAAAACTGCAGGAATATTTAAGGCTACTACTTCATCTAATTCTTTAGAAACCGTATCCAAAGAAAACCTTTTAATTCCTGGCATTGAAACAATTTCTGTTTCTATATTTTCACCTTCTTCTATAAAGAGTGGATAGATAAAATCGTCTACAGATAACTTGGTTTCTCTAACCAATCTTCTAATTCCTTCTTGTTTTCTAAGTCTTCTTGTTCTGAACATTTACTATAACTTATTGTCAGTTCGAGCGCAGTTGAGAACTAATTTAACCTCTCGACTGCGCTCGAGGAGACATTTTTAAATACCTAATTTCCTGAAAAATGAGATTTCACCAATTCTAAAACCGAATCTACACTTGGTAAATTGGCAACTTCAACTTTATCAAAATGTTTTCTTGCTTCTTTTGCTGTAGTTTCTCCAATACAAAATGCTATTTTATCTTTTGAATTTTCTTTTAAATAACTCTCAATTCCTGAGGGACTGTAAAATAAAACTCCAGAAACAGTATCATCAATTTTTACAGGACTTAGCATTGTTTTGTAAGCTTCAACCTCATTTACAACAATATCGTGAGTTTGTAGATACGCTGGTAAAATATCTAAACGTAAATCACTACAGAAATACGTAACTTCTTTATTTTCTAATGCTGTAGATAAATATTCTGCTAATTTTTTAGCATTTTTTGCCACATGAGTAACTTTACCTATTCTATTTTCAATCAACTTTTTAGTTCTTCTTCCAACACAATAAATGTCTTTAAACTTCAATTCATCTTTAGTGAATGAATTCAAAATAGCTTCCACCCCATTTTGACTGGTAATGATAACATTTTCTAGTTCGTTTTTCATCACTTTTGGTGGAATTCTATTGAAACGGATTTTAATAAAATCACTATCTTCAATGCCAATTGTACTTGGCAAAGTTTTCTTTTGAGCTTCTGATAATTTTTTAGTGGAATATACATTATGGCTTACTAAAGTTTCACCCTCCATATCATCCAACATCAACTCTTTTCCACCTCTATTAATTATATAATCTGCACAATCTTTTGCTAAAAAACGGTGACGTCCCATTTTAGCGGTTTTGGTCACTGTAATTTTCTTGGAACCGTCTTTTTTTAGTAAAACTCCTTTAAAATTGATTTCTTCAGTTTTCTCATCAACATAAGCTAAAGCTCCTATTGGTGCAGTACAACCACCTTCTAATTGATTCAAAAACTCACGTTCTATACCAACACAAACTTGTGTTTCATAATGATTCAGTTGCTCACAAGCATCTTTTGTAAAATCATCTTTTTCTAAACATGCAACCATAATTGTACCTTGGGCAGGTGCAGGAATCATCCAGGAAAGACTGATTGCTCCTTTGGGTCTTTTACCAATTCTTTCTAATCCAGCAGCAGCAAAAATAGCTCCGTTCCAAGTTTCACTATCTTCTAATTTTTGCAAACGCGTATTTACATTTCCGCGTAAATCTTCTACTTTATGCGTTGGATAACGATTTAACCACATTGCTTTTCTTCGTAAACTTCCTGTTGCAATTATTCCATTTGGTTGTCCAAAGAATTCTTCAGTGTCTTTTAAAACTAAAATATCATTGTAGTTTGCTCTTTTTAAAACTGCTCCTTGAATAATACCTTCTGGCAAAACCGTTGGTACATCTTTTAGAGAGTGCACAGCAATATCAATATCACCATTTAACATAGCAATATCTAAATTTTTGGTAAAAATCCCAGTAATTCCTAATTCGTAGAGCGGTTTATCTAAAACGATATCTCCTGTAGATTTAATAGGGACAATCTCAGATTCATATCCTAATTCCGCTAATTCTTTGCGTACTTTATTAGCTTGCCAAAGCGCCAATTGGCTATCGCGAGTACCTATTCTAATTGTTTTCTGCATCTTTTTTTAAGATTGAAACACCTTGTTTATGACTTGAAGGCTTTGTGAAACAGATGTTTCTTCATCTTTAAGATGCTTCACAAATTGTGTAGTTATTTTTTGAATAAAACGAGATGTTAATAATTCTGCTTGATCTTCATCAAAATTAGCAATTTTTTTCTTTTGAAAATTAATCTCGTCCTTTTTAATATTTTCTAATGATTGTTTTAATGCAGCAATTGCTGGTGTAAATCTTCTGTGATTTAACCAGCTATTAAATTCTGCCTTATGTGTTTCAATAATAGCTTCTGCAAGAGGAACTTCTTTTTGACGAATAGCTAAAGTTTCATCAGTAATTTTTGATAACTCATCAACATTAACCAAAGTAACCTTATCAAAATCAGAAACGTTTTTAGCAACATTCTCTGGCATAGACAAATCTAATATCAATAATTCTTTATTTTCAGAAATGTTTGTTGTTGTTATGGTGGGTTTATCAGCTCCTGTAGAAACAATTAAAACATCGGCTTTAGCTACCTCTTCAGATAAATTCTCAATTAATGCTTTTCTTATTGAAGCATGTTCTTTTACAAACTCAGTTGCTTTTTCTTCTGTTCTATTAATCAAGCACACTTGTTTGTTTTGCGTATATTCTGATAGATTTTTACAAGTATGTTTGCCCATTTTACCCAATCCGAAAACTAAAATATTTTTAGAATTGTAATCTGGTAAGTTTTTAATGATATACTGCACAGCTGCATAAGAAACAGAAGTTGTTCCTGAACTTAATCTTGTTTCGTTTTTTACTCTTTTACTTGCTTGAAGAACAGAATTTATAAGTCTTTCTGAATAGGCATTAGTTGTTTTTAAAGATTTTGCCATTTTAAAAGATTGCCTTAACTGACCTACAATCTCATAATCTCCTAAAATCTGACTTTCTAAACCTGTACCAATTCTAAATAATTGCTGAATTGCCTCTTGGTCTTTGTAAACATTTGAAACTTTTGAAAACTCTTGAATTGTGCCTTCAGAAAATTCGCATAACAATTCTATTAACTGACAAGGTCTTTCTGCAAAACCTGAAATTTCTGTTCGGTTACAAGTAGACAAAACAAAGATTCCTTCAAATCCTTTTTCTTTGGCTAAATTCAACAACGCTTTTTGGTTTTCTTTAGATAAAGAAAATTTTCCACGTGTGTTAGCATCCGCTTTTTTGTAACTAACCCCAATATTGTAAAAGTGCTCTTGCCTGACCTCTTGCATCTTATTGTAAAAGTTGGTCAAAAGTATAAACTTCATTTAAAAAAAAACATCGCTTAAAGTACTTTTTATATCGCTAAATGTTTTTTAGATACTTTTTAACTTAAAAACACCTAAAAACCCTTATTTTTGCAGTAGGCACAAGGTTTTATAGTGTTATTATATAGAATCATTCTAAATAAAAAGAATCCTAATTCTGTAAAAATATATGTTTAAAAATGTCGGAGAAAGTACTTTTGATGAAATCATCCTAGAAGATGGTTTTTATGTACTTCATTTTCAGAACGAAAGCAAAGAAACACAAGTTTTTGAAAGAGCTATCAACAGCACTTTTATTCAAATTCATTTTTGTTTGAGAGGAAATTCTAAATTTTTATTCAATAATGGTGCATATTCTTTTGATGTTTTCGACAATAGGTCTATTCTATTATACAATCCGCAAAGAACATTACCTATTCATTTAGAAAATCAACCCAAAACCACTTTAGTTTCTTTATTAATTTCTATTGAAAAATTTCACTCTTTATTTTCTAAAGAGTCTGGTCATATTCCTTTTTTAAGTGATGAAAATAGTAACAGAAAATATTACGATGATACAGAAATAAAACCTACAGTTTCTATAGTATTACAACAAATTATCAATTCTAACATCAACAGCTCCATAAGAGAACTATATGTAAAAGGAAAAGTTTATGAATTGTTAAGTTTGCATTTTCAAAAAGATGAAAACGTTGAGGGTGAGTATTGTCCTTTTTTGGTGGATGAACAAAATGTTTTAAAAATTAGAAAAGCTAAAGAAATTATTATTGATAGAATGGCTGAACCACCAAGTTTACTAGAATTAGCAAATGAAATTGGATTAAACATTAAAAAACTAAAAGAAGGCTTTAAGCAAATTTACGGAGATACTGTGTTTAGTTTTTTACTTGATTACAAAATGGAACATGCTAGAAGGCTGCTAGAAAGCAATCAATATAATGTAAACGAAGTTGGGATTAAAGTAGGATATAGCACTTCAAGTCACTTTATTGCTGCGTTTAAAAAGAAGTTTGGCACTACACCAAAGAAATATGTAATGAGCTTAAATCAATAAGACGTTTTTTACAATTAAACATTAAAGAGTGAAACAATTAACGCATTACGATATCGAAAATCAACAGCAACAATTTCCTATTACCATTGTTTGTGATGCCATTAGAACCCCTGAAAACATTGGCATGTGTTTTCGAATTTCTGAAAGTTTTGGTGTAGAAAAAATTTATTTTCACGAGAATTCGCCTTCTTTAGAAAATAGAAAAGTTGTTAAAACGGCTAGAAATACCATCAACCAAATAAAACATGATTTTTATAACGATTTTGAGCAATTAATTCAGCAATTAAAAGAAGAAGAAAACACAATTTTAGGTATAGAAATTACTGATAAAAGCATCAATATTCAAGATTTTAATTTTAAAAATCATGAGAAAATCGTTTTACTTTTGGGAAGTGAACGTAACGGAATTAAAAACATCGATTTGGTAGACGAAACGATTGCCATACCAATGTATGGAAGAAATTCGTCAATGAATGTAATCCATAGTTTGGCAATTAGTTTGTATGAGATTACCAATCAATTTGCAAAAAAATAAATAAGATTCTGAAACAACCTTTCGACTGCGCTCAAGGTGACATCTTCAGAATCATAAAACAAAATTAAATACTGAAATAAATTCAGAAAAAAAATGAAAGGAGTTTTATTAAACAATTTAGGATCACCAGATAGCACAGACATTAAAGATGTAAAAACATATTTAGATGAATTTTTAATGGATGAACGCGTTATTGACATTCCGTATTGGAAGCGCTACATTTTAATTAAAGGAATCATTTTAAACTTTAGACCAAAAAAATCAGCAGCAGCTTACAAAAAAATTTGGTGGGATGAAGGCTCTCCTTTAGTGGTGATTTCTGAGCGATTTACTGAAAAAGTAAAACAAAAAACAGATATTCCTGTAGCTTTGGCAATGCGTTATGGTTCTATGAGTATGGAAAAAGGCATTAAAGAATTGGTAGATAAAGGAGTTACTGAGATTTTTTTAGCTCCTTTATATCCGCATTATGCGATGTCTTCTTATGAAACTGTAGTAACGAAAGCTGAAGAAATTTTAGCAGAAAAATATCCGAATGTAATTTTAGATACTTTGCCTCCTTTTTACAAAGAACCAGATTATATCAAAGCAATGAGTAGTAACATTGCCAATCATTTAAAAGGTTTTGATTACGATCACATTTTATTCTCTTATCACGGAATTCCAGAACGTCATATTATGAAATCTGACCCAACAAAAAGTCATTGTAAAATTGATGGATCTTGTTGTGAACGTAATTCAGTTGCTCATTACACTTGTTATAGACACCAATGTTTTGAAACTACAAAAGCCATTGCTAAAGAACTAAACTTAAAGGCAGGTACTTGGAGCAACTCTTTTCAATCTCGCTTACTAAAGGATCCTTGGTTAAAACCTTACACTGATTTTGAATTGGAAAAATTCCCGAAAGAAGGTAAGAAAAAGTTAGCCGTAATTACACCTGCATTTGTTTCTGATTGTTTAGAAACGTTAGAAGAAATTGCCATGGAAGGAAAAGAAGATTTCTTAGAGGCTGGTGGTACAGATTACAAACACATACCTTGTATGAATGATAATGACGATTGGGTTGATGTAATGGCAAACTGGATAAAAGACTGGGAGGTTAGCAGTTCATAGTTAGTAGTTAGTAGTTAGTAGTTAGTAGTTAGTAGTTAGCAAAAATCAAAATTTCTAACAAATGTCATTTCGACGATAGGAGAAATATCAACCTTGAAACTTTGAAACTTTGAAACTTTGAAACTAAATATAATATTATGGATTTTTTATACGTAAAAGCTTTGCACGTTATTTTTGTAGTGACTTGGTTTGCAGGTTTATTCTACATAATTAGATTATTTATTTATCATGTTGAAGCGGAGAAAAAACCTCAACCTGACAAAAAAATATTACAAACTCAGTTTAAATTAATGAGCAAACGTTTGTGGTATATTATTACTTGGCCATCAGCTATTTTGGCAAGTTTTTTTGCTTTTTGGATGTTGTATAAAAATCCGTATTATTTATCTGAACCTTGGATGCATGTAAAACTAGCATTTGTTTTTGCATTATACTTTTATCATTATTCTTGTCAGAGAATCTACAAACAATTACAAAATGACGTTATAAGATACTCTGCTTTACAATTACGAATCTGGAACGAAGTAGCTACATTAATTCTCTTTGCAGTTGTTTTTTTAGTCACTTTAAAAAGTGCTATCAACTGGGTTTGGGGTGTTGTAGGTATTGTACTTTTTGGAGTGGTATTAATGTTAGCTATAAGATTATACAAGAAAATTAGAGAAAAGAAATCTTGGGAAAAAGCAGAAAAAGAGGTCTTAAAAAAAACTGATAAAACTTCTACTGAGGACAACTAATTGAATAATAATTCTTTTATTTGATACCTCAAACTCACCAATGAAAAAAAATAAAAAGCAAGCTGCTTTAGGTTTCATCTTTGTCACAATGTTAATTGATGTTATTGGATGGGGAATTATCATTCCTGTAATTCCTGGTTTGATTGAAGAACTCATTCAAGGTGATATTAGTGAAGCTGCAAAAATTGGTGGTTGGTTAACTTTTGCCTACGCCATTACACAATTTATTTTTGCGCCTGTTGTTGGTAATCTAAGTGATAAATATGGACGAAGACCTATCATTTTAATTTCTTTATTCGGATTTACATTAGACTATATCTTACTAGCATTAGCACCTACAATTACTTGGTTATTTATTGGACGAATTATAGCTGGTGTTACTGGTGCAAGCATCACAACTGCATCAGCTTATATTGCAGATATTAGCACGCCTGAAAATAGAGCTAAAAACTTTGGAATGATTGGAGCAGCTTTTGGCTTAGGATTTATTATT
Organism: Polaribacter septentrionalilitoris; assembly: GCF_009832745.1. Lineage (GTDB taxonomy): Bacteria > Bacteroidota > Bacteroidia > Flavobacteriales > Flavobacteriaceae > Polaribacter > Polaribacter septentrionalilitoris. The sequence goes on along the minus strand of NZ_VRMJ01000041.1, from coordinate 154,691 downwards.
GGCCCAGTTATTGGTGGTTTACTAGGGCAATATGGTGCAAGAGTTCCTTTTTACGCAACAGCTGTTTTATGTTTTATCAATTTCCTGTACGGTTATTTTATCCTTCCTGAATCTTTATCCAAAGAAAAAAGAAGAGATTTTAACATCAAAAGAGCAAATCCTGTTGGTAGCTTTATAAGTTTAAAAAAATACCCAAAACTAATTGGTTTGGTGTTGGCAATGTTCATTTTATATGTAGCTTCTCACGCTATTCAAAGCAATTGGAGTTATTTTTCAATGTATAAATTTAATTGGGATGAAAAAATGGTTGGGCTTTCTTTAGGGATGATTGGCTTATGTGTTGCTTTGGTTCAAGGTGTTTTAATACGATGGATAAACCCAAGATTAGGTAATGAAAAAAGTATTTACGTAGGTTTCTTTTTATACAGTTTAGGAATGCTTCTTTTTGCTTTTGCTACTGATAGCTGGATGATGTTTGTCTTTTTAATTCCTTATTGTTTGGGAGGAATTGCAGGACCCGCTTTACAAGCTGTAATTTCTATACAAGTTCCTGAAACAGAACAAGGAGAAATTCAAGGAACATTAACTAGTTTAATGAGTGCTTCTGCTATTGTTGGTCCACCTTTAATGACAGGTATTTTTTATTATTTCACAAATGATGATGCTCCTTTTGAGTTTGCTGGAGCTCCATTTTTACTGGCTGCAATTTTAATGATAATTAGTGCTTTTATGGCATTTTATTCATTTAAAAAACATAAAGTTAAAATGAGTAAAACTGTTGTTTTAGACAAAGATTAAAATCAACCCTTTATGCTCTGCTCAAAAGGAATTCTATTCACAATAGATCTACCTAAAGTAACTTCATCTGCATATTCTAATTCATCACCAACAGAAATTCCTCTTGCAATCGTAGACGTTGTAATCTCAAATTTTTCTATTTGTTTAAAGATGTAAAAGTTAGTTGTATCACCTTCCATTGTAGAACTTAATGCGAAAATTAGTTCTTTAATTTCTCCATTTTCTATCTTATTTACCAAGGAATCTATTTCTAAATTTTGAGGACCAATACCTTCTATGGGAGAAATTTTTCCACCTAAAACATGATACAAACCATTAAACTGAGAAGTACTTTCTATCGCCATTACATCTCTAATATCTTCTACAACACAAACTATTTCTGCATTTCTTTTTGGGTTTTGGCAAATATCACATAAAATAGTATCAGAAATATTATGGCATTTTTCGCAGGTTTTTACATCATTTCGTAAATGCAAAAGTGCCTCTGATAAATACTTTGTATGTTCTGAAGGTTGCTTTAGCAAATGCAACACCAAACGTAAGGCTGTTCTTTTACCAATTCCTGGTAAACGAGACACTTCGTTCACAGCATTTTCTAACAATTTCGATGAAAAATCCATAGTGGCTAAATTATGAATTATCAATTACGAATTATAAAATATTGCATTATTTTTTAAATAGATTATATTCGTAATTCACAATTTATAATTCGTAATTAAAAGATGCAACCACAATATATAATTCTATTAATTGTAGCTTACTTTTCAGTGTTGATTTTCATATCATTCATCACAGGGAAATCTGCGGATAATAAAACTTTTTTTAAGGCCAACAACTCATCACCATGGTATTTGGTGGCATTTGGAATGATTGGAGCATCACTTTCTGGTGTTACTTTTATCTCTGTTCCTGGTTGGGTAGAAGCACAAAGCATGAGTTATTTTCAGATGGTTTTGGGTTATGTAGTTGGTTATGCTATTATTGGATTGATTCTACTACCGCTCTATTACAAACTAAACCTAACATCAATTTACACCTATTTAGAAGATCGTTTTGGACGATATTCTTACAAAACCGGAGCAAGTTTCTTTCTACTTTCTAGAACAATTGGAGCAGCTTTCAGGTTGTTTTTAGTTGCAAATGTGTTACAAGTTATTTTGTTTGATGCCTATGGAATTCCGTTTTGGGTAACAGTTTCTATCACTATTTTATTGATTTGGCTGTACACTTTTAAAGGAGGAATTAAAACGATTGTTTGGACAGATACCTTACAAACTTTATTCATGTTAATAGCAGTAGGCGTTTGTATTTATACTATTTCTGATGAAATGCAAATTGATAGTTTATTTAGCTATGTATCAGAAAGCAAACTTTCTAAGATATTCTTTTTTGATGATGTTAGTGCAGGAAATTATTTTTGGAAACAGTTTTTATCAGGTGCTTTTATTGCAGTTGTGATGACAGGTTTAGATCAAGATATGATGCAAAAAAACCTAACATGCAGAAACTTAAAAGATGCTCAAAAAAACATGTTTTGGTTTACTATTGTGTTAGTCATTGTTAATTTTTTCTTTTTAGCTTTGGGAGTTTTACTAACAGATTATGCTCAAAAAAATGGGATTGATGCGCACAAAGACCAACTCTTTCCATTAATTGCTACGCAAGGAAATTTAGGGTTAGCTACTGCCCTATTCTTTTTATTGGGATTAATTGCTGCTGCATACTCAAGTGCAGATTCTGCCTTAACATCTTTAACCACTTCTTTTAGTATAGACATCCTAGAGATTGATAAAAAAGAGGATAAAAAACGCCAAGAAAAAATTAGAAAGAAAATTCACATCGTATTTTCTATAGTTTTAGTGTTGATCATCTTAATCTTTAAATATTTTATTGCAGATGAAAGTGTGATTGCCAATATTTTTAAAGCAGCAGGTTATACTTATGGCCCATTATTAGGTTTATATGCTTTTGGACTCTTTACCAAAGTGAATGTAAAAGACAAAATGGTACCTTTTATTTGTTTGTTAGCCCCTGTTTTAACTTTCATTATTAGTTATCATAGTTTACAATTTTTTAATTTCGATTTTGGTTTTTTCGTTTTAATATTAAATGGTTTTTTAACCTTTATTGGATTATCTTTGTTTAAAAGAAAAGTAAATGGCTAAAGACTTATCAAACTACCGTAAATCATACGAAAAACAAGAACTTTTAGAGAGCAATTGTCCTGAAAATCCTATGGAATTATTTCAAACCTGGTTTAGAAATGCTGATGAATCTAATTCCGTAGAAGAAACCAATGCTATGCATGTTTCTACTTTAGGTTTAGACGGTTTCCCAAAAAACAGAGTGGTTCTATTAAAAAGAGTTACTTGGGAGGGTTTTATTTTTTACACCAACTATACATCAGAAAAAGGAAAAGCAATTGCAGCAAATAATAACATTTGTTTGGCCTTCTTTTGGCCTGCTTTAGAGCAGCAAATCATTATTAAAGGTAAAGCAGAAAAATTAGCAGAAAACCTTTCTGATGGTTATTTTGAGTCAAGACCTGATGGAAGTAAATTAGGTGCTTGGGCATCTAATCAAAGTACAGTAGTTTCTTCACGAGAGGAATTGGATAAAAACTTAAAAATGTTTGAAAGAAATTTTGAAGGTAAAGAAATTGAAAGACCTCCTCATTGGGGTGGTTATCTCGTAAAACCGATTTCTATAGAGTTTTGGCAAGGGAGACCTAACAGAATGCACGATAGAATTCGATATACTTTAGAAAAAGATTTTTCTTGGAAATTAGAACGATTAGCTCCATAAATTTTTATATTTACACATCAACAATCAAAATTGAATGAAAACTTTATACATTGTTAGACATGCAAAATCTTCCTGGGAATACGCTGGTATAGAAGATATTGATAGGCCTCTAAAAAAAAGAGGAATAAAAGATGCGCATTTAATGTCTAAATTTTTAAGCAAAAAAGTTAAAAGACCTGACGTTTTTGTGTCTAGCAGTGCAAATAGAGCACTACATACTGCCGTTATTTTTTGTGAAAATTTAGGTTATCCATTAGCCAACTTACAAATTAACAGGCAATTGTATAGTTTTAGTGATGGCTATTTGGTAAAAACGGTTTGTGCTTTAGATGATGGATTCAATTCGGCAATTATTTTTAGTCATGACCACGGAATTAATACTTTTGTAAATAAGTTTGGAAACAAACCGATTCCACACGTAACTACTTGTGGAATTATTGGAATTAAATTTGATGAAAAACACTGGAAAAACATCAAAAAAGGTAAAACTTTTATGATAGAATTTCCTAAAAATCATAAATAGAAGTTTGTTAGAAATTAAAAAATACGGGGCCATAGATATTGGTTCTAACGCCATAAGATTATTGGTATCTAATGTTATCGTTTCTGATGACAAAGAACCTCAGTTTAAAAAATCTGCATTAATTCGTGTACCTATTCGTTTAGGTGCAGATGCTTTTGTTGGTGGTCAAATCAGTGAGAAAAACCAAATAAGAATGGTTAATGCTATGAGCGCTTTCAAATTACTCATGGATGTTCATGGTGTTGAACGTTATAAAGCCTGTGCAACTTCTGCTATGAGAGAAGCTGCTAACGGAAAAGATGTTGTTGCAAGAATTAACAAAGAAACAGGAATTAATATTGATATTATTGGCGGTAAAGAAGAAGCTGCAATTATTTCATCTACAGATTTAGATAATTTAATTAGTGGTCATAAATCTTATTTGTATGTTGATGTTGGAGGTGGTAGTACAGAATTTACTATTTTTTCTGATGGTAAAATCATTGCTTCAAAATCTTTTAAAATGGGTACAGTTCGTTTAATAAACAATAAAAAATCTGTGAACAAAGAAATTTTTGCTGATGTTGAAAAATGGATAAAAAAGAATACTAAAGGACTTAAGAAAATATCTCTAATTGGTTCTGGAGGCAACATTAACAAATTATTTAAAATGTCTGGTAGATCTGAAGGAAAACCTATTTCTTACATATATCTAGGAGCGCAATATCAATTTTTAAAACAAATGACTTACGAACAAAGAATTTCTGAGTTAAGTTTAAATCCAGATAGAGCAGATGTTATTATACCAGCAACAAAAATCTATTTATCTGCTATGAAATGGAGTGGAGCAAGAAAAATATACGTCCCAAAAATAGGACTTTCAGATGGTATTATTAAAAGCTTATTTTATAATAAAATTTAGTTTTTTTACTTTATAAGAAGCAAAAAGTCGTGATTTAGATCACGACTTTTTTATTGAATTTAATGCAATAAGTTAAACCCCCTAATATCGTTATTACATATAAAATCCTTAATTAAAATTCAAATATAATATAGTTTTCCTATTTAAAACAAGACTTTGCTAAACAAATTCACATATTCTTAATTAAAAATCTCATTAATCTTTATTGATATAAAAGAAATTAACCATTTTAAAAATAACACTTAAGAGACTACTTACTAATACTTTAACCAAAAAAAACTAAATCCAATGTTTTTTTACGTTGGATTTTTTTTGTTATTGTCTCTTTAAAATTTTGAATAAAATAAACCTTTTTAGGTTTTTCAAATTTTGATAAATTAACTGAATTAAAGTCCAAATCTATTTCTTGCCCCTCAATAATTACAATTAGTTTTTCTCCAAAAACTGCATCAGGAATACCAGCTACAAAAAAACGGTTTGAGATGATTTTGGATAATTTTTCTTCAATTTTTTCTGGATACAGTTTAACTCCTCCAGAATTAATCACATGATCATGTCTACCCAACCATTCAAATTTTGTGTCTGATATTAAATCAACTACATCATTTGTAAATATGATTTCATCAGAAACTTTTGGTGCCTCAATAACTAAACAATCTCTTTTATCTTTATAAATTTGAATATTGGGCAATATTTCATAAAAAGATTTTTTACCACAACTCAGCATTTCATCAGGTTGATTATTTAATGGTTTAATAGCAATATGCGTTATAGTTTCTGTCATTCCATAAGTTGCAAAAACCTTACACTTTGTGTTTTGAATTTGATCTTGTAACTCATTTGAAACTACACCTCCACCAACAATTATTTTCTTGACATTAGATAAATAAGTAATTGAGTTTTTTAACTGTAAAGGGACCATTGCAGTGAAATCATAATATTTATCTAAGTTCTGCAAAGGATTCGCATCTGGTGTAATTACGTCTAAATGCCAACCTAAAGTTATAGCTCTTACCAACATCATTTTACCTGCAATATATGCTGGTGATAGACATAAAAGTGCCAATGTATTTTCTTTAGTATCAAAAAAATCGCCTGTAGCTAAAGCAGAATTTATCATCTGCTGTTTTTTCAATAAAATGGGTTTTGGTATACCTGTTGACCCTGAAGTTTGTACAGAAATAGTATTTGAACTAGAAAACCAACTATTTAAAAAGGAATAAATCTCATCAGAAATAGTACAAGAAAAAGCCAATAGTTCATCAACAGAAGAAAATGAATTATTATTAAGTTTAAAATCTTTATGGAAGCTATTCTGCTTCAACATTATCTAAAATTATAGAATTACTGTTCAAAGAAATTGGCTGTTCAATTTTACCTGTAAGCTTTTCCATCCAGTTTTTCCATCCATATTTTTTGGAGAAAAAGAATAACATTAAAGGATATAAAACCAAAACCGGAAAAAACATTTCCCAACCTACAGATGGCTCTGAAGTATCAATATAGAGTGCATCTGTTTGAAAAACCGTCCAATCTGTAGTCACAAAAAATGCAGCAATAATATTATTTGCAGCATGTAAACCCAAAGCCAGTTCTGTACCTTCATCCATAAGTGTAGTTAATCCGTAGAAAAAACCAGTACCAATGTAGAATACCATAGAAATATACCCTAACTTTTCTACTTCTGGATTTGCACCATGTAACAGCCCAAATAAAACCGAAGTAAAAATTAATGGAAACCATCGATTTTTAATAAGTGCCCCAATTCCTTGCATTAGATATCCTCTAAATAATAATTCCTCAAAACTTGTTTGCAATGGTAGAAACAAAAAAGAGATCACAAGCAAAGTAAAGAAAGGAATAGTTCTAAAATTCCAAACATAATTCTCTGGTGCAAGATAAATTCCTATGACAATACTTATTACAGCAAGAATTCCCCAAGATAAAAAACCGAATTTAATACGATTCCAGTCAATTTTGTCTCTACTTGTAATTAGAGATGTAATACTTCTTTTATGGATGTATTTAACACCAACAAATAGCAATAATAATCCGCAAGCAAAAGAGAAAATTATTAAAAATAAAAACAGATTACTGTTTATACCTAAAGACATAAAACTATCTTCTGCAGCTTTGGTAAACTCTGCTAAACCACTAGATGCATTAAATGCTACCAAAAACAAAGGAATAACCCCAACTATTTGCCAGCCAATAAATGCTAAAAAAAGGGTTAGTAACCAAAAGTACCATTCTCTATTTCCTTTATATGCTTGTTGTATAAAATTCATTGTTATATATTAAAATTCCATTTTTTACCTTTACAATACGTTAAGTTTCCGTTTTTAACTTCTAACGGACTTTCAAAATTGTTTGTAAACAAACCTCCTGTTCCTAAACCTTGTGGCATTTTATTTTGTAAAGTGTAGGTAAATTGTGCTATTGCATTTAGCCCTATATTGCTTTCTAAAGCTGATGTAATCCACCAACTAGTATTATTTTCTTCAGCAAATTTAATCCATTCTTTACTCCCTTTAAAACCACCAATTAAACTTGGTTTTAAAATGACATATTGAGGATTTATACTTTTAATAATTGCCTTTTTTTTATCCTCTGTAAACACCCCTATCAATTCCTCATCCAAGGCTATTGGCAAAGGTGTTTGTTCACACAAACGTGCCATTTCTTGAAGCTGTCCTTGTTTAATGGGCTGTTCTATAGAGTGCAATTCTAATTCTGATAATATTTGTAATTTCTCTAAAGCTTCATTCGAAGAAAAAGCACCATTTGCATCTACTCGTAATTCTATTTCTTTGGATGAAAATTCTTTTCTGATGGATTTTAATAAATCTACTTCTGTATCAAAATCAATCGCACCAATTTTCATCTTTATACAAGAAAAACCAGTTTTTAGTTTCTCTTGTATTTGTTTTTTCATAAAAGATTTGTCTCCCATCCAAACCAATCCATTTATGTTAATGGATTCTTTTCCGCTTGTAAATTCTGAAGGAAATAACTCATAAGGAGTATTGCTTTGTAGAGATAAAAAAGCTTGTTCTAAACCAAATTGAATTGAAGGAAAATGAATCAATTCAACCAATAACTTATTTAAGTCTAAGTGGATATTTTCACAAACCCAGTTTAGTTTTTTTTCATAATCAGCAACATTATCAACACTTAAACCTCTAAACAAACCTGTTTCTCCAAAACCTATTTTATCACCTTCTTTTAAAATGATAAACCACGTTTCTTTGGTTCTTAAAATTCCACGTGATGTTCCACTTGGATTTTTAAAAATAAGAATGTATTTTTTGTATTCAGCTTTTATCAAAAGAAGTTATTGTTTTTCTGCGTACGCTTTAAAATTATTCAAATACGTTTGATCTTGTTCTTGAAAAACTCCCTCAAAATAAGGAAACATACACGCCATAATATAAGAATCGCTTTGGCAACTTGAGTTTAAAGTAATAACTGTATTGCCTTCTTTTTCGGTAAACACATAATTATCTGTTTTTAACATGTTTTCTGCGTCAAAAAACAACGTAATTTTTTCATTTGGCACATAAGCCATGATTTTTTCTATCATGGTAATTTCTTGACCTTGATTATCAACCACCATTTTAAACTCGCTACCAGTAAAACTTGGATTTAGCTTTAAAGTATCAATAGATTTTATTTCAGGAATCCATTGTTGCACATTTCCTGGTTCATTAAAGAGCTTAAATACTTCTTTTAAAGGTTTATTTACCGAGATTTCTGCTGAATAGTTGGTTTCTTTTACAATTAAACCTGTTAAAAAAAATGCCAATACTAAAACAGAGATAATACTTAAAATTACTTTGATTGTTTTCATTTTACTAAATGGAGATTGAACTTCCTATTTCTAAAATTTTTAATTCTTTTTCTTTGGATTCAAATGCAGATTTTGCATCATCTATATTAATTGTTATTGGAGGAAATGTATTGAAGTGACAGCCAATTACAGTGTTACATGCTACAAAATCGCTTGCAATAATTGCATCATCAATTCCCATAGTAAAGTTATCCCCTATAGGTAAAATCGCACAATCAATTTTATATGATAACGGAATCAATTTCATATCCATAGTTAAGGCTGTATCTCCTGCTACATATAGGTTTTTGTCATTTGCAGAAATAACAAAACCTCCAGGTTGCCCACCATAAGTACCATCTGCAAAAGAGGAAGTATGAATTGCATTGACATACTTAGCAGAAAAGGTTTCTGTTGTGTAGGTTCCTCCATGATTTACAGGGTGAATATTAAATCCTTTAGCCTGATAATACATGGCTATTTCATAATTAGAAACAATTGTAGCACCTGTTCTTTCCGCAATTACCTCAACATCTAAAACGTGATCTTGATGCGCATGCGTTAACAGAATATAATCTGCTTTTATCTTAGTAACATCAATATCAGATGCCAATTCATTTCCTGTAATAAAAGGGTCTATTAAAATATTAGTTTTTTCAATTTCGATTCCAAAACAAGCATGTCCGTAAAAAGTAATCTTCATAATATGAGTTTTTATAATTGTCCGATTCCGAATAAAATTGCGAATAAAAAAGTGCTCAATGCTACTTTTTTCAATTCTTTATCTAATTCTGATGGAATTTTATTTTGAGCCACAGTAATTACATTTTTTATCAATGGAATAAAAGCCACTAAAAACAAAAGCTGCAAAGGACTTTTGAAATCTAAAAATACAAAAATTAATGACGCAAGTAAAGCACCAAAAATCAAGAAATAATGGTATTTTTTTGCTTTTCCTGCCCCCAATTTTACCACTAAGGTATTTTTATGATTCTTTTTATCTTGTTCTCGATCTCTAAGGTTATTCAAGTTCAATACAGCAGTACTTAACAAACCAATAGAAATTGCGGGTAAAAAGATTTTAAAGTTGATGGATTTTGTATACAAAAAATAGCTACCAACTACACTTAATAACCCAAAAAACAAAAATACAAACACATCACCAAAACCAGAGTATCCATAGGCTGAATTACCCACAGTATATTTTATGGCTGCTGCAATTGATGCAATTCCTAGTCCAAAAAACAAGATGGAATACCCAAAATTTTCTTTACCAAAAGCAACATATATCAATAAAATTGCAATAATTAAAGTGAATATTGTGGTGATAATCATTGCTGATTTCATTTGTTTTGGTGAGATTGCTCCAGAAGCAACCATTCTTTCTTCTCCTTCTCTATTTTTATCTGAACCTTTTATTCCATCACCATAATCATTCGCAAAATTTGATAGTACTTGAAATCCTATTGTGGTTAGAATAGCTAAAACAAAAATCCAGTAATTTTCTTCTCTATGAATGCAAAATAATTCCAATAAATTATAATTTGCTGGATGCATATCATTTATAAAGTTTGCCAAGAAACAACCAACAATTATCCCAGAAACAGATAATGGCAATGTGCGTAAACGAGCTGCTTTTATATAGTTTTTAAACATTTACAACTTATTTATTGCTGTAATGCATCTCTAATTGATATTGCAATTGTACCTTTAATTGCTTGCACAAAAGCTCCAGGATATTTATGTATTATAGAATCTCTATACTTGTGTGCTTCTTCATAAGTTGGTATATCTCCTAATCTGTATTTAATATAACCATCTTCTAGAAATACTTGAATATTTTCTAACTTTTCAAGTTTATCATTTCTCTGTCTTAATGCCGCTATTTGAACTGTAAAAAATTGTTGAGGTTCAACCTCCTCAACGATAACCTTTTCTGGCTGAACAATTGTATCTTTTTTTATTGTTTGAACTTCTTTTTTCTTACTTTCTTCTTTACCACATGATAAAATGAATAAAGAGACTGTAAATAGTAATAGTATTTTTTTCATATTATAAATTATTAGCCTCTGCAATTAGTTCTGCAATATCTTTTACTTCTACCTCAGCACTTTTTTCTTTAAACGTAATTCCATCTGTCATCATTGTTTTACAATAAGGGCAACCAGTTGCTATAATTTGAGGTTTGGTTTCTAAAGCATCTTCAGTACGCAATATATTAACCTCTTTATCACCTGCTTCAGCGTCTTTAAACATTTGTGCTCCCCCAGCTCCACAACATAATGCTGTAGATTTATGGCGTTTCATTTCGGTTAGATTTACTCCTAATTTTCTAATTAGATCTCTTGGAGATTCATACACCTCATTAGCTCTACCCAAATAACAAGGATCATGAAATGTAAGTCGCTTTCCTTTTAAAGTAGTATCGTTAATTTTTAGTTTTCCTTCTTTGATTAAATCCTGAATGAATTGTGTATGGTGATATACTTCATATTTTCCACCTAAAGAGGGATATTCATTTTTTAATGTGTTGAAAGAATGTGGATCGCAAGTCACAATTTTTTTAACCTCGTATGCATTTAAAACTTCGATATTCATCATGGCTTGCATCTGAAACAAAAACTCATTTCCTGCTCTTTTTGCAGCATCTCCTGTAGACGATTCTTCTGTACCTAAAACAGCAAAATCTACATTAGCTTGATGTAAAATTTTTACAAATGCTCTTGATATTTTTTTAGCTTTATCGTCATAACTTCCTGCTGCTCCAACCCAAAACAACACTTCTGGTTGTTTGCCTTGAGCCATCATATCTGCCATTGTTGGTACTATCATAAATTACAAATTTTGAATTATCAATTAAAAAAAATTGAAATTGATAATTATTAATTGAAAAATTATTTACTCTTCGTTAACCCAGTTTAATCTGTCTTGTTGATTATATTGCCAAGGCGCTCCATTATTTTCAATATTAGTCATCATCATATTTAATTCTTGAGGCGCAGCGCTTTGTTCCATCACTAAATATCTTCTCATATCCATAATGATAGATAATGGATCTATATTTACAGGACATTCTTCTACACAAGCATTACAGCTTGTACATGCCCATAATTCTTCTGGAGAAATATAATCGTTTAAAAGTTGCTTACCATCATCTTTAAACTCACCTTTATTTGCATCGATATTTCTACCAACTTCTTCTAGACGATCACGAGTATCCATCATGATTTTACGAGGTGATAATTTCTTACCTGTTAAATTTGCTGGGCAAGATGAAGTACATCTTCCACATTCTGTACATGTGTATGCATTTAGCAATTGCACCCAGTTTAGGTCGGTAACATCAGATGCTCCAAATTTTTCTGGCACTTCATCTTCTGCTCCTTCAGCGGGTGTTGCATAAGGATCTGCACTTGGATCCATCATCAATTTAACCTCATTAGTAACAGATTCTAAGTTATTGAATTGTCCTTTGGGATTCAAATTCGCAAAATATGTATTTGGAAAAGCCAATAAAATGTGTAAATGCTTTGAGTAATAGAGGTAATTTAAGAACACTAAAATTCCTAAAATATGAATCCACCAAGCAGTTCTTTCAATGATGTGCAAATTTTCTGGTGTAAAACCCTCAAATAATGGAACAAAGAACTGACTTATTGGGTTTCCAACTCCAGCTTCTTGAAATGGTGCATCTGAAGCATTCATTACTAAAAATAAAGTCATTAAAACCATTTCGAAGTATAAAATTAGGTTTCCATCTTTTTTGGGCCATCCTTTCATTTCTTTACTTAAGAAGCGTTTGATATTAGCTACATTTCTTCTTGTCCAAAAAATAATGACTGTAACAAATACTAATGCTGCTAAAATTTCGAAAGTCCCTATTAAAAAACCATAAAATGCATCACCTATAATTCCTTGAAAAACTCTGTGAGTTCCAAACAATCCATCTATGATAATTTCTAAGACTTCTATATTAATAATGATAAAACCAACATAAACAATTATGTGTAAGAACCCTGAAAAAGGTCTTTTTACCATTTTAGATTGCCCAAGTGCAATCATAATCATATTTTTTAGTCGTTCGGATTTTCTATCTTTTCTATCTACATCTTTTCCTAATTTGATGTTTCTAGATAACTTGCGAATGTTCATCACAAAAAATCCTAGACCTACAGCCAAAGCTATAGCAAATAATATGTTTGGTATATATTGCATCTTATTTTAAAGTTTAAAATAGGTTATTTATTGCCTTCTTTTTCTAGCTCTTTATCCTTTTTAGGATTATAAGGCTTCGCTTTTTTACCGAATAATGAAAAATGGACAAATCTTTTTGGGTTTAACTTCATTTCTCTCAACAATTCTTCTAATTCTTTAGACATCGAAGTTAGATTCGTATACAACTGTTCATCTGTAACAAACTTCCCTAAGGTTCCTTGCCCATTATTAATTCCGGAAAGCATTTTATTCATTGAGTTCAAGGTAACCTCAGTTTTTTTGATAATATTTCCAATATTAGCATTTACAATAGTATCTGAAACTTTGGCAAAATTATCTGTAATAAGCTTTGTATTATCAACTGTTTCTTGCAATGTTGTAGAAGTGGAATCTATGATACCGTTTATAGACAACATTGTTTTTTTTACCTCTACTAATGTAAATTCTAAATTTCTAACAGATGACTTTAAACTCTCTTGGGTTTTTTTATCTAAAACATGATTTAGGTTTCTAAATAAAGAATCTGCACTAACAATTACATGTTCTAGTTTATGCTGCAAAGGATCTAAACGCTCACCAATAGAAGTAAATAAACTAGATTCAATTTCACCTATTAAAAAATCTCCAGAAACTGCATTTTCTCCTTCATAATTAGGAATAATTGCTAGGTTAGAACCTCCTAATGGACTTGGTGAATAAATTTTAACAACACTCTTTTTTGAAAACTCAAAATCTTTTTCAACACTAAATTTCACTAACAATTCTCCTCTTTTACCTTCTTTTTTATTGAAATCAATCTCAACTACAGAACCTACTTTTAAGCCATTAATAGTTACTAAACTAGAATTACTTAGACCTCCAATATTTTTATACTCAACATTATAATACCTAGTATTTGTATCTAGTAAATTTTGTCCTTTTAAAAAGTTGTAACCCCATATAAAAATTACAATTACAATTAAGGCTACAATTCCTGTTTTTAACTCTTTAGACATAGAATATAATTTAATAACAATATTACTAATAATTTTTGGGAGAAACCATCTAAATTACTGCATTTTCAAAGCGTCTTTGATAGATAACTTTTCACCATTTTTAAATGCTACTATAAAAGCTGAGGAATATCCTTTTGTTTTTGCTTTTTTCAAAGATTTCTTAACCTCTTTAAAATTGGATGAAACTCCATAATAGTATTTATAATAAGAACCTACCTTTACTCTTTGTACTCCTTTTAAACCTTTAAAATTATATGATTTTGTAGCTATTCTATTTTTACCAGAAGCTATTTGAATTTTATATTCAATTGCATTAAATACTTTGGTAACGGTATTATTAGAAACTGTATTAATTTTTAGGTTATTGATATATTTAGTTATGGCATCAGCAATAGCAACTGCCATTTGTGATTGTCCTTTAGACGAATTTAAATACCTGCCTTCTTTTTTATTGGTTAAAAAACCTAATTCAATAAGCACACTAGGCATAATGGTTTCTCTCAAAACCTGAAAATTATCTTGCTTCACCTTTCTGTCATTCCTTTTTAATTTATTGGCAAAATTATTTTGAATCAAACTTGCAATAGCCAAACTTTTAGCTAAATTTTCTTCTTGCAACAATGATAAACCTATAACAGATTCTGCAGAATTGGGGTCAAAACCTTTATACTTTTCTTGATAATTATCTTCTAAAAGAATTGATGCATTCTCTCTCTTTGCAATCTCTAAGTTTTTTTTATTACCTCTTAATCCTAGTACAAAAGTACCTGCTCCATGTGCACTTGGTCTCGGTTGATAAGAATCACAATGGATAGAAACAAACAAGTCTGCTTTTGCATTGTTGGCTATCTCACCTCTTTTCCATAAAGGTGGATAAGTATCTTTTTTTCTCGTATATACTACTTTAATATCTTTTTGTTTGGAAAGTCTTTTACCAACAGCTAATGTTACTTTTAATGCTATATTTTTTTCCTTATACCCATTTCCTAAATTCCCTGGATCTTTACCTCCATGCCCCGCATCTAAAACTACTACGTAATTTTTTTGACTATAAATTAAGGTGGTATTGGCTACAAAAAAAGTAATAAATAAGAAAAAAAAGAGAATTCTTACTTTAGGATTAATTTTGTTGTTTTGTTTAGATTGCATCAATAAAATTTAACTAATTTTGGCAACGTAAATTTGGTGCTTCAAATATTGAGCCATACTTTTACCCGCATACAAAAATAGTATTTATAGCATTGCAAACAAACCTATCATACATACTTTTATTTTGCTGTATATTTTTTATTGAAATTGGGCTTTCACAAGAAAATATTCCTAACAAAAAAAAGAAAGCTATTTCTAAGGTGAAAAATGATACTCTTGTTTCTAAAAAAGAGGCAATTCTTAATCTAAAAAAAGATTCACTTGCCTTAAAAAAAACAGATACAATTGCGCAAGATTCTATAAAACCTAAGGAAACAGTGGAGGATATAATTACTCACGTAGCCAAAGATTACACTATTCAAAATGCTAAGAATCAAACTGTCACTTTATACAATGAAGCCAATATTACCTATACAGATATTGATTTAAAAGCTGGAATTATAGTTGTTGATTATAAAAAAAACACTCTATTTGCAAAAGGAATTATTGATAGTACAGGGTACACGCAACGACCAGTTTTTAAACAAGGTGGTCAAGAATCAGAGCAAGATTCAATAATTTATAATTTAAAAAGTAAACGCGCTTTAATCTATGGCTTAAAAACCAAACAAGGAGAAATGTTTACTTATGGTACAAAAACCAAGCGAGTAAATGATTCTACAATTTATGTTCGGAAAATTAGATTTACAACATCAGAAAAAGAAATTCCTGACTACTATATAGCAACTAACAAAGCAAAATTAGTCCCTGGTAAAAAAATTATTGTGGGTTCTAGTAATTTAGTCTTAGCAGATATCCCAACACCAATTTTTATTCCTTTTGCCTACTTTCCTCTGAGTGAAACTAGCGTTTCAGGATTTTTAATCCCTGCTTTTGATACAGGAAGTACAGATAGAGGGATAGGATTTCAAAATGGAGGTTATTACTTTGCTATAAATGATTATGTAGATTTAACTGTCTTAGGTGACGCTTGGTCTAATGGAAGTTGGGGGGCAAGAATTAATTCTAACTATAGAAAAAGATATCGTTTTAATGGAACTTTTTCTTTAAATTTCGAAAACATTATTAATGGTATAAGGGGGTTTGACGACTTTAGTAAAGCTAATAATTTCAACATAAGGTGGTCTCACAGTCAAGACGCTAAAGCTAGTCCAAACTCAAGGTTTACAGCATCAGTAAACTTAGGAAGTAGTCGTTTCTTTAGAGAAACACTTAATCAATTTAACGTTTCTCAATCTCAAACAAACACATTCAATTCATCTATTAATTACAGTAAAAATTTTGTAGGTACTCCTTTCAACATGAATGTAACTGCAACCCATACACAAAACACAAACACAGGTAACATCTCTATGACTTTGCCTTCTTTGAATGTTAATATGGATCGTATTTTCCCTTTTGCAGGAAAAGGAGGAATTCAAAAAACACCTATTCAAAAAATGGGTTTTAATTACACTTTACAAGGTCAATACTTAATTAACACCACTGATGATGAGTTTTTTACAAGCAAAATGTTTGAAACAGCAAGATCAGGAATACAACACAGAACAGGAACAAATACAAACATAAAAGCTTTCAAATATTTTACTTTATCACCAAGTGTAAATTATGAAGAAGTTTGGCATTTCGATTATATTCAAAAAAACTATGATGCCACTCAAAATGTAGTCGTTACGGATACATTAAGAGGATTTAAAAGTTACAGAGAATATAACGCAGGCGTTAGTTTATCTACTAATATTTATGGTACTTTTAATTTTAAAAAAGGGCGTTTAAAAGCAATTCGTCACACTTTTAGACCTTCTATTTCTTATTCTTATAGACCCGATTTTAAAGATCAACACATTAAAAAAGTTCAGCAGAGCGCTGATGCAAGTGATATATTAGAATACACAGTTTTTGACCAAGGTATTTATGGGGCACCTTCTTCTGGTTTAAGTAACTCAATTAGTATTTCATTAAATAATGTTATCGAAGCTAAAGTGGCCCCAAAAGATCCTGACAGCGATGAGAAAGATGAAAAAATAATGATTTTAAACAATCTAAACTTTAGTAGTTCTTACAATATAGCTGCTGATAGTTTACGTTGGTCTCCTGTTAGTTTTTCGGCCGGAACAAGATTACTAAAAGATAAATTAGCCATTAACTTTAACGGATCTTTAGACCCCTATCAAGTAAATGAAAATGGAAGAAGAATTAACAAATTTAACCCAAAAGTTTTTAGGCTAACCAACGCAAACTTAACTGCAAATTATTCACTTTCTAGTAGTGATTTTAATAAAGATAAAAAAGATGAAACTAATAACAAAAATGGTAATGGCGCCCAGAACGTAGGGGATATTATTGGTGGCAATATTAACACTTCAAATCAATTTGGAGGAGGAAACGGAATGAACACAAAATCCGATAACAAAAATAAAGAGGCAAAACTCTATAATGCAAAAGTACCTTGGACTATCAATTTAGCCTACTCTGCAAACTATTCTAACAACGGAATTACACCTGGAAAAATTGGTATACATAGTTTAATGTTTAGTGGAAACATCCAACTATCACCCAAATGGAGTATGGGTTATTCTTCTGGTTACGACATTAAAGATGGAGCATTTACATTTTCTAGATTTAACTTTACAAGAGATTTAGACAGTTGGCAATTTAACTTTAACTGGGTACCTTTTGGAACACAAACTTCTTACACTTTTTTTATTGGTGTAAAATCTTCTGTTTTAGCTGATTTAAAATGGGATAAAAATAAACCACCAGATAGAAGACTTTTTTAATTGTTAACTAATCTATAAATCATTTTTTACTTTAAAATAAATATGAAAAAAATAATCACAACAACAAAAGCTCCTGCTCCTATTGGACCATATAATCAAGCTGTTTTGACTGGAAATACTTTGTATACCTCTGGGCAAATTGCTATTAATCCAGAAACTGGAGAACTTATTTTAAGTTCAATAAAAGATGAAACAAAACAAGTGATGAATAACCTAAAAGAAGTTTTGGAAGCTGCAGATATGACTTTTGAAAATGTTATTAAAACCTCCATTTTCATTTCTGACATGAATAATTTTTCTGAAATAAATGCCGTATATGGTGAGTATTTCAATGAAGCAACTGCTCCTGCTAGAGAAACAGTAGAAGTGGCCAATCTACCAAAATTTGTAAATGTAGAAATTAGTGCCATCGCTGTTAAATAATTATTCTTTATCATTAATTCTTAATTAAAATTAATAGAAATAGAAACATGTAAAAAGCCTCCAAAATATGGAGGCTTTTTTTTAATCAATAATTAGTTTTTTTGTTGTAAAAACATGTTGTTCTTTTATTTTTCTTTTTCCTTTTAACAAAATTACAGGTGGCATCAAATAAGGAACAAATAAATACTTTGTTCTACAGCGATAGCATTTGTAAGCTTTGGCTTTTGGAATCAATTTTAACAATAAATTTCTGGGTACTCTTTTGCGAAAACTAGAGTCGCAGGAAGGACACTTGCACATTTTTTAGGGGATTAAAAAGTTAATATTAATTAAACTTTTTCAAACAATTTGATTTGCAATATAACCATTTTTTTTATTTGACATTTTTCAAGATTTAAACCTATATTTAAAAAAATACTAAATGCTATTTATGTTGAATAAATATAATTAGACAAAAAATATTTTGTTATATATTGCAATAAATAAAGATTTTGAAAAGAATAATTATTTCTGTTACCAATGATTTATCTACCGATCAAAGAGTATCAAAAATCTGTAATACTTTACAGAAAAATAATTTTGACATTCTTTTAATAGGCAGAGTCCTTAAAAACAGTACTCCTGTTAACAGAAACTACAAAACAAAAAGAATATCATTGTTTTTTAACAACAGTGTTTTTTTTTACATTGAATTTAATATTAGACTTTTTTTTATTCTTTTCTTCTCAAAAAAAGATATTTTACTCTCTAATGATCTTGACACACTCAGCGCAAACTACATGGTAAGTTTTCTTCAAAGAAAAAAATTAGTGTACGATAGTCACGAATTATTCTCTGAAATACCTGAGTTAGTTGAGAGACCATTTGTAAAAAGTGTATGGGTAAGTTTAGAAAACTTTTTTTTACCAAAAGTAAGAAACTCTTACACTGTTTGTAAAAGTATCGCAGAATACTACAACAAGAAATACAAAACAAATTTCAAGATTGTTAGAAACTTTCCGACACAAAAAAAAATAACAAAAGGAGAATTTAATTTTAGTATACAAAATAAAAGAATAATTATATATCAAGGTGCTATTAATGTTGGAAGAGGCTTAGAATTAATGATAAAAACTATGAATTTACTTCCAGGTTTCTTATTAGTGATAATTGGTTCTGGTGATATTTTTGAGGAATTAAAAAAATTAGTAACTCAAGAAAAATTGGAAAACCAAGTTTATTTTTTAGGAAGATTAATACCCGAAGAACTTCAAAAACTAACACCTTTAGCAGATTTAGGAATTAGTATCGAGGAAAATTTAGGATTAAACTACACCTATGCTTTACCTAATAAAATTTTCGATTATGTTCAAGCAGAAGTTCCTGTTTTGGTTTCAAATTTACCAGAAATGAAGCAAATTGTTAGAGAGCATAAAATAGGTGAAGTCTTAACAAGTAGAGATTCTAAATCTATGGCCAAACAAATAAAAGAAATGCTATTAAAAGATTATTCTAGCAATCTTAAAAAAGCAAAAAATAAATTGATATGGGAAAAAGAAGAAAAGGAATTACTTTCTGTTTTTAATAACTTAAAGTAGTTATTTTTTATATTGATGTGGATTTTCTCTTACTCCTTTTTTAAACAAAACACGCAAACCTTGTCGTAGTGTATTGTCTACTCGTAAAATTAAATCTTTTATTTTTTCTTTTGGTCTTCCTCTAAAAGTTGTTACATGAAAAGTATCTGATTTTAAGAGAGGTTTATCAGAAAAATAATAATTAGAAACACAACACCTTACTTTATCTACTTGAACTTTACTTACAGAATGCCATGAATTTTGATGTGTTGCCATAACAACTAGTCTATTAAATTTACTCTCTATGGTAATTTGATTCTTTTTCAATCCTTTAGGCCAAACCTCTAAATTGCCTCCAAAATCTAATTCCCAACCAGGAGTTACATAATACAAAAGATTTAAAACTCGCCATCTATTTCTATCTTTATCGTGAGAATTATCTAAATGAGGATTCAAAAAATTTCCTTTTTCCATTAAAGATAGTCCACCAGCATATAAATTTTCATCTGCATAAACTTCACTAATATCACAAATATCAGCAATAAGCTTTACAAGCTTCATATCTTGAAAAGCGTATGTAATTTCTTCTAAAATCGAGTCGTACTTATCCATTTGAAAAGCAGTATATTTTAATTCTCTAATACTATTTCTCTTAACTGTATCAACCAAACTAGGAAAACATTTATACACTTTAAGTGCAATTTCTTCGGGTAGTAAATCATCTAAATAAAAAAAACCAATTTCATCACTATGATTTAAAAATTTATTTTTAAGATTTTCTTTTTGATTAGATATATTCTGAAATATAATATTGGCTAATTCGTCTCTTTTCATAATTCCTTTCGAATAAAGTATAAAGTTATTGCTTTTAGTTTTAACTTTGTAATATATGAGTAAAAGATTGCATATCGTTTCTTTTGACATACCTTATCCTCCCAATTATGGTGGAATTATAGATGTATTTTATAAAATAAAAGAGCTTCATAAATTGGGTGTAAAAATTTATTTACATACCTACATTTTTGATCATAAAAAAAAACAAAAAGAGCTAGAAAACTATTGTGAAAAAGTTACGTATTACAAAAGAAACAACACTTTTACTTCTATCTTTTCTATATTACCATTTAGGTTAAAGAGTAGAGTTAACCAAGCGTTAAATTCAAACCTTAAAGATTTAGATTGCCCTATTTTATTTGAAGGATTACATACAATATATCCGCTTTATAAATTTAATTTAAAAGAATGCTACGTAAGAACACATAATATTGAGCATTCCTATTTTTATGGCTTAGCTAAAAGCGAAAAAAACATCTTAAGAAAACTATTTTTTTATCTAGAAGGGTTTAAACTTAAAAAATTTGAAAAAAACCTTAAGAAAGCTAAAGCAATTTTTACAATTTCTCCTTTTGAGCAGAACTATTTTTCTGAAAATTTTAAAAATAAAACCATTTATTTACCAGCTTTCCATGAAGCTATAATTTATACTAATGATAATAAAAAAGGAGACTTTATATTATATCATGGAGATTTAAGAGTTGCAGATAATATAAAAGCTTGTTTGTTTTTAATTGATATCTATAAAAACACTAAATATAAATTTGTTATTGCAACTTCTATAAAAGAAAATGATATTATTGAAGAAGTAAATAAATACGAAAATATTTCTATTGAACAAATTCCAACACAGCAAGATTTAAATAAGTTATTTACAAAAGCCCATATAAATACATTATTTACTTTTCAAAAAACAGGAATCAAATTAAAACTTCTAAATACACTTTATAAAGGAAAATTTATAATTGCAAACTCTCCTTTAATAGAAGATACAGGTTTAGAAACAATTTGTGAAACAGCTAACTCTAGAGAAGAAATTCTAAAAAAAACAGAAGTCCTTTTTCAAAAAGAATTTACAGAAAAAGAAGTTGAAAAAAGGTTGAAAAAACTTGAGCCATTTTCACCTGAAAAGGCTGCAAAAAAAATGATGGAAATTATTTTTAGATAGAATTTGTTTTTTGAGCAACTTCAAACAACTCTCCACCTTCACATTTAATGGTTTTTTGTTTGAATTTTACAATTAATTGATAATCATGAGTAGCCATTAAAATAGTTTTTCCATTTTTATGAATCTCATTTAATAAATGCATCACTTCTAGAGAAGTTTTAGGATCTAAATTACCTGTAGGCTCATCAGCTAATATGAATTCAGGATCATTTAACAAAGCCCTAGCAATTGCAACTCGTTGTTGTTCTCCACCAGACAGTTCAAATGTTTTTTTGTAGTATTGAGATTTCATACCTACTTTATCTAAAACTTCATAAATTTTCTCTTTCCTCTCACCTTTATCTTTCCAACCAGTTGCTTTTAAGACAAACTCTAAATTCTCAAAAACGTTTCTATCTGACAATAATTTAAAATCTTGAAAAACAATACCTATTTTTCTTCTTAAAAAAGGAATTTCTTTTTCTTTAAGTGTCTTTAAATCAAACCCAACAATATTTCCAATACCCTTTTTTAGTTTTAAATCTCCATACAAGGTTTTCATTAAACTACTTTTCCCACTGCCTGTTTTACCTATTAAATAAAAAAAATCACCTGAATTAATAGTTAAATTCACTTTAGACAACACCAAATTATCTCTTTGGTAGATATCTGCATTCTCAAGATGTAAAACGGGTTTATCCATAAGAAAAAATAGTTTTTACAAACTTAAAAGTTTCTGCTGATTTTATACTAAGAATTACAAACAATTATTACTTTTGATTTAAAATGTTATACTATTTTTTTACATTGTTATCAAACAAAGTGAAAAATTTTACGTTATCCATTTTGAGTATCAAAAATAATTGTATGAAGTTTACTGTTTTTAAGAAACATAATATTATTTTCTTAATAATTTTACTATCCTTTTCTGGTTTTAGCCAACAAACTATTATTGATACAAATATTATTACAGAATTTAATAATGGTATTAGTCTTTTTAACAACAAAGCTTACGCTGCTGCTCAAAAAACATTTACTAAAGTAACTCATAACCCTCAAATTGGCTCTAATTTAAAAGCTGATGCTTCTTATTATGATGCTATGTGCGCTGTGCGTTTAAACCAACCAGAAGCCGATAAAAAAGTTCTTACATTTATAGAAAACAACCCTAATAGTAGTAAAAAAAATAGTGCAATTTTTAATGTTGCTAATTACTATTTTGCCAATAAAAAAGCTGCTTACGCTTTAAAGTGGTACTCTAAAGTTAGTTTTGATTTACTTTCTAAAGAAAACAGAGAAGAACTAAATTTTAAAATGGGATATGCCTACTTGGTAACTAATAATTTAAACCTATCAAAGAAAAAATTTATTCAACTAATTAACAGCCCTTTATACGGGAATGACTCTAGATATTACTATGGCTATATTGCTTACAAACTAGAAGATTATGGTCTCGCAGAATCTACTCTAAAAGAAATTGAAGATAACGAAACCTATCGTTTAGAAATTTCTTACTATTTATTAGATATTAATTTTAAAGCAGGAAAATTTGAACGTTCTATTAGAATTGGTGAGGAATTGATTAAAACTGTGAAACGAAAGCAAAAATCAGAAATTTCTAAAATAATTGGAGAGAGCTATTTTAATTTAAAAAAATATGCGGAAGCAATTCCATACTTAAAAGATTATACAGGAAAAAAAGGGAAATGGAATAACACTGATTTTTATCAATTAGGATATGCTTATTATAAACAAAACGATTTTAAAAATGCGATTAGTAATTTCAATAAAATTATAGACGAGAAGAACGCTGTTGCTCAAAACGCATATTATCACTTGGGTGAATGTTATATGAAATTAAATCAAAAATCAGAAGCTTTAAACGCATTTAAGTCCGCATCAGAAATGTATTTTAATCAGCAAATTAAAGAAGATGCTGCTTTAAACTATGCAAAATTAAGCTATGAAACAGGAAACCCATTTAAAAGTGTACCAGAAGTTTTACAAGATTATTTAAAAGCTTATCCAAAATCAAAAGCCTACGATGAAATTAAAAACTTGGTTGTTACCTCTTTTTTACATCAGCAAGATTATCAAGGTGCTTTAGTCTTTTTGAATGAAAAAAATGCAAAAAAAAACTTACCTATAATCCAAGAAGTTGCCTTATATCGAGGTATTCAGTTATTAAACGATAAAAAAGTAAAAGAAGCAATTCTTTTTTTTGCACAAAGTGTTCTATCTAAAAACGAAGAGGTAAAGAGCAGAGCTAAATATTGGGAAGCAGAGAGTTATTATCGTTTAAAAAATTATAAAACGGCACTAGAAAAATTTAATAATATCTCAAAAACAACAGAAATTGAAGATCTATTATTATTAGATTACAACATTGGCTATTCTAATTTTAAACTCAAAAACTATGAGAGTTCAATTAAATCATTTCAAACATTTATAAAAAATGATTCGATTGATACCACTTTTAAGAACGATGCTTTAATTCGTTTGGCAGACAGTTATTTTGCCATTACAAAATTTGACAAGGCCATTGCATCATATCAAAAAGTTATAAATAATTTAGGTGCTGATGCAGATTATGCAGAATATCAAATAGGAATGAGCTATGGGTTTTCAAAGCAATATCGCAAAAAAACACAAGCTCTTACTAATGTTGTAAATAATTATCAGGTTTCTTCGTTAAAAGATGATGCGCTTTTTCAATTAGCTGCAACTTATACAGCTATAAAAGAAAATGAAAAAGCACATCAAGCTTATGATAGGTTAGCTTCAAAACACCCCAATAGTATTTTTCTTCCTAAGGCTTTTGTGCGTCAAGGTTTATTATATTACAGTGAAGACAAAAACTTGGCAGCGCTACAAAAATATAAAGAAACTACAAGTCGATTTCCGAATTCTCCTGATGCTTTAGAAGCTGTTGCTAATGCAAGAAATATTTACATTGATGAGGGCAATGTTGAAGATTATGTAGAATGGATAAAAACACTCAAGTTTATCAATATTAACAATTCTGATCTAGACAACACCGCCTTTGCAGCAGCAGAAAAGAAATATTTTGAATCTAAAGACGGTAACGATATTATAGCAACTTTAACTAAATATACGCAACAATTTCCAGACGGTATCCATAGATTAAAATCAAATTATTATTTAGCAGATGTCCTTTATAAAGTAAAAGAATTTGACAGAGCAATTGCCTACTATGAAGTAGTTCTTGAAGAAGAACAAAATGAGTATAGTGAAGTTGCTTTAAGTAAACTCTCTCAAATTTATTTAAACAAAGACCAATTTAACAATGCCCTACCTTTATTAGACAGATTAGAACAAGAAGCTTATATTACTGAAAATGTTCTTTTTGCTCAAAGTAATTTAATGAAAGGATATTATGAAACTGAAGCTTTTGACTTAGCAATTGAATATGCTAAAAAATTACTTTTGAGAGGGAAACTTGAAAAAAGTTTAGAATACGATGCAAAACTTATCATTGCAAGAGCAGCTTTTAAAGATGGTGATTTATTTACTGCAGAGGAATTCTATACAGAAATAGAAAGAAATGCTACTGGGGTATTAAAAGCTGAAGCTCTGTATTATAGTGCTTTTTTCAAAAATCAACAAAAGGATTATGAAGCATCTAACAAAGTTGTCCAGAAGTTAATTGCTGATTATTCTGCCTATAAATATTGGGCAGTGAGGAGCTACATTATTATGGGTAAAAATTACTACGGATTAAAAGATGTATACCAAGCTACTTTTGTTTTAGAAAACATTATTAAAAACTTTAAACAGTATGAAGATCTGGTTGCTGAAGCAGAAAAAGAACTCAACATCATTAAAACCAACGAAGCCAAAACAAATAATTCTGTTTCACCTGTAGAAGAAAAAAATACAGATAAAAAAAATAAAAACTAATGAAAAAAGGTTTCATATTATTTGTTCTATTGGTAACTTTTTTGGGGATTTCTGCTCAAGAAAAGAGGAAAGACACCGTTAAAACAGAGGTAGTTAATGTAGTAACTAAATACAATCCTAAAATTGCAGACGCTAAAAAAATTCAGATAAACCCAACTGTTGAATTGCTAAAAAAGGACAAGAAAAAAAAACTAGAATATACTATTTTTTCTGCTCCTGTTGCTTCCACTTTTGTACCTAAAAGCGGTGCTATAAAAGGTATAGATGTTGGTGTTAAAGAAAGAATATACAAAAATTATTTTGCTGCTGGTTATGGAAATTATGCTTCACCTTTTTTTGAAACATTTCTTCATCATAGTTCGAGATTTAAAAATGAATTCGGATTTCAAGCTAAGTATTTAGCATCAGAAGATAATATTAGAAATACATCTTTAAATAGTAATTTTTCAAATTTTACTATTGGAGCTTTTTACAAACAACAAGCGCGCTATTTCGATTGGAAAATCACCTTAAATTCAGAGAGAAATCAATACAATTGGTATGGGTTACCTAACTTAATGTTTACAGAACCTACCATAAATGGAATTAACGAAAAACAGATTTACAACTATTTTGATGTTTCCGGTGAAGTAAAATTTAAAGATTCTTACATCGATTATGGAAAATTAAACTTGTCCTACTTTACAGATCGATATGAAACTTCAGAAATTTTAGCAAAATTTGATGCAAAGTTAGACTTCCCCCTTAACTTTTTGAGTCCGACACTAAATGATATTGCTATAAAAACAAGTATAGAATATTTAAAAGGATCATTTAAAGACGGATATGACAATTTCGACGCTATAAATTACGGTACGTTAACTATACTTTTAAACCCTGAATATAAAAATAGCTATAAGAGTTTTTCATATAAAGTTGGGTTAAAGTTCTATTCTTCTATAGATTCTGAAAACAAATCAAACAACCATCTTTTTATTCCTGAATTGGCTTTAGAAACAACTGTTTTTGAGAATTATGTAAATATTTATGGTGGATTTTCAGGAGGTCTTCATACAAATACTTATAAAAACTTTACAGAAGAAAATCCATACGTATCTCCTACTCTATTTGTAACGCAGACTTTAGAAAAATCTAACTTTTTTGTAGGACTTACAGGAAAAATTCTTAGTAACTTAAGCTACAATATTAAAGCTGGTTCAAAATCTGAAGAAGACAAACCTTTATTTATTAGAAACGCTTCAAAATCTAATGGAACAAATAATATTGTCAATGGATTTTCTATTTTAGGTTATGAATACGGAAACTCATTTTACATATATTATGATGATGTAAAAACCACTACTTTTTTCACAGAATTAGAATATGATTTCTCTAAAAAAATAGCTTTTAAATTACAAGGAGTTTACAATCAATACAAAATGGAAAACGCTCTAGAGAACTGGAATTTACCAACAATAGAAGCCTCATTAACATCCACTTATAAAAATAACAAGTGGTATGCTACTTCCAATATTTTCTATGTTAGCGAAAGAAAAGATGTTTTATATAATGACACATATCCGTCAAGCATTGGAGGAATTCAAACTATAAGTTCTTTTGTTGATGTTAACCTTAATGGAGGCTATCATTTTAATGATAAATTTTCAGCTTTCTTAAAGTTTAACAACATATTAAATACACAATACCAAAGATTCGCAAATTTTGATACACAAGGTTTTCAAGTTTTAGGTGGAATTACCTATAAGTTTGATTTTTAACAATCACCAAATTAAATAATCATTTCATTTTCGTAGATTTATAAATTAAAATAAATCACTCCAAAATGAAAAAAAACTTATTCTTATTCTTTTCAATTTTAGCATTTATTTCTTGTAATCAAAAACAAGAAAAAACAATAATTTCTACAAGTTTAACCTCAGAAGAAAAAATTGATTCTACAAAAATCAAAACTGTCTTTAATTCTGCTTTAACAGAAGGGAAATCTTATGAATGGCTTAGAGACTTAACTCAAAATATTGGTGGTAGATTATCTGGGTCTCCAGAAGCTCAAAAAGCAGTTGAATGGGGAGAAAAAATCATGAAAGAAGTAGGTTTAGATTCTGTATGGTTACAACCAGTTATGGTTCCTCATTGGGTTAGAGGTGAAAAAGAAATTGCAACATATACTACTAATGGTGTGCAAAAAAACGTACCTGTTTGTGCTTTAGGTTTTTCTATTTCAACTCCTAAAGAAGGAGTTTTAGCAGAAGTAATTGAAGTTAAAAGTTTAGATGAAGCCAGAGCTTTAGGAGATAAAATGAAAGGTAAAATTGTGTTTTTTAATCGTCCTTTTGACAATACTTTAATCAATACATTTAGAGCTTATGGTGGTTGTGTTGGTCAACGTGTTAGAGGTGCTGCTGTTTGTGGTCAATTTGGTGCTAAAGGCGTAATTGTGCGCTCAATGACCAATTCTGTTGACGATTTTCCTCATACAGGAACAATGAGTTATGGAAACTTGCCAAAAGACAAATACATTCCAGCTGCTGCAATTAGTTCTAAAGCTGCTAATATTTTAAGTGATGATTTACAAAAAAATCCAAATCTAAAATTCTATTTTAAACAAAATTGTAAAACTTTACCTGATGCACCATCTTTTAATGTAGTGGGTGAAATAAAAGGAAGCGAAACTCCAGAAAATATTTTTGTAGTTGGAGGTCATTTAGATTCTTGGGATTTAGGAGAAGGCGCTCATGATGACGGAACTGGAGTTGTACAATCTTTAGAAGTAGCTTATTTATTCAAAAAAAATAACATCAAACCCAAAAACACCTTAAGAGTTGTCTTTTTTATGAATGAAGAAAACGGAACAAGAGGTGCTAAAAAATATGCTGAATTGGCAAAACTAAATAAAGAAAATCATATTGGTGGCTTAGAATCTGATGCTGGCGGTCATACTCCTAGAGGTTTTTCTATTGATGCAAATAGTGACAATACTAAACTAGTACAAAGCTGGAAAAAATTACTATCTCCTTATGGTTTGCATGATTTAGACAAAGGTGGTTCAGGTGCAGATATTTCTCCTTTAAAAGGCGAAAATGTTACTTTGGTGGGATACAGACCAGATTCTCAACGCTATTTTGATTACCATCATACTAGTAGAGACACTTTTGATAAGGTAAATAAAAGAGAATTAGAATTAGGAAGTGCTTCAATGGCAAGTATTATTTACCTGATGGATAAATATTTATACAGCAATACTCCTGTAAAACCTTAATATGGAAACTCTAGTTTTTAGCCTTACACTTTTTTTTGTTGTGCTTTTTATGTTTGCAGGTATAATGCACATTTTAAAACCTAAAGTTTTCAAATATTTTATTCCAGATTACCTTCCCAAAAGTCTAGTAAATTATATTGCTGGGGGAATAGAATTTTTCTTAGGTTTAGGATTAATTTTCTCAGCAACAGTAAAAATTGCTGCTTTAGGTATCTTTTTCCTGATGATTATTTTTCTCCCTATTCACATTTGGGATGCCACTAAAATACGACCTGCAATTGGCAAAAAATGGATAGCTTACCTTAGAATACCATTGCAATTTGTACTTATGTATATTGCTTATTTAATTTACACAAACTCATAATATAAAATGAAAAAAATATTTTTATTAATCACCTTATCACTACTTGCTTTTAGTTGTCAGAAAGAAAAAGCAGATGTAATTGTTATCAATTCAAATACGTATACTGTCAATAATAGCTTTGAAAAAGCAGAAGCTTTTGCGATTAAAGATGGAAAATTTATTGCAGTAGGAACAAATAAAGAAATTCAAGATAAATATCAATCTCAAAATACAATTGATGTTAAAAACAAAACCATAGTTCCTGGTTTAATTGATGCACATTGTCATTTCTATAGAATGGGATTGCAACAACAAAAAGTTTCTTTAGAGGGCACCAAAAGCTATGACGATGTTTTGCAAAAAATATCAGATTTTAAAGACAAAACCAATTCAGAATATATTACGGGTCGTGGCTGGGATCAAAATGATTGGAAGGTTAAAGAATTTCCAACTAAAGAGAAATTAGACAAACTTTTTCCAAAAACTCCTGTTGCTGTAACTCGTGTTGATGGTCATGCATTATTAGTCAATCAAGCTGCATTAGATTATTCAGGGATAACCAAAGCAATTTCAATTGAAGGTGGAGAATTCATCACAAAAAACGGAAAATTGACAGGTGTTTTAATTGATAATGCTATGGATTATATCAAATTTCCATCAACCTCAAAAAAACAAGCCATTAATGGTTTGTTAGACGCTCAAAAAATCTGCTTTTCTTATGGCTTAACCACTGTTGATGATGCTGGATTAAACAGAAACACTGTTGAATTGATTGATAGTTTGCAGCAATCCAAAGATTTAAAAATGCGAGTATATGCAATGGTTTCTGGAGACCAACAAGCACAAATAGATTATTACATTAACAAAGGGATTTACAAGACAGATTATTTAAATGTACGCTCGTTTAAAGTTTATGGTGATGGTGCTCTAGGTTCCAGAGGTGCTGCAATGCGTAAACCATATTCTGATAGAGAAAATCATTTTGGAGCATTGATTTATTCACCTGAAAGATATCAAGAAATTGCAACGCAAATTGCTGCATCAGAATATCAAATGAACACGCATGCTATTGGTGATTCTGCAAATACGTGGTTGCTAAAAACCTACAAAAAGGTTTTAAAGAATCAAGAAGATAGACGTTGGAGAATTGAACACGCTCAAATCATATCACCAGAAGATTTTAAAAATTTTGATAATATTTTACCTTCTGTACAACCAACACACGCTACTTCAGATATGTATTGGGCAGAAGATAGAGTTGGTAGTAAACGAATAAAAGGTGCTTATGCCTTTAAAGATTTATTGAAAGTTTATGGAAAAGTTGCTTTAGGTACTGATTTTCCGGTTGAACAAGTCAATCCATTTTTAACTTTTTACGCAGCTGTAGTTCGAAAAGATTTAGATAATTATCCTAAAAATGGGTATCAAATGGAAAATGCTTTAACTAGAGAAGAAACTTTAAAAGGAATGACCATTTGGGCAGCATATGCTAACTTTGAAGAAAATGAAAAAGGCTCTATTGAAATAGGTAAGTTTGCTGATTTTGTAATTTTAAATCAAGATATTATGACTGTTGATGGGGCTGAAATTCCAAAAACTAAAGCAGTAACTACTTTTTTAAATGGAGAGAAAGTTTATTAATTTTAATCTATTATATTCGCTCAAAATTAAAAGAATCGTAATGAAACAATACATATATTTATTTTTAATAGTTTTTTTGTCATCTTGTTCATCTGATGAACCTACTTTTACTCCAGAAACAGAAGCGGATATTCTTAAATTTATTAAAGATAATAACTTTGATGCTGTAAAAACTGAATCTGGATTATATTATGTAATTACCAAAGAAGGTACAGGAGAACAACCTAACAGTAATTCTGAGGTTACAATTTCATATAGGGGAAGTTTTTTAAATGGCACTACATTTAGCCAAACTGATGTTTCAGGAGTTGCTACAAAACTTAATACACTAGTCAAAGGGTTGTCTGAAGGTTTACAACTTTTTAAAGAAGGCGGAGAAGGCATTTTTTTAATTCCTTCTGAACTAGGTTTTGATGACGGAGTAGTTTTAATTATAGAAGTAAAACTTATTGATGTCATAGATAATGAAGCTGATATTTTAACATATATTAATGATAATAATTTAAATGCTAAAAGAACTGATTCTGGGTTATATTATGTGATTAATAAAGAAGGTACAGGTCAAAAACCAACATCAAACTCTAGTGTAACTGTTGTTTACAAGGGTTATTTTTTAGATGGTACTGTTTTTGACGCAAGTAATACTAATGGTACTACTTTTCGATTAGACCAAGTAATTTCTGGTTGGACAGAGGGCATTCCTCTTTTTAATGAAGGTGGTGAAGGGATTCTATTAATTCCCAATAACTTAGCTTACGGACTTCAGGGAACACCACCCATTCCTGGGGGAGCAGTTTTGGTTTTTGATATCGAGTTAATTAGTGTGAATTAAACAAAATAATTTAAAATATCTTAAAGCAAAAACCGAAACTTAAGAAGTTTCGGTTTTTGCTTTAAGATATAATCGGTTTGACAAACTCATCAATTTTATCAACTCCGTTAATGCCTAAATTCTTAATAAATGCAGAACCAATAATAGCTCCATTTGCATAAGTACAAGCTGTATTGAATGTAGCTTTATCTGAAATACCAAAACCAACGATTAATTTACTTTTTAAATTCATTGCTTTAATTCTTTCAAAATATGCAATTTGCTGATTTGAAATCTCTCCTTTTGCGCCTGTAATAGATGCAGAAGCAACCACATAAATAAAGGCTTTTGTATAACTATCTATTTTTTGAATTCTATCGTCTGAAGTATGTGGTGTAATTAAAAACACATTTGTAATTCCATATTTAGTAAACAACTGTTGATAATGATTCTCAAACTCTACCATTGGTAAATCTGGAATAATTACTGTATCTATTCCACAATCTATTACTTTTTGACAAAATTTATCTTCACCATATTTTAGCATTTGGTTCAAATATCCCATTAACACTAAGGGAGTTTTATTGGTAGTTTTAATTGTCATCAGTTGTTCAAAAACAATGTCTAAATTAATTCCATTTTGCAATGCTTTTTGACTACTATCTTGAATTGTTGGTCCATCTGCTAAAGGATCAGAATAAGGCAACCCAACCTCTATAAAGTCAACTTTACTTTGTTCTAGTGCTGATATTACTTTGGTCGTATCTTTCAAGTTTGGATAACCACAAGTAAAATATATAGATAATAAATTTTTATCCTTTTGCTGAAATAATTTTTGGATTGAGTTCATAATTTTTTGGTTAATGGTTTTTAGTTGATAGTTATTTGTGATCACATCAAACTTTATAACATTCAACTTTAGAACTTTTAACTATTCTTTAAGGTGTTTAATATAAGTTTCTAAATCTTTATCACCTCTACCTGATAAATTGATGACCACAACTTGATCTTTTTTCAAATCCATTTTTGGTAAAACCGCTAAAGCATGAGCAGTTTCTAATGCAGGAATAATACCTTCTATCTTAGTCAATTCATAAGCAGCAGTTAATGCTTCTTTATCTGTTGCATTTAAAAAAGTTGCTCTACCACTTTCATACAAATAGGCATGTAACGGACCAACTCCTGGATAATCTAAACCTGCAGAAATTGAATAAGGCTCTACAATTTGTCCATAATCATCTTGCATTAAAATGGTTTTAGAACCATGAATAATCCCTACTTCACCTAATTGAGAAGTTGCAGCACTTTCTCCAGAATTTACGCCTAAACCTGCAGCTTCAACAGCTACTAATTCTACCTCTTCATCATCAAAATAATGATAAAATGCTCCTGCAGCATTAGAACCTCCACCAACACAAGCAATAATCGTATCCGGATTTTCTTTTCCTGTTTTTTCTTTCAACTGCCATTTCATTTCTTCTGAAATTATAGCTTGCAATCTTGCTACCATATCTGGATGAGGATGAGGGCCAACTACAGAACCAATCAAATAAAACGTTTCAGGGTTTTGAATCCAATAACGAATCGCTTCATTGGTAGCGTCTTTCAAGGTTTTAGAACCTGATGTTGCTGCAACAACTTTTGCACCTAACATTTTCATTCTAGCAACATTTGGTGCTTGACGCTCAATATCTTTTTCACCCATAAAAACAGTACAATCTAACCCCATTAAGGCACAAACAGTTGCTGTAGCCACTCCATGCTGACCTGCACCTGTTTCTGCAATAATGTTGGTTTTTCCTAACTTTTTTGCAATCAAAATTTGACCAACAGTATTGTTTACTTTATGTGCTCCTGTATGATTTAAATCTTCGCGTTTTAGGTAAATATGCGCTCCATATTTTTCTGACAAACGTTTTGCAAAATACAAAGGTGTTGGCCTGCCAACATAATCTTTTAATAACGATTTGTATTCCGTTTGAAATTCCTCAGATTCTATAATTTGAATGTAATTATCTTCTAATTCTTTGACATTTGGATATAATAATTCTGGAATAAATGCTCCTCCAAATTGTCCAAAATATCCGTTTTCATCTGGCTGAAATTGTGATTTCATATTTCTAATTTATTCTTGAAGTTTTTAACTTCATTAGTATTTTTTAACCCTGGTTTTATTTCAAATTTACTATTTACATCTAACGCATAAATAGGTAAATTTGTTTTTCTTACTATTTGGATTTGTTCTATATCTTCTGGACCAATCCCACCACTTAGAAAAAATGGTTTTTCAAAAGGATATTGTTCTAAAACAGACCAATCAAATTTAGTTCCATTTCCTCCTCTTTCTTTTCCTTTAGTATCAAACAAAAAGTAATCTACTTCTTCTAAATAAGGTTGTAACACATCAAAGTTAAATTCATCTTTAATTCCGAAAACTTTTATGATTTCTAGATTTTGATATGACTTTGGCTTTTTAACCTTTTTTCGTCCTTTGTTTTGTTCAATAAAAGAGGTTCTACTAAACTCTAATTGTTCTCTTATTGACTTGATATATTCCACAGATTCATCTCCATGCAATTGAATTGCATCCAATTGATATTCTTCTATCATAGAAACTAAAATTTCAGGAATTTCATTCACAAAAACACCAGTTTTTTTAATTTCTTTAGGAAGTTCTGGAATGATCCCTTCAAAATTTCTTTTCGATTTTTCATAGAAAATAAACCCTAAATAATCAGGGTTTAATTCAGCAGTCTGCTGAATATTGTCTATGTATTTCATTCCACAAACTTTTAGTTTCATGTTATCTAATTTGATTGATAAAATCTTGACAAGCTTCCCCTGGGTTTTCTTCTTTCATAAAATTTTCTCCAATTAAAAATCCTTGAAAACCAAACTCTTTTAAACCTGTAATAATTTTAGGATCAGAAATTCCACTTTCTGAAACCTTTATAGAAGTATCAGGAATTTGATTTGCTAATTTGATAGAATGCTCTAAATCAACTTCAAACGTTTTTAGGTTTCTATTATTAATTCCGATAATTTTATTATCCAAATCATTAATCTTGTCTAAATCTTCTTGAGTGTGTACTTCGTATAAAACACTCAATCCTAAATCTGTTGCTAAATTTCCGTAGTTTTTCAATTCTGTTGATGTTAAGCAAGAGGCAATTAATAAAATTACGTCTGCACCAATCGCTTTAGCTTCTACAATTTGGAATCCATCCACTACAAAATCTTTTCTTAAAATAGGTTTTGATTGATTGATGACTCTTGCTTCCATTAAATCTGCCATTGTTCCTCCAAAAAATGAAGTATCAGTCAAAATAGATTGTGCAGCTACATTAGCATCTAAATACCCATTAGTTACCTCTGCAATAGTTGCTTTATCATTAATAATTCCTTTAGATGGAGACTGACGTTTAAACTCAGCAATAATGCCTGTTGAACCAACTTCTAATAATGATTTTTTTAAAGATAATGGCGTTCTGTTAAACTTCGGACTCTCTACTAATTTCTTTAAAGGAACATCTGCTTTGATTTTAGCAACTTCCTTCTTTTTAAATGCGATTATTTTATCGAGTATAGTCATTTCTTATTTTATAAATCATCTCGATACAAATTTGTTCATTCTTCACAAATTCACTCGATGTGACAATACGCATGTCAGTTCGAGTAATTTTCGATTTTATGAGAAAATTGTATCGAGAACATTTTTATTTATTAAATTTCTTATTTCTGTAAATCAAAAAAAAGTAAACAATAACCCCAACAATTAAGCCTATGATAGCTTGTTTAATTATTGATTGAGTTTGCACTCCAATTGCAGCTCCCATCAACAAGAATGCTGGAATTATTAGAATTAAATTGTTTTTCTTTTTTTTCATTTTATATGATTTTGTCACTTCGAGTGATTTTCGACGTTAGGAGAAAATTGTATCGAGAAGTCTCAATTGTTCTCGATACAAATTTTTCGTTCCTCAAAATTCACTCGAACTGACATTGATCTTTTATTTTACTAATTTCTGTAAACATTCTTTTGCTTTACCTCCAAACAAAGAATCTTTTGCTTCCTTAAAAGCATTCTCAAAACCTTTATTTTCATCAACAATTGTTAATGCGAAAGCAGCATTGGTTAATACCACATTATTTTGAGCTTCAGTTCCATTTCCTTCTAAAATGGTTTTAAAAATTTTTGCAGCATCTGCTACATTATTTCCTCCAAAAATTTCTGATTGTTGAATTCTTTTCTGACCTAAATCTTCTGGATTAATTAACTGCTCTCCTTGTTTTGTGAAAATTTTAAATCCGCTTGTTAAAGAAATTTCATCATAGCCATCTAAAGCATGAATAATTCCGTAATTGATATTTTCTTCTTGTAAAATGTAATTGTACAAACGCGCAACCTCTAAATTAAAAGTTCCTAACATATGATTTTTAGGCGAACTCGGGTTTACCAAAGGCCCTAACATGTTAAAAAACGTTTTCAACTTTAGCGCTTTTCTTGTTGACCCAACAGCTTTCATTGCTGGATGAAATTTTGGCGCATGTAAAAAACAAATGTTTGCTTTATCTAAATGTTGCTTTAAAGTGTTTTCATCATTTGTAAATTGATACCCAAAACTCTCTAACATATCAGAAGAACCAGATTGTGAAGACACAGAATAATTACCATGTTTTGCCACTTTCTGTCCTGTTCCTGCAACAATAAAAGAGGTTAATGTTGAGATATTGAAGGTGTCTTTTCCATCTCCTCCAGTTCCAACGATATCAATGGTATTGTAATCAGAAAAATCGACTTTTATAGCCAATTCTTTTAAGGCGTTTCTAAATCCTGAAAGTTCATCAACTGTAATTGGGCGCATCATAAAAACCGTCATAAATGAAGCTAAATGAGCGTCATTATATTTCTCTGCTGCAATATCAATTAAGATTTGTTTAGCCTCAGATTTAGATAACCTTTCGTGATTGTATAGTTTGTTTAAAATTGCTTTCATTTCTATAAAGTTCTTAAAGTTTGAAAGTAATAAAGTGTAAAAGTATGCTTACTCAAAACTTTATAAACTTTTAACTTGATTACTTTTTTACACTATTAATAAAATTTGTAACCAATTGCTCACCAACATCAGTTAAAATAGATTCTGGGTGAAATTGAACCGCTGAAATATTATAGGCTTGATGTTCTATAGCTTGAATTCCTCCATCTTCATCTCTTGCAGTTACTTTTAATTCGTTTGGGAACCCTTCATCTGTAGCTGACCATGAGTGATAACGAGCTGCCATAAACGTTTCTGAAACCTCTTTAAAAATGGTAGCTGATGGGTTTGTGACCCTCATTTCTGTGGCTACTCCGTGAAATACGTCATCTAAATTGATGATTTTTCCTCCGAAAACTTCTGTAATGGCTTGTAAGCCTAAACACACTCCAAATATTGGTTTTTTACCCGCGTAAGTTTTAATTACTTCTTTTAAAATTCCTGCTTCATCTGGAATCCCTGGACCTGGAGATAACATAATAATGTCGTAATTTCCAACATCTGCGATACTGATTTCATCATTTCTAAAAACTGCAGGAAAGTTTCCTGTAATTTTCTCAACCATATGAACTAAGTTATAGGTAAATGAATCGTAATTGTCTAAAATTAATATTTTCATATTTTTTTGTTGTGTAATCGTTTAATTGTGGATTTGTTTAATTGTTTACAAATCTTTATTAAAATGCTCAATCTGCGTTAGGGATTGAATGGCCTGTTTGAGCTCT
The DNA here is from genome assembly GCF_009832745.1 of Polaribacter septentrionalilitoris. Lineage (GTDB taxonomy): Bacteria > Bacteroidota > Bacteroidia > Flavobacteriales > Flavobacteriaceae > Polaribacter > Polaribacter septentrionalilitoris. Next base: position 117,003 of record NZ_VRMJ01000041.1, on the reverse strand, counting down.
TTTTTGTTTTTCTCAAAAAAAGCGAGTAATGAAAGCCCGTTAAAACGCCCTAAATATTCTCTGCTAAAATCAACGCTTTTTTTAACGCTGCTAACTTATTATTTACTTCTTGTAATTCTTTTTCTTCGTCTGAATGAATTACAATTCCTGCTCCTGCTTGATAATACAAGGTCTTATTTTTACTCACAAAAGATCGGATTGCAATGGCTAAATTTACTGAACCATCTAACCCAATAATTCCTACTGCTCCTCCATAAAAACCACGTGATTGATTTTCATAGGTATCAATCAGTTGCATAGCTTTGTATTTTGGTGCACCACTTAAAGTACCTGCAGGAAAAGTATCACCTACAATTTCTATTGGATTACCTTTTAACTTTCCTGAAACTGTAGATACTAGATGAATTACATGACTAAAATATTGTACTTCTTTAAACACTTCAACTTCTACATTATCTGCATGCTTGCTTAAATCGTTTCGAGCTAAATCTACCAACATTACATGTTCTGCAGTTTCCTTTTTGTCTGCGGATAATTTTTTACCCAATTGAATGTCTTTTGCCATATCTCCTGTTCTTCTGAAGGTTCCTGCAATTGGGTTGATAGTAGCTCTTCCTTGAGTAATTTTAATTTGTGCTTCAGGAGAAGATCCCATCAACTTAAAAGAACCATAATCGAAAAAGAATAAATATGGTGAAGGATTTATAGAACGTAATGCCCTGTAAACATTGAATTCATCTCCTTTAAATTTTTGTTGAAATTGACGCGATAATACCAACTGAAAAACATCTCCTCTTTTACAGTGTGATTTTGCTTTTTTTACATACTCGATAAACTCCTCACCTTTCACGTTAGAGGTTTCTTCTCCAACAATTTCAAATTTTTGTGTATTGAAAGCTTGTGCATCTATAATTGTCTGAATTTCTCTGATTCGAGATTCTGTACCTTCTTCAATATTTTCTATCAATGTCATTTCGTCATTAAAATGATTGATTGCAATAATAAATCTATAAAAACTATACTGCATCAAAGGAATTGCAGATGGAGCATCATCGACAGTTAAAGAAATATTTTCGAAATACTGCACAGAATCATAAGTAGTGTAACCATACAAACCATTAAAGGATTTTAATTCTGCAGGACAGTCTAAATCAATAGCTTGACTATAATTTTCGAAAATAGTATTGAAATTTTTATCAATTTTTTCATTAGCAAGTTGTAGTCCTTTATGAGAAAAACTCAAATGATGATTTTCTGCTTTGATGGTTACCACAGGTTCTATCGCAATAAAAGAAAAACTTTCTTCTTTGCTGTGATAATCTGAACTTTCTAATAAAAGCGTGTTCGCATATGTATCTCTAAAACGTAAATACAAACCAACAGGAGTTATTGTATCTGCAATCTTAGTTTTCGATAATGTCTTAAATTTTATTTTATTCATAACTGATTGTCAGTTCGAGCGCAGTCGAGAACATTTTTTTCTCTTTATTTTAATGACCTCTCGACTGCGCTCGAGATGACACTGTTTTAATTGAAAAAAGGCTTATCGTGAGATAAGCCTTTTTTTATATTGTTTACATATAGGTTTTATTCTCACTTATGAATTAAGAGAGTTCCACCACCATGTATTTTTTGTATTATTTTTCATAATTGAATTACAAAAATAGCATAGATTTTTAAATTAAACAACCTTTGCTCTTAAATATTTTATAAAAACTTAAACCAACAAATCCTTAAAACCAATACCTACAAGGTTTTGAAAACCTTGCAGGATAGCTAGGTTTATTTTCTAACAATCTGCACATTCATTTCTTCTACTTTTTTATCAGATAAAATTGAAGGTGCATTGAATAATAAATCTTCTGATGTTCCTGTTTTAGGGAAAGCCATTACTTCTCTAATTGAAGCTTTCTTTTCTAAAATCATCATTAAACGATCTACACCCCAAGCAATTCCTCCATGAGGTGGTGCTCCATACTGAAAAGCTTTGTACATCGTACCTACACTTTTAATCATTTCTTCTTTATTGTAACCCATATTTTTATAGGTCGCTTCTAAAATTTCTGATTTATGTGCACGAACAGAACCTCCACCAATTTCATAACCATTTAAGATTAAATCGTATTGTTGTGCTATTATGGTTCCTATTTCATCCTCTTTTCCATTCATATGTTTTTCTAAATCGTAAACTGCTGGCATTGAAAATGGATTGTGTGTAAACGTCCATCTACCATCATCATTTTTCTCGAACATTGGAAAATCTACTACCCAAGCTGGTCTTAATTCTTTTGGATTTATCAATTTTAAGATTCTTCCCATTTCTTGACGAACAGCATCTAAAGCTTTATTTGCTGTGGTATAATCTGCAGCAGAAAAGAAGACAATATCTCCAACTTGAGCATCAGTTGCTTTAATGATATTGGCTGCAATTTCTTCGCCTAAAAATTTAATTATTGGCGATTGCAAATCATTTTCATTTACGATAATGTATGCCAAACCACCTAAGCCATGTTGTTGTGCAATGGCTGTTAAGTTTTCAATCTGACCTTTAGACATACGTTTGTTGCCTTGTTCAGCAGCTGAAACCTTGATACATTTTACAATTCCACCTTCTTCTATAGGTTTACTAAAAACTTGAAAAGTAGTGTCTTTTACAATCTCAGTAATGTCTTGCATTTCCAAACCAAAACGTAAATCTGGTCGATCACAACCATATTTATCCATCGCTTCTTTGTAGGTAATGGTTGTAAAAGGATGTAAAATCCATTTTTTACCATAGATTTTTTTCACCACTTCATTAAACATTTTAGTGTTTAAATCTATGATTTGCTGCATACTTGCATATGCCATTTCAATATCTAATTGAGTAAATTCTGGTTGACGATCTCCACGAGAATCTTCATCTCTAAAACAACGTGCAATTTGGAAGTATTTTTCAAATCCACCTACCATCAACATTTGTTTGAATTGTTGTGGCGCTTGTGGCAATGTATAAAACGACCCTGCTTGTTTTCTTGTGGGCACAATAAACTCTCTAGCCCCTTCATCTGTTCCAGCTGTTAAAATTGGCGTTTCAATTTCTAAGAATTCTTCTTCATCAAGAATATCTCTTAACAACTTAATCACTTTATGACGATTTACGATTGCTCTGCGAACATCATCATTTCTATGATCTAAAAATTTGTATTGAAAACGAACATTTTCGTTCGATTTTGTGGCTCTTTTTATCTCAAAAGGTAAGGTTTTCGATAAGTTTAATATTTCTAATGTAGATGTTTCTAGTTCTATTTTACCAGTTCTTAATCCTGAATTATAATCGTCTTCTTTACGTTGAACAACAATTCCTTTTACAGTGATTACGGTTTCTGGTTTCAGTTTTACCAATTCGTCTAAATTCGGAAAAGTTTCTCTACTTAAACGTACTTGAAAAATTTCGTTATTAGATCCGCGTAAATCGATGAATATCAATTCTCCATGATCACGAACACTAGCTACCCAACCTGCTAAAGTAACGTCTTCATCAATTGATTTTTCAGAAAGTTGCGCAATTTTATGTGTTCTATACTCATCTTTTATAACAATTGGAATTTCTGGTAATTCTTCTGATTGGTTATTGGCTGTTGCTTGTTGGTTGTTGGTTTTTAGTTCTTGGTTTTTAGTTGTTGGCTTATTGCTTGAAGCTATAGGTGAATTGCTAAGAGCTTTTAGTATTTCTTCTCGTATTACTTTTCCAGAGGCTCCTTTACCAATAATTTTAATGGTTTTACCGACTAAAATTCCAGCTTTACCTTGGTTGCCATTTTTAATATCGTTCGCAATCGCTTCATTTTCCGAAATAACTTTAGTTACAGCATCTTTAATTTGACTTTCTGAAATCGTGTTTTCATCAAAGTACTTTTTGTAATCGAAAGTTCTATCTTTTAAGTATCTCGTAATTCCGTTTTGAACTAAAACCGAAGTAATTTTTTCTTCTTTAAATAATTGGAAAATTTCAATCAACTGAGCAACACTATGAATATTTGCATATTCATCAGCTGCAATATTATTCACCAAAGTTTTTGCGACAAAAGATGGGTCTTGTATCACATCATTAATTGCAACAAAAGTTTCTGAACGTAAAGAATCCGCAGTAAAAAACTTTGCATCTTGTGGTAAAACTCCACCTTTAATCAAAATAGATTCTACTGCAAAAGGTAAAGAACTGATATCAACATCAATAGTTTCTACTATATTTTTGATGTTTACAAATGGTAAATCTGGTTCTGAAATGAATCGATAATCCGCCTCAAATTCCTTTTTACGCATTGTTTTGGTCTGCTTTAAATCGGCATCAAACAAAACCGTAGTTTGGTCTGGTCTAAATTCTTTATGTTCTATATAGTAGTTGAGTTGTTTTTCAACTTCTTCTTTTAACGCTTCAATCATAAACTTAAATGAGTTCAAGTTTTTGATTTCTGTACGCGGATTTAAGTTGTAACTATGTTTTTTTCTAAGTGATACAGAAACATCCGATTTAAATTCCCCTTTTTCAAGATTTGCTTCAGAGATTTTTAAATTCTGAACAATTCTTTGAATGTATTGTGCGTAAGTAGATGCATCTTCAATATGACGAATACAAGGTTCTGTAACAATTTCGATTAAAGGAACACCAGCCTTATTAAAATCAACCAAAGAAAGGTTCTTTTCGTGCATTAATTTTGCAGCATCTTCTTCAATATGAACTTGTGTTAAGTTTACTGTAAATTGAGATCCATCATTTCTAAAACAAGAAACTTGACCATCTGGAATTACAGGATTATGAAACTGAGTAATCTGAATATTTTTAGGATTATCAGGATACTCATAATGTTTTCTATCCCAAGAAATCACTTCATTTTCAAAAGTAGATTTTACTGCTTTTCCAAAATAAATTGCTTTTTTAATGGCTACTTTATTTATAGAAGGTAAAACTCCCATTTGCCCTGTACAAACAGAGCATATATTTGTGTTGGGTTGGTCAGTTTCTTGGTTTGCACAAGAACAAAACAATTTGGTATTTGTGTTTAAACGAACGTGTGTTTCTAAACCAATCACCAATTCTAATTCGTGCTTTTTTAACAGCTCATTTAAGTGTTCTAACTCCATTATATCAATTGTTTTAAGAAGTTCGCAAATTGTAAAACCTTAGCATCATTATTTTGGGCCGCCGTAATTTGAATTCCTGTTGCTGTTCCTTGTGGAGCAGTTAATGTTGGTAATTGCCCTAAACTGAACCCAACTGTGTATGCATCTGACAAATACATAGCTAAAGGATCTTTTAAGCTGTCTCCAATTTTAGGAGGAGTATTTGGGGTTACTGGTGATAAAATAATATCAACTTCGCTAAAGTCTTTTTCAAAATTCGCAGCAATTTGATCTCTTAAGTTTAAGCCTTTTAAATAAATTTCATCAGAAAACCCTTGAGACAATACCTGGTTTCCACCAACAATTCTTCGTTTTGTTTCTTCAGAAAAATTTTCTGAACGTGTTATTGAATACGTATCTTTAAGATTATCGCCTTCAATTCTGTTACCATAATTTGTACCATCTAATCGTGACAAATTCGATGCAGTTTCAGCCATTGCTAGTGTATAATAGGTTGAAACTAACGTATCAGATTCAAAGAAATCCAATTCTTTTATTGCAATGCCTTTTGCTTTTATTTTATCTATTGTTCTTAAAAAATCAGCTTTAATTTCTGGTGAAATCGCATCACTTTCAATAAAGTTTTTGAAATAGCCTACTGATTTTACCTCATCTATTGCAATACTATTTTCTTTTGATATTTTTTCTGATGGATATGTGGTTTGATCTTTTACGTCTTTTCCACTCATCACATTTAAGACGATTCTAATATCTTCTATCGATTTTGCAATAGGCCCCACACAATCTGTAGATGATGCATAGGCCATCAACCCAAAACGTGAAATTCTTCCATACGTTGGTTTTAATCCATAGACATTATTGTATCCTGCAGGTTGACGAATAGAACCTCCTGTATCTCCACCAATTGAAAACACAGTGTAGTCTTTGGCAACGTTTACTGCAGAACCTCCACTTGAACCACCACCAACTAAATCAGGATTTATTGCATTTTTTACTGCACCAAAAATGGTGTTTTCTGATGATGACCCATGTCCAAAACTATCACAATTTTCTTTTACTAAAGGAATTGCTCCAGCAGCTAACAATTTCTGAATTGCAGTTGCTGTGTACGGGGATTTATATTTCTTTAGCAAATCAGAACTAGCCGTGGTATACGTTCCTTGAACCATATACACGTCTTTGATTCCAAATGGAATTCCTTCTAACAAACCTATTTCTTCTCCGTTTCCAATTTTAGCATCTACTTTTTTGGCTAAATCTAAAGCAATATTGTCTAATAATGAATTTACGGTGTTATGCGTGTTTGTTTTGAGTAAATCTAATTTTCCTTGAACCAAGTCTGTACAAGAAATTTCTTTATTCATCAATTGCTGATGAATTTTATGTATCTGTGACTCCATACTATTCTTCTATCACTTTAGCAACCACTAAATAACCATCCTTTTTCTTTGGAAAGTTTTCCATGATGATATCTTTTTCTATTTGAGAACTATCAATTACAACATCTTCTCTTAAATCATCTAAAGACAAGGCATTATTAGAATTATTACCCAAATTACTTGTTGATGTATTTGCTTTTTTAATTACATCAAACAATTTACTGACTGTATCAGATTCTTTGGCTCCTTTAATACTCGACAGAATGTCGACTGTCATCATTTTACTCATCTTTCTTATTTTTAGATTCTGAAAAAAGTTCAGAATAACAAAAAAGCCTTCCAAATTGGAAGGCTTTTTATATTATTAAACAACAACCTTCCAATCCTAGAAATTAGGATTATTGAAATTATTATTGTTATTATTATTGATCATTTTTTTCTAACTGAGCGTCAAATATAGAGAGAATAAATAGACTACACACTATTTTTTAGTATATCTCAATTTATTTATGAATTTGATAAATTAAATATTACTAATTTACTAGTTCCTCAAAATCTAAAGTTTTTACTGCTTATGATTGTTTTTATTTCAAAGAAAATTGAAATTGTAAAGTTTTTATGCTGTTATATCTTAATTAAAGTAGTTCACCTATAAAAAATATGATGAAGGCAATCTTACCAAAATTTGGCTCGTTTAAAAGAGATTATTTATTTGAAATCGATCAAAAAAAAACAGATAGAACAGGATAGTTGACTGCTTAACATCCTATACATTAGAAAAAAGTAATGCCATACTAATACCTTCTAATACCCTTTTTAATATGAAAAAAAGTATTCTTTATACATTTGTTTTGTTTACTGTAATTTTTGAACTATCAGCTAATAAATCACCTGTTTTAAGTGTGGTAAATTCTGATAATTATAATGAAGAATCAACTCTATTTACAAGTCACCAAACTACAGTTAAACCATTAGATGCCTTACTTGCACCCATACAAGCTATAAAAAATGGCAGTTGGCAAGATACAGCAATATGGTCTACTGGATCTGTACCAACAGCAAATGATGAGGTTTTAATACCGAAAGGAATAAAGGTAGATTTGGTAGGTGTTATTAAAGCGAAAGCAATTACTATACAGGGTGTTTTACAGGCAATTAAAGGACAAACAAATAATGCAGCAATAGAATTAGAAACTGAAAAGATTCTAGTTATGGGTGCCAGTGCACTTTTTGAGATTGGTACCGAAAATCAACCTTACATCGCCAATGGTAAATGTAAGATTACTCTTATTGGAGAAGATAAAAAAAGCTCAGGAAGAATGGGTGATAATTTTATAGGTGCAATGGGAGGAGGTACAATAGAATTACACGGTAAAGAAAAAATAAGCTGGACACATCTCGGTGCCAATGCCTCTATAGGTTCAAAAGAAATAACAATGACTAAACCTATTGATTGGGAGGTTGGTGATGAAATTGTTATTGTATCAAGCAGAACCAATTGGCAAGAGGCCGAAAAAAGAACTATCAGCGCTATTAGTGCGGATAAATTAAAAATCACTTTTCTTGAAGCTTTAAAATACCCCCATTTTAGTGCCGTAAAAACATACACAAGAGCAAAAGACAGCAAAACTTGGACAGCCGATTTAAGAGCTGAAGTTGGTCTTTTAACTCATAATATAAAAATTCAAGGACATCCAAATAGCGAACAAACTGGTTTTGGTGGACATATCATGGCAATGGCCAATAGTACACTTAATGCTAGTAATATTGAGTTATACAGAATGGGGCAAAAAGCAAAATTGGGTAAATATCCATGGCACTGGCATTTATTACACGAATTCGGATCTGGACAATATATTAAAAATTCTAGCATTCATAAATCTTTTAATAGAGCCATTACGATTCATGGCACAAGCTATACAAGAGTAGATAATAATTTTATTTATGACCATATAGGACATGGTGTATTTTTAGAAGATGGAAGCGAAAGATTTAATGTGATAAAAAACAACGTTGCACTACTAACTATAAAACCATTAAAAGGTGAAGAAGTCACACCTTCTGACAATCAACTTAATGAGGTACAAAATAGAACACCAGCTACCTATTGGATAACCAATCCTAATAATATATTTGAAAATAATGTTGCAGCAGGAACAGAAGGAACTGGTTATTGGTTTGCATTTCCTAAAAAACCCATGGGAGACTCTGCTAAAGATCCTAGATTTAACGGTATAGAACCTTACAAAGAACCTTTAGGTCTTTTTAAAGGGAATAAAGCGCATAGTTGCACAAGTGGTGTAGATGTTTTTGATCAACTTACGGAAAATCATAAGATACTGAGCAATAGAGGTTGGTTAAACAAAGACGAGCATTTATTTGAAGATTGCACCTGGTATGCTAATAAACTTGGGGTCTATTCAGGTTTAGGAAATAGTGTTGGAAATAGATTCGATTACACCAACAATCTCGTTTTCTATAATAATATTCTTGTTGATAATGCTACGGCTATTCAATTTGCAAGTTTTTCCCAAATCAAAAAATCTGTGATTGTAGCAGATTCTGGAACAGGAATTTTACAAGGAAACGCAAGGCTATATAGAATGTATGATGGTCCAGGACAAATTAGAGATTCTCACTTTGTCGGTTGGAACACAGGCAAAAGAACATTTATAAGCAGTGGTGGTGCAGCTACCAAGCACACCAATCATCATCTTTCTGGTATAACTACCGAAAATAATAAAATACCTCATATCATATTACCAAATTTTGATATTCCCATTAAAAATGATGACACCAGACCTCAAAATCCCTCTCACCCAAGAAACTGGATTACTGTTTTATTAGATGAAGATGGCTCTCTAACGGGTAAAGCGAATTCCTCTATTGTAAGCAATCATCCATTTATGTTGGTCGGAGATGAAACAAAACCTTCTCACTGGGTTAGAGCTTATGTAAGCGAGCATAATTTTGCATCTTCTGTATTACGTTTTCCTGGATTAGCCACTGCTCAAATTCCAAATGTATCTTGCAGAAGAATTAAAAATAATACTCCAATAGCCTCTGCATATCATATCTATGGCTTTAAAACTTTTATTCAATTTCCATTTATCGTTAACGAAGGATTTCAATACAACTATACTTTCGAAGCTCTACCTACCAATAAAAGCATTAATATAGCTATGGAAAATGCAAAAGTTGGCGATAACTATATTGTAAAGTTTTCAGACTTCGGTAGACTTGGTGGTTTAAATGTATCACTAGCTGGAAAAAGCTTAACAGAAAGCAACTCTTTAGCAACTCTAACGAGCTCTAATAATAGCTCCTTTTATAAAGAACGAAATGGAGATCTTTTCCTAAAGTTTGTAGCTACCCAACTAAACCAAACAATAAAGATCAATTGGTCTAGCAATTTTACGGTACCTATGCTAGATACAGATAGAGATTTAGTAAGCGACAGGCAAGAAATAATAAATGGCACAAACCCATTTACTGATGATGGCACATTAAATATAGTTGATTTTATTGTTGATAATGAAGCAAATCTTTTCCCAAACCCGGTGATTAATACTTTAAATTTTTCAGGTAAATATTTTGATCTTGATACTAATATTCAAATTTTTAACTCGACAGGAAAAATTGTATTAACAAAAAATCTAAGATCTAACTCAAGCAAGAAGAGTAAATCAATACATATTTCTGAGTTACCCTCTGGACTTTATATTGTGGTTATGAATAATAAAAGTAAAACGTTATCTAAAAAAATAGTGATTCAGTAAATAAGTAGTTTAAATTTTAGAACAAATTTCTAAACATTTTATAATACCAATAAAAACAAGATTCTTTAACGTTTAACACCTAACCTTATTATGTATTTAAATTTTATTCAATTGAATAAACAACTAAGGTTTTTATAACTTTCGGTTTATTTTATTTCAATGAAACTTGATACTGTAAAACCGCCATTCCTTTATAGCCTTTTTGTTGAATCGTTGTAGCATCAAAAATTGGTCTGTGTTGGTAACCTAAACTAAATTTTGTACTGTGTTTGCCATTCAGTAAAAAGTTCACACCAAAATCATACACTGTCATTTGATCGTTTAAAGCATCCCAATCAGAACTTTGAATTGCTATATTAGGTTGAATCACAAAAGATTCTCCTAAAATTTTAGATTCTTTAAACGCATAACCAAATTGCATGTACCAAGTTGTCCCAGTTCCTATCATTGGAAACGCTACTCCTGCTCCATTAAAATCTGTTCCTCCACCAGTTGTTGGGTTATTTGCACCTACATTTCTAATATAATCTTTTCCAAAGTCATAGTCGTAATATCCTAAATATGCAGTAATAGCTTCATCATTTGCTAAAGGTAAGTTTAAAAATGAATCTATTGCCCAATGTTTCATATCATAAATATTTGTTGATGCTAACGATGTATCACCATCACTCATTGCGTTTTCTTGAAATTGAAAACCTGCACCTATATTAAATACTTTTTTTGTATTTCCATAAGTCCCTGTTTGATAAGCAGACTTATTAGATTCATGCTCAAAAAATTGATATTTCATATAAGATGAAGTCTTTACTCTTGGTTGATTTTTCGCAAAATTAACCTCTCCACTTGGTATAGTTGAAGGAAGAAAAGGTCTATTAAAAGCTATCCTATAATCTACTTTTCCGAATTGTCCTTTTATCCAAGCACCAAATAAACGACCTAAATCGTCATTTTTTTCTACAGAATTTAAAGTAAATAAAGGCGAGTCTAATCCCATTAATGTTTTTGCAGAACGAATATTCCATCTATTTAAACCTTGCCATCCAGATTTACCAAGACCAACTTCAAAAGCTTTATCAAACGTATATTCTACGTAAAAATCTAAAACTTCTAATTGAAAGGTTTTATTCTTAAAATTATAATTATTACCACCAAATATTGAGTAGAGAAATATTTTAGGTGTTATTTGCGAAGAAACAGGTATTCTTATACGTCTAATAGAAATATCCAAAAAGCTACTTGTAGGTTGATTATTAATAAGAGAACCTTCATTTAAATCTGAATATCTCAACCAAATCTGCGAAGTCATATTCCACTTAATTACAGGTTTAAACTCTTTTTCTTCTTGTCCGTTTGAAATGATTGAAGAAAATAAAACCACCAATAACAACCACTTTTTAATTCGTTTCATTTTATATTTTTATTCTGAATTACAAGGCAAAATTATACTGAAGTTTCTTTCAAAAATGTGATAAACATCATGTATCAATAACTTTTTTTTACAACAAACCAGCACTAAATCGATATAGTTTTAGAATTTTAAGGTTTTAAAATAAAAGCTATAAAGCATTAATTATATTTCATTGAAAACTACAAAATTAAATTCACAAAAAATCAATTTTAAGGTGGTTTTTAGAAGATTTAAGCCACTTTTAGAGTTATCAACAATTTTCATTTTTATCAACAAATCATCAATAAAAGAAGTCTGTTTTCTTATATTTGGTAGGTTGTATTTTATACAATTTTCAATCAATAATTATAATTTAATCATATAAAATGAGCGAAGAAATTAAAAAGGAATATGATGCCTCCAGTATTCAGGCATTAGAAGGAATGGAACATGTTAGAATGCGTCCTTCAATGTATATTGGTGATGTTGGTATTAGAGGATTACACCATTTAGTTTATGAAGTTGTAGACAACTCTATTGATGAAGCAATGGGTGGTTATTGTGATACAATTGATGTTATTATTAATGAAGACAACTCAATTACTACTAAAGATAATGGTCGTGGAATTCCTGTTGGAATTCATAAAAAAGAAGGTGTTTCTGCATTACAAGTAGTAATGACAAAAATTGGAGCTGGTGGTAAGTTTGACAAAGATTCTTACAAAGTTTCAGGAGGTTTACACGGAGTTGGTGTAAGTTGTGTAAATGCACTTTCAGAACACTTAACAGCAACCGTTCATAAAGAAGGAAAAGTTTGGCAGCAAGAATATGAAAAAGGAAAAACTTTATACCCTGTAAAAACAATTGGAGAAACTGATTTTACGGGTACAATAGTTACTTTTTTACCAGACAAGTCAATTTTTACACAAACTACAGAGTATAATTATGAAACGCTATCTACACGTATGCGTGAGTTGGCTTATTTAAATAAAGGAATTACCATTACTTTAACAGATAAAAGAAACACAGATGATGAAGGAAACTTTATTTCTGAAACTTTTCATAGTGATGAAGGATTACCTGAATTTATTAAATATTTAGATTCTACACGAGAGCAATTAATTGCTACTGTTATTTCTATGGAAGGTGAGAAAAATGGAATTCCTGTTGAAGTAGCCATGGTTTATAACACCTCGTATTCAGAGAATTTACATTCTTATGTAAATAACATTAATACACATGAGGGTGGAACTCACTTATCTGGATTTAGACGTGGATTAACGCATACTTTAAAGAAATATGCTGATGAATCTGGATTACTTAAAAATGTAAAGTTCGAAATTGCTGGAGATGATTTTCGTGAAGGATTAACCGCTATTGTTTCTGTAAAAGTTGCTGAACCACAATTTGAAGGTCAAACTAAAACCAAATTAGGAAATAGAGAAGTTTCTTCTGCTGTTTCTCAAGCAGTTTCAGAAATGTTAACTGACTATTTAGAAGAAAATCCTAATGACGCTAAAACTATTGTTCAGAAAGTAATTTTAGCTGCAACTGCAAGACACGCTGCTAGAAAAGCTCGTGAAATGGTGCAGCGTAAAACGGTGATGTCTATTGGTGGTTTACCTGGTAAATTATCAGATTGTTCTGAAACAGACCCTGCTCAATGTGAAATTTTCTTAGTTGAGGGAGATTCTGCAGGTGGTACCGCAAAACAAGGACGTGATAGAAACTTTCAAGCTATTTTACCATTACGTGGAAAAATCTTGAATGTTGAAAAAGCAATGCAGCATAAGGTTTTTGAAAATGAAGAGATCAAAAATATGTTTACTGCCTTAGGAGTAACTATTGGTACTGAAGATGATCCTAGAGCATTGAATTTATCAAAAGTACGTTATCACAAAGTTGTTATTATGTGTGATGCCGATGTTGATGGTTCTCACATTGCAACCTTAATTTTAACCTTCTTCTTTAGGTATATGCGTGAAATGGTTGAACAAGGATATATCTACATTGCCACTCCACCACTATATTTAGTGAAGAAAGGACAAAAAAGAGAATATGCTTGGGATGACAACCAACGTGACTTAATTGCAAAACAAATGGGTGGTTCTGTAAATATCCAGCGTTATAAAGGTCTTGGAGAGATGAATGCAGAACAATTATGGGACACTACAATGAACCCAGAATTCAGAACCTTACGTAAAGTTGTTATTGATAATGCTACAGAAGCAGATAGAGTGTTTTCTATGTTAATGGGCGATGAAGTACCTCCAAGAAGAGATTTTATTGAACGTAATGCAAAATATGCAAACATAGACGTATAAAAGTATTTTTTTCACACAAACAATACACACTTTATTATGAAGTGTGTATTTTTTTATATATTAGCTATGACTAAAATCAAATTTTAAACAAATATTAACCAAACTTAATTAAAAATGAAAAAGTATATTTTATTATTTTTAGGCGTTTTCGCCTTATCGTTTAACACCAAGGCACAAGATGGTTTTGAAAATATCCTTTTAGCTGACGCAGCTGATTCTCAGAAGTTAATGCAGGCATACTTTGCCCCAGGAATGGAAGGATTTATTAATGCAATGAATGCAGGATGGTATCATACTGCTAAAGTTCACAAACCTTTTGGTTTTGATATTGCAATTGGAGCAAGTGGAGCAGTTATCCCTACAGAAAAAGATTTAATTAATATTTCTGCTTTAGGTCTTTCTAGCAGTTTAACATCAAATGCACAAACAACTCCATCATTTTCTGGAGGAGATCTTTCAGGAGCCCAATTTACCGTAAACACTACTGTTCAAGGCCAACCTGCAAGCGCAACTTTTACCGCTCCAGGAGGTGTTGAACTTCCTGCTAATTTAGTTCCAGCACCAGCAGTTCAATTAAGTGTTGGATTACCTTGGAAATTTGAAGCAATGGTAAGATTCATTCCAGATGTTAATTTTGGTGGGGATCAAGATGAAAGTTCTTTAAACATGTTTGGTGTTGGCTTAAAGAAAGAAATTACAAGTTGGTTTGGGCCAATGGAAAAAACTCCACTACATGTATCTCTTCTTGCTGCATATACTAGTATGAATGTTAGTTATGGTATCGCAGATATTACTACTGGACCATTAAGAACACAAGCAGCTTTAGCTGAGTTTGATTTATCAGCATATACTGTTCAAGCTATTGCTTCTTTAAACTTCCCCATTATAAATTTATTTGGTGGTATTGGCTATAATTCTGGATCTTCTTCTTATTCAATGGGAGGAACCTATACAGGTGTCTTTGATACCGGATTTCCTGCTCCAAACGATACAGTTACAAAAACATTATCTGTTCCTGGTAATTTAGATTTTGATTCTAGTGGCTTTGCTACTACTCTAGGTGCTAGATTAAGTTTAGGTTTTTTCAAAATTTATGGTAGTTATTCTTTTCAAGAATACAACACTGCTAATTTAGGTGTTGCTATTAGCATTAGATAACCTAAAAAAATATAACAAAAAAAGACATCTCGTTGAGGTGTCTTTTTTTATGATATATATCATTACTAACTATTTTTTATATCGTATTTTTGTATCAGAAAATTATCATAAAAACTTAAAAAATAAATCATTATGAAAGTTACAGTAGTTGGTGCTGGTGCAGTAGGTGCAAGTTGTGCAGAGTATATCGCCATTAAAGACTTCGCTTCTGAAGTTGTTATTTTAGACATTAAAGAAGGATATGCAGAAGGTAAAGCAATGGATTTAATGCAAACTGCTTCTTTAAACAGTTTCGATACAAAAATTACAGGTAGTACAAACGATTACAGTAAAACAGCAGGTTCTGATGTTTGTGTAATAACTTCTGGTATTCCAAGAAAACCAGGTATGACTCGTGAAGAATTGATTGGAATTAATGCTGGTATTGTTAAATCTGTATCTGCAAGTTTAATAGAACATTCTCCAAACACAATTATTATTGTAGTTTCTAATCCTATGGATACCATGACGTATTTAGTTCATAAAACTACTGGATTACCAAAGAATAGAATTATTGGAATGGGTGGTGCTTTAGATTCTGCTCGTTTTAAATACAGATTAGCTGAAGCATTAGGTGCTCCTATTTCTGATGTTGACGGAATGGTTATTGGAGGTCACTCTGATAAAGGAATGGTTCCTTTAACTCGTTTAGCCACAAGAAACTCTGTTCCTGTTTCAGAATTCATTTCTGAAGAAAGATTACAGCAAGTTTTAGAAGACACTAAAGTTGGTGGTGCAACATTAACTGGTTTATTAGGCACTTCTGCTTGGTATGCTCCTGGAGCTGCTGTTAGTGGTTTAGTGCAAGCAATTGCTTGTGACCAAAAGAAAATATTTCCATGTTCTACATTATTAGATGGTGAATATGGTTTATCTGATTTATGTATTGGAGTTCCTGTAGTTTTAGGTAAAAACGGAATTGAAAGCGTTGTAGAAATTGAATTGAGTGAAGCTGAAAAAGCTCACATGCAAGAATCTGCTGCTGGAGTTTCTAAAACTAACGGATTGTTAGAATTATAGACTTTAGACTTCAGACAAAATAAAAAATCCAGCTCTTAGAGTTGGATTTTTCTTTGTTCTTTATTCTTGTTTCTTTATTCTTGTTTCTTTATTCTCGGATTTTAAGAAAGTCCAGAAATTACTCCATCATTATCAATAGTCATATTCTCAGATGCTGGAATTGAGGGTAACCCAGGCATTCGCATCATTTTTCCTAAAATAGGAATTACAAACTCTGCTCCTGCTGCAATTTCTATTTCTCTAACTGTAACCGTAAAACCTTCAGGCTTCCCTCTTAAAGCTGCATTATCTGAAAATGAATTTTGTGTTTTTGCCATACAAATTGCAAAGTCATTAAATCCTAACCTATCAATTCTTCTTAAATTGAGTTGTGCCTGCTTGCTATACTCTACAGCAACTGCTCCATAAATTTCTTTGGCAATTGTTTCAATTTTATCTGTTATTGGAGATTTCCAATCGTACAAAGGTTTGTATTGAGTTGCTTTGTTTTCTACAACATTTACCACAGCTTTTGCTAATTTTTTGGTTCCTTCTCCTCCTTTTGCCCAACCTTCAGACAGAACAGCTTCTACACCTAAATCAGCACATTTTTTGATTACAAAACTCACTTCTTCATCAGTATCTGGTAAAAACGAATTGATTGCTACAACAGGTTCAATATTAAATTTCCTGATGTTTTCTATGTGCTTTTCTAAGTTTTTAAATCCTTCTGAAACCTTTTTTAAATCTGGTGTATTATACTCATCTGATTTCGCTCCTCCATGATGACGCAATGCTCTTATTGTAGCAACCAAAACCACACACTTAGGATTCAATTTAGCAAATGTCGATTTAATATTCAAGAATTTTTCTGCTCCTAAATCCGCTCCAAAACCTGCTTCCGTAATCACATAATTAGATAGAGAAAGTCCCATTTTGGTAGCAATAATAGTATTGGTTCCTTGTGCAATATTTGCAAATGGGCCACCATGAATTATGGCTGGATTTTCCTCTAAGGTTTGTACTAAATTTGGCTTAATTGCTTCCTTTAACAAAATTGCCATTGCATTTTCTGCTTTTAAATCACGGGCGAAAATTGGTTTTTTATCATAAGTAAAACCTATAAAAATGTTTCCTAAACGTTTTTTAAGATTATCTAAATCTGATGCCATACATAAAATTGCCATCACTTCAGAAGCTGGGGTAATATTGAATCCATCTTGCCTTGGAACTCCATTCATAGTTCCCCCTAAACCAATTGTGATATCTCGCAAAGAACGATCATTCATATCAATAACACGTTTCCAAAGAATAGTTCTTGGATCAATATTTAGATTATTTGTTTTGCTCTGAATGTTGTTATCTATTAACGCTGAAAGCAAATTATTGGCTTTTTCTACGGCGTTAAAATCACCTGTAAAATGTAAATTAATATCTTCCATTGGCACAACTTGAGAGTAACCACCTCCTGCTGCACCACCTTTTATTCCAAAAACAGGACCCAAAGAAGGTTCTCTTAATACTACTGTAGCTTGTTTACCTATTTTATTTAATCCTTCAGTTAAACCAATTGAAACTGTTGTTTTTCCCTCACCTGCTGGAGTTGGTGTTAAAGCAGTTACTAAAACCAAATTATTTTGATTTACTTTTTCATCATCAATTAAAGACAAAGGGAGTTTTGCTTTGTACTTTCCATACATTTCTAAATCATTTTCTTCGACTTTTAATTTCTGAGAAATTTCGCGAATATGCTTTAGTGTTTTTGCTTGAGCAATTTCTATATCAGATAGACGTTTCATACAATCAATTTAAAAGTATTATTTTATCAATTTTAGCAAATAAATATACTCATTTTTAAGAATCTATAATATTCTTATTCTATTTCATTTAAAAATTACAAATTACTCAATAAAACCTAAACTTTTATTCTTAAAATAAGGTTTGATTTTCGGATGTTTAAAACACTATTTTTCATATATTTGGCGCATGAATGCAAAATGGTACATTGGTACTTTACTTTTTCTCTTTAGTCTTTTCGGAGCTTTTCATGAGCAGGTTTCTACACCCAATCAAGAAATTGTATTGGAATTTGTTGACACTACAATCAACAAAGAAAATATTGACAGCACTATTGCAGATGTTAAAGAAAAACTTCTTGAAGTTGGTATTTCTAACATTACTATAAATGAAGCTAAAAATGGTACTTTAAAAATAGCCTATTATAGTTCAGTTGCTATTGGTGACGTTAAAAAAGCGCTTGAAAAAGACCAAGAGTTTATTTTAAATCAAAACTCTGAAAACAAAAAGAAAGAGGAGACTTCATCTGACTACAATATTGACATTTATGAATTGACAAACGAAACTGATGTTTCTAATACACCTGATGATAAGTTTGTGTTCGAAATAAAATATCATTCTGATCGTTTTACGACAAACAGTTTCCCTGCTTTTCTAAAAAATGTTGAAGAAAACAAATCGAATCAACTTTTTAAAACTGCATACAAAGCTTATAAAAACAATCCTTTTACAGAGGATAAAACTTCTTATAAAGAACCCGAAGTTAGAGCTGGACCTCTATCTTTATCGGCTAAAAAAATGTAATTAAATACATTTTAAAAGTCATTCTAAATTAATGAGTATCACACTCATAATCTAACAAAACAAACCATAAAAATAAATTGTCAGGTTTTACGAGAAGCCATATATTTGCTCGTTTTTAAAAAAAAATTTGACCACAAAACAATTATAAAATGCAAAACAAAGGACTTATAAAAGTATTTGCAATCCTATTTGGATTGGTAAGTTTATACCAATTATCATTTACATTTTTAGCAAATAAAGTTGAAGATGATGCTAAAGTATATTCTGAAACTAGAGGTGCTAATAGCAACGCAAGAGAAAAAGCTTCTTTTGAGAGAAAATATTTAGACAGTGTTGCCAACAAAGACATTATTGACTTAGGTATTACAAAATTTAGCTATAATGATGTTAAAGACAAGGAAATGAATCTTGGTCTTGACTTAAAAGGAGGTATTAACGCCATCTTACAAGTATCTGTAAAAGAAGTATTAAAAAGTTTATCTAACGATTCTAAAAATGAAGTTTTTAACCAAGCTTTAGAAGCTGCAGATAGTAGATTAAAAAATAGTAATGCTACTTATTTAGATTTATTTTTCGAAGAATTTGAGAAAGTTGCCGGAGATACTAAATTGAGTGACCCATCAATTTTTGGAACAAAAGCGTTAAGCGAAAAGATTTCTTTTAACGAGGACAATTCAACGGTTAAAGAAACTTTACAAGAGGAAATCAACAGTTCAATTATTACTACTCTAGAAGTATTAAGAAGTAGAATTGATAAGTTTGGAGTTGCTTCTCCAAAAATTCAAAGAATTGGAAACTCTGGTAGAATTCAGATTGAATTACCTGGAGCAAAAGACATTGATCGTGTTACTAAGTTAATCACTAGTAAAGCTGAATTACAGTTTTGGGAAGTGTATACAAATGCAGAAGTACAAAACTATTTCTTTGCTGCAAACGCTAAAGTTGCTGAACTTTTAAAAGACACTACTGTTTTAGAAAAAGAAAAAGATTCTACTAAAAAAGATGATATTGATGATTTATTGGGAGAAGATAAAGACTCTTTAGATGTTGCTAATCAGAAGAATTTATTCACCTATTTGTTTCCTAATGTGGCACAATCTCAACAACAAATGAGTTCTTTAGTAGCCCAAGCTAGAGTTTTAGATACAGCTACAGTAAACGACTTATTAAACAGAAAAGAAGTAAGAGCTTTAATTCCAAGTGAATTAAGAAACGTTAAATTCTTATGGGACTATAAGTCGAACAAAGGTGCTGACGATAATGAAATCATTGGTTTATATGCTATTAAAGGAAACAGAAAAAACAAAGCTACCATTGAAGGTGATGTAATTTTAGATGCTGCGCAAGTTTTTGACCAATTGAATAAACCAGAAGTTTCTATGACTATGAACAGTTCTGGTACTAAGCAATGGGCTAAAATGACAGCTGATAACATTGGTAAATTTGTAGCTGTAGTTTTAGATGATTATGTGTATACTGCTCCTTCTGTTAACCAAGCCATTACTGGAGGTAGAACTTCTATTTCTGGTGGAAGTATGACTATTGAAGAAGCTGAAGATATTGCAACAGTATTGAAAGCTGGTAAATTACCTGCTGCTGCTAGAATGATTCAAGCACAAGTTGTAGGACCATCTTTAGGTCAAGAAGCTATTGATGCTTCTTTCCTTTCATTTGGTTTAGCAATTGTATTGGTATTACTTTGGATGATCTTATATTACGGAAAAGCTGGTTTATATGCTGATATCGCATTAATTGTAAACATTTTATTCATTTTCGGAATCTTAGCCTCTTTTGGTGCTGTATTAACATTGCCAGGTATCGCAGGTATTATCTTAACCATTGGTATGTCTGTAGATGCGAACGTAATTATCTTTGAAAGAATTAAAGAAGGTTTATTTAAAAAGAAAGGATTAAAACAGTCTGTTGATGAAGGATTTAGTTTCAAAGGAGCTTTATCTGCAATTATAGATGCAAACATCACCACTTTTTTAACAGGTATAATTTTATATGTATTTGGTACAGGACCAATTAAAGGTTTTGCCTTAACATTAATGATTGGTATTTTAACATCATTATTTACGGCTGTATTTATCACACGTATTTTAATTGATGGTGCAACAAACAAAGGTATAAACTTAACCTTTAACACATCTATTTCTAAAGGATGGTTCCAAAACATTAATGTTCAGTTCTTAAAGAAACGTAAGATTGCTTACATCATTTCTGGTGCCATTATTATTGGTGGATTGGTTTCTATTTTCTCTATCGGATTAAAACAAGGAGTTGACTTTAAAGGAGGGCGTTCTTACGTAGTTCGTTTTGATCAAGATATGAATGCTACAGAGGTTGCAGGAACTTTAAAAGACGCTTTTGGTACTGCTCCAGAGGTAAAAACTTATGGTACACCAAATCAATTAAAAATAACAACAGTTTACAAAATTGATGAAGAAGGTCAAGAAGTAGATGATGAAGTACAAAGTGCTTTATACACAGGATTAAAATCGTATTTAGGAGACACAACTTACGAGAACTTTAAACCAGGTTTCGAAAAAGAAGGAGCAGGTGTAATGAGCTCTATTAAGGTAGAACCAACTATTGCAGATGATATTAAAACATCAGCTTTATATGCTGTATTTGGATCCTTATTAATTGTTTTCTTATACATTTTATTACGTTTTAGAAAAGTATCATTCTCTATTGGTGCAGTTGTGGCTGTTTTCCATGATGTCTTAATCGTATTGGGTGTATTTTCTATTACCTATAGTTTTATGCCTTTTGATATGGAAATTGGCCAATCATTTATTGCAGCATTACTAACTGTAGTTGGTTATTCACTGAATGATACCGTGGTTATTTTTGATAGAATTAGAGAATTTGCTGGAGATTATCCTAACAGAAAATATAGTGAAAACGTAGATACAGCATTAAGTTCTACTCTAGGAAGAACTATCAACACATCTTTAACTACATTATTAGTAATGTTAGCCATCTTCTTATTTGGTGGAGATTCAATTAAAGGATTTATGTTTGCTTTAATTGTGGGTGTAGCTGTAGGTACATATTCTTCATTATTTGTGGCAACACCAATAATGTTTGATACCACTAAGAAAGACGAAAAGAACGCTTAGTTCTAATTCAATAAAAAACTAAAGACCGTTTTCTTGTACTGAACTTGTTTCAGTATCTTATAGAAAACGGTTTTTACATTAAGTATATTGCTATTATATTTGCAAACTCATGAGTATTATCAAACTTCACGATTTATATTTTAAACCTTACATCAATAAGGATGAAATTAATACCATTGTAAAACACTTAGCATTACAAGTAGAAAGAGATTTACCCAAAGATGAAGTCCCTATTTTTATAGGAATTTTAAATGGTTGCTTTTTGTTTGCAGCAGATTTTATTAGAGAATATCAAGGAGATTGTGAGGTTTCATTTGTAAAACTAACCTCTTATAGCGGAACATCATCCACAGAAAATGTAAAGCAATTAGTAGGTATTAATGAAGATCTTACAGACAGAACAGTCATTATTTTAGAGGATATTATAGATACAGGAAATACTCTTCAAGAAATATATAATATCTTTAAAAACAAAAACTTAAAACAACTCAAAGTTGCGACCTTATTCTTTAAACCAGATGTGTTTCGAAAAGCACTTCCAATAGATTATATCGGAAAAAGTATTGAAGATAAATTTATTGTAGGTTACGGATTAGATTACAACGGTTTGGGAAGAAATTACCCAGCAATATATCAATTAACAACAACACCAAAAATGAAAAACATTGTATTATTTGGCCCTCCAGGAGCAGGAAAAGGAACTCAAGCAGAATTTTTAAAAGACATGTATAATCTTGTACACATTTCTACTGGAGATGTATTTCGTTTCAACATTAAAAATGCTACAGAATTAGGTTTATTGGCTAAAAAGTATATGGACGAAGGCGATTTAGTACCTGACGAAGTTACTATAAACATGTTAAAAGCAGAAGTAGAAAAAAATGCAGATGCTAACGGATTTATTTTTGATGGTTTTCCAAGAACACAGTCTCAAGCAGAAGCTTTAGATGCTTTTTTAGGTGACAAAGGAGAGCAAATTAACGGAATGGTTGCTTTAGAAGTTCCTGAAGATGTTTTGGTAACTCGTTTGTTAGAAAGAGGAAAAACAAGTGGTAGAACTGATGATACTGATGAAGGTAAAATTAGAAACCGTTTTAACGAATACAACACAAAAACTGCAATTCTAAAAGATTATTTTGAAGCGCAAGGAAAATATTACGGAATTAATGGTGTAGGTTCTATAGAAGAAATTACCCAAAGAATTTCAGAAGTATTTGACAAACTTTAAAAACGTTTATTCGTTTAACCGTTTATTTAATCGTAAATTTCGATTAAACAACTAAACGCATACAAAGAAAAAAATGACTGAAGGAAATTTTGTTGACTACATAAAAATCTACGCTTCTTCTGGTAAAGGCGGACAAGGTTCTGCACATTTACACAGAGAAAAGTACATTACCAAAGGTGGGCCTGATGGTGGTGATGGTGGACGTGGAGGACACATCATCTTACGTGGTGATAAAAATATGTGGACATTATTTCACTTAAAATTTAAACGTCATTTTAGAGCAACTCAAGGTGGTGCAGGAAGCAAAAGTAGAAGTACTGGTCATGATGGTGAAGATATCTATATTGATGTTCCTTTAGGAACCATTATTAGAGATGCTGACACTGACGAAATCTTATTCGAAATTACCGAAAATGGTAAAGAAGTCATCCTTTTAGAAGGTGGAAAAGGTGGTTTAGGAAACTGGAATTTTAAATCATCCACCAATCAAACTCCAAGATATGCACAACCAGGTATAGACGGAAAAGAAGGTTGGTTTCGAATTGAATTAAAAATCTTAGCAGATGTTGGTTTAGTAGGTTTTCCTAATGCTGGGAAATCTACATTATTATCTGTATTAACTGCAGCAAAACCTAAAATTGCAGATTATGCATTTACCACATTAAAACCAAATTTAGGAATTGTAGAATACAGAAATCATCAAACTTTTGTGATGGCTGATATTCCTGGAATCATAGAAGGTGCTGCTGAAGGTAAAGGTTTAGGACATCGTTTTTTAAGACATATAGAGCGTAATTCTGCGTTATTGTTTTTAGTTCCTGCAGATTCTGATGACATCAAAAAAGAGTATGAAATTTTGTTGAATGAGTTGAAAAAACACAATCCTGAACTGCTAGATAAAGACAGGTTATTAGCTATCTCTAAAAGTGATATGTTAGATGATGAGTTAAAAACAGAAATTAAATCTGAACTTCCAAAAGGTGTTGATACTTTATTTATTTCTTCTGTTGCTCAACAAGGCTTAATGGAGTTGAAAGACAAACTCTGGAAAATGTTAAACTAGTTTCTAAAACGTCATTTCGGTAACAGTAGAAACCGTAGAACAGGTCTTTCAAAAATTGAAAGCTATTCTTGTAATTGAATTTTAATAGGCAATCTATATTTTGTAGTAACTGGTATTCCTCTTTTAATAGCGGGATAAACCTTTGGTAAACTTTGAATGCTTGCTATTAATAAGCTATCTAATTTTGGAATTTGATCTTTAATATTCTGAGAAGATGCAATACCAGCTATCAAAAATTCTCCATTTGAATTTATTAGTACATCAACATAAACTAATTCATCTATAGCGTCTTTAATAGTGAATTGATGTTTTAACAACTCTGCTCCTATTTTTTGGTGAATGGTTTCTCTAAAACAATCAGCTTTTTTGTCCTTGTCAATGATAGGATTACAATCTTTAAAGGAAGGAAACATATCTACTGAAGAAAAATCTACAATAGTGTCTATAGGTTGCTTTTTATTACTTTTATAAAATGAAAATTTGTCACACGAGTTGAACAAAACAATCACGAATAAAAGAAAAGAAAAACGCAAAAACATCATTGTATCAGATATGAGAATTTATTAAGATTAGAAGACTTTTGCTACTTTTTTTTATCATCACCTTCAACAATTAAAGTAAAAGGGATTGAATATTTAACACCAACTGGTTTTCCTCTTTGCCTACCAGGAGTCATTAATGGCAAAAGCTGCATAACTCTAATAACTTCTTCTTGAATTTTAGGGTGAGGTGCTCTAGTATTAATATTTACCACTCTTCCGCTTGTATTTATTGAAAAACCTATAAAAACCCGATGTCTTCCTGAAGATAGACCAAGCGTGTTTGGTAAATCTGCATTAAATTTAGTTGCAAAATGCCTTTGAACACTCTTACTAAAACAAGCTTTTAACTCGTTTTTACTACCATAACAACCCGGAAAAACAGGAACGTCTTCTATAATCATAAAAGATACATCTTGAACTTTTTCTTCTTCAATGACATCATATTCATCTACAACATCTTCTCCTTGTTCACCTTCAGATTGGTTTTGATCTACATCTATTACAGTAATTTCTTCCTTAACGGTATCTTTAACAATGTTTTTTACTACTTTTATCGTGTCTTTAATAATTTTAGGAGACACCTTTTTTGTTTCTTTTTTTATTTCTGTTTTTGTTTTAACAGGATTCTCAATAGCATCTAAAGCATCTGTATACAATAAAAGCATATCATTATACACTTTAGATTTTTTATTTTTATTTAATTTAAAATAGGTTTTTAGAAAATCTTTAGACTTTTTAAAATCTTTATTTTCAAAATAAAATTTAGCTCCAAAAGTAGCAACATCAACACTCTCTATACCTCCAAAATATTCAATAGCCTTTGTTAAATATCTTTCTGTTGCATGGTAGTCTTTAGTTGCATAACTTTTTTCTGCTCTTTTAAAATAAATTTGAGCGATATCGTTTTTATCTTGTGCATAAGCAGAAAAACATATGAGAAGAATAAATAAAAAAGATAACTGTAATTTCATTATGTATTTTTAACAAAAATACATAAACTAAAACAAAACAAAATAGAGATTATTTAAAGTATATTATTTTAGAGTTTCTCCTTTCATAAAGATTAGTTTCTTAATTTCTGAAATTCTTTTTTTAACAAAATTCGTGATCACTTCGTCTTTATCATAGACACTTTCCAAGTACTTTACATAAAGTTTATAAGCTATTTTTTTATCCTTATAATAATCATCAGAAAGTTTTGCATATTGATACAGAGCCCTGTGGTTTCTGCGGTTTTCAAAATGTGCTTTCTCAAACATTTTTATAGCCATTTTTGTTTTTTTTTGCTCAAAATAAAGTGTCCCTAATCCATAATATTCCTCATCTCTAGCTTTTCTTCCTTTCGTTGTGGCTTTAAAATACTCAAACATCGCTGCTCTGTAGTCTTTTTCTTTAAAAGCTATATGTCCCAAATAAGTATTGGCTTTAAAGTCCTCTCTATCAACTGCTGTTAATTTGTTTAAATACTTTTTTGCTTTTTCTAAACTATCTATATGATAATATGCTCTACCCAATAAAGACATTGGATAAGTTTCCTTTTTATACAAAGTATCTAAATTTAATAAATACGGTATCGCTTTTGCATATTCTTTATCTCTATATAATTGATTAATTTTAAGTGTATTTAAATGATAATCATTTGGTGAAATAGTCAAACCTTTTTCTACAAAAAGCTGTGTAGAGTCTTTATCTCTTAATTTTTGAAAACTATTTGCTAATCTGGTAATTGCTTTTAAGTGCAGTGTATCTTTTTCAAAAGTATCGATAAAACTATTAATCATTGGGTCCCTTTTGCCTTGTAATGCATAAGAAAGCCCCAAATGATAAGAGTAATTAGCATTGGTTGCATCTTTAGAAATTAAATATTGAAATGTTTTCTGTGCTTTTATGGGTTTTTTATTGATGATATAAAGTTTCCCTAATTGATATTTTAACACCAAATTTAAAGAGTCTTTGGCTAAAATTTCTTCATAAATAGGAATCGCTTTTTTTGATTGTTTTAAAGCACGATAACTTTTTGCTAGCTTTAATTTAGTTTTATAATCTTCTTTAAAAGTTAATGCTTGTTTATAGTAAAATGCAGCTTTCTTATAATTATCAATAGATTCAAAAATTACTGCTTTTTTTGCATTAATTTTAAAACTTTCTTTTAATTCTTTAAGCACTTTTAAAGACAATTTATATCTTCCTTTTGCAAACAAACTATCAGCAACAGAAAAAGTTGAAGTTTGCGCTTCAACTTTTACAACTACTAAGAGTAATACAAATAAAATTTTCTTTTTCATAACTTTTAATTTACTCAACTACCAATGTAAATGGAATAGCATATTTTACTCCTACTTTTTCTCCTTTTTGTTCTCCAGGTATCATTTTTGGCAAAGTACTCATAACACTTATTACCTCTTCTTTAATATCTTTATGAGGAGCTCTTGCTTTAATATCAATTACATTACCTTCTTTATCAATTTTAAAACCAATAAAAACTCTTTTTCTTCCAGAAGATAAACCTAACCCTTTTACCATATTGGCATTAAAGTTTTTGGCAAAATGTTTTTGTATCATTTTAGAAAAACATTTTTTATCTCCAGATTCACAACCTGGAAAAGTTGGAGCTTTGTCTATGGTCATAAAGGAAACTTCTTCTGTTTCTATATTTTTAATACCATTTGAAAACCCCAGTTTCTCTAAATGTTTTATTCTATTTTCTCTTACTTTTTTCTGTTTATCCAATATTTCTATAGAATCGCTTAATTTTTTATTAACCCGCTTTAATTCTTTTATTTGAATACTCTCTAAGTTTAATTTTTCTGTTTTAGAGAAATCATCATGTACTTCTGTTTCAGTACAAGAAGTATAAAAAAGCATTCCAATTAAAGCAGGTATTAGTACTAAGTATTTTAATTGATTTAATTTTTTTGATTGTGTTTTGGTCATCATAATAATTCTTTTTTTTAGTAATGATTGTTTATAAAATTGGTTGATAAACGATATGTTTTCAACCTGAAAAAAGTTGGATAGTAAATGATTGATATAGTTTTCTTTTGGTTCTGATTTAGAAGCAACTTCATCAGAAATATACTCATGCACCAAAGTGATTCTTTTTTGATACAAAAAAACCATTGGATTAAACCACATTACAATTTTTAAGAGTTCAAAAAATAATAAGTCTAAAGAATGCTTTTGTTTGGTATGAACCAATTCGTGTTGAATAATCTTTTTCTTTTGAGTTTCAGAAATTGATTCTCCAATAAAAATATAATAGAAAAATGAAAATGCTTTGGTTCTATTTGGAATTAAAACCAAGGTGTAATCAGACTGTTTTTTTATTTTACACTGTCTTATTAATAGAAATATCTGAAACAACTTATATAAAAATAATCCACTAAACACAATAATTCCAGAAATAAAAACAACATCTATATAGTTTATAGATTGATAAAATTTAGTTTCTTGAATTACTTTTTCTGGTGATAAAATAATTTCCGGCAAGTAAATAATAAACTCTTGAGGAACTGCTTTTTGAAAAGTAGGAATTTTAATTAAAGGAATTAAAAAAGACAGTATTGGTGTAGATAATAAATACCATCTATTTTTTGTAAAGAATGTCTCTTTGCTTAGAAAAAAATCATAAATCGCCAAAAATAGTACTTGGAATAATATGACTTGTAAAATATAATTAATCATAGTTTTTGTTTTTTATTGATGGTCACTTCAAGTGATTTTATTGAGATAAAAATCGAAATAAAATAGTATCGAGAAGTTGATTGTTCTCGATACAAATTTGTTCGTTCCTCACAAATTCACTCGAACTGACGAGTTATTTACTTTTTCTTATTTACTTCCTTTAAAATACTTTCTAATTCTTTCACATCCATTTTATTTTCTTTTACAAAAAATGAAACCATATTTTTAAAAGATCCGTTAAAATAACCATTCATTAGTTTATGCAAACTTTGGTTACTATAGGCTTCTTTCTCTATAATAGGATGATATACATACCCTCTACCAATACTTTTGTGTGCAACAAATTCTTTAGTTTCTAATATTCTGATAATGGTAGAAACGGTATTGTATGCTGGTTTTGGTTCTGACAATTTATCGATAACTTCTTTAACGGATGCTTCTTGTAAATCCCACAAAACTTGCATTATTTGCTCTTCTGCTTTTGTTAATTGTTTACTCATAATTTCAACTAAGTTTTTAGTTTGATAAAACAAATATAACTAAAAAATTAGTTTAAACTAATTTTTTAGTTAAAAAGATTTGTAACAAACATTTTATACCTTCGTCTTGTTAGTAAATAAACTATGGATATATTTTTATTACTTCTTGGATTTGTTTTAGTGGTTTTGGGCATCATAGGTTCCTTTCTACCTATTCTTCCTGGACCGTTAACAAGTTGGTTTGGTTTGTTGGTTTTACACTTTACAACTGTTATCCCAATGAATTGGATATTTTTATCAATTACACTAGCAATTGCAATACTTATCTGGATTCTTGATTATTTTATTCCTGCTATGGGAACAAAACGTTTTGGTGGAAGTAAATATGGAGTGTATGGAACAACTATAGGTTTAATAGTAGGGTTGCTATCCCCTATTCCATTTGGAATTTTAATTGGTGCTTTTTTTGGTGCTTTAATTGGAGAACTATTGTACGATAGCAAAGACACAAACAGAGCCATTAAAGCTTCTTTTGGTGCATTTTTAGGTTTTCTAACATCTGCAACCATAAAGTTTTCTGTTTCTGTAGTTTATGTAGTACTATTTATAATTAAATTTTGGGAGGCAAAAGAAGGTTTCTTTTAGAAACTAAGCTTCATTTTCAATTCTATTTCTTTTCATTTCAAAAGCTTCTATTGCATCTTTAATAATATCAAAAGATTTACTGGCATTACCCATTACCTTGTCTAGCTCTTTGTCTAATGTTTCAGATTGGATATCAAAAAGAGCAACTTCTACTTGTCCTACTTTTTCAATTAAACTTTGTTGCGAGTTTTTAATGTCCTCCATTTTTATCAAAACAGAATTCATTGTATCTAATCTTTTTCTAGTTTTATCATCCATAATAAATTGGTTTATTCCTAAATATCGTAAAATTTTATGAATTATTCAAAAATTTAACAAACAGAATAAATTCCAAAACCCTAAACTCTGAATATATTTTGTAAAAGAAACAAAGAATTAAATCAGCAGAATTTTTAAAATAAAAAAGATAAAACTTTTAAAAAAAGACAAAAAAAAAGCGTCCCATCTAAGGGAAGCTTTCCATTGGTTAACAAAACCAAGACACTTTTTCTAAAGTGTCAAAACAACACAACTAGTATCACTCTAACAAAAAGTGATGTGCAAATATACATGGTTTTCTATTATTCGCAAATAAATATATTTCTTTTTACAATTTTCCTAATTGCTTATTCATACAAAGCATTGTATCTTTGCAAACTTTAATAAACATAAGAAATTCTAGAGCAAATGCAATTATCAGAACAAGAAGTTGTACGTAGAGAAAAGTTAGCAAAATTACGCAATTTGGGCATCAACCCTTATCCTGCAGATTTATTTCCAATTGATTCAGATTCAAAGAAAATAAAACAGGACTTTTCTGAAGGAAAACAGGTAATTATTGCAGGGAGATTAATGTCTAGAAGAATTCAAGGAAAAGCTTCTTTTGCTGAGTTACAAGATGGTGAAGGTAGAATTCAAGTTTATTTTAATCGTGATGAAATTTGTACTGGAGAAGACAAAACTTTATACAATGATGTGTATAAAAAATTGCTAGATATTGGTGATTTTATCGGTATTGAAGGTACGCTATTCACGACTAAAGTAGGTGAAAAAACAGTGATGGTTAACGATTTTAAATTGCTATCTAAGGCATTAAAACCTTTACCATTACCAAAGGTTGATGCAGATGGAAATACTTTTGATGCGTTTAACGATCCAGAAATGCGTTACAGACAACGTTATGCAGACTTAGTGGTGAATCCACATGTAAAAGAAGTATTTGTAAAGCGTACAAAATTATTCAACGCAATGCGTTCTTTTTTCAATGATGCTGGATATTTTGAAGTAGAAACTCCTGTTTTGCAACCTATTCCAGGTGGTGCAGCAGCAAGACCTTTTATTACGCATCACAATTCTTTAGACATTCCATTATATATGAGAATTGCTAACGAATTGTACTTAAAACGTTTAATTGTTGGTGGTTTTGATGGTGTATATGAATTCTCGAAAAACTTCAGAAATGAAGGAATGGACAGAACACACAATCCAGAATTTACAGCCATGGAAATCTATGTTTCTTACAAAGATTACAACTGGATGATGGATTTCTGTGAGCAACTTTTAGAGCATTGTGCCATTGCAGTTAATGGAACTTCTGAAGCAACTTTTGGAGAACATAAGATTGATTTTAAAGCGCCTTATAAAAGAATTACAATGCGTGATTCGATTTTAGAATTCACGGGTTTTGATATTTATGACAAAACTGAAGATGAAATTAGAGCTGCTGCAAAATCAATGCACATTGAGGTTGATGAAACCATGGGGAAAGGAAAGTTAATTGATGAAATTTTCGGAGAAAAATGTGAAGGAAATTACATTCAACCAACATTTATTACAGATTACCCAAAGGAAATGAGTCCTTTATGTAAAGAACACAGAACAAACCCTGAATTAACAGAGCGTTTTGAGTTGATGGTTTGTGGTAAAGAAATTGCAAATGCATATTCTGAGTTGAACGACCCAATTGATCAACGTGAGCGTTTTGAGCATCAATTAAAATTAGCACAAAAAGGAGATGATGAAGCTACAGAGTTCATTGATCACGATTTTTTACGTGCTTTAGAATATGGTATGCCTCCTACATCAGGAATGGGAATTGGAATGGACAGATTAATCATGTTCTTAACCAACAATCAATCCATTCAAGAGGTGTTATTCTTTCCTCAAATGAGACCAGAAAAGAAAGCTCCTGCAGTAGAATTGAATGATGATGAAGTTGCTGTTTTAGCAATATTATCAAAAGTAGAAAAAATTGAATTATCCGTCTTAAAAACACAATCTGGTTTGTCTAATAAAAAATGGGATAAAACCATTAAAGGGTTGACTAAAAAAGAGGTTGCAAAAGTTTCTAAAACAGACGAAGGTTTATTTGTGGAAGCTTTATAAAATCAAAACTTTTAAAATATTAAAAAGGAATTACAGCAATGTAGTTCCTTTTTTTATTCCATAAAATTCCAATAATTTTGATAAAACAAATAGCGTCAATGAAAAACTATCATAAAATAATAACAGAGATTTATTCAGATTTAAAAAACGTTAATGATATTGGAAAAGTTGCCAATTACATACCAGAACTTGCCAATGTTTCTGACTCTAATTTTGGTGTTCATATTACTACAATTGATAGAAATTCATTTGGCATTGGAGATTCTGATAAAAAATTCTCGATTCAAAGTATCTCTAAAATACTAACCTTAACCTTAGCCTATCAATTAGAAGGTGAAAAACTATGGAAAAGAGTTGATGTAGAACCTTCTGGAAATCCGTTCAATTCTTTATTGCAATTAGAAGCAGATTTAGGGATTCCAAGAAATCCTTTTATCAATGCTGGGGCAATTGTGGTTTGCGATATTTTAATCAGTCATTTGCAACATCCAAAAGAAGATTTTTTAGCATTTTGCAAAGAAATTTCTAACAATCCTCATTTAAAGTACGATGAAAAAGTAGCACAATCAGAAAAAAGTTCTGGTTATAGAAATATTGCTTTGTGTAATTTTATCAAATCTTTTGGAAATATTAAAAACGATATTGATATTGTTTTAGATTTCTACTTTTATACTTGTGCTTTAGAAATGACTTGTAAAGAAGTTTCTGAAATTTTTCTTTTTCTTGCAGATGATCATTTTATCACCCAAAAAGGAAAAAGAGTTTTAACGATGAGTCAAGCCAAAAGAATCAATGCTATTTTGTTAACCTGTGGTTTTTATGACGAATCTGGCGAATTTGCATTTAGAGTAGGGTTGCCAGGTAAATCTGGAGTTGGTGGTGGCATTATAGCTATACATCCAGATGAATTTTGTATCACAGTTTGGAGCCCAAAATTGAATAAAAAAGGAAATTCCTACAAAGGCATGCTATTTTTAGAACAATTTACAACAGCAACTGAATCTTCTATTTTTTAGTTTTAATTGGTCATTTCAATAAAAATGATGAACTTTCTACTTTCATTCTAATTCCATGATATGAAAGTCAATACAATTTTATCATTCTTATTATTAACTATGCTTATTACATCCTGTTCAAAAAGAACAACTGTATTTTCTTCTTTTGATGATTACCCAACAACCAAAAAAAACTTATGGTTGGCTTATTCTAAAGAAGCCACAACTTTTAAGATCTGGTCTCCAACAGCTACTGCAGTAAAATTAAATTTCTACAAAACTGGAGATAATTCTGATGTTTTTGAGACTCATGTTTTACAAGATGATGAAAATGGAGTTTGGTCTAAAACCATCAAAAGAGATTTAAACGGAATATACTATACCTATCAAGTATATATAAATGACGAATGGTTGGCAGAAACGCCAGGGATTTATGCACAAGCAGTTGGCGTGAATGGAAATCGTGCAATGGTTTTAGATTTTGAAAAAACCAATCCTAAAGGATGGAAAAATGATGAATATGTGAGTTTAAAATCTCCTAATGATGCTATTATTTACGAATTACACATTAGAGATCTTACCATTCAAAAAGAAGCCAATTCTTCTTATCCAGGAAAATATTTAGGTTTGGTAGAAAGTGGCACAAAAACCAATCTAAATGTTTCCACAGCAATTGACCATATTAAAGAAATGGGCATTACTCATGTGCATTTATTACCCACTTTTGATCATTATGCTATTGATGAAACTCAATTAGATAAACCACAATTCAATTGGGGCTATGACCCTAAAAATTATAATGTTCCTGAAGGTTCTTTTGCTACAAATCCTTTTGATGCTGAAGTAAGAATCAAAGAATTTAAAACAATGGTAAAGGCATTTCATGAGGCAGGAATTGGCGTTATTTTAGATGTCGTTTACAACCATACAGGAAGAACAGAACATTCAAATTTTAATTTAGAAAATCCTAAATATTATTACAGATTTAAAGAAAACGGAGCGTATTCTGATGCAGCAGCTTGTGGTAATGAAACAGCTTCAGAACGAAAAATGATGCGAAAATTTATGATTGAATCTGTAAAATATTGGACCAAAGAATATCATTTAGATGGCTTCAGGTTTGATTTAATGGGTATTCACGATATCAAAACCATGAATTTGCTTGCAGATGAAGTCAAAAAAATAAACCCAAATGCTTTAATTTATGGCGAAGGTTGGACAGCAGGAGATTCTCCACTTCCTGAACCAAAAAGAGCGTTAAAAAAACATACGCTTCAAATGCCTCAAATTGCTGCTTTTTCTGATGACATTAGAGACGGAATTAAAGGTTCTGTTTTTGATGATAAAAGTACAGGCTTTGTGAGTGGCGCAAAAGACAAAGAAGAATCTATAAAATTTGGGATTGTTGGTTCAATAAATCATCCTCAAATAGCGTATAAAAATGTAAATTATTCAAATGAACCTTGGGCAAACCAACCTTGGCAAGCCATCAATTATGTGTCTTGTCATGATAATCATACGTTGTTTGACAAACTCAAAGTATCAAAACCAAATGCATCAGAAATAGAAATAAAAGCAATGCATAAATTGGCTACTGCTATTGTTTTAACATCACAAGGAACTCCTTTTTTACATGCAGGTTCAGAAATGATGCGTACTAAATCTGGGGAACACAATTCGTATAAATCTCCAGATTCCATCAATCAAATTGATTGGAGTTTAAAAGTAAATAATGCTGATGTTGTTACCTATTATCAAAACCTCATCAAAATAAGAAAACAACATCCAGCGTTTAGAATGCCAACTGCAAAAATGATTCAAGAGAATTTGGTGTTTTTAACATCAGAAGATGGGTTAGTTGCTTATCAACTTAAAAACAATGCAAACAAAGATTCTTGGAAAGACATTTTAATCATTTTTAATGCCAAAACAAATTCTATTAATTACAAGTTAGAAAAAACTTGGCATATTGCAGTTTTAGAAGATGACTTCTATTTTAATGGACAAGAAACAGTTTCTAATAAAATTAGTATCCCTAGAATTTCAATGGTAATTTTATATCAAAAGTAAATTAGAGACCCAATAAATATTTTAAAAACTACTTCACAAATCTTAAATGAATTCAAAATTAATTGAATTGCGTTAAGCTTACATCCATATAAATAGCAACTTTGTATAAAATCAACATTATATGGCTATTTTAGGAAACATTATTAAAGGAGTAATTAATTTAACGGATACACTTTCATCAGAAACAAATCATATTGAAGCTCAAGAGAACGTATTAAAAAACTTACTACAAACAGCAAAAGACACTCAATTTGGTAAAAAACATCACTTTGAACGAATTTTATCAAGTAATGATGTATCAGCATCTTTTGCAGACACAGTTCCGTATTTTGATTATCATAAGATTGATGAAAAATGGTGGAGCAAATTACACCAAGGAGAAACCAATGTTACTTGGCCAGGAACTCCATCTTATTTTGCTTTAAGTTCTGGAACTACAGGTAAAAAGAGTAAAAGAATTCCTGTAACAGATGCTATGGTTGATGCTATAAGAAATGCTGGAATAAAACAGGTATTGTCCTTAAATCATTTTGATTTGCCTGCAGATTTTTTTGAAAAAGAAATTATGATGTTGGGAAGCTCAACAGATTTAGAAGAAAACAACAACCATCTAGAAGGAGAAATTAGCGGAATTAGTGCAAGCAACATTCCTTTTTGGTTTAAAGGATACTACAAACCTGGAGAAGATATTGCAAAAATTGATGATTGGGACACACGTGTTTTATACATCGTAAAAAATGCTAAAAACTGGGATATTGGTGCGTTAAGTGGTATTCCTGCTTGGATAGAATTGATGCTTAAAGAAGTCATTGAATATCATAATTTAAAACACATTCACGAAATCTGGCCTAATTTAAAAGTATATACTTCTGGGGGTGTGGCTTTTGCACCTTATGAAAAAAGTTTTAATTCGCTTTTAGGAAAACCTGTTACAGTAATAGACACCTATTTAGCTTCAGAAGGATATATTGCCACACAAATAAGACCAGAAACAGACGCAATGCAACTGAACACAGACAATGGTATTTATTTCGAATTTGTGCCTATGCATCCAGATTATATTAAAGAAGATGGTTCTTTAAAGAAAGATGCTCCTTCTGTTTCTATTAAAGATGTTCAACTTGACAAAGATTATATTTTAATTATGAGTACCGTTTCTGGTGCTTGGAGGTATTTGATTGGAGATACAATTACATTTACCAACATTGAAAAAGCTGAAATAAAAATTACGGGTAGAACAAAATTCTTTTTAAATACTGTAGGTTCTCAACTTTCTGTAAATAAAATGGACGACGCAATTCAGCATTTAGAAGAGAAATTTTCTACTAAAATATCAGAATATACCATCTGTGCAAAACGTTTTGAAGATGGAGAGTTTTACCATTCATGGTATTTAGGTTCTGAGGTTTCTTCTGATGAAAAAGAGATTGCAAAAGTATTAGACACCTACTTAAAAGAAGCAAATAAAAACTACAAAGTAGCAAGAAGTAAAGCCCTAAAAGGTGTAAAAGTAAAAGTGATTCCTGTAGAAAAGTTTTACGATTGGAGCGATAAGAACAAAAAGAAAGGTGGACAAGTAAAAATGGAACGTGTAATGAAAGAGAAAAAGTTTACAGAATGGGAGAAATTTCTAAAGAAGTAATATTTTACTAAAGCGATTCTTTAACTGTATCTCTTTTTTTTACTAAAAGCATAATCTCTTCTGGTGATAAGTAATACCTTTTCATCCTATTTTTATAAACTTCAGTAATATCAGCATGATTTAAAATAAAGTTTTTTGTCTTTAAAATATAATCTTCCATGTTATGTTGTACCGCAAAACGATCTGCTGCTCTTTCAGCGTCTATAATATGATTTTCTGAAAACAAATATTGAATCCCAAACCAAATCAAATTCCACCTACTTCTATTTTGATAATCCATAATATGCCCTAACTCATGACCAATCCAACCAATAAAAATATCATCAGGAATATCTAAAGTAGAAAACTCTTTTCCTGAAATCTTAAATCGTTTACTAATTAAGATTAAATATTTCCTTTTTTTTCGTGTTTTAAAAAAACTATCAAAAGTAGGTCTTGCTTGCATTGTAGATTTTTTGATGTTCTTCTTCACCTTAAACTCGATACAAACATCTTTTAATTGAGGGTAAAAATCTAAGGCAACTTTAACTCTTTCTCTTAATATTTTTGGTATTATTTTATTGTTTGTCATATATAATTATCTAGATTTTAACAATTAAATATACTATAAGGGCAAAGGTTATCTGTGCTTTTATGCTTAAATTTGTAACTCTTTTAAAAAACCTTAATTTTAGGATGAAAAAAATTCTTAACCTCCTCTATTCTACACGTTTAATGGCTGTACTTTTTATCTTATTTGCAACTGCAATGGGTGTAGCTACTTTTATTGAAAATGATTTTGGTACACAAACCTCAAAAGCTTTGGTGTATAATGCTTGGTGGTTTGAGCTCATAATGGTGTTTTTTGTCATTAATTTTTTTGGTAATATTTTTAGATATAGATTGTACAAAAAAGAAAAATGGGCAGTGTTAATGTTTCATTTGGCATTTTTGTTTATTTTGATAGGTGCTGGAATTACACGTTACATTGGTTATGAAGGAATCATGTTGATTAAAGAAGGGGAAACCACCAATAAATTTCTATCTGAAACCACCTATTTAAATGCTATTGTGGATGATGGAAAATTACAAAAGCCAGAAATTAACAAACCATTATTACTTTCTGCTTGGGGTAAAAACTCTTGGTCTTATTCAGATAGTTTTAAATCCAAAGAGAAAACTCAAGATTTTAGTTTTGAATTGGTTGATTATATTCCGTGGGCAGAAAAAAAATTAGTAGAAGATGAAAACGGAGTTGAACACCTATTTTTTGTAGAATCTACAGATGGTACTCGTCATGAACATTGGATTAAAAAAGGAACCCTCCAAAACATTCACGGAGTTTTAGTTGGTTTTGAAGCTACTGATAACAATGCTTCTATTAATTTCACCAAAAAAGATGGAAACTTAAAAATCATCACTAAAGAAAATGGAGATTGGTTGCGAATGGCAGATCAAAAACGTGGAAAAATCACGAAAGATTCCATTCAGAATTTTCAATTTTTGACACTACATAACGTAGCTGGATTGCAATTTGTAGTGCCAAGACCTGCTGAAAAAGGGATTATGAAAACCATAAGCGGACCAAAAAATGATAAAAGTTTAGATGTTATTATTGTTGATGTAAAAAGTAATGGAGAAAGTAAGAGAGTAGAATTAAAAGGAGGAAAATTCAACTCTCAAGGTTCAAAAGAAGTTTCTGTGGGAGGTTTAAATTTTAGAATGCTGTATGGTGCAAAAATTTTAGAAACCCCTTTTTCTGTAAAGTTAAATGACTTTCAATTAGAAAAATATCCAGGTTCAGAAAGTGCAGCTTCTTATGCTAGTGAAGTTACTGTAATCGACCCAAAAGAAACATTTGATTATCGCATTTTTATGAATCATATTTTAGACCATAAAGGTTACAAATTCTTTCAGTCTAGTTATGATTTATCTGGTCCTGTAGAAGAAACTCACTTATCAGTAAATCATGATTTCTTAGGAACTTTTGTTACTTATTTAGGGTATTCTCTTTTATACACAGGCTTAATCTGTATTCTTTTTGCAAAATTCACTCGTTTTGATGATTTGAAAAAAGGCTTGAAAAAAATCAGAAAGAAAAAGGCAAAGTTAGCCACAGTTGTATTTTTATCTTTGAGTACACTAGCTTTTGCTCAAGAACATGTTCATGATGAACATGATGGACACAATCATACTACAGAAAAGCAAACAATTAACCATCAACAAACTAGAATTACAGAGCAACAAATAGACTCTATTTTAAAAGCTAATTTAGTTGATAAAGACCATGCAGAAAAGTTTAACAGATTAGTCATACAAGATGCTGGTGGACGAATGAAACCTGCGCATACTTTTGCTTCAGAATTGGTTAGAAAAGTAAGTCAGACTGAGAAATTCAAAGACATGTCTCCAAGTCAAATTTTACTTTCAATTGTAGAAAATTCAAGGTTTTGGTTTGAAGTTCCTGTTATCTATTTAGAGAAAGGAAACACTAAAATTAGAGAAGTACTGAGTTTGCCTGTTTCTGCTGAATATGCACGATTATCGGATTTTATAACCCCAAGAGGTGAATATAAAATTAGAGAACAAGTTGCTGAAGCTCAGAAGAAAAATGTTCAGAATAAGTTTGAAAAAGATTTAATTAAAATTGACAGAAGAGTTGGTTTATTGTATAGTGCCATTGGTGGAGGAATTTTAAGAATTTACCCTATTCCGAATGATGAAAACAATAAATGGGTTTCATTACCAGAAAGCTCTACTGCTAATTTTAAAGGTACAGACTCTGTTTTTGTTCGTCAATCTTTACCTGTGTATATCAACTTTTTACAAGAAGGTAAAAAATCAGGAGATTATACCAAAGCCAATCAAATTTTAGATGGAATTAAAAAGTTTCAAAAGAAGTTTGGATCAGAGGTTTATCCTAATGAAGAAAAAATTGATTTAGAAATTTCTTACAATAAGATTCAACCTTTCCAAAAACTAGCGACTTATTATGGTTTTGTAAGTGTATTATTAATTCTGTTTGTATTCATTCAAATTTTTAATACTAAAAAATGGGTAGATCTATTGGTAAAAATATTGATAGGTTTAGTCATTGCTCTATTCATTTTGCATACATTCAGTTTAGGAGCTAGATGGTATATTAGCGGAAATGCACCTTGGAGTAATGCTTACGAATCTATTATATATGTAGCTTGGGCAAC
The DNA here is from genome assembly GCF_009832745.1 of Polaribacter septentrionalilitoris. GTDB lineage: Bacteria > Bacteroidota > Bacteroidia > Flavobacteriales > Flavobacteriaceae > Polaribacter > Polaribacter septentrionalilitoris. The sequence continues at coordinate 77,191 of NZ_VRMJ01000041.1, read as the reverse complement.
CATGTTATTTGGTTTATTCTTCGGAAGGAAATCATCATTAACCATTACTGCAACTACATTTTTAACTGCTATTATTCTAGCATTTGCGCATCAAAACTGGTTAGATCCTGAGATTGCAAACTTGCAACCGGTATTAAATTCTTGGTGGTTATTGGTGCATGTATCTATTATTGTTGCCAGTTACGGTCCGTTTTCATTAGGTATGATTCTAGGGATTTTTGCCTTATTCTTAATGATATTTACCAATAAGGACAATAAAAAGAAAATGGAAATCAACATCAAAGAGATTACCATTATCAATGAAATGGCGTTAACTGTTGGTTTGATTATGCTAACTATTGGAAATTTCTTAGGTGGTATGTGGGCAAATGAAAGTTGGGGACGTTATTGGGGCTGGGATCCAAAAGAAACTTGGGCTTTAATTTCTATTATGGTGTATGCGTTTGTGTTGCACATGCGTTTAATCCCAGGTTTACGAGGTAGATTTACGTTTAATTTATGGTCTATCATTGCGTATGCATCTATTATGATGACCTATTTTGGTGTTAATTTTTACTTATCTGGGTTGCATTCTTATGCTAGTGGTGACAGAGTAATTACCCCAAGTTCTGTGTATTATTCCATTGGTTTTGTTGCTATTTTAGGAACTTTAGCTTACGTAAAACACAAGAAATATTATAAGAAGTAATTCCTTAAAAGAAAATTTTAGATTTTAGAAATTTCATCTGAAGTAACGATAAAATTTAGCAAGAAAATGTATTTTTGCTTTTCAAATTAAAACAACCTCTCGATAGTTTTCGATGAGAAAAATAAAAAAAGAATGTTCAATAAAAATATAAAATTAGTATTAGCAGTTTTAATTACAGTTTGGTCTGTGTATGAGTTTAGTCAAGGAAATATTATGAACGGAATTTCCATCTTATTATTAGCTGGAATTTTTGTCTTATTTTATTTTAAAAATGAGTTTATTTTATTGGCTTTTCTACAATTGCGTAAACAAAATTTTGAAGGTACTAAAAAGTGGTTGAGTTACATAAAAAACCCAGAAGCTGCGTTAACCGTTAAACAACAAGGCTACTACAACTATTTACACGGAATTATGTTAAGTCAGACTAACATTACGCAAGCTGAAAAATTTTTACGTAAAGCTGTAAGATTAGGGTTAGCGATGGACCATGATTTAGCGATGGCTAAATTACAATTGGCAGGAATTGCAATGACCAAAAGACGTAAACGTGAAGCAACTAATTTAATGGCAGAAGCAAAAAAATTAGACAAACACGGAATGCTAAAAGAGCAAATGCAGATGATGAAACAACAAATGAAGAAAATTTAATTTTCGTCATTATCAAACATAAAAAAATCTGCTGATAGCGGATTTTTTTATGTTGAAATATGTTTTATTTGAGTCTTGTAAGACTTAGGTCTTTATTATACTTTACAATAAATAAGCCTTTGTTTTCTGTGATTCCAAAAAGTTTGGTATCGTAATCGTACTTACTTTCTATTCGATAAGATGCTCCATCTCTAAAGGTGGATTTTAAGAAATTCCCTGATGCTAATCGCATTAAAATATCATAGGTAATATCAAAACCTTTTGTTGCATAAAAAGAAGGTAATGCTTTGTTTTTAGACCTATATTGCGCATTGAATGCTTTTGTTAATGGCGAATCTTCATCTACATATTGATCGCTTACATACGTAAAATTAACCCTAGCTAATTTTAGATTGTCAACTTTATCATACGCCCTACTTTTGTTATATGCAAAAACTCGCATCTGCAAAGAATCTGCCAAACTATTTACACTATTAATTGCATCAGAAACAATAACGTTATTGTCTGTTGCCATTAAAATCCAGTTTTTAGTATCATTCTTAAAAACAGTTGTAAAACGTTCTCTAGGAATATATCCATCTTTAGGCTTTACAACGTGCACTATTGAAACAGAATCGTGACTTTCTAAGGATTGCTTTATAGAGTTTACAGAAATGTTTGATGCAGATTTACCATCACCTACTACAATAATATTTTGGTTGGTAAGACTGTCTTTTAAAAATGTAATCAGTTCCTCTTTAAAAACATTTTTCTCTGGTGATGTTTTGATCAATTTTGATGAAGAAAACTTCGATTGATTTTTAGAATAAACAGGAAAAACGATTGGAATGCTCACTTTTTTTGCTAAAAACTGAGTCTCTTCAGAATATAAAGGTCCAATGATTACATCATTATCATCTAAATTGGTAGCTTTCACTATTGAATCTAGTTTTGTGCTATTTCTTCCTGTATCGTATACATTCAATTGAATTTGCACTCCTTGTTTTCTGAGAGAATCAATTGCAATTTCTGATCCTAAATAAAAATCTGTAACAATATTTGCCAATCGACTTCTTGGAAATAATTCTTCTGCTTCTAAAGTATCATTTTCTTTGGTTAAGAAAGGCAATAACAAAGCTACTTTTAAAGAAACATCCTCTTCTATAACATCTTCATAAATGGTAACTTCAGATTCTGTTTCATTTTTAATTGCTTTAATTTTAATGATTTGACCTGTTTTTAACCCTTCTGACAACTCAGGATTTAAGGCTACCAAATCATGCTGAGTTACATTATAAAAACGGGTTAAACTATAAAAGGTATCCCCTTTTTTTACTTCATAAACTACAAAGTTCTTTTTAATTTCAGCTAAGGCTTCTTCTTCATCTTCTTTAACTTCATCTGTTTTTTTACCATCACTTTTTTTTACTTCATCAAGAGTACCCTCATTTTTTGTATCAACAACACTTTTAAACTGTTTATTTGGAATAACAATTACTGTATTTGCAACTGGTCTTCTATCAACATCCGGATTTAATCTGAGCAAATCTTTGGTTTTCATATCTAATTTCTTAGCTATGTTTCGCATTGTTTCGCCTTCTTTTACTTTATATTGAATGTATTTTTTTTGCTGTCCACAAGAGACCGAAAATGTTAAAAAACACAGAAAAACAAAAAATTGAAAATGTTTCATATATTCTATTCCCATTCTATTGTTGCAGGTGGTTTAGAGCTAATATCATACACTACTCTATTTACACCTTTTACATTATTTATGATATTATTAGAGGTTTTCTGCAAAAACTCATAAGGTAAATTTACCCAATCTGCAGTCATACCATCTGTACTTTCTACCGCTCTTAAAGCAACTACTTTTTCATAGGTTCTTTCATCACCCATTACACCAACAGAATCTACTGGCAATAACATTGCTCCTGCTTGCCAAACATCATCATACAAACCTTCTTCTTTTAATCCGTTAATAAAAACAGCATCTACCTCTTGAAGAATACGAACTTTCTCTGCGGTAACATCTCCTAATATACGAATTCCTAATCCAGGTCCCGGAAATGGATGACGTCCTAACAGTTCTGGATCAATTCCCATAGAAGCTCCTACTCTTCTAACCTCATCTTTAAAAATCATTTTTAAAGGTTCAACAATTTTTAGTTTCATAAAATCTGGTAAACCTCCCACATTATGATGACTTTTAATCGTTGCTGATGGACCACCGTTTACAGAAACAGACTCAATAACATCAGGATAAATAGTTCCTTGCGCTAACCAAGTTACATCAGTAATTTTATGAGCTTCATCATCAAAAACCTCAATAAATGCATTACCGATTGCTTTTCTTTTCTTTTCTGGTTCTGTTACTCCTTTTAATGCTTCTAAAAAACGGTCAGATGCATCTACACCTTTAACGTTTAATCCCATGCCTTCGTATTGCGCAAGTACATTTTCGAACTCATTTTTTCGTAAAAGTCCATTATTTACAAAAATACAATACAAGTTTTTGCCTATTGCTTTGTTTAATAAAACTGCAGCAACTGTAGAATCTACACCTCCTGAAAGCCCTAAAACAACTTTGTCATTTCCTACAATTTCTTGAATTGAAGCCACTGTACTTTCTACAAAAGAATCTGGTGTCCAAGTTTGTGCAACACCTGCAATTTTTACCAGAAAGTTTTCTAATAATTGTTTTCCATCTTTAGAGTGATAGACTTCTGGGTGAAATTGAATGGCAAAAGTTTCTTCATCTTTGATTTTATATGCTGCATTTTGCACATCTTTTGTGCTTGCTAAAAGCTCTCCATTAGTAGGTAATTCTTTAATAGTATCTGAATGACTCATCCAAACTTGACTTCCTTCAGAAATATTTTCAAAGAAAATTTCATCACTTTTAATGTATGATAAATTAGCTCTACCATATTCTCTAGTGTTAGATGGTGCTACTTGTCCGCCAGAAAAATGTGCCAAATATTGAGCACCATAACAAACCGCTAAAACTGGTTTTTTACCTCTAATTTCTGATAAATCTGGGTGTAGAACGTTTTCTCCTCTTACAGAATTTGGGCTTCCTGATAAGATTACAGCTTTAAATTCTGATTGATTTTTAGGAGGATGATTGTATGGATGAATTTCACAGTAAATGTTTAATTCTCTTACTCTTCTCGCAATAAGTTGTGTGTATTGCGATCCGAAATCTAAAATAAGTACGTTGTGTTGTTGCATGCGCAAAAATAATATTTTGAATTAGATTTACGATAGTAGATGTTAGATTTTTTTAACGATTTAGAATTCGTCTAGAACAATATAGAATTCGTAAAATTAATATCTATAAACAATAGCATTAATGTTCATCCCTGCTCCAACAGAAGCTAGTAGTATTACCTCGCCTTTATGCACTTCTTGATTTTCAATTTTTTCTTTTAACACTAAGTCTAATAATGTTGGTACAGTTGCTACAGAACTATTTCCTAATTTATATATACTCATGGGCATAATGCCCTCAGGAACCGGTTTTTTATACAACCTATAAAAACGTTTAATAATGGCTTCATCCATTTTTTCATTGGCCTGATGAATAAATATTTTTTTTACCTCGTCAATAGCAACCCCACTTTTATCTAGAGCAGTTTTCATTGCTTTTGGCACATTTGTAATGGCAAACTCATAGATTTTTCTTCCGTACATTTTTATGTAACGAGTATCGTTCTTTTTTGAAGTATCAAATGACTTCCCATAAAATAAAAAATACGCCTCTTCTTTGGTCCAAGTTTGAGAAGCATGACTTAAAATTCCTGTATCTTTTTCTGATGTAGCTTCTACAATACAAGCTCCTGCACCATCACTATAAATCATAGAATCTCTATCGTGTTTGTCTACCACTCTAGACAAGGTTTCTGCACCAATAACCAAGCATTTTTTGGCAATGCCTGCTTTTATAAAAGCTTGAGCTTGAATTACTCCTTCTATCCAACCTGGGCAACCAAATAAGATATCGTAAGCTACACAATTAGGATTTTCAATTTTTAAACGATGTTTGACTCTTGTTGCTAAACTTGGTAAAATATCACTTTGAATAGAACCTGTTCTAACATCTCCAAAGTTATGCGCCAAAATAATGTAATCTAGTTCCTCTGGATTAATTTGGGCGTTTTCAATTGCTTTTTGAGCAGCAAAGTAAGCCAAATCAGAAGAAGTATGCTCTGGTTTTGCATACCTTCTCTCTTCAATACCAGTGATTCCTTTAAACTTTTCTATAATTACATCATTTTCTGAAGAAAAAGGTGTTCCGTCATCATTAAGAAAATCTTCATTCAAAAAATCTTGATTTTCTTTTTTTATGGATGGAATAAAAGCTCCTGTACCAGATATTTTAGAATAGATCATGTGTAAAATATATTATTCCTCTAATTTAATAAAATTGAACCAATTCCATTTACTATGCATGCATAATAATATGAAATCCAAGTCAGGGTAAAAAATAATATCATATAAAAAAAATTGATTCTAAGATTTATAAATATTCATCTTAAGTTGCATGACTGTTGAGATTGACATTGCTCTGTTTTTCATGTTTGATGCTTTTTCTCCTTCGAAATTGGCATCAATTGTGTCAAACAAATACGATACCCAAATGGTAAAATGTTCTTTCTTAAAAGCAAGAAAACTATTTTTATCCAAATGTTTTTGCATTACATTATTAGAATACGTGTTGGTATCAAAGAGGATATCATTCCAAAAATCTGTAATAATTTCTAAGTGCGCTTCTAAATGATTCTGAGCAATAATCTCCTCAAAAAATGGAAGCATTATTTTGTCTGATAGTAATTTATCATAAAATAAAGTGATGATCAATTTGATGTCTTTACGAGTAGAAATATCCATTTTCATCTATAAATATGAACTATCAAATGAAAAAGGCAAAAGTGATAAAAGTGATGCTGTTTTAACAACCTCACCAACTTCTCCCATAAAAATTACATCAAATGGAGATTTTTGATTGATTTCAAACTCAGACAATGTTTGCCTACAAGCACCACATGGTCCTACAGGTTTATCAACTTTTGCAATCGTTGAACTCGCTGTAATGGCTAGTTTTTTAATTTTTACTCCAGGAAACGTTGAACCCGCTTTCCAGATAGCCACTCTTTCTGCACACATACCAGATGGGTAAGCTGCATTCTCTTGATTGCTTCCTAAAACTATTTCACCATTATCTAGCAGCAATGCTGCGCCAACATTAAATTTAGAATAAGGTGCATAAGCATTTTTTCTTGCGTCGACTGCTTTACCCATCAGTATTTTATCATCTACTGGTAATTCTGATACATTTGAAAAAACTGTAACTGAAGTTGAAATTTCAATTTTTCTCATAAAAAATATATTGGTCAAAAAAAGCAGTCTTGTTGGACTGCTTTATGTTTTATAAATTTACTAAAAAAATTTTAACTTCTAATAATCATCAAAAATTTCACCCAAATCAAATGATAAAGAAAAACGTAATGAGTTCTCTAATGGATTATTTACGTCTGATGAGTTGATTAAATAAGATAAATCAATATTTAAAGCATTGGTTTTAAAACCACCACCTAAGGTAAAATACTGTCTATTTCCTTTGTCTTGACTTTCATGAAAATATCCTGCTCTTAACGCAAATGCTTGATTGTATAAATACTCTGCACCTAATGCATAAGTAATTTCGCTTAATTCTTCGCTAAATCCTCCTGGAGCATCTCCAAAAGAACTAAACATCCCAGAAACCCATCCTGTATCATCATTCGCATTTGGATCATTTGGATCTGGAGTTGGCACTAATAATTTTGTAAACTCAACTGTTGTGGCAATAGTATTGTAATCGTCTAAAATAAAATCGAAACCACCCCCTAATTTTAAATTGGTTGGAATAAAGTCTTCTTCTCCTGGTGTGTACGAAACTTTTGGACCAATATTGGTAATGTTAAAACCTATTCTGTATCTACCATTAAAGTTTCCGTAGTTTTCTTCAAAAGATTGGTAATATCCAGAAACATCTACTGCAAAAGAATTAATAGGTTGTAACACGTTACCTGCTGTACCATTAAATGCTAAATTAGAGCGGATGTATTTTAAACCAACTCCCATAGAAAATGTTTCACTCAATTTTAACGCATACGCACCAGAAACTACAAATTCATTCGGATTTATTGTACCATTTGGGTTCCCTCCATTATCTGTTAAATCAATTTGACCTAAAGAAAAATATTTAAAATCTGCTCCCCAAGCAGCATTTTCGCTAAACCTATTCATGTAAGATGCACTTCCTATAAAAATATCATCTGTTAAATTACGTAACCAAGGCGAATATGTTAAACCTGCTTTTACTTGACGGTTACTAAATGTCATTTTTGCTGGATTGTGGAAAAGTGAAAATCCATCTGCAGATGTGGCAACCCCCATATCTCCCATACCTCCTGCTCTTGCATCTGGCACAATTAATAAAAAAGGTGTTGCTGTTGTAATTCCACCAGTTACTTGTGTATTGGTTTGAGCTGTAAATTTAAAAACTCCTAACACACAAAGTAAGCTACATAAAAATATTTTCTTCATTTGTTTAACTGTATTTATTTCGCAAATATCTAATTTTTATTGAAGTATTACTAATTTTTCGTACTTCTCTGCCACTAAATTGCTTGCTGTTGATTTCACTTTTAATTTATAAACATATACTCCTTTTCCTATTTTGTTACCAAAATCGTCTAAACCATTCCAGTTAATACTTCTTGCCAAATTCCCTGTGGTTTGAACCACTTGGTTTATCGTTTTCACCAACTTACCAGAAACTGTAAAAATTTGAACTTGTACTTCTAGAGGTTCATTAGGCTTGTTATGATTGAACCAAAATTCTGTGTAATTTACAAAAGGATTTGGGTAATTTAAAACATTTTCTAAATTCAATATTTCATCACTAACAACCACGAAATTTAACGTTGTCTCTGATGAATTATTGTAAGTATCCCAAGCTTTTATTTTTAAGGTATGTGGGCCAACTTCTAAATCTCGTAATCTGTAAGTAACTTTACCTTTGGTAAAATCGTTTAATTCGGTTTCATAAAAATCGTTTAATATAATTGGGTTTGTGGTGTCACCATCAAGAATACCAACAATATCATGATCTACAGCTGTAATGGAAGTATTGATTCCGCTAGAATCTGATAAAACCGCAATTAAGTTCGGAGACGCATTTGTGTTTCCTCCATCAATAAATGATTCATCATTCATAAAAAGTTGTATCTCAGGGCCAACAGTATCGTTTGGCGCATTTGAATCTATTCCGCCTACAACTACATCTAAATTAAAACCTGCCTTATCTTCTTTTCCGTTTTGTGCATAGAAACTTAATTTTCCTTTACCAAAGGCTATTTTTATGTCTTTGGGTACAATAAAATCAAATTTAAAAATTCCGTTTTCTACAGTAGATTTACCTTTGAACAGTTTACTATCTTGAGTATCAAAAGTCATGTTTACGCCAAAACCATCATTATCTAAGGTAACTTTATCTATGGGTTTATCAAAAATTGTGGTAGATAGTTCACCATTAAAATCGTTAATCAAATTGTTAGCACTGTCTACAATTTCACCTTCAAAAGATATTTTGGACAATGCTTTTAAAGTATCTAAAGGTTGAGAAATATCTTTACCATTCATTTTGGTTATTCTTACATTTGCTTCAGGAATGGCTAATTTCATAGCTGGGTCTCCAAAATTATAGATAAAAAACTTTTGAATTGTAGACGAGTTATTCTTTGCTTTTACTAATGATTCTGCTATAGATAAATCTTCACCATTAAACTCTAGTAACACTCTAATAAGCTGTTGATTAAACGATTGCCCTGTACTAATAAAGACTTCTCTTGTAGTTGTTATCATATTTACAGCACCACCTTGACTGTTCCAAAAAGTTAGTTCACCTGCTGTGACTCTATTTGGGTTGTCGAACCTAGAAAAATCACAAGTTACCGTGATTAAAAGAGGTAACGTATTAGGATTATTAAAACGCTGAATTTGCGGTTTTTCTAAAATCCTTTCAGAAGCAAAACCATCTTCTCCTCCATGTCCAAAATAATCTAATAATAGAGTTCCTTTCTCAATAGCATTGGTTATGGCGGCATTTACAAGTGGATAACGCTCACCTCCTGATGAAGTTTCTTGTACATAAGAATCTGAATAAATCTTATTGATATTAAAAACACGTTTTGTGGATGTAATTTCGTCTGCAATGGATTCTACTCCACTTTGAATTTGTATATCAGAAGTTGCATCAATATCATCTGCTAATAAAGTGATTGTGTTACGCCAATCTCCAATCGTCTTTCTAGAATAATAACTTAAAATTTTATCAACTACATCTTTGGCTTGAGAAATTGTAGATACAGGAATTCTACTTGAAGCAACATCTATTGTATGTGTATTTAACATTGTTCCTTCATTATCATCTAACATTACAAAATAATCATCTGTAACATAAGAAAATGCCAAGTTAAAACTATTTGTAGATAGTTTTACAGGGACTATATTATTGTTTCCTGCAATCCTATCTTTATAATCATAAGAAGCATCTCCAAAAAAACATACATATTTTAGTTTTTTTTCTTCGGATGAGTTTGTACTGTATATATGTTTTAAAAAATCTCTAATCCCTGTAATATCCTTAGAACCCGATGAAAACTCATTGTAAATCTCATTTAAAACAACAACCTTAGTGCTAAGGTTTGAATTTTCTTGATGATAATCTGCCAGTCTTTGCGCTTCAGAGGACAACTCTTTATCGGTAATAATTAAATAATTGATGTCTTGTAAACTATGTAAATTTTGATTGGCAACTTTACCATTTGGAATAGATTTAGGAGTATAAAAATCATTTTGACTCAATACAATATACTCTTTTAAAGCACCTGCATTATCTTTAAAACTAAAGTTATTACCTGCATCTTCATTGTCTATATTTTGAGGTGCTATAGTATTTGTGACATCCCAAACCTGAAAAATATTTGTGTTATTTTGAATTTGAAATTCTACAACTCCTGATGTATTTACTTGATCAAAACTTCGAAAAGAAAACTGAGAACCATCTGCTATCAATTGCTTTTTTCCCACAACTTCTATATAATCTAAAAAAGCATTTGCTGACGGATTTCCACCATTATCATAAGTAATACTAATATCTAAGAAGTTATTCGAATTATTAATCGTGGCAACCCTTTCTGCTGTTGTAGCTTTTGTTAAAGAACCTGGAGTTACTTGTGAATAATTGAGGGTATACAAATCTTGATTGTTCACTTTCACTGTCATAGATGAAGATTGTACAGAAGTAGAAACGCCTCTAATTCTAATACTCAAATCTTCGTTAGCAACAGCATTTGGGAATTTAATGCCAAAATTTTGTGTATTTTCAATATTGAAATCTTGATTAAAAAACCACTGTGTTCCTGCTGCTAGAATACTTCTCTCTTCTTTTTCAAGAAAAGTATAATCGTCATAATTTGTAATCTGCAATGAGGCGTTTGAAGATAATGGTGCTTTTGCCTGAACTCTTTTTCCGTCGTTATCAGCAACAGTTATAAAATAGTAAGCTTCATCAGAAAAAATATTTTGTCTATGCCTTGTATTGCTTGTATTAGTTGTATTCACTACCCAATCGTGTGGCCCTTTTGCATAAAAAAGAATGTAATCTGAATTATCGAAAGCACCATCACTTTCTCCTTCTATGTAGATTGCATTTTCTTGTAAATCTTCATATCTAAAATCAGCATTTAACTCGGGTAGTAAATTCCCTCCATTTCCATAAATCTGTATTTTTCTTGGATCTAGCCCATTTGTAGAAATACCTATTTGCTGCAGCAAGTTTCTATCAATTTTAAAAACACCTGTTGTATCTACTGAAAACTTAAACCAATCTCCTGTAGATAACACAGAATTAGTCACTTGCGAAAAAGTAACTTGAAGAAAAAATCCAAAAAAAAGAATTAAAAAAAGTCTTTTCATAATATTATTCAAATAACGCAAATATTTTATATATATTTTAGGACTAATTACTATTAATTATACTAAATTTAATTTCATTTCGTTAAATAAAAAACAAACAGAAAAATGAGGCGTTAAAATTAGTAATTTACTTGTATGAATGTATATTTATTGTAAATTGCATCGCTATAATAAAACCCTTAACAATTTTCAATATAGAAAATGAAAAACGTATTAAAATTATCTTTAGTTGTTCTATCAACCGTTATTTTACACAGTTGTAGTAGATCAACAGCAGGAAAATCTAGTCTTACAGGATTACCTTTCAACAATCCTAAATATGGTTCTTTTACAAAAGGTGATGAGTTTGCTGGTCAGGAGATTCCACCAGGAATGGTTGCTATTGAAGGAGGAACATTTACCATGGGACAAGTACAAGACGATGTGATGTTTGATTGGAATACAACTCCAAAAAAACTACACGTTCGTTCGTTCTTTATGGATGAAACTGAGGTTACCAACTCTGAATATTTCTTGTATTTACAATATATTAAGGATGTCTTTCCTCCTTCTGAAGAAAAATACAAACACGTTTACAGTTCAGTTTTACCTGACACATTAGTGTGGAGAAAAAGTTTAGGAAACACAGATATTTTATCAGAAAATTACTTGCGTCATCCAGCATATGGAAACTACCCTGTAGTTGGAGTTAGTTGGATACAGGCCAACCAGTATTGTAAATGGCGAACAGATGCTGTAAATCTAAAAAAGTTAATAGACAAAGGATATATTAAAAATATTTTTGAAAACGACTCTATCAGAAACTTTTTTGATACGGAAGTATTTTTAGCGGATTCTGATCAACTTTTTGAAGGTGATACTACTATTTATCAAAGAGGCATAAGAACAAGAGGAACGCTTAGAGGAGAAAAAGGTTCTTTTCAAGGAAGAAAAATTACAAGAGCTGATGGTGTGTTAACTCAAAAATTTAGATTACCAACTGAGGCAGAATGGGAGTTTGCAGCAAAGGCAAACATAGAAAACAGAGAGTACAACAACGTACGTGGTAGAAAAAAATACGCTTGGAATGGAAAATACACTAGAGAAACACAAAAAAGATTTAGAGGAGATCAATTAGCAAACTTTAAACAAGGTAAAGGAAATTACAGCGGTTTACCAGGTTGGAGTTCTGATGGTTCTGATATTCCTATCCGAGTAAAATCCTATCCACCAAATGCATTTGGATTATATGACATGTCTGGTAACGTTGCAGAATGGGTTGCAGATGTCTACAGACCTATCATAGACAATAAAGCTAATGACTTTAACTATTTTAGAGGAAATGTATTTACCAAAAAAATGATTGATAAAAATGGTAATGTTGTAATTGCTGGCTCTGAAAGTGCTAAAGTTGAATATGACACTTTACCCAATGGAAAGATTGTACCTAAACAACTACCAGGTAGTATCAAATACATTCCAATTACAAAAGATGACGTAACGCTAAGAAGAAACTTTACTGCTTCAGATAATAGATCTATTGGAGATGGTGATTTAAATTCTTCTCGTTTTTACCAAGATGACGAAGACGAGTTTGCTTCTAAACCAATTATGTACAACTCACCTAGAACACCTTCAAAAGTTTTAGATCCAGTTACAGGTAAAGAGGTACTAGTAAATGATACTAAAAAAAGAACTACACTTATAAGTGATAGAACGAGAGTATACAAAGGTGGTGCATGGTCAGATAGAGAGTATTGGTTAGATCCTGCTCAAAGAAGGTATTTACCTGAATACATGGCTACAAACTATATTGGTTTTAGATGTGTGACTAGCAAATTAGGCGCAATGACAAGTGGAAGAAAGAGAACTGCTAGAAATTAATTCTTACAATAATTAAAAAAAGTAAACCTCATTGCACATTTGCAATGAGGTTTTTTTTATTTTTAAACTATGAATTTAGAAAACTTATATCAACTCTATGTCAAAAGTTATCTTGTAGATACAGATACTAGAAATATTCGAAAAAACAGCCTTTTCTTTGCTTTAAAGGGAGAGCACTTTAATGGAAATAAGTTTGCAGAAAAAGCTCTTGCATTAGGAGCTACTTATGCAGTTGTGGATGAAATAAAATATCAAACGAACTCCAATATAATTCTTGTTGATGATGTTTTAACTACTCTACAAAAATTAGCCAATTATCATAGACGAAAACTAGGCACAACAATTATTGGACTTACAGGAAGTAATGGAAAAACCACTACAAAAGAACTCATCAATACAGTATTAAGTAAAAAGTACAAAACCACTGCAACTAAAGGCAATTTAAACAATCACATAGGAGTACCGCTTTCGTTACTTTCTATAAAACCTGAAACAGAAATCGGAATTATAGAAATGGGCGCAAATCATCAAAAAGAAATTGAGTTTTTAGCTTCCATTTGCGAACCTGACTTTGGATATATCACCAACTTTGGTAAAGCTCATTTAGAGGGATTTGGAGGTGTAAAAGGGGTTATTAAAGGTAAAAGTGAATTGTATACTTTTCTTGAAAAGAATGCTAAAATTGCTTTTATAAACCCTAAGGATGCAATTCAAGTTGAAAAAACCAAAGCAATTACAACCATACCATTTGAGCATAGTATTGAGTTTTTATCTATAAATCCTTATGTGAAATTATCTTATCAATCGGAAATAATTCAAAGTAATTTAGTTGGTCGATATAATTTTAACAATATTGCTATTGCATGTACCATTGGAAATTATTTTAATGTTTCCACTCATGACATCAAAACAGCAATTGAAGGTTATGTTTCTAACAATAACCGATCTCAAATTATAGAAAAAGTGTCTAATAAAATCATCTTAGATGCTTATAATGCAAATCCAACGTCAATGCTTGCTGCTTTAGAGAATTTTAATTCGATATCGGCATCTTCAAAAACAATAATATTAGGTGATATGTTTGAGTTAGGTGATGATAGTGATAAAGAACACCAAGCAATTGTTGCATTTGTTAATGATTGTAATTTTGAAAACACCTACTTTGTTGGAGAGCATTTTTATAAAGTTAATACTTCTAAAAACTTTTTTAAAAATTACAATGACTTTGAAGATTTCTTAAAACAAAATCCTCTTAAACATCAATCTATTTTAATTAAAGGCTCAAGAGGAATGCGTTTAGAAAGAACTTTAGATGTTCTCAACTAACCTGAGGTTACACAAATTTTTTTAGTGTAAATAGACGTATTTAATCAAAGAAAAACTTATTATCATTTCGAGCGAAATGAAATGAAGCCGAGAAATCTCTCTATACATACTCGATCATAGAAATCTCTCCATTGCCCTCGCGATGACAATCTGCTCCGATATATTTTACAGGGACAAGTTTAAATATAAAACTATTTCCAAATTACACGAGGTTGATAACCCAAGTTACATTAATTAATATTTTTTTTATGATACTCTAAAAGATTGTCTATTGGTCTTTGAATAACATCTGTAATTTTTAAATTGTTATTTTCAGCAATATTTTCTAAAATATCTCGAAAATAATGCGCAATAGAACCGATGAAATAAATAGGTGTTTCTGATGTTTTATTGTAAGGCAACACTCTGTATTTAAAAAATTCTTGAAATCCTTTTTTAATAATTTTTTTGATGTATTTCTCTTCTTTAAAATCAAACATAAACTTTGCAAAAGAGGCTAAATACATATTAGGATTTGGTTCTCTATATAAGTTTTTCTTGATATAATCTGCATCTAAATCAAACTCTTCGTTAAATTTTTCTGCAATTGCACTAGGCATTTTCTGGTAATAATAATCAATGATTAATTTCTTACCAAAGTAATTCCCACTCGCTTCATCCATCAAAATGTAACCTAATGAAGCCACTAACATTTCCATATTCTCACCATCATAATAACAACTATTAGATCCAGTTCCTAAAATACAAACTATGGCCGGTTTATTACCGGAAGCAGCATAAACTGCTGCTAACATATCTTCAGCAATATAGACTTTTGCATTTACAAAAATTGATTCTAGTACCGTTTTTAAAATGGCTACTGGTTTTGGTGTTCCACATCCTGCCCCATAAAAATGAATTTCTTCTACATCCTCTTTCACATTAATTAGCTGAAACATATTAATGATTCTGTTATTCAATTCCTCTTCTGGAACAATTGCAGGATTTAGACCTAGAGTTCTTGTTCTAAAAACCTCTTCTTTTGTAGCGTTATCTATGGCAATCCAATCAGCTTTTGTTGAACCTCCGTCTGCAATTAGTATCATAATTTATAGTATTTTACTCAAAGATATTATAACTTAAATTCATACACAATAGCAAATAAATCTTCAATCGTTTTCGCTCAAAAAAATAATTACTTTTTATAACAAATCTGATAAATTGTCTTTTTTCCCTTCCTTTAAATTCTAATTCGGTTCTTTTCAAACTTTTCAGTAATACAACTATACTTCTATTTACTAAAAATTTATGGGATTCATTTCACCTGTTTTAAATTCACTTCAAATTCTGAATCGTGTCATTTCGAGCGAAACAGAGTGAAGTCGAGAAATCTCTTGATAAATAAATGACATTCTATATCATAGAGATCTCTCCATTACAGTCGAGATGACAGTCTGTTCTAATATATATTGTGAAAAGCGAAATGACACTAAGTTTGTCATTTAGATTACAGCAAAGCGAAACAGAGAAATCTCTTGACCAAAGGACTAGTAGGATATAAAATCTACTTTCTATATTTATGACGCTAAAAAACCAAGTTTAAAGTAACTTTTATTTTTAAAAAAATATCTCTTTGAAAATTGTAAATTTGTCTCAATTATCACAAGTATGTTTTTTAAGAAAAAAGAAATTCCATTATCCGATTTTTTCCCTGAAGGATTTGTCGACATTCACTCTCACCTATTACCTGGTATTGATGACGGTGCAAAAGACCTAGACAATTCTATTGAGCTGATTTTAAAAATGCGTGCGTATGGGATTAAAAATTTCATTACCACCCCTCATGTTTTAGGCGATGTGTATCCGAATACTTCAGAAACCATTTTAGAAAAGTTAAACTTGGTTCAAAAGGAGTTAGAGTTTAGACAAATTAATGATGTAACGATACATGCTGCTGCAGAATACATGATGGATGAGCAATTTTCTAAACTTCTTGAAAAGGACGATATTCTTACTTTACAAGACAATTTAATTTTAGTAGAAATGTCTTATTTCAGTGCTCCTTATAATTTATTTGATGTTTTATTTGAAATTCAGTTAAAGGGATACAAACCTGTTTTAGCGCATCCAGAACGGTATGTTTTTTACCACAATTCTTTTGATCATTTCTATAAACTAAAAAAAGCAGGATGTCTTTTTCAATTGAACTTGTTGTCTCTGACTGAACAATACGGGAAATCGGTTCAAAAGGTGGCAAACAAATTGATTAAAGAAAATGTATACGATTTTGTGGGTTCAGATACTCACCATGAAAATCATCTACATCTTCTAAAAACTATTGCTACAAAAAAGAACATCTTGCAGATACAGCATCTTCTCAAAAACAATCTTGAATTTAACGCATAAAAAGAGGTCTATAACTAGACCTCTTTTTATTTAGCTAAATATCTTTTTATACCAGGGTTTTTTTTCTTGCTCTACATAACCGTAACCATAGCCATAGCCATAGCCATAGCCATAGCCTCTTTTCATATCGGTATCATTTAAAACAATAGACATGTTTGGTAATTTCTTCTCTTTATATAAAGACTGTGGTACCTGAAGCATCCTCTTGTCTAAATAATTAGCTCTGGTAACATAAATAAAGGTATCTGCATATTTAGAAATTAACATGGTATCAGTTACTAGGTTCACAGGTGCTGTATCTACGATAATATAGTCGTATTGAGTTTTTACGGTTTCCAATATCTCTTTAACCCGATCTGTTAATAACAGTTCTGCAGGGTTTGGTGGAATTACACCAGAAGCAATAATGTCTAACCCTTTTATTTCGGGAATTGAGAAAATAATGTCTTCTATGCTTAATTCTGGATTTTTAATATAATTGGTAATCCCTTTTCGTTCAGGGATACCTAGGTATTCAGTTACTTTTGGAGCTCTTAGATCCATCCCTAACAACAATACTTTTTTTTCTGATAATGATAAAGCAGCGGAAAGGTTGATGGAAATAAAAGATTTTCCTTCTCCACTTGTGGTAGAGGTGACAAAAATTGTTTTTCCTTTTTTATTTTCTTGTTCGGTGTTTGGTAAAACAAAATCTAAATTGGTTCTAATCAATCGAAAAGCTTCAGCAGTACTCGATCTTGAACTCTTAGTAATAACAACTTTTTCTTTTGTTTCAGAATGAGGCACATCCCCTAGAAAAGGAATAGTAGTTAAGTCATCAATATCTTTTCTACCATGTATTTTTGTGTCTAATAAATTTTTTATGTAAATGATTCCAAAAGGTATCCCTAAACCTAAAATAAAAGAAGCTATATAAATAAGTTTCTTATTAGGAGACACTGGCTTTAATGGGCTATAAGCACTGTCAATAATTTTAGCATTAGGCACTGTAACTGCTAAAGAAATTGATGTTTCTTCTTTTTTCTTAAGAAGATATGTATAAAGACCTGATGTTATTTGCTTTTGCCGCTCGATATCAATCATCCCCCTTTCAATAGAAGGTATTGATGAAACTTTATCCTTCATTAACGATAATTCGTTATCTAACTTATTTAACCTTAGATTTAGAGAGTACCTTAAATTATTTAAAGAAGACTCTAAATTTTTCTTCTTATCTGTAATTTGAGTTCTTAGCTCAAGTATTTGAGGATTAAGCCTACCAGCACTTAGAGATAACTTACTATATGTAAGAACTAACTCATTGTAATAGTTAATAGATTTTACGATTGTCAAATCAGCAATTCCTATACCTAGCGGAAGGGTTTCAAACTCGTCTTTAGTTTTGCTTAATTTTTTCAAAATCCAATCAATCATTTTAATTTGGCTTCCTAACTCAATAATTGATTTATTATTTTGAGATAATTCTTCTAATGCAAGTTCTCCTTCTCTTGATAAACCGGTTATACCAAATTTATCTTTATAATTTCTAACATCGTCTTGCACTGTTGCTAATTCTTGCCCAACATTTTTAAGCCTTTCCTCAATAAATTGTATTGTTTTCTCTGAAACTTGATTTTTATCCTTAATCGCATCATAATTATATTGACTAATTAGCTCATCCAATATATCTTCAGCCTTGGACTTAACAGGATCATTCAAACTTAAAATCAAAACACTAGAGTTTTTATTAATAGGGGATACTTTTATTAATTTTCTATATTTATCTATTAATAAATCTTTTCTTTTTAATTGAATGTATACTTCAAATTCCTCTTCAATTGTATCATCAAAAAAATTAGTTTTATAAATTCTATAATCTCCAAAATCGGAATTGAATCGATCGTTAAAAGATCCTTTTGAAAAGAGTTCACCATCTTCGTTATAGATGTTTATTAAACCTGTTTTTAAAACTGAAACTGTAAAAGAGGTATCTCTTTCAAAGTTAATTTTTTTATTTAAAAAATCTATTTCAATAGGTGAATTTGTATAAACTTCAGATTTTTTTATAGTCCCTTTGGTAAAGTACTTAATCCTTAATTTAAGAGAATCAATAACTCTACTAATTATTTTTCTTGATCTTACTATTTCAATTTCATTTTCGGTATTGTTTGCAGATCCTCCTCCAATAATACCAAGGTCCTCAAATGCAGCAAGTTCTGCTGATATTCCTGAATTTACATTATCCTTAATCATTATTGATGCTGTAGCATTATATTCAGGTGTTGTGTACCTTGCATAAAGAAAACCTAATGTTAAAAAAATAAATATACTTAATCCAAACCATTTTTTAAATGGTAAAAACTTTTCTAATTCTTCTCTAATGTTAACAGAGTCAATATTTTTATTGGCAGAAATTTCTTCGCTATATTTCATTAATTATCTTGTTATAATAGTTAAGAGTGAGATTAAAACTGAAGCTAGTGAAATAAACAGCCCTGTACTTCTTGTATAAGCTGCATCTTGAATTTTAGCTTTATTATGCTGCACATAAATTAAATCATTTTGCTTTAAATAAAAAACAGGAGAAGTAAGTGTCTTTTTTGACAATAAATTTACTACATATTCATTTTTCATACCTTTTTCCTCTCTAATCACTAATACATTATCTCTTCTTGCCGAAATATTTAAATCACCTGCTAGTCCTAAAGCTTCTAATATTGTTATTCTTTCATTGTTAACAGTAAATGTTCCTGGTCTCATTACATCACCAGAAACAGTAATCTTAAAATTAACAATTCTTATATTTATTGTTGGATCTTTGAGATAATCCGGTGCAATTTTACTCTTAATAATTGAAATTAACTCTTCTCTAGTTTTTCCTCCAGCAAGTATCTTTCCAAGAACAGGAAAATCAATATATCCGTTATTATCAATTAAGTAAGGTTGCTGTTGTGGTGTACCAACAACTGAGTTTGTTGTTGTTGAATAAGCTACAGCAGGTAAGTTAAATATTCTTGCCGCCATTAAATCTTTTGAGGAAACAGTGATTTGTAATAAATCATCTGGTCTAAAAATTGTTTTATAATTATTATTTACATCTTCTTGTTTAATTTCATCAATCTGAAAGTATGCTATTTTCTTATTTGAAACACATGAAGAAAATAATACTAATAAATAAACTAAAATAAAAGAGTAAAGCTTGTTCTTTTTGGCAAATTTCATAAATATAATTTTGCAACGAAAGTAATATAAAAAATAAAATCTAACTAACTTTATCTAAAATTTCGAACTCAGAGTTATTCGAAACATACTCTGGCACCAGTTCTTTCATAAACTTCACCAAATCTCTATTGTTTAGTTTCGAAAAATTCATGGACAAATGGTTTATTTTTTCTTGTACATGAGTAACAGCTATTTCTTGATTCTTGGCTATCATGATTTTTTCATGGTAGGTTTTTGTGGTATTTTCTCCATTGGCCAATAACTCTTCAAACAATTTTTCTCCAGGTCTTAATCCAGTGATATTTATGTCTATATCTTCTGGATATTTTAATCCTGAAAGATGTATCATTCTTTTCGCTATTTCGAATATTTTGACAGATTTCCCCATATCAAAGATGTAAATCTCCCCTCCTTTTCCCATGGTACCTGCTTCTAGCACCAAACTACAGGCTTCAGGAATCGTCATAAAATATCGGGTGATTTTTTCATGCGTTACCGTTAATGGTCCTCCATTTTCTATTTGTCTTTTAAATAACGGAATTACAGATCCGTTTGAACCTAACACATTACCAAATCTGGTGGTGGTAAATTTGGTGTTTTTAGATTTCTTACTTACACAGCTGATGTACAATTCGGCAATTCTTTTAGAAGCTCCCATCACATTAGTAGGGTTTACCGCTTTATCTGTAGAAACCATCACAAAGCGCTCTATATTGTTTCCTATGGACAAATCTGCCAAATTCTTTGTTCCTAAAACATTGACTTTAATCGCCTCATAAGGCGATTTTTCCATTAACGGAACATGTTTATAGGCCGCAGCATGAAACACTCTCTGTGGCTTGTATTTTTTGAAAATTCGTTCTATTTTAAATCGATCTCTAACATCTGAAACAATGGCTACAAAATTTGTGATTCCTTTCTGAATCAATTCTTGTTGCAAATCATATAAAGGAGACTCAGCCTGATCAATCAAAACAATGAGCTTACAATTATAACTGCAAAGTTGTCTCGAAATTTCACTTCCTATAGAGCCAGCTGCACCCGAAACTAGAACCACTTTATGATTTACCTCTCTTTGTACTATTGGATTGTCTATAATAATAGGTGCTCTGTCTAATAAATCTTCTATTTTAATTTGTCGTATTTGATTTGCTTGAAGGTCTCCATCTATCCATTTGGTTAGAGGAGGAACTATTTTTACTTCAACATCTAAATCAATAAATTTATCGGTAATGGATAATAGTCGATTAGGCTTGATGTTTTGTATCGAAATAATTACTTCATCTACATCGTTCTTTTGGATAAACCCTTTGGTAATTGCATCTGGACTTAAAATCTTAACTCTATCAATCTTTTTACCCACTTTACTTTTATTGTCATCTATAAAACCAATAACATCGTAACTATTTTTGGTATCTCTATTTAAGGCACTAAAAGTGATGATCCCAGAGTCTCCAGCTCCATAAATTAACACATTATGAACCGTTTCTATATCTGTTGATAACAACTCATAGAACGCTTTAAAAATAAATCTACTTAAGATTAGTACAAAAGTAGTAACCAAGTAATTAATGGCTATAATAGATTTAGGTATTGCTAAGTCTTCAAAAAAAACAAAAACACTGTTAAAGGCTACTAATATTGATAATAAAAGCCCTAAAAAAGTACTCCCAACAAACACATTAAACGCATCTCTAATTCCTGTGTGTCTGATAATTCCTTTGTAAGACCCAACAAACATAAAGCTTGTAAAAGCTAAAACAATCACAAACGGAATCTGATGTAATAGTTTGTAGAAATCAAAATCAAAACTGATATTAAATCTAATAAAATAAGCAATGAAGAAAGATAATATGACTAACAAAACATCTATAGAAAGTACAATCCATTTAGAGGCATACTTATTTAATGTTTTAAAAAAAAATCTTTTTATCATGATGCAAATATTAAGCTAATTTACAATAATTTTTGTATTGAAGTTGATATTCTTTCCAATTCGTTTTTTTGGATTGCCCCAGAGGGTAGCGATATTCCTTTTTTAAATAATTCTTCTGCTATTTTATTGCCAAAATACAAACATTTTTTAAATATGGTTTGTACATGTAATGGTTTCCATAAATATCTTGAGGCGATGTTGTATTTTGATAAGTGATTTTTTAGTACGGTATTGCTAAAGCCACACTTGTCTTGATGAACAACTAGTGATGACAACCAAAAATTTGATTGAAACTCATTACCAGATGCTTTTTGGAGCTCCACGCCATCCACTGCATCAAACAACTCGCTGTAATACGTATTGATTTTTTTCTTTTCTCTGATTTTTTTTTCTAAATTATTTAATTCTTGTTGGCCTATAGCGGCAGCTACTGGACTCATTCTATAATTGTATCCAATTTTTGAATGTTCATAATACGATTCTTTTTCTTTAGCTTGAGTAGCATAAAATAGTGCTCTGTTTTTTTTATATTTTTTTCTACAAACTAATCCACCACCCCCATACGTGGTGATTATTTTATTGTTATTGAAAGAAAAAACACCAAAATCTCCTATAGTTCCACATTTTTTTCCATCATATATCGCTCCAAATGCACCTGCTGCATCTTCTAGAACTGGAATTTCAAATTCTTGAGAAATTGCCATAATTTCTTTCATCTTTGCTGGCATACCATAGGTATGTACTACAATAATTGCTTTGGGTTTTTTATGGTGTTGTATTCGGTGAGTTATGGCTTCTCTCAATAATTCCGGACACATATTCCAAGTTTCCAGTTCACTACCTACAAAAACAGGTATTGCTTTTTGATATAAAATGGGGTACGCTGAAGCTGCAAATGTAAACGATTGGCAAATTACCTCATCATTAGCTTTTACTCCTAATAAAATCAATGCTAGATGTATCGCTGATGTCCCTGAATTTAAAGCTGTAAAAAAGGAATGATCTCCAAGATAGTTTTCAACACTACTTTCAAAACTTTCTATATTGGTATTGTCAAAAGAAAATTGTGTTGAAAATTCCAAAGAATTATTAATGAGAGGTATTTTTGTACTCACCTTACTCATTTACTAAGTTATTTTTTTTAATCTTTGAAAGAGAACATAATAAACCCCCATAAAAATCACAGATGAAGAAATTAAGAGCATCCATTGGGTACTGTAAGGCAACTTGTAGCTAAAAAACAACAAAACATTTAAGATTAATTGTGCAATAGCATATAAAGCAGCTATTTTAAGATGCGACATCTTTTTTACATCAACCAATTTTTGATAGATATGATGTCTATGTGGGTCTGTCCATTTTTCATCAGTAAAAAACTTTCTATACAACATTGTGTAACCTGCATCTGCACCATAAATAAAAACGGAAAGCATCATTAATGGGGCATTTAAATCTACAATAGATTTAAAGACTAAAAAGAGTGTTAAAAATCCTAAGACAATACTACCAATGTCTCCTGCAAAAAAAAGTGCTTTTTTTCTAAAATTATAAAAACCAAACACAATAACTGATAAGAAAACATATCTTGTTAAATCTTGATGAAAAACTTGTTCTTGTTGATTGATTAGGTACAGAATACTTAAGGAAGATATACAGTAAAAACCGGTTATCGCATTAATGCCATCCATAAAATTATAGGAATTTAAAAAACCTAATCCTACAAATAAGAATAGCAGATACATGTACACAGGAAAAAAAGGCAATCCTATTTGATACAAAAGCAATAATATCCCTACAAACTGAATCGAAAATCGAAGTTTGGAACTTAAGCTGTAAATATCATCTAGAAAACTTACAATTGATAATATGAATACTCCTATTGTAAAAAACGGGTATTGAAAATCATTTAAAACAAAAAATAAAAAAATGGCAATAGAAAAAACAATACCACCTCCTCTAACTGTGAGTTTGGTGTGTGAGCTTCTTTGATTGGGTTTGTCTATAATCTTATACTTCACCGCTAATTTTAAGTACACTATAGAGCTAATTATTAAAATTACTAAGACAAGTAAGTATTCTTTCATAGTTTATAAAAATGAAGCTATGGTTATTTCAATTCCTTTTTCTGTGGTCAAAGGTAATTCTTTTTTCATTGCTTTCTTAATTTTGGTATTGGAAACCTCATAATTTTCAGTCAATTTTTGTAGCCTTTCCGAATTTATTGGGAGTGGTAAAACATCACCTAACTTTGCTATAGTATTAACTATAAATTTAGGCGTATTTAAAATTTTGGCAGGTTTTTGTACCACTTTCCCTATAATACGAACCAAATGCGTTGTAGATAAAGAAGCATCATCTGCAATATTATAAATACCAGAGGGTATCGCTTTATTTTCAATCAATTCATTGATCACAAAACATAGATTCTCTACAGATACAAAAGATCTTTTATTTTCATATTTCCCAAAAGGATAAGGAATGCCTTTCGACACAAAGCTATATAACAAGTTTAAGTTTCCTTTATTATTTGGCCCATGAATCATACAAGGTCTTAAGATATACACTCTTTTACCTTCAGGAATCCCTTTGGACAAGATATAATTTTCCGCTGCTAGTTTCGAGTTTCCATATACTGTCACTGGGTTTGGAATAGTGTCTTCTGTTAACCCCCCTTCAACAGCGTCTGCTGCGGCTTTTACAGAACTCATATACACAAACACTTCACAATCACTTTCTAAAAACTGATTGAAAAGTGTTTTTGTTAACTCAGTATTAACTTCAAAATATTCTTTATCTTCTGATGTTTTTTTTAAATCGTGCGCTTTTCCTGCTAAATGGATACAGCTTTTCGCTTTGTTAAATAGTGCTGTATTTAATTCTTGATAAGAAACTTCACCTTCGCTAGGAGTTCTAGAAATACCTAAAATTGATTTATCTATTTTTTTAAAAAATGAAGTCAAGTTGACCCCTACGAAGCCTTTGTTTCCTGTTATGATGTTCATAATTTATGAAATAGAAATTGTTTTTTTAGTATACCAATCTATTGTATTTGATGCTTCTGTAATGTCTGTAAAGTTATAATTTGATATTAAATATTCTAGTTTTTTAGTTGCCCCAGAGGTACCTATTCTACTTTTTAAATGTCTACTTAAAGATAAATTGTTAAATGGTTGTTTATTATCAAAATCTCTTGGGTGTAAATAAGTCATTACATAATCTGATTGTTTTACAAACTTATTTACAATAGGTTTAGGAAGTATTCTAAAAAAACCTCCCCCAGAAAATACTACTTTTTTATTCATTACATTCATAGCATTCATAGGAAACTCTTTTAAGACTCCTGATTTTGTTTTTATTTTAAAAGGAGTGTTTTCAGGAAAATCGTTAAACCCCCCAAATTTTCTTTCTACTGGAAAAACAGAGGCATCATACTCTATTCCATTAGCTATTAACTCTTCAAAAGCCCAAAGATTAGTATTGTTTATTGAAAATCCAGGCGCCCTATAAGATGTTACTTTTTTGCCAATTAAATCTTCTATAGTATTTATTGATGCTTTTAAATCCTCTGAATACTCTTTTTGAGTTTGCGTATGCGCTAGTTTGTGTAAATCGGAATGTGACCCAATTTCGTAACCACTTGCATCAATTTTTTTTATAATTTTTGGATACCTTCTTACAATCCAACCCATACAGAAAAAGGAGGCTTTTGTATCATGTTTTGCTAATAATTCTAATAACGAATCGAACATATAAGGCAATCTTTTTTCAAAAGTCAACCAATTAGAAACGTCTGCATTATTATGGTCTTCAAAAACATGAAACCATTCTTCTATATCAAAAGTTAAAATATTCATTATCTATTATCAAAGCTAATTAAACTCAAATCCCAGTTATCTAAATTCAAAAACTCTGGGTTATCAGAAACACTTGAAAAACCAATAAACTTCATTCTTCTAGGTTCTTTACTTTTAGGAACTTTATACAAATTAATTGGTTTATTTTTTAAATTCCCAATATAGAGAATCATATCTATTTTTAAACCAGATTGAGATATCAATTTAAAAATAGCTTTTGATATATATTTTTTGGATTGTTCAGTAACGTAAATAATGTATGCAACCTTTACATTATCTTCTTCGTAAATTCTATAAAAAGCCCAATTGCTATTGCCAAGTGATAAATATTCATATGAATCTAAACAAAATCTTTCACTTTTAACTTGATCGTCAACTTCAATTGAAATATTACTTTTCGATGTTTTTTTTGATTTACAATAAACTAGTCTGAAAAAAAATGAGGCAATATATGAGACAAAAAAACTTAAATGTTTTAAAAA
Organism: Polaribacter septentrionalilitoris; assembly: GCF_009832745.1. GTDB lineage: Bacteria > Bacteroidota > Bacteroidia > Flavobacteriales > Flavobacteriaceae > Polaribacter > Polaribacter septentrionalilitoris. The sequence goes on along the minus strand of NZ_VRMJ01000041.1, from coordinate 50,800 downwards.
AGATTTTCCTAAAATCAATTTACTCATATTAACCGGATAAATATAATAATCAAGAACACCTATATCTTTCCATTTCCCTAGAATTTTCCAATATTTATATGCATTAGGGTTTGGTAAAGATATAAAAGTATCGACATTGAATTCAGACATTCTTGAAACTACACTATCTGACATTTCTTTTAAAAAAAACTCATTAATCCTATGTTTTTTTAAAATGTAAGCATCACAACCTAAACCAATAATTTTGCTTTCACCAAAAAAAATATATTTTCTAGGAATTACAGTAAATGAACCTACAATAAGATTATCACAATATAAAATTCCATGACATGAAAAACCCAAAGGATTAAGTTGATATTTATTTTCAAAATAATTTAAATCAAAATCTTTTTCAAATACTGTGTTAAAAGAATCTTTAATTTCTAACCATTCAGCTATAGATAATTCATTAGAATATTTTGATATTATTTTATACGCCATAATTCTAAAAATATAGCAAAGTAGTACCCCAAGAATACCCTACTCCAAAACCTGCTAATAAAACCTTATCATTTTTTTTAATTTTTGATTTCTTTAAGGTATCATGTAGAGCTATTGGTATAGTTGATGAAACAGTGTTACCAGAGTTTTCAATTTCCAACACAAACTTATCTAAGGGAATTTTTGATTTTTTCCTAAGATAATTTAGCATAAACTTATTTGCCTGATGAAAAATAAACAAATCAACATCATCTTTACTTAATTCTATTTTGGCTAGGTATGAATTAATTAAATTTGGAACTGATGCTCCTGTAAAATTAAAAATCTCAGGACCATTCATGTATAAATCATTATCTGTGTGCGTATTTCCAAAGTCATCAGTTTTTTCATTAGTATTTGAATTTACTGTTCCTTTAACCCCACTACCTCTAACAATTAAGTTTTCAGCTCCACTGCCATCAGAACCTAATTCGAAATCTCCAATTTTACAAAGTCCCTTTTCTTTTGTAATTAATGTTGCAGATGCAGCATCTCCGAAAATAGTTCTATTACTTTTATCTTTATCATTAATAAACTTAGAATAAGTTTCTGAAGTAATAAAAAGTATGTTTTTCGCTACATTAGCAGCAATTAGACCTTTAGCTATTGAAAGTCCATAAATATACCCTGAACATCCCAAATTAAAATCAAAGGCTCCGACTTTATTTAAACCTAATCTATCTTGTATAATACAAGCTGTTGTAGGTATTAAATAATCAGGGCTCTGTGTACAATAAATTAAAAAATCGATTTTATTAATATCAATTTTTTCTTTTTCAAAAAGTAATCTAGATGCTTTAACAGCCATATCAGATGCAAATTCATCTTTTGCGGCAATATAACGTTTTGATATCCCTGTTTTTGAGCTAATTTTTTCAACATTCCACTCTGGAAATTGATTTGAAAGATCTTGATTAGATAGTTCCTTTTTAGGTAAATAATATGATATTGAATTAATATAAGCCATGTTTTATTTTATAATACTGTAAATCCCCCATCGATAACTAACTTAATACCTGTAACCCAACTACTTGCATTTGACAATAAATAAACACAACCATTGGCTACATCTTCGGGAACTCCATACCCTCCTAAAGGATATTTTTTCATATCTTCATTAATTGAAGCCTTAGACACACTGTCCTCAATAGATTTGACACCTTCAGTTACAATCATCCCTGGGGCAATTTCATTAACTCGAATTTTACTTTTAGCTAAATCTACACTTAAAGATTTAACAAGTCCAGAAATAGCTCCTTTACTCGATGAATAAAGAGTAAAGCCTTTAGCGCCAATACAACTACCATTTATAGAGCTTATAAAAACAATAGAACTACTATTTTTAATCTTTTTTAGCTTCAACAAATTAGTGGTTAATTTCAATGGTGCTTCATAGTTAATTGAAAAAATTCTAGAAATAGCCTCTTCTTTAATAAACTTGTAAGGAGACATCGAAATAAGACCTGCTGAATGAACTAAACCATCTATGTAATCAATTTCTTTAACCATTTTAATCATGGCCTCAAATTCTGTCAAATCAACTGCAAAGACTTTACAATTGTTATTACCCAGTTGATTTTTAAGTAAATTTAGATTTTTAATATTTCTACCTGTTATATATACATACCCTCCTTGATTTACTATACTAACAGCAATTTGTTTACCTATTCCTGAAGAAGCCCCAGTAACAAGAATCTTTTTACCAAATAGACTAAAAGGAGATTTAACGTTTGCCAATTTATTTAATTAATTTAATTACATCTTCGATAGTTTCCATATCCTTAACTTGATCACCAGTTACAGTTACATTATACTCTTCATCAAGCATTGCAATTAAAGAAAGTGCTGTTAATGAATCCCATTCATCTAGATCTCTAAATTTAGAACTCACTTCTAATTTAAAGTTAGGTTCTTCATCTAAAATATTTTTAAAATTTTCTATAAATTTTTTTTCCATAATATATTTTTATATGTTTTGTTGTTAATTTCTAATTTACTTTTTTTTATTTGAAACCCTTCATAACAAAAGGCAAATTACTAAGTACTAAAATATAAAAATAAACTCAATAATTTAATGAAATAATTAAAAACTAAATTAATTTTTAGAATTTGAATTCACTAACTATTATGATTTATAATTTGTCATTTTAGTTTTTCTTTTTCATCTTTTAAAATCTTCGGCAATACAGATAAGGCAACCGGTATTCTTTTTAATTGTTTTTTAGGTTCATTAACTGCTCTAAATACCCAAACTAGGTTCATTTTTTTTACCCAAGTAGGAATATTTTTTATTTCTCCAGAAAAATAGTTTATAGCTGCACCAACCCCTAATAAAACCCCTTTATTGATAAAAGGCAACAACTTACTCATAAAATACTCTTGTTTTGGCGCACCTAGTGAAACCCAGATATAATTTGGTTCAATAGTATTAATAGTGTCAGATATACTTATGTAATCAAATTCGTTTACAGCTTTAAAAGGCAACTCCAAATAACTAAGTTTATTTTTATCTCCACCTTCTAATTCTACTCTTTCAATTATCTTTTTGTAAACTCTAGGTGTGCTTCCTAAAATAACATGTTTACCTGGTTTGAAAATAAATTTCTCAAAAAATTCTGGACCAATATACTGTTTTAAATTTTCTTTATGAATTTTAGATGCTGACATAGCAATATAGCTTCCATCACAAGAATTTACAAATGCATTATTTAATACTTCCATAAAATCTTCATTCTTATATGCGTGAACCAAAGAATTCAAATCTATAAAGCAACAATACCCTTTTTTATTGTTTGCTGTCTGTTCAACTATTTCTTCTAATTTTTGATGATTAAACTCGAAATTTATATTGAAGTACTTTTTCATAATAATTTAAGATAAAAAATCCTTTATATCTCCCTTCTCAAATACTTGACACTTACCTTCAACTGTACAATCAAATATTCTTCTATTATCCTTTTCAAATTCTTTTCTCGCGATTCTATAAAAATACTCAGATGAAGTTAAGTCTGGTGTTTCCCATTTTGAACCTTTAGGAAAATAATTTGGGTGAAAATGATTTACATCCTCCTCCTCATCTCTTATTTCTAATTTATTTGGTGTATTACTTTGTTTTGTGCTAAAGTTATGATCCATTCCAATAATTAACACTTCTTTAAACCCCATAAAATATATTATTTGTAAAGCAGCATATGTAACAGTAGCTGCAGGATTTAAACTATCTATCGGATTTTTTCCAAATTTCTTACCAAAAAATCTTCTATAAATAAAGTTTGTATTGGTATTTTTTTTGTTGAAAAACTTTCTACTCTCCCAATTTAGAAATTTTGGCATATTTAAGTTTTCTATTTCTTTACAAAATTGAGAAAGAACTAAACTATTTATACTTACTAAGTAATCATTTTTAAATCCCATATCATCATAAGCCAGGTATATTCTATTTAAACCAAATGAAATTTCATCTTTCAAGAAAGATAAATTCATTTTTTTTAAACTAGGTCCATTAGCCACCAATATACATCTTTCCCCCTCATATTTATTTTTAAATGACCCCATTCTTTCCTTTCTCATATTTTTATTTAAACTCCATAAAAACCTATGAGGAATAGATTTAAATCTTCTTAATATAGCTTTATAAATCCTGTTAAGATTTATTTCGTTTAATCTAATTCTCATAAATATTATTTTTTTTATTATTAATATATACTGCCATTACTAAAAGGTAAAATGTTATAGGAAAATAATATGAACCAAACAGTACTTCAGTTGTTCCTGACAAAAGAAAAATTATTACAGAAATAATAAAGAGTTGAGTATTTTTTTCATTTTTCATTTTAAAAAGTTTATTTAAAAACTTTAATAAAAAGACATAAAACAGCAATAATGTAAAATATCCTTTATCTAAAATAATTTGTAAATATGTATTGTGAGACGATTTAACAGAAGAATCTTCAAAATTTACAAATAAAGATAAATAGTCTGAAGAAGTTGAATGAACTAAATTGCCATAATCGCCAGAACCAAAAAAAGTTTGCATATTTAAAGTTGAAATTACTTCAATTATTGATGCCCAAATTAATGTTCTAGAATTAGCAGTCATTATTTCTTCAGAATTCCTTGAAAACATTTCTAGATCTGATGTAAATGCTAAAAGAGGTAGAACTACCATTAATATCATTACAAAAGATGGTATTATAATAGCAATAATTTTAGTAACAAAAGAAAGTTTTACCTTGTTTAAACTAAAAAACAAAGATACTGAAAGAATTATTGATAGAATTGACATTCTATTATCTAAAAGGATTAAAGCTATAAATGTTGCCAAAATAGATAACCATTTAACTTTTTTCTTCTTAACCAAAAGTATAAATGGACTTAACATAGCTATAAAAATAGCTGAATGATTTGCAGACAGGGGACCAATAGAAAAAATTTGTTTATTAATTGTTATACCTGTTATTAATTTAAATATTAAATTTTCAATACTTGATTCATTTCTATTATAAACTAGAGAGACTAAAAGGTTTAAAATAATGAATACAATTATAGAATATGCCACTAATATAAAAGGATTAAAACCTTTTTTAATTGAAAACAAAATAAAATTAGAAAAATAAAAAAAACAAAATATCCAATTTAAAATATCTAACATCACAACCCGTATTGATGTATTTGGATTATTAGTTTTTAAGTAAGAAATTATTATTATAAAGAAAATAAAGAAAATAAGATTATTTCTTAAAATAAAGTTTAGTTGATTTTTATCTTTAATAAAAAAAACTAGAGAAAAAAAACCATACCCTAGAATTAAACCAAAATAAATAGGTTGAGGAATTTGCATATAACCTAAATTCAGCATGAAAATTGTTAAAAAAGCTAAAACAAACCTCATAACTGCTCTAACATATTCTTAAATTCCTCAGAGTCATCAAATAAGGAATTTCCAGAGTTATTTTCAATTGAATTAAATTCAACTGAATTAAGCTCTGAAAGGTTAACAATCGGTATTAAGTTCTTGTAATTATTAAACATTTTATGGAGAAACCTATTCTTTCTAACAATAACATTTTTATTAAATTGTAATGCCCTTCCAAAAAAACCAGAAGGTCTATCGTTAGAGTAGAAACAATAAACATTACCAACTACATCATAAAGATACATAAGCTCTTCATTAGAAACATATCTATTGATTAATAGACAGTTTGCATACTCTCTCAATATATCCATATCAGAGTCATCAATTTTACCTGCAATTATAAAGTTTTCTCTTGGTTTACTGGATAAATATTCTAATAATTCAAATTTAGACCTTTGCTTATCAAATCTCCCAGCAACCAGAATTGTTTTTTCATTAATTTGAAAAGTTGTTTTCCTTAACTCAATAGGCTTTACTTTAGCTAAATTTAATATTGCTAAGTCCCACAATTGAGGATCATAAATAAACGAGTTTACATATTTTTTTAATTTTTTTGATTGTTTATGACCTTTATGTATTGAAACTATGTTCGTTGATGATTTTTTTCTTATAAGATAAAAAAGAATCCTTTTTACCATAGATTTTATGTAGATTAATCTACGCCTATGAAAAATAAATTCCTTAAAAGTTCGTTCTTCTAAAAGATACTCAGTTCTAACACTAATTGCTAAGCCTTTACCACCCCATAATGATCTCAACATAATAATTGGAAAAAAAATCAAGTCTAAACTATCAATATCTAAAAAAACCACTTTTTTTTTGGATAATAATATGGCTATTTTTTTTTTCTTACTCTTTATATTTTTAATTGAAATGTATTTACTTAACAATAAAAAGTAATCATCGTGATGACAAATCCTATTAGCTGAAAAACAATAAGCTACTTTATTATTCATTCAAAAAATCTCTTAATTGCATTCTTCTATATATCTCTAATTTCCCCCCACTAGTACAATTTACTATTTCTCTATCATTAGCTTCATAATATTCTTTTGCCATTTTATAATGCATCTCTGAACCTAATAAGTCAGGTAGCTGCCATTTTGCACCATCACTAAAATATTTTGAAGAAAAATGGTTTGGATCTACTTTGCCAGAAGTTACTGTCATATTGGAAGAACCTTTAGTTGCAAAATTATGATCACATCCAACAAGTGCCACTTTTTCAAAACCAAGATGATAAGCTATTTGGAGAGCGACATACGTAACTGTATAACCCTGACAAACTGACCCAGTGACGTCTGCTGCAAACTTTAGTTGAAATGGTAAAGAGTGAATAAAATTAACATTCTTTCTTTTTTTAATTTTACCTTTAGCAGAGCTGTCTAATATAGTTAATATATTAGTATTGTTAAAAAACAATTGATTTTGCTCAATAACCAACTTATTAACTGACACAATTAAATCTGGCCTATAATCAGTACTATCAAATAAAAGATTAATTTTATTAAGACCTATTGTAAAAACATTACTTTTTTTAAGTTCATCAAAATCTACATGATTCAAACTAGGTCCATTGCATAATAAAACTAATTTCTTTCCTTTATATTTATCTTTTAAAGCACTTAGTTCTTTTTTACTTTGTCTGGCTTCTTTTGTTAAATCCCACTTTAACTTGTTCTTTATAAAACCTAAAGACATCCTATAGATATCTAGTTTTTGAGGTAATTTTATTTGTTTAAGGTAATTCATAATTATTTTAATAAAAATATTAAGTTAATAGATGCAAGTATAATGATATAAAGTATTATTTTGTAGTGAAACCTTAATATATTGTAAGAAAACTCCTTAAAAGTGGTCTTTATTGCAGTAAAAGTATAATAACAGACATTACCCGTTAACATAGCTATTGGTATGCTGTACATTCCGTATTCTTTTATAGACAATAGGATTACTGTAATAAAAATTACTCCATAAATTAGATTAGCCTTATGCCAAACTACTTTATTTGATAATGAATGTAACTGAAAATGCATTGCTCCTAATCTCTCAAAAATTAAATTTAATGATAGCAAGAACCATAATAAATAGTCTAAGTGTTTTACTTTACTTCTTATCAATTCTAATGAAAAATCTCCAAATAATAGTATTAACAAACAACAAATTACAGCTAATAAAATTGAAGTATTTATATTAACTTTTACTATTTTTAATAAATTTTCATTTGTATTTGAATGATATTGCTGATTGAAATAAGGTATCTTAGCATAGAAAGGAGCCCTAGAAAATTCACTAATTATAGAAATAAACCTAAAACAAATAAGATATATAACCAAATCATCTTCAACTAAAAAATCAATTAATAAAAATGAACTAAACTGATTTAATCCATATGAAGATAAGGTTCCAATTCCACTTTTAATGGCTGGCATAAAAACATGATTAATAAAACTTTTTTTTGGTATTTTAATTAAGTTAATATTTTCATTATAACTGTATATATTATGACTTTTTAAAATTCTTTTCTGAAGAAAATATGTATTTGCAACTCCAACAAGAACCCAAACCTGATTGTTGATTACTAAATAATAAAAATTTGATGTTGTTATTAAAATTAATATACTAGAAATTATTTGTAAATAAATTATAAACCCCTCCCATCTTCTTAAAAGGGCTACTTTATTTACACCAGTGATAAAAGAAATATACCTTCTGCTGTAAACCTTTATAAATAAAACAAATAAAATTAAGCTCAAAAGAATATATCCAGATTCAGAATTATCTAATCTTTCAATAGGTTCATCCAAAAATAATATAGATATAAGGGTTATAATAGAAATAAAAACTATTGCTATTATAAAAAAAATCTTACCCATTTCTTTTTTTAGAGTAACAATTAAATCCCAATTAGGTTTTTTTAAATTATTTTGCTCTAACTTGTTTAAACCAATACTATCAATATTATCTAAGCCTACCATTGAATAGGAAATAATTCTAGAAAAAGTATTTCCAAAACCTAAATCAGCTAGTATCTGGAAACCAAACAATATATTAAAAAGATACCAAAGAGAAATTTCACTTTTTGAAAAACTCGATAAAATCAAAGGTAAGACAACCAAAATACTTAAAGATTTAGCTGAAAAGCTAAACCAAGTCATAAAAGTTGGAGAATCATATAACCTTTTAAAGTAACTCATTATTTTAATCAATCAAATCAAATAAATTTTGAACAGCCTTTGTTCCTTGCCTTACTACACTCTGATAAGTTCTTGAACCAACATGAGGGGTAATAATAACATTATCCAAACCTTTTAACTTCTCTTCTTCCTCCATTGGTTCCTGAGCTAATACATCTGTTAGATAACCTCTTATTTTACCATCAGTCAAACCACTAATTACATCATCTACATCTATTAACATACCCCTAGATGTATTCACAATTATTGGTTTTTTCTTAAGTTTATAATTTATCACCTCGGCATTAATAATTTTTTCAGTTTGTGGTGTGTGAGGAATATGTAAACTAATAATATCTGCATTTATATATATATCAATAATATTCTCTGTAAATTTCATTTTAGGATTAGAAGCAATAAATTCATCGTTTTTATACAAATCAAAACCTATCACTTCCATTCCTAGTGCTATAGATTTTTTAACTAACTCCTTACCAACAGATCCTAAACCTATAATACCAATGGTACGTCCTTGTATTTCATTACCAACCCAACGTTTCCAACTACCTGCTTTTGTAGAATTGTATTGCAAATGTACGTTCTTCTCAAAAGTAAATAATAAAGCTAAAACGTGTTCTGAGACCGATACTTGATTTACTCCAGGAACATTACGTACTGGAATAGCTAATTTTTCAGCTGCTTTTAGGTCAATACGATCTAAACCAACTCCGTATTTTGATAAGAATTTTAATTTACCTGCTTTCCCTTTTGTTAAGACAGCCTCTGTATACTCATCATCCCCACAAATAACAGCATCATAATCTTGAATAACTGCCATTAGTTCATCTTCCATTATAGGCCCTCTTAAAGTGTCTATCTCATAACCTCTACTATGTAATAAATCGTGATGTGCACCTGGTGTGTCTTGAAATGAAGTGGATGTTAATAATATTTTCATAATATTTAGTTCTTTTTTAATTCTTTTTTAATTTTTAATATACTATCTATTGGCATATAATATCTTTTCTTACCTGAAATAAAAATATCCCAAGGATATAAAGATTCTCTGTTATTCTTAGCATTATATTTTAATAAACTCTTTTGAATTTCATAATTGGAACTCGCTATTGAAAACAATTGACTTTTATTTAAACTGTCTGCGATAGCATATATGCTATCTAAATCTTTTACATTTATATACTTCTCATCCAATTCAGCTATACCTCCGTCAAAAACCTTATAAATTGGGTTCCATTTTCCATTATAATTATTTGTTAAAAATCTTACTTTATGATATTTTTTTTTTACTTCAGCTTTCCATCGTTCTAAAAATAGCACGACAGACTCTTCTTGATGTTCTTCATATTTTGAAATAAAACCCCTAAGATGCTTAGACTTTTTAGCGTACTTTATTTGTTCTTTTGACAACATTAGTTTAATAGAGTCTAAGTTTTTTTCAAAAACTGAAAAAGTTTTATACTTTTTATTAAAAGAAAGTTTACAATGTTTACAAAAACATCCAATCTTTTTATCTAATTTTAAACGAGCATTAAAAAGTGCGTCATCGACAAACAAGGCGTAAGGTTTTAGAGAGCACAAATATAACGCTTTCGCTAAAAACACTTTATTGAATTTAGGATTATTTACACAACCCCAATGTGGGTTTTTTATTTTCCACTTTTTCATCCATGGCGCTTTATATAGATCACCAGTAAATTCTATAATTCTAAAAGGGCGTGTCGTATAACCTAAAGAGTCCGGGGTTTGAGGATTTAAAGCTAAGCTATATGGCAATTTATAATGTTGATATAATTTAAGCACCTTTTTAGAACTATAATAAATCCAATCTATTCGTTTAGGATTCAACTTAGCAATTGTATTTATAGTGCTATGCGGGTCTTTGCTATTTCTTGGATGAAAAAAACGTGAGGAAAGTACATAATTATTTTTAATTATTTTTTTTGATTTTTTTATATTGGAAGCATTAATATTTTTAGTATAACTTTTACACCCGTATGGAACAGAAAGGAGTATCAGCAGAATAAAAATAAATTTCAAGAAAAAATCATCCATTCATTTTGTTTAACAACGCATGCATACCAGTCATATCTTTAAGAGCATATCCCTTATAATCTTTAAAGAGGTTAGCAGCCAAATCTGTTTCCCTTAAAATAAAATCAATATTATTTTCTGTTGCAGCATTATAGTCCGCCAAAGCATCTCCTATAAAGACACATTCATCTGGCTTTATGTTTTCCGTTTTTAATATATATTTTACCCAAAATCCTTTTTTTTGAGGAGAACCAAAAGCTTCTTTAAAGTAATGATTCATTCCTCTCTTTGTTAAAATAGGTTTAATCTCAACAGTTGGGGTTCCTGTAATAATAAATTTGATGTACTCAGATGAAGAATCTAAGAATTCTTTTGCTCCTTTTACTTCTTCAGCATTTACTACACCATCTACCACTAGATTACTAAATATATTTGCTAAGTCATCAATTTTTTGAGTGGTTATTTCTTCTCCTAACCAATGACCGTTAAAAATTTTAAATTTTTCATACCTTGATACTCCTCCATTGGCAACATGAAAATCTACAACTCTTTGCGCAAATTCTTCTCCATATGACATATACATTTCCCTAAACGCCTCTGTTTTAATGTCTACTGATTCAGCTAAAACTCCATCAAAGTCAAAAAGTAAATATTTTTTTTTCATATTTTTTTTTATTTAGAAATGTACCATTTTAAATTTTTATGTTGATAAGCTATAACACTAATAGGATATTTATTTGATGAATTGCTATAAATTTCTTTAATAATTTCATCTTTGCCTTCACCAGATACTAAAACAATAATTTCCTTTGCATTGAAAAGTAAAGGATAACTAAAAGTTATTCTTGAAGTATTTAATTGAGGCACTTTGTTTAAGAAAACAATTTTGTTTTTTTCATTTAACCCTTTAGTTTCTGGAAACAAAGACGCTGTATGACCATCAGTTCCCATACCTAAAAAAATTAAATCAAATATTGGAAACCCATTTTTCGTAATTTCAACTTTTTCTTTTATTAAATTTTCATAAGCTATTGAACATTCTTCATAAGTTTTATTTTCTTTTACAACAGAAAAGGAATTAGCTTTAATTTTACTAAAAAAAACTTTATTAATGTTTCCAAAATTACTTTCTCTTTCATTAATTGGGACACACCTTTCATCTACCAAAAAAAAATTAAATTGACTCCAATTTAAATCATATTTTGCTAATTCTTTTAAAATTGGAATGGGAGTAGTCCCTCCAGATAATGCAATATTAACCTTTTGTTTGCTAGAAATTATTAATTGAAATTTTTCAACAATTAACTTAATCGTACTTTCAACAAATGTTTCTGCATTAAAGTAATGTAAATTCTTTTCTACCATTTTTTATGATATACGGCTCTTATACATTCTAATAACCCTTGCCCCATATCTATATGAGGGTTGGCAACTAATTTACGACTTAAAGATGGTGAAAAAGAATAAGGTGTAAATTTATAATGGTTTTTAGAATAGGAGTTGTTACTGTAATTAATTTCTAAGTTATTATTTAAAATTTCATTTATCATATCAAACAATTCAGAGCGCTTCATTCTTTCTGTACCAGTTAAAACAGCATGTGTATTATTAAATTCGTTAGATTCTATAACATCTACAGACAATTTAGCAGCGTCACCTGCATGAATATATTCTCTAATTTCGTTTCCATCTCCACTATGATTGATAACGCCATCATAGACAGCTTTCTTTACAAGATTATAGATATAATTATTATCGTATGATTTTTCTGAATAAACTGATCCATATCTTAAAATTACGAAATTTAGATCATATTTTTGATTGTATTCTTCAATAATTTTTTCCGAAGCCAATTTACTAATTCCATAAAATGAACCTTTATTGCTCATTGCATAAGCACTACTGGCATAAATAAATTTGTCGATTTTGTACTTTACACATAAATCTAGAATATACATATTACTAATGATGTTAAGCTGCATTGTCTTTAGGGGTTCTTTAATAGCAAAGTCTAAGTTTGCAAAACCTGCAAGATTGTATACAATATCAAACTTATTACTATCAAAAACCTCTACTACATTATCTTTCGAAGAAATATCACAGTAAAGGTATGTTACATCATTTTTCAATTCTATATTGTCTTTAATATCAGCAACAGTGACTTGAAAATCTCTTGATAAAAGCTCTTTAACTAAATAATACCCTAAAAAACCAAAACCTCCAAAAACTAAAACCTTTTTCATAATTGATTTTTATAATTTCTCTTTCAGTTTTTTCATTTCTTCTCTTGCTTTATCTCCTAAAAAGAAAAAATCTAAACTAAAAGCCAAAAAAGAATACCCTTTACTTATTTTTTCTAACGTTTTTTCATAACCAGAATCAATTACATGAAAACCTAGAGGTTTATTTAACTTCTTTGTAATTTCATCCACTCTTTCTAAAGCTTCTTTTACTTCCTTTCTATCATATTCACCTGGATAACCCATAGAAGCAGACAAATCATAAGGTCCTACAATAATTCCGTCAATTCCATTTACAGAAAATATTTCTTCTAAATTATTAACCGAATCAATATGCTCAATTTGTGCAATTACAACCACTTCATCCTTTACCCACTCTTGATATGTATCAAATGCAGTGCCATATTTCTGAGCTCTATTTAAACCTACTCCTCTTTTACCCAATGGGGGATATTTTACAAAATTTACTGCTTGTTCTGCCTCTTCTTTATTACGTATCATAGGCACAATAACACCATCAGCCCCAGCATCCAAAACCCTTTTTATAGGGACTTCTTCATTTTTGGAAACTCTTACTAACGCCTGCATGTTATTTCCTTGTATATGACCTATTAGGTTCATGATTGTTTCAATACTAATTGGTGAATGCTCCATATCTATGGTAAGCCATTCAAAACCCGCTGTACTTAATATTTCTATCACTGCCTGATGAGGGATCGTTAACCAAGAACCTATTGAAACCTCTTTATCTTGTAATTTTCGTTTAAGAGGACTATGTTTATGAGAAAAGTTTTTCATCTATTTTTATTACGATTTTTTTTAATTTATCTATTTTACTATTAACTGCAAATTGGGGATTATGAATATCTTCAGGAAAAAAAACTGCCATATATCCAGGTATTAAAGTTATCTGTGAAACTGCATTATGAGTGGGTATGTAAAACTGGCAGTCTGTTTTTTCATCATACATTTGACTAATTTTCACATCTTTATTATTAAAGATTTTAATCCCCTCTTTACCTGATAAAAGTATTTGAACATCAACTTCTTTTCTATGAGATTCTGTAATGTTAGATACTAGCTTTGTTTCATACGACATTACTTTAAAATAAAAATCTTTATGGTTTTTGTAAACTCCATTTGGAGTTTCAAATGTGTAACTTTTTAACTGATTAAAAACCTCATCAAAAATTTCTCCTTTAAAATAAAGTGCTCTATTGTCTATTTTGTCAAATATCATCGTAATAATTTGTGTAATGCTTCAGCTATAATAAAATCTTCAGGTTCATCTATGTCTGTAGATTCTATCTTATCTACTTCGAACATATAAGGTAAAGTTCCAATTCTACTATCATTATTCATAAATGAATGTTTAGTGAATATGTAAAAACAGGAATTTTCTTCATAAATAGGATCTAAATGCTGTGTCACCAGCATTTTAGGGTCGTGATTCATAGGAGTAGCATCTTGATTATAAAATCTTTTTTGTGTTTTAGAAACTGAAAAGACAGATGCATTCTCATCAATTTCTAAAAGCTCCATCATTTTTTCAATAGCTGCATCTAAAGTTTCTGTCTTTAGTAAAGGGTTTGTACTATGTGTTTGAATATAAATATCAGCTTTTACAGCATGTATATCATGCTCAATTATTTTATTCATTGACACATAATTTCCTCTAATTGCCTGATTACGATCAATTATTGTCACTTTATTATCAAAGCAAGTTAAAATGTCCTTTTTTAACTTCTCCCCATCAGTGTTTACAACAACCTCATTGATATATTTAGACTTGAACAAGGTTTCCATCACTATATGGTATAATGGTTTTCCATTAAAACTTTTCAAATTTTTATGTGGTACTCGCTCTGATGTTCCTTTCATCGGCATCAATGCTACTATTTTCATTGTATTTTTATTTTAATGAATAAAATTTATATTAAAAAAAATTAGTTTTCAATTACTCTACTTGTTTTAAAATTTGATGACCAGCTTTCAATAAGTCAACATCTTTTTTCATTAACTTCACATCGCTTTCCATCATATCTTTTACTAAATCTACTAAATCATATTCAGGAACCCAACCTAACTTTTCTTTTGCTTTTGTAGGATCTCCTAATAATAAATCAACTTCTGTTGGACGAAAGTAAGAAGGATCTATAGATAAAATTTCTTTACCTATTTTAACTTGAAACTCTTTATTGTTACAAGCTTTAACAAATGCCTTCTCTTCAACACCTTTCCCTTTGAATTCTAATTCAATTCCAACTTCACTAAAAGCCATACGAACAAAATCACGAACTGTAGTAGTTACTCCTGTTGCGATTACCCAATCTTCTGCTTTGTCAGCTTGTAAAATCATCCACATCATACGAACATAATCCTTCGCATGTCCCCAGTCACGTTTAGCCTCTAAATTTCCTAAATAAATTTTATCTTGTAAGCCTAATGCAATTTTTGCTACCGCTCTAGTAATTTTCCTGGTCACAAATGTCTCACCTCTTCTTGGTGACTCGTGATTGAATAAGAGACCATTACAGGCAAACATCTCATATGCTTCACGGTAGTTTTTAGTAATCCAAAACCCATATATTTTAGCTACCCCATATGGTGAACGAGGATATAATGGAGAATTTTCATCATAAAAACCCCTTTCATTTTTATTTTCAGGCAAACCCCCAAACAACTCTGAAGTAGAAGCTTGATAGATTCTAGTTTTATTTGCAAGACCTAAAAGCCTAACTGCTTCTAATATCCTTAGCGTACCTAATCCATCAACATTACCTACGTATTCTGGCATATCAAAAGAAACCTTAACATGTGACATTGCGCCTAAATTATAAATTTCGTCTGGTTGACATTCTTGAATAATACGCGTTAAATTCATAGAGTCTGTTAAATCTCCATAATGTAATTTTAATCTTTGATTAGGATTGTGAGGGTCTTGATACAAATGGTCAATTCTATCAGTATTGAATAGAGATGATCTTCTCTTAATTCCATGAACCATATATCCTTTTTCTAATAGCAATTCTGCTAAATAAGAACCATCCTGTCCTGTAATTCCCGTAATTAATGCTACTTTCATATTTAGTTTAATTAACTTCTAATTTTACTTCTTTTATATTTTTAATATTTTCCAAAAACCATGAATAGGTTTTTTCTATTCCTTCTTGTAATTCAGTTGAATATTCCCAACCCATATTCTTCATTTTTGAGACATCCATCAATTTTCTTGGTGTACCATCTGGTTTTTCGGAGTCCCAAACAATATTTCCTTTATGACCTATAACTTTTTGAATGGTCTGTGCCAATTCTTTGATAGTAATGTCTTTTCCTGTACCAACGTTGTATAAATACTCTGGCAATTCATTTTCTAAAGCATAAACCACCGCTTCTGCTAGATCATCTACAAATAAAAACTCACGCATTGGAGTTCCACTACCCCACAATTCGACAGGCTCATTGTTCTTTAGTTTTGCTTCATGAAATTTACGAATCATAGCTGGCAAAACATGTGATGTCTGTAAATCAAAATTATCAAAATAGCCGTACAAATTTGTAGGCATTAGGCTAACATAATCTTTATTAAATTGTTTTCTAATCGCTTGACAAGTTTTTACTCCTGTTATCTTAGCAATGGCATACCATTCGTTAGTTGGCTCTAAAGTATCTGTTAATAAATATTCCTCTTTTAATGGTTGAGGAGCTAGTTTAGGATAAATGCACGAGCTTCCTAAAAAAATAAATTTTTCTATTCCAGCTTTTAGTGCACCATCTATTAAATTATTTTGAATTTGCATGTTCTCCATCAAAAATTGATATGGAAAATCATTATTAGCTAAAATACCACCAACTCTTGCAGCTGCGTCAATAACAACATCTGGATTTTCATTTTTATAAAAATTAACAACTTCTTGTTGATTTCTTAAATCCAATTCTTTACTGGTCTTACCTATTAAATTGGTGCAACCCTTATCCTCTAAAGCTCTCCATACTGCAGAGCCCACCATACCTCTGTGTCCTGCAATATAAATTTTTAAATCTTTCTTCATTATAAATTATTTTCCTATTTGATAATATTCAAAGCTCTTAGCTTCTAAATTAAAAGCATTGTATTGATTTCTTCCATCAAAAATAATTGGAGAAACTAATTGCGATTTAATCTCCTCAAAATCTGGAGATCGGAATTCTTTCCATTCTGTTAATAAAATCAATGCATCAGCATCTTTTAAAACCTCATATTTAGTTTCAAAATATGATATATTTTCTACATCTTTTAAATAACATTCTTTAGCTTCTTCTATTGCTTTTGGATCATAGGCTTTTACCTTAGCCCCTCTTTTGGTCAATTCTTTGACAATGTATATTGCAGGAGCTTCTCGCATGTCATCAGTTCCTGGCTTAAAGGCTAAACCCCATAAAGCAAAAGTAAAACCAGACAAATCTTCTCCAAAGCGTTTGACAATTTTTTGCGCGATTACTAATTTTTGGGAATCATTTACATCTTCAACAGATGTAATTAAATTTGCTTTATAACCATATTCTTCTGCAATTTTCTTTAATGCTTTTATATCTTTTGGAAGACAAGAACCTCCATAACCAGCTCCAGGATAAATAAAACTATATCCAATTCTTTTATCAGAACCAATCCCTATTCTTACTTGATTTGCATCTGCACCAACCCTTTCACAAATGTTAGCAATTTCATTCATAAAAGAGATCTTAGTTGCTAACATTGCGTTTGCAGCATATTTTGTCATTTCTGCTGAACGAATATCCATCGTTATAAAACGATCATGTGTTCTAAAAAAAGGCGAATACAATTGTTTCATTAAATCAAAAGCATATTCAGAGTCCGCCCCTATTACAACTCTATCTGGTTTCATAAAATCATCTATAGCTACTCCTTCTTTTAAAAATTCTGGATTAGAGACAACATGAAATTTTGCATCAACGTTTCTATTGTTTAATTTTTGTTGAATAGTATCCCTTACTTTATCCGCTGTTCCAATAGGAACTGTAGATTTATCAACAACGACTAATTCTTTACTCATTGATTCTCCTATTGAACTCGCAACAGCTAAAACGTATTGTAAATCTGCAGTACCATCACCTCCCATTGGAGTACCCACAGCGATAAAAACTATTTTAGCATTTAAAATTGCATCTGAAAGTTTTGTTGTAAAAAATAAATTTTTGTTTTTTACATTTTTTAACACCATGGATTCTAAACCTGGTTCAAAAATCGGAATAATACCTTTGTTTAACTTTTCAATTTTAACAGGATCGATATCTACACATGTCACATGGTTTCCCATTTCAGCAAAACATGTACCTGAAACTAAACCTACATAGCCTGAGCCAATGACAGCTATATTCATAAATATCTAATTACTTTTTTACATTTTCTTTTTCTTGCACTTCTTTTCGTAAACCACTGCTCGAAAAACGATGTTCTCTTTTATTGTAAAATAACTTCACCCCACTTTCTTCACAGTATTTTCTACCTGTAAAATCTTTATTTCTATATTCTTCACCAACGATTCTAACATCAATTTTAAAAGATCGTAACACGTCTTCTAGATCTTGTTCTGTTGCGTAAGGGACAACTTCATCTACGTACTTACAGCCTTTTAATTGAATGTATCTTTCTACAACCGATTGAATGGGTCTGTTTTTTTCTGGACGATCCAAGGTAGGGTCTGTCTGCAAACCGCAAATTAAGTAATCGCATTGCTGTTTTGCATCTTCTAACATCTTTACATGTCCTGCATGAAACAAGTCAAAAGCACTAAAAGTAATTCCTATTTTCATTTCTCTAGATTTTTTTCAACAACCAAGAAGAAGATTGCACTTTATCGCCTAAACCATCGATGAGTTCAATTCCTAATTCTTTACAAACAGGCACCTCTGGAATAGAATTGTTATCCTGATCGCCACCATTTGCAAATCCAATTTGATACTCTTTGCTAAAATCAGCATGTATTTTTCGAATAGATGCACAAACAGTTCTGTCTTTATCTATAGAAATAAATGCTTTGTCTACAGCTTTAATGTTCTGTACAATAAACAATCGTTCATTTTCATCTTGAAACTCTTTAGACCCTTTTAACTTTCTTTGTAAATCACTATTCACAATTACAAAAAGCTTGTCTGCCATTGCTTTTGCGTTGTTAAAATACTCTAAATGTCCTTTGTGAATTGGGTTGAAATACCCGGAAACAATAATTGCTTTTTCCATGGGAGATGTTTTCTTTTCTTTCATTAATTTATGCAAATATAGCGTAATTTATGAAATAGAAAAGGATGTCCACTTAATTTTAAGGAAAGGATTACTTATGTGTTTTTTTATTTTGATGCTATGTTATAATTCAGAAGAGGTTTTTGTATTCTTTTGAGAGAGAGGAACCTGAAATAGAGAAGTCTCATCCATATCATCTACAGCTACAGATTGCTTCATGTTGTTCGCAATGACCAAAATTAGTTTAAATGTCATTTCGACTGTAGCGAAAGCGAAATGGAGAAATCTCGTCCAAATAAATAGATTGCTTCATGTTGTTCATAAGGACGTGAAATGAAGAAATCTCTTTGTAACAGACTTATTATTCCAGCAAAAGAAAGCATACCTAAAAAAAAGCGCACTAATGTTAACTTAAATTAGTTCTCGATACAATCCCGGTGAAAAATCGGAATCATTCGAACTGACAGCATTTACTAAAGACTATTTTACGTTGTTCGTAATGACGTGAAATGGAGAAATCTCCTAAAAAAGCCTTCTAAATATTAGCGTTTACAAAAGGGTGTTGTTCTCCTAAATTTGTTAAAATCTGATTTCTAATTTCATGAACAATACCTACCGAAGTTTCAGCATCGTCTAAACCAAAGCCATTTCCTTCTAATATGCCTTTGTAGCTTTCTGTATGTAAATCTGTAAAACCACTACTAAATTCTAATTGGTCATTGTCTATGGTAATAGAACGAAATGTTCGTTGCTTCTTTTCTTTTACTTCTTTAGGTAAGTCATTACTATCAATTGATAAAAACCAACGCACTCTAGCATTTTCAAATTCTAAATAACCTGCAGCTCTGTCTTTTTCTCTAAGATGTACAAAACTTTGTTGCACATCCCCAAAAATCCAGGATAACATATCGTAAAAATGCACACCAATATTTGTGGCCACACCACCTGATTTACTCTGATCTCCTTTCCAAGAAATATCATACCACCTACCTCTTGAGGTGATATAAGTTAAATCTATTTCGTATTTTGTTTTTTTTGACTTTAATTCTGATTCTACTTTGTTTTTAAGCGCAATAATACTTGGATGCAACCGTAACTGAAGTATGGTATTGATGCTATTCCCAGATTCTTTTTCGATGCTTTTTAGCGCGTCTAAATTCCAAGGATTTAAAACTAGAGGCTTTTCACAAATTGCATCTGCCCCTCTTCTTAATGCCATTCTAATATGCGCATCATGCAAATAGTTTGGTGTACAAATACTCACATAATCTAAATGAATCTGATTCCTTTTTAATTTTTCGATATGCCTATCAAATCGCTCAAATTCTACAAAAAAGTCTGCGTTTGGAAAATAAGAATCCATAACCCCAACACTATCAAATTTATCTAAGGCAACTATCAAGTCATTTCCTGTTTCTTTGATGGCCTTTAAATGTCTTGGCGCAATGTAACCTGCAGCGCCTATTAATGCAAATTTCTTCATTTTATTAAAGTGTTTTATCTACAATTTTAGAATCCAAAAAATTCTTAACATCATACAAGACAGATTTATTTTTCTTTAAGTCTGAATAATTTAAAAATTGAAATTCTTTATGCGCAACAGCTAAAACAATTCCATCAAATTTTTTATTTGGTAATTGATTTACAGATTCTAAATTATATTCTGCTTTAACTTCAACTGGATTTGCATGTGGATCATAAATCGTTAAGTTTGCCCCATATTCTTTCAATTCATTGACCACATCAACAGCTTTGGTATTTCTAACATCTGGACAATTCTCTTTGAATGTAATTCCTAAAATTAGAATTTCTGCACCCTTTACTTCTACATCATTTTGAATCATCAATTTTGCAACTTCTGACGCAACGTATTTCCCCATTCCGTCATTTACTCTTCTACCTGCTAAAATTATTTCTGGATGATAATCATACTCTTGTGCTTTTTGAGCTAAATAATAAGGATCTACCCCAATACAATGTCCGCCTACCAAACCTGGTTTAAACGGAAGAAAATTCCATTTAGTCCCAGCAGCTTTTAAAACATCACTGGTATTGATATCCATCAAACCAAATATCTTAGCCAATTCATTTACAAAAGCTATATTGATATCTCTTTGTGAATTTTCTATGACTTTTGCTGCTTCAGCTACTTTAATCGTAGGCGCTAAATGGGTACCTGCTGTAATTACAGAAGCATAAACTGCATCCACTTTTTTACTGATTTCTAAAGTTGAACCTGATGTTATTTTTAAAATTTTTTCTACGGTATGTTTTTTATCTCCAGGGTTGATTCTTTCGGGTGAATATCCCACAAAAAAATCAGAATTAAATTTTAAACCCGATTTTTCTTCTAAAACCGGCACACAATCTTCTTCTGTTGCTCCAGGATACACTGTAGATTCGTAAACTACAATATCTTCTTTTTTTAATACTGCTCCAACTGTTTCACTAGCCTTAATTAAGGGAATTAACACAGGCCTGTTGTTTTTATCTACTGGCGTAGGCACAGTAACAACATAAAAATTACAGTCTTTTAAAGCTGTTATTTCTGACGAAAAAAACAACCCTAAATTGCTTGGACTCTCTTCTACTATAACATCTTTTAAAACAGACTCTTCAACCTCTAGAGTTTTATCTTGACCCTTTTTCAACTCGTTAATTCGGGTTTCATTTACATCAAATCCAACAACTGGATATTTAGTCGCAAACAACCTCGCCAATGGCAAGCCAACATACCCCAAACCTATGATAGCAATCTTCACATTTTCCAAATTAGGAATTGAGGATTTAAAATTAAAAACATCTTCTTTGTTCATGTAACTATATTACTTAAGAGATTAGGAATTGGGGATTAGGATATGCTGTAAGCAAACCCTAAAAACCTCAACTTGCAACCACTACACTTTTATTCGTTTATTTATTTTTTGAATCAATGCTGTTAGCATTTTAGAAATACTTAATAACTCTTTTTTTAACTTACTTTTATCTGATAATACATACCCAAGGTTTTCTGAGATAATGAACTGGGTTTCTACTTCTGCAGCTGAAGCTCTTGCAATATATAAAAAACGTACAAATTCTTTATCTATTTTTCTTGCAGCTCCTTCTGCAATATTAGAAGGTATTGAAATTGAAGCTCTTCTTAATTGACTTGTCAATCCATACATTTCATGATTCGGAAACTCAATTGTTAATTTATAAACTTGAGTCACAAAATCAATTGCTCTCTGCCAAACCAATAAATCTTTATGTGTGTTCATCCCTATTCCTTATTACCTAATTCCTATTTCCTATTCCCTAACCACCATTACCTATTTCATAATCACCATTACCTAACCCTAATCACTATTCACTATTCACTCCAACACCTACAAATTTCTCCAATACCATTCTATAGACTCTATAAGTCCATCTTTTAAAGAATGTGAAGGGCTATAATTTATCATTTTTTTTGCCTTAGAAACATCCGCATGAGAGTGTGGTATATCACCAGATCGATTGGGGCCATTCAAAAAGTTTATTTCTCCTATTTTTGGATTGTAACTTGATAGTAGTTCTTTTAAAATAACACTTAATTCTGATAAGGAATTTCGATCTCCGTAAGCTACATTATACACTTGATTGACAGCTGATTTTTTAGCTAATAAAGAAAGTATGTTTGCTTGAACAACATTATCAATATAGGTAAAGTCACGAGAATTTGTTCCATCTCCGTTAATAGTAGGCGCTTCTAATTTTATCAATTTACCGATAAACTTGGGAATCACTGCTGCATAAGCGCCATTTGGATCTTGTTTTTTTCCAAAAACATTAAAATAGCGCAGCCCTATCAACTCCATATCATACGTTTTTGCAAACACATCTGCATAAAGTTCATTTACATATTTTGTAACTGCATACGGAGAAAGAGGTTTTCCAATAACCTCTTCTACCTTTGGTAATGATTTTGAATCTCCGTAGGTAGAGGAACTGGCTGCATATACAAATCGCTTGACATTATTATCTCTTGCTGCTATCAACATATTTAAAAAACCAGAAATATTGACTTCATTTGAAGTAATTGGATCTTTTATAGAACGAGGAACTGATCCTAAAGCCGCTTGATGTAAGATAAAATCTACATCTGTAGTTGCCTTTTTGCAGTCGGATAAATTTCTTATATCACCCTCTATTAGCGTAAAGTTTGGATGCTCTAAAAATGTTGAAATATTTTCTTTTTTTCCGGTTGAAAAATTATCAAGACATACTACAAAAGCATGATTATCTAGTAAAGCCTCACATAAGTTTGAACCTATAAACCCAGCACCACCTGTGACAAGAATTTTTTTACTCGATAAATTTACATTCATTAATAAGATGCTTTTAGCCTATTTTAAAGAGTAACAAATGTAGCAAAAAAGAATTATTTTACTTCTTAAATACAAAGTATCTGTATAAAAAAACCTCCACTTATTAAATGAAGGTTTTGTTGTGGGCGCAGCCTGTTCCGAATTAACTTCGGAAAAGGGATTCGAACCCCTGACCACTCCCGATGTGAAATCGGGATGCTCTAAACCTTGTTTTGAGCTATTAATTTTATAATCATTTGCTTACTTTTCCAGTTCTTAATTTGTCTTTCTCTTTTTTCTGCTTCAATATTACTTTCAAATTTTTCTGAGTACACTATTTCCCAATCTTTTGTTCTCGAAGTATATCCTTTATGATTTGACAAATGTTTTTGTAATCTTGCTTCTAAATTAGAAGTAAAGCTAATATAAAACTTATCAAGCTTAGCTGAATGTAAAATATAGAGATAAAACATTTTTTGTAAAAGTAAAAAAAACCTCACTTTAGAAGTGAAGGTTTTGTGGTGGGCGCAGCCTGTTCCGAATTAACTTCGGAAAAGGGATTCGAACCCCTGACCACTCCCGATGTGAAATCGGGATGCTCTAAACCTTGTTTTGAGCTATTAATTTTATAATCATTTGCTTACTTTTCCAGTTTTTAATTTGTTTTTCTCTTTTTTCTGCTTCAATCTTAGTTTCAAATTTTTCTGAGTACACTATTTCCCAATCTTTTGTTCTCGAAGTATATCCTTTATGATTTGACAAGTGTTTTTGTAATCTTGCTTCTAAATTAGAAGTAGAACCAATATAAAACTTATCGAGCTTAGCTGAATGTAAAATATAGAGATAAAACATTTTTTGTAAAAGTAAAAAAACCCTCACTTTAGAAGTGAAGGTTTTGTGGTGGGCGCGAAGGGATTCGAACCCCTGACCCCTTGGGTGTAAACCAAGTGCTCTGAACCAACTGAGCTACGCGCCCCTGCGTGATTGCGGATGCAAATATATAACAGATTTTAATTCTACCAAAACAAAAAATGAATTTATTTTAAATAATTTCTGCAACCATAAAAGTACTACCACCTACATAAATCACATCTCCTTGATTTACATTTGATAAGGCATTTGTATACGCTCTTTTTACAGAGGAATATTTTTTTCCGATTAAATTAAATAGACCTGCTTTTTCTTGTAAAGTTTCCTCAGAAAGCCCTCTTGGAATGTTAGGCTTACAAAAATAATAATTGGCGTTCTTTGGAAAAAGAGGTAAGATTTTATCTAAATCTTTATCAGAAACTACTCCTAAAACAATATGCAAAGTAGTGTAGTTTTCTTTTTTTAACTGATTTAAAACAATGCTTAACCCTTCTTTATTATGTGCCGTATCACAAATTACTTTTGGATTTTCTTGTAATATCTGCCACCTTCCTTTTAGGTTTGTGTTTTTTACGACATTTAATAGTCCTTGTTGAATATGCTTATCAGAAACTTTAAATCTATGTAAATGCTTAATGACTACAACTGCTGTTTTGCTATTTTTTTGTTGATAATCTCCTAGTAAATCTGTTTCGTAATTTTCAATTGTATCTGACGCATAAAATAATTCAGAAAAAGTTTCTTGACTTTTTTTAGAAAAAACTTTTTGAACCTCAGGCTGTCTTTCACCAATTACAACTGTTATGTTTTCTTTTATAATTCCTGCTTTTTCATAAGCTATTTCCGGAAGCGTATTACCCAACATTTCTGTATGGTCTAATCCGATATTGGTAATCACAGAAAGTTCTGGAGTGATGATATTTGTAGAATCTAATCGTCCACCCAAACCAACTTCAATGACAGCGATATCCACTTTTTCTGAAGCAAAATAATCAAAAGCTAATCCTACAGTCATTTCAAAAAAAGACAATTTTTGTTGTTCTAAAAAATCTTTATGCTTTATAATAAAAGAGGTGACTTTGCTTTTCGGAATTTCATCTCCGTTAATTCGAATTCGCTCTGTAAAGTTTTTTAAATGCGGAGAAGTATACAAGCCAACTTTGTAACCAGCCTCTTGTAATATTGACGCTAACATATGACTTGTAGATCCTTTGCCATTGGTACCTCCAACATGGATGGATTTAAACTTTTTTTCAGGAAAACCCAATTCCTTAGACAATGCAATAGTGTTAGTCAAATCTTTTTTAAACGCAACTTTACCTTGTCTTTGATACATTGGTAATTGCGCAAACATCCAATCTAATGTTTCTTTATACGTCATAAAATTAATTGAGAGACCTATCGACTAAGCTCAAGGTGACATTTAGCCACAAAAATAAGGATTATTTAGAGAGAGAGAACTTATAAATGATGGTTCCTGTTTGTTTTGCTGGTGCATTTTCATCTACATTCCATCTAGTTTTTAAAGCTGCTGCTTTTGCAGGTTTAAACAAACAAGGGGCCGAATTTGTTGTCCCTTTTTCTCCTGGACGAGCATAAATTACTTTTCCAGATTTATCTACTTGAATTCTTACCACAACAATACCTTCTTCTTGACAATCTGGTTGTTCTTTAGGCTTCGACAAGGCTTTTCTTCCTGCAAGATTATAATTTCCTCCAGAACCACTACCAGTATTTCCATAATATTTGTTAGAGTTTGTATCTCCTTTTTCTTTTCCTTTTACTCCTGATTTTTTATCATCACCCTCTCCTTTTGGCTTTCCATCTGAAGAATTTCCATTTAATAAATTATTCAAAGCGTTTTGATTTTCTTTAGATGGTTTTGGCTTTGGCTTTTCTTTAGGCTTCTCTTTTTTAATCTCTTTTTCTACTGGCTTCTTAATTTCTTTTTTCTTTTCAACAACTGGAACATCTTTAGAAGAATCATCTGCAATCATTTTTTCTTTAATGATTTCTTTTGGAGTTTCTTTCACCTCTTTTTCAACAACCTCTTGCTTTTCAATAACTTTTGGCGTTGACACTTTTTTTGTTCTTTGAACAGGCTCACCATTACCAATATTTGAATTCCCAAAATTAATTGCCAAACCATATTCTTCTGGAGGATCTAAATATTGCATACCGTAATTTAAAACTCCAAAGATGAGTAACATCAGAATTATTACTGTAATTACAGCTGATTTACGTTTGTGTTTTGTATTTAAGAATTCCATTTTAAAGATGTTTCGACAAGCTCAACATGATATTTGTATTTATCTGCCTTTTACAGCTAAAATCATTTTTAATTTATTTTTATTCGCGATATCAATAACTTTCATCACATTTTTATAAGGCACGTTTTGATCTCCACGAATCACAATTGTTTTCTTTTTATCAACACCTACACTATTTAAAATTGCGCTTTCTAATTTTGATAAACTTACTTTAGTTTTATCAATATAAAATTGAGATGTATTGGTAATTGTTACCGCAACTGATTTGTTATTTTCAGTTTTTCCTCCTGCTTTTGGCAGTAACACATCAATTGCACTTACAGTAACTAAGGTTGATGTGAGCATGAAAAATATCAACAAAAGAAAAACTATATCTGTCATTGATGACATATTGAAAGATGGATCTACTTTATTTCTACCTCTTATATTCATTTGAAATTAGTTTTTAAAATTGAAACGTTTTTAAAGTTAAAAAAGTTCAACTTTATAAACTTTCAACTCACGAACTTTAAAACTCATTTATACTGGCTCGTTTAATAAATCTAAAAACTCCACTGATTTTGCTTCCATTTGGTATACAACCTTATTCGTTCTTACGACTAGATGATTGTAAGTAATATAAGCAATAATACCCACAATTAAACCTGCAACTGTAGTTGTCATTGCTGTATACAATCCATCAGAAAGCATTTTAATATCAATTTGACCACCTGCGTTAGCAATTTCATGAATTGCTACAATCATCCCAATAACAGTTCCTAAAAAACCAATCATTGGTGCAGCTCCTGCAATAGTTGCTAAAACACTTACATTTTTCTCCAATTCATAAATTTCTAATTTTCCTGTGGTCTCTATTGCTGTATTGATATCTTCAAGAGGTTTACCAATTCTAGAAATTCCTTTTCCAATTAATCTAGAGGTTGGTGTATTTTTACTTTCACACAGTGCTTTAGCAGATTCTAACTTACCATTTGATACGTAATCTTTAATTTGATTCATAAAGTTTTTATCCACTTTTGAAGCTGCTTTTATGGCGAAAAATCGTTCAAAATAAATATACAATGCCACTGACAACAGCACAAAAAGTAAGGCTATAATGATTTGCCCTCCTAAACCACCATCCATAATTAATTGATAGATAGATAGTGTTTTTTCTTTTGACACTGTTTCTTCTATCAACTCTTTATTATCCTGAAAAAATGAAATCATTTAATTCTCTTTTAAGTTCTATGTAAATAACGAGGATTCTTTTTTAAAATTGTTTTACAATTTCTAATCCTTTTTTTAATTATCAAAAAAAATGCCATTCTGAAAATTGTACAGAATGACATTTAAAGACTTTAATAAACTGTATTAGATAAACATCCTTATAATTACAAATGATGCAGACCCGATTAAAAAACCAATTAATGCTAACCATGAAATTTTCTTTAAGTACCAGAAAAAATCTATTTTCTCCATTCCCATTGCCACTACTCCTGCAGCAGAACCAATAATTAACATACTTCCACCTGTTCCTGCAGAGAAAGCTATAAAGTGCCATAAAGGATTATCTAAAGGCTCTGAGAACATTCCTAAACTTGCTGCAACTAAAGGTACATTATCTATTACTGCAGAACCAATTCCTAATAAAATTACCACTAAATCAGAAACTACTGTTCCATCTAACTCTGTACCAATTAAAGGAATTCCTTGTTTTAAGCTATCTGCAAAATTAAATAAGATTCCTAGAGACTCTAAAGCTGCTACTGCCATTAAAATTCCTAAAAAGAACAAAATACTAGGCATCTCAATTTTAGATAAGGAAGCATGAACAGGACTGTGCGTTGCATGCTCTGCATGCTCTTCTGCTTGCTCACCATCTATACTAGAAATTGAGAACTTAGAATTACTGTAAATTTCTGCGAATGTTGCTACAACTGCCAAAGACAACATCATACCAACATAGGGAGGCAAATGTGTTACAGTTTTAAAAATCGGCACAAAAACAATAGCCCCTAGTCCTAAATATAACATTCTTGCACTATGAGGGTTTTTTGGTTTTTCAACTTCTTCTTCATAATCAATTTCACCCTTGAAAGCCGGTAAAAAAGTAGCGATAAAAGAAGGGATTACCATACATAGTAATGAAGGTATAAACAGATATGCAAATAACATTCCTGTACTTACTTTATCTCCAATCCAAAGCATCGTGGTAGTTACATCTCCAATAGGAGAAAATGCTCCACCAGCATTTGCAGCTATTATAATTAAACCTGCGAACCAAATTCTATCTTCTCTAGTTTTTACAATTTTTTGAAGTATTGAAATCAATACAATTGTAGCTGTTAAATTATCAATAATAGCAGATAAAACAAAGGCTAAAATCGAAAATATCCACAGTATACTTTTTTTCTTTTTGGTCTTCACAAAACTTTTTATGGTTGAGAATCCATCGAAATAATCAATAATTTCTACAATGGTCATTGCCCCTAAAAGAAAGACTAATATTTCTGCTGTTTTGCCTAAATGATGCAATAACGTTTCCTCTACCAAATGCATTTTATCATCATGCACCATTTCTTTAAAACCTTCAACTAAACCGTGATTTGCGGAATCAAACCAATTCGAAAAAGAATCCACTCCTAACGCAACAATTGCCCAACAGACGGCCATCATTATAAGGGCGGGGATTAATTTATCTAATTTTAAATTATGCTCTAAGGTTATTGCTAGATAACCCATTACAAATACAATAATAATTACTGATTCCATTTTAGTTGTTTGTTTGTTTTTATATTTATATCAATTCTTTCAAAGCTATTGCAAAAGCGGTTTCACTTATATTATATTTAGAACCGTTTTTTGCAAATGTTCTTTGCAATGCTTTCTTAATTACTTTTGATGTATCATCAAAAATTGCTTTATCAGACATCTCCACCCTTCTTTCCATAAAGTAAGCAAAAACCCTTGCCATACCACAATTGGATATGAAATCTGGAATTAAACTTACTTTTTTATCTGTGTCTTCCATGATAGAACCAAAGAATATTTCTTTGTCTGCAAATGGTACATTTGCTCCGCTAGAAATAACCTCTAATCCAGAACTTATCATTTGATTTATTTGATTTTGTGTTACCAATCTCGACGCTGCACATGGTGCAAAAATCTCACATTGTAAACTCCAAATTCTTTCATTAATCTCATCAAACGGAATCATATTCTCCGCAATCAGTGTGTTTCCGTGTTTTCTAAGAAAAAACGTTTTAATTTCTTCAAAAGAAAATCCATCTTCATTTATTACACCTCCAACTCTATCTATAATTCCAACAACCTTAGCTCCCATTTGCGCCAAATAAAAAGCTGCTGCCGACCCTACATTTCCAAAACCTTGAATAACAGCTCTTTTTCCTTTTACATCGCCTCCATAAATACTGTAATAGTGCTTTACAGCTTCTGCTACACCAAAACCAGTAATCATGTCTGCTATTGTATATTTTTTCGCAATATCAGGGGAATAAAATTCACTTTCTATGACTTTTATCACCCCATGCCTTAACTGACCAATTCTATTTATCTTATCAGCTTCTGTTGGTTTAAAATGACCATTAAAAACACCCTCTTGAGGATGCCATACTCCACTTTCTTCGGTAATTGGAATTACCTCATGAATTTCATCTACATTTAAATCTCCTCCTGTACCGTAATAATTTTTTAACAGTGGCGAAACCGCTTTGAACCACCTTTCTAAAACTCCTTTTTTACGAGGATCTTGTGGGTCAAAATTAATTCCAGATTTTGCTCCTCCAATTGCTGGCCCAGAAACTGTGAACTTCACCTCCATAGTTTTCGCTAGAGACAACACTTCGTTTACATCTAAGCCTTTTCTCATTCTGGTTCCTCCTCCTGCAGCACCTCCTCTTAAAGAGTTTATAACTGTCCAACCTTCTGCTTCAGTTTCACTATCTTTCCAGTTAAAAATAATTTCTGGCTGTTTGTTTTCGTATCTTTTTAATAATTCTTTCATCTTAAAAATTTAAATCAATTTTACTTTTTGTCTTTTCAAACAATTTTTAATCTACAATTAAAATCCCCAGCTGGGGAAAAGTTACAATTGGTTCATTTTTTAAGCTTTATACTATCTATTGATACTTCACAAATTTAGGGTAAAAAATTGAGGGTTCAAATTTTTTAAAGAAATCCTAAGGACAAAAAACAACACCTGACGAATGATCTTTTAAAGCACCTGTTACACTAGACAAACAATTAACCTGATTATCAACTCTTAACACACCCAAGAAGGCAAAAATTAAAGCTTCTTTAAAATCTATAAATTGTTTATTTGGTAATGTAATTTTAATTTTAGCTTTGGCCTGAATCTTACTAATCAAAAAAGAATTGAACGCTCCACCACCAGTTATTAAGATTGAATTACTATCTATAATTTTAGAAATCTGTATTGCAATATGCTCTACAAATGTTCTTAATATTGAAGGAATATTAGTTTCAAATCGATCAATCAATGGAAAAACATGATCCTGAACCCATTCTAAACCCAAAGATTTTGGTGGTATTTTTTTATAAAATTCTAATCTATTTAATTCATCTAAAAGCTTTTGATTAAGAGTTCCTTTAGACGCGATTTGTCCTTTATCATCAAATTGAAAACCCAATTGAGCAACATAATGATTTAACACGATATTTACAGGGCAAATATCAAACGCTACTCTTTTACCTACTTTTTTGAAGGATACATTAGAAAAACCTCCCAAATTTAAACAGTAATCATAATTAGAAAATAACAATTCGTCTCCAACAGGAACTAAAGGTGCCCCTTGACCTCCTAGTTTTACATCTTGGGTTCTAAAATCACAAACTACTTTTGTATTGGTAATTTTTGCGATTTCTTTTCCACTACCTATCTGAAGTGTTATTCCTTTTTTAGGCTGATGTAGAATTGTGTGTCCATGAGAAGCAATAAAATCTATCTTATTTATCTTGTGGCTTGCTGTAAAGTTATTGATAGTTTCTCCTAAAAAACATCCATATTCATTATCTAATCTTTTCAATTCTTCACCAGAGTATTCAATCGCTTTCTGCAAAGTCTTTTTCCATTTAGAAGAATAAGACACGGTTTCTGCTTCAATAATCTCAAAATTTCTGTAGTCATTTTTATCAAACTTCACATAAACCAAATCTATTCCGTCTAACGAAGTTCCAGACATTAACCCAATTACAAAAACATAATCTTTATTCATATCCGTAAAATTAAGAAAACTTTATTGATAATATATTACGAAATCGATATCTTTGGAGCTTTAAATTACGAATTTAATAAAAACACAACAATGGATTTTAGTTTAACAGAAGAACATATCATGATACGTGATGCTGCTAGAGATTTTGCGCAAAACGAATTATTACCTGGCGTTATTGAAAGAGATAATAAACAAGAGTTCCCACAAGAATTAGTGAAAAAAATGGGCGATTTAGGTTTTATGGGGATTATGGTTGATCCTAAATATGGTGGTAGCGGAATGGACGCTATTTCTTATGTCTTAATTATGGAAGAACTGTCAAAAATTGATGCTTCAGCTTCAGTAATGGTCTCTGTAAACAATTCATTAGTCTGTTATGGTTTAGAAGCTTATGGCTCTGAAGAACAGAAGCAAAAATACTTGACGAAATTAACTACAGGTGAATTTTTGGGTGCTTTTTGCTTAAGTGAACCAGAAGCAGGTTCTGATGCAACTTCTCAAGCTACAACTGCAATAGACAAAGGAGATCATTACTTGATTAACGGTACAAAAAACTGGATTACAAATGGTGGACGCTCAGATGTATATTTGGTCATTGCGCAAACCGATAGAGAAAAAGGCCATAAAGGCATTAATGCATTTATCGTTGAAAAAGGAATGGAAGGTTTCCATATAGGCCCAAAAGAAGACAAACTAGGAATTCGTGGTTCAGACACCCACACACTTCAATTTAATGACGTAAAAGTACCAAAAGAAAATAGAATTGGAGAAGATGGTTTTGGATTTAAATTTGCTATGAAAACACTTTCTGGAGGTAGAATTGGTATTGCTGCTCAAGCTTTAGGAATTGCCTCAGGCGCATACGAATTGGCTCTAAAATACTCAAAAGAGCGTAAGGCTTTTGGCACGGAAATTTGTAATCATCAAGCAATTGCTTTTAAATTAGCAGACATGTTCACAGAAATTGAAGCTGCAAGAATGTTAGTCATGAAAGCGGCTTGGGATAAAGATCAAGGTAATAATTACGACATGTCATCTGCCATGGCAAAATTATACGCTAGTAAAGTAGCCATGGAACAAACTGTTGAAGCTGTTCAAATTCACGGAGGAAATGGCTTTGTTAAAGAATACCATGTAGAACGCTTGATGCGTGATGCAAAAATTACTCAGATTTACGAAGGCACCTCAGAAATTCAGAAAATTGTAATTTCTAGAGGAGTCATTAAAGGTTAACCAAATTTCCTACAAGGTTTCCAAAACCTTGTAGGTTTATTATTTTTTTTGAGCGTGTTTTTGAGAAAAACAAAAACCGCGCTATCCATTATATCTTTTTATGCTGTATTTACACCAGCATCTTTCTACTGTAATAAGTTAGTAATTCTCTTCAGCTACCAAATCGAGTTGAGCATAAAAAGGATGCCATTCCTATCGCTCACGCAGCATCCTTGTCAACTACAGTTCCAATTCGATAGTATAGAGTTGCAAACCAGAAGCAGGTGCAATATTCCTCAAAAACTTTCTGTCATTATCTTCTTTCAAAGAAGCCTCTATAACAGCTAAAGCCTGATTTCCTTTACCTAATTCAAATAAAGTTGCCATCATCAATCTAATCTGATATCGCAAAAACCCTTTTCCTTTTACCTTTAATATATAAGAGTTCTCTGGAAAAAAGCTTGCCGTTAAAATATCATTCTCAACAATTTCACAAAAATCAATGATTCTCTTAAAAACAGTATTCTCAGATGGTTTAGTACAATATTTATGAAAATAATGTTCCCCTTGAAACAATTTTGCCCCCTTCATCATCAAAGCAATATCTAAATCTTCTTTAACAGCAGTCATAAAAGGTGCCGCAAAAGGATGATTCTTTTCACCAAAAGAAAAGTAATAGTGATATTCTTTAACCTTAGGAGCATTGATTATATTAAAAGTTAAATCAACTTTCTCAATAGATATAGTTCTAAAATCTGCAGAAAAGTTGTTGTTTAAACTATCCATAAAAACCTTTTCCTCTAAAACCTCATCAACAAACAGCTGAAAATAATAGGTATTTGCAGAAACTTTAGCATCTGTTCTCCCCACACCAATCGTCTTGTAGTTTTGATTATCAAAAACAAAAGACAGGGTTTTATCTACCATATCGTGCAAAGTTTTGGCATTTATTTGTTTTTGCCATCCAGAAAAACGAAAACCGAGAAATTGCAAACCAATTAGATAAGAATTTGAGTATTTCATAACCACAAATGTACAATAATTACATTTTTTTTTAGAAAAGGTGCATTTTTATGAATATCTCAAAATTATTAACAACTTTTTTACGAACCCTATATTTTTTATGTTAAAGAAAACTAAAAATGTGTTTATCTCAAAATAACCCCCTTTTTTTTAAGGGTCTAACTCAAAAATACAACGTTTTCGGAAAACACACCCCTTGTCAGTAAAAATTAAATATATACTTTTGACCCAGTTCAATTAATAAAAATCATTTAACACTAAAAGAACAAACAATTATGAAAAAATTAATTTTTACTTTATTATTAGCAAGTAGCTTAATAGTAACTGGACAAGAAAAAGAAGATAAAGGAACTTTCACATTAAGTGGTACTGTAGATGTTTACGGAACAACTAACTTTACGAAAGCCCCAGGAACTCCAGGAATATTAATTGCTAACCCTGGAAATGCAAATGCCTTTGGTTTAGGTTTTGCTAACACTGTATTTGCTTATGAAAAAGGTAAAGCAGGGGTTGTAGCTGATATCGCATTTGGACCTAAAGCTGACGATGCAAACTTAGCAGGTGCAATTAATCAATTATATGCTTATTATAATGTAAGTGATAAAATAACTGTTACTGCAGGACAATTCAATACTTTTTTAGGGTATGAAGTTATTTCTCCGGCTGCAAACTTTAACTACACAGTATCTTATTTATTTAACGCTGGTCCTTTTTCTCACACTGGTGTTAAATTAGATTATGCTGCATCTGATGATTTATCTTTCATGGTAGCTTTAACTAATGCGCATGCTTTGACAAGTGCTGATGGTAATTTTGCTGATGCTACTCAATTCGGAGCGCAAGTTGGTTATAAAGGACAATACTTAAACTTTATCACTGGTGCTGTTGACGCTACTTCGGCTAAAGACTGGATTTTCTTAGATTATACTGGTGGCTTCGATTTATCAGATTCTTTCTATGTTGGTATTAATGCAGCTTATGCAAATTCAAGCGATGACAATGCTGGTTACCAAGGTGTAGCTTTATATTTACAAAATACATTCTCAGACACTTTTGCTTTAGGTTTTAGACCTGAATTTTTTACAGCAACTGGAGCTACTGACACTAATGTATCTGCTTTTACTTTAACAGCAAATACTGCATTAACTGATAACTTAAAGTTAATTACTGATTTAAGATTTGATTCTTCTGATGACATGATTATTGAAGCTTTCCCTAATGAAACAAGTACTTCTACTTTAACTATTGCTGCAGTTTACTCTTTCTAAGAAAACTAACTAATTATTAACTAAAAAACTATATAATATGAGTTTATTTTTAACATTATTTCAAGACGCTCCTGCTACTGAAGCTGCTAAAGTTTTAGAGCAAGTAAATGGAGATATGGGAATGCTTTGGATGCTTTTATCTGGTATCTTAGTATTCTTTATGCAAGCAGGATTTACATTGGTAGAGTCTGGTATGACAAGGTCTAAAAACGCAGTAAATATCGCGATGAAAAATCTATTAGATATTTGTGTTGGATCATTAAGCTTCTGGCTAGTAGGATACTCCTTAATGTATGGAGATACTTCTAACGGATGGTTCTTCTGGAGTGGTTTATTCCAAGGTGAAGGAGCTGATTTATTCTTCCAAACAATGTTTGCTGCAACTGCTGCAACAATTGTATCTGGAGCTATAGCTGGTAGAACTAAATATACTACATATATCATTTTCTCAATTGTTATGACTGCTATTATCTACCCTATTTCAGGTGGATGGCAATGGCAAGGTTCTGGTTGGTTAACAGAATTAGGATTTATTGATTTCGCAGGTTCTTCAATTGTACACTCTGTTGGTGGATGGGCTGCTTTAGTTGCTGCATTTATGGTAGGACCAAGAATCGGTAAATATGTTGATGGAAAAGTATTTGCTATTCCAGGACACAATCAGATTTTAGCAACTTTAGGAGTATTTATCCTTTGGTTAGGATGGTTTGGTTTTAATGGTGGATCTCAATTAGCTTGGGGTGGTGCTGATGCAACTGGTGCTTCTACAGTAGTATTAATCACAAACTTAGCAGCAGCTGCTGGTGGGTTAGGTGCATTAATTACAACTTGGGTATGGTATGGTAAACCAAACTTATCTCAAACTTTAAACGGTGCTTTAGCTGGTTTAGTAAGCATAACTGCTGGTTGTGGTAACATGACTGCGGGTGGTGCTGTATTAGCTGGTTTAATTGGTGGTATCTTAGTTGTATTCTCTATAGAATTTATTGAAAAGAAATTAAAAATTGATGACGCAATTGGTGCTGCTTCTGTACATGGTGTTGCTGGTGCATGGGGTACTTTAGTTATCGGTCTTTGGGGTGTAGATGGTGATACTGCTATTGGATTATTCAATGGTGGAGGAGCTTCTCAATTAGGTTCTCAAGCAATCGGAGTTTTAGCTTATGCTGCTTGGGCAGTTGGTTTATCTTTTATTGTATTTGGAATTTTAAAAGCTACTATGGGATTACGTGTTAGCAAAGAAGTTGAAATCGAAGGATTAGATATTTCAGAACATGGTTCTATTGCTTACCCTGGAGTAAGAGTAAGAGAAATCGAAGATAAATAAGAGAATTTAGTTTAGTTATTATTTATTTATAAAGAATCACACAACTCACTATGAGTTGTGTGATTTTCGTTTATAGAATTATTTTTATTATTATTGCACAATTTTCAAACAATTATCAATAAAACACAACTAATTCATTCTATTATGAAAAAAATCGAAGCAATCATTAGAAAATCCAAATTTAGACAAGTAAAAGAAGCACTACATGACGTTGACGTTAACTTCTTTTCTTACTGGGATGTAACTGGCCTAGGTAATGAAAAAGAAGCTCATGTATACAGAGGCATTAGTTATAGCACAAGCGACATACAACGCAGATACTTATCTATAGTAGTTAATGATGATTTTGAAGAAATAACGATAAATGCTTTACTTAAATCTGCAGCAACAGGAGATGTTGGGGATGGGAAAATTTTTGTATCAGACATATCTGAAGCATACAGAATAAGAACAGGAGAAAAAGGTGGTGAAACTTTAAAGAAAATATCTAAATAAAAAAACATGGAATTACTTACAACAAACAATGTATGGATGATGATCTGTACTGCATTAGTTTTCTTTATGCACTTAGGTTTTGCATTTTTAGAAATTGGTTTAACAAGACAAAAAAACACCATTAACATCTTATTTAAAAATATTTTTATTATTACAGTAGGTCTATTATTGTATTGCTTAGTAGGCTTTAATTTAATGTATCCTGGTTTTGCTGATGGTTCTTCAGGTATGTTTGGGTTTGCAGGTTTTGGATTATCATCTCCTCTTACAGCAGAAGGTGCTCTAGACTTAACATACAATGAAGGATACACTTACTGGACAGATTTCTTATTTCAAGGAATGTTTGCCGCAACTGCTGCAACCATAGTTTCTGGAGCCGTTGCAGAAAGAATGAAAATTGTACCATTTATGATTTTTACAATAGTTTATGTAGGTTTAGTTTACCCAATTGCAGGCTCATGGAAATGGGGTGGTGGATTTTTAGATCAATTATCTACACCTTTTTACGATTTTGCTGGCTCAACTTTAGTACATTCTGTTGGTGGATGGGCTGCTGTAGTAGCAGTTTGTTTGTTAGGATCTAGAATTGGTAAATTTAAAAACGGAAAAATTCAGGCAATCCCTGGTCACAATATACCGTTAGCTACTGCTGGTGTATTAATTCTTTGGTTAGGTTGGTTTGGCTTTAACGGTGGCTCTGTATTATCTGCAGACCCCTCATTAACATCACTAACCTTAGTAACAACTTGCTTAGCTGCTGCTGCAGGTGGTGTTGTTGCTTTTATAGTATCTACAATAATGTTTAAAAACTTAGATTTAACAATGTTTTTAAACGGAATTTTAGGTGGTCTAGTAGGTATTACTGCAGGTGCAGATCAAATGTCTCCAACAGATGCTATCATCATTGGTGCTATTGCAGGGGCAATTATTGTTTTTGCAGTTAGCTTAATTGATAAACTAAGATTAGATGATCCTGTAGGTGCGATTGCTGTTCATTTAGCTTGTGGTATTTGGGGAACTTTAGCTGTTGGTTTATTTGGTAATCTTGCAGGAGTTGATCAATTTATAAGCCAGTTAATAGGCGTAGGTTCTTATGCCATGTTTTGCTTAACAACATCTTTCATCATAATATATACATTAAAGAAAACAATGGGAATTAGGGTTAGTGAAAGAGAAGAACTTGAAGGTTTAGATAGTCATGAACATGGCATGGATGCTTATCCAGATTTTAGATTAAACGAACACTAAAAAAGTTATAAATTAAACATAAAACACCTTAAAAGTTAAATTTTAAGGTGTTTTTTTTGCTTTTTACGAATTTGATAATTATTTAGAATTAAATTATAATAAATAATTATTTTTTATTGTTTTATTAAATGCATCATAAAAATCATATTAAAAAAGCCGTATTATTAAGTCTTTTTCAATAAAATACATAGATTTGTAAATATAATTGAACTAAATATGAAAAAACAAGGACTATATCTACCAGAGTTTGAACATGAAAATTGTGGAGCTGGTTTTATATGTAATCTGAATGGTGATAAGACAAATCAAATCATACACGATGCACTAGAAATACTAGTAAAACTAGAGCATAGAGGTGGTGTAAGTGCTGATGGAAAAACAGGTGATGGTGCAGGTTTATTAATTGATATTCCTCATGAATATTTTA
This sequence comes from Polaribacter septentrionalilitoris, assembly GCF_009832745.1. Classification (GTDB taxonomy): domain Bacteria; phylum Bacteroidota; class Bacteroidia; order Flavobacteriales; family Flavobacteriaceae; genus Polaribacter; species Polaribacter septentrionalilitoris. The sequence continues at coordinate 11,952 of NZ_VRMJ01000041.1, read as the reverse complement.
CACGTGTTTGTAATTTTCCAATTCCTAATCAAAGAGAATATGCTGTTGGAATGGTATTCCTTCCAAAAGTAGAAAATCAATATAACTTTTGTAAAACTACTTTCGAAAGAGAGGTTACTGCACAAGGTTTATCTGTTTTAGGATGGAGAAAAGTTCCTGTAGATTCTAGTCAATTAGGTGAAATAGCATTAGCATCAGAACCAAATATTGAGCAACTTTTTATTGGTAAAACTGATGAGATTGATGAAGCAACCTTCAAAGCAAAACTATATGCAGCTCGTAAAATAACAGAACATTCAATTAGAAATTCTAAAATCTCAGAAGCTAAATATTTTTATGTTCCGAGTTTATCAATTACAACCATTATCTACAAAGGTATTATTATGCCAGAAGATATTGGGCCTTACTATTTAGATCTTCAAGAAATAGATTTAGTTACACGCTTGGCTTTAGTGCATCAACGTTTTTCTACAAATACTATGCCTACCTGGGAGTTAGCCCAACCATTCAGACATATGTGTCAAAATGGAGAAATTAACACGCTTAGAGGTAATGTAAGTAGAATGCGTGTACGTGAAGAAATCATGAAAAGTGATGTTTTTGGACCACAAATAGATAAACTTTTTCCAATCATTTTACCAGGAAAATCAGATTCTGCTTCTATGGATATGGTTGTAGAATTATTAACACATACAGACAGATCTCTTCCTGAGATTATGATGATGATGATTCCTGAAGCTTGGGAAAAACACAAAACAATGTCTCCAGAAAAAAAGGCTTTCTATGAATACAATGGTTGTATTATGGAGCCTTGGGATGGTCCTGCATCAGTACCTTTTACTGATGGAGACTACATTGGAGCGTTATTAGACAGAAACGGTTTAAGACCATCAAGATATACCTTAACAAAGAGTGGTAAATTAATCATGTCATCAGAAGTTGGTGTGGTTGATATAGACCCTTCTGATGTAAAAAAACATGGTAGATTAGAACCAGGAAGAATGTTCTTGGTAGACATGAATGAAGGTAGAATTATTGATGATGAAGAAATCAAAAATAAAATTGTTTCAGAAAGACCTTACCAAAAATGGTTAGATAATACGCGTTTGCATTTAAAGGATGTTCCTTACACTAACGAAACTTGTCCTATTGAAACGATTGATATTAAAACACGTCAGCGATTATTCAATTATACTTTCGAAGATATTCAAGAGGTTATTACACCAATGGCTCAAGTAGGTAAAGAGGCTTTGGGTTCAATGGGAATTGATACTCCTTTAGCTGTATTATCAGATAGACCTCAATTAATATCAAACTATTTTAAACAATTATTTGCTCAAGTTACCAATCCTCCTTTAGATGGTATTCGTGAAAATATCGTAACAGATATCAGTTTAAATTTAGGAAAAGATAGAAATATTTTCAGTATTACTGATAGACAGTGTAGAAAATTAAGAATTCAGAACCCTGTAATATCAAATGCTGATTTAGAAAAAATTAGAACCATTGATATTGAAAGTTTCAAAGCAGAAACAATCAACATATTATACCCAAAAGCAGAAGGGCTAAATGGTTTAGAAGATGCTTTAGACGATATTATCATTCAGGTAGAAAGAGCAATTGAAAGAAAAACAAATATTATCATTCTTTCAGACAGAGGCGTAAACCAAGAGTTTGCTCCAATTCCTGCACTGTTAGCATGTTCTTATGTAAATCATCAATTAAACAGGTTGCGTAAGCGTTCTTATTTTGATATTATTATCGAATCTGCAGAACCACGTGAACCACATCATTTTGCAACTTTATTTGGATATGGAGCTAGTGCCATCAATCCTTATATGGTAAATGAAATTATCAGAATGCAGGTAAAAGAAGGCTTCATAACTGATATGGATGAGCAACAAGCTGTTGATAATTTCAACTATGCAATTGGGAAAGGAATTTTAAAAGTGATGAATAAAATTGGAATCTCTACATTACATTCTTATAGAGGTTCTCAAATTTTCGAAATTGTTGGTTTCAATTCTCAATTTGTAGAAAAATATTTCCCATACACTGCCTCAAGAATAGAAGGTATTGGTTTATATGAAATTGAAAAAGAAATAGACAAACGTTATAAACAGGCTTATCCAGACAATCAAATTGATAAAAACTTAGGTTTAAATATTGGAGGTGATTATAGATGGAGACGTAATGGCGAGCGCCACTTGTTCAACCCAACTACTGTTGCTAAATTACAGCAAGCTGTTAGATTGAGTGATCAAAAAAGTTACGATGTTTACTCTAATGCGATTAATCAACAAGCTGAAAACTTAATGACCATTCGTGGTTTATTTGAGTTTGACAACTTAGATCCAATTCCTTTAGAAGAAGTAGAACCTTGGACAGATATTGTAAAACGTTTTAAAACAGGTGCAATGTCTTATGGGTCTATCTCTAGAGAAGCTCATGAAAATTTAGCCATTGCAATGAATAGAATTGGTGGTAAATCTAATTCTGGTGAAGGTGGTGAAGATAGAAAACGTTTTCAAAAGGATATTAATGGTGATAGTAGAAACTCTGCAATTAAGCAAGTTGCTTCTGGTAGATTTGGTGTAACATCTCACTACCTAACAAATGCTAAAGAGATACAAATCAAAATGGCACAAGGTGCAAAACCTGGTGAAGGTGGTCAATTACCTGCTCACAAAGTGTTACCTTGGATTGCTGCTGCAAGAAACTCGACACCTTTTGTGGGTTTAATTTCTCCTCCTCCACATCACGATATTTATTCTATTGAAGATTTAGCACAGTTAATTTTCGATTTAAAAAATGCAAATCGTGAAGCAAGAATAAATGTAAAATTAGTATCTGAAGTTGGAGTAGGTACAATTGCTGCTGGTGTTGCTAAAGCAAAAGCAGATGTCGTATTAATTTCTGGTTATGATGGTGGTACAGGAGCTTCTCCTCTAACCTCGTTAAAACATGCAGGTTTACCTTGGGAACTTGGTTTATCTGAAGCACAGCAAACTTTGGTCTTAAATGACTTAAGAAGTAGAATCGTGGTAGAATGTGATGGCCAATTAAAAACGGGTCGTGATGTAGCTATTGCAGCTTTATTGGGTGCTGAAGAGTTTGGTTTCGCAACTGCTCCTTTAGTAGCTTCAGGTTGTATCATGATGCGTAAATGTCATTTAAACACCTGTCCTGTAGGAATCGCTACTCAAGATAAAGAGTTGCGTAAAAACTTTAAAGGAACACCAGAACATGTAATTAATTTCTTCTACTATGTAGCTGAAGAACTAAGAAAAATTATGGCACAACTTGGTTTCAGAACTTTAGCTGAAATGGTTGGTCAAACACATAAAATTAACGCGAATAAAGCAATTAAGCATTATAAAGCGAAAGGATTAGATTTATCAAGTATTTTGCATAGACCTTCTGCTTATAGAGAAAGTGTTGTAAAGAACACTGAAAAACAAGATCATAATTTAGATAATGTATTAGACTTTACAATTTTAAAAGATTCTCACAGAGCATTATATCGTAAAGAAAAAATGAATTTGGTATATCCAATTAAAAACATCAACAGAACTGTTGGAGCGATTGTTAGTAATGAAATTTCAAAAATTTACGGTCACTTAGGTTTACCTGAAGATACTTTAAATATTAACTTTAAAGGTTCTGCAGGGCAAAGTTTTGGTGCTTTTGGTGCATTCGGATTAACATTTACATTAGAAGGAAACACCAACGATTACTTAGGTAAAGCTTTATCTGGTGCAAAATTGATTGTAAAAAAACCAACACAAGCTGATTTTGTTGCAGATGAAAACATCATTGTAGGTAATGTATGTTTATTTGGAGCCGTTAACGGTCAAGCATACATCAACGGAATTGCAGGAGAGCGTTTTGCAGTTCGTAACTCTGGAGCAACTGCTGTTGTAGAAGGTGTTGGAGATCACTGTTGTGAATATATGACTGGTGGTAAAGTAATTGTCTTAGGACAAACTGGTAGAAACTTTGCAGCAGGTATGAGTGGTGGTATCGCTTATGTATACGATCCTGATAATAAGTTTGTAAACGGATTATGTAATACTGAAACTATCGAATTTGAAAAAGTTGAAGGTGATGATATTGCTGATTTAAAAGCAACTATTGAAAAACACGTTTTATATACTGATAGTAAAAAGGGTACTAGCTTATTAGCAAATTGGGATAATACTTTAAACAACTTTGTAAAAGTAATGCCAACTGAATACAAACGCGCATTAAAGCGTTTGGAAACTGAAGAACCAATGGTAGAAGAATTAACAACAGCATAGTCTTATGGGAAAAGTAACAGGATTCAAAGAGTTTGAAAGAGAAGATGAAAAGTACATATCTGTTAAAGACCGTGTACAAAATTACAAAGAATTTACAGTTCCACTTTCTGAAAAGGAACTAACAAAACAGGGGTCACGTTGTATGGACTGTGGTATTCCTTTTTGTCATAGTGGATGTCCATTAGGTAATTTAATTCCAGATTTTAACCATATGGTACATCAAGGTGAATGGCAAAAAGCATCATGGCTTTTACATTCCACAAATAATTTTCCTGAATTTACAGGGAGATTGTGTCCAGCACCTTGCGAAAAATCTTGTGTATTAGGTATTATTGAAGACCCAGTATCAATTGAAAATATAGAAAAAAATATTGTTGAGCGTGCTTTCAAAGAAGGCTGGATCAAACCACAACCTCCAAAAACAAGAACAGGTAAAACTGTTGCTGTAGTAGGTTCTGGTCCTGCAGGATTAGCTGCTGCACAACAATTAAACAGAGCAGGTCATACTGTAACTGTTTTCGAAAGAGATGATGAAGTTGGTGGCTTATTGCGTTATGGAATCCCAAATTTCAAAATGGAAAAAGAAATTATCGACAGAAGAGTTGCAATTTTAGAAGCAGAAGGAATCATTTTTAAAACCAATGTTAATGTTGGTGTGAATTATGATGTAAAAGACTTAAAAGCTTTTGACAGTGTTGTTTTATGTGGTGGAGCCACAGAAAGACGAAGCTTACCTACTCCTGGTATAGATGCTGATGGTGTAGTACAAGCAATGGATTTCTTAACACAACAAACAAAAGTATTATTTGGTAAAGAAGTAAAAAACCAGGTAATGGCAACTGATAAAGATGTTATTGTAATTGGTGGTGGAGATACAGGTTCAGACTGTATTGGAACTTCAAATCGTCATGGAGCAAAATCTGTGGTAAACTTTGAAATTATGCCAAAACCACCAGGTCATAGATCTCCAACAACTCCTTGGCCATTTTGGCCATTACAATTAAAAACTTCTTCTTCACATCAAGAAGGTGTTGAACGTAATTGGTTAATTAATACAAAAGAATTTGTAAAAGACATAAACGGCAAGCTAACTGCACTTAAAACAGTTAATGTAGAGTGGAAAATGGTTCCAGGAGAAAGACCTCAGTTAATTGAAATTGCTGGTACAGAAAAAACTTGGCCTTGTGACTTAGCATTACTAGCATTAGGTTTTACAGGTCCAGAAAGCACTTTAGCAGATAAATTAGGAATTAAGACTGATGCTCGCTCTAATTATAAAGCTGACTATGGGAAATATCAAACTAACATTCCAAATATTTTTACAGCTGGTGACATGCGTAGAGGACAATCATTAATTGTTTGGGCAATTTCAGAAGGACGTGAAGCAGCAAGACAAGTAGACCTTTATTTAATGGGTAAATCAGAACTACCTTCTAAAGATGTTACAGGTGATTTAGTAGCGATGTAATACAAGTTATTTATTAGAAATCTATTAAAACTAACTTGAAGAAGAATACTTAAACTAAAAAAAACTCATCAATTACTTTTGATGAGTTTTTTTATTCACAAATTAAATACTGACTTCAATGGTGGTGGTAATTAATATATTAGAATACTTTATAATAGCTTTAAGTATTCTTTTCTTACATCTTAATTATTGCTTATAAAACTCTTTTAAAGAAAGTAATATTATTTTTTATAAACTATTTATTTTCTTATACAACTAATAAGAATCAGTTATATAAGTATAAAGTATAACTTCAAAGAAAGCAAAAAAAAAGTCATAAAAAAACCTCATATCAAAAGATATGAGGTTTAATATACTGAAAAGATTCAGTATTAAAGAAAGGCAGCGACCTACTCTCCCACATAAATGCAGTACCATCGGCGCTATTGGGCTTAACTACTCTGTTCGGGATGGGAAGAGGTGAGCCCCAATGCTATAACCACCCTAAGAGTTTGGTTATTAGTTATTGGTTTATAGTCGTTAGTAAAAACTAACTAACGTCTAAAGACTAAAAGCTAACAACTGCAAGCATCGCTTGCATATAAGTTAACATATGGTAAAATAATATTGTAAGTTTCAAAATAAAAAAAAGAGTGTCTCCCGGTCTTACGACCGGGAAGCGTACATAAGTCTATGGGTTATTAGTACTACTCGGCTATGACATTACTGCCTTTACACCTATAGCCTATCAACGTTGTCATCTCCAACGACCCTTTAAAGAAATCTCATCTTGTGGTGGGTTTCGCGCTTATATGCTTTCAGCGCTTATCCCTTCCCGACGTAGCTACCCTGCTATGCTTCTGGCGAAACAACAGGTACACTAGAGGTCAGTCCAACTCGGTCCTCTCGTACTAGAGTCAGATCCACGCAAATTTCTAACGCCCACAGCAGATAGAGACCGAACTGTCTCACGACGTTCTGAACCCAGCTCGCGTGCCACTTTAATGGGCGAACAGCCCAACCCTTGGGACCTTCTCCAGCCCCAGGATGTGACGAGCCGACATCGAGGTGCCAAACCCCCCCGTCGATATGAGCTCTTGGGGGAGATCAGCCTGTTATCCCCGGAGTACCTTTTATCCTTTGAGCGATGGCCCTTCCATGCGGAACCACCGGATCACTATGCTCTTGTTTCCAACCTGATCGA
>NZ_VRMJ01000040.1 GCF_009832745.1 Polaribacter septentrionalilitoris | reverse complement strand
CAGCAGCCGCGGCAGCCGGCGCCCGTTGGCCAGTGAATCCGGGCCCAGTGACGCCGCGCGCAGTCACGCCGGGCGGCCGGCGGCCCCGGATCCACCCGGCAACCGCGGCGCCCTGGAGCGGTTCGCGCCTGCCTCGCACCCCGCAAGCCGGACTTCGGGCGTGGGCCGCAGCGCGCCGTCATGCCGCGCGCCCTGATGACTGCGCCCGGGTTCCCGCGTCCTAGTTCTTGCCGATGACGCCGCGATGCAGCGGGCTGGACGGGTCGGCGGCGTATTGCCGCGGCATGCGCCCCGCCAGATAGGCCAGGCGCCCGGCCTCCACCGCCGCCTGCATCGCCCGCGCCATCCGCACCGGGTCCCGGGCATGCGCGATGGCGCTGTTCATCAGCACCGCGTCGCAGCCGAGTTCCATGGCGATGGCCGCGTCGCTGGCGGTCCCGACGCCGGCATCCACCAGCACCGGCACCTTCGCATTCTCGATGATCGCCCGGATCATGACCGGGTTCTGGATGCCGAG
>NZ_VRMJ01000003.1 GCF_009832745.1 Polaribacter septentrionalilitoris | reverse complement strand
CGACGAATAATTTGGTTTCTAAAGTTACTTTTTGGTACTTTTTTTTCTGCCAGTGTTGTTTTTGGTTTTTCATAAGTGACTATCATTATTTGATGAATTTTTAGTCAACCTATTTCAGGAAAGTACATTCGTTAAATTATGCCCAACGTGTTTGTGTATGCTTTGTTGCGTTGGTTTAGCGTAAAGTTAGCAAATAATTACTGAATAGAAAATCCGCGAGGATTTTCGTAAGTTGGCTAAAAGAAAGCAATAAAATATACACGGTGTTACCCAACGTTTTTATTTCTTTTCAATTCGGTTTTAATTAATTCCTCAAGTTCTCCAAAATCATATTTCAACGTATTTGAAGTAATTGATAGAGGTGTTTCGTACATATTCAAATTGACTTTCATAAGTTTCGCTTGGATTCCGTTTTTTGCTTTTTTTATGTATTTTTCGGGATTTTCAATATCGATTAATAGAAATTTTGTTGACATTACTTCTTTTGTTCTTATTCGAAAAATGTCATTCCATTCAATTAGTCCAATACTTGTTGCATTTGAATTGTCAGTTATTCCGTTTTTGTCAATTATTAATCCAGCTTTTTTGTCAAAGAGTTTTCTAATTCCATAAATTCCAATCGCTCCAAAAAAAACGATTCCAACAATTCCAATAATTTGTATAGTTTCTGAATTTAAATATAAAAATCTTTTAAGCATTGGATTATAAAATCGTCCTGCATTTTCAGGTTCAATAAACATCCAAAATCCTCCAATCAAGAAAATTATGACTCCTAATAAAAGCAAATAAATTTTATTTTTACTCAAAGGAATTTCAATTCGATTATTCATTTTCAGGTTGTGAGTGTATTATACTGATATAGGTTGACCTTTTTTTAGGTTTAATTAATACGTTCAAACGATTTTTTTAAGCCGTTTAGAAGGCAAAAAATAGCTTGAACTGCTTATTGTTTAAATTTTGAGTTCAGTCA
>NZ_VRMJ01000039.1 GCF_009832745.1 Polaribacter septentrionalilitoris | reverse complement strand
TGAAGAACTGCGCTCGCGAGTCATTATCCGCGACACGCCAAAGGAGCTAGAGGACGTCGAGACGGGTAGTGTCTACAAGGCGCTGTCATCCGATGCACGCAAGGCGCATGGCCTAAGCCCAAGCTTCTATGTCTGCGACGAACTCGCGCAGTGGCCCAACCGCAACCTGTATGATGCCCTCTCCACTGGTACGTCTGCACGCCTTGAACCCCTGGGCATCACCATCTCGACGCAAAGCGCCGATCCGCTGCATGTCATGTCGGAGCTTGTCCACTACGGCAGGCAAGTGCGGGATGGTGTCATCGATGACCCGCGCTTCAGCGCGCACATCTTCTCAGCGCCTGAGGGCAGCGATCCGTGGTCGGAGGACACGTGGCGGCTTGCCAACCCCGCCCTGGGCGATTTCCGATCGCTCGACGAGATGCGCGACACTGCGCAGACGGCGCAGCGCATACCGAGCCAAGAGACAGCGTTCCGCAACTTCTATCTGAACCAGCCCATTGAAGCCGACACGCGCCTGATCGCCCCGTCTGATTGGGATGCACTCGGCGCTCCCTTCGATGTCGCGTCACTGCGTGGTGCGCGCTGCATCGCTGGTCTGGACCTGTCGAGCACAAACGACCTCACCGCTATCGCGCTCTACTTCCCCGGCAGCGGCCATGCGCTGGTGTGGGGCTTCCTTCCCGATGAACAGCTTGAGCGCCGCGCGGATGGCGACCGCGCTCCCTATCGGCAATGGCTGCAAGCAGGACACATCATCACCACCCCTGGGCGGGCCATCGATAAGGCATTCGTCGCCGCCAAGCTGG
>NZ_VRMJ01000038.1 GCF_009832745.1 Polaribacter septentrionalilitoris | reverse complement strand
GGATGAGTCTCTCAGGGCGTCTGAGAAGCTTCCAGGGGTCAAGGCAGGGTTTAATCCGTTGGGGGTCTGTGATGAGCGTTGAGCGGTTGCCAGAGTATGAAGAGCGTAGAGCTATTGCCTGGTGGAACGGCCTTGAAGAGCGTCACCGTCGCGCCATGCTGGAATCTCCGTTAGTGACGGAAACGCCGACGCCTGCTCGATGCTGGGAGGTCTTCGGGGATCAGCCATCGCTTCGCCCCCTTCCGCCTGCAAGCCATCTTCATGGCCGCTCAACCAAATAGCGCCCATCGGCTAGCCTCGACAGAGGTTGGGGCAGGGGTGCCGTATGAATCGCTCCGACGGTAGTGGTGGATCCTAAAAGCGCGTCCCAGCTCGCCGCAGGATGAAAAAGCGCTGCTAGGATTTCTCAGGGAACCGCTTGATGCTCGGCATTGAGTCTTGCTCAACGTCCAGGCGTTTTTCGTCCGTAGGTGACGGCACAACCTACTTCTCGGTGTCCTCTCTTCTCTTGTGTCCCCATTGGAAAATCAAGGGGACAAAGTCGATTGCAAGAATCCGGCGGCTGCGCCGGGCTCTTGAAGCATTTCCCGAAGCTTGCGGCGGGAACTGCTTCAAGAGACTGGCTCGTCTTGCGCGTCCTCTGAGC
>NZ_VRMJ01000037.1 GCF_009832745.1 Polaribacter septentrionalilitoris | reverse complement strand
CAATAAATTATTCCGTCGATGAAGTTTTGTGAGTTAGAAACTCCAAAATTCAGAACTAATAAAATTGTTAGCAGGATTTTCATTCAAATGTTTTACAACGTGTTTATATATGGTTTGTTGCGTGGTTAAGCACCTAATTTAGTAAATAAAAACTGACCAAGAAAATCCGCGAGGATTTTCGCAAGTAAGCAATTTGCCAGCAATAAATTATATATGTTGTTGGGCATAGTTTTTTATATTTTACTCACTTTATTAATTAATTCCTCAATTTTTAATTCAGGATTTTCATTTGTTACAATAGAAGTGAATATGATTTTATTCTCTTTCAAAATATTAAAGGCAAATCCCATATTCAAAGTGTCATTTGCAATCATTTTGTAAATTCGGTATTTTTCGTAAGGTAGTTTAAATTCGTAAGTTCTTTCATATTTGAAATTCGGTGAAATAAATTCCTCAAAATTATGACCTGCTATATAACTCAAAAAATATTCATTCATATTTTTTAATTCAGATTTTGGATAAACATAAGTTGAGGCAACAAATCCGCCAATAATTCTATTCTTTTTCCAAAGTTCTGATTCATATTCATATTTTGTTTCCAAACTTATAGTGTCAAATGCTTTTGAATAAATATGGTTTTTGTATTCAGCTGTTTTCAGGTATTCGTTAGAAAGAATATTTTCTTGTAAAATCAGTTTTTTCTTATCGGATTCCTGAAATTTCCGATTTTCATAATCGTCTGCGCAACTTGTCAAAATCACAAGTGTAAAAATTAAACTAAAAATTCGATTTAAGTTCATTCTGTATTATACTGATATAGGTTGACCTTTTTTTAGGTTTAATTAATACGTTCAAACGATTTTTTTAAGCCGTTTAGAAGGCAAAAAATAGCTTGAACTGCTTATTGTTTAAATTTTGAGTTCAGTCAA
>NZ_VRMJ01000036.1 GCF_009832745.1 Polaribacter septentrionalilitoris | reverse complement strand
AGTATTTCTTCTTTTTTGAATTGATTTTTTTGGAACTGTTTCATCAGCTACTAAAATGGTTTCTTTTATTTTTTTGTTTTGTTTTAAAGTATCTTTTTTAGAAACTAAAATTGTTTTTTTTACTTCTTTTGGAGTTTCTGTAATAATAATTTTAGAATCATTATTATCAAAAGAATTATCAATATTAGTAGTAGGTAAGAAAAATAATCCTAAAAGAAATATAGCTGCAGCACCACCTGCATAACACCAAAAAGGAATAACTCTTCGTTTTTTATTTTGGAGTTTAGATTCAATACTATTCCATACTCTTTCGTTTGGAGTAACCTCCAAATTATTTAGTTTTTCTTGAAATAGTTTATCTATGTTTTTAAAATCCATTATTTTGCTTGATAATTAACCACTTTTTGTTTTAAAATTGCTCTTGCTCTTGACAGATTAGATTTTGATGTTCCTTCAGAAATATTTAATAACTCTGCTATTTCTTTATGAGAATAATTATCTAGAACATATAAATTAAACACCAATCTATACTTGTCTGGCAATTGTTGTATTAAATTAAGCAGCACATCTAAATCTAAAGCATCATCTTTTAAATTTTCTGCTTGTTCATTTTCTTGATTTTCTTCATCAGGTACTTCCTCTACAATTTCTAAAGTTGTTTTTTCTCTATACTTCTGTAACGCTGTATTTATAGTTATTCTTTTTAACCAACCTTCAAAAGAACCTTTGTTTTTATATGTATCTATTTTTTTAAAAATGGTTAAAAAACTATCTTGTAGAATATCTTCTGCATCTTGATAATTGCGAGAATATTTTAAACAGATAGCAAAGAGTTTATCAGAAAAAATCTGATAAACCTTTGCTTGTGCTGACAACTTATTTTTACAGCAACCTTTTATGAGTTCTTCTATTTTGATTGTCCTAATTTACAGGAACTACAACTTCATCAAAAATATCTTTACCATCATTGTCTTTGCCTTTGTAGAATTTAAATACATAATCTTCTTGTTGAGAAACAAAAACTGTAAATTTATGTTCTTCTTGAATTTCAACATCAGAACAATTTTCTTCTAATCTTACAAAAGAATTTATAGCGACAATTCTAGTTGTATCTTGTACTTCGTAGTAAACGTTTTCAAAAGAATAACAATTATTAGGCAATGTATATTTTACAGCAATAGTGTCTACTTTACCAACTGTAAAAGTATCAGGAACATCATATTCATCAATTGTTAAAATTTCGAAAGTAACATTAGATGGCAAGTTTTCAGAAGTTAAACAACTACTAAAAATTAGTATTCCAGTTAATAAAAGTGCGAATTTCTTCATAATTTTCTAAGGTTTAATTTATTGTTATTTAATATTTTAAAATTGGATATCCATTTTGACATTCTATACTTTTAGGTGGACTTACTACAGCGCAATCAGAACTTACTCCCCACTTTAAGTTATATTCTTTTTCAGATTGCGAATATACTTCTACTTTTTTCAAAAAAGCATTTGTATCTATTTGATTAGAATAAGGTAAGTACCCTTGAGGTCCACCACAAGCTTTTGCACCAAAAGCTGTAAATTGCCAAGTATTAGAATTTGAACAAGTGCTACTGTAAGCCAATTCTGAAAGATCATTGAACAATTCCATCAGCGCATGATGATCTATCTCTTGCTCTGTCAATTCTCTTTTTACAACTAATTCTTTTTCAGATAACGAAACGATTCTCCAAGCGTATTTAGACGGATAACTATTTGTACTAATTGTGATTAATCCTTCTCTTAAATTAAATGTACCCTCTATATTAAAAAATGAAAGTGGAGGCGTACCACACCAGCCAGAAGTACGTTCTGTAAAATTGCCATTTAAACTGAATGATACTCCTGTACTTTCTTTTAACAATGCTTTTCCTCTTTTAAAAGTTGTGATCTCTCCATTATAAGTAGGTTCTATCCAGACACCTATTAATAAATTATCAGCATCTATGCTCAATTCATTATTTTCACAAGAGAATAAAAAAGCAAAAAATAAAGAGATTAATAAGTATTTTTTCATCAAAAATTAAAGTTTATTTGAATGTTATGTTCTATTTCTTAAAAAAGAAAACAGTTAGTGTATTGGTTTAACAAAACTAAAAATTGTTCTTATTACTTACAAGATGTAAAATTTGTAAAAAGGTTGCGTGGAATATTGGTATTTTTGTGAAAATATGAAAGAACACATTTTTAACATACAATCTTCTGCAGATTTTACGAAAGTTGCTTTAGCTATTTTTAAACATCAGTTTAAAAATAATAAGGTGTATCGTTCTTTTTGTGACTTGTTATATATACATCCTTCTGATGTTAAAAACGTCGAAGAAATTCCGTTTTTACCCATTCAGTTTTTTAAGAGTAGAAAGGTAATTGCTTCTCTAGATCAAGTGCAAGAAATCTTTACCAGTTCTGGAACAACAGGTAGTATAACCAGCAAGCATTTTGTTACTGATATTGAGTTTTACAACCAAAGTTATTTAAAAGGATTTGCACATTTTTATGGAGATATCCAAGAGTATGTTGTTTTAGCTTTATTGCCCAACTATTTAGAAAGAAAAGGTTCTTCTTTGGTGTTTATGGTGGATGATTTAATTAAACAAACCAATCATTCAGAAAGCGGATTTTATTTGAACAATTTATCAGAATTAGCTCAAAAATTAGAAGAGTTAGATCAAAAAGGACAAAAAGTACTTTTAATTGGAGTTTCTTTTGCCTTGTTAGATTTGATTGAAAGCAAACAGTTCAATCTTAAAAATACCACAGTTATGGAAACTGGTGGAATGAAAGGTAGAAGAAAAGAATTGATTCGTGAAGAATTGCATCAAATTTTGAAAAAAGGTTTTGGAGTTGATCAAATTCACTCAGAATATGGCATGACAGAATTATTGAGTCAAGGGTATTCTAAAGGAAATGGAATTTTTGAAACACCACCTTGGATGAAAATTCTAACTAGAGATACAGAAGATGCTTTAACCATTCAACAAATAGGAAAAACTGGCGGAATTAACGTGATAGATTTAGCCAATTACAATTCGTGTTCATTCATTGCCACTCAAGATTTAGGAAAAGTACATCAAAATAATACCTTTGAAATTATTGGACGTTTTGATAATTCTGATATTAGAGGTTGTAATTTGATGGTCTTATAAATGATTAAAAAATAATACTGCTATTTTTAAAGTCCTTATTCTATTGTTACTTTTTACATATAAAACATTAGTAAAAATTTCCTGTAATTTTCCAAAACTTTCATCGACTATACTAAAAACCAAACCGATGAAAACTTTTATAACAGTTTGTTTACTTGTCATTTCAACAACTTTTTTTGCGCAAGAGTATAATTTAAAAAACGGATATATAGCTCAAGGATATGATGTGGTATCCTATTTTACAAACAAAAAACCTTTAGAAGGTAAAAAGAAATACCAAACTACTTTTGATGGTGTAAAATTTCAATTTTCTTCAGAAAAAAACTTACAACTTTTTAAAACAAATCCAAAGAAATACATGCCTCAATTTGGTGGCTTTTGTGCTTATGCAGTTGCTGCAAAAAACATCAAAAAAGACGTAGATCCAGAGTCTTATGATATAAGAGATGGGAAACTCTATTTGTTTTACAATGCATGGTTTTCTAACAAAAAAGAAAATTGGCTAGAAGAAGATACTCCTAAACTTCAAAAAAAAGCAGAACAGAACTGGGTAGAATTAAAACAAAAAAAGAATTAAAGATGAATAAAATATTAATTACCTTATTACTAGTCTCTTCAAGTTTATTTTCTCAGAAATCAGAGTACAATACTAAAAAAGGTTTTGTAGCAGAAGGCTATGATGTTGTTTCTTATTTCAATAACAAAGCAGAAAAAGGAGACAAAAAATTTACCACAACTTACGATGGCGTACAATTTAAATTCTCATCCAAAGAAAATTTAGAAACGTTTACAAAATCACCTAAAAAATATATTCCTGCTTATGGTGGTTATTGTGCCTATGCAATTGGATTAAAAGGAGAAAAAGTATCCATAAATCCAAAAACTTTTGAGATTAGAGAAGGAAGACTATATTTATTTTACAATGCTTGGGGAACAAATACGCTAAAACTTTGGCAAAAAGAAGGTGCTGAACAATTAAAACAAAAAGCAGATAAAAACTGGAAGAAGATTGTTTCTAAACAATAATAGTTACTTTTTTTTACTTTAAAATTCGGTTTTCATCAACCTATCCCAAAAGGTGAAATACAAACCATAATTATAATTGAATTTAGTGTGATGCTTGTCATGATGCGTTGCACCAATAAAAATACTTTGAAACCACTTTCCGAATTTCCCTGAAGGATACACTTCTACACCAGCGTGATTTATGGTTGCAGAAATGGTCATAATACCCAAAACAGCAATAATAGCATAAAAATGCAAAGGCAAAATACAAATGATAAGTGGTAAAAACAACGCTTGTAAAATGGTTTCTAACGGATGAAAAGAAAACGACGTCCAAACCGAAGTATGAATACTTTTATGATGTACTAGGTGTAAATGTTTATACACTTTTGGATTGTGCATCCATCTGTGTGCCCAATAATAATAGGTGTCTTGAAAAAATAAAAACAGAAAAATACTTATAGGAATGTACCAAATGCTGTATTTAGAAACATCTTCATAAATCAATGTAGCGTTAATGGTAAAAAGGTAATAACAGAAAATCATAAAGATTCCGAAAATTAATCCACTTATTGCAGACCAATAAATTTCTTTGAAAAGTTGTTTTTGCTTTTGCTTTTTTTTGCTTAAAAACCGATTTTGAAAAGTATTTTTAAACAATTTAAAAAAGAAAAAATGATACGCTCCAGAAAAAATAAGGTAACGTAAAAAAACAATTATCGCCAGTAAAAGAATTGTGATAGTAAGTGCAAAAACATTGCTAAAATCAAGTTCTTCTATTGGCGATATCATTTAAAAAATTTAGTCAGTTATTTTGAGTAAGAAATAGTTCTTTTTACCTCTTTGTAATAATACGTATTTATTCGCAATTAAATCTGCTGCAGAAATGGTAAAGTCTTCTTTTACTTTTTCTTTGTTTACAGAAATCGCATTTTCTTTTAACGCTCTTCTTGCTTCTCCATTAGAATTTAAAAAGTTGGTTTTAGCTGCTAAAGCCCCAATCATATCCAAACCTTCTTCAATATCAGTTGTTGAAACTGTTGCTTGTGGAACACCATCAAAAACATCTAAAAATGTTTGTTCATCTAACGATTTTAAATCAGAAGCAGTTGATTTTCCAAATAAAATAGAAGACGCTTTTATGGCATTTTCATAAGCTTCCTTACCATGAACTAATAAAGTAACTTCTTCTCCAATTTTCTTTTGTAACAAACGTAAATGTGGAGTTTCATTGTGTTCAGCAATTAATGCATCAATGGTTTCTTTATCTAAAAAGGTAAAGATTTTGATGTATTTTTCTGCATCTTCATCAGAAGCATTCAACCAATATTGATAGAATTTATAAGGTGATGTTCTCTTAGCATCTAACCAAACATTTCCACCTTCAGATTTTCCAAATTTAGAGCCATCAGATTTTGTAATTAACGGACATGTAATTGCATATCCTTTTCCGCCACCAATTCTACGGATTAATTCTGTTCCGGTAGTAATATTTCCCCATTGATCAGAACCTCCCATTTGTATAGAAGCGTTGTTGTTCTGATATAAATGCAAGAAATCATAACCTTGCACCAATTGATACGTAAACTCGGTAAAAGACATGCCTTCTTTAGACTCAGAACCAATTCTGTTTTTTACAGAATCTTTTGCCATCATATAATTTACAGTAATGTGTTTTCCTACATCTCTAATAAATTCTAAGAAAGAAAAATCTTTCATCCAATCGTAATTATTTACCAAAACAGCAGCGTTGTCTGCATTAGAAGTAAAGTCTAAAAAATGACTCAACTGTGCTTTTATGGCTTCTTGATTATGGCGTAAGGTTTTCTCATCCAATAAATTACGTTCTGCAGATTTTCCAGAAGGATCTCCAATCATACCAGTTGCACCACCAACTAAAGCAATAGGTTTGTGTCCACATCTTTGAAAATGTGCTAACAACATAATTGGTACTAAATTTCCAATATGTAAAGAATCTGATGTTGGGTCAAAACCCACATACGCACTTCGCATACTTTCTAGTAAATGTTCTTCTGTTGTTGGCATCGAATCGTGCAACATTCCTCTCCATTGTAATTCTTCAATAAAGTTTTTCATCATTGTAAATTTATCAGATGGCAAATATAAGTTTATCACTCAAAATATGCTAAATTCGTAAGATGATTTTAGTTACTGGAGGAACTGGTTTAGTTGGAGCACATTTGTTGTATCATTTGATTAAAAATGATGAAAAAGTACGTGCTATTTATCGTTCTAAAGACAGAATAGAAAAAGTAAAAGAAGTCTTTTCTTTTTATACGGATGATGATTCGTTAATTTCTAAAATAGAGTGGTTTAAAGCAGATATTACTCAAGTACCAGCAATGATTCCTGCGTTTAAAGATGTAACTCATCTTTATCATTGTGCAGCATTAATTTCTTTTGATCCAAAAGATTATAGAGAAATGCGAAAAGTAAATATTCATGGAACCGCAATTCTTGTAAATCTTGCTATTGATGCTAAAATTAAAAAACTCTGTTTTGTAGGTTCTATTGCTTCTGTGGGAGATTCTATTACTGGTGGTTTGATTACAGAACAATGCGAATGGAACAAAGAAGCAGATAATAGTGGATATTCAATCACTAAATTTGGTGCAGAAATGGAAGTTTGGCGTGCAAGTCAAGAAGGTGTTGAGGTAGTTATAGTAAATCCTGGAGTTATTTTAGGAAGTGGTTTTTGGAACTCTGGTTCTGGGAAGTTATTCAGTCAAGTTAATACCGGATTTAAATACTACACAGAAGGAATTACAGGTTTTGTGGGTGTAAAAGATGTAGTAAAATCAATGATTTTATTGATGAATTCTGATGTAAAAAACGAACGTTTTATTTTAGTTTCTGAAAACAAAAGTTTTAAAGAAGTTTTCTTTACCATTGCAGCTGCTTTAGGTAAAAGACCCCCATCTATAAAAATAAAACCATGGCAAACAGCTATTCTCTGGAGAGTATCTTGGGTAATTTCAAAGTTTACGGGAAAAGCACCTTTGTTATCTAAATATTCTGCAAGAAGTGCACATTCTGTTTCTAAATATTCTTCAGAAAAAATTAAAAAAGTGCTAAATTTTGAATTTGAAAAAATTGACGATGTAATACAAAGAGTTGGTAGTAATTTTACTTTTTAGTTGGCAAATTAACAGTATCTAATTCATTTAGAGGAACTCTCTTTTTTTCTATAGAATCTTTTCGCAAAGAATCTTTTCTTTTTTGAAGCTTACTATAGTACTCTTTCTTCTCTTCTAATTTTTTTCTGGCATCATCAATAATTTCTTCATACAAGTCTATTTTTGTGGTGTAATAGAAATTACTATTTTGAAAACGCGTACTGTCAATTTTATATTTATCATAGACAAAAGGCATGTATTCAATGCCTTTTTGATTGTTGATATTTTTAAAATATTTTGTTGATTGCGCTATGTACATATCATGAATTAATAATGACATGGTATCTCTTGGAATGAGATCTTTAGGCTTTTCAAAAATAGTATTGCTTGTACAAGACCAAAGAAAAATAAAGATAAGTATGTAGTTTAATTTTTTCATTTATCGATTAAAAGTCAAACGTTTTCCTTTAATGTCATCATTAAAAACACCATTATTATAAATCAAATTTCCGTTGACAAACGTATGAGTGATTTTTGATGAAAAAGTTGTTCCTTCAAACGGAGACCATCCACATTTGTATAAAATATTGTCTTTAGCAACTGTCCAAGATGTATTAGGGTCTATTAATACCAAATCAGCAAAATATCCTTTTTTGATAAACCCTCTTTTTTCTATTTGAAATAATTTTGCAGGATTATGACTCATTTTTTCAACAGCTTTCTCCATAGGTATCACACCTTCTTTTACTTTTTCTAAAATTGCAGTAACTGCATGTTGTACTAAAGGCCCACCACTTGGCGCTTTCGTATACACATTGTTTTTTTCTTCTAAAGTATGAGGTGCATGATCTGTTGCCAAAACATCAATTCTATCATCTAACAAAGCTTGCCATAAACCTAGTCTGTCTTTTTCGGTTTTTACAGCAGGATTCCACTTGATGAAGGTTCCTTTTTCATCATAATTGGTGTCATTAAACCATAAATGATGTACACAAACTTCTGCAGTAATTTGTTTTTCTTCTAACGGAATATCATTTCTAAATAATTGGGTTTCTTTAGCTGTAGAAACATGAAAAATATGCAAACGAGCACCTGTTTTTTTAGCCAATTCAATTGCTTTTGATGAAGAGATATAACATGCTTCTTCACTTCTAATAATCGGATGATATTTAATAGGAATATCATCACCATATTTTTCTTTAAACACTGCTGTATTTTTTCTGATGGTAGCTTCGTCTTCACAATGCACAGAAATAATCATTTTGGTTGATGAAAAAATCTTTTCTAACACTTCAACATCATCAACCAACATATTTCCTGTAGATGAACCTAAAAATAATTTAATTCCTGCTACTGTTTTTGGATCGGTTTTTAATAACTCTTCTAAATTAGTGTTAGTACCACCAAACATAAAAGAATAATTTACATAAGAATCTTTAGCAGCAATCTCAAATTTATCTTCTAATAATTCTTGTGTGGTTGCTTGCGGAACTGTATTCGGTTGCTCAATAAAGGTTGTAATTCCGCCAGCTGCAGCAGCTCTACTTTCTGTTGCAATATTTGCCTTGTGTGTTAATCCAGGTTCTCTAAAATGTACTTGATCATCTATAAAGCCAGGAATTAAATAACTGCCTTTTGCATCTATAATTTCTGTGTTTTCTGGTACAGGAATATTTGTTGAAATTTCTGTTATGATTTCATTTTTAATAAGAACATCGCTAGTAAAAGTTTTGTTTTCATTAACAACTGTGGCATTTTTTATCAAGTAAGAACTCATTATATTTTTTTATTTTGGTAATCCTTTTAATCTCATTTTTATTACTCCAAAGAGTGCCTCAGAAATAATATTTCCGCTCATTTTTGAAGCTCCTAAATCTCTATCTGTAAAAATAACAGAGACTTCTTTTATGTTAAATCCGTGTTTCCAAGCCTTAAATTTCATTTCAATTTGAAAAGCATAACCAATGAATTTTATTTTATCGAGCTGTATGGTTTCTAAAACATTACGTTTCCAACAAACAAAACCTGCTGTGGTGTCAAAAACAGGAATTCTAGTAATGAGACGTACATATCTAGAGGCAAAATAAGACAGTAATAATCGTTTGATATCCCAATTCACAACATTTACTTGGTTGTTTACATATCTAGAACCTACAGAGACATCACCTTTTCCATTATGGCATGCGTTGTATAATCGGATTAGATCTTTTGGATTATGAGAAAAATCTGCATCCATCTCAATGATATAGTCATATTTTTTTGCTAAAGCCCACTTAAATCCATGTATATATGCAGTACCTAAACCATTTTTTCCTCTACGTTTTTCAATAAAAAGTTGTTTTGGAAATTGGGTCATTAACTCCTCTACAATGGATGCAGTACCATCAGGAGAATTGTCATCAACAACCAAAATATGAAACTCTTTTTCTTGAAGAAAAACAGTTTTTATGATGGATTCGATGTTTTCTTTTTCGTTGTAAGTAGGAATTATGACTAAAGCGTCTGACATAAATAAACAATCAGCTTGTAAGAAAAGCAAATATACACTAAATAATTACTAATTTTGTGTTAATCTTAAATCAAACAAGAACTTTGCAAGCATTAGAGAAGACTTATATAAATGATAATTGGTTGACTATTGTTTTTGTTCTATTATTGTTTGCTGTATTTGTATTAAAAGTATTAAATCCTCAAAAACTTAAGGGATATGCTTTTGCGTTATTTACTAAAAACTTTGTAGAAGATGAAATTGAAGAGAATACAAGTTTTTTTAACGGTTTTCAAATTACTATTTATTTGTTTTCAGGCACAGTATTATCAATTGTTTCATTCTTTTTAGCAACCTATTATTCAGTACAGATCTCAAAAGATTTTTTTTCTTTTTTAATGATTTTTTTAATACTCTCTTCCTATTTTATGCTAAAATGGGCGATAGAATACCTGCTTTCTGAAATATTTCAAGTAAAAAAAACAATTCGTTTTTTTACAGTATCTAAATTTAGCTATTTATACTCCACGTGTTTTTTTCTTTTTATTGGAATTGTTTTAGTCTATTATTCTCAACTAGAGGTTGATTTTCTTCTCTATTTTTCAATTCTATTATTCTTAATTCGGTTTGTAGTACACTTTTTAAATAACAAAAAGCTGATTTTTAGTGAGTTGTTTTATTTTATTTTGTACCTTTGCGCCTTCGAAATAGCACCGCTATTGATTTTGTTTAAATTGATGTTTTAATATTAGAAAACGAAAGCGTATGAAAGTGAAAACGATATTAGTATCGCAGCCAGAACCCAAGGCAGAAACATCTCCTTACTTTGATTTATCGGACAAGCAAAAGGTTAAAATTGATTTTAGACCTTTTATCCACGTTGAAGGAATCCCTGTTAAAGAGGTTAGAGGGCAAAAAATTGACTTGAACGAATTTTCTGCAATCATTTTAACAAGTAGAAATGCAGTTGATCATTTTTTTAGAGTTGCTGAAGAAATGCGTTTTAAAGTACCAGATGATATGAAGTATTTCTGTCAGTCTGAAGCTGTAGCTTATTATTTACAAAAATATGTGGTGTACAGAAAACGTAAAATCTATGTAGGTCAAAGAACGTTTCCTGAGTTGACAAAACTGATTAAGAAACATAAAAATGAAAAGTTTTTATTACCTTCTTCTGATAAGTTAAAACCGTTAATTCCTTCAGAATTAGATAAGTTAGGCGTAAGTTGGACAAGAGCAGACTTATATAGAACAGTTGTAAGTGATTTGTCTGATCTAGAAAATGTATTTTACGATGTGTTGGTATTTTTTAGTCCTTCAGGAATAGAATCTTTACTAAAGAACTTCCCAGATTTTAAGCAAAATAACACACGAATTGCAGTTTTTGGTAATTCAACAGTGAAAGCAGCTACAGAAGCAGGATTAAAATGCGATATTACAGCGCCAACTCCAGAAACACCTTCTATGACTATGGCATTAGATAAATATATTAAAGAAGCCAATAAGAAGTAAATAGCTTTTTTTACAATATTATAAATAAAAACCGAACAGTAATGTTCGGTTTTTTTTGATTTAAAAAGTTTTTTAATGTTGATTAATTTTATTAAATAAATTAAAGTCTAATTTTAAGCAAACAAAGTGGCAAATGCTTCTTCAATCTTACCAACTAAAATCAATTTAATTCCATGGTTTTTAGAAGAAATCTTATTGTATTTAGAGGCTACAAAACTTTTATAACCTAACTTTTCTGCTTCTGTAATACGTTGGTCTATTTTAGAAACTGGTCTAATTTCTCCAGCCAAACCCACTTCTGCTGCAAAACACACATTGGGGTTAATAGCAATATCTTGGTTGGATGATAAAATAGCTGCAACCACAGCCAAATCAATGGCAGGATCATCTACATTAATGCCTCCAGTAATGTTTAAAAACACATCTTTTGCACCCAATTTAAAACCAGCTCGTTTTTCTAAAACAGCCAATAACATATTCAATCTTTTTAGATTGTAACCTGTGGTAGAACGTTGTGGAGTTCCGTAAACCGCTGTAGAAACTAGGGCTTGAATTTCTATCATTAAAGGTCTAATTCCTTCTAAGGTTGATGCAATTGCAGTTCCGCTTAAATCTGCATCTTTTTTAGAAATTAAAATTTCTGATGGATTGGATATTTCTCTCAAACCGTTAGAAAGCATTTCATAAATTCCTAATTCTGAAGTAGAACCAAATCTGTTTTTCTGGCTTCTTAAAATTCTGTAGGTGTGATTTCTATCGCCTTCAAACTGTAAAACCACATCTACCATGTGTTCTAAAATTTTAGGACCAGCAATGTTTCCTTCTTTATTAATATGACCAATTAATAAGACAGGAGTTGCAGTTTCTTTGGCAAATTTTATCAATTCTGCAGAGGTTTCTCTAATTTGAGAGATGCTACCAGGAGAAGCTTCAATAGAATTGGTATGTAGGGTTTGTATAGAATCTATCACCAAAACTTCTGGCTCAGTTTCTTCTATATTTTTAAATATTTGTTGGGTATTGGTTTCTGTTAAAATTAAACAATTGGAGTTTTCAGCATCTAGACGTTCTGCTCGCATTTTAATTTGAGACTGACTTTCTTCTCCAGAAACATACAACACTTTTTGACTAATGTTTAAAGCAACTTGTAACAGTAAAGTAGATTTTCCTATACCTGGTTCACCACCTAAAAGTGTTACAGAGCCTTTTACCAAACCACCACCTAAAACTGTGTCTAATTCGTTGTTATTGGTAACAACTCGTTCTTCTGGATTTAGAACAATATCTGCAATTTTTAAAGGTTTGTTTATGGTTTGTTTTGCTGTTGTGGCTTGTTTCCAAACGCGTTTTTCTTCTTTCTGAATTACTTCTTCTACAATGGTATTCCACTCTTTACAAGCACCACATTGCCCAACCCATTTTGCGTGTTGTGTGCCACAGTTTTGACAGAAAAAAGTTGTTTTGGTTTTGGCCATTTTGATTTAGTTGCAGAGTTTGAAAGGTGTAAAGTTACAAAGTAAAGTTAGATTATAAATATCTATTTTTTAATATAGACCCTTCAGGTTTTAAAAACCTGAAGGGTCTTTTTATTTTGAAAAAGTTTTCTCTGCTAAATAAAAAAAGGTTTTTGGATTTTTCTTGTTGCTGGCAAAAAGTTGCGTTAGCGATTGAACGACCTGTTTGAGCTCTTTTTATTTGATAAAATAAAAAAGCGAGTAGTGAAAGCGCGACTTGGTACTGAACGCTTTCAGGATAAAGTAACGCCCAAAAACTATTTATTTTTATTATAAATAGGTAAAAACAAGAATGCCAAACCACCAAAAACGATAATCATTGCTGTTTGAGCAGTCCACATAATCCACCCAAAAGCGGTTGCAGGTTCTGAAGGAATATCGAACAAAGCTAGTGCACCAGCAACAGCAATTGGGTATAAACCAATTCCGCCATTTGTAGCTGCAATAGAAAATCCACCTGCAATAAAACCGATTAAAATACCACCTAAAGGAACATGTAAGCCTTCAATTGCAGGAATGGTAGCCCAAAACATGGCCACATACATGACCCAAATAAATACGGTATGAAAAATAAATGCCCATTTATTTTTCATTTTAAAGATACTGGTAATACCTTCAATTAAACCAGAAATAAAGTTTTTGATTTTTAAAAGAAATCCTTTTTTTGCTTTTTTTACAAAGGATGTAAATATGTAAAATCCGATAATTAAAATAATAAATCCGATAATAATTTTTGTAGGATCGAAATTCTTGGTTAAAAGTTCGTAGATAAAATCAAACTGTACAAAAAGTGTGATGGTAATAATGGTTAACATCATTATTAAATCTGCAATTCGTTCTGCAACTATGGTTCCAAAACCTTTTTCAAAAGGAATTTCTTCATAGTTTGCCATTACTGCAGCTCTAGAAATTTCTCCTGCTCTTGGTAGTGCTAAGTTAACCAAGTATCCTACTAAAACTGCTAAGACACTATTGGTAAATTTTGGTTTATAACCTAATGGAGCTAACATAAATTTCCAACGATAAGCTCTAGATAAATGACTTAAAACTCCAAAGAATAATCCTAAGAAAATCCAGCTGTATTTGGCTTCTTTAAAATAGCCAATTAAAACATCAATAGAAATTTTTGAGAGAGAATACCATACTAAAATACCTCCCAAAATGAGAGGTAATGTAGTTTTTAAAATTTTTTTGATGTTCAAAATTAAGTAAGTGTATTGTCTTTTTCGTTAGGAAAAACTAATGATGGTTTAAAGGTTTTTGCTTCTTCAAAATCCATAAATCCATAGACAATTAAAATTAACACATCACCAACAGCAACTCTTCTTGCTGCAGCTCCGTTTAAGGTAATTTCTCCACTTCCACGAGGTCCAGGGATTGCATAGGTTTCTAAACGTTCGCCATTATTGTTATTTACAATTTGAACGCGTTCTCCTTCAATAATATTGGCAGCATCCATTAAATCTTCGTCAATGGTAATGCTTCCTATGTAATTTAAATCTGCACCTGTAACTTTTACACGGTGGATTTTAGATTTTACAACTTGTACTAACATGCAGCAAAAATAGGGATTTTTTGGTTACTAATTTTTTAATTGAATGTTATCAATCAATCGTATTTTACCTGCGAATACTGCAATAAAAGCACGATATTTTTTACCAGATTCTTTCTTTTGTATTGGTTCTAGTGTTTTTTTATCAGCAATTGTAAAATATTCTAGTTCTAATAAAGGTTGTTTTTTAAACTGATTTTCTACCCATTCAGTTACAATTGTAGCATTTTCTGTGCCAAATTTTTTACGTACTTTTTTTAATGTTTTGTAGATAAAAGGAGCAGCTTTTCTTTGGGCATCTGTTAATCTTGCATTTCTTGAACTCATGGCTAAACCATCTTGTTCTCTAAAAATAGGACATCCTTTTACTTTCACTTTTAAGCGATTTTTTTTAACCATTTTTTTAATGATTTGTAACTGCTGATAGTCCTTCTGACCAAAATAGGCTTTGTTTGGTTTTACAATTTCAAACAATGTTTTGACAATAGTACCCACGCCATCAAAATGCCCCTCTCTAAATTTACCTTCCATTTGATGTTCTAATCCGTCAAAATCAAATTTTTTAGATGAAATATCATCAGCATAAATCTCTTTTACAGAAGGTAAAAACAACACATCGCAAGAAACACTTTTTAACAACTTTGTGTCATTTTCTATAGTTTTTGGGTAGTTGATTAAGTCTTCCTTTTTATCAAACTGAGTAGGATTGACAAAAATACTTACCACCACCAAATCATTTTTTTGCTGTGCTTTTTTTATCAAAGACAAATGTCCTTGATGTAATGCTCCCATAGTTGGAACGAATCCTATAGATTTATTTTGTTCTTTGAGACTTGATAAATAAGATTTTATCTCTTTTTTTGTGATAAAAATTTTCATACCCTAATGTTCAGTAAAGTGTGCAAACTTACCATTTTAACACGATATTAGCATAAAAATTCATACTTTTGCATCTTTATAAAAAGAGTTTGATTTAATGAAGGACAAGAGAATACTATTTGTTTCATCGGAAGTGATTCCTTACTTACCAGAAACAGAGTTATCATCAACAGCCTTTAATGCTGCTAAAAATGCGCATTCTAAAGGAGTACAAACAAGAATTTTTATGCCAAGGTTTGGTGTCATTAACGAAAGAAGACACCAATTACACGAAGTTATTCGTTTATCTGGAATGAACTTGGTTGTGAATGATATGGATATGCCATTAATCATTAAAGTTGCATCTATACCTAAAGAAAGAATGCAGGTTTATTTTATTGATAACGAAGAGTATTTTAAAAGAAAAGCAGTTTTTACAGATGAAGATGATCAACTTTTTGCTGATAATGATGAAAGAGCTATTTTCTTTGCTAAAGGAGTTGTAGAGACTGTAAAAAAATTAAATTGGGCTCCAGATATTATTCATGTTCATGGATGGATGGCTTCTTTACTACCATTGTACATTAAAGAGTTTTATAAAGACGAACCTCTATTTACCGAGAGTAAAATAGTTACTTCTCTTTACAATAGTAGTTTTGAAGGGAACTTAAATGAAAAATTAGCAGATAAAGTTAATTTTGATTTAAAAGATGAAGATAAAATTACAACTATTAAAACACCAAACTATACCAACATATTAAAAAGTGCAATAGAAAATTCTGATGCAGTTATTCATGGAAGTGAAGATATTTCTGATGAATTAAATGAGTACATCAATCAGAAAGAAATTCCTGCACTTGAATATCAATCAGAGAATTTAAAAGAAAGTTATTTGAATTTTTATGCCGATTTAATTTCGGCGAGTTAATTGTTATATAGTGAGAAAAATATTTAGAAAAGGTTCTGTATTACTAGCCTTATTTTCGTTTTTAATGATAGTCATTTCTTGTGAAAAAGACTTTACAGATATTGGGACAAGCATCATTAGTAATACTAAGTTCAATACAAAGGATACCATTTTAGAAGTATTAGTTTCTAATGTTCCAGTAGAAAGTGTTAGAGCAGATGCTTTAGAGCTAGGTTTTCAACCTTTTTCAGGTTTTCAAGGACAATATTTATTAGGAGTTCACATAAATGATGATTATGAAGATGTTGAGGCTTCCATAATATCTCAAGTGGCTGTAAATTCAGAGGCAACTCTTACAACTTATACTAACCCTGATAATTTATTATTTGCAACACAAATTGATACCGCATTTCTTAGAATACCATATCAAGCTACATTATTATCTAATACAGATAAACCATTGTATAGCTTAGATTCAGTTGTTGGAGATTTACCATTTACTTTAAATGTTTATCAAATAAATACTTTTTTAAGTAGGTTAAATCCTGATGATCCTAGTAAAATTAATTCATATACTTCAGACCAATCCTATGAAAAAATTGGAAGTGAGTTGAATGAAATAGTAGATATGGATTTTTTGCCTAGTACAAAAGATACTTTAATTATTGTTAAAAGAAAAGCGAGTGATGGTTCTTTATTTGATACAGATACCATTAGATACTCTACATCACCAACATCTGAGATAGCATATCCTATGGCTATTATACCTTTAAAAAAGAGTTTTGCTAAAGATGTTTTTATTGATAACTTTAACAATTCTAATTTCGATTCTCAAGCAAACTTTAATGATTATTTTAGAGGAATATTAATCGAAGCAAAAGAGAAAACAAACAATCCAACAAGAGGAGGGTCTTTAATATCATTTGATATGTCTAGTCCAACACAAAATTTAAATCCTTTTATAGATGTGTTTTATACCAATACATATTTTAAAGAGAATTCATCAGAGATAGATACTGTTATAAAACAAAACTATTCTTTTCAATTAGGAGGTATTGTTAATAATAAGTTTAAAATGTCAGATAGAACCTATCCTTCAAATAACGAGGTGAAAATTCAAGGTCTTGCAGGAAGTGAAGCTAAAGTAGAAATATTAAAGGGTACTCAATTAGATGACTTAAGAGCTAAGAATTGGTTGATAAACGATGCTTCTCTTACTTTTTACATTAATCAATCTGCAGATACAACTTTAGCTCCAAATAGGCTACACCTTTATAAACGAGGCTTAAATGCAAGTTCAAATGTAGTTATAAGTCAGATAAAAGATAAAAATACAGAGCCTAGTTTTTTTGGGGGTTTTTTACAAAATGATAATAACAAAAAAGATAGTTATACATTTAGGATTACAGATTACGTTTCTGATCTCTTAAGTGGAAATACATCTTATAATCCAGACTTAAGACTTAAAGTATATAATCCAACAGATGGAGCAGTTTCGGTTTCAGATACAATCTTTAGACCATATAATTGGAGTTTAAAAGCAATTACTATTCTAAATCATGATAAGAATGCGAATGGTGTG
Source organism: Polaribacter septentrionalilitoris (assembly GCF_009832745.1). GTDB lineage: Bacteria > Bacteroidota > Bacteroidia > Flavobacteriales > Flavobacteriaceae > Polaribacter > Polaribacter septentrionalilitoris. The sequence continues at coordinate 114,416 of NZ_VRMJ01000036.1, read as the reverse complement.
AGAAGGGCCAGATTAAAGATATCTTATACTGAGAAAAATTAAATTTATAGAATATTAAACACCTTAAAAATAATTGTTATGTGCGGTATTACAGGATATATAGGTAATAGAGAAGCTTACCCAATAGTTATCAATGGGTTAAAAAGATTAGAATATAGAGGATATGACAGTGCTGGAATTATGCTATATGATGGAAATGATATTCAGCTTTCTAAAACAAAAGGAAAAGTTGCCGATTTAGAAGAGATTACTGCTAATTCATCAGGTAAAAGAGTTGGAAAAATAGGAATTGGCCATACAAGATGGGCTACTCATGGTGTTCCTAATGATGTAAATTCTCATCCTCATTTTTCACAATCAGGAGATTTAGTTATTGTTCATAATGGGATTATAGAAAACTATGATTCGATAAGAAAAGAACTTATTTCAAGAGGATATTCTTTTAAAAGTGATACAGATACAGAAGTATTAGTTAACTTAATAGAAGAGGTTAAAAAACAAGAAGGTTGTAAGTTAGGAAAAGCAGTTCAATTGGCTTTAAATAATGTAATAGGTGCTTATGCTATTGCTGTTTTTGATAAAACCAAACCAAATGAAGTTGTTGTAGCTCGTTTAGGAAGTCCAATAGCTATTGGAGTTGGAAAAGACAACAGTGAGTTTTTTGTTGCATCTGATGCCTCACCTTTCTTAGAGTATACTAAAAATGTAGTTTATTTAGAAGATGAAGAGCTTGCTATTATAAAGTTAGGTAGAGATATAAAAGTTAGAAAAATTAAAGATGATTCTCTAGTAGACCCAACAATTCAAAAACTTAAATTAAATTTAGAAGAGATAGAAAAAGGAGGGTATGAGCATTTTATGCTTAAAGAAATTTATGAGCAACCTAAGGCTATAATAGACACCTATAGAGGTAGAATGCTACCTAAAGATGGTATTATTAAAATGTCTGGAATAGATGACAATTTAAATAAATTTCTTAATGCTGACAGAATTATCATAGTAGCATGTGGTACTTCTTGGCATGCAGGTTTAGTAGGTGAGTATTTGATAGAGGATATGACTAGAATTCCTGTTGAAGTAGAATATGCATCAGAATTTAGATATAGAAATCCTATAATTACCAATAAAGATGTTGTTATTGCAATTTCTCAATCTGGTGAAACAGCAGATACTTTAGCAGCTATTAAATTAGCAAAATCTAAAGGAGCATTTGTGTTTGGTATATGCAATGTAGTTGGTTCTTCTATTGCTAGAGAAACTCATGCAGGTGCTTATACACATGCTGGTCCAGAGATTGGGGTAGCATCAACAAAAGCGTTTACGACACAAATTACAGTGCTTTCTTTAATTGCTTTAAAATTAGCTAACGTAAAAGGAACAATGTCTGATTCTGCTTTTAGAATGTACCTCCAAAAACTTGAATTAGTACCCAAAAGTGTTGAAGATCTATTGAAGATTGATGAAAAGGTAAAAGAGATTGCCAACGTATATAAAAACGCAACAAACTGTTTATACTTAGGTAGAGGTTATAACTTTCCAGTAGCGTTAGAAGGAGCTTTAAAACTTAAAGAAATTTCCTATATTCATGCAGAAGGTTATCCTGCTGCAGAAATGAAACATGGACCAATTGCCTTAATTGATGAAAATATGCCAGTTTTTGTAATTGCTACAAACAAAGGGTACTATGAGAAAGTTGTAAGTAATATTCAAGAAATAAAATCTAGAGCAGGTAAAATTATTGCTGTTGTAACAGAAGGAGATGTAACAGTTAAAGAAATTGCAGATCATGTAATAGAAATACCTGAGACAGAAGAAGCGTTAACACCTTTGTTAACAACAATTCCTTTTCAGTTATTATCTTATCATATTGCTGTTCTTTTGGGTAAAAATGTAGATCAGCCAAGAAATTTAGCAAAATCGGTTACAGTTGAGTAATTCAACTTTTAAAATAAAAAAAATCCAGCTAAAAGCTGGATTTTTTTATTGAATAGGTTTACTTTATTTACTCTCTTACTTCAAATGTAATTGGTAAACCATAACTAACGCCTACAGGTATTCCTCTTTGTTTTCCTGGTGTCATTTTAGGTAAAGATTTAATTATTTTTGAAACTTCTTTTTCTAATAAAGGATGAGGTCCTCTTGCCTTAACATTGGTAATTTTTCCAGTTTTATCTATTCTAAAAATAACAAATAACCTTTTTTTACCTGCATTTAATCCTAATTCATTAGCCAAGTTAGTGTTAAATCTTTCTCCAAAGTATTTTGTTACACTAGCTGTAAAACAATCTTTTAATTGTTTGTTATTTCCTTTACAACCAGGATAAATAGGAACATCTTCAATTAATACAAAAGGTATATCTTCTACTACTTCTTCTGCTTCTTGTACTTCTATAATATCATCTGTAGTGATAACAACATCAGTAATTGCTTCTTTCTCATCTGTTTCTGTAGTTTCTACAATAGTTTCTTCAATTACTTGTTTATCGTCTACAATTTCTATTTTTTCTATAGAAGGAGGTGGGGGAGCAACTGTTTGAGTAGGTTCTATTTTTTGAATTTTAATGATAGGGATATCTTCTTTCATATCATCGGTCATATTTACCTCACCTAAGCTTTTTAACTCACCTCTATCATAAGTTTTATGCTCTATTAATGCGTAGGTTACAAATAAAGAAAGTACCAAACCTATTTGCATGAAAATTTTACTGAAATTTTCTAATTGTTGTCTTGGTTTTTTTTTAGTTTCCATTTTACGTGCCTTTTTAGTTTTATAATTTAATCAAGTTATTTACTATAAACTCTTATGAAATTATTAAATTAATAATATATCTCGTTTATATTGTAAAATTATAAATTAATAGGGCTTTAAAATATGATTTCTATCATATTTTATCATGGACCTTAGTTGGGTTATTTTGGTTCCAAAGCGTAAGAATATCTGTAGCTACACTTGCACCACTTCCTGCTGCAATAGAAAATTGACTTCGCCAACCCGCAATTGTACCACAACAATACAATCCTTTTTTAATAAAATGATGATTATTTTTAAGTTGTATTCTATCTTTTGTTGGATTAGCTCTTTGATGCGGAATAACAAACTCTTCGAGTCCTTTTATAGTAAGAGGTTTGGAGTAGTTGAGTGCAATAATGACAGTTTTAGAAAAGTAAGTATTTATATTTGTCTTTATTTCGTAACCTGTTTCATGAGCTAAAACAGCTAAAACTCTTTCTTTGTCAATTTGATGAATATGAGGATACAAGCTAGAAAGTTGCTCTTTACCTTCTGTAAGAATATTTTTTCCTAATGTTTTTGGTTGAAGACCTAATACATTATTAAATAAGGCATTTTGTAAGTGAGATGCCCTTTGATGTAAAACAATTCCAATTTTTTTGTTTTGTGCATAAGCTTTATGTTGAGCAGAACCTAGAACAAGTGCACATTGCATTCCAGAAACCCCTCCACCAATAATTAATACATCAAAATTCATTTAGACAAAAAGCATTTTAATATTTGCAGCAAACAACTTTACGGCAATTGCTAATAATATCACACCAAAAACTTTACGAATAATTTGAATACCATTAGGACCAATAATGCGTTCTATTTTCGATGATGTTTTGAGTACAATATAAATAAAAACTACGTTTAATAAGACAGCTACAATAATATTTTCTATATGAAACTCTGCTCTTAAAGATAATAACGTAGTTAAGCTACCAGGACCCGCAATTAAAGGAAAGGCTAGTGGAAAAACAGAAGCAGTAATAGCGTTAATATCTTCATCGCTATCTTTATAAAGCGTAATGCCTAAAATCATTTCTAGTGCAATAAAGAATAAAATAAATGCACCAGCTACTGCAAAAGAGTTTACATCAATACCTATTAATTTTAGTAAACTTTGTCCTAAGAATAAGAACAGAATCATGATAAAACCAGCTATTAAAGAAGCTTTTTCAGATTGAATATGACCAGCTTTCTTTCTCAAATCAATAATTATTGGAATATTACCAATGATATCTATTACTGCAAACAGAACCATAAATGCAGTAAAAATCTCTTTAAAGTTAAAATTCATTACCGTTTTTAATTTTTTGCAAAATTAGATAACTAATTTTATGAAAATAGAAAAAAAACAAAAAATATTGAGTTATTTTTGTGTAATGTTTCAGTTAGGAAAAACAATCGTTTCAGAAGATATTATAGAAAAAGATTTTGTGTGTAATTTATCTGCATGTAAAGGAGCTTGCTGTGTAGATGGTGAAGCTGGTGCGCCTTTAGATAAAGAGGAAACCAAAATTTTAGAAAAAATATATCCGAAGGTAAAACCCTTTTTGAGAAAAGAAGGTATTGCTGTAATAGAAAAAGAAGGTACTTGGGTAACCAGTGAATGGGGAGAGTTAGAAACCCCTTTAATAAAAGGTGCAGATTGTGCTTATGTTATTTTTGATGAAAAAAATACGGCACTTTGTGCTATTGAAGAAGCTTATAATCAAGGAGAGATTGATTGGAAAAAACCAGTTTCTTGTCATTTGTATCCTTTAAGAGTTAAAGAATATAGCGAGTTTGCTGCTGTAAATTACCACAAGTGGGAAATTTGTGATGATGCTTGTTCTTTAGGGAAAGAGCTACAAATACCCGTTTATAAGTTTGTAAAACAAGCTTTAATTAGAAAATTTGGAGAAAATTGGTATGCTGAATTAGAAAAAGTAGCAGAAAAGTATTTAGAAAAATAATTTTCTTGTAAATTTAAGAGCTACAATATCAAACATTTTGCTACAAAAAAGCTTTTTAATTTTACTGCTTTGTACTTCTATGGCAACTTTTTCTTTTCAAAAAGAAGAAAGTAAACTCGATTCTATACTACAAAAATTTGAGCATAGTTTTAAAAATCAACAATTTAAAGAACTCATTTCCTATCCGTTAGATTCACTCTCTCTAAAAAACACAAATGATAGTTTATTAGTATCAAAAATATACCATACAAAAGCAAATGCTTTTTACAACCTAGAAAACTACTTAAAAGCAGTTACTTACTATAATTTAGTAACAAAAATTGCACCTAATAATTCATCAGGAAAAAATATTTTAGGAACTGCATTATATGATAAGGCTTTTGCAGAATACGAGTTAAAAGAATATGTACTTTCTTATAAAACCGTAAAAAAAGCAGAAGAGGTATTAAGTAAAATTTCCAACCCAAATTATGATTATTTACTCTCAATTTATGCAGACTTAGGTAGTGAAGCCTCTTATTTAGGTTTTTATGAAGAAGCAGAATTTTACTTAAACAAAGGCTATGCAATTTTTAAAAATAAGTTGAATTTTAAGGATATTATCAACCCAAATCAAGCTTCTAAAAAAGTACTTTTTCAATACAAATACATTTATTTATATCACCTAAAAGGTGATGAAAAAAAGATGTTGCATCATTTTAAAAATTTAGAGAAACTAAAAAAAGCAATACCATTTAATACTACTGAAAAATTAATGTATGCTGCTTCCTTAAATTGTATTGGCGATTTTTATTTGAACTTTAGAGAAAATGTTTCAGATACCAACCCTTTACAAAAAGGTAACTATTATATCAATTTAGCACTTAAAAATATTGATAAGAAAGAGTATTTTGACAATTATCTTCAGTTTGAATTTAACAAAGCAAAACAATTACGTTATAGTAAAAAATATGCTGAAGCATTAAAACTCAATCAAAAAATAATAAACCTATCAGGAGAAAAAGACAGTCGTTTTCCTTTTTTTATTGCACAAAAAGGATTGATTTTTTTAGATCAAGGTAATCCACAAAAAGCTCTAATTGAATTCAACAAAATGGTTGCTTTCATACATTCAGATTCTTTAAAATTAGCTACAAATTATCAAAATTTTGGACCTAGTACAGTGTTAAATCATACTGGTTTGTTGGCAGAAATTGCTGATGAAATTTTGGAAAAGTATCCAAAGGACACCCTTGTTTTAAAAAATGTTGCGCAGTTTTATAAAATGGGTTTGCTGCAATTACAAAACTGTTATAAAGAAGCCAATTTTAATACAAAAATTAAAAATTACTATCATAAAACCATAGAAGGTATTATTAAAACCAAAAAATTAGGTTTTGGTAATTTAGAAAACAAAAAACTAATTAATGCTATAGAAAATTTAGAAAATAGATTTTCTTGGAAAGAATTTTTACAAAATAGAAAATTATTAACGTCTTCTATTCCTGATGCAGTTTTTTACAAAGAAGCCTATTTAAGAACTCAATTGGTTGCTGCCAGAAAGGATCATGACAAAAATTTAATTGCAGAATTAAACAATAAAATTGAAAAACATTTGAGTTTTCTTGAAGAGGAATACCCTTCTATCTCTAATTATATTTATAAAGATTTTAAGGTTGAAGATTTACAAAAACAGCTAAAAAATAATGCAACCGTATTTAGATTTAAAAGAATAGGTAACAATTTTCATGTATTTAAAATCGATAAAAAATCGGTTACTTTAAAATCAATATCCTATTCTAAAGAATTAAAAAATAACATTTATACTTATATAAAGCTTCTTAAAAATTCAACAGAAAATAAGCAATTGGCAAAAAGTATTTTAGGTGAAATTTTACCATTCAACATTCAAAATTATGAACACTTAATTATTATTCCAGATGATATTTTGCATCACCTTCCTTTTGAAACCTTAGTTACAAAAGATGATACTTACTTAGTAGAGAGTAAAACCATTAGTTACGCATCTTATCTTGTTTTTGTGAATAGCCAGAACACAGCTAAAAAACAATTTGATAAAATTCAAGTTTTTTCGCCAACATATACATCTGTAAAAAAAGAGAGTTTAAGAAATGAAAAAGAAACCTTAGAAGGTGCTTTAAAAGAAGCAGAATTTATTTCTACTATTTTTGATGTTACGCATTTTAGTGGACAAAAAGCAAGCAAGCAAAACTTTATGCAAAATGCTTTTAAAGCAGATATTATCCATTTGGCTTCACATGCAAAAATCAATCATAAAACACCAGAATTAAGTTATTTTTCTTTTTCTAATGATGATTCTGCAAACATGTATTTAGAAGAATTGTATGGGCTGAAATTAAACGCAAACTTAGCAGTTTTGAGTGCCTGTAATACAGGTACAGCCAAATTAAATGAAAATATTGGAGCAGTTTCTTTACAAAGAGCTTTTCGATTAGCAGGCGTTAATGCCACTATTTCTAGCCTGTGGGAAGTACCAGATGTTACCACAAAAGAAATTATGATTTCTTTTTATAAAAACCTAAAACTGGGAATGACCAAAGCAAAAGCTTTACAAAAAGCCAAACAAGAATATCTTGCAAACACTAATGATGTAGCGCTTTTAGCACCTTATTATTGGGCAGGTTTTGTGGTTTCTGGAGATACATCTGCCATTATAGAACCCCAAAATCATTCCTTGTTTAAAGTGATTGTTCCTGCAATATCAATAATACTGATTTTTGGAATTTGGTTATTCTTTAAGAAGTTTCAACAGCGTTAAGGTTGCTTTTTTCTTAAAGTTATATTCTTCTTTAGATAAATTTTCTAGTGTTTTATTCGCTTTTTCTGGTTGATTATTTTTTAAATAAGCTAAAGATAAATACCATAAATATTTGTCTTTCCATTTCTTATTAGCCTCTTTATTTTTTGCTAAAATACTGATTGCTTCTGAAGTATTATCAATACTTAAAAGGCTAATTGCTTTGTATAATTTTACAGCAGTTGTATCTGTATTTTTTAATGCTAAAAGTGTATTAAAACCATTAATAGCCTCTTTATAATTTTTAATTTCGTAATTATTAAATGCTATTTCTTTTAGCGTATTTGTGTTTTCGCTACGTGTTTTTGGGGTGATAAGATTTGGATAAACTTCAAAATTTTGTGCAAACAATTCTTTTGGAGTAACATCTTTTTGTAGAAGCCAAAAACTAAGCAAGCTAACAAACACAATAAAAGACGCAGCAACCAACCATTTTTTCTGAATAGAAAAACGGTTAGTTTCTAATTTTTGTAATTGCTTTTTTCCTTTTGTGTATTCTTCTTTAGCAATTACCGTTTTTAAATCATCATCATTTATCATTTTATTTTTTGTTTCAAGGTTTTTAGACATCTTGATTTTTGACTTTTTACAACATCTTTACTAGTGTAATCTAGTTCTTCTAAAACATCATCAAAACTATAATTATTGTAAAACAAAAGCGTTAACAACTGTTGGCATTTTTTACCCAATTTTTTAAAAGCAATTTGTAGTTTTTTTTGATTTTGTGTGAGCTCTTTTGCGAATAAAAAATCGTAATCTTGGTTAATTTCTGTATTTGTAAACTCATTAAACTCTTGCAAATGAACGTTGTTCTTCTTTCTCAGCTTGCTGTATATCATGTATTTTCCAATACTAAAAATATAGGTTTTTAAAGAGCTGTTTAAAGCTGTTAATTTTCCAGACACTACATTTTCTCTTAAAGCTAAAATGACATCTTGATATACATCAATAATATCATCTTTAGACAAATCGAACTTTTTTGCGTAAGCAATAAAATCAGACTTATAGATCAGATACACCTTAGAAAGCGTCTTTTCATTCCCGTTTTTTAATCCCTCTAATAAAAAGGTGTCTTTATGCATATTAATGATGAAAAATGTAAAGTGTAAACATTTTTAGTAAAAATAAAAAAAACAATGTTTACATGTTTACTTTTTTTAAAAGGAGGCATTAATTAGTAAACAACAAACTTAAAATTACCATGAAAAGCATTAAAAAAACCTTATTTCTTTTCTTTTTTATCACATTTTGTTTTCCTACTAACGCTCAGTTTTGGAAAAAAATAAAAGATAAAGCAGTTAAAAAAGTAGAGCAAAAAATAGAATCTACCATAGATAAACAAACAGATAAATTAATTGATAGCACTTTAAATACAAAAAACAAGACCTCTAAGACTAAAGAGATTTATCATTTTAAAGGAAAAATTACAGTTGAAATTTTATCTGAACAAGGAGACAAAGCTTCCTTTAATATTTTGTTTGATAAAACAAATAAAGAAACCATTTGCATGCAAATGAGTGCTGGTGATAATGATAATATTTACAATGTTATATCACCCAAAAAAGCGGTATCTTTTATTAATGCATCTGGTATGAAAATTAAAAGAGAATTAACCGAAGATGAATTTTCTGGCTTTGATAATACTGATAAAGTGCCTACAAAAGAACAGTTACAAAAAACTGGAAAAACGAAAACTATTTTAGGCTATTTGTGTTATGAGTATCAATACAAAAATGGTGGAGGTACAATTTCTACATGGATAACTACTCAAAATTTCCCTATAAAAGCAACCTATGCACCTTTATTAGGTATGACTAACAAAACGAATATTGAAGGTTTTGTTTTAGAACTAGATTCCACATCTAAAAACGGTGAAAAAGCCACTATTAAAGTAGTAAAAATAGAAAAAGACAAAACAGTTATTATCAATACTTCTAAATATAAATCGATGTTTTAAAACATCAGGTTACTCAATAAAAATATTAAACTAAAAAATTATGAAAACAAAATTACTTTTATTTACATTTTTTCTAACTTTTGTTACTACAAAAGCACAATTGGTTTTGCTTGATGAACCACAAAGTGAAGGTATAGGCACAGTTTATTCTTTGGCTGTTTATGATAATGATATTTTGTATACAATGGTAAAAAACAATACTACGTTATTACCAGGTGTTTTTCTTAGTAATGGGGTTCCTGGTGAAAAAATAGAATTATTACCAGGATCTACTGCAAGAGCTTATTTTAGCACAAATGTTTCTGGAGATGCTGTTAGATTGTATAAAGATGGAAACTACACAACAACAAAAGCTATTTATGCTGGGGTTGTAAATACTGGTGCTCTAAACCAAGTTTATAAATTAAACAATTCAAGAAGTTTATTAATACCAGAAAATACGTTTAAACCTACTGTTTCAAACTTTAATATGCAGTTAGTGACTAATGATGGTTTGGTTACAATAGACACAATTCAAGAAAATTTAATTAATAAATTGGTTGTTCGTCATTTTAAAAAAGATGGAAATCAAGTAAATTTTACATTACCAGAAAGTTTTTATGGAGAAAACTCGCCAAATTCTTTTTTTAAATGGAATGATAAACTCTTTTTTAGAGCTCAAGTATCTGGAGAATTAGACTTATATGAAGTTGATGCTTTAGGTACAAGGAGAGTAACTCAAAATAAGGTTTCTAAACCAACATCTTTTAAAGGTGTAAGTCCAAAAAGTTTTTTGCTTGACGATTATATTTATTTTATCGGGCGAGATGGTTTCTATACCAATGTTGTTCCTGGTCCAGTAGAGAGAAATTATCCTGTAAATATTTGTTTTTCTAATGGAGATATAGATTTTGGAAGTACTGAAACAGCCATTAATAATGGCGATGATGGTTCTTTAGGATATAAATCTTTTTCTGATGCTGATAGTCCAGATAATATTTTAGGAAAAATTAATGAAAAAATTATATACTTTAAACAAGATGGTTTTTCTAAAAAGTTTTATAGTATCCCTAATTTAGAAGATTTAGAGATAGATGCTCCTCAAATAGATGTATTTCAATATGTGCAATATCAAAAAAAACTGTATGTTTTTCCAAAAGTTGGTTTTGGTTTTTACGAAGATTTGTTTATTTCTGATGGTACAAAATCTGGAACTAGAAAAATGTTTATTCCTAGATACATTGCTACATCTACACCTGCTAAAAATATAGGAAAAATAGTACCAGTAGGAGATAGATTATATTTTTTAGCAGAATATAGCTTATCTGAAAAAAAACATTTATTATTAGCTTATGATATCAATGAAGACTCTATAAAGTTAGTATATCAGTTTCCTAACGATGTAAAACCAAATGTAAATTTTTTATATCCTTACAATAATGGGTTTATTGTTAGATCACGTGAAACTATAAATTCTGAAGAAAAAATTTATACATTAAATGCAGAAATTAGAGCAAAAATATTTAACAATTCAGGGTCAAAAACAACCCGTAAAAACAACACAACATTTACATACAACTCTAAAACTTATCATGTAGATGCAAACTCAATAACTTTTAACGAAAACGATCAATTAAAAGTTCAACTATTAGACACACTTTCCAATCAATTTAAAGGTAATATAATTAATTTACCTAATAACGAGAATAAAGCAAGAATATCTAGTTTATTTTATGCTGTAAATACCTTAAAAGAAAACAATACTTTTTCTGCAAGTTTAACTTTAGGGTTTGATGATGATATGATTGAAAACATAAATTTAACAGGAGATAATATAACGATTTTGGCTTATGACAATAATAATTGGACAGAGATTACTCCACAAAGTTTTAATAATAACAGTAAAACTGTAACCATAAACGTTTCTGATTTTACAAGTGAAGTATTCTTTTTTGTAAAATATAATGGAGTATTATCAACAGGAATTAGTGCAATTATTAAAGATAATTTTTCAATCTACCCAAACCCAGCAACATCTTTTATCAATATAAAATCAAAATCTATAGATCAAGAAATACAATCTGTAGAAGTTTTTAACTTATTAGGTAAGAAAGTTATACATCAAAAAAACAAGACATTTAATACTATTTTAAATACCAGTTCTCTTTCAAAAGGTATCTATTTTATCAAATTAAAAACTAAAAGTCAGCAGTTTACAAAAAAGATTATTATTGAATAATATTTATTTTTTTAATAACCCTTTTTGGTTGAGGTAAAAAACTATCAGAATCAAAACAAATACAAAACCTATAATGATGTAATAATTATATGAGGTTTCAAATACAGGCGCATCATTACCATACACCACAAAACCTGCCCAAAAATACGGAGCAGAAAGCTTGCTGTCTGCATATTTATTTTTATAGCTTAATTTAGCATTTCTTAAAGCTTCAGATTTGGTTTGTCCATTTTTTAAATTCTGATAAAAGAATAGCATTATTTGTTCTGTAGCCAAATCAGGAACTTGCCATAAACTTACTACAGTAGTAGGCACACCTGCAAAGGTAAATGCTCTTTGAAAAGATTCTAAATTTCCATTTTTCTCTAAGCCTGATCCAGTATTACAAGCACTTAAAATTGCCAATTCTGCATTTAAACTTAGACCATACAATTCTTCTAAGTACAAATGATCGTCTTCTTTTTCTAAGTTGTTGCTAAATAATAAACGACTTAGTTCTGGGTAATCTTCATTTACTTCAGCATGCATTGCCAAATGTAAAATTCTCCCTTTTGCTGCTGTTTTAATGAATGCTGATTTTGTCAAGTTCTCATCATTATAAAGTTTAGATGGAAACAATTTGTTAATATTTTTAGCTTCACTATTGGCGCCTTTTAAAAAAGAAGGTTTATTTCTACTGTTAGATGAGTATGTTGTGTTAGCATAAAGAGGCGCATAAATATGAATATCTTTTGAAGTAGCAGTATTGTTAACAGTATGGTTTATAAAACCTAAATTAGACGTATAGCTTATATGATAAGTTTCAGTTGTAAATTTTCCTTGGGTTTGTAAAACTTCAAATGGTAATTTAAACAATGCACCATCTGGATTTATAATTAAATGATGTATTTGATTGTCTAACTCAGGAATTAAAAGTTCTCCTAATTGATTCCCCAAGTCAATGTTATTTTTTCTGTTACGAGTTTTGTAGATAAAATCATTTAATATTTGTTTTTCAGTATTTGTCCACGGAACTAAATGAACTTTAAAATTAGATTTAGAAATTTGATAAATAGCAATTTCATTTTCTAACAAAATGTATTTTAAGATAACATCTTTATCGGTTAGTTCTTTCTGAAGGTTTTCGATAGAAAACTCAAAATTACTCAACAATTCTAATTGAGGAAACTGCTTTTTCTTATAAGTATTATGTTTTTGAATAAGCCTTTGTAAAGAGTCTTTTTGCGGAACATTCTTTGCAATTTTTGCTTTACTAAGCAAAGAAGCTAATGCTGCATTTCTTTGTTTTACAGAATCTAATTCTGGCAATACATTTGTATAACGACTCTCGTAAAACTTTTTCCAAGCCAATTGATTTTTAAAAATTTCAAACTTGTTTAAAATTGTTTTTTGAAGAATATTATCATCAATAGAACCTGTTTTTTTTGCATTTAAAATCCCTTTAATAATTTTTCGAAGTTGTTTGTTTTGTTTTTTATTAAAGTTGATGTTTAAATAACTATTTTCAAATTGATGTAGGGCTAAATAATAAAGTTTACCAATTTTCTTTTGAACAATTGTATCTGCAGAATAATAGTTGTTTAATTCTTCATTAATTCTAAGGAGTAAACGAGTATGGTTATAACTTTTACTAGGTTTAAAGTTGGAGTATTGGCTTACTAAAGAATCATTTCCACTATGAATCTTTTGAATAGACTTGTCAAAATATAGTAGGGCACTATCTTTTTGATTTTTTTTTGCTTTTATTAATGCCTTTTGAGCATAGAAAAAAGGACGTCTGCCATCGGTTTTAGAAATGCCTTTAAACAAAGCTAACATAGTACTATCTGCTTTTTCTAACAAATTTCCTTTGGTATACCCCTTTGCAATATTGTATTTTACAGCCCAAAGTGTACCTGGGTATTTTTTGTTTTTAATTAAATTATGAGACTTTAATAAAAACCTTAATCCTAATTCTATATCTTTTTTTGTTGTTAAAGAATCGGATTTATGAGAAACAAACCAATCACCTACATGATTCAAAGCAGTACTATAATAAATTCTTTCTTCTTTATGAAAATCAGCTTGGTTATGCATTTTTTCTAAATCATTCATCGTTTTTAGAATCAATAAACTATCCTTAGAGGTTTTAGACATTTTCCAAAGCATATATATTTTTCGGTACTTTAAAATAACTCCCATTCTATGGTGATTTCCATTCAGTTGCCAAGTATTGTTATCTATATAAGTTTTGTTTTTTTTATAAACTTCTTCAGCCAAACGTATATAATATTTAGCTTTTTGAAAATTACCATAATATGCATTTTCGGTTGATAATAACAAATAAGCACCCATTAGAGAACCTGAATTTGGGTTGGGTAGTTTATCTAAAAGTTTAAGTGATTTTAAAATATTTTTATAGGCTTTCATACTTGTGCCTATTTCACTTTCTAGATATGCTTTTGTATTATAAAAACTTGCTTTTAGGCTATCTCCAGTATGTGTATTGGGGCAATAAGATATTGCTTTATTTAATGAAGATAAATTATTAAGGCTTTTCTTTTTTTCATGAAGACCACTATATTTATTGAGGTATATTTTGGCAAACAGTAAACTATCTGAGGTTGTTTTTGCTTTTAAATTTTCTAACAATTTATTAGATAAAGAAATAATACTATCATATTTTTTTAAGAGATAGAATTTTTTTACTTGTTTATTGTAATTGTCTGTTTTTTCTGATTGAGCAAATAAAGAGTAAGAGTTAAAACCTAAATAAATGAATAGAATGCAAAAAAGTATTTTTGATTTTAAGTTCATTTCATTTGTTTTTATTTTCAAGTAAAAATTAGTTAAGCCAATTAATTAGCTCTTTAACTTCTTTATTTTTAAAGGTTTTTGTGCTTAGTATATGTAAGTTCTTTAAAGCAGCATCTGAATCATTTAATTTAATAGAAATTAATGCTAAATACCAAAGGCTTTCTTGATTCCATTCTTTATTATTTTTAGTTTCAGAAAAAATAGTTTTTGCTTTTTCAAACTGTTTTAACTGTAAATAGGTATTTGCTTTATAAAAATTTAGGGTACCAACATCAATAGCATCTTGAGGTGTTAATTTATTAAATTTTTCAAGTGCTTTTTCATATTTGCCTTTCTCATATAAACTAAAAACTTCAGCTATTTTAGTCAGTTTTACTTTATCGCGAACAATAGGCTTAACAACATTTTCATAAGGAGAAAAATAGTTCGCATACAATTCATCATTACTTAAAGATTGATTGAATAGTGCAAAATAACTAACTAAACCTAAAAGCATAATAATAGAGACTGCAATACGCCAATTAAACTTCTTTTTAGAAGTTTTTAAAGAATTTTCAACAGAATGTAGGTATGCTTTCTGAAGTTTACGTTCTTCAGCAGTAATTGCTTTTTTTAGATGTTTATCAAACTCTTGATTTTCCATGAGTTACTTATTAATCTTTTCTTTTAATTGTTTAATACATCTTGATTTTTGACTTTTTACCACATTTTTATCCTTGTAGCCTAATCTTTCAGAAATCTCATTAATGGTAAAACCTCTGTAATAAAAAAGTCTTAAAACTTCTTTACATTTTTTGCCAAGAGAAGCAAATCCCTTTTGTAATAAAGCTTCTAATTGGTTAGGTGTTTCTTCCAAAAAACCTTCAGCAATATTTTTGTAATTATAATCTTCTTTTTCTAACGGAAAATCTAACACTCTTTTTTGATTTTTTCTTGCTTTTTCAAACAACATATATTTGCCAATACCAAATAAATAAGTTTTAATAGAACATTTTAAATTGTCTAATTCTCCTTGTAAAGCTTTTTCAGACAAAGCTATAATTGCATCTTGATAAGCATCTACGATATCATTTTCAGAAACTTTAAAGTTCCTTGCAAAATTGATAAAATGATATCTGTTTTTTGTGTACAACATTTTAAGCGCTTTTTTATCTGCTTGTTTTAAAAGTAAGATAAGTTGATGTTCACTCATTAATGTTTTGAAAATGGTAAGGTTAACAAAAAATTAAAAATAAATAAAAAATGTTAACCTTTTGGTTTTAGAATCACTAAAAAGAAAAAACTTTAAAAATGAAGCTAAAAACTAACTACAAAACGCTAACCGCATTTCTTATTCTATCAATATGTTTTGCAAATACCTCTAATGCTCAATTTTGGAAAAAACTAAAGAAAAAAGTACAACAAAAAATTGAAAACAAAGTAGAAAAAGAAACCGATAAAAAAATAGATAGTTTATTAAAAGGTAAAAAGAAAACTAAGAAAAAAGAAAAGAAAACGTTTGTTCCTAAAAAATCTTATGGTAATGCTACTATAAATCATTCCAAATTATATGGTACAACTTCTATAAATCAACTAACTCAAACTAATGTAGAAAAAATAGGGGATAAAGTAAAAATTGTTGGTTACTGGGATACTTTTGGAGTGGATGTTCATGATGGTTATATTCTTAATTTAAAGAATATTACAGATATTAAAAACCTTAAAAATAAAACGTTTAAAATTCCAGAAGAAGCAACATTACAATTAGATTATGATGCTTTGGTAAAAGGAAAATATGATTTTGATCAAAAAGTAAGAGCAGGTCAGCAAGAAGTTAAATTTAGTAGTGGAACAGTAACTGTAATGTTTAATAAAGATCAAAATATTATGATTTCATTTAATGGAAAAGCTAATATAGACGATCATTCAACAACAACTGATAATTTAGGTATAGGAGGAACAACGATTGCTAATTTAACAGGTAGTATTTCTACAACATCTCCAAAATATAGTGTTACAAGAGAGTTTAAACAAGTAGAAAATAAAAACACTCAAAAAACAGAACTCACAGATGCAGATAAAAAATATATGAAAGAAAAACTTTCACCTACTGTAAATATACCTTCTACATTTGCTTTTAACAAAGCTATAGCAGTTGAGATTACTGATGAAAGAGGAGATAAATACCCTATAGAGTTTCTTTTAGGGAATTATCCTGATATCTGGGGAATGTCTGTAGCACCAAAAGAAATGCAAGGTCAAGGAACTATGCTTATGGTAATGACTCCAAAAGCATCTATAGGTTTTATGGATGTTGCAGGTATGAAAATGAAAAAAGCAACTTCATTAGAACAAATGGGAGGTCAATATGATATGGATGACAAAATACCTGATGGAGCAGATTTCGAATATAAAAAAACAGGAAATACAAAAACCATTTTAGGCTACACTTGCCAAGAGTATAAAGTAGATTACGATTATACCAATTCTAAAGGTTCTGTAAGTTTTTGGGTTTCTAAAGAATTCCCAATTCAAAATATAGAATTACCAATGTTAGGTATGAAAATGAATAACCCATATTTAAATGGATTTGTTTTAGAGTTAAATTCTACACATCAAGGTAAAAATTTTAAAATAAAAGTTACCAATGTTACTGATAAAAATGTAAAAATCAACAGTAATGAATACAGAAAAATGGGATTTTAAAAAAAAACAAAAACTATGAAAACAAAACTACAAACACTACTCTTTATTTTTTTTGTTCAAATTTCATTTGGACAATTTATCACAACTTGGGAAACTACTAAAGATAATCAAGAAATTACCATTCCTACAAATTGGGGTGAATATACTTACAACTACTCTGTAAATTGGGGAGATGGAACCACATCTAGTGGTCTAACACAAGACGCAAAACACACTTACGCAACAAAAGATACTTATACAGTAACAATTACAGGAACTTTCCCAGCTATTTATTTTGGTATAGGTGGTTCTAGACTTAGAATAAAAACGATAGAGCAATGGGGGAACAACCCGTGGTTAACTATGGCTCATGCTTTTGTACAATGCGACAATTTAAGTATTAATGCCACAGATAGCCCAAATTTAAGTAACGCAACCAACATGACCTATATGTTTTTTACTGCCGGTATTAACCAAAGCTTAGACAATTGGGACGTTAGCAACATTACAGATATGAGTTATATGTTTTCTAACTCAGACTTTAATCAAGATATTAGTAGTTGGGATGTAAGCAATGTTAGGAATATGGAGGGTATGTTTTTTGGAACGTATTTTAATCAAGATATTGGTGGTTGGGATGTTAGTAATGTTACTAATATGAAATCTATGTTTGGTGGTACAGATTACTTTGATCAGGATATTGGTAATTGGAATGTGAGTAAAGTTACCTCTATGAGCAGAATATTTTCAGGTTCTTTAAGATTTAACCAAGATATTGGCGGTTGGAATGTGATTAGTGTTACAGACATGGAAGAAATGTTTTATAATGCAGTTCTTTTTAATCAAAATATTGGTAGTTGGAATGTGATTAATGTAACCAATATGAGCACTATGTTTAGAAATGCAATAAGCTTTAACCAAGATATTGGCAATTGGAATGTAAGTAGTGTTACTAATATGAGAGGTATGTTTAACAGTGCAGATATTTTTAACCAAAATATTGGTGGTTGGAATGTGAGCAATGTTACAGATATGGAAGAAATGTTTAAAGATACAAATGCATTTAACCAAGATATTGGCAACTGGAATGTTAGTAATGTTACAACTATGGAGTCTATGTTTGATGGAGATAGAGTCGTTTTTAATCAAGATATTGGAAGTTGGGATGTAAGTAGCGTTACTGATATGGAAGATATGTTTCGAGATGCAAATTCTTTTAATCAAGATATAGGAAATTGGAATGTATCTAGTGTTACAAATATGGAGGGTATGTTTTATGGCGCAAGAGATTTTAATAAAGATATTAGTGGTTGGAATGTTTCTAATGTAACTGATATGGAAGGGGTGTTTGCTAACACGGGCAATTTTAACCAAGATATTAGTGATTGGGATGTAGGCAATGTTACCACAATGTCTGGTATGTTTTCTAATGCGCTTGCTTTTAATCAAAACTTGAGTAATTGGAATGTTAGTAAAGTTAAAAGAATGACAGGTATGTTAAATAACTCAGACTTATCAAGAAGTAATTACGATGCTTTATTAAAAGGTTGGGCAACACAAACGTTAAAATCAAATGTTTCATTAGGGGCATCAGGTTTACAATATTGTGTGGGAGAAACTGCTAGAACCATACTAACTTCTGCTCCAAATAACTGGAACATTTCAGGAGATACTAAAGATTGTATTGATATCACTGTGATTCCAGATGCAAATTTCGAGCAGTATTTAATTGACGAAAATATCGATTCTGATGGAACCATAAATGGACAAGTATTAACTACTGATATCGAAAATATTACTAAAGTTGTTGTCAAAGATAAAAACATTACAGATTTAACTGGAATAGAAGATTTTATAAATCTGATAGAATTAGATGCAGCAAACAATCAAATTTCATCCATATATTTAAGTAAAAATGTATTGTTAGAAAAACTGTTTCTAGCAAATAATCAGCTTACCTCTATAGATTTATCAAAAAATACAAAACTTAAAAATGTTGACGTAGGTGAGAATAATCTAACCAGTTTAGAAATTCATTTTTTAACAGATTTAGAGACTTTATCATGTTATAAAAATCAACTTACCTTAATCAACACAAATTCTAATACAAAGTTAACATCTCTTATTTCTAATGAGAATCAACTTAAACAAGTTGATCTAAGACAAAATACAAATTTATTTTGGTTAGATGTTGATGATAATAATTTAGAGAGTTTAGGAATAAAAAACGGAAACAATTCAATTATTACAATATTTAGTGCAACAGGAAATCCAAATTTAACATGTATTGAAGTTGATAATGCTTCTTACAGCAATGCAAATTGGCCAAACAAAGATGGTACAGCCTTTTATGCGACAGATTGTGCCCCTGCAAATGATGATTGTGCAAATGCAATTCCATTAGTTTTTGGTCAGCAAGTTTTAGGAGATGTAAATAGTGGTACAGCAAATAATAATCCTAGTTGTGCTACAGTTACTGTACTTACAGATGTTTGGTATTCTGTAACTGTGCCAGCAACTGGCGAGTTTAGTGTTCAAGGAACTCCAGGAGAAGGCGTACTTAAATTTGCCATTTATGCATCTTGTACAAGTATATCACCAATAGCTTGTGGTACAAGTATTTCTTTAAATAACTTAACAGTTGGCACAAAATTTTATTTAAAAATTTGGATAGAATCAGCTTCATCTAAAGGAACAAGTTCTAAATTAGAAGCAGGTACTTTTACCCTAAAAGTTGAAGATTCTAGTGTGTTGTCTGTAGATAACTTCTATGAATTAAAGAATAACTTGCTTCTTTATCCAAACCCAGCTTCATCAAGTTTTTCAGTTAAATTAGAGAATGAGAATACTATTGATAAAATTCAGATATTTAATAGCATTGGAGTAAAAATGTTTGAAGAAAAAAACATAAATTCCAAGCAAAAAATAAATACATCTAAATTTGCAAAAGGAATTTATATCGTAAAAGCAACCTCAGGAAATAGGTCAGTTTCCAAAAAACTAATTATTAAGTAAAAATTAAACTATGAAAATCACAAAAACTATGAAAATTACAAACAAATTATTTACAGTATTAGCCTTAGTAGCCGTATTAGTAGCAACTTCATGTAGCAGTAATGATAATGATGCTCTAGAAGGAGAACCGCTTTCAGAAAAAGTGATGCAAGATTTTGTAAAAGATATTCAAGCATTGTCTGTACCTGCAGCATTATCAGCCTCAAATAATCAGTATGCGCAACAAGCTAATGCTCAATTTGAAACATTAAAGCTTTTAGGATCGTCTTTTGCAACTTTATTTACTGTACCTGCAAATGCAACATCAGTTCCATCAGGTGCTAAATCAGCTTCAAAAGAAAGTATTTTGAATACACAAACATATACTTGGTCTGCAGACGGAGTTTCTGTAACTTATGTTATTTCTGAAACATCAAACAGATATAATTTTGAATATAGTATTGTTTCACTAGATTTTACAGGTAAATTTATGGACGGTTATCAATTAAAAGATGGTAGTTATGCAGAAGCAAGTTTATATATAGATAATGTAGCGTATACAACCATAAAATGGTGGGTAGAAACTGATACAACTAAAATTGAATTAGATACTGATGGTTATAAATTAGTTTTAGAATCTAACAGCAATAATTCTGGAAACATGAAAGTTTATGAAGGTACATTTTTAGCAAGCCTTTATGAGTGGACAGCTTCAGGTTCAGGATTGTATACAGACTATAATACAAATATGACTTACAGTTGGTAAGATCTATAGAAGAAGAGAAAGAAAAAAATTAAAACTTAATATTTTTAATTCTGTAACAGCATCGATATTTCGATGCTGTTTTTTTATGGCATGCTATTTGTTTTTAACAAGTCTTTAACATTTAAAACTTTCTAATTATGAAAAACTCAAAAAAACTACCAACCAAACAATTAGAAAAGTTCTCTAACATTTTTACCCAGTTAGGACTTGTATTAGTGCTCTTTATCGTTTATATCTCTTTAGAGCACCAAACCGAACAAAAATCAATACCTATCAGTAACGTTTATGAACCTAAGATTCTCTATCTAGAACCAGATAGAGTTGTCAAATTTGTAAAAGAAGTAAAACCTGAACCTAAGTTAGAGTTTCCTAAAAAGGTTCAAAAATTAATTCCTGATGAAATTAAAAAAGGAAACAATGATTTACCAGAAGTCAAAATATTTAATACTACAGATATTGACCCAGAATTAATTGATATTGATAAAGTAGATGAGGTAAAAATAAAAGAAGATATAAAAGAAGATGTTCCTTATGATTTTGTACAATATACACCCATTTTTAAAGGATGTGAAGACCTCTCAAAAGAAGCAAGCAAGGTTTGTTTTGATAAAAAGATGAAACAGTTTGTAACCCGTAATTTTAATGTAGAATTGGCAAATGAAATTGGTTTGCGCTCAGGCAAACATAAAATATTTACACAATTTGTTATTGATGATAAAGGTGAAGTTGTAAACATTAAAATAAGGGCTACTCACAAAGCATTAGAAAAAGAAGCCAATAGAATTATTAGAAAACTCCCCAAGTTTAAACCGGGAAAACAAAATATGCGAACAGTAAAGGTTAGATACAATTTACCAATTGCATTCAGTGTTGAATAAAATTAAAACCCAACCAAAAGGTTGGGTTTTTTAATGGCTGAGTTTTATTATTTCTTACTTTTGTAAAATGAAAATTAGTCAATATTTAGACGCAACATATTTAAAAACAGCAGATCAAGCTAATCTCTCTGAAGAAGAAAATCAGCAAAAAGTAGTTGATTTAGTAAATGAAGCAATTTTGTATGACTATAAATTGGTGATGATTCGTGCAAAATATATTCCGCTGGCAAAAAAAATGTTGCAAGAATCAAATAATAAGATTCTTATCGGAACTGTGATTGGTTTTTATGAAGGTACTTATACAACAGCACAAAAACTAGAAGAAGCTCAAAATGCAATTAATTTAGGGGCTGATGAGTTAGATTTTGTAGTGAATTATGAAGCTTTTAAAAAAGGAGAAATAGAATTTGTAAAAAACGAGATTATCAAATGCACAAAACTTTGTTTAGAAAACCAAAAAGTAGTCAAATGGATAATTGAGGTTGCTGCCCTTACAAACAAAGAAATAATTGTAATTTCGCAACTCATTAAAAGCATTGTTTTTAATGAATTTGGTGCAGAAAAAGCAGATTGGGTTTTTGTAAAATCATCTACCGGATTTTTCAAAACTAAAGACAATTTACCAAATGGAGCAACATTTGAAACCATGCAATTAATTGCAGAAAATGCAAAACCATTAAAAATAAAAGCTGCTGGTGGTGTAAGAGATTATGAAACTGCAGTAAAAATGATTAATTTAGGAGTTGATAGAATTGGTACATCATCTTCTAAACAAATTGTAAATAAAGAAGATAACTCGAGTATAGGATATTAATTTTGGAAGATTATTTTGCACATGAAACTGCTGTCATAGATAAAGGCTGCAGTATAGGTAAAGACACAAAAATATGGCATTTTAGCCATATTATGTCTAATGCCGTAATTGGTGCGCAATGTAATATCGGTCAAAATGTGGTGGTTTCTCCGCAAGTGGTTCTAGGTAAAAATGTAAAGGTTCAAAACAACGTTTCTATTTATACAGGAGTTATTTGTGAGGATGATGTTTTTCTTGGACCCTCAATGGTGTTTACAAACATCATAAATCCAAGAAGTGCTGTTGTAAGAAAAAATCAGTATCAAAAAACCCTAGTCAAAAAAGGAGCAAGTATTGGTGCCAATGCCACCATTATTTGTGGAAACACTATTGGAGAATTTGCCTTAATTGGTGCAGGAGCAGTGGTAACCAAAGAAGTATTGCCTTATGCTTTGGTGGTTGGTAATCCATCTAAACAGATAGGATGGGTAAGTGAATACGGACACAAATTAAATTTTGATGAAAATGGTGAAGCAGTTTGTAAAGAAAGTCATCAAAAATATCAATTAAAAAATAATACAGTTTTAAAAGTATAGAATGGTAAGAAAATATTTATTTCTAGTTTTATTATTTCCATCAGTATTTTTTTCACAGCAAGAAAGATATCCAATTTTTGATGTATGTAAAGGTGAAGAAATTCAATCAATACAAAAATGCTTTTTAGCAACCACCAAGAAACATTTCTTTTCAGAATTCAAAACACCCGCAATTGTAGAAAATGAAAAGTTTACAGGAACAGCCAATAGTATATTTGTTGTTACAGCCCAAGGTGATTTTAAATTGATTTATGTAAATACACCCTATGAGTCTATTAAAAAAGAAGTAAAAAGAGTTTTTGATAATTTTCCAAAGATTACTCCTGGTTGGTATAATAATCATGCAATAGAAATGCAGTTCGAATTACCAATCGCGTTTCCTATCAATAGAACACAAAGCAATGAAATAATTAGTCCTACAGAAAAGACAAAAAAAATAGATATTTTAGAGGTTGTAGAAAAAAACAGAATTGCAGATTCTACGTTTTTAGAACACAGTAGTAAATTAAATATACCGTTTACACACCGTAGATATGTAGAATTTGAATATGCAATGCATAAAGCAAAAGGAACGCATACTGCTTCAAAACCCTACACTTATTCAGAAGTTAGTGAGTATTATGATTTAACCAAAGAGAAAAAAGAGTTTTTAAAACCAAACAAAAAAACTTGGGTTGGTAATAAAATTTGGAATGAACATTTACTACAAATAAAAAAGAAAGACTATTGGTTTACAGTTGATTTTCTTTTAGATACACAATTAGGAAAAGACAATTCTAACTTAGCATATACTTTTAACAACTCAAGAATTGTACAAGTTAATGGTGAAATTTTAGATAAGATTTCGTTTTCTACAACATATTATGAAAGTCAAGGAAGATTTGCAGAATACATTAATAGGTTTATAGAAAATCCTGCTTTAAATGTCAGACCAAAAAATTCTGAAGGACTAGTTCCTGGAAGAGGAAAAACAAAAAGACATCGAACAGATTCTCACGATTATCCAGTAGCAGAAGCTTACTTAGCCTATACACCAAATAAATATTTACAATTTCAATTTGGTAACGGAAAGAATTTTCTAGGTGATGGGTATCGTTCTTTTATTTTGTCTGATGTTTCTGCACCAACAACTTATTTAAAACTAAAAGCCAACCTTTGGAAGTTTCAATATACAAACATCTGGATGTGGAATACAGAGCCTTCATTGTCGTCTGCTTTAGATCCAAAAGAACATGCAAGAAAATATATTGCTGCTCATTATTTATCCTTTAATGTAAATGATAGATTGAACTTAGGTTTCTTTGAAACAGCAATTTCTAGAGGCGGAAATGGTATTGATGCAGGTTTTTTAAATCCGATAATTTTTTACCGATCTTTAGAATTTAACAGAGGTGAAGATGCAGGTAATGCTATTTTAGGTTTAGCGGGTAAGTATAAATTAAGCAATCAAATTTCTCTGTATTCTCAGTTAGTAGTTGACGAGTTTTCTTTTAATAAACTAAATTCTCTTGGAAGATGGGAAAATAAATTTGCGTACCAAATAGGAGCAAAATATTTTGATGCTTTTCAAGTTGATAATCTTTTCTTGCAATTAGAATATAACTATGCAAGACCTTATACTTTTGCACACCAAACATCAGCTTTAAATTATGGTAATTATAGCCAACCCATGGGGCATCTATGGGGAGCTAATTTCTGGGAAGCAATCGCAATTGCACGTTATAAAAAAGATAGATGGAGTGGAAGTGCAAAGTTAATTTTAGGTAAAAAAGGATTTGATTTTGTAGATCAAGCAGTAAGTTATGGTGGTGATATTTATCAATCTTATGAAGATAGATTTGCTGATACAGGTAATGTTTTAGGGCAAGGAAATACCGCAAACATATTTATTGCAGACATACAAGCCAATTATTTAATTAACCCATCAAACAGAACCAATCTTTTTGCAGGTTTTTCATACAGAAATTTTGATATTGATACTGCTTTACCTGGTTTTCCATCAGGTACAACAGTTTGGTTTACTGCAGGAATACGATCAGATCTTTTTAATTGGTATTTCGACTTTTAAAATTTTACAAAATTTTGGGAAAAAATGTTATAAATAGTTTTATATTTGCAATGTGATTTTAATTAATCACACTTTTTCTTTTTCATAGCAATTTTCCCACTCATTTTTTTGAGTGGGTTTTTTTATCTTAAAATAGTACTAAAATTATGGTAAAGTCATAATTATCAAATATCTTTGCAAACCATTTTGCAGAAAGATGAATTCAGTGGTTATAACAGATACAAACCCTTCTATGAAGACTATTTTTTCCGACTTTAAGCAACTTACTAAAGTTGGTTTGTCTTTAAGTGTTGTTTTTTCTTCTGTAGCAGGATATTTACTTGCTGTAGAGGTAGTGAGTTATTTTACGTTGTTTTTACTTTCTTTAGGAGGTTTTTTTATGGTTGGTGCGTCTAATGCTTTTAATCAAGTAATTGAAAGAGATACAGATGCTATGATGAAAAGAACTCAGAATAGGCCATTACCAACTGGTAGAATGTCTAAGAACACAGCATTAACCATTGCAATTTTATTTACCATTTTAGGCATTGTAATTTTATATACCATCAACCCAAAAACTGCATTATTTGGTGCAATATCAATTTTTATTTATACAAGTGTCTATACACCTTTAAAGCCAGTTACACCATTATCTGTATTTGTAGGAGCAATTCCAGGAGCAATTCCGTTTATGTTAGGTTGGGTTGCTGCTACTAATCAATTTGGTATTGAAGCTGGTTTTTTATTCATGATTCAGTTTTTTTGGCAATTTCCACACTTTTGGGCTATTGGTTGGTTGCAGTTTGAAGAATACAAAAAAGCAGGATTTAATATGTTACCAATGAACACAAAGGATAAAGGAGCAGTTAAACAAATCATTTTTTACACTGTAATTATGATCTTGGTTTCCATTTCTCCTGTCTTAAAATTATCAGGTGCTTTTTATATTCATCCAATTACAGCAGTAATTGTAGCCATTTTAGGGTTGTATATGCTTTATTTTGGCATAAAACTTCATAAAAGCGAAGACAACATAGATGCAAGAAAATTAATGCTTTCTAGCGTTTTATATATCACAGTAGTACAAATTGTATATGTAGTAGATAAATTTTTACATTAAAATATGACACAAGAACAACTAGTACAAGAAGAATTAAATAAAGGTAAAAAGAAATCAGCAAAACCAATGTTGTGGGTTTCTATGATTAGTATGGTCATGTTTTTTGCAGGCTTAACTAGTGCTTATGTAATTAGTATGAAAAGAGAAGATTGGGTTTCTTTTGATTTACCTGAGGCATTCCATATCAGTACTTTTTTAATTATTGCGAGCAGTATTGCACTTATTTTATCACAAAGATTTTTAAAAAAAGACAAAAGACAAGCGTCAATTTTGTTGATTGTGATTACATTTTTTTTAGGAATTGCATTTATTTGGCAACAATATGTTGGTTTTAATCAACTAAAAAGTGTTGGATTATTTTTTACAGGGCCAGAGAGTACTGTATCAACATCTTTCATTATTGGCATCACTTTTATGCACGTTTTGCACCTAATAGCGGGGGTTGTCGTGCTTTTAGTTGTTATTTATAATCATTTTAAATACAAGTACAAATCAGACAATATGCTAGGGTTTGAACTAGGTGCAATCTTTTGGCATTTTGTAGATATACTATGGATTTATCTATTTTTCTTTTTCTATTTTATCAAGTGATAGAAAATGTTTAATTTTGGCAAACTATTTTAAGACTAAACAACAGAAATAACATTTATGGAAGCAAACATTGCTATACCTTCAGAAAGTAAAGAAACCTGGAATGGTGGTGGCGTAAAACCATTTGGTGCCAGTTATGGTAAAATGATGATGTGGTTTTTTATCGTCTCTGATGCATTAACCTTTTCAGGATTTTTAGCAGCTTACGGTTTAACACGATTTAAATTTATAGATTCTTGGCCAATTGCGGATGAAGTGTTTACACACATCCCATTTATACATGGAGAATACCCAATGTATTATGTGGCATTTATGACTTTTATCCTTATTTTCTCTTCTGTAACCATGGTATTGGCAGTTGATGCTGGTCACAAGATGCAAAAAAGTAAAGTAGCTTGGTATATGTTTGCTACAATTATTGGGGGTTTAATTTTCGTAGGTTCTCAAGCATGGGAGTGGAATACTTTCATTAAAGGTTCTTATGGAGCTGTAAAAACTACAGATGGTAAAATTTTACAATTTGTAAAAGATGGAAAACAAATTGCTTTATCAGATTTTGTTGTTGACGCAAGAGTGGATGGCAGAGAGCAGCATACAAGAAAAAACGGATTATGGTTTGAGAAAGAAGGCACAATTTCTGAATATTCTGTTGCACAAGTTGTAAATGCTTACAAAGCAAATTCTGATGTTCAAGTGAGAACAGAATTAATAGATTTAGATAAAAAACAAAAAACAATTTTATCAAGAGAAGAAGGCTTGGATCGTTTATTAAAAGGTAAAATGGTTGTAGAAGGAGCTAACTTAAAGGTTAATGAGTATGGTAATACCATTTTTGCAGATTTCTTTTTCTTTATTACTGGTTTTCACGGTTTCCACGTATTCTCTGGAATTGTAATTAATATCATCATTTTCTTTAATGTAATCTTAGGAACGTATGAAAAAAGAGGACATTATGAAATGGTAGAAAAAGTTGGTTTATATTGGCACTTTGTAGAT
Organism: Polaribacter septentrionalilitoris; assembly: GCF_009832745.1. Classification (GTDB taxonomy): domain Bacteria; phylum Bacteroidota; class Bacteroidia; order Flavobacteriales; family Flavobacteriaceae; genus Polaribacter; species Polaribacter septentrionalilitoris. The sequence continues at coordinate 86,448 of NZ_VRMJ01000036.1, read as the reverse complement.
TTAGTTTGGGTATTTGTATTTACTTTCTTCTACTTAGTTTAATTTAAAAAGAGAAAACAAAAGATGGCACACGCACACGAATCTAATGTGAAAAGAATATGGATGGTATTTGGTTTACTATCTGTAATAACAATCATAGAAGTTGCTTTGGGTATTATTAAACCAGAAGCATTACATTTACATGGACCTGGAACGAGTTGGTTAAATTGGATTTTTATCATTTTAACTTTAGCAAAAGCATACTATATTACTTGGACTTTCATGCACATGGAGGGAGAAAAAAAATGGTTTAGAAGATCTGTGGTTTGGACAGCAGTTTTCTTGATTGTATATTTAGTTACTCTATTACTAATAGAAGGAGGTTATTTATATGAAACCTTATCGCCACTAGTAAAATGGTAATTTAAGAAAATATTAAGGTGGTTTTAACCACCTTTTTTTTGCTCATAAAGTATCTTTGTAATCTAGATTTTATAAAAAATGACAAATAGAAATAAAAAAAGAATTGTTCTTTTTCTGTTATTTATTCTTCCGCTTTTTCTGTATTTATTTCTATCATCTGGAATAAACAACTTTGCGAAATTACCCATACTAACAAAAAATATAATTGATGTTTCTAATATAGATGATACTAAATCATCAACTTTAAAAAATAAAATTTCGGTGATATGTTTTTTAGGTAATGATATTGATAAGGCAAAAGGAGGACTTTTTAATTTGAATGAAAAGATATACAAACCTTTTTATGATTTTAAAGATTTCCAAATCTTAGCAATCTATCCAAAGACAAAAAAAGAAGAAGTTGCTAAACTAAAAGAAGAAATAGGTGCCTTTACTAATATGGTAAAATGGAAGTTTATAGAAAGTTCTGAAGCAGAAATTAATGCTTTTTATGAGAGTTTTAAAACCAACTCCACTTTAACTGATGGATATATTACTGAAGCATATTTAATAGATAAAGAAGCTGCATTAAGAGGTAGAACAGATGATGATGATGCAAAAGATGGAAAATTGTTTGGTTACAACATGACATCTGTTGCAGAATTAAATAATAAAATGAAAGATGATGTTAAGGTGGTGTTGGCAGAATACAGATTGGCATTAAAAAAGAACAACGCAGATAGAGAAATCTAAGATAAATGAACAAGAAGTATTCTTATATTGGTATCACTTTCATTATTTTATTATTTGGTATTTATACAGTACCTAAAGTGGTTCATCATTTTAGTACATCGAAACTACACACTTTTCATAAGATCCCTAACTTTGAGTTTACCAATCAAGATGGTAAAACCATATCAAATAAAGATTACTTAGGTAAAGTTTATGTGGTAGAGTTCTTCTTTACAACTTGCCCAACAATCTGTCCTTTAATGAATCAAAAAATGTTGACCATTCAGAAAGAGTTTTATGGAAATCCAGACTTTGGAATTGCCTCTTTTTCAATTACACCAGATATAGATACTCCAAAGATTTTAAAAGATTATGCTACTAACCAAGGAATAACCCATAAAAATTGGCATCTATTAACAGGTAAATCAGATAGTTATGTGTATGATTTATCTAATCAAGGATTCAAATTACCTTCTGGAAAAGGAGGAACAGATCATGGAGGTTTTTATCATTCAGGTAATTTTGCTTTAATTGATAAAAATGGAAATATTAGGTCTAGGTATGACGAATTTGGAAACCCAATTTTTGTTTACAGAGCTTTAGATGAGCAGGATTTAAAACATCAAATTCAAGAACTTAAAGAAGACATTAAAATTTTGTTAGATGAGTAATTTAGTACAAGAAAAAAAATACAAAAAGTTAATCACTGCATTATCAATTATTATACCAATTGCAGTAGCAGCATTATTTGGTGTAAACCTCAGAGAATTAGGTTTCGATGTAGCACCGCTAACTTTTTTGCCACCAATCTATGCTTTTATAAATGGACTAACAGCTGTTGTTTTAATTGCTGCAGTAGTTGCTATTAAACAAGGTAATAGAAAATTACACGAACAATTAAATACTTTTGCGATAGCTTGTTCTTTACTCTTTTTATTGATGTATATCGCTTATCATATGACATCAGATTCTACTAAATTTGGTGGAGAAGGAGTAATTAAATACATTTATTATTTTATTTTAATCACTCATATTGTATTATCAGTAATTGTAATTCCTTTTGTTTTGTTAACTTACATGAGAGCAAAGTTAGGTCAGTTTCCACAACATAAAAAAATAGCAAAAAAGACTTTTCCACTTTGGTTGTATGTGGCAATTACAGGTGTTGTAGTTTATATAATGATAGCTCCTTATTATGCTTAAAAAAATAATTTTATCTTCTCTTTTGCTATTATTTGGTATTAATCTTTTATCAGCTCAATGTGCTATGTGTAAGGCTGTAGTTGAAAATGGAGATGTTTCTATGGCAGAAGGAGTTAACAACGGAATTACATATTTAATGGTTTTTCCATACCTCTTAATAGCAGTTTTACTGTACGCTATTTACTCATATAAAAAGAAAGCCAAAAATTAACATTACTATAAGAGTGAAATGTTGTAACATATTTTACTTTTAGTCGTCTTATGAATACAATTACAAAAGTAATTTTAAAATTTATTAGGACTAAATCAACCAAAAGTTAAATATTTTGAAAACCAAACTTATTCTATCAGTTGCATTATTTACTTGTATTGCTACTTTTTCTCAGAAACAATGGACTTTAAAAGAATGTGTAGATCAAGCATTAGAAAAGAACATTACGATACAACAAAATAAATTAAGCTTAGAGTTAGCCAAAAAGGATGTAGATATTGCCAAAGGTAATTTTTTACCAAACTTAAATGGTAGTTCATCAGGAAGATTTGGTTTTGGTTCTATCATTGATAATATTAGTAACGCAAGAATCTCAACAAATAACTTTAATGCTTCATTTGATTTGAGTTCTAATGTTACTATTTTTAATGGTTTTAGAAATACAAATACATATAAACAAGCTCAATTAGGAGTTGAGTCTAGTTTAGAAGATTTAAAAGTTATTGAAAACGATATCTCTTTAAGAATTGTAAATGGGTATTTAAATATTTTATTTGCGAAAGAAAATTTAAACGCAGCCAAAGTTCAATATGAAATTAGTAAAAAACAGATTGATGCAGCTGAGAGCAGGTTTAAATCAGGAGTAATTCCAAAAGGAGATTTGTTAAATACGCAATCTACAGCAGCTACAGATCAACAAAACGTTATTGCACAAGAAAATGCTTTAGACTTAGCATTATTAAATTTATCTCAATTATTACAAGTACCATTAGAAGGTTTTGATGTAGCACCTATAGATGTTGGTACACCTTCTGCAAATTTGTTGTATAGAAATTCAAACACTGTTTACAGCAAATCTTTAGATAGAATGCCAGAAATTGCAAGAGCAAAATTAGGAGTTGAAAATGCAGACATTAATATAGAGTTATCTAGAGGATTTTTTCTTCCAACAGTATCGCTCTTTGCAGGAATGGGGACAGGTTATAGTCATAGATTTAACACAGCGATTTTCCAAAATGATTATTTCTTTCAACAGTTAAATGACAATCTTGGATATAATATTGGAGTATCTCTAAACATTCCAATTTTTAATCGTTTTCAAACAAAAAATAGACTCACTAAATCTATTATTAGCAAAGAGATTTCAGAGCTTAGACTCGAAAACGAAAAACTAACTTTAAAACAAACCATAGAACAAGCATTTTTAGATGTTAAAACTGCTTTAAAAACATTTGAAGCTGCAAAAGTATCTTTAGAGGCGCAACAAGAAGCATTTAAAAATGCACAAGAAAGATATAATTTTGGAGCAATGACGTTGTTTGATTTTGATTTGGTAAGAACAAGACTAGTAAATGCTCAAGCTGCTATGATTAGAGCAAAATACGATTATGTTTTTAAAACAAAAGTGTTGCAATTCTATTCTGGTGATTTAGTTTTAGAATAAGATTCAATAAAAAAAATATAAATTGAACCTCGCATTTATGTGAGGTTTTTCTTTTTTCAATCTCTTATCTTTGTAAAAAAAAACAGCATTGGCATTATTACTAAACATAGAAACAGCAACTAAAAATTGCTCTGTAAGTATTGCACGAGATGGAGTAGTCTTGGGTTGTAAAGAATTGAATAACGGACAATACTCACATGCAGAAGTATTGCACCCTTTTATTGATGCATTATTAAAGGATTTAAAGATAGATAAATCACAAATTGATGCAATTGCTGTAAGTAAAGGTCCTGGTTCATATACAGGTCTAAGAATTGGTGTGTCTGCAGCAAAAGGTTTATGTTTTGCACTGAATAAACCTTTAATTTCTATTGATACATTAACATCACTTTCTCATTCAATTCAAGTCGATGAAGGCATTATCATTCCTATGATTGATGCCAGAAGAATGGAAGTTTATGCATCTGTTTTTGATGATAAACATCAACAAATAAGAGAAATTAAAGCAGAAGTTATTGATCAGAATTCCTTTTCTAAATACTTAAATGATACTAAAGTCTTTTTTTTAGGTGATGGAGCTCAAAAGTGTAAAGACATTATAACACATAAAAATGCTGTTTTTATAGATGATAAGCATCCATCAGCAAAAGAAATGGCAGAATTATCATATATAAAGTACAAAAAAAACGACATCGAAGATGTCGCTTATTTTGAGCCTTTTTATTTAAAGGATTTTATTGTAATTCCAGAAAAGAAAAAGAAATCTATTTTTTAATTCTTTATTCAGACTTATTTATGTTTACTCTATGTGGGTAAGGAATTTCTATTCCTGCTTTGTCTAGAGCTAATTTTGCTGCTTCAGTTACATCAAAATAAACAGTCCAATAATCTGCTGTTTTACACCATGGTCTTACTGCAAAGTTTACAGAACTATCTGCTAACTCTAAAACAGTTACACTTGGAGCTGGGTCTTTTAATACTTTAGCATGCGAAGTTAAAACATCTGTAAGTACTTTTTTGGTTTCTTTAATATCGGCATCATAAGAAACACCAATTACTAAATCTACACGTCTTGTACCTTCTGTTGAATAGTTTACAATATTACCATTAGATAAGGTTCCATTAGGAATAATAATTTCTTTATTTGACAAACCTGTTAGCTTGGTTGTAAAGATTTCAATTTCTTTTACTGCTCCAATTTCACCTTGCGCTTCAATTACATCACCTATTTTAAAAGGTTTAAAAATCATGATTAAAACACCGCCTGCAAAGTTACCTAAAGAACCTTGAAGTGCTAAACCAACAGCTAAACCAGCTGCTGCTATTATTGCTGCAAATGAAGCAGTTTCAATCCCTAATTTTGCAATTACAGTAATAAACAATAATAACTTAAGAGCCCAACTAATTAGATCACCTAAAAACTTTTGTAAAGTAACATCTACATTACGTTTTTTCAAAATATTCTTTGTTGTTTTTACAACAATGTTTATAGCAAATAAACCGATAACTAAGATTGCTAGAGCGACCAAAATTTTTGGTGTATATTCTACCAATAAATTTTCTAATTTTTCAATGTATTCTCCCATTTTTTGTTTTTTAGTAATTAAATGTAAAAGTAATAGTTTCTATCTAGGAATAAAAAAGTTATCTAAAATATTAAAAAAGTTAATATTCCAACCAAAGCAGGTATAGTTTGAATGTATAAAATTTTAATTTTCTTGGTAGAATAAGCTCCATAAATACCAGCAATGCATATACACGCAAAGAAGAAAAGTGCAATATCTGATGATTTACTAATTAAAGCCCAAATAAGACCTGCTGCTAAAAAACCGTTATAAAGCCCTTGATTAGCTGCTAAAACTTTTGTTTCTTCAGCAAATTCTTTACTTTTTAAACCAAATGCTTTTATTCCTTTTTTGCTTGACCATAATACCATTTCTAAATACATGATGTAGATATGTATTAATGTAACAAGTAGAACGAGTATAATTTGTGGATAGTTCATAAATGTAAACGTTAAAATTAATTTGACAACAGTAATTGTTAAATACAATAGCGCCTTGTGAATCTAAAAAACAGATTTGATATTTTTATTAATTTTTCTACTTTTTGTAGCATTTCCTTAACCTATATTAGAATTTACTAAAAATTTCGACTCGATTTACAATAAATATACTCAAAATATCTTAACACACTTCAATGTTAATTTAATGTTACTAAAATGTTGTTTAAATGTAATTTATATATTATATTTGTAATGTAAATGTTAACTTATAAATGTAAGAGAGATGAAAAAATTAGCAATACTTATTATCCTTTGTGTAGCAACAATAGGGTATGCACAGAAAAAAGAACCAACTTATACAGCTGAAGGAGATTTAGTTAAAGCTACATATTATTATGAAGACGGAAGTGTTAAAACTCAAGGATATTTTAAAGAGAAAAAATTAACTGGGAAATGGGTTCGTTTTGACAAAGAAGGTAATAAAACACAAATGGCTTTTTATAAAGATGGTAAAAAAGTAGGAAGATGGTTTGTATGGACAGATTCTTCTTTAAAAGAAATAAATTATAGCAACAATGCAATTGTTGATGTTAATTTATGGAAACATGAAGCTAAAATAGCAGCAAACAAATAAAGTATCTTATTAGTTAACAAAAAACGCATTGAATTTTATTCAATGCGTTTTTTGTTGTTTTACATTTTAAAGATTACTCTATAAGTAGACAGAATGATCTATATTTTCTTTAATAATTTTATCATTGTTTGGAGAGTATTGTAAAAAAGGCCCCTAATTAAATAGTTATAATCCTTTTATAGGTTCTTTTTTTTATACTAAGAAAAAGAGTTTAGTGGTATTGCACTTAATATAGAAGAAGGTTATGTAATCCTATACTTAAGTGTTAAGTGTATAAAAAAAACTCAGAAGTATAACTTCTGAGTTTTTTTGAATTGTAAGTATTATAAAACCTATTCAACAATAAGTGTAAAAGGAATACTATATTTTACACCAACTGGTTTACCTCTTTGTCTACCAGGTTTCATTTTTGGTAATAGTTTCATTACCTTAATTACCTCACTCTTAATTTTTGGGTGTGGAGCTCTTGCATTTACATTTACAATGTTACCATTTTTGTCGATCTTAAATCCAATAAATACTCTTTTTCTACCAGCTGTTAAACCAAGTTCGTTTGGTAAATCCGCATCAAACTTTCTAGAAAAATGTTTTTGTACTTTTTTACTAAAACAAGCTTTTAATTGTGCTTTGTTTCCTTTACAACCAGGAAATACAGGAACGTCTTCAATAATCATAAAACTTACGTCTTCTACAACTTCTTCAACTTCTTCTACCTCTACGATTTCTTCTACCTCTACTGCTTCTGTTTCATCTGTTTCTGTAGATTCAATTACAGTTTCTTCAACTTCTTTCTCATCTTCTACAACTTCAATTTTTTCTGGAGTTGGTGGTGGTGGAGTTTTAGGTTTAACTGGTTCTACTCTTTCAGTAATTGGAATTTCCTCTTCCATTTCTGCGTTCATATTAACAGTTCCTAAATCACCAATAACTTTGTCATAAGTCTTCTTTTCGATTGCTGCATAAGTAACAAAAAGAGCTAAGACCAAACCTATTTGCATAAAGATTTTACTGTAATTCTCTAAGTTTGATTTTGGGTTTTTCTTGATTTCCATTGTAAAGAGTTTTTAATAGTTTGCTAATTTAATTAAATTATTGGTTTATATACAAGTCTTATAGAGAATTAACTTTAATTTTTTTTAAAATTTGATTAAAAACAATTAAAGCAAGCAGAATTCCTAACGAATTTGCCAAGATATCCATATAATCACCTGTTCTATAATCAGTTAATTTACTTTGTAGAACTTCAATAACTATGCCATAAATTACACAGCCTAAAACTATGTAATATTTTAAGTGCTTCTGTTTTTTCTTATAAAAAGAGAACAGCCAACATATTGTTAGTGTAAAATATGCAAATAAATGATATAGTTTATCTACATTGGTTGTAAAGTCGATATCTACTTTTGGCATCTTCATTAAACTAAGATATCCTATAAAAATAGTAATACCAATAGCAATAATGAAAAGATTATCCTTGAATAAGCTCTTTATAAGCCTCAGCATCTAATAAATCGTCTATTTGAGAAGCATCAGAAATTTCTAATTTTATCATCCAGCCTTTTCCATAAGGATCTGAATTTACTAATTCTGGGTCATCTTCTAATTCTTCGTTAAATTCAATAACTTCTCCTGTTAATGGCATAAACAGATCAGAAACTGTTTTTACAGCTTCAACAGATCCAAATACTTCACCTTCTTCTACAGTATCGTCCAAAGTATCTACATCTACATAAACAATATCACCCAATTCGCCTTGTGCAAAATCAGTAATACCTACAGTAGCTATATTGTCTTCAATTTTAATCCACTCGTGGTCTTTAGTGTATTTTAATTCTGATGGTAAGTTCATTTATATATTTTTTAAATTTTTAATTTCCTCCTAAGTTATAGATAATGTTAAATCCGCCATTAATAGCCTGTCTTGGGAACGTGGTAGAAATTGCATATCTTGATGTTTGATGATTGTAATAGAATGATGCTGTTAAACTATTGCTCAATCTATAATCGGCTGTAAATTTAATAGAAAATAATCTTTGTCCGCCGCTAATTTGGTTATTATCTTCATCTACTGCTCTAATTTGTGTTAAATTATCTCTTAAAGAAACATCTGCTCTTAAATTAATATCTCCTTTTAAGGTTTGTTTTTTTCCTGTAAACCTTGTATTAAATTTTACATTTTTAAACACATAACCTAATCCAAAAATATATTCAGTTCCTTTAATATCAGTTAGTGTGCTGTTATTAAAGTTCATGGTTAAGGTTCTGTCTCTTTTAACCTCACCTCTTAATGAGAATGAATTTCTCATTTTCATATCAACCTTCAATAAAGGAGAAAACTCATCAACTAAAGTTGCAGAAGAAACCAACAGCGCTGGTTCAAAATTATTAGCACTATTTAATTCTGGTGCGTTACCAGGCCCAATAGTATTTTGAGAATTCACTGAACCTACATAATTTAAATTATTGGTATATCCAGAAATAGTGTAAGATGACCTGTAACCATGGGAAACTACAAAATTGCTAAAGTTCTTTTTAAAGAATTTTAATTTCATTAACCCATTATATCTTAAAGTCCAGTTAGGTATAGGGATATTTCTAAATAATCCTGTATTTACTTTTTCTGGATCTTTACCAGAGTAAGCAGCCAAAAATGCAGGAAGTAATACTTGTTGGCCATTTTCATTAAAGTTGTTATTAGCAAAACCACTTTCTGTAAATAGTCTATTAGAAATGACACTTCTATAATCTCTTAGTTTTTGAAATAATACATCTCCATTGGTAAAAACAGTAGATATCATAGAATGACTTGTACTAAAGTTACCTGTTTCAAAAGTAGAAATATTTGTGTCTAAAGCTCCGAAAGTAGAACCATCATCAATAACATCTATTTGTTGAGAAATATCTCTTGTTTGAATTTTATTTCCTCTAATGTCAATATTTAAATCTTTTACTGGTTTTAATGTAAAGTTGTAATCTAATTTGTTATAATGAGTTCTACTATAGGTTTTATTATAGTATTCACTATTATTAGGATCTCTTGGAGCAACCAACCAACCGTTTAAAAGTGCTTGGTTTCTAATATCAACTTGACTACCAAAAGCAAAAGATGTAGAAGGTCCACCAAAGAAACTAACTTCTTCAGAAAAACCTTGTAATAATTGTCCGTTATTTTCTGAATAGCTAACCTTACCTTGCTTAACAGAGGTAAGCAAATCATATGTGCCTTTTAATATTTTCTTACCTAAAGACAATTTTTTTGATTGATTAATTCTTCTAGGTGTAGGAGGTAACCCTCCAGGACCTTTTAATCCCTTTGTTTTTTTACGTTGACTTTTAGTTAACAATAATTTTTCAAAACCAAGACTCTTGTAAAAACGATCGAAATTAACAGTTGTATTAATGTTATGTGTATTCGCATTTTGTATGTTATTTCCAATTTGTGAAACAATAGTTTGATCTTGAGAGGTTGCTTGCCAATCAAAGTCTGCTGTATAGGCATAATCTGCTTTGATAAAACTTAAGAAAGGTATTTTATCAATAGGTAAATTGTAGGTTGCATTTAATTTTTGATGATAATGATTTGGTCTACCAGTATTAAAGAAATCATCAAAGATTTGTAAATCATCATTGCTACCAAAAACATCATAAATATAACTGTTGGTTGCATTAAAGTTTAATTGTAAAGATTTTGTTAGATCAAATCCAATAGTGTAATCCCAATCAAACAAAAATCTACGTTGTTTTAATTCTGGTTGTGGAGATAACCCAGGAACTAAATTTCTTGATTGTTGTTCGTTATAACTTCTATTGATGCTAGAATTAATGGCTAAAGTTTTAGGAACAGGATTAAAGTTAAAATCTTTTAACAATTGCCAATACTTACCTGTAAACAAAGAATCGTTCTTTTTAAAAGGTTCAATAGGTTTAGAATTGAATGTAAAATTATAAGAAGCTGATGCTCTTACATTTTCATTAATTCTTTTTTGAATGTTGTAATTTCTTTGAAATTCTTTATTATGAGAGTAGGAAACTGCTAAGTTTTCTACATCGTAAAATTTAGGTTTTTTTGTAGAATTAGGATTCCTGTTTTTCTTTACATTGATAAAACTAATACTTGTTCTTTTGGTATAATCTCTAGAAAACTCACTATTTGGATTTTCCCCTAAGGCATCTTTGAGTTCTACATCTTGAAATTGTGGGTCAAATTTTGGATCGATAAAGCGTTCACCAATACTATAACTCATAGGTAATTGAATACCCCATTTTTGTGGAGTCAACACTTTTCCTAAATTAATAGTTGTGGCAATATCATATTGTTTGGTTTCGTCTAAACTTCTTTGATTTACTTTATCTTCAACATTTCCAAAACCGATGGTTTTCATACTTCCAGATAGTGAAACATTGGCTACATCAGCAAAATTTGCATCGGCATTTACAACTGCAGCCCAACCACCTTTGTTGTCAAAACCAGAAGCACGTAATTCATTAAACCAGACTTCACCACTTAAAGGTGTAGAAGTATCGTTTCTAAGTCCCAAAACAACTGTTCTAAGTTGCGCCAAAGTTGGGTTTCCTTTTACAGCTATTGTGTAAGGTATGTTGGGGTCTTGTTGCGATGAAACAAATAAATCTGTTATAGCTACTTGTGCGTTATCTCTTTCTAGTTTTACTTTTCCAAAGGTTTCTAAAAAGCCATTTAAGTTATTTTCTTCTGGCCAAATATCTAAAGCAGTTGCCTTATTTCTAGATACTTTTAGAGGCATCTCTATTTGATAAAAATTCTCATTTAAGTCTGTTCCTAATCTAATAATTGCTTTAAAATCTCCATCATTTACAGTACCTCCATTTTGATTTTCTTGCAAGTGTAAAAACATCTTTAGATTTTTAAAACGTCTTAAATCCATACTAATGTTTTTATAAATAGCTCTTGCACTATTAGCAGGTAACTGATTTACTTTTAAACTTACAGATTGTTCATTTTGTAATTGAACAGTGGTGCTACCTTGTAAACGCTCTCTTTCTATTCCTGGAGGTGTTAAATAATCACCCTCATTTTGTTCTATGTTTACAACACCAACTTCAAAATCATCTAACTCATTTTGAAAAAGTTCTCTATCAGGATTTATTGCAGGATTTAGTGTTCTTACATAACGTCTCCAATCTCCACGTACTAAATCTAATTCACCAAATCTAATAACCACAGGTATTTTAAAGTTGGTTAAGAACATTCTTACAAATCTAATACTGTTAAAATCGGTAATTCCATTCATAGGAGTTCCACTTCTAATAGGTACTCTAAATTGATACCAAGTAGTTCTTTGAGTTGCTCCATTTTCTAAGGTTACATCTGTAACTTTTTCATCAACAATAAAGTTCTTACCAACCACCAAGTCATTTCTGTTCATAGAAACTTTATACTCAAAAAAGCTTTCTACAGTATTCATGGTTTGGTCTCTGTTGATGTCTTCTACATCTGGATAGTTAGATGATGAAGTTGGAAAAGGTTCTGGAGATTGATTTAAAGTAGGCGAATTTCCTTGAGTATTGTTAAAATCTTTATATCTAGTGATGATAGAAGCATCTAAAGCATCTAATTGACTTCCTCTAAAAAACTGGAAGTTGTCTGCAGCAGGATCAGATAAGGTTGCAAAATTACCAATACCTGCTAAACCTTGTTCTTCAGTATCTCCTATCCCATCAAAACCTAAATCTTGATTTGTTCTAGCAGCGTCATCTTCACTAAATGCATAAATTATAGAAGGATTTGTAGGTACAAGTCCCCAGCGTGTTGGATCTGTATTTTGAGTTCCACCTAAATCTGGCAATCCGTTTTCATACATTTTACGACTATCTTTTAAGATGTCTTCAGAAATGTTTCCTAAGTTGATGTATAAATCTCCTACTTGATTAGTAATATCATTTGGATTGATTCCATTTGGTAAACCTTCAGCATTGGTTATTGAATAGTTTTCATAAGGATTCATCACCCAAAACTGAATGTATTCTACGTTGGCAACATCAAAGTTGTTAGTGTTTAACGGACGCATAATTCCACCCCAATTTGTTTGAGGATTTGGAAGTTTACCTTTACCATCAGATAAATCTGCATTTTGATTAAAGTTGTAAGAACCTCTTTCTTCTGGGAAATATGCCAAATCTAAGGTTCTAATTTGTGCGTTTTGAGTGATATCTAATTGTACGTTAGGAAACAACTCACTAAAATTAATTTGTCTGGTTTCTGCTCTAGACAATTGATCTGCATCGATACTTGCAGGAGTTTCGCCAACGCCAAAAAAGATCTGATCTATACTATACCAAGCTAATTTTGCTCTTTTATCATTGTAGGTTAAATCGTTATTTCTACCAAAAAAACGATCGTTTGTTTCATAACTTGGTGTACTGGCTTCATACCAATCTAATGGCGATAATAGACTTATAGGAACCTGAGATGCTTCAAAATCATCTAAATATGTAGCAGCTTGTCCAGTAACATCAATACCACTTGGAGTTCCTGGTAGCAAATAAGCCATGTCTGCTCTTACAGATAAGTTTGAAGGTGCATCTGTATCTACAAATGGTAATTTATTTGCCAGTTTTGTAAAATAGGGTACTTCAGTAGAATAATCTAGATTTAATCCAAACATGGTGTTGTTTATTGGATCAGAACCAAAATTTACTTTTGGCGTTAAAGGTCTTTCTAGTACATTTAAAACAGTTCCTCCAAGCACAAAATTTTCTGAGAATTTGTGTTCAACATCAATTCCCATAAAAGTTTTACGCTGTTGATTAAACACCGCATTATTTTCTGTTGACACGCTAATTGGTGTTCCAGAAGCTTGTAATCCAGGATCAATAATTTGTACACGCCCCAATTGATAATCAACTACATAATCTACTCCTTCTACCAATTGTCTTCCACCAGCAGTTACAGTTACAGAACCTCTAGGAACATTAAATGCACCTATAGGAATACCACCAGAACTTTCTGATTTGAAATACCCTTTTAAGAAGTATTTGTCTTTATTTTGAAAGTTGTTCTGAATGTTAATCTTAGTGTTTAAATACAGTTCTTTAAATAAAAATGATTCATCTACAGTTTCATCTAAACCAAAATTATCATTTGCGTTTTGTTTGATTAAATCATTACCAAAAGGTTCTGGCTCAGGGAAAAAGATATATCCATTTTGAGAGTTTACAGTTATACCTTCTACATAATCAAAAAATCCGTCTGCGCTTCTAAACTGACTTTGATCCAATTGATCTAAACGTAAAACTTGCAACAAAGGCAAGTTTGCAATACCAGCAGTTTGCGCATTTTGAAGCACATTAGAAGGAATACCTGTTTGGTCATCACGATATTGAATTTCAAAACGAAAACCTTCTCTTGTTAATGGAAAAGCGCCTAAAGCATATACGTTTTTCATCATCAAACGCCATATAGGAAAAGCTTCATTAGAGTTGTTAGTTCTTTTTGTTTGTAAAATTTCACTACGTAACATCTTTACCGCTAAAGTTTGCGGAGATTGAATTCCATCATTTGAAAATTCACCAACTTTAAATGATTTTTTTGAGCTTCCATTAACGCCACCAGCAACTGTATATTCATAAGCAACTGCTAAAACTTCACCATCATTTAATCTCCTATTTAAAGAAATAAATCCTAGTTGAGAATTTAATGTATACTCATTAGGGTCTAGTCTTCTAGCATTTTCTAAAATAGAATAATCTGTACCTTCACTCATTGCCATACTAAAACTTTGTATGGCAGAATTAACGGTAGAAATACTTCTAATGCCACTATTAGGCGTTAATAAACTAGATAAATTATTAGATTCATTTGTTGGAATATTTCCAGTATTTGTTGATGGAGGGTTGGTTGATTGAATGTCTCCACTTGTGTTTACAAGATTGTTATAACTGCTGTTAGGGTCATTGGTTTCACCTAAATCTGCAAAGGCAACAATGCTTCTAAAATCTTCTGTACTTGCATTTCTGTTTGTAATCCAAACTTCAATACGTGTAATATTAATTTGACTACTGATTAATGGATAGTTTTTAAGTGCATTTGCATAATTGTCAAAAAAGTATTGAGATAAAAAGAAGTGCCTATCTGTATCGTAATCTGTAGCTCTTAATTCAAATGGTTGAATAGATGCACCACCCTCTGCTATAACTGTATTGCTTTCAGAATTTTGCTGAGAAAAAACAGCAGTTACACTAGTTTTACCAAATTGTAACTTGGTTTTTACACCAAATAAACTTTGGGCTCCATTAATTAAAGAGTTTTTAATAGGCATGGTAACATTACCCGCTTCTATACCTTGAAGAATATCATCCTCTGTAGGAGTATAGTCTATTTTTACCATGTTTTGAAAATCGAACGTAGATTGCGTATCGTAATTTGCAGTAAATTCTAAGCGCTCACCAACTTTGGCTCTAAGACTCATATTGATTTGTTGATCAAAATCAAAATTAAAGTTACTTCTGTTTTCTTCTGATAGTTGTGGGTTTTCGGTATTTTGGTAATTAAAGCCTAATTTTAAATTTAGATTACCAGTTGGTGTAACTTTAATTGCATTTCCACCAAAAATATTTTCAAAGAAATCTGAATTTACATAATAAGTTGGTAACAAGTCTCTTTGAGCTCCTTTTGCTCCTTTTTTTCTACTGTTAGTTGCACTTACTTTATCTTTAAAGTATTGCATCATATCTCTTTTTAATCGATATTGTGCGTATTGTTTACGTGTTAAAAATATTGGAGTTCTTGTTTGATAATCGCCAATTTTTTCGATGATGACATATCTATTCAATTCTTTATCAAAAATGATTTCTTTTTTAGCGAGATAATCTAAAAATAAACCACCAGTTTGATCCTTTTTAAACTTATAGCGTAAGTCGATAGAATCTTTTTTAACAGTTGTAGAGTCTTTTTTTTGATTTTGTGCCTTGGTTGACCATGTTGCAAACAGCACAAAGGAAATTGTAATAAATATGTATTTTAAAAATTTATTCAATTGATTATAAATTTTTTAAGGCCAATTTTATAAGGTTTTCAACAGAAGCATCAGGATTTTCTGACATGATTTTAGAAACAACTTTATCAGCTTGTTTTTTATTAAATCCTAAAACTTCTAAAGCAGATAACGCTTCATCTTTATTAGTATTGCTTGCAGATGCAGAAACTTCATCTATATTAAATGTTTTTAAAATTTTATCTTTTAAATCTACAATAACGCGTTGTGCAGTTTTTGCACCAATTCCTTTTACAGACTGAATTACAGCTACATTTCCAGAGGCAATTGCATTCTGAATTTCATCTGAAGTCATAGAAGAACACATAGTTCTAGCTATACTTGGACCAACACCAGAAACTGAAATTAACAATTTAAAAACCTCTCTCTCTATTTTTGAAATAAAACCAAACAGTGTATGAGCATCTTCTTTTATAGACAAGTGTGTATAAAGTAAAACAGACTCATCTTCTGGTAATTTAGAAAAAGTATTTAGAGAAATATGTAATAAATAACCCACACCATTGCAATCTATAACTACATCTGTAGGGTTTTTCTCAACAAGTCTTCCTCTAATTTGCGTTATCATATGTTTTTTTTCAGGCTTCTAAAGTAACAATTTTATTTGTTTCTTCTCTCTTTTTCTTGAGCATCTACAGCAGCTAAAGCAGCCATATTTACCATTTCATCTACACTTGCTCCTAATTGTAAAATATGCACAGGTTTACTTAACCCTAAAATTACAGGTCCAATAGACTCAGCCTCATCTACTTGTTTTAATAATTTATAAGTAATATTTGCCGATTCTAAATTAGGAAATATCAATACGTTAACCTTTTTTCCGTTTAATTTTGAGAAAGGAAATTCTTTAGCTAACATCTCCGGATTTAAAGCAAAATCTGCTTGTAATTCACCATCAATAACTGTTTCTGGAAAATGACGATGCAAATAAGACACAGCTTCACTAATTTTTCTTGATGTTTCTGAGTTAGAAGACCCAAAGTTTGAAAAGGATAGCATTGCCATGTTCGGTTTCATACCGAACATTTTTACAAAGTTTGCAGTCATTTGTGAAATTTTCACCAAATCTTTTGCACTAGGATTCACATTAATAGTCGTGTCTGCTAAAAATAAGGGACCTTGTTTGGTAAGCATCAAATTGGCTGCCGCAATTTTTGTGATGCCTTTGTCTTTTTCAACTAATTCTAAGATTGGTCTTACTACTGTTGGGTAAGGTCTAGAATATCCTGTGATTAAAGCATCTGCTTCACCTTCATTAACCATCATTGCTGCAAAATAATTACGCTCTCGCATTAATTTTTTTGCTTCAGATAATGTTCTTCCTTTGCGTTGTCTGTTTTGCCAGTACACATCACCAAAACGATCTCTACGTTCTGATTCTTCATCAGTTTTTGGATCTATAATAGGTACATCACCATCAAAACCAATTTCTTCCATCAATTCTAAAATCACTTCTTTTCTTCCTAATAAAATGGGTTTTCCTAGTTTTTCTTCATGCACTCTTTGAGCTGCTTTTAGTACATCTAAGTGATCTGCTTCTGCAAAAACAATTCGTTTAGGGTTGTTTTTTGCTCTATTGTGTAGCAATCTAATTTCTTTACTTCCTGAGCCAGAACGTTCCATTAATGCATCTCTATATCTATCCCAATCTTCTATAGGTTCTAATGCTACACCAGAATCCATAGCCGCTTTTGCAATTGCTGGAGGAATTTCATAAATCAATCTTGGGTCAAATGGTTTGGGTATAATGTATTCTCTACCAAAGCTTAGACTTACTTCATCATAAACAATATTTACCTGTTCTGGCACTGTTTTTTTTGCTAAATCTGCTAAAGCATGAACAGCAGCCATTTTCATAGTTTCATTAATTTTTGTAGCTCTAACATCTAAAGCTCCTCTAAAAATAAAAGGAAAACCAAGTACATTATTCACCTGATTAGGATGGTCTGATCTACCAGTTGCCATTACCACATCTTTTCTTGTTTTTATGGCTAAATCATAATCTATTTCTGGAACAGGATTGGCCATTGCAAAAACAATAGGCTCTTTGGCCATAGATAACAACATTTTTGGTGTTACTACATTTCCTTTAGAAAGACCAATAAAAACATCTGCGTTTTTCATAGCATCTTCTAAAGTATTAACATTAAGTTCTGTGGCAAATTCTGCTTTTTGAGAAGTTAAATTACCTCTATCTTTTCTAATAACACCTTTGCTATCGCACATAATTACATTCTCTCTTTTTGCACCCAACTCTAAATACAAACGAGTACAAGAAATGGCTGCAGCACCAGCACCATTCACTACAATTTTTACAGTACTAATATCTTTTTTTGTAATCTCAACTGCATTTTTTAAAGCAGCAGCAGAAATAATTGCAGTTCCATGTTGATCATCGTGCATTACAGGAATATCCAACTCTTCTTTTAAACGTCTTTCTATTTCAAAAGCTTCTGGAGCTTTGATGTCTTCTAGATTAATTCCACCAAACGTAGGTGAAATTGCTTTTACAGTTTCTATAAATTTATCTACATCTGTAGCATCTACTTCTATATCAAAAACATCAATATCAGCAAAGATTTTAAACAACAAACCTTTTCCTTCCATCACTGGTTTTGAGGCTTCTGGCCCTATATCACCTAGACCTAAAACAGCAGTTCCGTTAGAAATTACAGCGACTAAGTTTCCTTTAGAAGTATATTTATAGACATTATTTCTGTCTTTTTCAATCTCTAAACAAGGTTCAGCTACCCCTGGAGAATAGGCTAAAGTTAAATCGTGCTGAGTTGCATATTTTTTTGTTGGTACAACAGCAATTTTACCTGGTTTTGGTTTTGCATGATAGAGTAAAGCTTCGTGTCTTTTTCTTGAATTGCTCATGAGTTGTTGGATTACACTAATTATAGTGAGCAAATATAGGATTTTCAACTCAAGAGTTAGTGAAATTACTCAAGAATAACACTCTCAAATAAAGTTTAGAAATTCATTTTTTTTATGATATTGTTGTCAGAATAATTAATTTTAAAGGAGAGTGTATTTAAATTTGCTCTTAAATGTGCAAACTCTTTATTATTAGTCCAAGTTATGTCTAATTCGTTTACTTTAGAATTATTGATTTCTATTGTACCTAAAAATGCTTTAGAAGTATTTCTTAATCGTATTATCTTAAGTTGATTCTTAACAATTTCTGTTTGTAAACCTTGTTCTATGTCTTGTAGAGAAAGTGTTGTTCTATTAATTTCTTTATGACCACCACTACCACCTTTATCTGCAGCTTTATAATTGTTTTTACCTGCAAATAGGTCTAAATACCAAACTTGCGGAATACCAGGTATAAATAGTTGAATGGCTCTGGCTAATAATAGTTTTTTTTCATCTTCGCCCAAAGCACTAAAAAAGGTAGCATTTACTTGGTAATAGGATATTTTTTTTCCTGATGGATCGTATAAGTTTTTTACTCTTCCACCACGTTCCATAATTGTATTCATTATAGATTCTATTTCATTATCTTCTAGTAACCCTTTGTTATAAATGCCATTAACTTCTTTTCCTTTTAAATCTAAAACAGGAATTCCATCATGGCACCCTAACATATTTACTGTTTTGTAGTTTTTTTCTACAATTTCATTTACCCAAGTAAGTAAAGCTTTGTTAGATGCTTTTTCTAAAGTGTGAATCATTAAACCAGGTAAGAAAAAATCATATATTTGATAACCTTCTTTGGCAACCTCATCATGTAACTTTAAACCATATTCAGCATGTATTTCTGGAAGTAGTATTAAATCATTTTTCTGAGCTATTTTATTAATTCTTTCTAAATAATTCCAAGTACCAGGTTTGTTAAAAAAGTTGGTTTGCCCAATTTCTTTATGCAAATAGGCAAAAGCATCTAATCTTAAAATAGAACAGCCAAAGCTTTTTACCTTGGCTAAAGTTTCTTCATAAAATTCCCAAACCAATTCCGATTTGGCATTGACATCCATTTGACCAAGGTAAGTTGCTTTACGGTTAACTAGAGCAAGTAAATCTTTTTTATATTCATGAAAACCTTCGAAATCTATTGATGATAGGTTTTTATTTTTGTCAATAACTGAATTGATTTTATGACAAACTAATTCAGCTTTTTCGGAAAGTTGGGGAATAATTTCAATAATATCTTTTATGGTGATTTTATTGTATTTAATATCTTGATAAAAAGTGTTCCAATATGGTTTTTCTGTACCATCAGGAAAAGGAACTTTTAATATTGGAAGCCCTGATTTTCTCATAAATAATTTATTGAGAAATGCTGCTTTTGGAATAATGATATCATCATCATTAACCTCTCCATTACCTTTCCAAAATTCATTCCAGTTGATAAAAAAATCTTTGAATTTAGAATTCTCTCCGTTTTTTAAAAGATCTTTAAATTGAGGAGAAGCTACAGAAAGATGATTTAAAACAATGTCAAATTTTAAATCGATATTCAATTCTTTTAAAGCTTTTAAATCGTCTTTAGAAACTAATTCTTTATTGATGTTATAATCAATAATAGAAAAACCTCTATCTAAATCACTATTAAAAAAAGTAGGTAGCACATAAAATAAAGAAAAAACATCTTTAAATTCTGGCTTTTGTAACATTTTAATCGTGTCACTTAATTTATGACCAATGCTATCTGGGTATGCATTTAACATTACACCATTTGAGAGACTCTTCATTTTTTCTTGATTCATAATTTGTTAAATAAAATTATAAGAGTTTTGATAAAATATTGATATTGTCTGGTAATCTACCTACATTTTGTAGTTTTAATGCTGCTAATTTTAATGCAATTTGTAAGCATTCTTCGATAGTTTTTTCTTTCATGTATGCAAATAAAAAACCCGACCAAAAAGCATCTCCAGCTCCTGTTGTATCCATTACCTTTTCTATTTTTATAGCGGGTAATTGAATCATGTTTTTTCCTTTTTGAGAAAGTTTTACACCTTCACTTCCAAGTGTAAGGCATACAGTTTCTACCCCTAAATTGTGAAAGAACTCAAAAATTTCTTCATGAGGAAGTTGTTTTTCGAAAAGACGTAACATATCATCTTCACTAATTTTAATTAAAGGGTTTAAACTGCAATAGGTTTTAATAACATCTAGTGCTTCTTGCTTGCTAGACCAAAGTTTTTTAGCATAATTAATATCAATACTTAATGTGCAACCATTTTTAACGGCTTCTTTTGCTTTTTTAAGAATTGTGGTTTGAGCTGGGTTTTTGCTTAATGCAAAGCAAGTTGTGTGAAATATTTTTGTTTGTGATAACATTTCAGAAGTAATTTGATCTTCTGAAATGTGATAATCTGCATTTCTGTAAGGCATAAAATCTGGTGTGCCATTAGAACGAGATACAAAAATTACGCTCGTAGAATTATTTTCTGATTTTTTTAAATGGTTTGTGTTTACTTTTACTTCGTTTAGTCTTTTAAAAATGTATTCTCCAAAACCATCATTGCCAACCGCAGAAATCATATAAGGATTTAATCCTAATCTTGCTGAATTCATGGCAACATTGGCAGGAGAACCTCCTAAATAGCGATGGTAATCTCTTGTTTCGTTGATGAGTACATTATTTTGATGGCCTATAAAATCGATTAAGACTTCGCCAACGCATAAAATATCTATGTTTTTAATAGTGTTTTTCAAAATTAATTTCTTTATCAGTTATTTCTTTTTGGATGCAAATTGTATCTTAAATTTAGTCTGCAATTGATTTTGGTTCTTTAAGTCTAAGTGCTAAAAAACCAGAAATTATAAAAAAGGCACCTCCTAGTAAAATGGCATTTATTGCACTATTATTTAAAAGGTTTTTTACAATTGGCCCAAAAGTTAAAGTTTGAATTCCCATTGGAATTACAATCATCATATTTAAAATACCCATATATACACCACGTCTTTCTTGAGGTACTATTTTAGATACCATAGAATATGGAATACCCATCATTGCTGCCCATCCAATACCAAATAAAACCATAGGTAAAATAACTAATGTTGGGTCTTGAATATTAGGTATGCTTAGCATAGCAATACCTGTTAAAAAGAGACTAATTACATACACCTTTTTACCACCCCATTTTAGAGCAAAAGGCACTAATGCTAAAGCAAAAACAATAGTAGAAATATTATATGTTGTGTTCATTTTTGCAGCCTGACTTAATGCTTCTGATTTATTAAAACCCATGCTTTCTTCGAACATTGGCGAAATAAATTGCCAATAAATAAATAGGGCATACCATTGAAAAAGGTAGACTCCTGCTAATTTCCACATAAATTTTGGCATGTCTTTTATAGCACCAACTATTTCATTAAAAGGCGTTTTTACTCTATCTATAAAAGATAGTTTATTGTGTTGTTCTATTTCTTTTAATTCTTTTTCTGATGGAGGTATTTCTGGAGTTTTTAATACCGACCAAAGTATGGTTGCAATAGATAAAATTGCGCCTATAAAAAAGGAGTAATACAACCATCTAGGAATTGCTTTTACAGTTTCATCAACATTTTCTGCACCACCAAATTGATCTTGAAAAATAAATATAGATGCGTTTGCCAAAACAATACCTGCACCAACAAATAAACTTTGCATTTGATAACCAAAACTTAATTGTTTGTTTGGTAATTTATCACCCACAAAAGCACGATAAGGCTCCATAGCCATATTGTTACCAACATCTAAGATCCATAGTAAACCTACAGCAAACCATAAAGATGGACTGTATGGAAATGCGAACAAACACAAACTACCTATTAATGCTCCTATTAAGAAAAATGGTTTTCTTCTTCCAAAACGTGGAGACCATGTTTTGTCTGAAATTGCACCAATAATTGGTTGAATAATTAAACCTGTAACTGGGCCAGCAAGATTTAATAAAGGTAAATCTTCATGACTTGCACCTAAAAATGAGAAGATTGGGTTTACAGCTGTTTGTTGTAAGCCAAAACTGAATTGAATGCCTAAAAAACCAACATTCATATTAAATATTTGCCAGAAACTTAGTGTAGGTTTTTTAATTTTCATCTTTTTCTATTTTTTTAGCTAAAACTTTTAAAAACTCTTGTAGGTTACCTTTGTTTAAAAAAACATCTCCTTTATTATCTACCACAGGTAAACTTAAAGTATGAATAGGAATATTATTTTTTTGAAGTTTTACTAACATTTCTTGTTCCTTTATTTTATTTACATCAATATCGTAATAGGTGAATTTAATATTTTTTTCATTCAAAAATGCTTTTGTATCTATACAACTATGGCAACTATCGCTACCATATACAATCATTTTTTGTTTTTTTGATTCTCTATTTTGATGAAAAACTTCTTGTGCATTGCTTTGAAGTGATGTAAATAAAAGAACAATAATTATGAAATGTTTCATTTTAAAATATTTTTAGAATTTGATGATGATTGTTTTTGTTTTTAAAAAGTAGAGCCAATACATTTATCATTGGCTCCACTTTTAATTCAAATCAATAAAAAATTAACAAACTTTATTTAAAAACTATATTGTAATGTCATTGTTGTTGAACGACCAGAAATTGTTCTTGCAGCAGCTAAACCAGCAGCAATGTTTCCATTTCCTTCTACTTCAGTAACACCAATGGTATCGAATAAATTGTTTGCGTTAACACTTATTGATAATCCTTTTGTTAAGCTAACTCTTGCCATTGCGTTTACATAGGCATAACCTGGCATTACAAGGTCATTGTCATCTTGTGCAAAAGATTTAGATGTACCTAACACTGTGATTCCGAAAAGATGTTGTTTTTCTGCTCCAAAAGAATATGTAGGTGCAAAGTTGTATACAAAATCTGCTTGTCTTCTAGGTTTGTTTCCTTTATTTACTCCACCATCAATTTCTGCTTTTGTATAGGTAACTGAACCATTAATACTAAAATCTCCAAATCTATACGCAGATTCTACTTCTAAACCTAAAGCTTTAAAAGGATTTCCTACAGTTCTGTTTAACTCGTTACTAATACCTTCATCTGTGTTACTTAAAAAACCTGTAACATTTAAAACACCATCAGTAAGTCTCTTTTTTAAACCAACTTCAAATTGAGAAATCTCATCAAACTGTACATCTCCTAAGCCATCTGCACCATACGTGTTTCTATCTGCTGCTCTACCAGAAGCACCTTTACTAAATCTACCAAAAACAGCAGCTCCATCATTAATTTTATAGTTTAAACCAGCAGAGTAAGAAACAAAATTATAATCATCGCTAATTGCTTGACCAGGGTTACCAGCTATAGTTGGTATGGTTTTTTCAAAAGGACTAATTACACCATCACTATTGTAATCGAAACCAATTAAATCTCCATTTGCATCTAAATTACTTAATTGCCCTGAATTGATTGTTCCATTAACATTTACATTTTCAAAACGAATACTACCATCAAAATTTAATTTTTCAGAAATTTCTGCATCTACGCCTACGTAAGGAGAATTTACATTGTGTACAGTGTTGTATTTTCTTTGACAACAGTTACCCCAAACTGGCTGACCAAAAGAGTAAGCACCACCTTGTGAAAATCCATCAAAAACACCTAATCTTGCTTTACCATCTCCTGCAACTTCAGAAATTGCGGAACTCCATTGCCATCCTATTTTTGTGTTTTGTGTTGCAGAGAACATCCCAACAGTAAGTCCTATATTGTCATTAAGTGATTTTGTAACTTTTATATCACTAAAAAAGTTGCTTAAATCTTCAATAGTTACATCAAAATATCTAATATCTTGCGCTAAGCCATTTGCAGGATTAAATGGTGATCCATCTTGATATGTTAAAGCACCAGTTGCACCTGAAGCACCTCTTGTTAAGGCTTCTATATCTGCTACTGTACCTACATTTGCTGTAAATGGAGCGTTCCATTGACCAGAATTGTTAGAATATCTTGCTTTACCGTTTACTTTCCAATCATCACCTAAATCAAAAGAAAACTCAGCACCAACAGAAGCACTTACTGGGTTGTTACCATTTCTCATATCATTTTGAGTTGGATTACCATCATACACACTATATGTATTTTGAATGTTTATAGAATGTGGAGTGTCTGAAGTAATATCAAAACCTGGTAAATTACCAAAAGTAGGGTTAGCATTTGTACCTGTTAAACTTACTGGCATTGGCATATACATTACAGATCTATCGTTTAAATACTTAAAATAAGTACGTACATACCCGTTTTTAAACTCTTTAGTAAGGTTTGCTTTTAATTGTCCTCCTTTATTACCTTGGTAGCCTATTTTTCTTGGGCCTTCTCCAACACGCATAAAACCACCAATATGATAAAATAGACCTTCTCCAATTGGAGTACCATATTCGAAGTCTAATCTACTAGTTTGAAAATCTAAACCATAAGTTGCTTCTATAGAACCACCTTCTGTTCTTCCTGTTTTACTAATCATATTAATAATTCCGGCAGGACCATTAGAGGTTTGTGTAGAAGCAGAACCTCCTCTAATCGCTTCAACTCTGCCAATATTAGAGTCTATACGTAAAAAGTTATCTGCATTTCCAAAAGAAG
Source organism: Polaribacter septentrionalilitoris (assembly GCF_009832745.1). GTDB lineage: Bacteria > Bacteroidota > Bacteroidia > Flavobacteriales > Flavobacteriaceae > Polaribacter > Polaribacter septentrionalilitoris. Next base: position 61,260 of record NZ_VRMJ01000036.1, on the reverse strand, counting down.
TATCTCCAAATAACATAATAGGTAAACCATCTTCTTGTAATTGTAAATATCTAGAACCACCTGAAGAGACAGGTACACCACGTACATTAAAGTTTGCGTTACCCTCACCACCTGAAGACTCTGCACGAATACCAGGGATACTTCTAAAAAGCTCACCTGAAGATCTTGGAGATGCTTGTTTTATTTGTTTGATACCTACAGTAGAAACAGAAATACTAGATTCTATTTTAGATTTAGGATTTACAACCCCAGTAACTATAATTTCATCTAACGATTGAGCATTTTCTTTAATAACAATGTCTAATTTTAGATTTCCATTTACCGTAATTTCTTTTGTAAAATTATCATAACCGATATAAGATGCTACAATTGTGTAAGTTCCGTTGGTAACGTTTGTAATTTTGTAGTTCCCGTCAAAGTCTGAACTAGCTCCTTTATCTGTTCCCTTTAAAAGGATGTTTACACCAGGTACTAAATTACCACTGTTGTCTTTAACAGTTCCAGAAATTGTTGACTGTGCAACAAAAGCTGTCGAAGATAGCATAAGTACTATCAAAAGCAAATTTTTAAAGTTGAATTGTTTCTTCATTTTAGTATTAATTTAATAAAAAAGTTAATTATTTTTTGTCAAATGTATTTTTATTGGTTTTTAAATTATCAAATAAATAAATCGAAAACGTTTTCGATTTTCCGAAAACGTTTTCGATTGAGATAATTTAGTATATTTACATGGTAAAATAGTAGAGTTTAATTTTATAACAATATGATTTTTTGGTCACACTTAAACAAATAGCGGAAGAATTGGGTATTTCCATAACTACGGTATCTAAAGCTCTTAAAGAATACCCTGATGTTAGTAAAAAAACCAGAAAGTTGGTTCGGGAAACTGCTGCTATGTTAAATTATAAACCAAATTCTTTTGCTGTAAATTTAAGAACAAAAGAATCTAAAACTATTGGTTTAATAATTCCTGAAATTGTACACCATTTTTTTTCAAGTGTTATTAAAGGGATTATTTCTCAAGCAGAAAAAAAGGGATATTTGGTAATTACACTTCAATCTAATGAGTCTTATGAGCTAGAAAAAAAACAGATAGATTTACTCATTAGCAAAAGAGTTGATGGTATTTTAATTTCTTTAGCAAATGGTACTGCAGATTATAAACATATATCAGAAATTATAGAACACGAAACACCTTTGGTAATGTTTGACAAAATTGCCAAAGTAGTAAAATGTTCTAAAGTTATTATAGACGACAGAAAAGCTGCCTATAAAGCCACACAATATTTAATTGATATTGGTTGTAAAAGAATTGCACATTTTAGAGGTCCGTTATTACCACAAAACTCAATAGATAGGTTTTTAGGCTACAAGCAAGCTTTAACCGATAACAATATAGTTTATGATCCCTCTTTGGTATATCTCCTAAATGATATGAGTTTTGAAGAAGGTAAATTTTATGCAAACCAATTATTAAAAGATCATACCAACGTTGATGGAATATTTATTAATACAGATTTAGTAGCCATTGGCGCCATATCAGAATTTAATAATAAAGGCATAAAAGTACCAGAACAAATAAATGTAATTGGTTTTAGTAATTGGTTTATGGCATCTGTAATTTCTCCTTCTTTAACAACTGTCAATCAACCAGGTTTTAAAATGGGAAAAGAGGCATTTAAATTGTTATATAAAGAAATAAAAAACAAAAAGAAAAACAAAAACATCCGTTATAATAAGGTTGTGTTAGAAACAGATTTAGTAATTAGAGAATCTACAAAAATCAAGTAGTCTTTTTTATGAAACCTTTAAGCTTGTTTAACAAAAAATAAGGGATTGATTGTAACATAAGTTCTATGTTTGCGTCTATCAACAAAAACCAACCATGAAAAAAATTACTTTTATTTTTTTGTTTCTAGTATCATTGTCAATTACCAGTCAAGTTGTAACAGGAAAAATAACAGATACAAATAATAATCCTTTGTCTTTTGTGAGTATTTACCTAGATAATACTGTTACAGGAACTACTTCTAATGATAATGGAGAGTATATTTTGCCTATCAGTAAAAAAGGAAAGTATATTATTGTCTTTCAGTTTTTGGGGTATAAAACATTGAAAAAAACAATAACAATTACTTCATTCCCTTATGAGTTAAATGTTTCTTTGGATGAAGAAAGTGTGCAATTGAGTGAGATATCTATTTCTACAAAAGATAATCCTGCTAATAGAATTATTAGAAATGTAATTGCCAATAAAGATAAAAATACAGATAAGTTTGCAAAATATACAGCCAAATTTTACAGTAGAGGTTTGTATAAAATAAAAAATGCACCCGAGAAGTTTTTAGGGCAAAATATGGGTGACTTTGGTGGAGGTTTAGATTCTACCAGAAGCGGAATTATCTATTTATCTGAAACTGTTTCTGAAATCAAATTTCAAAAGAAACCAAAGAGATTCAAAGAAAAAATCATAGCTTCTAAAGTTAGTGGTCAAGATAATGGCATCAGTTTTAACAGAGCAGAAGATGCGAATATTAATTTTTATGACAATAGTGTAGAATTTGGAAATGATTTGATTTCGCCAATATCAACAAATGCGTTTAGTTACTATAATTACAAATTAGAAGGAACGTTTTATGATAAAAACGGAAAACTAATCAATAAAATCAATTTAATTCCCAAACGTAAAAATGATCGTGTTTTTAATGGTTCTTTGTACATTGTAGAAAATGATTGGGCAATTTATGGGGCAGATGTTTCTGTAACTGGGGCGCAAGTTAATATACCTGTGGTAGATGTTTTGCATTTAAAACAAGATTATAATTATTCTAAAGAAAATGATGCTTGGGTATTAATTAGTCAAAGTATCGATTTTAAAGTAAATGCTTTCGGATTTAAATTTGACGGACGTTTTTCATCAGCTTATTCAGAATATGATTTCTCACCCAATTACACAGAAACAACTTTTACCAATGAAGTTTTAACTTTTGAAAAAGAAGCTACAGAAAAAGATTCTTTGTATTGGAATACTCTAAGACCTGTACCTTTAACTATAGAAGAGGTAAAAGATTATAAAATTAAGGATAGTATTAAAGTAGTTCGTAAATCTAAAACCTATTTAGACTCTGTAAATAAGGTGCAAAATAAGTTTAATGTATTATCGCCTATTACAGGGTATACCTATAGAAATTCTTATGAGAAATGGGCTTTAAATTTTAATGGGTTAATAGATGATTTTAGTTTTAATACAGTACAAGGATTCAATACATCATTAGGATTTACCTATTTTAAAAGACAAAATGACAAAGGAAAATGGATTAATTTCGGCGCAAAAGTTAATTATGGTTTATCAGACAAAACAATAAGACCAACGTTCTTTTTTAGTAAAAAATGGAATAACTTTTCTAGACCTAGAATGACAATTTCTGGAGGTATTACCACATCTCAGTTTAACGAAAGAGAACCTATTATGAAACTAAACAATACGTTTAGTTCTTTATTTGATAGACTTAATTTTTTAAAGATATATGAAAAATCTTTTGGTAGAATTGCTTATTCTGAAGAAATTAAAAATGGGATCTATTTCTCTTCTTCTTTAGAATATGCAAATAGAAAACCATTATTTAATACTACTAATTATTCTTTTGCAAGACAAAGTAAAACAGATCCTTATACTTCAAACAATCCTTTAAATACAACAGATTTTGTAAATGCTGCTTTTTACGAACATTCTATTGCTACTTTAAATATTGGCGCAAGATTTGTTTTTGGTCAGAAATATTTAAGTTATCCAGATAGTAAAGCAAATATTGGAAATGAAAAGTATCCGTCTTTGAGTGTACGTTATATAAAAAGGTTTGGCGCTTCTAATGCTGAGTTAAATTCAGATTTGTTTATAGCAGATTTAAGGCAAGATATTAGTGCAGGAAATTATGGGGACTTATCTTATCACATTAGAGGAGGAATGTTTTTAAAGCAAAAAAACATTGCTTTTATGGATTATTTACAGGCAAATGGAAACCAGTTAACTTTTCCATTAGACAATCAATTAAATAGTTTTGGACTTTTAGAATATTATAAATTCTACACCAATGACAAATATGCAGAAGCACATGTAGAGCATAATTTTAGAGGAGCTGTTTTAGGTAAAATTCCATTAATAAATAAGCTAAACTTTCATTTGGTGGGAGGAGCAAAAACTTTATTTATGGCTGATAAAAAACCTTACACAGAGTATTCTGTTGGTTTAGATAATATTGGTTTTGGTAAATGGCGTTTTTTAAGAGTAGATTATGTAAGGTCTAATTATGGAGGAATTAAAAATGATGGATTGTTATTTAGGTTAAGTTTGTTTTAACTAATTTTGAGTAATGAAAATTGAAACCCTTTTTTTTGGAATTACAACTGATTTGGTAAATACTTCAAGTATGGTTGTAGAGGTTGATAGAATTTTGAATATAGCCGAATTTAAGATTTTTCTAAAGGATAAATTTCCGCAGTTAGAAAACATCAATTCTTATGCTGTTGCTGTTAATGAAGCTTACGCAACTGATGATGTTGTTTTAAAAGAAAATGATACTGTAGCTATTATTCCACCTGTTAGTGGTGGATAATTATCTTAAATATTTTTTATCCACATAAAAAGTTCCAAAAGGAATTACAGAAGCTAATAATACAATACCAAAGGTTTTGCTATCCCAATTCATTTCTTTTTTAATTAAAAAAGCAAGAATAATGTATAGCATAAATAGTAATCCATGAGGCATACCAAATAGTTTTACAAAACTAGGGTCGTTTAATACGTATTTGTAATACAAACCTAAACTCATTAAAAGTAAGTAAGAGATTCCTTCTAAAAAACTAACAACTCTAAAGATATTCTTCATCAAAAAACGGATTTGTCATTGCGAGTTTACGAAACAATCTTTTGTGCTAGCAAGAGATAGTTTCATTAGAAAACCTTTATAATGACGTTTTATTTATAGAGTACAAAAATACAATATAGTTTACTTATTTTTGTCATAAGTGCTAAACTAGTTTTAGTATCTCAAAATCATGAAAAGAACCTCAATAAAAATAACCTCAGAAAAACTAAACCTGCAAGAATGCTACAGTTTTGTAGAAGATGAAGCTTGTGGTGGTATTTCAGCATTTATAGGTACTGTTAGAAATGATACTCAAGGAAAAGAAGTCACACAATTAGATTTTTCTACTTATAAACCTATGGCAATTAAAGAAATGCAGAAAATTGCTGATTTGGCACTAGAAAAATTTGAAATCAAAAAAATAGCCATTCATCATGCAGAAGGCATGTTGCAAATTAGAGATATTCCAGTGATTATTGTAGCATCTGCAAAACATAGAAAAGCCGCTTTTTTAGCTTGTGAGTTTGCCATTGATACCTTAAAAGAAACTGTTCCTATTTGGAAAAAAGAACACTTTTCTGACGGTGAAGTTTGGGTAAATGCGCATCCTTAATTAAACTTTTTTTAACGGTCTAGTATAAGAATAGTAGCGGATTTTACGCATGAACTTTTCGGCTAAACACAGACTTTTTTTAGATTTACTTTGTTTCGTTTTAACGATTAAACCGCTATTATTTTTATACATTGTTAGCTATAGTGTTTTATTCAGTCAGGTTTAATTTATATCGAACATAATGTATACTTTTTATCGGCTTTCCATCTTTTAAGGCAGGTTCAAATTTCAGTTCAACCATACTTGCTTTAACTTCTTTATCTAGCCACATATTGTCAGCAACAGCAAATTTTACATCCTCTACATTTCCTTTATTATCAACAAATAAATAGTAGCCATAAGACATTATATGGTCATCTCCATAAGCGTCAAAAATTGATTTTTCAGCCTTAAAGTTTTTGGCTATTATTTGGTCATTTATTGGTTCTGGTTGATTGTCAGCAAGTACATAATCCTCATAGTCTTTATAGCACCCATCGCATATTTTTGAAATAACATTTGTTTTGACTTTTGGATTTGTAAACTTTGTAAATTTTTTAGTTGAAATAGCTTTGCCATTTTCATAAACAGTTTCTTGTTCTAAATTTCCGTTATCATAGTAACTTCTTGTTATGCCGTGTTCTTTACCTTCTTTGAATTCTTGTTCTAAACTTACGATACCCTTTCGGATAGTCTTAGATTTCCCATCTCTAAGGTAATTTTTATATTCAGTTTCGTATATGGTTGTGCCATTAAATGAATTCCATTTGTTTATATAAAGGCCTGTTCCGTTTATTAAAGTTTGCTCTCCTTTTTCGTTCCAATAGTTTTCAAAATAAACTTGACCTTCTTTAAAATCTGCTTCTAGTTTTTTGCTTCCATCTTTCCAAAATTTCAGCCATTTTCCAGTTCTTGTAGTATTATCAATGAAATTTGATTGCTCTTTAAGTTGCCCATTATCATACCAATCTTTTGATTCGCCAAATTTTTGGTTGCCATCAACTTTTTTTGTTTCTAATTTTTTCTGGACTCCGTTTTCGTAGAACCATTTGTGTATTAGAGCTTCATTTGGTTTATCTTTTACAACCTTATATTTTAGTGTTCCGTTTTCGAAAAATTCTTCTCGCTCTCCAGTTTGTTCTCCTTTTTTGTAATCTATTTTTTCCTTTGGGTTACCGTTTTCAAAAAAAGATTTGAATTCTCCATTAATCACACCTTGTTCAAGCTGAAACTCTTCTTTAACTGTTTTGTCTGTATAAAAGGTTTTGCAAATTCCAGTAAAAGTTATATCAAATTCTTTTCCATCTTCATCAAGACAAATTTCGTTGGGGTTTTTACGAATGTATTTTTCAATTAAAGACATTGTCTTTTCATTCATTTCATAGTAATTGTCATCAAGTAAAGACATTTCATCAAGTCTATCATAAAGGTCGCTCCCAAACAAATCGCTTTCTTGTGCTTTGTCCATTAGCTTTTTATTTTTTTGATAGATTTTATCTGCCTTTTTAACCAGATTTGCCATTTCAGTATCTCCAATATGCTCCAATCCTTTAATTATTGTTGGAATATAAGGTCCATAGCCATTGTAGTAGAATTGAACAAATCCACCATTTGTAACTTGGGCATCTAAATACCACCAATAGTAAAGTGCTTTCTGTCCGTATGATAAAGATTTTCCACGTTCAATTTCTAACTCCTTGTCCTTTACAAATTTTGACATTGGTTCAAGTACAAACCATCCAAAATCAAAACCGCTTAATTTGAAGAATTCGCCTTTATTCAGTTCAGGACGAAAATGTTCGGTTTTATTAAATTCCCAATAAGGGTCATTTTCGTTTTGGGCTTTGCAACCAAACAGATTTAATAAGTTCATAATTATTATTGAAATGGTAAGTATTCTTTTCATTTGCGATGTTTCTTGAACATTATAGCTAACTAGTTATATCAAAACAATTAGTTCTTTTATCATGATTAATTGATGAGATGTACAATTTTTTTTAAAGTATTACAGGGTAAAATACATCTAAAAACAAAATATGTCAATCACTGAAAATGGGGTATTTTTTTCCTCACCGAAAATGGTGAGACGTCTCACGGTTTTCAGTTAATCGAAAATGGAAAGTTTAAGAAAATGCTAAAAAATTAAGTACTAATAGTCTTTCTACTCTGCAACCACAAATAAAATTGCAATCCAAATAAAATGGCACCAGACAATAAGTGTACAGCTTGTGTTCCCATAGGGAATTCAGCATAATACATTAAGATTCCCGTAATGGTTTCTAAAAAGATTAAGAACACAATCCAATTTACCAATTTATACCCTAATTTTTTTACTTGATTGATATAGAACATTCCTAAGTTTACTAAAACAATAGCAATGGTAAATGATCTGTGGAAGTAAAATTTAAAGTTGGGGTCTAATAAACTGTAATTTTTGTTCTCAAAACCCAATTGTTTTACTTGTTCGTCAATAAATTGTCTTACTTGAGTTCCCATTGCAATTTGTATCAACGAGAAAATAACAGAAACAATTAATAATTTGTTGAATAGCGAGTTGTAATTGTATTGTTTTTTATCAGAAACAATAAATTTGAGTTGTAATAAAAGTCCTATAATTAGTAAACCAACTACCATATGAATGGTAATAATTGTGGGTGTTAAGTTTGTATCTACCACTGTTTTTCCTAACCAAGCTTCAAATAAAATTAAAAAGAAGGCTGCAAAAGCCAATAATGGAATTCTCTTATCTGTTTTCCAAAATTTAGAAGCTCCATAAATTAGAAATAAGAAGACAAAACCAGCCAGTACAGAAACTAATCTGTTAATGTATTCTGTCCAAGTATGGTACTTGTTAAAAATGTTATAGTCGTGTTTGGTATATGTTTCCCAGTTGTTAGCATTAAATTGAGATGCAGTTTTGAAGTCTTTTTGAGCAACAAACAATTCTTCATCTTTTATAATAATGTAACCCTTTTTAAACTCGGTATTGGGTTTCCAAGTAATTTGTTCTTCTGATGTTGGAGGAATATAATATCCAAAGCATTTTGGCCAATCAGGACAACCCATTCCAGAACCTGTCATTCTTACAACTGAACCTGCTAAAAAAATTAAATACAAAGAAATAATTGCAATTTGAACAATCTTAGGAAACTTGCTTTTCATGGATTTGAAAGTTTTTACAAAAATAAGGCAAAAAAAAATCGCTTAAAATAAATTAAGCGATTTGTTACTATGTAAAAAAATTCTAAATAATATATTATTAGATAACTCTAACGTCTACTGCGTTTAAACCTTTTCTACCTTCTTTAAGATCAAATTCTACTGCATCACCTTCTCTAATCTCGTCTACTAATCCAGATACGTGCACAAAGTGCTCTGTTTTTGAATCATCTTCAACTATAAATCCAAATCCTTTAGATTCGTTGAAGAATTTTACTGTTCCGTTTTTCACTTTAAATATAAATAAATGTTAATAATATTGCAAATGTACGTTTATATATGCTAAGTTTTACAAAAGATGTGTTTTTAACAGTTTTGTTTAACCTTTTTTTTCTTATTGTGTATTTTTTTACCTAATTTTTTAGGGAAAAAACCCATCATAAAATAAAATTGAAAACCTTGTTTTAAGAATGTCAGTAAAAATAGTAGCTGTAGCGATTTTAATATTGTAAGTAATTGATATACAATTTATTGAAAATGTAATTTTATAGGTTAAAATTTAACAAAACTATAAATTTGTTAAAAACTTCAAGGGTTTTGTGAATAAGTATGACTTTCTTTTAAAAACAAAAATTACAATCTTTGTTAGGCTGTAAAATTAACATTAACTTAATACTTTATCATCGTGGAAATAACCCATATTATAAAAAGAGATTATCAAACAACACCTTTTGAGTTAGAAAAAATCACAAATGCGATAGAAAAAGCAATGAATACCGTAAATAACGGTACAAGAAAAGATGCTGTTGCAATTTCTAACATTGTTAACGGAGCTTTATTAGAAAGAAAGCTAAATGAACCATTGTACATACCAACTGTAGAACAAGTTCAAGATATTGTAGAGGTAAAATTGATGGATAGTCCTTTTCGTGATGTGGCAAAAGCTTACATCTTATATAGAGATGAGCAAGCGAGAAGTAGAAAAACAAATATTTTCGAAAAAAGAGTTAATTTAAAACCTTATGAGTATCCTAATTTGTATGAATATGTAGATGCAATTAGACATTCTTATTGGATACATACTGAGTTTAATTTTACAAGTGATATTCAAGATTTTAAAACACATCTTTCAGAAACCGAAAAACATGCCATAAAAAACACGATGTTGGCAATTTCTCAAATAGAAGTAGCCGTAAAATCTTTTTGGGGAGATATTTATAAAAAAATGCCAAAACCAGAAATAGGTTCTGTGGGTTCTACCTTTGCAGAAAGCGAAGTTCGTCATCATGATGCGTATTCTCATTTATTAGAGGTTCTAGGATTAAACAATGAGTTTAAAAATCTAAAAAAGAATCCTGTAATGATGCGTCGTGTCAACTATTTAGAATTGGCATTACAAAACTCAAAAAGCGAAGACAACAAACAATATTCAGAATCTATATTGTTATTTTCATTGTTTATAGAGCATGTTTCTTTGTTTTCTCAGTTTTTAATTATCATGGCGTTCAATAAATTTAAGAATGCTTTAAAAGGAATTTCTAATGTTGTTGAAGCAACTTCTAAAGAAGAACAAATTCATGGAGATTTTGGTATCGATGTTATCAAAATTATAAAAGATGAAAACCCAGAGTGGTTTGATGAAGATTATACATTGATGATTCAAGAAATGTGTAATGAAGCATTTTACGCAGAAAGCAAAATAGTAGATTGGATTTTCGAAAAAGGAGAATTAGACTTTTTACCTAAAAAGGTAATTAACGAATTTATAAAAAACAGATTTAACAAATCTTTAGAAAGTATTGACGTACCAAAAATATTTGACATTGACGAAGAATTACTCTCTGAAACAGAGTGGTTTGACGATGAGATTATTGGAACCAAACACGGAGACTTCTTCGTGAAGAGATCTATAAACTACAGTAAAAGAACAAAAAGTATAACTAGCGACGATTTATTTTAAACCATGAACCCAAACACTAAGCAAACAGCACAACAATCAAAAACAGACCACGAAAAATTAATTGAAGCAAGAAATTCTTCTAGAAAAGAAATTCTTGATAAAATGAAGACGCCAGAATACAAATGGTTGACAGAAAATAGTCGTAAATTCTTAGAATCTGGTTATTTAACTGAAGGTGCAACACCAGAAAGTAGAATAAGAGAGATTGCAGAGAATGCAGAAAAGATTTTAAACAAACCAGGTTTTGCAGATAAGTTTGAAAACTACATGGCAGAAGGATTTTATTCTTTAGCCTCTCCAGTTTGGTCTAACTTTGGTAAAAGAAGAGGTTTGCCAATTAGCTGTTTTGGTTCTCATGTTGCAGATGATATGGGAGATATTTTATTCTCTCAATCAGAAGTAGGAATGATGTCTAAATTAGGTGGAGGTACATCAGGTTACTTTGGTAAATTACGTCCAAGAGGAGCAGAAGTAAAAAATAATGGTTCGTCTTCTGGTTCTGTACACATTATGCAATTGTTCGAGAAAATGGTGGATGTAGTAAGTCAAGGTTCTGTAAGAAGAGGTCGTTTTTCTCCATACTTACCAATAGATCATCCAGATATTAAAGAATTCTTAGAAATTGGTACAGAAGGTAACCCAATTCAAGAGTTAACCCATGGTGTAACTGTTGGGAACCAATGGATGCAAGAAATGATTGATGGTGATGTAGAAAAAAGAAGTATTTGGGCAAAAGTATTGCAATGTAGAGGTGAAATAGGATATCCTTATATCTTATTTAGAGACAATGCCAACAATGGTACTGTAGATGTTTATAAAGACAAAAATTTAGAAATATATGCAAGTAACTTATGTACAGAAATCATGTTACCTTCTAATGATGATTGGTCTTTTGTATGTTGTTTGTCATCTATAAACGTGTTGCATTATGATAAATGGAAAGATACTGATGCTGTAGAAACATTAACGTATTTCTTAGATGCAGTGATGGAAGAGTTTATTACAAAGTTAGATGCTTATAAAGATTCTCCAAATAGAGATGATCAGTTTACGTTCCGTTTTATGGAAAAAGCATATAATTTTGCTAAAGACAATAGAGCATTAGGTTTAGGAGCATTAGGATGGCACTCATTATTACAATCTAAAATGTTACCTTTTGATAGTCAAGAAGCATATAATTTGAATAACGAAATCTTTAAGGTGATTAAAGAAAAGTCTTACAAAGCTTCAGAAGATATGGCTAAAGAATATGGTGAGCCAGCTATTTTAAAAGGATATGGTAGACGTAATGCAACTTTAAACGCAATTGCTCCAACAACATCATCAGCATTTATTTTAGGACAGGTTTCTCAAGGAATTGAGCCAATTTGGTCTAACGTATATGTAAAAGATATTGCAAAAATTAAAACAACAATCAAGAACCCAATTTTAGAAGCACTTCTAGAAGAGAAAGGAAGAAGTACACCAGATGTTTGGAGAAGTATTCGTGATAATGATGGTTCTGTACAACATTTAGATTTCTTATCTGAACATGAAAAAGATGTCTTTAAAACATACTCAGAAATTGATCAAAATGTAATTGTATATCAAGCTGCAAACCGTCAAAATCATATCGATCAAGGACAATCTATAAATATTATGGTACATCCAGATATGCCAATTAAAGACGTAAATAAAGTATACGTTAATGCTTGGCAATTAGGCGTAAAATCTATGTATTACCAGCACAGTATGAATGCTGCACAGAAATTCAAGCAAAAGAAAGAATGTGCTTCTTGTGAAGGGTAAGCATGTTTAAATTAAAAGGTGATAAAGAGAAGCAGAAATGCTTCTCTTTTTTTATTTTTTGAAATATAAAATGTAAGTTTACAAGATTCGCTTTATAAAGTAAAAAAAAGAAAACTTAAATAGTATTTTAAAATGATAAAGAAAATTTTATTTGTCACATTTTTATTGATTTTGGCAGTAATTTTATTCTTTAATCCTAATTTTAAAACAATTGCAACTGGTGTTGCCATTCTACTATTTGGAATGATCATGTTAGAAGAGGGATTTAAAGTTTTTACAAAAGGTCCTCTGCAAAACATCCTAAAAAAAGCAACAGATAAACTTTATAAAGGGATTACTGCAGGTGCTTTAGTAACAGCCTTAATACAATCTAGTTCTTTAGTTTCTGTAATTACAATATCATTTATAAGTGCTGGTTTAATAACGCTTTCTGGAGGTTTAGGGCTGATTTTTGGAGCCAATATTGGTACAACTGCTACAGCTTGGTTGGTTGCTGGTTTTGGTTTAAAAATTAAAATATCTGCATTGGCAATGCCAATGTTAATCTTTGGACTTATTTTTTCGTTTAAAAAGAATGCGAATTTAAAAGGAGTTGGAAATGTTTTAGCAGGTTTAGGTTTTTTCTTCTTGGGTATTCATTATATGAAAGAAGGCTTTGACTATTTTAAAGACTATATAGATTTAACTCAGTTTGCAGTTTCAGGTTATTTAGGAGCCATAATTTATGCTGGTTTAGGTATTGTTATTACAACAATACTGCAATCTAGTAGTGCAACATTAGCCTTAATTTTAACAGCTTTAGCTGCAGGACAAATAGAATATGAAAATGCATTGGCCTTAGCTATTGGAGCAAATGTAGGGACAACAATTACCGCAATTTTAGGTTCTTTAAGTTCTAATATTGCAGGTAAAAGATTGGCAATTGCCCATTTAATTTTTAATGTTTCAACAGGTTTAATTGCATTATTATTTATATTTCCGTTGGCTAACCTTGTCAATTCTGTATCAGAATTATTACATATTGGGAGTGAAGATTATACGTTAAAACTAGCCATATTTCATACTATTTTTAATGTTTTAGGGGTTGTGTTAATGATTCCGTTTATTAAAAGGTTAGAAAAATTCTTATTAAAACTATTTAGAGAAAGAGAAGACAAAGGTATAGATGAACCAAAGTTTTTAAACCCAGCTACCTTAGAGTTTCCTGGCGCTTTAATATCATCGGTTTTAAAAGAATCTAAATATTTATATAAAAACACCATTTTTAAAATAGTGGCACACGCATTAAGTATTCATAGAAATGATATTATATCTGATGAAAAAATAAAAGATATTATTAATAAGTCTGATGAAATCATACAAACCGATGTTGAAGATCTATATTACACTAAAGTAAAGAATATCTACGGACAAATAATACATTACACAACAAAAGGCCAACAAGATTTAAAACTTACCAATGCACAAAATAATAGGTTAGCAGAAATAAAACTGGCCAATAGAAGAATGGTTCAAATTATAAGAGATACAAGAGAATTAAGTAAAAATGTAACTAGGTTTTTAGAATCTGATAATGAGCATATTAAAAAAGAATATGATAAGTTTAGAAAAAAGGTTGTCAAAGTTTTAAGAGTTATTTATATGTTTAGGAAAAATGAAGAAAAAGAAATGTACTTTAACAAACTAATGAAATTAAAAAGTGAAGCAAAAAATGCAATTCATTCTGATAATAAATCATTAGATAAACTAATAAGAAAAGACTTAATTACTACAGATATGGCATCATCTTTAGTTAATGATAATGTAAATGTTAACGATTTGATTAAGAAATTAATTCAGGTAGCAGAATTATTATATTCAGAAAAAGATGTCATCTTAGAAAACGATAAATAAATAGAATGAACTGGCAACAACTCCTTTCTTTAAAACGCTTTGGTGATACCCAAAAAAGACCAAGAATTGCTCAAGATGAAACACGTTTGGGTTTTGATGTAGATTTTGATAGAATCATCTTTTCATCGGCATTTAGAAGTCTACAAGACAAAACACAAGTCATTCCACTTTCAGAAACCGATTTTGTTCACACACGCTTAACGCATAGTTTAGAAGTTTCTGTAGTTGGGAGAACTTTAGGGAGAAGAGTGGGTAAAGTGCTGTTAGAACAGCATCCAAATTTAAAAGAACTTGGATACACTTTTAACGATTTTGGTGCCATTGTAGCTGCAGCTTCTGTAATGCATGATATTGGAAATCCGCCTTTTGGGCATTCTGGTGAAAAGGCAATTGGAGAGTATTTTAAAACAGGAAAAGGATTACAATACAAAGACCAATTAACTCCAAAAGAGTATCAAGATTTAATCGATTTTGAAGGAAATGCAAACGGATTTAAAATCCTTACTGAAAGCAGAGAAGGAATTTCAGGAGGTTTGCGTTTAAGTTATGCTACACTTGGAGCGTTTTTAAAATATCCAAAGGAAAGTTTACCAAAACAACCCACCAAACATATTGTAGATAAAAAATACGGTTTTTTTCAGAATGATAAAAATGCTTTTTTAGATGTGGTTGAAGATTTAGGAATGCTGCAAAAATCAACCACAGATATATCGTTTTACAGACATCCATTAGCGTATTTGGTAGAAGCTGCAGATGACATTTGTTATACAATTATTGATTTTGAAGATGGTATCAACCTAGGTTTAATTGAAGAAGAGTTTGCTTTAGAATACATGATAAAATTGGTGAAAGATACCATTGATATTAAAAAATACCATTCATTACAACATAAAACAGATAGAGTAAGTTACTTACGAGCTTTGGCAATTGGAGTGCTAATTAATGAGGCTGTTGATATCTTTTTAGCCAATGAAGAATCCATTTTAAAAGGAACTTTTGAGAAATCTTTATTAGATCGATGTAAATATGAGGCGCAAATTAACGACATCATAAAAATTAGTATTGATAAAATTTACAAGAGTAAAGAAGTCATCGAAAAAGAAGTAGCAGGTTATAGAATTATAGCAGATTTATTAGATGTATTTGTTACTGCTTTAAATAATAAATTTGATGGCACACAATCTAATTTCGACAAATTAGTCCTGAATTTACTACCTAAAGAATATCAAGTAGAAACAGATAATTTGTACAATAGAATCATGCAGATTTGTAGTTATGTTTCTAGGATGTCAGATAGTTATGCCATAAGAATGCATAAAAAATTAACTGGTAATAGCATTTAAGAATAATTAGGATATTAGAAGTTTTACTTATATTTCAAATTCAACCACTAATTTTTCAAAATATTTTACATTTTGAGATTTACCATAATTAAAAATGACTCTATAGCGTCCAGATTCCATTTTTTGAGTTAACTTCTTTCCGTCATTACACGTTACCAAATCTTTATTCCATATAAAAGTGTGTTTTTGATTTGAAGAAATAGACATTGTTTCTGGTGGTGGTGGACAATTACCACATGGACAATAAGGAATCTTTATTTTTACCCAATTTTCACCATCAAATTTTTCTATTTTTTTAAGAAAAGGATCAAAAATTACTAAGTTATTTTTAGTGGTATTTACAATTTTAATAGCAACGGAATTAAAATCTTGATATTTTTTTTCAGATTCAACAGACCAATCCTGATTTTTTAAAGGCGTATTTTTCTTTACTTGTTGATTTGATTTACAACTAAAAAAAACAACGAATAGTAAAACAGAGAGATATTTCATTTTTTCTTTTTTTAAAAAAAGCGGATAATAATTATTATCCGCTTCTTTTATTTTTAAATATTTATTCTTTAATAATTTTAAAAGATTTTGATTTGTTTGAGCTAGAGATTCTCATCATATAAATTCCACTGGCTTCATTTCTTAAATCAATAGTAAAATCAAGTTGATTAAAACTAACAGATTGTTTTTTAACCATTCTTCCTCTTAAATCGTATACTTCTACCTTTAAATCTGAGCTAAACGTTGTACCTAATTGAACTTCAAATAATCCATCAGTAGGGTTTGCTAGAAGTCTTAACTCATTTTTATCAAAATCAGCAGTGCTTAATACATCCTTACTTTCACCAAATAAACTAAAAATTAATGCACCATCATTTCCGCTAGCTGTCCAAGAAGTTTCTACATCTGCTAAACCTGTAGGTGACTGTCTTACATAGTCACCATTTACAGAAGGAGTATAATATGCCCAAAGCCACTGATTACCACCTGGATTAAACGCTTGATAGGTTCGTACCGAAATCCAGTATGTACCAGAAGATAATGTTGTTGGTGAATTAAGCGTTAATCTAAAATCAGATGAATCAGTTGTAGGTTCTAGAGTTAAATTTCCCGAACTAAATACCTCAGTGCCAGGTAAACCATTATCATCTTCATAAATGTTAAACAGCGCTAATTGAGGAGACCCATTACTAATCCTTCCTTGAACGTCAACACTTAACAAATCCCAAGTTTTTCCATTTGGTATTGTAAAGTTATCAGCAGATTCTATGGTCCCGTCACTAAAATCAGGAAACACTTGAGAAGCTGTTCTTCCAGCTTCAGTTCCAGTTTGAATATACAAAGGAGAAAGTATAGAAACTGTAAAAGAATCTTCTACAGTAAGTGCATTGGATGTGGCCTTAATGGTAATTTCTGAAGTTCCAAAACCAATAAAGTTTAAAGACAGTTCTTTACCCGAAATTGAAGGCGTTACTATTGCTGTATTTGTATTTCCAATAACTTCTATAGTGATTAAATTATCATCATTATCTGTATCTGTAAAGGTTGATGATAAGTCTATAATCATTGGATTTGGAGTTGGAATCTCTGTTAACTCTATATCTGCAATTGGATTTGCTACTGTTGGTGTTGCATCTGTAATAATAGCAGTACCGTCTATGGTAAATAAAAGTTCTCGATTATCTGGAGTAAATACTCCAGGTGTATCTTCTGAATGGCTATTACCATCTGCAGCACTTCTAAACCATGCATAAAGACTTGTGCTAGAATCTGTACCAGCATCAACCCCAAATGTAGGGTGAATACTTATCCAATATGTACCGGAAGTTAAATTAATAATACTATTTAACCTTACAGTTAGAGAAGTGTTCTCAATAGTTCCACCTACAATTTGGCCTTGATTTGAAATAATTGTTTGTTGTTCTAACATGGTTCCTGGTGCTCCTGCATTATCATTATAAATTACTACATTAACACTTTGAAGATTTAAGTCTGCTGCACCTAATGAAAAGGCTTGTGTGGTAACTGTAGAAATACTCCAACTTTGACCTCCAGGTATAATAAAATCTTCTACATTTCTACTAGCTGTATTGTTATATGTCCCTTCTAACTGACCTGAACCAGATATAGGACCTGGCTGATCAAAAAGAGTATTGGCTAGACTTTTAACGGTAACGTTAAAAGTTTCGTCTACTGTTTTGCCATTTGAGGTAGCTCTTATCACAATTTCAGTAATACCAATTTTATTTGGTAAAAATGATAATGTTAAATTAGTTCCTGTTAAACTGGTTCCTACTGTTGAAGAATTACTATTACTAAAAACAGAATAAGTTATTGAGTTATTATCATTATCTGGATCATTGAAAACATTGGTTAAATCAATAACCTGATTTGTAGAATTCTCATCAACAGTTACATCAAGCACAGGAACATATACAACTGGAGGTTCATCTCCATCAAAGGTTGTAAAATTCCATGTTGTTGTGTCTGAAATTCCAGCAAAATTATTTCCAAAATTATCTGTAAATGCTCCTACATCAACTTTTACATAATACCCAGTTACTGCATTAAAATCTGCAGAAGGATTAATGATAACTCTAGAACCAGAAACGCTAACTTTATCACTTGTAGCTGATAAACTTTCTACTAGAGCATTGTTAGAAGCTAGATATATGTTTATGTTTCCAGAACCAACTTTTATTGGTTCGTTAAATTGTATTTCTAAATTGATATCTAAAGGAGAAACTGCAGTAACATCATCAGAAGGGTTTAAAGAAGTAATTGTTGGCGCAGTTGTATCATCAGTAGCAAAAATGTTAGACGTAAAAAAACCTCTACCATGAGTAGCTACAACTATCATTTGATCAGCTTCTCTATATTGAATCATATCACACCTAACATTGGATAGACCTTCATTACTTGGTTCCCAGCCAGGGTTGGTTGCTGTAATATCATTAGTAGACCAAACACCAAGTTCAGTAGCTAATAAAACTTGCTTTGTATTATTTGGATTAAAAAGAGCCCATCTAATTGGGATATTAGGCAAACCATGACCTGTATCGTCTTTATTAACCCAAGTAGTTCCTCCATCTGTTGAGTGCCAAACAGAAGTAACTCCAAAATTAGAAAAAGTAACGATAAGTTCCATATCACTAGAACCAACATCAATGGATGATACATTACCTATTGTAAGAATATTAGAAGTAATATCTGTAACTGAAGGTTCTGCTAGATTAGCACCATCTATTTTAAAAACTTGTCCACCTTCTGTACCTACAAATATTCTATTTTCTGTATTTGTATTTGCTCTTACAGCAGAAATTTGCCTATTACCAATCTTAACAGATATGGCAACTTCACTACTAGGGCTAGTTGTTTTTACATCTGTAATTTTCCCTAATTCATTGTCTCCTGCTGCGCTATATAAAATTCCACTAGAATAATCATAATCACTTTGGTTTATAAAATTACCAGTACCTAAATTCGTTACGCTTCTAAAAGAAGTTCCACCATTTGATGAGTGTGCTACACCTCCTCTTTGAGAAGAAACTAGTTGATATGTTCGATCAAGTTGATCTACGTGAGAGAAACCACCATCACCACCCCAAACTTCTCTAGCGGAAAAGTTTAAATCGCTTCTAAGTTGTTGGGTTCCGTTGTCTTGTGCACCACCAATATAATAATCTGAACCACTAACATTATCTGTAGCTACTGCATAGAATTGAGTAGTCGTATAGTTTTTATCTCTTGTTTCAAAAGTTGGTTTTGTAGCTAAACCTAAATTAGATGAATAATAAATACCACCATCATTTCCTAAGAGAGCTTCACTAGGGTAGCCAGGTCTAAATTCTATAGCATGCTGGTCTGCATGCACATCTTCGAGGCTACTACAATTTGCCCATTCAGAAATTTGAGTCCAAGTTTGTCCACCATCATCACTTCTACCTAAGTCTACACCACCTGCTATAACAACATCAGCATTTGTGGGGCTTACTGCTAAAATTAAATCATACCATGCTTGTCCACGTGTAATATCTGTTGCTTCAGCAACACATTGATCGTTATGTTGAGGAACAGGTAAATTTACCCAAGTAGCTCCACCATCGGTTGATTTTTGCATCCAATCAATTGTATTGTCTGATCTGTCTTGAGAAATTGCATAAACTACATTTGCGTTTGATGGTGCTGTAGCAATTTCTATTCTAGCAGGATTATTACCACCAGTAGGCGTCACATTTTTCCAAGTAACACCATCATCTGTAGATTTAAAAATAGTTCCAGTACTAAAAATTCCTCTAGAGGCATAAATATCTCCATTAGCAGCAATTTCTACATCTGCACCTCTTGTATTTAAAACTCTTGTAAAAGATGTTCCGTTATCTGTTGATCTAAAAATACCTCCATCTTGAGAATTAACTGCTCTAGTAGCTATTATAATGGTTCCTGTAGGCGTCATTTCAATTTTTTGTACATAGGCAAATTCATCACCAGATGTACTTGGTAGTAAGTTCCAGGTTTTACCAGCATCAATAGATTTAAAGATACCAACACCTTCTACTGCTCCGCCATTAAACCAACCTTCTCCAGTACCTGCATAGAAAATCTGAGGGTTATTAGGGTCTGCAACTATTGTATTTACTGCAATTGATGCTAAAAAGTCATTAACAACTCTCCAAGAAGAATTAGGGTCTAATACATTATCATTAACCCAAATACCACCAGAAACTCCTGCAGCAAAAACTCTCCTGCTTGATGAATCATTAGGATCCCAAAGTATGGCTCTTGTTCTACCACCCACATTATCAGGGCCTCTTTCTTTCCAAACTATAGGATTTCCACCTACAGTAATGGCTTCAGAAAAGTTGAATGTACCATCAGTTTTAGCAAAAAATTCTTTGTTATTACTTTTTACTGATTTCTTATTTTGTAAAACTGCATTTTTTAAAAGTTTTCTTTTTTTAAGTTTATCGGATGTTGTTTTAAAAGCTGAGAGTATTTCATCATACGGCACAGTTAACGAGTTTGGGTCAACCATCATGAGATAATTTTGTTCAGCAGCTAAATCAGGTCTATCTTGTTTAGGAATACTATTGTAATCTTTACTAATATTTCTATTATTATACGGATGTTCATCTAAAAAAGTATGAAACTTCTCTCTTTGTTTATCAATAGGTGTAATTTGAATTTCTGATTGATTAAAGTTTTGGTAACCAATAAGGGTTAGAAGAATAAGTAAAGTTGGGATTGCAATTTTTTTAAAAAGTAATTTTTTTTTCATCTTGAACTATTTTAACGTTAGCCAAGTTATTAAAAATAAATTTACATATTGTTTTTTTAACAATTTTATTGAGTTTTGATCATTGTCTCAAGTATATAAGATAAAATAATTAAGAATAAAACTGAAATATGTTTGCTAAACTTCTTGCATCTAAACCCAGTTTATGCTGAAGTTTTTGAATACTTCCATGCTGAATAAAATCATCAGGAATACCAATGGTTTTAATAATGTTTTTATAGTTATAAGCTGATGCAAATTCTAAAATAGCACTTCCAAATCCGCCTTTTACAGTGCCATCTTCAAGAGTAATAATTGTAGTATGCTCTTTAAAAACTGTATGCAATAACTTTTCATCTAGAGGATTGATAAAACGCATATCATAATGAGAAAAACAACATAGATTAGGCACTAAATCTAATGCTTCTGAGATGTTTGAAGCAATAGTTCCTACAGATAAAATTGCTGCTTTTTCACCTTTTTGTAAGCAGACTCCTTTACCTATTTCTATATCTTCGAAAGGTTTTTGCCAATCAATAATGTTACCATAACCTCTAGGATAACGAATTGCAATTGGATGTTGTAAACCTGTTTGAGCAGTGTATAAAATGTTACGTAGTTCAATTTCATTTCTTGGCGCGAAAATAATCAGGTTAGGAATGCACCTTAAGTAGGCCAAATCAAAAATTCCATGATGAGTAGCTCCATCCTCACCAACCAAACCTGCTCTGTCTAAACAAAAAATTACGGGTAAATTTTGTAAAGCAACATCATGAATTACTTGGTCGTAAGCACGCTGTAAAAAAGTAGAATAAATATTACAAAACGGAACCAATCCTTGAGTTGCCATACCAGCAGCTAATGTTACTGCATGTTGTTCAGCAATACCTACATCAAAAGTTCTTTTTGGAAATTTATTCATTAAAAACTTTAGAGAACTTCCTGTTAACATTGCAGGAGTAATGCCAACAATTTTATCATTTTTTTCTGCTAATTCAACGATGGTTTTTCCAAAAACATCTTGATATTTGGTGTAAGGATTTTCTTCTTTTTGCTTTCTTTCTCCAGAAATTTTATCAAACTTTCCAGGCGCATGATACGTAACTTGATCTTCTTCTGCTTTTTGTAAACCTTTTCCTTTTGTGGTAATTACATGTAAAAACTTAGGCCCTTGAACTGTTTTTAAACGTTCGATTTCTGATAATAATTTTGGAATATTATGTCCGTCAATTGGTCCAGAATAATCAAAATTTAATGCTTTTATAATGTTGTTTTGTGCTGCCAAACGTTTATCACTCTTAACTTTTGTCAAGTATTCTTTTACAGCACCCACAGAAGGATCAATTCCTATGGCATTATCATTTAAAATGATGAGTAAATTTGCTTTAGAAACTCCAGCATGATTTAACGCTTCGAAAGCCATTCCGCTTGCAATAGAAGCATCACCAATAACTGCAATATGATGTTTCTCTGTTTCATTTTTTAAATTAGAGGCAATTGCCATACCTAAAGCTGCAGATATAGAAGTTGATGAATGCCCAACACCAAAAGTATCATACTCACTTTCAGTTCTTGAAGGAAAACCAGCAATACCCCCAAATTGTCTGTTGGTATGAAAAATATTTTTTCTGTCTGTTAAAATTTTATGACCATACGCTTGATGACCAACATCCCAAACCAACAAATCGTTTGGTGTATCAAATAAATAATGCAAAGCAATAGTTAATTCAACAACACCTAAACTTGCTCCTAAATGCCCTTCTTTTGTAGCAACAATATCAATAATAAAATCCCTCAATTCTTTTGCCAATTTTGGTAATTGTTCAGGATTTAATTTTCGTAAATCACTAGGATTTGATATGTTATCTAACAAATTTTTCGACATTCAACAAAAATACAATAATCCTTTTTTGTAATATTGATTTTTATAATTCTTTACCAATGATACAACCTTTTGATGACACTTATTTTATGAGAAAAGCATTACAAGAAGCACAAATTGCTTTTGATAAAGGCGAAGTTCCTGTAGGTGCAATTATTGTTCATAATGATAAAATAATAGCAAGAGCACACAATTTAACGGAAACATTGAATGATGTTACTGCACACGCAGAAATGCAGGCTTTTACAGCAGCAGCCGATTTTTTAGGTGGAAAATATTTAAAAGATTGTGTATTGTATGTAACCTTAGAACCTTGTCAAATGTGTGCTGGCGCAAGTTATTGGGCACAACTTGATAAAATTGTCTACGGAGCTTCAGAACCAGACAGAGGTTTTGTCAATTTGAAAACTACTTTGCATCCTAAAACTAAAGTTATTAGTGGAATTTTAGAAAATGAATGCTCTCAACTCTTAAAGCGTTTTTTTATTGAGAAACGTAATTTGAATTAATCTTCTTGGTATTCTAAAATATCTGAGGGTTGACAATCTAACGCCTTACAAATAGCTTCTAAAGTAGAAAAACGAATTGCCTTTGCCTTACCCGATTTTAAGATCGATAAGTTTGCGGTTGTAATGCCAATAATTTCTGCCAATTCTTTACTCCGCATTTTACGTTTGGCAAGCATTACATCTAAGTTTACAATGATTGCCATATTTATATTGTTAAATCGTTTTCTGTTTTTAATTCTTGACCTCGTTTAAAAACTATTTTTAAGAGATAGATAAAAATAATATATAGAGGATAATAAAATAGAAAGTTTAAATCCATATGGCTTTTTGAAACATAATGAGGTAATCCATTCTTAAAAAACACCATTGTATATAAGTTAAAAGGGAGTAGTTTTAATAAAAATAAACCAAGAAGTATATATAAAATTTTATTTAAAATCTTAATATTAGATTCAAAGAAAAATTGCAGAGTAAGGGCGTTTTTTAAAAATTTATGGAATAAAAAAATTATAAAAAAGTAACCAACTACATTTGTAAATTTTGATAATAAGAATCTAACTTTTGTAAAATTCTCTAATAAGTTAAAGTGAATAAGCTGTTTCGTGTTTTTCCATTCATCATAGTTTTTAGGAATTTCTTTTATACTAGAATCAAATATTAAACCATTATTTTTTGAAATTATCAGGCTTGTATATTTTTCTGGAGAATTTAAAGAGTGAAAATAGATAACGACTAAACTTATGCCAGTAACAAATAGAATTGCCATTATAAATTTTAAAAAATGAGATGATAATATTATTTTTCTTTCTGTTTTCATAAGATAATAGTTTTTATTATTTGACAATGCAAATATATAAAAATTATCGAAAAACAATAATAAAATATTAAAAAAGAGTAATTTTAATCTTTTAATACAGAATTTTTGGTTATAGTAAATTGTTTGCCATCAGCTAAAGTTATTGTGAAAGATTGTGCAAGCTTAACTGTTTTTCTAAAATAGTTGTCTAAATCACAAAAATTATCAAACTGTTTTCCATTTACAGATACTACTTCATCTCCTTGTCTCACACCATTTTTCCATAAAGCGCTTTCTTCTTCTACTTTAATAATTCGCATTCTGTTTTTATAAAATAAAACAGAACATGGATATCCTTTAAATGTATTGTTGATATTAGCTTTAAAACTATATAATTTGTCTTTTTTTAATGACAAAAAAAGTTCATTATTTTGCCATAATCGATTTCCTATTTTAGAGGATTTTTGGTTATTGTACACTACAATTGGTGAAATAGCAGCATCACCAGAAAAAGCCTCTGCATACTTAACAATTTTAGCCAATGATGAGGTAAGCATTCCATTTACATCTATGCTAGCACTTTGTGTTGATAAATTTGGATAAAGATCAATTGTAGAAAAATTGTATTCGCGTTTAGAAATATTAGAAAAACCTCCAGCTCCAGTATCTAAAAGAAAGCGAATTTCTTTATTTTTTCGTTTTAGAAAAACATAAGGTCTTTTATTTTGATAATCAAAGTTTAAACGATGCATCGTTTTTACTTTATCTGGAAAATAATTTGATGGATACATCACTAAAATTTTTCGCTCAAAATCAATAGTCCAATTCAGTTCTTTTATAATGTCTACACCCAGAATTCCGTCGATATTATAGCAAGAAAACACATCATTTTTAGCAGTATTTAATATACTGTGTCTTCTAATTTTTCTACTTCCTAGTTCTATTAATCCACTTTTGTAAAACCGCATTTTACTTTTTAAACCACTAGAAGAAGTAATATTCATTGTTTTTCTAGTTGGTTTTAGTTCGTTTTTTGCCCAATCATAAGAAACAGAATGTGTAGCGCCAGTATCAAAAGCAAATTGTTTTTTAACGCCATTAAAAGTGATCGGAATAATTATTAAGCCTAAATCAGTTCTAAACGGAATGGTATCTTGAAATGCTGCACGGTTTTGAGCAAAGCCTGATGGTAATAAAACAATCAAAAGCAAAAACAATATTTGCTTTCTTAAAAATTTTAAGTAATATTTTAAGGCTAGTTTCAAACTTTCTTAATCACATTAGTTACAATACCCCAAATCATAAAATCGTTCTCTTCTGTGATTTTTATGATGGGATAATTAATATTTTCTGGTTGTAACCAAACTTCATTCTTTTCTACGCGCAAGCGTTTTACCGTAAATTCGCCATCTAAAAAACAAACTGCAATTTTATTGTTGGCAGGTTCTAAACTTCTATCAATTACCAACAAATCGTTATCATCTAAACCTGCGTCAATCATCGATTGTCCTTTTACTTTGGCAAAAAAGGTAGCGTCTTTATTTTGAATGAGTTCATCATCTAAAGAAATTCGGGTTTCTCTAAAATCGTCTGCAGGCGATGGAAACCCAGCAGAAATTCCTGTATCAACCAAAACTGCACCATTTCCTGATGAAGCTTTTGGGGTGAAAAAAACTAAATTTTTTGTCATTATTTTACAGTAATTACTTCGTTGATATTGGTGGTAAATTTAGGTGATAATCGTTCTTGTTTCATTTTCCAAGTGCGTTGTAAATCTTGATTGCCTAACTTTAATTTATCGGATTTAAATTTACCATTTAATTTGTCAATAGCAGCCATTAGTGGCTTATGTTTTGGATTTTCGTGTAAAAATAAATTAAGTTGATAATTGTCATTTGGCACCAAACCCGAAACAATAACACCTGCTTTTTTATATTGCACTCCTTTTTTAAAAATAGTTTTTACAGCTTCTGTAGCAGCTTTGGCAATGGTTAACGAGGAATCTGTAGGAAATGATAAAATAACCGTTTTGTTTTCTTTTTCGTAAGGCTGATGTTTGCTAAAACGATTACTTCTTAAAAACACAGTAATTACGTGGCAGCTAGATTTTTGCTCACGTAATTTTCTAGCGCAACTTGTAGCAAATGTAGAAATACGTTCTTTAATGTTATCAATATCTCCATAGGTGTTTTCAAAACTTCTAGTAGTTGCAATCATTTTTTTTGATGAAACAGCATCTTCTAAGGGAATTTTAGAAATTCCTTGCAAATCTTTTTGCAATCGCCATTCTACAATAGAAAAATTTTTTAAAACCCAATCGCTTGAAACTTGTGTAAAATCATAAGCAGTTACTATTCCTTTGGCTTGTAATCGTTTTTCTAAGCGATTTCCAATTCCCCAAACTTTTCCAATTTTTGTCCATTTTAGTGCTTTTATCCTGTTTTCATCAGAATTAATCACACAAATCCCTTTCGATTGTTTTAAGTTAGAACGGGCAATTTTATTGGCTACTTTGCTCAATGCTTTTGTTGGGGCAATTCCTACACAAGTGGGTATACCAGTCCATTTTAAAATTCGAGACCTAATTTTAGTTGCATATTCTTCAAAATCATAATTTTCAAAACCTTTAAATTCTAAAAAAGATTCATCAATAGAATAGACTTCGATGTCTGGAGAAAAATCTCGTAAAATATTCATTACTCGTGCGCTCATATCTCCGTACAAAGGATAATTGGAGGATAGAATTGTAATATTTTTTTCTTTACAAAATTGTTCCCATTTAAAAATTGGTGCTCCAAAAGGGAGTTGTAGTTTCTTAGCTTCATCGCTCATAGAAATTACGCAACCATCATTATTGCTTAAAATAGCAACAGGTTTATTTTGTAAATTCGGATTAAAAACCCGTTCACAAGAAGCATAAAAGTTATTACAATCTACAAGCGAAAACATCGTATAAAAGTATCAAAAAAAAAGATATTAAAAGAGGTTTGTTAATATCTTATTGTGTTAAAAAACTACGTTTATAAAGGTGTAATTTTATTGTAGGCATTTTTTAATTTCTGAATGATAGGCTCCATTTCATCTAAGTTTAGATGCCCAAACCCAAAACGAATGGCACAAGTTTTCTGGTTTTGATACAGTATTATTTTGGGTAAAAATAAATCGTTTTTTGCTGCTTCTTCAGCCAGTTTTAAGAGTGATATTTTTTGGGAAAATTCTATCCAAATAGCCAATCCACCAGAAGGTATTTTCCAATGGGCGATCTTAGTAAAATAGGTATTGAGTAGTTGGCATACATAATCGCGTCTTTGTTTGTAAATGATGATGTTTTTTTTCATCAAACGATATATCTCACCTTCATAAATCAATTCCGATAACATTTGCTCTTGTATTAAATCTCCTTGATTGTCTAACAATTGTAAATAGTTGTTTGCTTCGGAGATTAGATTTTTTGGAGCAACTATAAAACCAGTTTGAAAACTAGGAAATAAAGATTGCCCAAGTTTACCTAAATAAATGACCATTCCGTCTACATCTGCACTCGCCATAGGTAATATTGCAGAACCATCAAACTGAAAATCGTAATCGTAATCATCTTCAATAATAGCAAAACCGTATGTTTTGGCAAGTTCTACCAAAGCCAATCTACGTTTTATGCTTAGTGTTACCAATGTTGGATAATCTCTTTGTGCACATACATACACACATCGAATACTTCCTTTTGTAAAATTATTTTTGATGTAATTAATATCCAAACCTTCATCATCTATGGGAACAGTTAAAATTGTAGCACCTGCTTGCTGAAAAATCATATTTGAGGCATAATTACTCAACTCTCCAACTAATACAATATCATTAGATTGTATGAGCAACTGAGAAACAATATACAAACTCATTTCTGTACTTCTAGTACTCACTAAATTGTTGGGTCTTATGTTAAAACCTCTTGTGGCATTTAAATAATTACACAATTGTGTTTTAAAAAGCGATTGCGAAAACTCGGTAGGTCTATTCCATTTTTTGATTAAGTTTTTTCGTTTCATAGCAGCACTGTACCATCTTGTAAATTGATGTACAGGATGCAATCTTAAATCGGGTTTTCCATCATTTATAGTATAGGTTGCACTGGTTAATTGTGCAGTAGATGCTAAATGAAAGGATTGTTGAAAAGGAAAACCTGTTGCTTTTGCATACGTATAATTATAGTTTACTTTTTCTGAAATGATCTTGATAGGTTTTTTCTCAATTTCTAGAACATAAGTTCCTTTATTGGGGATGATTTCTACCCAACCTTGAGAAGCTAATTCCTCATAAATGGCAACAGCAGTATTTCTATGAATCTTTAAAAGAGTACTAAACTTTCGGGTTCCTGGTAAAACAGTACCTTTACGAATATACTTTAGCTGTATAGCATTAATAATCTGTTGAGAAACTTGAATGTATACAGGTTGTGATAACTTTTTATCAAAAGTTATGAATTGCTTCAAAAGATGTTCAACCGGACTATTAGACATTTTAAAACTGGACTATATTAATCGTCCGGAAAGTTACCACTTTTGCAGCGTTTTTAAATGATGAATTATGAGAATTAAATTTACCTTAGTATTACTATTGACGTTTTGTGTTTTTAAAACAAATGCGCAAACAGATACTATAAAAAGAGATACCTTAAAAGAAGTGGTAATTACTACAAATAGAATTGAAATTCCTTTTAAAGAGAATTCGAGAACTATACAAATTGTAACTGCAGATATTATTAAAAATAGTGCAGCAACAAATGTTGCAGATTTATTACAACAAGTTGCGGGTGTAGATATTAGAAGACGAGGTACCGCAGGTAGTCAATCAGATTTATACATTAGAGGTGGAGGTTTCGATCAAACATTGCTTTTAATTGATGGAATTAAAATGGATGATGCACAAACAGGACATCATACATTAAATGCAGCTTTACCTATAGAGGTTATTGAGCGTATAGAAATTATAAAAGGGCCTGCAGCAAGAGTTTTTGGACAAAATGCTTTTACAGGAGCAATTAATATTGTGACAAAGAAAAAACTAAACTGTACCGTTTCTGCAAATGTAGAAGCAGGTTCTTTTGGACAATTAAATGGCTCTGTCACTTTGGGTAAAGATTCAGAAAATACTACCATTATAGCGCATATTGGTGCATTAACTTCAGATGGGTATAGAGAAAATTCTGACTATAACAATTACAATTATTTTTTAAAGGGTGTTTTTAACAAACAAAAACAACCCATAAATGTAATTGCTACCTTTTTTGATAAAAAATTTGGAGCCCAAAATTTTTATACTCCTCAAAGCTTTGGATTGAATGAATACGAAGAAACACAAAATAGTTTAGTTGGAGTTTCTACTACTTTTAAAACAGAAAACCTTAAAATTACACCAAGAGTGTATTGGAGAAGAGGTCAAGATATCTTTTTGTTAAAAAGAGATGACCCATCTTTTTACAGAAACTTACACATTACAAACAAAGTAGGTGCAGAAGCAAATGCATCTTACAATTCTAATCTTGGAATTACTGGTTTTGGAGTAGATGTTTCTAGAGTTTCAATTAGCAGTAATAATTTGGGGCAAAGAGACAGAATGATGGCGAACTTATTTTTAGAACACCGTTTTAATTTTGGTGATTTTGATGTCACTCCAGGTGTTGCAGTTACTTATTTTTCTGATTTTAAATTTCACGCTTTTCCAGGATTAGATATTGGCTATAATTTCTCTGAGAATTTTAAAGTTTATGGTAACATAGGGAGTACTTTTAGAATTCCTACTTATACGGATTTGTACTATAACGATTCTAGTACAGCAGGAAACCCTAATTTGCAACCAGAAGAAGCTTTTGCTCAAGAAATTGGATTTAAATATACAAGAAATGCTTTCTTTATGAACGTATCTTTATTTAATAGAGATTCAGATAATTTAATCGATTTTATTAGACCAGATGCTAACACAAATACTTTTACAGCCACTAACATTGCTAATGTAAATACAAAAGGTTTTGAACTTGATACAAATTATGGTTTTAAAATCAACGATTTTAATCAAAATATAGCTGTAGGATATACTTTTTTAGAGGATGATATTATAGATCAAAATAGAGATTTGTCGCGTTATTCATTAAACACATTAAAGCACCATTTTACAACTCGTTTAAGAACACAATTGTTTAAAAATGTGAGTCAGAATATCATTTACAAACACGCAGAACGTGCAGACGGACAAAGTTATAATGTTTGGGATGCATCGATAATTGTTAGTCTTCAGGAATTTGAATTCACTTTTACAGCGAATAATATTTTTAATGCAGATTATATAGAAACTGGTTTTGTACCTATGCCACCAAGCAATGCTTTATTTGGTTTACGTTACAATTTTTAATAATTTAATTTCTCAAAATATTTAAAGAGACTGTCTTAAAAGTAATAATTAACTAAAAAAGTCAGTCTGAGCTTGTCGAAGACTATTTAATTTATCCATCAAGTTTAAAAAACTTCGACAAGCTCAGTTAGACTCTCTAAACTACTTTTTAGACAATATTTTTCTTTTTAGTGTAACAAAAGTTACTTTTCTACTACTTATAATTAGAAACAAGATTTGCTATGAAATAATTTGTTTTAATAGCTTAATTTTTTAAATCCATCACTTTTTAAGGTGATGGATTTCTTCTTAAATAAAAGATTTTCGTTACATTTTCTTAACTTTGTTTTTTTATTTTAAATAACATGAGTTTAAACTTAACTCAAATAGATCGTGTTGAAACGATTACCAAAGAAGATTTTATAAAAAACTACTTTAAACCTCAAAAACCAGTAATTATTGAGCGTTTTATTGAAGATTGGCCAGCGTATAAAAAATGGAGTTTAGCCTATATGAAAGAGGTTGCAGGAGATAAAACTGTACCACTTTATGATGATAGACCTGTAGATTACAAAGACGGTTTTAACGAACCTCACGCAACTATGAAAATGTCTGAATATGTAGATTTACTAAAACGTGAGCCTACTAAATTCAGAATTTTTTTGTGGAATATTTTAAAAGAAGTTCCTGTTTTACAAAAAGACTTTTCTTATCCAGATTTTGGTTTACGACTAATGAAAGGTTTACCCATGTTATTTTTTGGAGGAAGAGATTCCTACACGTTTATGCATTATGATATTGATTTGGCCAACATTTTTCATTTCCATTTTGAAGGAAAAAAGAAATGTATTCTGTTTGATCAAGATCAGAATGAGCATTTGTATAAAATTCCACATTCTTTAATCACTAGAGAAGATATTGATTTTAACAATCCAGATTTTAAAAAATGGCCAGCATTAAAAAACGCAAAAGGTTATGTTGCTGAGTTAGAACACGGAAATGTATTGTATATGCCAGAAGGTTTTTGGCATTACATGCGCTACATAACTCCAGGTTTTTCAATGAGTTTACGAGCTATTGCCAGAAAACCAAAAAACTTATCAAAAGCAATTTATAATGTTTTTATCATGCGAACATTGGATAATGTTATGAGAAGAATAAAAGGGCAAAAATGGATTGATTGGAAAAATGAACAAGCCATAATTAAAACAAACCGAAAACTAAACAAATAGTAATTTTATTATTTCATTAAAAAGTGTGTATTTTTTTATGATTTAAACAAAAGATCAACTTAATATCATATAATCAATAAATATCAGGTTTGGGTTAAGATAATTCAGTTGTAATTGATTGAAT
Source organism: Polaribacter septentrionalilitoris (assembly GCF_009832745.1). Taxonomy (GTDB): domain Bacteria; phylum Bacteroidota; class Bacteroidia; order Flavobacteriales; family Flavobacteriaceae; genus Polaribacter; species Polaribacter septentrionalilitoris. The sequence continues at coordinate 29,470 of NZ_VRMJ01000036.1, read as the reverse complement.
TTTAGTAGATTGCAAGTGTTAAGCCTAAATCCTCCTGCAAAATGAAAGCCTGTCCTAAATGTAAATCTGATTCTAGACATAGAATGAAAAGAAATGCTTTTGTAAAAATGATACCTGGTACAAAAGCGTATTCATGCGATAAATGTAATACTCAATATACTTGGTTTTCTTTTATCAACCGTTCTTTTAGAGTCTGACTAAATTACTTATTAATTTAATTTCTTGTTGTAGTAAATTTGTTTTTAGATGCCTCTATTATATTGGTTTTTAGTACCTTTACAGGGTTAAACAAATATGACTATTCTTATGAAAGCATGTCCAAGATGCAAATCTGTTTCTAGACACAGGATGAAAAGAAATACATTTACTAAATTAATACCAGGTACAAGAGCGTATTCTTGTGATAAGTGCAACACAAATTATACATGGTTTTCTTTTATCAATCGTTCTTTTAGAATTTAAATAAAAAGGTGCTGAATTCGTTCAGCACCTTTTTATTTTCTTGTATACAAATACTTTTAAGCATTCAATGGTTTTCCATCCCAAGCCGCTTTTGCAGCTTCTTTAACTGCTTCAGAATAAGTTGGATGACCATGACAAATTCTTGCCAAATCTTCTGCTGATGCTCTATATTCCATAGCAACTGCAGCTTCCATAATTAAATCGGCTACACGTGCGCCAACCATATGAACTCCTAAAATTTCATCCGTATTTTTATCCGCTAATACTTTTACAAATCCGTCTATATCTCCACTTGCACGAGATCTACCTAATGCCCTCATAGAAAACTTACCAGATTTATAATCTACACCAGCATCTTTTAATTCTTGTTCAGTTTTACCAACAGCAGCTACTTCTGGCCATGTGTAAACTATCCCAGGAATTAAGTTATAATCAATATGAGGTTTTTCTCCAGCTAAATATTCAGCAACTACAACACCTTCTTCTTCAGCTTTATGCGCTAACATTGCACCTTTAACTACATCACCAATTGCATAAATATTAGAAATATTAGTTTGTAAATGATCATTTACGGCAACTTGTCCGCGTTCATTTACTTCTACACCTACTTTTTCCAAACCTAATCCATCAGTATACGCTCTTCTTCCAACAGCAACTAGACAATAATCGCCTTTAAACTCAACTTCAACGCCTTTCTTATTGGTTGCTTTTACAACCACTTCATCTCCATTTCTTTCAACAGCTGTTACTCCATGACTAACGTTAAACTTAATACCTTGCTTTTTTAGTACCTTTTGTAGCTCTTTAGATACATCAGCATCCATAGTTGGAGTAATTTTTGGAGCATACTCTACCACAGAAACATCTGCACCTAAACGTTTGTAAACTGAACCTAACTCAAGACCTATTACACCACCACCAATAACAATTAAATGCTTTGGAACTTCTTTTAATTTTAAAGCTTCTGTAGAGGTAATAATTCTTTCTTTATCAATTTCAATAAAAGGTAAAGTTGATGGTTTAGAACCAGTTGCTATGATAATATTTGTACCCTCAATTACTTCTGATGAACCATCATTTTTAGTTACTTTAACATGAGTAGCATCTTCGAAAGAACCCAAACCTTCATAAACATCAATATCATTTTTATCCATTAGGTATTTGATTCCTCCAGTAGTAGTTTCTACTACTTTGGCTTTTCTTTCTACCATTTTACCAAAATCAAAAGATGGTGTTGAAACAGAAATTCCATGTTCTTCAAAATGATTTACAGCATCATAGTAATGATGAGAAGAATCTAGTAAAGCTTTAGAAGGAATACATCCAACGTTTAAACAAGTTCCACCTAATGTTGGATATTTTTCTATAATGGCCACTTTTTTACCTAATTGAGAAGCTCTAACTGCTGAGATATATCCTCCTGGTCCAGAACCTATAACAATGATATCGTATTTCATGAGTAAATGTAATTTTGCGTATTGTGTAACCTTTCGGTTTAATTTTTAATAATAGTTGACAAAAATACGGATATTTTTACAGAATATAGGGAGAATTCAGTAGATTTACTCTCTCGAATTCTTAAAATTTATTTCATGAAAATTCTTAAAAAAATAGGTTGGATTTTAGTAGTAGTTTTTGTCATTGCTCAGTTCTTTGGACCAGAAAAAAACGAAGGAGATTTAGCAAGTGTTAGTGCTTTTATAGCAGAAACAAATCCACCATCAGAAGTGCATAAAATTTTAAAAGAAAGTTGTTTTGATTGTCATTCAGACAAAACTAGATACCCTTGGTACAATTCAATAACACCAGTAAACTATTGGTTAGCAGAACACGTAGCAGATGGTAAAAAACATTTGAATTTTTCTAAATGGAGTTCTTATTCTTTAAAGAAGAAAGAACACAAAATGGATGAGTTATATGAAGAGGTAGAAAAAGGTGAAATGCCTTTAGATTCTTATACTTGGACACATTCTGAAGCAAATTTAACTCCTGAACAGATTGAAGCAATTGTATCTTGGGGTAAAAAAGTTCAAGGTGAATACAAACAACAAATGAACGCTAAGTAATTGACAAAAGAGTCAGTTTTAATAATTGGTTATGTTTGGGTAGAACCCAATTCTTCTGCTGCAGGAAGCAGAATGATGCAGTTGATAACACAATTTTTAGAACAAGATTATAAGATTGCATTTGCATCTCCTGCACAAAAAAACAAAAACGCTTTTGACTTAAAATCAATTGATGTTGATGAACATTCTATTCAATTAAATTCTAAAAGTTTTGATGATTTTATTCAAAAATTAGATCCTACTATTGTTTTGTTTGATCGTTTTATGATGGAAGAACAATTTGGTTGGAGAGTTGCAGAACATTGCCCCAAAGCTTTACGAATTTTAGATACAGAAGACCTACATTTTTTAAGAAAAGTTAGACATCAGCAATATAAAAAAGGTAAAAAGTTTACCACAGAAGCTTTACTAAAATCGGATGAGGCAAAGCGAGAAATTGCAGCGATTCTGCGTTGTGATTTATCGTTAATTATTTCTACTTACGAAATGGATTTGCTACAATCAGTTTTTAAAATTGATGAGAAAATACTTTTTTATTTGCCTTTTTTATTTGATAAGATTACTACTAATCAAACAGAAAATTGGAAATCTTTTGAAGAAAGAAATCATTTTGTATTTATTGGTAACTTTTTTCATAAACCTAATATTGATGCTGTTCTTACTCTAAAAAAACAGATTTGGAAATCTATTAGAAAGCAAATACCTAATGCAGAAATGCATATTTACGGAGCGTATGTAAATCAGCAAATTCAAGACTTAAACAATCCAAAAGACGGTTTTTTAATTCAAGGTTTTGCAGAAAATGCAAAAGAGGTCATTGAAAACGCAAAAGTACTGTTAGCACCTTTACATTTTGGAGCTGGTATAAAAGGAAAACTTACAGATGCAATGCTTTTTGGAACGCCAAGTGTAACCACAAAAATTGGTGCAGAAGGAATGCATGATACCCTACCTTGGAATGGTTTTATTACGGATGATTACGAAGAATTTTCAAAAAAAGCGATAAAACTATATACGAATAAAGATGTTTGGAAATCCGCTCAAAAAAACGGAAGAGCAATCATCAATAGCATTTATGATAAAGAAAAATTAGGAGTTTCACTCATCAAAAAAATGAATGAATTGCGTCAAAATATAGATGCGCATAGAGCTCATAATTTTTTAGGAAGTATGTTGCAGTATCAAACGCTACAAGCTAGCAAATATTTGAGTAAATGGATTGAGGCGAAAAACATGAATTAAAAATGTACTTTTATTCCTAAAAAACTACTGTTTTTCATCTCTGGTTTGATATTATACAATGTTTTAAAATCTGTTCTCTGCACTATTTGATGAAGATAACTTAATGAAAACCGTCTAGAAATTCTATAGAAAGCTTCTATGCTAAATCCAAAACTTCCAGTAGTATTTTGCATTCTGTTTATAAAACCATAATTTGTTTTGATACTAAAGTTTAAATTAGAAAAAAATACATCTTTTTGCACATAACCAACACCAACAAAATAACGCCTTAAAGGAGCATAATGTAAAGCTGCATACTCAAACGCAGGATAAGCAATAACATAACTATTCGCAAATTTAACAATGGGTATTTCAACTTTTGCAAGTAGATTTATGGTGCCTGCATGATTTCCTCTATCATCACCAAAAAGTAATAATTTGGTGTCATGATGAATAGATACATTAAAAGAATCCTGACTAAAAAATAAACTACTTTTTAGAAATAATAAAAATAATATGAAATATCTAAGCTTTCTCATTAAAATGGGGGTTAATGATTACTTAAATTTACGATTTTTTTATGATAAATCCTTATAGATTTTAGATTTTATGAGAAGTTAATTAGTACTTGCTTACAATCATCAATAAAAAGTGTTAATTAGTATCGATATTTAAATCAAACCAGCTCTTTTTAGCAAAGCATCAGGTTTTGGTTCCTTGCCTCTAAAACTTTTATACAATTCCATAGGTTGTATGGTTCCTCCTTTAGACAATACTGTTTCCTTAAATTTAATAGCCACTTCTTTGTTAAAAATTCCTTCTTCTAAGAAGTACTCAAATGCATCTGCATCTAAAACTTCTGCCCATTTGTAAGAATAGTAGCCTGCAGAATAACCTCCTTGAAAAATATGAGAAAAAGCAGTACTCATGCAATTTTCTGCAACATCAGGATATAGTTTAGTCTCAGAAAACGCATCATTTTCAAACGCTTTTACAGAAGTTATTTCTGATGGATTTTCACTGTGCCATTTCATATCTAATAATCCAAAACTCAATTGACGAAGTGTTTGCATACCTTCATGAAAACTTGCAGATTCTTTAATTTTTTCTACATATTTCATTGGAATCACTTCTCCAGTTTCATAATGTTTTGCAAACAACTCTAAGGCTTCTTTTTCATAACACCAATTCTCTAAAACCTGACTTGGTAATTCTACAAAATCCCAAGAAACAGAAGTACCAGATAAACTATTATAAGTGGTATTTGCTAACATGCCATGTAATGCATGCCCAAACTCGTGAAACAAAGTAGTTACCTCGTTAAAAGTTAATAATGATGGTTTGGTTGGTGTAGGTTTTGTAAAATTACACACGATAGAAACATGAGGTCTTTCGTTTACACCATTTTTAATTTGTTGTGATTTGTAAGATGTCATCCACGCTCCATTACGTTTACCAGATCTTGGATGAAAATCTGCATAAAAAACAGCAATAAAATTCCCTTGAGTATCTGTAACACTGTATGTTTTTACATCTTCGTGATATTTGTCTATTGTAGAAATCTCTTCGAAATGTAAATCGTACAATCTATTTGCAATTTCAAAAACTCCATCAATAACATTTTCTAGCTTAAAATAAGGTTTTAGCAATTCTTGATCTAAATCAAAAATTTCCTTTTTTAATTTTTCTGAATAGTAAGCACCATCCCATTTTTGCAATTGGTCAATTCCGTCTAATTTTTTGGCGTATTTCTCTAAATTTTCGAATTCCTTTTTTGCAGCAGGTTTTGCTTTTTCAAGTAATTCATTAGAAAAAGAAATTACTTTTTCTGGGTTTTCAGCCATTCTTTCTTCTAGAACAAAATGTGCATGGGTTTTGTAACCTAATAAATTTGCTCTTTGATGGCGCAAGTTAACAATGTCTAAAACAATTTTTTCATTGTTATTTTTATTATTTTGAAAACCTTTAGCACCAAAAGCTATTGCCATTTTTTTACGCAATTCTCTATGGTCAGCATAGGTTAAAAAAGGAATGTAACTTGGGTAATCTAACGTGAAAATCCAACCTTCTTTATTTTTTTCTTTAGCCAATTGATGAGCAGCTTCTTTAGCCGATTCTGGCAACCCAGATAAATCTTCTTCTTTAGTAATATGAAGTTCAAAAGCATTGGTTTCTGCTAAAACATTTTCACCAAACTGAAGCGAAAGTTTAGAGAGTTTCGTGTCTATTTCTCTTAGTCTACTTTTATCATTTTCATTCAAATTAGCACCGTTTCTTGCAAAACCTTTGTATTGTTTCTCCAATAACATCTCTTGTTCAGGAGTTAAATGAAGATTTTTTCTATTGTTATAAACTGTTTTTACTCTTTTAAATAAAGCTTCATTTAATGTGATATCATTTCTAAATTCACTCAACCAAGGAGAAACTTCTTGTGCTATTTTCTGAATTTCATCATTGGTTTCAGCAGAATTTAAATTAAAAAAAATACTTGTAATTCTGTTTAGTTTTTCACCAGTAAAATCTAAGTCAACAGTTGTGTTTTCAAAAGATGGTTTTGAAGAATTATTTATAATTTCATCAATTTCAGATTTTGCTATTTCAATGGCTTTTTTTATAGCAGGTTTGTAATCATCATTAGAAATTTTAGAAAAAGGAGCTGTGTTAAAATCTTGTAAAAGTGGGTTCATTTACGTTGCTTTTTTAGAGTTCAAATATAAAGAATTCATTAATCTTATTGTTTATTTTGTTGTAATATCATTTTAGCGACACTAAAGGTCCGTTTAACGAATTCTTCTAAGAGTTTAGAATATTTGAAATTATTTTTGTAAGGACTTTAATTGCAACATTAAAGTTGGTTAAAATTTTAATTATGAGAAATATATTATTATTAATTTTAAACTTAATGGTAAGTTTGAGTTTTGCTCAAACAGATAATGATGGTTTTTATTTTGACGGTGTAGATGATTTTATAAATGTAGGTGACGCTACTAATACTAGTATTAACAATATTAACAGAAGAACTACCAACAACAGAACTTACGAGACATGGTTTAAAGCAGCAGAAGTTACTACTAGACAATTTATTATGAAAGAAGGTGCAGGTACTAGAGCTGTTGTAGCATATATTGAAGGAGGGTATTTAGTTGTAGGAGGATATAATAGAGCAGACTACACTCCAAGATGGGAAGGAACCTATTTTAGAAAAGCAATTTCTGCTGATACATGGTATCATGTGGCACTTGTTTTAGATGATGCTCAGGCCGCGAATAATACCACAAATCCAATGGGAGCTAATCAAAATACAGCGTTAAAGTTTTATTTAGATGGGACATTAATTGGTGAAAATTCTGGTTATCAGTTTGGGGGTCATAATACTATGAGACTAGGATATAAAGATGCTAGTGTGAGATTTCCTAGTATAACTTCAACAGGATGGACAAATCAATTAGATTCTGATTATTTCTATAGTTCATCAGCTTTAACAAGTTTTTCAGGAACTAATTATTTTGAAGGATATTTATGGGGATTCAGGATTTGGAATAGGGTAAGAACGCCACAAGAAATAGATGATTACAAATCAGATATAATTACAACAGTTGGTACAGATGATTTGGTTGCTATTTTAGATGGAGATACTTTTACGTATTTAGCAAATGATAATACTAGCACAGAAGAGGCAACAGTATCTCCTGTAGATACAATTATTTGGAGTGATACAGCAGGATCTACAGATTGGAATACTGGTTCTAATTGGGTAGGTGGTGCTGTGCCAAATTTTTTAAAAAAAGAGGCAGCAGTTATTCAAGAGCAAACATCTGGTAGTAACTACCCAGTAATTACAGGTAGTGAACATATTATTACAGGAGACTTAGAAGTAGAAACAGGTGCAGAAATAACAATAGAGGCAGGAGGTACTTTAGAAATTGCCTACGATTTACTAAACAATGGTTCTATTACTGTGGAAGATTCAGCAAGTTTAATTCTAAGAGAAAAAGAATCGAGTATAAGTGCAGGTACTTTTGAAATACAAAGAACTACTCCTTCTTATGGAGGTAATGATTTTTATTCTTATTGGAGTTCACCTGTAAATAGTGCAGATTCTAATATTGCTACAGTTTTTCCAGATGCAGAACTTATTTATGCTTTTGGAGCAAGTACAAATAATTCAGATTGGATACTTCATGGAACATCAAATTTTGAACCAGGAGCTGGTTATGCAGTTCAAAATGAAGGTTCAGGTGGACAATTAAGAACCTTTACAGGAAATATAAATAAAGGAGATATTGCAGTTAATATTTACAATACAACAAACCTTGAAGGTTTAGATAATAATGGTGATGATTGGTCTGATAAAGGTGATAATTTAGTAGGTAATCCTTACCCTGCAGCCATAGATTGGGATTTAGTTGTTACAGATCCTGATAATACAGAAATAAATGGAGAGGTTTACTTTTGGAGTCAAGAAACATCTCAAATAGGAGAAAATAATGTGTCTGAGTATTTAGTTTATAATTTAACAGGCACTAGTGATGCCACATCTATTACAAACAGTTATATTGGAGCAGGACAAGGTTTTTTTATTAAAACAGAAAGCACAGATTCTGATTTAAAAATAACTTTTAAAACTACACATCAGGTTCCAGGTAAAAATGCAACGTTTTATAGAAGTTCCAATACAAATTCTAGCACTAAAAAAACTACAGGACGTTCTTGGTTTTCTTTAAATCATAATGATAAAATGAATACATTATTAGTAGGTTTTATTGAAGGAGCTACAAATGATTTTGATAGGTTGTATGATGCTCCTTTTGATACCAGTCAAAAATCATTAGGATTTTACACCATAGCAAACGAAACTAATAAAGCAACTATACAAGGTTTACCAGAATTAGTAGAAGATGAGGTTGTTGTTAAAATGGGATATGTTGTAGATGAAACAGGTGATTATTCAATAAAGATTCAAGAAGAATATATAGATGAAGATTACTATATATACCTTATAGATACAGAACAAGAAATTACTGTAGATTTAAGACAACAAGAATACGATTTTACAATTGAAACTACTGGAGAAAATAATACAAGATTTAAAGTTATCTATACTAAAGAAAAAAGAAGTAGATATCAAAAATCCTTAAATACAGATTCTTTGTCTACATACTCTAAAAACTTATCTGTTTATATTGATGAAGGTAAGAATTTAATAGTTAAATATGATTTAGAAACTGTAAAAAAAGTTTCACTTTATAATATTCAAGGTAGAAAAGTAGCTAGTTTTTTAGGAACACAAACTAAACATATTTCTAAATTGTCTAGAGGTGTTTATATTATAGCAGTTACTTTAGAAGATAATAGAGTTTTTAACAAAAAAATAATGATTACTAAGTAGTATATGGTTAATTACTAAAATAAAAAAAGCTCTGAAATAATTTATTTCTGAGCTTTTTTTATTAAGAATAGTATTAGTTTATTTCTTTACACGTTCAGAAGCTTTTTCAACTTTTAGTTTTAAGCCTTCTTTGTAAGCAATAATTTTATCTAAAACACATTTATCTGAAGCACCAATAATTTGCGCAGCCAAAATTCCTGCATTTTTTGCACCATCTAAAGCTACTGTTGCAACAGGTACGCCACCAGGCATTTGTAAAATTGATAGCACAGAATCCCAACCATCAATAGAGTTTCTGCTTTTTACAGGGACTCCAATAACTGGTAACGGACTCATACTCGCAACCATACCAGGTAAATGCGCTGCACCACCTGCACCAGCAATAATTACTTTTATACCTCTTGTATGTGCATTTTTAGAATAATCAAATAATTTTTCTGGAGTTCTATGCGCAGATACAATATCTACTTCAATTTGAATATCCATGCTTTCTAAAACATCAATTGCTTCTTGCATTATTGGAAGATCAGAATCACTTCCCATTATAATTCCTACCATAATTATTTGCTTATTACTTTAATCGTTTCTTTTACTTGTTGCGCTACTTTTCTTGCAGTATCAATATCAGAATTTACAATAGTAACATGTCCCATTTTTCTAAACGGACGTGTTTCTTTCTTACCATAAATATGAGGTGTAACTCCATCAATTTTTAAAATATCATTTAGGTTTTCATAAACAACATCACCAGAAAAACCTTCTGCACCTACTAAATTCACCATAATTCCTGCAACTTTACTATCTGTATTTCCTAAAGGAAGATTTAAAATAGAACGTAAATGTTGTTCAAATTGATTGGTATAACTCGCTTCTATAGAATAATGACCAGAATTATGAGGTCTTGGAGCTACTTCATTTACTAAGATTTTATCATCAACAGTTTGAAACATTTCTACAGCTAACAACCCAATAAAATCTAATTCTTTTACTACATTTAAAGCAACTGCTCTCGCTTTTTCAGCAACTTGACTATTTATTCTTGCAGGACAAATAACATATTCTACTTGGTTGGCTTCTGGATGAAATTCCATTTCTACAACAGGATACGTTGTAGTTTCTCCATCGTCATTTCTTGCTACAATTACCGCCAATTCGTTTTTAAACGGAATTAACTTTTCTGTAATGCATTCTACATTGGGTAAACTATTTAAATCATCAGTATTTCTAACAATTTTTACGCCATTTCCATCATAACCAAAACGTGCTGCTTTCCAAACAAATGGAAAATCAATAATATCATTTTCAACAGAATGTTTTAATTCTTCTTTGTAAGCATAATGTAAAAATTCTGCAGTAGGAATTTGATGATCTACATAAAAATTTTTCTGTCTTGCTTTACTTTGAATAATTCTTAAATCTTTTGGCTTTGGATAAATGGTCAGACCTTCGTCTTCTAATTTATCTAAGGCATCTAAGTTTACATTTTCAATTTCAATAGTTAACAAATCTACTGTTTTACCAAAGTTGTAAACAGCATCAAAATCTAATAAATCCCCAACAACAAACTTGTTGCAAATTTCTGCACAAGGTGCGTTTTTGTTACTGTCTAAAATTGAGGTGTGGATGTCAAATTTTTGAGTTTCAGCCAGCAACATTCTTCCTAATTGCCCACCACCTAAAACTCCTAATTTAAAATCTGAAGAAAAATAATTTTTCACGTTTAATAGAATTACGTTTTGACAAAAATACGCAACTTAAACTTTTTATGCTATTAAAAATTAGTGATTCGAAGTACAGTTCCGTTTTTAATTACCCTGTATTCTATCGCTGGACAAACAAAACCATTAGTTTGTGGTTGACCACCAATACCAAACCCAACACCATACTCGCTATTATCACATTGGCATTTTAAGACAATACCACGTTCAAAAGTCATAGGCTGATTGCAATCGCTTGCAGGACAACGTTTATCGTAAGCAACAAATTCATTTCCGTTAACGTTTATTAGTAGAATTCCTTTTTCTCCTCTATTGTTAAGTTCTACAAATCCGCCAGGAACAAGTGCACTGATTAACTCAGGATTGTTTAAATCAGCAGTAATACTTAATGGCAATGATTGAATACAATTTTGTAAGTTCTCATTATTAGAGCAACTTAAAATTGTTAAAAATGTAATAAAAAGAAGTGCTTTTTTAATCATAATTTGTGTTCATCACTATTAAAACGCTGGCAAGTTACAAATATTTTGTACATTTGTATTCTAATCTCATTCCTATTTTGGCGATGGGATTTTTATTTTAAATAGAACACATTATGAGCAACATATCGTATTATTCTGAAGAAGGATTAAAGAAATTGAAAGACGAGTTGGTGCAACTAGAACAAGTTGAAAGACCAAGAGTAACTCAAGAAATTGCAGACGCAAGAGATAAAGGTGATTTGAGTGAAAATGCAGAATATCATGCAGCAAAAGAAGAGCAATCGCATTTAGAAACTAAAATTGCAAAATTAAAAAATGTAGTAGCGAACGCTCGTATTTTAGATGAATCTCAATTGGATATTTCTAAGATATTAATTCACTCTAATGTAGTTATTAAAAATACAACAAACGGAATGGAGTTTAAGTACAGATTAGTAGCAGATTCTGAAACAGATGTTAGAAACGGAAAATTATCTGTAAACTCACCAATTGGTAAAGGTTTGTTAGGGAAAAAAGTAGGAGAAATTGCAGAAATTCAAGTTCCTAACGGAATTATGAAATTTGAAATTATAGAAATTTCTAGGTAAACTTGTCTGTCATTCTTGCCAAAGCAGGAATCTATAAATCACAAATTCGGGTTTTGGCATTGCCAAAACCCGAATTCTTTTTAATATATTTACTATTGTCTAAATACTAATATTTAAAGACTATTTATGAGCATATTTACCAAAATAATTAACGGAGAAATTCCTTGTTATAAAGTTGCAGAAAACGATGATTATATTGCTTTTTTAGATATTAATCCTAATGCAAAAGGGCATACATTAGTTGTGCCTAAAAAAGAAGAAAACAAAATATTTGACTTGTCTAAAGAAGAATATTTAGCGTTAATGGATTTTTCATACCAAGTTGCAGAAGCTTTAGAAAAAGCGGTTCCTTGTAATAGAGTTGGACTTAGTGTTATTGGTTTAGAAGTGCCTCATGTTCATGTGCATTTGATACCTATTAACAATATGGCAGATATGCAGTTTATGAAAAAAGAGAAACTAACTGATGATGAATTTACTGCTTTAGCAGAACGTATAGCTGAAAAATTTCAGTAAAATGAAAGAATGGGTAAAAGTTGGTTTAGCTTGGGGTATTTGGATGTTTGTAGCCATGGCATTTTTTTGGCCTTTAATAGATGGTGAAGAAATTACCCTTAAAATTACTTTGATTAAATTTATTTTTTGGATGTTTGGCGGTTTAGTTTTTGGATACATAATGGTAAAATTCAAAAAGTATAAACACGTAATAATTCCTAAAAAAAAATAACTCATGAAAAAAATAAATAAAAGAAAAACTTTGACAATTTTGTCTATTGGATTGTTACTAATTGCATTTTCACAAATAGTTAGTCATTTTATAACATTAAATGATGTTATAAAAGGTTTTCTAATGGGAATAGGAATAGGATTATTAATTACCTCTTTAATTATTAGAAATTATAAAAAATTGACTATCTAGTTTTTAGAAAGATTAAATAATTAGATTTTATTCAACAAAATCTCAAAAGTAGTTCCTTTTTCCAATTCAGATTTTTGTACAAAAATTTTGCCTTTGTGATAATCTTCAACAATTCTTTTAGATAAAGATAATCCTAGACCCCAACCACGTTTTTTTGTAGTAAAACCGGGTTTAAAAATCTGTTTAAATAATTTTTTAGACATTCCTTTACCAGTATCAGAAACCGTAATTTTTATTTTTTTAGAGGTACTCTCTAAATTTAATATCAATTCTCCTTTGCCTAACATCGCATCAATAGCGTTTTTAATGAGATTTTCTATAACCCAACCAAATAATTCTGTATTAATGTTGGTGTATATTTCATCATCAGTAGTTAAAAATAAAAATGAAATTTGTTTAGAACTGCGAGATTCTAAATAATCAAAAGCTTGCTTAGTAACCGTAACAATGTTTTCTTTTTTCAGTTCAGGTACAGAACCAATTTTAGAAAAACGATTGGCGATGGTATTTAGTCTATGCACATCTTTTTCAATTTCATCAATGTAAGTTTCATCAACTTTCTCCATTTTTAAAATCGAAACCCAACCTAATAAAGAAGACAAAGGTGTGCCTATTTGGTGCGCAGTTTCTTTTGCCATTCCTGTCCATAATCTATTGGTTTCTGCAGCTTTGTTAGAACTGTAGAAGAGATACACAACAGATAAAAATAAAATCAAAATTAAAACTAATGCTAACGGATAATAAGTAAGTCTGTTTAATAAATCAGAATCACTGTAATAAATATATTGTTTGTTATTGCCTGAAATACTTACCTCTATTGGAGTATTTTCAGATTTCATTTTAGCAAGTATTTTTTTGATGTATTTTGGATTTAAAACTTTTGTGGAGTCTAAGTTTTGAGATGTGATAAACTCTCCTTTATTATCCACTAAAATCATAGGAATATTTGTGTTACTTTCTATAATTTTTAAGGGCAAACTCACACTTGCATTGAGGTCAGTATTCGAGGCAATTTCTTTTTGTGCATCTGCTAAAATTTCCATCTTAATACGTTCATCTTCTTTAAATTTTTGAAAGAAAATATAGGTGTTCCAAAGAATCAAAGAGACAATTACCAATGAAATAAAAATGGATATTCGTCTAAAAAGAATGCTGTTTGTTAAAAAATTCATTAAAACAAATATAAAGGTTTCCAGTATATAACTCATTTAAAGATTTGATAGTATCTTTACTTATCTAAAAATTTACGAATGCTTTCTATCAATCCAAATAAGATTCCAACAGGAAAATTACACGGTTATTTATTAGGTGCAGTAGCTCCAAGACCCATTGCTTTTGCAAGTACTATTGATGTGTATGGAAATCCTAATTTATCACCATTTAGTTTCTTTAATGTGTTTGGCTCTAATCCGCCAATCATGATTTTTTCTCCAGCAAGAAGAGTAAGAAACAATACAACGAAACACACTTTAGATAATGCTTTAGCAACAAAAGAAGTAGTGATAAATGTAGTGAATTATGATATTGTACAACAAATGTCTTTGAGTTCTACAGAATATCCAGAAGGTGTCAATGAGTTTGAAAAGGCAGGATTTACGATGTTGCCATCAGATGAAATTAAACCTTTTAGAGTGGCAGAATCTCCTGTACAATTTGAGTGTAAAGTAAATGATGTTATTTTTACTGGTGATGAAGGTGGAGCAGGAAATTTAATTGTTTGTGAAGTAGTCAAAATTCATATTGCAGATGATGTTTTGGATGAAAACGGAGCCATAGATCAATATAAAATAGATTTGGTGGCTAGAGCTGGAGGTAGTTATTATTCGAGAGCAAGAGATGGGTTTTTTGAAATTCCGAAACCAATTGCTACCCTCGGAATTGGTGTTGACGCAATTCCGTCTGAAATTAGAAATAGTACAGTTTTAACAGGAAATAACTTAGGGATGTTGGGTAACGTAACTCAATTACCATCTAATGAAACTGTTGATAACTTTGCAAAAGAACATCCGCAATTTATTGGGTTAGAAACCTCAAAAAAACATACATTTGCGCAAGAGTTTTTAAATAAAAATGATGTAGAAAGTGCTTGGAAAGTGCTTTTAATTAAATAGTTAAGATTTATATTATGGAAGTTATTGGAAAAATAAAATTAATTGGTGAGGTACAAACTTTTGGTGCTAATGGTTTTAGAAAAAGAGATGTTGTGGTTACTACAGATGATCAATATCCGCAAATGATTAGTGTTGAATTTCATCAAGACAAAACAGATTTGTTAAACAATTATAAAGTTGGACAAGACGTAAAAATTTCAATAAATTTAAGAGGAAGAGAGTGGATTAATCCACAAGGAGAAGCAAAATATTTTAACTCAATAGTTGGTTGGAGAATTGAAAACTTATCACAACAAGACGCTCCAAGTAATTTACCACCAGTAGATCAATTTGAGCCAGCTTCTAAGGTTTCTGATGAAGAACCAGATGATTTACCATTCTAAAAATAGTCAGTTGTCTTTAGACGATAGTAAATAAAAAAGAGCATTAATGTTAAGGTTAATGCTCTTTTTTATTTTTGTCTACTGTCTACTGTCTACTGTCTACTGTCTACTGTCTACTGTCTATTTCTTTGGCATTGGCCCACGTAAATGTATAATTAAGCCATTTAAAAAATTGCGTAAAAACTGATCTCCACACTCCATATATTTTGGATGATCTTCTTTTCTAAAGATTGCACCTAATTCTCCTTTGGTTACTTTAAAATCTACCAAAGCGCAAATATCAATAATATCTGTGTCACGTAATTTATGTGCAACTCTTAACTTTTTAAAAACGTCGTTATTTGTTAATCCCATATTGGTAAATGTACTTAATTTATGTTACTACTTGAAATATAGCCCAAGCATAAGCTGCAAAACGAGCAAAACGAAACAACCCAAATAAAACTACATTTTTAAAAGGATATTTAATCATACCAGCTGCCATACAAGAAATTGAAAAAGGCACAGGCAATAATGCTCCAACCAAAATTAAAAAACCTCCCCATTTTTTAGAATTCTTGAGGTGTTTTGCCATTTTAACTTCTAAATAGATTTTTACAGTTTCAATTTTTAAGGCTAATTTTCCAATAAAATAAGATAATAATCCGCCTACATAAGACAATGTTGCCAAAATAGCTAGGTTTAAAATGGGCTCAGGAGTTTTTTTTGTCCAAGCAATAAATATTTCTGGTGGAATTAATCCTAAGAGTGTTTCTGAGGTAAAGAAAAACGAAAAAATACCAAGTCTAGAAAAAGTTTCTGTAATCGATTCTAAACCTTCGTTAATGTTGTAAACGTACCTGTTAATTAAGAAAAGACCTAGAACAACAGATAAAATTGGGATAAATGCTTTTTTTAAACTTACCCAAATAAACATATAAAAACCAGTTCTTGAATAGTAAAAGTGCATTAATTTAGCTCTTTCTTTTTTGGTTTTTATTCTTTTTTTCTTTGTCATTGTAATGTTTCTATTCCTATTGAAACGGGCTGCAAAAATAAGGACTTCTTGCGGATAAAACTTATAAAACTTTAAGATTAACCGTTTTTTAAGAATTCATTATTTTCGCTTAAAATAGTTGTGATGATTTGGCTTTCTAAAAATATCGTTTTTCCTCCTTATGAGTTAACGACTGACGACGGAATTATTGCCTTAGGTGGAGATTTGTCTGAAGAACGATTAATCTATGCTTACAAAAACGGAATTTTCCCATGGTATTCTGAAGGTGAACCTATTGTATGGTATTGTCCACATAAAAGAATGGTGTTGTTTCCTGATGATATAAAAGTGTCAAAATCAATGGGAAAAATTATCAATAAAAATGAGTTTACTATTACTGAAAATAAAGCTTTTGAAGAGGTGATTTTTCATTGTAAACATATTGAAAGAAATGATGGTTTTGGAACTTGGATTACAGATGATATGGAGCAAGCTTACATCAATTTGCATAAAAAAGGTTTTGCAAAATCTATAGAAGTTTGGAAAAACAAAGAATTGGTTGGTGGTTTATACGGCCTAGAAATGAATACTGTTTTTTGTGGAGAAAGTATGTTTAGTAAAGTGTCTAATGCTTCTAAATTAGCGTTTATCCATCTAGTTAAAAACAACAATTACAAGTTAATAGACTGTCAAGTTTATAATGATCATTTGTCAAGTTTAGGAGCTAAAGAAATTGAAAGAACAGAATTTTTACAGATTCTAAAGGAATAGTGTTTTTGAAATTTGACGAAATCAGATAATAATATAAAGCAATTCTTTACAGTAGCTTTTAATATTCAGTTATTTTATGAACTTCGAGTTTTCTCATAGCTTCTCCTTCAACTAATCTGTAAGAAACTTGTCTAGTTCCTCCTGTTGGTTTAGCATTTGTATCTCCTTCTTTATAAATTGGAAAGCGCTGACCTAAAGTGTTTTCAACGATTGAAAACTCATCATGCCCCATATATCCTTGATTTATCTTGCTGTTTTCTGCAGTTGGTTGAAAATAAACCTGACTCATTGATTTCTTATTGTTTACCGAAAAAGCATAAACATTTCCATAACTACCACTACCAACTGATTGGGTGTAGATAAAAAGTTCAGGCGAACCATCAGAATTAAGATCTTCAACTTCTGCATTTATTACTTCTTCGCCCTCGATATTGAAAGTTTCGTTGTATTCATGTTCTTTTAAACCAAATGTAAAAATTGTTAGCGTATTCTTTCCATCTTTTTCTATTGATAAAATATTGAAGCCAATGTCTTGTAGATTTAATACTTTACTAAACTTTGTTTTATCAATTTGACTTTGATCAAGGGGTTCATCTATTTTTGAGTATGTACCACTAATACTTGCGCCACCTGAACAATAAAAATAGAGTAAACTTTCGTCTTCTTGTTTTTTGGCAGTAATACTGATTTTAGAATCAGTAAATGCAAACAGAATAGTTTTTCCTTTAATTTGTGTTTGGTAGGTTTTGTCATCAACTTTTCTGGCAATGGCATCAAATGTACAGGTTGGTTTTTTATTATCTGCTCTCGAGCGAATTGAAATATTTAGTTGATTGTTTTTTGCTTTAGTAACTGATACAGAGACCCAATCATAACCTTCACTTCTTTTTAAATAGTCTTCAGAAACGTAGTTGGCAGTTATACTTAATTCTTTAGTAATCTTTTGTTCAGAATCTTTTTCAGTCTTTTCTGTATTGTTTTTACAGCCAATAAACAAAAAAAGAATTAACACCGATATATAATGTATTTTGATATAATTTTTCATTTCTAGTAGTAATTTAATTATCGTTAACTAAAACTTTGTTAATGACTTGTATTCTGCGTTAGCTAAGTTATATTTTTAAAAGTTGATAAACAAACTAAACTAAAACAATCAACTTCAAAAAAAATGAAATCGGTAGTCATGAAGAAGCTTATCTTTATTAGGTTTATCCTTATAAAGCATAAAAAAACCCAAGCATTTGCTTGGGTTTTTTATTTATACATAAGAGAATTCTTATTTTTTCTTAGCTAATAAATCTCTTATTTCTGCTAGTAGATCTTCTTGACTTGGACCTTTTGGAGCTGCTGGAGCTGGTTCTTCTTTCTTTTTAGTGGCGTTAACACCTTTTACAATTAAGAACATTACAAAAGCAACAATGATAAAGTCGATTACGTTAGTAATAAAGTCACCATATAATACAGCTACTTCACCAACCACTTTGCCAGCATCGTCTGTAACACCTTCTTTAACAATCCATCTTAGATCTTTAAAGTTTGCGTTAAATACTAATCCAATTAACGGAGAAACAATTCCTCCTGTAAAAGAAGTAACAACTTGTTTAAAAGCTGCACCCATAACAAAACCTACAGCAATGTCTACAAGGTTACCCTTCATTGCAAAGTCTTTAAATTCTTTAAGCATTCCCATTATTTATTGTTTTTTAATTAGTTTATCATGGCGAAGATAAAAAAAATGTTTTTTTAGATGTTTTTTATTCGATGAGAAGTATAATTTAGGCCTTTAAAGGTTCTTTTTTAAAATAATAAAGTTTAGTCTTTTTATTTTTTTAAAATTTTTGAAACTCGTTGAGAGATGGAAGTTAATATTTCATAAGAAATTGTTTCAGATACATCTGCATTATGCAGAATCATTTCTTGAGTATTAAAAATGATAACTTCATCACCTTCTCTACAATTAATTTTAGTGACATCTACCATAATCATATCCATACAAACATTACCAATAATTTCTGCTTTTTGATTATTGATGAGTACATACCCTTTTCTGTTTCCTAACTTTCTAGACAATCCGTCTGCATGACCAATAGGAATCGTTGCAGATTTGGTTGGTCTTTTTGCAACAAAAGCCCTATTGTAACCAACAGTTTCTCCTGGTTGTATCAAATGAATTTGAGAAATGATAGATTTTAAATTATGAGTGTTTTTTAGTTGAGATGTTTCTTTTTCATCGTTACCAAAACCATATAGACCTATTCCTACTCTAACCATGTCAAACTGTGCCTTAGAATAGTTGACAACTCCAGAAGTATTTAAGATATGTAGCATAGGTTCATAGCCCAAATGTTTATAAAACTGTTGAGCGATATAGGCAAAATTGTTAATCTGATTAACAGTAAAATCTTGCTCTTCTAAATCTTCACTAGCAGCCAAATGCGAAAATAAAGATGCCACTTTTATATGATTTGTTTCTTTTAAACTACTGATAATTTTAGGAATATCTGTATGCCAAAATCCTAATCTATTTAATCCAGTATTAAATTTAATATGTACAGAATAATTCATTAACAGAATTTTATCTGCCAATTTTAAAAAAGCATTAAAAATTTTAAAATTGTATAAATTCGGTTCTAGTCTATACTCAATAATAGATGGTAAGTTTGGTATTTGCGGATGCAAAACTAAGATAGGGGTTTTAATACCAGCTTCTCTAAGCGAAATTCCTTCATTGGTATACGCTACCGCAAAATAATCTACTTTGTCTTTTAAAAATTGAGCAATTTGCACACCATCACTTCCATACCCAAAAGCTTTTACTACCGCTAAAATTTTGGTTTTAGGTTGTAGTTTTTGTTTGAAATAATTTAGGTTATGTTTTAGGGCATTTCCATCAATTTCTAAAACTGTTACGTGGTTATTCATCAGCAGAATTTTCTTTTTGAGAAGATTTTTCTTCTTGCTGATTTTTAACAGCTTTATAATATGCAGCTCTACTTAAAGGTTCATATTCTTGAGTTTCGCCCAATAAAACCAAATCATCATTTTGTGCTTTGCGAAAACTATAATGGGCTAAATTACCTGTATGAGTGCAAACTGCGTGAACTTTAGTTACATATTCTGCAGTAGCCATTAAAGCAGGCATTGGTCCAAAAGGATTTCCTTTAAAGTCCATATCTAAACCAGCAACAATAACACGAATTCCTCTGTTTGCCAAATCATTACAAACAGCAACAATTTCATCGTCAAAAAATTGCGCTTCATCAATACCAACCACATCAACATCATTTGCCAATAATCTAATATTTGAAGAAACTGGCACAGGTGTAGAACGAATCCTGTTATCATTATGAGAAACCACTTCTTCGTCATCATATCTTACATCAACAGCAGGTTTAAAGATTTCTACCCGTTGTTTGGCAAATTGAGCACGTTTTAAGCGCCTAATGAGTTCTTCTGTTTTACCAGAAAACATTGAGCCACAAATTACTTCAATCCATCCAAATTGTTCTGTATGATTTACGGTATTTTCAAGAAACATTTTGTAATTTTAGGCGTTATATGATTAAATTTCCTGTTACTTTGAGTTTTAGCAAATTTATGAATATTTACGTGTAAAAAATAAATTCAACTTACAACTTATGCACAAAAGATTAGAAACCGATTTAATGTCTCTTGCTCACGAGATTTTACAAATGAAAGACAAAGAGGATGTATTTGCATTGAAAGAAAAATCTAGAGAGATTTATGAAAAATTATCGCTTTTGGCCTTTGTTGAAGAATATATGAATACCACTTCAAATCCAGAAGAAACTAAAGAGGAGTTACTTAACAAAGTAGATAAGGCACTTGAGTTAAAAGAAATTATTGATCAAGTTGTTGAAGAGAAAGAAGTATTACAAAAGAAAGAAGACGAAGAAAAAGTTGTACATCAATTAGAGGAAGAAATTCAAGAAGTAGCTGAAGAACCTAAAAAAGAAATTGAGGTAAAAACTGAACCAGAAACTGAAGTAGAAGTAGAAGAAATTGTTGAGCAACCCTTTGATGAGATAGAATCTTTGTTGTTTGAGCCAGCGCAACCCGAAGTTGAAGAAAATAATGATGCAAAAGATGTTGAAGAAAGAAAAACGAAGACTTTAGAAGAGGAACTAGAAGATACCATTCCTGTTGATGAAATAGCAACTCTGTTTGATTCTCCTGCACCTACAAAATCTTTGAACGATAAATTATCAACTCATATTCAAATTGGGTTGAACGATAGAATTGCATTTGTAAAAAATTTGTTTGATGGCAGTCAAGAGGACTTTAACAGAGTAGTTTCTCAATTAAATACTTTTAAAACAGAAAAGGAAGCGAAACAGTTTATCAATAAAATGATTAAACCAGATTATAATTGGTCTGAACAAGAAGAGTTAGAAGCTCGTTTTATGGAGATTGTAGAACGTAGATTTGCATAATTTTTGAAACCTATATTAATCCATACTCATTTTCATAGACGCAGAACTGGTGTTACCAGAAGTATTGAAAATGTGTTGCCTTTTTTTAATGAAAAATTCGAAACCTTTATTTACGGCTATAACATTAAGGGGCGCAAAATTTCAAAATCACAACTCAGAAAAATTCTTTTTTCTAATAGAGAAGTTGTAGTGCATTGTCATAGAAATAATGAGATATTAAAAATGCTATTTTGGCGTTTTTTTGGAGCAAAATTTAGTTTGATAGCAACTCGTCATGCAGAAACTACTCCTTCTGGATTAACGATAAAGCTGCTAAAAAAAGCCGATAAAGTTGTAACGCTCATCAAAAGTATGAGCAATAATTTAGGGATAGAAAATACTATAGTTGGTCACGGAATTGATATTGATTTATTTCAACCCAATCCTACAAAACGAATAGAAAATATCCCACAAAAAAACTTGATAGTTTGTGCTGGAAGAGTAAGAAAAGCCAAAGGACAAGTTACTTTGTTAGAAGCTTCTAAAGTTTTAAAAAATCATGCAAACTGGGGGTTAGTTATTGTTGGTAAAGTAGATAAACCACAGTTCTTAGACGAGCTAAAATCAATAGTTAAGAAACACAAAATTGAAGATCAAGTTTATTTTGTTGATGAAACTCAAGATATTGTATCCTATTATCAAGCAGCAAAAATTGCAGTTGTTCCTAGTTTTTCTGAAGGATTTTCTTTAGTTACTGCAGAAGCTATGGCTTGTGAATGTTCTGTAATTGCAACCAAAAATGTTGGTGTGCATTCAGAATTAATCACACCTCAAAAAAATGGATATTTATTTGAAGCCGGAAATGTTGATGAACTAGAGCAATTGTTAGAAAACTCAATCTCAAATCAAATTCCGTTGTTAGGAAAAGAAGGAAGAGCAGAAATTTTGGAGAATTGGAGTGCTCAAAAAGAAGCAGAAGGTTTGATAAAGGTTTACAAATCTTAGTTTTATCAACTATTGAAATCAATATTAAAAAAAAACATATGTAACAAAATAAAAACTAAGTCGTCTCAAAGTAAAACCAAATATTATGAAACGACTTACAACTATTTTATGTGCATTTTTTATGATAAGTGCAGTAGCACAAGAAACTACATTTAAAAAGTTTTACAAACAACATAAAGATCAATCTGCTTTTTCAATCAATTTAAATGCCTCTTTTGCAGGTTCTTTTTTAAGTGATGATGATAATGAAGATTTACAAATATTGTTAAAAAAATCTGGAGATTTTAAATTAATGGTCTTTAATAATGAAGATGCTTCAGTATCTAAAGATTTTAAAAAATACTTAAGAAAACACAAATTAAAAACGATGGCTCGTGTAAAAAGTGATGGTAGTAAAGCTGCTTTTTACATTTTAGAGAAAAAAGATAGAATCAAAGAAATTGTTTTAAAAGCAAGTGGAGATGACGATAAATTAGTCATTTTTGGTTTAAAAACCGACTTAACAAAAGAAGAGTTAGCAGATATTATGTCAAATTCAAACATGAATATCACAACTAAGTAAAAGTTTAAAAGAGAAGATATTAACCTATCTTCTCTTTTAGTTTTTCAATTACTTTTTTACTATTCCCAATAAAAATTTCATCTTCAACAATAAAAACAGGACGCTTTAAAAACGTGTATTCATCTAACAAATATTGTCTGTAATCAGCTTCAGACAAATCCTGATTTTTCAAATCCATAGCCGTATACAATTTTGCGCGTTTGTTAAACAAGGCTTCATAGCTACCAGAAAGTTGATACATTGCTTCTAATTGAGACACATTAATATGATTTGTTTTGATTTCTTGTCGTTCAAAACCATCCGTATTTACTTCCTTTAAAATTCTTCTACACGTATCACAAGTTTGCAAAAAATAGACTTTCTTCATTTTAATCAATTATATTTACACTTCAAAATTAACAATAAAAAATGAAGGAACAATTCGATGTTTTAAGAAAATCTAGAGAGCTAGTTATAAAAGAACTAGAAGGTTTAACTATGGAGCAAATTCATAAAACTCCAGAAGGCTTTAAAAATAATATTGCTTGGAATGTTGCGCATTTGGTAGTTACCCAACAGTTGTTGCATTATAAATTATCAGGTTTAAATCCTTTATGTCCAGACGATTTAATTGAGGCGCATAAAAAAGGTACCTCACCAACTAAAACTTTTACAAAAGAAGAATTTGAAGAGGTAAAAGAGTTGTTAGTTGGGTTGCCAAATACTTTAGAAGAAGATTTTGAAGCAGGTATTTTCGAGAATTACCAAGAATATCCAACAAGCACAGGTTTTGTATTGAGTTCTATAGAAAATGCAATTGCGTTTAACAATTTTCACGAAGGCATTCATTACGGAATTATACGATCTATAAAAAAGTTTTTGTAGTAGCTATTTCCAGCTTTCACTACTCGCTTTTTTTCGTAAGCTCAAAAAGAGCTCAAACATACCGTTCTATCTGGGCTAAACTTGTTTGCTAACTTTAAGTAAATAATTGGTTGTTTGCTTATTTAAAAACATAAGACAAAATTAAGTTACATAACCAGAACACCTAAAGGTAAGGATTACAGAGCTTTTATTTAGATTAAGTATCTGATACACAACACCTAATATTTTAAAAAGGTTTAAGTTTATGGAAAAAAAGACCGCCAATTGGCGGTCTTTTTTTGTATTTGAATAATTTAGGGGGCTTATTCAAATAAGCTTAGGGGTTTTTTTAATAGAATAGTGGGGTGTTAAAGTTCAAGTGATAAACAATACCAAATTGAATATTTACCAACCATTCATTATTTTTATTTTCGATGACTTTGGCTTGGAGACCATCTATCTTATCAGAAAAAAAGTATTGATAATTAAACTGTGCAACCAAATCAATTTTAGGAGCTAATTTAAACCTAGTTCCTAAGCCTAAAGCCAAGGAAAAAGCATTTCCAGATCCTACATCTAATGCTTTATTTGAAGTGTATTTTTTAGGAAGAACAGAAATATCCTGCGTCCAATCTCCTAAATTAGATTGTAAGCCATTTGTAAAGGAAGAGTATTTTATACCAAAAGTAAAGTATGGATTAAACCACATATGAGAATGTGGATAGACAAATTCTTCTAAAGGACGATAATAATATTCTAAATGCAGTCCTAAGTTTAGCATTCTTAAAGTACCATTCATTGCTCTTAGCTGTTCTGCTCCATAAGAACTTCCTTTAGCCCATTTACCATGATGTTCTAATTTAACATTGCTTAAATATTGTAACTCTGTTTTA
This sequence comes from Polaribacter septentrionalilitoris, assembly GCF_009832745.1. GTDB lineage: Bacteria > Bacteroidota > Bacteroidia > Flavobacteriales > Flavobacteriaceae > Polaribacter > Polaribacter septentrionalilitoris. Next base: position 4,649 of record NZ_VRMJ01000036.1, on the reverse strand, counting down.
ACCATTAAATGGTTGTGAAGTACATTGTTGGGATCCCACCTCAAAGTTCTATTATAGAAACTAAGGTAGTGTGCAACAGAATAAGAAATTCCGTTGTTGTTCCATTCGCTTGCAAAGTTGCCTCTTTGTCCGTAATCTGCTTGTAAACTAGAGGTGCCAACAAAAACACCAATGTCATGGGTGAAATGTTGAGCCTTAAATTCTAGAATAAAAACAATTACAAAGATAATTGTTATTAGGGGTTTCAAGATTTAGGGGTCTTAAAGTAAGCACCAAATATATAGTAAAATATTTATAATTACAAAACTTAGTCTACTTTTTAACTGTAAAGACATTACCATCTAAATAGTAATTGGCTCTTAATTCCAGTTCAGTTTCATAAAAAATAATGGTTTCAGGCAGTGTTTTTTGCAAGTAATTTCCTGTATCCCACTTACCATTTTTATTGGTATCTATGATAGCCCTCACAAAATAAGATTTTGGTTCTAAAAGATCAAAAACTAAATTTTTTGAAGTACCCGAAATAAAGTTACGCTCAATAATTTCATCTTTATTTTTACCAGAGATAAGGTCTATGATTAGATTTTCGTTGGTTTCATTGACAATATTCATTGTAATTCTACCATAATCTTCAATTTCTTTAGTCGATAGGTTAAAAGTTAGTGTATCATTTTTTTGTTTGTAAATATCAGAAAAAGCCCCTGGAAGTATTTTTAATGAATATTTTTGTTCTTGTTTTTTATCAAATAATAAAGCTACTTTATTTTTGGTATCTATATTTAACTCTTTAAAAGAGATAGCAATAGTATCTTTATTTATGATGGAAATTTTGCTAGTATCAACTTTTACAATAGGATTGTTAGAATTAATAAAAAAGGTGTCTCTAAAATGAAGAGTTCCATTTATGGAAGATTTTAAAATAAGAGAATCAATTTTATTTTTTCTTAGTCTCACAGTAACTGTATCTAAGAAAACATCATTATAGACTAGGAAATTTAATGAATCTGATTCAAAAGGGGTAAACCAATAATTTAAAGTGTCTCTATCAATTTCAAATTTAGAGATACTCTTAAAATCAGTAGGCACATCAGAAGTTATTTTTACTCTAAAATCTTTAACCTTACCATCATATCCAAAAATAATTTTTCCTTTGTTAGTCTCTTTTGCACGCCTAAATCTATAAGGTTGAATTTCTTTAAAAACCTGAATTGGTGTATTTATAACGCTATCTCTAGGAAGCATAATTGTATCTGGATAAAAACCAATTTTATCTACTTTAGGGTTAAATAAGTAGTCACTTGAAGACTCTTTTAAAGCAATCATCAAGTATTTTCCTTTTCTAAGATTTGTAAACGTAAATTTTGTGGTATCTAACGTATTGGTAACATAATTGGGTTTTTTCTTAAACACAATTGAGTCTGTAAAAGAACTATCTATTTGATACAAAAGTACATTGGTACTTTTTAGGTTTTCTGTAGTATAAGCATCCTTAACACTTCCAGTTGTGGTTAATGAATCGATATAAGTTCCTGTGGAAAAAACATACTTAAAAGCTTCTAAAGTATTACCTTCATTATTATCTTCAACAGCATTCCCAAAATTAATAATATAGGTTGTATTTTGTTTTAGGGTATCTAAAATTTCTAACTGTAATTTTTTAGTTGCAGCACCTTGTGGGGTTACTAATAAAGGGTATTTTAGCGGTGGAGAAACAATTAATTGTTTGCTGAGGTCTTTTAGTTTGATAAACTCGTTAAATTCTAATTTAATTTCCTTTTTATCAAAATTAATAGTTTCATAGGGTGGGTTTGATGTTGTAAATAATGGAGCTTCCTCATCTTTTGGCCCACCTTCTGGTCTTCCTGTTCTAGCACAATTAGAAAGGATTATTACAGAAATACTAAAAAAAAGAAATCGAAAAAAAGTTTTCACTAGTAAGAGATTTTGATACAAATTAACAATATATTTTTCATTTAAAAATCATAAAATTTATTCTGTGTAAGCCATTGTTAAAATACTAACCTTTACTTTGTTTTCTTTTTTAATTTCTTCAATGCAAGCTTCTAAAGTTGCACCTGTAGTAATAACATCATCAATAAGTAAAACATGTTTGTTTTTAAATATTGATGGGTTTTTTACTTCAAACTTTGTATTTGTATTTTTAAATCGCTCAAAACGTGATTTATAGGTTTGTGTTTTTGTTGATGAAACTCGAACAAGTTCATGCTCTAAAAGCGGTTTTTGCATATGTAAACTTAATTGTTCTCCAAATTTAGTGACCTGATTATAACCTCTTTGTTTTAATTTTTTAACGTGTAAAGGAACAGGAATAATACAATCAATATCTATAAATTCTTTGTTCTCTTTTAGGATATCTCCTATCCAATTCCCAAAAAAAACTCCAATATCTTCATTTCCTTTATATTTTAATTCGTGAATCAACTTTTTTGTGATTCCTTTTTTTCGAAAGAGAAGTAGCGAAAAAGCCTTTTCTACTTCTGTTCTGCCATAAAATACTTGAGTAACCTTATTGTCTTGATAATTAGTAATATTTGTAAATGGTAAATCATGCCTGCAAAATGTGCACAAAATAGTTTCATTATTGATCAATTGATTTTCACAATTGACACACAATTCAGGATAAAATATCCTGAAAAAATCATTGAGAATTTTCATTTTTTTAGCAATTTATCAGAAAGATAAGTAAAATTATTAAAAATAATTTGCAGAAATCACATCAAAAAAACTTGAACCCTTTTTTATTGAAAAATTTACCTAAACGTGTATCTTTGCGCTCATTATGGCAAAACAAGAAGATCAGTTTAAAAAAGTCTTATCACACGCAAAAGAATATGGTTATGTGTTTCAATCTTCAGAAATTTATGACGGATTAAGTGCTGTGTATGATTATGCTCAAAATGGAGTTGAGTTAAAGAAAAATATTAGAGAATATTGGTGGAAAGCAATGGTGCAGTTGCATGAAAATATTGTAGGTATTGACGCTGCAATATTAATGCATCCAACAACCTGGAAAGCTTCTGGACACGTAGATGCATTTAATGACCCTTTAATAGATAATAAAGATTCTAAAAAACGTTACAGAGCTGATGTTTTGGTTGAAGATTTTAGAGAAAAAATAAATCAAAAAATAGAAAAAGATATTACCAAAGCTAAAAAACGATTTGGTGATGCTTTTAACGAAGAAGAATTTAGAGCTACAAATCAAAATGTAATTCGTCGTCAAAAACAAATTGATGAAATTTCTGCTGAATTAACTCGGGTACAAGAGGAAAGTGATTTAGTTGGCTTTAAACAATTAATTGTTGATTTAGGTATTGGATGTCCTGCTTCTGGTTCTAAAAATTGGACAGAAGTAAAGCAATTCAATCTTATGTTTGGTACTCAAATTGGTGCTTCTGCAGAAAATTCTACGCAAGTGTATTTAAGACCAGAAACTGCACAAGGTATTTTCGTAAACTTTTTAAATGTTCAGAAAACTGGGCGAATGAAAATTCCATTTGGTATTGCACAAACAGGTAAAGCATTTAGAAACGAGATAGTTGCAAGGCAATTTATTTTTAGAATGCGTGAGTTTGAACAAATGGAAATGCAATTTTTTGTAAAACCAGGAACTCAAAAACAATGGTATGAACAATGGAAAGAAACCCGTTTAAAATGGCATTTGAGTTTAGGAATGGGAGCAGAAAATTATCGTTTTCATGACCATGATAAGTTAGCACATTATGCAGATGCAGCAGCAGATATTGAGTTTAATTTTCCTTTTGGATTTAAAGAATTAGAAGGGATTCACTCTAGAACAGATTTCGATTTAAGTCAACATGAACAATATTCTGGTAAGAAATTACAATATTTCGATCACGAAGAGAATAAAAGTTATGTGCCTTATGTGGTTGAAACTTCTATTGGTTTAGACAGAATGTTTTTAGCGGTGTTTTCAAATTCTTTACAAGAGGAAGCATTAGATAATGGAACAACCAGAACAGTTTTAAAATTACCAGCAGTTTTAGCACCTTTTAAAGCAGCAGTTTTACCATTGGTTAAAAAGGATGGTTTACCAGAAGTTGCTAAAAAAATTATAGAAGATTTAAAATGGGATTTCAATGTGTTTTATGACGAAAAAGATGCTGTTGGAAAGCGCTACAGACGTCAAGATGCAGCAGGTACACCATTTTGTATTACAGTAGATCACGATTCTTTAGAAGACAATTCTGTTACGATTAGACATAGAGATACTATGGATCAAAAACGTGTAAAAATTTCTGATTTAAAAGAGATTATAAAACAAGAAGTTGATGTAAAAACTTGGTTACAGAAAATGTAATCCTTAATTATAGAACAAAAAAAAGGAGTCTAATTAGACTAGTCATGGTCGGAAGATTTTTCTTCCGACTTTTTTGTTTTATAAATTACTATTTAAGAAACTAAAAATCAACTATTTAGCTTGTTTATTTGATAATATTTACGTATCTTTTTATCTGATAATCAGCTATTTATGTCAGTTTTTAAAGATCATAAAATTTCAGTAAATCAATTATTGAGAGTTATACCAGAAGCTCTTTTATCCAACTTATCAGTAACTACTAAAGTAGATTATTATGCCAAAGTACTTCATGGTAAAAAGATGTTCT
>NZ_VRMJ01000035.1 GCF_009832745.1 Polaribacter septentrionalilitoris | reverse complement strand
ACACCGTGTATAAAAAATTGCTTATTTTTAGCTTAATCAAAGTTAGTTGCTTTTTTGCAATCTTATATTTTCCTGCGGAAAATAACGATGGCACAAAATCGCAACTTTCCATAACACAAACACGTTGGCAATAATTAGAAAGAAATGCATAAAAGTTTAGAAACATTAAAGAAAAACAATCCTGAAATAGAATTAAAAGAGTTTTCTAAAACCTATGCAGTTTTAAATGCTTGGAATGATTCCTCTTTCGCTCTTGTTATTTCCAAAAAGAAAAGAATACCTTCCTTTTCGAATATAATTCTGATGGAAGAATTTAGTTCAATCTTAGATACAAAAAATAATATTTGGGAATTTATTTATACACCTGAGAAAAAGGATAAGGAAATTATAAAAAGAAAATTTGACTTTATCTACGAGGGAAAAAAATATGATTGCTCGTTTGAGAAATCTTCAAGATATTTAAAGTTTTTTGCTGAGTCTTTTCGTTTATTAAAATCTGAAACTAAAACATCTTATAGAAATTTACGTCAATTTAAAGACTATTATTCTAAAGATAAAGCTGACTATGTTAAAGAATATTTCAAAGATAGATTGCCATATTCATTTTATGTTAAAGGAGACATTAATGATATTGAGGATAAAATAAAATTCGCAAAAACTTTAAATTTCTATTTATCTTATTACGACAGACAAACACCTTTAATTCAAGTTTTTAATACTGACAAAATTGATTTTAAAACAAAGGTTCCTTGTTACACACTTTTTGATGTTTTCCCAACAGAAATAAATGCAAGTTCGATTGACCTAACTCTATTGGATATTTTAAGTGTCGCTAGCAAGACAACAGATATACGTTTAGAATTTATATTCTATTATCAGATTTTAGAATATGCGGCTTATTATCATATTGAAAGTGAAGATGACCAAAAGTTGAGACAAATTTTAAAACGACCAGATATTAATTTAAATGCTAACGATTATATTAAAGAAATTATGGAGGTTTTATCTGAACGATTTAATATTCATAAAACAAGTGACAAAACAAGAATTGATAAAACAATAAAAAGATTTTGTTCAATTAAAGACATTGAATTAGAATTAAAAGAAAACGAGGAATCCTTAAATAAAAAAATTGTATTTGATGGTGGTTTAAAAATTAGTGGTCTATTTAAAGATATATCAGCTGTAGAATCTGGAGCAAATGGAATCTTAAATGATATTTTAAATAATATTTCCAAAATTAGAAATGTAATAGTGCACTTGAGAGAAAGCAGAGAAAATACAGTAATTCTACCTACCGAAAGGAATAATGAATTATTACTTCCTTATTTGTATTTATTAAGACGAATAGCGGAAAAAGTTGCTATCCAATTTGAATAATAACTATTGCCAACACCGTATATAATTTATTGCTAGTTCTAGCCTACTTACGAAAATCCTCTCGGATTTTCTATTCGGTTTTTATTTGCTAAATTTAGTGCTTAAACCACGCAACAAACCATATACAAACACGTTGCAAAAAACTGTGCTCACTCAAACGTGGGAATAAAAAAATTGCGATTTAATGTTCTTTAAAATTGAAAAAAAGTGGAATTTTAAAAAGTTGAACACTCTCTCGCTAGCAAAATTCAACACGT
>NZ_VRMJ01000034.1 GCF_009832745.1 Polaribacter septentrionalilitoris | reverse complement strand
GTTGTACACAATTTACCAAAAAATGACATTTGAAGATATAAAAGAAAAGTATTCTGAACGAGAACCTACATTTCCAACGAATTGTCCTGAACCGAATGAAAAGGACTTGAACGAATTAATTGAAAAATATAATTGTAAGTTTCCTAAATCATTTATTGAATTTCAGCTTAAATACTGCAAAGAAATTCCACTCGGAGATTTCGCCTTTGACGGATTTGGTTTTGCGAATAAAAAGCTTGAACCTTATATGAATTTGGAGGAAGTTTTAAAAGATTATGCTGAATTAGAATTCCCTGAATATCTAACACCTTTTAGACAAGATAATGGAGATTTTTGGTGTTTCGATAATCGAAGTTCTGAATCTGAATTTCCTGTTGTGATTTTTGACCATAACTCAAACGGAATTGAAACTGACCCAAATTTTAATTGGGAAAATTTCATAGATTGGATTGACAAAACTATGGAAGATGAATATTAAAAAACTTCACTTAACAGTATTTAATTAAACTTATGAAGCCATTTACTACATATGGATTAAAATGTTCTAAAAAAGACGAAAAAATAATCGTTCAAAGAGTGAATGAATATTTAAAAACTCTTGATAGAACAATGTCAAAAGCAAAAAGTAAATCTATGCTTGATGCTCGTTTGCCATTTATTTTAAAACATTTTTATTGGAATCTTAATAAAGGAGTTGGAACTTGGTTTGAACTTTTTGTTAATGAAGATATTGAAGGAAAATATTATAATGAATCTAATAAAGAATGTGGATGGATAATTAAAGTGCGTATTGATTTAACTCATCCTTGTTATGAAAAGCAAAAGACCGAAACGTTTTTATTAGAAGTATTAAAATCTACCAAGTTTGAATTTATTATTATTGAGGAAAATGATGAAGATTTAGAATAAAAACTGTGTACAACACCGTATATAATTTATTGCTAGTTCTAGCCTACTTACGAAAATCCTCGCGGATTTTCTATTCGGTTTTTATTTGCTAAATTACGTGCTAAACCACGCAACAAACCATATACAAACACGTTGGCAACAATTAACCACTCACACCACTGAACTGCGCAAACCAATAAAAGTTAATGATAAATCTATTAAAAAAAGTAGAATTAATAAACTATAAATATTCGTTAATCAATGCCGAAAATGAATTTAATATTTTTGAAATTTTAAGGGATAAAAGTGACGAAGTACATTTACACTCACAATTTATTTACGAACTATTAAGAAACAACGGAAACCACAAATTTGGTTCGGAAATCACAAATTCACTTCTCGAAGTTATTGGCATCATAGATTTCGATTTAGATAGTTATTCTGTTCATAAAGAATATAAAAACATCGATATTCTAATTAAAAATGATAAACAAGCAATAATAATAGAGAATAAAATTTGGGCAGAAGACCAAAACAAACAATTGGAAAGGTACAATGAAATAATTACAATCGAAGGCTTTAAAGATATCTATATTTATTACCTAACACCTTTTGGGAAAGAACCAAGCAAAGAAAGTCTAGGAACTCTAAAACTACAAAGTAAGCGAAGCAATGATAAAACAGAAAAAGGTGTTGTAAATTTAATTTCATATAGCTTTCATATTTTAAGTTGGCTAGAAAATTGTATTGGAATAACAGCAAAAAATTCAAGACTTCGTGAAACCGTTATTCAATATCAGGATTTAATAAATAACATTACAGGAAAATCGAGTAATATGGAGCAAAGATTAGAAATATACAAACTATTAAGTGAAGATAACAATATTGAAAGTGCTTTAACTATTGCGCAAAATTGGATTCATATTAAATGGCATACAGAATGGGACTTTTGGAATTATTTTGAAGAAAAAATTAAATCAGAAAACTATATAATTCTCGATGAACAAAAATTTTCAAAAAAGAACTTGAATTCAGTAATTCATCAAGCAAGAAATAAGAATTTTTGGTATGGTCTAAAATTTGAATTGTCTGAATATAAGAATGAAAAAGTATATTTAATGATTCAAAGAGGTTTTGGGCAATTAATTTATGGAATAAAAACTGTTGAGAGTAATGTTGAGGAATTATCTGAATTAATAAATGGCTACTGCGAATTTAATGTAATGCAAAATTGGTGTTGTAGAAATCATTTTATTCCATCTATAAACTTTGAAGATTTCTCAAACAAGGCTACTTTGCATTTGAGTAATGAAAAAGTACGAAAAGAAAGAATAAATGAATATTGGTTGCAAATTAAAGGTTTGATTGAACATTACGAAAAAATAATAACTGTTGCCAACAATGTATAAAATTAATTGATTGGTAATAGCCTACTTACGAAAATCCTCTCGGATTTTCTATTCGGTTTTTATTTGCTAAATTAGGTGCTTAAACACGCAACTAATCTTATACATCAACGTTACAAGTAATAGTTCGGCGGAAAAAATACAAGCTGAAAAATGTTGAATTTTCAAAAACTGGAACACTCTCTCCCTCTCCAAAATTTATAAACTTTGAGTGAGTTTTTGAGTTGCTCAAGTTGAGCTAATTCTCACAAATTGTTGAATTTTTACTCTTGCGTAATTTCTGAATTGAACTGTAAAAACTGAACAGTCTCTCGCTCGTCGGAATTTATCAACTTTAAGTGAATTTTGAGTTTAAAACTTAAAATTAAGTATTGGAGTTTTGGAATTTTCACTCAAACGCTGAATTTTACAAACTGAAAATAAATGTGAATTTCTCACTTAATCGTTGACTTTTGAGCAAGTTGAATTTTGAGTAAAACGATTAAAATCTGTTATCACAAAATAAAACTCTACTACTTGTAACAAGGCGTATATTTTATTGCTGCTCATTTTTCCTTCGGAAAAATACGCAGTCCGCCAAATGCTGGTTTTTTTAATTTCTTTTTGCTAAATTTACGCAACACAAACATACACGCAACCGTTGGCAAACATTAAAAACCGAAAATATTGAAAGATAGATTATTGAAATTTATTACTAATTATGGTTTAATAATTGGAGGAATATTTATGATTCTGATTAGTTTAATAGTTTTAAGAAACGGATATCTTGACAAAAAAATAACAGAAAGGAATAAAACTGTATTGATAAAAGTTATTGATTGTTATGATTCTGGAAATAGTAATTACTTTTTAAAATTTGAATTTAAAGGAAAAACATTCGTAAAAAGAACTAAAGGTTTTTACTGTAAAGAAATCTCTGGAAAAAATGAAATTGAATTATTAAGTAATGAAAGTAATGACAGATTTATATTTTTAGATGAGTATGAAACTGATAATGACTTCTTTTTTGGTTCAATTTTAGGTTTGTTTGGATTATTTGTTATTTACAAAGGAAATAAAAACAGGAATTTAGAAAACGTAAAACTGAAAGAATAATATTTGTGAAAAAAAAGAAGAAAAAAAACAGGCATATTCTCAAATACATAACTGAAAGATGGTCTCTTTTTTTGTATTCAGGAATTGTATTGTACTTTTTATTCGGAATAGTTTTGAGAGGAAACTTAAAGAATTATCTTTTAAATAATAACTCTGAAATAACTAAAGCAGTTATAGTCAACGAAGAAAATTATTGGGGAAACAGTCCTGTTTCTCAAAAATTCTCTTATTCTTACGAATTCAGTGTTGAAGGAAAAAAATATAGGGAAGATTCAAGAAATGAAAAATTAAAAATCGGAGATAGTATTATTATTGAATACGTAAATTCATATCCGAAATTTAGTAGAGTAAAGAATGAAAAATAACGATTTGCCAACACCGTATATAATTTATTGCTAGCTTTTTGCTTACTTGCGAAAGTCCTCGAGGACTTTCTTGGTTGGTAATTATTTACTAAATTAGGTGCTGAAACACGCAACAAACCATATACAACAACGTTAGCTACAATTTCCAAATCATACTCAAAATTGAAGAATATAAACGAACCTTATTTTTTTGCATCATTTAGATCAACAAAACAAAAACCATCAGATTTTGGATTAAAAGAAGTTGAAGGAAAAGATTATTATTTAGATAAAAATAATAACAAATGGAGGAACGAATATCTATGGGATAATGGTTGGGGAAATGAATACGGATTTGTAAGATTGCCAGAATTGAATTTTACCCAATTGTGGAATCTATTAATGAAAACTAAAATTCAAAATAATCAACTTGGAGCATCTGAATTTTTGAACAGAAAATATTCGTTTGAATTGAAAGAGAAATTAAAGGAATTATTTACATCAACTGAAAAAATTAACCGAAAGTTGACTAAAAGATTATCTTTATTAGAAATTTTGAATAACGTTACGAATATTTCAGATGTTTATAATAAAAGTCCTGAAGAAGTAAGAAAAGATTATGAAGAATGGAAAAAATTAAAGTCTGAATTTGATAAGTTAAAAACTGAAAATTTTTGGAGACGAATAAAAAAACTGTAGCTAACAACGTATAAAATTTATTGCTGGTAAATCGCTTACTTGCGAAAATCCTCGCGGATTTTCTATTCAGTATTTATTTGCTAACTTTACACTAAACCAACGCAACAAACCTTATACAACAACGTTAGCTGTAATTCAAAAAAAATGTCAAAAGTAAAGAAGATGGAACCGTTGAAATTAATCTCGCATTTAAGAGGCGAGGTTGGAGGAATAATTCAATCGTGGGTAATCTTTAAAATATACGAATACAAGATTTTGGAATTAAAAACAGGAAATCTTTTAGAAGATATGGAAAATGAAAATCTGAACTTATTGAAAATTGTTCAGACTAAATTTAAAGAAGATATAATTTCAAGATTATCAGAGATTTCAAAAACTTCTCACGGAAGATTAAATTTTAATTTTGCAGCTGACAAATTTAAAATCCAAAAAGAAGAAGTGAAAAAATTCAGTAATTACTTGAAAGAAAAAAATATTGAATTTAGCCGAAATAAAAATATTTCTCATAAGGAAATTTCTTCTAGTTGGGAACAAATTGACCCTTCACCTTATATAAAAAACAAAGTAATAACAAAAGGTGTTGCTTGGGCTATGGTTATTATGAAAAGATTTGATAAAGAATATTATGGAAGTGAATATAATAGATTTTGGCAAATTGAGAGAAGGAAAAGATACAATTTGGAAATGCCAGGAGCACCAAAATATATGTTATTCCCTCATATTAGAAGGTGAAAAAACTACAGCTAACACCGTACAAAATTAATTGCTTGCTTTTTGCTTACTTGCGAAAATCCTCGCGGATTTTCTTTGTCAGTAATTATTTATTAACTTTATTGCTTAACCAACGCAACTAACTTTGTACAAACACGTTGCCATTAATTTGAAATGACCGTTATAAATTCAATATTTTCAGTTTCATTAAGTCTGATTTTCGTATTCATTAATCTGAATAGCGGAATAAAAACGTCTGAAATACAAAACAAAACTCTGACCGAACAAATTGATTGCGGAATTGAAAGTGTGACTCTGAAAACGGAACGAATTGAAAAGAAACGCAAGTTTTTATTCTGGAATTTAAAACATAAAAAAGTAATCGTGACTGACCGAATTATTGACCAAAATGGAAATGAAGTTTTTGAAAAAAAATCAGTTTTTATAAGCTCAATGGATGCTTCAGACACAAGAAAATTTAATCGCATAAAAATTGTCGGAAATGAAATTTGGATTTTCAGTCACGGCAAAAATGTGGATAAAGTTAAACCTATTAATCGTTATAATTTTTGTGGAGATTATCTTGGAAAAAAAGATTGGGAAGACGGAGATTATTACGACGACTGAAATAAAAAACTAATGGCAACAATGTATAAAAATAATTGCTAGATTATTGCTTAACCAAAGGTCGTTGCAGTTTTGTTACGTCTGATTTTCCTGCGGAAAATCCTCGCACACAAAACCGCAACTATTCTTATACGTAAACGTTGTACTTAATGCGGGACAAAAAGTCGCATATCGAATCTAATTGAACTATTTTTTGTATTTTTGGTACATATATAATATACTATAGATAAAATGTCCCAAATCAATAAACTTGCAAAACTACCACCAAAAAGAGAAAAAGTAGAGACTATTGAAATTCTTCGACAATTGAGTAAATCTTCAAATTCATTAGGAGAATTAAAAGGAATTGCTAAAACTATTCCTAATCAAGAAATGTTAATAAATGCTGTTGTCTTGCAAGAAGCTAAAGATAGTTCAGAAATAGAAAATATTATTACAACACAAGATGAATTATATAAAGCTTTAGCTACAAACATAAAACAACCAACTCAAGTTAAAGAAGTTATAAATTATAGAAGTGCTATTTTTTCTGGTTTTGAATTAATACAGAAACAAGGATTTTTAAAGCTAAAAGACATTGAAACTATTCAAAAAACCATTATCGAAAATAATGCTGGAATTCGGTCAATGGCTGGAACTGTTTTAAAAAATGATAAAACTGGAGAAATTGTCTATACGCCACCACAAGAAAAAGAGGAAATTTTAGATTTATTAGGCAATTTCTTAGAACATTTTAATGTTAAACAAAACGATTTAAATCCGCTAATTAATTTAGCCATATTACACTATCAGTTTGAAAGTATTCATCCTTTTTATGACGGAAATGGAAGAGCAGGAAGAATACTAAATATTTTATACCTAATTATAAACGACCTTTTAGATATTCCTATTTTGTATTTAAGTTCATATATCAACGAAAATAAAGCAGATTATTACCGTTTACTAAATACAGTTAACAATAAAGATGAATGGTCTGAATATATCATTTATATGCTAAAAGCTGTTGAAGTAACATCAAACAGAACCATTGACAAAATAAATTCAATTAAAGTATTATTGGATAAGACTATAATATATGCACAAGAAAAGGAACCTAAAATTTACAGAAAAGAATTAATTGAATTACTCTTTGAACAACCTTATTCTAAAATAGAATTTGTTGTAGAAAAATTAAACGTAGAAAGAAAGGCCGCTTCAAGATATTTAAAAAAAATGGAAGAAATTGGAATACTAACCTCTCAAAAGATTGGAAGAGAAAGTGTTTATGTGAATACAAAATTGATTGAAATATTAAAAAAGCACTAAGTACAACACCGTATATACTTTATAGCTATTAATTGCTTATTTGTGAAAATTCTCGCACTCATTTTATTCCGTTTTTATTTACTATTTTAGTGCTTTGTAAACGCTAGAAAGCATATACAACAACGTTGCCAACAATTTGAGAATGACAGATATCAAGAAAATAGAAACCATTGAAAAAGCAATTTCCAGTCTTGAAGTTTACAAGAAAGGTTTAAAGGATGGGAATATCAAGAGTTTTGAGAATTTGAAATCAAAAATCTTACCTGTTTTGACTGAAAATGAAAAAATTAGATTTTCTCAAATTGAATTTTATTCCGAGCAAGATGACTTTGATAATATTATGAACGATGATGATTTACCTTTTTAATTCAAACCTATGGCAATCGAAATAAATAGTTCAGGATTTGAGCAAGCTCAAGTACTTCTTTCTGATATTATTTTCAAACTAAAATCTGATAAAAAAAGTGAATCTGATTTACAGAAATTAAAGCTACTACAAGCTCGACATAATAACCCAGAATTTGAAATGGAAATCGCAGAACTGATTTGCGGAGACAATAACAGTTTTCCATACAGAAGTTCTTTTTTTCTTACCAAATTTTTTAAAGATTTAGGTCTTCAATTTGAACACGATGGTTCAACAAGAAGATTTTGGGTTCGAGACACTTTATTGTTGCTAAATATTCACGATTTATCTTTAGTTTTTAGAAAAGGTCTATTCAATAAACGAGATTTCAGGAAGTATACCAAAGAACAAAAGCTTGATTTTGATACTGAATATCAAAAAGCAATAAAGGAATTTAAAGAAATCCTCAATGATAGTTTGCATATTGATGATGGTATGGACTTATCATATTTATTGGACTTGAATGTAAACGTGGAACTACTTTTTGATAGAAAAACTAAAACTAATGACCAAGAATTGGACTCATTAATCAACGAGGCTAAAGACAGATTTTTCATTCCAAAGGATAAACAAATTGCATTAGAAAAATTATGGGATGCATTCGAGAGAATTAAAACTTATTTTGATTCAAACAAGAAAAAATCGTCTTCCGAATTGGTTTCTATTGCGTCTGATGGTTTCAATTTTGAATTTATCGAAAATGAATTTAAACTATTGACCAAAATTGGCAACGACTATAGAATAAGACATCACGAAACGAACAAAATAGAAGTATCAAAATCAAAGCATATTGACTATTTGTTTTTTCGAATGTTATCATTAATAGATTTATGCATTAAAAGTATAAATGAAAAATAAAAACTGTTGGCAACAACGTGTATAATTAATTGCTTTGGTCGTTGCTTACTTGGAAAATTCCTTCGGAATTTTCTCGCGTTCGTTTTTGTTTACTAAATTAGTTGCTTAAACACGCAACTAACCATACACAAAACCGTTGGCAAACATTAAAAACCGAAAATATTGAAAGATAGATTATTGAAATTTATTACTAATTATGGTTTAATAATTGGAGGAATATTTATGATTCTGATTAGTTTAATAGTTTTAAGAAACGGATATCTTGACAAAAAAATAACAGAAAGGAATAAAACTGTATTGATAAAAGTTATTGATTGTTATGATTCTGGAAATAGTAATTACTTTTTAAAATTTGAATTTAAAGGAAAAACATTCGTAAAAAGAACTAAAGGTTTTTACTGTAAAGAAATCTCTGGAAAAAATGAAATTGAATTATTAAGTAATGAAAGTAATGACAGATTTATATTTTTAGATGAGTATGAAACTGATAATGACTTCTTTTTTGGTTCAATTTTAGGTTTGTTTGGATTATTTGTTATTTACAAAGGAAATAAAAACAGGAATTTAGAAAACGTAAAACTGAAAGAATAATATTTGTGAAAAAAAAGAAGAAAAAAAACAGGCATATTCTCAAATACATAACTGAAAGATGGTCTCTTTTTTTGTATTCAGGAATTGTATTGTACTTTTTATTCGGAATAGTTTTGAGAGGAAACTTAAAGAATTATCTTTTAAATAATAACTCTGAAATAACTAAAGCAGTTATAGTCAACGAAGAAAATTATTGGGGAAACAGTCCTGTTTCTCAAAAATTCTCTTATTCTTACGAATTCAGTGTTGAAGGAAAAAAATATAGGGAAGATTCAAGAAATGAAAAATTAAAAATCGGAGATAGTATTATTATTGAATACGTAAATTCATATCCGAAATTTAGTAGAGTAAAGAATGAAAAATAACGATTTGCCAACACCGTATATAATTTATTGCTAGCTTTTTGCTTACTTGCGAAAGTCCTCGAGGACTTTCTTGGTTGGTAATTATTTACTAAATTAGGTGCTGAAACACGCAACAAACCATATACAACAACGTTGCCAACTATTTAGGAAAACACTCTGAATGAAAAAAATTATTTTAGAATATAGATTTACTAATCATCAGAAAATTACATTTTTACTTTATCTTGGAGCTCCTTTTTTAATTAAAATTTTCTTTTTGTTCAAAAATAATTTAAGTCCGAAAGATTATTTAATTCTTTCACTTTGTATTATTTGTTATCTATTCCTAATATCAATAGCATTTCTGAAAAGAGGGTTCTTGAAAAGAAATTCAAATCTTTATATTGGTTCATTTTTTTTAGGAGAATTGTTTTTTAAAAAACGAATTGACATTTCTAAAACACCGAAATTAGCAGTGTTGAAATTTAGGAAATCTCAAAAACTTGCTTGGTTTAGTGATGCAAAACCAGATTTAGCAGATATATATAAAACCTTTGAAATTAACATTTTGAATGAAAGACATACAAAACGTGAATCAATATTAAATTTAAAAAAGAAGGAATACGTTAAACCAACAATTGAATTTTTAAGCTCAAATTTTGATTTGAAATATGAGAAATATAATCCGAATTTTAGAAAAAAAACAGTTGGCAACAACGTGTATAATTAATTGCTGCTTTTAGCTCACTTGGAAAATCCTTCGGATTTTCGCCGTTCGTGATTTATTTAGTAGATTAGTTGCTTAAACACGCAACTAATCATAACACAAACACGTTGCCAAAAACTGTACTCACTCATATGTTGAAAATGAAAATTGAGCATAATTTTTTTGAATTTTAAGACAAAAAAAGAATTTAAAAAATGCTGAACACTCTCTCGCTAGCAAAATTCAACAAGTTGAATTTTGCATAATGTGGAAAATATAAAACGTGTGAATTTTCTCAAACTCGGAAAACACAAAATGCTGAATTCTTACTCTTCCGAAACTTCGGAACTGAACTTAAAAAATTTGTGGAAAATCAAAAATTCAGAAAATCTGAATTGTGGAATTTACTTAAACTTTGAACTAAAAACTTGACGGAATTTTTACTCAAATGTTGAATTTTAGAAAACTGAATGAATTAAAATAGGAAAAATAGGAATATAATAAACAGCTATTTGGCAACACCGTGTATAAAAAATTGCTTATTTTTAGCTTAATTTAAAAGTAGTTGCATTTTTGCACACTTTGATTTTCCTGGCGGAAAATCCTCGCGTACAAAAATCGCAACTTTCCATAACACAACAACGTTGTGGTGCATTAAAAAAACGAAATGAAAATCAAGAAAAGTAATCTTCTTTTTATAATATTTATGTTATTCTTTAGTATTTATACTTTTCGGAATTATATAGTTGCTTTCTATTACACTCAATTCAATAAGAATAAGGAAATTGAAATTTTGGAAATAGATTTGAATCAACAAAAAACATATCAAGACATTTTAAAAATTGAGAAATTTAAAGATAGACCAAGTTTTATATATTTTAATACTCGATTTAGTTTTGAAAGATTGGAAAAAGATGCACCAATATTAAGAAATATTTATAGCGAATATGGTGAGAAATTGAATTTAATATTTATTGCAAATGGATTGGATGATGAACCAGAAGAAGAAAAAAAATGGATTATTAAAATTAATAAGTTTGAACTAAAAGGAATTCATATTAGTTTACCTGATAACTATAAAGATTTTGACACATATTTTAAAGAATCAAATAATTCTAATGGATTAATGACAACGCATATTCCACATTATCTACTTGCGAATAAAAATGGAATAATTACTGACACAATATTTAAAGGAACAATTGATATGAATAAAATCAAAATAATGACTGAATAAAAACGACACCACAACAACATATATAATTTATTGCTGGCTTTTTGCTTACTTACGAAAATCCTCGCGGATTTTCTTGGTCAGTAATTATTTACTAAATTAGGTGCTTAAACCACGCAACAAACCATATATAAACACGTTGTAAAACATTTGAATGAAAATCCTGCTAACAATTTTATTAGTTCTGAATTTTGGAGTTTCTAACTCACAAAACTTCATCGACGGAATAATTTATTGTGCAGAACATAGCGCTAATGAAAAATTAAGATTTGCAATTGGAGAACAAATTTTAGATAATAACTTCAAATTTGAGAAATCAGAAACCTTAATTGAAGTTTATAATGAAAATGAAGACAGACTTGAAAGATTGACTTTAGATGAATTTAATAAATCTAATTTTCCAGCTACTCAATTATGGTTAAATTATAAAGTGATGGACGAAAACCTAATTTTAACGGAATTGGGATTTCCTTTTAATCTTAATTGCACAACACCTTGGAATAAAAAAGAAATTCAGGAAATTTTAGAACCTTATTTAAAAGTTTTGCAGAATAAAACCAAAATCGACTTGAAAAAAGCTCTTGAAATCGGAAATGAAAACGGACTGAATGAAATATATTACTGGGACATTGATTATGAGAAAAGGAAACTGACTTGGACATTAAAAAGCAAACTGAAAAATAACCAATCGAAAGTGATTAAGATAAACTCTAAAAACGGTAAAGTGATTTCGGAATTTATTGAAATCCCAATCGATTAAAAAAACGTTTTACAACAATGTGTATAATTCATTGCTAGTTA
>NZ_VRMJ01000033.1 GCF_009832745.1 Polaribacter septentrionalilitoris | reverse complement strand
GGTGAAACAAAGAAATTAGTTAGCACAAAAAAAGCTATGGAAAAGATTTTTTTAGGTGATAATTCAACGAAAAAAACTACTAAAATTGAAAAAAATATTCAGAAAAAAAATACGGTAGCTAAAGTACAAACTTCAGACAAGAAATTTAATCATCTCCAAAAAAATGAATCTAAAAAAATAGATTTTACAAAAGCGATTAAAAAAACAGATAGTATTTTTTCTACTTCAGATCTTAAAAAAAGATGGTCAATTGCACCTACTTTTGCTGTATTGAGTTCCAATTCTTTTTCTAAATCATCACCAATAAATCAAAATTTATCCTCTTCTACAAGAGGTCAAAACTCAGTTTCTTACGGAGTACAAGTAAATTACAAATTGAATTCTAAATGGACAATTCAATCTGGTATTCATGTACTAGAAACAAGGTTTAGAAATAACAACGTGGTTATAGGTGTTATTACAAATTCTGTGAATTCTAATATCATTTTCAACAATCAGAATTCTAAAGTGCTCGAAAATAACGCTATTGCTAATAATACAGATTTGGTTAGTAACTCTTTTGCTCGCTTAAACACGTTATCAGGAGATTTGTCTCAAAATTACGGCTATATAGAAATTCCAGTAGAAATAAAATATAGTTTTTACAACACTAAAAAGTTTAACACCGAAATTGTAGGAGGATTTAGTTCGCTATTTTTAACTCAAAATAAAATTGATATAAGCAGTCAATTTATATCAACTTCTGGATTAGCCAATAATTTAAACGCTCTAAATTTTAGTGGAAATTTAGGATTAGATTTTAATTATCTAATCAATAATCATTGGTCTTTTAACCTTAACCCAATGTTTAAGGCACAACTAAACACTTTTAGTCAGCGATCTAATGGATTTAGACCTTTTAATGTTGGCATATATACTGGTTTAAAATATCGTTTTTAAAGAATATTTTTAACTTGAAACTAATACAAACTAACGTTTCATACCTACCAGACATCTAAAAAAATTAACAAAACAGGAATAACTAGTTAAGTTTGAAAAAATAATTGTTTTAAGAAACTAATATGACTTTACTCGCTACTACTTACAGAACTTTGTTCGGAACAAAAAAAATTATTGAAATTCCTAATAAAAAGAATACGCAATGGGTAATTTATCAAGATAATGAACCTAAATATTATACCGATTTTTACGACTTAGAAATAGAATCTAATGCCATGATGAATAGTTTGGTTTTATGTACCAAAAGATCTATTCATGAAGTTTTAGAGCTTATTAATAAACGACATGGTATTTATTTATCTATCCCAAAAATTTCACGATTAGGATATAAGAAAAAAATTAAATCAGAAAAAATTGAGTTAACATTAGCCCCTATTCCAGAAAAATGGTTGAGCTATTCTTTATAAATTTTTACAATTAATTTTCCGGTATCATCCATAGAAGCTCTGTACATACCTGCTGTATTGAACTCAAAAGACATATTTCCATTTTTATCAAGGGCCACAACACCTCCTGTACCACCAAGTTTTGTTAATTTATTTTGAATCACATCTGTTGTTGCTTCTTTCAATGTTTTTTGTTGATATTCCATTTGTGCAGAAATATCGTAAGCAACCTGACTTCTTATAAAATACTCACCCCAACCTGTAGAAGAAACTCCACAAGTTCTGTTATTTGCATACGTACCAGAACCAATAATTGGTGCATCACCTATTCTTCCCCAGCGTTTATTGGTCATTCCTCCTGTTGATGTACCTGCTGCTATGTTTCCATTTTTATCTAAAGCTACACAACCAACTGTACCAAATTTTGAATTTTTAATATCTGCATCATAAAAAGCAGCTTTTTTATCATCATGATCTAGTTGGGTTTTTTCTCTGTCTTTTATTCTTTGTAAAGATTTAAAACGATTTTCTGTATAAAAATAACTAGGATCTACAATTTCTAATCCTTTTTCTTTGGCAAAAATTGAGGCTCCTTTTCCTGATAACATTACATGATCTGAATCTGTCATTACTTTTATTGCCAATTCTATGGGGCTTTTTACGTTTGTAACTCCTGCAACTGCACCTGCATTTAAGGTTTTTCCATCCATAAAAGAAGCATCCAACTCATTGGTTTCTTCGTGTGTAAAAACAGCACCTTTACCTGCATTAAATAAAGGAGATTCTTCCATTACTTGAATGGTTTTTTGAACTGCTTCTGTACTTGTTCCTCCATTTTTTAAGATGGTATGACCTACTTTAATCGCTTCTTCTAATTTTGCTTTATAAGCTGCTTCTTTTTTAGCAGTCATATTTTTCTTTAAAATTGTACCAGCTCCACCATGAATAATAATCGCAAAATCATTCACCTTTTTAGGAGTTTCTTTTTTAGCTGATGATTTTTCTTGCTGACATCCAAAAGAAATCAGTACAAATGATAAAATAAAAAGTAATTTTTTCATATTTATTTTGTTTAAAATTAAACAAAAATTATTGTTTTTGTTTAATTTATTAATCTGTGAAATTATTTGTAAATTCGTTCTTCGAATGTAAACAACAAAAACGGAACTGCAAAATGACAGACTTTGGAATAAAAGAAACTTTAGATATTTTAGGAGTAAAAGATGTTAATGATGGAACATCAACTGGACAACATAATTTTTCGAACGGAGAAGTGATTGAGAGTTATTCTCCTGTTGATGGAAAGTTGATTGGTAAAGTTAAAACAACCACAAAAGAAGATTATGATAAAGTAATGAAAACTGCTTCAGCAGCTTTTGTTTCTTGGCGATCAAAACCTGCTCCGTTAAGAGGAGAAATTGTACGTCAGTTTGGAGAAAAATTACGTGAGAAAAAAGAAGCTCTAGGGAAATTAGTTTCTTACGAGATGGGAAAAAGCTATCAAGAAGGATTAGGAGAAGTACAAGAAATGATTGATATCTGCGATTTTGCAGTAGGTCTTTCTCGTCAATTGCATGGTTTAACCATGCATTCTGAACGACCAGGACATAGAATGTACGAACAATATCATCCTTTAGGAATTGTAGGAATTATTTCTGCATTTAACTTTCCTGTAGCTGTTTGGGCATGGAACACTGCTTTAGCTTGGGTTTGTGGTGATGTTTGTGTTTGGAAACCAAGTGAAAAAACACCTTTATGTGGTATTGCATGTCAAAATATTGCTGCTGAAGTTTTTGCTAAAAACGACTTACCAGAAGGAATTTCTTGTTTGATTAATGGAAACTATAAAGTTGGTGAATTCATGACCAAAGACACTCAAATACCTTTGGTATCTGCAACAGGAAGCACACGAATGGGAAAAATTGTAGCCAAAGAAGTTGCAGGACGTTTAGGGAAAACGTTGTTAGAATTAGGTGGTAATAATGCTATTATTGTTACCCCAGATGCAGATATTAAAATGACTGTGATTGGTGCTGTTTTTGGAGCGGTAGGAACTGCAGGACAAAGGTGTACATCAACCAGAAGGTTAATTATTCATGAGTCTGTTTATGATAAAGTAAAAGAAGCGATTGTAAAAGCTTATAAACAATTACGAATTGGAAATCCTTTGGATGAAAATAATCATGTAGGGCCTTTAATTGATAAAGATGCTGTAAATATGTATGTAAATGCTTTAGAAAGAGTTGTAGAAGAAGGTGGGAAAATTGTTGTACATGGTGGTGTTCTCTATGGTGATGGCTATGAGAGTGGTTGTTATGTAAAACCTGCCATTGCAGAAGCTAAAAACTCATTTGAAATTGTACAACATGAAACATTTGCTCCTGTTTTATATTTATTAAAATATGCAGGTGATGTAAACAATGCTTTGAAAATTCAGAATGGAGTAGCACAAGGTTTATCCTCTGCAATTATGACTAATAATTTACGTGAAGCTGAAGCTTTTTTATCTGTTGCAGGTTCAGATTGTGGAATAGCGAATGTAAATATAGGTACTTCTGGTGCTGAAATTGGTGGTGCTTTTGGTGGCGAAAAAGAAACTGGTGGTGGACGTGAATCTGGTTCTGATGCTTGGAAAGTATACATGAGAAGACAAACCAATACCATAAATTATACTGCTGATTTACCTTTAGCGCAAGGAATAAAGTTTGACTTATAAGCAGTTTTAAATAGTTAACAACAATAAAAACCAACTCTTTTTAGAGTTGGTTTTTCACTTTAGCAATTTGACTTTCTAAAAAAATCTGCTAAGTTCGTTTAACTTCTGATAAAATGAATTAAAACTCACCTTATCATTTTATCATTGTAGTTGGCATTAATAAAAAAAATACGTATCTTTAGTATCAACCTTTTAACTTGATATCGTATGAAAACAAAATTACTTTTTATAATACTAGTTTCCCTTTTAACTAAAGGTTTTAGTCAAAAACTACTTTTTACATCAGAATTTGGAGGAGACAACTCCAATGGGTCTATTGTTAGTTATGATCTCAATTCAAATACAACAAGTAACCAATTAAGCTTAGAAGGTAATCCTTTGTATGGTTTTAACCTTCTACTAGAAACTGCCTTCGGAACTGATGAATACAATGGAGGCTTGACACTAGGCTCTGATGGTAAATACTATGGCGTAAATACTTCAACGAGTGGTAGCCAGTCTGCTGCTTACTACCCAGCAAGAAGATCAAGAGGCGCATTCTATAGTTATGACCCCACAACAGGAAAAGTGGACATCTTACATTCATTTATTGGAAACCAAGAATGGCATAGTGATTTGCTAGTTCCGTCTGATGCTTTTGATAATGATTTAAATGCTCCTGGTTATACTGCTCTTGAAGCTAGCCCTGGTGTGTTTTATGGAATTGCCTTAATGGGTGGCGTAGCCAATCGAGGCGGTATTTGGAAATTTGACACCAACACAGGAGAATATAAAGTGATTGGTAGTTTTAAAGATCCACAAAACGATGTAGGTCATTTGCCCATAACTGCTTTAATTAAAGGAGATGGGAATAACATTTATGGTCTTTGTAGAAAGAATAGTAACGCAACGAATAATGAAGAAGGATACCTGTACAAGATAGATACGAGTACGGATCAATTATCATATGTAAATTCCCTAAGCGCTGCAGGTTGGGTTATGGATCATGCACATGGTCAAATGTTTTATAACCCAACAATTAATACTATTTATGGTACTAAAGACCGTTTTAACGCTACAAGTAATTGGGGTGGTGGTGTATGGAGTTATAATTTAACAAATAACACAACAGTTAGTGAATGGAGTATTCTCTTCACAGACATAGCGATTTTAGGAAGTGAGCCTGCTGGTATTGTACAAGCTAACGATGCTAAAATGTATGTCACTACGCGTTTTGGAGGCGCCCACAATACTGGTACTATTATTCAATATAATATTGGAACAGGCGCTTACCTTAAAGTCTTTGATTTTCCTGTTGGTTTAGCTTTAGCTTCTGGTACTGGAATGCAAGTAAGTGGGAGTAAAATTTTTGGTACATGCTCATTCTCCGCGGATGGATCTCAAATGTGGTCTTATGATTACACTACTAATATGTTCGAAATTATTTTGACAGGTGATGAAACAGATCCAACAAAACCAGGTTACAATACTGAGTTTGGAATATTAGTGGATAATGGAAATGTTATTGGATCTACTAGAAATGGTTCTGAAGGTGGTGCTGGGGCGATTTTTTCTCACAACATTGCAACAGGTCAAAACACAATATTAAAATCTCACGGTTGCAGAGAAGGAAGAACAATTATTGGCGAACTTACCCAACTTAATGAAACTACTTTTATTGGATATATTGGTAAAGGAGGTCCAAATACTTCCGGAGACCCTGTAGCTCAAAATGAACATGGTAGTTTAGCTCTTTTTAATGTTGTTACAGGAACAGTTCAACATTTAGAAGATCCTTTTGCAGCGCATCTCAATGATGAATATGCTCAAAGTCAATGGATGAATAGACCTCTTTTAGCCTCTAATGGAAATGTTTATTATACAACTTATTCAACCAACGGCCCGTATAACGATTTAAGTTTAATGGAGCATGATTTAACCAATCCTGCGCAAAGAATTTATGATTATACATCTTCAATCACTGAAATAAAAGTTACTCCTGGAGTTATCGAATTACCTAGTGGTAAAATTGTAATGGCTGCAGTAAATAATGTTGAAGTATATGATTTAAATACAGCAACGTTAACGTCATACTCAAATACACATTCCACCAATCAATATGGTCATATGACGGATAATATTATGCTTGCATCTAATGGAAGAATCTACGGTATGACCGATGCTAGCATACTAGGAACTGGAGCAAGTGAAAACAGAGCTGTTATTTATTCATTGGATACAACAACATTTACTTTTCAAGTAGAACATATTTTTGAATCAGATGTTAGAACTACAAATAGCATACTTACCGAGTATAATGGAAAGCTATATGGTTCTACAAATTTCCTTGGATCAAATAACCACGGACACTTATTTTCGTATGATATGACAACGAATGTTTATAGCATTGAATATAGTTTTGATAGAGATCAAGATGGAGGCGGTTTTAGCGCAGGCTGGACACTTTACAATGACAAGTTATACTCTACTTCTAGAACAGGAGGAATGAATGGCTATGGAACTCTAGTAGCCTTTGATCTTACAAATTCAACATTAAGTGTTCTAGAACATTTAACTATGGAAAATGGACGTTCATTTAGAGGTACACCAATTGTTTGGGATGATTCAGCATTAGGTGTAAATGATCTAAATTCTGATTCTTTTAGTATTAATGTTTACCCAAACCCGGTAAAAAGAACTGTTACTGTAGATGTCGAGAATGTAAGTCTTATTGAAATATACTCATTAACTGGTCAGTTAGTAAAAAGTATTAAAAATTCAAAAACCGTGAATGTTGAGGATATAAGTACAGGCATACTGATTATAAAAGTCTATAATGACGAAGGCATCTATTCTTCAAAATTCATAAAAGAATAACTAATGCCAACAAGGTATAAAAACAATAGCGGTTTGGGTGAATACTCAAACCGTTTTTGGGTTTAATTAAGTATATTGCTTGTAGAAAAGTAGGTGTGTTTTAATTCGCTACTGCTCTTATACTAACCGTTAAACGCAACTACCATTCTTTTTCTACAAAACATACAATGCAGTTACAATAACTCCTTTATTATTCTCTAAGTTAGTTCTTGACAACTCTTTTGTTGATGTTACTTTTAAATGAAAAGGAGCTGCTAACAAGTCTATTCCGCTTTGTTTTTTAATCCGAATCCCTTGTCCGGAAATAATGTCTTTATTGGGGGTAAAATCTCCTTTAGGTAGATGTTCTGTTAGCAGAATGTACTTGTAGTTTTTTAGCTTTTCAATAATTTTTTGTACTTCTTTATTAGATAAATGTTGCAATACTTGTCTTAGAATCACACAATCTGCTTTTGGTAAATTCTCTTTAGAAATGTCCAAACACCAAAATTCTAAATTCGGTTTTTGATGCTTTTTTTTATTGTATGCTATCAATTGAGGTACAATATCAATTGCAAAATAATGTTGTGTGAAGTCTACTAATTGCTTTCCGATATTAAAATCTCCACAACCTAAATCGCAAACCGTTATTGGATTTTTAAAAGACCTTAAAAAAGTTGCAACCACCTCTAAATAAGGATGTATAATTGTAGGATTGTGAGAGCCATCACCAGAATAAAACTCAGAATTATTACTACCCCAAAGTTTCATTTCATACACTTGTTCCATGGCTTTATTTGTTGGCCAAGGTGTTTTATTTCTTTTCAACTGACTCAAATCACTAATTATATTTCACTTTTCTAATGATTCTCATCGCTTCTTTGTATTTGATATACGTAGTTTTATCTTCTAAATTTTTAATGTAGTTTTTGGCCTTTTTTAATTGCTCTGCAATCTCTAAAAATCCATGCAAATAGCAAATTAAATAGTTGGTTGGCAAGCGCAATATATCTTGACGTTCTGCGTCAGAAAGCGGAATTTTTTTCTCTATCTTAGAAACAATGAGTGAATTACTGATGTAAATATGATGAATGATTGCTGGATCAAATTTTGGAGGAACAAACAAAAACTCTTTTACAATATCATGTTTTCCATTTTCTTTAAAATTGATAATGGTTTTTTCTAAAGGATAGTATTTTTCTTGTTGTTCTAAACCCAAAAAAATGTACTCTGTAACAATAAAAGATTTTTGATTGTAGGTAATTTGAACATCATCTAAAGCAGAAAAAAAGAGCTTTACTTGTTCGTTAATAAGTTCGATATCTACTCTAGTAAAATATTTTTCACCTTTAATTATTTTCTTTTTTCCTGCCCAACACAACACAAACTGTTCATTAAAAACTTTGTATTGGGGATTGAATTCTGACTTATGATGCTTCATGAAATCGAAAACACCATCTAAAGTCAATTCGATATTATTACGTGCATTAGTTTCTATCGCCTCTACAATTGTTGCATTGGTATTTCTTAATTCAAAACTTGCAGATGCAGGCATAGAATTGCTACCTCTTCTGTAAAAAGAAGTTCCTTTTCTGTATTTCCAAGCATTTTTTTTGAGAGATGTAATGGTATTATTTGGGTAAATTGTAACCAAACCCACCACTTTATGACGTTGTAGTCTTGGAAAAGGTACGTTTTCATATTCAATTTTTGGCGGATTTTCTAAATACGCATTCACTAAATTTTGAATTTTACTATCATCAAAAAAATCGACACCAATAATTTTGTTTGCAGTGTCTTCTATACCAATAACGATGTATGAATTGTTTTTAGGGTTAGAGTTTGAAAGCGCACAAATGTGTTTTAAAAACTTAGCTTTTCCGTCTTTTGTTTCTAATGAGATTTTTTGCTTCTTATCATAAAAACTATTCTCATCATTATGAGAAAGTAGGTTTTTGATTAAAAGTCTTTTATTGATCATTTTAAGCCGTTTCTAATCCTCTACTAGCTTCTAATAACGCAAACCAATCTTCTGTATCTAAGTCTAAAACAAGTGCTTTATTAGCATTTATAATTCTTGCTTTATTTGTGGTTCCAATAACAGGAGAAATTTTTGCAGGATGTTTTAAAATCCAACTTAATAAAAGAATGTTTTCTGTTACAGCATATTTTTCTGATAAGGTTTTTAAAACAGTTTTTATTCTTTTAGTTTGATTATTTTCTGCTCTAAACACAGTTCCTAAAGGACTCCAACACATAGGTTGCATGTTTTTTTGTAGTATTTGATCTAAACTTCCATCTTGCATTGCAGCATGTTGTGTTAAAGAAAATTCTATTTGGTTTACAGAAACAGGAATTTTATCTGCAATTAAATCCACTTGCGAAGGTGTAAAGTTTGATACTCCAAAGTTGATGATTTTTCCTGTTTCTTTTAATTTGGTAATTGCTTCTACAATTTCATTAGGATGCATTAATGGGCTTGGTCTATGCAACAAAAAAGTATCTAAATAATCTGTTTTTAAATTTTTTAATGATTGCTCTGCACTGTTAATAATATACTCTTTTGAATAATTATAGTGTTTTACTTTATTGTTTCTTGTTTCTCCAACAAGTTGGATACCGCACTTAGAAACTAATTGAATTTCTTCTCTGGCAATTCCACTTTCTACAAATGCTTTTCCAAATTCAGCTTCTGTGGTATAATCTCCATAAATATCAGCATGATCGAAAGCGGTATTTCCATGTTCTACACAAAACTGAATTAGATCTGTAGCTTCTTGAGTAGAAAATTGTTTGCCCCATTTTCCCCAAGACATGCATCCAATTATTATTTCTGATTTTGCCATCTTTAATCTCTATTCAAAATTGTAGCACTTGCTTGTGCTGTAGGATACACTACTAAATCTTCGATATTTACATGATAAGGTCTAGAGATCACAAAATAAATGATGTCTGCAATATCTTCTGCTTGCAATGCTTTGTAACCAGTATACACAGATTTTGCTTTTTTTGTATCACCTTTAAAACGCACATCAGAAAACTCGGTTTCTACTGCTCCAGGGTGAATTCCTGAAACACGAATATTATGTTTGTTTAAATCTATTCTCATTGCCTTGTTTAAGGCATTTACAGCATGTTTAGAAGCACAATACACATTTCCATTAGGATATACCTCTTTTCCAGCAATTGAGCCAATATTCACAATAAAACCATTATTGCGTTTTGTCATTTGTGGAATAATTGCTTTTGATACGTATAACAATCCTTTTACATTAATGTCCATCATTTTATCCCAATCATCAATATTACCCTCTTGTAGGGTTGATAATCCATGTGCATTTCCTGCATTATTGATTAAAATATCTATGTGATTGAATTTTTCTGAAAGAGAATTGATTGCTTTTTCTACTTCTTCTCTCTTCGAAACATCAAACTGTAAAATAGCAACTTCTGTTTGTGTACTCAGTTTTTCTTGAAGTTCAAGTAATCGTTCTAATCTTCTTCCACAAAGAATTAACCGAATGTTGTTTTTTGCAAAAATTTCTGCGGTTGCTTTTCCAATTCCTGATGTTGCTCCAGTGATAAGTGCAGTTTGATTCATATGATAATATTAGTATTAATAATAAGAATGTCTAAAAAGAACATTGAAAATGCCATTATAAACAAAATAAAATGGACTTGATAAAGTCTAATTATTGCTTTTAGATTTCTCCATAACGTCGAAATGACCTATTAATTTTCTCTTTAAAGAACTCAGACACGCTACTATTGATAAAATTATAAAATCATCTTACAAAAGAATACTTTCTAATTGTTAATTTTTCATCAATTGTTAACAAAGAAAAAACCGTCCTCCTCAGGACGGTTTCTCTTTCAATTGGTTATTGAGAAATAACCAACCAAAAATCAACTAACCAAACTTTATTTTAAATTTCTTCTTGTCTTTACTTTTCTTATTACTTTAGTACGTTTTCTCCCATCATTCCTTACAATATCTTTTGCTTCAATTTTCTTTTTTCCTCCTTTTAAGAATTGTATGAATCCTTTACCAGCAAAATCGTAAGTTGTTTCAGAATTGATATTGTACAATCTAACCCTTCCATCATTTATAACGCTCAATTCGAACTCTTCGATATCTCCACCATCATAATTCAATGTTAAAATTTTTAAATCTTCAAAACCTTCAACATCAAAGATTTCATATCCTCCTACATAATCCCAATTAATATAATCAACTTGTGTGCCAAAGTTGTCTTGAGAACTATAAAACGTTGTTATATTCTCTGGTGTAAATGCTAGGTAGTTTTCATCATCAAATGCACTTTCTAAACCACCTTGAACATCTACTTTTTCCCAAGCAATATATTCTTGTAAAAAGTATTCAATGTTTTCATAGAATAACCTATCATAATCAAACTGATTTACTTGATATCCTACTAAGTAATAACTTACATTCTGTCTAAAATTGTATAGTCTAATTTCATTATTTGATACAATTGTTACTTCAAAATCGTTTGCACCATCTAAATCATGATTGGTTTCTAACAAACCATTAAAAGTATTGTATGTACCTACATCAATTCCTAAACCATTTCCTGTTCTACCAATATCTACAATATTGTTGTTGGCATATAGAATTCCGTTTACAAATGATAATGTAAATGCTTTAGAAACATAAGGAATATCTCCATTTCCTGTTGTTCTATGATAATCTATGTACCATAAATCATAATCAGAAACTACTTCTTCTAAAGTAGGTTCATATTCTAGAAAAGGATCATTAAAAATTGTTGTACACGAGCTTAGGAATGCTCCAGTAATAATCGTTGCGAGTAGTAATTTTATTGATTTCATAAGCTCTAGTTTTATGGTTATGCTTATGAATATTCAAATTGCGTGCCAAAAAGAAAAACCACTCTTGATTGAATGGTTTTTTAATTGATATTCAGAACTTTACCTACTTTTAGGATAATAGCTATTTTTTGCTTTTTTTGATATCCTTAATTTTTATATATCTTGTTTTTCCTTTAAACTGATAACTCAATACTGCTTCGTTTTCTTCTAACTCAAAAGGAATTGTTTGTTGTCTAGGAATTTGATTTTTTAGTTCTTTTTTTGGGTCTATATCTAAAATTATATCAGAAGGATTCTTTTTTGAAGTGCTGTAATTGGCAATTAATAAAGTAGAGTTTTTAGTTTCTACCTTAGTTACACGCATTTTAAAATAAAGTGAATCAAACTGGATAGTAGATTTTTCTTTCAATTTAATTTTTACATTAATACCGCTAACACCTGGTAAACCTCCAACCCATGTATTATATTCTGCAGAATTAATTTTAAATGGAGGATTAGTTACAAATTTTGAGCTTCCGCACTGAAAAAAGGTGAAAACTATTGCTAATATAGATAACATTTTCATTGTGTTCATATTATGTTTTTTTTTATAAAATCAAATGATATGCCAAGATATAAAAAAAGCGAACCAAATTGGTTCGCTTTTCTAAAATGTATGTATTATTCAAAGCTTCAGCTCACTTTAATAATTTGGCTTTGCCTAATTATTAAGTGACAAGCTTCTTTTTAATAATTTGGCTTTGCCTAATTATTAAGTGCCTCTGCACCACCAACAATTTCTAAGATTTCGTTAGTAATTGCAGCTTGACGTGCTTTGTTATAGGTTAATAATAATTCGTCTCTTAATTCAGTTGCATTGTCTGTTGCTTTGTGCATTGCAGTCATACGTGCTCCGTGTTCTGAGGCAAAACTATCTCTTATAGCTTTATATAACTGAGTTTTTAAAGACTTAGGTATTAAAGCTTCTACAATTTCTTCTTTAGATGGTTCAAAGATATAATCAGAGTTTACTGCTGATTCATCTCCACCTTCAATTGGTTTAATTGGTAAGAATTGTTCTACTTGAGGAATTTGAGTAGCAGCATTTTTAAACTGATTGTAAAGAACTTCAATTTTATCATAGGTTCCTTCTGCAAACAAACTCATTAATTTATCTGCGATTGCAGCAACATTATCAAACGTTAAATCGTCAAAAATATCGTTTCTAGAATCTAAAATATTAAATTGTTTTGATAGAACATCACCACCTTTTTTACCGATAGCAAATAAATCTACTTCAACTTTACTGTATTTTTCATTAACAGTTTTAATAACTTCTTTTGTAATTGATGAATTAAAACCACCACACAAACCTCTATTTGAAGTTACTACTACTAATAAAACTTTAGAAACCTCTCTTTGTGTAGAATATACTCCACCAGCATCACTATCTAAAGTTGCACTTAAATTTTGCAATAATTCAGTTAGTTTAGATGAATAAGGGCGCATTGCCGTAATTGCATCTTGTGCTTTTTTCAACTTTGCAGCAGACACCATTTTCATGGCAGATGTAATCTGCATTGTTGATTTAATAGAGGTAATTCTATTACGTATTTCTTTTAAGTTTGCCATACTTTAGTTGTTAGTTATTAGTCTTTAGTTTTTAGTCGTACTGTCTAAAAGCTATAAACTAACGTCTATTTTTATGCAAAATGAGTAGAAATTTCTTTAGCTGCTGCTTCTAATACTGCAATTGCTTCTGGAGTTAATTTACCAGATTTCAATACATCTAAAGTATCTCTATGTTTTGCGTTTAAGTAATCGATATAATCTTTTTCGAATTTCTTTACTTGCTCTACTGGAACATCTTTTAATAAGTTCTTAGAACCTGCATAGATAATTGCTACTTGATCTTCTACTGCGTAAGGATCATTTTGAGCTTGCTTTAAAATTTCAACATTACGTTGTCCTTTAGAAATAACGCTCATTGTAGCAGCATCTAAATCAGAACCAAACTTTGCAAACGCTTCTAATTCACGGAACTGAGCTTGATCTAATTTTAAAGTACCAGATACTTTTTTCATTGATTTAATCTGAGCGTTACCACCAACACGAGATACAGAAATACCTACGTTAATTGCTGGACGAACACCTGAGTTAAATAAATCTCCATCTAAGAAAATTTGTCCATCTGTAATCGAAATTACGTTTGTTGGAATATATGCTGATACGTCACCTGCTTGTGTTTCGATAATTGGTAGTGCAGTTAACGAACCTCCACCTTTTACTAAAGGTTTTAATGACTCTGGTAAGTCATTCATTTCGCTTGCAATCTTATCATCGTTGATTACTTTTGCAGCACGCTCTAATAATCTTGAGTGTAAGTAAAATACATCACCAGGATATGCCTCACGTCCTGGAGGTCTTCTTAATAATAAAGAAATTTCACGGTATGCAACAGCTTGTTTAGATAAATCATCATAAATAATTAAAGCTGGTCTACCAGAATCTCTAAAATATTCTCCAATTGCAGCTCCAGCAAATGGTGCATATACTTGCATTGCTGCAGGATCTGATGCATTTGCTGCTACGATTGTAGTATATGCTAAAGCGCCTTTTTCTTCTAACATGTTTGCAATAGCTGCAACAGTAGATGCTTTTTGACCAATAGCTACATAGATACAATATACTGGCTCACCAGCATCGTAAAATTCTTTTTGATTTAAGATGGTATCAATAGCAACTGTAGATTTACCTGTTTGACGGTCTCCAATAATCAACTCACGTTGACCTCTACCTACAGGAATCATTGCATCAATAGATTTAATACCTGTTTGTAATGGTTCTGTTACTGGTTCTCTATAAATAACCCCAGGAGCTCTACGCTCTAAAGGCATTTCATAAGTTTCACCAGAAATTGGTCCTTTACCATCTATTGGGTTTCCTAAAGTATCTACAACTCTACCTACAATTCCTTCACCTGCTCTTAAAGAAGCAATACGTTCTGTACGTTTTACTGTAGAACCTTCTCTAACAGAAGTAGAAGCTCCTAATAATACAACACCTGCATTGTCTTCTTCTAAGTTTAATACAATACCTTCTAATCCGTTTTCGAATTCTACTAATTCACCATATTGAACATTAGAAAGACCGTAAACACGAGCAATTCCATCTCCTACTTGTAAAACAGTTCCTACTTCGTTTAAAGTAGCTTTTGCCTCGAAATTTGTTAACTGTTGTTTTAAAATTGCTGATACTTCAGCTGGTTTAATACTTGCCATCTTTTATAATTTGATGTATAATTAAATTTTTGGAATAAAATGACTGTTGTCAAATTCCTTTTTCAATTCGTTTAAATAATTAGAGATACTTGCATCATACTCGACATCTCCTACACGTAGAACAAACCCACCTAAGATAGATTCATTTACTTCGTTTTCTAAATTTGCTTTTTCTCCTGTTAAAGCAACAATTTTAGCTAAAACTTGTGCTTCTATTTCTTTAGACAATGGAACAGCTGTGGTTACTTTTGCAACTTGCATATGCTTATCAAAGTCATATATAATTGCATATTGTTTTGCAACAGCATGCAACATTGCTATTCTTTTATTGTCTTCCAATAAATGAAATAAGCCAAGAGTAATATTGTTTACTTTCCCCTTAAACAATGCATTTAAAACATTTATTTTATCAGAAATTTTAACAATAGGGCTTCTTAACATTACTTCAAATTCGTCATTTTCAGAAATTGTTTTATCAATGAATAACATATCGTTATTTACTGCAGTTTCTTCTTTAGAATCTTTAGCAAGATTTAAGATTGCTTTTGCATAACGTAATGCTGCTCTTGCGTCTTTCATGCTTTTGTTAGTTTAAAGTAACATCTTTTAAGATTCCTTCAACTAATTCTAGTTGATCTTTCTTATTTGATAATTCTTTTTTAATTACAGATTCTGCAATACCAATAGACAATTCTGCAACATTCTTTTTAATTTCTGCTAATGCAGCTTGCTTTTCTTGCTGAATTGAAGCTTGTGCAGTTTCAATTAATTTAGTTGTTACCTCTTTGGCATCATCTTTAGCTTCAGCAATCATTTTATCTCTAATATCTCTTGCTTCTTTCATCATTGCATCACGCTCTGCTCTTGCTTCTTTTGCTAATCTTTCATTATCAGCAGTTAAGTTTTGCATTTCTTTACGTGCATTTTCTGCAGCTGCTAATGCATCTTCAATACCAGATTCTCTTTCTTCTAAAGAATTTAAGATTGGTTTCCATGCAAATTTCACCATCAAACCAATTAAGGCCAATAATAAAATTGTAGACACTACAAATAACCCCGGTGAAAAATCGTTTAATAAAGTTTCCATTCTATAAACTAATTATATGTTTTTTTCTTTTTGTTTAATTAAAAACAGCTTCTGTAACCAACCGTTACAGAAAGCTATTTTTTGTTTCTGTTTGGATTATTTTCCTAAGAATAATGCCCCAAATGCTAAACCTTCTAATAATGCAGCGATAATAATCATTGCTGTTTGAATTTTACCAGTTGCTTCAGGTTGACGAGCAATACCTTCCATTGCTTTTCCACCAATTTGACCTAGCCCAATTCCTGCTCCGATTACGATTAATCCTGCTCCAATTAAATTGTACATAATAAATGTATTTTTATTAAATTAAACAAATTTGTATTAATGATGCTCGTGTTCTGCTACTGCCATACCAATAAATAATGCTGAAAGCATTGTAAAGATATAAGCCTGTAAAAAAGCCACTAAAACCTCAATTAATGTTATAAAAAATGATAATACTAAAGACAATCCTGTTGCACCTACAACCCCTAGAGATTCTTTAAGTGTAAACATAATTGCAATTAAGCTCATTACCACAATATGACCTGCTGAAATGTTTGCGAACAAACGTACTAATAATGAAAATGGTTTAATTAATAACGCACCAGCCAATTCTATGATTGCCAAAACTGGACGAATTAATACTGGAACACCTGGCATCCAAATCATGTGCATCCAATAATCTTTATTACCACTTACTGTATAAATTATTAATGTAAAAATTGCCAAACAACCTGTGACTGCTAATTGTCCTGTAACGTTAAAACCTAATGGAGTTAAACCTGCTAGGTTTAATACCCAAATAAAGAAAAATACCGTTAATAAATAGCCTGTAAATCTTCTGTAGTGTTTGTCACCAATATTAGGTCTTGCAATTTCATCACGAACATAAATTACTAAAGGCTCTAATACTCTTGCAAATCCTGTAGGAATTTTCTTTGTTTTGTATTGTTTTGCCAATCTAGAAAACCAGAATAACAACAATAATCCAATTAATAAGATACCAACAACACTTTTAGTTATTGAAAAGTCTAATGTTTTGTGTGCGTTTGTTGGGTGATGAGTCTCATCAAAATTAATAGATGAAGCACCATTATCAAGTTCGTAAATTTTAGAATGAACTTTCGCGAATTTTAATCCGTTTTTCTCTACAATAACATGCCCATCATCATTATGGTGAAACTCTGAAGACATAAAAGTTACCAAACCTTCACTTGTCCACAAAATTACTGGTAATGGAAATCCAACGTGTTTTCTTTCACCATTACTTGTGTAAGAAAATAAAGAAAAATCGTGAGAATCTTTAATGTGATGTAGAATGTAAGCTTCTACTTCTTCTTTCGTATTTACACGCCCACCATCATTTTGGTTATCGTGCTTTTTATCAGATCCTGAAGCAAAACTTGCTGAAGTAAACAAGGTAATTGCTGCTATTAAAAGAAACTTGATTGTTTTTTGTGCAATCTTCATTGTAAAAATACGCTTTCTAAATTCCGTGCAAAAGTAAATCATTAATTCAAAACCACAAACCTTTTTTTTAGCTATTTGATTCTTATTGTTTTTTATTCAAAATTTTAACCACAAAAAAGGCTTCTGTTGATAAAAATACAATCATAGGAATAAATAAAGAGATTCTTGCAGCAAAAGTTAATTCTTCTTCCGTAAATATTGATTTATAAAAGATTAAAGAAAAAAGAATCAACTTTAATACAATAGTGCCTAAATAGATAAAACCTAATTGTTCAAAAATTTTATGAACAGTTGAAAGTAGTAAAAAATTGGTGCAAATAAGTAGTGAAACCCCTAAGTGAAACAGGTACACTTTCTTTAATGAAAATGGTAAAATTATTTCTTGATTATCGATATAATATTCATGTATTGAAAAGCTAATTAAAAACAAAAAAAAGAAAACAACTGAAAATACGAATATACTTTTAATCATTAATTTTATTGGCTTGTTTAATTAACGAATACATTGCTAAAAAAATGGCGATAAGCGTAATAGTTTCTGTTAAAAAGGAGGTTTCAAATTTTTGATCTAACCATTTTCCTAATAAAAAACCCAAATAAATGGTTAACCCCATTTGCAAACCTGCTCCTGAAAGTTGTAAAGCTTTATTAAGCGGTTTTTTCTGTGGGTCTTTTTTGCTCATTAGATGAGTTGAGTTCTTTTATAGCGCCTTTCATTGCACAGGTTGCATTGAAAGATGCTCCTGGTTCTACAGATAGCTTTCCAATAACAACATCTCCAGAAATATCTGCAGTTGTTTTAATAGTTAAGGTATTAGATACAAATAATTCTCCAGAAAATTTCCCTTCAATATCTGCATTGGCAGCTTCTACTTTTCCTTTAATTAGTCCTTCTGCACCAATAATAACTCTTCCATTAGTTATTAATGTTCCTTCTAAAGTTCCATCAATTCTAAAATCACCATCAGATTTAATATCACCTACAATTGTTGTGTTTTTAGCTACAACATTTCTTTCCATAACTTTAGGTTTTTGATTTTTATTTTCTTTACTACTGAACATTTTACTTAGTTAATCGTTTTACTATCTCTTTTGCTTTCTTTCCTTCTTCAGTATTTCCATAACTTACTGCTACAAAATTCATTGCAACTTTATAGGTTTCTTGGTCTTTATATTTACCTATAGCATAAGCCTTTAAGAGTTCAAATTTAGGAATTAATTTTGAATTCTGAATTGTTGGTAGAATTTCATCAATTTTTGCAACGGTTTCTTCGAACTTATCTTCTTTGTATAAATAGTAAATTTCTTTGTATTTGGTTTCAACTTCATTCACAGTAACTTCTTCTTCAATTGGTTTACCTGGATTTTTAATAATCTGTGCAAATTTGGTATCTGAGTAGTTAGTTAAAATAAAATTTTTGTGTTTTTCTGATGCTACTTTATCGCCAATAGTTTGGTAGGCTTGGTATAAATGCCAGTTAATAGGTAAAATTAATTCTTTCTTAGAATTTAGCTTTGACACTCTCTCCAGTCGTTTAATTGCTAATTTGGGGTCTTTAAATTGCTCTTTATAGATTACACCTAACTCATACAAAGCTTGATTTCTATCTAACTTTAAGGTATCAATTACTTTTTGATCTGTAGGGATTTTCTCAATATAACTCGCCAAATCGTATCGCGAACTTTGTTGAGCAACTTGAGTAGAATCTTTTGAGCTACGAATATCTAATTTAGAAGACCATCTCCAATCATCTTCTAATTTTCTATTTCCCCAAACTTTAATAAACTCGGTTTTTCCAAAATTTAAGGACTGTGGATTGTAGAAATACCATTTTCCTTTAGTATTTGTTTGTAATGAACTGCCACCAAAAGAATTGCCAAATGCTTGTTGATTGAGCCTTAATTGTGCCAACTCTTCATCTCTTTTTTTGATGCTATCTATATAATTTTGAAAATATAGTTTTTGCGCATCTTTAGACATAGATGCAATTCTAATAATACTATCGTTTTGTGTAACGGTGTTTTCAAATTGAATCAAAGATGATAAGTTTTTACGTTTACGTTTAATACGTCTTATTCTTAAACTTAAGGTATCTTTAGCTACAGTTAAAAGGCTATCATAATAAGAACTTGCAAGCAAATACTCTGAGTTTTCAAACTTTAGATTCCCTAATCTTTCGTAAGTGAATGTTTTTTGTTTATCACCACCTGCGTCTGCTCTTAATGATTTATTATAATAATCAATTGCTAAATTGATGCTGTCTTTGTTTTCGTACAAATACCCAACTTGAAAATACAACTCATCTAAGTAAGGTCTATTTTCTCTTACCTCTATTAGGTCTTGCATTTTTAACAAAATTGCTGCTGATGTAGAATCGTTTGTAGAATTTTTAGCCAACTCTATATTTGCGTGCATTTTGTATTTATATGGTGCTTTTTTAAAGTTAATGAGTTTGTTAAACACATACAATGCAGAATCCTTTTTGTTTTCTGAACCGTAAATCTGCCCCAAAACAAACAAGTTTCTTGCTCCTTGATTCTTATTGTTTAACGTTTTTGTGGCTTTAATTAAATGCTCTTTTACTTTTTGTAAACTATCAGTTTTTACATACGCCATTGCCAAAGCAGTGTGGGCTTGTTCTTTAATTTCTTCTGGCAAATCTTCTTCTAACCCATCACGAATTTCTAACAGTAACTTTAAAGATTCTATTGCCAATTCTTCATTATCATTTCTAATATTGGCTTTGGCTCTCCAAATCTTAGTTTCATTAATTAAACTTGCATACGGATAACTTGCAATAATGTAGTTGAACGCCTCAATAGCAGGAATAAAACGTTGCTCGTAATAACGTGATTTACCTAATAATAAATAAGCTTCATCAATTTGACTATTACGTTCAATACCATTGATGTTCATTCCGTGTTTTTGAATTGCTTTTACGGCTTTTTCTTCTGCAATTCCAAAAGGTGTAGATGCTTTTTTTTCTTCGGTTTCATTGCCTCCAAAACCAGCTCCCATTCCTGAGTTATTAAATTTTGGGACTTCAATTTTATCTTCAGTAAACTCTATAGGTTCAATTGGTAATTGCTGAAACCAATCGTCTTTGTATTGATCATTTATAGATTGTAATCCTTTATCAAAAGATAGTTTTCCGTTAAACAAGACATTAAACTTGGTATTTAACGAATGCCAATTTCTGTTAATTACAGTGTCTTTTCTGGAACTACAAGAGTACAAAAGGACAAAAGCAACTGCTATAAAAACTATTTTTTTGGTGTATTTCACACAAATAATATTGATTAAACCACTTTTTTGAAAAAGCTAAGAAAATAAAAAACTCTTATTTACAACTACTTTCTAAGAAAAATAGTATAAATAAGAGTGTAAAAATAGTAATAAAATAAGAATCGACTAGTTATACAGAAAAATAGCTTTCTAATTCTTTTAAAGTTTCTGATGATGTTTTAATGTCTTTTACCACATTTCCTTTGTCTAAAACTACTATTCGCTCACAAACTTCGGTTACATGTGTTAAATCGTGACTTGAAACCAACACCGTAATTTCTTTATTTTCTGCTAAATCTTTAATGATTTTTTTCAGTCTAATTTGAGTAGTTGGATCTAAGTTTGCAAAAGGCTCATCTAGAATTACTACTTGTGGATTTCCCATCATTGCAGCAACAATGCCTACTTTTTTCTGATTTCCTTTACTTAAATCTCTTAAATATTTTTTCTTTCCTAAGATTTCTTCGTTAAAAAACTCATCAAACTGCCCTAAAAATTTGGTAACATCAGCTTTATTCATTCCTCTTAAATCGCCAATAAAATCGAAATATTCTTCTGGAGTTAAGTATCCTATTAAAAAAGATTCATCAATAAAAGAACCTGTAAAGTTTTTCCATTCTTCACTTTTGCTTACCACAATATCATGATTGGTAATTGCACCAGATGTTGGTCTAATTAAATCTAATAAAATATTAAAATAAGTAGTTTTTCCTGCTCCGTTATTTCCAACTAAACCAAAACTTTGACCTGTAGGAATCTCTAATGCATCTATATTTAAAACTTCGGTTTTACCGTATTTTTTTGAAATTTCTGTAGTGTGTATCATTGTTTGTGTGTTAGTTTTCTTGTTTAAAAGAGTGAATCATTTTGTATTTAGACGCAACATATTTTTTAGTAATTGCCATCATTAATTTTTTATGGAAGCCCAGACCAATAAGACCAAGTCCTGCCAAAACAATTACTGCAATTTCGAAATTTACTAGCCAATTTAGTAAGGCAAAAATCCCCATTGGTAAAATCATTAGTGGAATACCAATTAACCATTGTACAGCTCCTGTTCCTTGATAATTAAAAGCTGCTTTTTCATCCAAATTTATTTTCTTTCTGTTAAAAGCACCTCCATACATAATTACGTGTGTATTAACTCCAATATTATAAATCGCAGCAGCAAAATGCACTACTAAGATTTTCCATCCAAAATAAACATAAGGAATACCTAGAACAAATAAAATAACAACACTTGCGCTCATTAATGTAAATTTAGATTTTAAATAACGTTCGTATTTAAAATTCTGACTCATTAACATGTTATAATATCCACTATCCCAAGCAGGAATAAATTGTCCGAAATTGATTAAAAATGTACCTGTTGAAAACACACCAATAAATGCATAGAAAAATTCTTTATCTGCATAAACAGGCTGAGGATAAAAGAACAAACCGTAAAACAACCCAATAATCAATATAAAAAATGATGATTTTGTACGCTTATTTCTGGTGATGAGTCGCAGATCGTTTTTCATAAATGGTGCAACATCTCCAAATCTGTTTAACCACGATAAATCTGATGAATTTACTTCTTTTACTTTAGTTGCAATGGCTTCATCTAAGTATACTTGACTTCTTAATTGTTTGTAGTTTAACTGATATAAAACCGCAAGTACAATAATACTAACTAAACTGTAAATAGGATTCTGATAAATAAAGTCGAAACCTTGCCCAACATAACCAGCTAGATTGAAAATTTCATAACGCTGAACCAAAAATCCTCCTAATAAAATGGCTATCATTACTCCAAAAGCAATATTGTTTTTATTGACTAAGAAGTTTAAAAAGTTGATACATTGTACAAGTAAAATCATTAGAAACAACCATCCTAAAACACCATTTGTATCATAACCTTCTTTTATTAATACCACTGAAAAAGGAATGTAAAAAAACAAACTCATGATATTAAAAAATGAGAATGACGATTTTACCAATACATAATTGACAATGGTTTTCTTTTTAATAGGTAAGAGCAACATTGGTTTGATATTCATTACTGGTAGTTTCTGCATTAAATACCGAAACATCAAATCGCCAGTAATGGCAAATAGTAAAAATGAATTGACTAGTACTAAAGGATCTTTTTCTGGATACATTTCTTTTAGTGCAAAAAAGCCACCAAATCCCAACCCTAAAAAGATAAGGATAAAGTACACAGCAAAAAACCCAATTAGAATTTTAGCACCAATACTTTTACCAAAAGAAGAAGATCTAAAAAATTGTTTCCATTCTAACTTTAAAAAATGTGAAATCATATACTTGGTTTGTTTAGTTGGTAATTAGTTGTTTGATTTTGGTTTTTGTTACAAATTTTTTACCATTTTATATTCTGGATAGGTTTCTTGCAACAATTCTTGGGCTTTTTGAGGTAAAACATAATTTGAAACGTAAAAAATAATACATAAAAATGTAATTACTGAAGAAATTAATATGAGCCAATAGATATTTAAGCTAGAAAAATTAAATCTAGTTAAATGAATAAAATTAAATAAATTGATAAATGTTACACCTGTAAAACCGTTTTTAGTAGTTCCAAGCATAGCTTCTAAAAGAAATATTTTTTCTTCTTTTTTTTCTTTCTGTTTGTGTTCTTTTCTTATTCTGTAAACTGCAATCATCTCAAAAGTAATTAATATTAAAAGTGTTGCTAAAAAAAGATACTCTGAATATGGAATCTGAAAAGCAAAAAAGAACCCAAGAAAAATAAGCATAGTTGTAACTACTTTAGGTACTGTAAACCATTCTTTTGTAAAACGCCAAATAATTTTCCAATAACGCTTATTCATTTGTTTTTGTTTGGCTTCAATAACATCCATAAAACCAAAAATGCCAAATTTTTTAAACGATTTGTCTCTGGCATCTTCAAAAGAAAGGTTGGGATGTTCTACCCAAATTTGCTCTATATCGTTTGCCAAATGATCTACCAATTCTGTTTGTACATCATAATGATACACGTAATGTTGTCTTGTGAATTTGTATAAATTTTCTATTTGTATTTCTGATAATTTCATCAATAAAAATTAAACGAATTTGTATTCTGGATAGGTTTCTTGTAGCAATTGTTCTGCTTTTTTAGGAATAACAACCAAGGTTATATAGCCAAATATTACTAAAAAAGTAATTAATATAGCAGAGAGTGCTTTTCTAAAATCCCCCATTAATAAAAAATCTTTTGTGCTATCAGGAAGAATGAAATCGTAAAGATAAAAAAGGATTAAGGCAGAATTTCCTATTCCATTTATTGAAATAATTTTTTGAAACATCCATTTTTTGCCTGTTTCTTTATAGTTCTTTTTTAATTTTCTACTATTTCTAATTAATACAATTATTTCTAAAAGAATAACGACTCCAAAAACAGCGGCATATACATAATAAGCACTTGTTAATTTTTGTAATTGGTAAAAGCCAAAAAGTAAACTGATTGTTAAAACTATTTTTGGTAACTGAAACCACTCTTTGGCAAACTTTAAAATGGTTTTAAGATATTTTTTTGTCATTTGCCGTTCTTTAGCTTGTACCACATCCATAAAACCAAAAATTCCAAATTTTTTAAAGGATTTGTCTCTGGCATCTTCAAAAGAAAGGTTGGGATGTTCTTCCCAAATTTGCTCAATATCATTAGCTAAATGATCAACCAATTCTGTTTGCACATCATAATATTCTACATAATGTTTTCTTGTGAATTTGTAGAGTTCTTTTATGTGATTTTGGGTTATTTTCATGACAATAATTGATTTCTCATTTTTTCAACTCTAGCAATTGCTTTTTTGTAAACTTTATATCCAGAATAAGTAAAAATTAGATGTACAGGAATTAAAACAAAAAGTATGAATTTGTGATATTCTGTTGGAACTGAAAATACTCCTTCAGGCTTTAAAGAAAGCATTACTATTTGAAATAATAGAGTTGTTGAAATAATGTAATGCAAACCATATTGTTTATGGACTGATTTACCATATTTTTTTTTCCAAATAGTATAAGATTCATAGAAAAAAATGAGTGTAGGAATTATAAATAATACATAACTAAATTTTACAAATAGTTTTAATTCTAAAACTGAAGAAATGTAATAATAAGCAAAAAAACAACTAATGAATATCATTACATTTTTTAGGTTTTTAAAAAAATCTATAAAACCCTTAAGATACATTCTCCTATAAAATTTATTGGTGTTTTTCCAACCTTGAGTATTAACATGAGAGAAAGTCCCTTTCCAACCTAAACCAATAAAAGATTTATGTACTGCTTTTTTAAAATCTTCTCCTGTTTCTAATCTTTTTTCAACATCAGAAACCACATGATCTAA
Organism: Polaribacter septentrionalilitoris; assembly: GCF_009832745.1. Lineage (GTDB taxonomy): Bacteria > Bacteroidota > Bacteroidia > Flavobacteriales > Flavobacteriaceae > Polaribacter > Polaribacter septentrionalilitoris. The sequence goes on along the minus strand of NZ_VRMJ01000033.1, from coordinate 460,785 downwards.
TAGTTCTATTCTGATGTCCCAATATTTGATGCCTTCATTTTCTAAACGATGATCTATATGCTTTATTTGTTCTTTTGTTAATTCCATAGCTTATGAAATTTGATATTTTGTAACTACTTCTTTGTGTTTTTTGAAGAAGTGATGACAAATGTATCCTACTGTAAAACCAGCACAAACAAAGCCTGTAAACACAGGATTTATTTCACCATTTTCTTTAAAAACACTTCCAACAAAAACGCCTAATATTAAAAATATTGTTCCAAAAAATTGAGTTTTTAAAATAAAACTATAGGTTGTTTTTTGTTTAAGTTGAATTATTTTAAAAATAATGAAGCCTATATAAATCAGCACAGGAAATGTAAAACCCGATAATAAGCCATTTATAGAATTTGCAAAGCCTTTAGAAACTTGTATTGGTATTACTTTTAAAAATACAACTGGTAAAATATATGCAGCTAAATATAAAAAGTAGAAGTATTTAAACTGCTTTACTGCTTTGTTTACAACAATTTTAGAATTGGAATACAACATACCAAAAAAGAAACTAGAGGTTTCTCTAAAATGTTTTTCCCAACGTATTTTAACTCTTGCAAAAGCCTCTTCAAAAGTATTGCCTTTTTGCATAAAACTTTCAACATCAGAAATTATATGATCTAAAATTTCATCTTTTAAATCTATAAAATCGAAGTTTTTAGATGTTAAATAGTCTTGTACATTTTGTATTTGTTTTGTTGTTAATTCCATACTACTCCAAACTAAATTTAGGATTCACCAAATGTTGCATCGTCTTTAAAAACTCTTGCATTTCTTCTAACTTATTCGCAGTTTCTTTAGTTCCATTTTCTGTGAGTTTGTAATATTTTCTAAGTCTGTTGCCCACTTTTGCAACCTCAACATCTAGCAAACCATCTGCTTCTAACTTGTGCAATGCTGGGTACAAAGCGCCTTCTGTGATTTTTAATTCGCCTTTGGTGAGTTCTTTTACTTTTTGTGTGATTTCGTAGCCATACATTTTATCATTCGTTTCTAATAATTTTAAAATGATGGTTTGTAAAGATCCTTTGTATAATTTCTGATTTCCCATTTTGTTGATGTGTAATCGTTTAATTGTTGAAATGTGTAATTGTTTTCCTGTCACTTCGAGTGATTTCGATTTTTTAATCGAAATTGTATCGAGAAGTTTTGTGTGTTCTTGATACAAATTTGTTAAGCTACGCTTGCTATCTTCAATAAAAATCCATTTTTATTGAAGATAATTTCTCAAATTCACTCGAACTGACAATTAAAACTTGTCCTTGCGAGTTTACCGAGCAATCTCTATTTTAAATGTACAGATTACTTCACTTTGTTCGCAATAACATCTCTTCTACAAATATATACATAATTTTCTTATACATTAGATTCTTATGTATATTTTTTTTTTGATAAAAAAAATCCTGAAAATTTACTTTCAGGATTTTTAGATTTAATTAAAAGGTTACTAAAGTATTATTTTGTCACTTTTAAAACTTCAGCAATAATACGTTCTAAATCTGCTTTTGGCAAAGCTCCATTAGCCATTTGTGGTTCTGCATCTTTAGGACAAAACAACATAGACGGAATACTTCTAATGCCAAATGCAGCAGATAATTCTTGTTCTGCTTCAGTATCAATTTTATAAATGTCTATTTTACCTTCATACTCTTTAGAAAGTTGCTCTAAAACTGGCGCTAACATTTTACATGGCCCACACCAATCTGCATAAAAATCAATTAATGCAGGTTTATCTCCCTCAAATTTCCATTCCTTATTTTCTTCAAAGTTAAACACCTTTTTTAAGAAGCTTTCTTTTGTTAAATTTTCTGTCATAATAAATAATTTTCACAAAAATAGTCGTTTTTATTTGTCTCAAATTACAAATCAACATCAATATGAAAATTCAAACGTTAAAAAATGTTAAATACCTGATAATATGTTAAATAACATCTAATTTTGAGTAAAATCAAATTTTATTAGAAATGAAAAACAAAATCATCTTACCTATTCTTATAGCAAGTGCTATTTTAGTCTCTTGTAAAGAAGAAATCAAACAAAGAAATATAAACGTGAATTATCCAGAAACTACAAAAAAACCGGTTGTAGACACCTTATTTGGAACTGCTGTAACAGATAATTACAGATGGTTAGAAGACGACAGAAGTACAGAAACAGAAGCTTGGGTAAAAGCTGAAAACGAAGTTACTTTCAATTACTTGAGCAAAATTCCTTACAGAGAACAATTAAAATCTCGTTTGTCGGAATTATGGAATTATGAGAAGGTTGGTAGACCTTTTAAAGAAGGTGATTACACGTATTTTTATAAAAATAATGGTTTACAGAATCAATATGTAGTCTATCGTAAAAAAGGCGATGGTGATGCAGAGGTTTTCTTAGATCCAAATACATTTTCTGAAGATGGAACAACCTCTTTGGGTTCGTTAAGTTTTTCTAAAGACGGCAAAACAGCTGCATACGCTATTTCTGAAGGTGGTTCTGATTGGAGAAAAATTATTGTCATGGACGCTGAATCAAAAACCATCAAAGAAGATACTTTGGTTGATGTAAAGTTCTCAGGAATTTCTTGGTACAAAAACGAAGGTTTCTATTATTCTAGTTATGATAAACCAAAAGGAAGTGAGTTGTCTGCAAAAACAGATCAACATAAATTGTACTACCATAAATTAGGTACTTCTCAAAAAGAAGATGCTGTTATTTTTGGAGCAGTTCCTTCAGAAAAACACAGATATGTTGGTGGTTACATCACAGAAGACAATAAATATTTGGTTATTACCGCTTCTGTTTCTACTTCTGGAAACAAGTTATTCATCAAAGACCTATCAAAATCAAACAGTAAATTAGTCACAGTTTTAAATGATGTAAAAAGTGATACTTATGTTATTGATAATAGAGGAAGTAAATTGTTTCTTCAAACAAATTTAAATGCGCCAAATCAAAAAGTAGTTACAGTTGATGCTGCTAATCCTACCCCAGAAAACTGGCAAGATTTTATTCCTGAAACGGAAAATGTGTTGAGTCCTTCAACTGGTGCTGGTTATTTCTTTGCAGAATATATGGTAGATGCTGTTTCAAAAGTCTTACAATATGATTTTAACGGAAAGCTAATTAGAGAAGTAAAATTACCAGGAGTAGGTTCTGCTGGTGGTTTTGGAGGAAAAACAGATGCTAAAGAATTGTATTTTTCTTTTACAAATTATAGCACACCAGGTTCTTTGTATAAATTCAACCCAAAAGACGGAACGTTTGAATCTTATTGGAAACCTACTGTAGATTTTAATTCTGATGCGTATACAAGCAAACAAGTTTTTTACACCTCTAAAGATGGTACAAAAGTTCCTATGATTATTACACATAAAAAAGGCGTAGCATTAAATGGTAAAAACCCAACCATTTTATATGGTTATGGAGGGTTTAACATCAGTTTAACACCAAGTTTTAGTATTGCAAATGCAGTTTGGATGGAACAAGGTGGTGTGTATGCAGTTCCTAATTTACGTGGTGGTGGAGAATATGGTAAAAAATGGCACGATGCAGGAACTCAATTAAAAAAACAAAATGTGTTTGACGATTTTATTGCAGCAGCAGAATACTTAATCGAAAACAACTACACCTCATCAGACTATTTAGCCATAAGAGGTGGGTCTAATGGTGGATTATTAGTTGGTGCAACAATGACGCAAAGACCAGAATTAATGAAAGTAGCATTGCCTGCTGTTGGAGTTTTAGACATGTTGCGTTACCACACATTTACTGCAGGAGCAGGTTGGGCATATGATTATGGAACAGCAGAAGATAGCAAAGAAATGTTCGATTATTTAAAAGGATATTCGCCAGTACATAATGTAAAAGAAGGTGTTGAGTATCCTGCTACGCTAGTAACCACAGGAGATCATGATGACAGGGTTGTGCCTGCACATAGTTTTAAATTTGCAGCAGAATTGCAAGCAAAACAAACAGGAAATAATCCAACATTAATTAGAATAGAAACCAATGCAGGTCATGGAGCTGGAACGCCTGTTGCTAAAACTATAGAGCAATATTCAGACATTTTCGGATTTACATTATTTAATATGGGTTTTGATCAGTTGCCAAATCCTCCAAAAAGTAAAATTAAATCTTAGAAAAATTAATTGAGTATCATTTCGAAAGTAACGAAGTGGAGTAAAGAAATCTCATGGTAAGATTTCTCCATTTCAGTCGAAATGACAATCGTTTCAAATAAAGTTAAACTATAAAACCGATACAGATTTGTGTCGGTTTTTCTTTTTTGTCACTTCAAGTAATTTTTTGAAGAATAAGAAAAATTGTATCGATAAGTTGGGCGTTACCTAAAGGTCGCGCTTTTCACTATATCTTTTTTTCATTCTTCAAAAAAGGATGCCGTTTCAATCGCTAACGCAGACGTATGTATTAACCAATTGTCAGTTCGAGTAATTTTCTTGCTTTTCAAAAAAAATTGTATCGAGAACAATTTCAAAATAGAAAACCTATTTTTGCAACATGCTAAAAGTGAACAATCTTTCTTTTCAATACAACAAGAAAAAACCTGTTTTAAAAGATTTTAATTTTTCCTTACAACAGGGAGAACATTTGTGTATCATGGGAGAAAGTGGTTGTGGAAAATCTACTTTATTAAAAGCAATTTATGGTTTATTCGACCTAAATAAAGGTGCTATTTTTTGGAAAAAAGAACAAGTATTTGGACCTGAGAAATATCTTGTTCCTGGTTTTGAAAAGTTTAAATATGTTGCTCAAGATTTTGATTTGATGCCTTATATTTCTGTATCAGAAAACATCAAAAAATTTCTTTCTCGTTTTTATCCTGATGAAAGTGAAGCCAGAACACAAGAATTGTTAGAAGTGATTCAATTAGAAGCTTTTGAGCACACTAAAGTTAAAAACTTAAGTGGAGGTCAAAAACAACGTGTTGCTATTGCTAGAGCTTTGGCAAAAGAACCAGAATTACTTTTGCTAGATGAACCTTTTGGCCAAATAGACAACTTTAAAAAAAACGATTTAAGGCGTAGATTATTCTCGTATTTAAAAGAAAAAAATATTGCTTGTATTGTTGCTACTCACGACAAAAACGATGCACTTTCTTTTGCCGATAAATTGATTGTGATTCATAATCACAAAATCTTAGTAAATGATTCTCCTAAATCTATTTATCAAAACCCTAAATTAAAATATGTTGCTGCTTTGTTTGATGATGTTAACGAAATTACCATCAACAATAAAGTACATCTATTATATCCACATCAACTAAAAATTGTTGAAAAATCAGAACTAAAAGCCACTGTTTTAAACGCTTATTTTAAAGGCTGGTATTGGTTAATAGAAGCTGAATTTGACAATCAAAAAGTGTTCTTCAATCATGATCAAAATATAGCTTCTAAAAAACAAGTGTCTTTAAAAATTGAACCTATTTCACTTCAAACTCCCCTTGATTAGCACCAATTTTAATAGTATATTTTCCTTTAGGAAGATAATATTTACCATTTTGAGATTTCAATAGCTTTACTTTCTTGTTAGCCTTTTCATAGGCTTTCTTTCCTTTTTTAGCAAAAGAAACATCGTATTTTACTTCGTTATAACCTTTGTCTGCACTTACATAAAATGTGTTTACCTCTATATCTCCTGCAAAAATAGCAACACTAATTTTTCTGTTTGAATCTGTATAAAAAGGAATGGTAATTTCTGGCTCATAAGCATCTCTCCATTGACTCCAAGACCTTCCCCAATTTCTACTTTTTCTAATTGAATTTACTTTAAAAATATGGGTAGATTTGGCTAATAACTCTTCTGTCATTAGTTGTAAAGGGGCAATATTTGCTGTATACAAACTACGTCCATGAGTTCCTATTATTAAGTGTTTTGCAGTAGGCTGAATCACTAAATCGTGCACAGCAACATTAGGCAAGTTATTGCTAAATGCTTCCCAAGAATTTCCTTGGTTAAAAGTAATATACACTCCATTATCAGTACCTAAATACAAGATATTTTGGTTTTCTGAATCTTCTTTTATTACATTTACAGAAGATGTTGGTATATTACTACTAATACTTTTCCAAGTCTGTCCATAATCATCAGACATATACACATAAGGTGTAAAATCATCAAAACGATATCCGTTTAAAGTTGCATACACTCTTTCTTTTTTAAATTTTGATGCCACAACTCTAGAAACCCATAAGTTCTGTGGTAAATTATTAGAAATACGTGTCCAACTACCACCACCATTTTTTGTTAGGTTGATGTATCCATCATCAGAACCTACATATAATAGTCCAAATTGAAAGGGACTTTCTGAAATAGTAGTTAAGGTTCCGTAAGCAACATTTCCTTTTTTCCCTCCTGTGGTTAAATCTTCTGAAATGGTTTCCCAGTCATCACCTTTGTTTAAAGATCGGTGTAATTTATTGCCTCCTAAATAAAGTATATCTTGGTTGTGTTTTGATAACAAAATTGGTGTTTGCCAGTTAAAACGATATGGATTTTCACCTAAAGTATGTTTTGGTTGAATGTACTTATAATCTTCAGTTTCTAAATGTAAACGATAATAATTTCCAAATTGAGAGCCTGTATATACAATATTCGGATTCCTATCATCAACTTGTACCTGCATTCCGTCTCCACCCATAATTGATTCATAAGGGTTTTGACCAGATTGATGCCATTCTTTATCGATTCTAGCAGTATGAGACGCAACCCAAACTCCATTGTCTTGCAAACCTCCATATACTTTATAATTTTTCTGATTATCTGCATAAACTGAATAAAATTGACCAACTGCAGGGTCATTCAATTTAATCCAGCTTTCTCCATCATCATAAGTCAGGTTTAAACCACCATCATTTCCATTTAAAATATGTCCAGATTTTTTAGGGTTTACCCATAACGCTTGATGATCTGCGTGGACATTTTCTCTACTGATTGATGTAAATGTTTTTCCACCATCTTTAGATTTTATAATGGGTACACCTAACACATAAATACCGTTTTCGTCTTGTAAATCGACACGAATTTCACCAAAATAATACCCGTAAGAACTGTACACACCATCTAAATAGCCTTTGTGTGTTTTTTTCCATGACTTTCCTCCATTGGTTGTTTTAAAAACCTCTGCGCCTATAACTTGAGTGTCAAACATTACAGAGTTTGCATCTTCTAAAAAACTTGCCAAATCTATTGGTTTTACAGAGCCAACACGTACCATTTCTTTTACACTTGCTGCAGTATACTTTCTAGGAAATCTGTTATTTCTTAAATATGAATTTAGTTTTTTATTAGATAACTTAGAAAAGTTATTAGTTGATATTGTTTTAAAATCTTCTTTTGTTAAATCATCCGATTTTTTTTTATCTTTCATTTTTGGTCTTCTAAATTGGCTATCGTGTAATGCATAAACTGTGTTTTCATTAAAAACCGCTAACCCTATTCTACCAACACCATCTCCTACTGGAAAACCGCTTTTATTAGAAATTTTTGTCCAAGAACTTCCTGCATCAGTACTCTTATAGATAGCAGAATTATTTCCATCACCATCAAAGTCCCAAGCTTTTCGAACCCTTTCCCAAGAAGCTGCATACATTGTATTGAAATTTTCTGGAGCAAAAGCAACATCTATAACTCCTGTATCTTGGTTGATAAATAAAGATTTTGTCCAAGTCTTACCTCCATCTGTAGTTTTAAAAACACCTCTTTCTTCGTTTGAAGAATATAGATGTCCTATTACACCTACCACGACTTCATCCGTATTATTAGGATTGATGACAATTCTACTAATATGATGCGAATCTGTTAAACCAACATTATTCCATGTTTTTCCTTTATCTGTAGATTTTAGCATTCCAATTCCTGCATACGAAGAACGTGATGAATTTTTTTCTCCAGTTCCTACCCAGATTGTTCCAGATTTCCAATCCACGGCAATATCACCGATATTTTGTGTTGGAGAATTGTCTGAAACTGGTGTAAAAGTAGTTCCGTTATTGTTGGTGTACCATAAACCTCCTGAAGCATAACCAACATAAAATTCGATAGGATTGTCTGGATTTACAGCAATATCTGCTACACGTCCACTCATCACAGTTGGTCCAATATTGGTAAATTCTACGTTTTTAACCAATGACGATGTCATCATCTTGGATTTTTGTGCTAAAGATTGTTTTACTTTATCTGCACTTGTTGGAGTTTGCGCAATAATTAACGTTGAAAAGCAAAAAAATAGAATTTGAAAAAAAGATTTCATTTGTTGGTAAGTTTGAGTTGAGATGATGAAATTACCACTTGTATTATCATTTTCAAAATCTTTAACAGAATTTAGGATTTAGAACCAAAATTAAAGAGTGTATCTTTGACCTCGGAATTGAGTTACAGAAAACTGAATTCTTAAAAAATTTCTATGACATTTCAAGATTTAGGTTTATCCAAAAACATTTTAAAAGCAGTTGAAGAAAAAGGATATACCAAACCTTCTCCAATACAAGAAAAAGCAATTCCGCATATTTTAGAAGGTAAAGACATTTTAGCTTCTGCACAAACAGGAACTGGAAAAACAGCTGGTTTTACATTACCTGTTTTACAATATTTATCAGAAACAAAACACCCAAAATACAGACCTTTACGAGCTTTAGTTCTTACGCCAACAAGAGAGCTAGCTGCACAGGTTTATGACAACGTTAGAGAATACAGTAAGTATTTAGATATTAAATCGGCTGTAATTTTTGGTGGCGTTAATGCCAAACCACAAATTTCAACTTTACGGAGAGGTGTAGATATTTTAGTCGCAACTCCTGGAAGATTATTGGACTTACACGACCAAAAAGCAGTTTCTTTTAAGCGAGTTGATGTGTTGATTTTAGATGAAGCTGATCGAATGTTAGATATGGGTTTTGTTAGAGACATTAATAAAATTATCAGTTTTATGCCTACAAAACGTCAAAATTTGATGTTTTCTGCGACTTTTTCTAAAGATATTAAAAAGTTAGCTGAAGGAATTTTAAGAAATCCTATTTCAGTAGAGACTGCACCACAAAATTCTACCGCAAAGAAAGTAACGCATAACGTTTACAAGGTTGATAAAAGCAAAAAAACAGAGTTTACGATTAAGTTGATAAAAGACAACAACTGGAATCAAGTATTGATTTTTACACGTACAAAACATGGTGCCAATAGATTGACTCAAAAATTGATAAAATCAAAGATTTCTGCAGCAGCAATTCATGGAAATAAAAGTCAGGGTGCAAGAACAAAAGCATTGAAGAGTTTCAAAGAAAATTCAATCAAAATTTTAGTGGCTACAGATATTGCAGCACGTGGTTTAGACATTCCGTTATTGCCACACGTAATAAATTATGAGTTACCTAATGTACCCGAAGATTATGTGCATAGAATTGGACGAACAGGAAGAGCTGGAGCTGCAGGTGAAGCCATTTCTTTGGTATGTAGTGAAGAAACTGAATATCAAAAAGAAATTGAAAAATTATTAAAAGAAAAACTAAGTTCTACCATTGTTAAGGGTTTTGAACCTACAGATACTACTCCTCCTAAAAGAGCTGCAACACAGAGCAAAGGTTCTTTTGGTAAAAAGAAAAAAGCTTCAAGCAGAAATTCAACTGAAAACAAAAAACCTAAAAGAAAACCTCATTTTAAAGGAAATAAATCAAACAGCACTTCTGGAAGAGGGAGAACAGGTGCTCCTAAGAAAAAGCGTTTTTAATTTTTTCTTATGAATTCTTGACAGCTTAAAAAACTCATTTTATGTTAGCATTTAGATTTCTTACCTTTGAATTCTAAATAGAAATCAACATGAAATATCGCCCAATAAATTCAGAACTTTTTATTAAAAATCGTAAAAACTTTATGGCACAAATGAAGCCAAAAAGTATAGCAGTTTTTAACTCTAATGACATCTATCCTATTGGTGCAGACAGTACAATGCCCTTTGAACAACATAGAGATATTTTCTATTTAAGTGGTGTAGATCAAGAAGAAAGTGTATTGTTTTTGTTTCCTGATTCTCCTAATGAAAATTTACGTGAAGTGTTGTTTGTTAGAGAAACTAACGAACATATTTCGGTTTGGGAAGGCGAAAAACTAACCAAAAAAGCTGCAACTAAAACCAGCGGAATACAAACCATTTATTGGCTGCAAGATTTAGAAAAAGTGCTGTTTGAAATGTCTACGTATGCAGATACCTTTTATATTAACACCAATGAACATTATAGAGCTAATGTAGAAACTGAAACCAGAGAAGATCGTTTTTCAAAATGGTTGTTGGCAAAATACCCCGCACATTCTGTGGCAAAAAGTAATCCTATTTTACAAAGTTTACGCTCTGTAAAAGACCAAATTGAGTTAGACTTAATGCAGCAAGCGTGTAACATCACAGAAAAGGGATTTAGACGAATCTTAGACTTTGTAAAGCCTGGTGTTTGGGAATACGAAATAGAGGCAGAATTATTACATGAATTTGTAAGAAATCGTTCTAAAGGTTTTGCCTATACACCAATCATCGCTTCAGGAAATAATGCCAATGTTTTGCATTATACAGAGAACAATCAACAATGTAAAGATGGCGATTTAATTTTGTTTGATACAGCTGCAGAGTATGCAAATTACTCAAGTGATTTGTCTAGAACTGTGCCTGTTTCTGGTAAATTTACAGATAGACAAAAAGCGGTTTACAATGCTGTAAACTATGTTAAAAAAGAAGCAACAAAATTATTAGTTCCTGGTACAATTTGGAAAGAATATCATGTAGAAGTTGGTAAATTGATGACATCAGAATTACTAAAACTAGGTTTATTAGACAAATCTGATGTACAAAATGAAGATAAAAACTGGCCTGCTTACAAAAAGTATTTTATGCATGGTACAAGCCATCATATTGGTTTAGATACGCATGATTATGGTTTATTACATGAGCCAATGCAAGCCAATAATGTGTTTACAGTAGAACCAGGAATTTACATACCAGATGAAGGTTTTGGCATCAGATTAGAAGATGATGTTGTGATTCAAGAACAGGGAGAACCTTTTAATTTGATGGGAAATATACCTATTGAAGCAGATGAAATTGAAGATATTATGAACTAGTCATAGAGTGGTTTCAATATAAAAAAGCGAGTTTTTACCACTCGCTTTTTTATTTTTTATCTATTCAATCTACCTGTAACATTACCCTCTAGAATAGAAAGTACATCTTTTTCATTGGCATAGTTAACATCACCTAAATAAGTATGTTTAATAGCGCATGCAGCTGCTCCATATTGAATCGCTTTAAAGTCATCGAATCTTTGGCAACCATGTATAATCCCTGCTGCAAAAGCATCACCTGTTCCAATTCTATCTACAACATGAGTAATATCAAGATCTTCTGTTTCTCTAAATTCTTTACCATTCCACATTCTGGCTTTAATCTTATGCCACGAAGAATTGATAGAAGTTCTAATTTTATCAAATACTTTTTCAATAGAAGGAAATTCTTGCATTAAATCTTTACTTGCTGCTATAAAATCATCATTTGAAAATGAATAATTGGTCCCTAAAAGTTCATTTATTTCATTAACACCGCCAATAAAAATAGTAGAATATTGAATTAATTCTGATAAGACTTCTTTTGGGGCTTCTCCATATTTCCACAAGCCACTTCTATACGTTGGATCTGCAGAAACTATCATTCCTTTTTCTCTAGCTAATTTTAATCCATCTACCAACGCGTCTTTACTTCCTTTGCATAATGCAGGTGTAATACCTGTCCAATGAAACCATTTCCCTTTTTCTAACGCTTTTTCCCAATGTATCATTGAAGGAAGAATCTCAGAAAATGAAGAATGTGAGCGATTATAAGAAATAGAACTTGGTCTCATCACTGCACCAACTTCAAGAAAATATACACCTAAAGGTCTAGAAGAACGCACAATAGAGGAAGTATCAATATCAAATTTATTTAAATAAGAAAGAGCTGTGTCACCAATAAAATCATCAGAAATACATGAAATATGTTTTACATTTCCACCAAAATTGGCTATAGAAATACCTACATTTACTTCTGTACCTCCAAAATAATATTCGATTGCATTTGATTGCACAAATTTTCTGTTTCCTAGAGGAGATATTCTCATTAAAACTTCTCCAAATGTAATTATCTGACTCATAGTAAATTCATTAAAAAAACAAAGATACTTTATAAAAATACATTACATTAATGATTGATATGTAATTATTTCACTAAAACTATAAAGAAGAAATAAATTGAATTGTTTGCGTGTTAAACGTTTCTGGTTGTTCTACATTTACCACATGTCCGCAATTATCGATTACAAACAAAGAAGAACTAATATGTTTTGAGACGATATTTTTAATAGAAGGCAAAAATAAATGATCTTCTGCTCCCATAACATATAATGTAGGTATTTTAATATCTTTAGTTCTAAAAAAACGCAATAAAGGGTTGATTTCGGATGTTAATTTAAACCATCTAACAAACTCTTTTTGATACAGTTTTTTGGCTTCGTTTACAAATAGTGATCTTGATTTTTTATGATTTTTCTTTGGCATAATAATAAATGCAAAGAGTTTATACAATAACATATAGGGTACTACCGATTTAAAAATCACACCAAGCTTCATTAATATTTGAGAGCGAATATTTAATTTAATAATAGCACCTCCCATAATCATGCTTTGTACCAACTCTGGTCTTTTTTCTGCTAAATTACGTATCAAAATGGTTCCTAAAGAAATACCTATAAAATGAGATTTTTTAATGTGTAAATGCTCAATCACTTCCACAATATCTTCCGTAATTGAATCAAATGTATACTTAGGGTTAAACGTATCTTTTATAGATGGTTTGCTATTTCCATGACCTCGCAAATCTAAAATCAATACATTAAAATGCTTTTTAAAATCACGCACTTGTTTGTACCAGATAGAACTGCTACCTCCAGCTCCATGAACAAAAGTTACCCATTCTTTAGAAGTTGCATGCGGATATGTATAGTAATTTAACAAATGTTTTTCTAAAATTGAAAATTATAAAACCAACAGCAAAAATAGACTTTTTTATTTTGATGTTCTTTTATTTATAATTGTTTAAAATAAGCTTTCCAAAACACAATGTATTTTCTTTTATTGCTGATTTTCATTACATTGCAAGTATGGAAAAATCAGCCCCAGCAAATAAAAAAAAGAAAAAATTTAATTACGATAAAGAGCTTGGTAAATTACACGAAGAATTGGTGCATTTACAAGAATGGGTAAAAAATCAAGGTTTAAAAGTGGTTATTATTTTTGAAGGTAGAGATGCCTCTGGAAAAGGAGGAACCATTAAACGATTTACAGAACCTTTAAACCCAAGAATTTGTAAAGTGGTGGCTTTAGGTGTGCCTACAGAACGCGAAAAATCGCAATGGTATTTTCAAAGATATGTGCAATATTTACCTGCTGCTGGCGAAATTGTTTTGTTTGATAGAAGTTGGTACAATAGAGCTGGTGTAGAAAAGGTTATGGGTTTTTGTACAGATGATGAATATGATGAGTTTTTACGCTCTTGCCCAGAGTTTGAACGTATGTTGGTTCGTTCAGGAATTATAGTTTTAAAATACTGGTTTTCTGTAAGTGATGAAGAGCAAGAAAGACGCTTTAAAAACAGGATTAATAATCCTTTAAAACGTTGGAAATTTAGTCCTATGGATTTAGAATCTCGTTCTAGATGGATGGAATACTCAAAAGCAAAAGACAAAATGTTTGCGCATACAGATACCAAACAAGTGCCTTGGTTTGTCGTTAATTCTGATAATAAAAAGAAAGCACGTTTAAACTGTATCAGTCATGTTTTGAGCAAAATACCTTACAAAGAAATGAACTTAAAACCCATTAAACTACCTCCATTACCAGACAACAAAGCCTATGTAAGACCACCTATGGATTACCAAACTTTTGTGCCAGAAAAGTTTTAGGAAGTATTACTATAAATAAAAGCAAAAAAGACGAGTATTTCTACTCGTCTTTTTTTTACAAAACTAATTTAAAAACCTACTCAACTATTAAAGTATATTCTGGTGTTTTATTTAAAGGACAGAAATACGTGTATTCTCCCTTTTTTAAAGTTACCTTGTTAGACGTTTGTTTGGTGTTGTTTTTTACCAAGGCTTTTACATACGCCTCTTTAATATGGTTTGCTTGTCCGCTTTTACCTTTTGGTTGCAATACAAAACCTACATCTGTACCCACATTGTTATTAGCAACTTCAAAAATGTAAGTTCCTTCAGATAAGGTAATTTGCTTTTGAGTAAACTCACCTTTGGTTTGTTCTAAAGCAACTGTTTTTACAGTTTCTTTTTTCATTTTATCTTGTGCATTTGTATTAAATGCAAAACCTACTAATACTACTAAAATTGCGATTACTTTTTTCATCTTTTCTATTGTTTACTTGTTATTTGTTAATTTTTTTGATGTTAATTATACTGTTGCCAATTCTAAAGATTGTGCTACAGGGAAATCTACAGGTACTTCTGTTGTTTTGTGAAAATAATTAGTGATGGTAATTTCGCCAATTACTAAAATAGCATCTGCTAAATTTCCTTTTGTGTATCCTGCATTATAAAAATTATCGATACTTTCTGGAGTTGCTGCTCCTCTATTTACGGCAACACTTCTTGCAAATTTTGCTAATGCATCTAACTTATCGTTAAATGGTGCTACACCTGTTCTTAAATCTAAGATTTGCTCTTCAGAAAAACCGTTCATTTTACCAATTGCTGTGTGTGCAGATAAACAGTACACACATTCGTTTACTTGACTTACTGCTAAGTTGATCACTTCTTTTTCTTTAGCAGAAAAACTTGTTTTTGAGTTTCCGAATGCTAAAAAGTTACCTAATGCTGTTTCGCTGTGTGCAAAAGAAGCGTATAAGTTTGGTACAAAACCTAATCCTTTTTCTAATTGGTTAAAAATTGCTTGATTGTTTTCTGATACTTCGTTTTTTGTGGGTACATTAAATGTGCTCATAATTTCTATTTTAATTTGTTTTTATATTTATTTTGATTGTATTCTTAATTGCAAGTGCAAATTTGTTGTTCTGGATTTTGCTCATCATAAGTTTGATAACCCCAACAGTTTGGACATTGTGTTTGTTCTATTGTTTTCATAATTATTGTTTTAGTTGTTTTCTTTTGATGGTACAAAGATGCAATCAACTGCAGTGTTTAAAAATGGACAAAGGTTCCTTTGGATTGGACTGTCCGTTTTTTTTATTTTAATCTGTCTATTTTATTTCTTAAATTTCTTTCTGTAATTAAGCCTGTATGTCTATCAACAGGTTTTCCTTCTTTAAAGAAAATTAATGTTGGTATGTTTCTGATGCTAAATTCTGCTGCCAATTCTTGATAATCGTCAACATTTACTTTTTTAATAATTACATCGTCTTTTAATTCGTTTGTTAATTTGTGTATTGTTGGCAATAAAGTTTGGCAAGGACCACACCAATCTGCATAAAAATCTAATACTACATTTGGGTTGTTTCTAATGATGTTTTTTACGTTTGTTTGTTCTAATGTTGTTTCCATTTTATTGTTTTTTTTATTCCTTTTTAATTATCGGAATGTGAGTACTTTTGTTTGACACTGCAAAGATGCAACCAACATTAAGGTTTAAAAATGGACAAAGGTTCCTACTGTTTGGACAAGGAAAAAAGTTGGCAAAAAAGGTGCGTGAAGGATTGAACGACTTGTTTGAGCTCTTTTTTGAGGAACGAAAAAAAAGCGAGTAGTGAAAGCCTGACCTGAAAGGACACGCCCTAATAAAAAAATTAAATTTGGTATAAATTAATACTCTTTTTTAAATTGTAAAGGCGACTTAGAAATGGCTTTAGTAAAAAAACGTGTAAAGTATGCAGGGTCATTAAAGCCAAGTTCAAAGGCTATTTCTTTAACTGTTTTATCGGTATAAATTAATAAACGTTTTGCTTCTATTAAAATGCGGTTTTTAATAAAATCTGAGGGAGTTTTTGTACCTATTTTTTGAAAGTGTTTACTGATTGATTTCGGAGAAACACCCAATCTGTTTGCATAATCTGTAACAGAATGCATTTTTTTAAAATTCTGCTCTACCAGCAAACTAAAATCTTTAAACAGACGTGTTTCTGTATCTTCTTTTATAATATGATTTTCTTTTTGTACGCGTACTGCACAAATCATAAATTGTTTTAAATAAGATTGCAACATATCGTATTGTGCAGTTTCATCTTGTTGAAATTCCTCAATTAAACTTTCTAAAATAAATTGAAGCTTTTGGGTATCTTTTTCGCAAGGCTTTACAAAGGGTGTTTCGTATATATTATTGAACAATACTCCATTACAAGCTACTTCTTTATCATGGGTTTGAATGCAGTAAAAATCTCTAACAAAGGTAAGTTTGTAGGCCGTTTTTATTTGTTCTGAATCTACCGTAAATACTTGTCCTGGTGATAAGAAAAAAAGCACATTATCCTCGAATTTATATTGTTCGAAATCGATATTATAGGTTCCTTTTCCTTCTTGAATCCAATAAATAGAATAGGCATTTTGTTGCACAGAATGATCTATTGTACATGCTTTTTCAAATTCGACTGTACTTAAAGAAAATGTATTTTGAAAAGAATATTTTGTAATGTCTTGGACTGCCATTTATTGGGGTTTATGTAAAGGTGGTCGTAAAAATAATTTATTATTTAAAAAAATATTTGTTTTTTAGTATTTTTAAGACGGGTTAATTAAAACATCTACAAGATTAACAAATGGAAAATGAAGTTTCAATAGCATTAGAAATTTTTAAAAGCTATACTCTTTCTCAAAAAGAAGTGCATTACATTAACAATAAGTTTAAAAAAATACACCTACAAAAAGGAGATATGTTGTTAACCCCAGATGCCAATATTACTCATCAATTTTACACATATAGTGGCTGTTTACGGTCTTTTTTTTTCAAAAATCAGGAAAAGAACACACCATGCAATTTGCTATAAATGACTGGTGGATTAGCGATTACACTTCTTTTTTTACCGATGAAAAAGCTGTAATGGGTATAGAGTGTTTGCAGGATGGAATTGTTTACAAAATTTCTAAATCTGACATTAATGATTTATATCTAAAAATTCCTAGAATAGAATCTTTTTTTAGAATAAAGCTAGAAAGAGCTTATGCGGGTTTTCAAAAGAGAATTATTGAACACTTGTCTTTATCTGCAAAAGAACGATATCAGAAATTTAGAGAGAACCATGCTGATATAGAAAAATATATAAAAAAACTATCATATTGCATCTTACTTAGGCATTACAACTGAAAGTTTAAGTCGAATTCGTAAATCAATTTCTTAAATGTAATTTCTTATCATAGGTCAATTTTTACATTAGTAAAATACTTTACTTTTATTGATTCTTAATCTGAGAATTTTTGTCGTTATTATTTACATAAAGTTATATCATTAAAAGTATTCCCCCTAAAATCAACATAACAATGTTGTATAAGAGCATAGGTAAAAACTTATGCTCTTTTGGTTTTTAAATATTGCTACTCTAATAACCTCTTTTTTACTTTAATTCAAGTTTATTATATTAGCAGACATATTTCACTTATTATGAGATCTTTAAAAATTTACTTCTTTTTTTTCTGTTTATCTTTTTCTGTTTATGGGCAATCATCATATTCTTATTATTCAAGTTCAGAAAAAGAAACCGTGTTCTACGACTCTTTTTTAAATAATAATAAATATTGGTCTACCTCTTCTTCAGAAAGATCATCTGGAAACATAATTAGTGGAAAATATTATTGGAAATCAAATACGTCTAGTGTTGCCACTACAGATAAAACTATTTCTATAAGTACTGCTAAAGATTTTGAAATTGAAGGAAAATTCTTAGTATTAGAAAGCAAAAAAAAGACGGTTTTACATTCTTTAGTTTGGGGAGGGTTAGGAAATAAAAGGTATTATTTTGGTTATACTCAAAACGGAGATTTTAGAATAAGTTACTATGATGGAACTTCTTACACTGCACTTAAAGATTGGACTAACTCTACAAGTATATACAGTAGTAGCTATAACAAACTTACAGTTAGAAAAGTAAGATCAAAAATGTATTTTTTTATCAACGAAAAATTGGTACATACAATGCCTTTTAAAACTTTTTTTGGAAATAAAATTGGTTTTCAAGCGGCTTCTAGCTCAGAATTAAAGATAGACTATTTGAGAGTTTCTTATGTAAAAAAGTCATACAATAATACTACTATAACCTCTAATGGTGATGCTTTTTTTAAGGAAGATTTCTATTCGAACTCAAGAAATTGGTCTTCTAGAAACGATAGTTACGTTTCTAATGGATATTACTATTTAAAAGGTACTTCAGAATCTACCCATACATCTAGAAAATACATTGACATAGATACCTCCAAAGACTTTGAAATTAAAGGACGTTTTATGCGGCTTTCTGGTGGTAAAACCTCTAATTTACAATCTTTAATCTGGGGTGCAGGTAGTACAAAAAAAAATTATTTTGGCTTTACAGCAGATGGTTCTTACAGAATAAGTTATTACGATGGTTCTAAATATTATGCCCATAAAGACTGGACAAAAAATAGTGCTGTGAGTAAATATGGATATAATGAGATGAAAATACGTAAGGTAAAATCTAGAATGTATTTTTATATTAATGGCACTTTTGTTCACTCCATGCCTTTTAAATCTTTTTATGGCAACTATTTTGGTTTTCAAGCATCTACAGCTACAAAATTAAAAATAGATTATCTATATGTATCTTATTTAGCAAAAAGCAAAACAGATTACAGTGCTTTTGCTACTAAGGATAAAGAATATATTTTCGAAGACCAGTTCTCTAACAATAATAATAGCTGGAGCACTGGTACTTCTGGTAAAACCTATGGTAGAGTTTCAAACGGAACATACTTATGGAAATCATATCAAGAAAAATCTTCATGGACCTCTCATAAAAATATTTATATAGATCAAAAAAGAGATTTTGAAATTGAAGCTAGAATGAAATATGTTTCAGGTAAAAAAACTAGTGGAATTATGCTTAAATGGGGTTCTGATTCTTCCGAAAACTACAACATAGAGTTTAATGGAAATGGTAAATATTGGATTGGTAGTTATGTTGATGGAGAATATATTGCTTCTAAATCTTGGACTGCTTCTTCCTACATTAATAAAGAAACCTATAATAAACTTACTGTAAGAAAAATTGGAAAAAAATATTACTTTTTTATCAATGAAAAGTACCTACATGCTATGGATTATAGAGCGTTTTTTGGAGATAAAGTAGGTTTTACAACACCCCCACAATCTAGCATAGAAATAGATTACCTTAAAATAAACTACTTAGATAAAAACAATAAGAAGAAAAAAGAAGATGTTATTGTTTACAATAATCCTCCAGAAATAAAAATAACAGAACCTGGAGTTATTGCAGATAGAGGCTTTAAAATTGTAAAAGTAAAATCTATAAAAGTTGCTGGTTTTGCCAATGATAAAGATGGTATTGCTAAAGTAACTGTTAATAATCAACGTGCTACTTTATACACAGATGGCAGTTTTGATAGGTATGTAGATTTAATTAATGGTGATAATAAAATTACAATTACCGCTACAGATACAAAAGGGAAATCATCAACCAAAAGTATTACTTTAAATTACAATACGCCTAAAATTGTAAAAAATGTAGTAACAGAAAAAAAACAGAGAAGATTAGCATTAGTTATTGGTAATAGTAATTATGCATATGCATCTAAACTTAGAAATCCTGTAAACGATGCAAATGCTATGAAAACTAAATTAGAAGGTCTTGGTTTTACAGTTTTAAAATTTGTCAATGGTGATCAAAACACCATCAAAAGAGCTATTGATGAATTTGGTAAACAGTTAAAAAATTATGATATCGGCTTGTTCTTTTATGCTGGCCATGGTGTACAGGTAAATGGTAGTAATTATTTGGTGCCTACAGATGCAAAAATAGAAAGTGAAGATGAAGTAGAATACGATTGTGTAAAAGCAGATCGTGTATTATCTAAAATGAAAAGTGCAGGTACAAAAACAAATCTCGTGGTTTTAGATGCTTGTAGAAACAATCCTTTTGAAAGAAGCTGGAGTAGAAGCGCAAGTGGTAATGGGTTGGCATTTATGAATGCGCCAAGAGGTTCTTTAATAGCCTATGCAACTGCACCAGGAAATACTGCTTCGGATGGTTTAGGAAAAAACGGAACTTACACAGGTGCATTATTAAAAGAAATGGATAAAGAAAATATCACTATTTTAGAAATGTTTCAAAATGTAAGAGCGCAAGTAATAAAAGTTTCTAAAGGAAAACAAACTCCATGGGAATCTACTTCTCTAACTGGTAATTTCTTCTTTAAAAAAACTCAGTAATTTTAAAAACTTTTTAAAGTAAATCCAAAAGTTAAAAATTTATCTTGTTGTTTTTGATTTTTTATCACAAGGCTCTCAAAAGTGTGTAAATAATTTACTTTAAAGTTTAAGTATTTCCAAACAGGAAGTTCTAAGCCAATATCAGACTGCCATCTGTAATTATTACGTTTACTCAAAGAGGGTTGAATATAGCTTTCATGAGTAATAATAATTTTTTTCTTATATAAATGATACTTTCCATTCAACCATATAGTTCCACGAATAGTATTGATGGTTTCTTGTCCATTATATTCATCGATATTAAAATTAGTTTTGGTAAAATTTGTATGTTCATATTCACTAGTTAAAGAAAGCTTTAGCCAGCTCTTTTCAGTATTGATCAACTGGTAGGTAATACCTGCTCCAAACAAATATCGAACATCAACCTCTCTTCTAAAATTGGTACTCACAAAACCTAACAATAAGGGATATAATTTTTTCTCAGGATTTAAGTACAAAAAATTTAAACTCAGAATGTCTTCATCTGCTTTATCTCCTCCAAAGGCCTGATAAACATAAGAATTTTGTGTTTTAAAAACCCAATTTTTAATAGGCACAACACTTACATCAGTTCTTGCTCTAAAAATAAAAGTTTCAACATTTCCTGCCTGCCAAAAACCGGTTACCGATAATTTTGCTTTTACTTTTAATGTATCACTTTCGTTTAATTGAGCTGATAAGATAAAGGGTACAAAAAAAAGTAACCATATTAACTTTTTCATTGTATTCGATTTTAGTTTAAAAAACTTTAATGAATCAAATACAAAAATAAACTACTTGGTGTGTTTAGGAATTAAATTTACCACTACAAAAACCAAACAAGCAGGAATTACCCAACCCAAACTAGAATTTGCTAACGGAATGATATTTTTAATTCCTGTTAAGTTTTCTCTAGGAATAATAAATCCTAAAAAATCTGGAATACTAAAAATAAAAGTCATCAAAACTACACCTCTAAACACTAATTTTGAAGCATACTTTTCTGGCACAATGTTTAGCAAAATCAAGACAATAGTTATTGGATACAAAAACATTAATGCTGGTACTGCCAACGTAATGATAAAATCTACTTGAAAACTTCCAACAATAATTCCGATTATTGAAGCAATAGCAGCAGTAATAATGTATGCTTTTTGTGAGTTTTTACATATTCCTTTCATATAATCTGCAGTTCCAGTTACAATTCCTACAGCAGTGGTAAAACATGCCAAAGCTACTAAAACACTTAAAAATGTAGTACCTAAATGACCTAAGGTTTGAGAACTTAAACCTGATAAAATTTCTATTCTTGATGCATTTTCTGCAAAAGTTGATGAAAATAAAGAGCCACTTAAAATCAACCCTCCATAAATTAACAACAAACCTGTTCCTGCAATTAAACCTGCTTTTCTTATTAAAGTTTTTCTTGCCTCAAAAGTAGTATGACTGCTATAATTTAATGAAATGATAATAACAGCACCAACCACAACTCCACCTATAGCATCAAATGTTTGATAACCTTCTAAAAGTCCGCCTACAAATGGTGTTTTAAATGTTGTTGGAGGAACAATTCCTGGTGATGATAAAACAGCAATTCCGATGATGATTAGTAAAATCATCACAATAATTGGCGTGAGAAACTTACCAATTAAACCAATCACTTTAGATCTATTTATGGCAAAAATAAACACTAAAAAAAAGTAAAAAACACTGGTTAAAATAGGTTTGGTTTCAAAAAAAGGTTGAATTGCCATTTCATGAGTAACTGCTGCTGTTCTTGGTGATGGAATTGCAATGGCAATCAAATAAATCAATAAACAATAAGCGGTACTAAAAATGGGTGATACTTTTTTACCAAAATCATATAACGTTCCTTGTAATTTTGCGTGTGCAAAAATCGCTAAAATTGGTATGGTCACTGCTGTTGTTACAAAACCCAAAACAACAATCCACCAATCTAAACCTGCTTTTACCCCTAAAGATGGAGGTAAAATTAAATTCCCTGCTCCAAAAAAAAGCGAAAATAATGCAAAACCACCAATCCAAATTTCTTTAGTTTTATTCAAAATTAGTTTACTTTTTTAAGGTTTAAATCATGAAAATCAAAACTGAAATCGGTAATAGGTGCAATGTATTTGATGGTTGCAGATTGTGCTTTTCCGTTTTCATCAAATGTAAATTGTACAAAAACATCTGCATCATAACTTCTGTTGTTCCATTTTGCAACATAAGTTGTTTGATTGTAAGGCAATAGCTCACCAAATAAATACGAAGAACGTTTGCATTTTATTGTATATGACATTCCATCATGACTGATTACAACATCTCCAAACCAGTTGTCTTGATACGTGCCTACAATTTTAGAAGGTTTTGGCAAATTCGGGTTCTTTTTTGCTTCTTCTACTTTTGCAAAAACCGTTGCTTTTAAATCGTCATTATATTTTAAATACTTCGCATTTCTTTCTCCAAAAGTTATTAGCCAGTTTCTATCTTCATATCCTAAATAACTGTCTTTAATCGTATTTGTTATGGTGTTAAAAGCACTTCCATTCATTTGGTTGGTTAAGACTACAATGGCTAAATCTAAATCTGGAATCATAGTAAATTGTGTTACTGTACCAATCAATCCACCTGTATGATATACTTGTTTGTAACCTCCTTTTACATCGGTTACAAACCAACCTAAACCATATCCTCTAAAATTAGAATTGTACCAATCTCCTTTTCTAACTTTTAAAGGTGTTTGCAATTGCCACAACTCGTGAAATTCTTTTTCACTCAAAAGTCTTTTTCCTTCTTTGGTTACTGCATCATTCATTAAAAAATTTCCCCAAGTTAGCATGTCTTTTACGTTACTAACAATTCCTCCTGCTGCATTTGCAGTCTCACTCCAATCATGTGGAATTTGAATCACTTTACCATCTGCTCTTGTATGCGCATCAATAATATTCGATTTATTTGTAACACGATTGTAAGATGCTTTACTATTGCTCATTCCAACAGGTTTCATGATTTTATTTTCGATAAATTCTTCCCAAGAAAGACCACTTACTCTCTTTAAAACTTCACCAGCAATAATGAACATATTGTTGTTGTATTTAAACTCACTTCTAAATGAACTTACTGGTTTTAAATGTTTTACATTATTGATAATGTCTTTTACCGTAAAATCATTTCCTTCAGGAAAAAACATTAAATCTCCTGCACCTAAACCCAATCCGCTTCTATGAGTTACCAAATCTCTAACCGTAAATTGTTCTGTAACCCAAGCATCATACATTTGAAATTCAGGAATGTATTTTCGTACTTTATCATCCCAATTTAGTTTGCCTTCATCCACCATCATTGCTAAAGCAAAACAAGTAAAACCTTTACTGTTAGAGGCAACTCCAACCAAAGTGTTTTCGTTCATTTCTTTTTTATTGGTTAAAGAACGAACTCCATGACCTTTGGCATAGACGATTTTTCCATCTTTTAAAATTCCAACTGAAATACCTGGAACATCAAATGTTCTTAAGGTTTCTTTGACCAAGTTGTCTAACTTCTTTTCATCAACTTGAGCTGTAATTGCTAATGAAACAAACAGGATATATAAAAATGTAATTTTCTTGAAAAACATAGTATAATTGGATAAGAATTCTCATCAAATATAGTAAATACTTTATGATGATTGTGGCTTAAAAAAAGGATGCAAAATGTATCTTTGTTTTATGACTTTACAATACAAAAACGCAACTATTTTTTTTACTGATGAAGGTAAAGGAACTGCTGTAGTTCTTATTCATGGGTTCTTGGAAAACTCCACAATGTGGGATAAAATTACACCTCATCTTACCAAAAGAAATAGAGTAATTACCATTGATTTATTGGGTCATGGAAAATCAGATTGTTTGGGTTATGTACATACTATGGAGTTGTTTGCAGAAACTGTATCAGCAGTTTTAAAACACTTGCGAATTCGAAAATGTATTTTGGTTGGGCATTCTTTAGGTGGTTATGTGGCTTTGGCATTTGCAGAAAAATATCCTCAGAAAATAAAAGGTCTGTGTTTACTAAATTCTACATCTAGTGAAGATGATGAGGAACGTAAAACATTAAGAGCAAGAGCCAATAAAATGATTCAGAATAATTTTACAAATATGGTACGCATGTCTTTTGCTAATTTATTTGGCCCGAAAAGTAAAGAACGTCATAAAGAAGAATTAGATTTGGCTTTACAAGAAGCTTTACAAACATCTGTTCAAGGATATATTGCTGCTAATGAAGGCATGCGAAATCGCCCAAATAGAAATCACGTTTTGAAAAATAACAATTTCAAAAAGTTAATTGTTATTGGTAAAAAAGACCCAGTTTTAGATTATGAAAAATCTTTGGAGGAAGCAGCAAAAACAAATTCTGAAGTTGTTGTTTTTCCTAATGGACATATGAGTCATATTGAAAATACGGAAGAGTTGATTAAAACTTTAAAGGTTTTTTTAAAAAAATGCTAACACTAAATTTTAAGTATATTTGATATTATGAATTACGAGTCAATAATTCCTTTTTTAGCTGTTCTTATTGTAATTCTATTCTTATTGTTTTCTGCATTTTTACTCAGTGTAAAAACAGAAAAAAAATTACCTAATCAATTATTAGCTTCCTTTTTAATAGTTACTGCAATTGATATTAGTGCATTCTTTTATCAGCAATTTATAGATTTACCTTTGAATTTAGAAATGTTAAGAAATAGTGTTTCTGCATTTAAAAATCCGTTATTATTCTTATATATTTTATCTATTATTTATTCAAACTTTAGATTAAAATGGAAACATTTGGTACATCTTTTACCTTGGGTAATTACTATTGTAGTTTTAATGCCGAATTTCTTTTTTGTTGATGATAATGCAAAAATTGAGTTTTATAATAATTATGATCAAAATATAGAAATTAGATTTCTAGGTTTTTTTGGAGACCTATTATCTTTAGCTTATCTAATAGCAGAGGTATATTACATTACCAGATACAGAAAACTGCTTTTAGAGAATTTTGCCGATAAAAATTCATTCAAAAATTATATTTGGCTAAGACAATTGGCAATTTTACTTTTTATTGGTCAAGCATTGACTTGGGTAAAAAACTATTCTCGCATTAATTTTACGTTAGAAAACACAAATGCATTAAGAACTATAATTTTACTTTTTGGCGTATTTCTTATTTGTTGGCTGTTTTTAAAAGCGGTAAATTCACCTAAGTTATTTAAAGGAATTGATGTTGATTTGAAAACGTCAAATGAAATAAAAGGAAAAAATACAGAATCAGCAGCTGTGAATCATCAATTAGTGTTTCTTTTAAATTATATGACCACAAAAAAACCCTACTTAAATCCGTCTTTGACCATTAGAAAATTGGCAGAAGAACTCAAAATGAACTCAAGAGATTTATCGGTTTTAATTAATCAAAACTTACATCAACATTTTTTTGATTTTGTAAACGAATATAGAATCGAAGAAGCAAAATCGATTTTAAAAAATCCTAAAAAGAGAGAGTTTACGGTACTTGAAGTTTTATATGAAGTTGGGTTTAACTCAAAATCTTCTTTTAATACTGCTTTTAAAAAACATACAGGCACTACACCAACACAGTTTAGAAAACAATTTTTATAATTAATGGAAGCTATTAGTTTTTCAAATATCGCAGGAATTATTATAACATTTATTTCATTATTGTTAGCGTTATTCGTGCATTCTGTTAAATCTAGCAATGCGATTAGTAATAAACTTTTTGCAACATATCTTGTACTAAATGCTATTGAATTTACAGGTTTCTATAGCTTTCTTATTTTTGATGCACCTACCAATATTTTAGTTGCTTCTAGAGAATTTTCTTACCTACAAATGCCTGTTTTGTATTTGTATGTGCTTTCTGTTTGTTATTCAGATTTTAAATTACAATGGAAACATCTTTGGCACATTGTACCCTATATTATTGGTAATTTAGTGATGATACCAAGATTTTATTTGGGTTCTGTTGCAGAAAAATCTAATTTATTCGATAATTTTAATTCGTTACCAGAATCTTATTTTTCGCATATTGCATTGCACCTTCAATCAATAGTATATCTTACCTTGAGCTTTATCGTTTTAAAAAGAGCTAAAAAGATATTTAAAGAAAACTACTCTAGTAATACTATTGAAACCTATTATTGGTTATTTCAGCTCATTCTTTTTACGTCAACTTTATATGGATTTGCAATTGTAAAAAACATACTAAAGTTTTTTGGAAAACCTACTTTTTTTGAAGCTTCTCACAATATTCTTGTAATTGGGGTTTTATGTTTTGTTTGTTGGTATGTGTTAAAAGCGTTAAAATATCCAAACCTTTTTAATGGTGTAGATTCTAAAACCAAATTAACTACAGAATTTGATGAAGAAGATCAAAAAAGCAACATCGATTTAAAAGAAATTGAGCAATTAATAGCGTATATGAAAAACGAAAAACCGTATTTAAATCCTTCTTTATCGATAAGAAGTTTAGCTGAAAAAATAAAAATGAATTCTAGAGAATTATCGGTTTTAATCAATCAACATTTAAACCAGCATTTTTTCGATTTTGTAAACGAATTTAGAATCGAAGAAGCTAAATCAATCTTAAAAAATCCTGAAAAAAAAGAATTTACAATACTCGAAATCTTGTATGAAGTTGGTTTTAATTCTAAATCTTCTTTTAATACTGCCTTTAAAAAACATACAGGCTTAACACCTACTCAATTCAGAAAAACCAAATAAAATGGAAAATTTAGAGGTATCAGATTTAATTGGAATTGTTTCTTCATCTATATCATTACTTTTAGCGTTTTTTATTTTTTCTGTTGAATCTACTAATAAATTTAGTAATAAAATTTTTGCGGTTTATTTAACCTTATGTGCTTTTGAATATACGGCTTGGTCTTTATTTATTGATATTACAAGCAATATTTTAACTTTTAAAAGCCAATTATCGTATTTGTTAATGCCAGTTTTATATCTGTATATCCTTTCTGTTTGTTATTCAGATTTTAAATTAAAATGGAAACACTTATGGCATATACTGCCTTATGTTATAGGAAATTTAGTTATGATTCCCAGGTTTTATTTAAGTAGTTCGTTAGAAAAACTTGCGCTTTTCCAAAATTACAATGAACACTTTGAAATTATTTATCTACATTTTTCTTTGCATATTCAATTTGCTATATACATTATTATGGGATTTATGGTTTTAAAAAGAGCTAAGAAAATTTTTGTAGAAAATTATTCTAGTGCTACCATAGAAACTTACAATTGGTTGTTTCAGTTTTTGCTTTTTACCGGAGTTTTATACAGCCTTGCATTAATTAAAAATTTATTTAAATATTTTGGAGACAGAGATTATTTTCAAATTTCAGAAATTATTTTAAGTAGTGTTACTTTATATTTTGTTTGCTGGTATGTCCTAAAAATTCTAAAATATCCTAATTTATTTAATGGTGTAAATTCTAAAATAGGATTGACCAAAAATTTTAGGTAAAATCAAAATAATGCTGAAAATAAAGAGCTAATTGATAAGCTGACTTTATTTATGTCAAAAAATAAACCGTATTTAAATCCGTCTTTATCTATTAGAAATTTAGCTGCAGAACTAAATATGAATTCTAGAGAATTATCGGTTTTAATCAATCAGAATTTAAACCAGCATTTTTTTGATTTTGTAAACGAATACAGAATCGAAGAAGCTAAATCAATCTTAAAGAATCCTGTAAAAAAAGAATTTACAGTTCTCGAAATTTTGTACGAAGTTGGGTTTAACTCAAAATCTTCTTTTAATACTGCCTTTAAAAAACATACAGGCACCACACCAACACAGTTTAGAAAAACTGCTTAAAATCAAACACTTAACGTAAAGTCGAACGTTTGTAAAATAAAGTCGAACTGATTTCTTTTATAGAAATTCGTTCGACTTTGTGCTTTCGGTCGCACAAACTTCTTTTCATTCGCACATTTGTATCATCAATAAAAAACAAACAAGATGAATACAACAATGAAAACTTTACAACTGTTTATTACTTTATTATTAATGGCTAATTTTTCCTTTAGTCAAGATGTTTACAGAAAAATAGATTCGATACTAAAAGACACACATTCTAAAAAACCGAAGATTAGTTTTAGTGTTGGTTTTGTAAGAAATAATACTGAATTTTACACTTCTTATGGAAACCTAAACAGAGAAAATACCATTAAGGTTGATAAAAACTCACTTTTTGAAATTGCTTCGATTACTAAAATTCTAACATCAAATTTAATTGCAAATGCAGTGCTTGAAGGTAAGTTAAACACCAACGATTTTATGGATGCTTATTTGCCAAAAGCATATAAACTTCATAAAAACCTACAACAAAAAATTAAAATTTCTGATTTAGCTTCTCATCAATCTGGTTTGCCAGACATCGATTTTAGAGCATTAATAATGGTAAATTCTCAACAACCAATAGACGCTGTAAATCAACAAACATTATCAGAAATAATAAACAATTGCTCAGAATTGATTGATTATGGAAACTACAGATATTCTACAATTGGCTATGTTTTATTAGGACAAATTTTAGAAACGGTTTACAACAAAACGTATCCAGAAATTTTAAATGAACATTTAAAACAGCCTTTAAAATTAACAAGTATGTATTCAACCGATTTTAATGTTGATAATAAAGTACAGGGCTATAACGCAGAAGGTGGAAGACAAGAACTTTTTAACTGGAATATTACAGGTGCTGCTGGTTTGGTGAAATCGAATACTTTAGATATGGTTACCTATTTAAAAAATGTTTTAAACCACAATAGCAGTTTAGGAAAGGCTGCTCTGTTATGCGAAAAAACACAGTATAACAAAGATGGAAGGCAATTAGGATTAGGTTTAAATATATTAAAAGACGAAAAAAATACTGTTTTTCTTAAAACAGGAGATTTATTGGGGCAATCATCAATAATGGCTTATGACAGAGAACATAATTGGGGAATTGTTTTTTTTTTAAACCAAAGAAATCACCAATTAAGACAAGAATTATTCTACAACATATTTGAAATCATTAAAACAAAGTAAAAATGAAAACCATTAAACTACTTATAATTTTACTTTTTTCTACTTCATTATTTTCACAAACAATTACAGGAAAAGTAACCGATAAAATAGACGTTATTCCGTTTGCAAACGTAATCTTAAAGAATGCTAATAATAAAACAATTGCAGGAACTACGACAACAGACAATGGCACTTTTGAGTTAAAAACAAAAGCTGGAAATTATATTTTAGAGATCAGTTATTTAGGATATAAAACTTTTGGGAAAGAAATTTTTGTAACTAAAAACATTAATTTAGGAACAATTTTTCTCGAAGAAAACGCACAAGCACTAAATGAAATTGTGGTAAAAACAGAAAAAAGAGTATTAGAAAGAAAAATAGACAGACTGGTTTTTAACGTAGAAAAAAGCATTGCTGCAACTGGTGGAAATGGTGTTGATGTTTTAAGGATAACTCCTGGTGTACAAGTGCAAAACAACACCTTATCAATTTTGGGTAAAGGTGCTACTCAGGTACTAATTAACGGAAGATTATCTCCTTTAGCTGGTGATGAATTGGTGGCCTTTTTAAGCGGTTTATCAGCTAGTGATATTGTAAAAGTTGAAGTAATTACCAATCCTCCAGCAAAATATGATGCATCAGGTAATGGAGGTTTAATCAATATTATTTTAAAAAAAGGAATCCAAAATTCTTGGAAAAATGCAACTACGATTTCTTACAATCAAAACAAATATAATTTTACAACAATTACTAATAATTTTTTCTACAACAAAAACAAAGTTTCATTATCAGCAAGTATCAATGCAAACAAAGGTAATTTTGAAAATTTAGAAGGTTTAGTTATAGAATACCCAACCAATCTTTGGGATATTGATATTGCTGGAAAACAGCAAACAGACCAACTTTCTGGGCGCTTTTTGTTGGATTATACCTTGTCTGATAAGACTACTTTGGGTGTGCAATATTTAGGAAATACAACACAACCAAATATAGATGCTGTAACTACCTCAACTATTTTTGATACCGATAATAATTTAGAAAGAAGTTTAAAAAACAAAGCTCAAAATGAGGTGGACAATAACAATCATTCTGTAAATTTTCATTTGATTTCAAAACTAGATACTTTAGGAAAACAACTGTCTTTTGATGCAGATTACTTCACATTTACTTCGGATAGAAATCTAGATTTTACTACAGAGCAGTTTGATGTTGCTGGGAATTCTCAAGGAATTAGCTCTGCTGCACTTAACATTTCTAATCAAAAAATAGATAATTTTAGTTCTCAGTTAGATATGGATTTACCACTTGAAAAAGTAAATCTTTCTTATGGTGTTAAAGCAAGTTTTACCAATACCAATAGTGGTGTTTTGTTTTACGATACACTTTCTGGCACCCCAATTTTAGATCCAAACCAATCTACCAATTTTAAATACAAAGAAAATGTATTGGCTGCTTATTTTTCTGGAAACACAAAACTAAATGATAAACTTACCTTACAATTTGGGCTGCGTTTTGAAGACACAAAAACAACAGGAATAAGTGATGATTTAAATCAAGAAAACAAAAATAACTACAGTAAGTTTTTCCCAACTTTATACCTTTCATATGCTAAAAATGAAAACAACAATTTCAATTTTTCTTACGGAAAAAGAATAAATAGACCCAATTTTAGAGATTTAAATCCGTTTCGTTTTTACATTAACGACAATAGTTACAGTGTTGGTAATCCGTTTTTACAACCTTCTTTTTCAGATAATTTTGAAATTTCTCACTTATATAAAAACAAATGGAATACAGGTTTTTCTGTAAACATTACTACAGATGGTTTTGGCGTTTTTTTTAACACAGACATTTCTAATCAAGATCAAATTGTAACTCGAGAAAATTATTTTAAAAAGTACACCTATCAAATCCAAGAAAGTTTTTCTTTTAGCCCTATTTCTTGGTGGAAAACCCAAAATGATGTTAGACTTTTGGCACACATCACAAAATTAACTAAAAATATTGATGCAGATATAAATGATGGAATTCAGTTTTATGCTGCGTCTAACCATACTTTCTCTTTAAGTGAAAACACAAAATTACAAGCCAATGCTTGGTATAGTTCTTTTCATAATGATGGTTTGTTTAGTCTTGGAGAAATGTTCCATTTATCATTTGGGCTACAACACAGCTTTAAAAATAACATCAAATTATCTATGTTATTTAGCGATATTTTAAACACAGGTAGTTTAAGAGATTACAACTCTACAGTAAATAATATCGACCAAAGTTATCGTCAAAATGCAAGTTCTAGAAATTTTAGAATTTCATTGTCTTACAATTTTGGAAACAAAAAAGTAAATGTAAAAAACAGAGGTTTTAGTAATGATGATGAACAAAGAAGGAGTAATTAATCTATATTTATAAAATGAAAAATACCATTAAAATTATATGCTTCCTATCTTTTTTTTCATGTCATCAAAAAGAAACTAATTTAAAAAATAAAAAAGCAAAAGAAAACCCAAAATTAAAAGTATTACTTTTTGGGACGTATCATTTTGAGAATTTTAATTCAAATAGAAATGCTGATCTTGTTAAAGTAAATGTAAATGATGTATTAACAGATAGAAACCAAAAAGAATTAAAATCAATTACTGATAAAATAAGTAATTTTAATCCTGATAAAATATTTATAGAATATCCATTTAGTAAACAAAAAAAGTTAGACTCTCTGTACAGTAACTTTACTGCAACTAATTATAGTAAAGTGAAAAGAAATGAAAATTATCAAGTAGGTTTTAGAGTTGCTAAAAATTTACAACATAAAAATATATATGGGTATGATTTGAGAACAAATTTTCCCGCAGACAGTTTATTCAAACAAATGGAAAAAGCAAAACAATTTGAGTTGTTAAGAAAAGATAGTTTGGAATTGGATAAAATTGAGAGATCAGAAAATGAATTATTTTCATCAAACAAAACACTATTAGAGATTCTGTGTTATTACAATGACGCTAAAAGAAGAAAAGAAGACATTAATTGGTACGTAAACCTTGCAAACCAAGGTGGAGAAAAAGAAAATTTTGTGGGAGCTTATTTGGCATCAGAATGGTACAGAAGAAATTTATACATGTATGCCATTATACAAAAAGCAATAGAAGAAAAGGACGATAGAATACTAATTATATCTGGAGCCAGCCATATAGCTATGTTTAAAGAATTTATTGATTATAATCCAGAATGGAAAACAGTTGAGCTTTTAGATATTATGCAATAATAGTATTTTTAAAAGCCTATCATTTATGTGTGTTTTCACTTTCTTAAAAATTTCATCTACTTTTGTTTAACTTATAAACGAGCTAAAGAAGTAAAACCTAATCACTTAAAAATTCCTAAGATGGATAAAAAAAGAAGAAATATTTTAAAAGGTTTAGCAGCAGCACCTTTAATTCTTGGATCAAATAATCTTTTTTCAAATACTTTAATAGAAACTAAAACAATAAAATCAGTAGCTAAGGTAAAGTTTAGCGTAAATGCATTCACTTTTAACGAACAATTGAGAAGTGGCGAAATGGATTTTTATGATATGATGGAATTTGCAGCTGATTTAGGTTTAGATGCAGTAGATTTAACAGGGTACTATTTTTCTACCTATCCTAATATTCCTAACAACGAAACCCTTTTTCAACTTAAAAAAAGAGCATTAGAATTAGGATTAAATATTACTTGGACTGGAGTTCGAAACAACTTTATTAATCCAGATAAAATAGCAAGAGCATCTGACATTGAGTTGATAAAAAAATGGTTAGAAGTATCTTCTAAATTGGGAGCTTCAATTATGAGAGTGTTTCCTGGTTTTAAAAAACATAAAGGTTTTACTAGAGATCAAGTAAAAGAATGGATGGTAGCAGATTTTAAAGAATGTGCCAAATATGCTAAAAAAACAGGAGTGCTTTTAGGTATGCAACATCACAATGAATTTTTATATAAAGCTGATGAAGTATTAGATATTTTAAAAAGAGTTGACTCAGAGTGGTTTGGTTTAATTCTAGATATTGGAAGTGTAAGAAGAGGAAATCCTTATAAAGAAATTGCAAAATTAGCACCTTATGCAAACTATTGGTTTTTAAAAGAATTGGTCTATGTAAATGGCGTTCCAGAACAAGTAAATATGAAAAAAATAGTTCCTATTTTAAAGGAGAATAACTACAAAGGGTATATTTCTTTTGAGAGCTTAACAGAAGGCGATCCAAAAGAAATAGTTAGACGTATGTTTACAGATTTTAGGAATGCTTATGGCAATTCTTAATTTTGTAAAACTACAATTTATTGTTCCTTCAAAGAATTCCAACCCTGAGCTTTTAACTCAATCTCTTGGTTTGCTCTTGTAACTAAATTCAATCCTTGATTTTCTTCAGTGATATGACCAATAATCGAAAAATTAGGATTGCCTTTTATTTTATCAAAATCGGCAATAGGTACTGTAAATAATAACTCATAATCTTCACCTCCACTTAGTGCCACCATAGTAGAATCTAATTCAAACTCTTCACAAGTAGAAATTACTTGAGGGTCTAAAGGCAATTTGTCTTCGTAAATTTTACAGCCTACTTTACTTTGTGTACAGATATGAAAAAGCTCTGATGAAATTCCGTCAGAAACATCAATCATAGACGTTGGTTTAACTTCTAGTTCTTTTAACAATCCTGAAACATCTTTACGTGCTTCTGGTTTTAGTTGACGCTCAATTAAATACGTATAATTGTCTAAATCTGGTTGATTATTTGGATCTACCTGAAACACTTGTTTTTCTCTTTCCAAAACTTGCAAACCTAAATAAGCTGCACCAATATCACCAGAAACTACAATTAAATCCGTTTCTTTTGCACCATTTCTATAGACTATGTCTTCTTTGTTTGCTTTACCAATAGCAGTTACAGAAATTAAAATTCCTTTGGTAGAAGAAGTAGTATCTCCACCAACTAAATCCACTTTATAGGTATCACAAGCCAACTGAATTCCTGCATACAACTCTTCAATGGCCTCAAAAGGGAACCTATTAGAAACCGCAATAGAAACTGTAATTTGTTCTGCAGTTCCATTCATGGCATATACATCAGATAAATTTACCATTACTGCTTTATAACCCAAGTGTTTTAACGGCATATAACTCAAATCAAAATGCACACCTTCTATCAACAAATCTGTAGTAACCAAAGTTTGTTTTTCTGATGCGTCTAAAACAGCAGCATCATCTCCTATTCCTTTCACAGAAGAGGCCTGATTGATGTTAAAATATTGTGTAATATGATTAATTAAACCAAACTCACCTAGTTCAGCCAATGATGTTTTTTGTGGATTTTTATCTTCTAACATGCTGCAAAGATAGGTACATTCTAAAAAAGGATAGAACTACTTTAACAAGTATATGCTTCTTTTTTTCATTTTAAATAGTATTTTTGATAGTCTACAGTCAATAATAAAAAAACAAATGCGTTATTTAGAGTACTTAACAAATTTGTATATAATCTTAAAAAGATGAAAAAAGTATTCTTTCTAATTCTAATTATAGCTTTTAGCTGTACTAAAAAAGATGTTTTTGAAGGGAGTAAACAAATTATAATCAATCCTATTGCAAAATGCGAAAGCGGATTTGCAGGTGAATATCCATGTAACGATTATGATTTACTTACTCACATACCACTAGATCAACTAGGTGGTACTGCAGGAAACGATTGTTGGGGTTGGGTAGATCCATCAACCAGTAAAGAATATGCAATAATGTGTACCAATCAAGGTACTACATTTGTAGATATTTCAGATCCAGCAAATGCTATAGTTTTAGGCACTCTAAATACAAAAACAGTGAGTAGTCTCTGGAGAGATGTTAAAGTTCGTAACGGAGTTGCTTACATTGTTAGTGAAGCAACTGACCATGGTATGCAGATATTTAACCTAGCACAGTTGCGAAACATCTCAAATCCTCCAATTACATTTACAGAAGATGCTTTTTATGATGGTTTTGGTAGTGCTCATAATATTGTAATTAATGAACAAAGCGGTTTTGCATATGCTGTTGGTACAAACACATTTAGTGGAGGTCCACATTTTGTAGACATCAATATTCCATTTCAACCAAAAGAAGCTGGTGGTTACGCAGAAGGAAATTATTCTCACGATGCGCAAGTTGTTACTTACAAAGGCCCAGATACTGATTATACAGATAAAGAAATTCTCATTGGAAGTAATGAAACCGAAGTTGTAATTGTAGATGTTACCGACAAAGCAAATCCTGTAAAAATTTCTTCTATTGCTTATCCTAACATTGGATACACGCACCAAGGTTGGTTTACAGAAGATTTTAAATATTTTTTATTGGGTGATGAGTTAGATGAACGAGACAAAGGTGTAAATACAAGAACCATAGTTTTTGATTTTACAGATTTAGATGATCCAAAATATCATTTTGATTATGAAGGTTCAACCTCTGCAATAGATCACAATGGATATGTAAAAGGCAACCTTTTTTATCAAGCAAATTATACAAACGGAGTAAGAATTGTAGATATTTCTAATATTGATAATAAATCGTTTACAGAAGTCGGTTTTTTTGATACCTATCCAGAAAACAACAACACTCGTTTTGATGGCGCTTGGAACGTTTATCCGTATTTACCTAGTGGAAATATTATTATAAGTGATATCAATAGAGGTCTTTTTGTCATCAGAAAAAGTAAATCTTAACACTGTGAAGTATTTTGTGTTTTTTCTTTGCTCACTTCTTCTCTTTAATTGCTCAAAAGAAAATACAATTATACCTACTAAAACTCCTAGTGATGACCATACCATCGAATTTGTAACTACGCTTGGTGGCTCAAAAAACGATCTTTTAAATGCTGTTGTAAAAACAGTAGATGGTGGTTACATTACACTAGGACATACACAGAGTAACAATGGAGATATCAACAATAAATCTGATGAAAGTTTCAATTTTTGGGTTTTAAAATATGATGCTGATGATACGCTTCAATGGTCAAAAAATTTTGGAGGTACAGCTGATGATAGAGGTGCAGACATCATTCAAACTACTGATGGTGGTTTTGCGCTTTTAGGCTACAGTAGTAGTGCAGATGGAGATGTTTTACAAAACTTTGGCGCCAAAGATTTCTGGTTGATAAAGTTAGAGGCAAACGGAACTATCTCATGGCAAAAAAACTACGGATTTTCTGGTGCAGATTATGGCACTTCATTATTACAAACCAATGATAATGGATATTTAATTACTGGTGTTTTAGACGTAACTTCTTCTGGCGGACAAGGAAATGCAAAATCCAATGCCAAACAACATGCTGGTGGAGATGTTTGGGCAATTAAACTCAATAGAACAGGACATTTAGAATGGAGCAAATATTATGGAGGCTCTTTTACAGATACACCTTTAGGTGTTATACAAACTGCTGATAACAGCTATATTTTAGCAGGTTCATCAGATAGTAATGATGTAGATATTAAAAACAATAAAGGTTCTTATGATTTCTGGGTTGTAAAAATTGCAAATGATGGAAATCTTATTTGGGAAAAAAGTTTTGGTGGATCAGAAATTGATGAAGCTAGAGGAATTATAACCACCAATGATGGTAATTTTGTAATTGTTGGCGATACAAGAAGTGCTGATAAAGATGTACGTTTTAACAATGGTGCTGCAGATATCTGGATGATAAAAATCAATACTGATGGAAATCTCATTTGGGAAAAAACATTTGGCGGAACTGCTTTTGATGTAGCACGTTCAATTACCAAAACTTTAGATAACGGATTTCTAATTTCTGGTAGTTCTCAAAGCACTGATTACGGTTTTACAAATCAGGGAAGAAATGATGCCCTAATTGCAAAAGTAAATTCAGAAGGCGTTTTAGAATGGCAAAAAACAGTGGGTGGCTCAGAAATTGATTTCTTGTATGATGCTGTAGAATTGAATGATAAATCTATAATTGCAGTTGGAGAAAGCAGTAGTACAAATGGAGATGTTTTAGAAAATAAAGGTTTTTCTGATGCTTTAATTATCAAAATAAAATAATTAAAAATGAAAAAATTTATTGTTCTTTTTTTTATAACATTAGGCTTCTATTCTTGTAGTAATTCTGATGAAAATGTTGCAGTTACTCTAAAATTTACTCAAAATTGGAACGAAACAACTGTTACCAATCAAGATTTTAACGCGTTTAAATTTACCACCAAAAACGGAGAAACAGTTAGTATAGTTCGTTTACGATACTTAATTTCTAATCTTAGTTTACAAGGAGAAGAAAATTATTTTCTAGTAGATGTTGGAGAAAACTCAGGCAACTTAATTACAATTTCAGATATAGCACCAGGAATCTATAACTTAAATTTTAGGTTTGGTTTTTCTGATCTTGACAATCAAGACGGAATTTATCAAGACTTAAACTCAGTAAATTTTGGTGTTCCAGGAATGTTAGGTGGTGGTTATCATTACATGCAGTTTGATGGTAAATACAAAGACACAAACAATCAAGACGCCAACTTTAATTATCACGCAATTCGTGCTGTAGATAGAAGTAATCCTAATAATTTAGTATTTGAAGACACATCATTTTTAGTCAATTTAGGAACTGTAGAAATCAAAAATAATACAACTATTGAAATTAAAATGAACATTGCAGAATGGTTTAAAAATCCAAATACTTGGAATTTAAATCAGCTCAATACAGTTTTAATGCCAAATTTTGATGCTCAAAAACTTATCAGTGCAAACGGAAAAACTGTTTTTAGCTTAGGCACAATTAATCAATAACTTTTTCTATTTTTACCATTTAAACACATCTTTTTTTGATTACAATCAACACTTCCAAAAACAAAAAAGTCTACTTTGCTTCAGACCAACATTTGGGTGCTCCTACTGCAGAAGAAAGTTTACCTCGCGAAAAAAAGTTTGTAGCTTGGTTAGATGAAGTAAAAAAAGATGCTGAAGGCATTTTTTTATTAGGTGATTTGTTTGATTTTTGGTTCGAGTACAAAACAGTTGTTCCTAAAGGATTTGTACGAGTTCTAGGGAAATTAGCAGAAATTAAAGATTCAGGAATTCCAATTTACTTTTTTGTAGGGAACCACGATTTATGGATGAATGATTATTTTGAGAAAGAACTCAATATTCCTGTTTTTCATGAACCGCAAGAATTTCTCATCAACAATAAAAAATTTCTCATTGGTCATGGTGATGGTTTAGGCCCTGGAGACAAAGGCTATAAACGTATGAAAAAAGTGTTTACCTTTCCTTTATTTCAATGGATGTTTAAATGGCTACATCCAGATTTAGGAGTACGTTTAGGCCATTATATGTCTGTAAAAAACAAACTCATTTCTGGAGATGAAGATGCTAAATATTTAGGTGATGAAAACGAATGGTTAGTTCTGTATTGTAAGCAAAAACTAAAAGAACAACACTACGATTATTTTGTATTTGGTCACAGACACCTTCCGTTAGAAATAAAACTACAAGAAAACGCTACATATATCAACCTTGGAGACTGGATAAAGTACTTCACTTTTGGTGCTTTTGATACTAACACTTTTCAATTAACAGAGTTTAACGAAAAAACGTCTTAAAACAGCCGTAAATACAATAACCTTTAACCTTGTTTTAACAAATTAATTTTGTTAAAATTGTAGCTTTGTTTGCATTAAAAATTAAACACAATCAACATGGATGTAGATGTAAGAGCTATTAATGAGAAAATAGAAAGAGAAAGTGCCTTTATAGACATACTTACTTTAGAAATGAATAAAGTAATTGTTGGGCAAAAACAAATGATTGAAAGCCTACTAATTGGATTGTTAGGTAATGGTCATATCTTACTAGAAGGTGTACCTGGTTTAGCAAAAACATTAGCCATAAATACTTTATCTAAAGCAGTACAAGGAAGCTTTAGTAGAGTTCAGTTTACACCAGATTTATTGCCAGCAGATGTTGTAGGTACTATGATTTACAATATGCAGAAAAATAGTTTCGAAATAAAAAAAGGACCTATTTTTGCCAATTTTGTGTTAGCAGATGAGATTAACAGAGCACCTGCAAAAGTACAATCTGCTTTATTAGAAGCAATGCAAGAACGTCAAATTACTATTGGTGATGAAACCTTTAAATTAGACGAACCCTTTTTAGTAATGGCAACTCAAAACCCTGTTGAACAAGAAGGAACATATCCTTTACCAGAGGCACAGGTTGACCGTTTTATGCTAAAAGTAGTGATTGATTATCCTCGATTACAAGATGAGCAAATGATTATGCGTCAAAATTTATCTGGCGGATTTGCAACTGTAAACCCTGTAATTTCTGTAGAGCAAATTCTAAAAGCTCGTGAGTCTGTGAATGAAGTTTATATGGATGAAAAAATCGAGAAATACATTCTTGACATCATTTTTGCAACTCGTTATCCAGAAAAATACAAGTTACCTCAATTAAAAGATTTAATCAGTTTTGGAGCTTCTCCTAGAGGTAGTATCAACTTAGCAAAAGCAGCTAAATGTTATGCTTTTATTAAAAGAAGAGGTTATGTAATTCCAGAAGATGTAAGAGCAGTTGTTACTGATGTATTACGTCACAGAATAGGTATTACTTACGAGGCTGAAGCAGAAAATGTAACTTCTGTAGACATCATTAACTCAATTATCAACGAAGTAGAAGTACCATAAAATGTGTAATTGTTTAAACCTTAACAATTACACAAAACCAACAGTTACACTTTTAAACAATTAAACAGTTACACGTTGAATACCAAAGAAATACTCAAAAAAGTTCGTAAAATAGAGATCAAGACAAGACGTTTGTCTGATCATATTTTTGGAGGTGAATACCATTCATCTTTCAAAGGACGTGGTATGACGTTTTCTGAAGTGCGCCAATATCAATTTGGTGATGATGTAAGGTCTATAGACTGGAATGT
Source organism: Polaribacter septentrionalilitoris (assembly GCF_009832745.1). Classification (GTDB taxonomy): domain Bacteria; phylum Bacteroidota; class Bacteroidia; order Flavobacteriales; family Flavobacteriaceae; genus Polaribacter; species Polaribacter septentrionalilitoris. The sequence goes on along the minus strand of NZ_VRMJ01000033.1, from coordinate 420,295 downwards.
AACTGCACGTTACAATGAGCCTTATGTTAAGGTTTTTGAAGAAGAACGTGAATTAACCATGATGTTGATGGTTGATGTTTCTGGTTCAGAATTATTTGGTACATCCAATCAATTTAAAAAAGAAACCGTAACAGAAATTGCAGCAACCTTAGCGTTTTCTGCAACGCAGAACAATGATAAAGTCGGATTAATTTTATTTTCTGATGATATAGAATTGTTCATCCCACCAAAAAAAGGAAAAAGTCATGTTTTAAGAATTATCCGTGAGTTGATTGAATTTCATCCAAAAAGTAAAAAAACAAATATTGCTGCTGGGTTAAAATTTTTATCAAGTGTCATGAAAAAAAGAGCCATAGTATTTATGCTCTCAGATTTTATGGATGATGATTATGAAAAAACACTAAAAATTGCTGGTAACAAACACGATGTAACAGGCATTAGAGTCTATGACAAACATGACGAACAGATTCCTAATTTAGGAATGGTGCCTATGCTAGATGCAGAAACTGGCAATGTTCAGTTGGTAAATACCTCATCAAAATCAGTAAGAAATAGTTATAAAGCCAATGCTTTACGTTTATCAGATTATTACATTAATACATTCAAAAGAAGTGGCGCAGGTACCATCAGCACAAGAGTTGATGAAAGTTATGTGAAAAAATTATTAGGTTATTTTAAACACAAAGGAAGATAAAAGCAAGAAAATGTCAGTTCGAGTAAATTTGAGAAGAATAAACAAATTTGTATCGAGAACTTTTACAATGAAAAAATATATATTTTACATATTAATTCTAATTTCTACCATAAGTTATGCTCAAAATGCTATGGTAAAAATAGAAATTGACACTACCAACATCAGAATTGGTGAGCAATTCAATTTAAAGATTTCTGTTGATGAAACTCAGAACGTCATCATTCCTAAACTTCAATTAAAAGGATTAGAAATAGTAGATTCTACAGATACAGATACTATTAAAAATTCTTTAATAAGAAAATATATTTTAACAGGATTTGATAGTGGTGCGTTTTACATACCCCAACAACAAATCTTTGTTAAAAACCAAGCCTATTTAACAGATTCTTTATTGATTAATGTGGCTACAGTTGCCGTAGATACCACTAAAGTGAAGAAATTTCCAATTAAATCTATCAAAAGCGAACCTTATACTTTCGATGATTTTAAAATTTACCTATACCTACTTTTAGCTGCATTAGCAATCATTGGTTTTTGGATTTATTGGTTTGTCATCAGAAAACGTAAAGAGGAAGAAGAAGAGCCAACTTACAGAGCATTGCCACCTTATGAAGAAGCCATTTATCGTTTAAATGAATTGGATGAAAAGCAATTGTGGCAGAACAATCAGGTGAAAGAATATTATAGTGAATTAACAGAGATTGTGCGTGGTTACATAGAGCGTGAATTAAATGTTCCTGCACTAGAAAAAACTACTGATGAAGTTTTAGACATGCTTAAAGATTTTAAAGATGCTGATGTAATTTTAACATCACAAGAAACCATAGACAAATTAAAAAATTTATTGCGAGAAGCTGATTTGGTAAAGTTTGCAAAATCAAAACCTTTAGCGCCAGAAATTGAAGAAGACAGAAAAGATGCTCAAGATATAGTTGGTAACTTAAAACCAAAACCAGTTATAGAAGAAAAAGAAGATGAAGATGAATTGGAGTAATTTTGAATTTCATAATCCCGAGTTTTTATGGCTGCTAATTGCAATACCATTATTAGCTGTTTGGTATTTCTTTATGCGAAAAAAAGATGCTGCCATCTTAACAATACCTAGTGTAAAAGGGTTTAAAGCAGATTCTTTCTTATCAAAATTAAAACCACTTTTATACCTTTTAAGATTATTGGCTTTGGCTGCAATTATTGTAGCATTAGCAAGACCTAGAAACGTTTCTGTTAGCAAAAAAACAAAATCTAACAGAGGTATAGATATTGTTATGGCAATTGATGTTTCTGCAAGTATGCTTGCCAGAGACTTAAAGCCAAACCGTTTAGAAGCGCTCAAAAAAGTAGCAATCGATTTTACAGATAGAAGACCTAATGACAGAATAGGAATTGTAGTTTATGCAGGTGAAAGTTTTACACAAACGCCTATTACAAGTGATAAAGGTATTGTAAAAAGAACCATTTCTGAATTAAAATGGGGACAGTTAGAAGGCGGAACAGCAATTGGTATGGGCTTAGGTTCTGCCGTAAACAGATTAAAAGAAAGTACTGCCAAAAGTAAGGTGATAATTTTATTGACTGATGGTGTAAACAACTCAGGAAACATAGATCCACGAACAGCAACAGAGTTGGCTAAAGAATTAGGAATCAAAACCTACACTATCGGAATTGGAACTAATGGAATGGCAGATTTTCCTTGGAGTAGAGATCCTAGAACAGGTAAATTACAGTTTAGAAAACAGCAAGTAGAAATAGACGAAAAACTGTTAGAAGAAATAGCATTAGAAACCGAAGGAAAGTATTTTAGAGCAACAGACAATACATCATTGAAAGAAATTTATGATGAAATCGACAAACTTGAAAAAACCAAAATCGAAGAATTTAAATATTACAACTATCAAGAAAAGTTTAGAATTTTTGTCTTTTTAGGTTTAGGCTTTTTATTGCTTGAGTTTATTTTAAGAAACACATTATTTAAGAGTTTTATATAAAATGTACAGAATAGAAGAACCAATTTATTTCACACTACTCCTAATCATTCCTGCAATGGTTGTGGTATTTCTGTTGGTTTTATGGTGGAAAAAAAGAACCCAAAAGAAATTTTCGGACAGCATTTTATTACAAAGATTAGCACCAAATTCATCAATATTTAAATCGACATTAAAATTGATTATACTGTTAGTTGGAATCGCATTTTTAATTATTTCTTTGGTAAATCCTAAAATGGGAACCAAACTAAAAACAGTTAAAAGAGAAGGTGTAGATGTTGTTTTTGCTTTGGATGTTTCTAAAAGTATGTTAGCAGAAGATATTGCGCCCAATCGATTAGAAAAGGCAAAACAAATCATTTCTAAAATCATTGATAAATTAGGTTCAGATAGAGTTGGAATCATTATTTATGCTGGTAATTCTTATCCATTATTACCAATAACAACAGACCATGCAGCTGCCAATATGTTTTTGCAAAATGCAAATCCAGATATGGTTTCTAGTCAAGGAACAGCAATAAATGAAGCTCTTGAACTAGCAAAAACATATTACAATAATGATGAGCAAACCAATCGTTTTTTAGTCATTATTTCTGATGGTGAAGATCATCAAGAAGAAACTAAGCAAGTAGCCAATAATATCGCAAACGAAGGTGTAAAAATCTATACAGTTGGTGTTGGTACAGAAAATGGTGGGCCAATTCCTATGCGCTTAAATGGCTCTATGATAGGTTACAAAAAAGATCGAAAAGGAGAAACAGTTATCACCAAACGTAAACCAGACGTTTTACAAGGAATAGCAGATGCAGCTGATGGAAAATATATTGATGGTAATGTTACTGAAAACCCAGTAAAAGAGATTTCAGAAATTATTGCTAATGCAGAGAAAAACGAGTTTGAAACCAAACAGTTTTCAGATTACAAAGATCAATTTCAATGGTTTTTGGCATTAGGTTTGCTATTCTTAATTGTTGATATATTTTTATTTGAAAAGAAGACAAAATGGCTTAGAAAAGTCGATTTATTTAACGAAGAAAAAACCAAAAAATAAGATGAAAAACTTACAATACATTTTAGTTGTTTTCTTGATGGTGTTTTCATCCAAAGAAGTGGTAGCACAAAAAGATTCTATTGCATTACAACGTAAAGCAAGAAAATTGTTACGCCAAGGAAACGATTTATATAAAAAACAGCAATTTACAGATGCTTCTGTAGCCTACAGAAAAGCATTAGGCAACGATTCTGATTACGACAAGGCATCTTATAATATGGGAAATGCTTTGTATCAGAGCAAAAATTTTAAAGAAGCAATTCCGCAATACGAACTTACTGCAAAAACTGCTAAAGATAAGTTTACCAGAGCAGAAGCATACCATAACATTGGTAATGCTATGATGGAATCTAAAAACTATCAAGGTGCTGTAGATGCCTATAAAAATTCGTTGCGAAATAATCCAAAAGATGATGAGACACGTTATAATTTAGCTGTCGCAAAAAAGTTGTTAAACAAACAAAATAAGGACAACAAAAACGATAAAAATAAAGATAACAAGGATAATAAAGACAAGGACAAAAAAGATAAAGACGATAAAAATAAGGACAAAGACAAGAACAAAGAAGGAGACGATAAGGATAAGGATAAAAAAGACGACAAAGACGGCGATAAAGATGACAAAAAGGATCCTAAGAAAGATTCAAAGAAGAATAAAGACGATAAAAACAAAAAGAAACCAAAACCTCAGCAAGGTAAAATGACTCCAGAACAAATTAAACAATTGTTAGAGAGTTTAAATAACGAAGAGAAAAAGACCCAAAAGAAAATGAACGCTAAAAAAGCTAAGGGTAAGAAAATAAAACAAGAAAAAGATTGGTAGTTTAGCCGCTCATAGAAAAAGAATGATGAAGTTGAAATTTTACATATCGATATTTATAACACTGCTAACAGTTTCTCTTACTGCTCAAGATGCAAAATTGACTGCCAAGGTGAGTAAAAATAAATTAGGTGTAAATCAGCGTTTACGTATTGAGTTTGCCATAAACAAACAAGGCGGAGATCATTTTTCGCCTCCAAATTTTACTAATTTTAAAATTGTTGGAGGGCCAAGTCAGTCAGTCAGTCAATCTTGGATTAATGGTAAGGTTAGCTTTCATCAATCCTATACTTATATCATTCAACCTAAAAAAAAGGGAGAGCTAACTATTGGGGCAGCAAGTATAAAAATTGGCGGAAAAACTATCAAATCAGAACCTGTAAAAGTGATTGTTTTAGATGCTGTAGAATTGCCTAAAAACCCTAACGACCCTAATTATATTGCGCAACAAAATATTCATTTAGTAGCAGAAGTCTCTAAATCTAGACCTTATGTTGGCGAAGGCATTTATGTAGAGTATAGATTGTATGTAAGCGAAAATATTAGTGTTTATGATACGAATGTCACTGAAGCACCTCAATACAATGGGTTTTGGAATCAAGATATTAAAATCAATGGTTTTCCTGTAAAGATGGGAAAATACAATGGTGAAGATTACAGGTATATTGTTTTACAGAAAGCATTATTAATTCCAACCAAAACCGGAAATTTAGCCATTGATCCCATGAAAATGGATATTGTTATTGGTGTTCCTACTGGTAGAGCAGATTTCTTTGGAAATGTAATTACCAGAAATATTAGAAAAGAATTTGCTTCTCCAAAAAAAATTATTAATCCAAGAAGTCTTCCTATAGAAGGAAAGCCAGAAAACTTTACAGGTGCAGTTGGTGATTTTAATTTTGCAGTAACCTTAAGTAAAGATATTTTAAAATCGAACGAAAGTTCTCAAATAAAAGTAGGAGTTACCGGTAAAGGAAATTTAAGGTTATTTGAGCTTCCAGAGGTAACCACTCCTGCTGAATTAGAAAAGTATCAGCCAGAAAGAAAAGAAAAAGTAAGTGTTAGAGCCTCAGGGATTTCAGGATCTGTAACAGATATTTATACAATTGTACCTCAATACAAAGGGAAATACAAAATCCCAAATGTAAACTTTTCGTATTTCAATCCAAAAGAAAAAAAGTATTACACGCTTTCATCAGAAGATTTATATGTTGATGTTATAGAAGGTAAAGAATTGATTACAAATACGGATAAAATTGACAATTCAGTTCAAAAACAAACCGTTAGATTAACTGGTAAAAATTTCAGATATATTCAAACAAAAAGTTCTTTTAAGCCTATTGATGATGAAGATTTTTTTAGATCTAACCTATATTACATCTTATTATTATTGCCTTTAATTGCAATTCCTATTGGTGTTTTCATAGGGAAACAAAATGAAGCTAGAAGTAATGACATTGTTGGAAACAAATTAAGAAAAGCAGAGAGGTTAGCTAAGAAATATCTTTCTGAAGCCAAAAAGCAATTGGGTAATAAAGAAGCATTTTATGAAGCTTTAGAACGTGCATTACACAATTATTTAAAAGCAAAATTAGGCATAGAAACTGCAGATATAAGTAAAGAAAAAATCACTCAGATTTTACAAAATAAAAATGTAGATGAAGCTACAAATAAACAGTTTATAGATGTTTTAAAAAGCTCTGATTTTGCCAGATATACCCCAATTACCAACACAGAAATGGAAGCGGAATTTGAGCGTGCAAAAGAAGTTATTGTTCAATTAGACAAACAAATTTAGCGATGAGAAAACTACTTTTTTTACTGTTGATGACAATCGCAAACTCACTTTTTTCACAAAGTGTAGATAGCTTATTTGTTGCTGCCAATAATTTGTATAAGAATGAAAAGTTCGAAGAAGCAATTAAACAATACAAACAAATAGAATCTCAAGAAGTTGTCTCATCAGAATTGTATTACAATTTAGGGAATTCATACTACAAACTCAACAAAGTTGGACCTTCTATTTATTATTATGAGAAAGCCCTAAAACTGGATCCGTTAAACCAAGATGTTAAAAACAATTTGGTTTTTGCCAAACGTTTGGCTTTAGACAATATTGAAGAATTACCACAAACCGTTTTGCAAAAATTTAATAAAAAATACTTACAAAAACTATCTTATAATCAATGGGCAGTTGTGGTTATCGTATTTTCCTTTTTGGGAGGATTACTATTTCTTCTTTATTATTTTGCCTATTCTTCTTCAAGAAAAAGATTGTTTTTTGTAACAAGTATGGCGAGTTTTATCCTTTTAGCTATTTCTATTTTTATAACTTACAATCAGTATAGTTTTTCTAAAAATAACAAAGAAGCTATTGTATTTGCAGAAAAAACTGAGGTTAGGAACGCTCCAACACTAAACTCAGAAGAAGTTTTTACTTTACACGAAGGCACAAAAGTAATTGTGTTAGATGCTGTTGATAATTGGAAAAAAATAAAATTAGCAGATGGTAAGCTAGGTTGGATCATTGCTTCAGAGATAAAATTAATAGACTCATTTTAGAAAATTTTTACTTAATCTCTTTTTTTATTGTTTTAATTAACTACTACAATTAATAAGAAATACTTATAGTTGTTATTTAATATATAAATAAAAATAAATAACTATTTTCAACTAATTTTACGTGATTCAAATTATTAGAACAATAAACTTCAAGTATCATGAATAGAAATAAACGTAAAATTCTAATTCTTTCAGATTTAAATGAAACTTCTAAAGAAGTAATACAGTATGCTATTACTATTGCTAAAGAATTTAATGGTGCACTTGAGCTATTGTGTGTAAAAAAACCAAGTAATATTGTTACAGAAGATAACCCACTCTCTGCAGTAAGAAATCTTAACAACGAATTTATAAAAACAGAACAGAAAGCAAAAAAAATAATAAGAAGTATTACTAAAAATGATTTTTTTGCAGTTAAAAACACCATTTTATTCGGTAATGTAAGAAATGAAATCAATATTTACATCAAAGATTCTAACCCAGATCTTATCATTTTAGGCAAAAGACAAAAACGTTTTTTTAATTTTAATAGTGATAATCTTACAGAATATGTTAAAAAAAATACACCAATAAAGTTTGTATTTCTAACAAAACTACAATCCCAGAAATCTATGAACTATTGAATGACAAAATTCAAAAAGAAAAAACAGCTTAATAATATCTTATTTATATTTTTAAACCGTCAATGTTTACGAGACTCAATCTCTAAATATTGGCGGTTTTGCTTTGCACGATCTCATAATTTTTTAAGAATAAAAAAATATTTTTATTTAAATTAGATTTGTTAACTTGGTTTCTTTAAACCAATCAATTTACAACAACAATGAAAAACTTTTTTTCTAACCTCAAAGGAGATGCTTTTGGGGGAATAACTGCAGGTATTGTTGCCCTACCTCTTGCTTTAGCCTTTGGTGTTTCTTCTGGTTTAGGACCAACTGCTGGTTTGTATGGTGCTATTTTTATCAGTTTTTTCGCAGCACTTTTTGGAGGAACTAATACACAAATTTCAGGACCAACTGCCCCAATGACTGCAGTTAGTATGGTAATTATTGCGGGAATTGTTGCTGCAAATGATGGTGATGTATCTAAAGCGCTTCCTGCTATTTTAAGCGTTTTTTTATTGGCAGGTTTATTTCAAATTGGATTGGGTTTTTTAGGTCTAGGTAAATACATTAGATACATCCCATATCCAGTAGTTTCTGGTTTTATGACTGCAATTGGTGTTATTATTCTCTTAACTCAAGTGTTACCATCATTAGGTTATTATCCAAAAGAAGATGTAGAATTTGTATCAAAATTTAAAGCACAAGCAGAAGAAGTCATTTTAGAAAACATACTTAAAGAAGAGGCAGGTGAAGGTATTTTAGTTTTAGAAGATTTTAGAGAAACTATTAATAGAGCCGAAAAAATTACTGCTGCAGATATAAATAGAGAAGCCCAAACATTGGCAGCTAAAAATGCTTCAGGAACTATTGGTGCTATTCGTGTATTTTCAAGAGCTATCAAAAACATCAATTGGTTAGAACTTATTTTAGCAGTAGGTACTATTTTTATTATTTATGGTTTTAAACGAATAACTACAGCGATACCAAGTACCTTGGTTGCACTAATTGTAATGTCTGGAGTCGCAGTTGGTTTTGGTCTCGATTACAGAACAATTCAGGAAATTCCTGGAGGAATACCTATTCCTAAATGGGAAATTATTACTCAATTTAATTTCGGAACCATAACACCTTATATTTTTACCGCACTTACATTATCACTTTTAGGAGCCATTGACTCTTTACTAACAAGTGTGGTTGCAGATAATATGACTAAAACGAAGCACAAACCAAATAAAGAATTAGTTGGTCAAGGAATAGGAAATAGTATTGCTGCCATTTTTGGTGGAATTCCTGGAGCTGGTGCAACAATAAGAACTGTGGTAAATATTAATGCGGGTGGTAAAACCAAACTATCTGGTATGATAGCTGGTGTAATGTTGTTACTTATTATGTTATTGTTAGGACCAGTTGCATCTAAAATACCAGCAGCTGTTTTAGCAGGTATCTTAATTACTGTTGGTATTGGAGTTATGGATTATAAAGGCTTAAAAGCAATTCCGCATCTACCAAAAGATATTAAACTTGGTTTTATAAAAGTAAGCTCAGAAGTATTAATAATGCTTGTTGTTTTATTTTTATCTACGTTTTGGGATTTAATTTATGCTGTAGGTATTGGTTTAGTAATTGCCTCTCTAATGTTTATGAAAAAAATAGGAGACATTACAGGTAAAAGAAGTTTGGTTAAAGCTATTGATGAAAAATCATGGCCAGATGAAAAAAGTTTTCCAAAAGAATTACAAGAAGAGGTATTTATAAAACATATTAAAGGACCTTTATTTTTTGGTTCTACAAGTGATTTTCAGCAATTAGCAATGCAAATTCCTGACACTGCATCAATAATTATTATGCGATTGATAAGAATGCACTATATGGATCAATCTGGTTTATATGCCATGGAAGATATGCTCTTAGACTTAAAAAATAAAGATGTAGAAGTTTTATTTGTAGGTTTACAAGAACAACCTAAATATATGATGGAAAGAATTGATATTATTCCAGATTTTATTCCTAGAGAACATATTTTTAATGATTTTGACGATTGCGTTGAATGGATTAAAGAAAATGTTGAAGACAAATACTAAAATATACAATCATGAAAAACACATATTATCATCAATTATTACAGAATAATAAAGATTGGGTTCAGGAGAAATTAGATAATAACCCTCAATATTTTAAAGAATTATCTAAAGGTCAAAAACCACCGGTTTTATGGATTGGTTGTGCAGATAGTAGAGTACCAGCAAATCAAATTACTGGTACGCTTCCAGGTGAAATTTTTGTGCATAGAAATATAGCAAATATGGTGGTACATACAGACATGAATATGTTAAGTGTTTTAGATTATGCTGTAAATAGCTTAAAAGTAAATCACATTATTGTTTGTGGTCATTACGGTTGTGGAGGAGTACAAGCTGCAATGCAAAATAAATCTTTAGGATTAATTAATAAATGGATTAGAAATATTAAAGAAGTATATAAAGATAATTATACCGAACTTAAAAAAATTGAGGATGATCAAGAACGATTTGATCGTTTGGTAGAATTAAATGTTAAAGCTCAAGTTTATGATTTAGCAAAAACATCAATAGTACAACAAGCTTGGAAAGATGATACAGGATTAGAAATTCATGGATGGGTTTATGGCTTAAACGATGGAATTATAAAAGACCTTAGAGTATCTATGGATAGCGCTGCACATTTAAACGATATTTTTACACTAGACTTAGATTAAGCATAAACAAAAAAACCAAGCAGATAGCTTGGTTTTTTTAGTTAGCTTATAATGTTATTTCTTAATCTTTGTCATTTTTCCTTCCCATGACCTTCCTCCTAAAGTAGACGTGTAATACACCCTTTTTCCTTTTACTTTATTCACAAGAATATGCATTTTTGTTCCCATTTTAAATGGAAAATTAGGCAGGTTAGATTCTTTTATCGTTAAGTAATATTCACAATTAGTCACCCACTCTATTTCAGATTTTATAAAGTGCTCTTTATTATTATGATACTCTGTGTGTGTATTTTCTTGAAAAACAACAATAACATCTTTCTTAGCATTTTTATATTTAAAAGTATTATTCTTTAAAATAAAACACTTGTCAGCAGTAAAAGACATCAAGGTCAAAAGACTCAATACAACTAAAAATTTGTAACTTTTTCTCATTTTTCTCAATTGTTTAAACTAGCAATTTACAATAAACTGCTGTAAATTATATAATTTCTGAGGGGGTTTTTACTTCTTTTACTTCCTTTATTATCGAAGGAAAAATGGTGGGGGCAATTTGTTTTACTGGAGAATATAGAATAGATTCTTTTAAAGTTTCTTTTTCTATAAAAGGAATTGTATCATTCATTTTTCCAAAAAAAATAAATACAACGCTTAATATTAAACCTATTTTAAGAGCTCCAAAAACACCTCCTAAAATTTTATTAATAATTCCTAAAGAAGCAAAATCTGCTAATTTAGTTAGCGCCTTACCCAGTAATGCAATAATAAGAATAATTATAACAAAAGTAGCAGCAAAAGCAACTAAAGCCATATATTCTTCGTTCCAAGATACAAATTCTTTTAGAAAATTTGAAACAAAATAAGAAAAATGAATAGCGCCATAAACACCGCCAACCAAAGCAACTAAAGAAGCAACCTCAACAAATAAGCCCTTCATTAGGCCTCTAACAAAACCAAAAAGCAATAAAGCAGCAATAATGATATCAAAAATATTCATTTCTATTATTTCTCCAAACCTACATCTTTTTTTCAAAATTTAAAAATGTGGGTTGTATATTTACCCTTTAAACAATGAGTATGCTAGAAACTAAATCATTAAAAGAAAAATGGGAATTGTTAGTTGAAAAATTAACCCATCAATTTGCGGATGGAGATCAATTAAATATGGATGGAATTATCTATTTAGTGGGCGTTCAAGAATTAGGTCAAGGGCATAGAACTTTTAAAAAAGATGAAAAAGTAAACTTAATGCACATTGCAATATGCAAATTGCTAGAGCCTTATGGTTATTATGAGTTTGATTTTTTTGATGATGATGGATGGCCACATTACAAAAGCCTTACAGAATTACCTAATTTAAAACCTGGTGAACAAACAGTTCTAATGAAAGAATCTATTCTTCATTATTTTGAAGAACGCTCTTATTTGAAATGAAAATTGGTACACTTCTTGAATTCTATTTAAAGATTAAATTCTAAAAAATGAAAAAATTAACTTTACTAATTATTTTAATATCTGCTGTTTCATTCTCACAATATACTGTGCATGGAACAATGACTCCTGCTATAAAAAGTGATTGGGTTATCTTATATAAAATTGAGGGTGCAAGACAAAAGTTTGTACAAAACTCAAAAATAAAAATCGATTCTGTTTCTAGTCAAGGAACAAAACAAGCTATTGGTCGTTTTAACTTTACATTACCAAAAGACACTCCTGTTGGCGCCTACAGAGTTACCTATAAATTAGAAGGTGCAGGCTTTGTAGATTTTATTTTTAACAAAGAAAATGTGAGTTTTGGCTTTCATCCAGATTATCCAAATCAATCTATAATATTTTCAGAATCTAAAGAAAACATCTTTTATCGTAATTATTTAATCGCTATTGCTAAAGCACAACAAACATTAGATTCTCTTCAGGTTACTGCACTAAGAAACCCTAATTTAAATGTAAAAACTAAGTATAAAACAGCTTACAACAAAGTAAATTCAATTCAAAAAAAATACTTAGAAGGTGCTAACGGAATGTATGTACAACCTTTTGTAAAAGCTTCTTTTAGAACTAGTTCTCCAGAGCTAATTGACACACCACAAAAGTACATGTCTAATATGATTACTACTTTTTTTGATAGAATGGATTTTAACAATAAAACGCTAATGAATTCTTCTTTTTTAATAGATAGAATTACAGATTATGTGTTTTATATCAATTATTCTGATGACGCAGATATGCAACAAAAACTCTTAAAGCAATCTGTAAAAACTGTTTTAAATAAGGTAAAAAACATCAATTTTAAAAAAGATGTTATCGAGTTTTTGATTGGACAATTTGAGGATTCAAAAAATTTAGAATTAATTGATTATTTATTCGAAAAACATTACAACAATCTTCCTGAAAAGGTTCAAAACAAAAAGTTTAAAGAAGAGAAATTAGCACTATTAGCTGCTGAAATAGGTAGAGTTGCACCAGATTTTTCTTGGAAAGAAAATGGAAAAACTTTAAAATTATCTACCCTAAACGATGCCCAAAATTACATTTTGGTTTTTTGGAGTACAGGCTGTTCGCATTGTTTAAGAGAAATACCTCAGTTACACAACTATCTAAAAGGAAATAGCAAAATAAAAGTAATTGCCTTTTCTTTAGAAACCAATGATTTTTCTTGGAAAAAACTCAAACAAGATTTATCCAATTGGCATCATGTTTTAGGTTTAAATAAATGGGAAAACAAAACAGCAAGAACCTATAATATTTTATCTACACCAAGTTATTTTGTATTAGATGCTAATAAAAAAATTATTGCAAAACCAGATGCGTTTAAAGATGTGAAAGCTTTTGTAGAGAAACTTTAAAAGTGTAAAAAAGCATCTTTTAAATGCTCAATTTTGGTTTCTTTTTTTTGATGAATTATCGCAATAATATCAAAACGAACCTCTACATCTAAATCTCTTTCTACAACATAATTATCTATTGCAGAAAGTAGTAATTTTATTTTCTTTGGATTGACAAACTCTTCTGGATTCCCAAAATAATCACTACTTCTTGTCTTTACTTCAATTGCTGCAAGGGTATCATTTTTTTGAGCAATAATATCTACTTCTGCTTTTAAATAACGGTAATTTTTTTCGAGAATTTTGTAGCCTTTTTTTAATAAAAAATCGATGGCTATTTGTTCTCCTTTTTTTCCTAATTCATTGTGTTGTGCCATTGTGTGAATTTACGAATTATTGATTACTTTTAAATCAAATTATTTTGAATGAAATCAACTAAAATTCAACTCTCTTTTTTACTCATTATTTTTTGTTTTTATCACAGTTTAGGGCAATCAAACTCAAATGCTTTTGAGCCTTTTTTGTCTCAGAAAAAAAGAAGTTTTCCCTTTTTAGTATTTAGCCCTACAAATAATAGTAGTGCTTTTAAGGTAAGTCCAATTACTGCTAAAACTGCTGGCGGCTTCCAATTCAATTCGTATAAAGTTTTGGTAAATTTAAAAGCAAATGTGTTTAAAAAACTATATGCAAAAAACAACTATCAATTGGCGGTAAGTGGTCATATCGACAATCAATTTGTATTTCGCGAAGAAAGTTCATCAAGATTTAATGGTATCACACATTCACTGTTTAATACTGATTATTTTATTTACCTGCACAACGATTTTGTGCTAAACAAAAACAACTTTTTACGCATCAATTTGTACCATAGATCATCGCATTTGGGTGATGATTTTTTATTAAAGAATGCGTATACCACAATTACACATCCAGATTATTGGGCAAACGACCCAAGTAATTATGAAACTATAGAAGTTTTGTATGCTTACAATAAAGAAAAAATGGGTTTGTATGGAGGTATTTCTTACATAGTTAGAACAGATAGTGACAGAAAAAAACTAGCATTCCAAACTGGTGCTGTTTTTAAAAATTTCGAATCAGAAAGTAAATTTTGGCGAAGAATTTTTATAGGATATGATTTCCGGTTTTTAGAAAACAATAACTTTAATGCAGATTTTAATGGCGGAATTGGATATGCATTTAAAAATAATAATAGTTTACGATTAGAATATTACAATGGTCATTTACCTTATAGCAGATTAGAAAGAGATGTAAAAACAAGTTGGTTATCTGTAGCTTTTTACTATAATTTAGAGTTGTAAATTAATCTTTAAAAACTATTGAGGATTCATTATTACCAATTGATAACTGAATACTTCTCCCAAAAATCAAAGCCCTGTTATCTGCTTCATGACCTGCTGGAAAGTCAAAAATTACAGGAATATCATTTGGAATCACATCTAAAATCAATTGCTCAATAGAACTCCCCCATTTGGTCGTGTTTTTTTTGACTGAACTCATATCGCCTACAATAACCGCATTTACATCAGTAAAATAATGGGCTCTTTTTAAGCTTTGCAACATTCTGTCTATAGCATATTTATACTCACCAATTTCTTCTATAAATAGAATTTTATCCTCAGTATTCAACTGACTTTTAGAACCCAACATTGAAGTTAAAATGGCTAAATTTCCACCAATAAGCTGTCCTTCTATTGTTGTTGAAGTATTTGTTCTATTGTATTCTGAAGCAGGAATTGTATACGCTATTTTATCACCAAAAAGCACTTTTTTAAATGATGAAATGGTCTCAATAATTTCCTCTGGTTTTTCTTCTAAACTAGTTGCCATCATTCCATGAATGCTTTCCACGCCTAAATTATGAATGTGATTGTGAAACGCAGTAATATCAGAATATCCAATAATCCATTTTGGGTGATTTAGAAACTGAGTATAGTCTAATTTATCTAAAATTCGTACTGAACCATAACCTCCTCTTGCTGCCCAAATTGCTTTTATAGACGGGTTGTCTAACGCTTTTTGAAAATCTGAAGCTCTTTCTGCATCAGTTCCTGCAAAATGATTGCCTTGATTAAATATATTTTTACCAAAAACCACATGCAAGCCCCAGCTTTCTGCCAATTGTTTAGCTTCTAAAATCACTGCCTGTCTTGAAGATTTTAAAATTCCTGCTGGTGCTAGAATAGTAATGGTATCTCCTTTTTGTAAATACGCTGGAGTTATGAGTTTTTCTTGTGCTTTTATTGATATGAAACTCATCAATAATGCTAAAATAAAAAGTACTTTGTTCCTCAAAATTGTGTTGTTTTCTAATTATCTAATCAAACAAATAGCTACGAACGTAAATGTATCTATTTTCTGTGGTTTTAAAAAATTGCTTTTTCGTACTTTTGCACTTCAAAAATCAGTCCAAAATTTAAGAGAAACTTTATGAGTGCTCCAAAAAGATATACAATTACAGCAGCGTTACCTTATACCAATGGTCCAATTCATATTGGTCATTTAGCAGGTGTGTATGTTCCTGCAGATATTTACGCGCGTTATTTACGCGGTATTGGCAAAGATGTAGCTTACATCTGTGGTTCTGATGAACATGGAGTTGCCATACCAATGAGAGCTAAAAAAGAAGGTGTTTCTCCTCAAGATATCATTGATAAATATCACGGAATTATCAAACAGTCTTTTGCTGATTTTGGTATTTCTTTTGATAATTATTCGAGAACTTCTTCAGAAATTCATCATAAAACTGCTTCTGAGTTTTTTGTGGATTTATATGATAAAGGAGAATTTGTAGAAGAAGTTACCGCACAGTTGTATGATGAAGAAGCTAATCAGTTTTTAGCTGACCGTTTTGTAGTGGGAACTTGTCCTAAATGTGGATTTGAAGAAAGTTATGGAGACCAATGTGAAAATTGTGGAACATCTCATAACGCCACTGATTTAATCAACCCAAAATCTGCAATTACAGGTAACGTACCTACTGTAAAAGAAACCAAACACTGGTTTTTACCTTTAGACAAACACGAAGATTTTTTACGTGAATGGGTTTTAGAGGGGCATAAAAAAGACTGGAAACCTAATGTTTACGGACAAGTAAAATCTTGGGTAGAAGATGGTTTAAGACCAAGAGCTGTAACTCGTGATTTAGATTGGGGAATTCCTGTTCCTGTAGAAGGTGCAGAAGGAAAAGTATTATATGTTTGGTTTGATGCGCCTATTGGCTATATTTCATCAACCAAAGAGTGGGCTGCAAGAGAAGGAAAAAACTGGGAAGATTATTGGAAAAAAGACGATACCAAATTGGTTCATTTTATTGGTAAAGACAATATTGTGTTTCACTGTATTATTTTTCCATCAATGTTAAAAGCACATGGAGATTATATTTTACCTGATAATGTTCCTGCAAACGAATTTTTAAATTTAGAAGGCAACAAATTATCAACTTCTAAAAATTGGGCAGTTTGGTTGCATGAGTATTTAGAAGAATTTCCAAATCAGCAAGATGTGTTACGTTATACCTTAACTGCAAACGCTCCAGAAAGTAAAGACAACGATTTTACTTGGAAAGATTTTCAGGCCAAAAACAACAGCGAATTGGTAGCTATTTTTGGTAATTTTATCAACAGAGTTGTGGTATTGACCAACAAATATTATCAAGGGCAAGTGCCACTTGCAGGGAATTTTTCTGAAGTTGATGAAGATGTTTTGGCGGCTGTAAAAGAATTTCCAAATATCATTGGTAAATCCATAGAAAGATATAGGTTTAGAGAAGCTTCTCAAGAATTGATGAATTTAGCTAGACTAGGAAACAAATATTTAGCAGATGAAGAACCTTGGAAAGTCATAAAAATTGATGAAGAACGAGTAAAAACCATTATGTACGTTGCTTTACAAATAGCAACAGCTTTAGCTGTGGTTTCTGAACCCTTTTTACCTTTTACATCAACAAAGTTAAAATCAATCCTAGATTTGTCATCTCGAGCGCAGTCGAGAGATCTTACTTGGAAAGACGTAACGAAAAAAGATATTTTATTACCAGCAAATCATCAAATTAAAAAAGCAGAATTGTTATTCTCTAAAATTGAGGATAAAACTATTGAAGCACAATTGGCAAAATTAGAAGCGACTAAATTAGCTAACGAGCAAGAAAATAAAGTGGTAGAACCTCAAAAAGAAACCATAGAATTTGATGACTTTACCAAATTAGATATCAGAATTGGTACTATTTTAGAAGCGGAAAAAGTAGCCAAAACTAAGAAACTTTTAAAATTAAAAGTTGATGTGGGTATTGATACAAGAACCATAGTATCAGGAATTGCAGAAAGTTTTTCTCCAGAAGAAATTATTGGCCAACAAGTTTCTGTTTTGGTAAATTTAGCACCAAGAAAAATTAGAGGTGTAGAAAGCCAAGGAATGATTTTAATGACAGATACACCTGAAGGAAAATTGGCTTTTGTAGCACCTGAAAAAGAAGTTAAAAACGGACAGCAAGTAAGTTAATGCTTAAAATAGCATATCATCCTATATACAAACATCCTTTACCAGAAGGTCATCGTTTTCCGATGGAAAAATATGATTTGTTACCTCAACAATTGTTGTATGAAGGAACTTGCAATCCAGAAAACTTTTTCGAGCCAGAGATACCCAATAACAAACACTTTTTTACGGTTCATGAACCTGAGTATTTTTTTGATTTATTAAATATTACTTTACATCAAAAAGCATCAAGAAAAATAGGTTTTCCGTTATCGGAAATACTCATAGAGCGTGAAATGATTATTGCAGATGGTACTATGAAAGCCTCAAGATTTGCTTTACAAAACGGAATTGCAATGAACATTGCAGGTGGCACACATCATGCGTTTTCTAATCGTGGAGAAGCGTTTTGCATGTTAAATGACCAAGCCATTGGTGCAAAATATTTACAGCAAAAAGGTTTAGCAAATAAAATTTTAATTGTGGACTTAGACGTTCATCAAGGAAATGGAACCGCTGAAATCTTTCAACAAGACGATGCTGTTTTTACATTTTCTATGCACGGTAAAAGCAATTATCCTTTTGTTAAAGAAGAATCTGATTTAGACATCGCTTTAGAAAATGATACAAAAGATGATGAGTATTTATCGATTTTGAAAGAAACCTTACCTAAACTCATCACCCAAGAAAAACCAGATTTTATCTATTATTTGTGTGGAGTTGATGTTATTGAAACTGATAAATTGGGTAAACTAGCATTAACAATGGAAGGCTGTAAAGAACGAGATCGTTTTGTTCTACAAACTTGTTTCGATTTAAAAATCCCTGTAATGTGTTCTATGGGTGGAGGTTATTCTAAAGATATTAAGATTATTGTAGAAGCTCACGCCAATACCTTTAGATTGGCGCAAGAAATTTACTTTTAATTTTTTTTTGAAAATTAGCCTAAAACAGAACTCTTTTGTAAATCTTTTATAAAAGGCTGCTTGTATAAACGTTTTCCTAAAGCAGCATGAATTGCATTGGCAACAGCACCTCCTGCAGGTGGTAAACCTGGTTCTCCTAAACCTGTTGGTGATAAGTTGTTTTGTACAAAATGTACCTCTACTTTTGGAGTTTCTTGCATTCTAATCAACCTATATCGATCAAAATTATTAGCATCTGGTTTTCCGTTTTTAAAAGAAAAATCAGCGTACATGGCATGTCCTATTCCGTCTAAAACTCCACCTTGAACTTGATTCATAGCTCCAGTAGGATTAACAACTACACCACAATCTACAGCAGCAGTTACTTTTTTAATTACTGGAAAACCATCTTTTAAAACAATTTCTGCAATTTCTGCAACGTGTGTATTATGACTGTAATATGCTGCAAAACCTTGGTAAACTCCTTCTGGAGTTTTCCCCCAATTTCCTTTTTCTTTTACTAATCTAATGGTGTCTTCCATTCGTTGACCAGAGTATTCAATTCTTTTATCAGTAGTATTTTTTACATTCTGCAATAAATCTAAGCGCAATTGAATAGCATCAACATTTAGTTCTACTGCTAACTCATCAAAAAAACTTTGCTCTGCATAAGCTAAGAAGTTGGTATAAGGTGCTCTCCATGCTCCAGTTGTAATATTACTCTTATAATTACCTGTTTCAATTTTTAGATTAGGAATACATCCTGCAGGAAAAAAATTAGGAATTAAACCATACATGTTTCCATTAATAGCAGCTTCCTTTAAATGATATCCTGTAACTTTTCCATCTTTTAAAGAGGCCGCAATTCTATATTTTACAGAAGGTTTATATCTACCCGCTGTCATATCATCTTCTCTAGAATAGACTACTTTAACAGGTTTATTTGCTAAACTTGAAATTTCTGCAGCTTCTAAAGCAAAATCTCCATATAAACGTCTACCAAAACCACCTCCCATTCTTGTCATCTCGCAATGAATATCTTCTGTTTTTCTCTTGAGCAATTTAGCAACTCTGTTTACGGTCCATTGTGGAGTTTGAATAGGGCCTACCAAATGCACTTTATCTGCTGTTACATCTGCATAAAAATTCATTGGCTCCAGACAATTATGAGGTAAAAATGGTGAATGATATGTTCTTTCAATCACTTTATCTGCATTAGCAAAAGCTTGTTTTACATTCCCATCTTCTCTACGAACATTCAACTTTTTACCATCTAAGATCTTGGTTAAAATTTTATCGTGATTTTCTGTTGATTCTAATTTTTTGTCCTTCCATTGAGCAGTTAAAGCTTTTTTACCTTTCATGGCTGCCCAAGTTGATGAAGCCAACACTGCAATTTTATTTCCAAATTTGATGACATCAGAAACTCCATGTACAGCTTTGGCATTAGTATCATCAAAAGACACTAATTTCTGACCAAATGCTGGTGGTCTTAAAACAGAAGCAATAAGTACATTACCTGCTTTATAATCAAGGCCAAATAAAGGTTTTCCAGTAATAATTTTATTGAGATCTACATTCTTAGCATCATTTCCTACAATTGTAAAATCTTTGATGTCTTTTAAAGTTATATTTTCTGGCACCTCTAATAAAGCGGCTTCTTTTACAACTTCTCCGTAACCAATTTTATCACCTTTTGCATTAGTGATAATTCCTTTTGATGCTTTTAAAGTTGATGCATCTACTTTCCATTTTGCAGCGGCAGCATTGACTAACATTTGTTTAGCTGTGGCACCTGTTTGACGGAGTATATCCCAACTGGCACGAATAGATTGACTTCCACCAGCTACTTGCCTTTTAAAATTCTTAGTATCTAAAGCAGCCTGTTCTACATTTACTTTGCTCCAATCTACATCTAATTCTTCTGCGATAATCATTGGCATAGACGTTTTTACGCCTTGTCCAATTTCTGGATTTGTAGAATATATTGTAACATAACCTTCATCAGATATTTTAATGTAGGCATTAAAATCGTTAAAATTTAAGTTTTTAATATCTACAGGCATTACTGCATCTTTTTTACAAGCTGTAAGTAAATTGAAGCCAATTAACATTCCTCCACCTGCTAAAACTGATGTCTTTAAAAAATTTCTTCTGCTAAAATTTGTATTGATTTTTGATTTCATTTTCTTAAATTTTAGTGATTAAGCCATTTTTTCAGCAGCAACTTTTACCGCTTTTTCTATTCTATTATACGATGCACATCTGCAAATATTACCATGCATTGCTGCTCTAATTTCTTCTTCTGAAGGGTTTTTATTTTCTGCTAAAAAAGCTGATGCTGTCATTATTTGTCCTGCTTGACAATATCCACATTGTGGAACATCTATTGCTGCCCAAGCTTCTTGTACTGGATGTTTTCCATCATCAGACAAACCTTCTATTGTGGTGATTTTCACACCATCTAAAATAGAAACTTGTAGTTGACAACTTCTAGTTGCAACTCCATCTATATGCACAGTACAAGCTCCACATTGTGCAATTCCACAACCAAATTTGGTGCCTACTAAATTGAGTTCATCTCTTAAAATCCATAACAATGGTGTATCTGCATCTGCAGAAACAGATTTTTCTTTTCCGTTAATGTGAAGTGTGTAGTTAGGCATTTTAATTGTCTTTAAATTGAAATTGTAAGTTACAAAAAAATGTAATTCAATGAATTAAGTTCTTTTCTTAGTACTTTATTTAAGAATCATTTAACATAAACTATCATGAAACAAATGTCTTTAAATGATTCTAAAGCTATCATTTTACAAATAAATCATCTTATATTAAACCTTTAAAACTAACACAAATAAAGCTTTAAAAACAAAAAAATCCCTCTTTCGAGGGATTCATATATTGAAACATATAATCTATTAACACTAAAACGACTATAAAATCAATATCTATCTAAAGGCTTCATTTTACTTTCCTGATAAGAACTTAGGCTTAATAATTAACATTGCCCAAGCCCAATTTTGAGTACTATCTGCTCCTGTAACTGAACTAGGTTCAAAGAATTGTGAATAACCCGCTACCAATTTAAATCCTTTAAAACCTTTTGCGACAACTAAATCTAGCTCGTTACCTAAACTTTCTTTCGTTAAAGATTGCTCTTTAAAGTTGTGGAATTTAGCTGTTAAAGAATATCCTTTTGGTAATTTAAATTTTGCTCCAATATTTAAATCAATTAAACCACCAGCATTCCCATGATTTCCAACATAGAAACGATCCATTAAACCATTAAATTTATGATTAGTCCCATATAGTGGAAAAAAAGCTGCTGATGTAGCTGTTTTTCCAGAAATGGATTCTAAACCTGCTAATAACGTTGTTTTTTCGGTCGCTTTAAATGTAGCGTCTAAACTCAGTAAATTAGCACCTTTTACTGCTACACCTCCAACTCTGTCTCCATTTTGGAAAAATATATTACTTGCTAAACCAAAAGCTCCTATGTTGTATTTTGCATGTACACCTAATGTATACAATCTAGATTTAAGGTCTGTTCCATTTTGATAAACTGTGTTTAAGTATAATGCACTTAAATTTAATTTACCTAATTTTTTATTAGCATGAGCAAAGAATAATTCTCTGTAAGAAAATAAAGCTGCTGTATCATAAATGTTATCTCCAAAAGTGTTTAAAGAATAACCTACATCTAAACCAAAACCACCTTTAGATTTGTGTTTTAAAACACCAACATCATGCGTTCTTGCTTGTTGTGCCCAAGCTAAACCTCCTAAAATTCTTTGATCATCATAAGAAAGTGGTTGACGCCCTAATTTTAAACTCCAAGTTTCTGCTAATTTAATGTTTGCCCAAGCTTCTTGTACTCTAAAATTTCCATTACCAGATGGAGATATTTGCGGCCTGTCTCCAAAAAGAAATACTTCTTGAAAACCTAGATAAACTGTATATGTTTCTGTTTTATAACTTGCATTTATTGCAGCTCTAACACTTGTTTGTAGCCAAGGTGTAGAACCTGCTAATGCTGTTTTAGATTGTCCATTTCCAAATAATTCTGTTCGTGGTCTAAACTCTCCCTCTAATGTAAATTGTGCTGACGCGAATTGAAAACACGCTAACAGTAGCCCTAAAATTATACCTTGTTTTCTCATTGTTTCTAATTTTTAATTTGTGTTGTTTATTGATTAATTTTTTGGTTGTTAACACCTAAGGCAGTGAAGTTTTTTGCTTCAAAAACCAATTTCTATTTTAAAATTTATGTTTGTTTTTTTAAAGTTTGCTTAGTGCTCTAAAAAGTCAATTAAATGTTTACGATACTTGTAATAATCATCGTGCTCTAAAACCGATTTTCTTGTTCTTGGTCTTTTAAAATCGATATCTAAAATGTCTCCAATTTTGGCTTTTGGTCCGCTTGTCATCATAACTACTCTGTCTGCTAAAAAGATGGCCTCATCAACATCATGAGTAATCATAACTGCAGTAATTTTTTCTTTGTTCCAAATTTCGATTAAGATATCTTGCAATTCTCCTCTTGTTAACGAATCTAACATTCCAAAAGGTTCGTCTAGCAACAATACTTTAGGTTTAATGGCAAATGCTCTTGCAATACCCACTCTTTGTTGCATTCCTTGTGATAAATCTGAAGCTCTTTTATAAAACGCATCTTCTAAACCAACTTTTTGTAAATAATATTTTGCAACATCTGTTCTTTGTGCTTTACTTGCATGAGGAAAAACTTGATTTACACCTAACATCACATTTTGTAAAGATGTCATCCAAGGCATAAGACTTGGTGATTGAAAAATAACTCCTCTATCTGGTCCTGGTCCTTTAATATGTTTTCCAAGAACAGCAATGTTTCCTCCAGAAATAGGATTTAGGCCTGCAATCATAGATAACATTGTGGTTTTTCCACATCCAGAATGTCCAATAATGGTCACAAATTCTTCTTTTTTTATTTGAAGATTTAAGTTTTCTAAAACTACATAATCTCCTTTTGGTGTAGGGTATACTTTTTTTAAGTCTTTTAGATCTAACATTACTTCATTAGAAGGAAATTTCTTTGCTATAATTTCTTTTGTAATTGATTTTTCTGTCATTATGCTCATCTTTTTCTATCTAAATTGATTAACAAAATCTTTTGGAGTTAATTCTGGCAACATATATTCTGTTGTTTCTTCTGATTTACGTTCATTACCAATATCCATCAAATACTCAATAATTGCATTTCTGGTTTCTTTAAAATTGGCATTATCATTCATTTCTGTTTTATCTCTAGGACGATCAATATCTATCTTAAATTCTGGACCTAAAGTTGCATTTGGCCCTGGTCTTAAAGGAATAATTCTGTCTGCCATATAAATACCTTCATCAACATCATTGGTAATTAACAAGGCTGTACGTTTGTCTTTTCCCCAAATGTTTAAGATTTGATCTTGCAAATTTCCACGTGTTAGAGCATCTAAAGCTCCAAGAGGTTCGTCCATAATAATCATATCTGGTTTCATGGCTAAAGCTCTTGCTACAGCTACTCTTTGACGCATTCCTCCTGATAATTCTTTTGGTAATTTGTTAATGGCTGGCGTTAAACTTACCATATCTATATAATGTGCAGCTTTACGTTTCCAGACTGATTTATCGCGTTTAGGAAAAGCCGCTTTTACCGCCATTACAACGTTTTGCTCTACTGTTAACCAAGGCAATAGTGAATAATTTTGGAAGATTACACCTCTTTCATGACTTGTGCCTTTTACAGGTTCTCCTTTAAATAAAACCTCGCCACTTGTTGGCTCTAACAAACCATTTATTAAGTTTACCAAAGTTGTTTTTCCACTTCCTGTAAAACCAACAATGGCAACAAATTCTCCTTCTTCTATTTTTAAGTTGATGTTAGACAAGACTTCTGTCTCACTATCACCTTGACCATAGGTTTTGTATATATTTTTAAGCTCTAAATATGCCATTTTTTGATGTTTAATTGTTGAAGCGTGTAATTGTTTATTTGTGTAATTGCTGTAGATTGTTGTATGCTGCATTTTCGCTTACACGATTAAACAGTTAAACAATTACACATGTTAAATAGCGTCTTGTTTATCAAAAGAAATCCAATTTTGAATGGATAACATTATTCTGTCTAATAAAAATCCAATAATTCCAATGGCAAACATTGCTACAATTATTTTTGCGTTAGAATCATTAGCTCCATTTTGGAATTCTTCCCACACAAATAATCCTAAACCAGGGCTTTGTGCCAAAAGTTCAATAGCAATTAAAACCATCCAAGCAACTGATAATGTGATTTTTAATCCTGTAAAAATTAATGGTAAAGAAGATGGTAATACTACTTTGAATATTTTTTGAAAAGTACCTAACTTTAAAACTTTTGCAACATTGATAAAATCTTTATCTACCGTAGAAACTCCCATTGCAGTGTTTACTAAAGTTGCCCACATAGAACACAAACCAACACTAATAAATGAGATGGTGAATGAACTATCTTCTGTAGAACCTATTAATACTGTTTTTACAATCATAAAAACCAATAAGTACCAAACTACTGGAGAAACTGGTTTAAAAATTTGAATAAACCAATTGAATGCACTTTTTAAAGTTGGACTTAATCCGATAAAAACACC
The DNA here is from genome assembly GCF_009832745.1 of Polaribacter septentrionalilitoris. GTDB lineage: Bacteria > Bacteroidota > Bacteroidia > Flavobacteriales > Flavobacteriaceae > Polaribacter > Polaribacter septentrionalilitoris. The sequence goes on along the minus strand of NZ_VRMJ01000033.1, from coordinate 394,979 downwards.
CAAAGGAACTGCAATTAAAAGTGCTAGAAAGAAACCTGCAAAAACTGTTTGTAAGCTTCTAAAAATTTGATCAACAAAAGATGGCCTTCCAGTATATACAATTGGATCTTTTCCTGCAGCAATTCTTTTTTCGTTCAAGGCTGCTGTTTTTTCGATAAATGCAGCTTTGTCTGCGCTAATAATGTTATGATCTCTAAGTAAAGATTGAAAAGATTCCCAAACTTGAGCAGGTGATGGTAATGTATTAGGTTGACAACTTGAATCGCCAGAAGCAATGCATGCTTTTAATGCATCTGCAGCAACTTGACCTTGATCTTGTAGTGCTTTTTCAATTTTGAATTCCGCCTCAATGTTGTATAGTGACTTTGCTCCTAAATGCCACATTCCTAAAAATAAAAATATGGAAGCAAGTGGCACAATAAATTTACGTAAAAAGTTTTTAAAATCTTCTTTTTCTAGTTTTCCAGTAAATAAATCTTTTAAAGTTGTAAAAATTCCCAATCCTAAAAAATCAGATACTTTTCCTAATGTTAAACTTGCTTTCATAATTCTGTATTCTTAATTTTAATATTCTCGATAAAATTTTTCATTCTTCAAAATCACTTGAACTGAAATTACCGATTGTCATATCGAGTAATTCCGATTTTTCATCGGAATTGTATCGAGAGGTTATTATTTGTCTTTATTTCCTATTTTAAAACTGTTGATATATCCTATTGGATCTTTAGCATCATAGGTTGTACCGTCTATAAAATCTGCTGTTGCTGGTTTGTAACCATCTGTTGCTGGAATATCTGATGCAGGTATGTTTCCTTCTTCAACTAATAATGTAGCAGCCTTTTTCCAGATATCTGGTCTGTAAATATCTTTTATGGTTGATGCATACCAATCTGCTGGTTTTGCATCAGGAATTTGCCCCCATCTTCTCATTTGGGTTAAGAACCAGATTCCATCAGAATAAAAAGGGTAGGTTGCATTGTATTTATAGAATACATTAAAGTCTTCCATATCTCTTTTATCACCTTTTTCAAACTCGAAAGTACCTGTCATTGAATTTGCTAAAACTGCTTCTGGCGCTCCAACATATTGAGACATTGATAAGATTTTTACAGCTTCTTTTCTGTTTTCTGGTTTATCTAACCATTTACCAGCTCTAATTAAAGCTTTAGTAACTGCAATTGCTGTATTCGGATTTTCTTTTACAAATTTCTCTGTCATAACAAATACTTTTTCTGGGTTATTTTTCCAGATATCATAATTTGTTACTACAGGAACGCCAATTCCTTTAAATACTGCTTGCTGATTCCAAGGCTCACCTACACAATACCCAAAAATGGTACCTGCTTCTAGGGTTGCTGGCATTTGTGGTGGTGGTGTTACAGATAATAAAACCTCTGCATCAATTTGACCTTGTACATTTTCTTTTGTGTACATACCTGGATGAATTCCTGCTGCTGCTAACCAATATCTAATTTCATAGTTATGTGTAGATACAGGAAAAACCATTCCCATTTTAAATGCTTTACCAGAATTTTTATACTCTGTAATTACGGGTTTTAATGCATCTGCTTTGATAGGATGAATAGGTTTACCATCTTTATCTGATGGTACATTTGGTTTCATTTTAGACCAAACATCATTAGAAACTGTAATTCCATTTCCGTTTAAATCCATAGAAAATGGAGTTACTAATTTTGCTTGACGTCCAAATCCTGCACCTGCTGCAATTGGCTGACCTGCTAACATGTGCGATCCATCTAATTGCCCATCAATAACTCTGTCTAAAACATTTTTCCAATTCGATTGCGCTTCTACAGAAACAAACAACCCTTCATCTTCAAAAAATCCTTTTTCTTTTGCAATGGCTAAAGGAGCCATATCTGTTAATTTGATAAACCCAAATGTTAACTGAGGTTTCTCAATATCTAATTGTTTTGTTTTTGATGTTGTTACTACTTCTGTTGTAGTTTCTTTTTTTGCTGTTTTACCTCCACACGCAAATAACAATAGTGCTACTGGTAAAATGTAAGTTGATTTTTTAAATAGAGATTTCATTTCTTGTAAGTTTTAGTATTCTACGTATTAATACTTATTTTTTGACAAATATATAAGTAGTATATATTCTATTATATGGAATAAACCATATTGAAACCTCTTTTTAAGACATGATTAAAACTGCCAAAAAACATGTTTTAAACATAAAACTCACATTTTTAGCATCTTAAAAATTACCTAGATCAATTATTTGTATAATTTTAATACTTATTTTTTTCTAAAAAAAGAAAAGCCTATTAAGTTTTTAAACTCAAAAGGCTTTTCAAATCAATTCAAATAAAATTATATTAAGAATCTAAAAAGTAGTTGTGCTCGCTAATTTCATTTTTAAGTAATTGCAAATTATGAATAGCAATTTTCTTTCCTTTTGTAGTAATTAATCCTTCTTTTTTTAAAGCAGAAAATACTCTTATAACTTGTTCTTCTGTTGTTCCTGCATAATCTGCATATTCTTTTCTACTTAACGGTAAATTTAGGAAACTTCGCAAATCACCAAATTTTCTATGAATGTATAATAAAGTATCAATAACTCTTTCTCGAACTGTCATTTGAGAAATAGACTTTACTTTAGATTCGCTTCTGTTTAGTTCGTTGGCGTAAAACAGCATCATATCGTAAGAAAACATGGGGTTTTCTAACAAAACTCTCTGCAACTGCTCTTTAGAAAAATAACACAAAACAGCATCCTCTAGCGCAATTGCACCTATAGAATAATACTCTTCTGTACCAAAACCTCTGTGTCCAATAATTTCACCTTCCTTGGCAAAACGTACAATTTGTTCACGACCATTGATACCTGTTCTAAAGACTTTTACGGTCCCTTTTAAAATAAAAAACAAACCATTTACAGATGCTCCTTCAATAATGAATTGTTGTCCTTTTTTACATTTTAAAGTTTTCTTATTTTCAACAAAATCTATACTTGTAAGATTGTTTAAATTCTTTTTAATTAAACAACTTTTATTATTGCATGAGGCACAAGAAAAATCTCTAATAACTTTTCTTGAGTTTTGATCTAAAATATTTACTGATTTTGTCACCTTAAGTATAAATGTTTTTCAAAACTACGTAATAATACTTAATTTTAAAAACATTTACTTATTTTTAGAAGTATCACAAAAAAAGCTTTCTGTTATTTAACAATCAAAGAAATAACAATTTAAATTTATTGAAATCATAATACGCTAGAAATTATTAATACGTATAATCTGGCAAAACACAAGAAGAATGTTTGTTTTTAAGCAAAGTATTTATTCCCAATTCTAAAGATTGTTTCATTACTTTAGAATTGTCTTTATGACATTGCAAACAAGCTCCAACCAACAATAAACTTTGCTGTTCTTTAAGAGCAAAAGGCCTAAAATCTGATCTTGTTGAATTAACAGTTTTGGTATCAATCTCTTTTAAAAAAGGAACCCAAGCATCTTCAGGTAAATTATCATTAGCATTTAAGGCATATTCAGGTGTGAAAATCCATTTCCCTTTTTGGTTGTTAATATCATAATCTAACATCCCTTTTCCAAAACCTAAAGTAGCTGCATTAGAATGACAAGATTTGCAGTCTCGAACTTCTTTAGTTGTTGTATGTGGTGAATTTGGCGCATATAATCTATGAAACAACAACTTTTCTTCCGAAGTTTTATCAGAATAACTATTTAAATCAATTGTCATAATCATTCCAGGAATTGCAGGTTCAATAATTTTGCCTTCTGAATTCTCACGAACTCCTAATGCAGGCATTGAGGATGAAAATTCAGCAACATATTCTTTCCATTGTCCTTTGGTAAACTTTTTATCTAGCAAATCAAAAGCACTGGGTTCATCTTTATCAAATTCATTATGGCAACCAATACAACGTGGTGTCCAAGATGAATGGCATGAAGCACAACTTACATTTTTATGCGCATTGTCTCTGGAACAGATATCTCCTTGGGGTTGCAAAGGGTGTAATTTCCCGTCTTTTTTTCCAATTAAATACGCATCACCCAAACTATCTACATATGTGTTTACCAATGGATGACCAGATTTTTTTACTGCAAGAATTGGTTTGTCTTGATGAGTATACGCTCTATGATCATACACAAGCATACTTTCTGCATCTAAAGAGTTATATAAAATTGTATTGGGTTTGTCTTTAAAATGACAATCTATACATTGAATTTTTACAGCTTGTTCTTCATGGGCATATTTTTTTCCATCACCCATAACTTCATGCGAAGAATGGCAATCGATACACAACAATCCTTTTGTATGATGCACATCTTCTTCTTTATATTTATAAACGCGTTTGTCTTCTAGAATTTTATAATCAGATTTATTTTTTACATCTTTTTCTTCTAACAAAGTTTCTTGTAAACCTAAATAATTAGTAGAAATTCTACTAGAACGACTATGACAACCAAAACAATGAGTATCATTCACAAAAATATCTGTAGAAGGATGAAATTTTGGAACGTTCTTTTTACTTGAAGTTACATAACGCTCAAGATCGTGTTTTGCTTCATCAGAATAATTTAAATGACAAGCATTGCAACCACCACCTCTACTTAGTTGATTTATTGGTCCAAAAGATTTTTTTTCTGCTCCTAAATGACAATTCGCACACAAATCTCTTAAATGTTTGTCTGATGCAGATTGATTTAAATCCTTTATATGATAATGATCATTTAGACTACCAGCTTCACCAAAAACAAATTTATCTACCGCTATAAGTCCGCTATTTGTTGTCATTAATGAGTTTTCTACTTTATGAAGTTCACTTGGGTGACAAGTACCACAAGTTTGTTTTGCATCCGATAAATTTCCAGGAATTAAAACCATGTTTTTATGAGCCAACTCTTTATCTGATGAAGCTGCGTTTCCTAAATGACAACTTACACAACCAATATATTTTGGATTGTGATGCTGAGAGTATCCTTTGGTATTTTGATGACAGAGAAAACAAGATTCAGAAGCTGCCAATACTGCTCCTTCATACACATTCTCTTTCACTATTTTATATGCTTCTTCTACCTCAAATAATTGTCTATTTTTAACAAGAAACAGTAGAGAAAACAACAAAAAGGCAACAATAAAAAACGCTTTAGTTTTCTTTATTTTATCCATTATTCAAATTTACAATAATTTAAAATCACAACAACTCAAAACAACAATCTCATCTATATTATTACCCTTATGTAACAAATGTTACATACAAACAACTGTTTTACTGACTTTTATCATAATTTCAATTTCCATTAGCTTTTATCTTTACTTCTGGATAAATCAGTAATATATGACAACTTCTAGAAGAAAATTTATTAAAATTTCTGCATTAGGTTTAGGAGGTGCTTTCGCATCAACTTCGGCATTTAGTCTTTTCGGAAACAATTCATATTTAAGTGAAAAAACGGCGCAAAATATTGCAAAAAACCTTAAAAAGACGGCTACTTACTGCGAAGTATGTTTTTGGAAATGTGCTGCTTGGGCATATTCTGATGAGAACAATACCATCAAAAAAATTATTGGTAACGATAATGATCCACATTGTTACGGTCGACTTTGTCCAAGAGGAACTGGTGGTGTTGGAATGTATGCTGATGAAGATCGCTTAAAAACGCCTTTAATTAGAACAACTATAGATGGCGAAGAAACGTTTAGAGAAGCAAGTTGGGATGAAGCTTTAGATTTAATTGCTTCTAAATTTAAAAATATCAAAGAAAAATATGGAGCAGAATCTTTTGCTTTATTAAAACATGGTTCTCCTGGAAAACATTTAGAACACCTTTTTAAGGCTTATGGCTCAGATACTATTGCTGAACCTGCCTACGCACAATGTAGAGGAGCTCGAGAAGCTGGTTTTAATCTAACCTTTGGCTCTTGGATTGGATCTCCAGAACCTACAGATATAAGAGACACCAAATGTTTAGTGTTAATTGGTTCTCATATTGGTGAGAATATGCACAACTCTCAAGTACAAGAAATGTCTGATGCTATTGATAATAAAGCAACAATCATTACTGTAGACCCAAGATTATCAACTGCCGCAAGTAAATCTAAATATTGGTTAGCAATTAAACCTGCTACAGATATTGCTTTAATGCTTGCTTGGATGAATGTCATCATAAAAGAAGAAATTTACGATAAAGCATATGTTGAAAAGTATACTACAGGTTTTGAAGAATTAAAAAAACACGTTGCTAATTTTACTCCAGAATGGGCCTATGGTATTACAACAATACAACCAGCAGAAATCAGAAAAACAGCAAGAGAAATGGCACATGCAGCACCTGCTGTTATCATTCATCCTGGGCGTCATGTAAGTTGGTATGGAGATGATACACAACGCGCAAGAGCGATGGCAATTTTAAATGGATTGTTAGGTTCTTGGGGAAGACGAGGAGGTTTTTATTTTAAAGAAAAAATTAGTGTCCCTAAATATCCACACCCTAAATATCCACATCCTAAATGGGATTGGTCTGATATTGGCGAAAAATTTCCTTTAGCACAAATGGGTATTACAACAGAAGTCATAAAATGTGCTATCCCAAGTAAAGACAACAAATATCCTGTAAAAGCATTAATGGTTGCTGGGACAAACATTACTAAATCTATTCCTAATAAGAAGTTATTGGAAAAAGCCATGAATGAACTTGAATTTATGGTAGTTTTAGATACAATGCCTATGGATGTCACTGGTTATGCTGATGTTGTTTTACCAGAATGCACTTATTTAGAACGTTATGATGGTATTCGTTCTGCAACAAATAGAGAGCCCTCTATTGCAGTTAGAGTTCCTGCTGTAAAACCTAAATACGATTCAAAACCAGGTTGGTGGGTTGCAAAACAAATTGGCGATCGTATTGGCTTAAGCGATTATTTTAGATATAGTGATTATAAAGAGGTTATTGAATGGCAATTGCAAAAGATGGGGACATCTTTAGATGAAATGAAAAAGATTGGCGTTAAAAACTTTCCTCGTACATCTAGACCGCTGTATTTAGAAGAGAATGAAGATTATGAGTTTCCAACTGAAAGTGGAAAAATTGAACTGTACTCTAAAGAACTAGAAAACCTTGGTTTTGATCCTATGCCAGTGTACACAAAACACCCAGAACCACCTCAAGGATTTTATAGATTAAATTATGGTAGAGCACCAATGCATACCTTTAGTAGAACTGCTAACAACCCCAATTTAAATGATTTAAAAAGTGAAAATAATCTTTGGGTAAATCCTAAAGTGGCAAGAATCATTGGGTTAAAAAAAGGACAATCTGTTTGGTTAAAAAATCAAGATGGTGTTACCTCAACATTTTCTATCAAAGTAAGGGTTACAGAGCGTATTCGATGGGATTCTGTGTATATGGTTCATGGTTTTGGGCACGATAATAAAAAATTAACAAGAGCTTTTGGTAAAGGTATTAACGATACTCAAATGATTACAAAAACCATGGACGACCCAATTATGGGAGGTACTGGTATGAGAGGAAATTTTGTAACAATTTTAACTGAAAATCCATATAAAAAACAAGCGATATGAGATATGCTATGGTAATAGACACCTTAAAATGTGTGGGTTGTAGCGACTGTGTGGTTGCTTGTCAAACCGAAAATGATGTGCCAATTGGGTACTGTAGAGATTGGATTACAGAAACTGTAGATGGCACATACCCAAATGTGGTTTTAGAATTAAAATCAGAAAGATGTAATCATTGTGCAACTGCACCTTGTGTTCGATGTTGCCCCACAGGAGCAAGTCATATTGTAGAAGGCGGAATTGTTTTAGTCACTGCAGATGAATGTATAGGTTGTGGAGCTTGTATAGAATCTTGTCCTTACGATGCACGTTATCAACATCCAGATGGTTATGTAGACAAATGTACTTTTTGTCATCATAGACTTAAAAAAGGACAGCTCCCTGCCTGCGTTTCTGTTTGTCCTACAAAGTGTATGTATTTTGGAGATTTAGACAATCCGAATAGTGAAGTTTCTATGTTGTTAAAGAATAGAAAACACAAAACATTAGCACCAGAAGCAGGAACAAACCCTCATGTGTTTTACTTAATATAAATTGATATGATACAAGAAGAAATTTTTACAAGTGGCAGAAATATTCCGAACATAGACCCTTCTTTAGAAATTTGGCATTGGCCAATTTCTGTGTATTTATTTTTAGGAGGGCTTGCTGCTGGTATTTTGTTTTTTGGAGCCTTACTTTATATTCTTGGTTTGGAAAATAAATATCCAACAGCAGTAAAAACTGCGTCAATAATTCCACCAATTGCATTGTCTTTAGGTCTTTTGGCATTGGTGTACGATTTAACGCATCCTTTATATACTTGGCAATTATACACAACTTTCAGAATTGAGTCGCCCATGTCTTGGGGTGCTTGGGTATTATTAATAACCACTCCTTTATCTTTTATCTGGACGTTTAGTTCTTACAGAGAAGTGTATCCTAAATTAGAGGAAAAGCTACAGATTTTTAAACGATTTGCATTCTTAAATTCATTCGAAAAGTTTACCATCAAAAACAAAAAAAATATTGCTTATGCTTTAATACCTCTAGCTTTAATTTTAGGGGTGTATACAGGTATTTTATTATCTGCATTTAACGCAAGACCTCTTTGGAATAACGCTATTTTAGGTCCGTTATTTCTTGTTTCAGGGCTTTCTACAGGCGCTGCAGCTATCATTTTATTATCAAAAACAAAAGCAGAAAAACATCTTTTTGGTAAAATAGATTTAGGATTAATTATTATAGAATTGGCTTTAATCACGCACATGATTATGGGCTATTATGCAGGTTCTCAAGTACAGTTAGAAGCAATGCAGCTACTTGTAAATGGAGATTTTACACTTATGTTCTTTGGTTTTGTAGTTTTATTAGGACTGATAATCCCCGGAATTCTAGAATTTATTGAACTTCTTGGTTTTAAAGCACCCGTTGTTGTGCCTGCTTTATTGGTGATTCTTGGGGGGCTCATTTTTAGGTTTGTAATGGTAGAAGCTGGACAATTAACCAGGTTTCTTTATTAAATTTTAACACATGAATACAGAAAAAAATACAAACAGTCATATTTATTGGAATCCTTATTTTGGAGGATTTCTGCTAGGTATCATCATCATTTTTACTTTTTTATTAACAGGTAGAAGTTTAGGAGCTAGTGGCGCAATGAAAAGTAGTGTGGTTACTATTGTAGATAAAGTAGCACCCACACACGCAGAAAATAATGCGTATTACAGTAAGTTCATTAAAGAAGATGAATCACCCATGAATACTTGGTTGGTATTTGAAGCTTTAGGAATCCTTTTTGGTGCATTTATATCTGGAAGTTTATCAGGTAGAATTAGATGGAGAGTGCAACATTCTCCTAAAATATCAAGCAGACGCAGATTGCTATTTGCACTGGGTGGAGGAATTTTATTTGGTCTTGGAGCTCAAATAGCAAGAGGTTGTACTAGTGGTGCGGCTTTAAGCGGAATGGCAGTATTGTCTACAGGCGGATTTATCACCATGTTGGCCATTTTTGGCACAGGTTATTTGGTTGCGTATTTCTTTAGAAAAAATTGGATTTAATTAAAAAAATATAACATATGGAATTTTTAATTGCGAATACTATTATTCCTACACATTGGGATAGCATCATTGCTATTTGCATAGGAATTGCTTTTGGTTTTGTATTAGAATCTTCTGGATTTTCTTCTTCAAGAAAAATGGCGGGAGTTTTCTATGGCTACGATTTTGCTGTTTTAAAAGTGTTTTTTACAGCTGCTGTTGTTGCCGTAATCGGAATTTATTATTTAGACTATTTAGGTTATGTTGATGTTGGCGAATTGTATATTCATCCAACCTACGTATGGGGTGCCATTATTGGTGGTGCCATTATGGGCGTTGGTTTTATTGCGGGTGGTTTTTGTCCAGGTACAAGTTTATGTGGAGTTGCCATTGGTAAAATAGATGCTTGGGTTTATGTGTTAGGTATGTTTATTGGAATTTTTATTTTCTCTGAATTATACTCATTTTTCGAACCTATATATACTGGTTATTTTCTAGGAAACATCACCTTAATAGATTCTTTTGGTTGGAATCCGTATTGGACCATTTTCATTTTCTCACTTATAGCAATTGTAGCTTTTGTAGTTGCAGATTTTGTTAGAAAAAAAATCAAAAAGGTGTTCTATTAATTTAAAGTAAAACAACAATGGATAAAAAAAGATTTGCAAAAATTTCATCATTTAGATACGCAATCATGGCAGTAGTATTAATACTTCTTGCTGGTGGATTAGTGATTTTGCCTAAATATGAAAAAAATGAAGGCATCTCTGCTGATCAATTATTGAGTAATATAATCAGTTTAGAAAGGTATGTTTCTGCAGATGACATTTCAAACAAATTGATAACCCAAGATCCATCATTTATTTTGATTGATGTTAGAGATAAAGAAAGTTATGGTAAATATACGCTTCCTAATGCCATAAACATTCCTTTAAAGAATTTGTTAGATAAAGAGTTTGAAGCCTACTTAAATCAAGATCAATATGATGTGGTCTTTTTTTCTAACGATAATTTTTACGCAGATCAAGCTTGGGCAATTTGCAACCGACTTTCGTATGCCAATTTACATGTTTTAAAAGGCGGTTTAAATGGGTGGTTTACAACAATTATCAATCCTGAAAAACCAAGTGAAAACATGCCAGCTAGTGCTTTTGAATTGTACAATACTAGAAAAGCTGCAAGTATGTTTTTTGGAGTTGTTTATCCTGATCAAGCAAAAATAAATACTGTTGTTAAAAGAGCTCCTAAAAAAATAATAACAGTTAAAAAGAAGAAAAGAGTAGCAGAAGGTGGTTGTTAATTCATAGAAAACCTCTTTTAACTAAATAACATCTAAGACATGAAAGAATTAGAAAAAACAAAACGAATTTCAATAGCTACTACACTTTTTATTTTGGCTGTTTTAATTGGTCTTTTTACTTTTAAAAGACCTAAAAATACGTTTGTCCATACTACCAAAAACACGCTAGAGAAAATTTCTAATCAAAATTACTTGACAAGTATCAGTGAGATAAATAATCCTAAATATGTATTTGTAGATATTAGAAGTGCGTATGAATTTGAAAAGGGTAGTTTAAAAAACGCCATAAATATTCATACTCCAGATTTTTTAGCTGATGGTAATTTAAAGGTGTTTAAAGAATTAAAAAACGTAGAAAAAACAATTGTTTTATACGGTAAAAACCCTGAAGAAGTAAATCTTCCTTTTCTACTCTTATACCAATTAGGTTTTGATAATGTAAAACTGCTAACTATTGAGTTAGATTATGTTCAAAACAGTTTATTTACAAAAAACAGTACAGTTGAAATCTCTAAAAATAACATTGCTGCGTTTATAAATGCATCTCAAAAAAATGCTGGTTTACAAACCAAAATTACGAAAGCAAAACCTACACGAAAGAAAATTGTAGTAAGACAAAAAAAGAAAAAAGCCGCTGAAGGTGGTTGTTAAAATTTATTATTTTACTAAAACTACTTTTTCGAAACTACTTTTTGGAGCCTCACAAAGTGAACACTCATAGCTATCTGGAAGTTCATTGAAAACAGTTTTCGGATCAATATCTTGCGTTATATCACCAAAATTTTCATCATAAATTGTTAAACAGTCTTTACATTGATAGACTTCTAATTTTGTAATTACTTTTTTTGTTTCAGCTTCTTTTTCAACTTCTTTTTCTGAGCCCAATTCATCAAAATACAACTGACTCAATTCCATCAATAACCCTGGTAATTCTACCTTGTCTACATCTTGTACATGAGTGATGTATTCTCTTGTATTAGGATCAAAATTTTTGGCGTATAACAAATTATAAGTATCTCTTGTTTGAAAGTTACCAATTAACTCTGGTTGTTTGTTTTTCTGAACAACGATAGATGTAAAGAAATAAGAAGTTTTGCCATAATCTGTAATTGCAAATGTTAAGCCATAAGTACTAATATCATTTTGATCAAAATTTGCAACTAGGTATTTTTTAAGATTCAACGCTTCTTTATTAGCTACTGGCAAGTGCCAATTTAACTCTAACATAGAATGACGTACATTTATTCCTCTTTTGCCTAAAAACTTTTCCCAAATTAATTTAGATTCTCTTGGAATACCTTTAACAATAAACGATTTCCATGGTGTTATAGAAATTTTACCAATCTTATTTTCGAAACATAACTCACACATATCCTTTAGAAAAGAAATATCATATTTATTATTTCTCCAATACAAGCCTAACCAATATTTATCTGTCCCAATTTTATTCATTCCTTCAAAATATGGGAAGGGATAAAAAGGAACTTCTAATGGCTTATCTACAGTTCTGTTGTTGGTATCTACAGCGTCAGTAACCAACTCAAAAATTGTTGCTATATCTTCTGGCTCTTCTTGCAAGATGTTTTCTATGGCAGTTTCAATTTTAAACAAATCCCAACTGTAAATTAAAGCAGGATACATTTTGGTGTTTTTCCATTCTGGCAATCTGATGTACAAATACCAGTAATCTTCATGTTCTGAAGCAATAAAATTAATATGCCCTGTAAACAAAGGAACCAGACGTTGTTTTGGGTCTGTAATATTTATTTTTAAGGATGATTTTGCCTTAAATTGCTCTAAAATGTACAAATATTTATCTCCTGTTAGCCAAGAGGTAGAGGGTAAAATATCTGCACATACATAAGAAGAAACTACATTTTCTACTCCAAGCTCGTCAAATTCTACAACTTGAAGGTTGTCAAACTCTTTTAAGTCTTTGGACTTCACTTTTTTTGGTAATAAAATATCTTGTCTAGACCCAAAAGAAATGGTTTTACAGCCCAAACTTTCTACAGATTCGCAAATATATTTTAGCTCTCCTGGAGATAAAACTCCTCCTTTTACAATAACTCTATTTAACAATTTGCTCATACTATTGCTTTTGTATTATTTAAGATTTCTCTTACCTCGGTTTTACAACTTCCACAACCTAAACCTGCTCCAGTTTTATTGCACAATTCTGTAAAATTTGTGCAACCACCAGCAATTGCTTCTTCAATATTTCCAGAACCTACTTGACTACAAGAACAAACCAATTCTCCCAACATTGGTTCTGCATTCGAAGAACCTCTCAATAAAGTATCTCGTTTATCAGACATTTCGATTTTGCTTTCTATCATGGTTTTGAATTCTGCAAACTCATTTTTGTCTCCCATTAAAACGGCACCAATTAATAAATCATCTTTTACAATACATTTTTTGTAATAACGTTTAGAAATATCAGTAAAAATGATTTCTTCGTAACGAGTATCATTTTCAGGAACTGAAATTTCGCCAATACTGCACAGGTTTAAATCGTTGAATTTTAAAATGTTCATTAATACAGAACCTTTATAAGATTCGCTAATGTCACCAGCAATGAAATTGGCTAAAATACCTGCTTGCTCTTCTGCTGCAGAGGTAATTCCGAATAATTGATTGTTGAATTCTGCAATTTCACCAATGGCAAAAATATCTGGATGAGATGATTGTAAATGTTGATTTACTTTTACGCCACGCCCACAAGAAATTCCGTTGTTTTTAGCAATTTCTATATTAGGTCTCGTACCAATTGCATATACAATTGCATTGGCAGTAATGTATTTTCCAGATTTTAGGTTGATGGTTAATTCACCTGTATCTTCATCATCAAAAACAGTACTAACCTCATTATCAAAATAAATTTGAATGCCTCTTTCTTGCACATCCAAAGACAATAATTTACTTGAAATCTTATCCAATTGACGCTCCATTAAACGGGAAGCTCTTTGCACTATGGTAATTTTTACATTCTTATGTTTTAGTGCAGCAGCCAATTCCAATCCCAACAAACCACCACCAACAATAACCACATGTTGTTCTTCTGGAGGTAAACCTGTATCATCTAAATATTTTTTAAATTCATCAGCATCACTTTTATTACGCATAGTAAAACGACCTGGTAAATCTATTTGAACATCTCTTGGAATAAATGCGCTACTTCCTGTGGCTAAAATCAGTTTATCAAAAGTATGTGTTACTCCATTAGAATCTGTAACTACTTTATTTTCTTTATCTATTTTATTGATTAGCGTTTCTGGATGCAAGTTGATATTAAGAGCTGATAATTCAACATTTTTTATCTTTAATAATTGCTCCCAAGTCAATTCTTCAGTTACATATTCTGGCAATAAAACTCGATTATAAAATAAGTTTGATTCTTTAGAAAAAACGTGAATTTCATCTACCTCATTATAATCTCTATAGTTCTGTAAAAAACGAAAAGCAGCTGCTCCTGCACCAGCAATAATAATTTTTTCTTTAGGTTTTTTATATTTTGATACTGAAACTGTAGTAAACTTAAAATCTGGTTCTTTTGATACAGGATCTACATGTGTATTGGTTAAATTATTAGCTCTATTTAAATTACTTTGCAATACCTTACCCCAATGCATAGGCAAGAAAACCACACCTTCTTTAATTGCATCTGTAACTTTAGCTCTAACTCTAACTACACCGTTTGCACTTTTAATCTCAGTAATATCACCATCTTTTACTCCTTTTAAAAAAGCATCTACAGGATTAATTTCTAATACAGGTTTTGGATAATGTGTTTTTAAACGCGAAACTTTTCCTGTTTTAGTCATGGTATGCCACTGATCTCGAATACGGCCTGTGGTTAAAATCAACGGAAATTCATCTGAAGTGGGTACAGCTGTATTTTTTATAGATTGCGGAATATTAAAAATGGCTTTTTGTGATGGTGTATAGAATTTTTTATCCTCAAAAAGACGCTGTATTCCTTTACTTCTATATTCATTTACTGGCCATTGAAATGTGCCTTCGGCTTTTAATCGATCATAATTTAAAAAAGAAACATCAATATTAGTGCCTTTGGTCATTGATGCATATTCGTCATATATTTCTTCTGTTCCATTATAATTAAATCCTCTAAACCCCATTCTTTGTGCAAAATCACAGAAAATTTCTACATCGGGTTTTGCTTCTCCAGGCGCATCAATTTCTTTAGGTAAATACGAAATTCTACGTTCAGAATTTGTCATAGTTCCTTCTTTTTCTAACCAAGCTGCTGCAGGCAAAACCAAATCTGCATATTTTACAGTATCAGATTTATGAGAAATTTCTTGCACCACTACAAACTTAGAATTTGCCATCGCTTTTTCTATTTGATGCGAATTTGGCAGACTCACCAATGGATTTGTACACGCAATCCAAACTGCTTTTAATTTTCCGCTTTCCAAAGCATCAAACATTTCAGTAGCTGTTAATCCTGGTTTGGCTGATATTTTATCTACACCCCAAAATTGTGCAACTTCTCTTCTGTGTTCTTCGTTTGCTAAATCTTTATGAACTGCTAATAGGTTTGCCATTCCACCCACTTCACGACCACCCATTGCATTGGGTTGTCCTGTTAATGAAAATGGTCCAGCACCTGGTTTACCAACTTGACCTGTAATTAAGGATAAATTTAATAAGGATACATTTTTATCTGTACCCACCACACTTTGGTTTAAGCCCATTGCCCACATACTGATAAAACCTTTAGAAAGACCAATCATTTCTGCAGCTTTCTCAATATCTTTTTCTGGAACTCCACATATTTTAGATGCCTTTTTTAAACTTGTACCTAAAATAATCTTCTTATACTCTTCAAAACCTTGGGTGTGTTTTTTGATAAAATTCTCATCAATTAAACCACTTTTATACAAACGTCTACCAATAGCATTGTATAAAACCACATCTGTTCCTGGTTTTAGTTGTAAATGCAAATCAGCAAAATTAGCAGAATCTGTTTTACGTGGATCAATAACAATTATTTTTACATTCGGATTTTTCTCTTTATGCTGTTCTATTCTTCTAAATAAAATAGGGTGACACCAAGCAGGGTTTGCTCCTGTAATTAAAAAACAATCTGCCAATTCTATATCTGCATAAGAAATTGGCACACTGTCTTCACCAAATGTTTTTTTGTAACCTACAACTGCAGAACTCATACATAAACGCGAATTTGTATCTATGTTGTTTGTTCCTAAAAATCCTTTTGTGAGTTTATTGGCAATGTAATATTCTTCTGTTAAACTTTGTCCGGAAACATAAAAGGCTACTGAGTCTGGACCGTGTTTTTTAATAATGGATTTAAAAACACTTGCAGCTCTATCTAATGCAGTATCCCAAGAAACTCTTTCTCTAGGATGAGATCTAGACCAACGCATTTCTGGGTATAAAATTCTATCTGAAGTATCATTAGCAACGTAATGTAAATTCATCCCTTTAGAACACAACATTCCTCTATTTACAGGATGATCTTTATCGCCTTCAACAAAAACCTTATTATTACTATCTTTTTTTACGATAATTCCACAACCTACCCCACAATAAGAACAGGTAGTTTTTACTTCATTTTTTATCATTTTAGACTAAGGTTTTAGACAAAATTTGTATTGTAACTCTTAACAACAAACAAAACTAAGTATAAATACTTAATTTTAAGATAAAAAATACGTATATTTTTATTATTAGCAAAATGATAAATTGCGAATAAGGATTTTAAGGATTTATTAAAAATCAACTTAAAATAAAATTATTCTGAAAAATAATGTCTTATAAAGTTTACATTAATTGGAACTCTTTGGCCTTATTGGTCAATTCCATCAAGTTTTTAACCTCTAATTTCTTCATTAAATTAAAACGATGCACTTCTGCTGTTCTTTTGCTAATTTGAAGCTCTTCAGCAATATCTTTGTTGTTTTTCAACTCTAAAACCAAATCTAAAATTTGTTTTTCTCGTTTTGTGAGTTTAAAAGGAAGTGGTTTTATTTTAGTTTTTGGTACACTTGTTTTAGCTACATTACCATTAACAAAGTTGCTCATAATAATGGTAGAAACATCACCAGTAAAATACTTTTCTCCAGATGCTACCTTGTGAACCGCTTTTAAAAACTCCTCTTTACTAGAACCCTTTAGCAAATATCCGTCTGCACCAGCTTGAATAGATTGCACGACATATTCTTCTGAATCATGCATAGAAAGTACCAAGGTTTTAACGTCTTTATTACTTTTTGTAATCTCAGTAACCACCTCAATACCATTCATTTCTGGCATCCGTATGTCAACAATTAAAACATCAGGTTTGTTTTTTGATATTAATTGTAAAGCTTCTTTTCCGTTTGAAGCTTCATCTATCACAGCAATATCTGACTGATCTTCTAAAAGCGCCTTAATACCATCTCTTACCAAAACATGGTCGTCTGCTAAAACTACATCTATCATAATCCAACTAATTTATACTTACAAAAATAAACTTTTTAAGTAAAACTACGTATATTTTTTAAATTGGGATATTTAAGGTAACTCTTGTTCCTTTTCCTAATTCTGATGTTAAAAACAATCGTCCATCAATATATTTTATACGTTCTTTCATAAACGTCATTCCCATTCCGCCATCTCCATTTTTCACTTTTTTCACTTTTGAAGGTTCAAATCCTTTACCATCATCATCAATAACAATACTCAACATTTTTTTACTATGAGAAAGAGACACCAAAATATGTGAAGAATCTGCATATTTTATGGCATTATTAATGGCTTCTTGTGTAATTCTGTAAATATTAACTTCTACTAAAGAATCTAAGCGTTTGTTAAAATCTGATTTATTAAACAAAACAATCTCTTTTCCTGTTAATTTTGTTAGTTCTTGTGTAAGCTTTGCTAATGCTGGTACAATTCCGTGATCCGATAATTCTGGAGGTGTTAAGTTAAAAGTAGCAGTTCTTACTCCTTTGATAATGTTGGTTGTAAGTAATTTTAGGTGCTCAATTTTTTCTTTAGATTTTTCTAAATTATCTAAATTAATGCTTTCTAAATTAAATTTTAATCCTGTTAACATCTGACCAATTCCATCGTGAACATCTTTAGCAATTCTATTTTGTTCTTTTTCTTGGTTTTCTATAATTTTACTCGAAACGATTTTTTGCTGACTTATTTTTTCATCAAACGTGGCTTTATTAAGTTTTTCAATTTCTAATTGCGCAAATTTTCTTTCTGTGATTTCTGAAGCAATAATAAGTAATTCAGACTTTTCTTCAGTGGGTCTATATGGAATAATTGCCATTTCTAACCAAACAGGCACATCGCTTTTTATGGTTGCTTTTACCTCTCCTTGCCAACCTGTTTTTTGATGCTTATTAATTAACTCTTCTATTTTAAGTTGTTCACTTTTATCAGTGCTTAAAAATTTCCAAAACAGAATATCTTGTTTAAATCTTGATATTTTAAATAACCTCGAAAACTTGTTTCCTATATGAATAATAGATCCAGATTGAGAAATACGAGCAAACAGCAAGGTTTCATCCATTGCATGACTTAATGCACGTAATTCTTTAATTGATTTTTCTTTTGCTGCACTCAATTCATCAGCATCAAAAGCCATTTTTTTAGCTTTTTTTTCTGCAGATAGTAATTCTGATAAAGTAGCTTTTACAGACTTTGCAGTTGGCCAAAAAATAAATAAAAATTCTGCCAAAAGAATGAGTAAGGTTAAAATCATTAAAGAAAACTCTAATTTTCTTAACCATATTACTTTTGCATCAGCTTCTTTATCATATTGGTTTACAATATCATCCATCATCAACAAAAAAGTACTTTCGTTTTTAGTTATTTTTTCGATATTAGAACTCAATTCTTCTTGAGAAACTAGAAGATTATTTTCTATTTTTTGAAGGATTTCTATTGATGCTTTTTGAATTGTATTAAAAACAGGGTTTATTTTAGAAAATTTTTCATCAATCTTTTTACTGTTTTTTGCAGGAAGACCTAAAGAATCATTCCCTTTTTGCAGTGCATTATGAGATAAGCCCCATAAAGACAACGTTTGTTTGATCTTATTTTTTAGTTTATTTCTATTCTTTTCATCAGAATAAACTGTAAGAGAGACAATTTCTTTGGTCAATTTTTGACTCAACATTCTCTGCCTACCAGCAATGTTAATTACGGTAGAATCACTTTGTTGTGTTTGTAAGTGGTTGCGAACAAAAATCTGACTAATAACTACAGAAAGTGCTATTGTACTTAAAGCAATAATATATAAACGGCTTAATTTAGAAAACGTACGTTGATCTAAAGAGTTACCATTTTTTGTCATTATAATAATTTATGAAATAGCTTGTTTTACGAGTGCTAAACCACTTTCAGAAAAAGGGAGTTTTAGAGCAACTTTATGACCTTTCTCTGACATTTTCACCCAAGTTTTTTGGAGAATATCAATTACTTTTTCATCAGAGTGTTTTTCTGCAAATTCATCAAAATAATAATCTAAAAACACCAAACAAATTACATCTTCTAAGGCTTGTGATTCTTCGTTTTTTTTGATGAGTTTTTTTAGGATGATTTTTTGAACCCTATCAACAAACTGATCGTCAAAACCTACTTGTTGTAAAATTTCACCTGTAGTTTTTGCATGCATTTTTTTTAGAGTTTCACGCCACTTTAAATACCCAACTCTATCCATTGGAAACTCATTTCTTGCAATTTTCCATCTACAAATATGCTGTGCTCTAGCTGCTATCTGTAGGGCTTTTGATGCATTTGGGTCGAATTGCAATAATTTTCTTGACATCCTTTGAGAATATAATAATTCTTTTGGATATTCAAAACCAGCAACTTCATAGATATTTGGATCTTGAGCGTTTTTTTTGTCTATTAATGCAATGGCAGTTTCAAATCTTGTAGGTTTCATTAAATAAAATTAAATCAAGTTTTGTTAAATTGTTGAGATTTCTCGACTGCGCTCGAAATGACATTCGAACAATCTTTGAAAAACCTTATTCTAAAAAGCCAATATACACATTTTCTCCTTCAATTCTTACAGGATAAGTAGCAATAGCATCTAAATCTCCATTTAAATTTTCTCCATTTTCTAAGGAGAAGGTTTTTTTATGTAATGGACAAGCCACTTTTGGCAATCCTTTATCATCTCCAATCATTCCTCTACTTAGTACCATTTCCATTTTATGCGGACACACATTTTGACAAGCATACCATTTGTTTATCCTTTCGAAATTAAAAACAGCAATTTGTTTGTCTTTATATTTTACACAAGCTCCACCATCTTTAGGAAAATCTTTTATTGATGCTGCTTTAAACCAAACTTTTGCATCCTCTAGTTTAGTTGTTGTGTATTGTTCTAAAAATTTTTCCATTTTTATATTTTTTAGTTCTCGATACAATTTTTCGTACCTCAAAATCACTCGAACTGACAGTTTATACCATCTTTTGAAAAATTAAACCCAAGGTTCTGGCATTTTTTGCTCTCTTAACGGCACAAAAACAATGTTATCATCTTCTTCTTCGCTATTTACAAAATGATTGAAACGTTTCATGACTTCTGGATCATTAACAGCTTGTGTCCATTCACACTCAAACTTATTCACTAAGGTTTGCATTTCTGTTTCTAAATCTTCTGCAATACCCAATTTATCATCTATAATTACTTCTTTTAAATAGTCTAAACCACCTTCTAACCGTTCTTGCCATGCAGCAGTTCTTTGCAAAGGTTTAGCAGTTCTCATATAAAACATTAAATATCTATCTAAGTATTTTATGACGGTTTCATTATCTATTTGTTCTGCAAATAATTCTGCATGACGTGGGTTTGCTCCACCATTTCCACCTAAGTATAGATTCCAACCACCTTCTACAGCAATCAAACCAAAATCTTTACCTCTTGCTTCTGCACATTCTCTAATACAACCAGAAACTCCACCTTTAATTTTATGTGGAGCACGAATTCCTCTGTATCTGTTTTCCAATTCGATACCAAAACTTACACTTTCATCCATTCCATATCTACACCACGTTGAACCTACACAAGTTTTTACGGTTCGTAATGATTTTCCATACGCATGCCCACTTTCAAATCCGTGAGCAATCAACTCTTTCCAAATTAATGGCAATTGATTTAAGGTAGCTCCAAATAAATCGATTCGAACTCCACCAGTTACTTTGGTATATAAATCGTATTTTTTTGCAATTTGACCTAAAGCGATTAATTTATCTGGTGTAATTTCTCCTCCAGGAACACGTGGTACAACAGAATAGGTTCCATTTCTTTGGATGTTTGCCAAAAATCGATCATTAGAATCTTGAATTGCATACTCTTTATTAGCAGTATCTGCATGAATTGTTGCCATTAAAGACGCAATTAACGGCTTACACAACTCACATCCATGACCACCATTTCCATGATTGTCTAATACTTCATTAAAAGCTGTATAGCCTTTAACTTCTATAATTTTATATAAATCTTGTCTGTTATAATCAAAATGTTCGCAAACTGAATCTTTTACTTCAATACCTAAAGATTTTAAGGTAGCTGAGGTTAAATCTGCCACCATTGGTTTACAACCACCACAACCTGTACCTGCTTTTGTACATGAAACTACATCACCCAAATCTTTAGCCTCACCACTTTCTATTACACCACAAATCTGACCTTTGGTAACACTTTCACAAGAACAAACTTGTGCTTCATTTGGTAAATCCATTACATCACCAAATGCTGCTTGACCATCACTTGCAGGTAAAATTAATTGAGATGGATCTTCAGGAATTTTCATTCCGTTTAAATAGATTTGATGCAACATGCTATAATCTGATGCATCACCTACTAAAATTCCTCCTAATAGTTTTTTACCATCATGACTTACATTTATTCTTTTATATAAATGTTGTGTTTTGTTTTCAAAAATGATAGAATGTCCTTTGCTAGCTGGCATAAATGGTTCTCCAAAACTAGCCACATCAACTCCTATTAATTTTAATTTGGTAGACATATCAATATCCTCTACCATTACACTGTCTTCTTTTCCAAGAATTTGCTCAACTGCAATTCCTGCCATATCATAACCAGGAGCAACCAAACCATAAATCATTTGATTGTACAACGCAACTTCTCCAATTGCATAAATACTTTCATCCGAAGTTTGCATTTTGTTATTTACCACAATTCCGCCACGAACTCCCATTTCTAAACCACACGTTTTTCCTAATTCATCTCTTGGACGAATTCCCGCAGAAACCACCAACATCTCTACATCTAAAACATCATCTTCACCAAACTCCATTCCTACAATTGCACCATTTCCTAAAATCTGGTTGGTAGCTTTACTTAAATGAATATTTAACCCTATAGATTCTAACTTTAATTGTAAAACTTGACTACTTCTTGAATCTAATTGTCTTGGCATTAATTTCGGTGCAAACTCAACAATATGTGGTTCTAAACCCATATCCATCACAGCTTTTCCAGCTTCTAAACCTAACAAACCTCCACCTAAAACAGCTGCTTTTGCTGCGGGGTTTTTTGCTTTAATTTTTGCTGCATATGCCAGCATTCCTTCTAAATCTTCTATAGTTCTATACACAAAAACACCTTCTTTTTCCACTCCTTTAATTGGAGGAACAAAAGCAGAAGAACCAGTTGCTAACACTAAATAATCGTAAGTAAAGGTTCTGTTTTTAGCAGTGATAATCGTTTTTGTATTTCTATGAATATCAGAAACACGTTCATCTACGATTAAATCAATTCCGTTTTCTTTGTACCATTCTGCAGGAGCCATTTCTAAAGCTTTTGCATTTTGGTTTTCAAAAAATTCGCTTAAATGAACTCTATCATACGCAGGTCTTGGTTCTTCTCCAAAAACTATGATTTTAAAATCTTTATTTTTAGATTGAGTCGTAAATTTTTCGCAAAATTTATACCCAACCATTCCATTACCTACAACAATTATTGTTTTCATAATTACGTATTTTAAAAACAAAACTAAGTATTATTACTTATTTTTAAAGCTTCAAATATTAGTTTTTTTACGTAAATGAATGATTTTTGTGATTTCAGAAAAAATAAATACGTATTAATGAGTAATCAATAAAATTATTTATTGATAAATATGAATGCCATATCTTAGAAATACTTATCTCTTTTTTAATATATTTGGAATCCTCTAAATTTATACATGAATGGACGAATTTCTCCTCTACTTTAAAATGGGTCTTAACCACGTGTTAGACTTTTCTGCTTACGATCACATCTTATTTTTAATTGTTTTAGCTGTTGTATTTAGTTTTAATCAGTGGAAAAAAGTATTATGGTTGGTAACCTTATTTACTATTGGTCATTCACTAACATTGGCTTTGTCTGCTTTTGGCATTTTAAAAGTGAGTATGGATTTAATTGAATTCTTAATTCCGTTAACTATTTTCATTACAGGAGTTGTTAATGTTTTTACCGCAAAAAAATCATCGTCAGGAAAAGAAAATGTAAACTTAATTTTTGCCGTTTTCTTTGGTTTAATTCACGGATTGGGCTTCTCTAACTACTTTAGAATGATGGTAGGTAAAGAAGACGATAAAGTATTTCCTTTACTAGAATTTGCATTAGGTATTGAAGCTGCACAGATTATTATTGTCTTAGGAATTTTAATCATTGGCACACTACTTCAAAACTTTTTTAGAGTTACCAGAATAGATTGGATTTTAGTAACCTCATCAATTGTAATTGGTTTTGCCATACAAATGATGTTAGACAGAGTATTTTGGTAAATTATTAACTTCTAAATTCATCAAATCTTTTTACTTTCGTTTCGATGACAGAAAAGAAACAATTAAAATACGACAGAGCATATTTAAAAATGGCTCGTGAATGGGGAAAACTATCGCATTGTAAACGAAAGCAAGTTGGTGCTTTAATTGTAAAAGGAAGAATGATAATTTCTGATGGTTTTAATGGAACTCCAACAGGTTTTGATAATTGTTGCGAAGATGAAGATGGTGTTACCAAATGGGAAGTTTTGCACGCAGAAGCCAATGCTATTTTAAAAGTAGCATCTTCTACTCAATCTGCAAACGGAGCAACATTATACATCACATTATCTCCTTGCACACAATGTAGCAAACTCATCCATCAAGCAGGTATAAAACGTGTCGTTTATGCCAATGCATATAAAGATCTTTCTGGTATCAATTTTTTAGAAAAAGCAGGTGTTGTTGTAAATCATTTACCATATGAAGAATAAAAATAACTTTCCTATATATTTCTCTTTAGCTGTTGTTTTAGGTATTATAATTGGTATGTCTTTAAACGGAAGCTCTTCTGATATGTTATCATTATCAAGAAATACATCACAAGAAAAAAAGATAAAAAGACTCATTAATTTTATAGAAAGAGACTATGTTGATAAAGTAGATACAGAAGATCTTTTAGATGGTGCAATAACCCAAATGTTAGGAAAACTAGATCCACACTCTGTGTACATTCCTAAAGAAAATCAACAAGCCAACATCGAAAATATGCAAGGTAATTTTGTAGGAATTGGTGTACAGTTTAGAATGATAAAAGACTCTATTACCGTAATTCAACCTATAAAAGGAGGCCCAAGTATTAAGGCTGGAATCAAAGCTGGAGACCGAATTTTAATGGCAAACAAAGATACTTTGTATGGTAAAAATATGTTTAGCAACAAAGTACCAAAATACCTAAAAGGAAAACCAAATACTAAAGTTGCATTGCAAGTGTATCGAAAAAGTAACGATTCTTTGTTTACTATAGATATTACTCGTGGTAAAGTAAACATTAAAAGTGTTGATTTGGCTTACATGATTAATGACAGTGTGGGTTACATTAAATTAGATCGTTTTGCTAGAAATACCTATCGTGAGTTTAAATCATCTTTAAACACGCTAATTGATGATGGTATGACAGATTTGGTCTTGGATTTACGAGGAAATGGTGGTGGATATATTGATATTGCAAATAGTATTATTGATGAGTTTTTAGAAGATGACAAACTCATCGTTTTTACCAAAAACAACAAAGATGAAATAGACGAGTCTTTTGCAACTTCAAGAGGAAGTTTTGAAAAAGGAGGTTTATATGTTTTAATTGATGAAAACTCAGCTTCAGCCTCAGAAATTGTAGCTGGTGCTTTACAAGACAATGATAAAGGAACCATAATTGGACGTAGATCTTTTGGTAAAGGTTTGGTGCAAGTAGAAATGGATTTGGGTGATGGTTCTGCAGTACGTTTAACCACGGCACGTTATTACACACCAACAGGTCGTTCTATTCAGAAACCGTATTCTAAAGACGGAAATAGAAACTATTACAGAGATTATCAAAAAAGAATTGCAAGCGGAGAATTGTTAAATAAAGACAGTATTAAAGTAGTAGATTCTTTAAAATTTGAAACACCAAAAGGAAAAGTAGTTTATGGTGGAGGTGGAATTATTCCTGATGTTTTTGTAGCCATAGATACTACTTCTTATATGTCAAATTTCTACTTTAACACTGTAAATAATTTTGCTTTTGATTACGTTGATAATAATAGAAAAAAATTACAAAATTGGAATGTAGATAGTTTTGTAAACGATTTCGATAAGGACGATACAGTTTTAGATAGTTATTTATCTTCTATAAAAGACAGAGCAAAACCTTCTTACAACACTAAAAAAAGTTTAAAAAAGTATTTAAAAGCATCTATTGCTAATGTACTTTTTGGCGATTTTGGTTTCTACAGAATTATTCATCAAGATGATAAAATGCTTCAAAAGGTTCTAGAATTAGAGAAGGAAGATTAAAAAAATCAGAAAGTTGTAACTTGTAAGAGAAATGAAAAATAGTATACTTTCTTTACTTCTTTTTTTTCTTCTGATGGGTTGCACATCTAAAGAAGAAGAGGTTTACAAACCAGTTCCTTACAACTTAGAAATACCATCACTTTTTGCTGAAAAGTTAATTGCCCCAGTAATTCCTGCAAACAATCCGTTAACTGAAGAAGGAATCGCTTTAGGAAAAAAACTCTTTTTTGATAAATTGCTGTCAGGAGATAATTCTCAGTCTTGTGCAACATGCCATAACCCAAAAAATGCCTTTACAGACCAACAACAGTTTAGCGCAGGAATAGATGGAAAACTTGGAACAAGAAATGTGATGCCATTATTCAATTTAGCTTGGAACTTTGACCAACTTTTTGCTTGGGATGGAAAAGATTTTAGTCTAGAAAGACAAGCTTTTGAGCCTGTTTCCAATCCTATAGAAATGCATTCTAATTGGAAAAACGTTGCAGAAAAACTCAAAAACCATCCAGAATATCCACTACTTTTTAGTCAAGCTTTTGGCACTGTAACAATAGATTCTACCTTAATTACCAAAGCCATTGCTCAGTTTGAACGAACCTTAATTTCTGGAAATTCTAAATTCGATAAGTTTCTTCGTGGAGAAGCAACATTAACTCCAGAAGAACAAAACGGATTTGATGTTTTTATGGATGAAGCAAAAGGCGATTGTTTTCATTGTCATGGAAGTGATAATAATCCTCTTTGGACAGACAATAAATTTCACAACAATGGTTTAGATGCCACTTTTACAGACTTAGGTTTAGGAGCTGTAACAGGAGATCCTTCAGATAATGGAAAGTTCAGATCACCATCAATCAGAAATCTAGCATTTACTGCACCTTATATGCATGATGGTAGATTTACGAGTTTAGATGAGGTGATCAATCATTATTCAGAAGGATTAAAATCATCTCCAACCATAGATCCTTTGATGAAAAAAGTAAACCAAGGTGGTGTAGGTTTATCTGCCAAAGACAAAGCCGATTTAAAAAGCTTTTTACTGACACTTTCCGACTTTGATTTTTTAAATAATTCAGCCTTTAGAGAATAATCAATAAAACCAATCCTTTAATTAGGTTTGATAATGAAAGGTTAACCATTTTATTCGACTTATATCGTATATTTGCAACCAATTTAGATTTAATCTATTTAAAATTATGATAAAAGTTTCAGACACAGCTAAAAAGAAAGTTATCGAACTGATGACTGATGATGGTTTTGATGCAACTCAAGATTACGTTAGAGTAGGCGTTAAAAGCGGAGGTTGTTCAGGTTTGTCATACGATTTAACATTTGATAACAAACAAGAAGAAAACGACAAAGTATTTGAAGAAAATGGTGTACGTATTATCGTAGACAAAAAAAGTTTTTTATACTTAGTTGGTACCACTTTAGAATATTCTGGTGGTTTAAACGGAAAAGGATTTGTTTTTAACAATCCTAACGCAAACAGAACATGTGGTTGCGGAGAATCATTTAGTTTATAAAGTTGAGAGTAAAAAAGTTTAAAAAGTAAATGGCAAAGTTTAGTTCTTTTGAAGAGATTATTTCTTGGCAAAAAGCAAGAGAACTAAATGTAATCATATATAAAGTAACCAATTCAAATGACTTATTTAGTAAAGATTTTGGATTGAGGGATCAAATAAGAAGGGCGTCAATTTCAATATCTTCTAATATTGCAGAAGGTTTTGAAAGACAAACAACAAAAGAATTTATACGATTCTTATATATAGCTAAAGCTTCAGCAGGCGAAGTTCGTTCTCAATTGTATTTAGCTAACGACATAAAATATATTAGTAATAATGAGTTTAAAGAATTAAAGTTAAAAATAAACGAAGTTTCAAAATTGATAAGTGGTTTACTCAAATACCTACAATCAACTTTATAAACTTTCAACTTTTTAACAAGATAAACTACTATGAGCAAGTATACAGAAGACGATTTAAGAGAAGAGTTAAAAACCAAAGAATACGAGTACGGTTTTTATACAGAAATAGAAAGTGAAACCTTTGCAAAAGGGTTAAATGAAGACGTGGTTCGTGCAATTTCAAAAAAGAAAAATGAACCAGAATGGATGACTGAATGGCGCTTAGAAGCGTTTCGTGTTTGGTCTCAAATGGAAGAACCTGAGTGGGCAAATGTAACCTACAAAAAACCAGAATTTCAGGAAATTGCTTATTATTCTGCTCCAAAGAAAAAACCGAAATTAAATAGTTTAGACGAAGTAGATCCAGATTTATTAGAAACTTTTAAAAAATTAGGGATTTCTATAGACGAGCAAAAGAAACTAGCTAATGTAGCAGTGGATATTGTAATGGATTCTGTTTCTGTTGCAACAACTTTTAAAAAGACATTAGCTGAAAAAGGTATTATTTTTATGCCTATTTCTGAAGCAATTCAAGAACACCCAGAATTGGTGAGAAAATATATTGGTTCTGTGGTTCCTACCTCAGACAACTTTTATGCAGCTTTAAATTCTGCTGTTTTTTCTGATGGATCTTTTTGCTACATTCCAAAAGGAGTTAGTTGTCCAATGGAATTATCAACCTACTTTAGAATTAATGAAGGTGGAACAGGACAGTTTGAAAGAACTTTAGTGGTTGCAGATAAAGGTAGCTACGTTTCTTATTTAGAAGGATGTACAGCTCCACAAAGAGATGAAAACCAATTACACGCTGCTGTAGTTGAGTTGATTGCTTTAGATGATGCAGAAATTAAATATTCTACCGTACAAAACTGGTTTCCAGGAGATGAATCTGGTAAAGGTGGGGTTTACAATTTTGTAACCAAAAGAGGTTTGTGCGAAAACAATGCAAAAATTTCTTGGACACAAGTAGAAACAGGTTCTGCTATTACATGGAAATATCCTTCTTGTGTTTTAAAAGGTAACAATTCTGTAGGTGAGTTTTACTCAATTGCAGTAACAAACAACCATCAACAAGCAGATACAGGAACAAAAATGATTCACTTAGGTAAAAACACCAAGTCAACCATTATTTCTAAAGGAATTTCTGCAGGAAAATCACAAAACAGTTACAGAGGTTTAGTTCAGATAAATTCCAGAGCAGAAAATGCGCGTAATTTCTCTCAATGTGATTCTTTGTTAATGGGTAATGAATGTGGAGCTCATACGTTTCCATACATAGAAGCCAAAAATAAATCCGCACAAATAGAACACGAAGCAACCACCAGTAAAATTGGTGAAGATCAGTTGTTCTATTGTAATCAACGTGGTATTGATACCGAAAAAGCCATTGCTTTAATTGTAAACGGGTTTAGTAAAGAAGTATTAAATAAACTTCCTATGGAGTTTGCCGTAGAAGCTCAAAAATTATTAGAAATTAGTTTAGAAGGTTCTGTAGGATAAACAGATTTTTATCAACTAAAAAAAGTATATCAACAATAAAATAATGCTGATAGCCAAAAGCTAGAAGCCAATAGCATAAAGAACATGTTAAAAATAGAAAATTTAAAAGCAGAAATAGAAGGAAAATCAATCTTAAAAGGATTGAATTTACAAGTTAACGCTGGAGAAATTCACGCAATTATGGGACCAAATGGTGCTGGAAAAAGTACCATGGCCAATGTAATTGCAGGAAAAGAAGAATATGAAGTTACTGAAGGTACAATTGAACTTAATGGAGAAGACATTAGCGAATTAGCACCAGAAGAAAGAGCGCACAATGGTGTCTTTTTATCGTTTCAATATCCAGTAGAAATCCCTGGAGTTTCTGTAACCAACTTTATCAAAACTGCAATTAACGAATCTCGTAAAGCACAAGGTTTAGAAGAAATGCCAGCTAAAGATATGTTGAAAAAGATTCGTGAGAAATCAGAATTATTAGAAATTGATCGTAAATTTTTAGGTCGTTCTTTAAATGAAGGGTTTTCTGGAGGAGAAAAGAAACGTAACGAAATCTTTCAAATGGCAATGTTAGAACCAAAATTAGCCATCTTAGATGAAACAGATTCTGGTTTAGATATTGATGCCTTGCGTATTGTTGCAAATGGGGTAAACAAACTAAAATCTAAAGACAATGCTGTCATTGTAATTACACACTACCAGCGTTTGTTAGATTATATTATCCCAGATTTTGTACACGTTTTACACGATGGAAAAATTGTAAAAACGGGTGATGCTTCTTTAGCCCATGAGCTTGAAGCAAAAGGGTATGATTGGATTAAACAAGAATTGGTTTAAAAGTTGGAGAAGCTATAAAGTTGAGGTAAAACAAAACTTTATAAACTTTAAAAACTGACAACTTTAAAACTAAAAAAAATGGAATTAAAAGATAAATTATTATCATCATATGTGGCTTTTGAAAATCGTGTAGACACCAATACAGATGTACACGAAATTAGATCTGAAGCTCTAGAAAATTTTGAAGAATTGGGTTTCCCAACTCGAAAGTTAGAAGCTTGGAAATACACCTCATTAAACTCAGTATTAAAGCAAGATTACAGTTTATTTCCTGATAGGGTTGAAGCTATAGAACTCGCTGATGTAAAAAAATACTTTATTCATGAAATAGATGCTTATAAGGTTGTTTTTATCAACGGTAAATACAGTTCATTTTTGTCACAAACTACTCATGAACATTATGATGTTTGTTTAATGTCTTCTGCACTTACAAATGCAAAATACAAACCTGTAATAGACAAATACTTTAACAAGGTAGCTAAACAAGACAATTTAACATCGTTAAATACTGCCTTTGCTACAGAAGGTGCCTATATCAATATTCCTAAAAATACTGAGGTAAAAAAACCGATTCAGATTCTTAACTTTACTACAGGTTCTGAAGCTGCTTCTATGATTCAACCACGTAATTTAATTATTGTTGGAGAGAATTCTCAAGTTCAAATAATAGAGCGTCATCAGAGTTTAACAAGCAATGCTGTACTAACTAATGTGGTTACCGAAATTTTTGCTGATAAAGCATCTAATGTAGATTATTACAAGATTCAGAATGATGAAATTACAGCTTCTCTAGTAGATAATAGTTATATAGAACAACAATCTAATAGTGTGGTTTCTGTGCATACGTTTTCTTTTGGAGGAAACATCACCAGAAATAATTTAAACTTTTATCAAAAAGGAGAACATATAGATTCTATCTTAAAAGGAATCACAATTATAGAAGGTAAACAACACGTAGATCATCATACTTTAGTACATCATATAGAACCAAATTGTGAATCTCATCAAGATTACAAAGGTATTTATGATGAGCGTTCTACAGGTGTTTTTAACGGTAAAGTAATTGTAGAAAAAGAAGCGCAAAAAACCAATGCATATCAACAAAACAACAATGTTTTGGTGAGTGATAAAGCAACTATTAATGCAAAGCCACAATTAGAAATTTTTGCTGACGATGTAAAATGTTCTCATGGTTGTACTATTGGTCAATTAGATGATGATGCTTTATTCTATATGCAACAACGTGGAATTCCGCAAAAAGAAGGTAGAGCTTTGTTGATGTTTGCCTTTGCAAATACAGTTTTAGAAAGCGTTAAAATACCAGAGGTAAAACAAAGAATAACAAAACTAATAGCCAAAAAATTAAACGTGAAAGTTGGTTTTGATTTATAATTGATTCCGTTCACTTTTCTTTGATACGAGTTAATATTGTTTTAATAGTTTATCTAATTTTAAGTAATTATTAATCAAAAAACCAATATTATGAATAAAAGTATCAAACTCGTATTATTAATTGCAGGAATTGTCTTATTAACTTATGGAATTTACACCATGGTCATTCCAGAAACTCAAGTCTCAATTGGCGATGTAGATTTGCTAGAAGCCCAAGACAATACAAGTGCTTATATTACAATTGGTTTAGGAATAGTTGCTGTCGCTACAAGTTTAATAAAAGGAAAAAGTTAATCTAAAATACAATAATAAAAACCTCTCTTTGTGAGAGGTTTTTATTATTAGCTTATTATTTTAGTTAAAAAACCATGAAAATCACAATTCTTTTTCAATAAGCCATTTTTTTTATAAATATTCATACTTTTGTATAATTAAATAATAAATATTATGAAAAAAAATTATTTTCTATTACTTACTTTTCTGTTTTTTAGTGCTTTATTTTCAAGAACCGTTGCACAATCTAAAGGAGACATTGCCATTGTTGGCTATAATACAGATGGTACTGGAGATGGATTTGCTATAGTCGCTTTAGCAGACATAGCAGCAAACTCAACCATCTATTTTACAGATTCTGACTGGGATGAAACTGGAACTGCTTTTGTTGATAGTGGTACAGATGCAATTATAGATTGGGATAGTGGTGCTTCAACAATAAGTGCAGGAACTATTATAACATTTACTAATGTAGATAGAACTGTTGAAAATGGAGGTGCCTCAGTATCAGTAGGTTCGCTTACTAGATCTGGAGGAACTATGAATTTAATAAATGGTGGAGAAACACTTTTTGCGTATTTAGGAACTGATGAAAATACACCTACATTATTTTTAACAGGATATAGAAATGGAGCTGTGGGTACAGATTTAACAGGTACATCTCTAACACCAGGTGTAGATTTTATTGAACTTGGGCCTACAAAATCAATTTCAGTACCTGATGCTGGTTTATATAATGGAGAAAGAGCAAACTTAGGTTCTTTTAGCGATTATTTTGTAACGATAAACCAACCATCCAATTGGGAAGTGACAAATGCAGGTGGTGTTAATTACTTACCTTCTTCTCCAACTAATTTTACTATAGATACAGATACACCTTCTAAAGGAGATATTGCTTTTGTTGGTTTTGATACTGATGCTGCTGATGGCTTTGCAATAGCTGCATTAGCTGATATTCCTGCAAATACTACCATTTATTTTACAGATTACGAATGGGATGAAACAAATAGTGGTTCTTTTACAGCAAGCGGAACAGATGCTTTTTTAACTTGGAACTCAGGAAATAACGTTATAATAGCGGGTAGAATAATCCATTTTACTGGAATAGATACTGGAACTTCTGATGTTTCTATTGGGTCTATAACAATAGATGGCACAATGAATTTACTAAATCCTGGTGAAACTGCATTTGCTTATTTAGGCTCAGATAAAAATACGCCTAGTTTATTTCTTACGGGTTATAAAAACGAAACTGTAACTACAGATTTAGCGGGTACAGGTTTAACTGTAGGTACAGATTTCTTGCAAATGAACAATAACACTTATGGTTTAGCAGGTAATGGAGATACTGTTTCTACAACAAATCCAGATCAAGGAAGATACAAAGGTTCTAGAGGTGACCAAGCATCCTACAGTAATTATTTTTCAATAATAAACACAACATCAAATTGGGATGGTGTAGATCCTCAAAGTTTAGCTAATGCTGACAATATTACTCCATTTAGCTCTGCTTCTTTTACAATTAATACGAGTTTAACAAATTTTACTAATGGAGCTGGAGATAATGATTGGAATAATGCTGGAAACTGGTCTTTTGGTATACCTACTTCTTCTAGTTCTGTTACCATTATAAATCAAACTGTTACGATTCCTTCTGGTGAAACTTTTGCTGGAAACATAAGATTAGTTGGTAGCTCAACATTAAGTATTGCTTCTGGCGCTGGACTTACGGTTACAGGAGAAATTCTATCTCCTGCAGATGATGTTCTTATAATTGAAAGTGGAGGTTCTTTAATCCTTTTAGGTAACGAAACTGCTTTGGAAAATAATGTAAAAGCTTCTTTAGATTTGGCTACTACCAATTGGTATAATATTACTTCTCCAGTTACAGGACAAAACATAGATGCGTTTGTAGCTGCTTCTGGCTTACAACAAAGTACTACTCCAGGAAAAACAGATAATATTGCATTAGGTACTTATAATACAGCTGATGATACTTGGACTTATTATCAAGATGGTGCTAATGCATCAGGAAACTTTGTACTTGGAAAAGGATATTCTATAAATCTTGATGGTGGTAGTGGTACTTTAGATTTCTCTGGTGATATTTCTGCAACTGATTTTAGTACAACTCTTGTAAATACTGGAAATGGTTTTAACTTTTTAGGGAACCCATTTACATCTTACATCCCAGCAAACAATCCTGCAAACACTACAAATATTTTAGCGTCAAATTCTGGTATTTTAGACGAAGCAACTATTTGGGTTTGGAATCAAGCCAATAATGGTGGTGCTGGAGGCTATGATACATTTGTTGTTGGTGTGGGAGATGCTTTAAATATTGCTCCTGGTCAAGGATTTTTTGTAAAAGCTGCTAGTGCATCATCTTTTGTAATTAATAGAGAGTTACAATCACACCAAGCTACACCTACTTTTCAAAAAAGCAATAATTTAACTACAAAAATAAACTTAAAAGTAAAAGAGGGTAATTCTATTAGAGATACAGATATTTATTATTTAGAACATAAAAAAGTAACTAAGGCTTTTGATAATGGTTATGATGGTTCTCTATTTGGTAGTAATGGTTTTTCTATTTACACAAAGGTAGTTTCTAATGATAGTGATAAGAATTTAGCAATACAAGCTTTACCAAATAAAGATTTTGAATCTATGGTTGTACCTGTTGGTATTTCTGCTGATGCAGGGAAAGAAATTTCATTTTCTACAGAGATAGAAAATCTTCCAACAGATATTAAAGTGTTTATAGAAGATACAACTACCAATACAATTACACGTATAGACGAATTAAATAGCGAGTATAAAGTTACTTTAAATGAAGCTTTAAATGGTACTGGTCGCTTTTATCTACATACAAAATCAAATAGTGCATTAAGTACTAAAAACACCTTATTAGAAGGCGTTCGTATTTACAAGTTTAATGATCAAACCTTACGTTTAACAGGAAATATAGATGGAAACATCAGTTTTAAATTATACAATATTCTAGGGAAACAAATTCTAAATTCTACTCTAACACTAGATAGCGAAAAGAACATAAAATTACCTAAATTATCTAAAGGTATTTATGTTGTTAATATAGAAAGTAGTAAAGGTAGTATCACAAAAAAAATCATACTTTAAAATTTTAATTATGAAAGACAATTCAAAAAATGATATCACAAGAAAAGAGGCGATAAAAAAAATAGGAAATTATGGTAAGTATGCAGCTTTAACTGCTATGGGAACATACCTAATATTAAATCCAAAATCTGCTCAAGCAGCTAGTACTCCTACTGCTACAGGTGGTGGTTTCTAAAACTCTTTGAGATTATAAATTTTAAAAACCGATACTATTGTATCGGTTTTTTTATACAATAAAACAACATGATGCACTAATGCATCATATCTCTTTAGATTTATTGAACACTTTTAATAACTTGTCTCAAAAATTCATTTTCCATAAAATTCTTCAAACCAAAACGTACAATTACCAGTTCTTGATCTGGGAGAATGTACACTCTTTGTCCTTGATAACCATCAGCAAAATACATGTTTTTAGGAACGTCTTTAAATTGCTGTTCAGCATTTAACCAAAATTGCGCTCCATAGGTTCCTTTAGAAGTAGGTGTTGGCGTTGTTGCATACGCTACCCATTCTTTGGTAAAGAGTTGCTCTCCATTCCAGTTGCCATTATGCAAGTATAACAATCCAAATTTTGCCCAATCTCTTGCAGTTGCCCAAGAATAAGAAGAACCTACATAATTTCCGCTTAAATCGGCTTCTAAGATCATAGAGTTCATCCCTATTTTATCGATTAAATTGGTGTACCAAAAATCTAAGTATTCTTGATGCGAGTCAAAGTGTTTTCTTAAAATTCCTGATAACAGATTTGTGGTTCCTGATGAGTAGTTAAAAGTTGCATTGGGTTTCCCTACCAAAGGTTTATTTTCTTGCATTTTAGTCATATCGCGTTCTAAAAACAACATTTTTGTGGCATCCGAAATTTCATCATAATTTTCATCCCATTCTAAACCTGAATTCATTTGTAATAAATTGTGGATGCTAATGTTTTTACGTTCATCATTTTGCCAAGAAGCAATAGGTGCTTTATCATTCACGTTTAATTTTCCTTGGTGTTGCATCACTCCAAAAACAGTACTTAAAATACTTTTGGTCATAGACCATCCTAATAATTTTGAATCTTTGTTAAAGTGCTTTGCATATCTTTCTGCAATAACTTGATCTTTATATAAAATCACAACTGCTCTCGATTTATTACGTTCTCTAAATAACGAATCTACAGCTGTATTTAGTGTTTTGTAATTGATATTGGCAAAAATAGTATCTTTTTGAGGTGCATTTCCATATGGGTAAGGAGTAGCATTATCTGGTTGTAACCTTTTTGGTGATAAGTAACTTGCAGTTTCATCCTCTTCTGTTAAAGTTAACACTGTGCCTAAACCTTTTCTATATACTGCTTTTCTAGTTAACAACCCAAAGGCTGAAGCAGTAGCTATTTTATTTTCTACATCTACTTTGTCTGATGCTAAATTTACAGGAGAAAAATTATTGTCTGTAGCATCTGTTAACTCTAATGTTCTACCTGCAACAAAAACTGAAGAAGCTGTATTTTTTGCTGAATAACCTGCTAATAAGTTCAATTTTGGATAGTTGTACACTACAGTTACTGCAATTAATGCTAAGAGTAAAAGAAGAATTCGCTTAAAAATTTTCATTGAAAATAAATTTGGTTTTGTAAA
The DNA here is from genome assembly GCF_009832745.1 of Polaribacter septentrionalilitoris. GTDB lineage: Bacteria > Bacteroidota > Bacteroidia > Flavobacteriales > Flavobacteriaceae > Polaribacter > Polaribacter septentrionalilitoris. Next base: position 358,593 of record NZ_VRMJ01000033.1, on the reverse strand, counting down.
AATAACTCAAATCTTTAAAGTACGTAAAATTACCCGATTCTAAAACCAAGGCTTTCTTCTCTAACGATAACTCACTTATTTATATAGTTTTATAGTTCATTATTAATCATCGTTTCCTATGGCAACAACGTCAAATCTTACAAACACCTCTTCATCAAACAAGAAAGTAGCTTCTAAAAAAGCTGCTCCTGGTATTTCTGAAGAAGTAATTTCTGAAATGAGTAAAGAGATTAACAGTATGTTATCTTTTGCTGTTTTTAACGGAATAACAGTAAATACAAAAGTAAACGCTTTGATACAAAATAGTAGTGTTGATGATTTGATAAACGCCCACAATTTATTGTGTAAAAACGTAGCACCAGCAACACCAAAATCCATTCAGTATACCAAAAAACTGAACCAAGAAAGTAATGGAAAATCGATTTTTTATAAACTTCCATTACTTAGAAATTTAATTTTATTGGCGTTATTTTTTCTGATTGCTTACATCGCAACAGGAATGACTACGCAAGTTAATAATGATTCTTTAGACAAAGGAATGATGAATAATAGTGGAGTTTCATTATTGTTAAACATTGCGTATTTAGGCTCTGTAGCAGGTTTAGGTGTGTTATTTTATTTATTAAAAGAAGTTAGTGAATCATTAAAAAAAGGCGCATTAATTCCTGAAAACGCCATTTCTTATGTATCTCAAATTCTTTTAGGAGTTATTGCGGGTTTAATCATGTCAGAAATCATTGCTTTTTACACTACTGATCCTCAAAAAATAAACCTATTTAACAAAAGTGTTTTGGCTTTGATTGGTGGGTTTTCTTCGGATGCAATTTTTAGCATTTTGCAAGGACTCATCAACAGAATTAAGAGCATATTTTTAACCTCAAATCCGTCAAACTAATGTTTAAAAAATCAATTTTAATTGTACTCTTTATTGGGCTCTCTTCTTGTGTAAGCATTCCAAAATCCACACCAAAACTTACCAAAGATATTGTTGATGAAGGTGATGCTATGCATCAATTAAATATTTCTTTGGTCAATCAATTATTCACAGAAAGAAGAGCTCGTTTAAACAGTTTTATCACCAATACTTATACTCCTGCAATTATTGAAAAATATCAAAATTTATTGCCTGCAGATGTAGATTACAAAAAAGAATTGCCAAATATTATTAAAGCAATTGTACCAGTTATTAACAGAAAAAGAGATTCTTTACAAGATTTATTATTAAAACAGCAACAGCAAATTGTATCAGGTTTAAATACCAATTTTATTTCTTATGCTAAGGCCACCTCATCATTACAAAACCTCATTAATGCTGCTGCAAAGCTTAAAACAGATGAAGAAAATGCGTTGGCAGGTATCAATCAATTAACAGGTGGTAAATTAAACTTTAAAGAAATAGAAAGTAAAATGGATAGCCTATTAAACAATACAGGCTTAAGAATGGGTAAATTATTAAAAGTTGAAAAAATTATTAAATAAGTTAAGTTATGAGCAATATCGATTGGAATGCCTTAGCAGAAAAAGCAGCTACACAAACAGATTCAGAATTTAAGAATCAGCTAGCAGGTTTAACAAGTTTAAAAACATCAGAAATAGATACTTTTATTTCAGAAAGTAATATTACAAATACAGATGCTTTATCGGTTTTAAAAGAAATCAATAACGCTACTTTGTCTAATGATCAGAAAGCCAATGCTATTGCAAACATTCAAAACGGAGTTGGTTTTTTGGTGAAATTGGTTTCGAAAGTAGTGTAATAACAAATTCCTATTGGCATTTCTACGAGTTTAAAGAATCATATTTTATCTTTGTCTTTTAAAATGATTTGTATGATTAATGTTGATAAAATTAGAGAAGACTTTCCTATTCTTAAAAGAACTGTTCACGGAAAACCCCTAGTGTATTTTGATAATGCAGCAACTTCGCAAACTCCACAAGTTGTTATTGATACTATTGTTGATTATTACAGCAACTACAACGCAAATATTCACAGAGGTGTGCATACGTTAAGTCAAGAAGCAACAGATAAATATGAAGAAGCGCGTATTAAAATTCAACATCATTTTAATGCAAAAAAGGCTCATGAAATTATTTTAACATCTGGTACAACACACAGTATAAATATGGTGGCCTCTGGTTTTGCATCACTTTTAAACAAAGGTGATGAGGTAATTGTTTCTGCTTTAGAACATCATTCTAATATTGTGCCTTGGCAAATGTTGTGCGAAAAAACGGGCGCTATTTTACAAGTAATTCCGATGAATGATGAAGGCGGATTAGAAATGGCTATTTTTCATCAATTGGTTACTACTAAAACAAAATTGGTGTTTTGTAATCATGTTTCTAATGCTTTAGGAACCGTAAACCCAATTGAAGAAATTATTGAAGCGGCTCATAAAGTTGGTGCTGCTGTTTTAATTGATGGTGCGCAAGCAACTCCACATATAAAACCAGATGTACAAGCCTTAAATGTAGATTTTTATGTTGCTTCTGCACATAAATTATGTGGCCCAACAGGAATGGGAATGTTATACGGAAAAGAAGAATGGTTGCAAAAGCTACCTCCTTATCAAGGTGGAGGAGAAATGATAGAAACGGTAACTTTCGAGAAAACTACGTATGCAGGTTTGCCTCATAAATTCGAAGCAGGAACACCTAATATTTGTGGCGGAATTGCCTTTGGAACTGCTATAGATTATATGAATTCAGTAGGTTTTGAGAATATTGCAGCGTATGAAAACGAATTGTTAATCTATGCAACATCAGAACTTTTAAAAATTGAAGGTTTAAAAATCTACGGAACTTCAAAAGAAAAAACGGCTGTGATTTCTTTTAATGTGGGTACTATTCATCCTTATGATATTGGTTCTATTTTAGATAAATTAGGCATAGCTGTAAGAACAGGACACCATTGTGCACAACCTATTATGGACTTCTATAAAATACCTGGTACAATAAGAGCTTCTTTCTCATTTTATAACACAAAAGAAGAAATTGATGCTTTGGTGGTTGGTGTAAAAAGAGCAGTGATGATGTTGTCTTAATTTTACGATTTAACAAAAACATATTTACCTTTAGAGAACCTCTAGAGGTATTTTTTTGCTTCAAAATTGTGGATTCAAAAAAAAACTCTATATTCGTATCGTTAAAATTTTAAACAAAAGAATGGTGTTTTGTTGCTATTTAAACAAAATCATTGCCATACCCTTAACTTTTTAACTTCATTTAACATATTTTTTTAACCCCAAAAATCTCAATTAATCATGATGAAAAAAGGATTATTAGCGTTGCTTTTAGCAGCAGGAACTTTTATTGGATGTCAAGATAATACTACTGACTTACCAAATGAACAACAATCAAAAATTGACATGAGTGATTTCTATGTGCACACAGACCATGTAGAATCTAAAGGTCCAGCAAAAGGGAAATCTACCAAAGAATGTTACACTATGAGAGTCTTAAACAGACAACTTAAAGAAAACAAAGGATTATACCAAAAAATGTACGATATCGAATATGCTACTAGAAAGTTTATTGCAGGTAAAAAACCAGATGGTGCTGGAGGTGGAAAACCAGGCAATGGTGGCGGAGGTAATGATGGTGGTGGAGACACAGGAGGAGATAACTTAGGTGTTATAAACATCCCTGTATATGTACACGTAGTTTACAGTAACTCTAATCAAAATATTTCTGATGCTCAAATTGCTTCTCAAATAAGCGTTTTAAACAATGATTTTAGAAGAACAAATAACGATGCAAACAATACTCCAAATGAATTTTCTGGAGTTGCAGCAGATACAGAAATTTCATTCACACTAGCAAATACCTTTAGATATTCAAATTCAACTACATCTTGGGGAACTAATAATGCTGTAAAAAGCGCTTATCCTCCTGTAACACCATCTACTCACTTAAACATCTGGGTAGCAAATATTGGTGGAGGTATTTTAGGGTATGCTCAATTTCCAGGTGGTAATTCTGCTACAGATGGTATTGTGGTTTCACCTCAATATTTTGGTACAACTGGTTATGTTGCTGCTCCTTTTGATGGTGGTAGAACAACTACACACGAAGTAGGTCACTACTTGAACTTACGTCATATTTGGGGAGATGGTAGATGTAACAGAGACGATTTTGTTTCAGATACTCCATCATCAGACAGACCAAATTATGGATGCCCTACAACAGCATACCATTGTCGTTCTAACGATCAATTTATGAACTATATGGATTATACAGATGATTCTTGTATGAATATGTTTTCTAATGGTCAAAAAGACAGAATGAGAGCAATTTTTGCTGCTGGTGGCGCTAGAGCTTCAATAGCAGGAAACTAATCATTACAGCTTACATACATAATAAAAAAGGCATCACAAAATGATGCCTTTTTACTTATAAATAATTATGAGAAATTTTAATATCACCCTTTTACTATTTGTTGTATTGTTTTCTAATTGTAATGCGCAACAAGAAAGTTTAGAGGGTTCTTTAGAAATAGAATATACTGCAAGAACTAGAGGGAGCTCTGTAATTATAATTTACAAAGAAAATTCATTGACCTTAAGATCTACTTCAGAAGATAAATTAATCAATTTAAAAGAAGAAAATATAAAAAGAATACATGTAGAGGTTTCTAAAATAAAACTCTCGGAAATAAAAGGTTTAAAGGCTCCAACAGAAAAACGTTTTACAGACGGAGCGCTATCTGCGCATTTTGTTATAAAAAAGGAAGGGATAACCTATGTTTCTTCAGATTTTGATCACGAATATCCACCAAAAGAGTTGACAATGTTATATGATACTTTAATTGCTATCATACAAAAAGCCAGTAAATAAATTTACCGGCTTTTTTTTGTCATCAACCTATTTTTATAGGATGAAAATATTTTGAAACTACCTCAACATCGGTGAGAAGTTCGTTGGAAAATCTCCTGCTTTTGCCAAACCATCAGTAGCTGTTGTAAAGTTTGAACCAAACTTAGCATCCATTGCAGCTAAAATTTTATTTGCCATTAAAGCATATCCTCTAGGAGTTAAATGAATACCATCTAAACTTACCAATCCTCCAGTAACTAAACTTGTTGTCATAGTATAACCATCAAATTGAATTCCCATAGCAGCTTCTTCTAAGATTTCATTTAAATCTACCAAAGCTACATTATTGTTAGAACTTGCAATCGCTTTTATTGTTGCGTTGTAAGCATCTGTAGCGCTTTTTAAGCTTGCTAACTCATCTGTATCTAATGCATCTTTATCATCAATACCATTTACTGCTGCCAAAACCATTCCTCCTTCTTGTGGTGTTATTTGAGCTCCTGCTTGTAATTTTCCTAAAACTTGTAGTACAGCTGGTGTTAATGCAACACTACCATAACCTTGTGCTAGTGCGCCTTGATCTATTGTTAATACTAACAACTCGTCTTCTGTCATCTGTCTAAATCCTAAAGGATTTGTTTGTGTGACTGGTACATCAATAACCCATCTGTTCTTTCCTTCTGTAAAAGTCAACGCATATTGCGCTCCTAATGCCTGAGCCTGAGCAGGAGGAACTCCTTGCCCTATAGCTCCTTGAATAAAGATACCTGATACCGCTTGGAAAAACCCTGTAAGACTAGCAGCTGTTGCAGCATCTAGTTCTAAAGCATCATTAGGTACTGTATTAAAGAAAGGTAATAAAGTAATATCTGGAACAGTAGCTACTACTCCTTTAGCACCACTAGCTGTTAGTTGAGTAACCATACCAGAGAAAATAGAAGCAAAAACATCTGTATTTGTAATATCATTTGCTCCATAAGCTGCAGGACTAACTGTGTTGTCTGATTGATAAATAGCGTCTGTACCTGTGGCTGGATTAAACCCTCCATTAGTTGCAAAACCTAAAACATCATTACCTCCTACTTCCGATAATGTAAAAAAAGTAGGGTTTTGAGCAGCAGCATCTCCTAAAACAGTTGCTGTTGCACTTGATGCCATTCTTCCAAAATACGGATTTAAAGCACCATAACCAGGAAACGTTAAGTGAAAACTCTTTGCTCCTGGAATACCATAGTTATTAAATGATGTTCCTGATGCTCTTGCGCCTAAAACGGTGGTTGGTGTTGCTGGTAATCTCTGAGGAGCACTACCATTAAAAATTAATCTAGGTGCTTGCACAACATTACCATTAAGAACAAATCCTCCAATATTATCACTCATCAAAGGTTGATTAAATTCTGTACCAAATTTACCAGCTAAAATATTTGGAAAAGAATTTTCTTGAGCACCAATAAATAATGCTCCATCTGTAAATCCTGCAGTAAAAGAGGCTCCAATAGAAACATAGTTAGAAAAATCTAATCCGTTTGTATTTAACTCAACAACCTCAGGGGTTTCTTCTGCAATAGCTTCAAAATCGTTACTTTCTTCACAAGAAACAAATCCTAGAGATAAAAGAAACAATGCTATATATTTATAATTTTTCATAAAATATTCTAATTTTTTAATTATTAATTGTCCAAGATAAATAGTATTGAGAACCAATAGCACCAACACCAGGAGCACTTACATACTCATTTCCTGAAATGTTAGCTCCTCCTAATTTAAATACCGATTTAAGACTAGGAACTGTATAGTTAATTTGAGCATCTAAGATGGTTCTTGCAGTAACTGTTGAATTGTGGAAAGTTGCTTCCCATCTATATTCATCTTGCCATCTTGCATTGATATTAAACCCAAAGTTTTCAAATACATTAGGATTACCAAATTGTAATTTTACTTTATGTTCTGGAGTATTAAATCCTGCTTGGAAATCTGGATCACTAGCTTGGTCAAAATCAAATTTAGCATACGTATAATTTACACCTAAATTAAAACCGTCTAAAACTTTAGTATTTAACCCAATAGATGCTCCATAAGAACTAACATCTGCAGCAGAGTTTGTGTAGGTTTGAAAAGCTGTAAAATCACTATTACCTAAAGCAACCAAAGCTAAAGGAACTTGTGCACCTCCTGGACCAACTGGTGCTGTTTGCGTAAGCGCAACATCTCCATAAAAAGGAACAACAACATTTTTATTGGCAATAAAATCTTCATATTGATTATAATATACGCTTAAATCAATTGTAATGTTAGCATCTCCTACAGGAGCTAAACCTCTGTAACCAACTTCATATGCAGTTACTCTTTCTGGCTTCACTAAAGCTACATTTGCAGCTGTTGGAGCAGCTATTTGTCCGGCTGCAAAAGCCTCTACAGATGCCGCAGAAAATGCGTTTTCATAAGCAGCTCTACCTGAAACAGAAATAGTAGGGGAACCTGTAAAGTTTTGTCCTATACCACTTACTGTTAATGGCTGAGTTGAATATCTGTCTAGATTATCTGGAGCAGAACCCACTAAAAACCCTCTACCTGCATTTAAACCAATATATTGATCTTGTGTTGTTGGGTTTCTAAAACCAGTTTGAAAAGATGCTCTAAAGTTTTGATTTTTATTTTCTCCTGCTGCATAAGCAAACGAAACTCTTGGAGAAAAATTACCATCAAAGTTTTGTGCTTTGTCATAACGAATAGAAGCTGTTAATTTTAAACGATCATCTTCTAAAAATTTCTTTTGCATTTGTGTATACACTCCAAACTCATCATAATCTATAGGGCCATCATTATCTGTAAAAATACTTCCATTAGAGTTTAATACATATTGTCTATAAGAACCTCCAACTTGAAATTCAGCAAAATCAATAATATCTCTTAAATTATAATTTGCGTCTGCGTGATATAATTTTGTGTTGTCTTGAAATTTTGCTCCAGTTACAAGGTCTGGGTCTGCAGTAACCTTATCAAAAGCAGCCTTAAATGCTGGTGTACCTGGAATTAATCTTCCTGTTTCTGCAGTTTGTCTTGCAATGGCATGTGCTTGATCTGAGGTAGCACCTCCTAATGTAGATTGTAAATATGCACCTACATATTCTCCAAACCAAGTGTTATCATCTTTCCATTGTCTATTGATATTGATTGCAGCAAAACGTGTATCATAAGAATTCCCAGCATCTTCACTAGTTAAATAACCTCTAACAAAGAAGTTTTTACCTCTAAACTCAAGTTTGTGTTGCTCCATAAAGAAGTCTTGGATGTTGTATCTATTTGTTCCTTGATAAATGGTGTTACCAATACCATATTTAGAATTCCAAATAATTTCTAAACGGTCATCACCAAATGGTCGGTAATTTAAAGATCCTCCAAATTTTACGCTTTTTGCTTCATAAGACATTAAATCTCTTTCATCATAACCTGTTCTACTAATATTTTCACTTGGTATTAAAGCTGAAGCACCATTTGGTATTATACCTAAACCTTCTAGGGTTTGAGCAACACCTCTAATGTTCGTAGAAACCTCATCACCATAAACATTTAAACCATCGTAATTTCTATCCGAGTTTCTATCACCTGCTATAAATCGTCCATTTCTAGTATTTCTATAATCAGTTGCAAACCATTCTGTACCATCTAAATATGATAACGTAGCTTTTGCTGCAAACTTATCAGAAAAAGCATACGCCATTCTTAAATTTACGTCTGTATATTGATTATCTCCAGCAGCTTCTTGACTTGTAATTCCTCCTTTAACAGAAACACTAATTCCTTGATCTTCGAAAGGATTTTTACTAGTCATAAACATAATACCATTAAATGCATTTGCACCATACAATGCTGATGATGCTCCTGGTAATAATTCTACGGTTTTTACATCTAGTTCAGACATTCCTAATAAATTACCCAATGCAAAATTTAAAGCTGGAGAAGAATTATCCATCCCATCTACCAATTGCATAAAACGAGTATTTGCAAAAGTGGCGAAACCACGAGTATTTACTGATTTAAAGGTTAAACTATTTGTATTTACATCTACACCTTTTAGGTTTTCTAAGCCATCATAAAAAGAAGGAGCAGAAGTGTTTTTAATTGCCCTAATATCCATTCTTTCTATAGTAACTGGAGACTCCATGATACGCTCTGGAGTTCTAGATGCAGAAACTACAATCTCATCTAAAGAAGTTTCATTTTCTTCTAAACTTACTTCAACCTTCTGGTTGTTTTTTGTAATCTCTACCTTTTGAGTTTTGTATCCTAATAGTGATACCTCTAGAGTAAAAGGTGGGGTATCTGAAACCTTTAACACAAAATTCCCGTCAAAATCTGCAGTTGTACCTACTGCTTTTCTAGAAATTTTAATGTTTGCTCCAGGAATGGTTTCTCCTGTTTTTGCATCTTTAACTGTACCAGTAATCGTGGTTTGAGCCACCATTGCTAAACTACTGAATGCTATAAATGCAATTAGTAAAATCTTTTTTGTCATAATTTGAATTAATTTGTTAACTAACATGCAAAATACAATTTTTTTTGAATTCCGTATTATTTAGACTTAAAATTTAAGATTTTATTAAAAATAATCGTTTTTATTACCAAATTTACACTTGGTTAAACGTTTAAATAAATCTGTTTTTAACATTTAGATGTCGTACTTTTGTGTTTTTAAAACTTTTTATTGTTGATTACAATACAAGATATTTCTACGTTTTCATCTAAAGAAAAAACATTTGTAACCATTGGTACATTTGATGGTGTTCATTTTGGACATCAAAAAATTATTGAAAAATTGGTTTTTGATGCACAAAAAGCAGGGAAAAAATCATTGTTGTTAACATTTTTTCCGCACCCAAGAATGGTTCTGCAAAAAGACAGTAATATTGAATTAATTAATACCATTGAAGAAAAAAAATCTCTGCTTCAAAAAACGGGTTTAGATTACTTAATTATCCATCCTTTTAGTAAAGAATTTTCTAGAATGACTGCTCTTGAGTTTGTAAGAGATTTATTGGTCAATCAATTAAACATTTCAAAATTAATTATTGGTTACGACCATCATTTTGGTAAAAATAGAGAAGGGAATATTGTGCAATTAACAGAATATAGCCACTTATATGATTTTACTGTAGAAGAAATTCCGGCACAAGACATTAACGATGTCTCTGTTAGTTCAACAAAAATTAGACGTGCTTTACACAGTGGCAATTTAAAAACAGCCAACAACTATTTAGGGTATCATTTTATGTTAAATGGCAACGTTGTAAATGGCAAACAATTGGGTGGTAAAATTGGCTACCCAACAGCCAATATTGATGTAAAAGAAACCTACAAACTCATTCCTAAAACGGGAGTATATGTAGTAAAATCTATTATTGATCAAAAAATAGTATTTGGAATGATGAACATTGGCAACAGACCTACTGTTGATGGAAATCATCAAACCATAGAAGTTCATTTTTTTGATTTTAACCAAGATTTATACGGTAAAAACTTAACTATTGAACTAATCTATTTTTTACGTGATGAGAACAAATTTGATTCGATTGATGCCTTAATTCATCAAATAAAAAATGATGAAGAAATCGCCAGAGATTACATCAAAAACAATTGCTAAAACTACATTGCTAAAGTCTTAAGCTTACTGTATCTTTGCTGCTTTAAAACATCAAAAAATGTTACAAGTACAATTTATTAGAGACCACAAGCAAATTGTTTTAGAGGGTTTAGCAAAACGTAATTTTGCTGACGCTGAAACAATTATTGAGCAGGTATTAACTGCAGATGAAAACAGAAGAAAAACTCAGGTTGAGTTAGATAATGTGTTGGCAGAATCTAATAAAATGTCCAAAGAAATTGGTGGATTGTTCAAATCTGGAGAAGTACAAAAAGCAAATCTTTTAAAAGAAAAAACAGGGCAATTAAAAACACAATCTAAAGAATTGGCTGAAAGTTTAACTGGTTTTGCCGATGAATTAAAAGGTTTATTGTATCAAATTCCTAACATTCCTCACGCTTCTGTAAAAGCAGGAACTTCAGAAGAAGACAATGAAATCATTTTTAGTGAAGGTACCATTCCTAACTTAGGTGAAAATGCTTTACCTCATTGGGAATTGGCAAAGAAATATGACATCATAGATTTTGAATTAGGAAACAAAATTACAGGTGCAGGATTTCCTGTGTACAAAGGAAAAGGAGCAAGGTTACAACGTGCTTTAATCAATTATTTTATTGATAAAAATGTTGAAGCAGGTTATAAAGAGTATCAAGTACCTCATTTAGTAAATACAGCCTCTGCAACTGCAACTGGTCAATTGCCAGATAAAGACGGACAAATGTATCATGCTACTGAAGACGATTTGTTTTTAATTCCTACTGCAGAAGTACCAATTACCAACATGTTTCGTGGAAACTTAATGCAAGCATCAGAATTCCCAATTACAGCTACAGGTTATACGCCTTGTTTTAGACGTGAAGCAGGAAGTTATGGTGCACACGTTCGTGGTTTAAATAGATTGCACCAGTTTGATAAAGTAGAAATTGTAAGAATTGAACATCCAGAAAACTCTTACAACGCCTTAAACGGAATGGTAGAACATATCAAAGATATTTTAAGAGAATTAAAATTGCCATACAGAATTTTGCGTTTGTGTGGTGGTGATACTGGATTTACGGCTGCGTTAACTTTCGATTTTGAAGTTTTTTCAACAGCACAAGACAGATGGTTAGAAATTAGTTCTGCATCTAATTTCGAAACGTTTCAAGCAAATAGATTGAAACTTCGTTTTAAAAATAAGGAAGGAAAAAGTGAATTAGCGCACACGTTAAATGGAAGCTCTTTGGCTTTACCACGTGTTTTGGCAGGAATTTTAGAGAATTACCAAACAGAAAACGGAATTCAAGTTCCGGAAGTCTTGATTCCTTATACTGGGTTTAGTGTAATTGATTAATTTGCTACAATAGCAACCATTAATCTTTTATATCTATTCATCTCTAAAAGTGCATTTAAATACGCACTAATTTGACCATTTTTCATAAACTCTTTTGAGTTTTGTTTTGCGATTTCATATTGTCTAGTTAGATCTTTCATCATCTTAATTTGTTAGTTCATTTATAGAATAGACAAGTTTTGTGCCAAAATGTTACAAAAGAACGTTTCAAAAACTCTTGGTTTAATAAAAATTTAACATATATGTTGATTATCTTTGAATGATATGAGAACACTTTTTTTTATTATTTTCCTTGCTATCAGTAGTATTAGCTATGCTCAAAACGATTATTTGTTGGCAGAAAGTTATTACAGAGAAGGAGCATATGAAAAAGCCACTCAAATTTTTAAAAAACTTTATACTAAAAGTCCTTTTAACACCACTTACCTTAGTAAATTAATTTCTTGCTATCAAGAAACAGAAAGATTCTTAGAAGCAGAAAATTTACTAAAATCCAAAATAAAAAGAAACTCACAGCAAGGGTATTTGTATGTGTATTTAGGATACAATTACGAACGCCAACAACAAAAAGAGTTAGCCAAAATCAATTACGATATTGCTTTAAATTCTATTGATAACAATGCCTCTTATGGCGGAATTATAGGTCGTGTTTTTAAAGATTATAATTTGTTAGATCATGCAGTTTTAGCCTATAAAAAAACAATGGTTAAAAATGAAAATGCCAATTATAGTTTTCAAATTGCGCAGATTTATGGCGAAAAGGGTGATTTTAAAAAAATGTTTGAATCTTATATTGATTTGGTTGATAAAAACATTAACTATTACAGTTTGGTGCAAAGATATACCAGTAAGTATATTACTGATGATGCAGAAAATGAAGCAAATATTCTCTTTAGAAAAACTTTATTAAGAAAATCTGCTAGCAACCCAAAAGATGTTTGGAACGTGCTTTTAAGTTGGTTATTTACCCAACAAAAAGACTATCTAAAAGCCTTAATTCAAGAAAAAGCATTGTATCAAAGAAACCCAGAAGATTTAGCCTCTATATTTAGTTTGGGCAAAATTGCTTTTGATAATAGAGATTATGCTGCTGCAAAGGCATCCTTTAATTTTATCACTCAAAATTCCTCCTTAATAGAAGAAAAAATTAATGCAAATTGGTACTTGTCCAAAATTGCTGTAGCTACTAAAAGTGCAGAAACAGAGTCTTTATTTCAATCTTTATTTGCTGAGTTTGGTAAAAACACACTCACCATAAAATTGCAAGTTGAATATGCTGATTTTCTAACCTTTCATCAAAATAAACCCCAAAAAGCAAAATTGGTTTTAGAAGAAGCTTTAAGGTTTTCAAGGTCTAAATATGACAAAGCAAGAATAAAGCTAAAATTAGGAGATATTTTAGTGTTTACAGGAAAATATAACAAAGCTTTGATTTATTTTTCTCAAATTCAGACCCAATTAAAAGGGGATGAACTAGCACAACAAGCTCGTTTTAAAGTGGCACAAACCTCTTATTTTAAAGGTGATTTTACCTGGGCTAAAGCACAACTAAAAGTATTAAAAGGCTCCACTACACAGCTTATTGCCAATGATGCTGTAGAGCTATTTTTAATCATCACAGATAATGAACCTGTAGATTCTATTCCTTCTGGGTTAATGCAATATGCAAAAGCAGAATTGTATGCTTTTCAGAACAAAACGCAACAAGCAATTGATACTTTAAATACTATTAAAAAAGATTTTAAAGGACAGCCTATTGAAGACGAAGCACTTTTTAAACAAGCAAGATTATACATCAAACAAAAGAAGTTTGAATTGGCAATTACCAATTTCGAACAAGTAATTACGCTAAATCCTGAAGGTATTTTAATTGATGATGCACACTATGAATTGGCAGAATTGTATAAAAATCATTTAAATAACTCAGAAAAAGCCTCAGAATACTACCAAAAGATTATTTTTGATTATCCTTCAAGTATTTATTTGGTTGATGCCAGAAAAAAATATCGAAAAATTAGAGGAGATACTATTTAGTTTGTGGTTGTTAGTTTTTAGTCAGAATTTTTAAAATAACAACCTAAACCACCAACTCAAAACCATTAACTAAAAACCAACTATGTACATATACAACGTAACTATAAATATCGAAGAACAGCTTCACAAAGAGTGGCTCACTTGGATGGAAACTCACATATCTGATGTCTTGAATACAGGTAAATTTACTTCTGCAAAACTCACAGAAGTTTTAGTTGATCAAGAAATAGAAGGAAGAACCTATTCTGTGCAATACACCGCAAATACTAGAGAAGATTTAGATGCATATTACAAAGAAGATGCAGATAATTTAAGAGTTGAAGCTATTAAAAAATTTGGTGATAAAATGTTAGCGTTTAGAACAGAATTAAGGTTGATCAAAGAGTTTTATCCTATTAATGCTAGTAATTAAAATATGTCTGTAAAAGCAAAAAAACATTTAGGTCAGCATTTTTTAAAAGATGAAAACGTTGCAAAAAAAATTGCAGATACACTTACCGAAAATGGTTACGAAAATGTCTTAGAAATTGGCCCAGGAATGGGAGTGTTAACCAAATATTTATTGCAAAAAAAACCAAAAATAACGGTTTTAGAACTTGATAGTGAGTCTGTTGAGTATTTGAACGATAACTTTAAAAAAGAGCAAATTAACATCAATACTTCATCAGAAAAGTTTGAAATTATTGAAGGTGATTTTTTAAAAAAGAATCTTCTAGAAATTTTTAACCAACAACAAGTAGCTATTATTGGTAATTTTCCGTATAATATTTCTTCGCAAATTGTTTTTAAAGCGATTGAAAATAGAGAATTTGTACCTGAACTTTCTGGAATGTTCCAAAAAGAAGTTGCACAAAGAATTGCTGAAAAAGAAGGGAGCAAAGTCTACGGAATTCTATCTGTATTAACGCAAGCATTTTTTGATGTAGAGTATCTATTTACTGTTCCTCCAACAATTTTTAATCCACCACCAAAAGTAGATTCTGGTGTAATTAGATGCATCAGAAAAGAAAATTATACACTTCCTGTTGATGAAAAATTATTTTTTAGAGTGGTAAAAACAGCATTTAATCAACGAAGAAAAATGTTACGCTCTAGTTTAAAGTCCTTTAATCTTTCGGTTTCTTTAAAAGAAGACCCTATATTTGCGAAAAGGCCAGAACAACTCTCTGTTGCTGCCTTTATATCACTCACGCAAAAAATAGCAGATAATGGCATTTGAAATCACAGAAACTTTTTTCGATAACTTAACAACACTCATCGAAAATAAAGATGATAAAGCAATCTCTAAACTGTTTGCTGAAGTGCATTATGCAGATATTGCAGAAGTTTTAGACGAAGTAAATTTTGATGAAGCCATTTACATCATTAAACTTTTAGATAGCGAAAAAACGTCTGAAATCCTTACGGAATTAGACGAAGATATTCGTGAGAAAATTCTTGAAAATTTATCAGCCAAAGAAATTGCAGAAGAAGTCGAAGAAATGGATTCTGATGATGCTGCAGATATTATAGGTGAACTTTCTGAAGACCGACAAGAACGTGTAATTAGAGCCTTAGATGATGATGAATTAGCAGCTGATATCAAAGAACTACTTTCTTACGAAGATGAATCTGCAGGTTCTTTAATGGCAAAAGAATTGGTAAAAGTCTATGAAACTTGGACGGTTGCTGGTTGTATGCGTAGAATTCGTGGTCAGGCAAAAGATGTCACTAGAGTACATTCTATTTATGTGGTTGATAAAGAAGACAAACTGGTAGGAAGATTGTCTTTAAAAGACTTGATTATTGCCAAATCTGATCAAAAAATCGCTGAAATTGCCAAGTCTAAAGTAGATGCAGTTCACGTAGATATGGATGATGAGGAAGTAGCAAAAGTAATGGCTAAGTACGATTTAGAAGCTGTTCCTGTTGTTGATGATAACAATGTTTTATTGGGTAGAATTACCATTGATGATATTGTAGATGTTTTAAGAGAAGAGGCTGAAAGAGATTATCAAATGGCTGCTGGTTTAACACAAGATGTAGATTCTGATGATAGTATTTTAGAATTAACCAAAGCACGTTTACCTTGGTTGTTCTTAGGTCTAGTTGGTGGTATTGGTGCTTTTTTAATTATGGAAGGTTTTCATGGAGTATTTTCTAAATACGCAGCCTTATTCTTTTTTACACCATTAATTGCAGCAATGGCAGGGAATGTTGGTGTACAATCATCTGCAATTATTGTGCAAGGTTTGGCTAACGATGACGTAAAAGGAAGTATCAATAGTAGGTTGTTGAAAGAAATGCTTTTGGCTTTATTAAACGGATTTATTTTAGCAATATTCTTACTGCTTTTTGTATGGATTATTAAAGGTGAAATTTACTTGGCTTTAGCTGTTTCTGTCTCTCTAGTTGCTGTAATTGTTGTTGCAGGTTTAATAGGAACTTTTGTACCTTTATTTCTAAATAAAAGAGGTATAGACCCTGCAATTGCTACAGGTCCATTCATTACCACTTCTAATGATATTTTCGGAATTTTAATTTATTTTTTAATCGCAAAAATGATTTTAGGAATATAAAAAAAACCTTACTGTTTTCACAGAAAGGCTTTTTCCTTTTTCTTCTTAATATTAGACATGAACCCCTAATTTCATATCCGCAATTAATCCCTTTTTTTTGTTGTATTTGTTTGGTTAAACATTTACACCTCAAAAGTACATTATATAAAAAAGGTAAAGTTGTAAAAAGCCGAAGTTTAAAATGTGGATTTCCGCAAAACTTAAATTTTAATCAATAATTCCAAGTTCTTTAGCTTTTAAAACCAAGTCTGTATTATTATTTGCGTTTAGATCAGCACGTAAGTTTCCTAATTTGGTTTCGATAGAACGTAATTTTAAAAACCCTCCATCATTTTTTTCTATAATTCCCTCTAAATTGGCAATCTTTGGATGATTAGGAAGCTCTTTTAAAATTTGGATGGCAACTTCATCCATTTGAATTTGAATGATATTTCTACGCATTATTTTTTGATGAATCTCATGCGTATAATAGAAATCATTCACCAACATTTTCTGAACCGCAAAACCAATTTCAGTTGCATCACATTTACTTTTTAATAAATACGCATTTGGTTTTAAATTACTAATTACATTATATACCCTGTTTGTTTCTGTGTGCCCTGTAATAACAGCTATTTTAACATTAATACCATTATTTTTAATAGCTTTAATGAGTTCTTCTCCACCATCTAAAAGGGAATCTTCTGTAGTATTATCAAAACTTAAATCTGTGAATAAAAGATGAAATGGATTGGTGTTTTGGCTTGTTTTAATCAACTGAAAAGCCTCATCACAAGTATTGGTAGTAGCAACATCAAAATCGCCAACTTCTTTTAAAGAACATAAAATTCCTTGTATGACCAACTGATGATCATCAACAATTAAAATTCTGGTTTTAGTTTCCATTATTGGGGATTTCTATAGTGATTTTAGTTCCTTTTTTTGGTGCACTTTCTACTGAAAAATGACCATTAATTTCTTCAACTCTTTCTTTCATATTTTTTAAACCAATTCCTGTTTTTAATGAATTGGTATCAAAACCAACACCATCATCTTTTATAGTTAATGTAATTATTTTTTTTGTGCAGCTAAAGCTAAGAATTACATTTCTTGCGTCTGCATATTTATCAATATTCTGAAGGCTTTCTCGTATGCTCAAAAACAACGTTCTTTTAATAGAACTGTTTATCTTTTTCGATGAAACTGCATTAATTTCCTTGATTTTGATTGTAAAATTTGCATCGAAAAAATCAGAAACTAAATTTATAATTTGATTTTTAAAAGAAACCTCATCAAAAGAAATACTACTTAATTGATGCGATAAATTTCTAACATTATTCTTAACTCTGTCTAGTTCTTTAGATTCTTCTAAAAACTTTTTTTGTTCTAATTTTTTATGCAGTATTCTAATGTCTCCTGCAACCTCATCATGCAAAGATTTTGCAATCTGCTGACGCTCTTTTTCACGAGCTTCTACTTGTTGTAATTTCGATTCGAAAATCAACTTTTTTCTTCTGCTAGATACAACACTAGCTCCAAAAGCAATAAATAAAAAACTTCCTCCTGCAACTAACCATCCAATTGTTTTTTGTTGTTGTTCTTTTTCGATTCGCAGTTGTTTTTGCTCATTTTCAACTTTTAGTTTTGAATTTTCTTTTTCTTTTTTTTCGGTCTCATATCTAATATTCGAAAACTGAATTTTCATCGCTCGTTCTCGCTTAAAAAGGCTGTCATTTAAACGATAATGCTCTTCTAAATATTTTCTTCCTTTTTCTCCTTTAACCAATTTAGACAATAAAAATAAGTTTTCTAAAATACGCTCACTATTATTAAATTTTCTTGATAAGGCCAGTGCCTTTTTAGTGTGAAAAATTGCTTTGCTTTTTTGATTGGTTGAGGCGTAAAACTCACCTAATAATGAATGAGAAAAAACCAAGGAACTTTTATCTATTAATTTTTTTCTTAATTCTAAAACTTTTAAATACCCCTTTAGTGCAATATCTTTATTCCCTAGCTTAAAATTATTGTAAGAAAAGCCTTCTAAAGATAATCTATATTTATTTGGATCTTTTATTGCAAGACTATCGATTGATAACGCTTTCTTGTAAAAACTCATTGCTTTTTCATAATTAAATTCTGCCTCATAACTTTTTGCCGTCAGATTATAAAAAAGAGCATATTCTACATCAAAATTCTTTTTTTTAGATTTTTTTTGAGTCTCTAAATACTTTACATAATACTTTCTTGCTTCTTTAAATCTTTGTGTATACTTTAAAGCGATACCTAAATTTATATATAAATATGATGTAAATTTGATCTCATTTAGGGGTTCTGCATAACGTAACCCATTAATTACTGAATTCTCACTTCCTAAATAATCTCTTTCTCTTTCTTGAATATTAGACATAGAAAGATACCTCCTTGCCACTTCTAAAGAATCTTTTAATTTTGCAGATAAATCTAAAGATTTATTATAGTAATAGAAACAACTGTCTGATGCTACTTTAATTTTAAATATTAATGCTTTGTAATGGTAATGTTTTGCAAGTGCAAAAGAGTCTTTTGTTTTTTGGAAAAACCGATATAATTTTTGCTCACTTAAAGATAAATTTGGGATATCTTCTAAAAAAAAACTTCTTATCCCAAATCTTATATATGTTTTTTTTATGAATGCATCACTTTTAGTTTTTTCAGCTAAACTATAAGCTTTAGTGGGTATATTAATCTTTCTTGTTTTCTTATATTCTTTGTATAGAACAGATAAAGAATCTGAAATCAGTTCTAAATTTTGGCTCTGAGAAAACCCCTCAAAAGCCAAAAGTAATACACAAACAAAACACAATTTTTTCATAAAAAATAAAAAACCCTGAAAATTCAGGGTGTTTGGGTTTTTAAAAGTTATACTTTTTCTTTTTCACCATCTTCATCATTCTCTTTATCTTCTTCTCCAACAGTGCCTGATCCTCCTCCTCCTGGAATAAGATGTAATCTGAATTCATCAATACTTTCTTCTTTTGTGTACATATTTTTTGCTCTTTAAATAGTTCAACAGATAAAAGTAAAATATTATTTTAAAAATAGATTGTTTTTAGTTTATTTTTTGAAATAAATCCCACAAAACTACTCCTGTGGTTACAGAAATATTCAAGGAGTGTTTGGTTCCTAATTGCGGAATTTCAATACACAAATCAGCAGCATTTACAACTTCTTGTTGTACTCCCTTAACTTCATTACCCATTACAATGGCATATTTTTGGTTTTCTTGAGGATAAAAGTTGTTCAACTTTGTTGAATTTTCAGCTTGTTCAACAGCCAAAACTTTTACACCTTCAACTTTCAACTTTTTAACTAACTCTAACGTATTTTCTACATATTCCCATGCTACAGACTCAGTGGCTCCTAAAGCTGTTTTATGAATATCTTTATTTGGTGGAGTAGCACAAATACCACACAGATAAATCTTTTCTATTAAAAAAGCATCACTAGTTCTAAACACAGAACCAATATTATTTAAACTTCTAATGTTGTCTAAAACTACAATGATTGGTGTTTTTTTGGTCGATTTAAACTCGTCAATTGAAATTCTACCTAGTTCGTTGTTTTTTAGTTTTCTCATATTTTGTAGCTGGTGGTTGGTGGTTTTTAGTTGATGGTATGCTAACTATTAACCAAAAACTAAACACTAACAACTATATTTTATATCTTCGCAAAACTAACTGAAAATTTCCAAAAACTTGGCAAAATCAAAAGCGAAAAAGGTAACTCCTTTAATGAAACAATACAATACCATCAAGGGTAAATATCCTGATGCAATGCTGTTATTTCGTGTAGGAGACTTTTATGAAACTTTTGGTGAAGACGCTAAAAAAGCGGCTGAAGTTTTAGGTATTATCCTTACCAAAAGAGGTGCTGGTTCTGAGTCTGAAACTGCATTGGCAGGATTTCCTCATCACTCTTTAAACACCTATTTACCAAAATTGGTCAAAGCAGGAATGCGTGTGGCAATTTGTGATCAGTTAGAAGACCCAAAAATGACCAAAAAGATTGTAAAACGTGGCGTTACAGAATTGGTGACTCCAGGAGTTTCTTTAAACGACGAAGTTTTACAAACCAAAACCAATAATTTTTTAGCGGCTGTTCATTTTGATAAAAAACAATTGGGTGTTTCTTTTTTGGATGTCTCAACAGGAGAATATTTGGTTGCACAAGGAAATGCAGAATACATTGATAAATTATTACAAAACTTCAACCCAAGTGAAGTTTTAGTTCAAAAACAAAACAAACAACGTTTTTTAGAATTATTTGAAAACAGATATTACACGTTTTATTTAGATGATTGGGTTTTTCAGAAAGAATATGCAAACGAAACTTTACAAAATCATTTTGAGGTTAAAAACCTAAAAGGTTTTGGAATTCAAGATTTAAAAAACGGAATTATTGCTGCAGGAGCAGTGTTGTATTATTTGTCTGAAACGCAACACAATCAATTAAAACACATTCAACGTATCAACAGAATTGCAGAAGATAATTATGTTTGGATGGACCGATTTACGGTTAGAAATTTAGAATTGTATAACCCAAATTCTGTAAATGCAGTTACGCTTTTAGATGTGATTGACAAAACCATTTCGCCAATGGGCGGACGTTTGTTAAAACGTTGGTTGGCTTTACCTCTTAAAAATATTGATGCGATTCAAAATCGTCATGAATTGGTGAAGTTTTTTATAGATTCTGATGATTTTTCACAAACAGTTACTTATCAACTAAAACAAATTTCTGATTTAGAACGATTGATTTCTAAAGTAGCCACAGGCAAAGCTTCACCTAGAGAAATTGTCTTGTTAAATAATTCTTTAAAAGCAATTTTACCTATAAAATCATCTGCAGAAAACAGCAAAAACACTACTGTTAAGGTTTTAGGAAAGCAATTGCATAGTTGTAAAGAATTGATTGACAAAATATCTGAAACCTTATTTGAGGATGCACCTGTAAACATTAATAAAGGAAATGCAATTGCAAATGGAGTGCATCAAGAATTGGATGATTTACGTGCCATTTCTAATTCTGGAAAACAGTATTTGGATGATATGTTAGCTCGCGAAACTGAGCAAACAGGAATCACCAGTTTAAAAATTGCATTCAACAATGTTTTTGGATATTACATAGAAGTTAGAAATACACACAGAGATAAAGTTCCATCAGCATGGATTCGTAAACAAACTCTAGTAAATGCAGAACGATACATTACAGAAGAACTCAAAGAATACGAAACCAAAATTCTTGGTGCTGAAGAAAAGATTCAGAAATTAGAACAAGAGCTATTTTCAAAGCTTTTACAGTACATTATTCAGTTTGTGGATGTAGTGCAAGAAAATGCGCAAATAATCGCTAAAATAGACTGTTTGTTGTCTTTTTCTGTATTGGCTGTAGAGAACAACTACGTTAGACCCCAAATGGATGAAAGCACAGACTTAGACATTAAAAATGGACGTCATCCAGTAATTGAAAAACAGTTACCCATAGATCAAACTTATATTGCCAATGATGTTGTTTTAAACAGAAATCAACAACAAATTATTATGATTACTGGACCCAATATGTCTGGTAAATCAGCCATTTTAAGACAAACTGCACTCATTGTTTTATTAGCACAAATGGGAAGTTATGTGCCTGCTCAAAATGCCAAAATAGGTATTGTAGACAAGATTTTTACTAGAGTTGGTGCTAGTGATAATATTTCTATGGGAGAATCTACGTTTATGGTAGAAATGAATGAAACCGCATCTATTTTAAATAATATTTCTGAGCGTAGTTTAGTCTTGTTAGATGAAATTGGACGTGGAACTTCTACTTACGATGGAATTTCGATAGCTTGGGCAATTTCCGAATTTTTACATGAGCATCCTGCCAAAGCAAAAACCTTGTTTGCCACACATTATCACGAACTCAATGAAATGACTACTACTTTTGAGCGTATTAAGAACTTTAATGTGTCTGTAAAAGAGTTGGAAGACAACATCATTTTCTTACGTAAATTAGTTTCAGGAGGTTCTAACCATAGTTTCGGAATTCATGTTGCTAAATTAGCTGGAATGCCAAATATGGTGATTCACAGAGCAAATAAAATTTTAGCGCAGTTAGAAAAAAACAACAAAAATGGAGATGTAAAAGAGGTCTTACAACAAACTCAGCATGAAGAAATGCAGCTCAGTTTTTTTCAGTTAGATGATCCTTTGCTAGAAAATATACGTGAAGAAATATTGGCCACCAATATAGATACCTTAACACCTATTGAAGCGTTAATGAAATTGAATGAGATAAAACGTATGTTGATTAAAAAGTAATTATATTTGCAGTATGAATTCAATTCTTCTTTTTATTAGCGGTCCAGAAATTATGGTAGTGATGCTTATCGTAGTTATGGTTTTTGGAGCCGATAAAATTCCTGAGATTGCCAAAGGCTTAGGGAAAGGAATGCGTCAGGTAAAAGATGCTACAAACGACATTAAAAGAGAAATTAAAGAAAGTTCTGACAAACACAGTGTTGATACAGATATAGCTAAAGACATCAACAAAGAAATAAATCAAGTTAAAGACAATATTGATGATTTAACTGGTCCTATCAAACGTAATATGTAATTTCTTTCTCATTGTGAACAAAAAAGTGCAGCAATCTTGAGATTACTTTGTTATTCATCCTTTTAATAAAATTATTTTACTCTAGTTACTGTTAATCCGTCTCTAATAGGCAATAAAATTGTTTCTACTCTATTATCAGTATTTAGAAGTTTATTGTATTCCAATAACACTTTTGTATCTATATCTTTTGGATTTAATTCTTCTACAACCTTACCACTCCAAAGAACATTGTCTGATAAAATAATACCTCCAGCATTCATTTTATCAATAATCAAATGAAAGTAATTGATGTAATTAGACTTGTCTGCATCAATAAAAACCAAATCGAACTTTGTGTCTAATTTTGGTATAATTTGAGTAGCATCACCAACCAATTGTTCAATTTGATTGCTGTATCCCGATTTTTTAAAATATTTATTCTGTAAGGTTTCTAATTCTTCGTTTTTATCAATGGTAATTATTCTACCTTTAGCATCTAATCCTTCTGCCAAACATAATGCTGAATATCCTGTATAGGTACCTATTTCTAAGATGTTTTTGGGGTTAACTAATTTAGAAATCATACTTAAAACTCTACCTTGAAAAGCACCACTTAGCATTCTTGGGTTTAATACTTTTTGCCAAGTTTCTTTATTGAGCTCTTTTAATAATTGTGGTTCTTGTTGAGAGTGTGCTACAACGTAACTGTCTATGTTTTCTGGTAAGAAGTGCATTCTTTGTCTGGTCGAGCGCAGTCGAAACCTCATTAAATTACTAAAAAACCTCTCAACTGCGCTCGAGAGGACAAAATCAAAAGTACAAAAAAACGGAATTTATATTTCTATAAACTCCGTTTCAATCTAACAAAAAATCAAAAAATGTAGTTTTTTAAAAACTACAAAAAATGTTTCTATAATTTTAATTTGCTCAATTCTTCTTTAAGTAAATCTTTATCTTTAGTAGGCATACAATGTTTTATTTCTTTACAACTTTTTGCATGACCTTTATAAATCTTTGTAAGTGTCATATTTTGTTTAGTGTAACTAAAGCAAATTTTACATCGAATAAAATGCATATTTAACTTTAATTTTTCTAAGAGAGTTGCCTCACCATATTGATTTTTATCACATATAGTTGTGGCCTCATTACAAGTAATTCTAAAACTTTTAAACATTTTCTAACTATTAAACCAGTTATCTTCCATACATTTTCTAAGCTGTGTTCTTGCTCTGTGAATAATAACCCATAGATTTGACGCAGTTATATCTAACTCCTTACAAATTTCTTCAGTTTCAAATTCTTGTATTGTTTTCATTCTAAAAACCATCGCATATTTTTCTGGTAATGCATCAATACAAGATTCTAATTGTGTTTTTAATTCTTGATTTTCAATCGATTTCTCAGATTGATTATTCCAACTTTGTGGCACTCTTTCTTCTAACCAATTTCCTTCATTCTCACCGTCTTCATAAAAGTTCATTCTCACCTCAGCCTTTCCTTTTTTGGAATTAATTTTTCTGTAATGATCAATTATTTTACGTTTTAAAATTGAAACCAACCAAGTTCTTTCTGTAGATTTCCCTTGAAAGTTTTTAGCTGATTTTAACCCTGCAAAAAAAGTATCTTGAACTAAATCTTTGGCTAAATCACTGTCGTTAACGCGTACAATGGCATAATTATACATGTAATCTGCATAATTATCTATCCATTTGTTGGTGTTTAGTACAACTTTTTCCTGTGTCATTTGAAGAATAAAAATCAAATATAATGCTATTTTTTATTATTTATAACTTTGCAATTACTTCTTCTTCTCATATCTACTAAATAAATGATTTCCCATTGTCCGTTGTTATTAAAGAGTTGAAAAGAATTTGCTCCACAATGACTAAAATTTCCGTTCAAATAAAATTCATAAGGTGTCCATACTGATGCTAAGTTACCATCAATTTTAATGGTATAAGAAAGTAATTTTTCTAAATATTTATCTGATACTTTTTTACTAGCAACTCCTTTTAATAATTGTGCTTTAGTTTGAGTTCTTAGTTGTTTATTTCCTTCTTTATTAGTAAAAGTTGTTTGTATTTTAAGATCTTGATGCAATGTACTTTTCATAAGTGTGCTATCTCCTTGATGAAGTGCATCAAAAAATGTCGAAATTACTTTTTTTATCGTTTTTTCTTCAGATTGATTTTGAGCTGAAATCCCTACAGAAAACACTACAGCAATTAATATCGTTATAATTCTTGACATAAAATATTGATTTTGAAAAGTCTAAATCTAACTAAATTTCTAATTGTTAAATGATATCTTATTAAGATTAACGAAATATTAACTGGTTTTAAATCTCTTTAGATTTCTTACATTTACATCGTTCTAAATCATTAAAAGTATGTCTGTAGCAAAGAAAGAATATAAAAAAGTTACTGTAAAATCTCTAGTAGATATGAAAAAAAATGGAGAAAAAATCTCCATGTTAACTGCTTATGATTATACCATGGCTAAAATTTTAGATGGTGCAGGTATAGATGTGCTTTTGGTAGGTGACTCAGCATCTAATGTAATGGCCGGTCATGAAACTACTTTACCAATTACTTTAGACCAGATGATTTATCATGCAAGCTCAGTAATTAGAGCTATTGACCGTTGTTTGGTTGTGGTAGATTTACCTTTTGGTTCTTATCAAGGAAACTCTAGACAAGCCTTAGAATCTGCCATTAGGATTATGAAAGAGTCTGGAGCTCATGCTGTAAAATTAGAGGGTGGTTCTGAAATAGAACAATCTATTTCTAGAATATTAACTGCTGGAATTCCTGTAATGGGGCATTTAGGGTTAACACCTCAATCTATATACAAGTTCGGGACTTATACTGTTAGAGCTAAAGAAGAAGAAGAAGCAAAAAAATTAAAACAAGATGCAAAACTATTAGAAGAATTAGGTTGTTTTGCTTTGGTTTTAGAAAAAGTACCTGCAAAATTAGCAAAAGAAGTTGCTCAAGAATTGTCTATTCCTGTTATTGGTATTGGAGCTGGAAATGGTGTAGATGGACAAGTTTTAGTAACTCATGATATGATTGGAATGACACACGAATTTCACCCAAGATTTTTACGTAGGTATTTAGATTTATACCAAGAAATGACTGGTGCTTTTGAATCTTATATAAGCGATGTAAAAAGTGGAGATTTCCCGAGTAAAAAAGAGCAGTATTAGATTTATATTTATAGAGAACTGTAATAGAAATGGAGTTTTCTGAAAAAATATATTTTACTGTAATATATTTGCTATTGATTCCTTTCGTAAGGATATGCTTTACCTTTTTATCAAAAAAAACATTTCATTTGACTGATGAAAAGGATAATACATTCGCTCCTTTTTTTAAATTCTTTTTGAAATTTTTTAAATTTTATGCTTATTACTTATTTCCAATAGGTGCATTAATTTTAGTTTTTTCAAAATGGATGAAATAATTATTACTTAAATAAAAACTTAAACTAAGTTGACTACCTTGTAGCCAAAAAAATGAAAATTACACGTGAGAATATTACATCTTGATTCAAATCATACTCTTCTAACTAATCAATTAAACGATTTAGGTTTTACTAATGATGAAGATTATACTTCAACAAAACAAGAAATCGAAGCAAAAATTCATTTGTATGATGGATTTATCATTAGAAGTCGTTTTAAAATTGATAAACACTTTTTAGACAAAGCCACAAATTTAAAGTTTATTGGACGTGTTGGTGCGGGTTTAGAAAATATAGATTGCACCTATGCTGCATCAAAAAATATTAAGCTAATTGCTGCTCCAGAAGGCAATAGAAACGCTGTTGGTGAACATTCTTTAGGAATGTTATTATCGCTTTTTAACAAACTCAACAAGGCTGATAAAGAAGTTAGAATCGGAAAATGGTTGCGTGAAGAAAACCGCGGAATAGAACTCGATGGTAGAACTGTAGGTCTAATTGGTTACGGAAATATGGGTAAATCTTTCGCCAAAAAATTACGAGGTTTTGACGTTGAAGTTCTTTGTTACGATATCAAACCAAATGTTGGCGATGAAAATTGTAAACAAGTTTCTTTATCTGAGTTGCAAGAAAAAGCAGATGTTTTGAGTTTGCATACACCTCAAACCAAACTCACAAAACAGATGGTGAATTCCACTTTCATCAACAAATTTAAAAAGCCTTTTTGGTTGATTAATACAGCACGTGGAACTTCTGTTGTGACCAAAGATTTAGTGGAAGCTTTGAAATCTGGCAAAATTTTGGGTGCAGGATTAGACGTTTTAGAATATGAAAAATCATCTTTTGAAAATCTTTTTCAGAAAAATGTCACATCGAATACAGTAGAGATGCCAGAAGCTTTTTGTTATTTAATCTCAGCTGAAAATGTAATTTTATCACCGCATGTAGCAGGATGGACTATTGAAAGCAAAGAAAAATTAGCACAAACTATTGTCGATAAAATCAAAGAAAAGTTTTGTTAACTTGTCACAATAAAAACAGATGTTATGCAATACAAAGCAAATTCACCTGAAGACTATATCAGTCAAGTTCCCGAAGAACGTCAAAAAAAGTTAATTAAATTACGTAAAACCATCAAGCAAAACCTACCAAAAGGTTTTGAAGAAGGCATTCAATATGGAATGATTGGATATTACGTTCCACATTCTAAATATCCAGATGGTTATCATTGTAATCCTAAAGAACCTTTACCTTTTATGAGTTTTGCCTCTCAAAAAAACTCGGTTAATTTATATCATAGTGGCATTTATGCAGTACCTGAAATTCATGATTGGTTTGTGGCTGAATACCCAAAATATTGTAAACGTAAATTAGATATGGGAAAAAGTTGCATTCGTTTTAAAAAAATAGATGATATTCCTTTTGATTTGATTGCTGAATTGTGCACAAAAATAACAGTAGATCAATGGATTGCTATTTATGAAACAAATACCAAAAAGAAATAAAAATGAAAAATAGAGTTACAGGAATTGGAGGGGTATTTTTTAAAAGTGAAGATTCTAAAGCATCCAAAGAATGGTATAAAAAACACTTAGGTTTTAAGACAGATGATTGGGGATGTACATTTTGGTGGAAAGATAAAGACGGTAAAGAATGCGCTACACAATGGAGTCCTTTTGCTAAAGATACTAGCTATTTTGAGCCTTCAAAAAAAGACTTTATGTTTAATTATAGAGTTGAAAACTTGGTTGAGTTGTTAGCAGAATTGAAAAAAGAAGGAGTAACTATAGTTGGAGAAATGCAAGAATACGATTATGGAAAGTTTGGCTGGATTCTAGATAACGAAGGCAATAAAATAGAACTTTGGGAACCTATAGATCAAGCATTTAAATAGTTTAATTTACTGAATATTAAATGTTTATACTGCATAAATTTACTAATAAATAAACATGAAGGTACTTTCTAATCATCCAACAGAAATATTAATCTTATTATTTTTAATCATTACTTATGTTATTTCTGCAGTAGAAAAAATATTTGATTGGAAAGGAAGTGTCAGTTACATCAAGAATCATTTTGAAAACTCTCCGTTAAAAAACCATGTTTCATTTTTATTAGCAATTCTTTTGATAATAGAAATTGCAGCATGTATATTCATGGTTATTGGAGTTTATCAAATTTACACCTCAGAACAAAAAGAAATTGCATTATGGGGTATAATGCTTTCTGCGGTCTCAATTATTTTTATGCTTATTGGGCAACGTTTGGCAAAAGATTATCCAGGAGCAATGTCTTTAGGTGTCTATTTTTTGATAACACTCTTAGGTGTTTATTTATTAAATAAGTAAAATTGATTGATTTATAGTTTTTTGATAAGTAAAAACTATAATAAAACCTCTTAAAACAGCTATTTTAAGAGGTTTTATTATTTTTCTAACCCATTTCTATGGTTTTAAGTAAAAAACAAAAGAAAAGCTTTCTAAATGACGTTTTAATACTTTTTAAGGACATAAATTAAAGAAGAGTACTCAGAAGTCTTTCTAGCTTTTATATTTGACAATAAACCTCTGTAAAAAGAATTAAGAGGTTTCATTTTTCCTTTTTTATATTTCTCACTTAATAATGAAACATAATACGCATCAAATTTCATCGGTATTGTTTTTTCAACAATCATATTTTCTTCAGAAAATATTTTATGAATTGAACTTTGAGAAAAATGCCAAAGATGTCTAGGAACGTCAAAAGCTGCCCAAAACTCTTTGTAATATTTGGCATCATAACTTTTATAATTTGGCACAGCAATTACAAGTCTTCCATTTTTTGAAAGTAACTTTTTTAGTTTTGTGATATAGTCAGATAAATGTTCTACATGTTCTAAAACATGCCAAAGCGTTATTACATCAAAATTGCCTTTTTCAATTTGATCAATGTCTTCATTTAAAAAAACACCTTTTTCTGCTGCTTTATTAATTGCATTAATATTCGGTTCTACACCAGAAATATTCCATCCTTTATTTGAGCAGAATTTTAAGAAATCTCCTGTTCCTGCTCCAACATCTAAAATATTTTTTGAGTCTGTTTTAAAAGAATTAATTAAAGATAGTTTTTTCTTTAGTGTAATATTCTTTACCATTTGATAAACCTTATCAAAAATCGATTTTTTACTATCTGTATGCGAAATGTAATCTTCGCTTTTGTAGTAATTTTCTAAATCTACTGGAATTGGTGATGTCACCATCATATCATATTCCTCGTTAAACATTACTTCGTAAGATTCACCAGAAACTGTAAAATCTTTACAATTTAAAAAAGGCTTCAGCCTTTTATGAAAGTCCCTTTTTTTCCCCATATTTTTCTTTTTTATAAAAATGTTCCTCGTGGAACAATAGCAATTTTATTTTCAATTTATCTACCCATGTACACCAACAAAACAGAAATATCACTGGGGGAAACTCCGCTAATTCTACTAGCTTGCGATATTGATGTAGGTTGTATTTTACTTAATTTTTCTCTTGCTTCGTAGGAAAGTGATTTTACTTTCTGATAATCAAACTTAGAAGGAATGGTTACATTCTCTAAACGGTTTAATTTATCGGCGTTATTTTTTTCTTTCTCAATATATCCAGAATATTTAAGATGGATTTCTGCCTGCTCAATAATTTCTGAATCTATGTTTTGCTCCTCTATAAAAACACTTAATTTTTGAATGTTTTTAAAATCAGAAAAAGACAATTGTGGTCTTGCAGCAATTTTAAAAAGCTTCATAGATTGATTTACCAATGCTAAATTTTTTGATTCTAAGATTGGATTAATTTCTTCTTTTTTAACGCTTGTTTCTTTTAAAAAATTGATTAATAAATCTGTTTTTTCTTGTTTCATTAAAACACGATCCATTCTTTCTTTTGATGCCAAACCTAATTCAAAAGCCTTAGGAGTTAATCTTAAGTCTGCATTATCTTGCCTTAATAAAGTTCTATACTCTGCTCTGGAAGTAAACATTCTATATGGCTCTTCTGTTCCTTTAGTTATTAAGTCATCTATTAAAACACCAATATAAGCTTCGTTTCTTTTTAAAATGAAAGCATCTTTTTCTTGAACTTTTAAAGCTGCATTTACACCAGCCATTAGTCCTTGAGCTGCTGCTTCTTCATAACCTGTAGTTCCATTAATTTGTCCAGCAAAAAACAAATTCTTAATCAATTTTGTCTCTAAAGAATGGGTTAATTGTGTTGGCGGGAAATAATCATATTCAATAGCATACCCATATCTAAAAAACTTTACATTTTCAAAACCTTCAATAGAACGAATTGCCTTATCTTGAATATCTTCTGGCAATGATGTAGAAAATCCATTTACATACATTTCACAGGTAGTCCAACCTTCTGGTTCTACAAATATTTGATGTCTTTCTTTAGTTGCAAAACGATTCACTTTGTCTTCAACAGAAGGGCAATATCTTGGGCCTGTAGATTTAATTCTACCATTAAACATTGGCGATCTTTCAAATCCTTCTCGCAATAAATCATGCACTTTAGGATTTGTATATGTTAACCAACACGAACGTTGTTTTGTTAACTTTTTTGTAATTGGCAAATAGGAAAATTTCTCTGTGTATTCATCACCTGGTTGTTCTGTCATTTTAGAATAATCTAAAGATCTACCATCAACTCTTGGAGGTGTTCCTGTTTTCATTCTGCCAGATTCAAAACCTTTTGCCACTAAATCTTCGGTAATTCCTCTTGAAGCTCCTTCACCTGCTCTTCCTCCACCAAAACTTTTATCACCAATATGAATCAATCCATTTAAAAAAGTCCCAGCAGTTACAACCACTGTTTTAGATTTTATTTCTAAACCTAAAACCGTTTTAACACCAATAATTTTATTTCCATCAAACAGTAATCCATTAACAGAGTCTTGATAGAAATCTAAATTATCAGTTTGCTCTAGCATGGTTCTCCATGCTTCTGCAAATTGCATTCTATCAGATTGTGCTCTTGGGCTCCACATTGCAGGCCCTTTTGATTTGTTTAACATCTTAAACTGAATCGCAGTTTTATCTGTAACAATTGCACTATAACCTCCCAAAGCATCAATCTCTCTTACAATTTGTCCTTTAGCTATTCCACCCATTGCAGGATTACAACTCATTTGAGCTATATTCTGTAAATTCATTGTAATCAACAAAGTGTGAGCACCCATGTTTGCTGCTGCTGCTGCTGCCTCACTACCTGCGTGACCACCACCAACTACTATTACATCGTATGTTGTATTAATTAAACTCATATGTATAGTTCCACGTGAAACTTAATTTGTAAATAATTGATTATCAGTTTTTTAAACTATTTAAAGCATTATTCTCAGCGGTTCTCATAGATTCTTTCTCTTGTTTAGATTTGTCTTTATAACCCATGTAATGTAAAACACCATGAATCATAACCCTGTGTAATTCTTCCTCAAAAGAAACATTATAATCTTTAGAATTATCCTCTACTCTATCAACAGAGATAAAAATATCTCCACTAATGATTTGACCTAAACTATTATCAAAACTGATAATGTCAGTAAGAGTATCGTGTTGTAAAAACTCAACATTTAGTTTGTGTAGATACTCATCATCACAAAAGATATAATTGATTTCACCAACTTCAAAGCCCTCTTTTGAAACCGTAGTTACAATCCAATTTTGTAAAAGATTTTCATCTTTGATTTTAAATGAAGTTTCATAATTAAACTCAATCATTGTTACTCTCTCTTTTTATCTGAAAAATAAGCTCTAACTTTCTTTTTATAATTTTGCTGCAAAGGTAGTGATTGTCTGTTTAATATTTCTGTTTGATTATAAAACTGCTTTTTAAATTCAATTGCTTTAATTTTTCGTTTTTCAAACTCTATTAAACTTGTGTTTGATTTTCGTTTTTTATCTTTTCCTTGCTCTAATGCTGCTTTGTCTAATTTTAGTAATTCGTAATTTAAGTTTTGCATTTTTTGTAATGTGCTAGAATTAAAACCTTTTTCTAAAATCTCATTCTCTAGGTCTTCCATTATTTTTAGAGCTTTTCTTGCATTAGAATTCACGCCATTACCATCACTTTCAGATTTAAAAATTTGTTCTTGTAGTTGTTGACGTAACATACTTTGTTGTTTGTAGATTTGATAAATCTCTCCATCTAAATCATCATTAGAACCTCCTTCTCCATTACCTTTTTTCTTTCCATCTTCTCCAGGTTTATTTCCTTTTCCGTTCTTACCTTTATCACCCTTATTACCATCTTTTCCTTTCTCCCCTTTTTGACTATTTTTATCAGGTTTATTACCTTCTTTTCCTTTACCTTTTTGCATTCCTTTTTTCATTTGCTTTGACAAACCTTCTTGTTTCTTTATCAAATCTGGCAAACTAAATCCGTTTCCTTTACCTTTTTTTCCCTTCCCCATTTTCATGGACATAGAATTTTTCATACTATTTAAAATATTACTTAGATAGTCTGATAAATTATTCACAGCTGTCATTACATAGCGTTGATTAGAAACACCGTTTCTAAACCTATTTTCAGAAAAATTATCTAAAGATTGATCTAAATTATAATGTGTAGTGGATAAATCATCTTTAATTTTAGCTGAAATTTTAGGCAAACGCATAGATAAAACATACAGACTATCGTCTATGTGCTCAAAATAA
Organism: Polaribacter septentrionalilitoris; assembly: GCF_009832745.1. Taxonomy (GTDB): domain Bacteria; phylum Bacteroidota; class Bacteroidia; order Flavobacteriales; family Flavobacteriaceae; genus Polaribacter; species Polaribacter septentrionalilitoris. The sequence continues at coordinate 325,474 of NZ_VRMJ01000033.1, read as the reverse complement.
GTTTTGAGTTGGTTTTGTCTTTTTAAGTCTTTACCAAAATCTGGATGTGAAGTAGATGTAGTGCTAAACTTATTCATCAGATTTTCTTGCTGAAAAGAAAAAATAACTAGATTCTCTAAAATCTTTCGAAGGTCTTCCATGTTTTCTTCCATAGATTCACCTTCCATTTCTAACATTTTTTGTTGCATTTTAGAACTCATTTCTTTCATCTTTTTAGATGAATTCTTTTGGTTCTTTTTTGCATTAGAAGATTTATTCTCTTTTAGGTTCTTTTCAGATTTATACAACTCTTCATCAATTTCTTCCTTTTCATCATCAACATCTGGAAGCTCCATGGGTTCTTTTAACTTCTCATTATCTTTATTCAATTCTAAAAGCTCTTTCTTAATGTCATTAAATTCTTTTTGAATGTTTTTTTGATCTTGTAAAGTATTCTGTTTTTTTGTAACTAACTCTTCTTGTTTTTTAGAAAGGTTTTCAATTTTATTGGCAATTTGCATTGTTTTTTGCTCAACATAAAAACGTTTAGTTAGTTCTAAAATTCTTTCTAAACTGCGTTCTTGTTGTTTGTTTTGTTGTGCTAATTCTTTAGACTTTTTCAGCAAATCGTCTTTATTTAATTTCTCTGCCATTTTTTGAATTTCATCCAATAGCTTTTGTTGTCTTTGTATTTTTTTTAATTCTTCTTTTTTGTTTTGAAGATTTTCATTTTCTTCTTTCTTTTCATCAAGATTTTCTTGCAACTTGTCTGTTTGACGTTGCATCATTTGATTGTATTGATTCTGACGCTGAATAAATTTTTGAATCTTCTTTTTATCATTCCAATTAATTTTTTTCTTCCCTTGTAACTCTTTTTGAACGTGCTCTAACTCTTTTTGTTGTTTCTGTTGTTTGCTGATAGAGTTCTCAATATTATTAATAGTGTTTCTCTGCTCTATCAACAATTCCTCCTCTATTTCTTGATCTGTTTTTTGACGATATTGAAATACTTTACTCTTGGATTTTTTGTTTCCATTGACGGCGTCATTATCATAAACTTGAAAAAACATTTCATAATTAATTCCTTTCTCTAAAGTTAATCCATCAGGAAATTGATAAAAGAAAGATTGTATATTTTCTTTTGATATTGGTAGCTCAAAAATGTTTTTCTGACTTGGATTTTCGTCATCATAATAAACCAATTGTAACTTCTTTAATCCGTAATCATCTGATATTTGGCCTGCAAAGAAAGATGTTCCACGTGAAATACTATCGATGTTAGATTCTACTGTTATTTGAGGATAATCATCTTTAACAACATCTACAGAAAATTGTAGATTATCATAATCTTGTAAGTTAGAGTTGGATGATGAAATTTGATAATTCATCGATTTAAGAATCCTTTTTGAATATTGAAAAGAATCTTCTGATTGGTTATCAAAAAACACTTTATTATTATTGTTGATAAACGCAACTGAATCTGTTTGGTTGGTAGTTACATTCCAGATAATTTCTGTTCCTTCTGGCACAATTATACTTCCAGAATTTTGAATTGTTTCGTTTTTCTTTTTCAAATACCTTGGATAGTTCAAGTCCAAAGTAATGTTGTTTATTGTTGGTGTTTTTATAATATTAATTTGATAATCTTGAGATTGAATTTCGTTTGCCTCAATATAAAAATCTATTGGTTGTTGGACATCAGAAAAAGTGTACGAAAAAGTTCCGTTTTCATTATTTTGAAGATAATATTGTTGATTATCAAAAATGATTTTAGCTTCATTTGGCAAAACACTTCCAACAGTTTTAACCTGAATTGTAATTGGTTTTCCTTGAATAACTTGCAAACTTTTATTGATCACAAAAAAAGTAAATGGTGCTGGTGGTGAATAAGCTTTTTGATGATTGACAACACGTTTGAAACTCTGTGATAAATCACTATTAACTCCTGAAAATAAGGTAATTATCCAAATTAAAACTGGTATTATTGCATATTTTAAATACTTTGTGTTTTGTTTAAAATCTACAGCTTTTAAAAAAGGAATAGGCTGTAATTCTTCAGATTTTTGATCAATACTTGCCAACAATAAGTCTGTAGGATTATTATTTTGTTTAAGTTGTAAAACATTTAATAGTTTGTCTTGTACTTCTGGAAAATGGCTACCAATAATTTTTGAGGCTTGCTCATAAGAAATTCCTTTACGAAGACCAAACAATTTAAAAATAGGAAAAGCAATAAAACGAACTAAAAGAAAAACCTCAACGAGTATAAAAAACCAAAATAATAAGGTTCTAGCTGTAGGTTTTAGCCATAAAAAATACTCTAAAAAAAGCGTGAAAAATAAGTATACACATCCTAAAGAAAGGAATAAAATGACGCCTTTTATCAACTCACTTGTATAAAATTTACGCGTAAATTGATATAGTTTTTGCTCTATGTTTTTAAATCCACTCATAATCAACTAATAAAAATACTGTTTTTTAAATTGCTGACCATTCAAATTTTTGTTAAAACGGTTTTGTAAGTATTTTACTAAAGATACTACTAAGCAATCATAAATTTTAACAAAATGCAAAAGTTAGCAAAACTCGTTTTTTTATTTATCAGTATTTCTTTACTATCACAAAGTCCTTGGACACAAAAAGAAGGAAAATTTTACACCCAAGTCTCATTTACAACAATCTCTAATTATGATACTTTATTTGGAAATCCTGATAATAGTCTTGAGCGCGAAATAACAGATCAAACTTATCAACTATACACAGAATACGGTTTAACCAATAAAACAACATTACTTTTTAATTTACCCATTAAACATATCGAAACAGGAAATCTTGCAAATCCAAATATATTTAGCGGAACTATACCTGGGTCTGAAACTGCTTTTGGTAATATTGCATTTGGTCTAAAACATCAATTCCATCATAAAAAATGGGTTTTAGCGGGTCAAATTGATGTAGAATTTAATACCGCAAATACTTATAATAACGATACAGGAATTAGAGTTTCTTATGACGCAACTACGATTACACCTCTTTTTTTAGCTGGTAGAAGTTTTGGAAAAACTTACTTACAAACTCATATTGGACTACAATACAGGTCTAATGATTACAGTTCTAACTTTAAAGTTGGTGGAGAAATAGGACACAAAATTACCAAACGTATTTGGTTGGTTGGTTTTCTTGATGTTGTAAAATCTTTCGAAAACGGAACCATAGACTTTCCACTTGTCAATGATCAAACTGGTTTGTATGTAAACAATCAAGAATATGGTGCTTATGGTTTAAAAGGAATTGGAGAGTTTACTAATAACTTTGGAGTAACTGCAAGTTTTGCAAGTGCTTTTTTTGGCAATAATGTACCCAAAAAAGCTGCTATTAATTTTGGAATTTATCGTAAGTTTTAAACTATACTTTATATCCTCATAATACATAAAAAAGACCCATCAGGTTTTGAAAACCTGATGGGTCTACCTTTTAAAAAATTCGTAAATTTGAAGTCATAAAATATATCATTATTTTTAAATAAATAGAATTAAAATATTTTAAACTCTTCATTTTTGAAGTCTTTTTTCTTTTCTCTAATTTCTATTCTCTCTTTTAAAAACTATCTTTGCAACACTTAAAATTAAAAGAAAATGGAATCTAATGTTCGTGTTCGTTTTGCGCCAAGTCCTACAGGACCTCTTCACATTGGGGGTGTAAGAACCGCTTTATATAATTATTTATTTGCTAAAAAACACAACGGAACTTTTGTATTACGTATAGAAGATACAGACCAAACACGTTATGTAGCTAACGCAGAACAATATATTATTGATGCTTTAGAATGGTGTGCTATACCTTTTGATGAAGGTCCAGGAAAGAACGAAAAATTTGGTCCTTACAGACAATCAGAACGCAAAGATTTGTACAAAAAATATGCAGATCAATTGATTGGTACTGGTTGGGCATATTACGCTTTTGATTCTTCAGAAGAGTTAGACGCTCATAGAAAACAACATGAAGCAGAAGGAAAAACGTTTATCTACAATTGGCATAATCGTGAAAAAGGACGTTTGGTAAATTCTTTGGTTTTGTCTGATGATGAAGTACAACAAAGAATTAATTCTGGAGAAAAATTTGTAGTTCGTTTTAAAACTCCTCAAGATGAAACTTTGATTTTAGAGGATGAAATTCGTGGAACTATAAAAATAGATACCAACACTTTAGACGATAAAATTTTATTTAAAAGTGATGGTATGCCAACCTATCATTTGGCAAATATTGTAGACGATCATTTAATGGAAATCTCTCATGTAATTCGTGGAGAAGAATGGTTGCCTTCTCTCCCACTTCATAGCTTATTATACAGAGCTTTTGGTTGGGAATCTCCAAAATTTGCACATTTACCACTAATTTTAAAACCTGTTGGAAAAGGAAAATTAAGCAAACGTGATGGTGATAAATTAGGCTTTCCTGTTTTTCCTTTAGAATACACAAATGAAGTTAATGGTGATGTTTCTTGTGGTTATAAAGAAGATGGTTATTTTGCAGATGCCTTTATAAATATGTTAGCTTTCTTAGGATGGAATCCAGGAACAGAACAAGAAATTTTTTCTCTAGAAGAATTAGTAAAAACATTTGATTTAAAGCGTGTTAGCAAATCTGGAGCGAAATTTAGTCCAGATAAAACCAAGTGGTTCAATCAGCAATACATGCAGTCTAAACCTGATGAAGAATTGACTGATTTATATCTTCCTATTTTAGCTGAAAAAGGAATTATTGCTGAAAAAGACTATGTTCAAAAAGTAGTTTCATCTGTTAAAGAAAGAGCTATTTTTATTCAAGATTTTTGGGGTTTATCCTCTTTCTTTTTTGTTTCTCCTAAAGAATATGATGGCAAAAACGTAAAAAAGAATTGGAAGGAAGGAACTCCAGAATTAATGAAGGAATTAATTGATATTATCAATTCAATTGAAGACTTTTCATCAGAAAATACAGAAAAAGAAATCAAAGAATGGATTTCTGGCAAGGAAATTGGGTTTGGTAAAGTGATGCAACCTTTACGTTTAAGTTTGGTTGGCAAATTGGCAGGACCTCATTTATTTGATATTATTGCAATGATTGGTAAAGAAGAAACTATAAAACGACTTGAAAACGCCATAGAAAAATTATAATTATGAAAAAAATATTCATCCTTTTTATTGTCCTATTTACTACTATCTCTCAAGCACAAATGAGAAACAGTATGCAACGTCAAAGACAGATGAATCAAACAACTCAAAAACCTCCAGATCCTGATTTTAAAATCGAAAAATATGTAGGTATTGTTATTTATGATATTAAAAAAGCGGCAAAAAAGTCGAAGGTAAAATTATCATCAGATACCGGAAAAACATTTTCTAAAACTCTTTCTGAATATAATAAGAGAATTAGTGATATTAAGAGAATTAATAGTTTTCTCTTAAAAAACACTAAAAATATGATTGATAATTTTCAGAAAACAGCAATGAAAACTGGTGATTTTTCCAATCAACAGAAAGTGGCTAAAGAAATGAATGAAAACCTAAAACCACTTTCAGAAACCTTAAAAAAAGAAGATCTTGCTTTCGATAAAAAACTAAAAAGTTTACTTTCTGCAAAACAGTATAAAAAATGGATAAAGTATAACAGAAAATTATATAAAATCTTTCCTAAAGAATAAGTTTTATTAAAAAACAAAATATAAAACCCTGTAAAATATTTATTTATAGGGTTTTTTTATTTTTAATATGTAACATTATTACTAAAATTACTACTTATAAGTACTTAATCTTTTAAGTATCTTTACATCACACTTTTATTAACTTTTAAAAACTTATACAATGATTGCTACATTACCCATTATTATTGTTTTAATTGCCTTAGTTATTTTTATTACTTTCTTTATGGTAAAACAACAAACTGCTGCCATAATTGAACGTTTTGGAAGATTTCAAAGCATACGTCAGTCTGGTCTTCAAGTAAAGATTCCTTTTGTGGATAGAGTTGCAGGAAAAGTGAGTTTAAAAATTCAGCAATTAGATGTAATTATAGAAACCAAAACATTAGATGATGTTTTTGTAAAATTAAAAGTTTCTGTACAGTATAAAGTAATTAGAGATAAAGTTTATGATGCTTTTTACAAATTAGATTATCCTCATGATCAAATTACTTCTTTTGTATTTGATGTAGTAAGAGCTGAAGTACCAAAAATGAAATTAGATGATGTTTTTGTAAAAAAAGATGATATCGCAATTGCTGTAAAAAGAGAATTACAAGAATACATGACTGAATATGGTTATGATATTATTAAAACATTAGTTACAGATATTGATCCAGATGCTCAAGTAAAAGCTGCAATGAATAGAATTAATGCAGCAGATAGAGAAAAAACAGCAGCTCAGTTTGAAGGTGATGCACAACGTATTTTAATTGTAGAACGTGCAAAGGCAGAAGCAGAAAGTAAGCGTTTGCAAGGACAAGGTATTGCAGATCAAAGACGTGAAATTGCTCGTGGTTTAGAAGAGTCTGTAGAGGTTTTAAACAAAGTAGGTATCAACAGTCAAGAAGCATCTGCATTAATTGTTGTAACGCAACATTATGACACATTACAATCTATTGGGCAAGAAACCAATAGCAACTTAATTTTGTTACCAAATTCGCCACAAGCGGGAAGCCAAATGTTAAATGATATGGTAGCTAGTTTTACTGCTAGCAATCAAATAGGTGAAGCTATGAAAAACGCAAAATCAAAGAAAAAGAATAATGAATAAAAAATTCTTATTGGTAATATGCCTCTTCTTTAGTTTAACACTATTCTGTCAAACTAAAGAAGAAGCTTTACGTGATGCAAAAATTACTTCAAAAGCTACTTTAGAATCAAAATTTGAAACAGTTTTAAACTATACTTATCCACCTGTTTTAAAGATTATGGGAGGTAAAGACCAAGCTTTGAGTTTAATTACTGATACAATGAATACTATGAAAAAACAAGGGTTTATTTTTAAATCTGCTGAAGTATTAGAAGTATCTGAAATTATAAATGAGCAGAACCAATATAGATGTTATGTAAAAACTAAAAACATCATGCATATTAATAAAATGAAAATTATGTCTATTTCATACCTATTAGGAATTTATAATACCGAAGATAAACTATGGAATTTTATAGAAGCAAAACAGTTATCAAACCCTATGATGAGTTCTGTTTTACCTGATTTTAAAACTTCTTTAGATATCCCAAAAGGAACCGTAAAAACTGAAGAAATAGAATAATTACATTTTTTCAAAACTTAAACTTTCTATTTTAACTAATAAAAATTTTATATTTGATACTCTTTTTTAAAGATTATCACTATAATGTTAATATACAACTGGTTAAAAAAACCTTATTTTTTTATAAACTCTCCAAAATTTAATTTAATATTATCTTTTGGTGTTGGATTGTTTATCTTCTTGTTTTTATTTTCTTTTCAACCTTTTGGAATAGCAAGTATTTTAAACAATAAGTTTTTATATACAGGTGGTTTTGGTCTTGTTTCTTTTATAGCAATGGTTTTCTTTTTTGTTGGATTACCATTCTTTTTTAAAAACTATTTTAAGGATGAAAATTGGAATGTTGGTAAAAATATTTTTTTCTTATTTTGTTTACTAGTTACAATTACTTTAGCTAATTATTATTACAATTCTTTGGTACAAAATACAGAAAATATGTACCAACTTTCGTTATCCAGTTTTTTTGTGTACACTTTTTCATTAGCTATATTTCCTATTCTCCTTTTTACCTTTGTCAGTGAAAAATTGTATAGAATCCATAGAAAAAAGACAGCTAAAACAATAATGTTGTTTAAGAATACTAGTTTAGAAAAAAATATAAATGATGAAATAAAGATTTATGGTGATAATAAAAAAGAAAACGTAACTTTTTATATTAATGATTTGATTTACATTACATCACAAGGCAATTATGCCAGTTTTTATTTTAAATCAGAAAAAGGTATTAAAGAGAACATTTTAAGAAATACTCTTTCTAATATTTTTTCTAAACTTGAAAATTATTCAAACATTATTCGTTGTCATAAATCTTATATTGTAAATTCTGAGTTTATGAATACTGTTTCTGGAAATGCTAGAGGTTATTATTTAGAATCAGATGTATTAACCACGCAAATACCTGTATCTAGAAGTTTTAAAAAAGAAGAACTTCAAAACTTAATTTCTTAATTTTTTATGAAAACTTTTTTTTCTTGGTTATCTAAGCCCTATTATTTTAATCCAAATTTAAATTTTAAGTTCAGATTTAGTTTTTATTTTAGCTTATTTGTGTTTCTATTTCTTTACATTTTTAGACCTTTTTATTTATCACTTTTTGATGTAATTATTCTAGAATATACCATTGGTATTGGATTAATTGCATTTTTAGGTACATTTTTTATGCTTTATGTACCACCATTATTTTTTAAAGAATATTTTAATGAAGATAATTGGACAGTAGGTAGAAGTCTTTTTTTGGTGATTATTGGTGTTCTTTTTATTGGTACTTTATTATGGTATTTTGGAGAAATGTACAAAGAACCTTTTCAATTAAGAAAACTTTCTTTAATAGAATATTTAACATATAGTTTATTAGTTACTTCATTACCTATGAGTTTATATACTTTTTATAATGAAAGAATAGTTAGTGAAAAAAGACAAAAGAGAATAAGTCAAATTAGAAATTATAGAAAGCAGCAACAAGATCAAAAAAAAGAAATTTTAACTACAAAGATTAAACTCTATTCTGATAATAAAAAAGAATTTATAAGCTTTGATATTAACAATCTTGTATACATTACTTCTCAAGGAAATTATGCTAGTTTTTTTATAAAAAAGGACAATTCTGAAGATTTGAAAGAAGAAATTCTAAGAGTAACTTTGTCTAAAATTGATGCTGCTTTAGAAAACTATAATACTATTATTAGATGTCATAAATCTTATATTGTTAATACAAAGTTTATGTATGATATTGCTGGTAATGCTAGAGGATATCTTTTAAAATCTAAATTAATTTCTTTTGAAATTCCTGTATCAAGAAAATTTAATAAAAATTCTTTGTTAAGTTTATTAAATTAGGTTTCCTATTCATCCCAAATATTGATAAATTCTTCCCTTTTGTAACATTTTTTTTAAAAATACATTATTGAATTATATATTTGCTAAAATAAATTGAATTAAAAATTTTGGGGGATTTTTTTAATTTAAAAAACAAAAAGCTCAACTTGTGTAATACAAATTGAGCTTTTTTTATGCTTTAAAAGAACTAGAATTCTTTCTATTTCTTTTCTTCTAATTTTTCGTCAGATTCTTCTTTGGCTGCGTTTTTAAATTCTTTTATTCCACTTCCTAATCCTCTCATTAATTCTGGAATTTTTCTTCCACCAAATAATAATAAAATTACCACAACAATAATAATAATTTGTGGTCCACCAATCATTCCGAAATATATAGCTAAACTGTTCATTTTTTATTTTTTAGAGTACAAAGATACAAAAGTAAGTCTAATTTCTTTTCTGAATAATTCCACCAATTACTTTTTTATCTTTTATTACTTTAGGATTTCCTTTATAGAAAATAGAACCTCCAAAACTAACCTTAGCATTTAACGTAGATCCTGCTAAAATTTCTGCTTTAGCTCCTGTACCTGCTTTAACTGTTGAATTCCCAGTAACTTTCATATTAAAACCATGATATGTTCCATACAAATCTACATCTACTTCTTGGTTGTCTGCAGTTCCTGATAATTTTACAATACCACCTGAAGATGTTCTTACTTTTAGTGTTTTTATAGAAGATGTAAGGTTTATAAACGCTCTTTCTTGTGCATTGACTTCTAATTTGTCCTGATTAAAATCTTTACCAGTTATGGTTGCACCTTCATTAGCATCAATAATATCAATCTTTTTATTGTAATATAATTTGATTAAAACTTTACCTTCTGCAGCGTTTTCTGAAGGTTTTACAGAAAATTTCATGGAAAGTTTTAATGTATTATCAACATTTTTAACTTTTACTCTTTCAGATTTCTCTCCAGAGATTTCTAGAGCTTGTTTATCTGATTTTATTAGTTCTACTTCAATACCATTGTAAACCTTTAATTCTGAGTAATCACCAAGGTTTTTAGATATTGTAGATTGTGATACTATAGAAAAACTTGTTACTAACGCAATTAAAAAAAATGTTCTTTTCATCATTTTAAACTTTAATTATACTACTTAGATAATAAGTATACCAATATAAAGACTTAATTTGAATTTTATTGTTGCAATAACATTAAATTAATAATAAAAATTTTATGGCTAAATACCTTTTTTTATAGGAATAATATTTTGAAAATAGTATTCTCTATATAAAAAATGATTATTAATCGTATCAATTTTAATGATAATATCTCCTTTATTTTTTTTATCTACGAAACTAAGTTTATAACCTTTATCAAACTTTGTAAGCGTAAGGTTTTCTTTTCTTTTTAATTTATGCACTAATAAATAAATTTGTTTTTTAGTGTACTGTAAATCCATTTTATGTACAACTCTTTGATCTACAATAAGTGTATCTTTTAAAATAATAAATTTCTTTGGTAATTTAACGTTTAAATGATTCTCAACAACAGAATTAGAAGTGCGGTTGCAAGAGAAAAAAAGAAAAATACTTAAAATAAGAATACCTTTTATTTTCATTTTACAAATTTACGATATTTATTATCAATTTAAATCTGTAAGTATCTAAATAAGTTGTGATTAAATTTTAATTTTTTATAATTTTCTTGGTGATGGTTCTTGTATTTATTCTAATTTTTACCATATAGATTCCTTTAGGAAAAGAGGAAAAGTTTATTAAGGTATTTCTACTTTCTAATATCTTTTTTCCTAATAAATTATAAATGGTTAATGATCTAAATTCATCATTAGAAACTTTAATTTTAAAATTATTAAAAACTGGATTTGGATATAAAGCTACTAAGTTTTCTATACTATTTTTTTCTACAGAAAGTAAGGTTGTATTAAAAGTATAAACTCTTGGAAAAGCTTTATTACTTGCTGAAATAAATGTGTCTCCATCTGCTGATAATGCTAATGATTCACTAAAATTGCTACTTCTCCAAGTAGAAACATCTTCACCTCTTTGAGTCCAATTATCATTATTATAAATATAGTTTTTAACAGTATAATTGTAAGGAGAACCTACTGCAATTTTTGTTCCATCAGATGATAAAGAAGTGATGCTTCCATTTGTTATTTTACTACCTAGTAAGCTCCAGGTATCATTATTATTTTCATAAATACTTACCCCTTCACTAGAACCAATTGCAACTTTATTTCCATTTGATGATAAAGAAACACTTAAAAACTCTCTAGTTGTTGTGTTTAAACCTGTAAAATCATCACCTATTTGAGCCCAATCATTATTTTCAAATTTAAAAACTTTTACTTTTTTTCTTCCTTTGTTTCCTATAGCTAATACATTACCATCATCAGACATGTCTAAAGTATATCCAAAGGCATCATAATTAAATTCACCTTCTAAAGTGGTACCTCTTTGCGTCCATGTTCCATTAATGTTTTCATAAACATTGACAAAACCTTTTTTAGACGAATTTGTTTTATAAGCTGTTGCTGCTAAGAATTTTGCATCAGGACTTAACACTACTTTGTATCCCAAATAAAACTGAGTTCCATCACCAACAATCTGACCTATTTTTTCCCAGGCATCATTTTTATATTCATAAATTCTGATGTGACCTTCATCTAAATCTCCACCTTCTGGAGCACCAACAGCTAATATTTTACCATCTGAAGATAAAGAAACACCATGACCAACTTTTTCTAGAATAGATTCATTTGTAATATCATTTCCTAATTGTTGCCAATCATTATTTACGTATTTAAATACTCTAACAAAACTATTCTCATTATTCCCAGGAGCACCAACTGCTATAATAGATCCATCATCAGAAACTGCAACACCAGTTCCAAATTTACTTGGTTTTGTATTACTTTCATCTGGGTTATTAATTTGATTTCCTAATTGAGATTGACTAAAAGCCATGACAGGTATAAAAAAAAATAGAAGTAATTTTAATTTCATGATATTTGTTTTTTACAAAAGTCAATCTTATATAAACAAAAAAAAATACGTCATCTGACGTATTTTTCTGATTTATAAATAATTATATTCTATTTTACTGTAACTTTTAAATACTTAAAGAGCTTTTAATTTAATTTTAATCTACTCTTCAATTAAATCAAAATCTAAATGTTTACGTTCTAAATCTGTTTTTTTAACTTTTACTTGAACGTTGTCTCCTAACTGATACATTTGTTTGGTAGATTGTCCAACTATTGCATATTGCTCTTCATCAAAAATATAATAATCACTTTTTATATCGCGAATACGCACCATTCCTTCACATTTATTTTTGGTAATTTCTACATAAATTCCCCATTCTGTAACTCCTGTAATTACACCATCAAACACTTCATCTTTATGGTCTTGCATGTATTTTACTTGCATGTACTTAATAGAATCACGTTCTGCTTTACTAGCTAATTCTTCTCGCTTTGATGAATGTTTACATTTTTCTTCATAAATATCTTGTTTTGCGCTATTTCCGCCATCTAAATAATGTTGCAATAATCTATGTGTCATTACATCTGGATAACGTCTTATAGGTGATGTAAAATGACTATAATAATCAAATGCCAAACCATAGTGACCAATATTTTGAGTAGTATACACTGCTTTAGACATGGTTCTAATAGTTAAAGTCTCAATCATATTAGATTCTGCTTTTCCATGTACATCATTTAATAATTGATTTAAAGAATCTGATGTAGATTCTTTTGTATTGGTATCTATTTTATATCCAAATTTACTGATGATGTTTTGTAAAGAAGCTAATTTCTCTATGTCTGGTTCATCATGTACTCTGTAAACAAATGTTTTATTAGAAGGCTTCCCTCCTTTTGCTTTTCCTATAAATTCAGCTACTTTTCTATTGGCAAGTAACATAAATTCTTCAATTAATTTATTTGCATCTTTAGCTTCTTTAAAATACACGCCAACAGGATTTGCTTCCTCATCTAAATTGAACTTCACTTCTACTCGATCAAAGGAAATAGCACCTTGTTTCATCCTCTTTTTTCTAAGGATTTTTGCCAATTCATCTAATTTTAAAGTTGCTTCTACAATAGCATCATCCACAGTATATTCTTCACCTGTTAAAGATACATTCTCTGGTATGATATTGTTTTTATTTTCAATAATAGCTTGAGCTTCTTCATACGCAAAACGTTTGTCTGAATAGGTAACTGTTCTACCAAACCATTGATCTATAATTTGTGCTTTTTCATTGATTTCAAACACTGCAGAAAAGGTTAATTTTTCTTCATTTGGTCTTAAAGAACACACACCATTACTCAACATTTCTGGTAACATGGGTACTACTCTATCCACTAAATAGACAGAGGTTGCCCTTTCATAAGCTTCATGATCTAAAATGGTTTTTGGCTGCACATAATGCGATACATCTGCAATATGAATTCCTATTTCATAATTGCCATTTTCTAATTTTTTAAAAGACAACGCATCATCAAAATCTTTGGCATCTTTTGGATCTATGGTAAACGTTAAATCACCTCTCATATCTCTACGTTTGGCAATTTCATCTTTAGTGATTTCTATTGGTAAAGTTGATGCATCTTCTTCAACTTCTTTCGGAAATTCATAGGGTAAATCGTATTCTAATAAAATAGAATGCATTTCTGTGTTATGATCTCCTGGTTTCCCTAAAACTTTGGTAATTTTTCCAAATGGATTCTTCGATTTCTCTGGCCAATCTGTGATGCTTGCTTGCACTTTATCACCATGTTCAGCACCATTGAGTTTATTTTGTGATATAAAAATATCAGCATACATTTTATTGCTATCTGGTAATACAAATCCAAAGTTTTTGTTTAGTTGTAAAACACCTACAAAATCTGTTTTTACACGTTCTAAAACCTCTACAACATCTGCCTCTAATTTGTTAGAACGTCTTTTTTTATAAACATAAACTTTTACAATATCTCCTTGTAAACCTTTACCTAAATTAACATTAGGTACAAAAATATCATCATCATAATCATCAGAAATAAAATATCCATTTCCGTTTGATGTAATATCTAAAGTTCCTAAAGAATACTTACGATCTTCATTAATTTGAAACTTTCCTCTATCTACTTCTTTAATTTTTTTTGTAGCCGTCAATTCTGCTAATTTCTTTAAAACTTGGGTTTTTCCGTCTGTATCAGAAATCCCCAATTGTGCAGCAATTTGTTTGTAATTGTAAAATTTATCGCTGTCTTTATTTAATATTTTAAATATATTTCTGGTTAAATCTTTAATGACTCTTCCTTTTTTCTTATATATTTTTTTCTTCTTTCTTGGCATAAAACCTTTCTGTTATTTATGATCCTAAAATACGATAATTCAATACTTTTTTTATTAAAAAATTGTTATGATATGATTTATTGTATTTTGGTTGTTAATTATTGTTTTTTATGTCTAATTCTTGGTTTTTAATTACTAACCCTACTTCTGGAAATGGAAACTTTTCTAAAAAATGGAAGAAGATTCAGTATATTTTAAAAACAAAAAAGATTGACTATTCTTTTGCTTTTACACAGTATTCTAAACACGAAATTGAATTGGTAAACACTGCAATTCAACAAGGTTTTAGAATTATTATTTCGATTGGTGGAGATGGTACACTACATCATGTAGTTAACGGAATAATGCTGCAAACATACATAAAAACTTCCGAACTAACTATTGGTGTCATTCCTTTAGGAACTGGTAATGATTGGATAAAAACCTACGATATACCAAATGATATTGAAAAAGCGATTGATATCATACAACAACATAAAGTTATTTTACAAGATATTGGAGTAGTAAAAACAAATGATAAAAAGCTACATTACTTTAACAATGTTGCTGGTTTAGGGTATGATGGATATATTGTGAATAAACTAAATACATTAAAACGTTTTGGAGCTGTAGCTTATTTGTTAGCAGGATTATATGGATTATTATTTTACAAGAAAACTATTTTTAAAATTCTATTTGATGATACAAGTATAGAAACTAAATGTTTGATGACAATTGTTGGAATTTGTCAATTTTCTGGAGGAGGAATGCAGTTTACTAAAGATGTAAATCCTTCTGATGGTTTGTTAGATATTACCATTGCTAAAAACTTAACTTTTTTTGATTTAGTTTTTAATCTACCTAAATTATATTCTGGGAAAATTGTGAATAACAAAAAAGTAGCAACTTATAAAACTAGAGAAATTACTGTAATTCCTAAAAACTCAAAACCATTTATACAAGCAGATGGAGAATTGATTGGAACAGGAGAAATTAATGTTTCTATCGTTAAAAAAGCTATTCATTTCTTTATCAATTAAATAAAAAGTTAAAGAAATCTTAATTTTATTGTAACGTTTTCTAAATTAATACGTCTTTATAATAAGAACAACCAATTTAGAAATGAAAAATCTACGTAAAATTATCGTTTTATTCGCTGTAATATTTATTACAGGAATAGCAGTTACTGTACTAACGGTAAATTCATCTCTAAACAAAACAGAAGTACCTATTAAAGCTTCAGAAGTTCAAAAAGACACAACCTATCTTTTAAAAGCTGAAAAGAAAACTGAAACGGTTTAAATTATTCTATTACTAATTTTTTCGTTGCTTTACCTTTATTTGTTTTTACAAGTAAAAAGTAAATTCCAGATTCTAATTTAGAAGTATCTATTACAGTTTTGTTGCTAGTTTTTATTAATTGTCCTAAATTATTGCATATTAAAACTTCTTGTAACTCTGAATTATTTAACTCAATTTTTATTTGTTTAGATGCTGGGTTTGGGTAAAATTCTACTCTTAAATTATTATAAAAATTAGTTATTTTTAAAGGTATTATTGTCTTAAAATTTTTCCATATATTGGCATTTTTATATAATAATTCTGAATTTTCTGGAACTTTTAGAGGAATATTATTAATAGCGACATCTTTAAAAACTGTATTATTTATAATAATAGGAGTCTTAACTTCAACTGACACATTTTCTAATTTTATACAATTATAAAAGGCATAATCTCCAATAGTTTTTACATTCTCTGGGATAGTAATACTTGTTAAACTCTTACATCCACTAAAAGTAGAGCTCTCTATTTTTTCTATATTATCGGGAATTTCAACATTATTTAATCTTTCACAACCAGAAAAAGTTTTATAAGGAATTTTTTTTAATGAATCAGAAATTTTTACAGTTTCAAGATTTGAACAACCTCCAAATAATCCACTTTCAATATTTTCAACACTGTCAGGAATAACAATACTTCTCAAACTTTTACATGCACTAAATGTGCTGTATCCAAAACTTTTTACAGTATTAGAAATTGTCACATTTAATAAGCTATTACACCAAGAAAAAGTACTATTTCCTATATATGTTACTCCCTCTTCAATACTAATAGTTTCTAAATTTTTACATTCTCTGAAAGCACCATAACCAATAGAAGTTAAACCTTTTGGGTAATTTAGAGTTTTAAGGCCAGTATTTTTAAAAGCTTCTTCACCAATATATTTTAAACTATTTGGAAAAACTACTTCATTTAAATTTACACAATCTTTAAATGCATTCTCCGAAATACCCACTATCTTATATGTTTTATTGTTATAATTCCAATAAATACTTTCAGGAATAGTAAACTTACCTTTCGGACAATTTTGATATTTTCTAATACTAACCTCAAAATTTTCAGTAGAGTATGGGTCTTCTATAATATACTCAATTGAATCTATTATAAATTTATCATAAACTTGAGAATTAATATTGATAATAAAAAAGTAGAAAAAAATAAAAGCAGATAACTTTTTCATAAACTAATTTTTTACAAAGTTAATTATTATCTTATAAATCACTTATCAACATTCTATATTATAATTATTTTTCTTTTATAAAAATTTAAAAAACTATAATGTTTATAATAGTATGTGAATAGCTACTATAAATTTTTACTTTTAAATTTTTATAATTCACTTATTAAAAAACATTGACAAGTTATGAGTTATTTAAAAGCTTAAAAATCAATTTAAATTTAGAGTTATTAACAAAACTTATAAACACGTATTCATATAAAAATCTCATAAATTTTACAAAGTTTACTGTAAACAAATTGTAAATTTTATGTTGATAAACTTTTATCAAAAAATCAAAATTAAATTTGCATATCTCATGTATGAACTTGTATTGTAATAATTTTTAAAATCACCAAAAAAAGTTTCGAGTTTTTAATGATAAGTTCTTAACATTCCCTTAAAATAGATAAACACTTCAAAAATAAGAGGTTATTAAAAAATGATAAATTTTGATTGTTTATAACTGTTCATAACCTGTAAATTCTATATTTTTGTGATGTAACTACTTGTCATTTCGAACGTAACGTAGTGAAGTTGAGAAATCTCAAAAATAATAAGATTTCTCCATAAAGTAGAAATGACATTCTTAAATCAACAAATTATGACAATTGCTATTGGTAATGACCACGCAGGAACTGAATATAAGTTCGAAATTATAAAGCATTTAGAAAATAAAGGATATACAGTTTTAAATTTTGGAACAGATACAAATGGTTCTATGGATTATCCTGATGCAATTCATCCTACAGCAGACGCTGTTGAATCTGGTAAAGCCGAATTAGGTATTATTTTATGTGGATCTGGTAATGGTGCACAAATGACAGCTAACAAACATCAAGGTATTAGAGCGGCTTTGTGTTGGAATAATGAGTTGGTAGCCTTAACAAGACAACATAATAATGCGAATGTTTTAACCATTCCTGCTCGTTTTGTGTCTTTACAACAAGCATTAGGTTTTGTAGATGTTTTTCTTTCTACAGAATTCGAAGGTGGAAGACATCAAAACAGAGTGAATAAAATTTCTTGTGCTGGGTAAATCAATTTTAAATATGTCATTTCGAGTGATTTTCTTAATAAAGGAAGAAAATTGTATCGAGAAATCTTTTCTAAGTGAATTTTATTACAAAAACATTTCAAGAATTAAACACAACAGAATTATATCAAATACTACAAATCCGTTCTAAAGTTTTTGTAGTAGAGCAAGATTGCGTGTATCAAGATGTAGATGGTAAAGACCAAAAAGCAATCCATGTTTTTGGTGTTAAAAATGATAAAATTGTTGCCTATACACGTATTTTTAAACCAGGAGATTATTTTGAAAATGCAAGTATTGGTAGGGTAGTAGTGGAAGAAAAAGAACGTAAGTTTGGTTATGGACATGATGTTATGAAAGCTTCTATCAAAGCAATACAAGAACATTATAATCAAATAAATATTACCATTTCTGCACAAGTATATTTACAAAAATTTTACGAATCTCATGGGTTTATAAAAGTAGGAGAGGAGTATTTAGAAGATGGAATACCTCATATTAGAATGGATAAAAGCAAATAAAAATGAGTAAAAAGCTAAAATACTTTATCATAATAATTAGCTTATTATCAATTTTCTTTTCAGTGTATGTAATGTATAAAGATCAAAAAGTTTTTGATTCTTTAGGAGGAATAGTTGTTGGATTAAGTTTACTAGCTGCTTTGTATTTTGATAACTATAAAAAAAAGAAGTAAAAATTACTTTTTATCTTTTTTATTCAATTTATAGATTAAATATCCAAAACCTACTAAAAAGTGTAAAATTATAATTGCAGCAACAATGTAAATTGTGGTGTTAGAATTATCCATAGCACAAAAATAAATAGAATTAAAAATGTAGTACGTAATATTTGTTACATTAAATTATCTACCTCTATCACTTCACCAACTTCTAAATTTTCTAATTTAATGTTTCCAATACGCACTCTTATTAATCGTAAGGTAGGAAAACCCACAGCAGCTGTCATTTTTCTAACTTGTCTAAATTTTCCTTCTCTAATACAAATAGAAATCCAACTTGTTGGGCCATGTCTAGCATCTCTAATTTTTTGACTTCTTAACGGAAATTTAGGATCCTCAATTATAGCAGCTTTACCTGGTTTTGTCATATATTTTTTTCCATTAAAACCAATTTCTACACCTTTTTTAAGTTGATGAATTTCGTTTTCAGTAATAACTCCATCTACTTGAACATAATATTCTTTTTCGTATTTACTACTTCTAATTGCTTCAGATACTTTACCATCTGTTGTTAATAAAAGTAGGCCTTCAGAAGGTACATCTAACCTGCCAATTGCCATGGTTCCCTCAGGAAAATTGTACAATTCTCCTAACAAACTTTTTTTACGTTTTGCAGGATTTACAAACTGAGAAATCATTCCCCAAGGTTTGTGAATGATAAAATGACGATGATTTTTAATCAAATTATAAGATTTTAATTTGCACTAAAAATTCGTTTTTTCCTGCTGATAATCGCATATTTTCTTCAGAAAAATTTTGGTCTGTATACGATGTATATTGTGTAATGGGCTCAATGCATAACATATTATCAACCTCTGTCCACATCATAAAATTATCAAAACCTTGGGTGGTAATTTCTAAATCACTTTTATCAATATTTTTTAGGATGATTTTATCAGTATTCAACACAGGAAAAGCATTAGAACCCGCTTTATAAACATCTGATAACGTAATTTTTTGATCACCAGAAATTAAGGTTTCTTTTCCAGTATCTGACAATAAAAACGCAGGATGATAGCCCAACATAAAAGGCATTCCTTTATCAGAATTCATCATAAATTTAATGGTTAAAACATCATCTTTTAAAGTAAAATGTTTTTCAAAAGAAAAATCAAAAGGCCAAAACAGCAATTCCTCAGTAGATTTTTCTGGAAATTTACTATTCTTAATTTTGGTATTTTTTGTATATTTTTTTAGAAAACTAGCACTGGTTTTATCAGAAGAAATTAAAGTATAGTCCATTTCACGCAATAAACCATGTTGATCTTGAATTGCTTCACCATTTTTGGTGTGAACTCTAAAATTATTTTTTGAGGTTGGACCAATTACAGGAAACATTTCATCATCAGAATTTCGCCAACCTTTATTGCCTTTTTGATGAATATATTCTTCCTCATTCACCTTAAAACTGATTAACTCACCTTTCTCAATAGAAACCATTGAAGTTTCATTCTTTAAAACAGTTATGGAACTCATAAATTAAATTTTGTGTAAAAATACTATAAAATTATAGTAGTTTTTTTAGGAATAAAGAAAGCGTTTTTTGTAACTTGTAACACTTTAAAAATATAAAAAATATAGCAAGATTTATGGCGACAGATAAAGAAAAGCAAGCAAAACTTAAAGCATTACAACTTACTCTAGATAAGTTAGATAAAACTTATGGTAAAGGTTCTGTAATGAAATTAGGTGATGTTGTAACCGAAGACGTAGATGCAATTTCATCAGGTTCTTTAGGGTTAGATTTGGCTTTAGGAGTTGGAGGTTATCCAAGAGGAAGGGTTATTGAAATTTACGGACCAGAATCATCAGGTAAAACTACTTTAACAATTCATGCCATTGCAGAAGCTCAAAAAGCAGGAGGAATTGCCGCTTTTATTGATGCAGAACATGCTTTTGATAAGTTTTATGCAGAAAATTTAGGTGTAGATGTAGATAATTTAATTATTTCTCAACCAGACCATGGAGAACAAGCATTAGAAATTGCAGATAATTTAATTCGTTCAGGAGCAATAGATATTGTAGTAATTGATTCAGTTGCTGCCTTAACACCAAAATCTGAGATTGAAGGTGAAATGGGAGATTCTAAAATGGGACTTCATGCACGTTTAATGTCTCAGGCATTACGTAAATTAACAGGTACCATTTCTAAAACTAATTGTACGGTTATATTTATCAACCAGTTAAGAGAGAAAATTGGGGTGATGTTTGGAAACCCTGAAACAACAACAGGTGGTAATGCATTAAAGTTTTATGCGTCTGTGCGTTTAGATATTAGAAGAAGAACACAAATTAAAGATGGTGATAGAGTTATTGGTAACTCAACCAAAGTTAAAATTGTAAAAAATAAAGTAGCACCTCCTTTCCAAATTGCAGAATTTGATATTATGTATGGACAAGGAATATCTAAAGTTGGAGAAATTTTAGATATTGGTGTAGAGTTAGGGATTGTTAAAAAAAGCGGATCTTGGTTTAGTTATGGTGAAACCAAATTAGGTCAAGGTAGAGATGCTGTAAAAGGATTAATAAAAGACAATCCAGAACTCATGGAAGAACTTGAAGGAAAAATAAAAGATGCTATTGAAAATCAAGATTAAGTCTTAAAAGTTCTAATTATTATTATAAAACTGCTGTAGAAGTAATCAATCTACAGCAGTTTTTTATTTTTATATATATGATAAAAGTATCAGAAAATCTTCAATTAAGAAAAATTTCCACTTCAGACACGAATGCTCTTTTTATATTAATGCAAGAAATTTATCCTTTAGCTTATCAACATTTTTGGAAAGATAATGGCAATTGGTATGTGAATAGTCAATACTCAAAAGAAAACATTTTAAAAGAGCTTTCTCAAGAAAATACAGATTACTATTTCATCTTATATGATGAAGAAATTATTGGTAATTTTAGAATTATTTGGGATGAAAAACTAGAAGGTTTACATGACGTAAAACAAGTAAAATTACATCGGTTATATTTACATCAAAAAACACAAGGTTTAGGAATAGGAAAAACACTTCTTACTTGGTTAGAGCAAAAAGCATTTAAAAAATCATATAGCATTATTTGGTTAGATGCTATGGATGAACAACCTCAAGCTTTTCAATTTTACAAAAAGAGAGGTTATACATATCATTCTCATACTTTTTTACCTTATACATTATTACATGATGAGGTAAGAAAAATGAGTCAGGTTTATAAAATTCTTACTTAGAAAGTAATTTAATAATCCAAAGAATAAGGTATAAACCAATACCAAAACCTGCCAGTAAAACTGCTAAAACAAAACCAATTCTAATGTATTTTGCTTCTACATTTATTTTTGGACTTAACCAATCTGAAACTCCTAATATCATAATTTTATTATTTTAAATTTTTAGCAACATTGTATTGCTAAAAGGCATTCTTTTTTTGATGAAACTAAACCTCTTTTAATCAAAATTGTAGTAATACTCTTTCAATTTCACTTACAACTTCCAATCTATTTTTAGAATGTAATTCGAAAAGTAAATTTTCCCAGTCACCATCGTAAATAATGTCACCTTTTTTGTTTTTTACTTCACTTAAACTAATAACTCTAAGAATATAGTTTCCGTTTACATCATTTTCTGGTCTCCATTCTAAGTTAACAGCAACTTTACCAGCATTATTATTAAGATGAAGTAAAGAACTCGAATCTAAATAAGTCATAGTTTCTTCTGATGGATCTACCTCGTAAAATAAATTCCATTCTACGTGCCATCCAGAGATAATTCTTAAAGGTTGCAGTTTAGGTGCTTCCATTGCTATACACCAGTACTTCCAAAACCACCAGCTCCACGTTCGGTTTCTGATAAAACTTCAACTTCTTGCCAGTTTACACGTTCGTGTTTTGCAATGACCAATTGAGCAATTCGTTCACCATCATTAATCACAAAATCTTCATTTGATAAATTGACTAAAATCACACCAATTTCTCCTCGATAATCTGCATCTACAGTTCCTGGACTATTTAAAACTGTAATTCCTTTTTTAGCAGCCAAACCACTTCTAGGTCTTACTTGCGCTTCAAAACCAACAGGTAATGCAATAAATAAACCTGTTTTTACAATAGCTCTTTCTAAGGGTTTTAAAGTAATAGCTGTATCTATATTTGCTCTTAAATCCATTCCTGCTGCACCATCTGTTTCGTAATTTGGTGTTGCATGTTTTGATTTGTTAATGATTTGTACGTTCATTGATTTATAAATTATATAAAAAGGTAATAACTTCTAAAAATTCTGCTTTCCAAAAAGACTCTGTATGTTTTCCTTCAGGAACTATTTTTGTTTTAAGTTGCGCTTTTTTAAAACCATCTTTAAGTAATAATTTTGACATATTTTCTGTATCAGGAACCATAGATTCTCCTTCTTTTCCGCCAACTAATAAATACAGTTTTGTGTTTTGTTGATTTGCATTTTCTTTAGCAAAATTATTTACATTATCAGAAAACCAAAAAGAGGTTGAAAGTGCGCCAATATTTCCAAACACATTAGGGTATTTTAAACCTCCA
Source organism: Polaribacter septentrionalilitoris (assembly GCF_009832745.1). Taxonomy (GTDB): domain Bacteria; phylum Bacteroidota; class Bacteroidia; order Flavobacteriales; family Flavobacteriaceae; genus Polaribacter; species Polaribacter septentrionalilitoris. Next base: position 302,187 of record NZ_VRMJ01000033.1, on the reverse strand, counting down.
TAAAAAGAAATTAATCCACCTAAAGAACTTCCAATGATAGCTGTTTGGTTTGCTTCTGGTTTTGTTCTGTAATTTGCATCAATATAAGGCTTGAGTTGGTTTGCTAAAAAATCGACATAAATAGCACCTTTTCCTCCACCATATTTTGGATGCGTCCAAGGTGTATACTCTTCTATTCTTTTCTCTCCACCATTTTCAACACCAACTACAATAAAGCTTTTCCCGGTCTTTTTATAAAGTTGGTTTAAAGTTTCATCAATTCCCCATTCTCCTACAAAAGAAGTTAAATCATCAAATAAATTTTGTGCATCGTGCATATAAATTACCGGATAATTATCTTTTGAAGATTTATAATTAGGTGGCAAATACAACCAAACTTTGTGAGAAATATCATTTAAACCAGCAATAACAAATTCCTTTTTTAAAATAGAAACATTAGCTGCTTTTGTTGACTTTTTTTCTGCTGTTTTTGGTTGTTGACTTTCCTTTTTTGTAGTTTTATCTTTACAAGAAATCATCAGTAAAAAAAGAGAAAACAATAAGAGAACAATTTTTTTCATATAAAGATTGATGCTTCACAAATATAATAATTCACAAATGCTTTCAGATAAAGTTATTAGTTTTATTACTTTTGGACTCTAAATTAAAAGTATTCATGAGCAATCAGAAGAAAATAGCGGTATTAGGAGGTGGTAGTTGGGCAACAGCAATTGTAAAAATGTTACAAGAAAATTTAGAAACTGTGGGTTGGTACATGCGTAACAAATCTACAATTGCTCATATTAAAGAAAACGATCATAATCCTAAATATTTACGTGCAGCAGATGTTTACGCTAGTAAGTTAGATTTAACAGAAGACATTAATAAAATTGTAACAACATACGATATTTTAATTTTTGCAATTCCTTCTGCTTTTTTAACTTTAGAGTTAGACAAACTAACAGCATCTTTAGAACATAAAATTGTTTTTTCGGCTATTAAAGGTATTGTACCAGAAACAGGTTTAATTGTTGGCGAACACTTCAATCAAAAATATAATATCCCTTTAGAAAACATAGGTGTAATTACGGGGCCATGTCATGCAGAAGAAGTTGCCATGGAGCGTTTATCTTATTTAACCATTGCTTGTCAAGATGAAGAAAAAGCTAAACTTGTAGGTAAGGCATTAGAAAGTTGGTATATCAAAACCAAAATTTCTGATGACATTATCGGTACAGAATACGCAGCAATGTTAAAAAATATTTATGCAGTTGCAGCAGGTATGGCTCATGGTTTGGGTTATGGTGATAATTTTCAATCCGTTTTAATGAGTAATGCCATTCGTGAAATGAAACGTTTTATCAAAAAAGTACATAAAATGAAACGTAACATTAATAACTCTGCTTATTTAGGGGATTTACTAGTAACAGGATATTCTGTTTTTAGTAGAAACAGACAGTTTGGAAATATGGTAGGTAAAGGATACACTGTAAAATCTGCTCAAATGGAAATGAGTATGATTGCAGAAGGATATTATGCTACAGAAAGTGCTTTTAAAATTAAGGAAGAAAACGGAGCAAAGACTCCAATTATTGATACCGTTTATAACATTCTATATAAAAATAAGACTCCAAAAAAAGAATTTAAAAAGTTGACGGATAATTTAGATTAATTGTTTAATTTTGAACATTATTGTAATGTATTAAACAATTATTATGAAAACAATACAAGAAGTTGTAGAAAGTACCATTAGAAAAACTCCTTTTATAGAAGAAGCATTAAATGAAAAATTGATAAATGTTTCTTCTTTGGCAAGAATTATTTTACCAGAAGTGTCATCTACTTTAAAGAAAGACGTAAAAGTTGGGGCGGTTATGATGGCAATTAACAGGTTATCTCCTGCAAGCGAATTGCGTATTAGAAAAAACATTAAAAAATTAGCATTAGATTTAGGAGACGTAATTGTACGCTCAGATTTATGCGATTTTACCTTTAAAAATACACCTTCTTTATTAAAAGAAATTGCTAAGATTTTAACAAAATCAGCAGAAAATTCAGACTACTTTTTAACGGTTTCTCAAGGAATTTTTGAAACCAATATTGTTACTAGTAAAAATTTAAGACCTTATGTAGAGGAAATCTTTGTACAAGAAACACTAACACATTCTATGTTAGAGTTGGCCTCTATTACTATAAAATTACCTCAAGAAAATTTAGAACAATCTGGTATTTATTACTTTATTTTAAAGCAATTGGCTTGGGCAGATATACCATTACAAGAAATTATTTCTACAACTAACGAAATGACAATTGTTGTAAAAGAGCAAGACATCAATCAAACATTTGCTATTTTAATGGATATGAAATTGAGCTAAATGGCTAAAAACGATCCGTATGCAGCACTTAGAATAAAAGAATTTAATGTTTTTTTATTTGTCAGATTTTTGTTGGTTTTTGGTTGGTCTATGCAATTTATTGTTATTGAATGGCAAGTATATAGTATTACTAAAGATCCTTTATCATTAGGTATTATTGGTTTAATGGAAATTATTCCTGCATTTACCATGGCACTTTTTGCAGGTCATATTGTAGATCAAAAAGAGAAAAGAAATCTATTTGCTTTATGTATTGCTGCATTTTCACTCATTAGTTTAGGTTTGTTTATTTTAACTACGGATGATATTGTGAATACCTGGTCAACAAAATCTATTTTATACGGAATTTATGCTTTGGTATTTTTTGGCGGATTCTTACGATCTTTCTTTGGCCCTACCATCTTTTCTTTAGTCGCATTATTAGTTCCTAAAAAAATATATCATAATGCTGCTACTTGGAGCACAAGTACATGGAAAACAGCCTCTGTTTCTGGAGCGTTATTTGGTGGATTCTTTATCAGTTGGATTGGTGTTGATATGACTTTGTGCATGGTTTTTATTTTAGTAATGTTATCTTTAGTTTTTGTGTTTTTCATCAAAAAGAAGCCAATTTTAAATAAAAACATTGGTGAGCCAATGATGGACAGTCTAAAAGCTGGAGTTCGATTTGTTTTTAAAACCAAAGAAATCTTAGGAGTATTAACTTTAGATATGATTGCAGTTTTATTTGGTGGAACAGTTGCTATTTTATCCGTTTTTGCACAAGATGTTTTAAAAGTGGGTCCAGAAGGTTTTGGAGTTTTAAACGCATCAATATCTATAGGTAGTATTGTTACCATGTTTTTAACCACTTACATTCCCATCAACAAAAATACAGGTAAAAAAATGTTGATATCTGTCTTTATTTTTGGATTGAGTATTATTGCTTTTGGATTATCATCTTTATTCTGGGTTAGTGTTTTAGCGTTGTTTATCAGTGGAGCAGCAGACGGAATTTCGATGGTAATTAGACAAACCATTTTACAATTAAAAACTCCAGATGATATGCGTGGAAGGGTCTCTTCAGTAAATTCTATGTTTGTAGGATCTTCTAACGAATTGGGTGCTTTTGAAAGTGGTTTAGCTGCAAAAATATTAGGACCAGTAACTGCTGTGGTTTTTGGTGGAACAATGACCTTACTCACAGTAGTAACTATAGGAGCTATTAATCCTACTTTAAGAAATTTAGATTTGACAAAAGATATTGAAGAGAATGAAAAAGAAGAAACTAATTAGGTATTTCTCTAAAGTTTCCTAAAAGTAAGGTCCAATCATAAGATTTAAACTCTAGTTTTTTTGCTTCTTCAGGTGTAATTCCATATTCTTTTAAAATTTCACAAGCTCCAGATTTACCGCCAAAATCTCCTCGAAACCAAGACATCAATGCTACAGATGTAGCCTTTTTTGTTTCTGCATGATAAGAAGTTTGTTCTTTTAGATATTCAGTAGTCATAAAATCAAGTTGATGATCTAATTTTTCTGAAGAATAGACAGCAACAGGAGGACAACTTTTAGCACCACAATTCAATGCAAAATGGATTCTCCAATCAATTTTACCGTCTATACGCAATTTACGTTCCCATTTTGGTCTAAACCACTTTCTTAGGTAACCTAAACTAATTTTCATTCGAGATTTTCTTATAATTCCGTGTTCAATATCATCAAAAGACAACGTTTCTCCAGCTATTTTTACTCTTTCATCAGAAAAGAAAGCACCTCTATCTTCGTATAATTTTGGGTTTTTAGTTAATGAAATTTGAATAAACGCATTGTAGATATTAACCCAAAAAGCAATTTTCTGTTCATCTGTTTTTAGTTGATTTACCAACTCGTATAAAGTGCTGTTTTCTAAGAGTTTTACTTCATTTTCATACGGTTTTTTATCGATAATATTTTGCAATAATTGTTGAGATACAGTTTCATAATTAATTGTTTCTTGAGAAAAATTGATTGAATTGACTAAAAAAAATGCGATAAAGAAAAACTGTTTCATAGATAAATTCGTATGTTTAAGTATGCTAATTAGTGTTATTATTCCGGTTTATAACGAACAAGAAAATCTTGTAAAAAGGTTGTCGTTTTTATGTGAGCAAGCTAACAAATTTCCGATTGAAATTATTGTTTCTAATTCTCCAGAGACATCAGATGATAGTCCAAAAATCTGTGAGAATTTTGATAAAGTTAGGTATTTACAATCAGAAAAAAAAGGTAGAGCTGCTCAAATGAATTTTGCTGCTGTCAAGGCCAAAGGTGCTATTCTTCTATTTTTACACGCTGATATTCAATTACCAAAAGATTTCTATAAGCAAGTTACAACATCAATTTCTAACGGAAATAAAGCAGGCTTTTTTGCCTATAGGTTTGATAAAGATTCTTTTTTACTAAACGTCAATAGTAAGTTTACAACCAAAGATGGTTTTTTTGCTGGAGGAGGAGATCAATGTCAGTTTTTTACAAAAGAAGTTTTTACAACCCTTAATGGTTATAATGAAGAGTTCTGTATCATGGAAGACTTTGAAATGATTGATAGAGTTAGAAAATATAAAATTCCGTATGCAATTATACAATCAAAAGCTATTGCAAGTGCTCGAAAATATGAAAACAATTCTTGGTTAAAAGTAAATTTAATTAACGGTTATGTATTTCTAAAATATAAGTTGGGTGTGCATCCAAAAAAATTAAGAAAAACCTACAAATTGCTATTAAGAGAAAGTGTTTAAATATAAGGTTGATTATGTGTTTAGCAGTGTTACTTAGTTAACTTTTAAGCTCAATTTATTTAAAAGTAGTTGCTGATTTTAGTTTCTCTTCTAATTCTTTTTGATGATGTTCTGTTGTTTTGTCATCCCAAGAAAAAGAATTTTTAAATTCTGATAACACAAAGTTTTTGAATTCTGATACACTTTCAGGATCAAAAAATAAACGTCCAGTTCTACGCATAAAAAAATCGGTTGGTGTACAAGCCATTTCATAATTAATACTATACCAAACCTCTGCTTTTATCATTTTTTCTGACATGTTATCATGCATCAAATCATCAAATTTTTGCAGAATCATATCAGTTTGTTTTCCGTAATTATGAACCAAATATTCTGCATCTTTTCGAGTAAAATCTACTTCAGCAATTCTATTTTGAATGGCATCTGTATAACTTTTTACCTCATCATAGTTTTTAAAAACGCCTCCAGAGAGTACAATTTCTTTGGTTTTGATGTCTTCAAACTCTTTATCAAATCTACGTTTGTATTTTTTTGCCACTAAATCTACAATACGTTCTGCCATTTTTCTGTACCCCGTTAATTTTCCACCGGCAATAGAAATTAATTCTGTATCAGATACAAAAATTTCATCTTTTCGAGACAATTCTGATGCAGATTTTCCTTCTTCGTGAATTAAAGGACGCAAACCTGCCCAAGAAGATTCAATATCATCTAAAGTCAAATTGATATCTGGAAACATATTATTTACAGCCGATATTAAATAAGTTGCATCCACTAAGTTCGTTTCTACATTGTTTTTATCTAGCTGATAATTGGTGTCTGTTGTTCCAAAATAGGTAACTTTTCCTCTAGGAATTGCAAACATCATTCTACCATCAGGAATATCAAAATACACAGATTGTTGTACAGGTAATTTTTCATGAGGAACTACTAAATGCACTCCTTTTGTGAGGTGCAAACGTTTGCCAATTTTTGAGTGATTTGTTTGACGTAAAATATCTACCCAAGGACCTGTTGCATTAACTACATACTTTGCTTTGATAGCATAAGAAGTGTTAGATAAGTTATCTTTTGCAGTAATACCAACAACTCTTTTATTTTCATAAATAAACGCTGAAGCTGTGACATAATTAATGATTTTTGCTTCGTATTCTAGAGCTGTTTTTAAAACCTCTAAAGTTAAACGAGCATCATCAGTTCTGTATTCTGCATAATAACCAGCACCATTTAAAATTTGTTCTGGAAGCAAAGGTTCTTTAGCCAAAGCTTCTTCTTTATCCAACATTTTACGTTTATCCTCACCTTCTACTGATGCTAAAATATCGTATACTTTTAATCCGATAGATGTTAACCAAGATCCATAGGTGCCCCCTTCTATTAAAGGTAAAATCATTTTTTCTGGAACCACCAAATGAGGAGCTAATTTGTGAACAATAGCACGTTCTGTGCCTACTTCTTTAACCAACCAAAAATCAAATTGTTTTAAATATCGTAAACCACCATGAATCAATTTTGTTGATTTGCTAGAGGTTCCAGAGGCAAAATCATTTTTTTCGATTAAGGCAACTTTCATTCCTCTTGATGCAGCATCTAAAGCGATACCTGCACCTGTAATTCCACCACCAATAATCAAGATATCAAATTCTGATGATTGTAAATCTTTGGTTATTTTTGTTCTGTTGAAGTAGGAAAAGTTGTTCATTTCTATTCTAAAATTTTAGTTGGTAAACCATCAATACTGGTTTGGTTTTTATTTTCCCAATAATTTTTGATTCCATTTTTTCCTTGCGCTGTTGCCCAATCATTCAGTTCATTTCTTTCGCCTTTATATTCAAAAAACGGAATTGACATTCCGCAAGAAGTTTGGGCAGATTCAATGCTAATGTCAAAAATTTGACGGGTTCCAGGAGTTTCAGGAAATAGCTGAATCAATTCATCCCAAGAAGCATCACCTTCTCTTATTTCTTTTCCTTTTCCGTACAAACGCAAAATATTAGGTGCGCCCTCAAAAGCACAAAACATTATTGTTATTCTATCATTTTCTAGCAAATGTGCTGCAGTTTCGTTTCCACTTCCTGTTACGTTTAACCATAAAACACGGTTTTCATCAATTACTCGAAAAGAATCCATTCCTTTTGGTGATAAATTAATACGACCAGAATTTGGAGCAGTTGCTACAAAAAATATTTTTTGAACTTCAATAAATTTTTGAAGTCTTGACGTAATTTTAGTGTAAAATTTTGACATTTTTAGTTCAAATTTTGAACTACTAATTTACAACATCTCAAATTATTAATTTCTTACCTTTAGGGAAAAATTTTTTTCTTTTATGGATTACGGATTTCTTTCAGTTTTACCACCAATATTAGCCATTGTTTTAGCATTAAGAACCAAACAAGTCTATATCGCTTTATTATTCGGAATTTGGTTTTCTTGGTTGATTATTGAAGGATGGAATCCTTTAGAAGGAACATTAGCGATGATAGAAGGAATGGTTGATGTTTTCCAAGACAAAGGAAGCACAAGAACCATTATGTTTAGTGCTTTAGTGGGTGCTTTGTTGATTTTTATTCAGTATTCTAGAGGAGTTGAGGGTTTTATCAATGTTTTGAACAAAAGGTTAGAAAAACTTGAACAAAAGAAAGATGGTTACAGTAGAATAATGGTTCAGGTTTTAGCAACATTTACAGGAATTTTACTGTTTGTAGAAACCAGTATTAGTTCTTTAACTGTAGGAACATTATACAGACCAATTTTTGACAAACTAAAAATACCAAGAGAAAAGTTGGCATATATAGCAGATTCTAGTTCTGCACCATCATCTATTTTAATTCCTTTTAATGCTTGGGGAGCTTTCATTATGGGGTTACTTCTTACACAAGGAATTGACAAACCTTTACCACTGTTGTTAAAATCTATTGGATATAATTTTTACCCTTTATTAGCAATTATACTAGTGTTTGTGGTGATTTTTTCCAAAAAAGATTTTGGACCGATGAAAAAAGCAGAGCAAAGAACTAAAGAAACAGGAGAATTGATGAACAAAGGTTCAAAACCAATGGTTTCTGATGAAGTAACTTCTTTTCCACCTAAAGAAGGAATTCCAGCCAAAGCATATAACATGATTGTACCATTGTTGGTCATGGTTTGTATGATGCCCATTAACTTGATGTATACAGGATGGAATAACGTAAAGGAATCAACATCATTTTTAAATCATGCTTCACAAGCAATTGGAGAAGGTTCTGGTTCATCATCTGTATTATATGCAGTAATTACAGCAATTTTGGTAGCTATTGTACTATATTTTATCCAAGGAATTTTAAAACCAAAAGAAGCTGTAAACATCACTTTAAAAGGAATAAGTGAGCTAATGCCTTTAGCATTATTAATGTTGTTAGCTTTTGCAATTGGAAACGCTTGTAAAGAGTTAAATACAGGAGTCTATGTTGCCAATGCTACCAAAGATTGGTTATCGCCAGAATTGTTACCAGCAGTCGTTTTTATAATCAGTTCATTTATTGCGTTTTCTACAGGAACTTCTTGGGGAACATTTGCTATTATGTTGGCAATTTCAATTCCGATGGCAAATATTCATGGAGCTGATTTAACTGTTGTAGTAGCAGCTACTTTAGGAGGAGGTATTTTTGGTGATCATTGTTCGCCTATTTCAGACACGTCAATTATTTCTTCTATGGCGTCTGCAAGCGATCATATAGACCACGTAAAAACCCAATTGCCTTATGCTTTGTTTGGAGGTTTAATTACAGTTATTTTGTATTTATTGATTGGTTTTTTTGGTTAGGTTAATCAGCCAAAACCCCACGTTTATTCAACTCAGAAATCATACGCAAAGCTCCTTCTTTAATAGTGTTTTCTGGAAATGTAAATGTCTTATCATATAAAGTATTTCCTTCAAAAAAAGTTACTTGAAAACGGTTGTTGAGTTTAAATAATTCAGGTTGAATTAACTCCACTTTAGCAAAAGAATTTGCAGGTAGTTTTTCTAATTTCTTACGCAATAAAGAAGTGGTTTTCGTCTCAGAAAAACCTTGAGAAACAATAACCACCATTTCTAAATCAACCTCTTTTTTATTGATGATATATACATTCCAATCATCAGTTTTATAAATGTCATTGTATTCATAAACAACAGCAACTTCAACGTCAGTAACTTCTGGTATTTGGATGTCTTTTTTCAAAATTAGTTTTTAAAGTTTTAATGTAAAAAAGTTTATAAAGTTAAAAAACTTTCCAACCTTAAGAACTTTCTACTTTCGAACTAGATTACTGATTTAAACTGCTCTAAGAAACGTTTATCATTTTCATAAAACATTCTAATATCTGGTATTTGATATAACAACATAGCAATACGTTCTATCCCCATTCCAAAAGCATAACCAGAGTATTTTGTAGGATCTATATTGGCATTTTTCAACACATTTGGGTCCACCATTCCACAACCCATAATTTCTAACCAACCAGTTCCTTTTGTAATTCTATAATCGGTTTCAGTTTCTAATCCCCAGTAAATGTCAACTTCTGCACTTGGTTCTGTAAATGGAAAATAAGAAGGACGTAAACGAATCTTAGACTTCCCAAACATCTCTTTGGTAAAGTATAAAAGTGTTTGTTTTAAATCAGCAAAAGAAACATCAGTATCAATATATAAACCTTCTACTTGATGAAAAATACAATGTGCACGTGCAGAAATATCTTCGTTTCTAAAAACTCTACCAGGAGAAATGGTTCTAATTGGCGGCTCATTTTCTTCCATATAACGTACTTGCACAGAAGAAGTGTGGGTACGTAACAAAATATCAGGATTTTGTTCAATAAAAAACGTGTCTTGCATGTCTCTTGCAGGATGATATTCTGGCAAGTTTAATGCTGTAAAATTATGCCAATCATCTTCTATTTCTGGTCCTTCAGAAATTGTAAAACCAATTCTATTAAAAACATCAATAATTTGGTTTTTTACTAACGATATTGGATGACGAGAACCTAAGTTAATAGGTTCTGCAGGACGCGTTAAATCACCATAAATACCTTTTTCTTGAACCGCATTTTCTAAAGCATCATTTAATTCAACAACTTTGTTTTCTGCAGATTTTTTTAGGTTATTTAATGCTTGACCAAAATCTTTACGTAATTCCGCATCAACATTTTTAAATTCAGCAAACAAACCTTTTAGCAACCCTTTGCTTCCTAAGTATTTGATTCTAAACGATTCAACTTCTTCTTTTGTGGTTGCGTTAAAAGAAGTTACTTCCCCAATCAATTCTTTGACTTTATCTAACATTGTAATTTATAGAAAAAAATTCGACTACAAATTTAGTGTTTTTTAGATAGTTTAAGGATGCTTTTTGCTTTGATAAAATAAATCAAACGAAATCGATTGAAATATAGGGTTTAGAAAAAATTTAAGAAAACTTTTTTATTTTATCATATTGAAAATTAACTATCTTTGCAGCGTTAAATTTTTATTAATATCACAAAAAAATATGAAGGAAAGTATTAAATCCAAAATTGATGGTTTCATGGAGTTGGTTAAAGAACGTAATGGCCATGAACCAGAATTTTTACAGGCTGTTCAAGAAGTAGCAGAAACTGTAATTCCTTATATCATTGATAATGATATCTATTTTGGTAAAAACGTTTTACTAAGAATGGTAGAGCCTGAACGATTAATTTCTTTCAGAGTATGTTGGGTAGATGATGATGGAGAAATTCAAGTAAACAGAGGATATCGAGTTCAAATGAATTCAGCAATTGGACCCTATAAAGGAGGTTTGCGTTTTCATCCTACAGTAAATGCGAGTATTTTAAAATTCTTAGCATTTGAACAAGTTTTTAAAAACTCGTTAACTACTTTACCAATGGGTGGAGGAAAAGGAGGCTCTGATTTTGATCCGAAAGGAAAATCAGACAATGAAATTATGCGTTTTTGTCATGCTTTTATGACGGAATTATTCAGACATATTGGTCATAATACAGATGTTCCTGCTGGAGACATTGGTGTTGGCGCAAGAGAAATTGGGTTTATGTTTGGAATGTACAAGAAGTTGAAAAACACTTTTACAGGAGTATTAACAGGTAAAGGTCAATCTTGGGGTGGTTCTTTAATTAGACCAGAAGCCACAGGATATGGAACTGTATACTTTGCAGAAAATATGTTAAAGACCAAAGGAGAATCATTTAAAGGTAAAAAAGTTGTTATTTCTGGATCTGGAAATGTAGCTCAGTTTGCTGCTGAAAAAGCAATAGAATTGGGTGCTACAGTTTTAACGTTATCAGATTCTGGTGGATATATTTATGATGAAGATGGTATTGATACTGAAAAGTTAAAGTTTATCATGGATTTGAAAAATAATCAAAGAGGCAGAATTAGCGAGTATGTTGATCAATACCCTTCTGGAAAATACTTTAAAGGAGAAAGACCTTGGTCTATAAAATGTGATATTGCTTTGCCATGTGCAACTCAAAATGAGTTGAATGGAGAAGAAGCAAAAACATTAATAGACAATGGTTGTATTTGTGTTTCTGAAGGTGCAAACATGCCTTCTACACCAGATGCAATGCATGCATTTCAAAACGCAGGAATCTTATTTGCACCAGGAAAAGCGAGTAATGCAGGAGGTGTTGCAACTTCTGGTTTAGAAATGTCGCAAAACTCATTGAGAATTTCGTGGTCAAGAGAAGAAGTAGATAGAAGACTAAAAGATATTATGGAAGATATTCATGATTCTTGTGTTGAGTACGGAAAATTAGAAGATGGCTCTATAGATTATGTGAGAGGTGCAAACATAGCAGGCTTTGTAAAAGTAGCAGATGCAATGTTGGCACAAGGAATTATTTAAATATTCTATTTTTAAACAATATTAAAAAGCTTAAAGAAACTTCTTTAAGCTTTTTTATTGTTATTTTTTATTTCTAGGATTGTAGTTTTTATCATTAGTTATCAACCATTTATCAATTTCAAAACCATCTTCTCGCATACTAAATTGAATAATGTGTTCGCCAGCTTTATCAATATCTAAATAAATAGCATGCTCAATGCCACAATGTTCTTTTTTTGTTCTTTGTTTACTTTCCCAGTACCAAGAATTTTTTCCTTTACACCATTGCATTCGTTTTCCAGATTCTGGCCAATTGCCATTTAAACCTACATGAACTCCATTATCTTCAGATCCAGTGCTAAATGCTTTTACCCAAACATAATACCTACCAGGGTTTGAGATTTTTACTTTGTAATGCACAATAGCTATTCCAGGTTTATTGCTGAAATTTTCTTTTCTTATTAATTGATCATCATGCGTTTGGCGGGTATCTGGTAAAATTTCAATATAGGCGTTTTTACTGGCAGTTGTAAAATGAGAGTCATCAGCGTCTTTTAAATCAGTAGTAAAACTTTTATCGATGATATACCATTTTCTTATAGTATCATTGGTTTGTAAATAAAAATCTTCAGCCTCAACAATTAAAAACCCATCTTTTTCTTTGTCTACTTTTTTTGATGCACAATTAGTAAATATTAATAATATAATAGCGCAACTTACTGCTTTTGTAAAAATAATAAATTTCATAAATCTTAAATTTTATTTTTGTTTGTTGAGTTTCTTACTACTAAAAACGAATTTAAAATCCGTTTTTCAAAAAGAATACTTGGTTTTTTTAACTCGTTAATTAAAAATTGAGCAGCTTCTTCACCCATTCTAAAACCGGGTTGAGAAATACTGGTTAATGAAGGGTTTATCAATTCGCCAACAGGTTCATTATTGAACCCAATTATACATAAGTTTTCAGGAATAGAAATGCCACGTTCTTTTGCAACTAACATTACATGAATTGCAATTTGATCGCTAAACGCTAAAATTCCATCTGGATGAACTGGCGCATACAACAATTTACGAGCTGCAGAAAACACACTTTCTTTATCAAAATTACTGTAAATTAAATAATTGGGTATATTTTCTAATTTGTTGTCTGTTATAGCTTTTGAGAAACCTTTAGCTCTATCACTATTAATTTGTAATATTTTAGGTCCACCAATATATGCTATTCTTTTACAACCTACAGAAATAAGGTGGTTAACAGCTTCGTAGGCTGCTCTTTCATTATTAATAGTAACTTTATTGGCGATAACATCATTGCACTCACGATTAAAAAAAACAATTGGAACTCCAGATTCTTTAGCTTTTTTAAAATGATTAAAATTTTTAGTTTCACTCGCTAAAGATGCAATAATACCATTTACACCAATAGCAGAAAGCTCTTCAACCAAACCTTTTTCACGTTCGTAAGATTCATTAGATTGACAAACAATAATGTGCATGCCATTTGCCTCTGCAATTTTCTCTATACCGCTAATTGCCATAGCATATAAATAATAGCTAATTTTAGGAACAATTACACCAATTAAAGCAGAATTTTTTTTTTGCTGTTCTTCCAGTAAATCAACTGATAAATAGCCCAATCGAACAGCAGTTCGTTTCACTTTTTCTTGTGTTTTTTTTCCTATTCTAGGATGAGATTTCAAAGCTCTAGATATAGTAGAGATAGACAATTGTAATTCGTCGGCAATATCTTTTAAAGTAATGTTATTGAGGTTCGAAGAGTTTTCTTTATTTATCAAATCTTTAATGGTTTATGCAAAAATTTGCGCAAAAAATATAATATATTTAATTTATTAAGCTAAAATTTATATAGTTTTGTTTTAAAGGTGTAATAATTATTGATAATCACACTTTTGTCTGTGCAAATTTGCGCAAAAAAATTATAAACAACACAAAAAAAATTAAAAATGAGTAAAAGTTACAAGATTGCAGTTGTAAATGGAGATGGAATTGGTGCAGAAATTGTACCTGCAGGAGTTTCAGTTTTAGATGCTGTAGCAAAAAAGCATGGATTTAATCTCGAAAAAGAGTCTTTTCCTTTTGGTGCAGGGTACTATAGAGATCATGGTAAATTTATGTCAGATAATGCTATAGAAACATTAAAGCAATTTGATGCAATTTATTTTGGTGCAGTAGGTTTACCAGAAATAGACGATACATTGCCAGCAAAAGATTATACATTTAAAGTACGTACAGAATTAAACCAATATGTAAATTATCGTCCTGTAAAATTGTTTTCAGGATTAAAAAGTCCGTTAAGAACAAAAACAGAAGGAGATATCGATTTTGTGGTAGTTCGTGAAAATAACGAAGGAGAATTTGTACAAAGTGGTAAAACATTTTATGCTGATGATGCGCATGGTTTTGCAACTGATACCAGTGTTTTTACACGTTTTGGTATTGAAAGAATTGCACATTATTCTTTTAAATTAGCAAGAAAACGAAGAAGCAAAGTAACTAACGTTACCAAATCAAACACCTTAATTAACAGTTTAGCGTATTGGGATAGAGTTATAGAAGAGGTTTCTAAAGAATATCCAGATGTAGAGTTTAACAAAATGTATATCGATAATGCTTCTGCAAGTTTTGTATTAAGGCCAGAAGTTTTTGATGTAATTATAACAACAAATCTTTTTGGTGATATTTTATCAGATTTAGGGGGTGCAATTATGGGAAGTTTAGGTCTTGGAGGAAGTGGAAACATCAACCCAGAAAAAGATTTTCCATCTATGTTTGAGCCTATTCATGGTTCTGCTCCAGATATAGCAGGGCAAGATATAGCAAATCCTATTGGGCAAATTTGGTCAGCAGCAATCATGTTAGAGCATTTGGGCGAAACAGAGGCTGCAAATGATATTGTTGCAGGTATTGAAGCTACTACAGCAGCAGGTAATTTAACCGTAGATTTAGGAGGTGATGCTTCAACTTCAGAAATTGCAGATCGTGTAATTAATTATATAGAAGCTACAAAATTAGCTACAGTTTAAAATGCAGCGCAAAAAAATAATAGATTTAACGCTACCCATCAATAATAAGATGAGTGGCGTTACTATTTCACCTGCTAAAATTTTAGATGTTGATGGTTGGAATGCTACAACACTAAATTTGTACTCACATAGTGGAACTCACATGGATGCTCCACTTCATTTTGGAGTCAATGCGCAAACTATAGACAAACTTCCCACAGAAAGACTCATTAGCGAAGCTTGGGTAGTAAATCTTACAGAAATCAAACCTAAAGAAGAAATTTTAATAAGTCACTTAGGTGTTATTGCTGATGAGTTTAAAGTAGGACAAAGTATTATTTTACATACAGGTTGGAGTAAAAAACTTGGTACTACAGCTTATAGAGATCAATTACCAAGAATCAGTGTGGAACTTGCCAATTGGTTAGGTGAAAAAAAGGTAAATATTTTAGGCGTAGAACCACCATCTGTGGCAGATGTTAATAATATTGATGAGGTTACAGAAATTCATCACATTTTAATGAAAAACGATATTATTATTGTAGAAGGACTTTGTAATTTAGAACAAATTACGGCTAAAAAAGTTACTTTAATTGCACTGCCTTTAAAAGTTGAAGGAGGAGATGGCGCCCCATCAAGAGTAATTGCCTTACAACAATAATAATGCTAAAAGAACAAATCATATCAGCTATTGAATCTGGAAATCAATGTAAAGGGTTTTTAGAAGAAATACAAAAAGAAATTATAGCAACCCCTAAATCTATTGTTATCTTAGATGATGATCCAACTGGAACACAAACAGTATATAATTTGCCTGTAGTAACCAGTTGGGAATCATCCGTTTTAGAGAAAGAAATTATTAACAGTCCTGTTTTTTTTATTTTAACAAACTCAAGGAGTTTACAGATAGAAGAAGCCAATCAATTAGCAGAATCTTTAGGCTCAAAACTGAACAAACTTTCCAAAAAACACAATAAACAACTTATTGTTGTAAGTAGAGGAGATTCTACGTTAAGAGGACATTATCCTAATGAAGTTGATGCCTTAGCAAAAGGATTAGAAAATCAAAATGCAAAACATATTTTAGCTCCAGCTTTTTTTGAAGGAGGGCGTTATACTTATGGTGATGTTCATTACGTAAAGGAAGGCGATGATTTTATTCCTGCAAACGAAACTCCGTTTGCAAAAGACAATACGTTTGGATACGAGAATGCAAATTTAGTGGATTGGATTGTAGAAAAATATGAAGGCAAAATCAATAAAAATGCCATTGAAAGTCTTTCTATAGATTTTCTAAGAACACAATCTACAGCAGCTTTTCTCAAAAAAATTGAATCACGCAAAAAATCGCATATTGTGGTGAATGCAACTAGTTATTCTGATTTGGAAGCAGTTGCTTTAGCGGTTTTAAAAAGCAAGGAAACTTTTTTGTTAAGAACATCGGCTTCTTTTGTAAATGCAATTACGGGTATAGAAGCGAAAGATTGCTTATCTAAAGAAGAAATTTTAAACGATCAAAAAACAGGAGGATCGTTAATTGTTATCGGTTCTTATGTTCCAAAAACCTCAGCGCAATTAGCAGTTTTAAAAGAGCATTCTAAAGCTGTTTTTTTAGAGTTAGATGTATCAAACGTAAAAAATGATGCTCTTTTTCAAGAAGATATTCATCAACTCTCAAAAAAAGTAAATCAGTATTTACAAGAAAATAAAGATGTTGTTTTTCATACCAGCAGAACCATTATAAGAGGAGCAACTAAAGCAGAAAGTTTAGCTATAGTGAATAGGGTTTCTAATGGAGTAATATCAATCATAAAACAACTAAACATAAAACCAAAATATATTGTAGCCAAAGGCGGAATTACGTCTAGTGATGTGGCTACAAAAGGCCTAAATGTGCAAAGAGCTCATGTTCTAGGTCAAGCATTAAAAGGTGTTCCTGTTTGGAAATTAGGAAACGAAACCAAGTTTCCTAATATGCCTTATATCATTTTTCCTGGTAATGTAGGAGATAACCAAGCTTTATATCAATTAACTAAACTTTTAAAATGAAAAAAACCAGCTATTTCCCAAAACGTTACTTAATGGTAACAGGTACTTTTCTACTCGCATTATTATTGTACATAGATCGTGTATGTATTTCTGTAGCTAAAGAACCTATTTCTGAATCTTTAAGTTTAACAGACAAACAAATGGGTTGGGTTTTAGCAATTTTTTCTTTAGGATATGCTTTTTTTCAAACACCTTCAGGCATGTTGGCAGACAAGTTAGGACCAAGAAAAGTATTGGCAAGTATTGTAACCATTTGGTCTGTATTTACAGCATTAACTGGGTATGCTTGGAATTTTATATCACTTTTAATTGTACGTTTTTTATTTGGTGCTGGAGAAGCAGGTGCTTTTCCTGGTATGACAAGAGCTATTTACAACTGGATTCCTTTAAAAGAAAGAGGTTTAGTAACAGGAATTAACTTTTCTGGCTCAAGGTTAGGAGCTGCTTTTGCATTGCCTTTAGTAGTTTGGTTAATTGATAGTTTTGGATGGCGAGTATCCTTTTTAATAATGGGTGTAGTAGGTGTGCTTTGGGCTTTGGCTTGGTATGTTTTGTTTAGAGATAACCCTGAGAATCACAGTGCATTAAGTGATGAAGAAAAAGCGTTTATCTTAGAACATAGACAAGAAAGAAAAACAAGTACAGCAAAAAAGAAAATCCATTTTGGAACATTAATAAAATCTAAAAATATGTGGTTTGCTATGGGGCAATATTTCTGTAGTAATTTTACTTTTTTCTTTGCATTAACTTGGCTGTTCCCTCATATAAAAAGTGAATATAATTTAAACACATTAGAGGCTGGTTTTTATACTTCTATACCTTTAGTATTTGGTGCATTTGGTAATTGGGTTTCTGGCGCTTTAGGTGATTATATTTTTAGAAAAGGAGATTGGAAAAAGTCAAGAGTAATTCCAGCAGCTTTAGGTTTTGCTTTTGCAGCAATAGGTTTAATTGGTAGTATTTATATGGAAAGTGCTATAGGTGCCATTGCATTTTTAAGTGTTGCAATTTTTGGTGCAGACATGACCTTGCCTTCTTCTTGGGCTTTTTGTGCAGATATTGGAAAAGAACATTCAGGAGCCGTTTCTGGCACCATGAATATGGCAGGAAATATTGGGGCTTTTATTACAGCACTAATTTTTCCATATTTATTATCTTGGACAGGAAATACAAATTTGTTTTTTGTAGTAGGTGCTGTATTAAATATAATTGCCATTTTTTTATGGTTAAAAATGAAACCACACAAACATTTTTCTGAATATTAAAATTATTGATGATGAAAAAATTAAGAGGTGTAGCAGTTGGTACAGGGTATTTTAGTCAGTTTCAATATGAAGCTTGGAACAGAATGGAAAATGTAGAAATTGTAGCAGTATCTAGCAGAAGAATGGAAAAAGCACAAGCCATTTGTGATCAATTTGATATACCAACTGCGTATGATAGTTTTGAGGAAATGTTAATTGCTGAAAAACCAGATTTTGTAGATATTATTACACCTCCAGAAACACATTCTTTGTTCTGTAACATCGCTATAAAACATAATATTGATATTATTTGTCAAAAACCATTAGCACCTACTTATAAGGAATCTGTAGCTTTAGCAAATGCGATTAAAGATTCAGGAGTACGAATGATGGTGCACGAAAACTTTAGATTTCAACCTTGGCACAGAGAACTTAAAAAGTTGTTAGATGAGAATGTTATTGGTGATAAAATTCACAGTATCAATTTAAGAATGAGAATGGGTGATGGATGGCAAGAAGACGCCTACATGAATCGTCAACCCTATTTTAGAGAAATGCCACAACTTTTAATTTACGAAACAGGCGTGCATTTTATTGACGTATTTCGATATTTAATGGGTGATATTTCTCAAGTATATTCAAAATTAAGAACATTAAATAATAATATTAAAGGTGAAGATTTTGCTTGGGTTCAATTCGAGTTTAAAAACGGAACGTTAGGCTTTTTAGACGCCAATCGTTTTAATGAAAACACTAGTGAAGATCCAAGATTAACCTTTGGAAATATTTGTCTAGATGGAAATAAAGGAACCATTCGTTTGTTTGATGACGGTAAAATTACCATTCAAAAATTAGGTGAAGCAGAAAAACCACATGAATATCCTTTTGAAAAAATAAACTTTGCAGGAGATTGTGTGTATAATACTCAAGAACACTTTATAGATTGTTTACGTTCAGGAAAACCTTTTGAAACTGATGTAGAAGCTTATTTAGATAATATTATTGTTCAAGATGCTATTTACAAATCTAACAAAACAGGCATTCCTGTGGATACCTTATAATATTTAAATGGATTGCGTTAATGTAAAATTCATAAAGCGACTACATTGCCATTAATTATGGCTTTTTACACATATTTTTTTTTCGGATTCATTATTGCAAGTTTAGGCAGTATAACACCTAGTTTTTTAAATTTAACTGTTGTAAAATTCAGTTTAAGAAATAGAAAAAAACCAGCTTTTTATTTGATTGGTGGTTATGCAACAGTACTTTTTTTTCAAGCAAATATAGGAGCGTATTTAGCCAGTATTTTAATGGAAAACTCAGAATACATTACACTAATTCAAAAAATTGGTACAGGTATTCTTTTTTTACTCTCAATAAATTTTTTTAGAGTTCATTTTTCATCCAAGGAACAAAAAAAGGATAAAGAAATTCCAAAGTCGAAAGCTTTTTTTTACGGAATTATGATGTCTTTGTTAAATATGATGGCTATCCCTTTTTACTTTACATTTATCTCTATTCTAATAGGAATGGAGTACTTTAATTATTCTTACATAAACGCATTATACTTTTCTATTGGTTCCACAATTGGTTCATTTACATTATATAGTATTTATGCAATTGTAGCCAAAAGAATTGAACACAAACTTACTTATATTGCTTCTAAAATGGATTTTATTTTAGGTTGTTTAACAGGTATTGTAGCAATTGGAAACTTAATTCATTTATCTTACAAGTAATTTTTTTAAAAAGCTTGCGACAGAATTGTTATAAACTATAACTATGTTGTCTCTTTTTTTATTCGGATTTCTTTTTGCATTTTTAGGGTACACACCTCCAAGTGTTTTAAATATGACTGCGTTAAAAATCCGAATAGATAGCAATCAAAAAGAATTTACCAAGTTTAGTTTGGGAGTTTCGTTAATTGTTTTTGTACAAGCAAGTCTCTCTATTTACCTAACAAATTATGTTAGTAAAAACCCAGAATTTTTAGCGCTTTTAGAAAAATTAGGCGTTATAGTTTTATTAGGATTATCTATTTACTTTTTTAAAAAGAATACCAAAGAGAAGAGACAAATTAAACATAAAAAAGAAACAAAAAATTCCTTTCTTACAGGTCTACTATTGTCTACGCTAAATATGTTTGCAATTCCCTTTTTCTCTGGAGTAACTGCATTCTTAGTAGGCTTTAATATGATGAATTTTGAAGTTGTTTCTATATTTATTTTCGTGATTGGTTCAGTAACAGGAGCTTATGTTATTTTATATTTATATGGAAAATATGCACCAAAAATTCAGCAAAAAACAGGGAGTTTTACACAAAATATCAACTTAATTTTATGTTATATCACAGCAGGTTTTGCTTTATTTACTTTCCTTAAATTTGTAGTATAAAAATCTAAAAATGAAAATTCTTAAAAATCTAATTGTTGATGGTAAACATCAAAAACCAATTGTAACTGATGTTTTTTATCAAGAAAATTATCAACCCAAAAAAGTAGTTGTCTTTTGCCACGGATACAAAGGGTTTAAAGATTGGGGTGCTTGGAATTTAATGGCAGAAGCATTTGCTAAAGTTGGTTTTTTCTTTGTAAAATTCAATTTTTCTCATAATGGTGGTACTGCAGAAAACCCAATTGATTTTCCTGATTTAGAAGCTTTTGGAAACAACAATTACACAAAAGAATTAGACGATTTAGAAAGTGTTTTAGATTGGATTTCATCCGAAGATAAATTTAAAAATGAAATAAATTCTAACGATATTTCTATTATTGGACATAGTAGAGGTGGAGGGATTGTAACTTTAAAAGCAGCAGAAGATGATCGTGTAAAAAAAGTAATTTCTTTAGCTGCAGTGTGCGATTTTGGTTCAAGATCATCAACCATTGGCGATTTAGAAAACTGGAAAAAAACAGGGGTTAAATATGTTGTAAACGGACGTACCAAACAACAAATGCCTCACTTTTATCAGTTTTACATCAATTTTAAAGAAAACGAAGAACGCCTAAATATTGAAAGAGCAGCTAAAAATATGACCATTCCACATTTAATAATTCATGGTGATGCAGATACTTCTATTTCTATAAAAGAAGGAGAAAATCTACATAAATGGAATCCTAAAAGTGAGTTTGAAATTATTAAAAATGCAGACCATGTTTTTAATGTTTCTCATCCTTGGAAATCTAATGAAATGTCAAAAGAATTGCAAAAAGTAGTTACAAAAAGTATAGCTTTTTTAAGCTAAACTACATTCCAATTAGCCCCATTACTTTTTTTAGAATATCAGGATTACTTTTTATAAACCCCATAATTTTAGTTACCAAATCTGGGTTTTTTAAAATGTTAGACATTAATTTATTTTTAGAAAGAGGCGTTTTTTTAATTAGACCCAATACTTTATTTTTTACACCAGGGTCATTTTTAAGAAAATTAATGGCTTTGTCTCTTAAACTTGTATTTTTTACCAATTGTTCTTTTACCTTTTTTTGAACTTCTGGTTTGTCTAATAAAGCTTTGTATTTAGCAGTTTTGTCTAAAACTGAAGTTTTGTTTTTTAAGTCCCCAAAAGATTGAGCGTTTACGTTTTGAGTAAAAGAAAAAAAACAAATAGCTATTGATAAAAAGAGTAATTTTTTCATGGTAATTTTTATGATTTATCTATCAAAAATACGTTTTTTAAAATTAAGAATATTTTACAAAGGAAAGATATGTCGTATTTTTACAAGTATTGAAAAATTTAGAGAAATATAGAAAAATTATTCATGTAGATATGGATGCTTATTATGCATCTGTAGCGCAATTAGACAACCCAGAATTAAGAGGTAAACCCATTGCTGTTGGTGGAGGTGGAGATAGAGGTGTAGTTTCTGCAGCCAGTTATGAAGCTAGAAAATTTGGTGTAAAATCGGCAATGAGCAATGTATTGGCAAAACAAAAATGCCCTCATATTATTTTTGTGAAATCAGACTTTGCAAGGTATAAAGAACTCTCAGCAAAAATTAGAGAAATTTTTTATGAGTATACAGATTTGGTAGAACCACTTTCTTTGGATGAAGCGTATTTAGACGTTACAGAAAACAAAAAAGGGAATCCGTCTGCAAATGATATTGCCAGAGAAATTAGACAAAGAATTTATGATGAAACAGGTTTGCGTGCTTCTGCAGGAATTTCAATAAATAAATTTATTGCCAAAGTTGCTTCTGATATAAACAAACCAAATGGTCAAAAAACAGTTCATCCAGAGGAAGTTTTACAATTTTTAGAGGAATTACCCGTCAATAAATTTTATGGCGTAGGTAAAGTTACTGCAGCTAAAATGTATAATTTGGGCATTTTTGTGGGTAACGATTTAAAGAAAAAAACATTGGAAGAGTTGGTACAATTATTTGGAAAGTCAGGTGCGCATTATTACAATATTGTTCGCGGAATTCACAATAGTCCAGTAAAACCGAATAGAATTAGAAAATCTTTAGGAGCAGAAAGAACCTTTAGAGAAAACATTTCATCAGAAATATTTATGCTAAAAAAACTAGAAAATATTGCAGATGAATTAGAAAGAAGAATGATAAAAGCCAACACAAAAGGAAAAACGGTAACTTTAAAGATAAAATATTCTGACTTTACACAACAAACCAGAAGTAAAACAGTGCCAAATTTTTTACAATTAAAAACAGAATTTATGCCCATTGTAAAAGAGCTTTTGTATCAAGAAAAGTTGTTGAATTCTGTGCGATTGTTAGGTATTTCTTTTGGAAACTTAAATACAGAAAAAAAAGAACCAGTTTGGGTGCAATTACAATTTGATTTTTGAGAAAAATATTCTTTTAAGACCTTTCAGGTTTTTAAAACCTGAAAGGTCTTTGTGTTAAAATAATTATGAAAATAGTAAGAACCAATTCAAAAAATAAAGATTTTATCAACTTGGTATAAGATTTAGACGCGTATTTAAAAGTTACAGATGGAGATGAACACGACTTTTACAATCAGTTTAACCATATAGATGTTTTGCAACACGTTGTTGTTTTTTATATGGATAAAGTGCCTGTAGGTTGTGGTGCCATAAAGACGTTTGATAAAGAATCAACACGTTCTATGGAAGTAAAAAGAATGTATGTTTCTCCTGATTTTAGAGGAAAACAAGTTGCACAAAAAATTCTTACTGAATTAGAAACTTGGGCAAAAGAATTGGGTGCTAAAAAATGTGTTTTAGAAACAGGAAAAAGACAAGTAGAGGCTGTAAAATTTTACAAAAAATGCAACTATAAAATCATACCCAATTATGGGCAATATATAGGAATGGAAAACAGTATTTGTTTTGAAAAATATTTATAAATCATTTTGAAAAAGAGCTCACAGGTATTAAAACCTGTGAGGTCTAAAATAAAAATCACCTTAAAATGAACTTTAGTTACTGGGAACTCAAAGAATGGTTTACAAACATCGATTTTACAATTGTTGGTAGTGGCATTGTAGGCTTAAATTGTGCTTTAGAGCTAAAGAAAAAGCATCCAAAAGCAACTATTTTAATTTTAGAAAAAGGCATGTTACCCCAAGGAGCCAGCACAAAAAACGCTGGTTTTGCTTGTTTTGGTAGCTTATCTGAATTGATAGACGATTTAAAAACACACTCAGAACAAGAGATTTTTAATTTAGTTGATAAACGTTGGAAAGGTCTCCAATTATTGAGACAAAATTTGGGTGATAAAAACATCGACTTTCAACAAAACTTTGGATATGAATTGTTTGAAAACGAAGCATTTTTTGAAGAATGTAAATCACAAAAAGATACTATAAATACATTACTAAAACCAATTTTTAAAAAAGATGTTTTTTGGGTAAAACCAGATGTATTTGGTTTTAAAAATGTAGCTCCCAATCATTTTGTAAATATTTTTGAAGGTCAAGTAAATACTGGTAAAATGATGCATCAGTTGCTTTTAAAAGTACAACAATTAGGCGTTAAAATTTTAAATAATATTTTGGTTGATAGTTTTACAGAAACAGGAGATAAAGTTGCCATAAAAACGAATAAAATAACGTTTAAAACCCATAAATTATTCATTGCTACAAATGGTTTTGCCAATCAACTTTTAAATGAAAAAATACAACCAGCAAGAGCGCAAGTACTCATTACAAAACCCATAAAAAATCTACATATAAAAGGTACGTTTCATTTAGATAAAGGCTATTATTATTTTAGAAATATTGATGATAGAATTTTATTTGGTGGAGGTAGAAATTTAGATTTTGAAACAGAAGAAACTACAGAGTTTGGACAAACTACAATCATTCAAAATGAATTGGAAAGAATTTTGAAAGATACCATTTTACCAAATACCAATTTTGAAATTGAACATAGATGGAGTGGAATTATGGGCGTTGGAAGTCAGAAAAAAGCAATTGTAAAACCAGTTTCAGAAAATGTTTTTTGTGGTGTTCGTTTAGGAGGAATGGGCGTTGCAATTGGCAGTTTGGTAGGTAAAGAATTAGCAGCATTATTAGATGAATAAAGATAATTTGGAATACGATATTATTATAGCAGGTGGAGGTTTAGCAGGTTT
Organism: Polaribacter septentrionalilitoris; assembly: GCF_009832745.1. GTDB lineage: Bacteria > Bacteroidota > Bacteroidia > Flavobacteriales > Flavobacteriaceae > Polaribacter > Polaribacter septentrionalilitoris. Next base: position 277,356 of record NZ_VRMJ01000033.1, on the reverse strand, counting down.
GTGCAATGCAATTCACTTATCTAAATTCGATAAAAAAGTTTTATTGATAGAAAAAAACAGCTACCCAAAACACAAGGTTTGTGGCGAATATATTTCGAATGAAGTTTTACCATATTTAGAGTTTTTAAACATCAATCCATTTGATTTTGGTGCTGTAAAAATTGATGATTTTCAATTATCTACCACAAAAAATAAAGTGATTGCTGCAAAATTACCTTTGGGCGGTTTTGGCATTTCACGTTACACTTTAGATTTCGAATTGTATAAAAAAGCCAAAGAAAATGGTGTAGCAATTTTACAAGATCAAGTGATACAGGTTAATTTTAAGAAAGATGTTTTTACTGTTGAAACCAAAGAAAATAAGAAATTTACAGCTAAAATTTGTATTGGTGCTTTTGGTAAACGCAGTTTGTTAGATATAAAAATGCAACGTGATTTTATTCAGAAAAAATCGCCTTATTTAGGTGTAAAAATTCATGTAAAAGGCAATTTTCCTAAAAATAAAGTGGCTTTACACAATTTTAAAGGCGGTTATTGTGGTGTTTCTAAAGTAGAAAATGATGTGATCAACTTGTGTTACATTACCAATTTTTCATCTTTTAAAAAACACAAAAACATTACTGATTTTCAAGAAAATGTGGTTTTTAAAAACACATTTTTAAAAGAAATGTTTCAAAATGCAACTCCATTTTGGGAGCAACCTTTATCCATCAGTCAAATTTCTTTTGAAACCAAAAAACCAGTAGAAAACCATATCATTATGTCTGGTGATGCAGCAGGAATGATTCATCCACTGTGTGGAAATGGAATGAGTATGGCAATACAATCTGCACAAATAGCATCTAAACTGATTCTAAATTACTTGAATGATAAAATTGAATCGAGAAAACAACTCGAAAATCTTTATATTAGACAATGGAACAAGCAATTTAAGTGGCGTTTAAAAGCGGGTCATTTTATAGCAATGTTGTTTAGAAAAGACAAAATTGCATCGTTTTTATTATCAATTTTAAAGAGAATGCCATTTTTATTACCTGTAATTATCAAACAAACGCATGGAAAACCAATCAAACTTTAGAAATCAATAATGGATTTTTTCATCAACACAAAACAAAGAACAGACAAAGAAGAGTTGATGGACGATTTTTCGATTGGTGGTGATTTGTTACGAGATACTTTAGATAAATTAGAGAAAATTAACAGGTGGTTAGGAGGTAATAAAGTAACTGTAAATGGTTTAAAGGCGCTCTTAAAAAATCACCCAAAAGAAGAAGAAATTTCCATTGTAGATATTGGTTGTGGTCATGGAGATATTTTAAGAGATGTTGCAAAATTTGGGCGTAAAGAAGGCTATAAATTCAAATTAATTGGTGTAGACGCCAACCCAACAGCCATAGATTATGCTAACGAATTGTCTGTAGAATATCCAGAATTGAGTTTTAAAACTCAGGATATTTTTTCTGAAGATTTTAAATCGGAAACCTTTGATGTGGTGATAGCCACCTTATTTTTGCATCATTTTAAAGAAGAACAATTGGTTTCTTTTTTAAAAAACACAATCAAACAAACCAAAATTGGCATTGTTGTTAACGATTTACACAGACATACATTAGCCTATTATTTGTTTCTATTACTGTCTGTTTTTATTAGCAATAAAATGATTATTGAAGACGGATTAACCTCTGTATTAAGAGGATTTAAACGAAAAGATTTAGAAAGAATTTCAAAAACACTTCGACAAGCTCAGTGTGACAATTTAAAATATAGTATAACCTGGAAATGGGCATTTCGTTTTCTGTGGATTATAAAAAAATAAAATGAAAGTAAAAATAAAATCAGTAGCCAAACAGCTACCCAAATATTATAAAGAAACCAAAGATATTATTCCGTTTGTAAAATTATGGATGCAAAATCAAGAAGAGCGTTTTCAACGAAAAGTAGTCAAACTCTTTGAAGGTGCTGCTGTAGACAAACGTTATTCTATTATGGATCCAGAAGAAGTTTTTACAGCCACTTCTTTTGAAGAAAAAAATGATATTTATACAAGAGAAGTAGTACAATTGGCAGAACAATCTTTAAAAAAATCGCTAGAAAAAGCGAGTTTAAAACCCACAGATATAGACTATATAATTACTGTAAGTTGTACAGGAATTATGATTCCTTCAGTAGATGCATACCTGATAAACTCCTTAGGAATGAAACAAGATATTGTGCGTTTACCAGTTACAGAAATGGGTTGTGCAGCTGGTGTTTCTGGAATTATTTATGCCAAAAATTTCCTGAAAGCAAATCCAAATAAAAGAGCAGCAGTTATTGCTGTAGAAGCACCCACAGCAACGTTTCAGTTAGAAGATTTTTCGATGACAAATATTGTTTCAGCAGCTATTTTTGGTGATGGAGCTTCAGCAGTAATTTTGTCTTCTTATCAAGAAGATAAAGGCCCAACAATTATAGACGAAGCCATGTATCATTTTTATGACGCCACAAATATGATGGGTTTTAAATTGGTAAATACAGGTTTGCAAATGATTTTAGATAAAGAAGTTCCACAGAAAATTGCAGACCATTTTCCTGCAATCATTCATCCTTTTTTAGAAAAAAATAATTTAACGATTAACGATGTAGATCACTTAATTTTTCATCCAGGAGGAAAAAAAATAGTACAAACCGTAGAAGAATTATTTGGTGTTTTAGGTAAAAATATAGATGATACAAAAGAAGTTTTACGTTTGTATGGCAATATGTCTAGTGCTACAGTTTTGTATGTTTTAGAACGATTTATGGATAGAAATCCGCAAAAAGGCGAACGTGGAATTATGTTAAGTTTTGGACCAGGATTTTCTGCACAACGTATATTGTTAGAATGGTAATTTAGACCTCACAGGTTTTTAAAACCTGTGAGGTCTGTTAAAAAAAGAGCAAAATGAAATATGAAGTTTTAGTTGAAGATTCTTTTTACCACATTTATAATTGTGGAAATAATAAGGAGAATATTTTTATTGAAGAACAAAACTATCCTTACTTTCTAAAATTAGTAAAAAAACATCTTTTAAAAACTTGCGATATTTTAGCATATTGCCTGTTAAAAAATCACTTTCACTTTATCATTAAAACGAAAGAAAATATACTATCAAAAGATATTTCTCAATCGTTCTCAAATCTTTTTAATTCATATTCAAAAAGTATTAATAAAAAATACGGAAGAAATGGAAGCTTATTTAAAGATCGTTTTTCAAGAATAAAGTTAGACACTGAAGAATATTTGAAAAACTTAATAATTTATGTGCATTTAAAGCCAAGTCATCACGAATTTATTGACGATTTCAGAAACTATAAACACTCTTCATTCAATTCAATTTTATCAGATAAAATACAAGTTTATTGAGAGAAGATGTTATAAAGATTTTTGAAGACAAACAAAATTTTATTGATTCTCATAAAATTAAACAAGTAAGTATTTTAGAATCATTAACTTTAGAATAATAAAAAAACAAGACCTCACAGGTTTTTAAAACCTGTGAGGTCTGTGAAATGAAGTTAACAAAAATGAATAACCAACTCATCATAAATAATCTACCCTATCAAAAACCATTTTTGTTTGTTGATGAAATTCTAGAAATTGATGAAAATGGAGTTAAAGGAACTTATACATACAAAGAAAATGAGTTTTTTTACGAAGGACATTTTAAAGATAAACCAATAACACCAGGTGTAATTTTAACAGAAACCATGGCACAAATTGGTGTAGTTTGTTTGGGTATTTTTTTGTTGAAAGATGAAATAGGATCAACTAAAAAACCACAAATTGCCTTAACATCTAATCATGTAGATTTTTATTTACCAGTTTTACCCAATGAAAAAGTAACCGTAATTTCAGAAAAAGTTTATTTTAGATTCAACAAGTTAAAATGCGAAGTAAAAATGGTGAATACTAAAAATGAATTGGTTTGTAGAGGTGAAATTTCTGGAATGATAATCGCTTAATAAAATGAAAAACAGAGTCGTTATAACAGGTTTAGGTGTAGTTGCTCCAAATGGGGTAGGTTTACAAGCGTTTACAAATGCCATAAAATCTGGCAAATCAGGCATTACATTTCATCAAAATTTAAAAGACAAAGGTTTTTCTTGTTGTATTGGTGGAATTCCAGAGGTTTCCGAAGAAAAAATACAAGAATATTTAACACCATTACAATTAAGAGGTTTCAATTCAACTTCTATTTTATACGGAGTTATGGCAGGCATAGATGCCTGGAAAAATGCTGGTTTTACTGTAGATGAAAACTCACCTTTAGATTATGATACAGGATTAATTTTTGGTACAGGAACCTCAGGAATTGAGAAATTTAGAGAAGCCATTTACAAAATTGACGAGCAAAAAGTAAGACGTTTAGGAAGTACATCTGTATTGCAAACTATGGCAAGTGGTGTAACTGCTTATTTGAGCGGAATTTTAGGTTTTGGCAATCAAGTAACCACAAATTCATCTGCTTGTACAACAGGTACAGAAGCTTTATTAATGGGTTTTGAACGTATTAAAAACGGAAAAGCAAAACGAATGTTGGTTGGGAGTTCAAGCGACAGCAGTTTATACACTTGGGGTGGTTTTGATGCAATGAGAGTTATGACTTACAAGCATAATGAATCGCCAGAAAAAGGCTCTAGACCTATGAGTGCAACTGCTTCAGGGTTTGTTCCTGGAAGTGGAGGTGGAGCTTTGGTTTTAGAATCTTTAGAAAGTGCATTGGCAAGAAACGCGACTATTTATGCAGAGGTTTTAGGTGGAAATATCAATGCTGGAGGACAAAGAAATGGAGGTACTTTAACAGCACCCAATGCAGAGGCTGTTCAGAAATGTATTACAAATGCCATTGCAGATGCTAAAATTTCTGCCAAAGAAATAGACGTCATAAATGGACATTTAACAGCGACCACAAAAGACGCTTTAGAAATAGAAAATTGGACCAAAGCTTTGGGTAGAAAAGGAGCAAATTTTCCTTTGATAAATTCGTTAAAATCGCAAGTTGGGCATTGTTTAGCAGCAGCTGGAGCTATAGAATGTGTGGCTTCTGTTATTCAAATAAAAGAGCAATTTGTGTTTCCAAATATCAATTGTGAAGATGTACATCCAGAAATTGTATCGTTGATTGACAAAAATAAAATTCCGACAAAAAAAACAGACACAAACATTACTATTTTAGCAAAAGCAAGTTTTGGTTTTGGTGATGTAAACGCTTGTGTTATCTTTAAGAAATATAATTAGTTTGTACTTAAAGACCTCAAAGGTTTTTAAAACCTGCGAGGTCTGAAAAATATTCAGAATAAAATGAAAAAAGAAGAAATCATACAAAAGTTAACTACCATTGTAAAACCCTATATTCAGAATGAAGAAGGGTTTAAAAACATGTCTGAAGAAACCGATTTTATTAACGATTTAGAAATAAATTCGGCAAATTTGGTAGACATTATTTTAGATGTTGAAGATGAATTTGACATTCATATTGATAATGATTCTATGGAAAAAATGTTATCCGTAAAAGCTACAGTTGGTATTATTCAAGATAAAATGAATGCTTAGAATAGGAAACGATATTGTTGATTTAAACCTTGCCAAAACACAAAGTAATTGGCAAAGACCAGGTTTTTTAGAAAAGCAATTCACCCAAAAAGAGCAAGCTGCCATTTTAAAATCAGAAAACCCATTTGAGCAAGTTTGGTTGTTTTGGAGCATGAAAGAAGCTGCTTACAAATGCCATGTTCAGCAGTTTCAAAAACGTTTTTTTGCACCCAAAATATTTTTATGTAAAATACTTTCTAACCAAAGTGGAATTGTACAATTTAACAACGTTTTTTATTATATAAAATACAGAATATCAAATAATTATATTTATACGACTGCAACAGAAAAAAATGATATAAAAATGGTTTCAGAGTCATTTTTTATTGATAATAATTTGAATACAACCAAAATTATCGATAAAAAAATACAAACTTATTTTTCATCAGTAGTACAAATTAAAAAAAATGCTTTAGGCATCCCTTTTATTTATCAAAATGATGAAAAAACACCCAAAACCCTTTCTAAAACGCATCATGGAAATTATGGTGCCTTTGCTTTTATACTAGATAATGAATCTTAAACAAGAACTTTTTAACCAATGTGAAAACTTTGTAAACAAACGTTTACAAACGGTAGAAGAAATAATTACTTCTAACCAAAAAGGACTACAATCTGAAACCAAAAGTTCTGCTGGCGATAAACACGAAACAGGACGTGCCATGTTGCAATTAGAAATGGAAAAAGCGAGTCAGCAATTAGAAGGAATCAATCATATGAAACACATCTTATCTAAAATTGACGTTTCAAAAAAATCGGATATTGGACACATAGGAAGCATTATAGAAACCAATACAGCAAATTATTTTTTATCAATTTCGGCAGGTAAATTGATGTATAATGCAAGGAGTTATTTTGCAATTTCTGTTTCATCTCCAATAGGTAAACTCTTGCTAGGGAAGAAAAAAGGAGATGAGATTCTGTTCAACAAAAAGATAATTAATATTATAAATATTCAATAAAATAAAATGAAAAAAACGCTTTTAGCAATTACATTCTTGTTATCAATAAATTTGTATTCTCAGTCTAATCTAAAAAGTTTTTTTAGTCTTTCTGGACCAAAACGAACTTGGGTCATATTTCATCCTTTTAAAGCAAAAAAATCATTAGAAATTTCTAAAGAAGCAAATCGTGTTGCAGATTCAATCGTAAAAAGCAACTTATTAGATGGTGATAAATCTGGAGGACAAGTAGATGCGTTTAGACATGCATATTGGATGGCACGTTTGTGTCAAGAAATTGGGGAAAGTGCAGCACGTTCTCTAGGTAAAGCTCATGAAAAAGAAAACTATTTAACCTATAAAAAAAACAAGTTAGAAGATGGTGTTGTGCCGGATGAAATTTCTTCTATTATGGATTTACATAATAATGAAGAAGGCTTAAAACTGATGAGTAAAGGAAGCAAAGTTTCTCAAAAAGGATTGATCTATAGAATTATCAATGCCATTCATCAGGGAAAAATGAAAATTATTAAGAAAGATGCAGCTGGAAATTTTTTAACATGTGATGGAAAAGTGATTTCAAAAGAAGAGTTAAAAGGAAAATGGAAAAACAACAAATGTTTGATAGCTTCAGATAAAACGTAATTTTTAAACCTAATTAATAATTCTATATGTAAACAACAGTAATTTATTGCTGATTTTTATCATTTTAAAAGAGTTTAAACAAAACTATGAGCAGTTATTTTTATAATTATTCTAAATAACCGTAAAACAATTTGAATTTTTTGTTTGTAGCTGCTTTTAGCCGTAAATTTGTTCAGAAAATTTTTAACCAAATATATAATGAGCGGATTTTTTAAATCTTCTATAGGAAGAAAAGTATCAATGGCGCTATCAGCTTTTTTCCTGATGTTCTTTTTGTTACAGCATTTAGCAATAAATACTTTATCTGTTTTTAGTCCAGAACTATTTAATGAAGTATCCCATTTCATGGGTACAAATCCATTAGTACAATTTGCATTACAGCCAGTATTAATATTTGCTGTTGTTTTCCATTTTGTAATGGGTTTCATTTTAGAACTAAAAAACAGAAAAGCCAATGGAGCAGGATATGCCAAAAACAATGGAGCTGCAAACTCTACATGGTTTAGCAGAAATATGATTTTAAGCGGAATAACTATTCTTGCTTTTATATTGTTACACTTTATCGATTTTTGGTTTCCAGAAATTAATACAAAATTTATCCAAGGAGATTGGTCTGGAACAATGGAAGGAATTGAAGGTTTACGTTATCACGAAGAATTAGTGCATAAATTTGTAAATCCTTTAAGAGTGGGTGCATATGTTTTAGCATTTATTTTCTTAGGATTGCACTTAGCTCACGGTTTTACCTCTGCCTTTCAATCTGTTGGAGCAGCTTCTTTAAGAAAAAAATTAGAGAAAGTTGGAATCGCTTATTCAATACTAGTGCCTTTAGGATTCATCTTTATCGCACTTTATCATCACTTTAACCATTAATCTTATACAACTATGGCTTTAGATTCAAAAATACCTCAAGGTCCACTAAAAGATAAATGGACATTATATAAAGACAAAATTAACTTGGTAAACCCTGCCAACAAACGTCACATCGATGTTATTGTAGTGGGTACAGGTTTAGCTGGTGGTTCTGCTGCTGCAACATTAGCAGAGTTAGGCTACAATGTTAAAGCTTTTGCTTATCAAGATTCTCCACGTAGAGCACATTCAATTGCAGCTCAAGGAGGAATTAATGCTGCAAAAAACTATCAAGGAGATGGTGATTCTACCTACAGATTATTTTATGATACTGTAAAAGGTGGAGATTACCGTTCAAGAGAAGCAAACGTATATCGTTTGGCAGAGGTTTCTGCAAATATTATCGATCAATGTGTAGCACAAGGAGTTCCTTTTGCACGTGATTATGGTGGTTTATTAGACAACCGTTCTTTTGGTGGAGTTTTAGTTTCTAGAACTTTTTATGCGAAAGGACAAACAGGACAACAATTATTATTAGGAGCATATTCTGCAATGAACAGACAAATTGCTCGTGGTAAAATAGAGATGTTTAACAGACACGAAATGTTAGATGTTGTTATTGTTGATGGAAAAGCAAGAGGAATTATAGCAAGAAACCTAGTAACAGGAGAAATCGAGCGTCATTCAGCACATGCTGTTGTTGTAGGTTCTGGAGGATATGGAAACGTATATTTCCTATCAACCAACGCAATGGGTTCAAATGTAACTGCGGCTTGGAAAATCCATAAAAAAGGAGCGTATTTCGCAAATCCTTGTTATACACAAATTCACCCAACATGTATTCCACGTTCAGGTGATTATCAATCGAAATTAACCTTAATGTCAGAATCGTTGAGAAACGATGGTAGAATTTGGGTTCCAAAGAATTTAGATGATGTAAAATTAATTAGAGAAGGAAAGAAAAAACCTACAGATTTATCTGAAGACGAAAGAGATTATTATTTAGAAAGACGTTATCCTGCCTTTGGTAATTTAGTTCCACGTGATGTTGCTTCTAGAGCTGCAAAAGAACGTTGTGATGCTGGTTATGGTGTAAATGCAACAGGAGAAGCTGTATATTTAGATTTTGCTGCTGCTATTGTTAGATATGGAACAGAACAAGCAAAAATTAAAAATATCAACAATCCTTCTGATGCAAAAATCAAAGAATTAGGAAAAGCTATTGTAAAAGCAAAATACGGTAACTTATTTCAGATGTATGAGAAAATTGTAGATGAAAATCCATACGAAACACCAATGATGATTTATCCAGCAGTACACTATACAATGGGTGGTGTTTGGGTAGATTATAACTTAATGACTACTGTTCCTGGATTGTATTGTATTGGTGAGGCTAATTTCTCAGACCATGGAGCAAACAGATTAGGAGCATCAGCATTAATGCAAGGTTTAGCAGATGGTTATTTTGTGTTACCATATACTATTGGAGATTATTTATCTGATGATATTAGAACAGGAAAAATATCAACAGAAACTCCAGAATTTGATGAAGCAGAAAAAGCAGTTAAAGACAACATCAATTTCTTTGTTAACAATAAAGGAACACATTCTGTAGATTACTACCACAAAAAATTAGGTAAAATCATGTGGGATAAATGTGGTATGTCTAGAAACGCAGAAGGTTTAAAAGAAGCCATTTCAGAAATTTCTGAACTACGTAAAGATTTCTGGAAAAATGTTTCAGTTCCTGGAGGTGCAGATGAGTATAATGAAGAATTAGCAAAAGCAGGTAGAGTTGCAGATTTTCTAGAATTAGGAGAATTATTTGCAAAGGATGCTTTAGTTAGAGAAGAATCTGCTGGAGGACATTTTAGAGAAGAACATCAAACACCAGAAGGTGAAGCAAAACGATTAAAAGAATTCCAATTTGTGTCTGCTTGGGAGTATAAAGGTGAGCCTAAAGATGCTGTATTACATAAAGAAGCATTAGAGTACGAGAATATAGAAGTAAAAGAAAGAAGTTATAAATAATATAGTTTATGGTTGATGGTTGTTGGTTTCTGGAAACAAAAACTAACAACAAACAACTAAAAACCAAAAACTAAAAAAAATGAATTTAACACTTAAAATTTGGAGACAGAAAGACGCTAGTTCAAAGGGTCAAATGGTAGATTATAAAGTAACTGAAATTTCAGAACACATGTCTTTCTTAGAAATGATAGATGTTTTAAACGAAGGTTTGGTAGCTAAAGGTGAAGAACCAGTAGCATTTGATCACGATTGTAGAGAAGGTATTTGTGGGATGTGTTCTATGTATATAAATGGTGAAGCTCATGGCCCAGATAGAGGTATTACAACATGTCAATTACACATGCGTATGTTTAATGATGGTGATACCATTACTATAGAACCATTTAGAGCAGCAGCTTTTCCAGTAATTAAAGATTTAGTTGTAGATCGTTCTGCCTTTGATAGAATACAGCATGCAGGAGGTTATATTTCTGTAAACACTTCAGGAAACACACAAGATGCAAATTCAATTCCTATTGCTAAAGAAGCAGCAGATACAGCAATGGATGCTGCAACTTGTATTGGTTGTGGTGCTTGTGTAGCAACCTGTAAGAACAGTTCTGCAATGTTATTTGTAGGTGCAAAAGTATCTCAATATGCTTTATTACCACAAGGACAAGTAGAAGCTGCAGATCGTGTACAAAATATGGTGGCACAAATGGATTTAGAAGGCTTTGGAAACTGTACCAATACTGGAGCTTGTGAGGTAGAATGTCCTAAAGGAATTTCTTTAGACAACATTGCAAGAATGAACAGAGAGTTGATGAAGGCTTCTGTTTAAGAATTATCAATGTCATTTCGAACGATTTTCGAATTTATGAGAAAATAGTATCGAGAAATCTTAGTAATATTAAAAACCCAAAACGAATTTTCGTTTTGGGTTTTTTGAGTTAAAATAACTTTTTAGCGTCTATATTTAGATAATGAGCAATTTCAAACAGCCTAATTAAATCTAACTTAGACTCTCCTTTTTCAATTTTAAAATAACCACTTGGAGTCATATTTAATTGATAAGCCAAATCTGCTTGAGAAATACCTAATTCTTGTCTTCTTTCAGCAATTTCAGACAATACTTTGCTAGATTTTAATTGAAGTTTTTCAATAGTAATTTTTTTACTCATTTCTCCTTTTTTCTTTTCAACATCAAATATAATGCAAAAATGTGTTTTTTAACTTTCCATTTTCGACTAACGGAAAACCGTGAGAAGATTGTATCACTGAAAACCGTTAGTCGAAAATGGAAATCGATTTCTTTGCTAGCTAAAAAAAAGTTTCTCAAATTTGGAGAAAGAAATTGCTATGAAAAAGAAAAGTTGCCTAATAGTAAAAAAGAAAAAGATATATAAGTAATTGTGGCTATAGTAAGTTTTAGTTTTGCCTACTGCCTACTGCCTACTGCCTACTGCCTACTGCCTACTGCCTATAAAAACCTCCGCTTGCGGAATTAAGAAATATAAAAATCGTGTAAATAAATGTATCACTTAAAACAAATGCTTATGTAAATAAACAACAACAAACAGAGGAAGTGTTGCAAAAGTACCATTTTTTCTACAAGTTTTATAGAATTTTAAACTTGTTAATTCATATAAAGTTCTAAAATATTTTAACTAATCAATCCAAATAAAAATTTGGATTACAAAATTTTATATTATGAAAAAATTAATATTAGGAATGGTTTTTGTTTTTACAGCAGGGACTATTATGAATGCGAAAGAAATGAATAAAGAAATTGGTTATAATGATTGTTATGATTCAGCTCAACAATATGTTGAAAGCCTTGATTGGGACTCTCCAGGAGGACAAGATCGAGCATTTGAAATTTATGAATTATTACTTCAACTTTGTGATCTTTAATAATTGAATGATTGGGATAATGAGTCATTATTTAAATAGACTCATTATTCTTTCAATAAAAAAAAAATGACTAATAAAGAATTAACTAAAATATATAAAATGAAGGCTTTACTATTAATAATTTTTATTTCAAATTTTTGTTTTAGCCAAAATAAGAGCGGGACTATTTTTTATAAAAAACAAACAAAAGATAAGATTTTTGAAAAAAAATCAAACAAAGATATTAATGATATGATTATAACTGCTGATAAATCAGTTACATATATATTACATTTTAATGATTCATTGTCTATTTTTGAAAAAGAAAAGAAAATCTTTAAAGATAGAAAATCATTATTATTGTCAAAATTAAGTTCTGCAGGTTATAGTGGAATTATATATAGAAATAGTTTGAATAAAACATTACTTAGGCAAAAAGAAAGAGGTGGTGAGACATTTATAATCAACTATCCTTTTCCATTTTTAAACTGGGAATTGAAGAATGAAACAAAAAAAATTGGTAATTATTTATGTTATAAAGCTATTTCAAAAAGACAATATAAGAACTCAAAAGGGCAATTAAAGTATGATATTATTATTGGGTGGTATTCTCAAGATATTCCACTTAGTTATGGACCATACGTATTTGGCGGTTTACCAGGGCTGATTCTTGAATTAGAAACTGAAAGAGAAATCTTTCAAGTAACAAAGATCAAGCTGAATAATTCAAATTTTAAAATAACTGAGCCTAAAAAAGGTATAAAAATATCGTTGAAAAAATATGATAGTATTGTTAAAGGTTTAATAAAAAAGATTTTAAAATAGAATTTCCTAAAGATGAAAACACTATCTCTAGAGAAAAGTTTGATAGTATAGGAATCGAAAATTTCTACACACCAATTTTAAACAAAAATCATGATAAATACTAAGATTTATATATTATTAATGTTTTTAGTTATAAAAACAAGTGTAATTGCCCAATCAAAATTTAGTGGTATAATAGAATATGAATCTACCATTAGTGATAAGAGAGTGACAAGTTACTTATCTAAAAAAAGAGGCAATCTAAAGAAAAAAATGAGTGTTGATGCTTTTGATAAAGTGTATTTAAGTTCAAAAAGCGTAAAATCTAAATTAACATTTTTAAATGATGAAGCAATTTTTAAAGTAGAGGAAAAGTTAAATTTAGAACATAACGATATTGCAGAACGATTTATTTATGGATGGTCTGGAGGTTCAAACATTTTCTATTCAAACTCAACAACAAAACAAAACAAAGAAAAAAATTGTAAAACTTTAGGAGAATGTTTTATTATTTCAAGCAATTTTAAAGAATGGCAACTAAAACAAGAAACCAAAAATATTGCTGGTTATTTATGTTACAAAGCAATTAGAACTATAAAAGGTAGAAAAGATCATTTAATATTATTGCTTGGTATGCACCTAGTATACCTGTAAATTTTGGACCGAAAGCTGAAAGTGGTTTACCTGGTCTAATTTTAGAATTAGAAGAACCAAGTATTATTTTTAAAGCAAAACGAATAATACTAAATCCAAAACAAGAAATAAAAATTAGCAAATTAAATAACGGTATTGAAATCTCTGATAAAGAATACAATAAAAAGGTTAAAAAAATAGCTGAAGGAATCTTTGGTAAAAGAAGTTAATAATTTATAACCTATGAAAAAGAAAATCATTTTACTTTTCATCATTTTTATTAATTCAATTATTTATGGGCAATTAAGCTTTTCTGGAATTGTTCATTATGAATCAACTATTAGTAGTAAAAAATTAGATGAATATTTATCAACAAAAAGAAAAAGCATAAAAAATAAAGCTTTGCTAAAATCTCTTGATCAGGTTTATTTATATACAAAAGCGATAAGATCAAAATTGTCTTTTTCAGGGAAGGAAGGTTTATTTGTTGTAGAGGAAAAATTAAGTACAGATATACATGATTTAGGTCAAAGAATTAACAAAACAAGTGCAGGAGGCTCTAAAAGATATTATTATAATGATCAAACAAAAACCTATTTAATTAAAGATTGTGATGTTTTAGGTGAGTGTTTTATTTATACCAATAAATATTTAGAGTGGCAGTTAACACAAGAAACTAAAATAATAAATGGTTATTTAACATATAAAGCCACTAGAAGTAAAGGTAAAGTTATTGCATGGTATACACCAGAAATTCCTATCAGTTTTGGACCTAAAGGAGAATACGGTCTACCTGGTTTAATTTTAGAATTAGAGGTAGGGAAAATAAGATTTATGGCTACTAAAATTACATTAAACCCTAAAGAAAAAATTAAAATAGAAGAGCCAAAAGGTGGTAAACGGATTTCTTATGAAGAATATGAAAAAGAAATAAAAACTGCTAAAAAAAGAATATTTGGTAATTAAAATAAATGTTTAAAAACCTATGAAAAAGCAAATCATTTTATTATTTATCGTTTTTACAAACACAATTATCTACTCTCAAACCATTAGTGGTAAAGTTACTTATGTAGCTTCTATGACACCAATTTCTGATAAAAAAATTGATTCTTTGTTTTTAAATAGAAAAGTTAAAAACCCTAAAATGGATAAATGGGCAAGAAGCATTTATAAAAACACACCTAATGTAAATGCTTATTTAGATTTTATCAACGGAGAGTCTATATACTATGTAGAAGATAAAATGCAAGTAGAAGGAAAGTCAACATTTAATATGAATAGAATTTTTGCTGGTGGAGATAATAAAGTTTATAAGAATACAAGTACAAAAGAATATTTAAAGGAATATGTAAGAGAAAATCTCTTAATAGAAAAAAAGGAGAAAAAATGGAAAATTACCCAAGAGTCTAAACAAATAGGTGGTTATTTATGTTTTAAGGCCATAGATATTGAATCTACCAATACAATGATGAAACCTGTTGTGTGGTTTACACCTCAAATACCAGTAAGTTTTGGTCCCTTAGAATATAATGGTTTGCCTGGGTTGGTAATTTTAGTAGAAATGTACAATAGAACAATAAGTGCTTCTAAAATCATTTTAAATCCAAAAGAAAAAATTATACTAAAAAAACTAATAAAAGGAGAAAGAATCACAGAACAAGCATTTAAAGAAATAACAAAATCTTTTTTTGACTCCTTAAAAAAGAAAAGGCAATAATAATCTATGAAAAAGAAAACCTTAATTTTTACACTTTTATTATTTAGTATTACAGTTTTTTCTCAAAAAGTAACCCTTTCAGGTTCAGTAAAAGACAGCCTACAAAACCCATTACCTTATGCAAACGTAATTGCAAAACCCAAAGATGTTTCTAAAAACTTACAATTTGCCATTACAGATAATGAAGGCTATTACAAACTAATATTACAAAAAGGAGATACCATAACCATTAGTATTTCTTATTTAGGATATAAGCCAACAGATTATCAGTTTGTTGCAACTAAAAACATAAAAAAAGACTTTGTATTACAACAATCTTCAGAACAATTAGATGAGGTGGTTATAGAAATGCCAGTTACGGTTAGAGGAGATACCACTACTTATAAAACAGATAAATTTATAGACGGTTCTGAGCGCAAACTAAAAAATGTATTAAAAAAGTTACCTGGAGTTGAGGTTGATAAAAATGGCGGAGTTACAGTACAAGGTAAAAAAGTAACCAAAATGTTAGTAGATGGCAAAAAGTTTTTTGGAGGTAATTCTAAACTAGCTGTAGAAAACATACCTGCAGATGCAGTTGGCAATGTAGAAGTAATAGACAATTACAACGAAGTTTCGTTTTTAAAAGGCTTAACAGATTCTGATGATATGGCAATGAACATCAACCTTAAAGAAGATAAAAAACGTTTTGTTTTTGGTGATGTAGAAGCTGGTAAAGGCAACAAAGACTTTTATAAAACTAGCGCAAATTTGTTTTATTATTCACCTAAAACTAATGTTAATTTTATTGGAAATTTGAATAACATTGGCGAAAAAACATTTACGTTTCGAGACTATATGAGTTTTTCTGGAGGTATAAATGCTGTTTTTAGAGGCAATTTTAGTTGGAAAGGTGGCAATTTTTCTCAGTTTTTAGAAAGTAGAGATGTGTTAGAAAGCAAACAGAAATTTGGGGCAATCAATATTACAAAAACAGCTACATCAAAATTAGATGTTTCTGGCTATGCTATTTTTTCCAGTTCAGATATCGAAAATTTAGTAGAAACTCAAAACAAGTATGCCAACTTTACAGAAGACAGAACCAATACAACCCAAGCAGATAATATTCTAGGAATTGGAAACTTAAATTTAGAATATACACCCAATGATAAAGAAAAATGGTATGCTAGAACGCAAGTAAAAAGAACAAACAATACTAAAGACAATTCCTTAACTTCTTTGGTAGCAGCAAACACAAATACCATTGTAACGAACAGAGACTTAAAGGCAACCTACATCAATCTAAATATAGAATGGCACAAAAGACAATCAGATAAACATACTTTTTCATCAGTATTTAATTATGTGTTTGATAAAAACAATCAAAACTCTTTTTGGGAAACACAAGATGATGCTTTTAACGGATTGATTCCAGTAACCAATCAGAATGTATATCTTATCAATCAACTCAAAAATACGCAAGAACAAAATATTGACGCAGTTTTTAAACATTTTTGGGAAATCAATAATAACAATCATATTTACTCAACGGTTGGTAATAAATTGTTACTAGAAGATTTTTCTACAAATGATAGTCAAACGTTAGACAATGGAAATAGCAATAACTTTAATACAAACGGCTTTGGAAACAATCTAGATTTTAAATTAAACGATTTGTTTTTTGGAGTACATTACAAATTTAGAACAGGAATTTTTACCGTAAAACAAGGTGTTTTTGCGCACAATTACAATTGGCAAGTAAATCAACAAACCCAAACAAATAAAAACAAATGGGTGGTTTTACCCGATTTTTTAGCAAAAATTGAGTTTAATAAATCAAAAAAAATCACTATTAATTATAATTTAAAAACTTCTTTTTCTGATGCTAGTAGATTTGCGAATCGTTTTTATTTACAATCGTATAATTCTGTTTTTAAGGGAAATGAAAACCTCTCTAACAATTTGTTTCACAGTGCACGTATTTATTACAGTAGGTTTAGTTTGTATAGAGGTTTAATGCTGTTTGCAAGTATCAATTATAACAAGCAAATAAAAGGTGTTAGAAACAAAGTTCAGTTTGATACTAATAATACAAATCCTGCTTTAAGAATTAATCAATTTTTAACAGCACAATTGTTTGATAATCCATCAGAAAGTCTGCAAGGAAATATACATTTAGAAAAAACGATAAAAAAGCTAAAATATAAGTTTGATGTGGGTTTTAATAACAACCAATACATACAACAAATAGATAATATTTTACAAACCAATAAAAACAGGAGTTATGATTATGAAGTAAGTATAGAAACCTTGTTTGATAATTTTCCTACTGTTGAAATAGGATTTAAACAAGATGTTGGACGTTTTATTTTTAGTAACAACACTTCAAAATTTGTAACAACAGAACCTTTTATAAATGTAGATTATGATTTTTTAGATGGTTTTATTTTCAATTTTGATTACACAAAAAGCAATTATCAGAATAAAACAGTAGGGCAAAAAAATGTCTATGAAATAGCCAATGCAACTTTATCTTATAAAAACGAAAACTCTGCATGGTCTTATAAAATTTCTGCACAAAATTTGTTTAATGCACAGTTTAAACAAAGCAACGGTTTTTCAGATTATGTAATTTCGGATAGTAGAACGTTTATTTTACCCAGAATTATTATGTTTAGTATTGGGTATAATTTGTAGGTTCAGTCTTTAGAAAAAAATCTAAGTTCACACAAACTTGCTAACTCCTTCCCTTTGGGAAGGTTGGGATGGGAATTTACTTCCGCCCAAAATCAGCAGGAATTTCTCCCCAAGCTTTGGTTTCCCATTTTAAGATAGGATTTTTAAATGTGTTCTCTTTCAACCACTTTTCAGCTCTCTTAATCAACGCTAATAAGTCTTTATTAGAAGCATCAAAATGAATGTTGGTTTTACACCTTTTTTGTTTAATCCAACTCATCGCAATCTTAGAATCAGAATAAATAGGAACATCTTCTTTGTTTTTACTCTTTAATAAGGCAATTCCATGCACCAAAGCTAAAAACTCACCAATATTATTTGTCCCTTTTTGGTAAGGACCTTTTCTAAAAATTTCTTTTTTATTATGCGTTAAAACACCTCTGTATTCCAGTTGCCCAGGATTTCCAGAACAAGCAGCATCTACAGCAATGCTTTCTAAAATTGGTGAACCATATTTGACTTTTTCAGAAGAAGTTAATGTCGGTTTTTTAGTGTTTTTCCCTTTATAGTCCTTGTATTTTCCTTTAGATGCTTTTTCTGCTTCATCTAAACTGATAAAAGATTTATATTGTGCACCCTCAAAACCATCAATTTGTCGTTTACAAGCGTTCCAAGAAGTAAAAACCCCTGTTTTTCTTCCTTTCCAAACCACATAAAACTTTTTTTTAGGCATTTTCAGACAATATTACTTCTTCAATTACTCTAGGAAAGTACTGTTGTTCTAAAATATGAATTTTTTCAGCAATTTTTTCAGGAGAATCATCATCATTTAGCTGAGTTTTTGCCTGAAAAATGATGGCTCCTTCATCATAATGCTCATTTACATAATGAATTGTGATGCCAGTTTCTGTTTCTTTATTTTCTGCAACAGCTTTGTGAACATTCATTCCATACATCCCTTTTCCGCCATATTTTGGTAACAAAGCAGGATGAATATTTATGATTTTATTAGGGAAAGCTTCTACAATTACATCAGGAATTTTCCATAAAAAACCTGCTAAAACAATGTAGTCTGCTTCTTCTTTTAGTAAATTTAAAACAAAATTAGAAGAAGAAAACTCACTTCTTTTAAAGTGTAAACAATTAATATTTAGGTTTTTACATCGTTCAAAAACTTTGGCATGTTCATTGTTACACAATACTTTAGTAACAACAGCTGTCTTAGTTTGATTAAAATACTTAATAATGTTTTCTGCGTTCGTACCAGAACCAGAAGCAAAAACAACAATACGCTTCATATCTATAAATCTTAGTTACAAAAAAAAGAATAAATATTAACAAAATCATTGATTTGAAAGGAAGATTAAGAATTTTTATTTATCTTTCGTAATCATTTTTTGGGCAAATATTAGTTATAATTATAAAGATTTGTATTTTTGCCCCGATTAAAATTTTAAAAACAAAAATTATGTCAGACATTGCATCAAGAGTAAAAGCTATTATCGTAGACAAATTAGGCGTAGACGATAATGAAGTAACATCAGAAGCAAGCTTTACTAATGATTTAGGAGCGGATTCTTTAGACACTGTAGAATTAATAATGGAATTCGAAAAAGAATTTGACATCCAAATTCCAGATGACCAAGCAGAAAACATTGGTACAGTAGGTCAAGCAGTAAGCTATATCGAGGAAGCTAAAAAGTAATTTTATATGCAGTTAAAACGAGTTGTAGTCACTGGACTTGGCGCATTAACGCCAATAGGTAATAATATCGAAGAGTATTGGAACGCTTTAGTTAACGGAGTTAGCGGAGCAGCACCTGTTACGTACTATGATGCTGCCAAGTTCAAAACTCGTTTTGCATGTGAATTAAAAAATTTTAAAGCGACTGACTTTATTGATAGAAAGGAAGCGCGAAAAATGGATCGATTTACGCAGTATGCAATGGTGGCTTCAGACGAAGCTATTGCTGATGCAGAATTAGATCTAGACAAAGTCAACAAATTACGCGTTGGTGTAATTTGGGGAGCAGGAATTGGTGGTTTAGAAACTTTTCAGAACGAAGTATTAAACTTTGCTTCTGGAGATGGTACTCCAAGATTTAATCCATTCTTTATCCCAAAAATGATTGCAGATATTGCTCCAGGAAATATTTCTATTAAAAATGGATTTATGGGACCTAACTATACTACAGTATCCGCTTGCGCATCATCAGCAAACGCTATGATAGATGCTTTAAATTACCTTCGTTTAGGATATTGTGATGTTATTGTTACTGGTGGTTCTGAGGCTGCTGTAACCATAGCTGGTATGGGAGGTTTTAATGCAATGCATGCTTTGTCAACAAGAAATGAAAGTCCAGAAACGGCATCAAGACCATTTGATGCAGAACGTGATGGTTTTGTTTTAGGAGAAGGAGCAGGAGCAATTGTTTTAGAAACCTATGAACATGCCAAAGCAAGAGGCGCAAAAATATATGCAGAAGTTATTGGAGGAGGTTTATCTTCTGATGCACATCATATGACAGCACCTCACCCAGAAGGAATTGGTGTTATTGAAGTGATGAAAAACTGTTTAGAAAATTCAGGAATTCAACCAGAAGACGTAGATCATATTAATACTCATGGAACATCTACACCTTTAGGAGATGTAGCTGAGTTAAAAGCAATATCTAAAGTTTTTGGAGATCATGCAAAAAACATCAACATCAACTCTACGAAATCTATGACAGGTCACTTGTTGGGCGCTGCAGGTGCTATCGAGTCGATTGCTTCTATTTTAGCGATGAAACATAGTATTGTTCCGCCAACAATTAATCATGCTAACATAGATGAGAATATCAATCCAGAATTGAACTTAACTTTAAATAAAGCGCAAGAGCGAGAAATTAAAGTAGCCATGAGCAATACTTTTGGATTTGGAGGACATAATGCTTGTGTTGCATTTAGAAAGTTAGAAGAATAATATTGTATGAATTTTATTCGTAAAATAGTTAAACCTCAATCAGAAGAGGACACACATCTATATAACGAATTAAAAAAACTACTCAATTTTTCTCCAAGAAGCCTCAATAAATACAAGAAGGCATTTACACATAGATCTTTACAAATTGTTGATAAAAAAGGAATTCCTATCAACTATGAACGTTTGGAGTTTTTAGGAGACTCTATTTTAGGTTCTGTGATTGCTGCTTATTTATATAGAAAAGTACCAACAGGTTCAGAAGGGTATCTCACACAAATGCGTTCTAAAATTGTAAGTAGAGAGCATTTAAACGAGTTAGGAAAAGACTTAGATTTAATTCGTTTTGTAAAGAGTAATATAGATCAAGCTAATGTTGGCGATAATATTCACGGAAATATCTTTGAAGCATTAATTGGCGCTATTTATTTAGATAAAGGATACAATAAATGCCAAAAATTTATCTATGAAAATGTAATTATACCTTATGTAGATATTGAAAAATTAGAAGGTAAAATTACAAGCTACAAAGGATTGATTATAGAATGGTGTCAAAAACAAAAAAAGAAATATTCTTTTGATACTTATGAAGATTCCGGAAACGAATCAATAAAACATTTTAGTGTAAAAATTAGTATTGATGGTGAACAGATTGCCAAAGGTAGGGCTACATCTAAAAAGAAAGCAGAAGAGCAAGCATCTAAAAGAGTATATTATGCTTTTCAAAAAGAAATTACATTAGGCTAAACAACACGAAAACGTTATCGTTAAATTAACACAAAAACTCATAAACAAATTCGTAATTTAGCTTACTCATAAAAACTATAACTCGTTATAATTTATGCAGGTTTACGCTTTAGAAATGGACGAATTTTGCGAAGAAGAATATTCTTTAATAGGAATCCATTCTACTTTAGAAGACTACAAACTTGCTTATCTGCTTAACAAAAACTTAAATACGCATTTTTCTAAAGCTCAAAAAGATTTAGAATTTAAAAGGCAAAATAAGAAAGCAACATTTTCGATTTATAATTATGAAAACGTAAAATATGATTTTGATTGGTTTTTAATAGCAAATAGCTATAGAAGAGAAAATCAAACCGTATCAAATGAATTATTGTTAACATCAGAAACAAAGACATATCTGATTCCAGAGAAGAAAAAAGTAGATTTTTTTTTAAAAATTTGTGGAGAATCTGAATATGAATTTATTTTGAAAACGATACATAAAATTAAACAGATTGATCATGTAATTACAGCATACTCAATTGATAAAAACACTTTAAAGTCAAAAGACTTTTTAATATTTTAAATATGGATTATTATAAAAAAACAAAAATAGTTGCTACTCTAGGACCAGCAACAGATTCAAAAGAAATACTTACGCAGTTAGCAAAAGAAGGGGTTAATGTATTTCGTATTAACTTTTCACATGCGAATTATGATATTGTAAAAACTCAGGTTCAAAGAATTAGAGAAATCAATGAAGAAAACGGTTTTAACGTAGCTATTCTTGCAGATTTACAAGGTCCAAAACTTCGTGTAGGAGTTATGGAAGATGGTGTAGTTTTAGAAGATGGAGACACCTTTACCTTTACTACAGATCAATGCATTGGTACAAAAGAAAAAGCGTTTATGACCTATCAACGTTTTCCTAAAGATGTTAAAGTAGGAGAAAATATTTTAGTTGATGATGGTAAGTTGATGTTCGAAGTAATCTCTACAAACAAAGAAGATGAGGTAGTTGTAAAAGTAATTGTTGGTGGACCTTTAAACTCTAAAAAAGGAGTTAATCTACCTAATACAGCCATTTCTTTGCCAGCTCTTACAGAAAAAGATAAAGCAGATGCTATTTTTGCTTTAGGGCAAGAAGTAGATTGGATTGCACTATCTTTTGTAAGAACACCAGAAGATTTAAGAATGTTACGCGATTTAATTGATGAACATTCAGAATATAGAGTACCAGTAATTGCTAAAATAGAAAAACCAGAAGCGGTTGCCAATATGGACGCTCTAATACCTTATTGTGATGGATTAATGGTGGCTCGTGGAGATTTAGGTGTAGAAATTCCGATGCAAGACGTACCATTAATTCAGAAAAAATTAGTGAGACGTGCAAAAAGAGCAAGAATTCCTGTAATTATTGCTACACAAATGATGGAGACAATGATTGACAATTCTGTACCAACAAGAGCAGAGGTTAATGACGTTGCCAATTCTATTATTGATGGTGCAGATGCTGTGATGCTTTCTGGAGAAACTTCTGTTGGGAAACACCCAATAAGAGTTATTCAAAAAATGACAGAGATTATCAAAGCTGTGGAAAACTCAAGAATGATTAAAGTACCACATGAAGCTCCACACATAAGAACCAATAGATTTATTACAAAATCCGTTTGTCATCACGCAGCATTAATGGCAAATGATATCGATGCAAAAGCAATTTCTACATTAACAAGAAGTGGTTATACAGCTTTTCAAATTTCTGCATGGAGACCACAAGCTAAAATATTAGCATTTTCATCAGAAAAAAGAATTTTAGGAAAACTAAACTTACTTTGGGGAGTTAAAGCTTTTTATTATGACAAAAGATTAAGTACAGATGATACTGTGGTTGATATTAATAAAATTACCAAAAAAATAGGTTTTGTTCAAGAAGGTGATTTAATGATTAACCTAACTTCTATGCCAGTTGAAGCAGAAGGAATGGTAAATACATTGCGTGTTTCTGAAATTGATTAAGAAACCACTGAAATAATATATAAAAGCATCCTAAAATTTAGGGTGCTTTTTTTATAGAGGTAATTTTTTAGAAATAATAATAGCATCATTAGTTACAAATGGCATTGGCATCATTGTCTCTGTTCTAGGAGTGATGTTAAAATTTAAGTTTTCTAACAAATCGTAAGAGATTTCGTTGATAATAACATTAAAACTATAGTCTTTTGAAACCGAAAAAGAAAGTGTTACTTCTTTGTCTTGATTTGCCACATGATAAATTAAAAAGGTTGCCCTTTTTACGTTATAGGTTTTGCCATCATTTACCAAAACATCATTTACTTTAAATTGATGTAGCTTCAATTCTTTTTTTGTGATAAATTCTAACTTATTTACTTTTCTCTCGGGAGAAATTGTTAACTCAATAAAACGTTTGTTGCCAATTATCGTATCTAATTCGGTAACAATATTAGACGATTTGATGTTTCTAAAATCAGTTTTTTTATGGTAGCTAAAGCGAGTGTTGTATTTGCTTTTGGTTTCTGCATTTACAATACCACCTTCTATAGCATTTTTATCAAAAATCTGTTTTGTGTATTCATCTAAAGTATGATTGTAAGTTCCAAAATAAGCAGTTTTATCATCAGAATTTTGAATGTAAACAATACTATTTGGTTTCTTTTTATCAACAGTAAAACCGCTGTTGTATGTTGCCAACCCAAAGAAAATAATAGTCAAAAGACCAACTGTTTTTTGCATCCAAAAGGTCTTTTTTTGATGAAAAGTAAACACCATTAACCCAAAGATTAATGCAATAAAAAGTCCGCTAACAAATAAGATTTTTAACCCTAAACCTACTGGAAACATTTTTACTAAAGGTGCAAAAATATAGAGGGTTGGAATAGATAAAATGGTAAATAAAATACGTTTTGACTTTTCTTCTAAATCCATAAAAACAGCAATTGCTAAAATTGCTAACGCACAAAAAACAGGAATGATGAAAAATCCAGCACCTTTTAAAGAACTGCTAATTAAAAAGTTGATGATTAACCAAATTAGAATGGGTCCAATGAGAAAATCAGTAATTTTTTCGTGTTTAGAAATGTATTTGTAAGTTTTGAAAAGTAGCCAAATATTTAAGAAAACAAATGCAGCAATGTATTGATATCCATTATAGGTAAAACCATGCAACATATCTTGGTAATGAGGATGAATCATTAAGATTAGTTTCCATAATCCAAAAGAAATTCCAACGCATAAAAGAATAGATAAAAGAAAAATTCCTAAGCCTTTTAAAATGCCTTTTAATGAAAGTTTTCTTTTTGCAATTCCAAAGAAAATTAACAATACAAATACAACGATTGCAGCAATCAGCATAGGTAAAACCCAAGAAAACGGATAGGTTGCTAATCCCATAAAAGGGAAATTTACATATACGTAATCTTCATCAGAATTTAAATTAGACAAGTCTGAGTTTGCAAAATAATTGACAGTTGAGGTAAAATAATCTGCCTGATGTAACAATGTTTCTCTGTCTAATCTTTCGTAAGAATCTTGTGCGGTATGGTAATCGAAATGATCTCCAATAAAAGCAAAATTAAATCCGTTAATATCAGCATTTTCTCTAAAAATAGTTAAATCTGTATCGTTAGGTAACTTTTTATAAATACTATACATTAAAGAATTTGCAGCAGGATAATTGGGTTTTGCTGCCAAAAACTCGCTCAATAATTTACTGTTTTTGCCATTGGTTTCCATCAACATATAACTTGGTCCACCACTCCCTCTGGCTTCAAAATTGAGCACCAAACCAACATCTTTTGTCCAAGAATGTGCATCAACAAATGCTTGAGCACCCAATAATCCTAATTCTTCAGCATCAGAAATTAGAATAATAATATCATTTTTAGGTGTTTTGTTTTTGGCTAAAAAAGCTCTAATTCCCTCTAAAATAGTTACTACACCAGAACCAGCGTCACTTGCACCCAATGCAGAATGCGGATTCGAATCATAATGTGTTAATAGCATTAATGCTTTACCATTTTCAGTTCCTTTAATTCGAGCTAAAATATTCTCTGTAGTTGTGGCAGCAAACCATTTTCTATTGATTGCAGTTTGGGTTTGTATCTCAGTTTCTAACCCCATTTTTTGCAATTCTCTTACAATATAATTTTGTACAGTTTTGTGTTCTTCAGACCCTGTATAATGTGCTTCTTTACTGATTTTCTTTAAATGATACAACGCATTATCAATAGAAAAAGCTGTTTTGGAAGTTACTTTTTCTGATGGTAAAGTAGGTTTCATATCAGAAAAACTCCAATAAATTACACCTAAAATTATGAGTACTGAAACAAGAGAAGAAAAAGCTTTCATACAATGAGTTTAGTTTTTATAAATGTATGAAATAAAAAAAACTTAGGGTATTTGTTGGATAAAACAGAAAAATCAGTAAATTTAAAACAACTAAAACTAAATTATTATGGGTATTAAAAGCTTTCAAGGAAAAAGAGATACAAATCAAGCAAAAGAAGAAGCACAGATTTTAGTGTCTGACTATATGACTAAAAAATTAATCACTTTTAAAGCAGAAGATTCTTTAGATCATGTAATTCATCAATTAATTACCTATAAAATTTCTGGAGGACCTGTTGTAAACGATAATAATGAGTTGATTGGTATTATTTCTGAAACAGATTGTATCAAACATATTTCTGAGAGTAAATATTACAATATGCCATCTGATAGAAATAATACTGTAGGGAAATATATGGTGACTGATGTTGATACGATTGATAAGAATATGAACATTTTTGATGCTGCCTTTAAGTTTATTTCTTCTCGTAGAAGAAGATTTCCTGTGGTTGAAAATGGTAAATTAATTGGCCAACTAAGCCAGAAAGATGTTTTAAAAGCAGCAGATAACGTTAAAGGGAATACTTGGAAATAATACTATTTTAGAATTAACTACCTTTTCTTATTAGTAGAAATAATTCTTCTTCTAGCGCCAAATATCCTTGGTCATAAACATAAAAATAAGTGTTTCCAGTTTTAGTTTTATAGATGGATGTAAAGAAGTTGAAATCGAAACCTCTGTCGTATAATTTGGTTCTGGTTACTTTTGTTTTACCAGTTGTGTTTAATACAGATAAAATTTTATAATTTTTACGAAGACGATTATTGATATTTCTGATGAGATTTTTACTGTCTTTATTTACCTTATTGTTGTAGGCGTTTCTACAATAATCAGAACAGAATTTTTTATCAATTCTACCTTTAACAACATCTCCACATTCTAAGCATTTTCTATTTTCCATAATTCTCTTTTTTTAATTCATACCAATTTACGTCAAGATTTTTATAACTAAATTCATTGACAAACTGCAAACCAATTTTTTGTAATATTTTATTTGAGCCTATGTTTTTTACATCCGCAGCTCCATAAATAGTATTAAAATTCATTTGTTGAAATCCAAATTTTAAACAAGCTACAGCAGACTCATATCCATACCCTTTTTTCCAGTATTTTGGTATAAAGCGATACCCAATATCAATAAAGTTTTGATTACCATTCAATGCTTCTTTTTCTCCTTTATTAAGCTTTAATCCAGACCAACCCATAAACTCTCCAGATGTTTTTTCTACTGCAGCAAAACGTCCAATGCCTAACTCTTTATATTGTTTTCTGATGAAGGCTATACTTTTCTGAGCTTCTTCTTTTGATGTGATTGGATTATTACCAAGATATTTATGGACATCTGTATTTGAATCCAAATTAAACATCCCTTCAACATCTGTATCTAGAAGTTCTCTAAGGATAAGTCTTTCTGTTTCTAAATAAAATTGCATAGGCTTAAATATACCTAAAATTATCCGTTTGCAAACGGTTACAAAAAATAGATTTACAACATAATTGTTTCATTAAAAAAAGACAAAGTTTAAGTTTTATTGGAGTATAAGTTTTTTTGTAACAACAGTCCCATTCTTCTCTCTATCTGATGAAGGTTGAGCTCCTCCAACCGAAATATGATATTCTCCTGGCAGTATTACCTTTTTTCCATCTTTGTTAACTGAGCTTAACTGAGCTTTGTCAATTTTAAAAGTCAATAGTTTTTTCTCTCCAGACTTAAAAAAAGTTCTCTGAAAACCAGCAAGCGTTTTATGAGGATTAAATTTGTCTGCATTTTTATTTTGTATATAAACTTGCACCACTTCCTCTCCATCATACTTACCTGTATTTTCCACTTCTACTTCAAGATTAAAATCATTACCAGATTCAATAACATTTGGTAGTGTAAGATTATGATATTTAAACGTGGAATAACTTAATCCATATCCAAATTCATACAATGGATCTCCTTTAAAATAACGATAGGTCTTACCTTGCATTTTATAATCGCTAAAGGCAGGAATATCATTAATATCTTTATAAAAAGTTACAGGTAATCTACCAGCAGGGTTATAGTCTCCAAAAATAACATCAGCAATGGCTGTACCACCTGCTTGTCCAGGATACCAAGCCTCTATAATGGCAGGTATGTTATCGTTTTCCCAATTGATAGATAAAGCACTTCCATTTAATAAAACAAGTATGGTAGGTTTGCCTAATTTTCGAATTTTTTGAATCAAATCTGTTTGTGTTTTTGGTAGTTTAATATGTACTCTATCACCACCAGCAAAACCATCTACTTTTACTTTCATTTCTTCACCTTCTAATAATGGACTAATTCCCATACACAAAACAATGGCATCTGCATCTTTACCAATAGCTAATGCTTCCTCTGTAAGATTTTCTTTAGGTGATTCCCACAACAATCTCATAATAGAATGTTCTGTATTATTTTGCACACATTCAAAACGAATTTGGTATTTCTTCCCAGCTTCTAACTTTAAGTATTCATATACTTTTTTAGGATGATGTTCTGCACGATAACTTACAATTAGTTTTTCATCTAAATACAACTTCATACCCGAAAAAGCTTCTGCACCTAAAGCATAATTACCAGTTTTGTCTACACTTAAAAAACCTGACCATCTTACAGCATATGTGTCATAACTCATATCTTGAAACGGAGGAGTGGTTCTCCATGTAAAATCTACGTTTTTATCTGTACGTGTGTGTTTTGGTTTTCCTTTGAATGAGATATTATCGTAGTATTCTCCTTTTAATCCCTTTGTTTTTAAAGTAGTATCTGTAAACAAAAAAGATTCTGGTATCGCTTCAAAAACTGGAAGTCCCTCAGCTAATTTGCTACCCACAGCAAAAGAAACTTTTGCATTTGGTATTTTACGTTTTATACCTTCTAAAGGAGTTATAGGATCTGTTGGGTAACCATTGTAGTTGCCTAAAAGCACTTCTAAATCGTCTGCATTTGCACCAATTACAGCTATTTTTTTAATTTTATTTTTATCTAAAGGCAATAAATTGTTTTCATTTTTCAATAAGACCATAGATTTTCGTGCAGTCTCTAAAGCAGCTAATCTATGTTTTTCAGAATCTACAACATCATACGATATGTTTTGGTATTTAACAGCGTCTTTTGGAGCAAATAAACCTAGTTTTAAACGAGCTACAAATAGTCTAACTAAAGAAACATCTAATTCTTCTTCAGTAATTAAACCGTCTTTAACAGCTTGTACTAAAGCTGGATAAGAATTTCCACAATTTAAATCTGTACCCGCTTTAACTGCAATGGCTGATGCTTCTTTTGCATTAGCACTTATTTCATGAGCTCCTTTATCATAAAAGTCTCTTACTGCCCAACAATCTGAAACAATGTAGCCATCGAAGCCCCAGTCATCACGAAGTAAACTGCTTAAATCTTTGTTACCACAACATGGTTTTCCATTATAACTATTATACGCACACATTATGGAATACACTTGTGCTTCTTTTACTACTTTTTCGAAATGCGGACTATAGGTGTTTAAAAAATCTTGTGGACTTGGTGTTGCATTAAAACGATGACGATCTACTTCTGGACCACTATGCACCGCAAAGTGTTTTGCAGTTGCGACTAGTTTTAAATAATTAGGATCATCTCCTTGCAAACCTTTTATAAAACGTACAGCCAATTCTCCTGCCAAATAAGGATCTTCCCCGTAAGTTTCCATTCCTCTTCCCCATCTTGGATCTCTAAAAATATTGATATTTGGTGTCCAATAGGTTAAACCTTGATAAATTCCTCTTTTTCCTCTAGACGCAAATTCGTGATGTTTTGCCCGAGCTTCATCAGAAATAATTGTTGATATTTTAGACATTTGATCTCTATCAAACATAGCAGATAAACCAATAGCTTGCGGAAATACAGTTGCTCTTCCTGCTCTTCCTACTCCATGCAAACATTCGTTCCACCAGTTGTATTCTGGTATGTTTAGTCTCTTAATTGCTGGAGATTCATGACTCATCTGAGAAACTTTTTCCACTAAAGTCATTTTAGCAACTAAACTTTTGGCTTTTATCTCAAAATTTATCATTTCTATTTTATTTTCATTAGAATTATTTCTTTTACAAGCAAATAATAGCAAAAAGCAGGTGATAACTATAATTACACTTTTAATATTAAATTCCTTCATAAGTATAGGTTTATTAAGTAGAAAAATGAGTTACTAGAAAAAAGCTATCTTTAATAACTAATCTACATTTATAATGACTTCAAAATTACTTTAACTCAAATGATGTTTTCAAATCTGCAGTAGAATCTCCACCAACAAAAACTTCAAAATCTCCAGGCTCAACTATAAATTTTCCATGGTTAGTATAGAATCCTAATTCTGATTTCGTTAGTTTTAATGTAATGGTTTTTGTTTCGCCTTTTTTAAGTTCAACCAATTCAAAACCTTTCAATTCTTTTATAGGTCTTGTAATACTTCCCACTTTATCTCTTATATAAAGTTGTACCACTTCTTTACCATCATAATTACCAGTATTTTTTAAATCTACAGATACTTTTACCGTTTCATTTGCAGTATATACAGATTTATCTAATTTTAAATTTTTATACTCGAAAGAGGTATAACTTAACCCATACCCAAATGGATATAAAGGAGTGTTTTCTACATCACTATAATGAGACCAGAATACATTGTTTTTGCGATTGCTACCTCTTCCTGTATTTTTATAATTGTAGTAAATAGGAATTTGCCCAACGTTTCTAGGAAAAGTCATTGGTAATTTTCCACTTGGGTTGTAATCTCCATAAAGAACTTGAGCAATTGCATTACCCGTTTGTGTACCCAATTGCCATCCCATAACAATGGTAGGTATGTTTTCTTTTGCCCAATTAATCGTTAAAGGTCTACCCGCATTTAAAACCAAAACAATATTAGGGTTTACTTTATAAACAGCTTCTAACAATTCTTGTTGCAGACCAGGTAAATCTAAATTTGTTCTACTTCTTCCTTCACCACTTTGAAAACCGTGTTCTCCAAGAACCATTACCACAACATCAGCATTTTTTGCCGCTCGAACAGCCTCTTTTATTCCTTTTTTATTGGTTGTATTAATGTTAACCTCATTTACAAAAGCGGTTTTACCAATATATAGATCTACCCCTTTCTCATACTTTAATTTGTTTCCATTGTAAGCTTTCATTCCTTCATAAACACTAACGGCACTATGGTCGTCAGAAGCGAGTCTCCAACTACCTAATGGACTATTATCATCATCAGCTAAAGGACCAATTAAAGCTATTCTTTTTCCAGATTTTGCTAGCGGAAGTAATTGTGTATCATTCTTTAACAATACCACAGATTTTTTCGCCATATCTAGTACAGCATCGTAATTCGATTTTTGTCCGATTATAGCTTTTTCTCTAGCTTCATCACAATATTTATAAGGATTATCAAATAGACCTAACTCAAATTTTACTCTTAATATTCTTCGTACAGCATCATCAATTATGGCTTCTTTTACCTTTCTTTCGTTTACTAGGTTCACCAATTCGTTGATGTATACATATCCTTCCATATCCATATCTGAACCTGCTTTAGAGGCCAAATACGCAGCCTCCTTTTTGTCTTTAGCTTGTCCCCAAAAGATGGCCTCATTTATAGAAGCCCAATCTGATACTACAAAACCATTAAAGTCCCATTTGCCTTTTAAAATATCGCGTTGTAGGAATTCATTTGTACTTGCAGGAATACCGTTTAAGTCATTAAAAGCATTCATAAATGTTCTAACACCAGCTTCTTCTGCTGCCTTGAACGGTGGTAAAACAGTATTGTATAAGGTATTATTACTAATGTCTACAGTATTGTATTCTTTACCTGCCTCAGAAAAACCATAAGCAGCAAAATGTTTTGCACAAGCAGCTATGGTATTTACATCAGAAAGATGGTCTCCTTGAAAACCTATTACTCTTGCTTCTGCAATTTTACTGCCTAGATAAGTGTCTTCTCCGCCACCTTCCATAACTCGACCCCAGCGTGGATCTCTAGAAATATCTATCATTGGAGCAAATGTCCAAGTAATTCCTGCTGCTGATGCTTCTGTTGCTGCAACTCTTGCAGAATTTTTTATAGCCTCTAAATCCCAGCTTGCAGATTCCGCAATAGGTATAGGACTCAATGTTTTAAAACCATGTATGACATCGAAACCAAATAAAAGAGGAATACCTAACCTTGTTTCTTCAACTGCAATTTTTTGCAGTTCTCTTGTTTTTTTAACTCCCTTTACATTTAACATTGCACCAACCCAACCTTTTCTTAAATGATCATATTTAGTTTTTGCATTTCCTTCTTCAGGTACGGGTCCGGTTGCATCCCAAAAACCATTGTACAAATTCATTTGACCAACCTTTTCTTCAATTGTCATTTTAGCAATAAGTGCGTCAATTTTTTGTTCGTACATATTGTCATTTTTATTTTCTTGATTTTGATTGTTTGAACATCCAAACGAAAGGAAAATTATTAAACAAAAAGATAATAGTGTATTTATAGTTTTCATAAAAAATTGAGTTTGAGTCGTTTTTTTAACTTTAGGTTGTCTAAAGTAACCATACTTTTAGGATGCAAAAAATATATTTTGAAAAAGGTGAAAAATGTAGCATTTGCACTACATTACTATAAATAGATTTCTAAAACAAGTGTGTTTATTCAATTTCAAACGACTACAAACGACTACAACCGAAAGTAATTGCTTTGCAACCGAATAAAAGTTGGATGGTGTTTCATCTTTGCAGTGTCAAAACGAATTGACAAAAACGAATAATAATTTTTAAAACTTATCTTATGAATACGTTAAGAAACAAAGTACAGTTAATTGGTAGATTAGGTCAAGAACCAGAAATCGTAACTTTTAAAGATGGAAACAAAATGGCTAAATTTTCTATGGCTACAGATGACAGTTACAAAGACAAAGCTGGTAACAAAGTTGAGCGTGCTTATTGGCACAATATCATTATAAAAGGAGGTTTAGTAAACGTAGTTGAAAACTATGTAAACAAAGGTCAAGAGATTGCTGTAGAAGGTAAACTAACAAATAGATCTTATGATACTAAAGAGGGTGAAAAAAGATATGTGACAGAAATTTTAGTAAATGAATTATTGCTTTTAGGGGGTAATTAATGTTGGGAATTTGCTATGAAATCAAAAGCCTACTCAGAATCTGGGTAGGCTTTTTTATGTGTACTCAAGGTGGGAATCGAACCCACACTCCCGAAAGAACTGGATTTTGAATCCAGCGCGTCTACCAATTCCGCCACTTGAGCTATTGTTTAATAGGATTGCAAATGTATAAAATTATTTTATTTTAAAGTCAAAAAATAAATTTCAAACTCAATAAATAATTTCTACTTTTGTTCATTCACATCAATACAACAAAAACACATCTAAATGTCTACCTCTCAATTAGCACCAAAATTATTTGCTTGCAGACAAAGCACAGTTTTGGGCGAAAAAATAGCTAAAGCATACAATACAGAATTAGGAAAAGTAAAAACAACATATTTTAGCGACGGAGAATTTCAACCCGCTTTCGAAGAATCTGTGCGTGGTAGAAGAGTTTTTATTATTGGTTCTACGTTTCCAAATGCAGATAACTTGATGGAAATGTTACTGATGTTAGATGCAGCTAAAAGAGCATCAGCAAGACACATTACAGCTGTAATGCCATATTTTGGATGGGCAAGACAAGATAGAAAAGACAAACCAAGAGTTGCCATTGGTGCAAAATTAGTAGCGAAACTATTAGAATCAGCTGGTGCTACAAGAATTATGACCATGGATTTACATGCAGATCAAATTCAAGGTTTCTTCGAAAAACCAGTAGATCATCTTTTTGCTTCTACTATTTTTATGCCCTATATAGAAAGCTTAAAACTAGAAAACTTAACTATTGCATCCCCAGATATGGGAGGTTCTAAAAGAGCATATGCCTACTCAAAACACTTACTTTCTGAAGTTGTGATTTGTTACAAACAAAGAAAAAAAGCCAATGTAATTGGTCATATGGAAGTAATTGGAGATGTAGAAGGTAAGAATATAATTTTGGTTGATGATATGATTGATACTGGAGGAACATTAGCTCATGCAGCAAATTTAATGATGGAGAGAGGTGCAAATTCTGTACGTGCTATTTGTACACATCCTTTACTTTCTGGTGATGCCTACGAAAGAATAGAAAATTCTGCATTAACAGAATTAATCGTTTCTGACACTATTCCGCTTAAAAAAGAGACATCTAAAATAAAAGTTGTATCTTGCGCGCCCTTATTCGCGGATGTTATGCATAAAGTACAAGATAACACTTCGATAAGCGGACAATTTATTATATAATTTTAAAAAAAAGTAATGAAATCAATTACAATTAAAGGATCAAAAAGAGAAAGCGTAGGTAAGTCAGCGACTAAAGCCTTACGTAATGCTGGAATGGTTCCTTGCGTTATATACGGAGGAAAAGCACCAATTCATTTTTCAGCAGAAGAAAAAGCGTTTAAAAACTTGGTATTTACTCCAAACGTTTATACAGCAAGTATTGATGTTGATGGACAAAAAATACCAGCAATTTTACAAGACATTCAGTTTCACCCTGTAACTGATAGAATCTTACACGTAGATTTTTATCAATTATTTGATGATAAAGAAGTAACGATGAATATTCCTGTAAAATTAACAGGTACTTCTCCTGGAGTATTAAATGGTGGTTCTTTACGTTTTACAAACCGTAAATTAAAAGTAAAAGCCTTACCAGCTAATTTACCAGATTTTGTAACAGCAGATATTTCTAAACTTAAAATAGGAAATAAATTATTTGTTACCTCTTTATTCAATGATGATTATACATTTATGCACCCAGACAATACAGTAGTAGTTCAAGTTAGAACTTCTCGTAATGCAGTGGCAGAAGTTGAAGAAGAAGAAGAAGAAGCAACAACAGAAGCAGCAGCAGAATAAATTTTTGCTCAAAATTATATTAAAAAGCGTTACATGTTGTAACGCTTTTTTCTTGCTTTAAATTTATTTCAAATTCCAGTAAACTTTATTTACAAA
The DNA here is from genome assembly GCF_009832745.1 of Polaribacter septentrionalilitoris. Taxonomy (GTDB): domain Bacteria; phylum Bacteroidota; class Bacteroidia; order Flavobacteriales; family Flavobacteriaceae; genus Polaribacter; species Polaribacter septentrionalilitoris. Next base: position 242,425 of record NZ_VRMJ01000033.1, on the reverse strand, counting down.
CTTATTTCTTCTTACTTTTGAAGAATGAATATTTTAAGGTTTTTGAAAGACTTTTTCGGTTTAAAAACAGAATCTAAAGAAGAATTGATGAAGAAATTTTTAATTGTAGGCTTAGGTAATATTGGAGAAAAATATGCGAATACACGTCATAACATCGGTTTTAAAATTGTTGATGAAGTAGCTCAAGAGCATAACGTTTCTTTTGAAACAGATAAATTGGGTGATGTTGCTAGTTTTCGATTTAAAGGGAGAATCTTTATCCTTTTAAAACCTAGTACATTTATGAATTTAAGCGGAAAATCTGTAAAGTATTGGATGCAAAAAGAGAAAATTTCTACAGAGAATACCTTAGTTATTACTGATGATTTAAATATCGACTTTGGTACTATAAGAGTCAAAGCAAAAGGGAGTGATGGTGGTCATAATGGATTAAAAGATATTCAAGAAAAATTAGGAACAAACAAATATCCAAGGTTTCGTTTTGGTGTTGGAAGTAATTACTCAAAAGGACGTCAAGTAGATTACGTTTTAGGAGATTGGTCTAAAGACGAAGAAAGTCAATTAATAGAGCGTTTACCAACATCAGCAAAAGTTGTTACCTCTTTTGGTACAGCTGGTTTAGCAAATACAATGAATACTTTTAATGGTAAATAATACGTTTGTTACTTATTTATTAAAACTGATTTTTAAATCTGCTTCTATAGTAGTATTAAGAGAAGGAATAGCTTCTTCTACAAACTGAGTTAATAATAACTTAGTCTCACTAATGCCAGAAACCGTTAGCTTTCCTGTTAATAACTCAGCATTTTGATTTGTAAATGAAATAGTGCCATCACTATTATCAACAGCATAGGTTCCTGCTTCATCAATAACAATAATTTGTTCATTAACAATGGGTGAACTTCCAATAGATGTTGTGGTAGTTTTAACAGCGTATTCTCCTTTAATAGAATAGGTGTCATCCGAATTAAAAATTAGATCTACTTGAAAAAGGCTACCAACACTATTTGCATTAACAACAAAAGGAAAACCAGATACTACTTCTGTAGTTGTTTTCGTATTTAAGGTCATACTTTCCATGCTATAGGTACCAATTAAATTTGCTTTAGATAATACAAAAATTGGTTCGTTATCACTACTATCACAACCTAGTATATTAAAAGCTAGAAATAGAACTAAAAAGTATTTTACTGATTTCATGTGAATATTTTTTTCAAATATAACTCATTAATATAAATGATATTGCGTTAAAAAGTTACTTTATAGTAAAAGTTAATTTTCACTTGCGTACCATTCTGCAAAACTAGTGTCAGTTTCTTGTAATTTAATGGAGTGTAATTTGATATTTTCTGGTAAACGACCTTTAATTTTTTTAGCAAAATCAATCACCATCATTTCACTTGTAGGCTGATAATCTACCAAAATAACATGATGCCCTCTGTCTTTCAACTCTTTTGCCAATTCTACATGAGGTGTGTTTTTATTAAACACAGTGGCATGATCAAAAAGGTCTACAACTTCTTCGTTTACAATCTTTTTTAAATCGCCAAAATCAATGACCATCCCAAATTTTACATTGGTATTGTCATTTATCGGTTTTCCAGAAACCGTTACAGAAAGTTTATAAGAATGTCCATGAACATTTTTACATTTTCCGTCATAACCATATAAAGCATGACCGGTTTCAAAATTAAATTGCTTTGTAATTCTAATTGTGCTCATTAACGTCTGTTTCTGTATTTGTTATAAAAGTAAACAATAACTAATGCTATTGCTAATCCTATAAATAAAAAATCTCCTCCCATGTTTTTATATTTTTATGATTCTTCAACTAAAAAATTGCTTAAAACGTCAGCAATTTTTCTATTATCAGATAATTGTGGAATCTTATTTTGTCCGCCAAATTTACCAATAGATTTCATATAATTATGAAATCCGCCTTTTTTAACTTTTCTAATCACAAGTGGTCGTAAAATTTTACCTTCAATCAAATCAAAATAATAAATATTTTGGGCTTGCATAGAAGCATCAACCTTAAGAGAAAATTCATCTAAATTTTTTGGTTCAGTTTCAAATTCTATGAACCATTCGTGGTAGGGTAAACCATTTTTTGGATTCACTTGAGGTGCTACCGTAAACTCACTAATATTAATGTCAGTACCTTGTATAGCATCGTTTAAAGCCTTTTCTACTTCTTTGCCAATAACATGTTCTCCAAAGGCAGAAATAAAATGTTTAATTCTTCCAGTAACTTTAATTCTATAAGGTTTTGTTGATGTAAATTCAACAGTATCTCCAATATTATATCCCCATAAACCAGCAGTTGTATTTAAAATGATGACATAATTTACGCCAATTTTTACATCCTTTATAGATATTCGAGTTGGGTTGTCATCAAAAAACTCAGTAGCAGGAATAAATTCATAGAAAATACCAGAATCTAATTGCAATAACATTCCTTTTTCGGTTTGCGAATCTTGATATGCAATAAAACCTTCTGAAGCAGGATAAAGTTCTATATAATCTATTTTTTTACCAATTAAGGTTTCAAATTTATTTTTATATGGCTCAAAATTTACGCCACCATAAATGAAGAAATTAAAATTAGGAAACAATTCTGAAACAGTTTTCCCAGTTTTTTCAATGAGTTTTTCAAAATACATTTGCACCCAAGAAGGTATTCCACTGATTACAGACATGTCTTCATTTAGAGTTTCTTCTACAATGGCATCTACTTTGGTATCCCAATCTTCAATACAGTTGGTTTCCCAACTTGGGAGTCTATTTTTCTGTAGATATTTAGGAACATAATGTGCCACAATACCACTTAAACGACCTAATTTTACTCCGTTTTTATCACTCAAAACAGGACTTCCTTGTAAAAAAATCATTTTGCCATCTACAAAACTGGCATCATTTTTTTCAGCGATGTAAAACAACAAGGCATTTCTTGCTGCTTTAATATGTGTTGGCATCGATTCTTTGGTAATAGGAATGTATTTTGCACCAGAAGTTGTGCCAGATGTTTTTGCAAAATAGAGTGGTTTTCCAGTCCAAAGTACATCAGATTCTCCACCTACAATTCTATCTACATAAGAACGTAAACCTTCATAATCTTGTACTTTTACATGCTTTTTAAAATCATCATAAGTAGCAATTTTATCAAAATGATGATCTTTACCAAAAGCAGTATTTTTTGCAGTAGCAATTAAATTTTTAAAAACCTTTTCTTGAGTTTTATGGGGTTTATTTGCCCATTTATAGACCTTTTTAGTGGCTATTTTGGCAAATGGTATGGCTAAGAGAGACTTGAGACTCATTATTTAAAATCGATAAAATTGGTTGGATTTACAGCATAACCTCCGCTCCAAAGTTCAAAGTGTAAATGTGGTCCTGTTGTTAATTCTCCAGTAGAACCTACTATGGCAATAACTTCGCCAGATTTTACAAAATCACCTTGTTCTTTCAATAAATTCCCATTGTGTTTGTAAACAGAAATATAGTTGTTACTGTGTTTTAAAATGATAACATATCCTGTTTCTGTAGTCCATCCTGAGAAAATAACGGTTCCGTCTGCTGTAGCTTTAACAGGAGTTCCTTTTTTGGCAACAATGTCTACCGCAAAATGATTTGAGTTACTATCAAAATCTTGCGAAATGTTTCCAGATAAAGGAGCAAAAAAGACAATATTTACTTTATTTTTTTTACTATTGATTAGTGAAAAACGCGTTTCACTATCAACTTTTTCTCTGAATAAAGAGTCTTCTTTGGTTGCATTTAGTTTACTTTCATCAATAAAGCGTTTTCTGGCTTCAACCTGAATAGAATCTATGCTTTCTGGTTGAATTTCTCCTGTTAAAACAGGTTTTAATGCTTTGGTATAATTTTCTAAAACGGCTAATTTTGTTTTTAGAGAATCTGCTTCAAAGGTTAGTTTTGCTGCTTTTCTTTTTAAAGCTGAAGATGAATACCCAGGAATGTATTCTTTTATAGGCGTAAAAGCAATGAGTATTGTAGTTAGGGCGATTAATAAAATTGAAAACACACCACTTAATACAAATACATTTAATCTAGAAAGTTTCAATGAAAAACGCTCTTCGAATGTGTTTTCATTTAAAACAACTAACCTGTATTTGTCTGTCAGTTTTTTTTTGAGTTTTCCTTTCTTTTTATCCTTTTTTGCCACAAAATATTATTTGATGTTTCACAAATATACAACGAATTTTAAGTGAAACTATTTTCTGTAAAAATTCATTTCGTCTACATATTCCCAAACTTCTTTAGTGAGTAATGGTTTTATGTTTTTTTGATCTTTAATTCCGTTTCGAATCATTGTTGAAGAAATTTGGACAATAGGTGCATCAACCTTGTGAATTTTTGGATGATTTTTAAATTGATGTTCTATAATACCGTCTGCAATTCTTGGATAGACATAAATATGATGATGTTCTAAAATCGTCTCATAATTTTTCCATTTATGAAAACTTTTTAGATTGTCTTCTCCCATAATCAGACAGAATTCATGTTTTGGATAAACATCAGAAATATGCGCTAAAGTATGTACTGTATAATTGGGTTGAGGCAATTTGAACTCAATGTCTGAAGGTTTAATTTTTGGGTAGTTTTCTGTAGCTCTATATACCAATTCAAATCGATGATGATTTTCTAGCAAAGAATTTTTCTTTTTAAACGGATTATGAGGGGTTACCACCATCCAAATTTCATCTAAATCTGAATATTCAACCATGTGATTGGCAATAATGAGATGGCCAACATGAATTGGGTTGAACGTGCCAAAATATAAACCAATTTTGTTCATTTTTTACTTTTAATGTTCTCGATACAATTTTTTCATACTTCAAAAATCACTCGAACTGACAACACTTTTATCAAGTTCTAAAACAAACTGTCACTTCGAGTGAAATTCTTTTTTTAAGAATTTTGTATCGAGAAGTTTTGTTTTAAATATCTTCTTATTTTTCTAACTCCAAAAATTCATCAACTAAATCTTCAGCTTCTTTTAGTGCTACATCTAATTCGTAATTTTTGATGATTTTATCAAATTGAGGAGCAGTAGCCAATTCTACTGAAGCTTTTGCAATTCGCATATTAATTTTGTCTTCGCTTTCTGTTGAGCGTTTTTTTAATCGAATTTTTAGCTCATCTACGCTTGGTGGTTTAACAAAAACAGATAATGTTTCTTTTGGAAACTTCTTCTTAATTCGTAATCCGCCCACAACATCAATGTCAAAAATTACATGTTTTTTTTGAGCCCAAATACGTTCTACTTCGCTTTTTAACGTTCCGTAAAAATTATCTCTGTACACTTCTTCCCATTCAAGGAATTCATCGTTTTTAATTTTACTTTTAAAGTCTTCTAAGGTTATAAAATAGTAGTCTTTACCGTGTTTTTCAGTTCCTCTAGCATCTCTAGAAGCACAAGAAATAGAAAATTCTAAATTAAACCTTTCTTGTTTTAATAAATGACGAACAATTGTTGTTTTTCCTGAGCCTGATGGTGCAGAAAACACAAATAATTTTCCTTTAAAATCTGACATATAATTTTGTTTTTAGTTAGTAGTTTTTGGTTGATAGTTTACTAGTAACTAACAACCAAAAACCAACTAAAGCACATTTAAAATTTGTTCTTTAATTTGTTCTAGCTCGTTTTTCATTTGAATTACTGCTTTTTGCATTGGTGCAAAATTGGCTTTAGAACCAGTGGTATTAATTTCTCTTCCCATTTCTTGAATGATGAATCCTAATTTTTTTCCGTTAGAATCTGGTGTTTCTAAAGTTTGTAGAAAATAATCTAAATGATTTGCCAAACGTACTTTTTCTTCGTTGATATCTAATTTTTCTAAGTAGTAAATCAATTCTTGCTCAAAACGATTTTGATCTGTTTCTACTTTTAATTCTTCAATAGCTTTTTGTAAACGCATTTTTACATTTTCAATTCGGTCTCCATCAAGCGCCTTTACTTCTTCTAAATAAGTTTTGATATTAGCAATTCTTTCTTTAAAATCTATTTCTAAAGAGGCAGCTTCATCAATTCTGTATTGCACAATTTCTTTGATGGCCATATCGATTCCTTTTTCTATTTCTGCCCATTCATTGTCATCTAATTCTTCACGTTCCGTTTTTAAGGCATCAGGCATTTTAACAGCCATTTTTAGCAATTCTACATCATCAGAAGTACCTGTTTGAACAACGTTTCTAAGTTGTTGCATGTATTCTTTAACAACTCCATGATTTACAGTTGTAGAGGTTTCATCCGCAGTCATTTCTACAAAAATTGAGAAATCTACTTTACCACGAATTAAAGCACTTGCTAGTTTTTTACGAACAGACAATTCTTTTTCTTTGTAATAAGAAGGAATACGAACGTTTAAATCGAGGTTTTTACTGTTTAACGATTTAATTTCTATGGTTACTTTTTTGGTAGGTAATTGTAATACAGACTTGCCATAACCAGTCATAGATTGAATCATAAAATCAACGTTTAGATGAGCAACAAAGATACTTTATTTGTTGAACAAAAAAAGAGTTTCAACATATTGCTGAAACTCTATTGGTTTGGGTTGTTAACTTTTGGTTGCTCCACATAAATATGGAAATTAAGCTGCTGCAATATACAAATACTAAATAGTTTATTAAATTTGTTTTTATAATATGCTAAAATGATTATTCATCACATCCAAGAAAATAACTCTATTTTAAACAAATTTATCTCAGAAATAAGAGATGTAACTATTCAAAAAGATTCTCTTCGGTTTCGAAGAAATATTGAAAGAATTGGTGAGGTTTTAGGTTATGAGTTGAGTAAAGAATTGTCTTATACAAATGTAGATATTAAAACACCATTAGGAACAAGTAGAGAGAAATTAATTAGTAATGATGTAGTGTTATGCTCGATTTTAAGAGCAGGTTTGCCTTTGCATCAAGGGTTGTTAAATTATTTTGATGATGCAGAAAATGGCTTTATTTCTGCATATCGTCATCATCCAAATAATAATGCTGATTTTGAAATTGTTGTTGAGTATTTTGCTGCCCCAACTATAGATAATAAAACGTTATTATTAGCAGATCCAATGTTGGCAACAGGTCAGTCTTTAGTAGCAGTTTTAGAAGCAATTAAAAAATATGGTGAACCCAAAGAGATTCATATTGTATCGGTTATTGGTGCTAAAGATGGAATTGAATTTATTAAAGATAAATTTCCAAAAAACACACATTTGTGGATTGCCGCTATTGACGAAGAATTAAACGATAAAGGGTACATTGTACCTGGGTTGGGAGATGCAGGAGATTTGGCTTTTGGTGAAAAATTATAGCCAGAAAAACCCTACAATTGCCAAAATAATTAAGCCAAAAAAGAGTCCATTTTTTATCATTTTTTTCTGAATTACTTCAAATCCGTTTGCAATAATTACAGATGCAGGTAAGGCTAAAAAAATTACTTCAGAACCATCTTTATTGGTAATTAATAACGCATAAACAACAGCAAGTATTAAATTAATAATTAACAATTGCCAACTTCTTTTAAAACTGTTGTTTACAGACAATGCCTTAGGTGATTTTAAAAAGATAGAAAATATAGATAGTAAAAGAAGTGTACCAAAAATCCAAATTGTAGCATCTTCTGCATAAATTAGTAATGGAATTATCGGATCAAAAGAAAAAAGAGCTATAAAAACATCAATAGTATCATACCAAAATAGATACGTGAAATAGATAATTAACGGTGTTATAAAACCAACAACAGGTGTAATTATATTAGATATTGTTACTTTAAGCTGAAGAATAACAGACACAATAATCAATAAAAAAAACACAATTGAAATAGGTTCTAGAATAAACAGAATACCTAGCCAAAAACCACTATCAAATAATTTTTGAATGACACTTTTTGAGGATCGCAAACTATAGATTTTTCTTAAAAAAAGAAGATGAATTAAAAGCAGAATCAACACATTAAAATCTAGGAGTTTAGAAACAAATAGAATGCTAATCAGAATAAAAATAAAGAAAGCATAAGAATGATCAAAAGTGAGTTTATTCTTGGTTGTTATAAAGTTGAAAAAAAAGAAAATAGTCAGAAATAAAAATAAGAAACCAATAATATCTAAAACTTTTATCCAGCTAAAACCATCATTAAAATAAGATGTAATTGTAGCGATAAGAAAGAAACAAAGAAAGAAACCCAAATAGATGATAAAATTTATAGGTTTAGATTTCTCTAAAAAATTGGCTAACATAGTTTCTTTTGTTATTTTTGCATTGTAAAGATAATTAAGTTATGATAGCAAGCAATATTTTTAGATGGATTGGTAGTTTATTTACAGATTTACTTTTTCTACCTTTTGAGTGGTTAAGGTTAGATTTGGCATTATCTGATTTAGGATGGTGGACTTCTAATGCTATTAACTGGGGATTTCTTTTAGTGCTTCTTGTTCTTTTTGCATATTGGATGAAAGAATCTGCAAAGTTCTTAAGAGAAGGAACAGAAGACAGAGCTTAATTTTACGTCTTGGGAAGCAAAAACAAATTAAAACGTTTCAAGGAAAATGAAACGTTTAAAAATGTCATTCAACCTACAAGAGAAGAAGTAATTACTAACTTTTCTTACAAAGGGAAATGGCATTCTTTTTTTGGTAACGATAATCCTATTGTTGTCGAATTAGGCTGTGGAAAAGGAGAATACACCATTGCTTTAGCTCGTAAAAATCCGAATAAAAATTTTATTGGAATTGATATTAAAGGTGCTCGTTTTTGGAGAGGAGCCAAAACAGCTCTTGAAGAAAACTTAGAAAATGTTGCTTTTGTAAGAACTCAAATAGAATTAGTTGATTTTATTTTTGCCGAAAAAGAAGTTTCTGAAATATGGATAACTTTTCCAGATCCACAAATAAAATACAAACGCACCAAACACAGAATGACAAATTCTGACTTCTTAAAAAAATATCATCAAATTTTAAAAGAAAATGGTTTGGTAAATTTAAAGACTGATAGTGAGTTTATGCATGGTTATACCTTAGGTTTACTGCATGGAGAAGGGCATGAGGTTTTGAATGCAAACCATAATGTATATAAAAATGAAGGATCTCCAAAAGAAGTAACTGAAACGCAAACTTTTTATGAGAATCAGTATTTAGAGGTTGGTAAGCCAATTACTTATATTCAATTTAAGCTAAAATATTAAAATCATCCTATCTTAATTAAGATAGGATGATTTTTTTTTAACCCTCTTTTGTTTAATTTATTCTTTAATTTTCACAAACTTACCAGACCAAGTTAAACCTTGTAAATTAGATTCATAAGAGATAAAGTTACCCTTTTTTCTAACTACTTTAGTTGTCATTTTGGTACCAACACCAAAAGGTAAATCTTTTTTCTGTATCTCTACAATTTCAAGCATATAATGATGGTCTGTTAACCATTTTATTTTGGCTTTGATATACTCTTTATTAGGGTGGTATTCTGTATAAGTATTATTCTTAAACTCTACAATAACATCACAACTTGCATTGCTATATTTGTATTTTCCGTCCTCGATAGATTTTTCTGTTCTATCAATGTTGTTGTCAAGGTTTTGAGCCTCTATATTTAAAGTAAAACCTATCAACAACAAAACAATCAATCTGTAAATTAATTTTTTCATGGTTTCTAGTATTTAAATTGTATTCTAATTTAATCTTTTTAATTCATTTTAAATATGATAAATATCATAGTTTAATAAACTACGATATTTATCATAATTTCTTTTGTATTTTCACAAGGTGAAAAATCAGGATAATTTTTTTGAGAAAGTCTATCAGGTAGCACGTTTAATTCCTTTTGGTAGAGTTACCAGTTATGGGGCAATTGCCAAATATTTAGGAGCAGCACGTTCTGCAAGAATGGTAGGTTGGGCTATGAATAACTCAGGAAATCAAGAACCTCAAGTTCCAGCACACAGAGTGGTAAATAGAAAAGGAATTCTTACAGGAAAACATCATTTTGACGGCACAAACCTTATGCAACAGTTATTGGAAAGTGAAGGGATTGTAGTTGTTGAGAATCAGATTCAAGATTTTGAGAATATTTTTTGGGATCCTATAAATGAGTTGTCTTAAAATAAAAAATCTCATCAAAATTTTGATGAGATTCTAACTATTACATATAAAATAGATAAGTTATTTTACTTTTTTGAAACTTCCGTTTCCGGTTTTATTATTTAAAACAGAAGTGTAAAAGTATTGATTTCCTTCAATTTTTATAATTTCAGCAGTTAATTCACTACCAACTTTTAATGGAACATTTCTTTTTTCCATATCTACTATAATTAATTTGTACTTATATTTAGATTCCCAATCAATTATAGCTTTAATATATTCTTTATCAGGATGGTATTCGTAGTAATAACCATTTTTAAACTCTACTAAAATTTCTTTTTCTTTAAATTTATAAGTGTATTCTCCATCTTTTAATATTGGACTTTCTACAACCACACTTTTTGCTAAAGTATATGTTTTTGAATACGTGTTGATCATATTGCTACGAACTCTTTCTTGAGAAAATGAAATTTGGGAATTAAAAAAAATTAAGAATAAGAATACAACAAAATTTAGAGTTTTTGAACTTTTCATGATTAGGGGATTTAATTAGGGTTTTTAAATTATGCAATAAATATAATAAATTTTTTTTAAATGTAAGGTAAAGGTTTGTTTATAAGATTAGTAAGCTTTTGATAATTTTAGAGAATGATAAGGATTACAATAAAATTCAAGATTTAGAAAAACTCTTTTTAGAACTCAAAAGGTAAGTTATTCTATTTTTTAAAATTAAAGTAAAAAAAAATCTCATCAAAAAATTGGTGAGATTTTAGTGATTAAGTTTAAAAAAGTAAGTTATCTTATTTTTTTGAAACTTCCGTTTCTGGTTTTATTATTAAAAACAGAAGTGTAATAGTATTGATCTCCTTTTACTTTTACAATTTCAGCTGACAGTTCACTGCCAATTTTTAAAGGAGCATTTCTTTTTTCCAATTCTACTACAATTAATTTGTATTGATATTCAGATTTCCAATCAATTACAGCTTTGATATATTCTTTACCTGGATGATATTCATAGTAATAACCATTTTTAATCTCTACAAAAATATCATTTTCTTTACATTTATAAGTGTATGCTCCGTCCTTTAATATAGGACTTTCTACAACTACACTTTTTGCTAAAGTATACATTTTTGAGTATGTGTTTATCATATTTTCACGAACTCTTTCTTGAGAAACGGAAATTTGAAAATTAAACAATATTGATAATGAAACTAGACCTAATATTTTATATGGATTTTTCATGATGGACAATTTTAAATTAGTAAAACAACTTCTATACCCTCAAATTTACAACCGATATCTACTTTTTTTGTTACACAATTTTTTCTAATTGTTACAAGATTTTTATTTAAAATTAATAATGCTGGGTCTATTGTTTTTTTAATTTAGAATACATTAAAAATTTAATAAGAGATGTAAGTAATTACTTTTAAAAAACGAGAAAGTCTAACAATAAATATTAGAAGAATTAATGCAGCAACTTTTAGAAATAAACTAATTACTGTGCTAGAAAATTAAATTAAAGATTTTTAGCACATGCTTTAAAGCCCAAAAAAACTAAAATAAAAAATAGCTCATCAAATAAATGATGAGCTATTTTATGAACTATTAAAAGAGCATTTTACTCTTTTTTAAAGTTACCTGTCCAGGTTAAACCATTTAAATTAGATTCGTAATAATATTTATTGTTTTTAACTTTTATTATTTTAGTATTTAACTGTGTTCCTTTTTTAAATGGTAGGTTTTTCTTGTTTATATCTGTAATAGTAAGGCTATACTCATTTTCAGATATCCAATTAATTTTAGCCTCAATAAATTCATTATTTTCATAATTTTCTTTATAGTAACCATCTTTAATCTTTACTAAAACTTCTTTGCCTTTACAAACGTATGTGTAGTTCCCTTCAGTTAAAATAGTATTTACTACTTTTTTGTTTTTTGGGATAAAATTATTTACTGACGTTTTTTTTAAATTTGTATTTATAGCTAAATTTTGAGACCAAAAACTTTGAGAGTTTAATGATATCAATAAAACGAGACCTAATATTATATGTAAATTTTTCATGACAGAGGGTTTTATATTAATAAAACAATTTCTATATCTCAAATTTACAATCTAGATTCACTTTTTTTGTTATACAATTTTTTCTAATTGTTATAAGATTTTAAAAAGTAGATTTATTAAACAGTAATTTTATGGTTAGTTTTTTATTTTCGGGAAAAAAATTTCAAAAGTAGCTCCTTTATTTACTTCTCCTTCCGCAAAAATATAGCCTTGGTGATTATCTACAATTTTTTTACAAATAGACAATCCAATACCTGTTCCAGAATATTCTCCTCTGCTGTGGAGTCTATTAAAAAGCGCGAAAATTTTTTCGGCATATGCTTTGTTAAAACCAATACCATTATCTTTAAAAGTTAACTTATGATAGTATTTAAATTTTGGATTTTTAATTTTAGAATAATTTATCGCTTTTACTTTAGAGTAGGAGATTGATATATTTGGTACAGTATCATCTTTACTATATTTTAGAGAATTGCTTATTAAGTTTATAAATAATTGTTCTACTTGAAAAGGAATTGCGGTAATTATAGGAATTTTATCAGCAGTTATTATTGCTTGTTTTTCTGTAATTAATTCTTCTAATTCCTTGTTAGCTTTTTCTAAAGCAATATTCATATCAGTTAGTTCTAGAACTTCTTTAGGTTTGGTTACTTTAGAAAAATGTAATAAGTCGTTAATTAATGCACGCATTCTTGTTGCAGAATTCTTTATTTTTAGTAAATACTGCAATCCTTTTTCAGATAAATTGTCTGTTTCTTTATCTTCTAATCGAGATATAAATGTTTGAATTTTACGAAGAGGTTCTTGAAGGTCATGACTAGCTACATGGTTAAAAGAATTCAACTCTTTATTTTTACGTTCTAATGTTCTATTTCTTTCTTCTAACAATTTGTAATGATCTATTTCTTCAGTTATATCTCTAGTTGTTCCTAAAATTTTAGTCCCTCCATATTTATTTGTGATAATTTTACCAAATGTTTTAAAATGAGAGATTTCACCATTTTTTTTAATAATTCTGTAATAGACAGGAGGAAGGTTTTTTGCTACCAACATCATCTTTATTTGTTTTCTTAATTTTTTTAAATCTTTAGGATGAACAAATGCCATAAAGTTTTCTGAAGTAGGCGCAAAAGATTGTGGTTTTTCTCCTAATAAACGATATAAATTGTCTGAAAATTCATATCTTAAATCGTCTAAAAACAAAGACCAATTACCATGTTTACACGCAATTTCTGCTTGGTCTGAAGCTGTCTTAAAGATTTCTAATGACTCATTTTTAGATTCGAGTTTTTTTAAATTTTTACTTGTTCTAAAATAGGTGTATAAGACAATTATTAGTGTTATTATTAAAATAACATATATAATAATAGGGGTATTTATTAAACCATTATAACTTTTTTCTTTTTGAAAATTTAATATTTTTTCTTCATATCTAATAATATTTGAAATCTCATATCGAATAGCCTCTATCTTTTTATTTTTAATGAAAGCCAAATTAAACTTAGTTGGGTTTAATTCTCCCTCTTTTAAACTCTTTAAAGTTTTGTTGTAAAAAACTAATAATTTTGGTATTAGAATATTAAGTTCTTTTAATTTTTGTTGATGTGTAGAATCATTTTCTGTAAGGGCTTTTAGTCTTGTAAAACTATTATCTAGTTTCTGTATATTTTTATAAAAAGGTTCTTCAATATTATTATTAAAAATTAAGTATTCTTTTAAATTATTTTCTGCAGCTGTTAAATAATGATGTGTTTTGTTTAATTCTGTAATAATTTTAAAAGTATGCGATACTTTATCATAAGATTTAATAAGATCTTTTATGTGTGTGTATGAGAAAATACCTACAACAACAATTATAGAAAAACTAAGAGAAAAAGTAAAATTTAAGATTTTTCTGGAGGTCATAATTTTAAAAATTATATTACAAACGCAATAAAAAATTATCCTTGTTTAAATTACTTGTATCGTATTGCCAATTAATTGTTACAATGTTAGATAGTGTTTTTTTTAGTTTCTTATAATCATTAGGTTTTTTAATATAAATATTTGCACCTAACACAAAAGTGTCTTCGATATCTGCTTCAGATGCAGAGGTAGAATATATGGCAATTGCAATATCTTTGAAATAATCGTCTTTTTTAATTTCAGACAAACACTCTACACCCGATTTTTTTGGCATATTTAAATCCAAAAAAAGTATACTTGGTAATAAATTACTTTTATCATTTAAATAATTCATTAACGCTACTCCATCATTAAAGGTTTTAACCTTGGTCTTTATTTTTAACTCATCTAAAGCATCTGTAAAAAATAATCTATCATCCTCATCATCATCTGCTAGTAGTATGTAAATTTCTTTTTCTTGCATATTTAATTATTTTAGGGTTCTTCTTTTAGTAATTATTCTTTGAAAAGCTGAAGGAGTAATGCCAGTAGTGTTTTTAAATTGGGTACTTAAATGAGCTACGCTAGAATAATTTAATTTATAGGCAATTTCTGTTAGTGTTAAATTGCTGTTTGTAATTAGTTGTTTTGTGTATTCTATTTTGTGTAGAATAATATAGTTTTCTATAGATGTAAATGTAACCTCAGAAAACAGGTTAGATAAGTACCCGTAACTTTGGTTTAGTTTTTCTGATAAATACACAGAACTTTTTACATGAATATCATTATCGTTATTATAAACCATATCTATAATAGTGTCTTTAATTTTTTGCACTAGTATAATTTTTTCATTTTCAATAATACTACAGCTATATTCTTTAAGAGAATTATTTAAATGAGTTAGTTTTTCTTTAGAGATTTTCTCTAAAAACTCTACTTCACCAAAACTTAACATTTTATATTTAATATCAAGATCGCATAATTTTTCCTCAAGAACTTTGTTGCAAAGTGCTGTAAAATCAAACGTAATAAATATTTTCATATTTAATTTTTATGATGATTTATATTAAGACTATAAAACTTTATTAGAGTATCATAATAAAATATTTATGAAGAATCGTTTAATTCTTCACTTTTATAAAACCTCTATTTCTTTATTTATTTTTTAAAATAAGAAGAGCAGAAATATTTACCATCTTTTTATTTATGATAAAATTTCTAGTACTTTAATTTCCCAGCTATTATTCAATATAATAATAAGTAAATTTAAGATTTTTAGAAAATGAATTTGTCCTTAGAAAACCGCTTTTGAAATTAAAAAGCAAAAATAGTAGTACAACTAAACATTTTGGGGGGATAATGTTTTTCATAGATTATATATTAAAAGGTATTTTTACATAAATCTAAGAAAAAATAATAAAAACTACAAGCTTTATTTTTTTTAACTTTTAAGAGTATTTTAATAGTACTATTTGAAGCAATATTTCCTTAAGAATATTTTTACAAGTATCTTTGTAATTTAGAATAAATCCTAATAAATTAAAACCTAAAATGAGTTTTAAAAAACAAGATATATATAACGCGTTAGAAACAATTACTGCACCTGGAGAAGGAAAAAGTTTAGTTGAAAACAAAAATGTAACGAATGTAGTAATTTTTGGTAATGAGGTAAATGTAGATGTTACAATCACTAATCCAACATTACAAGCAAAAAAGAAAATTGAAACTGAAATTGCAAAAGCAATCAAAACAAATGTTTCTGAAGAGATTGATGTAAAAATTAACGTAAAAGTTGAGAAACCTGCACCAAAAGAAAATCCAAATCAGATTAGAGGAAAAGAAATTCCGAACATCAAAAACATCATTGCAATTGCATCTGGTAAAGGAGGTGTAGGTAAATCTACAATCACAGCAAATACTGCTATTTCTTTAGCAAAAATGGGCTTTAATGTTGGTGTTTTAGACGCAGATATTTACGGTCCATCACAGCATATTATGTTCGATGTTGAAAAATCTAGACCACTTTCTGTAAACGTTGATGGGCGTTCTAAAATGAAACCTGTAGAAAATTATGGAGTTAAATTATTATCACTAGGATTTTTTACAAATCCAGATCAAGCAGTAATTTGGCGTGGACCAATGGCATCTAAAGCGTTAAAACAATTGATTTTTGACGCAGACTGGGGAGATATAGATTTCTTGCTTATAGATCTACCTCCAGGAACAGGAGATGTCCATTTATCAATAGTACAATCTTTACCAATTAATGGAGCTGTTGTAGTAAGTACACCACAGAATATTGCTTTAGCTGATGCTAAAAAAGGAGTAGCAATGTTTCAACAAGAAAGCATTAATGTTCCTGTTTTAGGAATCATTGAAAATATGGCGTACTTTACACCAGAAGAATTACCAAACAATAAATATTATATCTTTGGTCAAGATGGCGCAAAAAATTTAGCCGAAGATATTAAAACTCAATTCTTAGGAGAAGTACCATTAGTACAAAGTATTCGTGAATCTGGTGACGTTGGTCACCCAGTTGCACTGCAAGAAGGAACCGTTTTAGAAGAAGCTTTTAATAATATCACTAAAGAAATGGTTTCACAATTGTTAAAAAGAAACAAAAACCTACCACCAACAGAAGTTGTTAGAATTACAACAATGAGTGGTTGTAGCGCAGTTAAAAAGTAAAGTTATGACAGCACAAGAAACATTACAGAATGTAGAAAAAGCATTAGATGAAATCCGACCTTTTTTAATGAGCGATGGTGGCAATATTAAGCTTTTATCTATAGAAAACGCTATTGTAAAAGTACAATTAGAAGGCGCTTGTACAGGCTGCTCTGTAAACCAAATGACTTTAAAAAATGGTGTAGAAGCCACGATAAAAAAATATGCGCCACAAATAGAAGAGGTTATTAATGTAGCTTAGTTTATATGTGACTTTTGTCACATATCCTTTTCTCTAAAAAATCTACTTTTGTTTTTTTTATATTTTTAAATTAATGATTACCACAGACATTCTTATTATTGGTGCTGGCCCAACAGGATTATTTACCGTTTTTGAAGCAGGATTATTAAAACTACGTTGTCATTTAATTGATGCTTTGCCTCAACCTGGAGGTCAGTGTTCTGAAATTTATCCCAAAAAACCTATTTACGATATTCCTGCTTATCCAGAAATTTTAGCAGGCGATTTAACGGATAAACTAATGGAACAAATTAAACAATTTGAACCAGGTTTTACGTTAGGAGAACGTGCAGATACCATAGAAAAACAAGAAGATGAAACCTTTATTGTAACTACAAATAAAGGCACAAAACATCAAGCAAAAGTAGTGGCTATTGCTGGTGGTTTAGGTAGTTTTGAACCAAGAAAACCACCCATACCAAACATTGCAAATTTTGAAAATGCTGGTGTGGAATACATTATTAAAGACCCAGAAGTTTACAGAGATAAAAAAGTAGTAATTGCTGGTGGTGGAGATTCTGCTTTAGACTGGTCTATCTTTTTAACAGATGTAGCATCTTCTGTAACATTAATTCATAGAAGAAACGAGTTTAGAGGCGCTTTAGATTCTGTAGACAAAGTACAAGAATTGAAAGATGCTCGTAAAATAGATTTAATTACACCTGCAGAAGTGGTAGGTATTGCTGGTACAAATCATGTAGAAGGTGTTTCTGTTATTAAAAAAGGAGGTGAACCTTTTATGATTGAAACAGATCATTTTATCCCACTTTTTGGGTTATCACCTAAATTAGGACCTATTGCAAATTGGGGCTTAGAAATAGAAAAAAATGCCATTAAAGTAAACAATGCTTTAGATTACCAAACCAACATACCAGGTATTTATGCCATTGGCGATGTAAATACGTATCCTGGTAAATTAAAGTTGATTTTATGCGGATTTCACGAAGCAACTTTAATGTGTCAAAGTGCATACAAGCGCATTTTTCCAGATAAAAAATATGTAATGAAATATACTACAGTTGGTGGTGTAGATGGTTTTGATGGCTCTAGAAAAGAAGCACCAAAAGCAGTAGTTAAAAAGATTGAGTAATCTACAAATATTCTTGCTGTAACTCCATTAGTTGACATCTTCTAGAAGTATTAAAATTAGATAAATATTATTTTTATTTATTCTAAATAATAATTAAATTTGCATCATGGAAATTTTACATGACGTAACTTTTAATATTCAAATTACGAAACATACGTTTTGCAACTATCAATTAAAGATAGATGATAAAGTAATGTCGCTTACATTTCCACAGTTACTTCAGTTAAGAAACAAAGTACAAGCTTTAACCAGTTTAGATAGTTTAGAAAACATCATTCAAAACGAAAACTTTGTGCTCTTATTTATTGCAGACAGAAAACATTTAGTGTTTTTAGACATACCCAAACTAATAGATTTAAAAGAAGAATTAGGGTATTGTTTTTCAGAGTTTTAAATACCTTTTCTTTTATTTAGACTGCTTTTAAATTCATCTTACAATAAACATATAATGATACTTTACTGTATCTTTGGTGTATAAATACCTAAAATCATGAAAACAGCCATAAGAAGACAAATGACCATACATCCAGAAGTGATGGATGTTTTAAACGACCAAATAGCACTAGAAATGCATGCATCTGCTTCTTATTTAGCAATGGCATCTTGGTGCGACCAACGTGAACTTTTAAATAGCAAAGCTTTTTTTTACAAACAAGCTGAGGAAGAAAGAGAACATGGAATGAAAATTTTTAATTTTATAAACGATGCAGGTGGAGCAGCAATATCGCCAGCAATACCAGTAGTGAATAACGATTTTGAAAGTTTAAAGGCTATTTATGAAACTTCATTAGATCAAGAAATTGGGGTTACACAATCTATTTATAAATGTTTTAGCAAAGCAAGAAGCGTAAACGATTTTGCATCAGAAGTATTTTTGCAATGGTTTGTTAATGAACAAGTAGAAGAAGAAGATACTGTAAGAAGTATTTTAGATGTATTCGAATTAATGGGAGATATGCCATTAAAAATGATAGACGAAAGACTACCAACAGAATAAGTAGTATCAACAAAAATATGTAAAACCGAAACAAATTTGTTTCGGTTTTTTTATTCTATAAAATTACTGTCTATAAATCTTACGAATACAACAACCCATTTTGTAATACTTAACAAAAATTTCTGATGTACTTTTTGTATATTTGTTAGACAACGAAATCGATTTAGTAATATGTATCCAGATTTACTAACTTATTTAAAGTTCTTAATCAAGCGCAATCCAGAGTGATGTTCTTTTGACTGTCATTTCGCACTTGATGTGGAATCTCATTATAGAAAACTCAATAATTGATTAACAAGATTCCTGCTTTCGCAGGAATGACAAATTGAACATTATGCCTTTTTATCATAAATTAGGAGAAATCCCTCCAAAAAGACACACACAATTCCGTAAAAAAGATGGTAGCTTGTATTACGAGCAACTCTTTGGTACCATAGGTTTCGATGGTATGTCTACCAACAGTTACCATGAACACAGACCAACCATGGTCAAAGAAATTAGAAAACAATATTCTGTAAAACCAAAAATTGCCAAAGCAAATAATATTCAGTCTTACAGATTTCGCGGATTTCAAGTACAACCAGAAAACGATTATTTAGAAAGCAGAAAAGTGGTGTTAACCAATTCAGATTGTAATATTATTTTGTCTGCTCCAAAAGAATCTACTAAAGATTATTTTTATAAAAACACAGATGCAGACGAGGTTATTTTTATCCATAAAGGAACAGGAAAACTAAGAACACATTTAGGAAATATCGACTTTAAATATGGAGATTATTTGGTAATTCCACGTGGAATTATCTATAAACTAGATTTCGATTCACAAGACAATAGATTGTTTATTGTAGAATCCTATTCACCAGTTTACACACCAAAACGTTATAGAAATTGGTTTGGTCAGTTGTTAGAACACGCACCTTTTTGCGAACGAGATTTACGAAGACCACAAGAATTAGAAACACATAATGAGTTGGGCGATTTTATCATCAACGTAAAAAAACAAGGCGAAATTATAGAAATGGTGTACGCCTCACATCCTTTTGATGTAGTAGGTTACGATGGTTACAACTTTCCCTATGCATTTTCAATTCACGATTTCGAACCCATTACAGGTCGTATTCATCAACCACCACCAGTTCACCAAACTTTTGAAACCAATGCATTTGTAATTTGCAGTTTTGTACCACGTTTGTACGATTATCATCCACAGTCAATTCCAGCACCTTACAATCACAGTAATATAGATTCAGACGAGGTTTTGTACTACGTAGATGGCGATTTTATGAGCAGAAACGATATTGAAGCAGGTCATATTTCTTTGCATCCTGCAGGTATCCCTCATGGTCCACATCCAGGAGCTACAGAGCGTAGTATTGGTAAAACAGAAACCGAAGAATTAGCAGTTATGGTAGATACTTTTAAACCTTTACAAGTTACAGAAGAAGCCCTAAAAATTGCGGATGAAGAGTATTATAAATCTTGGTTAGAGTAGTTTTTCATTCCCTTGAAAAAGGGAATCCATTATAAATCATTATTAAATAAAAATATTTAGAAGCTATTTCGCGCTTTCACTACTCAATTTTTTTGCCTTTCAGGACAAAAAAGATTTCAAACAAACCGTTCAATCACGGCTAAACTTGTTTGCAAACAAAGAGAAGAAATAAACAAATAGCTTATCCAAAAACAAAAGACCTTTCAGGTTTCTTGTGCTGAATTTATTTCAGTATTAAAACCTAAAAGGTCTGCTAAAAAACAAAAAATGAGCAATAAAAAAATAGAATCAGTCAATTACGGTTTAGAAAAAATATTCGAAGGCGCACAAGATTTCCTTCCATTGTTAGGTACAGATTATGTAGAATTTTATGTAGGTAATGCAAAACAAGCAGCACATTTCTACAAAACAGCATTTGGGTTTCAATCGCACGCATATCGTGGTTTAGAAACAGGAGCAAAAGATTCCGTAAGTTATGTGTTAACCCAAGACAAAATCAAATTAATGCTTACAACACCATTAACAAGCAAATCGCCAATTAACGATCATATCGTAAAACATGGAGATGGGGTAAAAGTAGTGGCACTTTGGGTAGAAGACGCAAGACAAGCTTATATAGAAACCACTTCTAGAGGTGCAAAATCGTACATGGAACCTACAGTAGAAAAAGATGAACATGGAGAAGTGGTTAGAGCAGGAATTTACACCTATGGAGAAACTGTGCATATGTTTGTAGAGCGCAAAAATTATAAAGGTGCATTTTTACCTGGCTTTAAAAAATGGGAATCCGATTACAATCCGCCAATTGCTGGTTTAAAATATATAGATCATATGGTGGGTAATGTAGGTTGGAATCAAATGGATGTTTGGGTGAAATGGTACGAAGATGTCATGGGTTTCGAAAACTTTTTGTCTTTTGATGATAAGCAAATCCATACAGAATATTCAGCATTAATGAGTAAAGTAATGTCCAATGGAAATGGACGTATCAAATTCCCAATAAACGAACCAGCAGAAGGTAAAAAACGATCTCAAATAGAAGAATATTTAGATTTTTACGAAGGTGCAGGAGTGCAACATATTGCAGTGGCTACAGATGATATTATCAAAACCGTTTCTCAATTACGTTCAAATGGAGTAGAATTTTTATCTACACCACCAGAAGAATACTACAGAGCTGTTCCTGGTAGATTAGAAGAATTTAGTCACGAATTAAGAGAAGATATCGAAAGTTTAAAAGCTTTAGGTATTATGATAGATGCAGATGAAGAAGGCTATTTATTACAAATTTTTACAAAACCAGTAGAAGACAGACCTACTTTGTTTTTTGAAATCATTCAAAGAATGGGGGCCAAGGGTTTTGGAGCAGGAAATTTTAAAGCTTTGTTTGAGTCTATAGAAAGAGAACAGCAAAAAAGAGGTACACTTTAAAAGTTGGTGGTTTTTTAGCTCGAAGTCTTAAAATAGCGAAAGACCTTTCAGGTTTTTGAAACCTGAAAGGTCTTTTTTGTATATTTGATTATAACTGTTTTGTTATTATAAATAAATTTTACTTCAATAAATGAACAGAGAAAAAATTTTAAAAGCCATAGAAGAAAAGTACGATAAATTAGGTGTTCCTGTAGATGCAATGTTAGAAGGTTTATTGCACAGTACACCCATTACCTATTGGGATTACATTCAAACAGATGCACTTTTAGGCTTGCAAACTCCAAGAACCAATCAACCAGATGAAATGGTTTTTATCATGTATCATCAAGTAAATGAATTGTTGTTTAAAATGATTTTATGGGAAATAGATCAAGTTGCGAAATCTATAGAAGTTACAGCAGAAAAATTCTCTATGCATTTAGACAGAATCAGTAGATATTTTGATATGCTATGTAGTTCTTTTAATGTTATGGCAGATGGTATGGAGAAAGAACAATACCTAAAATTTAGAAATACATTAACTCCTGCAAGTGGTTTTCAATCAGCACAATACAGAAAAATAGAGTTTGCATCTACTGAACTCATCAATTTAATAGATGCACGTTACAGAGATACAATTGATAGAAATTCGTCTTTTAGAAATGCATACAATCATTTGTATTGGCAAGCAGCAGGAAAAAACTATACTACTGGTCAAAAATCAACCTTATTAAATCTTTTCGAGAAAAAATATATGGGAGATTTTATAGATTTTATGGAAGATTATAATGACATTAATTTATCTCTAAAATTCAAACAATTGCCTAAAGAAGTTCAAGAAAACGACGATTTAATCAAAGCAATGCGTCATTACGATTATACTGTAAATGTAAAGTGGGTAATGGCACATTACAATGCTGCAGCAAAATATATTGGAGGTAAAGATTCTGATTTAGAAGCAACAGGTGGCAGTAATTGGCGTAAATACATGCATCCTAAATACCAAAGAAGAATTTTTTACCCATATTTATGGAATAAAGAAGAGTTAGAAAACTGGGGTACATTTTAAATCTAAACAAATCGTTAAAAAGTCATATTCTTAAAGTTAGGAAAAGGCTTTTTTTGATTTTGGAATGGTAATTGTCATTCCTTTTTTATATGTTTGATTTTAATATGAAAAAGCCTATTTTATTTCTTTATACTTTATTCTTCTTGACAACAATGTTTGGTCAAGAAAAAAAACAAGCTTTTAAAAGCGGAGAATGGCTGAGGTATAAAATGAGTTACAGTGGTTTTTTAAGAGCTGGTACAGCAATTTTAGAGGTTGATGAAGTAGAGTTTAATGGTAAAAAAGTATTTCATACCAAAGGCTCTGGTTGGACTTCTGGTATGATCAGTTGGTTTTTTGAAGTGGATGATAAGTATGAATCTTATTTTGATAAAGACACCGTAAAACCTTATTTATTTAAAAGAAAAATTGATGAAGGTGGTTATAAAAAACATGTACATACTTCTTTTAACCATGAAACCCAAAAAGCATATGTTCAAGATTTTATTCGCCAAAAAGATTCATCCATAGCATTTTCTAATGTGCAAGATATGTTGTCTTCTTTTTATTTTTTGAGAAACAAAGATGTTTCAAAAATGAAAAAAGGAGAAGAAATAGTGTTAGATATGTTTTTAGATTCTCAAACTTATAATTTCAAATTGAGGTTTCTAGGTAGAGAAGTTTTAAAGACAAAATTTGGAAAAATAAAAACATTGGTTTTTAGACCTCTAGTTCAGTCTGGAAGAGTTTTTAAAGCACAAGAAAGTGTTTCTATTTGGATAACTGACGATACAAATAAAATTCCTGTAAAATTAAAAGCATCACTTTCTGTTGGATCGCTGAGAGCAGAACTAGAAGATTATAAAGGTTTGGCAAACCCTTTTTTAAAAAAATAAATAGAATTTAACGAAACCGTTATCGAAATTCGTTGATAATCATTAATCAAAAAATTATTTTTATTTGTACTTTTGATGAGTTTAATTTAAGGGCAAACTTCTTGAAAAAAGTAATCTTTCTTTTCCTAATTATTGCAGCTTTTTCTTCTTGTAAAAAAGAGAAAGAAAAAGTAATTTCAAAGCCTATAGTAATTCCGAAACCTGTTATCAAATATGGTTATAATTTAGACAATTATAAAGTAATTCAAGATACTATAGAAAACGGTGAGAGTTTTGGTATTATCTTAGATAGACATCACGTATTTTATCCGAAGATTAATAAGATTGCTGCAACGGTTAAAGAAACTTTTGATGTTAGAAGAGTCAGAGCAGGAAGACCTTACACAATTTTAGCCTCTAAAGATTCTACTGAAAAAGCGCAAGTTTTTATATACAAACACGATAGAATTAATGCTACCATTGTAGATTTTAAAGATTCTATAATTACTGCAAAAAGATTCGAAGAACCTATAAAAACAGTTCAAAGAATTGTACAAGGTAAAATTTATTCTAATCTTTCAAATACGATGGATAGTTTGCATTTAAATCCAAATCTAACTTGGGCAGTTGCAGATATATATGCATGGACGCTAGATTTTTATAAGCTACAGAAAGGAGATTCGTTTAAGTTGGTTTTTGAAGAGAAATTTATCAAAGATTCACTTTTTGCGGGTTATGGAGATATAAAATCAGCAGTATTTACCCACAAAGGTCAAGATTTATATGCGTTTAGATTTATTGCTGATTCAATAAATGGAATACCAGAATATTACGATGAAGAAGGAAATATGTTACGAAGTTTCTTTCTAAAATCACCAATAAAATTTCAATATAGGATATCTTCTAGATACAATCTTAGAAGAAAAATAGCGTATTATGGTAATAAAGTAAGACCTCATAGAGGAACCGATTTTGCCGCAAATATTGGTACACCAATAATAGCTACAGCAAGTGGTACAGTTATAGAATCTGCCAGAAGAGGTGGCAATGGAAATTACGTTAAAATTAAGCACAATAGCACTTATTCTACCCAATACTTACATATGAAAAGGCGTAAGGTTAAAAGAGGAGATTATGTAAAGCAAGGTGATGTAATTGGTACTGTTGGTATGACAGGAAATACTGGTGGACCTCACGTTTGTTATCGTTTTTGGAAACATGGTAGACAAGTAGACCCTTTAAGTCCCAGAACCAAATTACCAGAAGCAGAACCCCTAAAGAAAAGTATAAAACCAAGATATTTAAAGTTTATAGAACCTCTAAAATATCAGTTAGATCATCAAATTCTTCCGGTTAAAAAACCAGAAATTATAGAAAGTATAGCACAAAATTAAAAAAATGGCTCTTAAAAACATCAACCCAACCAGAACTCAAGCATGGATCGCGTTAACAAATCATTTTAACGAGAATCAAAACATCAATATAAAAGATTTATATAAAGATGAGAATAGAAAAAAAGACTTTTCAATTCAATTTGATGATTTATTAGTCGATTTTTCTAAAAACAGAATCACAAAAGAAACCATTGATTTATTAGTAAATTTGGCTAAAGAAGTTGATTTAAAAGATGCGATTGAAAAACAATTTTCTGGAGAAACAATCAATGTTACAGAAGGAAGAGCTGTTTTACATACAGCATTAAGAGGCACATCAGAAGAGCCCGTTTTAATTGATGGAAAAGATATTAAGCCTAAAATTCAATCAGCTTTACGAAAAATTAGAAGTTTTTCTAACAAAGTAATTTCTGGTAAATGGAAAGGGTATACAGGTAAATCTATTACAGATGTTGTAAATATTGGTATAGGAGGTTCAGATTTAGGACCAGATATGGTGGTAGAATCATTAAAATTCTATAAAAATCAATTAACTACACATTTTGTTTCTAATGTAGATGGAGATCACGTTTCTGAAATCATTAAAAACTTAAATCCAGAAACTACTTTATTTGTAATTGTTTCTAAAACATTTACAACTCAAGAAACCATTTCTAACGCAGAAACCATTAAAAATTGGTTTTTAAAATCGGCAACTATTTTTGACATTCCAAAACACTTTGTAGCGGTTTCTACAAACTTAGAAGCTGTAGATAGTTTTGGTATCGATAAAAACAACGTTTTTCCAATGTGGAATTGGGTTGGAGGACGTTTTTCTTTATGGTCTGCAGTAGGATTATCAATTTCTTTATCAGTAGGGTTTGACAATTACAAAGCACTCTTAGCAGGAGCAGAAGAAATGGATAACCATTTTAAAAATGAAGATTTTGAGAATAATATTCCAGTAGTTTTAGCATTAATAAGCATTTGGTACAATAACTTTTACGGAGCAGAAACTGAGGCGGTTTTACCATATTCTCAATATTTAAAGAAGCTTCCAGATTACTTACAACAAGCTATTATGGAAAGTAATGGTAAAGGTGTAGATAGAAATGGAGATAAAATTAACTACCAAACAGGAACAATTGTTTGGGGTAGCACAGGTACTAACATGCAACATGCTTTTATGCAGTTGGTGCATCAAGGAACTAAACTAATTCCTGCAGATTTTATAGGTTACAAAGAATCTTTATACGGTTTAACTGATCATCATAAAAAGTTAATGGCAAATTATTACGGACAAATGGATGCTTTGGCTTTTGGTAAAACAAAAGAAGAGGTTCATTTAGAATTAAAATTTTCTGGTGATGAAGATAAAATCAATCAATTATTACCATTCAAAGTTTTTGAAGGAAACAGACCAAGTAATGTCATTCTTTTTGATAAATTAACTCCTAAATCTTTGGGTAAATTAATCGCTTTATATGAACATAAAATCTTTACTCAAGGAATTTTATGGAATATATATAGTTACGATCAATTTGGAGTTGAGTTAGGAAAAGAATTGGCTAAAAAATTATTAAATAATCAGTAAAAATTAAATTTCAGAAAAAATAATTCAAAACTTTTACCATTTCTTAGTGTTTTGTTAATAAATCTGTTAATATTTATTTTGTTGGTGTTCATTTATAAAAACCAAATTACTTACTTTTCATTGTCTTAATTTTTTGTTAAATCTTAACATTGAGTTAACACATCAAACCTGCAAAAGAGAGAGTTTTGTAGGACAATTCAAATATAAAATTAAACAATGAAAAATTTTAAAAACTTATTATTTTTAGCCCTGTTTTTTGTAACAGTTACTGTTTTAGGGCAAACTAAAATTACTGGTATAGTTGTAGATGATACAAACCAACCTTTACCAGGAGCAAGTGTTCTTATAAAAAGAACAACAAATGGTACAACTACCAATTTTGATGGTGAATTTGTGTTGAATGCTAAAACTAGTTCAGGTACTATTGTAGTATCTTTTATTGGTTTTAAATCAAGAGAAGTTATTTTTTCTTCTGCTAAACCTAATTTAGGAAACATCAGGTTAGAAGAAGATGCTATTTTAGAAGAAATAGTAATCGTTTCGAACTCATTTGCAATAGATAGAAAAACTCCAGTTGCCGTATCTACGGTAAAAGCTGCAGAAATTGAGTTAAAATTAGGAACTCAAGAATTTCCGGAAATTCTAAAATCAACTCCTGGTGTATATGCAACCAAAGCAGGAGGTGGTTATGGAGATGGACGTATCAATTTACGTGGTTTTAACTCTGAAAACGTTGCTGTAATGATTAACGGAGTACCAGTAAATGATATGGAAAATGGACGTGTATTCTGGTCTAACTGGGCAGGTTTAGGAGATGTAACTTCTGCAATGCAAGTTCAAAGAGGTTTAGGTGCATCCAAAGTAGCAGTCCCTTCTATTGGAGGTACCATCAATATTTTAACAAAAACATCAGATGTTGAAGAAGGTGGAAACTTTAGTTATGCTTTAGCAAATGATGGATACCAAAAGTATGGATTAACATATTCTACAGGTTTAATGGATAATGGTGTAGCTGTTTCTGTTTCTGCTGCTCAGACTTCTGGAGAAGGTTATGTAGATGGAACACCGTTTACAGGTTTTAATTATTTTATAAATATTACCAAACAATTTAATGATGCGCATAAATTATCTTTAACGGCTTTTGGAGCTAAACAAAGACATGGCCAAAGACAAAATAGACATAGAATCGCTACTTTTAGAGGTAGTGAAAGAGGTAGAAAATACAACTCAGATTGGGGTTATAAAAATGGTCAATTAACAAACTCAGAAGACAATTTTTATCACAAACCACAAATATCTTTAAACCATTATTGGAACTTAAGTGATAAAACATTTATCTCTACAGCAGCCTACGTTTCTTTTGGTTCAGGTGGTGGAGGTGGTTTCTCTGGTGTTAATAAATTCCGTTTTGATGACGCTAACTACAGAATTGGAAACTTTGGAACAATCAATTTTGATAAAATTGTTGATGAAAACATAGCACGAGGAACACAAGGGTCAGAATCTATTCTAAGAGCATCAAGAAATGACCATAATTGGTATGGTATTTTATCAACTATAAAAACAGAGATAAATGATGAGTTATCATTTTTAACTGGTATTGATTACAGAGGTTATAAAGGTATTCACTTTACTGAATTAACAGATTTATTAGGTGGTCAGTATTTTGCTGATGATAGTGATATTAATAACCCAACAAAGTTGGCACAGACAGGAGATAAAATATTATACGACAATGATGGTTTAGTAGATTGGTTAGGAGGTTTTGCACAAATGGAATATTCAAAAAACGATTTATCTGCATTTGTTTCTCTAAATTTATCTACAACATCTTACCAAAGAGTTGATCGTTTTAATTATTTAGATTCAGATCCCGGACAAACTTCAGAGAAATTTAGTTTTACAGGTTTTGGTTCTAAAGGTGGTGCAAACTATAACTTAGATGATAATCATGGTATTTTTGCAAACATCGGTTATTTTGAAAGAGCACCTTTTTTTAGAGCCGTATTTGTAGATTTTAACAGTAATACAAATACAAACGAGGATGCACCGAACCAAAAAATTACAAGTTACGAGTTAGGGTATACCTATAGAAGTTCTAAATTAACAGGTAATGTTAACGTATATAGAACTAATTGGAATGATAGAACAGAAACTATTGGTTTTCAACAACCAGATGGTACTAGAGCAACTGCAAATGTATTGGGGGTAAACGCAATTCATCAAGGTGTAGAAGTAGACTTTATATACAGAGCAACAGATAATTTAAGAATAACAGGTATGGCATCTTTAGGTGATTGGAGATGGGCAAATGATATTAAAGATGTACAAATTTTTGATGAAGAAAATAATTTAGTAGAAACTGTAGACTTGTTTATTAAAGATGTTCATGTTGGTGATGCAGCACAAACTACGTTTGCTTTAGGTTTAAATTATGATTTAACTAAAAAAACGACATTTACTTTAGATTATAATCACTTTGCAGATTTATATGCAGATTATGACCCAAGTGACAGAGGAACTCCAGGTCCAGATGCTTGGAAAGTACCATCATACGACGTTTTTGATACTGCCATAAGACATGAATTTAAAATAGGCAACTTTGATACGTCAATTATTGCAAGAGTAAACAATATTTTTGACACTACATATATTGCAGATGCACAAGATGGTAGAGATTCTAATGCAACTACAGCAAATGTTTATTATGGTTTTGGTAGAACATTTAGTGTAGGAGCAAAAATTAACTTTTAAAAAAATAACAAAATGAAAAAAATATTTTATTTATTCGCAATTACAGCGTTGGTATTTACTTCATGTAATCCTTTAGAGGATATAAATCAAGAAGTAGATGCATTAACAGCTAATGATAAACTTGTAGATGATTTAGTCTTAACCTTAACCGATGAAGATTACGAAGAACTAGGTTTAAGTTTTGGTAACTTTAGCTCTGTAGATGATGCCAAAGAAGCTCTACCAGGATTTTTAGCAGAAAATTACCCACAATTAGGTGTAACTTATAATCCGGATGGTACAATAGCTCAATCTTCATCAGCAATAGTTACATATAAACTATTTAGCCCAATTAAATATGAAAGTTATACTGTAACAGATGCAGACTATTCTGCAATTGGGTTAACCAGTTTAAATGATGCTGGAGATTACAATGATTTTTTCGATTACAAATTTCCGAGTGAAGCAAAAGGAACTGTAGTAGATTTAACTTACAAAGCAGAGCCAACTATTACATCATATACATTAAACGATGATGATTATGATTTTGTAGGTAATGGTCGTTTCGATAATTTTGATATTAGAACAGGTAGAGATGAAGAAACTATAGAAGCAAGAAGAGTAAAAATTCAAACTATCTTACTAAATAATTTTCCTGATGCCGATTTTGGAGCTAAATACAAAGTAACTTACGACGCTTTTAATAACGATTTTGAAACCGTAAACTTGGATATGGAAGTTATACTAACAGATAATGCTCCAGACCCAGCAAAAACAACAGATTATACTTTAACCGAGGCAGATTTTGATTCTGTAGGTAATGGGCAATTTGATAACTTTGATATTAGAGAAGGCAGAGGTGAAGAAACTATAGAATCTAGAAGAGCAAAAATAGAAACTATTTTACTTGCTAATTTCCCGGCTGCAGTAGATGGCGATATTTATAGAGTAACTTATGCTGTTTGGGAAGGTTTCGATTCTACAAGAACAATGTTAGTTGTTAAGAATGGGAATGCTTATGATTTATTTAGTGCCAAAACTTATGAGCTATATACTTTTGCTTTAGAAGATGCTACTATGAGATTTACTTTAGCAGAAGAATGGGCTGCACCAGTAACTTTTACTAGAGCAGAATATACTTTGATGGGGCAACGTTTTCCTAATTTTGATGATAGAGATGAAGCTGTGTACAATATAGGAATTTACTTAAAAACTTTATATCCATTTGCAAAACCTGACGACTTTGTAGCAGTTCAATACGATTACTTTAGTAGTGGTGTAAGTCAAAGAAATGTAAACTTTGTTTTTGATGGTACAGTTTGGAATGCAATACCAACTGTTATAGAAACTCAACTACAATTGGGTCATGATGGTACAAATTGGGTGCCAGATAACACAATTAAATATACACTTACAGCTGCAGATATAGCATATATTTCTAATGAATTTATAACTACTTATCCAGGTCCTGCAGATAATGTTGGCTTTTTCGGAAGTTTTGACAGAAGAGAAAGCAGTTCTAATTACTGGAACGATGACATGCTTTTAGAAGCGTTTAATGCGTTATTAAATAACATTAACCCTTCTGCAGAAGAAGGGCAAAAATATGCAGTTACCTATGTAATTTACGATGGTGCTACTGGAGAAAACACAATGAACCTTATTAAAACAGGTGGTGTTTTTGTAAAACAGTAAAATTTTCTTAAACAAAATTTTAAAAACCACCTCAAATGAGGTGGTTTTTTTATTTTTAAAATGATAACTTTACAGTCTCAAAAAACTACTATTATGGTACAAATTCATTCCTATTGGGCATATATTGTTTTAGCAATTTTAATTTTTACTGTGGTAAACGCAATTATTGGTTTATCTCAAAAGAAAGAATTTACAGATAAAGATTTACGATTTGGGCTATTTACCTTAATTGTATCTCATATTCAGCTGTTAATTGGTTTAGGATGGTATTTTATGTCTCCTTGGTTTAAAGCTTTAAAATCTGGAACAGGAGATGTCATGGGAGATAAAACTGCAAGACTGTTGGCTGTAGAGCATCCATTAATGATGATTATCGCAATTGTTTTAATCACCATAGGTTGGTCTAAACACAAGAAAAAGACAGAAGATGCTGCAAAGTTCAAAACTTTTGTTATCTTTTATGGAATTGCATTAGTGTTGATTTTATCAAGAATCCCTTGGAATAACTGGTTTTAAAAAATGAAAATCTTAAGTTACATATTATCACCAATCTTTGCATTGGTGTTTTTTTTATTCTTAGTCATCTTCCATCCATTACAATGGTTAAGTTTAAATGTATTTGGTAGAGGAGCACATGATAAAGTAATTAATGCATTGAACTTTTTTCTAGTAAAATCAATGTTGATTATAGGGGTTCCAGTTCGTTTAATCAACAAACATAAATTACCAGAAGACACCACATTGATTTTTGTGTCAAACCATCAATCAACCTTTGATATTCCACCAATAGGATGGTTTTTTAGAAAGCATAAACCAAAATTTGTAGCCAAAATAGAATTAGGAAAAGGGTTACCAAGTGTTTCTTATAATTTAAGAAATGGTGGTGCAGCGTTAATCAACAGAAAAGATCCAAAACAAGCCATAGGTGAGTTGGTTAAGTTTTCTAAACGAATTCATAAAAATAAATGGGGAGCCATTATTTTTCCTGAAGGAACAAGAAGTAGAAATGGAGTACCAAAAAAGTTCTCTTCAAACGGATTAAAAGTGATTGCGAAGTTCAATAAAGATGGATATGTTGTACCTTTAACGATAAACAATTCTTGGAAAGTATTCAAATATGGAAAATTTCCTTTAGGTATAGGAAGTCCAATGACAATTACTACACACGAACCTATCAAAATTGATTCTTTACCTTTTGAAGAACTCTTAGAAAAGACCGAAAAAGTCATTAAAGAACACATAAAATAACGATTATGTCGATAAAAAACATCAGAATAGAAGTAATGCAAACTTTAGAAAAGAACATGCAAGGCTTCGTAGATAAATACTTAATAACACCAGAAAAAGTTTGGCAACCTACAGATTTTTTACCAAATTCTCAGAAAGATTCTTTCATCTCAGAAGTTGAAGAAATCAGAGAATTATCAAAAGATTTGCATGATGATTTTTGGATTGTTTTAGTAGGAGATACCATTACAGAAGAAGCATTACCAACATACGAATCTTGGTTGTTAGATTTAGATGGCGTTTCTCAAGACCCAGACAATTCTTGGGCAAAATGGGTAAGAACCTGGACAGCAGAAGAAAATAGACACGGAGATGTATTAAATAAATATTTGTATTTATCAGGTCGTGTAAATATGCGTGAAGTAGAAATTTCTACACAGCATTTAATTGCAGACGGTTTTGATATAGGTACCTCAACAGATCCTTATAAAAACTTTGTATATACCAGTTTTCAAGAATTGGCTACTTATGTTTCTCATAACAATGTTGCAAAAATTGCGCGTAAAAAAGGACATAAAGCATTAGCAAAAATGTCTAAAATTATTGCAGGTGATGAAATGCGTCATCATAAAGCATATACAGATTTTGTAAGAGAAATTTTTAAGATAGATGCAAGCGAAATGATGTTGGCTTTTCATCATATGATGAAACATAAAATTGTAATGCCTGCAATGCATTTAAGAGAGTCTTTTAACGCAAAAGGCACCTTGTTTGATGATTTCTCTGTAGTAGCACAAAGATTAGGAGTTTACACAGGTTTCGATTATGTAGATATCTTAAGAAAATTAAATGAAGCTTGGGAAATCGATAAAATTACCAACCTTACTCCAGAGGCAGAAAAAGCACGTGATTACTTAATGAAACTACCAGATAGAATGTATAGAATTACAGAAAGAATTGTGGTTCCAGATACCGATTTTAAATTCAAGTGGATGTTGCAACCAAGTTAATGCTATGCTTAGCATTTATGTAAATAGATTATTTTAGTTTTATATAATATTTCAGTTTATTATAAAATCAGCAGATATAGAAAAAAAGGATTTTTTAAAATTATCAAACGATGAACTTCTAATTGAAAAAAAGAAACTACAAAAATCTAAAATTATACATGCATTAATGATTGGTTTTTTGGTAGGAATATTAATTTTTGGAATTGTTGCTTGGTTACTTTCTCCAAAAAAAAGATTAGGATTTTTTATACCAATGTTATTTCCTGTCTTTTTTATTTTTAAAATGATTAAAAACTCAAAAAAGAATACAGATTTAGAAGAAATACTTAAACAACGTAATTTATAATAAGGTATTAGAAAGTAAAATATTGATTTGCCATTAAAAAAAGATGCCCATATAGCAGATTAAAAAAAGTTACTCAATTATTTTAAAAATATCTCTATCATTCAAAAAACCTAATTTTCCACGAACTTTTTCTTGATTGTCTTTTCGCAAAGTTGCGTTTAGAATCCCTATTTCATTAGCTTTTAAATTAGACAGTTCTTCACCTAAATAATCAACAATCAGAGAATTTCCAGAATATTGATAATCATTAGCATCTTTTCCTGTTCTGTTTACGCCAATTGTATAACACATATTTTCGATAGCTCTGGCTTTTAAAAGTGTGTCCCAAGCTTTGATTCTAGTTATGGGCCAATTTGCCATGTAAATTAATACATCATAATTTTCTGTGTTTCTTGCCCAAACCGGAAAACGTAAATCATAACAAATTAACGGACAAATTTTCCATCCTTTGTAATTTACAATGAGTTGATCAGTTCCAGAAGTATAGACTTTATCCTCACCTGCCAAAGTAAACGAATGTCTTTTGTCATAGGTTTCAATTTTTCCAGAAGGATGCACAAAAACCAAACGATTGTAATAATTATTTTTATCAACAATAACCAAACTTCCAGTAATCGCAAGATCTTTTTCTTTGGCGATTTGCTGCATCCAAGAAATTGATGCTCCATCCATTTTTTCTGCAATTGTTGAAGGATGCATTGTAAAACCAGTGGTAAACATTTCTGGTAAAACTACCAAATCAACATTTTCTAAGTTATTGATTTGAGCTTCAAAAAAAGCACGATTTTTTTCTGGATTTTCCCAAACCAAATCAGCTTGAATACCAACAACATTCAATTCATTTTGCATCAAAAATAATTTTAAGATTAAAGAAGTATAAAAGTAAGTTTTTGTAATTTAGAAAACCAAAATGATACCCAAAAATTGATGCAATCCTTTATTTCTGAAACTATAGATGATATTTTAAAAAGTAACACTTCTTTTGAAGATGTTGTTTTTGTCTTGCCATCACAAAGAGCAAAAGTATTTGTAAAACAAACGTTTAAAGATAAAATTACAGTTGGGTTTTTACCTCAAATTTTAAATGTTGAGCAATTTATCAATCAAATTTCTGGAATTGAAAAAGCAGATAGTATTCAGTTATTATTTCATTTTTACTCCATTTACAAAACTATAGAAAAAGAACCTGTAACTTTTGATGTATTTGCTTCTTGGGCGGTTACAGTATTACAAGATTTTAATGAAATTGATCAGCATTTAGTAAATGCTAAAGAAATTTTTATTTATTTAAGAGATATTCAAAGATTGCGAAAATGGTCTGTAAAAGGTGAGTTTAAGGAAACCGAATTAATGAAAGATCATTACTCGTTTTTAGAACAATTAAATACGTATTACAATGCGTTATATGTTTTTTTAACGAAAAAAAACATTGGTTATCAGGGCCTTATTTATAGAGAATCATGTAAAAAAATTGATGATTATCTTGATAAAAACGCTACAAAAAAATTCTTTTTTATTGGTTTTAATGCGCTAAACAAAGCGGAAGAATTGTTGTTTCAAAAAGTGTTAGCATTAGGCAATTCTGAGATGTATTGGGACATTGATACTACTTTTTTCAACGCCAATCATCAAGCCGGTAAATTCATCAGAAAATACAAACAAGAGTGGAAGTATTATGAAAATAATGCGTTAAAAACACTTGGAAATACCTTTGCGGCACCAAAAAACATTCAAGTAATTGGTGCACCAAAAAACACTACTCAAGTAAAATATGCTGGAGAGATTTTAGAAAAATTTAATGATTTTACCAATACAGCATTAGTTTTATCAGACGAAACCTTGTTGCCAATAACGTTAAACTCCTTACCAAAAAACATCAATGCGATTAACATTACAATGGGTTATCCGTTAAAAGATGTGCCTACTACAAGTCTTATTTTTTCAATATTTCAATTGTTTATTTCGCAAGAAAAGTTGCAAAAAATAGCAATAAATGAGTTTTATTATAAAGATGTAATTAGCGTTCTAAAACATCAATCCTTTTATAAATTATTACCCAATATTGATAATTTTTCTGATGAGGTTGCCAAACAAAATCAGACATTTATCAATGAAAATTTTTTGTTTTCTTTTTTTAAAGAGGTAGATGAAAACAGTAAAAACACCATTTTATCAATTTTTAAACCAATAGTTACTGTTGATGAATTTTTAGATCGAATTTTAGCAGTTATTGATCTATTAAAAGAAGAAGTAACTAATTTAGAAAAAGAACAATTGTTTCGGTTTTATTCGGCTTTTAATCAACTAAAAATTCTTCAAAAAGAATATCAATATTTTCCAGATTTAAAAACATTAGCGCAATTTTTTAGGCAATTGATATCCTCAGAAAATTTATCCTTTCAAGGAGAACCTTTAAGAGGTTTACAGTTAATGGGGATGTTAGAAACACGTGTGTTAGATTTTGAAAATATCATCTTAATTTCTACAAATGAAGGTGTTTTACCTGCCAATAGTCAGCAAAATTCATTCATTCCTTTTGATGTGAAATTAGAATTTAATTTGCCAACTTATAGAGAAAAAGATGCTATTTTTTCTTATCACTTTTTTAGATTATTACAAAGAGCAAAAAATGTTTTTATCATTTATAACACAGAACATGATGTCTTTGGTAGTGGAGAAAAAAGTAGATTTGTGACACAATTGGAAATGATGAGGACAGACATTACTCATAAAACAATTTCACCAAAAGTAATTCCTCAAAATATAACTTTAAAAGAAATAAGTAAAGATGAAACCATTTTAACCTCCTTAAAAGAATTGGCCAAAAAGGGCATTTCTCCTTCTGCATTAACCAATTACTTATATAACCCAATTGCTTTTTACAAACAAAAAGTATTGCGAATTAAAGAGTTTGATGATGTAGAAGAAACTGTCGCTTATAACACCTTAGGAACTGTTGTTCACGAAACTTTAGACGAATTATACACACCTTTTGTAAATAGTTACTTGACTTTAGAAAACATCAAATGGATGGAAACCAAAGCCAAAGATTTAGTTGTTAAACACTTTAAAAAGGAATTTAAAAATGGTGATATTACCACAGGTAGAAATCGTCTGATTTTTGAGGTTGCCAATCGTTTTGTAATAAACTTTTTATCACAAGAAAAGGAAGTACTAAAAGACGAGAATAATCGACTTAAAATCTTGGCAACAGAAGAAAATTTGTCTACAGAGCTTACAATTGATGGATTCGATTTTCCAATAAAAATTCACGGTCAAGTAGATAGGGTTGATGAACTCAATGGAACACTTAGAATAATCGACTATAAAACAGGAATGGTTTCTGGAACCAATTTAAGAGTAACAGATTATAAGAGTTTAAGGGATGAAAAACATCACAAAGCCATTCAGGTGTTATTGTATGCCTATTTATTTACAAAAAGTAAAAAATACAATTTTACTCAATCATTAGAAGCTGGAATTTATTCTTTTAAAAATCTAAAAAGTGGATTTTTATCGGTTAATTTTTCATCAAATTATAGAAAACCAGATTTTGAAATCTCAGAAGAAAGATTGAATGATTTTATTGATGAAATCAAAAACTACATTAAAGAAATTTACAATCTCGAAATTCCGTTTATAGAACCTGCTGATTTAAAGTACTAATTATTCTCCCTTTAAAATCAATAAAGGTCTTGAAGTATGAAACTCTTGTTTAAGAACTGTATTTTTTTCCCAAAGTTTGGTAAAAAATCCACGTTTACGTCTAAAAACACATAATAAATCAGGTTCATGTGTTTTAAAATGCTCTAAAACACCTTGAAAAGTCGTTGCATTTTCAGTAGTAGTAAACGAAGTTTGCAACTCAGTTAAATCTTGATTTAAAACCAAATCTTTTTCAGCAAAACTAGCAGTTTTAACCAATAATAAATTTACTTGAGGGGTAAACTTTTTTGCAATAGATTTCAAAGGATTCAAAGCTGTTTTACTATTTACAATTCCAGACTTAAATGCCAATAATACACTTTTTATTGGTTCATATTTGTATCCTGGAGGAACACTTAAAACAGGAATATTGGTTTTTTTCACCAAGCTTCCAGTAGTACTACCTAAGAAAACTTCTTCTTTAATAGAATTACTTTTGGTGTTTACAATAATCAAATCAATACCTAACTCTTCATCAATAGTTTCAACACTTTCAACAACACTACCTTTAGCAGAAATTAATTTTACATCAACATTCTTTCTATCAACAGCATTTACCATTGTACGAAGGTACAAGTTAGTTTCACGTTCAATAATAGCATCTACGTTTATCATAGTTCCTGCTTTAGATTTGGCTTTATAAGCTCTAAAGACAAAAACATTTGCGTTTATATCTGCAGCAAAATCAATAGCGTATTGCAACGAATTTTGAGCAGTTTCAGTAGATCCTATAGGTACTAAGATGTTTTTCATTGTAAGCGAATTTGGTGGGTACAAAGTTAGTTATTTTTCAATGATTCCGCTACTTTTCCATTTTTTAGATATGTACCTTTGCAAAAAAAAATAAAATTTTGAGCACAGATATTAGCTTAAAAAGTATCAATAAACTAGCTATACCTGCTTTAATTGCTGGTATTGCAGAACCTTTGTTGTCTATTACAGACACTGCAATTATTGGTAATATTGATGAAAATGCCACAGAAAGTTTAGCTGCTGTTGGTATTGTTGGTGCGTTTATTTCAATGTTAATTTGGGTTTTTGGTCAGATTAGAAGTGCAATTTCTTCTATAATTTCACAATATTTGGGTGCCAATAAGTTGGATGAAATCAAAAGCTTACCAGCTCAAGCCATAGCAATTGTAGTTTTAGGAAGTTTGTTGGTTTTGGCAATTTCATATCCGTTTGCAGAACAAATATTTCAATTTTACAACGCATCAGGAGCTGTTTTAGAATATTGTATTACTTATTTTAAAATTCGAATTTTTGGTTTCCCATTTTCACTCTTCGTATTTGCAATTTTTGGAACGTTTAGAGGATTACAAAACACCTATTATCCTATGATTATTGCCATTATTGGAGCTTTATTAAACATTGTGTTAGATATCATTTTTGTTTACGGAATAGAAGGTTTTATTCCTGCTATGAATATAGAAGGAGCTGCGTATGCAAGTGTTATTGCGCAAATTACGATGGCAATTATTGCAGTAGTGCTACTGTTAAAAAAGACTTCTATTTCTTTAAAAATAGGGTTACCATTTCATGAGGAAATTCCGACTTTATTAGGAATGATAGGAAACCTTTTTATAAGAACAATCGCTTTAAATACTGCATTATATTTTGCAACAGCCTACGCCACCGATTATGGAAAAGAATATATTGCAGCGTATACCATTGGAATTAATATTTGGCTATTGGGTGCTTTTATGATTGATGGTTACTCAAGTGCAGGAAACATTTTATCAGGAAAATTATTGGGCGCAAAAGATTATAAAACTTTAGTTGCATTGAGCAACAAGTTGTTTAAATACGGAATTGTAACAGGAAGTTTAATTGCGGGATTAGGTTTTGTTTTTTACAATTTTATCGGACAAATTTTTACAAAAGAAGCTGAAGTTTTAGTTCAGTTTTATGATGTTTTTTGGATTGTATTACTAACGCAACCCATAAGTGCTATTACATTTATTTTTGACGGAATGTTTAAAGGAATGGGAAAAATGAAGTATTTACGTAATCTTTTAATTCTTTCCACAGGATTTATTTTTATTCCAACATTATTACTGTTCGATTATTACGATTTAAAATTAACCGCAATTTGGATTGCTTTTACCCTTTGGATTTTAGCTAGAGGTTTACCATTAGTGGTTAAATTTAGAAATGAGTTTTTACCACTTGCAAATAATGATTCATAAAAGTTGTCATTGCGAGTTTACGAAGAAATTTTTCAAAAAATAACAATTGTCAGTTCGAGTGTTTTTCTGAAGAATGAAGAAAA
Organism: Polaribacter septentrionalilitoris; assembly: GCF_009832745.1. Lineage (GTDB taxonomy): Bacteria > Bacteroidota > Bacteroidia > Flavobacteriales > Flavobacteriaceae > Polaribacter > Polaribacter septentrionalilitoris. Next base: position 202,541 of record NZ_VRMJ01000033.1, on the reverse strand, counting down.
ATGTATCGAGAACCAATAAGACTTCTCAATACAAAATTATTTTTCGTTATCGTTTTAAATAATTTCATTCAAAGTGACAAATAGCTGATAAAATCCTATTTTTACAAAAAGAACGTTTATGACAACAAGACAAAACGGAAGTTTATACACACAAATTCAAAATAAGATAGCAACCATAGAATTTGGTCATCCTGCAAGCAACTCATTTCCTAGTGAATTGTTAGAAAGATTGAGAAAAGAGTTGATATCAGTTGGTCAGAATGAAGATGTTGCTGTTATCGTCTTAAAATCTGAGGGTGATAGAGCGTTTTGTGCAGGTGCTTCTTTTGATGAATTGGTTGCAATTTCTAATTTAGAAGAAGGCAAACAATTTTTCTCAGGTTTTGCAAATGTCATTAACGCAATGCGAACTTGTGGAAAATTGATTATTGGAAGAATTCAAGGTAAAACAGTTGGTGGTGGAGTAGGATTAGCAGCAGCTTGCGATTATGTTTTGGCAACAGAACATGCAGCTGTAAAACTGTCAGAATTTACTATCGGAATAGGTCCTTTTGTTATAGAACCTGCTGTAACTCGTAAAATTGGAGTTGCAGGAACATCAGAATTAACTCTTGACGCAACTTCGTGGAAAAATGCATATTGGGCAAAAGACAAAGGTTTGTATGCTAAGGTTTTTGAAACACAAAAAGAATTGGATGAAGAAGTAGCATTGTTATCAGAAAAACTGGCTTCTTACAATCCTGATGCATTATCAGAAATGAAAAAAGCATTATGGAAAGGTACAGAAAATTGGAACAGCTTATTAGCAGAAAGAGCTGCTGTTTCTGGTGAATTGGTTTTGTCTGATTTTACCAAAAAAGCCTTAGAAAAGTTTAAAAAGTAATCTTGTGAAAATAATTTCAACAAATATTGGAGAACGTAAAGAAATTGACTGGAAAGGTAAAAAAGTTACCACAGGTATTTTTAAATATACAGTTGATACACCTATTTTCTTAGATAAAGAAGATGTAAAAGATGATGCAATTTGTGATAGAGAAAATCACGGAGGAATTTTACAGGCTGTTTACGGATATTCCCTAAAACATTATGCCTACTTTAAAGAACTCCATCCAAATGTAGTTTTTAAAAATGGAATTTTTGGAGAAAACTTAACTATTGATGACCTAGATGAAACTATGATTTATCAAGGAGATAGGTTTAAGGTAGGTGAAACTATTTTAGAAGCTACAGTTCAAAGAAATCCATGTTACAAATTAGGTATCCGTTTTAATGATATGAAAATTGTAAAACAATTCTGGAATACTACTTTTTGTGGTGTATATTTTAAAGTATTACAAACAGGTTTTGTTAAAGCTGGTGATATTTTTGAACAAATAAAATCTTGCCCAGAAAACCCAACCATTGCAGATTTATATGTTGCAAAAAGAGTTGCAAAAGGGATGTAATTTCCTATGTCATTTCGATGTTATAGTGAAATCTGATAATCAAAAAAAATATAGGAGTAAATTTTGAAAAATTAGCTAGCAAACAAGTTTAGCCCAGATTGAAACGGCATCCTTTTTTCTATCAGTTCGAGTGAATTTTGAAGAATGAAAAATTTGTATCGAGAACAGTAGAAAAAAGATATAGTGAAAAGCTGGAAATAGCTTCTAAACCTTATCCTCTTTTTTATGCAAAAAACGTGTTAATTTCATAGAAAGATCTAACAAAATAATTTTTGCATTTCCATTTCTTTCTATATGATAAAGGGCTTCATTAAGTTCTTTTTCAATATCTAAAATATTGCCAGCATGCACAAAAGGCGCAAATTTAGAAAGGTCAAATCCTGATTTAGTTTCCATAAAAACCAAGTTTTCAGATTTGTAATTTAGCAATAAAGCTTGTCTAAAAAATTGCAAACAATAGTCTAAAAAGCGTTTTTGAGTTTCACGTCCGGTTTTTGCAATGGTATCAGACCATTCAATTAATTGTTGCACAACAGCAGCATTTCCTTTGGCTCTAAATGCAGTTCGTATCCAAGCCACAAACCATTCTTCGAAAATAAGATCAGAAGAATCGTTGTGTAACAAATGCAATGCTTTATTAAAATTGCCTTCTGCTTGATGTGCAATTTTTGCAGCTTCTTTATTTTCAACTTGATGATTCACCACCAAAGTATTGGCAATATCTTGTTCGCTTAAAACAGGAAAATGCAGGGCTTGACATCTTGATTTTATGGTGTTGATAATCTGCTCTTCATTTTCGGTAATCAATAAAAAAACAGTTTTTTCAGGAGGTTCTTCAATCAGTTTTAGTAATTTATTAGCAGCTGCAATATTCATTTTTTCTGCCATCCAAATAATCATTACTTTAAAACCGCCTTCGTAACTTTTTAATTGTAGTTTTTTTACAATTGCTGATGCTTCATCAACCCCAATAATTCCTTGTTTATTTTCAACCCCAATATGTTGTAGCCAATTAAATAAACTACCATAAGGTTGTGTAGCGATAAATTCTCTCCAATCTTCTAAAAACAAACTACTAACAGGATGCTTTTTTACATTTTCGTTAGAAGTTACAGGAAAAGCAAAATGCAAGTCTGGATGTTGTAATTTATCACACTTTAAGTTACAGATTTCTGTAGTATCAGAAAAATGACAAAGCAAAAATTGAGCATAAGCAATTGCCATTGGTAAAGTACCACTTCCTTCTTTACCAACAAATAATTGAGCGTGAGGAATTCTGCCATTCTCAGCAGAAACTTGCAAGTGTTTTTTAATATGTTCTTGACCGATAATTTGGTTGAAAAGCATAGGCAAATATAAGGGTTTCGTTAAGTATTATGGATTTTTTGTAATTTTAAAATTCAAAATAACCAAATATGAAAAAATATTTACAAGTTTCAAATGGTGTTGCATTTATTGCTACTGTATTTATCAATTATTTATCAAATACAGGAGCTCTTAACAATTCTACCATAGGTAAAATATCTCAAGAATTAAATTCACTTTTTACACCAGCAGGATATGCTTTTTCTATTTGGGGTTTAATTTACCTTTTGCTTTTTTGTTTTGTAATTTACCAAGGAAGAAGCCTTTTTGTAAAGGTTAAAAATGATGATTTTATTGAGAAAATAGGTTTTTGGTTTATAATTTCTTGTGTAGCAAATTCAGCATGGGTTTTTGCATGGATATACGAATATACTGGTTTGTCATGTGTTTTTATTTTTCTACTTCTTTTTTCGCTTCTTAAAATTGTAGACAATAATAAGATGCAAATTGTAAAAGCATCAAAAGCAACGCATTTTTTTATATGGTTACCATTTGCTATTTATAGTGGTTGGGTAACAGTGGCAAGTGTAGCAAACGTATCGTCTTATTTGATAAAAATAGATTGGAATGGATTCGGAATTTCTCCAGAAATATGGACGATTGTTATGATTGTAGTAGCTACAATAATCAACATTTTGGTGCTTTGGAAAAGAAATATGAAAGCTTTTGTATTTGTAGGTGTTTGGGCTTTAATAGCCATAGCGATAGCCAACAAAACACGAATCAATAATATTGATGTTGTCGCTTATATAAGTGCCGCTATTTTATTTGTAAATGCTGCAATTCATCAATTTAAGAATGCAAAAAAATTAATAGGCTAGTTACGCAAACGTTAACTTAGATTTTTAAAAACTAGGTAGATTTTCCTTAAATAAATCGGTATTTTTGTTAAAAATAGAATCAAAAAAAATGAAAACACTAAAAGATTTTAACTTCAAAAATAAAAAAGCATTAATTCGTGTTGATTTTAATGTGCCTTTAAATGACAAGTTTGAGGTAACAGATGCAACTAGAATTCAGGCTGCAAAATCTACAATAATAGACATCCTAGAACAAGATGGAAGCTGTATTTTAATGTCGCATTTAGGACGTCCAAAAGGATTTCAAGATGAGTTTTCTTTAGGTCACATTGTAAAAAAGGCAACAGAAATTTTAGGAGTAACTGTAAAATTTGTATCAGATTGTATTGGTGATAAAGTAGAAGAAGCTGTTGCAAATTTAGAATCAGGAGAAGTTTTATTGTTAGAAAACTTACGTTTTTATGAAGAAGAAAAGAAAGGTGATGTTGCATTTGCAGAAAAATTATCAAAATTAGGAGATGTCTATGTAAACGACGCTTTTGGTACTGCCCATAGAGCACATGCATCAACAACAATTGTTGCCCAATTTTTTCCAGAAAACAAGTGTTTTGGAAACTTATTAGCCAAAGAAATTGTTAGTATTGATAAAGTATTAAACAATTCTGAGAAACCAGTATTGGCAATTTTAGGGGGTGCAAAAGTATCATCAAAAATTACCGTAATTGAAAATATTTTAGATAAAGTAGATCATTTAATTATTGGTGGTGGAATGAGTTTTACGTTTGTAAAAGCACAAGGAGGAACTATTGGTGATTCTATTTGTGAAGATGATAAAATGGAGTTAGCTTTAGATATTTTAAAACAAGCCAAAGAAAAAGGTGTTCAGGTTCATATTCCTGTTGATGTTATTGCAGCTGATGATTTTTCTAATGATGCAAATACGCAAGTTTTAGACATTAATTCGATTCCAGATGGATGGCAAGGTTTAGATGCTGGACCAAAATCGAGAGAAAATTTTGATAAAGTAGTAAATGAATCAAAAACAATTTTATGGAATGGACCTTTAGGTGTTTTTGAAATGGAATCTTTTGCAGGTGGAACAATCGCGCTAGGAAACTCTATTGATAAAGCAACCAAAAACGGAGCCTTTTCTTTAGTAGGTGGAGGTGATTCTGTTGCAGCTGTAAAACAATTTGGATTTGCAGAAAAAGTAAGTTATGTTTCTACAGGTGGTGGTGCTATGTTAGAAAGTTTAGAAGGAAAAACTTTACCTGGTATTGAAGCAATTCAGAAATAAGCGTAATTGTTGAAATGTTGGAGTTTTAAACTAAAATTCAAATAGAACAATTAACAATCTTAATATAAAACTGAGCTTATCGAAGTTCAATTATAACATATTCTTATGAGCGTATAATTTTTAAAATTATACGCTTTTTGTTTTAAAGACCAATAAGTTATAATTTAGTTTTTTAATAATTACAAGATTTAACAAATAAACGATTATACCACAAAATGAAATATACTACTTTGCCTAATACAGACCTTAAAGTTTCTAAAATATGTTTAGGAACCATGACATGGGGAAACCAAAATACTGAAGCAGAAGGGCATCAACAAATGAATTATGCTTTAGAACAAGGTGTTAATTTCTTTGATACTGCAGAATTGTATTCTGTGCCTGCAAGTCCAGAAACTTATGGAGAAACAGAACGTATTATAGGTACTTGGTTTAAGAAAACAGGAAATAGAGATAAAGTAATTTTGGCAAGTAAAATTGCAGGTGGTGGAGATTACACTGCTCATATTAGAAAAGGAGGCATTAACAAAAAAAATATTCTCGAGGCGATTGACAAAAGTTTAGAAAGATTACAAACAGATTACATCGATTTGTATCAATTACATTGGCCAAACAGAGGAGTTAATGTTTTTGGAACTAGAGATTTTCCATTGGCAACAGCAAATAGTGAAGTAGAAAACTATGAAGAGATTCTAGAAACTTTGAACGACTTGGTAAAACAAGGTAAAATTAAAACGTATGGTTTGTCTAACGAAACACCTTGGGGTACCATGAAATATATCGAAGCCGCTAAAAAATTAAATGTAGCAAAACCTGTTACTGTTCAAAACTCGTATTCGTTAATCCATAGAGGTTATGAAGTTGGTATGAGTGAAGTTTCCATGCGAGAAAACATTGGTTTATTAGCCTACTCTCCTTTGGCACAAGGTGTTTTATCTGGGAAATATTTAGATGGTAATAAACCTAAAGGAGCTAGAGGAACACTATTCCCAAGATTTATAGCACGTTATATGGGTGATGGTTCTTTAGACGCCGTAAGAAAATATGAAGTCATTGCAAAAAATAACGGAATGACCTTATCTGAACTTTCCTTGGCTTTTGTAAACCAATTACCATTTGTAACTAGTAATATTATTGGCGCTACAAAAATGAGTCAATTAAAAGAAAATATTGGCAGTATTCATATCAATTTATCCGAAGAAACCCTAAAGGAAATTGAAGAAGTACATGCAGCAATACCAAATCCTGCACCATAATTATAACTAGATTGATTTTCTAGTCTCAATTTATAGCATAAAAAAATCCGAAGTCAACAAACTTCGGATTTTTTATGTTTTTTGAATATTCACTAAAAACTATTTTTTTAGTTCTATAAGATCTGCTTTAAAACTACCATCTTCAATAGTTCCTGCAATTTTACCTGTTCTAATAACTTCGCAAAAACCAGTATGTTTGTCATGAGCGTCACCAAAATCATCAATATCAAAACCATCTACAAAATAAGCTTTGTCTAGTACTTTTACAGCCAAACTACAACCATCTTCAGAATCTAAATCAAACTGACATTGACCACAAGAAATTTCTGCTTCAGCAACTTCTACTTTCATTTTAGTTTTACAAGAAGCTAAAATCAATAAACTTAAAACGATTAACTTTTTCATATCATTTTTTGTCTTTATTCTTATTTCTCTATTCTAAAAAACTATTTCCCTCCCCAAGAATCACGTAACCCAACAGTTTTGTTAAATACTAAATTATCAGCAGTAGAATCATCATCAACATTAAAATACCCTAATCGTTGAAACTGAAAACGCTCTCCAACCTTTGCAGATTGTAAACTTGGTTCTACAAAAGCATTGATAATTTCTAAAGAATTCGGATTTAAAAACTCCATAAAATCTTTGTCTTTATGCGCATCTGGTGCTTCATCTAAAAACAATCTATCATAAGCTCTCACTTCTGCTTTTACAGCGTGTTTAACAGAAACCCAATGCAAAGTACCTTTTACCTTACGTTTGCTTTCTTCTGTTCCGCTTCCAGATTTTGTTAACGGATCATAAGTACATTGTATTTCTGTAATATTTCCATCAGCGTCTTTAGTACAGCTATTGGCAGTAATAAAATACGCGTTTTTTAAACGTACTTCTTTCCCTAATTTTAAACGGAAGAATTTTTTATTTGCTTGCTCTCTAAAATCTTCTCTTTCTATATAAATTTCTCTAGAAAAAGGTACTTCTCTGCTGCCAAAACCTTCTTCATAATCGTTATAACTAGCATCTAAAAGCTCTGTTTTATCTTCAGGATAATTGGTAATTACCACTTTTACAGGGTCTAAAACAGCCATTACTCTAGGTGCATTTTTGTTTAAATCTTCACGAATTTTAAACTCTAAAAGTGCAACATCAATTATATTTTCACGTTTAGAAACCCCAACAGTTTCTACAAAACTCCTAATTGATGCTGGTGTATAACCACGTCTGCGTAAACCAGAAATTGTTGGCATTCTTGGGTCATCCCATCCAGAAACAATATTTTCTTCTACCAATTTTAGTAACTTACGTTTACTCATAATGGTATAACTCAAATTTAAACGAGAAAACTCGCGTTGTTTTGGAGGAAATGGAAAAGCTGAAGCACTGTATTCGTACACATGATCTCTAAACCAGTTGTACAATTCTCTATGAGGTTTAAACTCTAAAGAACACAAAGAATGCGAGATTTGCTCAATATAATCACTCTCACCATGTGTCCAGTCGTACATTGGGTAAATACACCAATCATCACCAGTTCTATGATGCGTTTTGTACATAATTCTGTACATCAAAGGATCACGCATTAGCATATTTGGAGAACTCATATCAATCTTTGCACGTAAAGTATGTTCACCTTCTTTAAATTTTCCAGCTGCCATTCCTTGAAATAATTCCAAGTTTTCTGCTACAGATCTATCTCTAAAAGGGCTGTTGGTTCCAGCCTCAGTTGGTGTTCCTTTTTGAATTCTCATTTCTTCTGATGTTTGAGAATCTACATAGGCTTTACCATCTTTTATCAATAAAATTGCCCAATCGTACAGTTGTTGAAAATAATCTGAAGAATAACATTCGTTTGCCCAAGTATAACCCAACCAAGCAATGTCACGCTTAATAGCATCTACATATTCTTGCTCTTCTTTAGCAGGATTAGTATCGTCAAAACGTAAGTTTACAGGTGCATTGTATTTTTCTCCTAACCCAAAACTAATCCCTATTGCTTTGGTGTGCCCAATGTGTAAATAGCCATTAGGCTCTGGTGGAAAACGAAAACGCAAATTTTCTCTTGGCATACCGTTTGCCAAATCTTCTTCTATAATGTGCTCAATAAAATTGAGCGATTTACTCTCTTCAGACATGCTTTTATCAAAAAAAATTAAGCAACAAAATTACGTAAAATACTCAATGAAACTAAAATTTTACGAATTAAAGATGAAGTAAAATTTTTAGTTGAATTAGTTCCGAACTTGTTTCGGAATCTATTTTAACTTATTACCCAATAAATTGCTATTGACTATCTTGTAACAAAATTAGAATTTCAGCATCTAATCAATAAACACATTTACAATGAGCGACCAAATTAGAAATTACACCTGCCCTAAGTGCAATTCAAAACATTATAAATTAGGGCAAATGCGTGCAACAGGAGGAACATTGTCAAAGATTTTCGATATCCAAAATCAAAAATTTACAAGCGTTACTTGCGAACGATGCACTTATACAGAATTTTATAAGACAAAGACAAGTGCAATAAGTAACGTATTCGATTTTTTCACGAGTTAATTCCTTTTTGTCATCTCGACCTTATGTAGAGTTTTCAAATATTTGCTCGTTAAAGTTTTCTAAAAGGGAGTTTTACTGCTTATTTATTGTTGTATTTTTACAACATTAAAATAAAGACATGTCTTCTTTTATCTTAAACCATATAGCGATTTCTGTAAAAAATGTAGATGAATCTATTGCATTTTATCAAAAAGTTTTTGGATTAAAAGAAATAGAAAATACAGCTTCTAATTCTCAAACAAGATGGTTATTGTTAGCAGAGAATAAGCAATTGCACATTATTCCACGTCCAAAACTTGAAGTCAAAACAAATAAAGCAGTGCATTTTGCTTTGTCAACTTCAGACTTAGATTCTTTTATTCAGCATTTAAACGCTTTAAATATTGAATATTCAGATTGGAAGAATACCATAACTAAAGATTATGTGAGAAAAGACGGTATTCATCAATTATATATACAAGACCCTGATGGTTATTGGATAGAAATTAACAATGCGCTTTAATGAATAACAAAAGAACTATTTTAAAGTAAATTTTGCATTTTATGAAGAATGATAATAAAAAACCAGATTTAGTTGTTTTCAATGAAGAAAGTCAGCAATATGATGCTTCATTAAAGCCTTATGGTACCTCTGCAAGTTCTCCAGTTATTAAACCACTAAACACTGCAAGTTGGAAAAACGATGGAATTCAGCGTGTCAATAAACAATTTAAATCGAAATTTGATGAGGTAAAGCAGCAATATGAAGATTTAATGCAAAAGTTTCAATACAATGACTTGGTGTACAATGCTAAATTTAGTTTTGAACCCAATATTGGCGAAATCTATCATTTGTATAAAAACAAAAAAGACGAATCATTTTTATCTATAATAGCTCCTGAGCAATGTAGTTTTCAGCATTTAGGTTCATTCAGATTAAATTCTGACAAAATGTGGGAGAAAGTTGAATCAGCATCTAAAAAAGAAGCATAAATGGGAAAAATAAGAGTTAACAATATTAAGATATATGCATTACATGGTTGCTTAGATGAAGAGGCAAAAATAGGCTCTTGGTATCGTGTAGATGTTGAGGTAAAAGCAGATTTAAAAAAATCAGCAAAAACAGATGATTTAGCAGATACCGTAGATTATGTGCATTTAAATTATATTGTAAAAGAAGAAATGGCCATTCGTTCTAAGTTATTAGAGGAAGTTGCACAACGTATTTTAAATCGTTTTTTTAAAGAAATTTCTATGTTAAAAAAAGCAACAGTTTCAGTTGCTAAAATCAATCCGCCAATAGGTGGTAATGTAGAAGAAGTAGTTATTATTTTATCTAAAAAAAGATAAATTTTAATGAATCTAAACCAAATTACTGTTCCATCTTTAGATGTTGAAAAGGCAATAATCTTTTATAAAAAATTAGGTTTAGAGCTCATTGTAAATGCATTACCTCATTATGCAAGGTTTGTTTGTCCTGATGGAGATGCTACATTCTCAATACATCAAGTAGAAGAGTTACCAAAAGGAGATGGAATCTATGTCTATTTTGAATGTGAGGATTTAGATAATAAAGTAGATAAATTAATAGGTTTAGGTATTAATTTTGATGAAATCCCAACTGATAAAACTTGGTTATGGCGTGAAGCTAGATTGCAAGACCCAGATAAGAATCAGATTATATTGTTTTATGGAGGAAAAAATAGAAAAAATCCACCTTGGCAAATCAAAAACTAAAAAATACTTGTAGTAATTGTAAAAAACCGTAAATTTGCAATCCTAAATAGAAAAAGGTGTCGTGGCCGAGGGGCTTAGGCACTGGTCTGCAAAACCAGTTACAGCGGTTCGAATCCGCTCGACACCTCAATTATTTTTCACAAACTCTTAACCTTAAATTGGTTAAGGGTTTTTTGTTTTATTTTTTACCCACGATTTTACCCGAATTAATAGAAAAGTATATTTTGCTGTATCCTTAAATTAAATTGGAATAGAAGCTCTGATAGTAACAAAAGTAAAAAAAATATAGAGCTAAATATTTTTTTTAAATTAATCTTCGTTAAAGTTTATTAGTTCTGAAGGAGAAACTCCAAAGGCATCAGCAATCCTCTTCAGCATAGAAATTTTCATTTCTTGTTTACCCAATTCATATTTTCTTAAATTTTGAGCATCCATCAAGTGAATACTTCTAAAGAAAATGGTAGAACAGGTTATAATATGGAGAAGCTGGTAAACCTCAAAATCAGTAGGCGTTACAGCGATTATTTTAGTGGTAAGGTTTTGGTAGACGTGGTAACTCAAATTAGAATAAAAAACTTTTGACGAAGATTTCTTTATGAGGTTTTTTCGGAATTAACTCTAATTAGAAGTAAGTTTCGGGTTCATAAAAAGAAGGAAATGAACGATATTAAAAATTGTAACAAACCAAGATACATCAAAAATAGCAAGCATCATTTGTTTTAACTATTGGAAAAAATCCAACAATTCTATTTCTGTTTCAGAAGAAAAATTAGCAGATGTTATTTCTATCGTAATCCAACAAAAAATAAAAAAAAACTTAAGTAAAATTTAAGTTGATTTACCTGAAAAACCTGAAATTTATATTGTGAAAATCAATCTTGATTATAAGATTGAAATTATAAGAAACAGTAATGAAAAACTTAAATTTTACTTTTTTATAATTAATATTTATTACATTTAGTTTTTATTCTTTTATAATATCTTAAGATAATGAGTTTTCGATTTTTGTTTATTGTATTCTTCATTCTCAGCCAAACTTCTTTTTGTCAAAATTCTATTGATTTTTCGCAGCTGTCTGGTGAAAACTCATCTACACAAAGTATTACATATGCCATAAAAAAAGATAGTATTGGAAATTTATGGATTGCTTCTGAAGAAGGTGTTTTAAAGCATAACTCTAAATACTACAAACTTTACAATACCTACAATGGCCTACCTAAAACTTTAAGCAATAGAACCTCTGAAATTTTTATAGACAGCAAAGGAAATATATTTGCTGGTCTTGAAAAAGGAGTTTGTATTTATAATCCTGATTTAGACAAGTTCGATTTATTAACAACCGAAGAAAATATAAATCCATCTCTAGTGAATAGCATAAAAGAAGATGAAAATGGAACAATTTGGATAGGAGGTTTTAATGGGTTATGGAAGTATGATGAAGCAAAAAGAAAATTGGTTCCTACCAGTTTTGACAAGCCTATAATGTCGATTACTGTTATTAGAAACATTGTTTTTTGCGGAACAGAAAAAGGTCTTTTTTCCTATAATTTAAACACAGAAAAATATAGAGAGATAGAATTAGATGAAAGTATTAAAGATGTTCATTTTACTGGGTTTGTAAATAATCAATTATTAGTTGGAACAGAATCTGGTTATGAATTTTCATTAAAAAAAGAAAAAGGAGTTTTTGTTTTTGACAAAATTGAGAAAGAATTTGGTTTCCCTATTAAAGACATTATTAAAGGTGATTCTAACAGCCTTTTTATTGCCACAGACGGAGATGGTATTTATCAAACAAAAAATAACAAAATTCTTAAACATTACTTACAAGATTTCAACAACCCAACATCACTATCTAGTAATGGGATATATGACATAGAAATAGATAAATCTGGAATTCTATGGATTGCCACGTATGGTGGAGGTATTAACTACTTTAACTTTAACAAACTTCCTCTTATAAAGATTCAACACGAATTAAACAATACAAATAGCTTATCAAGTAATTTTACCAGAAGTATAGCCAAAGATAAATACGGGAAATTATGGTTTGGAACCAAGAATGGCTTAAGTATTTGGAATCAGAAAAATAATACCTGGAAGCATATCAAAAAGTTCGATAAAGATAATCTATCTCAAACAATAGTGCTTGCTCTTGAGCCAGATAACAAATTTATGTGGGTTGGAACTTATAGTTTTGGTTTGTATAAAATAAACATAGAAAATTATAAAATAATAAACTATAATAATTTACACAAAGAGAAAAACCTCATCACAAAAATTTATACTATAAAAAAAGACAAACATAAAAATATTTGGGTTGCAGGTATTGATAATGAAATGATGGTTATTAAACCAGATAAAAGTATCACTAAATTTCCTTTGTTATTTATCAAATCAATTACCGAATTAGAAAATGGCCAAATTTTAGCTTCTGGTAGATATGGAGTTCACAAAATAAATCCTAGTGACAACTCTTTTAGAATTATGGAAGAGTTAGAACCTAATGAAAAATCTTTAGCTTTTTCAACAATTCAATCCGTTAAAGAAACTTCAAATAATAATTTGGTTATCGGAACAAATGGAGCTGGTGTAATTTTTTATAATTCTAAAACCAAAGAAATAAAAAAAATAAACATAGGTTCTGGTTTACCTTCAGATATTGTACAAGGTGTACTTTTACAAAACGACAATAATATTTGGGCGAGTACTACTCAGGGTCTAGCCAATATTAAAATTACAGATAAAGATACTATTATCAATGTCTATGATAAAAAAGATGGATTAGCTAGTACAGAATTTAATTACGGCAGCTATGCTAAGCTAGATGACAATTTTTTGGCTTTTGGAGGAGTTGACGGAATAAGCCTTTTCAATCCTAATAAAATTAAAAATCCAACAGAAAACCCAAATTTAGTATTAGATAATTTTAAGTTGTTTAACAAGACTGTTAATCCTTCTGATGCACCACTAAAAAAACATATTAATGTCACAGAACTTATAAACTTAAAATATAACGAAAATTCTATTGGATTGGAATTTGTTGGGATAGACCATAGCACTCCAAACAACATGAAATATTCCTGGATTTTAGAAGGTTTTGATAAAAAGTGGTCTAAACCTAGCAATAATAATCTAGCAAATTACACCAACCTAGAAGCCGGAAATTATATATTTAAAGTTAAAGCAATTAATAAATATGATATTTCAAGTGATATTAGAACTATTAAGATAGAAGTGCTTTCTCCTTGGTGGTTAACAAATACAGCATATTTTATATATTTCCTATTATCAATATTATTAATATGGTCTGTTATTCACTTTACTTCTATTCTTATTAATAAAAAAAATGCTGATGATCAAATAGAGTTTTTTAATAATATTACCCATGAATTAAAAACACCACTTACAATATTAATGTCATCATTAGAGAAAATCACCAATAAAAACGACTCTAAAGAATCTAACAAACAAATTCAATCTACGGTAAAAAGATTAAATTCTTTATTTGAGCAAATGCTAAACTTTCATAAGGTAACTTCTCAAGACAATATATATCAAAACGTATCTAAAATTAAAGTAGAGAATTATTTAAAAGCAAGAGTAAACAATTTTGAACCGCTAACTAAAGAAAGAGATTTAACAATAAAAATTGAAAACAATTGGCCAGATAATATCTTTTATTATTACAAGGATGTTTTCGATAAAATTTTCTTAAACCTGCTCTCTAATGCCATAAAATATTCTTTTAAAGGAGGTAACATCATTATCAAATTAAATAGAACCACTAATAATGAGTTAAAACTTCAAATTTGTGATGATGGTTTAGGTATTCCAAAAGATCAACAAAAATACATTTTAAAGCGTTATTACAGAGCAAGAAACGCTATTAATAGTCAAAGTCCTGGTACAGGATTAGGTCTTATCATGACCAAAAAATTAATTGAAAAAACAGGTGGTACAATAACATTTAATAGTATAGAAAATAAAGGAACCACTTTTACAATTATATTAAAAAACTTAACATCTACTTACGAAGAGTCTATAGCTAAACAAAATGAAGCTTTAAAAATTGAGCAATCTGCAGAAGAACAATTGGAGTTAGGTAAATTTTCTGATGCTAAAATTTTAATCGTTGAAGATAATGATGAGTTAAGAGCAAATCTTGTAGAAAATTTAGGAAAGTACTTTTTAGTATTTGAGGCAAGTAATGGTAAAGAAGGAATAGAAATAGCTTCTCAAAATTTTCCAGATTTAATAATCACAGATTTAATAATGCCTGAAATGGATGGTGTTGAGATGGCAAAAAGGCTAAAAGAAGACATCAGTCTAAATCATATTCCTGTTTTTATGCTTACTGTGCTTCAAAATTCCAATCAAAAAATAGAAAGTATAGAGAGTGGTGTTAGCGAATATTTAGAGAAGCCTGTAAACACTAAACTCTTATTAGCAAAAATTACAAACACTTTAAAGTTTCAGAGAAAACTTCGCGAGAAATATATTCATGAAAATGATTCTGAAAATGCCAACCTTTTTAGAAATAAAAAGGATAGTGATTTTGTAAAAGATTTAGAAGATAAAATTATAGAGAATATAGAAAACAATTCATTCTCTGTACATGATTTATCAGGTAGTTTTGGTATGAGTAGAACATCTTTATATATGAAATTAAAAAATCTAGTAAACTTATCTCCTCAAGATTTTATAATTCACACAAAACTAAAGCATGCTAAAAACTTATTAATAAAAGGAGAATTAAGTATTAAAGAGGTTGCTTATAGTTCTGGTTTTTCAAACCCAAAATACTTTAGCACTTCTTTTAAAAAATTCTATGGCCAAACTCCAAGTGGTTTTTTAGATAGTCTAAAAAAAGAATAACCTTAAATTATCAACATAGTCTATTTTAACAGGTATAATTGCTATTTTGACAATTATCATACCTATTGTGATGTTAATTAAAAGCAGATGATAAGTTCTAATGCTACTTTAGCATCATATAAATCAACCCAATTATGAGAAAAATATTTTATACAGTATTGTTGCTTTTTCCGTTAGCGTTTCTAGCTCAGTCAACACTAACTGTTAAAGGTAAAGTAATAGATAAAGAGAATAACCCTTTACCTGGTGCTTCTATTTTAATAAAAGGAACTACAATAGGATCAATAACCGATTTTGATGGTTTATTTTCTATTAATATACCTAAAAAACCATCTACTTTAGTTATAAGTTATTTGGGTTATAAATCAAAAGAAGTTGTTGTTAACAATCAAAAAAACATCACTATTATTTTAGATAATAGCTCTGAACAATTAGAAGAAATTGTTGTAATTGGTTATGGTAGTTCTACAAAGTCTGATGTTACTGCTGCTATTACAACTGTTAAAGTAGACACAGAAAAAAAGGCTGGTGTTGGTGTTTTTGAATCTGTCTTAAAAGGTGTTTCTGGTTTAAATGTTTTATCTAATGGAGATCCAGGAGCTGCAGTTTCTATTAACATAAGAGGTACATCAAGTTTAAGCGGTTCTAATCAACCATTATATGTTATAGATGGTATTGTAATGGATAGCTCTGAAGAGTTTTTAACAGACCCTACAAATTTTCAAACTACAAGTAAAAGTGGTATTGGTGGTATTTCTCCAGAAGATATTGAGTCTATTCAAGTACTAAAAGATGCTTCTGCAACTGCAATTTATGGTTCGTTAGGTGCAAACGGAGTTATCTTAATAACAACAAAATCTGGTAAAAAAGGTACTGTAAAATATAAATTTTCTACATCAACTACAGTTGGAGAAGCTGTTTTACCTTATGATGTAGCAAATACAGAAGATTATGTAGCATTAATGGCCGAAAAATATAAATTAGATCCTAATTCTTTAGCTGGACCAGAATACCAATTCCCAACAGGAAGAAGTCCTTTTGAGAAAAGACCTGATGGTTTATATAATTTTATCAACAGAAATGATGAAGATGGAGATGGTGAGTTAGATTTAATTGGTGTTTTTGAAGCTCGTAATTGGAGAAACCTTTACAGAACTACATTCTCAACAAACAATAGATTAAACATCTCTGGCGGAACTGATAAAACAACGTATTATGCTTCTATTGGCTTTTTAAAAAATGAAGGTGTTATACCAAATGTATATTTACAAAGGTTAGATTTTAACACAAACCTAAAACACAAGTTTAATGACAGGTTAGAAATAGGAGCAAAAATTGCTTTTACGAATTCAAAAAACTCACTAACTGGAGGTGCCAGTGCAAATGCAGGAGAAGAAAGATCAATATACAGACATATTAATGATGCATTTCCTCTAGAAATTAGAGAAGATATAGCTCCTTTAGAAGATGAAGGGTTTAGAATTTCACCTAGAGGTTGGGTAGATGAGTATGATAATATATCAACAGAAAATAGACTTATCGGTAATATTTCTGCAAAATATAAAGTAACAAATACATTAACATATAATTTAAAAGTTGGTGGTGATTTAAGAAAAGGAGAACTAGATATTTGGCAAGGAACAGGCACACGAGGTGGTTTTACAAGAGAAGGACGTTACGCTTTTTCTGAATTAGATAGATTTAGTTACAACATAGATCAAACTTTACTGTTTAGACCTAAAACAACTGGTAACCATAGATATACAGTTCTAGGAGGTGTAGTTTATGCAAGTACAGATTCTGAGAAGAAATATACAAGAGCTTCCAATTACTCTGCAGCAGGATTGTTAAACAGAGGACGTGATTTTTTTGGAGCAAGTATTATTGAAACTCCAGTATTAAACTTTGGCCCTCAAAGATTAATTTCTTTCTTAGGTCGTGGAACTTATTCTTTTAAAAACAGGTACAAGGTTTCTGGTTCATTAAGATATGATGGTTCTAGCAAATTTATCGGAAAAAACAGATTTGGTTTTTTTCCTGCAATAAGTTTTGCTTGGGAAATGCATAAAGAAAAGTTTTTAAGAAGAAGTAAATATATAGATCAGTTAAAACTAAGGTTTGGTTACGGAGAAACAGGAAATCAAAGAGTTGGTAACAATTTAACTGCTGTTAATTACAGAATTTCACCAGAAGGTTATGCAACTAGTGGATCTCTATTACAAGCCTATGAAAAAACAAATATTGCAAACGAGGATTTAACTTGGGAAACACAAAAACAGTTTAATGCAGGTATAGATCTTGGTATGTTTAGCAACAGACTATCTATAACCATAGATGCTTATGATAAAACTTCAGATGATTTATTAAATACTTTAAGTATTGGAGGTAGTTCTGGTGATGATGTATTGGTTGTAAATCAAGGATCTATTAGTAATAAAGGAATTGAATTAGCTATTAATGGAAATATTTTTGAGAACGAAGATTTTTTATGGAATCTTTTTGGAACTTACTCAATTAATAAGATAAGAATAACAAACTTAGGTCTAGAAGAGGCTCAATTTGCTTCTGCAGGAAGATTTGTAGGTTACTATGGTAGACCAATTCAAGTATCTAATACCAATACTGTTCCTACAAATGTATATTTAGAAGGACAAGCTCCTGGCTTACTTTTTGGTTTTCAAACAGACGGAATATTAAATGCTAACGATATTGCAAACGGTGCCCCAACAATAAATGGTGATCCAGCTCAAGAAGGTTTTTATAAAATTATTGATAAAAACGGAGATGGTGATATAACCAATGAAGACAAAGTTATTATTGGTAATCCAAATCCAGATTTTATTGTTTCATTTGGTACTAATGTAAATTATAAAAACTGGTCGTTATCTGCAGATTTCTATGGAGTATTTGGAAATGACATATACAATGCCAATTATTTAACAGAAGTATATAGTGCAGAAAACAGATATAATAATGTTAGAGCTTCTTATCTAACCAATTATTATAATCCTGTTACAAACCCAACAGGTACATTACCTGCTCTTAATTTACAAAAGGCAACATTAAATGAAATTGGAGTGTTAGATAACGCTATTCAAGATGGTAGTTATTTAAGACTACAAAGTGTAAGTCTAGGGTATACAGTTCCGTTAAATAAAGAATCTAAATTATCAGAGCTTAAATTCTTTGCTTCTGGAGGTAATTTATTCACATGGACCAATTACAATGGTGTTAATCCAGAAATATCATCTTTAAGGTTTACTCCAGGTGTTTTAGGAGTTGATATTGCTAGTCCACCCAATCAAAAAACATTTACAATAGGAGCTTCTATTAACTTTTAAACTAACAAATTATGAAATTTAAATATATAATTATTCTTGCAGTAAGCTTTCAGTTTTTAGTTTCATGTGATACTATTCTAGATGTGGAAGATAACTTAGCTGAATCTGGTGCTTTAAACGATCAACTATTGTTTTCATCAGAACAAAACATAGAAGAGGTACTAAATGGTGTTTTCGCCAAATATGCCTCAGAATTTTATCAAGGAGGTAACTTTCTTCAAATGACATCTTCTCATAACCCGTATTTTGCAGGTACTGGTGCTAGAGGATTAGAATTTGGGCAATTCAATATTTCTCCTTCCTCAAAAAACTTAAATGATACTTGGGTAGAAATATACAGTTGTATAGATAATGCCAATAATTTTATTATTAAGGTGAATTCATTGGCTCCTAATTTTTCAAATACAACAACAGTACTTGGACAAGCTAAATTTTTAAGAGCCTTAGCTTATTTTGATTTAGTTAGAGTTTGGGGAGAAGTACCTTTAAGATTAGATTTAGCAACAGAAGCAACATTATTCTTACCAAAATCGTCTAAAGAAGAAATTTACAACCAAATTATAAAGGATTTAACTGAAGCAACATCAGAGTTACCTTCACAACCTTATGCTACAGGAAGACCTTTGTCTTATGCAGCACAAGGGTATTTAGCAAAAGTATACATGCAAATGGCGTCTGAAACAGGTTTATCTAAAACACCTCAAGAATATTGGGAGTTAGCATTTCAAAATGCAAAAGCTGTTTATGATGCAAAAGCATATAGTTTACTTCCAAATTATGCAGATTTGTTTGCAGAAGGAAATGAAAATACTGTAGAAAGTATTTTTGAATTACAATTTGTTTCTACTGGAACATCTACAAAAAGCGGACAACATTCAACAATTTTTTCTCCTCAAAGATCAATTTATAATCAGAGAAATCAAGGTGGACAAGTAAGGGTAAACAGATTAGCTTTACACGATCATTATTTAGATTATAACGTAGGTATCAAAGATAATCATCCAGATTCAAGAATTGATGCTACTTATGTTAAAGATACTTATACAGAAATTGTTGCTCCAAATAGAAAAAGAAAAATTTACCCTACTCAATTCTCTGGAGGTTTTGCAGTAAACTTTATAAAGAAATACGCAGAATCTAATAACACAAATATAAATTCTGAAAAAAATAGAATCGTTTTTAGATATGCTGATTTACTATTAATGCTTGCAGAAATAGAAAATGAAAGAGGCAACACTGTATTATCTAAAGGATACATTAAAGAAGTTTTAGACAGAGCTGAACCAACTTTATACGCAAAAGCAAATATAGATGCTATTGCTGGAGGTGATGATTTACGTTTAAGAATTGCAAAAGAACGTATATATGAACTTTTAGGTGAAGGTTTTGAATGGTTTGATTTAAGAAGAATAAAAATCAATAACACTACCTTTTTAGAAAACAGAATCCAAAGAAGACAGGCATTAATGACTGGTGCAGATTTATTTGATACAAAAAATAAAACTAAATACCATAACATATGGAATCCAAATTTATCCTTTGTTGTAGGTAATGAATTAACAAAAAACTTATTATTTCCAATTCCTGTAAATGAAATTATTGGAAATAATAATCTAACAAACGCTGATCAAAACCCTGGTTACTAATTTTAGTTAAAGGATAAAATCAAAAATGAAAATAACAAAAAAATATTTCTCTGTTGTTTTTTGGGTAGTATTAGTAGTTTTAATTCTAAGTTATTGTGGCAATAAAGCAATAAATAGAAAACACAATACAACTACGCAAAAACCAAATGTCATTTTTATTATGGCAGATGATTTAACAACACAAGCTATTAGTGCTTACGGAGGTATTTTTAAAGACATTGCCCCTACCCCTAACATCGATAAGCTTGCTAATCAAGGTATGCTTTTTCAAGATGTTTTATGTACCAATGCCATTTGTGGTCCATCAAGAGCGTCTATTTTAACTGGAGACTATAGTAACTTAAATGGATACTATAAAAATGAAAGTGGAGGTAAATTTGATAAAAGCAAATGGACATTCCCACAAGAATTTCAAAAAAATGGCTATCAAACAAGTTTGTTTGGCAAATGGCATTTAGGTACAGAACCACAGGGTTTTACAGATTACAAATACCATAACTCTGCCAATCAACAAGGTATGTATTGGAATCCTTTGTATAATGAAAATGGAAAAGATGTTAAGGAAAAAGGATATGCTACAAACCTAAGTACAGATTTTGCTATCAATTGGTTATCAAATAAAAGAACCCAACAACAACCATTTTTAATGGTATTGCAATACAAAGCTCCTCATAGACCTTGGGAACCAGATACAAAATATGAGAATTTGTGGGAAGATATTGATATGCCTTATCCTACAACTTTTAACGACGATTACAAAGGAAGAGAGTTAACTGCAGGAGATACCGAAATGACGATGGATTATTTCTCAAGAAGAGATATGAAATTAGAAACTCCGAAAGAATTACAAAAAAATTGGCGTAAACGATTAGCTTGGGAATTTTACGGTTCTAAACCAGGAGAAATTGTACAACCTGAAAACTTGAACGCTGAAGAAGGTAAAAAATGGCGTTATCAAAACTATATTAAAGATTATTTAGCTTGTGTTAAATCTGTTGATGATAATGTTGGCCGTGTTTTGCAATACCTCAAAGAGAATAATTTAGAGGAAAATACAATTGTGGTTTTAACGTCAGATCAAGGTTTTTACTTAGGCGATCATGGTTTTTTTGATAAAAGATTTATTTATGAAGAGTCTTTAAGAATGCCTTTTATTGTTAAGTATCCTAAAAAAATTAAAGCAGGTTCTGTAAATGAAGATATCATTACCAATATCGATTTTGCACCAACTTTATTAGAACTTGCAAATATTAAAACCACTAAGAAAACACAAGGAAAAAGCTTTACACCTATTTTATTCGGAAAAACACCTAACAATTGGGAGCAGGCAATGTATTATCATTATTACGAGTTTCCTTTTTGGCATCATGTTCAACCTCATTATGGTATCAGAACCCAAAAATATACGTTAGCACATTTCTATTATAACATAGATGTTTGGGAATTGTATGATTTAGAAAAAGATCCAAAACAGATGCATAATATCATTTCAGATCCTCAATATACTAATGTTATTGCTCAACTAAAAAAGCAATTAAAAGGCTTAATGGGAAAGTACGAAAATGACAAGTCTTTATCTGATTTTAGAGCAATTACAGATAAAGATTTTGGTGCGATTGTAGATAAAAACAAAGGAGAACCTTCAGTGAAAGAGCTTATAGGTAATGATAGAAAATAATTGAATTCCATAATTTTATGAATTTTTATAAAGCAGAAGTGATCCTTCTGCTTTTTTATTGTCAAATAATCGTCAACAAAGGGGTAATACAAGTAATTCCCAGATTTTTGACTATATCAAAACCTCTTTTGATGTTGAGTAAACCGTAAATACCCACAATCAAACTAATTTTACTTCACAACAAATCTCGATTTTTTATCTGAGGTTCTATTTTAAGAAAAATTTTAAACTCGTTTTATAAGTGATTAAATAATATAATAAACATGAAAAAATTTCCAGAAGATTTTATTTGGGGTACAGCTACTTCTTCTTATCAAATAGAAGGAGCTGCAAATATAGATGGCAAAGGACCTTCTATTTGGGATTCGTTTTGCACCATACCTGGTAAAATTGCACAAGGAGAAACAGGAAATTTAGCTTGTGATCATTACCATAAGTTTAAAGAAGATATACAACTGATGAAAGACATGGGTGTAAAAGCCTATCGTTTTTCTATTGCCTGGGCAAGAGTAATGCCCACAGGAAAAGGAGAGGTTAATGAAAAAGGAATTCAATTTTATTCTGATTTAATTGATGAGCTTTTAAAAGCAGGTATAGAACCTTGGGTAACATTGTATCATTGGGATTTACCACTAGCCTTACAATTAGAAGAAGATGGTTGGTTAAATAAAGATATGGCAAACTATTTTGCGGAATACGCAAATCTTTGCTTTGATAGATTTGGAGACCGTGTAAAAAACTGGATTACCTTAAATGAACCTTGGGTAGTTTCTATTTTAGGATATGGCCAAGGTGTATTTGCTCCTGGAAGAAACTCTAATTCAGAACCTTATTTAGCTGCACATCATTTAATTATTGCACATGCAAAAGCAGTAGCAGTTTATAGAGAAAAATATACGCATCAAAATGGACAAATAGGAATTTCTAACAATTGCGATTGGCGTGAACCACTTACAAATAGCGAACAAGACAAACAAGCAGCTCAAAGAGCTTTAGAGTTTTTCTTAGCTTGGTTTGCAGATCCTGTTTACAAAGGTGATTATCCAAATATGATGAAAGAAAAACTAAAGGAACGTCTTCCTGAGTTTTCTGAGTCTGAGAAAAAAATCATCAAAGGTTCTTCAGATTTTTTCGGATTGAATCATTATACAACCATGTATGCAGCACATTCAGATGGTCAACAAGAAGAAATCTCTGTTCACGGAAATGGAGGTATTTCTGAAGATCAAGATGTTAACTTGTCATTAGACAAAAGTTGGGATGTAACCTTAATGGACTGGGCAGTTGTGCCTTGGGGTTGTAAAAAATTACTAAAATGGATTGACGAACGTTATGATCAACCCAATATTTACATCACCGAAAACGGTTGTGCTTATCCAGATCAAGTAGTTGATGGAAAAGTTGATGACCAAAAAAGAGTCGATTTTTATCAAGGATACTTAAAAGCTTGTCAAGAAGCAATTGAAGAAGGTGTAAAATTGAAAGGTTATTTCGCCTGGTCATTCATGGATAATTTTGAATGGGCCTCTGGATATGAAAAAAGATTTGGCTTGCACTATGTAGATTTTGAAACCTTAGAAAGAATTCCGAAAAAGTCTGCACTTTGGTTTAAAGAGGCTATCAAAAACAACAGTGCTGAAACCAACAATATAAACAAACAATAAAAATTATGTCAGAAATAAAAGATGTAGCATCATTAGTGAAAAGCGAGGATAAAGTTCCCTTTTCAAAGAAATTAGCGTATGCTGCAGGAGGTCCTGTAGATATTTTAGGAGTTTGGGTTATGGTAAGTATTGCTTATCAAGTATTCAATTTCGAATTGAAAATGCCTCCAACATATGTAGCTATTATTTTAATGTCTTTACGACTTTGGGATGGTGTTATGGATCCTTTAATGGGTTGGATTTCTGATAATTTTAGATCAAAATGGGGTCGAAGAAGACCGTTTATTTTAGTTGGTGCAATTTTAGCTGGACTTACATACCCTTTTATTTGGTGGTTTCCAACAGACATGTCTCAAGAAGGTATTATGTTTTGGGTAATTGGTTTCGGAATTTTATTCTACACTTGTTTTACAGTTTGGGCAATGCCCTACCAAAGTATGTTAATGGAAATGACTCCTGATTATAATGAACGTACAAGAGTTGCAGAAATACGTGGTTATTTTCAAACATTTGCCGGCTTTTTTAATGGTTGGGTTTGGTGGTTAAGTATGTTACCAATTTTCTTTATTAATGGAGAAGCAAGTCCTGTAAACGGAATGCGTTATATAAGTTTAATAATAGCAGCTGTAATACTTGTACTAGGAGTTTTACCAGCCATTTTCGTAAAAGAACGTTACTATGAAAGCGACTTGATTCAGAATCAAGAAAAAGTAAAATTAACAGATAGTTTAAAAGAAACATTTTCTAATAAACCATTTATAATTTTATGTTTATTAACATTATTCTTTTTATTAGGAACCTCAATTTTTGATAGCTATGGACGCTATGTAGGAACCTATTACGTTCTAGGAGGAGATTGGAATGAAGGTGCAAAATTTGCAGGTTATGGAACATTTGTTTACACAGGGTTTAGTTTGTTATTTATACCCATTTTTAGAAAATTATCAGAAACAATAGGCAAACCAAGAGTGTTAATGATTTCTATGTTTATTGTAGTAGTTGCTGTTACCACAACTTGGTGGACGTTTACCCCAAATAACCCTTGGTTAATGTTAGTAAATACGGCATTTATAGGCGCAGGTTATGCTGGTTTGTGGTTAATGATACCTTCTATGCAAGTAGATGTAGTAGATTATGATGAGTTAAAAACAGGCGAAAGACGTGAGGGTAGTTTTGCTTCTATTTTTTCTTGGGTGTTAAAATTTAGTTTTGTTATTGGTTTTATGATTTCTGGACCTGTAATAGAAATGACTGGTTTCGATGCAAATTTAGATAATAATCAAGCTGAAGGGGTTTATGACATTATGAGAAT
Source organism: Polaribacter septentrionalilitoris (assembly GCF_009832745.1). Classification (GTDB taxonomy): domain Bacteria; phylum Bacteroidota; class Bacteroidia; order Flavobacteriales; family Flavobacteriaceae; genus Polaribacter; species Polaribacter septentrionalilitoris. The sequence goes on along the minus strand of NZ_VRMJ01000033.1, from coordinate 177,587 downwards.
TGGATTTTTAGCAATACCAATAACTGCATTGATTTTAGCCATATTACTTTTAAAAATATTTCCAATTACAGCTAAAAAAGCCGCTGAAATCAGAACACAGTTAGAAGAAAGAAGAGGAAAAGTTTAAGAATTCTTAAAGAATAGAGAGAAAAGAATATTAAGGTTTGGAAAATAAGTTATGAGTTATTACAACTAACTAAAAACCAATAACCATAAACCAATAACTAAAAATATATTAAAATGAAATACGGATATTTTGACGACGAAAAAAGAGAATACATTATTACAAATCCTAAAACCCCAGTAAAATGGACCAATTATGTAGGTACATTATCTTTTGGAGGAATCGTAGATCAAACAGGAGGTTCTTTAATTTGTAAAGGAGACCCAGCATTAAATAGAATTGTAAAATACATACCACAATTACCAAGTTCCGATTTTAAAGGAGAAACTTTATACATAAGATTTAAAGATGAAAATGGTAAATACAAAGTGTTTTCGCCATTTTTTGTACCCACTTTAGATGATTACGATTTATTTGAGTGTCATGTAGGTTTATCTTATCAAAAAATAGTATCAGAATTTTACGGAATTAGAACAGAGGTAACCATTTTTGTTCCTTCAGGAGAAAACAAGGTAATTCGTAAAATAGAAGTAAAAAATAGTAGTGGAAAAGATTTAGAGATAGATGTAATTCCGGTTGTAGAATTTACACATTTCGATGCCTTAAAACAGTATACAAATGCAGATTGGTGTCCGCAAACAATGACAATGAGAGCCACTAAAAATGAAGATGGAACAGTATTATTACGTCAGTATGCTTTTATGAAAAAAGAAACTGAAAATAACTTTTTTACCTCAAATTACCCTGTAGATTCTTTTCAAACAGATCGTAAAATATTTTTAGGTGATAATGAATATGGAACCTGGAAAAATCCGTTAGAATTACAAAACGAAAGTTTATCAAATTTCGAATCGAATAGAGGTGATAATATTGCAGCTTTGCTACACAAGTTAGGTACTGTTAAAAATGGTGAAACCAAAACAGTAATTACACAATTAGGGCAAGAAGCACCCAATGAAATTACAAAAGGAATTGACAAATTTAAAAGCGAAGATAATGTAGATCAAGCTTTTAAAGAATTATCAGAATTTTGGGACGATTACTTATCAAAAGCACATTTCCATACACCAGATGCTGCCTTTAATTCTATGGTAAATATTCACAATCCACGTCAATGCCACACTACTTATAACTGGTCTCGTTATTTATCTTTATATCAGTTAGGTTTAGGAGCTAGAGGAATTGGTTTTAGAGACAGCTCTCAAGATGTTTTAGGTATTTTATCGGCAATGCCAGAAAAAGGAAAAGAATTAATTAAAAAATTAATTTCTGTAAAAAAAGAAGATGGTTCTGCAATGCACCAATTTTTTCCTTTAACAATGGAAGCTAATGAAGGGGATTCTAGAGAAGAACCACATTTAAAAGATTTTTATGGTGATGACCATTTATGGATTGTACAATCTGTAATAGAATACATAAAAGAAACTGGAGATTACAATTTCCTACAAGAAGAAATTACTTTTTACGAGAAAAAAGTACCGTTAAAAGACCGTAAAAAAGGAACCGTTTTAGAGCATTTAAAACGTTCTTTAGAATTTACAAAAAACAATTGTGGTCAACATGGTTTACCAATGTTAGGCTTTGCAGATTGGAATGACACTGTAAATTTACCTGGTGATGCAGAAAGTATTTTTAATGCCAATTTATATGGAAAAGCATTAAACGAAATGGCTGCTTTGTTAGATCATTTAGGGGATACTACTTTGGCTGATCAATACAGAAAAGACCATGCACACATGAAAGAAGTGGTTAACACACATTGTTGGGATGGAGATTGGTACATGCGTTATTTTGAAGACAATGGAAATGCAATAGGTTCTAAAGAAAATAGCGAAGGCCAAATTTATACAAACGCACAATCTTGGACTATTTTATCTGGTTTTGCAACTGAAGAAAGAGCCGAAAAAGCTTTAGATTCTGTTGAAGAAAAACTAAATACAAAATTTGGAATTAAGTTAAGTTATCCTGGTTACAATGGTTATGATGAAAGTATAGGTGGGGTTTCTACCTATCCTCCAGGAGCCAAAGAAAATGGTGGTATTTTCTTACACTCAAATCCTTGGGTAATGATTGCAGAAACAATGATGGGTAATGGAGACAGAGCTTTTCAATACTACAATCAAATAAATCCTGCGTCTAAAAATGATATTATAGACACTTTTGAGTGTGATCCATATTGCTATCCTCAAAATATTTTAGGAGATGAGCATCCACAATTTGGTATGGCAAGAAATTCTTGGTTGTCTGGTACTTCTTCTTGGACCTATCAAGCAGCATCAAAATACATTATGGGCGTTCGTCCAGACCACAAAGGTTTAATGATAGATCCTTGTATACCAAAATCTTGGGATGGTTTTACAGCCGTTAGAAAGTTTAGAAATACAACCTATAACATTACAGTAAAAAATCCAAATGGAGTATCAAAAGGATACAAATCTATGTTAGTTGATGGTAAAGAAATAGAAGGCAATATTGCTCCTATTTTTAATGACGGTAAAGAACACTCAGTAGAAATTACTTTAGGATAAAATCAACACTTTGCAAGGTTTCATAACCTCGTAAAGTGTTTAAAATAAAATATTAAATGAAAAATTATAAAACTAAAATCCTTTACATTTTTACTTTTACACTGTTTTTTGTTGCCTGTAAAGGAGTATCAAAATCAACAAAAAAAGAAACTAAACAACCAAAAAATGTTTTATTTATAGCTGTAGATGATTTAAAACCAATTTTGGGCGCTTATGGAAATACAGTTGTAAAAACTCCGAATATAGATAAGTTAGCAGCCAATGGTTTTGTTTTAGAGAATAACCATTGTCAGCAAGCAGTTTGTGGGCCTTCTAGAGCAAGCATTTTAACAGGGAAAAGACCAGATTACACAAAAATTTGGGATTTAAAAACACACATTAGAAGTATAAATCCTGATATTGTTACCATGCCACAATTTTTCAAACAAAATGGGTATGAAACAGCTCCTGTTGGTAAAATTTTCGATTTTAGATCTGTTGATAAAGAAAATGATTCTATTTCATGGACACATAAATATGCAAGAATCAAAAGAAAAAATAAAGAATATGTAAAAGAAACTACCAAAGTTTCTTATGAAGTTTTAAATATTCCTGACAGTAAAACTGTAGATGGAATGGTGGCTGCAAGAAGTAATTTATTATTAAGAAAATTTGCAAAACAGCAGAAACCTTTCTTTTTAGCAACTGGTTTTCACAAACCTCATTTACCTTTTGTAGTTCCCAAAAAATATTGGGATATGTACCCAATAGAAACAATTTCGCTTCCAGAATACCAAAAAGATCCAGAAGGTGCACCTTATTATGCAACACAACCAAGTTGGGAATTAAGAGGTGGTTATGTAGATTTTCCTAAAGATTACAGTGTGCCAATTCCTAAAGAAGATCAAAGAAAATTAATACAAGGTTATTATGCAAGTGTTTCTTTTATTGATGCACAAATTGGTTTGGTGATAGACCAGTTAGACAAATTAGGTTTAAGAGAAAACACTGTAATTGTTCTTTGGGGTGATCATGGTTGGCATTTAGGTGACCATAATATGTATTGTAAACACACAAACTACGAGCAATCTACAAGATCTCCATTAATTTTTTCTGCAGGAAAAGATAAAATTGGAAAATCGAATGCTCCAACCGAATTTGTAGATGTTTACCCTACTTTGTTAGAATTGGCAGGTGTAAAATCTCCTGGAAATTTAGACGGAGTTAGTTTAGTTCCTTTATTGGAAGGCAAAGTAGATAAAGTAAAAGATTTTGCTGTAAGTCAGTTTCCAAGAGAAAAAGATAAAATGGGTTATACATTTAGAAATGAAACACATCGTTACACAATTTGGATGAAAGGTAATTTTAGAACAAATCAACCTTTTGATGCTGATTTAGTGGATGCTGAAGAACTATATGATTATGAAAAAGATCCACAGGAAACAAAGAATTTAGCAAAAGAAGAAGCTTACAAAACAATAAAAGCAGAGTTAAAAGCACAAGCAATTGCATTTTTTAAAACTCAAGAAGTAAAATAAAATATGAAAACTAACATATCAATTTTTCTAATAATAGTAACGTTTTGCGTTACTATTATTAGTTGTAACAAACCCAAAGAACATCAATTACCAGATGCAATTTCTTACAACTTTACCCCAAAAGATACTTCTTGGAAAAGTTTATCTATAAGAGAAAAAATTGGACAAACCATGATTGTAAGAGCGTTTCATAAAACGCAGGTAGCAGAATTTGGTTCTATTGAAAACATGATGGAAAAATATCCAATTGGTGGAATTTTTGTGCCTTATTGGGATTTCCTTTTTACACCGCCAAGAGAGCAAGTAATTCCAACCATAAAAAATGCCATTGCAGATTATGAGAATGCTTCTAAATACCCAATGATTGTTACCGAAGATTTTGAAAGAGGTGTTGGAAGTATTTATAATGAATTTACAAATATGCCTTCAGAAATGGCTTTAGGTGCTGCAAATCAAAAAGATTTGGCTTACAAGTTTGGTAATGCAGTTGCTAAAGAATCAAATTCAATTGGTATTAATTGGTTGCTACATCCTTTAGTAGATTTAAACATGAATCCTCTACAAGATTTAGTAATTGAACGTGCTATTTCAGATGATGCAACTAGAGCATATCCACTATTAAAATCGCAAATTGAAGGAATGAGTGCGCAAGGTGTTGTTGCTACCATAAAACATTTTCCTGGTGATGGTGCTACGATTAAAAATCAGCATTTAATAACCTCTGCAAACAATTTATCAATCCCAGAATGGAATAAAACTTTTGGTACCATGTATCAAAAAATGATTAATAATGGAACGCCTTGTATTATGGTGGGCCATATTCGTTTTCCTGCGTATCAAAAAGAGAAAAGAAAAGGTGTTTTTTTACCAGCCTCTTTATCTGAAGAGTTAATGGTTGGGCTTTTAAAGAAAAAAATGAAATTCAATGGTGTAATTATGTCTGACGCCCTAAATATGGGAGGTGCAGCTGGTTATTATGAGAACGAAATAGAAACTTCATTAGCTGCTTTTAAGGCTGGTGTTGATATGGTTTTGTGGCCAACTTTAAAATTTATGGATTCTTTAGAAGTTCGTATAAAACGAGGTGATATTCCAATGTCTCGTTTAGATGATGCTGTGGAAAGAATTTGGGGAGTTCGTGAGCAATATGGCTTATTAAATAAGAAAGAAAACATCTTTTACGCAATTTCAGAAGATGAAAATAAAACCATTCAGAAAGACGCTCAAGATATTGCAAATAATGCTGTTACACTGTTAACAGACAAGTCTAAAATCCCTTTAAAAGTATCTGAAAATAAAAGAATAGCAATTGTAAACATTAGTCATGAAAACAGAAGTAACGATTTACAATTCACTCAAAAATTATTGCAAAACAAAGGGTTTGAAGTAGATACCATTTTACACAACCCAAGCTTTTTAGATTGGGGAGAAAAACTAAATTTCTTTGATAAATATGATAAAGTTTTAGTGGCTTTTGAGAACCGTTATTTCAATCCTTTAGGAGCATCACTTTTAAAAGATAAAGAAGCTTTAGGTGTTTGGACAATGGGAATGTTGCCTCAAGATAAAATTATAGCAGTTTCGTATAGCAATCCTTATTACGTAAACTTTTATTTTGAAAACGCTTATATTCGTATTAATGCCTATAGTTTAGATAAATTCTCGCAAAAAGCTGTTGTAGATGCTTTAACAGGAGCAATTCCTTTTAAAGGAACAACGCCTGTACAATTAGAACACGATATTTTAAAGTAAGTTAGGTATTAATTAGTCCAAGAAGAAATATACTTCTTGGCTAATTTTCCAGAAATTGTTAAATCTTCATCAGTCCAATTACCATTAGTATTTGTATCTGGTTTTAGTGCTGATGCTCCTTCATCTTTATTGTTGATTGACCAATTGCAATGGGTTAATTTATGCTTTTTCATAAAATCCATCCAAATTTTGGTAGAAGCCTTATCAACTTCTCCACCACCATCAGCCTCTACACTTCCCCATTCTGTAACAATTAAAGCTAATCCATTATCTAAGGCTTTTTGTGCTTTATTGATTAACCATTTTTTGTGAGATGCAGCATAAAAATGTAAAGTATATGCTATGTTTTTATAACCAACAATTGGATTAAGTGAAGCTTTATCAACATCTTGAGACCAATGAGGAGTTCCTACTACAATAATATTGTCTGGATCAACTTTTCTTATAGCTGCAATTACTTTCTCAGAATAGGGTTTTACAACATCATCCCAAGAAACTTTTAATGGTTCGTTATAAATTTCATAAATCACATTTGGGTATTTTCCATATTTTTTTGCCATTTCTGTAAAAAAAGCGATTGCTTCTTTTTCTGTATCATGCGCATTATGACTGTGCCAATCTATAATAACATACAATCCTAGTTCTATACAAGCGTCTACTAAAGTTTCTAATTTAGATTGATTGGTTTCTTTGTCAAAAATATAACTATCGTGAATTTCTGGATCTGCAGTCATGGGAATTCTAATGATTTCTGATTTCCAATTTTCTTTTAAATGTTTTACTACATTTTTATTATAAAAACCATTTCCTTTATAATAATCATTGGACCAAAACATACTATTTCCAGCAAAGCTAACTTCTTTACCATCTTTATTTACAATTCTATTTCCTTTAACAGCTAATAAACCATTTTTATCAACTACCGAAATTTCTTTTTTGGGTTGTGTTTTTTTTGTTTCTGATATTTTCTGTGAATTACAACTTAAAAAAACTAGAAAAATTAATAATGTGCCTTTCATATGAATATTGGTATAAAATTCGCCTTCTACCAAATTTAAGGTATTTTTTAATGTAATCCCTTTGTTTACAACAGATTTGACGATATCTAAACCTATTAAGATGCTGAAGAAACCTATCTCATATAAGTGAAGAGTATTTTTATCACATCAAATTACATTGACCATGAAACACCTATTTTCTAAATTTTCACTTTTTATTTTTGTTATTGTATTCGCTTTAGGATGTACTTCTAAAAAAACAAAAACAGTCTCAGAAACTACAAAAAAACCAAATATTGTTTTCTTTATAGCTGATGATATGTATCCTTGGATGTTTAACAATACAGAGCAAGGAAAAGATGAAAATGGTAAGCCAAAAAACTTAACGCCTACTTTAGATAAAATGGCTAAAGAAGGTGTTTGGTTAGAAAATATGAAAGTAGTTTCTCCTGTGTGTACTCCAAGTCGTTATAATACATTAACAGGTAATTATGCAAGTAGAGCTAGCAATGAAGCTTTTACAGGTTTTACAGAAAGAAATGATGGGCAACCTGTAATTCAGTGGAACTCATATATTGTTCCAGGAGAAAAAACAATGGGAACCTATTTTCAAGATTTGGGTTATAAAACTGGTTTTGTAGGTAAGAATCATATAATAGAAAGTTTATCTCAAGTGGGTGATGGAGGAGAAAAACCAGAACTAGATGCAGATCCTTTAGATCCAAAAGTAAAAGAAGGTTTAGAATATAGATATAGAGAATTACAAAAAGATATTAAAAAATCTGGATTTGATTATGCTGATAAATTGTACCATAACAATCCAAATTGGTTAGGTATTAGAGCTTTGGCATACCAAAACATGGATTGGATTGCAGAAGGTGGAGTTGAATTTATTAAACAATATAAGGATAGCCCTTTTATGCTATACATTGCTTCAACCTTACCTCACGCTCCTTTAAAACCAAAAGTATCATGGAAAGCAGATAGAAGAATTACACCAAAAGGAATACTTGATAAAGCCCCAACTGTATTACCTCAACCAGCAGTAGCATCTATTCAGAAAAGAATTAAAGCTGTTGGTTTAGAAGGTAAAAACAAAGAAAATATTTTGTGGTTAGATGATGCTGTTGCAGCTTTATTTAATCAATTAGAAAAAGAAGGCGTTTTAGACAATACCATTGTTGTGTTTTTTAATGACCATGGACAGGATTTTAAAGGAACCTTGTATGAAGGTGGTGTAAATTCACAAGCCTTTATTTGGAAAAAAGGAGGCTTTAAAATAGGTAATGTATTAAAAGATCCTGTTTCTAATGTCGACTTTTTACCAACTTTATTAGATTTCGCTGGACAATCTAATGATGCTAATTTTGATGGAAAAAGTTTTAAGCCTGCTTTAGAGGGTAAAGAATACAAAGGTAGAACTTCTTTTTATCACGAATTAGGTTATGCAAGAGCTGTAGTAAAAGATGACTTTAAATATTATGCAGTTAGATACCCAAAATGGGCAATGAATTTTACTTTAGAACAACGTAAAGATACTTTAGATAAATACACTAAATTTAGAGAGTCTTTTGGTGAACATGGTATTTCAGACAATCCAAATGATCCTTATGGACAACTAGAAATGGTTCCAGGAGGTGGTGGTGCAGAACATAATGCATACATGAATCATCCTCATTTTACAAAACCTGACCAATTGTACGATTTAAAAAATGATCCTGAAGAAAAAGTAAACTTAATCAATGACCCTAAATATGCTGAAAAGCTAAAAGAGTTAAAAGTAGAGTTGAAGAAGTATATTGAATCTTTACCTGGTAAGTTCGAAATTTAAAACCATCAATTAAACTAAAAAATAGAGATCAAGTCTAATTCTAGATATTTTAAAAATATGAAAACAAAACTGATAGTATTATTCACAGTAACACTTGCATTGGTATGTGCTTGTAAGGCGCAACAAAATACAAATACTGTTGCAGTTGATAAAAAAATGAACTCATCAAGTAAAGCAAAAAAGAACATTCTTTTTATCGCCATTGATGATTTAAAACCAATGTTATCAAACTATGGAGAAACTCAAATGAAAACTCCAAATTTTGATAGATTAGCTGGTTTAGGAATGACGTTTACAAACGCTCATGTACAATATGCAGTTTGTGGAGCATCTAGAGCAAGTGTAATGACTGGGACAAATCCAGACACCAACAAAGTTTGGGATTTACATACCGATTTTAGAGAATCTGCACCAGATTTAATTTCAATGCCAGAACACTTAATTAACCAAGGTTATGAAAGTACAGGAACAGGTAAAATATATCATATTCCCTCTGCTGCAAAAGGTCATGATGGTAAAACATGGAGCATTCCACATGTAATGCCTAAAAATTTCGATGTTAAATATGGTGAACCTGCTTTAAATCATTATCAAAGTCCGGTAACAAAAGCTAAAATGGTTCAATTAACTAAAGAAGCGGAAGCTAAGGGAATTAAAAAAAGAGGTAAAATTCGTCAATATGTTTTAAAAAGACTTAAACCAAGTACTGAGAATGTTGCAGTAGGAGATGATGCTTATAATGATGGATTATTTACACAAACCGCATTAAAACAATTAGAGCAATTAGAATTAGGAAACAAACCTTGGTTTTTAGCTGTTGGCTATCAAAAACCACATTTACCTTTTACGGCACCAAAAAAATATTGGGATTTGTATGATAGAGAAAAAATTGAATTAGCCAAATTTCAACAAGTATCAGAAGGAACTCCAAAATTTGCCTACCATTCTTTTGGTGAAATTAGAGCGTATTCAGACATCGATAATTCATTAAGAGTAGGAGATAAAATACCAGAGGCAAAACAAAGAGAGCTAATTCATGGATATATGGCTTGTGTGTCTTATATCGATGCTCAAATAGGAAAACTATTAGATGATTTAGAAAGAAGAAATATTTTAGATGATACTATTATAGTTTTGTGGGGAGATCATGGTTTTCATTTAGGCGATCATACAGAATGGTGCAAGCACTCTAACTTTGAGCAAGCAACAAGAATTCCATATATGTTTGCTGGTCCAGGAGTAAAAAAGAATCAAAAAAGCCATCATCCTGTAAATTTGGTAGATTTATTTCCAACCATTTTCGATTTAGCAGGTGTGCAAAATCACGCTCAAACAGATGGTAAATCTTTAGTGCCTTTATTAGATGATGATAAAGGAACAACGATTGATATGGATTACGCATATCATCAATATAAAAGAGGTCCAAAAATGGGCTATTCTATAAGAACAGAACGTTACAGATATACAGAATGGCACAATGATAATTACAGAAGTTATAACAACTACAATACTTCTAAAATTGCAGGACGTGAGTTGTACGACTACGAAAAAGATCCTTTAGAAACTAAAAATTTAGTAAAAGATGCCTCTTACAAAACGATTGTGAGAGAATTAAAAGCAAAATTAAAAACACATTTAACCCAATAAAATATTTTGGCACTATTTGTGAAATAATTAAAAAAACATCAAAATGAAAAATCTTTCTCTTTTACTTATTTTTTGTTTTTCCGTATTTGTTTACGGACAACAAAAACCAAATATTTTAATTATTCATACTGATGATTTGGGTTATCATGATTTAAGTTTTACAGGTTCTCAATTGTATGACACTCCAAATATTGATGGATTAGCAAAAGAATCTGTTTCGTTTTCAAATGCTTATGCAAGTTATCCAAGATGTACACCATCAAGATATGGAATGATAACAGGAACCTATCCTGTAAACGAAAATAAAGGCTATTTAGGAGGAATTCCTGAAGACAAAAATTTTATCAAGCAATTTAAAAATGCCGGTTATAATACTTCTTATGTAGGTAAATGGCATATTGGAGAAGGCAAAAGTGGTGCTGAAGCTTTTGGATTTAACCACACTTATGCTGCAGGAAGAGCAGGTGGTTTAGGGAGCCGATTTTATCCTTTTAACATCAATAAAAGAAATGGCAAAAGACATAAAGAACAAGTTGAAGATCTAGAAAAAGATGGTAAAGAAGGCGATTATGCTTCAGATTTATTAACGGATTCAACTATTAATTTCATCAAAGAAAATGCTGGTAAAAAACCATTTTTAGCAGTGTTAGCATATTATGCTGTGCATACGCCAATTGAAGCAAAACCTGGAGATGAAAAAAGAAATAAAAAGCAATTAAAATCTATAAATTTTGGTAATACTCCAGAATATATTAAAGAAGGAGAAGGAAGACGTAAAATGCGTCAAGATGATGCTGCTTATGCAGGAATGGTTGAAAATGTTGATGAAAATGTAGGTAAGATTTTAAAAACATTAAAAGAGTTAAAAATTGATAGAAATACCATTATTGTTTTTTCATCAGATCATGGTGGTTTGTCTAATGATGGTCACAAAGGAGAACGTCATTTAGCAACCACTAACCTCCCTTTAAAAGCAGGGAAAGGGCATTTATATGAAGGTGGAATTAGAGTGCCTTTATTTATAAAATGGTCTGCGGCATTAAAACCAAGACAAGACACAAAGTCGATTGTTTTAGGAATGGATATTTTCCCAACTTTGTTAGATTTGGCGATTGATAAAAATGGCATTGATGTAGATGGAAAAAGCTACAAAAACGTTTTAAAAAACAAAGATTCTTGGGAAAACAGAACGGTATTTTGGCATTCTAAAAAAGCAAGACCTCATAGTACAGGAGATTCTAAAGCAACAGTAGTAAGATCAGGAGATTATAAGTTAATTCACTTTTTTGAAAAAGATAAAGTTGAATTATACAATTTGAAAAAAGATATTAGCGAAACAAATGATCTTTCTAAAAAAGAACCTAAAAAAACAGCAGAACTTTTTACGATTTTAAAAGATTGGAAAAAAGAATTTTTAGTAAAAGAGAGAGTTCAGATAATGAAAACCAATCCGAAGTTTTCAAAAAAGAAGAAGAAAAAGAATAAATAATAGTTGAATGAATCGAACATTTACCCACTTCTTTTTCTTTGCATACGTAATACTATTTTCGCATTCTACAAATAGTCAAATATCTACTTCTTTAGATAACGAAAAGAGGGATATTACTAGTTTAAGTATTGGTTTTAATAGAAGATCAGATGTAGGTGCTTGGTGGTCTAATACTACATTTAAAGACTTGCTTGTAGAAATAAATCCAGATGTTGTAAGATATCCTGGAGGTACTCAAGCCAATTATTGGAACTGGAAAACAGGTCAATTTTTAGAGAATACAGATAAAAGTTGGGGAAATAAAGAAATTGTAACCATCCCAACATTTTTAAATGCTTTGCCAACTCGAACTAAAGTTGTTTACGTTGTTAACATGGCAAGACCAACACCAGCAACAGGTATTGATGTGAATGCTAGTGAACAAGTTTTAAAAAGTGAGGCCACACTAAATTTAAAAATTGCGGATATGATTGATGCAATTGCTACGTTTGTTGCACAAGGTAAAGAACCTTATGCAATAGAATTGGGTAACGAATTTTATTTTGGCAATGAAGAAAGTGGAATTTTTCATATTGAAGAAATAAATGGAAAGTATTATTCAGGTTGGGATGCAACCAATAATAAACCTTATAAATCTTCTGATAAAAAACAAGCTACCGTTTTTAATGCAAAGTTTTATTTAGACCAATGTAAAGTTATTGTTGAAAAAATTAGTGCAGCATATCCTGATATAAAATTTGCATTAACTACAACAAAAGAAGAAGCAAACGCCCAAATAAGAGAACGTTGGAATACCACTATTTTCAACGAGCTTACTTCAAACGCAAAATATGCTTCCTTAAAATCAAAAATTCACGCAGTTACGCAACACCATTATTTAAATCAAAATTATGGCATTCAAACTAAAATTAACGATGTTGATAGCGCCAAAAAATCTATTGTTGAAGGTATACAATATCCAATTGATAAAAAAAGTGATTATAATCTAGTACCAAACAATTATAAGATTTGGTACACAGAATATGGCGAAGTTAAAGGTATTGCAGAAGAAACTTGGGCAGACGCAGTAAGATATGCAGCATTAACGTATAGCTGGATAATTTTAGGTGAAAAAGTAGAGCATTTACATTTTCATTACATAACAGACAACACAGTAATTAAAGAAGGTAACACCATGAATTTGGCGCCTGTAGGCATAGCTTCAAAATTATTTTTACAAGCATCTGCAGAGATGCAATATATGCAAAAAATAAACTTTGGTAACAATGTTATTGCTGCAGATAACATTAACTCTATACATGGTTTAAAATTTTCTAATGATAAAAAAGAAACTTTAATTATCTTAAATCTTGGAAGTAATAATAGAACTATAAAATTTGACAACTTAATAGACTATTCAGGAAAACCAACGCTAACCCAATATCGTTCTTTAGAACCTTGGACTACACCTGTTGCTTTAGGAGATAATAACATTAAATTTAATAATGAGGATATATCAGAAACAGTTGTTGCAAGAAAATTTTCAATATCGGTTATAGAAGTTCCTAAAGAAACTTTAAGTACCCAGGAAGTGAAGCTAACAAAGGTTTCAGTTTTCCCAAATCCAGTTAAAAATAAACTTAATTTTTCAACAAAAAGTAATATTAAATCTGTTGATGTATTTAACTTAAGGGGATCACTTATTTCTACTTTTAAGAAAATAAGCGACAACTCCATTCATTTAAACAATTTAAAAACAGGTGTTTACATTTTAAAGATAGCAACAGATAAAGGAACTGAGTTTAAGAAAATTATAAAAATTTAAATTGATGATTGATTTTACAAAACAAACACAAACCAAAATACTTTTTATATTAGGCATATGTTGTGTTGTTTTTTTTTCTTGTAAAATAAAAGAATCAAAAACCATTTCAACTAAAGTTGATAAACCCAATATTTTAATCATTCATGTTGATGATTTGGGTTATCACGATTTAAGTATTCACGGCTCTAAAATTTATCAAACACCAAATATAGATGCGTTAGCCAAAGAATCTGTAAGATTTACAAATGCCTACGCAAACTACCCAAGATGTGTACCTTCTAGATATGCAATGATGACAGGGAATTATCCTATTAAAGATGGTGATGTGCCTGATGATGGTTTTAAAATGGATGATGTTAAAGAAGATAAAAACTTCGTAAAAAACATCAAATCAGCTGGATACCAAACTGCTTATTTTGGCAAATGGCATTTGGGTGATAAAGAAAGTTTAAAAGAATTTGGATACGATTACAGTTTTGCTGCTGGTCATGCAGGTTCTCCTATCAGTTTTATGTATCCTTTTAACACTCCAAAATGGACGAAAAAAAAGTCTAAAAAATCTCCAATTCCAGATGTGGAAGAAGTAAGTAAAGAGGGTGATTATTTAATGGATGTAATGACAAATAATGTCATCAAATACATTAAAAACAGAGATAAAAACAAACCCTTTATGGCCATGTTTTCTTTTTATGCAGTGCATCAACCTTTAGAGGCAAAAGAGAAAGACATCAATAGAAATAAAAAAGAAATCAAGAATTTCGATTTTGGAAATCAACCTGAGTTTATCAAAGAAGGCACAGGAAGAACTAAAATGCGCCAAAATCATCCAAAATATGCAGCCATGGTTGAAACTATGGATGAAAACGTTGGAAAACTTTTACAACTTTTAAAGGACTTAAATATAGATGATAATACGATTATTGTGTTTTCTTCAGATCATGGTGGTTTGTCTAATGATGGAACTAAAAAAAGAGATCTAGCAACTTCTAATTTTCCTTTAAGAGCAGGAAAAGGTTGGTTGTATGAAGGTGGAATTAAAATTCCGTTGTTTGTAAAATGGAATAAAAACTTTACCCCAAAAACAGAAACAAAATCATTGGTTACTTTAATGGATGTTTTTCCAACGTTGTTAGACATTACTTCAAAAAAATCTTTACATACTGATGGCAAAAGTTTTTTACCCGTTTTAAAAAACAAAGAACATTGGGAAGATAGAACTGTGTTTTGGCATTCATCAAAAGCAAGACCAAAAAATACTGGAGACACAAAGTCTTCTGTTATAAGAAAAGGAAATTATAAATTAATCAATTGGTACAAAGAAGAAAGAACTGAGTTATATGATATTGTAAATGATCCATCAGAACAAAATGACATCTCAAAACAAAAACCTCAATTAACCAAAAAGTTATTGGAAGAACTAAATAATTGGAAATCTAATTTTTAAACCATTATGAAAAAATCTATTTTACTTGTTGCTTTAAGTTGTATTTCAATTTTTGGTTTTTCACAAAAAAAAGTAACAAAAGGAAAAAACTTAATCAATTACAAACAGTTAAAGAACTTAAGAACCAATAGCGAATTTGGAAAAGTCAATCAAATTGATAATTCAACATTTGAGATAATCACTTCTACTCAGCCAAAATTTATTTACAAATCTGCATCTGCAATTCCTTTACATAAAGAATCTTTTTCTTCTGGTAGCGTTTTCTTATTTAGCTTTTCTGCAAAAACCACCAAATCTAGTTTAGAAACTGGTGAGGCAAAAGTGAATGTATTGTTTAAACAATCGAAATCTTACAAGAATAATATTGTTTCCACACAAAGTATATCGTCTAATTGGAAAAAATATTACATCCCTATTCAGTCTGATATTGATGTTTCAAAAAATGATTTAAGCTTGGTGCTACATTTTGGTTTTAGACCGCAAACTTTTTTAATAAAAGATATCAAATTTGAACTTTTTAACAAAGGAACTCAATTATCAGAACTTCCTAGAACCGAAATCAAATATGCAGGAATGGAAGCTGATGCCAAATGGCGAAAAGAAGCTTTAAAAAGAATAGAAATGATTCGTAAAGGAAACATCAATATTCAATTTACCGAAAATGGAAAACCTTTGGTTGCTAAAAAAATAGATGTAGAACTAGTAAAACATTTCTTTCCCTTTGGAGGCGCAATTTCAGCAAAAGAAATCACTGAAAAACCTATCAATTATAAAAATTTTAAAAGAGCATTCAATCACGTTGTTTTAGCAAATGATTTAAAAATTAAATCTTGGCAATGGGACAAGAAAAAACCAAGAACACTAAAAGCCCTAAAAATGCTAAATGATGATGGTTATTTGGCAAAAGGGCATGTTTTAATTTGGCCTGGATTTAATTACCTCACCAAAGAAATCAGAGAAAATAAAAACAACCCTAAACGAGTTACAGAAATTATACACAATCATTTAAATAGTGTTTTAGATGCAACAAGTGGCAAAGTTTCTCATTGGGATGTGGTTAACGAAGCTTACACCAATAAAGATCTCCAAAAAATAACGGGTTCAGAAGAAATACTTTTTGATGGCTTTCGAATGTTGAAGAAGAAGAATCCGAAATTGGGTGCATTTACAAACGAATACGGAATTATAAGTAAAGGGGGTTTAGATACAAGAAAGCAGAAATGGTATTATAATTTTGTAAAAAGAATTGACTCTGTAACTAATGGATTAATTGATGGTGTTGGCATACAAAGTCATATTGGGTCAGATTTAACCCCACCAAAAAAAGTATTAGAACTATTAAGTTTTTATGCAACTTTAGGAAAACAAATTAGTATTTCAGAATTTACAATGGATGTACAAGAACCGAAAGTTAGAGAGCAATACACTAGAGATTTTATGATTGCTGCTTTTAGTCACCCAAGTGTTACTGAATTTTTATTTTGGGGATATGTGCAAGATGATAGAAATAAAGTAGATATTTTTAACAAAGACTGGACTTTAGGAGCCATGGGTAAAGCTTATTTTTCTTTAGTTGAAAAAGATTGGAAAACAAATTTTTCAGCTAAAACAGATGCCTCTGGAAATCTAAAAAAAAGAGGTTTTTACGGAACTTACAAATATTCATACACCAATGCTGATGGTAACTTGGTTTCTGGTACATTCTTTTTAAGTCCTAAAAACAGAAAACCTATTCAAATTGATGTAAAATGAAAAAGGTAGTTTTCTATACTATTCTAGTCATTTTTAGTTCTTGTAAAACATCAGAAGAAAATACTGAAAATAAACCTCAAAAGAAACAACCAAACATTCTGTGGATTGTTACTGAGGATATTAGTCCTACACTTTCTTTTTATGGAGATTACACTGCCAAAACTCCTAATTTAGATAAAATAGCCAAAGAAGCTGTAGTCTATAAAAATGCTTTTGCTGTTGTGGGTGTTTGTGGACCAAGCAGATCGTCTATCATAACAGGAATGCATCCAACATCATTGGGAACAATGCATATGAGAACAGGAAAAGACGTGTTTTCTTGGGGAAAAAGAGCTTATGAAAAAACAAGCATTCAAGATTTAGAAGAAAACCCTGTTCAACAATATGCTGCTGTAATACCAGAACAAGTAAAATGTTTTACAGAATACCTAAGGGCAGATGGATATTATTGCACAAACAATCAAAAAACAGATTATCAGTTTGCTGCACCCATCACTTCTTGGGATGAAAATAATGGAAAAGCACATTGGAGAAACAGACCTAAAAACAAACCTTTCTTTTCGGTTTTTAATTTTGGATTAACCCACGAAAGTAGGTTATGGAAACATCAAGATTCCATACAGACAGTAAATCCAAATAAAGTGTCTGTACCACCCTATTTACCAGACAATAAAGACACAAGAGAAACCATTGCAAGACATTACAGTAATGTAGAGTTGATGGATGCACAAGTAGGTGAAATAATAAAACAACTAAAAGAAGATGGTTTGTATGATAAAACTATCATCTTTTTTTACAGTGATCATGGAGGTCCATTACCTCGTCAAAAAAGAGAAATATTAGATTCTGGATTAAAAGTTCCGCTTTTGGTAAAAGGAATCAATGGAGAAAAAGGTGAAAATAATGCATTAGTTTCTTTTGTTGATTTAGCGCCCACTATATTAAGTTTGGCTGGTGTAAAACCACCAAAATACATGGAAGGTAAAGCTTTTATTGGCGAGTTTAAAAGTGATGATAGAACTTATGTTTATGGAAGTTCTGATAGGTTTGATGAATTTACAGACAGAATACGTTCTGTAAGAGACAAACGTTTTTTATATCTAAAAAATTATCATCCAAAATTACCGAAATACAAAGATGTTGGGTATCGAAAAAACATACCAATGATGGCTAAATTCTTAGAGTTAAAGAAAGAAAATAAGCTTACAGAACAACAACAAATTTGGTTTCAAACCAAAACATCAGAAGAATTGTACGATTGTAAAAATGATCCTTATAATTTAGTAAACCTTGCTGAAAACAAAGAATATGCATCAACTTTAAAAAGAATGAGAACTGCCTTAATCGATTTTCAAAAAGATAAAACCGATTTTGGTGCAATACCTGAATCAGAATTAATTGAAAATATGTGGCCTAATTTTGAGCAGCCAAAAACAGCAAAAATTACTTTTAACCAAAAGGGCAAAAAAGTTGAATTAAAATCTACAACCAAAGGGGCTTCTATTGCATATATTATCTCAGAAAAGTCGAATCAACATTTTAATTACAATAGCAACTGGCAATTGTACACAAAACCTTTACAAATTGATAAAGGCAAATATGTGTATGCAAAAGCTGAGAGAATTGGCTTTAAAGAGAGTGAAACATCATCTTTAGAGATTAAATAACTTTATTGTTTAATTATTTTTTGATTATAGTTTAGATTATTTTCTCCTTTAATGTTTACCAAGTAAAATCCAGCTTTTCCATTGAATTTTATTTTTAGTTTTTGCGATACTTCTTTGTGAAATTTAGCGTACACTTTTTGTCCTAAGACATTAAAAATAGTAATTGAAACATTAGACTGGTTTTTACTAAAACTAATATTTACAAAATCTTTTGCAGGATTTGGGTACATGTTAATTCCTAATTCATACTTATAATCTTCAGTTGACAATGTGTTATCATAAGTTTTACCAATCACTTCTATTTCCGCAAACTTTAATTTTTGTTTGGTTGGATGAAAGGAGTGAATTCTCATATAACGTCCTATTGCTCCTAAATTATTTTTAGAAAACTTTCGAGTGGGTGTACCATCTTTTATGTACTCATAATCTGCTTGGTTTTTAGATTCTTGGAAAGTGGTTCCTGTAAATGGAGTATCAGAAATAAAAACAGAAAAGTTTTTAAAATGATTAGAAGGGCTTTCTATAGCTGTGCCTTTTAAATCAACTGTATTCCAAATATCAAAAAAGTCTATGACTTTTAATTCGCCAAAATCTAAATCGTAATAAGGTTCTGAGGTAAATTTTGTATGAGAAAAACTACCAACAGGCACTAAATTTCGTTGGTAATATTGAGCATTTATTCTACCATTACTATTTCCATCAACAGCTTTTTCTGGACCAAGTGTTATTGTTTTACCTCCATGAGTTCCATCATTATAGGTGATATCGTTTTTTGTAGAACTTTGCGAAACCGTTGCTAAACGACTTATCAATTGATATTGAGGAGCTAAATCACTTTTGTTTTCTACTTTTGCTTTTGAGATTAAACTTGCTGGAGGATTCATTATTTTAACTCGAACAGGAAATGTAGTGTATTTAAAAGTTCTACGATTTGGCAAACTTTCATTGATAATAAAATACAACTGGTCGTTATTTTTTTCATCCTTATACACTCCATTTTCAGCTAAGTATTCTTCAAATTTTTCTTTAGATGCAAATTGATAAATACGTTTTGGATATCCAAAGCGTAAATCTCCTTGTGCTAATGCTTGCTGAATTCCCATATTATAACTTCCAAAATCGTCTGTAATAATTCCATCAATTTCAAAACGTAAAGCATTTTCGCCAGTTTCATTATAATCTACAGACAAAGTGGAATCATCAATAATTGTAAAAGTTGTTGGTCTTGATGAGATATCATTTGAACTTAAATGAATGGTATTATCTGAGTGTTCTGTATAATTAAAAGCATAGCTTGTAGTTACTTCATCCTTTGTTAGTTCGTAAAAATCTGTAACATTATTGGTGGTTAAGTTCACAAAAACCCAAGGTGTAAACCCATTATTTCTTGTTTTTGGTCCAGGAGAAGTACCTAACACCACTTTAGAAACTTGTACTCCATTTTTTAAATCTTCTAACTTTATGTTTTCAAAAGTTTGATTATGAGAATGTTTCCACATATCAATCCCTAAAGCATTGTTGTTTTTTCCAGAAATATATACATCTTTAAAACTGTAATCTGCTTGATAGTTGATTAAAATACCTGTATTTGCTCCCCAAACTTTAAATCCGTCAAAAATAGAACGAGATTCATGATTTATCCCCATATCTCTTTCTATAGAACGTAAACCAATATTAGAATTTATAACAATGGTGTTTTCCATTATTAAAGAGGCTTCAACTGGCATTACCCCATCACCTTCTTTACTATATCCGTTTACGCTTAATGGAAAGTTATCTACTTCGTAACCAACTCTTGAAGTTGCCAAAGCTTTGGCATCTAATCTATCTAAATTATTGATTGAGTTGTTCATATTGATAACGCCTACTCCTCTTTTTGCATTCACAATTACATTATTTCTGCACAAAACTGCACGTCCTTTCATTGCCAAACCATCTCCAGAATACAAATAATCATCATGATATAAAGAGGCTGTATATGGGTCTGTACTATGGCCATCTTTAACATCTACAACTAAGTTATTATCCCATGTACCTGTTTCACTTCCTGTTTCAGAAACAATACCTGCACCAATAATATCATATACTATATTTTCAGATACATTTGCGTGAGAATCGTGGTGCGTAATGCCCCAACCTGGATTATCCCAAACTACGTTTCCTGTTACTTGAGCCATTTTGGCACCAAACGCAGTTCCTAATTTGTGGAGGTGAATGGAATATCTACCTCTAGAATTGGTTAACTCATTTGCTGGTGTAGCTTTCATTTCTGCAATTTCTTGTCCTAAAGGAGAGATTTTTGAAACAAATACTTTTGGTGCTAACCATTTGTCCCAAATAAAATCGTCTAACAATTTTGATTTATCTGTTCTACCCAGTCCTTTAAATTGTGCGTTTTTAATTTGAACATTGGTATCATTATGCATTGCCATTACATGTCCTCTTTGTGTAACAACAGTTGTTGTTGGAGATTTAAAAATGATGTTTCTTGTTAAATTACCTACATAACAATGTAAGTCTTCAGAGAGCTTACCTTCGTGATTTTTAGTTAAAGAGGATTGTAGAGTAATTGTTTTATTGTTAATATTTTGAATTTTAACTAAATCTTCTCCATTATTAGAAGCTGAGATATTCCCTCCACTTGTTACAAGAATATCATCATTTATGTTCCAGTTCTGTGGAATATCTTTTACTACAATTGAGTTTTGACCAGACAAAGCATCTTTAGATAGCTGAACCATGTTCAATTTCTCTTTTCCAATAATTTCTAACTGCCCCATAGTTACTATTCCTAAACTTAATTGAGTAGGATCCCAATTGTATCGACCTAAAACTCCTATTCCATCATCTATAGTAGTACCTGCACTTTCTACAATTTTAAAATTCCCATTATTTGCTTCTTCAATAGTATTGTACCTATCATTTCCTTGACCAGTTCTTGTTTTATAGGTTACTACATTATTGTCTCTATAATGGTTTTTAATATCAGCAGACCAAGTTGTAGTATTGTTTCTAAACGTCTCTAAATCAAAGGGTTTAATTTCTATTTCAATTTTACCATCTGTAGAATTTGAAGCATAAAACTTTACAAAAGAACCATGCAAGGCAAAAAAAGTATCAAAAACTAACTTAGTTGTTTGATTAGTATTTGTTTGTGTACAATTAAAAACTCCATCTACACGAATTGCAAAAATGTGTTCTTCTGAAGAACCTTGATAATTTACTGTAATATTGTTAGGAATGTAAACAATTGCTCCTTCTTCAGGTATTCCTTGGGTTCCCCATGTATCAGAAGCAAACCAATCGCCATTTTTTATAGCGGTATGAGTTACTAAATTAGTAGGTATAGCCTTCATCATATCCATTTGAGCATTGATGCTTTTAGATATGAAAAGAACGATAAAAGAAACGAGTAAAATTTTAACCTTCATTATTTAAATTTAGAATATTTTAATTAATCAAAGTTAATTTATGATTGGACGATGTGGGTTTTTTTAAAATCCAATAGCGTTCAATAATCATCAATTAAAAATTATAGGGTTGACGATTTTGGAACTATGTTAACGAAATATTGAACTTGAAATAAGGTTTAATCAATTAGTTTTGAGATAACAATAATAGCGCATAATGAAATTATACATCAATCTTATCATCGTTTTATTTTTAACATCAGGAATTACTGCTCAAGAACAGCATGAACTGAAAAAAATAAAAGTGTTTTTATTGGCTGGACAATCTAATATGGATGGCAGAGCGAAAGCTAGTGGCTTATCTAAAGAAGATAAACTTCGATTAAAAAATGCGCAAAAAAACGTGACATTATTCTATAATTTTGATAAAGGTAACCCTTTAGATACAATCAAAGTTACAAAACATATTGCTAAGAAATTTGGAGCAGACTATCTTTTTGGACCAGAATTATTCTTTGGTATTAAAATGTCTGAAAAATATCCTGAACATCAAATAATATTGATAAAAATATCAAAAGGAGGAATGTCTTTATATGGTGCTTGGAACCCCAATTGGAGTTTAGAGAAAGCAACTTTGATTAAGGAACAGAACCAACCCAAATTATATGAAGAGTTTGTTAATTACTCTAAAAAAGTTTTATCTAAATATGATGAAAAAGATTATGATATATGTGGAATGTTATGGGTACAAGGAGAAAGTGATAGTGGTAAAAAAGGAGGACTGAAACCAAGAGAAAGCTATCAAGAAAATTTAACGAATTTAATAGCTAGTATTCGTAGCGATTTTAAATATTCAAAACTGCCTTTTTTATTGTTTCAAGTAGGACATGGAAAAGTAATAGAAGCAATGCAAAATGTTGCAAAATCAGATAAAAATGTAGTGTTAATTCCACAGGTACAAGATAAAAACTCAGAATTCTATTTTGAAAGAAACCCACCACCTATTGGCCATTATAAAACAGCAGCAATGAAAAAAATAGGCACTTACTTTTTTGAGTTCTATGAAAAAAAATTTACACATATCAATTCTATAAAAAAATGAAAAATTATATCCTTTTAGTATTCGTTGCGTTTTTTTGTTTTAAAACAATAAGCGCTCAAAACAAAGACAAATCGAAACCAAACATCTTATTGATTTGTGTAGATGATTTAAGAAATAACTTAGGAGCTTATGGAGATAAAGAGGCCATTACACCAAATATTGATAAACTAGCAAAACAAGGGGTAACTTTTAGAAATCACCAAGTACAATATGCAGTTTGTGGGCCTTCTAGAGCAGCATTAACTACTGGCTTAATGCCAGAAGAAACAGGTGTTATTGGCTTTAAACCCATTAGAAGAAAATTACCAGACGTCACTTTTTTACCAGAGTATTTTAAAAACAATGGCTACATAACAGCTGCAGCAGGTAAAATTCATGATCCTAGAACTGTTGGAAATCCAAAAAACAAATCTAAAGATGGAGATGATGTTGCTTCTTGGAGTATTCCTTATTTAGCACCAAAAGGTGGATATAGAGTAAAACATATGGCTTTAGATTTTCAAGATTTACCAGAAGAAAAATACGTGGATGGAATTATTAGAGAAAAAGGGATTCAATTACTTGAAGAAGTTGCTAAAAAAGACAAACCATTTTTTATGGCAATTGGATTTAAAAAGCCTCATGAGCCGTTTATTGCACCAAAAAAATATTGGGATTTGTATAACAACACCAACTTTAAAATTGCAGAAAATCAAAATGCTCCAATAGGTAGAGACGATTTAAAAACTTATGCCTTAAAAGGAAAAGACGTAAAACAAAACATGAATCCTAAAACAGGTTTAATCAACGAAGATTTTCAACTAAAATTAAAACAAGGCTATTATGCTTGTACTTCTTTTGTTGATGCTCAAATTGGTTTGGTTATCGATAAACTAGAAAAATTAGGAGTTACAGACAATACCATTATTGTACTTTGGGGAGACCATGGTTTGTTTTTAGGCGAACATGGACGTTGGAACAAACATTCTAATTTAGAAGTAGCTTCATCATCACCTTTAATTATTATTGATCCAAGAAACCCAAAAGCAAAAGGAAATACTTTTGCTGCAGTTTCTACAGTAGATATTTATCCTACGCTTTGTGAATTAGCAGGTTTAGAAATACCTGAACAACCTAAAAATGAAAAGAAAACAACTGGAAGAGCTATAAAAGGTAGAAGTTTAGTGCCTATTTTAAATAATACTGATGCACAAGTTAAAATTGGGGCAATTACAGTTTATAGAGGTCAAAGAGGTTTGGGTTATGGCTATAGAGTTAAAGGGAAATACAGATATATTGAATGGGTAAAAAAAGGCAAAGAGAATTTTTACGAGTTGTACGATTACCAAATAGACCCTAATGAAACTAGAAATTTAGCTGTAGTAGAAAAAGAAACGTATGCGCCTTTATTACATAAATTCTCTAGAAATATCAGAAGTTTTGGTGAAGGAGATGGTTGTAAAGCTTTGCTTAGAACAAAACCTTATCAATTAAAAGATAAAAGTAGAATGTTAGTAAGAGATGCTGATGGTGATGGAATTCCAGATGATAAAGAAGCCAAAGGCGATGCTAATGGTGATGGAATCCCTAATTATTTGGATGCTAAAAATTAAAATAAAACTAACCTTTAAAGGAATAAACTTTCTTTCAGGTGAGAAATTTGATGAGTTTAAAATTATAAAATAGCAGCATTCTAACATGAAACAAAACATTACTTTATTTAATTTAATTCTATTTATTTCTAGCTTTTCTTTTGCACAAGTTTCTCCACATGATATGGTAACAAAAATGGGCAGAGGCATTAACCTTGGTAATATTTTAAGTGCACCCCAAGAAGGCAATTGGGCACCAACTCTAAAAAAGTCTTATTTAGATGATCTAAAATCTGTGGGTTTTAAAACAGTAAGAATTCCTATCGATTTTTTTGGAGATAGAACTTCTGGAAACACCACTGCATATTCTAAACAAGCAAATACAGCAAATAGTTATAATGGTAAATCCACGGATTATATTGTAAACTCTGATTATCTGGATAGAATCGAAGAAGTAATTCAATGGTCTTTGCAAAATAATTTAATTACCATTTTAGATTTTCATGGTTCAGAATTAAAAACAGAATTTTTATATACGTTTAGTCCTAAAGATAAATGGTCTGAATACTACACAGCACCCACTTCTGCAAAAAGAGCTGCAGATAACGAAAAGTTTAGGGCCATTTGGAAACAGATTGCAGAAAGGTTTAAAGATTATTCAGAAAACTTAATTTTTGAAGTTGTAAATGAACCTTATTTTTGGTTGAGTGCTTCAGAAATGGATCATTTAAATCTAGATATTATTAACATCATTAGAAATTCTGGAAATAAAAACACCAACAGGAATATTATCATTACTGGAGGTTCTGAAAACGCTTATGAAGCACCTTTACAAATTTCGGACAACCTTTTAAACAGTGATAATTATCTAATTCCTACGTTTCATTATTATTTACCTAGAAGTTTTACAGCCTCTGGCTCTGAAGAACATAACGATTTTACTTGGGGTACAAATACAGACAAAACAAATGCAGATGTAGAATGTGGTGAAACAACTAATTGGAACCTTTTTGTACAAACGCCAGCTGTTGCCAATTTAACTGAAGCAGCAATTTCTGAAAGCAGAGGGAATTCAAAATCAATACACATTAATGTCTCTGAAGATGGAGGTGCTTTTAACAAAACCATTTTAAAAAATGAAGCTATAAATGCTATTTCATTTTCTAAGAAAACCGTTCTTTTTAAAACCTATGCAAAAGCATTAACCAATACCGCTAAGTTTAAAATACGGATAAAAACAGTAACAAATGGTAGTACTCAATTCTCTGCTTCTCCTGCTTTTTCTTTATCCAATTCCAATTATCAATCTTTTGAATATGAATTTACAGTTCCCGAAAATACAACCTCTTTAGAGTTTCAGATTTTATGTGGCAAAACAAAAGGAGATTACTTTTTTGATGATTTTTCTATGGAAGAAAAAACATTGAGTACTGAAACCTCCATTCAAAAAACTCTTTTGAATTTGTATCCAAATCCAGCTAAAAATTACATTAATGTTACAAGTTCAAAAACAATCCATAAAATTAATTTGTGTGATGTAAATGGTAAATCATATCCTTTACAATTCATCAACAATAAGATAGATGTTACAAAATTTGAAAAAGGCATCTATTTTATAGCTATAAAATTTGAGGATGGTTCACTAAAAAGATCAAAAATTTTGATTCAAAAAAACAGCTACTAATGAACCTCAAAAAAAAAGCATGTCTTTTTTTAGTATTTATAGTTTTATTCAGCTGTAAAAGTGTTGAGGTTAAAGAAAGAGAAGACCTCTTTAAAAAAGAAAACCTTATTCCTTGGTCTATAGTTGGTTTTGATGTAAAAGAACGAACACCTACTCAACGTTTAGAAATGCTAGAACGATTGGGGTATACACAATATGCATATGGTTATAGACCCAAGCATATACCAACAATGTTACAAGAATGGAAGTTAGCCAAAGAGAAAAACATACAAATAAAAGCAGTTTGGTTATACATTAACCTATACAAAGATAAGGTTGGTGAATTAAGGTCTGATGCAGAGGTTGTTTTCGAAAACTTAAAAAAATCAGGTTTAAAAACCCAAATTTGGGTCGGTTTTTATCCTAAATACTTCGATAATTTATCAGACGCTGAATCATTACAGCAATCAGTAGAAATGATTTCTTACCTATCAAAAAAGGCTAAAAAATTAGGATGCAAAATCGCTTTATACAATCATGGAGGGTGGTTTGGCAAACCAAAAAATCAATTGAGAATTATAAAAGCCTTACCAAATGAAGATTTAGGTGTGGTGTTTAATTTTCATCATGCACACGATTCTTTGCAAGAATATTCAGAAAACATAAAATTATTGTCCCCCTATTTATGGGCTGTAAGTTTAAATGGAATGATCGCTAACGGCCCCAAAATAATTACTATTGGAGAAGGTGATTTAGAAAAAAAAATGATTCAAGAATTAGTGATTTTAGGTTATAAAGGTTCGTTTACAATTTTAGGCCATGTAAAAGGTGGTGACCCTGAAATTATTCTAGAAAAAAACTACAATGGACTCCATAAAATAACAAGAAAACTATAGTATTTTAACTTCTGTTAATGGTATTTTAATTTTTAGAAAAATTAGAAAAAGACTGTTTTTTTGCCATTAAAAAGAGATAAATAACTGTATTAAAGCCTTTTGTTTCGGATATTAAACCATATCCGATGATAATTATACCCCTCAACCTCATATAATTTAGACCTTTACAAAACCAAAATAACTAATAATTTTAAAAAAATCCCATCATGAAAAAACTAACGCTAGTAGTAATTCTTTTTTTAGTTTCATTTTCAAGTTTTTCACAATCTAAAAAAGCTATGAAAAAAATAGAAGCTAAAGCAACTGAACTTGTTGAGAAAATAAACAACCAAATAATAGCTGGTGATAAATCTTTAACACTTTCGGATACCCAAAAAGAACAAATTAAAAAAATACACACAGAAAGAATTGTTGGACTAAGAAAGCTAGGAAAAGAAGCTTCTAAAGAAGATAAAAAAGCTTTTAATAAAAAGTATTACCAAAAAATATATAAAGAGATTTTATCAAAAAAACAATTAAAAGCTAGAAGAAAAGGGAAACAAAAAAATTAAAACCTATTATAATTCATTAGTCACCCTTATCAAAATGGTAGCTAAAATTATAAAAGTGAAACCATAAATATCAACTTAAAAATTAATACATATGAAAAAAATTACTTTATTCAGTTTGTTTTTAATCAGCGCATTAACTATAAATGCACAAAAAACCTACGATTTTTCCGGGAGTGCAAATCCAGGAACTTGGCAAAGTAAAGGGTCTTCTATATCAGCAACACCATCTGCAGATGGTATGGTTTTAGAATTTGGTGCTGGTACACCAAGATTAGACATTACACGTGCTGCAGATCCTTTTAATGTTTCAGAAGGGGCTTTTGCTGTAGTTACGCTTACCAACAACAGTACAGAAATAGAAAACTTTCGTTTACAATATGATAAAAATGCTTCAGGTAAAACAGGTATTCAGTACATGGGTTGGACTGGTGGTATAACACCAGCTGCAACAGCAGGAAATGGAGTACAACAAACTTTAGTTTTCCCATTAACTAGTGCTAATTATCAAAACGATGGTGGAGGTACAGGTTCTGCATTTGCAAACGATACAGATGGTAAAGATAATATGGAATATATCGCTATCGCTTTTAGAAATGCGTCTGCTTCAAATTTAACTGAAGATAGTGCTACTAATGGTAATATCATCATTCAAAAAATTGAAATTGTAAATCCAGGTGTTTTTACAAAAGACAGTTATAACTTTGCTTCTGATAGTATAACAGGTTTCGATGTTAATAATGCAGGGGCTGCAACTGTTTCATATGGGGGTTCAACTATTAATTTCAATGGAGATGGTACGAAAAAAGCACCAAAAATTAGTCAAACTTTTTATGGTGTAAACGCTTCTTCAAATACTCACGTTCACATAGTGGTAGATAGTAATGCTTCGAATGCTGATGAAATAAAATTTCAATTTGTTGACGCAACTGATGCTGTACAAACCTATGGTGTACAAACTTTAAATAGTGGTTCACAGACTACTATTGATTTTGATTTATCTACCAAAACAGAATGGACAGGAAATATTACAGACTGGAGAATCGTGTTTACAGAATCTTCAGATGCCAATATAGATACTGGTACTATTGCCATCTCAGAAATAATATTTGACAGCAATGCATCCTTAAGTACACCAACTTTTAATGATTTTTCTTTCAGTGTATATCCAAACCCTACAAATGGCATTTTACATATTAAATCATCAAATAATTTACAAAAAATTCAATTATTTAGTATTCTTGGAAAGAAAGTCTTTGAATCTAAACTTCTAACAAATAAAACATTAAACCTTTCTCAAGTAAATGCAGGTGTATACTTGCTTAGACTTATTGATGCAAATAACAATACCAAAACACAAAAATTAATACTAAACTAAAAACTAAAAATGATGAGAAAAATAATACTAATGCTTTGTGTTTTTGCCTCTTTTGCAATAAATGCACAAACTTATGATTTTAAAACAGATCAAAGCTTACTAACATGGACAAACTCAGGAGGTTCTAATGGAGTTTCAGTAGTATCAGATGGTATGGCTGTATCTTGGATAGCAGATAAAAAGCCTAAAGTAGAAATTACTGGTGCTTCTATAGATGCAAATGCAAATAAATATTTATCTATTACCTTAATAAACAATTCATCTGAAGCTGTACAAATGCAAGTTCAGCATGATAAAAATGCTACGAGTGGAATTAGATATTATTTAACGCCTGGAGATTTAGCAACAAGTTTGGCAACACCAACAACTTACGTGGTAGACCTAACAGATGCTGAATGGACAGGAACTATGGCTTCTGTAGCTTTAGTTTTTAGGGGTGCTGGAAACACAAATTTAGCAAACCCAAGTTCTTCAGGAGATATTATCATTCAAAAAATAGAATTTTTATCAGAAGTTCCTGTAAAAGATACCTACTTGTTTAATTCTGGAACGTATAATGAAGGTTGGGTTATTGATTCTGGAGTATCTAATGATGTTGCAAGTGGTATAATGACAATAGTACCTACTGTAAACAGTTCTTCAAAAATAGTTCAAAATTTTTTCAAATTAGATCCTAGTGTTCATTCTCATCTGCATATTACCTATAAAAACGAATCAGCATTAAACAATCAAATTCGTATTCAATGGATTTTAACATCTCCATCAACTAGAAAAGGTGGAAATATAAACATATCATCTAGTATGACTGGTTTTGAAACATTAACCTATGATTTAACTACAGAAAAAGGAACAGACTGGACAACTGCAGAAGCCATTGGTTTTCAAATAATTATTAGAGATACCAATAATGGTAATAATTCATCAGCAGGTGATTTTTTAATACAATCTATAGTTTTTAATAATTCTGCGACACCACCAAATATTTTTAGTGCTGAGACTGACAATGATTGGGCTACAGCCACTAACTGGAGTTTAAATGAAATACCAACTGGTGCAAGTAATGTTACTATACCAACGAATACAAATACAACTATTGGGGCCTCTACTGCTGCAACTGTAAACAATTTATCTGTAGACTCAGGTGGTAGTGTAACTATGAGTGCAGGAAGTTCATTAATAGTAAATGGTACATCCACAGGAAATGTTACGTATAACAGAAACTTAAATTTTGTTTCTGGTAATGCTAATGGATGGCATTTGGTAAGTTCTCCTTTAGCTGGTGAAACTTTCGACAATACTTTTACAACAAATAACAGTATTGCTTCAGGTAGTGGCTCTAATTTAGGAGTTGGAACATATAATACATCAGGAAATACGTGGACGTATTTACAATCTCCAAGTGGTAGCATGTCTTCAACTCCTGGAATGGGATATTCAATGAAAAGAAGTGCTACTGGTACTGTAGCTTTTACAGGTACCATAAATACTGCAGATGTAAATGGTGTTGCTGTATCTACAGCAGATGATGGATTTAATTTATTAGGTAATCCGTACACATCTTACATGAGTAGCCAAACTTTTTTAAATGCAAATACGAATACTACTGGTCAAATTTGGACGTGGACTGAAGGAGTAGGTTATACTGCAAGAGCTGCTGCTGAAGACTTTATCATTGCTCCAGGACAAGGATTCTTTGTTAGTGTAGCAAGTGGTTCTACTGTAGATTTTGCTGAATCTAATCAAGCTTCTGGTACTGATAACTTCCAAAAATCTGATAAAACTGAAATCAATTTAGTAATAAGAGATGGAAAGTTAAGCAGAACTGCAAAATTAATGTATTTCGATTCGAATGTTACTAAAGGTTTTGATTGGGGCTATGAAGGTAAAACATTCACTGCTGTCGAGAACGAAGTAGAAGTTTATACTCATTTATTAGAGAATAATGTTGGTGATAAGTATCAAGTACAATCGCTACCTAAAAACGATATGGAATCTTTTGTTATACCTTTAGGCGTAAAAGCAAATGCAGGAGAGGTTACTTTCTCTGCAGAGGCACTTAACTTACCTTCTGGTCTAAAAGTATTCTTAGAAGACAGAGTTACCAGTACTTTTACAAGATTAGATGAAGCAAATGCAGAATATAAAATTACACTTGACACAGCTTTAGATGGTGTAGGTAGGTTCTTTTTACACACAGCACAAAGTGCTTTAAGTGTATCTGATGATGTTATCTTAAATAGTGTTGGTATTTTTAAAGCTGATAATTCAACTTTAAGAGTTACAGGTTTAACCCAAGGAAAAGCATCAATTTCTTTATTTAACATTCAAGGAAAAGAGGTCTTTAATTCTTCTTTTAATGCTAGTAACGTTAATGATATTTCAATTCCAAGATTATCAACAGGAATTTACATTGCAAAATTAAACTCAACAAAAGGAAGTATTAACCAGAAGATTATTTTAGAATAAACTTTTCCTAACTTAAAAAATGACAATCATGAATAATAATATAGAAAATAAAAAAGAAGACATCACACGTAAAGAAGCCATCAAAAAGATAGGGAATTACGGTAAATATGCAGCGTTAACTGCATTAGGAACCTATATGATCTTAAATCCTCAGAAAGCACAAGCGCAAAGCCCAGAAGCTCCTGGAACAGGATTTTAATTAACATATTTGTTTATATTAAAGAAAGCTGATAACAAGTTGTTATCAGCTTTCTTTCTTTATAACTTTATTAGAATAAAGGATCAATCTCAAAAGTTGTGTGTGAATCGTAAAAAATAATTAGATCTTTGTGATAAAAAAAGACATTGGATCATTACTTAGAACTATTCAAGATTTTCATTTACGAGGAAATACTGTTTATTTAAATGTAAAGCGTCAAAGATGGCTAGATTAACAGACCAAATATACAAGCCAAAGCTGTTTAGCAATGGAGATACCAGAAAACAGCTATTAGCGAGAAGTAGATATTTACTTTACAAAGCGCCTTCTAATTGGACTAAAAATCAATATGAAAGAAGTCAAATAATCTTCAAAGAATATCCTGACATCAAAACAGCTTTTAACTTGGGACAAAATCTTAGAAACATTTTTAACCCTGCTAAATCCATAGAAATAGGATATACTAAATTAGCACATTGGTATAATGAAGTTGAGCAATCTGGCTTTAGAGCGTTTAACACCATAACTATAAACTACAGATCTATTCTTAACTATTTTGTCAATAGAAGTACAAATGCTTCTACTGAATCTTTTAATGCTAAAATCAAAGCCATCAGAAGTCAATTTAGAGGTGTCAAAAACGTAGCATTCTTCCTTTTTAGATTAACTACAATTTTTGCATAAACACAACAATTACGAATGACCCATTAATTGCATTCTAAAATTAGGATATGAAAAAAAAAATAGCTAATATTGCATACCAGAACAGAACAGTATGATTAAGAACACCATATCATTTAATATAAATCATAATAGTGATGTTCCTAAATACCAGCAAATTGTAAATGCAATTAATAATGGTATATCTAAGGATATGATAACAGTTGGTGATAATTTACCTTCAGTAAATAATGTTTGCAAAGAATATAAATTATCTAGAGATACTGTATTTAAAGCATATTCAATTCTTAAGGAAAATGGTGTTATTGAAGCTGTTCCTAATAAAGGATACTATGTATCAGGCAAAACAAAAAAAGTGCTTTTAATTTTAGACACATTTAAGGCGTATAAAGAAGTTTTGTATCATTCATTTACTAATAATTTACCAGATACATTTATTACAGATGTTCAATTTCATCATTATAATATTGATAATTTCAAGACCATTATAAATAATAGTATTGGTAAATATTATAAATATGTAGTAATGGGTTTTGATGATAGAACTATCCCTTCAATATTATCTAAAATTAATAATGATGATTTACTTTTAATAGATTGGAACATCAATGCTACAAAAGAAAATAGTTTTGTTTTTCAAGATTTTGGGCAATCGTTTTTAGAGGCTCTGCAAGAAGGAGCTAATTTGTTTAAAAAATATAAAGAGATTCAATTTTTATATCCCTCTTTCACAAGTCATCCTTTTGAAACTGTAACATATTTTAAGAAATTTTGCAAACAAAATAATTTTAAGTGTAAAATTATTAACGATGCAAAAGATTTTATCGTTGAAAAGAATATCGCTTATATAAGTGTTAGCGATAGAATGTTAGGACTGTTTTTAGAACAATGTAGAGATAAAGAATATGAGCCAGGAGTTGATGTAGGTTTTTTGTCTTACAATGAAACACCAATGAAAAAATTCATCTACAAAGGCATTTCTGTGATCTCAACAGATTTTAAAAAACAGGGCGAGAAAGCTGCAGAATTTGTAATGGAAGAAAAGAAAATACAATATTTAGTACCAACAAAATTAACCATAAGAGAATCATTATAAAGATATGTATTATATAGGATTTGATTTAGGGAGCTCGTCAATTAAAGCTGCCTTAGTAGAAATTTCAACAGGAAAAAGTATTGGTGTTGTTCAAGAGCCAAAAACCGAAATGAGTATGCTTGCTCTAAAAAATGGTTGGGCAGAACAAAAACCAGAAGAATGGTGGAAACATATTTGTAAAGCCATAGAAAATCTAAAAAAAACGTACAACGTTTCTAGAACACAAATTAAAGGTATTGGTATTTCTTACCAGATGCACGGTTTGGTTTTAGTAGATAAAGAGGGTAAACCTTTAAGAAAAAGTATCATTTGGTGCGATAGTAGAGCTGTAGAAATTGGTAAAGAAGCATTTGCAAATATTGGAAGCGAAAAAAGTTCAAGCCACTTGTTAAATTCTCCAGCAAACTTTACGGCTTCAAAATTAAAATGGGTAAAAGAAAATGAACCAGATATTTACAATAAAGCGTATAAGTTTATGTTGCCTGGTGATTATATTGCTTATCGTTTTTCAAATAAAATGAATACCACAATTTCTGGTCTTTCAGAAGGTATCTTTTGGGATTTTAAAAATGATACTGTTGCAGACTTCCTTTTAGATTATTATGGTATTGATAAATCTTTAGTACCAGATATTGTAGGCACCTTTGGTTTACAATCTGTGGTAGATGAAAAAGGAGAAGAAGAAAGTACTTTGGCTGCAGGAACTCCTATATTTTATAGAGCAGGAGATCAACCAAACAATGCATTATCTTTAAACGTATTTAACCCAGGAGATGTTGCTGCAACAGGAGGAACATCGGGAGTCGTATATGCTGTAACCGAAAGTTTATCAGGAAAAGAAAGCACAAGGGTTAATAATTTTGCCCATGTAAACTATAAAAAATCAGTTCCAAGAATTGGTAAATTATTAAATATAAATGGAGCTGGAATTCAATACAGATGGTTGTTAAATAACCTGTCTGTAGATTCTTATGACGAAATGAATCAACTGGCTTTAAATGTTCCTGTGGGTTCAGATGGTGTATGTATGTTACCTTTTGGAAATGGTGCAGAAAGAATGCTAAACAACCGAGAAATTGGAACTAGATTAGTGAATTTGAATTTAAATAACCATCAAAAAGGACATGTTTGTAGAGCAGCCTTAGAAGGTATTGCATTCTCATTTGTGTACGGTATGGATATTTTAAAATCAGATGGTATTGATATTAATGTGATGAGAGCTGGAAACGATAATTTATTCCGTTCAGAGATATTTGCGAACACAGTAGCTACACTAATAAATCAAGAAATTGAAATTTATAACACTACAGGAGCTATTGGAGCTGCAAGAGCTGCTGGTTTACACGAAGGTGATTTTGAATCGTATGGAAAATTGGTTGAAGATAACGATCATGTCATGACTTTTATGCCTTTTAATGATAAAGAACCTTATTTAAAAGCATATGAAAACTGGAAAAAAGAATTGAATCTTATTTTAAATAACAAATAAAAATATAAATTTTAAAACACAAAACAATGGCATTAATAGGCAACAAAGAATACTACAAAGGTATTGGCGAAATTAAGTTTGAAGGAAAAGAATCAGACAATCCTTTAGCATTTAAATACTACAACCCAGAACAAGTGGTTGCAGGTAGAAAAATGAAAGATTGGTTTAAGTTTTCAGTAGCGTACTGGCACACGTTCTGTGGGCAAGGAGCAGACCCATTTGGTCCTGGAACGCAAAGTTTTGAGTGGGATAAACCTGCAGATGCAATGGTAGCTGCAAAAGAAAAAGCAGATGCAGCTTTTGAATTTATCACTAAAATGGGTTTTGATTACTTCTGTTTTCATGATTTCGATTTAATTAGAGAAGGGGCAACTTTCGCTGAATCTGAATCTAGATTAGCTACCATTACAGAATACTTAAAAGAAAAACAAGCAGCTTCTGGTGTTAAATTACTTTGGGGTACTGCAAACTGTTTTTCTAACCCACGTTACATGAATGGTGCATCAACCAACCCAGATTTTAATGTGGTTGCAAGAGCTGGTGGACAAATAAAATTAGCTTTAGATGCTACTATGGCTTTAGATGGTGAAAACTATGTATTTTGGGGTGGTCGTGAAGGATATATGAGTCTTTTAAATACAGACATGGGTCGTGAGTTAGATCATATGGGGCAGTTTTTAACAATGTGTAGAGATTATGCTCGTGCTCAAGGTTTTAAAGGGAACTTCTTTATTGAGCCAAAACCAATGGAGCCATCTAAACACCAATATGATTTTGATACTGCAACTGCTATCGGTTTCTTGAAAGAATATGGTTTAGATAAAGATTTCAAGATTAATATCGAAGTAAACCATGCAACTTTAGCACAACATACTTTCCAACACGAAATTGAAACTGCAGCAAAAGCAGGTATGTTAGGTAGTTTAGACGCTAACAGAGGAGATTACCAAAATGGTTGGGATACAGACCAATTTCCAAACAACATTCAAGAAACCACAGAAGCAATGTTAGTTTTCTTAAAAGCTGGTGGTTTGCAAGGTGGTGGTGTTAATTTTGATGCTAAAATCAGAAGAAACTCCACAGATTTAGAAGATGTTTTTCATGCGCACATTGGTGGTGCAGATACATTTGCAAGAGCTTTATTAATTGCTGATAAAATTATCACATCTTCTCCTTATGAAAAATTAAGAGCAGAGCGTTATGCTTCTTTTGATTCTGGTAAAGGTGCAGCATTCGAAGCAGGTAATTTAAATTTACAAGATTTATATAAAATAGCTCAAGAAAATGGGGAGTTACCACTAAAAAGTGGTAAACAAGAGCTTTTTGAAAATATCATAAATCAATATATCTAAAAATGAACCAACAAATTGATCAAAAAGCAGCAGATAACATAAGAGCCTTAGCTGTTGCTATGGTAGAAAAAGCAAAATCTGGTCATCCAGGAGGTCCAATGGGAGGTGCAGATTTTATGCACATACTATATTCTGAATTTTTCAATTTTGATCCTTCAGATATGACTTGGGCATTC
This sequence comes from Polaribacter septentrionalilitoris, assembly GCF_009832745.1. Classification (GTDB taxonomy): domain Bacteria; phylum Bacteroidota; class Bacteroidia; order Flavobacteriales; family Flavobacteriaceae; genus Polaribacter; species Polaribacter septentrionalilitoris. Next base: position 141,007 of record NZ_VRMJ01000033.1, on the reverse strand, counting down.
AGAGACCGATTTTTTATGGATGCAGGGCATTTATCAACTTTAATGTATGCACAATACTATCTGTTAGGAAACTATAAAAAAGAAGATGTTGCCAATTTTAGACAATGGGGTTCTATAACTCCAGGTCACCCAGAAGTAGACGTTAAAAGAGGTATAGAAAATACGTCTGGACCTTTAGGACAAGGTCATACAATGGGTGTTGGAGCAGCAATTGCAGCAAAATTTTTACAAGCTCGTTTTGGAGATTGGATGAATCATAAAGTGTATGGTTTTATTTCTGATGGAGGTGTGCAAGAAGAAATTTCTCAAGGAGCAGGTAGAATTGCAGGTCATTTAGGATTGAGTAATTTTATCATGTTCTTCGATTCTAACGATATTCAACTGTCTACTTCTACGGATGAAGTGACTACTGAAGATACTGCAATGAAATATGAATCTTGGGGTTGGAAAGTAGTAACGATTGATGGTCATAACCACGATGAAATTAGAAAAGCATTAACAGATGCAAACAACGAAACAGAAAAACCAACGCTTATTATAGGTAAAACTATTATGGGGAAAGGTTGTGTAACTGAAAGTGGAGAAATTTTTGAAGGTGAATGTGAATTACATGGGCAACCTATAGGTGCCTCTGGAGCAGATTATACCAAAACGTTACTAAATTTAGGTGCAAATCCAGAAAGTCCTTTTGATATTTATGAGGATGTAAGTGATTTCTATCAAAATTTATTAAAAGAAAAAACAACAAAAGCTGCTGAAAAGAAAAAAGAAATTGCTGCTTGGAGAAAATCAAATGCAGCACTTGCAGATAAATTAGATTTCTTTTTATCTGGAGAGTTACCAGAATTAGATTTTGAATCTATTCAGCATAAATCAGGTATTGCTTCCAGAGCTGCTTCATCTGGTATTTTAGCCTATTTAGCTGATAAGGTAGAAAACATGATTGTTTCTTCTGCAGATTTATCAAATTCAGACAAAACAGATGGTTTTTTAAAGAAAACACAAGCACTTAAAAAAGGAGATTTCTCAGGTTCATTTTTACAAGCAGGTGTTGCAGAATTAACAATGGCATGTATTGCTAATGGTATTGCACTTCATGGTGGTATAATTCCAGTAGTAGCTACTTTCTTCGTTTTTTCAGATTATATGAAGCCAGCTATTCGTTTAAGTGGAATTCAAGAACTAGGAGTAAAATATGTTTGGACACATGATGCTTTTAGAGTAGGAGAAGATGGGCCAACACACCAACCTGTAGAACAAGAAGCACAAATAAGATTGTTAGAAAAATTAAAAAACCATAGTGGTAAACCAAGTTTCTTAGCATTACGTCCTGCAGATTCTGCAGAAACAAGTGTTGCTTGGAAAATGGCTTTAGAAAATAAAAACACACCAACAGGTTTAATTTTATCAAGACAAGGAATTAAAGATGTATTACCATCAAAAGATGGATCAAGATACCAAGAAGCTTTAGCTGCAGAAAAAGGGGGTTATTTAGTAAAAGAAGTAGAAAATCCAGATGTAGTATTAATTGCAAATGGCTCTGAGGTATCAACCTTAGTAGATGCTGCAGAAATTTTAGAATCAGAAAACGGATTGAAAGTAAATATTGCTTCTATAATTTCAGAAGGTGTTTTTAGATTACAATCTAAAGATTATCAAAATGCTGTAATTCCTAAAAACAAACCATTATTTGGTTTAACAGCAGGATTGCCAGTAAATTTAGAAGGTTTGGTTGGCGAGAATGGAAAAGTATTTGGTTTAGATCACTTTGGCTATTCTGCACCAGCATCTGTACTAGATGAAAAGTTTGGTTTTACAGGCGAAAAAGTAAGTAAAGAAGTATTAGCATATTTAAAAACAGTATAAACTAGAAACATGAAATTTTTTATTGATACAGCAAACCTAGAAGAAATTGCAGAAGCGCAAGCTTTAGGAGTTTTAGATGGTGTAACCACAAACCCGTCTTTAATGGCAAAAGAAGGCATTACAGGTGCAGATAATATTTTAAACCATTACAAAAAAATCTGTGATATTGTAGAAGGCGATGTTTCTGCAGAAGTAATTGCAACAGATTTTGAAGGAATGGTAAAACAAGGAGAAGAGTTAGCAGCTTTAAACCCACAAATTGTTGTAAAATTACCTATGATTGCAGATGGTGTAAAAGCATGCAAATACTTTTCTGATAAAGGTATAAAAACCAATGTAACTTTAGTTTTTTCAGTAGGACAAGCCTTGTTAGCTGCAAAAGCTGGGGCAACTTATGTGTCTCCTTTTTTAGGAAGATTAGATGATATTTCAACAGATGGTTTACATTTGATTTCAGAAATAAGACAAGTGTATGATAATTATGGTTTTGAAACACAAATTTTATCAGCATCTGTACGTCATACTATGCACGTAATTAACTGTGCTAAAATAGGTAGTGATGTAATGACAGGACCTTTATCATCTATAACAGGATTGTTAAAACACCCATTAACAGATAGTGGATTGGCAAAATTTTTAGAAGATTATAAAAAAGGAAACTAAGTTTTAGAAAGAAATTTTTATGACTTTAAATAAAAGATATACCTTTTTTTAGCTAAGAGGTATATCTTTTTATTTTGTCTTAATTACTTTCTCAGTTTTAAATGTAACATAGAATACTATGAACTCAAAACAAACAAAAAATACTCCTATTACTATTTTAGAAGATGTTTTTGGCACTACTAAAGACGGTGTAACTGTAAAACGTTTTAAAATGAATAATGAAAACGGTATGGAAGTAAGTATTATTACTTATGGAGGTATTATCACTTCATTAAAAGTGCCAAATAAAAATAATGTATCAGAAGATGTTGTTCTAGGATATGATTTATTATCAGATTATGAAAAATCAACACCCTATTTTGGTGCATTAATTGGTAGATATGGTAATAGAATTGCAAAAGGTAACTTCTCAATAGATGGTAAAGAATATACTTTACAAGCCAATGATGGCCCTAACCATTTGCATGGTGGTGTAAAGGGATTTGATAAGGTGGTTTGGTCTGCTGAAGTTTTAAATGATGTAGGGGCTCTAAAATTATCATATTTAAGCAAAGACATGGAAGAAGGCTATCCAGGAAATTTACACACAGAAGTTATTTATACGCTAACTAATGATAATGTTTTAGAAGTTTTTTATCAAGCTACAACTGATAAAAAAACAATTGTAAATTTAACGCAACATTCTTATTTTAATTTATCTGGAGATTTCTCTAAGCCTATTTTAGATCATATTGTTAGTATTAATGCAAATAAATTTATACCTGTAGATGCAAATTTAATTCCAACAGGCAAACTAAAAGATGTTGCAAATACTCCCTTTGACTTTAGAGAACCAAAAAAAATTGGGCAAGAAATTAATATTGAGCATGAGCAATTAAAAAGAGGCTTAGGATATGACCATTGTTGGGTTTTAAATGATCAAAATCAAGCAATGCGTTTTACAGCTTCTGCTCATGAACCAAATAGCGGTAGATTGTTAGAGGTGTTTTCTAGCGAACCAGGAATACAATTGTATACAGGTAATTTTTTAGACGGAACGTTACCAAATAAACAAGGAGGCACTTATGCATATAGAACAGGTTTTTGTTTAGAAACACAACATTATCCAGATTCTCCTAATCAAAAAGAGTTTCCATCAACAATTTTAAAACCAGGAGAAGTCTACTCAAGTAAGACTTCATTTAAATTTTCGATTAAATAAATTTATAAAAACCTGCATATTAATAATGACAAAGGATTCCTGTTTTTATGCTCTTTTTTCAAATGTTGCCATCCATTTAATGGCTTTAAAACTTGTCTATTCATAAAACATCCGAGGTTATTTTTGAACTAGATTCTAAGTTTTTTCATCACTTTTATAGGGTTGATAAGTAAAATAAACAATCTTAACTTTGATTAAGATTGTTTATTTTCAAATTCTAAAGAAATTGTTACGAATTCTAATTGACTCTAAATCTCCATACTTAATTGTTTATTTTTGAGTTGTATTGATAAAATCACAACTATGAAAACAAGGCAATTACTACTCGTATTCGTTACTTTTTTGTTGATTTTTTCTTGTAAAAAGGAGAAAATCAAACCTGACAATATTTACAAATTCAAAGAATACATTAGTTATACAACATCTGGTGTGGTTTCGACTACAGAAAATGTTAGGATAAATCTTGCCAAAGAAGTTGAAGGTTGGGAGGCAAATCAAGAAATTTCTTCAAATGTTTTATCGATAAAACCTTTTGTAAATGGAACCATAAAAACCATTAACAAACATGCTTTTGTTTTTATTCCTGATGAAAATTTAGATGCAAATACAGAATATACTGTAGACATAAAACTAGATGAAATATATAAAAACATCTCAAAAGAGTTTGAAAATTATACGTTCCAATTCAAAACCATAACACCTAATTTCAGTATTCAAACTGATGCACTACAATCTTACTCTAAAACGTACCAATATTTAGAAGGAGTTCTAAAATCAGCAGATGTTATTAATTTAGAGGAAGCAAAACAATTAATCAGTGCTTCACAAAAAGAAACTTCTAAAAATATTGTTTGGAATGAATCGTATAAAAACTCTAAAATATTTGAGTTTAAAATTGATAGTATTCAACGTTTTGATGATGATTCTAAGCTAAACATAAGTTGGGATGGAAAACCAATTCAGGCAGATTCAAAAGGTGAAAATCAAATTGTAATTCCCGGAAAAAACAACTTTAAAGTCATTCATATTGCCTTAAAAAATGAAGCAGAACAATACATTTCTATCAACTTTTCTGATGCGTTAAAAAAGCAACAAAACTTAAATGGTTTGGTTGTAGTTCAGAAGGTAAAACAACCACGATTTATTATCAATGGAAATGAACTTAAGGTCTTTTCCAACTCAAAATTTGAAGGTAATCTTTCTGTTTCTGTATTCCCCGGAATTCAAAATACAACCAACTACAAACTAAAAAAGATGTTCAAAGAAAACATCACTTTCGAACAGAAAAAACCACAAATTAGATCCATTTCTAGTGGAACCATTTTGCCAAATTCATCAGACTTAAAATACAATTTCGAAGCGATTAATATTCGTGAAGTTGATGTGAGAATCATTAAAATATTTGAAGATAACGTATTGCAATTCTTGCAAGAGAACAACATCAATAGTAATAGCGAATATGCCATAAAAAGAGTAGGAAGAAGAGTGGCAAAACAAACCATTACTCTAATTCATAACAAGGAAAAAAACACGCAAAAATGGAAAGCATATAGCATTGATATTTCTAAAATGATTGCTACAGAACCTGGAGCAATTTATAGAGTAGAATTGAGTTTTAATAAGCATCAAACGTTTTATAATTGTTCAGAAAATACAAGTTCTATTGCTAAAAGTGATGACTATGATTATGAAGTCAGTAATTTAAACGAAGAAACTAAAGAAGAACTCTATTGGGATAATAAATTGTATCGCTATAAAAATTATAGATACAATTGGAGGCAAAGAGACAACCCTTGTCATGACGCATACTATTCTGCAAACAGAATGATTTCTCAAAATTTGTTAGCTTCTAATTTGGGAGTAATTGCAAAAAAAGGAGAAGACAATGTGTATTTCTTTGCGGTTACTAATATTTTAAATACGAATCCAGAACACAATGCAAAGATACAATTGTTCAATTTTCAGCAACAAGAAATTGCTCATGGAATTACAAACTCAGAAGGAATTGTAAGTATCCATTCTAAGAAAAATGCAGCTTTTGCAGTAGTTTCTAAGGGTAAAAATAAGGCATATGTAAGACTGTTTGATGGAAATTCTTTATCGCTTAGTAAATTCAATGTCTCTGGTAGTAAGACTCAAGAAGGACTAAAAGGGTACATCTATGGAGAACGTGGAGTTTGGAGACCTGGAGATGATATTTACCTAACTTTTGTCTTAAATGATGCAGATAATAAACTACCTAAAAATCATCCTATAAAATTAGAAGTTACAGACCCAAGTGGAAAATTGGTTTATAAAAAAGTAACTTCAAAAAACCTGAATAATTTTTACACATTCAACTTAAAAACTAGACATGAAGCCAAAACAGGTAATTATTCAGCAAAAGTATCAGTTGGTGGTGCAAAATTTTACAAGAACTTAAAAGTAGAAACAGTAAAACCCAATCGTTTAAAAATTAAGGTTGATTTTGATGATGAAATTTTAACAAGCAAAAAACCAATCAAAGGAAAGTTAGATGTAAAATGGCTACATGGAACGCCTGCTAAAAATTTAAAAGCAGAGATAAAAGCAAAAGTTTCTGCAACAAATTACAGCTTTAAAAATTATAACGAATATGTATTTTCTGACCCTTCAAGAAAATTCAAATCACAAGAAATTAATGTGTTTGAAGGCAGATTAAATGCCAATGGAATTGCAAACATTAATCGTAAATTAAAAACTCAAAAAAATGCACCAGGAATGTTAAATGTGCAGTTTTTGGTTAGAGCTTTTGAAAACGGTGGCGACTTTTCTATAGATGCATTTTCAAAAAAATACGCTCCTTATGATGTTTTTATGGGGCTAAAATCGCCTAAAGGAAATAAATATGGTTCTTTTTATACTGATGAAGATCAACAGTTTTCAATTGTTTCTGTAGACGAAAAAGGAAATCCAATTCAGAGAGATGAAATAGAAGTTCAAATTTATCAAATTCAGTGGCGTTGGTGGTGGAGTTCATCTCAAGATAATTTATCAAGATATACCTCAAGCAGTTATCACAGACCATACAAAACGTTAAAAATCAAGACAGATTCTAAAGGAAAAGCAAGTTTTAATTTGAATATTCCAGATGAAGACAGAGGTCGTTTTTTAATAAGAGTAATAGATCAAAAAAGTGGTCATGCTACAGGAAGAGTAGCCTATTTTTATAAAAATTGGTGGCAGAATTCAAATTCTGGAGATAAAGAAGCCGCTAAAATGTTGGTTTTTTCTGCAGATAAAGAAAACTATAATGTGGGTGAAATTGCTAAAATTACATTTCCTTCTGGTAGTAAAGGACGTGCTTTAATCAGTATAGAAAATGGTACAAAGGTTATAGAAACCAAATGGGTAGAAACTCAAAAAGGAACCACTACTGTAGAAATTCCAATTACAAAAATAATGACCCCTAATGTCTTTGTCAATATTTCTTTGTTGCAACCACATCAAGTTTCAGAAAATGATTTACCCATTAGATTATATGGTGTTATTCCGATTTTAGTAGAAGATGCAACCACCAAATTAAGTCCTCAAATTTCAATGCCAACTGAATTGCAACCAGAAAAAGAATTTACGGTAAAAGTTTCTGAGCAGAATGATAAAGCAATGACTTATACTTTGGCAATTGTGGAAGAAGGATTATTAGATTTAACGCGATTTAAAACACCAAATGCCTACGATAAATTTTACGCTAAAGAAGCTTTAGGAGTTAAAACCTGGGATATTTTTGATGATGTAATAGGTGCGTATTCTGGCAGTGTAGATCAAGTTTTTGCTATTGGTGGTGATGGTTCTCTTGCCAAAGGAAGAAAGCAAAAAGCCAATAGATTTAAACCTGTTGTTAAATTTTTAGGACCTTTTCACTTAGCATCAGGATCCACAAAATCACATCAAATAAAACTACCAAATTATATAGGTGCTGTGCGAACAATGGTAGTTGCTGGCGATATTAAAAACGAAGCGTTTGGAAACGCAGAAAAAGCAACACCAGTTAAAAAACCATTGATGGTTTTAGCAACATTACCAAGAAAATTATCTCTCAAAGAGAAAGTAACCTTACCAATTTCTGTTTTTGCAATGGACAAAAAGGTAAAAAATGTTACTGTTCAAGTAAAAACTTCTGACGGAATTCAAGTTCTTGGTGCTAAAAATCAGAAGATTAATTTTGCTAAGCCAGATGAAAAAATGGTCTATTTTGAGTTGGATGTTCGCAAAGCAAATGGTATCAATACTGTTGAGGTTATTGCTACTGGAGGAGGTGAAAAATCAACTTACAAAGTAGAGTTGGATGTGGTAAATCCAAACCCAATTACTTCAAAAATTATTGATGTAACTATTCAAGGAAATCAAACAAAAAAAATCAATTTTAATACGTTTGGAGTAGATGGTACAAACAATGCAGTTTTAGAAATATCAACAATACCTGCTATTAATTTTTCAGGAAGATTGGCGTATTTAATTCAATATCCTCATGGTTGTGTAGAGCAAACCACTTCAAGTGTTTTTCCTCAATTATTTTTAACAGATTTATTTGATTTGTCATCACAAAAGAAAGCACAAATTCAAAGAAATATTGAACAAGGCATTGCACGTTTAGGTAATTTTCAAAAGGCAAATGGAGGTCTTAGTTATTGGATGGGAGAAAATGAGATTAGCGATTGGGGAACAAGTTATGCAGGCCATTTTTTATTAGAAGCAGAAAGAAAAGGATTTGTTTTGCCATTGACATTTAAGAGCAATTTTATTACATATCAAAAACAAGTTTCTAGAAATTGGAGACCAAGATACAATAGCTATTCAAGAGATGTATCACAAGCTTACAGATTATATACGTTGGCTTTAGCAGGAAGTCCAGATTTGTCTGCGATGAACAGGTTGAGAGAATTCAAGCTAATTTCTAATGAAGCCAAATGGAGACTAGCAGCAACCTATGCTTTGGTTGGACAAAAGGAAGCTGCTGATGAAATTCTACAAAAAGCTGATTTGAATTTTGCAGGGTACAATTATTACAACTACGGATCTTCAACTAGAAATAAAGCAATGGCCCTAGAAACCATGATTATAACCAATCACAAAGAAGTTAAAAATGTAGCCAAAAGTATTGCAAAAGATTTATCAAGTAAACGATGGATGAGTACCCAAACCACTGCATTTAGTTTATTAGCTATTGGAAAAATGGTGGTAAAAAATGGTGGTAAATCAGTAAATGTAGAGTATACTTCAAATGCTAAAAGAGAACAAATTACAACCAGCAGTTCTTTAGTTCAAAGAAGAATATCTGTACAAAAAGGAACCAATAAAATAGTGATCAAAAATAATGAAAATAACGTAGTTTTTGTAAGAATTGTCAATTCTGGTAAATTACCATTGGGAGAAGAAATTTCCGAAAGAAGAGGTTTGAGTGTAAGCGTAAATTATATTGATTTAAAAGGAAAAACCATCAACATACTTAACCTAAAACAAGGTCAAGATTTTATTGCAAAAATTAAAGTAAGTAATCCTAAAAATGAAACCGTTAAAGATATTGCTTTAACACAGATTTTTCCATCAGGATGGGAAATTGTCAATACACGTTTTACCGATTTTGGTTCAACTGCAAAAAGTGAAGCACGTTATACAGATATAAGAGATGATCGTGTAAATTTCTATTTTGATTTGGATGAAAGTAAAAAGAAATCAGAAACAAAAACCTTTACAGTCTTGTTGAATGCTGCTTATTTAGGAAAATATTATTTGCCTGGTGTTCAAGTAGAGGCAATGTATGATAATGATTATTTGGTAAGAACAAAAGGGAATTGGGTTGAGGTTGTGAAATAAGTAAAGTCGAAATTAGATTGTCATTTCGAGCGGAATGAAATGAAGTCGAGAAATCTCAAAGAATTAGTTTTTATTATGAGATTTCTCAATCGCCTAAAAAGGCTCATTTCGAAATGACATACTGGTAAAATTAGAGCGCTTGAAAATCAAAAACTACATATTAAAAAGAAAAAAAAGAATTCTTGTATTGATTGTTCTACTGATTTTCTATGGGTTTTGTTTACCAAAAAATTTATTTACAAAGCCAACATCAACTGTAATTACAAGTGATAAAGGTGAATTATTAGGAGCCTTAATTGCTAAAGATGGACAATGGCGTTTTCCTCATAATGATTCAGTTCCTCAAAAATTTAAAACCTGTTTAATTCAGTTTGAAGACGAACATTTCTACAAGCATTTTGGGTTTAATCCAGTTTCAATTGTAAAAGCAATGAAACAAAATATTCAAGAGGGTAGAGTGGTTAGAGGTGGAAGTACTATTACACAACAAGTAATGCGTTTAAGCAGAAATGATAGACCTAGAACCTATTTTGAAAAATTGAAAGAACTTGTTTTAGCCACAAGATTAGAGTTTAGTTTTAGTAAAGAAGAAATTCTTGCTTTTTGGAGTTCTAACGCACCTTTTGGTGGAAATGTTGTGGGTTTAGATGCTGCTTCATGGCGGTTTTTCAACAGAAAAGCATCAGATTTATCTTGGGCAGAAGCTGCAACGTTAGCAGTTTTACCAAATGCACCAAAATTGATTTATCCTGGTAAAAATCAACAAAAATTATTGGTTAAAAGAAATCGATTGTTAAATAAACTATTGACCAATAAAATTATTGATTCATTAACTCATGATTTGGCAATTTTAGAAGAAATTCCTCAAAAACCATACAGATTACCGCAAATATCATCACATTTATTACAAAGAATTCATAGAGAAAAAAAAGGTCAATTTGTAAAAACTACAATAGATAAAACATTACAAAACCAGACAAACTTGATTGTGAAAAATCACTACAATCAATTATCAAAAAACAGAATCAACAACATTGCAGTTTTGGTGTTGGATGTAAAAACAAGAAAAGTGTTAAGTTATGTTGGTAACGCTCCAACATCAAAAAAACACCAAAGAGATGTTGATATTATTGACAAACCTAGAAGTACAGGCAGTATTTTAAAACCATTTTTATACGCTGCAATGTTAGATCAAGGAGAGTTGTTGCCCAATACTTTGGTGGCTGATGTTCCAACAAATTTTGGGAGCTATCGTCCTGAGAATTTTGATAAAAAATATGCTGGAGCTATATCCGCAAAAATGGCATTGTCTAAATCGTTAAATGTGCCAACTGTGAGAATGTTGAATGAATTTGGCTTGGAAAAATTTCATCATTATTTAAAGGAATTAAACTTGAGAGACATTAAGAAAAGTCCTGATTATTATGGGTTAACCTTAGCATTAGGTGGTGCAGAAAGTAATTTATGGGATTTATGTAAAAGCTACGCATCATTAGCATCAACAGTAAATCATTATACTCAGAATTCGAGTAGGTACTTTAAAAATGAATTTGTAGAACCTTCTTTTTATGCGTATGAAATTGTAGATTTTGGTTCAAAATCAGCAGAAAAAATTATTTTTGATGCTGCTTCTATTTATTTGACTTTCGAGAGTTTAAAAGAAGTAAACAGACCAAATGCAGAAGAGAATTGGGAGTTTTTTGATTCTTCAAAACAAATTGCTTGGAAAACAGGAACTAGTTTTGGGTTTAGAGATGCTTGGGCAATTGGTACCACTAAAGATTTTGTAGTTGGTGTTTGGGTTGGAAACGCTGATGGAGAAGGAAGACCAGGTTTAGTGGGAGTACAGTCAGCAGCACCTATTTTATTTGACGTGTTTGATAAATTACCAAAATCAGAATGGTTTGAAACCCCTTTTGACGAAATGACCAAAGTAGAAATTTGTACAAAAAGTGGTTATAGAGCCACAGAAATTTGTAAAGAAACCAAGCAAGAATTCATTCAAAATGCAGGACTTAAAACCAAACCTTGTCCCTATCATATTTTGGTTAATGTAGATGTTTTAGAAAATTATCAAGTCAATACTTCTTGCGAAAGTTTAGAAAATATCAAACAAAAATCTTGGTTTGTATTACCTCCGTTAATGGAGTATTATTACAAGAATCAGAATCCTTTTTATAGTTCTTTACCAAAATATAAATCAGGTTGTTTAGGTAATATAGAAAACGCAATGAAATTTATTTATCCTACTGAGAAAAGCACTGTGTTTTTACCCAAAGATTTTGATGGAAAACAAAAAGAACTCATTTTAAAAGTAGCGCATTCTAACCCAGAAGCAACTTTATTTTGGTATGCAAATCATCATTTTTTAGGAACAACTAAAGAGATACATCAATTGGCTATAAGTTCAAAAACAGGAGATTATACTATTTCTGTTACTGATAGTTTTGGTAATGAAATCCAGCAAAAGATTACAATTAAAAATTAATAATTAAAAGAGAGTAATTAACATATTAACGAAAGGAATAGGTATTTAATCGAAAAACACAAAAAATAAGTGAACTTCATGTATACCTTTGTGGAACAATTTAAAATATTAAAAATTATGTTTTTACAAATATTACCAGCAGATCAAGAAACACTTGCAGAATCAATTTTCGAAAATCAATTAGTATTTGTTATTTTAGGTTTAACTATAGGGGTAATTGCTATCATTAAAATTGCTAAATTTTTAAGTAAAATTAAAATCAACAATAATTCAAAAAAACCAAGCTATACCATTCAATAGCTATTTATTATATTGCATTTTTTCAAAAAATCTTTAGACTTTTCTTAACAAAAACTCGTATTATTTTCAACATCTTTGTATTCTGTTTGCTCAAAGTTGAGTTTTAAAATCATTAAATCATTATTTTTTAATAATTTTAGTGTTCTTAATTTTTCAGAATGAAGATATATCCTATAGAAACTGGTAATTTTAAACTAGATGGAGGTGCAATGTTTGGTGTTGTGCCTAAAAGTATTTGGCAAAAAACCAATCCTGCAGACCATAACAACATGATAGATATGAGCATGAGATCCATGCTTATAGAAGACGGAAATCGTTTAATATTAATCGATACAGGTTTAGGGGATAAACAATCTGATAAATTTTTTAGTTACTATTATCTTTTTGGAGATTTTTCTTTAGACACTTCATTGGCTAAATTTGGTTTTCATAGAGATGATATTACAGATGTTTTCTTAACCCATTTGCATTTTGATCATTGTGGTGGAGCTATAGAATGGAATTCTGATCATACTTTTTTACAACCCGCATTTAAAAATGCAAAATTTTGGTCTAATGATAAACATTGGAAATGGGCTACAGAACCTAACCCAAGAGAAAAAGCATCCTTTTTAAAAGAGAACATACAACCTATACAAGAAAGTGGTCAACTAGATTTTATTCATAGAAATTATAATGATCAAATAGGTTTTGATGTCCTTTTTGTAGATGGTCATACAGAAAAGCAAATGCTTCCAAAATTAACCTATCAAGGTAAAACTATTGTCTTTATGGCAGATTTACTACCTACTGTAGGGCATATTCCTTTGCCTTACGTTATGGGTTATGACACAAGACCTTTATTAACCATGAAAGAAAAAGCTGCATTTTTAAATTTAGCTGCAGACAAGAATTTTTATCTCTTTTTAGAGCACGATGCACACAACGAACTGTGTACTGTAAAACACACAGAAAAAGGAGTAAGATTGAATGAGAGTTATAAATTTTTTGATGTATTTGATGAGTAGATTAGTAGTTAGAAATTATTTTTTTATTAAAATATCGATTTTATTTTTTGTTTTTACTAGTTGTAAATCTTCCATAAATACAATTTCAGTACCCAAAGGTTCTAATGAAATCATTAATCTTCCTCCCAAAAAAATACCTCTTTCTAATGATGAAATGTTGGTTTGGGGTCATGCCGACTTAAAAAAAGATACCATTCCTGGAATGAGTATTGCCAAAGCATATCAATTTTTAGAAGGTAAAAAAGGAGTCAACGTTATTGTTGCAATTGCAGATTCTGGGGTAGATATAGAACACGAAGACTTAAAAGATGTTCTTTGGGTAAACCCTAAAGAAATTCCAAACAATGGTAAAGACGATGATGGTAATGGTTATGTAGATGATGTTTACGGGTGGAATTTTTTAGGAAACACATCAGGTAAAATTGTAAATGCAGACCAACTAGAAATCACAAGAATTGTAAAAAAAGGAATCGAAAAATTTGGTAATAAAAAAGCTTCAGAAATTGCTCAAAAAGATAAAAAAGAATTTAAGCAATTTTTAAAATTAAAAGAAGAATATCAAAAAAGCATAGAAAAGAACGAAGATGAAATTGCAAATGTAGAAGAAACTTTAGAGAGACTTAATCAAATAAAAGAGCATTTTAATGCCGTTCGAAAATTTTTAGGTAAAAAAGAATTCACAGCAAAAGATTTAAAAGGGTTGCGACCTAAAAGTATCAAATTAGCGATGCAAATTGCTGATGTTGCTAGTTTGTTAGAAAGAGATGTTGTGGAAAGCGAATTAGACGAATTTAGGAAAAATGCAAACGAGGTAAAGAAAAACCTGTACAAAATAAAAAAAGGTTATGATTTAGACTTTAACAGTCGTCAATCTATGGGAGATGATTTGTATGATATTAACGACAAATATTATGGAAACAATAATGTAATAGGTTCTAAAGATTTAGAAATGCATGGAACACATGTTGCTGGAATTACTGCTGCAACAAGAAATAATAATTTAGGAGTTAATGGAGTTGCAAACAACGTAAAAATAATGACAGTAAGAGTTGTTCCTGATGGTGATGAACATGATAAAGATGTAGCTCTAGGAATACGTTATGCTGTAGACAATGGCGCTAAAATTATCAACACAAGTTTTGGTAAACGTTTTTCTCCAAATAAAGAATGGGTTTTTGACGCTATAAAATATGCTGCCGAAAAAGATGTTTTAATCGTTAATGCAGCAGGAAATGACTCTAAAAATTTAGATAAAAGATATACATATCCTTCAGATTCTAAAGATCTACTATCAGAATTTGTAGATAATGTTATTACTATTGGTGCTACAAGTCCGTATTACAGTAAAAAGCTGGTGGCAAACTTTTCTAATTATGGTAAAATAAATGTAGATGTTTTTGCTCCTGGAGATGAGATTTACTCAACTGTACCTAAAAATGAGTATGAAGCTGTGAGTGGAACCTCAATGGCAGCACCAGCAGTTTCTGGAGTGGCGGCTTTAATACGTTCTTATTATCCGCAATTATCTGCAAGTCAAGTAAAAAGAATTTTAATGAACTCTGGGACAAAAATTGATATGAATGTGGTAAAACCAGGAGCACCTATGGATACTGTACCTTTCTCAGAGTTGTCAGTTTCAGGAAGAATAGTAAATGCCTATAACGCTTTAAAAATGGCGGATAGAATGGTAAATGGAAAAACTAAATAAATATTAAAAAATGAAAAAAACAGTATTCTTTGTATGCACAGCAATCTTATTAGTTGCTTGTGGACCAAAAAAAGATATCATTTCTAGTCAAGTCAATACTCAAAAAACGTATTGGCAACAACATGTAGATTATACGATGGATATTGATATGAATGTAAACAACTATCAATACAAAGGAAAGCAAACATTAGTTTATACAAATAACTCTCCAGATGATTTAAAAAAAGTGTTTTATCACTTGTATTTTAATGCATTTCAACCGGGTTCTCAAATGGATGTACGTTCGCTAAATATCAAAGATCCAAGCAAAAAAATTGGAGATAGAATTAGCAAATTAAAACCTGATGAAATTGGGTATATTAAAGTAAATGCGTTAAAACAAAACGGAGTAGCTGTATCGCATGAAACAGTAGGAACTATTTTAGAGGTAACTTTAAATCAACCTATAAAATCTGGTGAGAGTGTTACTTTAGAGATGGATTTTGAAGCACAAGTTCCAATTCAAATTCGTCGTTCTGGAAGAAACAGTAAAGAAGGTGTTGCACTATCAATGTCTCAATGGTATCCAAAATTAGCAGAATATGATTTTCAAGGTTGGCATACACCACCATATATTGCAAGAGAATTTCACGGAGTTTGGGGTGATTTTGATGTAACCATTCATATAGATAAAAATTACACAGTAGGTGGTACTGGATATTTGCAAAACCCACAAGAAATAGGGCATGGTTATGAAGACAAAACAAAACCATTAAACCTACCAAATACAGAAAAATTATCATGGCATTTTAAAGCACCAAATGTGCACGATTTTATGTGGGCAGCTGATCCAGAATATAATCATGATGTTTTAAAAATGGAAAACGGAATTGACTTACACTTCTTGTACAAAAAGACTTTAAGTGCTAGTTATTTAAAAAACTGGAAAGATTTACAGCCTAAAACTGCAGAGTTGATGACTTATTTTAGCGAAAATGTTGGTCAATATCCTTATAAACAATATTCTGTGATTCAAGGAGGTGATGGCGGAATGGAATATGCGATGTCTACTTTAATAACAGGTAAACGTAAATTTGGAAGCTTATTTGGCGTTACCGCGCACGAAATGGCGCACACTTGGTTCCAATTTTTGTTAGCCTCTAACGAAAGTTTACATCCTTGGATGGATGAAGGATTTACAACCTATATTTCTGGAAAAGCCTCTAATGAAATTTTAAAGAAAGGATTAAAGAATACAGGAGCTAGTTCTTATAAAGGTTACAGAAAATTAGTAAAAGCTGCTAACGAAGAATCGCTATCTACACATGCTGATAGATATCACACCAATAGAGCTTACAGCACAGGTAGCTACTCAAAAGGAAATATTTTCTTATCTCAATTAGAGTATGTAATTGGTTCTGATAATGTAGCCAAAGGATTAAAAAAATACTTTACAGATTTTAGTTTTAAACATCCAAGACCAAATGATATTAAACGCTCAATGGAAAAAGTTTCTGGTATTCATTTAGATTGGTATTTGAATGAGTGGACGCAAACTACACATACTATTGATTATGGAGTAAAATCTGTTGATGATAAAACCGTAACTTTAGAAAGAATAGGACAAATGCCTATGCCAATTGATGTTGAGGTTACTTACACAGATGGTAGTAAAGAAAGTTTTAACATTGCTTTAGAAATGATGAGAGGTAACAAACCTACTTCTGCTACTATTTTAAAAGATTGGGGTTGGGCATACCCTACCTATTCTTTTGAAGCTGCGAAACCAGTAAAATCTGTAATTATTGATAAAAGTGGATTAATGGCGGACGTAAATTTAGAAAACAATATTTTGGGAGGAAAAAAAAAGTAATTGATTTAACCTTTGCTTCTTTTTTAACCTATTTGAAAATTGGAGGAAAACATGTATTGAAATTTTCAATATATAATTATATAATTTTCCTTTTTTTAGTAATTTTCTTCATCAAATCAAACCAATTAAAAAGAATATTCTCTTTGGGATTATTCTTTTCGATTGGTTTTTTTATCGCTTTATTTTTATCAGCTTATTTTAGTTTAAAAGCGAATTTAGGAGTTGTTAAATTTGTAATTCCTCTTTTAATTTTTTCACTGTCCTTTTTATCTATTCAAAAAGAAAAATTAGTTAAGAAATTCTTTCAAACTTTTACAATGGGTTTGATCTTATTATTTGGTTTTTTTAATGGTCTAGGAGTTTTTACTAATTTTATAAATGAAGTGAGTATTCATACAAGTCTATTATTACCCATTTTCTTAACTTTAATTGGAGCTTTAGTCTCAGTTTTGTCTTTAGCATTTGTCTTTTTTGGGATTAAAATTTTGCTAAATAATATAAAAAATATCCCTAAATTTAATTGGAGTTATGGGCTTTCTGTAGTCGGGTTTTGTGTAAGCCTTTTTATGATGATAAGTAAAATATTTATTTAATATTAATGAATAAACTCATCAATTTTTTCATTTGGGATAAAGCCTTTTAACATTAAAAACACTCCACAAATCAATAAAATGATACCCATAATTCTTTTCAATCTGTAAATCACAGGAGGTGTCATTTTGTTTTTGAGTTGTTTTGCTAAAAGAATCTTACCTAAATCAGTAACCATATACCCAAGAATTACTGTGGCAAAATACCAGAAAATATTGGTTGGATTCATATCTAAAGTAGGGCCAACTACCATAACAATACCTAACCAGCCAGCTAAAACACCAACATTAATAAAGTTTAAAAAATATCCTTTTAAAAAGAGTTTTACGTAATTGTTTTTTATGGGAACATCTACAATTTTTGCAGACTCTAACGCCTCTTTTTTGTTCTGTTTGTCAAAATAGGTGATAAGACCATAAATAATGAGTACTAAACCTCCAATAAAGAACAATCTTGGGTCATCCTTAATTTTTTCTAGTAAAGTTCTACTTCCGTAATAAGCAATTAAGATAAAAGAAATATCGCCTAAAATTACACCTAAATCAAATGCAATGGCAGCTCTAGCACCTTTTAAAATACTGGTTTGTAAAAGCATAAAAAAAACAGGTCCAATCATAAAAGCCATGAAAAAACCTATTAGAAAAGCATTTTTAAAGTCGTAAAAATCCATTGTCTAAAAATACTGTTTTTTAATTGAAGCATAAAAAGAAAGGATGGAAAAACCATCCTTTACTTTTAAAATATATGTTTTGTAACATTTAAATGTCATCAAAATCAACAGTGATTTTTGCTGTTGTTGGATGAGCTTGACACGCTAAAGTTAAGCCTTCTTCAATCTCATTATCTGTTAAAATAGAGTTCTTTACCATTACTGCTTTTCCTTCAGTAATTTTACACATACACGAGCTACAAACTCCACCTTGACAAGAATACGGAGCATCTAAATCGTTACGCAATGCAGCTGCTAAAAGATTATCTGTTTGCGTCATTGTAAAAGTTGTTTCTTCATCATCTAGTAACACAGTAATTTCTGTAGTCCCTTCTTTAATTTCTGAAGTAGCTTCTTCATCAACAGAAACAGTAAACAGCTCAAAATGAATATTTTCATCGGTAAAACCAGCTTCTTTTAAAGTATCAGAAACAGTATGAATCATTTCCTCTGGACCACATAGAAAAGCAGCATCAAAAGAGATTTCTTTATATTTATTCTTTACAAAAAAGTTGGTAAAAGGAGTGTCTATTCTACCAAATAACATGTTTTCTTGACGTTCTCTGCTACAAACAAACTCTAAATTGAAGTTGTCATATTTTGAGTCCAAAGTCAATAATTCGTCATAGAAAATAGTATCTGCAACAGATTTATTTCCATACACTAAAGTGAATGTAGAAGAGGGTTCGTTTTCTAAAACCATTTTTACCATTGATAAAATAGGTGTAATTCCAGAACCAGCTGCAAAACCAACATAGTTTTTATTTGCTTCAGGATTAAGTAAAAAACGTCCTTCAGGAGCAGAAATTTCTATGGTATCACCTGTTTTTAAATCAGAAGTTGCGTACACAGAAAATGTTCCGTTTTCAACTGATTTTATAGCAACTCTAATATCACCACTTTTTGGAGTAGAACAAATAGAATATGCTCTTCGAACTTCTTTTCCATCCAATTCTTTTTGCAAAGTAATGTATTGACCTGCAGTGAAATTAAAGTTTGCTTTTAAGTTTTTAGGTATGTCAAACAAAACAGAAACCGCATCTGCGGTTTCTTGTTTTATCTCTTTTATTGTAACGTTATGAAATGTTGCCATTAAATCTATTTTACACCAAATTATTTTCAATTAAATATTCGGCAATTTGAACTGTGTTTGTAGCTGCACCTTTACGTAAGTTATCTGCAACTATCCACAAATTTAAGGTATTTTCTTGAGATTCGTCGCGTCTAATTCTACCAACAAAAACTTCATCTTTGTTATGTGCATTTACTGGCATTGGATATACATTGTTTGCCAAATCATCTTCGACAACAACACCAGGAGTTTCACTTAAAATCTGACGAACTTCTGTCAAATCAAAATCATTTTCGAACTGTACATTTACCGCTTCTGAATGCCCTCCAGCAGTAGGAATACGAACAGCAGTGGCAGTTACTGAGAAAGAATCGTCACGTAAAATCTTCTTAGGTTCTTTTACCAATTTCATTTCTTCTTTGGTATATCCATTTTCTAAGAAAATATCACAATGAGGCAAAGCATTTCTTCCAATTTTATGTGGATACGCCATTTCGCCTTCAATTCCTGCTTCTTCATTATCCAATTGTTGTACAGCTTTCACACCAGTACCAGATACAGATTGATAGGTAGAAATTACCACGCGTTTCATAGTGTACTTATCATGTAAAGGGGCTAAAGCCATTACCAACTGAATTGTTGAGCAGTTTGGATTTGCAATGATTTTATCATCCGCAGTTAATACATCTCCATTAATTTCTGGAACTACTAATTTTTTAGTTGGATCCATTCTCCAAGCAGAAGAATTGTCTATTACAGTTGTGCCTACTTCAGCAAATTTAGGTGCCCATTCTAAAGAAGTATCACCTCCAGCAGAAAATAAAGCCACATCTGGTTTTAAGTTTACAGCATCTTCTAAAGTAACTATTGTATAGTCATTTCCTTTATATGATAATTTTTTACCAGCAGATCTTTCTGAAGCCACAGGAATCAACTCTGTGATTGGTAAATTACGCTCTTCTAACACTTTTAACATTACTGTGCCAACCATTCCAGTTGCGCCAACTACAGCTATTTTCATCAGTTTAAATATTTATGCTATTATTATGATGCAAAGATGCTAACAAAATTATTTGTAGCCATCATTTTAAAAAATATTTACCA
Source organism: Polaribacter septentrionalilitoris (assembly GCF_009832745.1). GTDB lineage: Bacteria > Bacteroidota > Bacteroidia > Flavobacteriales > Flavobacteriaceae > Polaribacter > Polaribacter septentrionalilitoris. Next base: position 120,611 of record NZ_VRMJ01000033.1, on the reverse strand, counting down.
ATATAATTTGTAATGTTTAATTTTTAACAAGTTGATATAAATTCTAAATAAAAAGAAAAACCTTTCAGCGAGAAAGCTAAAAGGTTTTTTGATCAATCTTAATAATTGGGGGTAAAAATTAAGCAACCATACTTAACTTATGTTTTTTTAAATTTTGAGATTTTGTGATGGATATTTTCATTAAAATGGATACAATTAAAGCGACCACAAATAATCCTGCAAAAATTAGTAAGGTGGTATCTAAAGACCCTGTTTGTTCTTTAACCATATCGTAAATTGTTGGACCTACAACACCTGCTAATCCCCAAGCTGCTAATACCATTCCGTGAATTGCACCCAATTGTTTTGTGCCAAATAAATCGCCTAAGAAAGCGGGTAAAGTTGCAAAACCACCTCCATACATTGTAATAACGGTAAATAAGATGATAAGAAATACACTTTCTACTCCAATTTTTGGTAAGAAATAAAAGGCCAAAATTTGAAAAGCAAAAAAGATGATAAACGTATTTGCACGCCCTAAATAATCTGATAATGTAGACCAAGTTATTCTACCTAAACCGTTAAAAACTCCAATAAAACCAACAATGGCTGCTGCTTGCATTGGTGTATAATCTAGTTTTTCTTGCATCATAGGACTTGCAGCAGAGATAATTGCAATTCCGCAGGCAATATTGATAAACATCATAATCCAGATGTAATAAAAACGAGGAGATTTTAAAGATTCGTTTGCAGTAATATTGGTTAAGTCTTCTTTTATCACTTTTCCTTCTCCTTCATTGTATCCTTCAGGAGCATACCCTGCAGGAGGTCTCTCAATATATCTTGCAGATGATAAAATTAACACCATATATATAACACCTAAGATGTAAAACGCATTAGAAACACCAACTGTTTCAAATAATTTTGCCATTACAGGGCCAAATATTAAGGCTGCAAAACCAAAGCCCATAATTGCCATACCCGTAGCTAAACCACGTCTGTCTGGAAACCATTTTACTAATGTACTTACAGGGGTTATGTATCCTAAACCTAAACCAATTCCTCCAATAACACCATAACACAAATAGAATAACCATAAAGATTCTATTTGCACTGCTAATCCAGAACCTAAAATTCCTACACCATAGAAAATACCAGCTGTAGTTCCACTAATTTTTGGTCCTACTTTTTCTACCCATCTTCCTAAAAATGCTGCTGATAATCCTAATAATAAAATTGCGATTTTAAATGCCCATTTTATAACGCTTCCTTCAACTTCAAATACATCTTTTACAGGGTTTGTCATTACAGAATATGCATATACAGATCCAATAGAAATGTGAATTCCTACTGCTGATGCAGCAATTAGCCACCTATTTTTTAATTTTTTTGAATTCATAATAAAATTCTTTAGTTAATTTTTACTTTTTTAAAGTAGTTACTCAATATGTTAGCTGCTTCATCCAACTCTTGTTGTGTGTTTTCTCTAGCATCTTTTAATTGATATTCCCATCCTAAAGCATCCCATTTATGGATACCTAATTTATGATAAGGTTGTAACTCTATTTGTTCTATGGTTTTATAATCTTTGAAATAGTCTCCTAATTGATGTAATAATTCTGGTGTATTTGTAATACCTGGAATTAAAACATAACGCAACCACATTTTTTTACCAGAGGCTTCTCTGTGTTTTGCAAAGTTAAATGTAGTTTCTTTGTTTTGTTTTCCTGTGATTTTTCGAAAACCTTCTTCGGTCATGTGTTTAATATCCAACATTACCAAATCTGCATAGTTGTCTAACAATTCTACAACAGGGTGGTTTAAAACACGACCATTGGTATCTAAATTGGTATGAATGCCTTCTTCTTTTAATCGTTTAAAAAAAGGAATTAAATTGGTAGCTTGTAAAACAGGTTCCCCTCCAGAAACTGTAACTCCGCCTTTATCACCAAAATAAGACTTCATATTTACTGCTTTTTTAACCAAATCTTCAATGTGATATTCTTCACCTCCATGAGTATCTATAGTATCTGGATTATGGCAATATTGACACTTTAATTTACAGCCTTGTAAAAAAACTACCATTCTAATCCCAGGACCATCATGGGTTCCAAAAGACTCTATAGAATGCACATTTAATATGTTCTCTTTTATTTTGATAACGAAAAATTTTAGTGGAAAAAAGAAAGGGACTCAAAAAACACTTAGTCTGCAAGTTCTTGTGAATAGCGAACTCTATTGCAGCGCTAATTCTATTTTTTGAACCCCTTGGATAAATACATAAAAAGGCCTACATAGATCCGTGGAACGAACGCGAAATAACTTCCATTTGTTGTTCTTTTGTTAATCGAATAAAATTAACAGCATATCCAGAAACTCTAATTGTTAATTGGGGATGATTTTCTGGATGCTCCATTGCATCTAATAAAGTTTCTTTGTCTAATACATTTACATTTAAGTGTTGCGCTCCATGTTCAAAATAACCGTTTAAAGCTGCCACTAAATTATCTATTCTGTCTTCTTTAGTAGCTCCTAAAGATTTAGGAACAATAGAGAATGTATTAGAGATTCCGTCTTGAGAATCTTTATAATCAATTTTTGCTACGGAGTTTAATGAAGCAATTGCACCATTAGTATCACGTCCATGCATTGGATTAGCTCCTGGTGCAAAAGCAACACCTTTTGCTCTACCATCTGGAGTTGCTCCAGTTTTCTTACCATACACTACATTAGAAGTGATGGTTAATACAGACATGGTTGGTTCTGCATCTTTATATACTTTTAACTTTTTCAATTCGTTGTTAAAATCTTCTACTGCATTGTGCGCAAAAATATCTACTCTGTCGTCATCATTTCCGTATTTAGGGAAGTCACCTTCAATTTTAAAATCTACAGTTAAACCTTCTTCATTTCTAATAGGTTTTACTTTTGCATATTTTATGGCAGCCAATGAATCAGCTACAATAGATAAACCTGCAATACCATAAGCGATATTAATATCTGGATTGGTATCTATCAATGCCATTTGAGCTTTTTCGTAGTAGTATTTATCGTGCATGTAATGAATGATGTTCATAGCATCATTGTATACTCTTGCTACTTCTGTCATTGCTACTTTAAAGTTTTTCATCACTTTATCAAAGTCCAAATACTCATCAGTATAAGGGGCAATTCCATCTACCATTTGCTTTCCAGTGATTTCACATCTTCCTCCATTTATGGCTAACAATAGTGTTTTTGCTAAATTGGTTCTTGCTCCGAAAAACTGAATTTGTTTTCCGATTTCTTGGTAAGAAACACAACATGCAATTCCGTAATCATCAGAACCTCTTAATTCACGCATTAAATCATCATTTTCAAACTGAATTGATGAAGTATCAATAGATACTTTTGCACAGAAATTTTTAAAGTTTTGTGGTAAAGTTGGCGACCATAACACTGTAATATTTGGTTCTGGTGATGGACCTAAATTATATAAGGTATTTAAGAAACGGTAAGCAGTTTTAGTAACTTTTGTTCTACCATCGTTTAACATACCACCAATTGCTTCTGTAACCCAAGTTGGGTCTCCTGCAAAAATTTCATCATAAGCAGCCATACGTAAATGACGAACCATTCTCAATTTCATCACAAATTGATCAATGTATTCTTGTGCTTCATCTTCTGTAATTGTTCCATTTTCAAGATCTCTTTGGATAAAAATATCTAAGAAAGTAGATACGTTTCCTAAAGACATTGCAGCTCCATCTTGCTCTTTTACAGCAGCTAAATATGCCATGTACGTCCACTGAACCGCTTCTTGTGCATTTTCAGCAGGACGATTTAACTCTAAACCATAATGATTACCCATTGTAATCATATCATTTAGAGCTCTAATTTGTTCTGACACTTCTTCTCTTAAACGAATTACAGCATCAGACATAGGACCTTCGATATTGTTAAGGTCTGTTTTTTTAATTTCAATTAATTTGTCGATACCATATAAAGCAACACGTCTGTAATCCCCAATGATTCTTCCACGCGCATAGTTATCTGGTAATCCTGTTAAAAATCCTAAAGAGCGGAATTTTCTAATTTCTGCATTATAGGCATCAAAAACACCATCATTATGAGTTTTTACATATTTGGTAAATAATTCGTTGATTTCTTCACTTGGTTGTAAACCATGTTCTTGCAATGCTTTTTGAACAACTTTGTAACCACCAAAAGGTTTCATTGCTCTTTTTAGCAATCCATCGGTTTGTAAACCTACAATTACTTCATTTGCTTTATCAATATAACCAGCACCAAAACTAGCAACACCAGAAATAGTTTCTGTATCTACAGAATGAACACCGTTATTCTGTCTTTCTTGTTGCATACCTTCTTTACAAACTTCCCAAAGTTTTTCAGTTTTTTGAGTAGGTCCAACTAAAAAAGTATCATCTCCATAATAAGGAGTAATGTTCTTAAAAACAAAATCTCTAACGTTAATAGACGTGTTCCAGACACCTTGTTTAAATTCTTGTTCTTGTGGTCTTTCTAAGACAGTTTCTTCTAATTGCATGATTTTATGTATTTAATTTTATGTATTCTGTATTTATATAACAAATTTAACCACGAAAGATTCCTAAAAACATGATAAAAGTTAGGTTTTGAAATTATTTAAGAAAACGTTGTAGTAATGTTTAACCTGATTTTGAGATTGTTAAAACTTAATGAATGGACATTTTAAATAAATGGCTACATTTGCAAAAATTTAAGTTTAACCTAATTCGTATAGCATGCAACTGTACAATAAGTTAAGCGCCAAAGAACGCGCTGCATTAATTGATGAGGCTGGTAAAGACCGCATCACAATTTCATTTTATCAATACCATCAGATAAAAAATCCACAAATCTTTAGAGATAAATTGTTTTTAGAATGGAATGTTTTAGATGTTCTAGGAAGAACCTATGTTTCTTATGAAGGAATAAACGCCCAAATTTCAGTACCATCTGAAAACTTTTTGGCCTTAAAAAAACAATTAGATAGCATTTCTTTTTTAGAAGGAATTCGTTTAAATGTTGCTATTGAACATGATAACAAATCATTCTTAAAACTAAAAGTAAAGGTTAGAAACAAAATTGTGGCAGATGGTTTGAATGATGAAACTTTTGATGTAACCAACAAAGGTGTGCATTTAAACGCGAAAGAGTTTAATAAAATGTTGGCAAACCCTGATACAGTTTGCGTGGATATGCGTAACCATTACGAAAGTGAAATTGGTCATTTTGATGGTGCTGTAACTCCTGATGTAGATACTTTTAGAGATTCTTTAGATATTATCGAAGAAGATTTAAAAGACCATAAAGAAGATAAAAATTTATTGATGTATTGTACTGGCGGAATACGTTGCGAAAAAGCATCAGCATACTACAAACATAAAGGTTTTAAAAATGTATTTCAGTTAGAAGGCGGAATTATAGAATACACACGTCAAGTAAATGCTGAAAGTATAGAAAATAAATTTATTGGTAAGAATTTTGTGTTTGATCACAGAAGAGCAGAAAAAATTTCTGACGATGTGATTGCCAATTGTCATCAATGCGGAAAATCTTGCGATACACATACTAATTGTGCTAACGAAGCGTGTCATTTGTTATTTATACAATGTGATGAATGTTCAGAAAAAATGGAAAATACTTGTTCTACAGATTGCCAAGAAATTATTCATTTATCTTATGAGGAACAAAAAGAACTCAGAAAAGGAAAGGGAAATAGCAATCAAATTTTTAAGAAAGGACGTTCAGAAAAGTTGAAATTCAAAAAATAAAAAAGATGCAAAAAATTGAATTAATGGCACCTGCAGGAAACTTTGAAAGCCTGCAAGCTGCTTTAGACAATGGTTGCGATTCTGTTTATTTTGGAGTTGAGCAACTAAATATGCGTGCAAGAGCATCCATCAATTTTACTTTAGATGATTTAGAAGAAATTTCTAAAAGATGTGCTGCAAAAAATGTGCGTACCTATTTAACGTTAAACACCATTGTGTACGATCATGATTTATCTATTGTAAAAATCTTGATAAAAAGAGCAAAAGAAGCAAATATTACTGCTGTAATTGCTATGGATCAAGCTGTAATTTCTATGGCTAGAGAACAGCAAATGGAAGTACATATTTCTACACAAATCAACATCACAAACATAGAAACTGTAAAGTTTTATGCGTTGTTTGCAGATACTATTGTGTTGAGTAGAGAGTTGAGTTTACGTCAAGTAAAAAAGATTACAGCGCAAATAGAAAAAGAGCAAATAAAAGGACCTTCTGGGCGATTGGTAGAGGTAGAAATTTTTGGTCATGGAGCTCTATGTATGGCAGTTTCTGGAAAATGTTACATGAGTTTGCATTCTTCAAATTCATCTGCAAATAGAGGTGCTTGTAAGCAAAATTGTAGAAAAAAATATACAGTAATCGACCAAGAAACCGGTTTTGAAATGGAGTTGGATAATGAATATATTATGTCTCCAAAAGACTTGTGTACCATCGATTTTTTAGATAAAGTTGCAGATGCAGGTATTAAGGTTTTAAAAATTGAAGGTAGAGGTAGAGCTCCAGAATATGTGGCAAAAGTAATTAAATGTTACAGAGATGCCATTGATAGTTTGGCTGCAGATACTTACGATAAAGAGAAAGTAATTTCTTGGATGCAAGAGTTAGAAAAAGTATACAATCGCGGTTTTTGGAATGGCTATTATTTAGGACAAAAATTAGGTGAATGGAGTAAAGAATCTGGTTCTCATGCCACCCAAAAGAAAGTTTATTTAGGCAAAGGAGAGCATTATTTTGACAAAGCCAAAATTGGTCAGTTTAAAATTGATGCCTATGATGTAACTATTGGTGATACAATTCTAATAACTGGTCCAACTACAGGCGCTCAAGAAATGGAATTAAAAGAAATGTTTGTGAACGATAAACCATCAGAAAAAGCAACAAAAGGTGATGAAGTTACCATGAAGTTAGACTTTAAAATCAGGCGTTCAGACAAATTGTATAAAATTGTAAAAACCGAATTTGCGCAGAATTAATGGTTGTTATTACGTTACAAAGAAATAAATGTATTGGTTGCAATTACTGTGTAGAATTGGCTCCAGAGCAGTTTCAAATGTCTAAAAAAGACGGAAAATCTGTCTTGCTACATTCTACAGAAAAAAAAGGTTTTTTTACCATAAAATCTTTTGATGAATCTATCTTCGATTGTTCAAATGAAGCCAAAAAAGCATGTCCTGTTAAAATTATTGAGGTGAAGCAGGTTTAAAATCGTAATGGTTTTCGATAAAATCTTAAAATTAGGGGTCTTTTTTTATCAAAAATTTAAATTTTATTGCTCAGTAAGATTTCTTATATTTACTGATTAAGCAATAAAAGTTAATTTTATTGCAACTATTTAATAATCAAATTAAAACAAAACTTTATTGTAGCTCTTTTGGCAAATTAATAGCTAGAGACTAACAACTAAAGTCTATAAATATATGGCATGTGGAAGTTGTGGTACAACAGAAAATGGAGTACCAAGAGGTTGTAAAAGTAATGGTAATTGTGGGTCTGGAACCTGTGGAAGTGGTAGTCAAAAACTAGCCGTTTTTGATTGGTTGTCTAACATGACATTACCAAGTGGTCAAGAACGATTTAACATTTTTGAAGTCCGCTTTAAAAACGGAAGAAAACATTTTTATAAAAATCCAGATAATCTACCCATAACTATGGGAGATATTGTTGCTGTAGAAGGAAATCCTGGGCATGATATTGGTACAGTTTCCTTAGCTGGTGAATTGGTAAAAGTGCAAATGAAAAAGCGCAAAATTACTGAAGACCACGAAGATGTTAAGAAAATCTACAGAAAAGCAAGTCAAAGAGATATCGATGTTTGGCAACAAGCCAGAGCTAGAGAAGAAGAAACACAACGTAGAGGAAGAGAAATTTTAGGGCGTTTAGGTTTGCAAATGAAATTGTCTGATGTAGAGTATCAAGGTGATGGAAATAAAGCAACGTTTTATTATACAGCCGATGCAAGAGTAGATTTTAGACAGTTAATTAGAGATTTGGCAAGTGCATTTTCTATTCGTGTAGAAATGAAACAAGTAGGTGCAAGGCAAGAAGCTTCTAGATTAGGTGGTGTAGGTTCTTGTGGTAGAGAATTATGTTGCTCTACTTGGTTAACAGATTTTAGAAAAGTAACTACATCTGCAGCACGTTATCAACAATTATCATTAAATCCACTAAAATTAGCAGGGCAATGTGGTAAGTTAAAATGTTGTTTAAACTTTGAACTAGATACGTATTTAGATGCGTTAAAATCTTTTCCAAAACAAGATGTGGTTTTAAAAACAGAAAAAGGAGAAGCTGTTTTTGTAAAGATGGATATCTTTAAAGAACACCTTTGGTATACCTACAAAGAAGAACGTTTCAAGTGGTTTCGATTAACGCTAGATCAAGTTTTAGAAATAATTGAACTTAATAAAAATAATGAGAAATCACAAACGTTAGAAGAGTATGAGTCTGATGTGGTGATTCCAGAAAAAGTTGATTTCGAGGATGCTGTTGGTCAAGATAGTTTAACACGTTTTGATGCACCAAAGAAAAGCAAACGAAACAGAAACAATAGAAATCGAAAAAAGAAAAAACCAGTTGGTGCTACTGTAGAGAATCGTCAACAAAATCGGAATCAGAAAAGAAAACCACAAGCAAATCAGCAGAAGAATCAAAATCAGAAACCAAAACCTCAAGGAAACCAAAATACACCAAAAGGAGAGGTGAAAAAGAAACCAAAACCAAGAAGAAATAACAGAAATCGAAACACTAACAATAAAAAAAATGGCAACAATTCTGAAAAGAAATAGGTTTTCAATTGTTATAGGATTTCTTTTTATGATGTTTTCTTGTGATGATAAAACAGATTTTAACCAGTATCAAGCGGTTGATAAAAAAGGTTGGAAAGCCAACGAAAAAGTTTTTTTTGAGTTTGAAGTTACAGATACTATTTCCCAAAAAAATCTGTTTATCAATATTAGAAATAATAACGATTATGAGTTTAGTAATCTGTATCTAATATCTGAATTAAATTTTCCAAACGGAACAGTAATTGTAGATACTTTGCAATATGAAATGGCAGACGAAACAGGTCAGTTTTTAGGTTCAGGTTTTTCAGATATAAAAGACAATACATTATTTTACAAAGAAAAAAAGAGGTTTCCATTTTCTGGAAAATATATATTTAATGTACGTCATGCAATGCGTAAAAATGGTGAAATCAAACCGATAGAATTTTTAAAAGGAATTCAAGATGTTGGTTTTAGTGTTGAAAATTTAAAATAAAATGGCAAAAAAGAAAACAACAACAGATTTTAAAAAATACATCAAATGGTTTTGGATGACTGTTTTAGGTGGATTTTCATTTTTAATACTTTTATTTTTATTTGCTTCTTGGGGGTTTTTAGGAGCACTTCCTACTTTTGAAGAATTAGAGAACCCTGAGAATAACTTAGCAACAGAAGTAATCTCTTCAGATGGTAAAACTTTAGGAAAGTATGCAACTGAGAATAGAACTCCAATAAAATATAAAGACTTACCCCAAAATATAGTACAAGCTTTAGTAGCTACTGAGGATGAACGTTTTTATGAACATTCTGGGATTGATTTTTATAGTACTGCTAGAGCAGTTTTAAAACCAGGAAGTGGTGGAGCAAGTACCATTACACAACAATTGGCAAAAATGTTATTTACTGGTAGAGCTTCTAGAAATATTTTTTTAAGAATTGGACAAAAAGTAAAAGAATGGGTAGTTGCAACAAAGTTAGAAAGACAGTATACCAAAAATGAAATCTTAACCATGTACTTAAATAAGTACGACTTTTTAAACCAAGCAGTTGGTATTCGTTCTGCAGCGAGAATTTACTTTGGTAAAGAGCCTAAAGAATTAGATTTAGAAGAATCTGCAATGTTGGTTGGGATGCTAAAAAACTCATCACTTTACAATCCTTTAAGAAGAGCAGAAAGAGTAAAACAGCGAAGAAACGTGGTGTTAAAACAAATGAATCGTAGTGAGTTTATTACTTTAAAAGAAAAAGACTCATTACAACAATTAGATCTAGGTTTAGATATTCATAGAGAAGGACACAGTGATGGTTACGCAACTTATTTTAGATCGCATTTGCAAAAAGTATTGAGAAAATGGGTAAAAGAAAACCCAAAACCAAATGGAGAACAATACAATATTTTTAGAGACGGATTAAAAATCTATGTAACTATAGATTCTAGAATGCAACAATATGCAGAAGAAGCTGTAACAGAACACATGTCTAATTTACAAAAGTATTTTTTTAAGGAACAAAGTAGAAATAGAACTGCTCCATTTTATGATTTAGATAAAAGTGAAATTAATACAATTATAAACAGAGGAAAGAAAAATTCTGATAGATACAAACGATTAAAAATTGCAGGAAAATCAGAAAAAGAAATTGATAAAATATTTAAAACCAAGACAAAAATGAGTGTTTTTTCTTGGAAAGGAGATAAAGATACTGTGATGTCTCCTTATGATTCTATCAAATATTATAAGTATTTTTTACGCTCAGGATTATTATCAATTGAGCCACAATCTGGACACATAAAAGCTTGGGTTGGTGGTGTAAATAACAAACATTTTAAATATGATGCAGTAGCACAACAAAAAAGACAAGTTGGTTCTACATTTAAACCATTTGTGTATGCAACTGTTATTAATCAATTAAAAATGTCTCCTTGCGATGAGTATCCAAACACACCTTATACAATTCCAAAAGGAAAATATGGGATCCCTGAAGAATGGACACCTAAAAACTCTGATGATAAATATGGAGGAATGTTAAGTTTAAAGGATGGTTTAGCAGGTTCTGTAAATACAATGTCAGCAAGATTGGTAGACATGGTTTCTCCAGAAAATGTGGTTCGTTTGGCAAAATCTGCAGGTATTAAAAGCGAAATTAAAGCAAATCCTTCAATTGCATTAGGAGCTGTAGATTTGTCATTATTCGAAATGGTAAGTGCTTATTCTACCTTTGCTAACAAAGGTTTGCGAGTAGAACCAATGATTTTAACAAGAATTGAAGATAAAAACGGGACTGTTTTACAAGAATTTATCCCAAAAACTAAAGAGGTTTTAAGTGAAGAATCTGCTTATGTTGTATTAGATTTACTAAAAGGAGTTACCCAATCTGGTTCTGGAGTTCGATTGCGTTTACCTTGGGAAAAACCTGGTTATGTAACTGGTTATCCTTACAAATTTACAAATCCTATTGCAGGAAAAACAGGTACAACTCAAAATCAATCTGATGGTTGGTTTATGGGAATTGTACCCAATTTAGCAACTGGAGTTTGGACTGGTGGTGAAGATAGAGCAACACACTTTGCAGGAATCTCAAAAGGACAAGGAGCAACAATGTCTTTACCTACATGGGCATTATTTATGAAAAAATGTTATGCAGACAAAACCTTAAATATTAGTCAAGAAGATTTTGAAAAGCCTGAAGTTTTAACCATAAATATAGATTGTGGTAATGAAAAAGATAATGATAAGGACGAAAAAGGTAAAGAGAAAAAAGAAATTATAGAAGAGGATACAGATTTTTAATACAACTCATTTATGTGGCAACCAACAGCAAAAAAAACTCTAAATTCAAATATTGATACATTGATGAAAAAACATCAATTTACCAACTATAAAGATTTATGGGAATGGTCTGTTGCACATAAAGAAACTTTTTGGGAAGAAACTGTTGCGAATCTTAATATCATTCAACATAAAAAATTTGAACAAATTTTAAATATTGATGATGGAGTAACCAAAGCAAAATGGTTGTTTGGTGCTCAATTAAACATCATAGATTCTTGTTTTCAAAATAAAGACAATGCTACTGCAATTGTATTTCAAAAACCCAATAAAAAGGTTCAAAAAGTAACACAAAAAGAATTAGAAAATCTTGTAAATAAAATTGCCAATAGTTTTAAAAATATTCAAGTAGAAAAAGGTGATACCATTGCAATAGATTTACCAATGACAGTTGAGTGTGTAGCTATTTATTTAGCTGCCATAAAAGCGGGTATTAAAGTAGCTACAATTGTAGATAGCTTTACCCCAAAAGAAATTCAAGTTCGGTTACAAATTACAAACCCAAAAGTAGTTTTTACGCAAGATGTTTTAGAGAGAGCTGGTAAAACTTTTCCTTTATATGAAAAAGTTGTAACCGCTAATACCCATAAAATAGTTGTTATAAAAACGCAAAAAGAAACAGCTGTTTCATTAAGAAATCAAGATGTTTTTTGGGATGATTTTCTATCAGAAAACACCAATTTTACCTCTGTAAAACAATCACCACAAGATTGTATAACCATTCTTTTTTCATCGGGTACAACTGGAGAACCTAAAGCAATTCCTTGGAATCATACTACAGCCATAAAGTCAGCTTCAGACGGCTTTTATCATCAAAATATACAAGAAAATGATGTAGTTTGTTGGCCTACCAACTTAGGTTGGATGATGGGGCCTTGGTTAATTTTTGCAACCTTAATTAATAAGGCAGCTATAGGTTTGTATTATGATGCGCCTTTAGGTGCAGGTTTTGGAGAATTTGTTCAAAGTACAAAAGTATCTATGTTGGGTGTAATACCAAGTATTGTAAAACATTGGAAGAATTCAGGTTGTATGCAGCCATTTAATTGGAATGCAATTAAAAATTATAGTTCTACAGGAGAGGTTTCTAACCCTACAGAAATGAACTATTTAATGCATTTAGCCAACAACAAACCAGTTATAGAGTATTGTGGAGGTACAGAAATTGGTGGTGGTTACGTAACAAGTACAGTTGTGCAAGAAAATATACCAAGTACTTTTTCTACCAAAGCTTTAGGTAGCGATTTTGTATTGTTAGATGAAAATTACCAGGAAACCACTAAAGGAGAAGTGTTTTTAATTCCGCCAATAATGGGGCTTTCAACAGAATTGCTGAATAAAAATCATCAAAAAATATATTATGATGATACACCTAAACATCAAAAAGTTTTAAGAAGACATGGAGATGAGTTGAGGCAATTAGAAAACGGTTATTTTAAAATTTTAGGACGCGTAGACGATGCTATGAATTTAGGCGGAATAAAAGTTAGCGCCACCCAAATAGAAGCAGCCATCAATCAATTAAATTTTGTGTTAGAATCTGCAGCCATTGCAGCAGCTCCAGAAGATGGAGGGCCTGCAAAATTAGTGGTGTTTTATGTGGAGAGTAAAAACCAAAATAACGATGAAGATCGATTAAAGGCAGCACAAAAAATTGTAAAATCAGAACTGAATCCTTTATTTAAAGTTACAGATTTGCTAAAGATTGATGTGTTGCCAAGAACAGCATCTAATAAAATTATGAGACGAACCTTACGAGATAATTATAAAGTTAAATAAAACAAATGAAGCTTTTTAAAAAAACATATTGGTTGATAACTCCATTTTTAATTGTGGTTTTTATGTTGTTGTTAGATAAGGTTTTTAACGTAAAAGAAATTGTAATTAATACTACAATTGCAGTAAGTTTAGCTTACATTTTATCACCAAAAGTAAAAATTGTAGAAAAACAAAATGGTGAAGAAGAACAAATAAAATGGTTGTTTTTCAAAAAAGTAATTAATAAAGAACTTTAGAGATTGAGTTTTCTTTCCTTTGGGAAGAAATAAAGATGGGAATATGAAAATAATATCATACAACGTAAACGGAATTAGAGCAGCATTAAAAAAAGGGTTTTTAGATTGGTTAGAAGCCGCAAATCCAGACGTTATTTGCATACAAGAAACCAAAGCACACAAAGAACAATTAAATTTAGAAGAGTTCGAAAATGCAGGATATCCTTATCATTATTGGTTTTCTGCACAAAAAAAAGGGTATTCTTCAGTAGCCATTTTTTGTAAAGAAAAACCAAATCATATCGAATACGGAACAGGTATAGAAACTATGGATTTTGAAGGTAGAAATTTGCGTGTAGATTTTGATGAGGTGTCAGTAATGAGTCTCTATTTACCTTCAGGTACAAACTTAGACAGACTTAATTTCAAACTAAATTATATGGATGAATTCCAAGAATACATCAATAATTTAAAACAAGAAATTCCGAATTTAGTCATCTGTGGAGATTATAATATTTGTCACGAACCCATAGACATTCACAACCCAAAAGTGAAAGGAGTTTCTGGTTTTTTACCAGAAGAAAGAACTTGGATTGGGCAATTTATAGATAGTGGTTTTATAGATAGTTTTCGTTTTTTAAATCCTGAAAGACAAGAATATTCTTGGTGGAGTTACAGGGCAAATGCTAGAGCAAATAATAAAGGCTGGCGTTTAGATTATGCTATGGTTTCAGAACCGTTAAAAGATAAAATTTCTAGAGCGTATATTTTACCTGAAGCCAAACATTCAGACCATTGTCCGATTGCATTAGAATTAGATATTTAAAAATAAAATATCACCTCGAGTGCAGTCGAGAGGTTATTAAGTAGGTTTCGACTGCGCTCAACCTGACAATTAAATTATGAGAAACCTAACTACATTTTTAGTATTATTTACAGTTTCAATATTTTCTCAAGAGAAAGATAGTATCCCTATTCAAAAAAAAGACACCATTTTTATAGCTAAAGATTCTATTGCAAATGGAGCTATAGAAATCTTTACAGATGATGATTTAAGAACTATAGATAGTTTGCTCATTGAAGAAAAGTTTAGTTCTCCTTTAATTGATACTTTAGAATATGTCATCAACGATAAAGATATTGTTGGCACAGTAAAAATTGCAATTACCACAGATTTATTAAAAGAACGATTATCTGTTTTAAATGAGAATACACCATTTAATTTGGCATATAATCCATCTTTAGAAAAGGTAATCAATAGTTATTTACAGTATCGTAAAAAATACTATCCTGCTTTAATGGCTAAAGCCAAATATTATTTTCCAATGTTTGAGCAGTATTTAGATCAATACGATATTCCTTTAGAAATGAAATATTTAGCTATTGTGGAATCTGCATTAAAACCTAGAGCAAAATCTAGAGTTGGAGCCTCTGGGTTATGGCAATTTATGTATGGTACAGGAAAACAGTTCGATTTAAAAGTAAGTTCTTATGTAGATGAACGTTATAATCCACTAAAAGCAACTGTTGCTGCTTGTAAATATTTGAGTCAGTTGTATAAAATTTTTGGTGATTGGGATTTGGCACTAGCAGCCTACAATTCTGGACCAGGAAATGTAACCAAAGCCATAAAACGCTCTGGAGGATATAAAAATTATTGGAATATTCGTCCGTATTTGCCAAGAGAAACTGCAGGTTATGTTCCTGCTTTTTATGCTACAATGTACATTTTTGAATATGCTGATGAGCATAAAATATATTCAGAAGCACCAAAGTTATTTAATTTTCAAACAGATACAGTTCATATTAAGAGAACCATTAGTTTTGATCAAATTACAGAAACTATTGGAGTAGATGAAGAGGTATTGACGTTTTTAAATCCAGAATACAAACTAAATATTATTCCGTTTGTAAAAGGTAGAGACTATACGTTGAGATTACCATCAAAAGAAATGATTACTTTTTTAAATAAAGAAAAAGAATTGTATGCTTTAGCAGATACAGATGATGCCAAAAGAGAAAAGCCACTACCTAGATATTTTGAAATGGATAAACGAATCCGTTACAGGGTTAAAAGTGGAGATTATTTAGGAAAGATTGCAAATAAATATGGAGTTAGGGTTAGCCAATTAAAACGTTGGAATCGTTTAAAAACAAGTAATTTAAAAATAGGACAACGTTTGTATATTTATCCGAAAAGAATTCCAAATTCTATCAGTAAATCTACTTCGAAGACTAAAGGTAAAAATGCTAAACAAACAATCTTTAAAGGTAAATTTAATATTTACATTGTTAAAAAAGGAGATTCACTTTGGAGTATTGCTCAAAAATTTAAAAATGTTTCTGTTGATAATATTAAAAAATGGAACAATATTTGGAGTGCTAAGAATATAAAACCTGGAACAAAACTTAAAATCTATAAAAGCTAATCTTATGAAACGTATAATACTCTTATTTTCAGTTGCTTTTCTCTTAATTTCATGTGGGGGAAATGATAAAATCATACTAAGAGATTCAATAGGGAAATTAAACAAAGTAATGGTTGTTGCTAATATTAACAACTGGAATGGAGATATTGGTAAAGAAATTCGTAATTCTTTCGGAGAGTTAGTGGTGGGTTTACCTCAACCAGAACCAACATTATCTGTATCTCAAATTGCACCAAATGGTTTTGGAAATATGATGAAAGTTGCCAGAAATATTATGGTAATAGGAGAAGGAGATAAAAACGAATTTTTTGTAAAAACAAATGTATATGCTAGTCCACAAACAATTGTTTATGTATACGGAAAAGATAGAGAAAGTACATTAAAGGTATTTAAAAAACATCAAAAAGAGATTATCGATATCTTTTTAGCTGCTGATTTAAAAATGACTCAACGTATTTTTGCAAATAGTAAATTAGACGATTCTAAATTCAAAACACTTCAAAATTTAGGGATTTCATTAACCATCCATGATAAATTTAAAACTGTTGACGATACAGGAGAATTCTTATGGTTGCGTCATCATTTAACTAGTGGAATTGCAAAAACAGGAAGTAATAATATTCTCGTGTATTCAGTACCGTTAGAAAACGAAGAAACAGTTGCAGACAGTATTGTTGCAGTTAGAAATAGAATAGGAAAAAAATACATACCAGGTTCAGACCCAGAAACCATGCACATGATTACAGAAGAAGCTTACACACCTTCTACTTTTGATGCTACCATTAATGGAAAAAAAGCGTATGAAACTCGCGGAAAATGGGAAGTTAAAAACGATTTTATGGCAGGCCCTTTTATCAATTATAACATTATTGATAAAAAGAATAACAGAATCGTTGTTTTTGAAGGATTTACGTATGCTCCTTCTGTAAATAAAAGAGCTTTTATTTTTGAGTTAGAGGCGATTGCAAAATCTATGATAATTCAGTAAAAAACAGCTTACATTAAATATAAAATGCTGAAAGATTCTCTTTCAGCATTTTATATTTGTACACATCAAATTCATATTTCATATATTTGGTATTCAACCAAAAAACTTTAAATATGGAATTAAATTTTTATGTGCTCTTTATTGCAGCGTTTATACCAATGTTAATTGGTTTTGTGTGGTATGGTCCTATTTTTGGAAAACCATGGATGAAAGAAATGGGTTTTACTAAAGAATCTCTTGAAGGCACAAATATGGTAAAGATATTAGTGCTTAGCTACATTTTTAGTTTGCTTGTAGCTTTCTTTTTACAGTTTATCGTTATTCATCAAATGGGTTTATTTCAAACGCTAATCAATGAACCTGATTTTCAGGAAGAAAAAGGTGAAGCATTTACTTATTTTAAAAGTTTTATAGGAATGTATGGAGATCGCTTTAGAACATTTGGTCATGGAGTTATTCATGGAGTAATGACTGGTGTGGTTTTAATACTTCCAATTTTATCAATCATTGCAATGTTTGAAAAAAGAACTGTAAAATATGTAGCCATTAATGCTGGTTATTGGGTTGTAACTTTAGCCATTATGGGAGGAATTATTTGCCAGTGGCTGTAAACCTTAATATCCTGATATTATAAATACGGCAATTGCCGTATTTTTTTTTACTATTTCAATTCTTATTTTTGTTTAAACAATAAAAATCAAGACATGAAAAAAAAATTACTCATCTTTTTTACCTTAGTTTTTTCTTTTACTAGTTTCTCACAAATAAGTCTTTTAAAAGATTTTGCAGAAGGAAGCAAAAATGGAAATCCTTTGATATTAGGAGTTTATAAAAACAAAATATATGTTAATGCAATAAACAATTCTTTTCAAACAAAAAGTTATGTTTATGATGGTAATTCCGTAGAAATTTTAAAAGATAATGATGGTAATGAAACTAACATTTCTGCCATTTACATTCCAGAAATTGGTGCAGACGATCCAATGATTGTTGGTTTAAATTTTAAGACATTTACTTTTAATGGTTCTTCATTTACAGAGATTTCTGATAAACGTCCTTGGGGAGGAGGTATAAAATTTAATGGTATATACTATTTTACAGCCGAACTTAATGGTAAATCTCCTTTGTTTTATACAGATGGTACAGCAACAGGTACAGGATATTTAAAAGAGGATGTAAAAACTTTAATTAGTTGGAATGTAACTGAAAGAGCTGTTGTGAACAACACATTGATTTTTGTAGGAGATACTCAAAATGAAGGAACTGAACTTTGGGTAACAGATGGTACAGAAGCAGGTACTGTCTTATTAAAAGATATTTATATCGGTGATAAAGACAGTGATCCAGAAGATTTTTTTGTAACTCAGGATAAATCAAAATTATTTTTTACAGCCAAAACCGAAAATGAAGGGAGAGAACTTTGGGTAACAGATGGTACAGCATCTGGTACAAAATTAGTAAAAGATATACATACAGGTACCTCTGGTGATGATATAAACTCTATTACAGAAATGAATGGTAATGTCTATTTTGAGGCAAATGGAAAATTATGGAAAACAGATGGTACATCAGAAAATACTATTGAAATCGCTAATGGTGACGAAAGATATCTAATTGTTTTAAATAATGAATTATACTTTCATGAAGGAAAAAATATGTACAAAACCGATGGAACTGTAGCAGGAACCACACAAGTTAATCCAGCCAATATAGGTATAGAATGGAGTAGTTTTCCGATTGTATTTAATAACGAAATTTATTTTGGAGGAGGAGGACTTGATAGAAATGGTAATATTGATGTAAACGAACTTTGGAAAACAGATGGTACTACAGAAGGTACAGTTTTAGTAAAAGTAATAGACTCAGATTTTGTAGTTCATCCATCTCGTTTTATTAAAGTGGGTAACGAACTCATTTTTGGTGGTGTCACCAAAAACGAAGGTCAAGAATTATGGAGAACAGATGGTACAGAAAGCGGTACTATGCTCATACAAGATTATGCTGCTGGAAGCACTGGTTTTATTGCAAACTTTACAACATCTGTATCTCATGCAGTAGTAAATAATACCTTAGTTTTTAGTGCGAATGCAAATAAAGGTTTGGGGGTAGAACTGTATGAATATAAAAATGGTGCAACAGCATCTGTAAATAATTTTTTTCAAAGCAAATTACAATTACATTATTCAGAAAATACCATTCATTTAAAAAATTGGGAACCCAAAAATCCAACTTTAAAAATATATAATATACTTGGAAAAGAAGTTTTAGACACTAGTGTAAAAAAGACACAGAGTTCAATAGAAGTCAATCTAAAAAAGGGTGTTTATATTGCAAGGTATTTTTCAGAAAAAGGAAACCTAATTGGCAAAAAGTTTCTAGTAGACTAAAATAAAAAAGTCAGAAATTAAATTTCTGACTTTTTGTTTAATTTTTAATACCCAACTTTAGCACGAACTCTTTTTAGAACATCATCAGCTACAAGAGTTGCTTTTTTTGCTCCAAGTTGCAAAGCTTCATCAATCTCATGTTTGTTTTCCATAAAATGATGGTAACGAGTTCTTACATCAGCAAATTTATCGATAATTAATTCATACAAAGCTTGTTTAGCATGCCCATATCCATAATTTCCACCTTCGTAATTTGCTCTCATTGCTTTAATTTGAGATTCAGAAGCCAATAATTTATACAATGCAAAAACGTTATCAGAATCTGGATCTTTTGGTTCTTCTAAAGCTTTACTATCTGTTTTGATACTCATAATTTGCTTTCTCAACTTTTTATCAGTCAAGAAAATGTTAATGATGTTATTTCGAGATTTACTCATTTTTTCACCATCAGTTCCAGGAACCAATTTGGTGTGTTCTTGAATTTTTGCTTGTGGTTCAATTAAGGTTTCTCCAACAAGGTTATTCAATCTATTGGCAACATCGCGTGTTATTTCTAAATGTTGTAATTGATCTTTACCTACAGGAACAATTTCTGCATCATACAATAAAATATCAGCAGCCATTAACATTGGGTAGGTAAACAAACCAGCGTTTACATCTGCCAAACGATCTGCTTTGTCTTTAAAACTATGCGCTAATGTTAACCGTTGGTAGGGAAAAAAGCAACTTAAATACCAAGATAATTCTGTAACTTGAGGAATATCACTTTGTCTGTAAAAAACAGTTTTGTTAATATCCAAACCACAAGCCAACCAAGTTGCAGCAGTACTATATGTGTTTTCTCTAAGTTGATTCCCATCTTTAATTTGTGTTAAAGAATGCATATCAGCAATAAATAAAAAAGCTTCATTATCAGGATTATTCGCCATTTCTATAGCGGGCAAAATTGCACCTAATAAATTTCCTAAATGAGGTGTTCCTGTACTTTGTACACCAGTTAAAACTCTAGACATAATTTTATTTTTTCTTTTTAAGTATAAGATGAGATACAAAAACTATCTGCGATGGCAAAAGTAAGGTTTTGCATTGTAAAATGCATCAAACAAAAGAATATTACTACTTTTGATTTCCAAGTGGTTTTTAGTATAATTAAAAAACGAAACAAGCGTTTATAGAATCTGTGAAGTATATTAAAATTCCTTTCTTACTAATTTGGCGTTTATGGTTTTACATTTTGATGTTTACGACCATTATTTTAATGTCACCACTATTAATCATTTTTACTGCAAAAGAAGAATATTATCACTTGCTCTGGAAATTGGTAAGAATTTGGTCTAAAGTACTCATTTACGGAATGGGATTTCGATTAGACATTCAGTTAGATCAAGAAATAAAACCGAATAGAAGTTATATGTTTTGTCCAAATCATGCGTCGTTAATGGATCCATTTGTGTTGATTGTTTTAAGCAAAAATCCAATTGTATTTGTGGGTAAGCAAGAGTTGGCTAAAATTCCAATTTTTGGATTTTTCTATAAAAAAACTGTTATTATGGTAGACAGAAATAGTTTTAAAAGTAGAAAAAGAGTGTATGAAATGGCAAAGAAAAGATTACAAAACGGAGTAAGTATGGCAATTTTCCCTGAAGGATTAGTACCAACTGAAGATGTAGTTTTGGCACCGTTTAAAAAAGGTGCATTCAGTTTAGCAATAGAGTTTCAAATTCCGATTGTTCCTCAAGTATATTATGATTGTAAGCGCTTTTTTTCTTGGAATTTTTTAAAAGGAGGTCCTGGAGTTTTTAGAATACGCCAACATCAATTTATATCTACAAAAGAATTAGAAATTAAGGATATAGAAACCTTAAAACAACAAACATTTGATGTTATCTGTACAGATTTATCGAACGATAAAAAGTATATGAAAGATACCAATAAACAAAAATGAGTAAAAAAATAAACCATAGATATTCTGAAGCAGAAGAACGATTAAACATATATTCTCACGGATTAGGATTTGTGTTAAGTATCATTGCTTTTCCTTTTTTAATTCTTAAAGCAATAACTTTTTCTGGCTTTTGGAAACCAATTAGTTTTATTATTTACGGATTAAGTATGATACTCTTATATGCAGCTTCTACATTTTATCATGCTGCTAAAAATCCGAAGAAAAGAAGACGACTTAATATTTTTGACCACGCAGCAATTTATGTATTAATAGCAGGGAGTTACTCACCTTTTTGTTTGGTAGGTTTAGACTCAGATTTAGGCTGGTATATGTTTATTGCAGTTTGGATTTTTGCATTAACAGGAGTAATTTTAAAACTATTTTTTACAGGGAAATATGATAAAATATCTACTGCAATGTATTTATTAATGGGTTGGCAAGTTATGTTTTTTATAAAACCATTAATGAATGCGCTAACAAGTTTTGACTTAAACTTTTTAATTGCAGGAGGAGTTTTCTATACTATTGGTGCTATTTTATATTCCATAAAAAAATTACCATACAATCATGCTACTTTTCATGTATTTGTTTTGTTAGGAAGTGCAAGTCATTTTATTGCAATTTATAATCTGTAGCTATTTGATATATAGTGATTTGTTAAAATAAAAGAATGTAATATTTGTCAGGTTTAAAAAATAAATTACTTTTGTAGAACTTGATAAATTAACTTATGTTAATATGTCAGGTATTATAAATCTTATTTAGGGGGTAGGTTTATTAAATTTCCTCGAACTTTTGTTCGAGGTTTTTTTATTTCCAATTTTTAAATGGCTGCTTGCTAATGCTTGAATTATAGTATTTTATATCTCCTGTAACTTCTTTAGCTAACCAATTTGGTTTCTTAAATTTTTCAGTTTCAGAATTCAATTCTACTTCTGCAATGATTAACCCTTTATTGTCACCGTAAAATTCATCAACCTCAAAAACATGATTTTGTATTTTTACTAAATACCTTGTCTTTTCGATTATAGAAGGCTCACAGAGTGATAATAAATTTTCAGCTTCCTTTAATTTAATTTCCTTTTCCCATTCAAATCGTGTAGTACCAGAATCATTAGATTTTCCTTTTATGGTAATAAATGCTTTTTTATCACTAATTCTTATTCGAACAGTTCTATTTTTATCAGAATTTAAATATCCTTGCTTAATAATTTTTTTTTGGAAACTTTGATCTTTAAAATCATTATTTTTTACCAAAAATTTACGTTCTATTTCTATACTCATAAAATATTCTGATTTTTGTACTAATGTAAGTTGTTTTATCGTTATTGTAACAATAAATAAATATCTTTGAGAATCAAAATTTGATAATGAAAAAAAGTTTTTCGACACTTTTCTTGTGCTTTTCGCTATTAACTTTCGCCCAAACAGATTACAGCGATGTATGGGAAGATTTTTATTCTTACAACAATGTAAAAGATTTTGAAAAAGTTGGTGATGTAATTTATGCTTTAGTTGATAATGCTGTATTTACTTACAATACATCAACAGAAGAATTAACTAAATTTTCATCAGTTCAAGGTTTATCAGGAGAAACTACAACATCAATTCATTACAGCAATAGTTTTAAAAGGTTAATTATAGGGTATGAAAATGGGTTGGTAGAGGTAGTTGACGATGATGGTTTTATAACAATCTCATCAGATATTCTAAACTTTAATGAATCTGGTAAAAAGAGTATTAATGATATTAAAGAATTTGATCATAAATTATACTTGTCAACCCCGTTTGGTATTGTAGTTTATGATATTGATAAGTTAGAATTTGGTGATACTTATTTTATTGGAAATGATTCTACTTCTGAAATAGTAAATCAGATTGAAGTATTTAATGGTTTTATTTATGCAGTTTCAGAAAACGGAATTTTTACAGCAGATATTACAAGTAATTTATTGATAGATTTTAATAATTGGCAACAAGAATTCTCTGGAAGAAATTTTCAAGAAATTAGCGCTTTTAATAATGAATTGTATGTAACAGAAGGTTCAGTGTTATTTAAATTAGAGAATAATACTTTAGTTCAAGTAAGAGACTTCTCTCAGAATATTATCGCAATAAAATCGTCGAATCTACATTTATCAGTTACTTTAAATAAAACAGCTGTTGTATTAAATTCATCCATGAATGAAGTAATTCAATTTTCTTCTAATACCGCATTTGATTATCAATTAAACACATCATTTTTTGAGAATAATACAGTTTTTTTAGGAACAAAAGGCTTTGGTATTTTAAAAGACGCACCAAATACATCAAATAACTACCAAGAAATTCATCCAGAAGGACCCTTATCTAATGATATATTTTCTATAACAGCAAAAAACAATAATCTTTGGGTGGTTTACGGTGGCTATGACATAACGTATACACCAACTACTGTAAAGAAAGGATTTAGTAGGTTTAATGGAAATAATTGGATAAATACTAAATTTAACCCTAGTTTACCAAGAGATTTAGTAGATGTTACTATAGATCCTAATAATGACGAGAAAGCTTACATTAGTGCCTTAGATATTTCTGCAGATGTTAATACAAAACCAACAGGAGGCTTACTTGTTGTAGAAAACGATATTGTAACATTACAATACAATCATTTAAATAGTACTTTTACACCAATTCAGGTTTCTCTACCAAGTATAAATATAAGAGTAGGTGGTTCTGCTTTTGATAGTCGTGGAAACCTATGGGCTACAAATTATGAAACAACAGAAGAACTAAAAAAATTATCTTCTAACGGTCAATGGAGTTCAATAGATTTAAGTAGCGTAAAAACCAGTGATTCACAAGGTCTAAATGAAGTTTTTGTAGATAGGAATAATACTGTTTGGATTGGTTCTAGAGGAAATGGAGTTTATGCTTACAATGAAAACGGAAATAGAAAGAAAGCGCTTATCGCTACTCCCAATTTAGGAAATTTACCAGATTCAAACGTTAGAACAGTTGCTGTTGATAGAAATAATAGAGTTTGGTTAGGTACAAGATCAGGTATGGTAGTATATAACAATGCTTCTGGAGTTTTTGCAGACGATACACCAAACGCAACTCCTATTGTTGTTAATGCAAATGAAGATGGTTTTGGAGACCGATTGTTAGGCGATCAAACTGTTAATTCTATTGTTGTAGATGGTGCAGATAATAAATGGTTTGGAACAGACAATGGAGGAGTAATTTATACAAATCCCAGTGGTCAAAAAACCTTAGCAAATTTTAATAAACAGAACTCGCCTTTACCTTCAAACAAGATTGTAAAAATTGCTGTTGATGATACAAATGGTAAAGTATATTTTGCTACAAACAAAGGAATTGTTGTGTATAATAGTGATGTAGCTCCGTTTGGAGATGTCTTGGGTGATGTTTATGCATACCCAAACCCTGCACTTAGAAATCACGAAACAGTAACTGTTACCGGAAGAAATGGAACCAATTTACCAAAAGGAACCAACGTAAAAATTGTAGATGTTTCTGGAAATTTGGTGTATGAAACTAACGTAGTAGAAGGGCAAGAGTTACAGGGAGGAAAAGTAGTTTGGAACAAGACAAATTTGGCAGGCAGAAAAGTAGCCTCTGGTGTATATATTGTTTTGTTGTCTAGTGATGATGCTTCAGAAACTTCTGTTACAAAAATTGCTATAGTAAACTAAATGGCTGTTGTATCTACAAAAGCTATCGTTTTTAATACGATTAAATATAGTGATTCAAGCTTAATAGTTAAGTGTTATACTTTAGAAGATGGTTTAAAATCTTACTTGGTTAGAGGTGTTCTTAAATCTAAAAAAGGAGGAATAAAAGTAGGTTATTTCCAACCACTAACTCAGTTAAATTTAGTAGCCAATCATTCAGAAAAGAGATCTTTACATAACATTAAAGAGGTTCACATTGCTAACCCTTACAAAACCATTTATCAAGATATTGTTAAACAATCTATTGTGATGTTTTTAGCTGAGGTTTTAACCCACGCTATTAAAGAAGAAGAACCAAATAAACACTTATTTAGCTTTTTAGAAACTGCATTTAGTTGGTTAGATATTCATGATAAAGTATCTAATTTTCACTTACTTTTTTTACTAAATCTTACTCAGTTTCTTGGTTTTTATCCAGATTTGTCAGAAAAAGAGAAATTAGGGTTTGATCTTATGGAGGGAAATTTTACTGATGACACCTCTCAAAAAAATATCATTTACAAAAACGATTTTTATCAATTTAAAAAGCTGTTAGGCATAAATTTTGATAGTATAGAAAATGTGTCTTTTAGTAAACAAGAAAGGCAGCAAGTTTTAAAGATAATAGTTCGATATTTTGAATTACATTTGGACGGTTTTAAAACACCAAAATCGTTACAAATTTTAGAAGCAGTATTTAGTTGATGAGGTATATAATTTTAGGTTTTTTAGCTTTAGTAAGCAGTATTGTTTATGCACAAAAAGTACAAGTTTTAGATAAAAATACGGGTAAGTCTGTAAATGATGTGACTATTTTTAATGATGATTATACTATAAGTCTTACATCAGATGACACAGGATTTGTTAATGTTTCTCAATTCAAAGAAAATGAAATTATTGTGTTTTCGCACTTATCTTATGCTGTTAAACGCATAAAAAAATCTCAATTAAAACGTCAAAAATTTATTGTTTATCTAACCAAAGAATCAGAACAGTTAGATGAAATTGTGTTGTCGCTTTTTAAAAAAGATGCAAAAGCCAAAAGAATCGCAGAACAGGTTGCAGTTCTATCTGCTAAAGATATTCAAAAAGTATCTCCTCAAACTTCAGCAGATTTGTTAGCAACAATTCCAGGTATTAAAGTACAAAAATCGCAGTTTGGTGGTGGTAGTCCTGTAATTCGTGGTATGGAATCTAACCGTGTTTTATTGGTGGTTGATGGAGTTAGAATGAATAATGCAATTTACAGAAAAGGACATCTACAAAACTCAATTACGGTTACGCCTAATATGTTAGACAAGACCGAAGTTGTTTTTGGGCCATCTTCCGTAATTTATGGTTCTGACGCTTTAGGAGGTGTAATTCATTATTATACAAAAACACCAAAGTTATCGGAAGAAGGAGAGGTTAGAAGTCAGTTGTTTTCTAGATTTTCAACTGTAAATCATGAAATTACAACCAATGTTTCTGCAGAATTACGCTTTTCTAACTGGGCATCTTTTACTAGTATTTCTTATAGTGATTTTGGTGATTTAAAAGCTGGTAAAAGTAGAAATCATGGCTTTGAAGATTGGGGAAAAGTATTTTACTACTCAGAGAATGTTAACGGTAACTATGCAGCAAATCCAACACAAAACTCAGATCCTAATTTGTTAAGAAATACAGGGTACAATCAAACAGATGTATTACAGAAGTTTTACATTCCATTATCAAAAAAAACAGATTTAAAAGTAAACCTACAATATTCAACATCTTCAGACATTCCAAGATTTGATCGATTAGCAGAGTTGACAGATATCACAGATACCTCTTCTTTAAAATTTGCAGAATGGAATTATGGGCCACAAAGCAGATTTCTAGCTTCTAGTCAACTACTTTTTAATCCAAACAAAAATTGGATAGAAAATGGGGCGATTACTTTAGCTTATCAGAATATTAAAGAAAGTAGAATTCAGCGTAAATTTAATAGTTTAGACCGCTCTTACAGAGAAGAAGCAGTTGATGTTTTTAGTATAAATGGAGATTTTTCTGTACCACTTACCCAAGATAAAACAAGAAATTTATCCTATGGTTTTGAGTTTTCTTACAATGATGTAACCTCAAATTCTTATGGTAAAACATTAAATATTGTTAATAGTGAAATTAATGGTTTTTCTAACGATTTTAAAGTACAATCGCGCTATCCAGATGGTGGTAGTAGTTATATGAGTTCTGCTGCTTATTTAGATTACAGACAAGATTTAGGTAGAAAATCAACCTTAAATTCAGGAATCCGTTTTACAAAAACACATTTAGAAGCCAACTGGATAGATCAAACTTTTATTCAGTTGCCAAATACCAACTTAGTTGCAGATAATTCTGCAGTAACAGCAACTTTAGGCTATGTGTATAGACCCAATATAAATTGGCAAATTACAAGTGTTTTATCATCAGGTTTCCGCTCACCTAATATAGATGATGTAGGTAGAGTTCGCGAAAAATCAGGTAATGTTACAGTACCAAATATTCTGGTAGCACCAGAATTCGCATACAATGCAGAAATAGGAATTCAAAAATATTTTAACGACAGAAAATTTAAGATAGGAGGTAATTTCTACTATACTTTATTAGATAATTATATTCAGAGAGATTTTGTTTTTAATGCTGATGGAAGTAAAAAACAAGTTGAATTTGACGGTGAATTTGGTAATGCTGTTTCTAATCAAAATAAGGAGACTGCATATATTTGGGGATATACTTTAAATTATTTAGGAAAGCTATCAAATCAGTGGAATACTTCAGGGTTTATTACTTACACAAAGGGTAGAACTTATGATACAGAAGAACCTATGTCATCAATTCCTCCTTTATTTGGTCAATTTCAAATCAATTATAAAAAAGAAAAAATAGAATTAGGAGCAGATTTTAGGTTTAACAGCAAAAAAGATATCGCAGATTTTAATATTACAGAAGGTATAGATAATCATGATTTAACACCAGTAGTTAATGCTAATGCAACAGAAGATGTAGATAAATTTTATGGATCACCAAGTTGGATGACTTTAGGCCTTAATGGAACCTATACTGTAAACGATACTTTTTCTGTGCAAGCAAGGTTAGACAATATATTTGATGAACATTACCTAGAATTTGCCTCTGGTGTTGCAGCACCTGGAAGAAATTTATCAGTTGCTTTTACAGCTAATTTTTAGGTTTTCCTTCTTCAGTAAAATTATCAGATAAGGCTTTTTCTGTTTTAATGATGCAAACAATAACAGCTAAAAAAACTAAAGCCATAGGTTGCCAAGAAATTTCTTTTGTTGCAAAATTGGCAAAAAGTAAGCCTCCAAGAAAAGAGATACCTGAATAGATTATTAAGTTTTTTGAGAAAACTGCATTGGCAAAATCCCATATTTTTTTGTTAAGCATAGATTTATGTGTTCTATAGCCATACCAATTGTTAATCTTCTTTGGTGGAAATTTCCAGAAAACGATACTCAGTAAAAAAAGCAAACCATTTGTGGTTAATACGTATGTAATAGCATTCATAATTATTTCTTTTTTGGTCTTAATAATCCTTCTTGAGCAAAAGAAGCTACTAATTTTCCATCTCTTGTAAAAATATTTCCTTTTGCCAAACCTCTCGCTCCAAATGTATTTGGAGATTCAGCAGAAAATAGCATCCAATCATCAAAATCAAAATCTCTAAAAAACCACATAGAGTGATCTAAACTTGCAGTTTGTGTATTCCCAAAATTAAATTTACTTGCATTCGGATTAAAAGCGGCATTTAATACATTATAATCAGAAATATAGGTCAAAATTTCTTGTTTTGTTCTGTAGTCTAAACTAGGTTTCTCTCCTTTTAAACGAAACCAAACTTGTTCATTAGCAGGTAAATCTTTAGGTTCTAAAGGATTTGGAACTCTAACAGGTTTAAATTCTATGGGTCTTTCTATACTTAGAAAAGCTTTGGTAGATTTTGGTAAAAAATCACCAAACTGTGTTAGCATATTATCCCAACTTAACAACTCTTCAGGTTGTTTTTTTACTATAGGAATTTCTATTTGATGTTCAAAACCCTCCTCATTTTTATGAAAAGATGCTGCTAAAATAAATATGGTTTTTTCTCTTTGACTTGCAGTAACTCTTCGTGTAGAGAAACTACCTCCATCTCGCATTTCTGCCACATGATAGTTAATAGGAATGGTTAAATCTCCAGCTTCTAAAAAATAAGAATGTAAAGAGTGCAAAAACCGATTTGCAGGAATGGTTCTGTAAGCAGCATTTACTGCCTGTGCCAATACCTGTCCACCAAAAACATGTGGACTACCAATAGTTACACTATCTCCACTAAAATTATGATTTCCTAAATCTTTTAAATTTAAAAGTTCAATAAGTTCTTTGCTATTTTTCATTGACCAATTCTATTTTTTTAAACGGGAATTTTTGTTGAAATGGAGTGGGCTGCACTCTTTGCAAAAATAACTTTAAAATTTTGTTTGTGATGGTTTTTTTATGTCGAAGATACATGGTTAAATCTTGCGGGTAAGCACCAACAGAACTTTTAATTTCGCTTGCCGTTCTTCCATAATTCAATGTTTTTAACTTTTTATTTATGGCAATTTCTATGTAATCATACAACATTCTTTGATAAATAGCATATGTTCTGTTAAGGCTATAATCAATACCAACAAAATGCGCGTCTAAAGAAGTATTTGAGACAATACCCGATATAAAACCAACAATTTTATCTTCTAGCCAATAGGTTTTTAAAATATAGTTTTCACCCAATTTTTCTTTTAAATTTTTGTAAGAAGCAAGATTAAAAGTACCTAAATTAAAATCAGCATTATTGGCTACCTTTTGATAAAGTGTTGTCATTTCTGGCAATTGATCTTCTATGTTTTTTAAGGTAACTTCCTCTATTCTTAGAGATAAACTTTGCTTAAATGCTTTTCTTGCTTTTACCCTAAATTTGGTTTTCATTGCTGCCAAATAATCATCAAAAGAATGCCATTGCTCATCAATTTTTAAAACCATATTAGGCTCTACTAAAAAAGGATGGTAGTAATATTCTTTAAGCTCATTAGTAATAAAAAGAGATTCGTTTGTAAAATCTTTTAAAAGGTAAGCATCTGCCTTTAAACTTTTATTTGAATTTGAAAGGTGAGAGATGGATTTTGCTAGTTTTTTAATCACCTTTTTTTTATCATTATTTTTTTTGATAAAAACACCATGTTCACCACTTACAAAAGTATTTCCACAGATTAATAATCGAAGTGGTTTTTTTGAAGGGAATAGATGAATTTTTCTTGCAAATTGTTCAATTTTTTTAAGAAACGATTCCAGGTCATTTTTAATTCCGTTTATATAAAAATCAACAATTTGAACAGAGGCTAAAGCAATAGGTTGCTTGTTTTCATCATTTAAAACAATATAAGAAAAGAGAATCTTAGGATGATTTTTTTCAATTGACTTTAAAAAATCTCGATGAAAATAGATATTGTTTTCACAATTTAGAATTTGCCAAATATCCTCAGAAATATCATCTACAGAAGCAAAAAATGAGGCGTTATTTGTGTTTGAGCAGAATTTCAATAGTTAGATTTAGTGAAAATTTATTCTAGTATAAAGATGCTAAAAAAAAGTGATTTTTACTCTTTTACCCTTGTAAAAGTCTAATTATAACGTTTCTTTAACAAAGTAACAGTTAAACTATGCTTTAATGGTTCTGTCTAAAAAGTATCTTTGCAGCAACTTTAAACTTTCTTTTATCTTCTAAAGAAATATCAACTAACAAACTATGAGAAAAATAATATTAACAACTTTAGGAATTCTTGCTGTTGTTGGAGCTATAATTTTGGGAAATTATTTGGTTGAAAAAAGCCTTAAACCTAGGCCAAAATTTAAGAAATCAATAAAAACGGTTTTCGTATCAAATGTCAAAAACAAAGACATTCCAATTATTATAACTGCCAGCGGAAACTTAGTTGCTAAGAATAAAATTGATTTATTCTCTGAGGTTCAGGGTGTTTTAAAAACATCAAAAAAAGCGTTTAAACCAGGAACTAAATACAACAGAGGAGAAATACTTTTAAGTATTAAAAGTGATGAATTTTACGCAAGTTTACAATCTCAAAAAAGTAATTTATTTAATTTAATTACTGCTATTCTTCCAGACATTCGTTTAGACTATCCATCAGAATTTAAAAAATGGGAAACCTATTTACAGGGTTTTGAGATGAGTAAACCTGTTCCTAAACTCCCAAATTTCTCAACAGATAAAGAAAAATATTTTATATCTGGTAGAGGAATTTTAACAGCATATTATAATGTTAATAATTTAGAAGTACGTTATTCTAAACATCAAATTAAAGCGCCTTTTTCTGGTATCCTAACAGAAGCACTTGTAAGTTCTGGAACTTTGGTAAGATCTGGACAAAAATTAGGAGAATTTATTGACCCAAGCATCTATGAAATGGAAGTTTCTGTAAATTCTGAATTTGCAGATTTATTAAAAGTAGGGAACTCAGTAGCACTTTCTAATTTAGAAAAAACTAAGAATTATAAAGGTACTGTAGTTCGTGTTAATGGCAAGGTAGATCAGGTGTCACAAACTATAAAAGCATATATAGATGTTAAGCATCCAGATTTAAAAGAGGGTATGTTTTTAGAAGCTGATTTGACTGCGAAATCTGAATCTAATGCGATTGAAATTTCAAGAAAACTTTTGGTTGATAATAGAGCTGTTTATACGGTTAAAAATGATAGCGTTTTAAGCCTTGTAAATGTAAAACCTGTTTACTTTGGATCTGATAAAGTTGTTGTAAAAGGATTAAATAATAACGATAAAATTTTAACTCAAACATTACCAGGAGCTTTTGATGGTATGATTGTAAAAATCAATAAAAAGAAATAAGCTATGAAAAAAATCATTACTTATTTTATTAAATATCCTGTTGCTGTAAACGTAATCATTATTGCATTTCTCCTTTTTGGTGTACTTGGTTATTTTAGTATGAAATCTTCCTTTTTTCCATTGGTAGATTCTCAACTAATTAGAATTACACTTGCTTACCCAGGAGCTTCACCTGCAGAAATGGAAGAAGGTGTTGTGTTAAAAATAGAAGATAATTTAAAAGGAATTGTTGGTGTAGAAAGAGTAACATCTGTCTCTAGAGAAAATTCTGCAAGTGTAAATGTTGAAGTAGAAAAAGGAAAAAATATAGATATCGTTTTATCTGATGTAAAAAATGCAGTAGATAGAGTTCCTTCTTTCCCTTCTGGTATGGAACCACCTGTTATTGCTAAGGTAGAAAGTATAAGACCAACCATTAGCTTTACAGTTAGCGGAGAAAATGTTTCTTTGAAATCATTAAAACAATATGCAAGAAATGTTGAAAATGATATTAGAGGAATTGAAGGAATCTCACAAGTAGAAATCTCTGGTTTCCCTGATGAAGAAATTGAAATTGCTGTTAGAGAAAATGATTTACGTGCCTATAATTTATCATTTACAGAAGTGGCCAATGCAATTCGAAACTCTAACATTCTAATTACAGGTGGAAACATTAAAACAGCAGATGAAGATTATTTAATTAGAGCCAGTAATCGTTCTTATTATGGAGTAGAATTACAGAATTTAATTGTTAGAACAGAAACAAATGGTAATATTATCCGTTTACAAGATATTGCTGAAGTAAGAGATACTTGGTCTGAAAACCCGGACAGACTGTATTATAATGGAAATTTAGGTATAGATATTACTGTGAGTAATACCAATAATGAAGACTTAATTTCTTCTGCAGATAAAATTAAAGATTACATTCACGAGTTCAATCAAAAGCAACAAAATGTTCAATTAAGTGTTACAAGCGATAGAAGTATCACACTAAAAGGAAGAACAGAACTTCTAGCTAAAAATGCAATTTCAGGAATCTTATTAGTACTTTTTTTCTTAGCATTATTCTTAAATCTAAGATTAGCTATTTGGGTAGCATTTGGGTTACCAGTTGCCTTTTTAGGAATGTTTGTTTTTGCAGCTCAGTTTAATGTAACCATTAACGTACTTTCTCTTTTTGGGATGATTATTGTTATTGGTATTTTGGTTGATGATGGAATTGTGATTGGAGAAAACATTTACCATCATTATTACGATTTAGGAAAATCTAAAATTAAAGCTGCAATAGATGGAACAATGGAGGTAATTCCGCCTATTGTATCCGCAATTTTAACAACTATTATTGCCTTTTCAACTTTCTTTTTCGTGGATGGTAGAATAGGAAGTTTTTTTGGAGAGGTTTCTACAATTGTAATCTTAACTTTAGCGGTTTCTCTAGTTGAAGCTTTAATTATTTTGCCTGCGCATATTGCACATTCTAAAGCTTTAGATAGAAAAAGGTTAGAAAATGGTGAAGTGAAAAAAACAAATAAAATAGATGCTTTTTTTAAGAAAGTAAATAAAGGAGCTGATACTTATTTAGGTAAATTTAGAGATAATTATTATGTACCTTTTTTAAAGTTCTCATTAAATAATAAGATTTTTGTTTTCTGTCTTTTTGTAGCAACACTTTTAATTAGTTTTTCGGCTTTAAGAGGAGGAGTTATTAAAAGTTCATTTTTTCCAAGAATTGCAAGTGATAGAGTTCAAATCACTCTAAACATGCCACAAGGTACTAACGAACAAATTACAGATTCTATCATTTCTTTTATCGAAGAAAAAGTTTGGCTGGTAAGTGACGAATATACCCAAAAGCAAACAGGAAACATTCCTGTTGTAGAAAATGTAATTAAAAGAGTGGGTCCAGGAAGTGCAAATGCAACGTTAAGTGTAAACCTTTTACCAGGAGAAACAAGAGATTTTTCATCACCAGAAATTACAAATGCTATTCAACAAAAAGTAGGTAAAATCTATGGTGTAGAAAGTTTGATTTTTGGTTCTGGAGGTAACTTTGGTGGAAGTCCTGTAGCAGTCTCTTTATTAGGAAATAATATTACAGAATTAAAAGCAGTAAAGGAGGAACTAAAACAAGTGTTAGAAAACAACCCTGTGTTAAAAGATGTCTCAGACAATGATCCTGCTGGAATTAAAGAAGTAAGAATAAAATTAAAAGACAATGCGTATTTATTAGGCCTAAATTTACAGTCGGTAATGGCTCAAATTAGAGCAGGATTTTTTGGTTTTCAAGCACAACGTTTTCAAAGAGGTCAAGATGAAATTAAAGTTTGGGTACGTTATGACAAAAAAGACAGGTCTTCTATTAAAAATTTAGACGATATGCGAATTGTAACTCCATCTGGAAGTAGAGTTCCGTTTTCTGAAATTGCTAATTATATCATAGAAAGGGGAGATATTGCTATTAATCATTTAGAAGGAAAAAGAGAAATTCAAATTACAGCAGATTTAAAAGATTTAACAGCAAGTGAGACAGATATTTTAGATAATATTAAAGCTAATATTATGCCCGAAATTTTATCTAAATATCCAACTGTAACTCCTTTATATGAAGGGCAGAATAGAGAGGCTAAAAAAACTACAGATTCTTTAGGTTTGGTAGGACCCATTATCTTAATATTAATTTACATTGTAATTGCATTTACATTCCGTTCTTATTCGCAACCCATTTTATTGATAATAATGATACCTTTTAGTATGATTGGTGTTATTTGGGGGCATTATGTGCACAACTTTGCTCTTGGTATTTTATCTTTTTTAGGAATTATAGCCTTAATAGGAATTATGGTAAATGATGGTTTGGTATTAATTGGTAAGTTTAATAGTTACTTAAAAGAAGGAACAAAATTTAATGATGCTTTAATTAGAGCAGGTCAATCTCGTTTTAGGGCAATTTTCTTAACCTCTTTAACAACTATTGCAGGTTTAGCACCTTTAATTTTCGAAAAAAGTAGACAAGCTCAATTTTTAATTCCTATGGCCATATCTATTGCTTATGGTATTGCAATTGCTACAGTTTTAACGCTGGTAATGTTACCAATGATGTTGTCTGTTTCAAATCAGATAAAAGTAAAAATTAAATGGCTTATTCATGATGGTGAAATAACTAGAGAAGAAGTAGAAAGAGCTATTATAGAATCTAAATTTGATGAAGATGAAATTTAATAAAACACATATTGTTATTCTAGTTCTTATGATAACTCTAAATGGGTTTTCACAAGAAATTTTAACCAAAAAAGAGGCTTTAGAAATTACTTTAGAAAACAATTTCGGAATTAAAATTGCCAAAAATAATTTAGAAGTTGCTAAAAATAATTCTAGTATCTACAATACAGGGTTTTTACCTACTGCAATTTTAAATTCTGGAGCAGATTATAGAAGAAATAATCAAAAGATTGTATTTACAGATCCACAAACAGGTAATGACAGTGAACGTGTTGGTAATGGTGTTGTTACTAAAAGTTACAATGCTTCTGTAGCAGTAAATTATACAATTTTTGATGGTTTAGGTAGAAAATACAATTACAAACAATTAAAAGAACAGTATAATCTATCAGAATTACAAGCTAAAGAAACTATTGAAAATACCTATTTACAATTATTTACGGTATATTTTCAAATTGCTCGATTATCAGAAAATACAACAAATTTAAAAGAAGCATTAGCCATTTCTAAAAGACGATTAGAGCGTGCGAAATATCAATATGAGTATGGACAATCTACTAAATTAGAATACTTAAATGCTCAAGTTGATGTTAATAATGATAGCATCACTTTAATTTCAGCAAAACAACAATTAAGTAACGCAAAACGTGGTTTAAATGTAATTTTAGGTCAGAAAAAGGAAACCACTTATGAAGTTGAAACAAACGTTGATTTTGAAAATATATTAAACCTTGATGATTTGCAGCAGAAAACATTACAAAACAATTCGCTACTAAATCAGAACAAGAAAAACTTAGCAATAAGCGAATTTAATTTAAAGGTCAACCAATCAGATTTTTTCCCAACTTTAGGTTTTAATGCCTCATATGCTTTTAACAGAACAGAAAACGAAAACTTAGTCAACCCTTTTGGAGCAAGATTAATTACTTCTGATGGTTTAAATGCAGGTTTAAATTTAACATGGAATATCTTTGATGGTGGTAACAGAAAAACAAGAATTGCTAATGCAAAAATTTCGATTGAAAATCAGCAATTGCAATTAGAACAGCAAAAAATAACTATAGAAAATAACTTAAAAAATACCTGGGAGAATTATAAAAACCAGTTGTTTATTTTAAAAGCACAAGAAACCAATGTGTTAACTACTCAAAACAATTTTGATAGATCAGAAGAGCGTTTTAAATTGGGACAAATCTCTTCTGTAGAGTTTCGTCAAGCACAAATCAATTTAATCAATGCAAAAACAGCATTAAACAACGCAAAATTTGATGCTAAATTGATAGAATTACAGTTACTACAATTAAGTGGAGATATTTTAAATGTTAATTTTTAGGAAACTGATTTTTATCATATTTCACTGTTTAAATATCTCTTAATTTTACAGTATCAAAATAGTGATAGATGAGTTTTTTAATTTTACCTCAGGTTTCTTGGACAAATGGCACCATTATGATTGGTGTTTTTGCCTTGGTTGTTGTAGGCTTAGTGGTCACGCTTTTTCTTCTTATGAATAGCGATAAGAAACCTAAGAGTAAATAGTAGTAGTTTAGTCAAGAAAAATCCGAGTTCAACTCGGATTTTTCATTTCTATATTACTTATTATTCCTTACATTTTAGTAAATTTATAAAATCAAATCAAAGTTTAATGTTAGAGATTGAAAATAATTTACACGCCAATTTTGGTTATTTGTTTGAGGATGAATTAATCGCCGAAATTCAAGAAGTAGGAGTCCATAAAACCATTAAAAAAGATCAAGCTATCATGGAAATTGGTAGTTATATTAAATTTATGCCTTTACTTTTAGATGGTGCTATTAAAATATTAAGAGAAGATAAAAATGGAGATGAATTGGTGCTCTATTATCTAGAAAAAGGAGATACTTGTGCAATGACCTTATCTTGTTGTTTGGGTGAAACAAAAAGTAAAATTAGAGCAATAGCAGAAACTGATGTTAATTTGATCATGGTACCTAAAGAAAAAATGTCAGATTGGTTAGGAAAATATAGTTCTTGGCAAGCTTTTATTTTAGGCAGTTATCACAACAGAGTAGACGAGCTTTTAGAGGCAGTAGATACTATTGCTTTCTTAAAAATGGATGAACGCTTGTTTAAATACCTAAAAGACAAGGCAATGGTAAATCATAACGATGTTATCTCAATAACACATCAAGAAATATCAGAAGATTTGCATACGTCTAGAGTGGTAATTTCAAGATTATTAAAAAAGTTAGAAAACGATGAAAAAATCCAACTTTTTAGAAATAGTATAAAAGTTTTAGAACTGTAACATAGGTTACTGTAGAAAAGAAAACTACATCTTACTTTTGTGAAAAAAAGATGAGAATACTAATATTACTCTTAGCATTTACAGTATTTTTTAGTTGTAAAGATACTAACAGACCTTCTTATTCTAAAAAGAATTTGGCAACTGCAAAAGACACACAACAACATGAAGGTAAAAAACTCATGGAAAACAAATGTTATGTTTGTCATAGTCCATCTGCTTCTCATGATGATAGAATTGCACCACCAATGATCGCCATTAAGAAGCACTATATTTCTTCAAAAACTACTAAAGAAGAGTTTATAAAATCCATACAAAATTTTGTAAATAACCCAACTAAAGAAGCTACAAAAATGAGAGGTGCTGTTAAAAGATTTGGAGTAATGCCAAAACAAGCTTTTGCAGCAGACGATATTAAAAAAATTGCAGATTACATTTTTGATAACGATATTGAAGAACCAGAATGGTTTGAGTCTCACTTTAATGAAGAAAGAGGAAAAGGAAAGGGAAAAGGAAAAATGAAAGGAAAGCAGAACCATAAAATGGGTGAAAATTTAAAAGATTTACCAAACTCAGAAAGAGGTTTGCAATATGCACTTTCTACAAAAGCGGTTTTAGGCAAAAATTTAATGGGTAAAATTCAAAAAGAAGGCACTTTAGCTGCATTAAAATTTTGTAATGTAAAAGCATATCCTTTAACAGATAGTATGTCTGTTTATCACAATGCAACTATCAAAAGAGTATCAGATAAACCTAGAAACCCTAAAAATGCTGCCAATTTAGAGGAGCTAAAAATGATTAATTCATTTAAAAATGATGTAGCATCAAACAAAGATTCAGAACCCATAGTTGTAGAATCGTCAAATCATGTAAATGTGTATTATCCTATAAAAACAAATAGTATGTGTTTACAATGCCATGGTACACCTAAAACACAAGTTACAGAAAATACACTTGCTGCATTAAAAAAATTATACCCAAATGATAAAGCTTTGAGTTATGATATAAACCAAGTTCGTGGAATTTGGAATGTTTCATTTAGTAAATAATAGTTCTTTGGCATGAGCAAATTTTCAGAAATAATAAATCAAGAAAAACCCGTTTTAGTAGATTTTTTTGCAGAATGGTGTGGGCCATGTAAAATGATGAGTCCTATTTTAAAAGAAGTAAAAGACACATTGCAAGATAAAGTTGTAATTCTTAAAATTGATGTTGATAAAAACCAAGCTATTGCAGCAAAATATCAAGTTAGAGGTGTGCCTACATTAATTTTATATAAATCTGGAAAACAGGTTTGGAGACAATCTGGTATGGTACAGAAAAACGAATTAGTTTCTATTATTAATAACGTTGGTTGAT
The DNA here is from genome assembly GCF_009832745.1 of Polaribacter septentrionalilitoris. GTDB lineage: Bacteria > Bacteroidota > Bacteroidia > Flavobacteriales > Flavobacteriaceae > Polaribacter > Polaribacter septentrionalilitoris. Next base: position 81,761 of record NZ_VRMJ01000033.1, on the reverse strand, counting down.
TATTATAATAGTTTAGTTAGTAAGCACCTGGATTAATGTTCAGGTGCTTTTTTTATGCTAGATACAATCTAAACTATAAAATCCACCACAATTGCTGGTTCTTTTTTTAGAGAATTGAGTAATTAAATAGGCTGTTGTAATTAGGTTTCTCAATTCACATAAATCTACAGAAAGTTCAGAATAATCATACAAACGTTTGTTGTCTTCGTATAAGACACGTAATCGTTTTTCTGCACGTTTTAATCGTTCATTAGAACGTACAATTCCAACATAGTTGGTCATAATGGTTTTAACCTCATTTCTATCGTGAGAAATTAAGACTTTTTCCATATTTTTTATTACACCACTATCATTCCAAACAGGAACATTTTCTGGTAATTTTACTTTGTTAAATTTCTTAGAAACATTTTTAAAAGCATTATGGGCATAAACCAAACCTTCTAACAAAGAGTTGGAAGCTAACCTGTTTCCACCATGTAAACCAGTTCTAGTAACTTCTCCACAAGCATATAGTTTTTTAATGGAGGTTTTTGCTTTTTTGTTCACATTTATGCCACCACAAATGTAATGTGCAGCAGGTACCACAGGAATATAATCTTTAGATACATCAATATTTAAAGACAAACACTTTTTGGTGATGTTAGGAAAATGCTCCTTAAATTTTTCCATATCTAAATGTGTACAATCTAAATACAGATGTGGTTTACCGCTTTTTTTAAGTTCGTTATCAATAGCTCTTGCAACAATATCTCTAGATGCTAATTCTTCACGTTCATCATAGTTTTGCATAAAGAAATTGCCATTAAAATCTCTTAATTTTGCTCCAAAACCTCTTACTGCCTCAGAAATTAAAAAGGCAGGATATTCTCCAGGATTATATAACGCAGTTGGGTGAAATTGAATAAATTCCATTTCAGAAATTTCAGCTTTAGCTCTGTAGGCCATGGCAATTCCATCTCCAGTTGCAACTGGAGGATTTGTTGTAGTTTCATATACCTGACCATTTCCACCAGAAGCTAAAATGGTGAATTTACTGATGATGGTTTTTACGCTTTCCTTTTTTATGTCTAACACATAGGCTCCAAAACAAGAAACTTTAGAGTTTCTTTTGGTTTTTTTCTGTTTAACTTGATGTTCTGTTATCAAGTCAATGGCATAATGATACGTTAAAAAATCAATATTTGGTTGTGCATTTACTTGTGCTAATAAAGTACGTTCAATCTCAGCCCCAGTAATATCTGCATGATGTAAAATTCTGTTTTGAGAATGTCCACCTTCACGACCTAAGTCATAATTTCCTTGTTCATTTTCATCAAATTGAGCACCCCAATCAATTAATTCTTGTAATCTTTTTGGTGCATCTTCAACCACCATTTTTACTACTTCTTCATCACATAAACTATCGCCTGCAATTAAAGTATCTTTAATATGCTGTTCAAAAGTATCCACAGTTTTATTGTATACAGAAGCAATACCACCTTGCGCATATTTGGTGTTAGATTCGCTTTGTTCATCTTTAGTGATGATGGTAATTTTAGCTTCTTTAAATTTGGTTGCTGTTTTTAAGGCAAATGTTAATCCTGCAATTCCAGAACCAATCACTAAAAAATCGGTAGTAAATATTTTTTGCTCAGAAGGCATAGTGTTATTTAGAGATTTCTAACATTCTTTGAATAGGTACAATAGCTTTTTGGCACAATTCAGCATCTACTTCAATATCTGGTAATTCGTGTTTTAAACACAAGTATAATTTTTTCAGCGTATTCATTTTCATATACGCACATTCACTGCAAGCGCAAGTATTATCTTCTTTTGCAGGAGCAGGAATTATTTCTTTATCAGGGTTTTCTTGCATCATTTGAAACAATATACCAGCTTCTGTGGCTACAATAAATTTATTTTTATCGCTGTTTCTAACATGATTTAAAAGTCCAGAAGTAGAGCCAATATATTTGGCAACTTTTAGCATATGTGCTTCAGATTCTGGATGTGCAATCAATTCGGCATCTGGATGTTCTTTGTACAAATCAATTAATTTTTCCATAGAAAAAGCTTCGTGAACCATACATGCTCCATCCCAAAGTAGCATTTCTCTTCCAGTTTCTTTGTTTAAATAATCACCTAAATTTCTATCAGGAGCAAAAATAATGGGTTGGTCTTTAGGAATCGCATCAATTATTTTTCTAGCATTAGATGAGGTACACACATAATCGCTTAAAGCCTTAATTTCTGCAGAACAATTAATGTAAGTTACAACAACATGATTTGGGTATTTTGCTTTAAAAGCAGAAAATTCTTCTGGTGGACAAGAATCTGCCAAGGAACAACCTGCCAATAAATCGGGTAATAAAACTTTTTTAGTTGGATTTAAAATTTTAGCAGTTTCTGCCATAAAATGCACACCAGCAAATACAATCATATCTGCATCTGTTTTGGCAGCTTGTTGTGCCAAAGCTAAACTATCACCAACAAAATCTGCAATTTCTTGAATCTCATCAATTTGATAATAATGCGCTAATAAGACTGCATTTTTCTCTTTCTTTAATCGAAGAATTTCTTCAACGTAGTTAATGTTAGGAGTTTCGATATCTAAAAACCCTTTTTCGTTCAATTTTTCTTTAGCAGCGATTAAAGTTTCCATAAAAATTGTTTAATTTGAACTATTACACAAATATAAACTCTATTTTATTGGTAGGAAAATGATTAAAGTCATTCTATTAAATTATAACTATAATGCAAGAAATGTTGAATTTATCGGAAAATTTTTGGACAAATAAGTACAAAACAAACAAAATTGGTTGGGATTTAGGAGAAGTATCTCCTCCTTTAAAAAATTATTTTGATCAATTACAGAACAAAGAACAAAAAATATTGATTCCTGGAGGAGGAAATTCTTATGAGGCTGAGTATTTTTTTAAAAACGGATTTAAAAATGTTTATGTAGTAGACATTGCTAAACAACCTTTAAAAAATATAAAATTAAGAGTCCCAGATTTTCCAGAATCTCAATTAATTCATGCTAATTTTTTTGATTTAGACAATCAATTTGATTTGATTATCGAACAAACATTTTTCTGTGCCATAAACCCTACATTAAGAGCAAAATATGCTACCAAAATAAATGCTATTTTAAAACCCAAAGGAAAATTAGTAGGTGTACTTTTTGATGCAGTTTTAAACGAAGATCATCCACCTTTTGGCGGAAACAAAGAGGAATATCTCAACTATTTTCAACCTTATTTTAAGAATATTCAAATGGAACCTTGTTATAATTCTTATCCAAATAGACAGGGAATGGAGCTGTTTGTTAAAATTGAAAAAGTGTAATATTTGTTACACTAAAAACAGGTGTAAGATCTTACATTTACTCTATTTTTAAATCATTATTATGGATACAGAAATATTAGCAAGAATTCAGTTTGCCTTCACCATTGCCTTTCATTACATATATCCACCTTTAAGTATAGGAATAGGCTTAATTATGGTAATTATGGAGGGTTTATATTTAAAAACGGGTAATAAATATTATGAAGTTTTAACTCGTTTTTGGTTAAAAATATTCGCTATAACTTTTGGTATAGGTGTTGCTACCGGAATTATTATGGAGTTTGAATTTGGTACCAATTGGTCTGTTTATTCAAAATATGTGGGTGATATTTTTGGTAGTGCATTAGCAGCAGAAGGTTTATTTGCATTTGGTTTAGAAAGTACCTTTTTAGGTATTTTAATTTTTGGATGGAACAGAGTGTCACCCAAAGTACATTTTATCTCTACAATTGGTGTGTTTTTAGGATCTATGTTTTCTGCAGTTTGGATTGTTGTAGCCAATAGTTGGCAACAAACTCCTGCTGGTTACCACATTGTTGGAGAAGGTTTAAATGCTAGAGCAGAAGTTACCGATTTTTGGGAAATGGTATTCAATCCATCTAGTGTAGATAGAATTATTCACGTTTGGCAAGGAGCTTTTTTAGCTGGAGCTTTCTTGGTGCTAAGTGTGCATGCCTATTATCTTTTAAAAGGACGATATACTACAATTTCTAAAAAAGCATTTAAAATTGCTTTAGCTGTAGCAACCATCATTTCTTTAACACAATTAATTTCAGGACATAGTTCTGCTGATGGGGTTGCCAAAAATCAACCTGCAAAATTAGCAGCAATGGAAGGACATTATGAGAAATCTGCACCTGCAGATTTGTATCTTTTTGGTTGGGTTGATAACCAAAGTCAAGAAGTTACAGGTTTAGCTTTACCTGGTGGATTATCCTTTTTAGTACATCAAGATTTTGAAGCACCCATTACTGGTTTAAATGCATTTCCTGAAGAAGATAGACCAAGTCAAGTCAATGCTGTTTTTCAGTTTTATCATATTATGATTGCTATTGGAATGTTTTTAATCGCATTAACATTATATGCAAGTTTTTTATGGTGGAGAGGAAAATTATTCGACAAAAGATGGCTTTTACATATTTTTTGCGTTCTCGGTAATTTTACCGCAAATAGCCAATCAAGTGGGTTGGTTTGCTGCAGAAATGGGTAGACAACCTTGGATTGTTTATGGCCATTTAAGAACCAATGAAGGCTTTTCTCAAGAGGTATCATCAAACCAAATTCTTTTCTCATTAATCTTATTTTTAGTAGTCTACACGCTATTATTTCTTTTATTTATGTATTCTTTAAATAAAAAAATAAAACATGGACCTTATGATGAAGCTAAAAACGATTTAAAAATTATATAAAATGGTAGAGTTAGAAACGTTTTTAGGGATCGATTATCCAACACTTTGGTATTTAGTGGTTGGGTTACTATTTTCAGGATATGCAATTTTAGAAGGCTTTGATTATGGTGCAGGAGCTTGGCATTTGTTCTTAAAAAAAGATTTGAGCAGACGAATTGCTATTAATGCCATTGGTCCTCTATGGGATGCCAATCAAGTATGGTTAATAATTGGTGGTGGTGCTTTGTTTGCGGGTTTTCCTGTAATGTATGCAACCATGTTATCTGCAATGTATATTCCGTTTATGTTGTTTTTGGTTTTATTGGTATTACGTTCTTCTGCTATAAAGTTTAGAAGTTCAGAAGAAATGATTTGGTGGCGAAAAACGTGGGATATTATTTATTTTATTTCCAACACATTAATTGCTTTTTTATTAGGTGTAGTTTTAGGAAATGTATTGCAAGGCTTTGAAATTGGCGAAAATTTTAGCTACAAAGGTGGAATATTTTTTGCTTTTTTAAGTCCTTATGCAATTATGGTAGGATTTACTACTTTGTCTATTTTTATGACACAAGGGGCCATTTTTTTATTGTTAAAAACAGAAGGTCGCCTATACGCAAGATTAACGTTTTTACTTAAAAAAGGAATGATTTTTTTCATCATTTCTTTTGCTGTTACTTCATTATATACACTAGTATTTTTGCCAGGTGTAACTGATAAATTTAAAGAAAATCCTGTATTTTTTATATTACCTATTTTGGCATTTTTGGCGGTTGCAAACGTACCAAGATTGGTTTCTAAGAAAAAATATGCGAATGCTCTGGTATTTTCATCATTAACAATGGCATTTTTATTAATGTTAGTCGCGTTTCAATTGTATCCTGTTTTATTACCTTCTACAATAGATCCTAAATTTAGTGTTACCATATACAATGCAGCTTCTTCACAAAAATCGCTAGGAATTATGCTAACTATTGTTCTTATAGGTGCACCACTTTTGGCAGGGTATTTTTTGTTCTTGTACAAAACATTTCATGGTAAGGTAAAATTAGATGATACAAGTTATTAAGTATTCAATTTATATTGTTTATAAAGCACCTTTAGAGTGCTTTTTTATGTAACAAAAGTTGCGCTGATAAAGAATTTGTTTTTATAAATTTATCAAATTCAAAAATACTTTAGCATTATGAAAATAATATTCGCGTTTCTATTCTCAATTTTAATAGTAAGTTCAAGTTTATCTCAAGATCAATTTACAGTTCAAATAGAGCCATTAGTAATTACAAATGCGCCAAGTGTTCATTCATTTTCATGGGGAAAAACTTCTGATGGGAAATGGGTAATTTTCGGTGGTAGAATTGATGGTTTACATCAAAGACAGCCTTTTGCTTCTTTTTTAGAAAACGATAATAATAAAAATGTATTTGTAATAGATCCAGTAACAAAGCAAACTTGGAGCACTTCAATAAGTGTTTTACCAGCGTCATTATTTGAGCAATTACAATCTACAAACCAAGAGTTTATACAAAGAGGAAACACTTTATATATTATTGGTGGATATGGTTTTAGTGCCACACAAAATGACCATATTACTTACGATAAATTAACAGCAGTAAATATTGATGGCTTAGCTAATGCAGTTATAAATAATACAAGTATTACGTCTTTTTTTAGACAAATTTCCGATACAAATCTTGCTGTAACAGGTGGGCAATTGGGCTTGTTAAACGATGTATTTTATTTATGTGGTGGTCAATATTTTGAAGGAAGATATAATCCGCAAGGACCAAATAATGGACCTGGATTTATTCAAAAATATACTGATGAAATTAGAACATTTCAAATCAATGATGATGGTACTAACCTAAGTATTGCAAATTATTCAGCGCAACAAGACACTAATAATTTACATAGAAGAGATTACAATATGGCTTATCAAATTTTTCCAGATGGTACAGAAGGATTTACCATGTTTAGTGGCGTTTTTCAGCATACAGCTAATTTACCTTGGTTAAATTCAGTAGATGTTACAGCTTCTGGTTATTCAGTTAATACTACTTTTAACCAATATTTAAGTCAATATCATAGTGCAAAAATTCCTGTTTTTGATGAAGAAAATAATACAATGCACACCTTGTTTTTTGGAGGAATGAGTCAATATAAATTAGATGCCAATAACAATCTAATACAAGATGATAATGTACCATTTGTAAAAACCATAAGTAAAGTATCTAGGTTTAATGATGGCACTATGGAAGAAAGTAGTTTAGGAATAGAAATGCCAACCTTTTTAGGTTCTGGTGCAGAGTTTATTCCATTGCATAATGAAACTAATTATGTATCAGATGAAATTGTAGATTTGAATAATTTACAAGAGGGCAAAACATTAGTTGGTTATATTTTTGGAGGAATAGAAAGTACACAAGAAAATATTTTTTTTATTAATGATGGTTCGCAAAGTTCTGCAAGTAGTTTAGCTTTTAAAGTATTTATCGATAAAAAATCAACATTAAATACAAGTGAGGTTGCACTTAAGTTAGACAATATTTATAATGTAAAAGTATATCCAAACCCATCACTAGGTCTTTTTTCTATTGAGGTTTTTACACCAAATACAGAAAAAAGCAGTTTAGAAATATTTGATATTTTAGGGAAAAAAATAAAGACCATCACTTTAAAAAATACAATAGGAATAAAAAAAGTTTCTTTAGATTTAACTAAAGAAGCTTCTGGTGAATATATATTGGTTTTTAAAAATAACAACAAAACCATTAGGCAAAAATTACTTAAAAAATAGTTTTAATAAGATTGTTCGTTATTTTATAGCAAGGTAAGTTTAATAAAAAAAGAGGGCTTTTTGTAGCCCTCTTTTTTATGAATAGTTTAAAAATTATACTGAAAAAAAGCAGTGAAATTCCTTCCAGGTTCAGTAATAGGAACCCTACCAAAATTAGCTTGATTGGTAAAACTAAAGTTTAAATGATTGTTATACGTTTTATCAAAAACATTAATAGCAGCAAAACCTAAATTTGCATTTTTAAAAGGTTTAAATCCAAAACGAACATCAACAGTTTGGTAACCATCTGTGCTTGTTTCTCCAAAGCTTGGTGCAATCTCATTTTGAGAACTGGTAATATTATACTGTACATTTGCCCAGTATTTTTCTTTATTTGTTCCTAAAATTAATCTTGCATTAAAAGGTGGTGTTAAAGGTAAAGATTCATCTAAATCTTTATTTTTTGCATATACAAAAGCCATTTCAGATTTAAAATAATAATCAGTTAAAATTGCAGTTTCAAAAGAAGCTTCAAAACCTGTTCTGTAAGCGTTGTCTAAATTTTGAAACACTTTAGGGTTTACAGGTTGTGCAGTTGGCATAAACTTTCTGGTTTTTGTTGGATCTACAATACCCACAATAAAGTTTTGCAAATCAGAATAATACACAGAAGCAGCATATTTAATACTGTTTTTGGTGTTTTTTGCTTTAAAACCAATTTCAAATTGATTGTTCACCTCTGCTTTTAAATCAGGATTTCCAATATATTCATAAGGATCTTGATTGATGGTAAAGTGATTGATAAAACGCTCAATCATATTTGCAGAACGAACTCCTCTACCAAAAGCAGCTTCCAGAGTAAAGTTTTTAGAAACTATTTTTTTTAATGAAACAGTTCCGCTAATATTATTTTCTGTTCTTTTCTCTAAATCATACAATGCTGCAAAATCAGTTTCTGGGTCTTTAATGTCAGAAATTATTTTATCATATCTTACCCCAGCAGTTAATAATGTATTTTCTGTAAGTAACCATTTTGCCTCTGTAAATAAACCAAAATCATTTACGTAAGAATCTTGCCAAACTTTATCGTTAAATTCTCTTGGAGTTGGTAGCATGTTTCCGTTCATTACTTTTACCAAACGAGTTCTTCCACCATCTCTAGCAATAAGCATCACATCTACACCTGTAAAAATATCTACATTTTTAGTAGGTTGCCAATTCAATTCTATTTTTCCACCCATTGTTGTAGCTTCTACAGCAGAAGAAGCTTCCATCATCATAAAAGAAGGTCTGTTGGTATTTGTCATTAAATGATCTACATAACTATAATACGCTTTGGCAGAAATACTATTTAATTTTCCTGATAAATTCGTTTTTTTATAGTCTAAAGAAGCAATGCTACTATTGTCATACTCTGTATCCATAGGCAAACCTGCGTGTAAAACATCACGTCCAAAAGATTGTCTCCAATGAAATTGCAAACGCTCAACATCAGAAAAATTATAACCCACTTTTACACCATAATCTGTACTTAAAAAAGAAGACGGAATTTCTGTGCCATCACCATCTTTATAACTTCCAAAATCTCTGTAACCAAAATTACCAACCACATCATATTTGTCTTTAATATACTGTAATTGCAGCATATTTACGGTAGAATTTCCATTGGTTTCAAAACCCGAAGAAAACTTACCATGAAAGCCATTTTCTAAATAATTAGTTTGTTTAGAAACCATATTTACAATACCACCAAAAGTAGCTCCATAACGCACTGTATAAGGTCCTTTTATAATTTCTATTTTAGAAATTTCTTCTGGAATAATATGCGTTGTAATAGGATCCATTCTGTTTGGGCAAGCGTGCATTGCTTTGGTTCCTCCATCATATTGTATATTTAATTGTTCATACTGGCTTCCTCTAAAAGAGGGATCAATAGCATAATTTCCTCTTTTGATTACAGAAAAACCATTGATGTTATTAAATAAATCTGCCACGTTTTTTGGTTGCACAACGTTTTTAGCATATCTATTAGAAATAATGGTATGTATAGGGTCTTTTTGTAATTTCCCAGTTACAATTACTTCATCTAGTTTTACTCTTTTTAGGGTGTCTTTTTTAGTCTCTTTTTTGTCTTGAGAAAAAGAAACTGTAGAAATAAGTGCGCATAAAAGCACACTAAAAATTGTTTTCATTTTTAAATTTTTAGTTTTTTATAAGATTGTACACTCTTATTACTTAATAAGAGGTTTTTTAAATAGTAAAAAAACTAAACTCGTGGTGGATGGAAACTAGAATTGCTAACTAAGTATTTGTAATAATTTTGATAACCAAAAACACCTTTTTTGGTGGTTGGTTTTATCTTAAAATCTATTGCTAAAGCTGAGTTTTGATGAAGTAAAATATCTTTAAAATCAATGATTTGAAGAGGAACTTCTTCTGAACTTTTACTACTTTCTGTAACTTTTTTTAAATGACATTTACCATTACATTGCAATTGGGGTTGGTCTTTATTTTCACACAACTCTTCAATAAAACCAATAGGATCTATAGTATAGTATATATAGGTAAAAGAAACCCTTAACATATTATATAATACAAGACTGCTTAAAAAAATAGCATAGAAAAAGGTTTTATTTTTAGAAAGAAAAACCAACAGAAGTAACGTTTTGTATTAAAGTTATAACAGTACAAATATAGGCTTCAAAAATAACATATCCGTGTTACTTAGGTTACTTATAGATTCTCTTTTTCGTAATACCTTTATACAAAGAATTTTAAATATTAAAAATTATGAAAACAATACTAAAAATACAGTACATATTTACGTTTATCATATTGATAATCTCTACAAATGCATGTTCTAATGATTCAGAAGACGAATTCATTGGAGATAAAATTGAAGAAAATATAACAATTTTACAAGAAGACGCTGATGCATTATTGTTTATGTTAGAAGAAGAAAAATTAGCAAGAGACACTTATAGTATTCTATATGAAAAATGGGGTTTAAATCAGTTTGCAAACATTAAAAAAAGCGAACAAACGCATATGGATGCTATTGAAAATTTATTAAAACAAAACGAGATTTCTTACACTATTTTGCCAGAAGGAGTTTTTAATAATAAAGAATTACAAGCGCATTACGATACATTTAAAGAAGATGGTGCAAAAAGTGTTATAAATGCATTAAAAATTGGTGCAACTATAGAAGATTTAGATATAAAAGATTTAGAAAACTATGTCTCTCTTACTAAAAATAATACCTTAATAAATGTATATCAAAATTTAATATGTGGGTCTAGAAATCACTTAAGAAGTTTTATGAAAGGCTTAGAAAAAAATGGAGGCACTTACACACCTCAATTTATAACTCAAGACGCCTTTGATGCGATATTAAATAGTAGTCAAGAGCAATGTAATTAAATTTTAGTTTTCAGTTTGGTTAGAAAGCACTTAAATCTCTATGATTTAAGTGCTTTTTGTTTGGTAACTAATGTTACTAAAAAAACATTTTATTCGATTTAGTTTTGCAGTGTTAAAATAGAATACATGAAAAAAATAGTAAAAAGCATACTTATAATTGTGTTATTGTTTTCTAAACAATTAGGAGCGCAAGAAATAATTTCGATAGATAAGTCTGAGGTTTTGTCTAAAATTTCTGATCAAAATTTATCTTTAAAAATTTCTAAAGAGTCGTTTAATGCTGCCAAAGCAGATTACAAACAAACCAATGCTGTTTTTTTACCAAATATTACAGCAACTCATACCGGAATTTCCACTACAAATCCGTTAATGGCATTTGGTTCTAAGTTAAATCAAGGTATTTTAACTCAGAACGATTTTAATCCTGCATTGTTAAACAACCCAGAACAAACTCAGAATTTTACAACTGTTATAAAAGTAGAACAACCTCTAATTAATTTAGACGGAGTTTATCAAAGAAAAGCTGCCAAATCTAAAATGGATGCCATGTCTTTACAATCGCAAAGAACAGAAGATTATTTGTTTTTTGAAGTAGAAAAAGCATACATGCAATTGCAATTGGCTTATAAAGGAGAGCAAGTTCTAGAAAAAGCTTTACAGACAGCAAATGAAAACAAAAAGTTAGCAGAAAACAGTTTTCAACAAGGGTATTTACAACGTGCAGATGTATTAAATGTAGAAGTGCGTGTTACAGAAATTAAAAATCAGTTGCAAACAGCAAAAAGCAACGTACAAAATGCGTCTAATTATTTGTCTTTTTTAATGAATGATGAGCGCTATGTAATATACAAACCCACAGATAGTTTAACGGTTTCTAATTTTTCTATGGATAACAAAACGATTTCAGAAAACAGATCTGATATTAAAGCAATGCAACTTTCTACCAAAGCTTATGAGGCAATGAATAAAGCCGATAAAATGTCTTTTTTACCACGTTTAAATGCTTTTGGAAGTTATGAAATGTATGACAATACCATTTTTCAAGGAAATGCAAGTGGATACTTAATTGGTGCACAATTAAGCTGGGATATTTTTAAAGGCTCTAAACGTTTTGGAAAAGCACAAAAAAGTAAAGCAGAATTCGAAAAATCTAAGTTAGCTTACAATCAATATGTATCTCAAAGTAATTTAGAATTAAATAAAGTAAAGCGTCAGTTAATAGATGCTAAAAACAAATTAGAACTAACAGCATTAGCAGTGCAACAATCTAAAGAATCTTTAAGAATCCGTAAAAACAGATTTAAAGAAGGTTTAGAAAAAACTTCTGACTTATTACAAGCAGAAACCCAATTTGCACAAAAACAATTAGAGTATTACCAAACCATATTTGAATATAATTATACTCAAAAATATTTAGAATTTTTAACGAAAGAATAGAAGTCATTATACAGTTTCAGTATACAGTCAAAAAAACAATAAAACAGAAAAAATGAAAAAATACATTAATATAATTACACTAATTGCTTTATCAATATTTGTTACAAGCTGTGGTAGTGAAGACAAAAAAGTAGCACAAGATAATTCACCAACAATCCATGTAAAAGTTGCTAAAGTTCAGCTAAATGCTAACAATCCTTTTTTATCTGTAAGTGGAAAAATACAAGCTACAAATAGTGCAGATTTAAGTACAAGAATGATGGGTTATGTAAAAAAAGTGTATGTAAATGTAGGCGATAAAGTTAAAAAAGGTCAATTATTAGTGGCTATTAACAATGCAGATTTACAAGCTAAAAAAGCACAAATAGATGCAGGCATTACACAAGCTAAAACTGCTTTTACAAATGCTGAAAAAAATTACAAACGTTTTAAAAATTTGTTTGCTAGCAATAGTATTACCCAAAAAGAAATGGATGATATGACTGCCAATTACAAAATGGCAAAAGCAGGTTTAGAGTCTGCCAAACAAATGAAAAACGAAATTAATGCTCAGTTTGCATATTCTAATATTACTGCTCCTTTTAGTGGTGTAATTACCAGTAAAAATGTAGAAAATGGAGATATGGCAAATCCAGGAATGCCTTTAATTAGCTTAGAAACTCCAAAAAAGTTTGAAGTAATGGCAATGGTGCCAGAAACAGAAATTTCTAACATTAAAAAAGGAATAACTGTAAATGTTTTGGTAAAATCTATTTATAAAACCATTAAAGGAAAAGTTACAGAAGTTAGTACATCTGCTAAAAATACAGGTGGGCAGTATTTGGTAAAAGTAGATTTAGAAAAAACAGACGCAAACATTTTATCAGGAATGTTTACAACAATTCAGTTTCCTGTTTCGCAAAATGTAAAATCAGCAATGGTTTTAATTCCTACAGATGCTATTGTTAAAAACGGACAATTATCTGGCGTGTATACCACAAGCCAAAGCAATACAGCTTTGTTACGTTGGTTACGTTTAGGAAGAATGTATGGAGATAAAGTTGAGGTTTTATCTGGTTTATCAGCATCAGAATCTTATATCATTTCTGCTGATGGAAAATTATTTAACGGAGCAAAAATTTCAATTCAATAATTAAAAAGTCGCGTTAAGGATAGTAGTGGAAATCCTTTTTTTGCTGCCATATATGGCAAAAAAAGATTGAAACGGATAGCCTGTTAAAACGCCCAAAAAAATAAACAATATGAAAGAAGGTTTAGCAGGAAAAATTGCAAAAGTCTTTATCGGTTCTAAATTAACGGTGTTGCTAATGATTGTTTTTATGGTCATTGGTGTGTATAGTTCGTTTTTAATTCCGCGTGAAGAAGAGCCACAAATAGATGTGCCAATGGCAGATATTTTTGTGGGTTATCCAGGTGCAAGTCCTACAGAAGTAGAGTCTAGAGTGGTAAAACCTTTAGAGAAATTAATTTCGAATATCAAAGGTGTAGAGTATGTGTATTCGACCTCGATGAACGAAAAAGCCATGGTAATTGTGCAATTTTATGTGGGCGAAGATATTGAGCGTTCGTTTGTAAAGTTGTACAATGAAATTAACAAACACATGGACCAAATGCCACAAGGCGTTACGTTTCCATTAGTAAAAACACGTGCTATTGATGATGTACCTATGTTGGGTTTAACCTTGTGGAGTGAAAATTATAACGATTTTCAGCTTGGGCAAATGGCGCAAGAATTAGAAAGTGAAATTAAAAAAGTAAATGATGTTTCGATTACCCATAAAATTGGGGGAAGAAACAGACAATTACGCGTTGTTTTAGACAAGGATAAATTAGCCGCAAGCGGATTAGATTTCTTATCTGTTTCTAAAATGATAAAAGCCAATAACACGCAATTAAGTGCTGGAAGTTTTGATAAAAATGATACCGAGTTTTTAGTAAAAACAGGAAAGTTTTTAGCCTCTAAAAAAGATGTGGAGAATTTAGTGGTGGGTGTAAAACAAAATCAGCCAATTTATTTAAAACAAATTGCAAATATTATTGACGGACCAGAAATTCCACAAAATTACGTGTCTTTAGGGTTTGGAAAAGCAAGTGATAAATCTACAACTTACAAATCTGAATATCCTGCAGTAACTATTTCTGTAGCCAAAAGAAAAGGGGCTGATGCTATGAAAATTGCTGAGGTAATTATTGATAAAGTAGAACATTTAAGAACTACTTTAATTCCTGATGATGTTCATGTAGAAGTAACAAGAAATTATGGCGAAACTGCTTCTCATAAAGTATCAGAATTATTGTTACACCTTATTGGTTCTATCTTTGCAGTAACTTTAGTGGTAATGCTAGCTATGGGCTGGAGAGGTGGTTTGGTGGTATTTTTATCTGTGCCCATTACGTTTGCATTAACGTTGTTGAGCTATTATATGCTAGATTACACCTTAAACAGAATTACGTTGTTTGCACTGGTTTTTGTAACAGGTATTGTAGTTGATGATTCCATTATTATCGCCGAAAATATGCACAGGCATTTTAAAATGAAACGCTTGCCATTTAAACAAGCGGCTTTGTATGCCATTAACGAAGTGGGTAACCCAACCATTTTAGCAACCTTTACAGTAATTGCTTCTGTGTTGCCAATGGCTTTTGTATCTGGTTTAATGGGGCCTTATATGGCACCAATGCCAATTGGAGCTTCTATTGCAATGATTTTATCATTATTTGTAGCGTTAACCATTACACCTTATTTAGGATATATTTTCTTAAGAGAAAAAGATAAAAACGGCGCAGAAAAGAAAGCTGAAAAGCCTTTAGAAGAAACTTTAATTTATAGAATTTATAGCAAGTTAGAAAGACCATTATTAGAAAGTAAAACCAAAAGGTGGTTATTTTTAGGAGGAACATTCTTTGTGTTAATAGTAACAATGGGCTTGTTTTTAACCAATTCTGTAGCAGTAAAAATGCTGCCTTTTGATAACAAAAATGAGTTTCAAGTGGTTATTGATATGCCAGAAGGAACTACTTTAGAAAGAACAGCAGTAGTTACCCAAGAAATTGCACAATATTTAGCCACAAGACCAGAAGTGGTGAATTACCAAAACTATATTGGTACTTCTGCACCCATTACATTTAATGGTTTGGTACGTCATTACGATTTACGTGGTGGCTCTAATATGGCAGATATTCAAGTGAATTTAGTTGATAAAGGAGAACGCTCTATTCAAAGTCATGGAATTGCAAAATTATTACGACCAGAAATTCAGAAAATTGCATTAAAATACAATGCCAATGTAAAGTTGGTAGAGGTTCCACCTGGACCACCAGTTTTATCAACCATTGTTGCAGAAGTTTATGGGCCAGATTATAATGAGCAAATTAGAATTGCAAACGATGTTCAAAACATTCTAAAAAATACAGATGATGTGGTTGATATTGATTGGATGGTAGAAGCCAATCAAAAAGAATATCAATTTGAAATTAATAGAGAAAAAGCCATGTTGTATGGAGTTGCACCACAGCAAATTGCTTATACCATGAATATGGCTTTATCTAATAGACCAATCACCAATTTATATGATGAAGCTTCAGTACATCAAGTTGGTTTGGTGTTGAGTTTAGATGAAAAAGAAAAATCTACCATTTCTGATATTTCTCAACTAAAAGTAAAATCGAAACAAGGAAACATGATTCCTATTGCAGATTTGGTTGAAATTATAGAAACCAATTCCGCAAAAAGCATCTACAGAAAAAACCAGAAAAGAGTGGTGTATGTGTTGGCAGATATGGCTGGTGAATTAGAAAGTCCTGCATACGCAATTTTAGGAATGGAAAAGAAATTGAAAGAAATTAAACTTCCAGAAGGTTATCAATTAAATGAAATGTATTTAGGTCAACCAGATTTTGAAGACGATTTTACAGTAAAATGGGATGGAGAATGGCAAATTACTTTAGAAGTTTTTAGAGATTTAGGAATCGCCTTTTTAGGAGCATTAATTCTAATTTACATTTTAATTGTAGGCTGGTTTCAAAACTTTAAAGCACCTGTTGTAATGATGGTTGCTGTACCTTTATCCTTAATTGGAATTATTTTAGGACACTGGATGATGGGTGCCTTTTTTACAGCAACTTCTTTTATTGGAATGATTGCTTTAGCAGGAATTATGGTAAGAAACTCTGTTTTACTGATTGATTTTATCAACCTAAGGTTAGCAGAAGGAATTCCGTTAAAACAAGCAGCCATAGAAGCTGGAGCAGTTAGAACAACACCAATTTTATTAACCGCAGGAACTGTAGTAATTGGAGCCTTTGTAATCTTATTTGATCCCATTTTTCAAGGATTGGCAATCTCTTTAATGGGAGGAACCATAGTATCTACAGTGCTAACTTTATTAGTAGTGCCATTGGTGTATTATATGATTGAAAAAAAGAATTATAAATAAATAATCAGATGAAATTAGTATTCGTAACAGCAGTAGAAGAATTTCAGGCAGCTATTTTAAAAATCTTTAAAAAAGCAGCGATAGAAAATTTAAGTATCACAGAAATTAATGGGTTTAAAAATATTCCTTCAGAAATTTCTTCCAATTGGTTTTCAGCAGGAAAAAATGGTAATGATTCCACGTTGTTTTTCTCTTTTACAGATGATGAACATATTGATGTATTGTTCAATTTAATTGAAGATTTTAATAAAAACATGGAAACCAATAACCCTGTAAAAGGAGTGGTGTTGCCCATTGAAAGATTTATATAATAATAAAAAAATAAGAAAATGTTAAATACGTATTTTAGAGTAATAGTAGGGTTTATGGTTTTATTAATGGTAAGCTTATCTTACTTTGTGAGCATAAATTGGTTGTGGTTTGGTGTCTTTATTGGTGTAAATATGATACAATCTGCATTTACAAAATGGTGTTTGTTAGAAACTATTTTAGTTAAACTTGGTGTAAAAAAAGAAAGTGCTTCTTGCTCTTCTTGTTAAATAACTGTTCTCCAACTCAAAAAAAGAGGTTTTCTTCATTTTAAGAAGAAACCTCTTTTTAATTTTAACAACTTTTTATTTTTATTTATTCTAAATAAACATTTATATTTGCAGTATATTTTATAATAATGATTATATTTTATACTGATAATAAGCCAACAATTACAATGACAAACACTTCAGTTTGCGATAGTGTTTGTTCGTCTAATTGTATAAAACCAAAAAGTAAATGCTGTAAAAAGTATCAAAAAAAGGGCATCAACTGTAAGCGATGCCCTCACATTTTGTTGCAAAAAGCTTCTTAAATTAAAACGTATTTAACACAGGTTTAATTTCTAAACCATTACCGTTTGAATAAAAGCTTATTGATATTCCATTAAAATTCTTTCCATCTAATTTGTAGTTATAAGATGATTTCGAGTCTTTAGTTTGTGCATTAATTTTAATTTCTGTAATTCTGTTATTTGTATCACGTTTGATATCTAAAAACTCGATAATTACTCCTTTTTCTTTTATTGATTTTTTTTGTTTTTCTAATATTTCATTCGTGTCTTTATCATTTATATAAAATAAACTGTTGCTGAAAAAATTTAATTTGTGTTCTTCTCCAAACGTATTATCAATAATAGTATACATAGAGAGTGATTTAGTTTTTAAATCGTATTTTAAAATTAAAGAATTAGTTTCTCTCATTGTGGTAAATGGATATATTCTTTCAAAGATTGCTTCTTGCTTATGCTCTCCATTGTCAAATAGATATTTAAAATCTGCAACCTCACCATTTTTATTTATGATTTCAAAATCAAAACCAATATTATAATTTTCTTTTAAAGACTTACTTTGTGCTTTTAGTTTTTCTAAAGTTGTGTTTTTATTGAAAATAATTTCTATGAATTTTTCTTTGGTGTTTATAAGTACGACCCCATTTTTTCCTTTTTGGCCAAATACTTTAGTAGATTCTCCAGTTAATACTGATATAGAATGTATATCAACTTCATTTATTTTTTGTAATTTTTTTTCTGTAATTTTTTTTCCGTCTAAAAAAAAAGCAGAACCTTTATACCTTTCTAATAATTCAATTACTAAAAGCGATGTTGTCTTATCACTAGATTTGTTTATTTTTTTGGAATTGTTGCTCTTTCTATGAGGACCAATTTTAAGTCCATTTTCATCTGTGTAAGAGGTTATTTCGATTGATTCAATAGGTTTGTTATTATTTTGACTATAATTTACTGTACTACCACTTTTAGATTTTACATTAATTTTAATAGCAATAATTTCTCCATTATTGTTTCTTTTAACGCCTGTGATTTTGGCATCCATTCCTTTCTTTTTTAAAGAATTTTTAATTCTTTTTAAAGCTGCATCAGTATCATAACTTCTTATGATAAAAGATTCCTGATTGTATTCTGGAATATTTTTTTCTATTTCCTTTTCAACATAAACCTCTTCTTTATTAAAATTCATAAGAAAAAGAGCTAATACAGGAATTACCAGCGCATATTTTAGTTGGTTAATTTTTTTAGATTTAGTTTTTTGTAACATAACAATTCGTTTTTTTATGGGTGATTTATAAAAGCTATTGGATATCGCCAACTGTTTATTTTTGATACTCGTTTTAAGTAAAGTATATTGATAATTTTTTTTACAGTTTGTATTCTTAATTGCATTTTCATCAGCAATAAATTCTAAGTTTTCTTTTACAGCTTTAGCATACAACCACATAAAAGGGTTAAACCAAAAGACTACACAAGAGAGTTGTGTTAAGATGATATCTATAGAATGTAGTTCTTTAACATGTGCTTTTTCGTGTTTTAAAATATGCGCTAATTCTACTTTGCTAAACATTGTAGAATTGTATACAATCCATTTAAAAAACGAAAATGGTAATATATTTTCATTTGTTTTTATAATTGTAAAACCGTCTTGTTTTATAGATATGTTTTGTTTGGTGACACGAATTAGGGATACGAATTGAAGCACAAGACGAATAGAAAATCCTAAAACACCAAGTAGATAAATAGAAGGTATATAATTTATTATCTGAAAAGGCTGTTCTATATGTTCTGTCGTTATAGGAATGAATGAAGTTTCAGCAAAAGAATTTGTTGTAAATTCTGGAGTATATTCTATATAAATAGGAATTGTAATGAAAGGAATTAAAAATATTGCAAAAACTCCTACGAATAAGAAAATTCTATTAAACTGAAAAAACGTATCGTTTTGTAATACTATTTTGTAAAACAAATACAAAATTGCCGTTATTAAACTTGCTTTAAAAAAATATTCCATAATTATTTTTTTTGTTCAATTAAAGCAATAATCTCTTTAAGCTCTTCCACACTAATTTTTTCTTCCTTCGCAAAAAAAGATACCATATTTTTATAAGAGCTATTAAAATAGTTGTTAATAGCTGTATTCATAAATTTTTTTCTATAATTTTCTAGAGACACAATAGGAAAATATTGATGTGTTTTTCCATAAGCTGTGTAACCAACATAGCCTTTTTCTTCTAGTTTTCTAATAATTGTAGAAAGTGTGTTGTAATGAGGTTTGTCTGTTTTAATTGCTGCTAAAACATCTTTTACAAAAGCTTTTTTTAGCTTCCATAAAACGTGCATAATTTCTTCTTCTTTGTTCGTTAGTTTTTCCATTTTAAATTGATAATTATTAAAAGCACTACAAACGTATAACTATTTTTATAGTTATACAACTTAAATTATAGTTATTTAACTATAATTTAAGTTTTACAAGGAAGTTTTTCAATTTAAAATAGATTTTAAAAAGTAAAAAAAATCGTCTTTAATATTACTTAACAGTTTTTTTCTTTAAAAAGCAAGTGTTGTAATAAATACAAAAAAAAGGGCATCAACTGTAAGCGATGCCCTAATATTCTGCTGAAAACAGCTTCTTAATACATAAATTTACTTTCTACATAAAGGATCTACACCTATAGTTCCTTCTAAAAGATTTAAATACACTTTAGAACTTACTTCTTCTAGACGTTGTTTAACTTGTGTTAAACGATCTTGAATATTTAATTCATTAGCAATATTTGTGTTGAATGGATTAGAAATAAAATCTTCTAAATATTGAATTTGTTTTGTGAAAAATGCAATATCTTTTTCTTGTTTTAATTTTAATCGTTCTTTATACCAATCGCTATTCACTACATAATCTCTATCAAAGTATTTTCTTAACTCTGGATCACTAATCTCTTTTCCTTCATAATTTCCATACGCCATAATGTGTAACAAAATTTTTAAAGGAGGTATTGCAGCTTCTATACTTCCATCTTCAAAATAGTTTAAAGCTACTTTTTGTTGTGCTTCAGTGATGTTTTTAATACCATCTACATAATCTTCTAAACCTTGTAATTCTGGTTTTAACATTCTATCACTAAATACAGCTGTAGGTTCGTCAAAAATTCTACTCATACATCTGTAAGAGAATTTTTTGGTAATTCTGTACCCTAATCTACTCGCTAAAATAGTTTCACCTTCATGTTCAAAATCTTCAATTTTTTCTAAACACCCAGTTTCTATTAGGCTTTTTGGGTTTCTATCTTCAGTTTCTAATCTTGCCCAAATTTCAGGAATTAATAAACTAACATCATGGTCAATTTTATTTTCAGCTCCTACATAACCAGCAGCAGTACTAAATCCGTGAGACTCTGTTAAAATATGTGATAATAAAGCATTGTTTAAATCTGTTGTTGGTGTTAACATATTAAACGGTGCTTTAGTTAAAGCCCCTTCAGAACCAGCTCCTGTTGTTGACGGAGATTTACCTGTTAAACTACAGATAAAGTCCATAAATAATTCTGGAGTTTCTTGGAAATGAATTGGATTATACACTGCTAAAGGTCTAATTCCATTAGCTTTATCAACAGGGTTGTTTCTTCTACCTGGTAAAACTGCATTTACAACATGATTTAATGGTTCATTTAATCCCATTTTTCTAACTAACCGAACTCCAATATCAGCTAAATAACTTGCTTCAGTTTCTTCAATAAATCTATTTGGCTCTAGATAACGAGGATTTTTAGTTGGTTCTCCATTTACAATTCTTGTATGCGAAGGAACAACAAAATATTCTTCCTCTTTATCACTTTTTACAATACTTTCTATAAAGTCTTGTACCGGTTTTGTGTATTTATCAAAGTTGATGGTGTCTTCATACAAAGCAATTGCATCTTCTTTTTTCAACAACTCATAGTTTGTTAAAAATCTACCTTCTGTTACCAAATCTAATTCAGCACCTTTGTCATAACCTCTTACTACAGCTTCATCTGGTCTTTGAAACAAATGTGCTTCGCAATTGGTAAGAACTTTTAAACTTTTATTGGTAAACTCTGGGTTTAAGTTGTCTAATCTGTTTCTTGGTATAGTTATAGATGCTGTAATATCATCTTCTGTTTGAATTTTTTCACACGGAGAAAAATCAGAACGTAATTTGTTTAACATCCAGTTTCCTTGAGGATTAAATCCGATACGAACATAACTACCCACCACAGGATTATTGTTGTAAATCACTCCAGTTCCTTTTTTACCGTTGATAATTTCAACAGTCATGTACTCCTTCCAGTTTAATCCACCATGTGCTTGTCTGTATAATCGTTTTACAAACAACACTAAAGAACGGATATGAACAGGAATGTTTCTTAACATCTCATTAAATTCATCAGAGTTTTGATCTGATGGTGTTAACAACCTTACAGCAGAACTTAATGTTCTTTCTTCACTTAAGAAAGATCTAGAAACGGGTCTATTAGGATCTTTTACTTTCCAACGATTAGAATATGTGTATTCTATAATTTCATCAGCTTTCTTAAAATCTTCTTCTATATTTTGGATGTTAAAAGTGCTATATGTAATCGCATTTTGCATCGATTTAGAAATCTCAGATTTTCCTCCACCAGATACTGTACAAGGCTTATGACAGAATATACCTTCTGCAAACGTATCTACAATTCTCCAAAGATTAACCGATTTGTGTTTTTCTAATTTGAATTTATTTCCAGTAGGGTGTACGTATGTTTTATGAGGAGATAATGTAAGTTTTTGCTCTTTACTATTATGCGTCCAAGTAATGCTATTGGTGTTTGTGTTTACATAAGAAAACTCTGGAATGTATATGATATTTGGATATTTTTTATCAACAGCATAGTTTTCTGGCTTCACATCAATTCTGTCTCCTAAAAGTTCTTTAACCCCTTCAAAAGTATGTTGAAAATTATGGAACTCAGAATAGTCTTTACCATCAAGAGTATCACCCATTACTCTTCTTGCAAATGCAATTGCACCACCAGCGTGTTCTTCTTCTACCAAACCATATAAGTTGGCAGAATAACTAATTTGAGTTTTTATTTCTTTTTTAGAATATCCGTAATAATTATCAGCTATTAAAGTAATTACTACACCTCTGTCATCTCTACAAGTAATTTTAAAGGCACCACCATCATTATACAGTTCATTTTCATCTTTCCAGCACATACCATCTTTACGTTGACGCTCTGTTGCATCATCAAAATGAGGTAAACCAACTTCTTTTTTTGTAAGTTTTAATAATTGAGGAGCTAATACAATACAACCTGTATGACCTGTCCAATGTTCTGTGTCTAATGCAGCATCGTTTTGAGCTAAATTAGGATCGCCAGCATTACCAAAGATAGATTCTACAAAATCTAAATTACTTACTAAGTTTCCAGGAACAAAGAACCTAACTTCTAAAGATTTTTTTGAAATTACACCTTTTACTTCAGGACAAACAGTGGGTCTTAATAACATTGAAACCATCACTTTTGCTTTTTCTTCTTGATTAGAAGTAAATGGTAGCACTTTTAAATCATCATTAGGATTAAAAGCTGCGTTTAAAAAATGTGCAAAAACAACTTTTGGAACTTCAAACTTATCAAGAGGTACAGGTAAATCTCCTTCAACAATATGAAAAGTACCTTTTGTAGTTCTTTTATCGTGTAAAGGATTATTTAAAATACCTTGCTTTACTCTATTAGAAGTTACTAAATCACTTTTAAAAGAATCTCCATTTGGTGGCAAACTAACTTCTCTAGCTTGTCCTTTCTTAGATAATATTAAAGTATTGTTTGGAACAACTATGGGTTTATCTATAGATACATCTTTTAAATAATCATCAATAAAATTTTGAATTCTTGCATCTACTGGTGCATGATGATTTGTTAGTAATCTAGATTTTTGTTGAAGGCTTTTTATAAGTCCTGTAGTTAATTCTTCAAATTTAGGATCTAAAAACTCTCCTTTATCATCTTTAAAAGTTGGTTGCCCTAAAGATGCCAATTGTAAGTTGATAAACTGTACAGTGTCTTTTCTAGTTTCTTGCATAATGTATTACTTAATATTAATAGTTCAGTTTCAGAAACAAAACTATAGCAAGTATGCCCAAAAAAACATGTCAAATGTCATGTTATCAGTAGAATCTACGAATACGTTTTAGGAGATATTTACTTAGAAACAAAAATTATAATCCAAGTTTTTGGGTTGCCAAAGGTAGCAGTAGCTTTACAAACTCTGTGTAAGCTTCTTTAGAAGGATGTAAACCATCATTGGCAACATAATCTGGATTTGCTAGACCAGATTGGGTGATGTTTGTAATATTTAAAAATGTGATATTATTACTTGAGCAAAAATTTTTGATGTACGTGTTGTATTTTTGAATTTCTTGTGAAATAATTTTGTTTCCATTTCCAAAAGGAGTAAAAGCATAATCAGGAATAGATAAAACAATAAGTTTTGATTTATCGGAATTTACAGATGTTATAGCTTTTTGAATAAGTAAAGGGAATTCTTTCTCAAAAGTTGAAAAAGGCAATCTTTGATACTGATTATTAACTCCAATTAATAATGTAACCAAGTCAAAATTAGTTGATAATTCTTGGTTATCAATTGCGTTTATGAGATTTCTTGTCGTCCATCCAGTAGTCGCAATTACTTTTAAATCGAAGTCTAAATCAGTATTTCTTTGCCTTAGAGAATCTATAAGTTGCTCAGGAAATCTACATTTTTGGCAAACATTTTCACCAATAGTATAACTATCTCCTAAAGACAGAATGTTTATTTTTTCCTCTATCAGTTCTTCAACTCCTTCATTTTCCATACTTCTAATTCCAGAACTGCTTCCACAAGAAAACATGATAAGTAAAATGAAAAAGTAAAAACTGTATGTTAATTTTCTATTTAAAAGCATTTAATCCAGTAACATCTAAACCAGTAATTAATAAATGAATATCATGTGTGCCTTCGTAAGTAATTACACTTTCTAAATTCATCATATGGCGCATGATGGAATATTCACCAGTAATTCCCATTCCACCTAACATTTGTCTTGCTTCTCTAGCAATATTTATTGCCATTTCAACATTGTTTCGTTTTGCCATAGAAATTTGAGCAGAAGTTGCTTTTCCTTCGTTTCTTAATGAACCTAATCTCCAAGCCAATAATTGTGCTTTTGTAATTTCTGTGATCATTTCAGCTAATTTTTTCTGTTGTAGTTGAAACTGACCAATAGGTTTTCCAAATTGTTCACGTTCTTTTACGTAACGTAAAGCTGTATCATAACAGTCCATTGCAGCACCAATAGCACCCCAAGCAATACCATATCTTGCAGAGTCTAAACAACCTAAAGGCGCCCCCAAACCAGATTTATTTGGTAGTAAGTTTTCTTTAGGCACTTTTACATTATCAAAAATTAATTCACCTGTAGCAGAAGCACGTAAAGACCATTTGTTATGTGTTTCTGGAGTAGAAAACCCCTCCATACCACGTTCTACAATTAGTCCGTGAATTCTACCTTCTTCATTTTTAGCCCAAACTACAGCAACTTGTGCAAACGGAGCATTAGAAATCCACATTTTTGCACCATTTAATAAATAATGGTCTCCCATATCTTTATATTTGGTTTCCATCCCTGCAGGATTTGAACCATGGTTGGGTTCTGTTAATCCAAAACAACCCATCCATTCTCCTGAAGCTAATTTGGGTAAGTATTTTTTACGTTGTTCTTCTGTTCCATATTTAAAAATAGGATACATTACTAATGAAGATTGTACTGATGCAGTAGAACGCACACCAGAATCTCCTCGTTCTATTTCTTGCATAATCAAACCGTAAGAAATTTGATCTAAACCTGCTCCACCATATTCCTCAGGAATATAAGGGCCAAATGCACCAATTTCTGCCAAACCGTTAATAATCTGTGTTGGGAATTCGGCTTTTTGAGCATACTCTTCAATGATTGGAGAAACATCACGTTTTACCCAATCTCTAGCAGCATCTCTCACTAACTTATGCTCATCTGTTAATAAATCATCTAAATTATAATAATCTGGTGCTTGAAATAGGTCTTGCTTCATCGATTTAGTTTTATTTTAAACAAAAATAAATATAATTGTTAATTATTAAACAATAATGAATATTAAAAATAAGGAACTTTTTTAAAGTTCTACTTTAGAAAACGTTAAAAAGTTATCCTTTTCTATTAAGTTTGTAGTAATGAAGTATACTTTAGGAAAAGAAGAACGTTTAAAGAGTAGAAAACTCATTGAGAAATTATATCAAGAAGGGAATTCTGTAAAAGCTTTTCCGTTAAGAATGATATTTTTGCAAACCCAACACACTTCAAATTATCCTGCACAAGCTGGTGTTTCTGTTCCAAAAAGGAATTTTAAGTTAGCAGTAGACAGAAATCGAATAAAAAGATTACTTCGAGAAACGTATCGTTTACAGAAACATATTGTTTACGATACCATTGATCAACCCTATATTTTTATGATTTCGTATATTGGGAAAGAAGAATGGAAATATGAAGAACTGTTCTCTAAAATGGAAAAATTATTGACTTTGTTTGTTAATGAAACTAAAAATACAAAAGATGAACATTAAAATGTCTAAAAAAACGATTCTTGTTCTTTTGGTAGGAACATTATTTTTATCGTTTTCTTTTAAATCTAAATTCTTTGAAGTTGCAAAACAGATAGAGATTTATAACACATTATTCAAAGAATTGAATATGTATTATGTTGATGAAATTAATCCTGCAGAAATTACAGATAAAGCGATAAAAAACACCCTAAAAGATTTAGACCCTTACACTAATTTTTACAATGAACAAGATGTAGAAGATGCAAGAATTCGAAGAGAAGGTGAATATGGAGGTATTGGAGTTTCTGTTTATTATACCAAAAAAGGAATTCAGATTAGAGAGGTTTACAAAGGTTTTTCTGCTGATAAAGCAGATTTAAAAGTTGGAGATGTTATTACTTCTGTAAATAACCAACCTCTCCAAAATATGAACAGAGACCAAATGTCTATGTTTTTAAAAGGAACACCCAATAGCAAATTTACTATTGATGTTGAGCGTCAAGGACAAATTATTACAAAAGAAATTACCAGAGATAAAGTTGTGGTAAATCCTGTTCCGTTTTCAGAAATGATTGATGCAGAAACAGGATATATTATTTTAACACGTTTTAGTAATAAAGCTTCATCCGAAGTAAAAAAAGCATTTAAAAAATTAAAGAAACAAGGCATGAAAAAGTTGGTTTTTGACCTACGTTCTAACCCTGGAGGATCTTTATTAGAGTCTATTAATATTTCTAATTTTTTTATACCTAAAGGGAAAAAAATAGTAAGTACTAAAGCAAAAATTAAAAAGTGGAGTAATACGTATAAAACCACAAATAAGGCCTTGGATTTAGATATTCCTATTGTGGTTTTAGTAAATGGACGTTCTGCATCTGCGTCAGAAATTGTAAGTGGTTCTTTGCAAGATTATGATAGAGCTGTAATTATGGGACAACGTTCTTTTGGTAAAGGTTTGGTGCAACGTTATCGTGAGTTGACCTATGGAACTCAATTAAAAGTGACGATTTCTAAATATTACACTCCAAGCGGAAGATGTATTCAAGAATTAGATTATGCAAATCGAAAAAAAGACGGTTCGGTACCTAAGTTTTCAGATTCAGGAATTAACAAATTTAAAACCGCTAATGGAAGAACAGTTTATGATGGTGGAGGTGTTTTACCAGATGTAATAATTGAAGAATCTAAAAGAACAGAGGCTACAAAATCACTTTTACAATCGAGAGCAATTTTTAATTTTGCGACAGATTATTTTTATAAAAATCCAAATATAGAAAATGAAGATAGTTTTGAGTTTAAAGACGCAGATTTTAAACAATTTACTAACTATCTAAAAATTGATACTTCTTTTGTAACTAAACAAGAAAGACTTTTCAAAGAAGCCTACAAAGCATCATTAGTAGATAATATTGCTAAAGAATACAGTAAAATACAAGACAAATTAGTAGACTATAAAATTGATGAAGTAGCTAAAAATAAAGATATTGTTAAAAGAGAAATTAAAGAAGAAATACTTCAAAGATATTTTTACAAAGAAGGTGTTTACAAGTATAATTTAAAGCATGATCATGTAATTAAAGAAGCAATTAAGTTGTTGAAAGATCAAAAAAAATACAAGCAATTGTTATCTGCTAAATAATTTTATATTTGAACCTCTAAATTAACTATGTCAAAACTTAGAAAAAAAGATAGAACTCGAGCGCAAGAATCTAGAAATGCAATAGAAAAATTATACATTTCTATGCGACATCTATTTAGTAGAGGTTTTTATAAACCTATGGGTGTTTCTGGAGAAACTTTACGAAATTCTTTGTTACTACTTTGTCCTGAAATCTATGGTTCCATTGCTGGAGAAAGAATAGAATTAAATGGTTTAGAGTATGTTATTGACAGGCTTCCTAAAGGTATAGAAGAATGTCAGTTTATCAATTTAACTACTGATGAAGGTTATGGAAACTCAACTTTTGAGGCAATAATTCCTCCAAAAAGAAGAAGAAATTGTTATAGAATTGATAAAGATCAAATGAATATTGAGATAACAAGAGGACGTTCTGAAATCTATGATATTCTTACGCATTTAACGTTCTTATTTATAGAATCTCATAAAATTCAACGAAGAGTTACTCTAAAGGATGGAGAAGATTTTACTCGAGAGTGGAAAAATTTAGAAGAAATTGTAATTCATAATAAAGAAATATCTGCAAAAGAACGAGAAGTTGCTCTTGTGCATTTAGGAAATATTTTAGGAAGAACCTTTGATGAGGTTTCTAAAATTCATCAAAATTTTACAACCGATGATAATCCAGATCGTTTTTTTCAACTGATGTATTGGTTGGGTAAATTGGCAATCAATGAGGTTTTAGAACAAAAGAAAAGAACTATTACATTTAGTACAAAATTAATTGAAGAAATTGGGCATCATATTTATGGAGAGATTTGGGCGAATAACATCAAAAAAATCTTAAAACAAAACAAACTATTAAAAAGACCAATTCATATTATTAGTGCAAACATGCATAGTGTTCTAAATTCTATTTATGCCAAAAATGCATTGCCAGAAGAAACTGCAAACCATAAAGGATTTGAGTTGTTCGAGTTGCTAAGTAATTCTAATAGTAAACCTTTACAAAAAAAGGTAAAAGAATATGCATCAGAAAATGGGTTGATTTACATTAAAGACACTTCTGGGACAAACATTAATGTTCAAATAATAGATACAGATAAAATAAATTTTGATAACTCTACGTTTCAAAAAGTAAACTCTACAGATGAAAATCCTGTCATAATAGTGATGGATTATGCCTTTGGAGAACAAGCTTATGAAACAATGGATGAGTTACTCAAACCCTATAAAAATAGTAAGAAAAAGAATCATTTAGATGTGAAATCGGTTTCAATAATGGGTAAGGCAGGTATTTTAGAGGGCGGTAAAGGAGACATTATGATTCCTTCTGCGCATATTTTTGAAGGTACAGCAGACAATTATCCGTTTAAAAATGAGTTATCTAAAAAAGATTTAGAAGGTTTTGGTGTTGATGTTTTTGATGGTGCTATGATTTCTGTTCTTGGAACTTCTTTACAAAATAGAGATTTGTTAAAGTTTTTCCACGATTCTACTTGGAATGTTATAGGTTTAGAAATGGAAGGAGCACATTATCAAAAAGCAATACAATCCGCATCAAGAATTAGAGGAAATATTTCTGAAGATGTAAAAGTAAGATATGCATATTATGCATCAGATAATCCATTAGAAACAGGAGCTACATTAGCATCAGGAGGATTAGGTATGACAGGAGTTATACCAACATATGCTATAACTCAAAAAATATTAGAACAAATTTTTTAATAAATAAGACAGCTATTATAATCAAACTCATATGTCAACAAATCATAATAACAACGAAGAAGAAGTAGATTTAGGATCTTTATTCAAAATTATAGGTAGAGGTTT
This sequence comes from Polaribacter septentrionalilitoris, assembly GCF_009832745.1. GTDB lineage: Bacteria > Bacteroidota > Bacteroidia > Flavobacteriales > Flavobacteriaceae > Polaribacter > Polaribacter septentrionalilitoris. The sequence goes on along the minus strand of NZ_VRMJ01000033.1, from coordinate 52,087 downwards.
CCAAAACCTTTTTAATTTTATTAGTAATATCTTTAAAGGTATTTTTCATGCCTTTATACTTGCTCTAATTTTTCTAAAAGACAATATTGTTAAAATAGGAATTGCTGCTATTATTGGTTTTGCAATTGGTGTGTTTATCCAAGTAAAATCAACAGATAAATATGAATCTGAAATGTTGGTAAAACCAAACTTTAAAAGTGCCAATCAGTTGTATAATAATATCAATTATTATAACGATTTGGTAAAACAAAAAGACACTTCAGGGATTCAAAATACATTTAAATTAAGTAAATTAGAAGCAGCATCACTTAAAAAATTTACAATAGAACCCATTGTAAATGAAAATGATATTATAAATTCTTACAACGATTTTATTTTAGAAGTAGATACAACCACTGTAAAAAGTTACACGTTTGATGAGTTTAAAACATCTTTTAAAGATTTAGACTATAAAATCCATAAAATTAAAGTTGTTGCTGAAAAAAACAATGTATTCTCTAAACTTGATGAAGTTATTATTTCTTCGGTTGTTAATAACAAATACTTTAAAAGAGTAAAAGAACTAACCAACGAAAATTTAAATAGAACAGATTCAATTTATCGCCAAAACTTAGCTCAGTTAGATTCTTTGCGAAAAGTGTACATGCAGGTAATGATAGAGGAAGCTAAAAAGCAAACCACAGGAACAAGTATAGATTTAGGTGGCGAAAAAAGAACTACAAAAGAGTTAGAGTTATTCGAATCTAATAGAAAAATAAATTCACGATTAAAAGACATTGCAGAAGATAAATCAGAAAAATATGAAGTCATTAATGTGATTTCTAATTTTCAACCTATTGGCTCAGAAATAAAAGGAGTAACTAAAAACAAAGCTTTTCAGCTGGCAATTTTAGGAGGATTAATAATGATTTTTATCCTGTTATTATTTAAAGTAAATTCTTATTTAAATAATTATAAAAAGTAAGAATGCTAACAATTTTAATTACTGGAGGAGCAGGTTTTATTGGGTCCAATTTTATTCCTTACTTTATTGAGAATAATAAAGAAATTCATGTAGTAAATTTAGATTTGCTTACCTATGCAGGCGATTTAGAGAACTTAAAAGAGTTAGATAATCACCCAAGATATACTTTTTTTGAAGGAGATATCTGCAATAGAGATTTAGTTGAAAATTTATTTAACGAATATAATTTCTCTGGAGTAATTCATTTTGCAGCAGAATCTCATGTAGACAATTCTATAAAAAATCCAGATGCGTTTGTAAAAACAAATGTTTTTGGCACTTTTACGTTGTTAGATGTTGCAAAAAATTATTGGATGAATTCGCCCAATAAATATAAAAAAGGTTTCGAAAAAGCAAGGTTCCATCATATTTCTACAGATGAGGTTTATGGTACATTAGGATCAGAAGGGTTGTTTACAGAAACCACACCTTATGCGCCCAATAGCCCTTATAGTGCTTCAAAAGCATCTTCAGATTTTTTGGTTAGAAGTTATTTTCATACTTATGGAATGAATGTGGTAACCACTAATTGTTCAAACAATTATGGCCCAAAGCAGCATGATGAAAAGTTGATTCCAACCATTATTAGAAAAGCAATTTCTGGGGATAATATTCCTATTTATGGTGATGGAAAAAATATTAGAGATTGGTTATACGTCTTAGATCATTGTATTGGGATTGAGTTGGTTTACAAAAATGGAAAATCTGGAGAAACTTATAATATTGGTGGCAAAAACGAGCGTAATAACTTGTACATAGCCAAAAAAATTTGTGAGATTTTAGATAATATTCATCCAAAGAAAAACTCTTACAAAAATCAAATTAGTTTTGTAAAAGACAGACCAGGCCATGATTTTAGATATGCTATAGATGCATCTAAATTAGAAAATGAATTGGGATGGAAAGCCGCAGAAAACTTCGAATCTGGAATTTTAAAAACCATTCAGTGGTATTTAAAAAAATACAATTAATATGAAAGGGATAGTTTTAGCAGGAGGATCTGGAACAAGGTTACATCCATTAACTTTAGCTGTGAGCAAACAGTTAATGCCAGTGTATGATAAACCTATGATTTATTACCCAATTTCTACTTTAATTTCTGCAGGAATTAGAGAAATATTAATCATTTCTACACCACAAGATTTACCATTGTTTCAAAAACTATTAGGAGATGGAACTAAAATAGGTTGTAGTTTTCAATACGAGATTCAAGAAAACCCAAATGGTTTGGCAGAAGCTTTTATTATTGGTGAAAAGTTTATTGGTAAAGATAAAGTTGCCTTAATATTGGGTGATAATATTTTTTATGGATCTGGTTTAGCAAATCTTTTAAAATCAAATAACAATCCAGATGGAGGTATTGTATATGCGTATCATGTAAATGATCCAGAAAGATATGGTGTTGTAGAATTTGATGAACATAATAAAGCCATTTCTATTGAAGAAAAACCAGACAAACCAAAATCTAATTATGCAGTTCCTGGCATTTATTTTTATGATAATGAAGTTATAGAAATTGCAAAAAATATACAACCAAGCAAAAGAGGCGAATTAGAAATTACAGAAGTAAATAATGTATATCTAAAAAAAGGAAAACTTTCTGTAGAAATTTTAGATAGAGGTACAGCATGGTTAGATACAGGTACTTTTAACTCTTTAATGCAAGCTGGTCAATTTGTACAAGTAATAGAAGAAAGGCAAGGTTTAAAAGTAGGATCTATAGAAGAAGCAGCTTTTAGAGCAGGTTTTATAAACAAAGAAGAAATGATTTCTATTTCTAAACCTTTATTAAAAAGCGGATATGCCAATAATTTATATAAGATATAATGAAAGTAATAGAAACACATTTAAAAGGTTGTTTTGTAATAGAACCAACTGTTTATAAAGATGAAAGAGGAACTTTTATGGAGAGCTTTAATCATCAAAAATTTGAAGAAGCTTTAGGAGCTAAAGTTAATTTTGTTCAGGATAATGAATCAGTTTCAAAAAAAGGCGTTGTTCGTGCATTACATATGCAGAAAGCACCTTATTCTCAAGCAAAATTAGTACGCGTAGTAAAAGGAAGAGTTCTGGATGTGGCTGTCGATTATAGAAAAGACTCGCCAACTTTTGGTCAGCATTTTTCTATTGAATTATCTAGAGAAAATGGAAAACAACTTTTTATTCCTAGAAATTTTCTACATGGTTTTTCAACCTTAGAAGATGATACTATTTTTAATTATAAATGTGATAATTATTACCAAACAGGCTCAGAATTAGGTGTTATTTTTAACGATGAAACTTTAGGTATTGATTGGAAATTGAATGAAAGTGAGATTATTTTGTCTGAAAAAGATAGAAAACTGGCTTGTTTAGACAAAACTATTAGTTTTTTTAACTAGCAGATAAATAAGTTTTACTTTGGATAAGTACATAAAAGATATTTTTTTAAAATCGTCAAAAGCAACAATTATACAAGTTGTTGGCATTTCTTCAAGATTGATTACAAGTATTTTTTTGGGAAGAGAATTAGGAGCGTCAGGGCTCGGAGATGTCAACCTAATTAATCAAATTATAACAATTATTTTAGTTTTCACAATGTTTGGTATGGACCATGTTTTGGTGAAAAATATTTCAATTTATTTATTTAGAAAAGAATTTAAATCAATTGGAAGAACAATTTTTACTGCTATATATATCACAACAATTATAGCTTTTTCTTTATCATTACTTCTTTTTTTTAGTGTTGAACAAATTTCTATTTTTTTTTCATCTAAAGAACTAAATACACCTTTAATTATTTCTAGTTTGGTTATAATACCACAAACAATGAGTAATGTATTTGCTTCAGCAATAAATGGGTTTAGTAAGGTTTGGCAAAGTAGACTTCTTAAAGATTTTTTAACTTCTATATTTGTATTGTTGGGTCTTTTATTATGTAATTTTTTTGATGTTCAAATTAATTTATTAAATGTTATAATAATTTATACAATAAGTAGGTGTATAACCTTTTTAATATCTCTAATATACCTTAGAAAATTATATAAACCTATATTTTTATTAGGTTCAATAGATAAATCAATGATAAAAATGGCTAAACCTTTACTTTTTGTCTCTGCAACTACACTGCTTTTATCATCTGTAGATATAATTATGCTTGGTTGGTTAAGTAGCTCTAAAAATGTAGGTTTGTATACAGTGTCAACGAGGTTAGTTTTATTTGTTGCTTTTTTTTTACAAATTACAAATTCTGTTCTTTCACCAAAAATTGCAGCTTTGTATGCCAATAAAAAAATTGATGAAGTCTCAAATATAGTAAAGAAAGTTACTTTTTGGTTAATAATTATTGGTGTCTTATCAACGTTATTCTTTTTGATTTTTGGTAAATATATTTTAACTTTTTGGGGAGAAGAGTTTATAGAAGCCTATTATTCCCTGATAATTCTTTGTTTTGGTCAATTTATTAATATTTCTACTGGTTGTTCTGGAGTTTTACTGATTATGAGTGGAAATGAGAAAGTATTTAGTTATATTTCTGGTGTTTTTTTATTGATAAATATTGTATTAAATTTTATATTTATTCAGCTTTATGGAATCCTTGGAGCTGCTATAGCAACTAGTTTAACCATTGCTGGTGAAAATATTTTAAGAGTAATTATTGTAAAAAAAAGAACAGGTATTTTAACGCTTCCATTTTAACATAATAAATAACAAACTAAATGAAAGTTACAGTAGTCATAGTAACGTATGCTAATAGGTTTCACTTATTAAAACAGGTGTTAGAATCATGTTTGGAGTCTGGTGTAAATAATATTGTTGTAGTTGACAATAATTCTGATGAAAATAGTAGAGTTAAAATAAATAATTTTATAAGTAAGAATGAAAATTTAGTATTAATATCAAATAAAACTAATTTGGGTTCTGCAAAAGCTTACAAGCAAGGTCTAAAAAGAGCGAATCAGATAGATAACGAATATATTTGGCTATTAGATGATGACAATAAACCAAGACAAAACGCTTTAAGTATTCTTAAAGATTTTTGGAATAATAAACCAAAAAATGTTTCAGCAGTTCTATCTTATAGACCAGACAGATATCAGTATAGAGATGCTGTTATTTATCAAGATCCTAATATTGTTTTAAGTAAGAAAAATAGTTTTTCTGGATTTCATTTTAAATGTAAAATTTTAAAGTTATTCTCAAAACAAAAAAAAAGTGTAAATAAATCATTTGGAGAAATAGCTTATGCACCTTATGGAGGTCTTTTGTTTCATAAAAAATTACTAAACGAAATTGGCTATCCAGATGAGAAGTTTTATTTGTATTCAGATGATCATGATTGGACATACAGGATAACTAATCAGGGCAATAAGATATTTATAGTTTTAGATAGTGTTATAGATGATATAGATACCTCATGGGCCATTAAAAACAAAGAAAAAACAATTTTCACCAAAATAAAAAATGCTCCGTCATTTAGAGTATATTATACTATAAGAAATAGAATGATTTTTGAGAAAAAATATTTAATAAATAACAAATTTATATATAACCTTAATAAAAATTTCTTTAGTATAATTTTATTTCTATTCTCATTTAGAAGTAATAATTTTAAAGTTTTTATAAGAGCTCTTAATGATGCAAATAATAATAACTTAGAAAATTATTAATGAGAATAATTATAGTTAACACTCTTTATGCGCCATATGCTATTGGTGGAGCAGAAAAATCTGTTCAAACCCTTGCAGAAGGTTTTAGTAATTTAGAAAATGAAGTTTTAGTTATCACATTAGGTAAGGAGAATAGTTTTTTTGAATTAAATGGTGTTTCTGTAAACGTTCTTAAGTTAGAAAATAAGTACTGGCCTTTTGGTTTTAATACTAGTACTAAATTTGATAAATTAGAATGGCATATTAGAGATGTGTCAAACAAAAAATACGATTTAAAAATAAAAAATATTTTAATTTCATTTAAACCAGATATTCTTTTTACAAATAACTTAGCAGGGTTTTCTACTAGAGTTTGGTCTATTGCAAAAACATTAAATATAAAAATAGTACATACTTTAAGAGATTATTATTTACAATGCCCAAAAACAGTAAAATTTCGTGAAAATAAAAATTGCGAAAAATTATGTTTTGACTGTAATGTTTTATCAGTTTTAAAAAAGAAAAACACAGTAAAAGTAGATTTTGTAGTTGGTATAAGTGAATATATATTGAAAGACCATCTTAAAAATAATTATTTCAAAGACACCCCTAGTCAAGTAATTTATAACGGATTTGATATTGAGAAAAGTAATCCAATTCATAAAACAAATGGAATAGTTTTTGGATTTATTGGTCAAATAAATAAAACTAAAGGTATTGAGTTACTCCTAAAAAGCTTTTTAAATTTAAAAGAAACTAATTGGAAACTATTAATAGCAGGAAAAGTTGATGCCAATTATTTAGAACATTTAAGATCTATCAATAACTCTAAAAATATTGAGTATTTAGGCTATGTTAATAGTACTGTTTTTTTTAAAAAAATAGATGTATTGATAACTCCTTCTTTATGGAATGAACCATTTGGGAGAGTGGTAATAGAAAGTATTTTTAATAAAAAACCTGTTTTAGGAAGTCGTAGAGGTGGAATCTCTGAGTTGTTATCTAACAACAAAGAGTTTTTATTCAAACCTATAGAAAGTGAATTAAATATTCTCATAAAAAAAATAATTTCTAATAAAAGTTTTTTAGAGAAGTTTAAATTTGATGAAGAATTTCTTTACAAGTTTAATATATCTAATACTATAGAATCTTATAGTAACGTTTTTAATAAAGTTATAAATCAAAACCAATGAAAATAAAAATAGAAAAATTATTTTATTGGTCTATTATTTTTCAAATTTTATCAACTCAAGGAGTTTTATTTTTTATCATTTTTAAATATTTGGGCAATTGGGAATTAAAAAAAATATTACATCCTATTTCCTTTATTTTAGTGGTTACTTTTTTTATTCTTAAAGCCATAAAGAAAATCAAAATATCTACCTTAGATATCACATTTTTTATATACTTTTTTGTCCTTTTTTTAATAATGATATTTAACGTTGATGGTTTAGAAACTGGGTATATTGTTTTTAGAGAAGTTTATTTTCTTTTTATTCTAATTTTTATTTTCAGTCAAATAAAAATAGAAAGGAAACACTTTAGAAAAGTGTTGAATTTAATGCTAGTTTTACTTTTGTTAAACTCTTTTTTTATTTTTTTAACCAATTATTTAGGGCCAGAAAAATTTATGATTATGATTACGGATAGATACAAATGGGGTATAGATCCAGAATATAAATTTAAGATATCTAACTTTTACAAATTCTGGAGATCTCCTGCATTAATTGGAGATGCTGCTTCAGTTGGTTATTTTAGTATCATAAGTTATTTGCTAATGGATCAAGACAAAAACTTTAATAAAACCAAGTATATAGCCTTATTTCCTTTGTTTTTTTCTTTTGTTAGAAGTGCATACCTTGTTTTTTTCTTATATGAATTTTTAAAGTTTTTCACCCAAAAGAAAAATTTAAAAATATTAGTATTGATATTTAAAATTGGAATTCCAATTTTAATAGTATCAATAATTATGCTTTCAGAATATAACATACTTTCTACAGCTTCTTTATATGATAGGTTTCATCTTTGGTCAAATAATACTAATGTTGATTATAGTTTTCTCTTTGGTGGTGAAATAGGTAGAGTAGGAGGAGGTGCTAGAGGACAAGGTTTTATAGCAACCATAGATAGTTACTGGCTTTTTCTTTTATTCTCCTCGGGTATTATAGGTGTTTTACTTACTCTATTTTTTATTTTTGATAAAAGCTTAAAAACCAATAAATCTATATTTATTTTAATTTCATTTTTTATTGCAGGTTTTTTTGTGAGCCTTACCCAAAGTTTGGTTTTTTTAAGTCTGTTTCCACTATTTTTTGTAAAAATAAAAGAAGATTTAATTGTATTAGATAATACAAAAGAATGAATAAGAAGTTAAGAAAAATCTTTATTGCATTAACTTTGTTAATAGCTGCCTTTCCAATTTTAACATTCGGAACTAGAAGTGTACTTACTTTTTTATGGGCAATTTTAGGAATCTATTTATTTGTAAACCATAAAAATAATAGACTTGGAAAAGATGTTTTATTATTAATATTTCCTTTTTTAATTCTATGTATAACTTTATTTTACTCTAAAAATTTGAATTATGGTATTTCTTTACTCGTAAAGATGGTGTCTTTTTTAATTTTTCCTCTAGTATTTTATTTGAATAGAAATTCATTTAGTAAAAAATTAATATCGTATGTTATTTACACTTTTATATTTTCTGTTTTAATTCTTATTTTTTATCAAGCAATTTCTGTTTTCATAAATTTCGATACATTATTTCAAAACATCACTCCAAGTGAAATTAAATCTAACGGATTTAAATCGATAGAAGAAATAAGTAAAACAAAGTTAGATCAAATAAAACTTAGAAGATTTAGAAATTTTATTATAGAAAAATCTAATACCCATACTACATATCAAGGTTTATGGATTTCATTTTCACTATTTATTTTAGGTTTAAATATTAAAAATTTTAAAAAAAATAGCTTTAAGTTATTCGCAATGATTTCTATTATAGTACTAGTAGTTTGGTTCTATTTGATATCTGCTAGAATGCCTTTAATGGCTTTTTTAGTTACCATAAGCTTAGCTGTTTTTATTTTTTCTAAATTACCAAAGAAAAAGAAAACTTTATTATTATTGTCAATTCCGTTAGCTTTTAGTGTTTTGCTTTTGTTTAAAAACCCTATTTCTACTAGGGTTAAAGAATATTATACTAATGGTTTATCTATTCCACATCAAAAATTTGAATCAGATCGTTTTAACTCCTCAAATGTTAGAAATGGTGTCTATTTTTGTGATTTTCAAATTATTAAAGAAAACTTTTTTATGGGAGTGGGTGTTGGAGATATTCAAGATGAACTAAATAATTGTTACTCAAATAAAATTGGAGCTAAAGTATATACTTGGCGTGATTATAACTCGCATAACCAATATGCTTTTTTTTGGATTAGTGCTGGGTTTATCGGTTTTATCGGTTTTATAGGTTTTATTGTAAATATTTTTATAAAATCTATTCGCACTGTAAATATTAGGCTGTTTTATGTAATTTGCTCATCATCTATAGTTTTTATTTCAGAAAACCTTTTAGAAAGATCAGATGGAGTTGTATTTTTCTTTTTCTTTATTGCATTATTATATTACAATAAAGACCTAAAAGCTACATAATTTCTTTTTTAATAATTGCTAATAATTTATTTGCAGATGCATCCCAGCTGTATTTTTTTATATTCTCAAACCCCTTTCCTACGAGTTCTTCTCTTTTTTTCTCATCATTTATAAGATATTTTATTTTATTTGAGATGTCTTCAATAGAAAAAGGATCACAGTATACAACAGAGTTGTTGCATATTTCTGGAATAGAAGTAAGGTTAGAAACAATACATGGACAACCACAGGATTGAGCCTCAAGAGGTGGTATTCCAAATCCTTCAAAAAGAGAAGCATAAATAAAAATACTTGCTTTATTGTACATTTCAACCAGATCTTTATCAGTTAGATATCCTGTAAAGATTATATTTTTATCATCGTAGTTATTGTCAATTATTAATTTTGAAAAAGCTTTAGATTTAGATCCTACAAAGACTAATTTATAATCTGTATCTAGTTTTTGATACGCTTTAATAATTCTATTAAAATTTTTTCTTGGATCTAAAGATGATACAGCTAGTATTATTTTTTCTCTTTCTAAATTTAGGTTTTTAAACACCTTAGAATAAGATCCATAAACTACTTCAATATTATCTGTACCATAATTTTTTATAATATCTTGTTTCACATATTTGCTTACTGTTATAACCTTTTTAGCATTTTTAATACTAATTGGTATAAAAATATTATACATTTTTTGAAATAAATAAGAAAATGTTTTTGGGTAGTACTTAAAAGCTAAATCATGTAAATACGTTATTTTATTTTTATAATATATAGGGCCAATACCACCAAAATTAATTAACAATGGAGAGTCATTTTTTTTTAAATAATTAGCTAAATCAACTTGTTCCCATAAATTTCCTGTAAAATTCCCAAATTGCTCAATTTTTAAATTGTTTAGACTTTCAATTTCAATAAGTGATTTTTTAGGAGCTACAAAAACTATTTTTTGATTATTTATAGTTTTTGGAAGTCTTTTACAAATTTCAATAGCATATCTTTGAACACCTGTAGTTTTTTGAGTTAGAAATCGTGTGTTTACGACAATCATTTACGGGAGATTTGGTATTTTTGACTTTTCAAAAATATATTTTACATACCATATAAACATAATAATTACCAAATTATTACTAATTAAAATAGAAGTTCATTAAAAGTAATTGAAAGTAGCAATAATACATTACTGGTTTTTAACAAGAAGAGGTGGGGAAAAAGTTGTAGAATCTATTTTAAAACTTTATCCAGAGGCAGATGTTTATACATTGTTTTATGATGAGGAAAAATATGGTAACTATCTAAAAAATCATAGAGTATATACTTCAAAATATAATACTTCTTTCTATAGAAAACATTATCAAAAAATATTTCCATTATATCCTAAAATATTAAAATCTTTAGAATTACAAAAAAACTATGATTTAATAATTTCTTCAGAATCTGGTCCAGTAAAAGGTATAAAAATAAAAAATAATGCAAAGCACATCTGTTACATTCACAGTCCGATGAGATACTGTTGGGGTTACACTAACGAGTATCTTAGAGCTTTACATCCGGTCATAAGATCTTTAGTAAAATACTTATTTAAAAAATTACAAAAATGGGATTATCAAACAAAAGATAATGTAGATTTATACATTGCAAACTCAGATAATGTAGCAAAAAGAGTAAAGAAGTATTACAATAAAAAATCTTTAATTGTTTATCCTCCGATATCGCCTGAATTATTTATTGAACCACTAAATAAAAAGGTAAACTCTAAAAATCATTTTTTAAGTTTTGGTGCTATTACTCCATATAAAAGGATAGATTTATTAATTGATTGTTTTAATAAAAATGGAGAAAAGCTAGTAATAATTGGAAACGGATCAGAGAAAGAAAAACTGCAAAAAAAGGCAAAAGAAAATATTATTTTTAAAGGTTTTTTAAAAGATTCTGAATTAGGTGAGTATATAGAAAAATCTAGAGCTTTATTATTTCCAGGAGAAGAAGATTTTGGTATGATACCTTTAGAAGTTATGTCTTATGGTGTTCCAGTAATAGCCTATGGCAAAGGTGGTGCTTTAGAAACAGTAGTTGAAAACAAAAAGCGTGTTGGTCAATCATCAGGAGTATTCTTTTCTAATCAAAGTAAAAAATCAGTATGTGAAGCAGTAGAATATTTTAAAACTATAGAAAAAGAATTTAACCCAGAATGGATTAGAAATCATGCAAAAAAGTTTGAAGAGTGTAATTTTTTGCATAATTTTAAAGAAATAGTTGAATCATATTTACAGAAATCGAATTGAAAAAGAGATACTCTTACTTAATAAGACCAATACAGGTTTTTATAGATATACTATTAATAAACTTTGCAGTTTATTTAATATATGATAAGGAGTTTTTGAACCTACCTTTTCTTTCTTACATCAATGCTTTTTGGCTTATTACTTCTTATTTTTTTGGTTTTTATAAAGTCTACAGACACACAAAAGTTTTAAGAATATTTACGCTATTAGGTAAGCAGTTTTCAATATTTATATTAGGATATTTTGCATATTTTGGTATTTTTAGAGAAGGAGATGTCGTAAATAACCAATTAGTTATTTTAAGCTCAATTTTAATAAGTATAACAAGTATTAAATTTTTGTGGTTTTTTCTTTTAAAAAAATACAGATCATATGGTAACAATTTTAGAACTACAGTAGTTGTTGGTTATGATGATTCGGCAAAAAAAATCATTAAGTTATTTAAAAGTAAATCCAATTTGGGGTATAAATACTTGGGCTTTTTTTCTGATAAAACCTATAAAAGTGATTTTTATTTAGGAAAATTTAATGAGATCTTCAATTATGTTTACAAAAACGAAGTAGATGAAATATATTGTTCAGTATCTTCTTTAGACAAAACTCAAATAAAGAAAATAAATAAATTAGCGATTGATAAAAATTTAAACTTAAAATTAATTCCAGACTCTAATGAGTTATACAGTAAAAATCAAAATATTGAATTTTATGATGATACGATAACTGTTTTAAATGTAAAAAAATTACCATTTGAATTTGCAGAAAATTTTTATGTAAAGAGAATATTTGATATACTTTTTTCACTTTTTATATGTGTTTTTTTACTTTCATGGTTAATACCAATATTATGGATTTTAGTTAAATTAGAATCAAAAGGACCTTTAGTTTTTAAGCAAAAAAGAGAAGGAATTAATGGAGAAGAATTTGTTTGTTACAAGTTTCGATCAATGAAAGTTAATGCAGCTGCAGATAAAGTCCATGCAACAAAAAATGACGCTAGAGTTACTAAAATTGGAGCTTTTCTTAGAAAAACTAGCATGGATGAATTACCTCAATTTATAAATGTTTTGTTTGGAGACATGAGTGTAGTTGGTCCACGACCACATTTAGAAAGTCTATCTTTAGAATATCAAAAAGATGTAGAAGATTACCTAAAAAGACACATAGTTAAACCAGGTATTACAGGTTTGGCTCAAGTTAGTGGTTATAGAGGTGAAATTAAAAGAAAGTCTGACATAAAAAACAGAATACGTTTAGATATATTTTACATAGAAAACTGGTCTTTTTTTTTGGATGTAAAAATTATTATACAAACAATATTAAATGTGTTCAAAGGAGAGGAAAAAGCATATTAATATGATAACTGCCTCAATTGTTTTATTCAATCAAGATTTAAAAACATTAAAAAAAACGGTCACTTCTTTTTTACAAACACCCATAAATAAGAAGCTTTTTTTGATTGATAATTCATCAGAAAACAAACTTCAAGAATTTTTTAACCAACCAGAAATAGAATACATTTTTATTGGGAAAAATATAGGTTTTGGTGCTGCACATAACATGATTTTAAATAAAATATCATCTAAGTACCATTTAATTTTAAACCCTGATGTAGTTTTTAATGTTGATGTAATTCCTACCTTAATAAAAGTCTTAGAAACGAACATTAACATAGCTTTTACGACGCCTAAAGTAATTTATCCTAATAATGATTTACAATATGTTTGTAGAAAACACCCTACTTTTTTTGATTTAATTAATAGAAAACTAAAGATTTCAAAAAATAAACTTATTTCCTATCAATATATTGATAAAGATTTGAATAAGTCATTTAATCCAGAATTTATACATGGGTGCTTCATGCTTTTTAAAACAGATGATTTTATCAGTTTAAGAGGATTTGATGAGCGTTATTTTTTATATATGGAAGATGCTGATATTTGTAGAAAAATTCAAGAAGTTGAAAAGAAAATTTTATACTATCCAAAAGTTAGTATTATTCATCAACATCAAAAAGGTTCAGCAAAAAACCTTAATCTATTTTTTAGACATACATCATCTGCAATAAAATACTTTTTAAAATGGGGATTTTAGTTTGGCTTGAAATTTATAATCCAAAGAAATTAAAATATATTTGCAGTCTTAACAAGAAACCACAATGAACGTACTTATTTTAGGCTCTGGAGGTAGAGAACATGCTTTTACTTTAAAACTTTCTGAAAGTAAAAAAATAAACCAACTTTTTGTTGCTCCAGGAAATGCAGGAACAGCTAAAATTGCAAACAATGTCCATATCAATCCAACAGATTTTAATGCTGTAAAACAAACAGTTTTAGATAACGATATTAAAATGGTAGTTGTGGGGCCAGAAGCACCTTTGGTAGCTGGCGTTCACGATTTCTTCCTAGCTGACGATGCCTTAAAAAACATCCCTGTAATCGGACCTAAAAAAGATGGAGCAACTTTAGAAGGATCAAAAGATTTTTCTAAACAGTTTATGCAAAAACATGGTGTTCCAACTGCAAAATATCAATCATTTACAAAAGAAAATTTAGCAGAAGGTTTTGCTTTTTTAGAAACTTTAGAACCACCTTATGTGCTAAAAGCAGATGGTTTAGCAGCTGGTAAAGGAGTTTTAATTTTAAATTCATTAGAAGAAGCAAAAGCTGAATTAAAAGAAATGGTTTCTAATCAGAAATTTGGTGAAGCTTCATCAACAGTAGTGATAGAAGAATTCTTAATAGGAATTGAACTTTCGGTTTTTGTGTTAACTGATGGAAAGAATTATAAAATTTTACCATCAGCAAAAGATTACAAAAGAATTGGAGAAGGTGATACTGGTTTAAATACTGGTGGAATGGGAGCTATTTCTCCTGTGCCATTTGCAGATGATGCTTTTTTAAATAAAGTAGAAGAATTGGTGGTAAAACCAACAATTGAAGGCTTAAGAAAAGATGGAATTGATTACAGAGGTTTTATTTTTATTGGTTTAATGAATGATAATGGTAATCCTTCTGTGGTGGAATATAATGTAAGAATGGGAGATCCAGAGACTGAGGTTGTGTTACCTAGAATAGAATCTGATTTGTTCGATTTATTTGAAGGTGTTGCAAATCAAACCTTAGATGAAAAGTCATTTTCAGTAACTTCTAAAACAGCTACAACTGTCATGTTGGTTGCTGGTGGTTATCCTGAAGCCTATGAGAAAGGAAAGGAAATTTCAGGTTTTGATACTATTGATGAATCCATAGTTTTTCATGCAGGAACTACCATTAAAGATGATAAAGTTGTAACTAATGGAGGTAGAGTTATGGCAATTAGTTCTTTTGGAGAAACTATAGAAGAAGCTTTAGAAAAATCATACAAAAGCATTGATAAAATTCATTTTGATAAAATGAATTACAGAAAAGATATTGGTTTCGATTTATTGTAAATTCGTCATTGCGAACAAAGTGAAGCAATCTGTTTTTTAAGATTTCCACGTTATAAATTCCTCGCAATGACTACTAAAAAAAGTAAAATAATTGTTGCTCCACTAAACTGGGGACTGGGTCATGCTTCACGATGTGTGCCAATTATTAATGCTTTAATTTCAAATAATTTTACACCAATAATTGCTTCAGATGGTCAATCTTTGTTGTTTTTACAACAAGAATTTCCTCACTTAGAAAGTTTAGAATTGCCCTCGTATCAAATTACTTATAGCAAAAATTTAAAGCTAAAATTAGTATTTCAACTTCCTAAAATTTGGAACACTTTTAAAAGTGAAAAAAAAGTAATTAAAGAGTATATAGATATCAATAATGATGTTGTTGGAATTATTTCTGATAATAGATTTGGTGTTTTTAATCCTACAATTCCATGTGTCTATATAACACATCAAGTTAATGTCTTATCTGGATTTACTACTTTCTTAACTAGTTTTATTCATAAAAAAATAATCAAAAAATTTGATGAATGCTGGGTTCCTGATAATTCAAAATCAGAGTTTTCAGGAAAATTATCAATCACAAACAAAATTATCAACCTAAAATATATTGGTGTTTTAAGTCGGTTTAAAAAACAAGAAATTAAAAAAGAAATAGATGTTTTAGTGCTACTTTCTGGACCAGAACCCAACAGAACTTTATTAGAAAAAAAATTGATATCAACTTTTAAAAATGATGAAAGATCAATTGTTTTTGTTTTAGGTAAAGTTGAAAAACATCAAAAAAAATGGAAAGAAAAAAAATGTATTTTTTACAATTATGTATTGTCTGAAAAATTAGAAAAAATCATTAATTCTAGTGAAATTGTAGTTTGTAGGTCTGGATATTCCTCAATTATGGATTTAGCAGTTTTACAGAAAAATGTTTTTTTTATTCCTACAAATTATCAGTCTGAACAAGAGTATTTAGCACAATATTTAGAGTTAAATAAAGCTGCTCCTTTTTCTTATATAGAAAGTTTTTCAGAAGAAAAATTAGAAAAACTTAAAAATTATACAGGCTTGGAAGCTAATCAAACACAAATAGATACTAGTCTATTTGGCCTTTTCGAGTGTAAAAGAAAACTCTGAGCCTTCACCAAAAGTACTTTTTAGAAGTATGGTTTCATTGTGAGCTTCAATAATGTGTTTTACAATTGATAGCCCTAAACCAGAACCACCTTGTTCTCTAGATCTACTTTGGTCTACTCTGTAGAATCTTTCGAATAAACGAGATAAATGTTGTTGTTTGATTCCTTCTCCATTATCAATAACTTTTATGATAAATTTACCTTCATTGTAACTATCAACAGCAACTATTGTAGTTCCATTTGGTTTTCCGTATTTAATGGAGTTAACAATTAAATTGATAAGAACTTGCTCGATCTTTTCTACATCACCTCTAACAAAAACTGGGAATTCATAAATTTTATCAAACTTTAAAGAGATATTTCTCTTTTTGGCTTTCATTTCAAACAAATCAAATACATTTTGAATGAGTTCTAAAATGTTAAAAACGTCAAGGTTTAATTTTGTGCCTTCATTTTCTAATTTAGCAATCATGTCTAAATCTTTAATTACCGCAACTAATCTCTCTACACCTTTATTTGCTCTCTCTAAGTATTTTGTTCTAATCTGTTTGTCGTTTACAGCACCTTCAATTAAGGTTAAAATATAACCTTGTACTGTAAATAATGGTGTTTTTAATTCGTGAGCAACATTGCCTAAAAAATCTCTTCTAAAAGAATCTCTCTCTGTTAAACTTTCTATTTCCAATCTTTTTCCTTCAACAAATTTTTGCATTTGTTTTGAGAGTTTTTCGATATCTGTTGTTACAGAATCTCTTCTTAAGTCATTTACATCAAGAATAGAAACATCTTCATAAATTTTCTTTAAACGTCTGTAGATAAAGTGTTCAGCTCTGTATTGAATAATAAAAAATGAAACAGCAAAAAGAACTACAAATGAAATTAAAATAGTGCTAAAACCTAGGTGTTCAACAATAAAAAAGTATGAAACTGCAGCGATGATTGCTGTAAGAATAGTTAGATAAACCGCAGACCAAAGCGCATAAGAGTATGTTTTTTTGAATTTCATTAAGGCAAATTTATTTATCTGCTCCTTCTAAAACAAATTTATAACCTACTCCTTTTACAGTTTTAAAATGATTGTCACCAATTTTCTCTCTAAGTTTTCTGATGTGAACATCTATTGTTCTACCACCTACAACAACTTCATTGCCCCAAACAGTATCTAAAATAACCTCTCTTTTAAATACTTTTCCTGGTTTTGAAGTTAATAGAGAAAACAACTCAAATTCTTTTCTAGGCAAAGAAATTCTTTTGCCAGCTTTGTAAACAACATATTCATCCCTATCGATAACAATATCTCCTATTTTAAAAGTATCATCTACTTCTTTTTCGGTTTTAAGTCTTCTTAAAAGAGATTTAACTTTGCTTACTAAAACTTTTGGTTTTATTGGTTTTGTAATGTAGTCATCTGCACCAGCTTCAAAACCTGCAACTTGAGAATAATCTTCTCCTCTAGCAGTTAAAAATGCAATAATTACATTTTCTAAAGATTTAATTTTTCTAATTTTTTCACAAGCCTCAATACCATCCATTTCTGGCATCATAATATCTAACAAAATAAGATGAGGATTGTTTTTTTTAGCAGATTTTATAGCTTCTTGTCCGTTATTAGCAGTTGTTATTTGATAACCTTCATTTTTTAGATTGTATCCTACAATTTCTAAAATATCTGGTTCATCATCTACTAAGAGAATCTTAATATCACTTTTATTCATAAACTGATTGAAATTCCATGAATATCAAAAATACTAATAATTTGATTAGAATAACAACTCCTTAACAATCATTTAATCTATTGGTGTTTCGTTAACATTAAAATAACTTAAAAAAAACAATTAAAATATTAGCTAATTAACAATTTGATAATGATATATATAAGGATAATGTACCTTAAAAATTCTTATATTTACTCAATCAATTCAAATTAAATATTACACTTATGAAAAAAAATTACTTTATTACTTTAGTATTAACTTTTTTAATATCTGGACTAATTTTTAGTCAAGATTTAATAATTACAGGAGTTTTTGATGGTTCACTTTCTGGAGGAACACCAAAGGGGGTTGAACTTTATGTTCTTAATGATATTGCTGACTTAAGTATTTATGGCATTGGTTCAGCAAATAATGGTGGAGGAACTGATGGGGAAGAATACGAATTTCCCGCAGACGCAGTTACAGCTGGTAGCTATATTTATGTGACAGCTAATACAGCAGAATTTAATACTTTCTTTGGCTTTGCTGCAAGTTATGATGCTGGTTCTGCAATGGCTATTAACGGAGATGATGCAGTAGAACTTTTTATGAATGATGCTGTTATAGATGTTTTTGGAGATATAAATGTTGATGGTAATGGAGAAACCTGGGAGTATTTAGATGGATGGGCATATAGAAAAAATGGAAAAACTATTACCACTACTTTTGCTGATACTGATTGGACTTATAGTGGCGTAAATGGACTAGAAGGTGGAACTAACAATGCAACTGCAAGCTCACCTATGCCAATTGGTACTTACACAACTGTAGCTTCTACAGAGCCTACATTAGCAATAACATCTCCTACCTCTGGTGAAAAAAATGCAACAACAACAATAGATGTTAATATTACACTAGAGAATTTCACATTATCAGCAAACAACGGTTCAGATTTAGGCGATAATTCTGGTGATGGTTTTATAAAATCTATCTTTGAAACACAAGGTGGCTCTACTGAGACTGCATCTTTTTTTACATCTGATTTACCAGATTTAACTGTTACACCTGGAAATACATATACTTTAACTTTAGAATTGGTAGATAATAGTGGGGCTTCACTTGGTTCTCCTATTGTTCAATCTGTTACGTTTTCTGTAAAGTTTCCATGTAGTATTCAGTTAACAACAATAGATACTACTTGTGATAATTTGACAACAGGAACAGATACTTACCAAGCAATAATTGATTTTACAGATGGTAACACAGGGACAACTTATACAATTACAGCTAAAGATGAAAATGATGCTGATGTCGGAACAATTTCAGGTGATGATCCAAGTAATGTGGCTACAGGACAAATAACTATTTCTGGCATACCTGAAGGAACTAATTTTACTTTAAAAGTAGTAGGTGGACAAGGTAGTAGTTGTAATTTTACTAGGAATATTTTTAGTCCTACATGTTTACCAGCCCCTACATGTCCTGCAGCTGGATCAATAATAATTACTGAGATTATGCAAAATCCAAATAAAGTAAGTGATAATAATGGAGAATATTTTGAAGTTTATAACACAACATCAGAGCCAATAAATTTATTAGGTTGGGTTTTAAAAACTTCTTCAGGAACAGGAAATCCAGTTGTAAGAACCATTACAACTTCAGTAGAAGTTCCTGCTAATGGTTATTTTGTGTTAGGTGAAAATTCAGATATCTCAACTAATGGTGGGGTTAATGTTGATTATCAATACGATTCTGGTTTATTTCTTGGTAATGGTGATGCAACAGTAACTATTGAATGTAGCGCATCTATTTTCGATAGTGTTTCTTATGATAATGGTACAACCTTTCCAGATCCAAATGGAAAAAGTATGGAGTTAGCAACAAATAAGTACTCTGCATCAGACAACGATAATGGTGCTAATTGGGCAGAAGCTACGTCTGAAATTGTTTCTGGAGGTGATTTAGGAACTCCTGGTAAAGCAAACGATTTTGTATTGAGTTTAGATAGAAATTCTATTTTAGGATTTGCAACTTATCCAAACCCTATTACAAGCAAAAGTTTTACAATATCAAGTAGTAGCTCAGACCTTAAAGAAATATCAATCTTTAATGTAATTGGTAAGAAAGTATTTGCGACAAGTTTTTCTGGGGTAAAGAAAGATATCGATGTTTCTTCAATTAACGCTGGAGTTTACATTTTAAAAGTAACAGAAGCAGGTAAAACAGCGACTAAGAAATTAGTAATAAGATAAACTACTTACTATTTCAAACTAAAAAAAAGCTCTGAGAAATCAGAGCTTTTTTTTTATTATTTTATTGTTCTGCTATTTAAACAGTCTAAATATATCATTTCCGTTTGCAAAAAGTAATAAAGCAATTAACAAGATAAATCCTGTTACTTGAGCGTATTCTAAGAACTTATCTCCAGGTTTTTTACCAGTAATCATTTCCCATAAGGTAAATACAACATGTCCACCATCTAAAGCAGGAATTGGCAACAAGTTCATAAACCCTAACATGATAGATAAAAATGCGGTAATGTTCCAGAAAGATTGAGCGCTCCATTCAGCAGGGAAGATACTTCCTATAGAAATAAAACCTCCTAAACCTTTATAAGCTCCTGTACTTGGGTTAAAAATTTTCTTTAATTGTTTTACGTAATCAGTTAATGTTTTCCAAGATTTATTCCAACCAGCAGGTATTGCTTCAGCAAAAGAATATTCAATATTAGCCAATTGGTAATAACCTAATTTTTCTAAATCTTTAAAAGATAGTTGTCCTAAGCCAACACCTAATTTACCATCACTAGTTACTTTTACAGGAATCACTTTTGTTTCTGAACCTCTTTTAACAGTAACAGTAATTTCTTGGTTTTTATACTTGTCTAACTCGGTTTGAGCTTCATCAAAATATTTTATAGAATTTCCATTAATACCAATAACAATATCTTTCTTTTTTAAGTCTGCATTTTCATTAGGAGACCCCTCAGAAATACCAGCAATAGCAAATGGATATCTTGGTAATAAAACAGCTCCTGCATCCTTACCTCTATCAACCAATTTAGAAATAAAGTTCTCAGGTACTTCCATATCAATTATTTGTCCATTACGCTCAATTTGAAAATTGTTTCCATTTACAAAACCAAGTGTTAGTTCAGAGAATTTTTTAACGCTTTCACCATCAATAGTTAAGATTTTATCTCCAGTTTGTACTCCTAAATCCATTGCTAAAGAATCTTGAACCCAAACACCATCAGTAACATTTTCATTAGGTAGAAACTTTTCACCATAAGCATACATTAACATAATATAGATAAAAATACCCAGTACAAAGTTTACAAAAACACCCCCCAACATAATTATAAGACGTTGCCATGCAGGTTTAGAACGAAACTCCCAAGGTTGTGCAGGTTGTTTCATTTGTTCTGTATCCATGCTTTCATCTATCATTCCAGATATTTTTACATACCCTCCTAACGGAATCCAACCAATACCATAAACAGTTTCACCAATTTTTTTCTTTACAAGAGAGAATTTATAATCAAAAAATAAGTAGAATTTCTCTACTTTTGTTTTAAACAATTTTGCAGGGATAAAGTGCCCTAATTCGTGCAAGACAATCAATAAAGATAAACTTAAAATAAATTGCGATGCTTTTATTAATATTTCCATTCAGCGTTAAATCATAATTAAAAAACGCACAAATGTACGTTTTTAAAGAGAGTTGTAAAAGAACTATTTAGAAGTAGATTTTTATTTTAACATAGATTTTACAAAGTATTTGGTTTTGATGATTTCTTAGCTGTTTGAGAAGTTGTAAATTTGCATTTCTAAATGATAAAAATGGAAGCTAAATTCTTTAAAAAATCGATACCTACTCTTATTTTTTTAGCAGTTTTTTCAGCAATAGGAATCACCGTATTTTATTATTTAGTAAAGAAAGACAATCGTCTTAAAATTTACAATCCTGTTGATGTAAATCCACGTTTAGTTGATGAAAGTATGTTTCATATTCAAAAGAATCATACCATTGCAGATTTTAAACTCATCAATCAAAATGGAGAAACGATTACCAATAGTAATTATAAAGACAAAATTTATATAGCAGATTTCTTTTTTACAAGATGTCAAACTATTTGTATTGCAATGGCTTACAATATGAATGAGCTGCAAGAGTTTTATAAAAATGATGATGATATTATGTTTCTCTCTCATTCTGTAACACCAGTTATAGATAGTGTCTCTGTCTTAAAAAGATATGCAAATAGAAAAGGAGTTATAGATGGTAAATGGAATGTAACAACGGGTCCTAAAAAACATATTTACGAATTAGCGCGTAAAAGTTATTTTGCAGTTTTAGATGAAGGTGATGGAGGAGAACAAGATTTTATTCATACAGAACAATTTGTTTTAGTTGATAAAGAAAGACGCATTCGTGGTTATTATGATGGAACAGACAAAAATGATATGGAAAAACTAAAAAAAGATATTGTTTTGTTAAAAGAAGAATATGCGTCTAAATAAGTTGTTTAGAATCATTCTAAATTCCTATCTTTGCTCACCAAAATAAATTCGTTGAGCACAATTGCATCTTTACATATTGGAGAAATAGGTTATATTTCAGAAGAAGCGTTAGATTTTATTCCGCTAAAATTATTAGAAATGGGTTGCTTGCCAGGAGCAGAAATAGAATTGATTCAAATTGCGCCTTTAAAAGACCCAATTTATATCTGTGTAAACGGAAGTCATTTGGCAATTCGTAAAGAAACGGCAGCTCAAATAAAAATTTTAAAAAGCAATAATTAATGTCTAAAAACGATATCAAAGTTGCTTTAATTGGGAATCCTAATACAGGAAAAACCTCACTTTTTAATCAACTTACAGGTCTAAATCAAAAAGTTGGTAACTATCCAGGGGTTACAGTAGATAAAAAACTAGGGGTTAGTAAATTGTCTGCTACTCAAAACGCAATTATTACAGATTTACCTGGGACTTACAGTATAAATCCAACATCAATAGACGAAAGCATTGTTTTAAAAACTCTGTTAAATAAAGATATTGCAGCATCTCCAGATGTTATTTTGGTGGTTGCAGATATCGAAAATCTTAAACGAAATCTATTGCTTTTTTCTCAAATAAAAGATTTAGAAATTCCTACAGTTTTGGCAATCAATATGGTTGATCAAATGACAAAAAAGGGCATTACAATCGATTTATCAGTATTAAGAAAAGAACTAAATACAGAAGTCGTTCTAGTTAGTGCCAGAAAAAATGAAGGAATTAAAGATGTAAAAGAAGCTATTATTCGTTGTCATGTTGCTGCAAAAGCATCACCATTGTGTAATATTGATAGTAAAATTGATGCCGATTATTTTGCAAAACTTAAAGAAATCACTCCAAACTATTCAATGTATGAGTTGTGGTTGATGATTACGCAAAATAGTTTTCCTGATACTATTTCTGCTGAAGAAAAAGAAAAATTATTAGGCTTTCAACGAGACATTTCAAAACTTAAAAAATACCAACATAAAGAGACTATTTACCGCTATCAAGAGATTAATAAAATCTTAAAGAAAACCTATTTGGTTGATAAAAATAAGGCCACAGATTTAAGAAGTAGATTAGATAAAATTTTTACGCATAAAATCTTTGGATATGCAATTTTTGTGTTTTTATTGTTGTTGATTTTTCAATCTATTTTTGATTGGGCTTCAGTGCCAATGGATTTTATTGATGCCACTTTTGCAGATATTTCTAGTTACGCTAAACAACAATTGCCAGCAGGGGTTTTATCAGATTTAATTACAGAAGGAATCATTCCAGGAGTTGGTGGTGTCATTATTTTTATTCCTCAGATTGCCATTCTTTTTATGTTTATTGCCATTCTAGAAGAAACAGGTTATATGAGTCGAGTTGTCTTTTTAATGGATAGAATTATGCGACGTTTCGGAATGAATGGTAAAAGTGTAATTCCATTAATTTCTGGTACAGCTTGTGCTATTCCTGCAATTATGGCAACAAGAACTATTTCGAGTTGGAAAGAACGATTAATTACCATTTTGGTAACACCATTTACTACTTGTTCAGCTCGTTTGCCAATTTATGCCATTTTAATTGCACTGATTATTCCAAGTAAAAAAGTCTTCGGATTTTTAAACTTACAAGGTTTGGTATTACTTTCTTTATATGCACTTGGTTTTGCAACAGCAGTATTAGCAGCTTTTATCTTACATAAAACCTTGCATATTAATTCGAAATCATTTTTTGTAGTAGAAATGCCAAACTATAAATTGCCTTCTCTTAAAAATGTATTCTTTGAAGTTGTAGGAAAAACAAAGTCTTTTGTACTAGAGGCAGGTAAAATTATTTTAGCCTTGTCAATAGTGTTATGGTTTTTGGCTTCAAATGGACCAGCTTCTTTTGATAATGCAGAAAAAAATACCATAGAAAATGTTGCAAATAAAAATTTATCTGATGATGAGTTGCAACAAAAAATTGCTTCTGCTCAATTACAGAATTCTTATATTGGTATTTTAGGAAAAACCATAGAACCAACCATAAAGCCTCTAGGGTATGATTGGAAAATTGGTATTGCATTAATCACTTCCTTTGCGGCAAGAGAAGTTTTTGTAGGTACTCTAGCAACTATATATAGCGTCGAAGCTGATGATGAAGACGCAACTACTATAAAACAAAAAATGTCATCAGAAATAAACCCAGATACAGGTCAGAAAAGATTCAATTTTGCGGTAGGAATGTCTTTAATGATTTTCTATGCATTTGCAATGCAATGTATGGCAACCTTAGCCATCGTGAAACGTGAAACAAAATCTTGGAAATGGCCATTAATTCAATTGTTTGGCATGGGGTTATTAGCCTATGTTTCATCTTTTATTACTTATCAAATTCTAAGTTAATGCAAGAATTTATTACATACTCTTTAGTTTTTTTAGCAATACTTTTTTTAGTGAAAAAATATTTTTTCTCATCAAAAAAAGATAAAAATTGCAGTACAGATTGTGGTTGTCATTAACTAAAGCGTAAAGCTAAATTCTAGATTCATATTTCTTTAACAGAAAATTAGCACCATAAAAAGGTAAGGTTTTCTATTTTTGGAGTCTTACTTTACAGATCCTTAATAAAACTTTACTAAAAATGAAAAAATCAATTTTATCACTCGTAATTTTTACAATTACTTTAATAACATCATCAGACGGTTTAGCACAAAAATTTTCAAGACTAGATGTTAGTCCTATGGATGCTGCTGTGTATCCTAAAAATTGGAGAAATTCAGATAAATTGGTAAAAATTATTTATGGAAGACCACAACTTAAAGGAAGGGAGTTAACAACATTAGCAAAAGTATCTAATAAAGGGGTTTGGAGAACTGGAGCTAACGAAGCACCAGAAATAACGTTTTTTAAAGATGTGCTGTTTGGAGGTAAAAAAGTAAAAGCTGGTACGTATACAATGTTTACAATTCCTAGTGATGAGAAATGGACTTTTGTACTAAGTACTGTAAGAAACGTTTGGGGGCATTATACATATGATAAAAAAGACGATGTTTTAAGAGTAGATGGTCAAGTTTCATCGACTGATAAAACTATTGAAGCATTTTCTATTACTTTTGAAGATGAAAAAGATTCAATTATGATGTATTTAGGTTGGGGAAACACTGTTGCTTCTCTTCCAATCAAAGAAATTACATCAAAAAAAGAGTAATTATTTACCCATAGGGATTACAATAATACCAGAGAATTCTTCTCTAAATTTTATCAAATCTCTATCTGCTTCTAGTTTTGTTTTATAATTACCTACTTGTACTTTCCACTCAGGAGCTCTATATACTAGTTTTATAGAATTTCCTGGAAATTCAATTCTAAAACGTTCACGTAGTTTCCTAGCTTGTTGTTCGTTACCATTGTACAACTGAATTCTGTACCCAAAACCATACTTTTTATTAAAAGCTCTTTTTTTGGTAATTAAATTCTTTATTTTTTTTGATTCATTGGTTTCATTTTGTGAAAATGAATTGAACGAAAAAGCCAAAAAAAAGCAAAATATCAATACTATTTTAAAGTAATTTCTCATGAGTATAATTTTCTACAAAAATAACGAGTAGTTTAGTAAAAAATTGACTCAATTATTTATTTAGAATAATTATAAATTAGTATTTAAGATTCTTTTACTATTTTAGAATATGGCAATATGTGTTACTTTTGCTGAACGAAAAAAAATGACTTTTATCATTTTATATTAGATATTTTTAAACAAAGTTTAAATATGAAAAGTGTAGCACTGCACAATAGACTAACCAGAATTCTTCTTAGAGGCTTTACGATTCTTTTATTTTTTGGGTTCAGCTTATCATCTTTTTCTCAAGATATAGACGAAGCTCGTCAAAAAGAAGGAAAGAAATTATTTAAATCTTTATGTGCTTCTTGTCACAAACTTGATAAGAAATTAGTAGGTCCTGCTTTAGGTGGTGTCGAAGAGCGTAGAGAAAACGATTGGTTAATTGCATGGATTCGTAATAATGCAGAGCTAAGAGCTTCTGGAGATAAAGATGCAATTGCTATTTTCGAAGAGTATAATGGTTCTAACATGACTGCTTTCCCTCAGTTAACGGATCAAAATATAAATGATATTTTATATTATACTACTGTTGGAGAAATCAAAAAAGAAGTTGTTGCTGATAATACAACAACAGGAGGGGGAAGTGCTCAAGGAACTGCACCAGAATGGTTAATTTATATTTTAGCTGCTGCAATAGTAGTTGCTTTCTTAATGATTGCAAGTTTATTAAAACAAGTAAGTGAGCTAAAAGGAAATACTACGCCAGAAACACAATCTAACATTAGAAGAGACTTACAAGAATTATGGGTTGGTGTTAAAAACAACACATTCTTAAAAGTGATGTCTACGATATTATTATTGTTGATTGGTGCTTATGTTGTGTTCGGAACAATATTTCAAGTAGGTGTTGATCAAGGTTATCAACCAATTCAGCCTATTGCTTTTTCACACAAAATTCATGCTGGTGACAACAAGATTGATTGTCAATATTGTCACTCTTCAGCAAAACACAGTAAGCATTCAGGGATTCCTACAGTAAATATCTGTATGAACTGTCACAAAAATATTTCAGAAGTAGCCGAAACTACAGTTGTGGATATGGGTGATGGTTATGTTTTAGGAAAGGAAGAATTAGATTTAGAAATTGCTAAAATATACAAAGCAGCTGGTTGGGATGCAGATAACTTAGAGTATACAGGTGATACAAAACCTATAAAGTGGGTTAGAATTCATAATTTACCAGATTTTGTATACTTCAATCACTCTCAACATGTAACAGTTCAAGGTGTAAAATGTCAGAAATGTCATGGTCCAGTAGAGGAGATGGAAGAATTGTATCAGCATTCACCACTAACAATGGGTTGGTGTATAGATTGTCACAGAGAGACAAAAGTAGATTTAAAAGGAAACGAATATTACGCAAAAATTCACGAACAATTAGCAAAGAAGTATGGTGTAGAGAAAGTTACAGCAGCTCAGTTAGGTGGATTAGAGTGTGGTAAGTGTCACTATTAATAAAAAGAAAATAGTTTTAAGTAACAGTACAGCTAAAAACTAAAAACTAATAACTATAAATAAATGGCTTCAAACAAAAAATACTGGAAAAGTGTTGAGGAACTAAAAGATAGTTCTATTGTTGAAACGTTGAGTAAAAACGAGTTTGTAGAAGAAATTCCAACAGATCAGTTTTTAGGTGATAAAGAAACGTTAGAGAATACCTCTACTTCCCGTAGAGATTTCTTGAAATATGTAGGATTCACAACAGCGGCAGCTTCTTTAGCTGCTTGTGAAGGACCAGTAAGAAAATCTATTCCTTATGTTGTAAAGCCAAATGATGTAATTCCAGGGGTTGCAGATTGGTATGCAACATCTATGGCAGATGGTTATGATTTTGCAAATGTGTTGGTTAAAACACGCGAAGGTCGTCCAATACAAATTATGCCGAATAAAGAAGCAAACGGAACAACTAGTGCAAGAGTGCAAGCAGCTGTTCTTTCTTTATATGATGAGAAATTACGTTTACAGAATCCTACTAAAGGAGGAGAAGAAATCTCTTGGGCAGATGCAGATAAAGAGATTGGAGCAAAATTAAATGAGCTTAAAGAAGCGGATCAGCCTGTTGTATTATTAACAGGAACTATGGCAAGTCCATCAACAAGTAAAATTGTAGATGAGTTTCTAGCAACATATCCAAATGTAAAACATGTTGTGTATGATGCAGTTTCAGAATCTGGTGCTGCAGACGCATTTGAAGCAATGTATGGCCAACGTGCATTGCCAAATTACCATTTAGATAAAGCCAAAACTATTGTTTCTTTTGGAGCTGACTTTCTTGGAGATTTTCATGGTGGTTTTGAAAAGCAGTATATTGATGGTAGAAAACCAGAAACAGGACACATGTCTTACCATGTTCAGGTAGAAAGTAACATGTCTCTTACAGGAGCAAATGCAGACAAACGTATTGTTGCAAAACCTTCTGATGTAGTATTTGCTTTAATCAATTTATACAAAGAAATTACAGGAGTAAGTGTTCCTTCTAATGCTACACCAATAGACGCTGAAATCAAACAACTAGCTAAAGAACTAAAAAAATCTGGTTCTAAAGGTGTTGTTATGACTGGTGTTAATGATATTAATGCTCAATTAATATCTTTAGCAATCAATAGAGCTTTAGGAAGTGAAATTTTAGGAATAAACAACTCTTTAAATATCCGTCAAGGAAGTGATGAGCAAGTAGAGAAATTAGTTTCAGATTTAAAATCAGGAAATGTTTCAGGACTAATTACATATAATGTAGATCCTATTTACACGCATGCTAATTCTTCTGTTTTTGCAGAAGCAATAAAATCTTTAGCATTAAGTGTGGCAATTTCAACAGAGAATAATGAAACTGTCAATGCATCAACTTATGCTTTGCCAGCATCACATTTCTTAGAGTCTTGGGGTGATACACACTTTACTCAAGGAAATTATGGTTTAATGCAGCCAACTATTCAACCATTGTTCAATACACGACAACTTCAAGATGTATTGTTAAAATGGTCTGGAAACGATACAAAATATTACAATTATATAAAAGCATTTTGGTCTTCAGAAATATTAAAAGATGCTTCTTGGAATACTGCTTTACATAATGGATTTTACACTGCTTCAGTAGATACTGTAGTAGATAATGTTGTTACACCAAGAGATATTTCTATATCAGATGTAGCATTATTGTTAAAGAGATCAGTAAATCCATCAGATTTCGAACTGAATTTATATACCAAAACAGGTCTAGGTGATGGTAAGCAAGCAAACAACCCTTGGTTACAAGAATTCCCTGATCCAATTACAAGAGCTTCATGGGATAACTATTTAACAATGTCTATGGCAGATGCTAAGGCATTAGGTTTCTCAAATCCTGTAAAAGATAATGGTGCCATTGATGGTGATTACGCTAAGGTTTCTGTGAACGGAGTTTCTGTTACTGTTCCTGTAATGGTGCAACCAGGACAAGCTAAAGGTTCTGTAGGTTTATCTTTAGGATATGGAAGAACTTTTGGTTTAAAAGAAGAAATGCAAGTAGGTGTAAATGCTTATCCATTATACACTAACTCTAATAATATTCAATACGGAGTCACTATAGAAAAAGCGTCTGGAACCCATAAATTTGCTTGTACACAAGTACAAAAAACAATTGCTGGGCGTCATGATATATTAAAGGTAGCTTCTTTAAAAGAATACAAAACTGTAGATCCTAAAGATCATCATCATGGTTGGAACAAGCCAGCTTATGTATCTTATGATCATAATGAAGTAGAAGCAAATACTATCGATTTATGGGATGAGCACAACAGAGAAGTTGGGCATCACTTTAATTTGTCTATAGATTTAACTTCATGTACTGGTTGTGGTGCTTGTGTTGTAGCTTGTCATGCAGAAAACAATGTGCCAGTTGTAGGTAAAAATGAAGTAAGAGTTGGTAGAGATATGCACTGGTTGCGTATTGATAGGTATTATTCTTCTGAAGTAGAAACAAGAGAAGAAGCAAAAGAATTAGGATTAAGCAGAGGAGAAACTTATGAAGCTTTAGAAACTGAAGCAGAAAATCCTGAAGTAACTTTTCAACCAATGATGTGTCAGCACTGTAACCATGCTCCATGTGAAACGGTTTGTCCAGTTGCAGCAACATCTCATGGTCGTCAAGGGCAAAATCAAATGGCATATAATAGATGTGTGGGTACAAGATATTGTGCAAACAACTGTCCATATAGAGTTCGTCGTTTTAACTGGTTTAATTATGCAAATAATAACGAGTTTGACTTTAATATGAATAACGAATACGGTAAAATGGTGTTAAACCCAGACGTAGTTGTTCGTTCTAGAGGAGTTATGGAGAAATGTTCTATGTGTATTCAAATGACACAAGCAACAATTCTAAAAGCGAAGAAAGAAGGTAGAGCTGTAAATACAGATGAGTTTGAAACAGCTTGTTCATCAGCATGTACAACAGGAGCTATGGTGTTTGGTGATGTGAATAACAAGAAAGATGAAGTAGCTGCTTTAGCAGAAGATAAAAGAGCTTACAACGTGTTAGATTACTTACAGACAAAACCAAATGTAATCTACCAAGTGAAAATAAAAAACACAAACGAAGCGTAATTAAAAATTAAGATATAGAATATGTCTCATTACGAAGCACCCATAAGGGAACCTTTAGTATTAGGTGATAAAAGTTATCACGATATTACCGAAGACATTGCAAAACCTATAGAAGGTAAGGCAAATAAGAATTGGTACATGGCATTTTATATTTCTTTAGCAGCAATGCTTTGGGGATTTGGATGTATCTTTTACACAGTTGGAACTGGTATTGGAGTTTGGGGATTAAGCAAGAACATTGGATGGGCTTGGGATATCACAAACTTTGTTTGGTGGGTAGGTATTGGTCACGCAGGAACATTAATTTCTGCAGTACTTTTATTATTCCGTCAAAAATGGAGAATGGCAATTAACCGTTCTGCAGAAGCCATGACAATTTTTGCCGTTTTTCAAGCAGGATTGTTTCCAATTATTCACATGGGACGTCCTTGGAATGGATATTGGGTATTACCAATACCTAACCAGTTTGGATCTTTGTGGGTAAACTTTAACTCACCTTTATTATGGGATGTATTTGCAATCTCTACTTATTTATCTGTGTCATTAGTATTCTGGTGGACAGGTTTATTACCAGATTTTGCAATGATTCGTGACAGAGCTGTAAAACCTTTCCAAAAGAAAATTTATGCATTATTAAGTTTTGGTTGGTCTGGTAGAGCTAAAGATTGGCAACGTTTTGAAGAAGTTTCTTTGGTACTTGCAGGTTTAGCAACTCCATTAGTACTTTCTGTACACACAATTGTATCTATGGACTTTGCTACATCTATCAATCCAGGATGGCACTCAACAATTTTTCCACCTTATTTCGTTGCTGGAGCAATCTTTTCAGGATTTGCAATGGTACAAACGTTATTAGGTATTATGAGAAAAGTGACTAACATGGAAGAGTATATTACACGTTTACACGTAGAATATATGAACATTGTAATCATCTTAACTGGTGGTATTGTAGCAGTAGCTTATGCAACTGAATTCTTTATTGCTTGGTATACAGGATCACCTTATGAAAATTACACCTACTTATCAGTTGGTGCTGCAACAGGTCCTTATGCTTGGGCATTCTATTCGTTATTATTCTTTAATATTTTAACGCCTCAGTTGTTATGGTTTAAGAAAATTAGAAGAAGTTTTATATGGTCATTCATCATTTCAATATTTATTAATATTGGTATGTGGTTTGAGCGCTTTGATATTATTGCAATTGTATTAAGTAAAGGTCACTTACCATCAACATGGTGGCGTTTTGAACCTACATTTGTAGATGTTGGTATCTTTATAGGAACAATAGGATTCTTTTTCGTATTATTCTTATTATACGCAAGAACTTTCCCTGTTATTGCACAAGCGGAAGTGAAAACAATATTAAAATCTTCTGGTGAATTTTACAAGAAGAGAAGAGAACAAGGTATACCAACTAAACCAGCTATTAATGTAGTTGCAACAGAAGGTACATCAGATAAAAAAGATAAAGAATAATTATGGAATCATCAAAAGTTATTCACGCATTTTATAACGATGACGAAATTGTATTAGATGCAGTTAAGGCTGTTAAAGCAGAAGGTCATCACATAGAAGAAGTATTTTGTCCATTTCCAGTTCATGGATTAGATAAAGCCATGGGATTAGCACCAACACGATTAGCAATTACTGCATTTATGTATGGAATTACAGGTTTGTCTGTTGCTATTTGGATGACGAATTATATGATGATTCAAGATTGGCCACAAGATATTGGTGGTAAACCAAGTTTTTCTTGGTTCGATAATATGCCAGCATTTGTGCCAATTATGTTTGAATTAACTGTATTTTTTGCAGCCCATTTAATGGTTATTACGTTTTACATGAGAAGTAGAATTTGGCCGTTTAAAGAAGCAGAAAATCCAGACCCAAGAACTACAGATGATCATTTTTTAATGGAAATTCCTGTTCATGGTGATGTTAAAGAGTTAACATCATTATTAACAAAGACAGGCGCTGTAGAAATTAATGTAGTAGACAAGCACTAATATATAGATAATGAAGAATTTTAAATTAATTATTGCTTTAGTAGTTTTTGCAAGTATCATTTCTTGTAATAACAAAAGAACACCTCAGGTTCAATATATGCCAGATATGTATGAGTCTGTACCTTACAATCCTAATGCGGAAAGTGGTATTGAGCCAGGTACTCGTGCCAATATTAAACCAGTTGCTGGTACAATTCCAAGAGGAGGTCATCCAGCTTACGATATTCCTGATACTAATGATGGTTATGAATTGGCTAAAGCCACTTTAAAAAATCCTTTAGAAGTATCTGAACAGAATTTAGAGAATGGAAAAAAAATGTACGACATTTATTGTATTTCTTGTCACGGTAAAAAAGGAGCAGGAAATGGATATCTAGTTGAAGCTGAAAAATTCTTAGGAATACCTAATTATAAAGATAGAGATTTAACAGAAGGAAGTATTTACCACGTATTAATGCATGGAAAAAACTTAATGGGCTCTCATTCATCTCAATTAACTTACAAAGAACGTTGGCAAGTAGTACAGTATGTACAACAATTACGTGTTGACTTATTAAAATAATTACAAAAAGATAGAATACTAAAGATATGTATCAATTCTCAGGTAAATTAAAAATGTTCTCTTTCGCACTTATTTTGATAGGTGCATTAGGAATTGCTTACGGCTTTTTATCAGCACCAAAAACTGTAGAAGAAGCAAAAGAAATAATGGCTCATCAAGCGTCTCATGGAGATGCTCATGGTGCTTCTCATGATGATGTAAAATCCAATGACCACCATAAGGGAGCCGTTAAAGATACACACGCACAAGAAGGAAATGAACATCATAATTCTGACGAACATCATGCAGATACTGAAGATGCTCATGGAGATCATCATGGAGATGAACATGCAGAACATGTTTTCCATCAAATGCAAAATAGACCTTGGTCTGCTGTGTATGTCGCTTTATTTTTCTTCTTAGGAATATCTTTATTAGTATTGGCATTTTATGCAGCTCAAAGAGTAGCACAATCAGGTTGGTCAATTGTTTTATTTAGAGTAATGGAAGCAATTACAGCAAACTTAGTACCAACCTCTATTATTATGTTATTGGTTGTTGTTGCGGCTGTAATGCATTGGAACCATATGTTCCCATGGATGGCAGAAGGAGTTTTTACACCAGGTCATGAAAATTATGATCCAATTGTAGATGGTAAATCATGGTGGATAAATGTACCAGGTTGGGCTATAAGAAGTGTTATTTATTTGATACTTTGGAATGCCTATAGATGGTTGATTAGAAAAAATTCAATAAAAGAAGACACTGCTAATGACGGTGGAAAAATGTTTAAATTCAACTATAATACTTCAGTAGTTTTTATTTTTATATTTATGATTACTGAATCTATGATGTCTTGGGATTGGATAATGGGAATTGACCCACACTGGTTTTCAACATTATTTGGTTGGTATGTTTTAGCAAGTTTATTAGTTAGTGCTTTAACTGTTATAGCATTTGTAACAATTTATTTGCGTTCTAAAGGAGTTTTACCATCTGTAAACGATAGTCATATTCACGATTTAGCTAAATTCATGTTCGGTTTTTCAGTATTCTGGACATACTTATGGTTTGCTCAGTTCATGTTAATATGGTATGCTGATATTCCTGAAGAAACAACATATTTCGTAGCAAGGTTTAACGAATACAAACTACCTTTTTTAGCTATGGTAGTAATGAATTTTGCTTTTCCAGTATTATTGTTGTTAAATAGTGATTTCAAAAGTATTCCTTGGTTTGTTATCATAGGAGGTTTAGTAATTCTTGCAGGTCATTATATAGATATTTTTGTAATGGTAATGCCTGGAACTGTAGGTGCTCAATGGGGATTTGGAATTCCTGAATTAGGAGGTTTGTTGTTCTTCATAGGAATTTTTATATATGCAACATTCAGCTCATTTGCAAAAGCTAATCCAATTCCTAAAGGAAATCCATACTTAGAAGAAAGCGAACATTTCCATTATTACAATATCGAACACAGAGGTGAATCATCAGGTCATCATTAATAAATAATTGAATTAAATAATTAAGACGAGATAAATATGCTAGCTCTATTTTATATTTTTATAGGTGTTGCAATCGGTGTAAGTTTTTGGCAAGTAACTAGAATTCTAAATTTTAGAGGTTCTATTGCCACAGACAAAGACAACAAAAAACAAGGTAAAAATGCCCTACTCTTTTTGGTTTTTTTATACATAATGATGGTATATTGCTTAATTGCAATGAATGTTATTATGTTACCAGAATCTGCATCTATTGAAGGTGAACATGATGATAACCTTTTTAACATCACTTTTTGGTTAATTGGTGTTGTTCAATTTATCATGCAATTTTTGATTTTCTATTTTACATTTAAGTATAGAGGAAACAAAGAAAATAAAGCAAAATTTTATGCAGATAGTCATAAATTAGAGTTTATCTGGACAGTTACTCCAGCAATTGTTTTAGTACTTTTGATAGGTTACGGGTTATGGCAGTGGAATAACATTATGGATTTATCTGATGATGATGCTATTGTCATTGAAGTTTATTCTCAACAATTTAGATGGGATGCACGTTATGCTGGTGAAGATAACACGTTAGGTCTAGGTAATGTAAATTACATTAAAGGAATTAACACTATGGGAGTTGACATGACTGATAGAAACTCTCAAGATGATAAGCAAGTTACAGAATTGTACTTACCAAAAGGTAGGAAAATACATTTTAAATTCCGTTCTCAAGATGTATTGCACTCTGCATATATGCCTCACTTTAGAGCACAGATGAATTGCGTTCCAGGTATGGTAACTGAGTTTGGCTTTACACCAAAGTATACTACTGAAGAAATGAGACAACAACCAGAAGTAATTGAAAAAACCATAGGAATTAATAAAATAAGAAAAGCCAAAGGAGAAGATCCTTATGTGTTTGATTATTTATTGCTTTGTAACAAAATCTGTGGAGCATCCCATTACAACATGCAAATGAAAATCACTGTTGTAGAACCAGATGAGTATGAAAAATGGATTGCAGAGCAACCAACATTAGCATCAGTTATTAAATAATAATTTTAAAGAAAAAACTACAAATAATATAAGATTATGTCAGAACATCATCATAAAGAAACATTTGTAACAAAATATATTTTTAGTCAAGATCATAAAATGATTTCTAAACAGTTTTTAATAACTGGTATGATTATGGGAATCATTGGAGTATTCATGTCAATGTTATTCCGTTTGCAATTGGCATGGCCAGAAAAGTCGTTTTCTATTATTGAAGCATTTTTAGGACCACACCAAACAGATGGAGTAATGAATCCTGATATGTATTTAGCATTAGTAACAATCCACGGAACCATCATGGTGTTTTTTGTACTAACAGCAGGGTTGAGTGGTACATTTTCTAACTTACTAATTCCTTTACAGATTGGGGCAAGAGATATGGCATCAGGTTTCTTGAACATGGTTTCTTATTGGTTGTTCTTCTTATCTTCAATAATAATGGTAATTTCATTATTTGTTGAGGCAGGACCAGCATCTGCAGGATGGACAATTTATCCACCCTTAAGTGCTTTACCACAAGCAATTCCTGGTTCAGGAGCAGGTATGACACTTTGGTTAGTTTCTATGGCTATCTTTATTGCTTCTTCTTTAATTGGTTCGTTAAACTATATCGTTACTATTTTCAATTTAAGAACAAAAGGAATGAAAATGACAAGATTGCCATTAACAATGTGGGCATTCTTTATTACAGCAATTATTGGTGTAATTTCATTTCCAGTATTATTATCAGCAGCATTATTATTAATATTTGATAGAAGTTTCGGAACTTCATTTTATCTATCAGATATATTTATTTCTGGTGAAGTATTACATTATCAAGGTGGGTCACCAGTATTATTTGAACACTTATTCTGGTTCTTAGGTCACCCAGAGGTATATATTATTTTATTACCAGCTTTAGGGATCACTTCAGAAGTAATCTCTACAAACTCAAGAAAACCAATTTTTGGTTATAGAGCAATGATTGGTTCTATTATGGCAATTGCATTTTTATCTACAATTGTTTGGGGTCACCACATGTTTATATCTGGTATGAATCCATTCTTAGGATCAGTATTTACATTCACAACATTATTAATTGCGATTCCTTCTGCGGTTAAAGCATTTAATTATGTAACCACACTTTGGAAAGGAAATCTACAATTAAATCCTGCAATGTTATTCTCTATCGGATTAGTTTCTACATTCGTAACAGGAGGTTTAACAGGATTGGTTTTAGGAGACTCTGCTTTAGATATTAATGTTCATGATACATACTTTGTTGTAGCACACTTTCACTTAGTAATGGGAGTTTCTGCTCTATTTGGAATGTTTGCTGGTATTTACCACTGGTTTCCTAAAATGTACGGTAAATTAATGAATAAAACCTTAGGATATTGGCACTTCTGGATTACAATTATTTGTGCATACGGTGTGTTTTGGCCAATGCACTTTATAGGTTTAGCAGGTTTACCAAGAAGATACTATACAAATACAAACTTTCCAATGTTTGATGATTTAGCCGATATTAACGTTGTAATTACCTTATTTGCGATTGCTGGAGGTCTTGCACAAATAATATTTATTGCTAACTTCTTTATCTCTATTTACAGAGGAGAAAAATCATCGCAAAACCCTTGGAAATCGAATACATTAGAATGGACAACTCCAGTAGAGCATATCCATGGAAACTGGCCAGGAAAAATTCCTGAAGTTCATAGATGGGCATACGACTACAGTAAAAAAGTTGATTCTAATGATGATGAAAGTGACTATCTACATGGAGATGATTTTGTGTTGCAAACAACACCTTTATTAGATGGCGAAGAACCATCATAAGTAAAAAAACTTATTAAAAAGACCTTTCCAATTTGGAAAGGTCTTTTAGTTTAAAAGAGTCATTTTGATTTGTTATATTAGCTTACTAACAAAATATCAAAAATGGCTCTTTTAGAAAAGATTCAATACAGTAAAAGTTTTTTGTACAAACTTTTTGATATTGAAGAAAAGAAACAAGTTTCTGTAATTGAAGAAGCAGAAGAAAAAATTCAGTTACCAGAAGAGTATCTGGAGCGTTTTACATTATATCCAATTCAAAATAAAGAATTTCTTAAAAATCGTGAAGAAGAGTTTAAAAGCTTAGAAAAAGCGTATGAGAATTGGAAAATTGTAAAGTCTCCACTCTTAGTAGTAGATGAACCAGGAGAAGGAGGAACCTCTTTATTACACGCTAGTACCTATATTTACCCTAATGCTAAAATTTTAGAAACCAATCAATCCATAGATTCATATAAAAAACTTATAGGTTTATTAACCAATGTTTTAAGAATATCAGAAGAATTTAAAAACCTAAAAGATTTAGAAAAGTTCATCAATGCATCTCTAGAAGATGAAGTAATTATTTTAGAGAATATAGAGAGATTGTTTATCAGAAGGATAAAAGGCTTTGATTTATTAGAAGATTTTTTGTTGTTTTTACACGCTACAAAAAATAAAATCTACTGGATTATATCTATCAATAAATACTCATTTTATTATTTAAATAGAGTTAAGTTTTTTGCTTCACATTTCCCATCAATCATCCATTTAGAACCCATTTCAAAAAAGCAATTAAAAGTAGAAATTTTAGATAGAAATCAAGGTTATCAAATGGTGTATTTAAAGCCTAATAAGATTTCTAAAAAGATTGAAAAACAATTAAAAAAAGCTTCTACAGAAGAAAGACAAAATATTTTAGAAGATCTATTCTTTAAAAACATGTCCGCTTTTGCAAAAGGAAACATCTCCAAGGCTATTTTATATGCAAGAAATTCAGCGTATAATGTTAAATTAAAAACTGTATTTATAAAACCAATTCACATCAAAAGAGTCGATGATTTATCATTAAATGAACTCTTTATTTTAGAAGCTATTTTTCAGCATAGATCATTGTCTATTAAAGAATTGAATATTGTTTTAAGAAATTCAGACAGACAAAGTAGGTTAAGTATAGAAAAGCTGTTAGAACGTGAGCTAATTAGACCAACATCAACCGTAAATGGTAAAACACAATATAGAGTCAATTTAATGTATTTA
This sequence comes from Polaribacter septentrionalilitoris, assembly GCF_009832745.1. Taxonomy (GTDB): domain Bacteria; phylum Bacteroidota; class Bacteroidia; order Flavobacteriales; family Flavobacteriaceae; genus Polaribacter; species Polaribacter septentrionalilitoris. The sequence continues at coordinate 13,418 of NZ_VRMJ01000033.1, read as the reverse complement.
GATATTTTAAAAGATTTGTTAAGAGAACGATTAAATAGAAAATTTAGATAATATGAAAAAAATGATAAACTTATTGTTTTTCTTAGCATCCTTCTCTATTTTTTCTCAAGAAAAAACTGTAAACGATGTAAAAAATAATGTAGAAAATACCATTTCTAACGCAACAGAAGTTATTTCTATTACTAAAATTTTAACCATTGTAGTTGTAATTATCCTTACTTGGGGCTTAATGAAACTGTTAGATTGGTTTTTTAAAAACTTGGTAAAAAACTTTAACAGACACCGTTTAAAAATTTTAAGATTACAGCCAATTGTTAAGATTTTAGTGTGGACTTTGGCCATTTATACGCTAATTATTACCCTTTTTAATCCATCTGCAGAAGCCATTTATGCACTAATGGGATCATCTGCATTGGCATTAGGATTTGCGCTGCAAGATATTGTTAAAAATATTTTTGGTGGTTTACTCATCATTTTAGATAGACCTTTTCAAATTGGAGACAGAATTAATATCAAAGGAAATTATGGAGAAGTGGTTAATATTGGTTTACGAAATACCATTGTAAATACCTTGGATGATAATACAGTGACCATTCCTAATTCAGCAATTATTTCTGATAGTATATCTAATGCAAATTCTGGTGCTTTAGACTGTATGGTAGTTGTTAATTTATGGTTGCCTATTAATGTAGATGTTACACAGATTCGAAAAATTGTCGAAGAAGCTGCCATTACCTCAAGGTATTTAAACATAGATAAACCTGTAACTATTTTATTTTTCGATCACTTTGATGATCATGCAGCTACAAAAGTGTTGGTAAAAGCTTATGTGCTAGATGCGCGCTATGAAAAACTGTTTGAAGGCGATGTAACAGAAGCCTCTAAAAAAGCATTTATAGAAGTAGGAATATATAGCTAGATTCTATAATTTTCTGTAACAAAGAGTACACTTAATCTCATTCAAAATCTCTTATCTTTGTAGTTATGAACGAAAATCTAAATCCTGAAAACACCAATTTTTCATCAGAAGAATTAGATGTAGAAAGAAAACTAAGACCATTATCTTTTGATGATTTTACAGGACAAGACCAAGCTATAGAAAACTTAAAAGTTTTTGTTGAGGCTGCAAACCAAAGGGGAGAAGCTTTGGATCATACACTTTTCCATGGACCTCCTGGTTTAGGTAAGACAACCTTGGCACATATTTTGGCAAATGAATTGCAAGTTGGTATTAAAGTTACATCAGGACCTGTATTAGATAAACCAGGTGATTTAGCTGGTTTATTAACCAATTTAGACGAACGTGATGTGCTGTTTATTGATGAAATTCATCGATTAAGTCCAATTGTAGAAGAGTATCTCTACTCTGCAATGGAAGATTACAAAATTGATATTATGATTGAATCTGGTCCAAATGCCAGAACAGTTCAAATCAATTTAGAACCATTTACTTTAATTGGTGCAACTACACGTTCAGGATTACTAACAGCTCCTATGAGAGCAAGATTTGGTATCAGTAGTCGTTTGCATTATTACTCAACGGAATTGTTAACTACAATTATTCAAAGAAGTGCACATATTTTAAATGTACCAATTTCTATGGAAGCTGCCATTGAAATTGCAGGAAGAAGTAGAGGAACACCTAGAATTGCAAATGCATTGTTAAGAAGAGTTCGTGATTTTGCTCAAATAAAAGGAGATGGAACAATTACCATAGAGATTTCTAAATATGCGTTAAAAGCCTTAAATGTAGATGCCCATGGTTTAGATGAAATGGATAATAAAATTTTAGCAACTATCATCGATAAATTTAAAGGTGGACCAGTTGGTTTAGGAACCATAGCTACAGCAGTATCGGAAAATACAGAAACTATTGAAGAAGTTTACGAACCGTTTTTAATTCAACAAGGGTTTATTATGAGAACTCCAAGAGGAAGAGAAGTTACAGATTTGGCATACAAACATTTAGGAAGAATAAAAGGAAGAAATCAAGGAGAATTGTTTTAAAAACTATAAACATTAAAATTTAAGTGTAAAGCTATTGCTGAAAAATGAATATTAAAAAAATTATACCAATTTTAGAGTGGTTACCCAACTATAATACATCTTTGTTTAAAGGTGATTTAGTAGCAGGTATTACAGTTGGTATTATTTTAATTCCACAAGGAATTGCCTACGCACTAATTGCTGGTTTGCCACCAATTTATGGTTTGTATTGCGCTTTAGTTCCACAAATAATGTATGCTGTTTTTGGTTCATCAAGACAAGTAGCTATTGGTCCTGTTGCAATGGACTCTTTAATTGTAGCCACTGGAGTTTCTACTTTAGCTTTAGCAGGTTCAGACAGTTATATTGCCATTGCAATTATTTTAGCAATGATGGTAGGTACTATTCAATTTGTTATGGGGGTTTTTAGTTTAGGTTTCATTGTAAACTTTTTATCAAAACCTGTAATTACCGGTTTTACATCTGCAGTTGCATTAATTATTGGCGTCAATCAATTTCGGAACTTATTAGGTGTCGATTTTATTCAGAGTGATCAAATTCAGTATGTTTTAGAAGATATTTGGCTTCAAATTACAGATTTTAATTATCATACAACAGTTATTGGAATGATTTCTGTCATTGTAATTATCGTTTTTAGAAGAATCAATAAAAAGATTCCGAATGCACTAATTGTAGTAATTATCGGTATTGTAATCATGAAATATTTTGGAAAATCTTTTGGGGATGTAGATATCGTAAAAGATATTCCATCAGGTTTACCAACTTTTGGAATACCAGAATTTGATATTGATTTATTCAAAGAATTATTACCAATTGCGCTAACTTTAGTAATGGTTGGGTATTTAGAAACTATTTCTATTGGAAAATCGTTAGAAGCAAAACAAGATGAATATAGAATTAGACCTAACCAAGAATTAATTGCGTTAGGTTTGGCAAATATGGTGGGTTCTTTGTTTAAAGCTTATCCAAGCACATCAAGTTTTTCACGTTCTGCAATCAATCAAGAAAGTGGAGCAAAAACAGGAATGGCAGCTTTAGTTTCAGTGGTAATGGTTGTTTTTACACTGTTGTTTTTAACTCCGTTATTTTACCATTTGCCCAAATCAGTTTTAGCGGCCATTATTATTGTTGCTGTTTTTGGATTGGTGAATTTTAAAGAAGCTCGATTTTTATGGAAAGCAAATAAATTAGACTTCTGGTTAATGTTAGCCACTTTTATAGCCACTTTAATTTTTGGCATAGAATATGGAATAATTGTTGGTGTAGGTTTATCATTAATCGTTTTAATTTTTAGAACATCAAGGCCTTATGTGGCAGAGTTAGGGAAGGTACCCAACTCAAATTTTTACAGAAATAAAAGTCGTTTTGAAGAAGTAATTATAGAAAATGATATTCTAATTTTTAGATTTGACGCACAATTATTTTATGCCAATTCAGGATATTTTAGAGATAAGTTAGATGAAATGGCATCAAAAAAAGGAAATCAATTAAAACTCATTGTATTAGACGCAGAAAGTATCAATAGAGTAGATAGTACAGGTTTAGAAATTTTAAAAGAACGAATTAAATATTATAAAAAAAGAGGGGTTACCTTCTATTTTGCAGGTGTAAAAGGACCTGTAAGAGACGATTTATTTAAATGTGGTGTGTTATCTATTATAGATATCAATCACTTTTTTATGCGTGCCAATGACGCAGTAAAATTTTATAAAACAGGAGATAGAGAAGAACAAGAAAAGTATGCAAAATATATTCATCAAGCATACCATTAAGATGATAAATATCATTGATAATCATGTATTTTCAATGTTATTTTAACTCGTTAAATAAGTAAGAGATCATGATAATAGAACAAATTTACACAGGGTGTTTAGCACAAGGAGCGTATTACATAGAAAGTAATGGAGAAGTAGCAATTGTAGATCCATTAAGAGAAGTACAAGATTATATAGACAAGGCAGTAAAAGATAATGCTAAAATTAAATATATTTTTGAAACTCATTTTCATGCAGATTTTGTTAGCGGACATGTAACTTTAGCTGAAAAAACAGGAGCTAAAATAGTATACGGACCCTCAGCAAAAACAAATTTCGATGCCATTATAGCAGAAAATAATCAGGTTTTTAATGTTGGAGATATTACCATTACAGTATTACACACTCCAGGGCATACCATGGAAAGTTCATGTTTTCTTTTAAAAGATGAAAACGGAAAAGACCATGCTTTGTTTAGTGGAGACACTTTATTTTTAGGTGATGTTGGTCGTCCAGATTTAGCACAAAAAGGAGATATTACAGAAAAAGATTTAGCAGGTTTTTTATATGATAGTTTACGAAACAAAGTCATGACCTTAACAGATGATGTAATTGTATATCCAGCTCATGGAGCAGGATCTGCTTGCGGAAAAAATTTAAGTAAAGAAACTGTTGGTACAATTGGTGAGCAGAAGAAAACCAACTATGCGCTAAGAGCAGATATGACCAAAGAAGAATTTGTAAATGAAGTTACAGATGGTTTATTACCTCCACCAGCATATTTTCCTCTAAATGTAAAATTGAATAAAGAGGGATACAAAAATGTAGATGATGTTATTAAAAACAGTGCAAAACCCTTATCTGTTAACGATTTTGAAATTATTGCGAATGAAACAGGTGCTGTAATTTTAGATGTTCGTCATCAAACGGAATTTGTAAAAGGATTCATCCCTCAATCTATTTTTATCGGTATTGATGGAGGATTTGCACCTTGGGTGGGTGCTTTGATCAAAGACATTAAGCAACCTATTTTATTAGTGGCTCCTCAAGGAAAAGAAGAAGATACCATTACACGTTTGTCTAGAGTTGGATTTGATAATGTTTTAGGGTATTTAGGCGGAAGTTTTGAATCATGGAAAAAATCAGATAAAGAAATAGATACTCTAACCTCAGTATCAGCAGATATTTTAGAACAAAAAATTAAAGAGAAAAATCCTGTTTTTGACGTAAGAAAACCAGGAGAATATGCAAGCGAACATATTAAAGTAGCAGAAAGTACTCCATTAGATTTCTTAAATGATCATATTTCAGAATTTCCTAAAAAAGAAAATTTTTATGTGCATTGTGCAGGTGGATATCGTTCAGTAATTGCAGCTTCTATTTTAAAAGCGCGTGGATTTCATAATGTAATTGATGTTGCTGGTGGTTACGCAGCAATAAGAAATACTACTATTGAGAGAACAGATGCTGTTTGTCCATCAACATTAAAATAACTTTATGAAACATTTAATTTATTTATTTTTTTCAGGCTGTTTGTTTATAAATTGTACTAAAAAACAAGATATAAATACTATAACAACACAAGAATTAAAAGAGTTGCTCAGTAAAGATAAAATACAACTTCTAGATGTAAGAACTCCAATAGAAATAGAACAAGGAAGTATCGAGTCTGCACTTTTTGTAAATTATTTTGACACAGATTTTGCAATGAAAGCAACCAACAAGTTAGACAAAACAAAACCAGTGTATTTGTTTTGTAGAAGTGGAAATAGAAGTGGCAAAGCTGCTGTAATATTAAAAGAAAAAGGATTTATAGTGTATAATGTTTTAGGAGGTTATACAAAGTGGAAAACAGAAAACTAAATATGATGAAAACAAATATTAAAATAGAAAATTTAAAATGTGGTGGTTGTGCTGCAACTATAAAAAAAGGAATCTCTTCTATACAAGGTGTAGAAGATGTAGCAATTGATGTAGAAAATTCAATAGTTACTATTTCTTCAGAAACCTCAACTTTAGATGCTGTTAAGATAAAGTTGTCTAAATTAGGATACCCAGAAGTAGGAGATGAAAACACTCTAGTACACAAAGCAAAATCTTTTGTAAGTTGTGCTGTAGGAAGAATAGACGCTTAAAAAATGTTCAAAAAAGAGAGCATCTTTCTCTCTTTTTTTATTTTAGATTTTATGAAAAAAATAATTATTGCTATGCTCTTTGTGGCAAATTTTTGCTACTCACAAGAAAAAATACCGTTTGTAGATTATACTGAAATAACAGAAAAAGTTAAAAAAGAAAGCCAACCAGAAAAAATCTTAAAGATTATCAACAAAATCAATAAGAATGATTCTGCGTACTTTTCTCTATTAACATCAAAATCTTATTATTTATTACAATTAAAAAAGTACAAAGAAGCATTAGAAATTACAAATCAAGGAATTCAAGGGAATCATAACCATTCCAAAGCATTTTTCTATACCAATAAAGGTGTTGCGCTAACAAACTTAAAGAGAGATGATGAAGCATTAGAAAACTATAACGAGGGGATAAAGTTATATCCTAAAAACTATTTACTATGGTACAATAAAGGTTATCTTTTAGAAACAAAAGGGAAATTGAACGAAGCAATTAATGCATATAAAAAAGCAATAACCTATAATCCTACCTATAGAAATCCTCATTTACGAATTGGTAATATTTTTTACAAGCAAGAAAGGTTTGCACAAGCATTAATGTGCTTTAATATGTTTATTCTTCTAGAGCCAGATGCTGCTGGAGTTTTTGAAACTCTAAAATCTTTAAACAATGTTGTAAGAGTTAAGAACCCTAACAAAAGAAATCCTAAATTACAATTAGAAGATGCAGATGATAGTTTTGAGGAAATAGATTTAATCCTAACCAGCAAAATTGCTCTTAACACCAATTACAAAATTAAAAACCCTATAAAAGTTCCATTAACAAAACAAAATCATGCAATGATAACGCAGTTAAAAGATTTTAAAGGAAATGGAGGTTTTTGGGATAAAACCTATGTTTCGTTTTATCAATGGATAATTAAAAATAATAAGTTTGATGATTTCATTTATACTTTAACCTATGCTATAGAAAATCAAAAGTATAAAAAAGTAATTCAAAAAAAAACAGACAATATTATTGCATTTTTAGATGATTTAAAAACCAAATGGAAAAGCATAGTGGCAAAAAACACCATTCAGTTTAATGGTAAAGAGCAAGATGTTACTTTTCAATATAGTGATTCTTATGTTAATGCAATAGGAAAATTAGAAGATGAAAAACCAGTTGGTATATGGGAATTTTATAATGAGTCGGGTCAAAAATTTGCGAAAGGAAATTTTGATAAAAATGGAAAAAGAATTGGAAAATGGACTTGGCTTGATAATAAAAACAACATAAAAGAAACTGCAGAGTACAAAGAAGGATTGCTTAACGGAAAAAACTTTATGTTTTACAGCAATGGAAAAAAACATATAAATTCTATTTATAAAAATGACTCACTAAATGATTTATATGAGTACTTCAATAACAAAGGAGCATTAATTGAGAGAAAATATTTCAAGTCCGGACTCTTAGATGGTGATTATAAATCTTTTTTTAAAGTTGGAGAACAGTTAATTGAGTTTGAAATACCATATAAGAAAGGAGAAATTGATGGTGATGTTTTCGAATATTATGCCAACGGAAATCTCTATGCAAAATCAACTTATATATCAGGGAAAAAAGAAGGTCTTGAAACCGTATATCACTATAATAAGTCCATATCATCAGAAATAGAGTATGTTAATGGAGAAGTACATGGAAGCTTTAAACAGTATCATTCAAATGGTAAACCAAGTGAAATTGGCCAGAGTTTAGAGGGATCTTATGAAGGAGATTGGAAAATGTATTATACTAACGGAAAACTTCAAGCAGAATACTCTTACAAAAAAGGTAAGTTAGATGATTTGTATAGATACTTCGATACAGATGGGAAATTATTCTATGAATATGTGTACAAAAGAGGAGAAATTGTAGCGTATAAATTTTATAATAAAAATGGCTCTATTTTAAAAGAAGGTAAAAAGAAAGGTGGTGAGTTTTATTATCAAGGCTTTTCTCCCAAAGGAAATAAAACCGCAGAAGGTTTATACGATATCTCAGGAGGAAAAGTTGGAGAATGGAAATTTTACTCCAATAATGGAGTATTAATAAATAAAGGAAACTATAAAGAAAATAACATTATTGGAGAGCATTTTTCCTACTATAAAAACGGAAATATAGAATACAAAACTCAATACAAAGACGGAGTAGCAGAAGGGTATTATGTAGCGTATCATCCCAATAAACAAATGAGTACTCAAGGTTGGTATAAAGAAGATAATCAGCATGGAGAGTGGAGGTATTACTATTTAGACGGAACACTTAAAGCAATTAATTTCTTTCATAAAGGACAGCTTAATGGGCAACAAAAAAATTATGGTGTAGATGGTAAATTAGAATCTTTATACTTATATAAATTTGGAGATTTAATTTTAGAAACCATTTATCAAAAAGATGAAAAAGTATTTGAGAAAATAAAATATACCTCACAAAAAAATGAATACATTGTTACATCTAAACATTTTAATACAAAAATAAACACTAAAATTTCTTATGTAAATGGTGTAAAACACGGTAAATACCAAGTTTTCTATTTTAATGGGAATAAAAAAATAACGGGAAATTATCTAAATGGTGAACAGCACGGACTTTGGACCTGGTATTATGAAAATGGAAAAGTAGAAAGTACATCAACCTATAATAGTGGAAAAACCCAAGGAAAAACTATTAACTATTACAAGGATGGGATAATTGAAGGAGAGTTTACTTATGAAAATGACTTACAAGTAGGAAAAAGTGTAAGGTATTATGAAAATGGTATCAAAGAAACTGAAACAGAATACAATCAAGGTAAAAACCATGGACGTAAAGAATTTTATGACATTTCTGGAAAATTACAGTTGGTTCGTTTTTATAACCATGGAGAATTAATAGGGTATAGCTATTTAGATAAAAATGGAACAGAAATTGCTATGTTACCTTTAAATAGAGAAAGTGGTAAAATTGAGAGTTTTTTTGATAATGGAAAGCCGTCTAAAACCATGGAGTTTAAATACGGAGATTTGGTAAATCAATACAAATCGTATTTTTATAATGGTAATTTACAAGAAGAAATGAATTATGTAAACGGCAATTATCATGGGGCTAAAAAAGAATATTTCGAAGACGGTACCCTAAAGAGAGAGGTCACATATTATCATGGAGAAAAACAAGGAAAAGAAGTTTTTTATTATAAAAATGGTAATAGAAAGGAAGAAATTATGTTTTCGAATAATTTAAAACATGGAATATCATATTTTTACAATGAAGAAGGAAAACTAATTAAGAAAAAGGAGTATTTTAATGGAGATGTATACAACACAGAAAATTTATAGATATAGTTTAATTGCCATTTTTTTATTAGTAATTACAAGCTTGAATGCTCAGTATTCTCCTGAGTTTTTAAAGTACAATAAATTATACCCAGAAGCATCAAGAGTAAGATTGTATCAAGAAACAATTATCACTATAGAAGCTAATAAAGATGGGTTAGAAATTAACCAAAAGTTTATAGAAGAAGATTTGTATTTGAACGAATCTGCAACCTATAATTCTAAAACTAGATTGAATTTCTCTGCATTTTTTGAGTTGGATAAAATTTCAGCAGAATCACTTTCCTATAATGGTGAAAAATATGAATCAACAGCGGTCGAAAAGTATACAGAAAAAGATGAACTCAATGATTCTTTTTATGACGATTCAAAATCGTTAAACTTTGTATACCCTAATCTTCAAAAAGGTTCAAAATCTAAGTTAGAATATTCTCAAAATATTAAAAACCCTAGATTTTTAAGTCCTTTTTATTTTGGTGATTATTTTCCTGTCTTAAAAAATAAAGTAACCATAATTGCCGATAAAGGTGTGAATTTAGAGTTCAGAAAATTTAACATTTCTGATGATAAAATTCAGTTTTCACAAGACAAAAAACGAGGTAAAATTATTTATTCTTGGGAGTTAAATAATCAAGAAGAATATGATTTTGAAGCAAACACACCAAGTTTTAAAACTTTTTTACCTCACATTGTTCCAATCATCACTTCATATAAAATAAAAAGAAAGGAAGTAAAGTTATTGGGTAAAGTTTCCAATTTGTATGATTGGTATTATTCTTTAGTAGAAAATGTAAATACAGAACCTGCAAGTCCAGAATTAATTGCTTTAACCAACAAAATTACTGCAGATAAAAAAACGGATTTAGAAAAAGTAAAAGCTATATATTATTGGACCCAACAAAACATAAAATATATTGCGTTTGAATATGCTTTGGGCGGATTTATTCCAAGAGAATCAAATGAAGTTTTTAGAAAAAAATATGGAGATTGTAAAGATAATTCGAGCATTTTGTATAGAATGTTAGAAATTGCGGGAGTTAAAGGAAATTTAACTTGGATTGGTACCAGAAAAATACCTTATACTTATGAGGAAGTTCCAACTCCGGTTGTAGACAATCACATGATTCTTACTTACGAAGATAAAAACGGAAGAACGTATTATTTAGATGCTACTGGGCGGTATATAAAATTCGGAATTCCAACTTCTTTTATTCAAGGAAAAGAAGCTTTGGTTTCTTATGGTAAAGACTTTAAGATTAAAAAAGTACCTGTTGTTGATGCGAAAGTAAATTCGATTATAGATAATACCCTTATTAAAATTAAAAGTGGGAGTGTTATTGGTAAATCAACAACAGCTATTGATGGCTATCCAAAAATTGATTTGTTTCATGATTTAGAAAACGAAAACACAAAAATCAAACTACAAGAATTGTACAATGCAAAATTAAACAAAGGAAACAATAAGTTTTTAATTGGTAATTTTAAAGAAATCAATAAGTATGATTATGATAAAGATTTTATAGTTGATTACGATTTTGAAATTAAAAATTACTCAAAAAAATTAGGAAATGAAATCTACATCAACCTAAATCTAAACAAAGATTTATCCTATTTTAAAACGGATAAGAAACGTGAATATGCAATTGAATACGATTACAAAAGATACCATAAATACACTACTACATTAGAAATTCCTGAAGGTTATAAAGTAGATTATGTGCCAGAAAATGTGTCTGTTTCTAATGAGTTTTTAGAAAGTAACATCACCTATAAAAAAGAAGAAAATAAAGTAATTTACACCCATGAAATCATTCTAAATTTCTTGATCTTGAGTGTAGAAGAACAAAAAGAAGTAAACAAGTTGATTAAAAAAATAGAACGTAACTATAAAGAAATTGTAGTCTTAATTAAAGAGTAAACACACATGAACATCAAAAATAGAATACTAATTGCCCTATTGTTTATATCACAATTTGCAATTTCTCAAGAATTATTTTTTAAGAGTTATGATTGGGAAGCAGCTCCAAATTATAAAGTAAAAGAAGGAACAACAGAAGATTTAATTGCTTTAAAAGAAAAAACAGTAACAGAATTTGCTTTCGAACAACGCAATTTAGTAGAGTATTTCTTAGAACACAAAATTTTATGGTTAAACTCAGATGATGCTATAGAAGAATATAACAAAATTTATTTGCCTTTTTCATCGAGAGCAGAACTGCAAGTAAACAAAGCTAGAGTAATTACCACAGAAGGAAAATTAGTAAATCTAGATAAGTCTAAAATACTTACGGCTAAAGATGAAGAATCAGGTAGAACTTATAAATATTTTGCTTTAGAAGGAATCACAAAAGGAAGTTTTATTGAGTATATGTATGTGGTAAAAAGACCACCATCCTATACAGGGAAAAGAGTTAATTTACAAGCTGCATTTAACAAAAATACAATAGAGTTTGATCTATTCTCACCAAGTAATTTAGTGTTTGCTTTTAAAAGTTTTAATGGTTTATCTGAAGTTCAAAAAGATACGGTAACTTCAGATAAATTACATTGGAAACTTCATGTGACAAACATGGAAAAATTAGAAAGCGAATACCAAGCAGCCTATGAAGCTTCAAAAAAATTCTTGGTATATAAATTAGATGGAAATACAGCAACAAATGCCACAGGAATTATTGCTTACAATACTATTGCACAAAATTTATATGGTTCTTATTACCCAGAATATTCAAAAAAGACCCAAACTTTAATCAATGACTTTATAAAAGAGTTAAAATTAGCAGAAGACGCAGATGAAGAAGCGATAATAAGACAGGTTGATTTTTACATTAAAACTAACGTATATAGTCAAGATGTTTACAATGCAGAATTACAAGATTTAGAACAAATATTAACAAACAAAGTAGCAAATGAAACAGGAATTATTAAACTATACATTGCTGTTTTAAGAACACTTAACATTAAACATGAGTTAGTTTTAACCAGTGATAGAAAGAAAATAAAGTTCGATACAGATTTTGAAGCAACTAATTTTTTAACTGATTTCTTACTATATTTTACATCATCTCAAAAATACTTATCACCAAATGCTTCTGGCACAAGATATGGTTTTCCAATGCCTTATTTGATGGATAATTATGGTTTGTTTATCAAAGAAGTAGTAATTGGTGATTATAAATCTGCAGTGAGTAAAATTAAATACATCAAACCTGTAGAAGTTAAAAATACAGTAGATACCATGAATATAACTGTAGATTTTAACAAAGAGAATTTAAATGAAAACAATGTTCATTTTGATAGATCTTTTAATGGCTATTATGCCATGAACATTCAGCCATTTATGCACTTAATTCAAGGTGAAAAAAGAGATGAGTTGATAGATGATTTTATCGAAAACATCACCAAAGATTTAGAGATTAAAGAAAGAAAATTAGTAAATGGAGAATCTGAATTGTTTGGTGTAAAACCATTGCAATTTATAGTAGATTTTACGACAGAGGCTTTTGTAGAAAAAGCAGGAAGAAAGTACTTATTTAAATTAGGCGATTTGATTGGTCCACAAGTACAATTGTATCAAGAAAAAGAAAGAGTATTACCTCTAGAAGAACAGTTTCATAGAAGTTATTACAGAACCTTAACCATTAACATTCCAGAAGGCTATAAAATTACCAATTTAGATGATATTAATATAGACAATTCGTTTGCTAAAGATGGTAAAGAGTTGTTCTCTTTTAAATCGTATTACAAATTAGAAGGAAACAAACTTATTGTAACTGCAGATGAACATTACAGAGAAAATATTATAGAAGTTCCTGTATATGAAGAATACAGAACCGTAATTAATAGTGCTGCCGATTTTAATAAAATTGTGTTGTTGTTAGAACCAAAATAGGTCATCTTATAAAAAGTAAAAAGGGAGCATATTGCTAGTCATGGTCGGAAGATTTTTCTTCCGACTTTTTTGTTTTATAAATTACTATTTAAGAAACTAAAAATCAACTATTTAGCTTGTTTATTTGATAATATTTACGTATCTTTTTATCTGATAATCAGCTATTTATGTCAGTTTTTAAAGATCATAAAATTTCAGTAAATCAATTATTGAGAGTTATACCAGAAGCTCTTTTATCCAACTTATCAGTAACTACTAAAGTAGATTATTATGCCAAAGTACTTCATGGTAAAAAGATGTTCT
>NZ_VRMJ01000032.1 GCF_009832745.1 Polaribacter septentrionalilitoris | reverse complement strand
AGAACATCTTTTTACCATGAAGTACTTTGGCATAATAATCTACTTTAGTAGTTACTGATAAGTTGGATAAAAGAGCTTCTGGTATAACTCTCAATAATTGATTTACTGAAATTTTATGATCTTTAAAAACTGACATAAATAGCTGATTATCAGATAAAAAGATACGTAAATATTATCAAATAAACAAGCTAAATAGTTGATTTTTAGTTTCTTAAATAGTAATTTATAAAACAAAAAAGTCGGAAGAAAAATCTTCCGACCATGACTAACAATTTAGTCGGACTTTTTTATTATATCATAATCAACTAAACCAAAATGAAAACACTTTTTAGAAATTACACAAATACATTTAGAGGCCTCTCTAGAGAAGTTTGGTGGTTGTCTTTAATCACTTTTGTTAATAGATCTGGTACTATGGTAATTCCATTTTTATCATTGTATTTAAACAAAAGTTTAAACTTTTCAATGCCAGATGTTGGTTGGATCATGTCTTTTTTTGGTTTGGGCTCTGTTGTAGGAACTTGGATTGGAGGTAAATTAACAGACAGAATTGGCTATTATAAAGTGATGTTTGTGAGTCTCTTTTTAACTGGAGTTTTTTTTGTGTTACTTCAATATGTAGAATCTTTCCACGGATTTTGTGCAGGTATTTTTTTGGTAATGTTAGTGGCAGATGCCTTTAGACCTGCCATGTTTGTTGCACTGAGTGCCTACAGTAAACCAGAAAATAAAACACGTTCTGTAACACTAATTCGTTTGGCAATTAATTTAGGGTTTTCTGCAGGACCTGCAATTGGCGGTTTCATAATTACAGCAATTGGATATCAAGGTTTATTTTGGATGGATGGAATTACCTGTGCTTTGGCAGCAATTTTATTGCTTAACGTACTAAATCCGAAGAAAGTAAAAGTATTGGATGAGGTAAAAGCTATAAACCCTGTTTCTGCTTATGAAGACAAAGCATTTTGGATATTTTTTATAGCGATGTTTATTTTTGGTTTTGTGTTTTTACAATACTTTTCTACAATGCCTTTGTATTATAAAGATAACAGAATGCTATCAGAACTTGAAATAGGATTACTGATGGGTTTTAACGGATTTTTTATTTTTCTGCTTGAAATGCCGCTGATTAAATGGTTAGAAGATTCAAAAAAATCGAAAGTAAAATTAATTGCTTTGGGATTGTTTTTAACAGCGATGAGTTTTATCGTTTTAAATTTAACAGGTTGGATTGGAATTCTAATTCTTGGGATGTTATTTATGACAGTTGGAGAAATGATTGCATTTCCGTTTTCAAATGCCTTTGCTGTAGAAAGAGCTAAAAAAGGAAATCAAGGAGAATATATGGCTCTATATAGCATTTCATTTTCATTATCACACATTTTTAGTCACAATATTGGTATGCAAATGGTTGATGAATTTGGTTATGAAATCACTTGGAATATAATTACACTTTTTGCTTTATTTGGTGTTTTTATTTTACTGTATTTGTTAAGTGTTTTGAAAAAAGAGAAATTAATTAAACCTTAATTACTCCTGTTTTCCCTAAAATAAAACCAATAATTCCTACTGTAATCATAATAACAATAAACAAAATAACTAATCCTAATAAGAATTTAAGTAATCTTAAAATAGACTGCCAAAAACCATGTTTATAGAATTTAGCAAAAACATATAAATAGTAAGCAATATAGAATAATGTGCTATATATGTATATAGCAGGATTAACTAAAATGGCAAGAAAAAAAGCGATAAGAACTACAAAAGTAGAAAAACCAGAAATGTAAGCGTTGATAATGACATGTTCACCAAAATTATGTGGTTTCCAATAGGTCCATTTGCTTAGTAAAGTATAGAATAACAAAAATACAAAAGTCAATAAATTATAATATTTAAGCATAAACTTCATCATATTATCCATGAACTTTAATTGCATTTGAGCAACTTTCTTTTCAAGTTGAAGTTTTTGCAGTTCTTTTTTAGAGGTTTCTGGAGTTGTAATAATTTCCTTTTCAGCCTTTTCTTTGAGTTCCTCTATTTGATATGAATTAACATTAGTTTGTATTCTAATAAAATCTTCTGCATAATAGTTGAAAATTAATAATGATAAACCAGCACCAATGGCTAAAAAAGCAAACGGATTTACATATCTTTTACGAACACCTGTTAAATATTCATTAATAACATCATCTGGATGGGTAGTCATTTTACGAAGTGTAAGAAAAAAACGACTATCTACACCAAAAGTATTAATAAAAAGATCTACAATAAGTTGCTTAAATGTAATTCGATTTAAGACCACCTTAGCACCACAATTATCACAAAATTGTGCATTCTCTTCTAAAGGATCTTCACAATTTTTACAATTCATATAGTTAGTTTTTTAACTCATTTCTCCTCATTGGCATCCCGTCAATTAGGGTAAATAATTTATCTAAAGATACTAATTTTGTTTGTCTGAGCTTTATGCCACCATCTAAACCAATTAACACAACTTCAAAAGTCATGTTTTTTGAACGGTATTTTTTAGTTAGTTTTTTTGCAGGGTACCATTTAGAGTTAAAATCTGTGGTAAATTTATCTTTTGAAAATTGATAAATAATTAGCTTTCTTTCCAGTAATCCTTCTTTATCTTTTGATAAAATATTGATTTGCTCCTTAAAAATATCTGAGTTTCTGTCATCAGAAAACACCAACAGCAGTCTGTTTTTCCATTGGTGTTTTTTTAAATCTTGACTTAGCATATTAGAAGTTACGATAATCATAAAAAGAAAACATGCAACTCTCATTCGTATGAATTTAAACCTTAATCAATCGCTTTTTTAAAAGTCCTCTTACCACCAACAATAGGTATTGTAATTTTGGTTTCTTTTAGATCAACAGTTAATTCAGTTCCTGGTTTAGGCAATAAGGTGTAATTGTTATCACTCGAAAAAATCATCAGCCCAATTTGTTGACCTTTTTTAATGATTTGATCATCAGGTTGTAAATCAAAAGTCATTTTATAAAACTTACCCGGTTTTAGAGGTTTACTTTTTGTTAACGATTTGTAATTCTGCAAATCTGCCCAACTACGAGTAATTATGTTATCAGTAATTTTTGATCTTCTACCTTTATTCCATGGTAAAGAAACTAAGTAAACCGATAAATTTACAGCAGGTTTAGAACTTGCAGCTTTAATAGTTATTGTTGGAATTCCTGAAATATGAATGTCTTCTTTTAATATTGGAGAAACATATAATAAGCGATGATTTGTATAATCTGCCTGCGCTAAAGCTTCAGAAGAAAAAGAATAATTGTCTACTAAAGTTTCAGTTCCTTTAGAGTTTGAGTTGTCTAACGTTAATGTCCCAGCTTCAGGTGAATTTCCGTTTAAATAAAAAGTCACGTCTTGAGCTGCAGGATTTGGATAGTTTTTATATGCTGTTGGCTCACTTCTTTTATCATTTTCTCTAACAATCCAAGCTTTTGGGTCATTCTCTACACCATTTTCTATACCATGTAAATATCGTGTAAACCAACGATTCATCATTTTTATAGGAGGAGGTCCACCATGACCGTTTTGATGATAATAAATTTGAGTTGATAACCCCATTTCTGAAGCTTTTTTGTAGATTCTGTAACTATGTTCTGGCATTACATTCCAATCATTAAATCCATGAGACATCAACAAGGCTGCTTTCATAGGTTTCATGTCATTTAAATAATCACGTCCAGCCCAAAAATCATTATAATCACCAGTAAGTCTATCCATACCATTTGCCATCTCAGTATCACGAACTTTAGCATTGTTATAATCTCTTTTTCTAATGAATTTTTTAGAACCAACATTATCTTTCATATAACTCTTATTCGGAATTAAATCTTCTCCACCACTATGAATAAAGTCATATAAAACATCAATATCTTCACCCAAATAGCCACCAGGAGAACGTACCAAACCATTAGATCTATAATAATGATAATAAGATGTATTTGGAGCAATAGGTATAATTGCTTCTAAGCCATCTACACCAGTTGTTGCAGCTGCTAAAGGCAAGGTTCCGTTGTAAGAAGTTCCTGTCATTCCAACTTTTCCAGTTGTCCAATACGCTTTTACTTCTTCTTTTCCAGTTCTCGATGAATAGCCTTTTGCTCTTCCATTTAGCCAATCTATGACTGCTTTTGGTGCCAAGGATTCATTATCACCACCTACTGTTGGAGAACCATCTGACAAACCTGTTCCTGGAGATGAAGAGTGCACAACAATATAACCTCTAGGAACCCAAGTTCTTATTTGAGAATTAGAAATAATAGGTCTTTTACCTCTTCTTTTTACTTCAGCATGATTTCTTTGTTTTGGTTCTTCACCAATTTCATGCTTTACATCCCAAAAAATAGGAGCATTGCCTGCTGTTCCAGCGTAATAAGGGCTTGATTCGTACACAACAGGAAGTTTTAAACCGTTTTCTGTAGCTGCTGGTCTAGTTACATCTACATGCATTCTGTCTAGTTTCCCATCTCCATCTGTGTCAAAAGTTGTTTCAACCCATAAATCATGACGAATCCATGTTGATTGATCTTTAAATGCTTCTACAATTTGTGCTTCACCATCTTTAAAGACTGGTTTTGCATCTTGAGCATTAAGTTGATAACAAAATGCTATAAGGTAAAATAAAATGATTTTTTTCATGGATGTTATTTTAATACTGAAAATTCAATACTAGAATCTGTAAATACAGTATGGGTTTGTGTTTTAAAGTCTTTCTCATCTGCTTTGTATATGTTGTCTACATAAGTTTGCGGATTTAAATCGATTAAAGGAAACCACGTACTTTGTACTTGAATTTGTAGTTTATGTCCTTTTTTAAAGGTGTGAAAAACGTCTTGCAGTTTAATATTTACAGCGGTTTTTCTATTAGGAGTAAAAGGTTCTGGTTTTGAAAAACTATTTCTAAAACGTCCACGCATTACTTCACTTCTTACCATTAAATGATAATTACTCATTTTTAAATGATCTTGTAATTTATCGTTATTTTCTTTTGTGTCTGAAGGATGAACATCAATCACCTTTACGATCCAATCTGCTGCAGTTCCAGTTGTAGCTACTTTTAGTTTTGCCATGATATCTCCAGCCAAAGTAAAATCCTCAGTTAAGACATCCGTTTCAAACACCAAAACATCAGGTCTTCTTGCAGCAAAACGCTGATCGTCTGTCATGTATTTTCTTGGTGTAAAAACGGTTTTAATATCTTCTGAATAAGGTACAGGACGTTTTACATCGCTTATAAACTGAATTCCTTTAGGTGATTTTTTGTCAGTAGTTAATTCTTGATTTTCAGATAAAAACCAATCTTGCTTTACCACATTTTTTGGCGGCCAAGAATCATAAGAACTCCATTCTTTTTTACCAGAATCATACACGTAGGCTTCAGGCAAACCAGAATTTTTATCACCTTTTCCTTTTAAGAAGTGATGAAAGAATTTTGTTTCAACTTCAGATTGATATTTTAAAGAAATAGAATCACCAAAGTAATAATTACCAACAGAATTTTTTACTCCAGTTCTTGCCCATTTTCCATGATCCCAAGGTCCAAAAACCATGGTGTTGTAATTGTCTTTTCCTTGTTTTTCAATGCCTTTGTAAGTTTCTAAAGGACCGTATAAATCTTCAGCATCAAACCAACCACCAACAATCATTGTTGCTACAGAAGAAGGTACTTTATCCATGTGTTGAATGATACCTTTACTTTGCCAAACTTCATCATAATTAGGATGCTCTACAATCTCTTTCCAGAAGAAATCATCAATTTGATTTTTTTTCTGAGTAGCACTGACATCTAACTTATCATACCGAAAAAATTCATTCAAGTTTTTTAAAGGACCTTTATCTAAGAAAAATTGATATTGGTCTTGAGTATTCATTTTCGGAAAAGAGTACCAAGCTGTATCTGTTGGAGTGTCTTTGTAAGTACCAAATAAAGAAATTGCTCTAAAATAACTTAATAAAAATGCTCCATTGTGATGAAAATCGTCAAAGAAAAAATCACCAATACATGCCTGTGGAGAAGCTGCTTTTAAAGCAGGATGTGCATCTATTGTAGAAATTGTTGCATAATGTCCTGGATAAGAAATTCCCCAAGTTCCAACTTTTCCATTATTATTTTCTACGTTTTTAACTAACCAATCTATGGTGTCATAAGTGTCAGAAACTTCATCAGCTTCATTTTCTTTTTTATTAGGAATATAAGCACGCATATTGTCGTATACACCTTCGCTCATCCAGCGTCCACGAACATCCTGATACACTACAATGTATTTGTCTTTCATTAAATGCTGGTTTGGACCAATTCTAGTTTTCATTTTTCCTTCTCCATAAGGTCTTGAGCTGTATGGAGTTCTTTGCATTAAAATTGGATATGTTTCACTTTTATCCTTGGGCGAGTAAATGGTTGTATGTAATTTTACACCATCTCTCATTACAATATCAACTTCTTTTTTTGTGTAATTGTCAGTTACAAAAGTGTCTTTTTTTGCAACAGTTGTTTTGTCTTCTGAAGATGAATTTGTGCAAGAGAAGAGTATTGAAAATCCTAAAAATAATAGTAGTAAATATTTTTTCATGATAGGTTAGTTTTATTTTGCTAAAATTACGAAACTAAAAAGAGTTTCTTAAAAAGGAATTGTTAAAATGATTTAATACTTAATGGATAAGAAATAGCAGACTAAGAAGGAGGTTTAGTAATTAATTGGAACTAATAAAGAGTTCAGCATTTAATCGAATAATAAAAAAAGGTTCTCATTTGAGAACCTTTTTTTGTGATTTTACAACCCTTTTAACCAAGCATTTCTTAGTTGTTTCTTAGGATTTGTATCTGGTAAATCTTCGATAACCAGTTTTTCTACTTCAGCATAACCTTTGGTAAAATTGCCTTCTAGTTTTAATTCTTTTCCATCTCTTACGACACCAAAACTAATTTTATCCCCCTCTTTCCATTGCATAGACTGTCCAATAAAATTTCTAATATTTTTTAAAGTAACAGCTTCTCCGTTTATAGATTTGATAACATCACCACCTTTTACACCTAAAGCCTCTAATGCGGTGTTTTTTCTATTGGTAAAAAAGATTTGTCCTTCTCTGTTTCCAGAAATAAACATTTGTCTGCTGCTGTCAAAAAAGTAACCTGCATCAATTTTTTCTTTTTTCTTTACAATACCAACTTTAGCAAAGTATTCATCATAATCTATAGCTGTATTACCAGTTAAGTGACTTTCAAAAAAAGTACCAACAGAAGGATATGTCATACTCGTAATTTCTGCAAGAATTTCATCGTCTTTAAAAGGTTGATGTTCTCCGTATTTATTAGATAAATCTTTCATTAAATTTCGAATACCATATTTACCTTTGCTTTCTTCTCTTAATAGAATGTCTAATGTCATCCCAATCAATGCTCCTTTTTGATATACGTTTCCGTAGTTTTTAGCATATTTATCTTCTAAAATATTTTTACTCATTTTAGTAAAAGACATGGTATCATTAAAACGTAAAGAACGAGCAATTTTACCTTTCATTTTATCAATGAATTCTTGCTCAGTAATTAGTCCTTGATTTACTTGGAATAAATTAGCAAAGTATTCTGTAATACCTTCGTACATCCATAAATGTTTTGACATGTTAGGTGTATTAAAATCAAAAGAATGTATCTCTTCAGAATGCACAGATAATGGCGTTACAATATGAAAAAACTCATGAGAAACTGTTCCGTTAATCATTCCGTTTGCCAATTGTTGTTTGCTGTAGGTTTCTGGATAAACAACAGTTGTTGATGATAAATGTTCTAATGCACCAAAACTATTCCATTTGTATATCGTTGGATCAAATAAATACACTAAAATATTGTACTCATTAGTAGTAGAAAAACCTTCTAAAAAATTGGTTTGAGCTTCAACCATTTTCTTTAAATCTTCCTCCATGTCTTTTGCAGCATGTTTGTTGTTAGGCGAATAAACAGCCATTGAAACTTCAACACCGTTAACTTTAAAATTAACCGTATTTAATGGAGCATACATAATAGGATTGTCTGAAATCTCATCATATCTGCTTGCTAAAAAGATGTCTTTTGTATTGTCTTCTTTAGTTGTGTTTTTATTGATTAAAGATGAAGTCTCATACAAATTATCAGGATGAGAAATTGTCAATTCATAAGGATTTTCTTTGTCGCCTTTAAAATATCCTACAAAACCAGGAAGGTTTAAAAAGAAATTTTTACCCGCTTCAATATTGGTTCCAGCCATGACATAAATACCATGTTTTTTCTTAGAATCAAAAGTATCATCAACCCAATAAGAGATTTTATCTAATTGTTTGGCATTGTCAATTTGCCACGAATTAGGGTCAAGTTTACTAACTTTAAGTTCGTTTCCATCGTAATCAAATGCTTTGATGTTTGAGACAAACTGACCATAATCACTAATTGCATAAGTTCCTGGTACAATTGCAGGAATTTGATATACTACAGATCGTTGGTTAAATTTTCCAGGATTCACTTCTACCTTAACTTTATCGTCAACAACGTTATTTAAATCCATTAAAACTTTAATGGTAGTATCTTTTTTTGATACATTAAAAGTGGCACAACTACCTAAAAAAGCAATGGTAATTACAGCAATTAATATTTTTTTCATGATTGATATATTATAATTTCGAGCAAAAATATTAGATTTTATTAGTTTTTAAGTCTATTTAACAAAACTTTGGGAGGTTGTAATTTTAACAATTAGAGCATATCGTTGTCAATTATAAATGCCTTATTTTTGCAAAATATGCAAGAAACAAAAAAACATCAATTAACAGATTGGTTACCAACTACAAAGAAAGAAGTTAAAATTCGTGGTTGGGAACAATTAGATGTTATTTTATTTAGCGGAGATGCTTATGTAGATCATCCTTCTTTTGGTCCTGCAGTAATTGGTCGTATTTTAGAAAGTTATGGTTTAAAAGTGGCCATTGTTCCGCAACCTAGTGTAAACGATAATTTACAAGATTTTGAGAAATTAGGGAAACCAAGATTATTTTTTGCTGCTACAGGAGGTTGTATGGATCCTATGGTATCTAATTATACAGCCAGCAAACGCAGACGCGATAAAGATGCCTATACACCTAATGGTGATAAAGGTTTTAGACCAGATTACGCAACATCTGTGTACTCGAAAATTTTAAAAGAAAAGTTTCCTGATGTTCCTGTTTTAATTGGCGGTATTGAAGCTTCTCTAAGACGTGTAACACATTACGATTACTGGTCTGATAAATTGTTGCCTACAATTTTAGAAACTTCTAAAGCAGATATGTTGGTGTACGGAATGGGAGAGCAGCCATTACGTGAAATTGTAGAACTGCTGCAAAAAGGAGTGCCATTTTCTAGTTTAAAAAACATCAAGCAAACTGCTGTTTTAATTAATCCTAAGGATGAGAAAATACCAGTTGTAAAAGATTGGGAAGACGTAGAAATCAATTCTCATGAGGCATGTTTGGGTGATAAAAAAACCTTTGCATCTAATTTTAAAACGATTGAACAAGAATCAAATAAGTTAAAAGCAAGACGAATTTTTCAAAAAGTTGGTAAGCGATTATTGATGATAAATCCACCATTTCCAACAATGACAGAAGCAGAAATTGATGGTTCTTTCGATTTGCCTTACACAAGATTACCGCATCCAAAATACAACAAACGTGGACCAATACCTGCGTTTGAAATGATAAAATTTTCGATTAACATTCATAGAGGTTGCTTTGGTGGATGTAGTTTTTGTACGATTTCTGCACACCAAGGAAAATTTATTGCGAGTAGAAGTCAAGAATCTGTGTTAAAAGAAGTAGATAAAGTGGCTAATATGCCAGACTTTAAAGGCTATTTGTCTGATATTGGAGGTCCTTCTGCAAACATGTATCAGATGAAAGGAAAAGTACAAGAAATTTGTGACAAGTGTGTTGCGCCTTCTTGTATATCTCCTGTAATTTGTTCTAATTTAGATACATCACACAAACCATTAACAGAGTTATATCAAGCTGTTGATAAACATCCAAAAATAAAAAAATCTTTTATTGGTAGTGGAATAAGGCATGATATGTTAGTGCCAGAATTCAATAAAAATGCCGACCCAAAAGAATTGGATGCTTATACAGAAGAGGTGATGACCAAACACGTTTCTGGCCGTTTAAAAGTGGCTCCAGAACACACTTCTGATCCTGTTTTAAAGTTGATGCGTAAACCTTCGTTTACCTATTTTCATAAGTTTAAAGAACGTTTTGATAGAATTAATATCAAGAAGAGACTAAATCTACAGTTAATACCCTATTTTATTTCAAGTCACCCAGCAAGTGAAGTAGAAGATATGGCAAATTTAGCAGCAGAAACCAAAGATATGGGCTTTCAATTGGAGCAAGTTCAAGGTTTTACACCAACACCAATGACAGTTGCTACAGTGATTTATTATTCAGGATATCATCCGTATACATTAAAACCAACACGAACTCCAAAAACCAAAAAAGAAAAAGAAGACCAACATAAATTTTTCTTTTGGTATAAGAAAGAAAACAAAGATTGGATTAGAAATACCTTAAATAAAGTTGGTCGTCAAGATTTGTTGAAAAAATTATTGCCTGAGAACAATTCTTGGCAAAAGAATAAAAAAGCCAAAGCTGCAAAACATACTTTTGATGATGCCATTCCTTTTAACAAGCGTAAAAAGAAAGTAAAACGAACTTCTAAGAAAAGGAGGTGAATATTATCTATAGTTTACTTTACACCGTTTATTGAATTAATTTATTGGTGTCAAATGAAGTAACTAAAGAAAATCGTTTATTAAGTATTTAATAGAGATAATTTCAGACAAAATTTTTTATGACGCTCAACTATTATTACTAGTTGGTAAAAACAATACTTTTAAAATTAAAGTAGTTTTATCAATAAAAGGAGACATAAGAAAGATTACAAAAACCTTCTATACCAACTATCTTCTATTGGTACTTCCCAAAAGTTATCGAAATCGTGTTTAGAAGTAATTAAGTTGTCAAAAATGATAGTTTTAGAAGTAACAGCTTTATTTTTTAAAAGTTTTTTAAAATCTTTTAACTCTTTATATTGTAAAAATTCTCCTTGTTTAAAACAGACGTTCATTTTGTCTAACAATTCAATATTATAAAAGTTTTGGAGTTCTAAAATAAAGGATACAGATGCATCAATATCTAAGCTTGTTAAATTAGCTTCGGTATCATCAGCAGCCAAAATAATAAACCTGTTATATAAAAATTGATATGAAGCTTTAAAATCAGGATTTTCTGATTTCCATTTTGTAACAAAAGATTTGATATTATGTTCTAACTCTTCAATTTCTGTAGGGTAAAATTTTCTACTTGAAGGATAGATCCATATTTTGGCATCATCTGGTAAGGAATTGTATTCTACAAACATCTTTAGATTATAAAGATGCAAATATAGAAAAAGAAAAACCGTAATCTTTTATATGAGATTACGGTTTTTATTATGCTTCTTTCAGGATAGATTTTTGAACAATTTTAATAAAATCATTTTGTATATCTTTTCCTTTGTCTTTGTTATACCAAACCTGCAAATCTTGTTTAAATTGAGCATCTAAGCCTCCATGTTCAGTTTTATAGTCCTGTACCATTTTAGTTGCTGTAGTTGGTCTTGGCCCCCAAGTGTCAATTACATTGTTTTCGTTGTCTAATGCTATTAATTTAGGGATTGCTTTACCACCGTTTGTTAAAAATAAATTCATTAATTCTTCATTCTCATCTCTTAAGACCAATTGAAGATTTATATTTTTATTTTCTGCAGCAATTTTATTGATTACAGGTAAATTTTGAGCAGCATCACCACACCAACCTTCAGCTAAAACCAACCAAGTTTGAGATTCTTCTAAAGATTGAATTACATTAATAGTTTCTTCATATAATTTAATAGTTTTATCTAATCTTTTCATCCTTTTGTCATTCAACAAGCTGTAGTTGGTCAAAGCTTCAGATTGTTCAATTCCAGTAGCTTTTCCATCATTTAACAAGTTGCTAACTAATGCTCTATATTCTTGATATGTATAGGCGTTATCTAAACTTTTCTCTATAATTTGTTTCATGTTTTTTTAATTTGATACAAAGTTACTTTTTATGTTTTCTATATATAGTAACTATTGTTACATACTGTATAAGACGAACAAATTTAGCTTCCTTACAATATGTATTACTGATGTTTTTTTAAGTTTAGAATGATGTCTTTTGTCATCGATGCTAAATCAAATTGATGTTGCCAATTCCAATCTTCTCTGGCTTTAGAATCGTCTATAGATTGTGGCCAACTATCTGCAATTTGTTGTCTAAAATCTGGTTGGTAAGATATCTCAAAATCAGGAATGTGTTTTTTAATTTGTGTAGCAATTTCTTTAGGTGTAAAACTCATTGCAGCTAAATTGTAGCCTGTTCTTACTTTTACTTGAGACGATTTTGCCTGCATTAGTTGAATTGTTGCATCGACGGCATCATCCATATACATCATTGGCAAACGAGTGTTTTCTGATAAAAAACAAGTGTATTTTTCTTCTTTTAATGCCTTAAAATAAATGTCTACAGCATAATCTGTTGTACCACCACCTGGTTTAGATTTCCAAGAAATAATTCCTGGATAACGCAAACTTCTCACATCTACTCCATATTTATCATGGTAATAGTTACACCAAAATTCTCCAGCTAGTTTACTAATACCATAAACAGTAGAGGGTTCCATTATTGTGTTTTGAGGAGTGTTTTCTTTAGGTGTAGTTGCGCCAAATACAGCAATAGAACTTGGCCAATAAATCTGTTGAATGTGTTTTTCTTTGGCTAAACCTAAAACAGCTAACAAAGAATTCATGTTTAAATTCCAAGCTTTTTGAGGATACTGTTCTGCAGTTGCAGATAACATGGCTGCCAATAAATATACCTGAGTAATATTGTATTTTTTAATCACTTTTAAGATTTGAACTTTGTTGGTAGCATCTATAAGTTCAAAAGGACCAGAATTCATCATTTCTTCATTCCCTTCTCTAATGTCTGATGCGATAACATTTTTATTACCATAGATTTCTCTTAGCTTTTGGGTAAGTTCATTTCCAATTTGCCCACTAGCACCTAGAATTAACAATGTATCACTCATAAAAATTTAATTGCAATATTATTAGCGACAAAGGTACTTAATTTTGTTATTCTTAAAAAAGAGGATTTTAAATAAATATTTGTTAAAAAAATAGTAAAATTAAGTCGATTTGTTAGTGTTTTATTAAATTGTATAAAGCTAGAGGTAAAATGTGTATTTTTACCCAACTAATTTTTAGAATGTGAAATCAATTACCTTTTTTGTTGTTTTTTTACTTTTGTGTTCTTGTGGTAATAAACAGAATACTAACAATGATGAATCAAAAGAGACACCTAAACTAAGTGTTGTAGAAACTCATACTCCGTTGATAGCAGTAAATGAGGGTTTTACAAAAGAAATTGAAGATTGGAAAGAATTTAATGCTCTAATTTCTTTTATAAAAAAATTCGAAAAAGTTTCTCCAAGAGAAGCGTTAAGTAACGCTTTAGAATTAAATGATTTGGTTAAAAACTTAAAAGATAGTGTTGTACCAGCAATTTTTAATATTCCTTCTTTTCATGCAAGAGTAAATGTGCTTGAAAATGAAACATTACGATTGGCAGATTTAACATTAATTTCTGCAATTACTGCAGATGATGTGAATTCTCAGGTAGAGAAAACCATTGCTGCAGCATCTTCTGTAAATTCTAAAATAAACACAATATTATCCAAAAAACGTTTTGAAGACGAAATTAATTTTGATTTAGATAACATCGGAATTGATTCAACTAAAATTGATAGTCTTTCTAGAAAAACTATTGATATGAATAAGCAGAAAAAACAAGTTAAGAAGAAATATACCCCAGAAAAATAAAAATGAAATATTCATATTTAACTATAATTTCGCTAATTTTATTTACTGCTTGTGGCAACCAAACTGAAGATTCAACTCAAACTGATGTCACAATAAAAACAACAGTAAATACATTATTAAATGATTGGCATAAAGCAGCATCAGAAGCAGACTACAAAAACTATTTTGACAAAATGGATCGTGTTTCTGTATTTATAGGAACTGATGCTACTGAAAACTGGACTAAACAAGATTTTGAGAATTACAGTAAACCACATTTTGACAATGGTAAAGCTTGGGATTTTAAAGTATTAGAAAGAAATGTTTACCTAAGTGATTCAAAAAAACTGGCTTGGTTTGATGAAAATTTAGACACAAAAAGAGGAACTTTTAGAGGTTCTGGAGTGTTAGAGAAAAAAGAAAATACATGGAGAATAAAACATTACGTATTATCTCTTCCAGTTCCTAATGAAGATATGGCTGAAGTAGTTAAGATTACTAAAAAAAATGATTCTATTTTTAGAAGTAAATTTAATTAAGAATATCATTTACTGTTTTGTAAATTAACTCAGTTTCATAGCCTTTTCTGAGTAAAAAATCAATGAGTTTTTTGTTTCTTTTATATGGATTAGATTCGTTGATAACTTCGTTTCTGTTTTCTGTAATTCTGTAAATGGTAGCTATATATTCTTCTTCATCAATTTCTTTGAGTGCTGTTTTGATATTGTATGCAGAAATATCTCTAAATTTTAACTCTCTAACAATACGTTGTTTTCCCCAATGTTTAATTCTAAATTTCCCTCTGGCAAAACTTTTTGCAAACCGTTCTTCATTTAAAAAGTTGTTTTGCATTAGACTTAATAAAATCATTTCTTTCGCTTCTGGAATTAAATGATATTCTCTCATTTTTTGCTCCACTTCTTTATGACATCGATCTTGGTAGACACAATATTGCTCTAATTTTCGTTTTATTTCATCAACAGTAAAAGATGGTTTTTGTAACATGGTTTCGAAAATACAAAAAGGATTGAAATCCTAAGACTTCAATCCTTTTTAATTAAGTTTTATTAAATTGTTTTATCCAATTTCTTCAATTTGTTTGCTCATTTCTAATTGTTCTGAACTTTTAGAACCTCTTATCCACATTTTAAATTGTGTAATTAAGTAGAATAAAATTGGTACTACAACCAAAGTTAAAAAGGTTGCTACAAATAAACCATAAATAACTGTCCAAGCTAAAGGACCCCAGAAAATTACATTATCTCCACCCATGTAAATGTTAGCATCAAACTCACTAAACAAGGTAAAGAAGTTGATGTTTAAACCAATTGCTAACGGAATTAACCCTAAAATAGTAGTAATTGCCGTTAATAATACTGGACGTAAACGTGCTTTTCCTGCTTTTACCACAGCTTCAAAAAGATATTCTTTTGGTAAAAATGCTGTATCTTCTAAATCTAATTCTTCCTTTTTTCTGTCGATTAGTAATTGTGTATAATCAAGCAGTACAACTCCATTATTTACTACAATTCCTGCTAGAGAAATTATCCCCATCATCGTCATCATAATTACAAAGGATGCACCTGTAATTACAATACCTCCAAAAACTCCAATAAAGCTTAAGAAAATAGCAATCATAATAATGGCAGGTTTAGAAACCGAGTTAAACTGAAAAATCAAAATAAAGAAAATCAAAGCCAAACCTTTAAAGAAAGCACCCATTAAAAAGGTTTGTTGTTTGTTTTGCTCTTCTATCTGACCTGTATAATCAATACTGATGCTAGCTGGTTTTTCAGTAAAGTTTTTCATTTCTTCTTTAATCTGATTTACTACAGCAGCAGCATCTACATAACCAGGAGCTAATTGAGAATATACTGTAACAACACGTTTGGTGTCTTTGTGTTTTATAGCACTAAAACCAGAACTATTAGATTGTTTTGCAATTGCAGAAATTGGAACTGCTTTTATTTGCCCTGTATTGTCTCTAAACGTAATTGTTTGGTTGAATAATGCACTTTTGTTATACCTAATATCTTCATTAAAACGAACATTAATGTCATAATCATCCCCATCTTCTTTATAAATACCCGCTTTTGCTCCAAAAATAGAATTCCTTAATTGTTGTCCAACTTGTCCTGTAGCTACACCTAATTCCCCTGCTTTTTTTCGATCAACTTCTACTTTCATAGAAGGTTTGTCTTTGTTTACATCAATTTTTAATTCATCAACCCCAGGAACATTTTGTGAGTTTACAAAAGCACGCATTTTTTCTGCAGTGGCAATCAATTCCTCATAATCTTTTCCTTCTAATTCAATATTTATAGGCGCTCCTGCAGGTGGACCATTAGCATCTTTTTCAACAGAAATTAAGACTCCAGGGTAAATTCCTGTTAGGGCTTCTTGTACTTTTTGACGTAATTTTTCACTATCTAAACCACGTCTGTACTTATATTGACGCATTGAGGCAGTAATTTTACCTTTATGTGGCATTTCTGCAGCAGAACCACCATCAGTTTGTGGATTTCCAGCTCCTTCACCCACTTGAGAAACAGCACTTTCTACCATAAAGTTTTTACCATTATCCATATACAACTCTTGGTTTAAGATGCTATATACACGTTGCTCAATTTCTTTGGTAATTTTATTGGTTTCATCAATATCTGTTCCTTGTGGATATTCGATATATACCACAACTTGATTTGGTTTGTTGTCTGGGAAGAACTCAATCTTTGTTCTTTGCGACGCAACTGATGCTCCAAAACCTCCAAAAGCTGCAAATAATAAGATAAAAGTCCCGACTGTAATTGCAATTGGTTTCCATCCACTTAAAGCCGCTTTTAATGTTTTTTCATAGGTGTTTTCTAACCAAACTAATGTGTTTTTTTGAAAATAATTAGCAGCTTTTCTTAAGAATAATCTGTATACCCACAACATAATTGCAGTAAATACCATAACAGAACCTAAGCCTCTATATTCGCCTCCAACTAGTAAAATTACAATACCAAACAACCCTACAATTGCAGAAATGGTAATAATTCTTTTGATAGGCATGTCTTTATCTTCGGTGGTCATAAACTGAGAAACCAAAACAGAATTAAAGAAAATAGCCACTACTAAAGAAGAACCTAAAACTACAGATAATGTAATTGGGAAATAAATCATAAACTGCCCAAAAAGCCCAGGCCATAAACCTAATGGAACAAATGCTGCAACTGTAGTTACAGTAGAAATAATAATAGGAAAAGCAATTTCTCCAATACCTTTTTTGGCAGCTTCTACTCTAGATAGCCCTTCTTCATCCATTAAACGATATACGTTTTCTACAACCACAATTCCGTTATCAACCAACATTCCAAGCCCCATAATTAGTCCAAACAGAATCATGGTGTTTAGGGTGTAGCCAATAGCGCCTAATATCATTAAAGACATAAACATAGACATTGGAATAGCAAAACCAACAAATAGTGCGTTTTTAAACCCTAAAAAGAACATTAAAACAGTTACTACTAAGATAATTCCAAAAATAATATTGTTAACCAAATCGTCTACTTGACCAATGGTTTTGTCAGATAAATCATTGGTTATCGTTACTTCTAAATTCTTTGGGAAATACTCATCTTTGGCTTTATTTACAATAATTTTTATTTCATCTGCAGCAGCAACCATATTTTTCCCAGCACGTTTTTTTACATCTAACATAACCACTTGTTTACCATCTTTTCTGGCAAATGTGGTTTTGTCTTTTTCTTTAAAACTTACAGTTGCAACATCTTTTAAGTAAATAGAATTCCCTTTTTCAGACTTAATTACAAAGTTTTTTAAGTCTGATGGTTTATCTATTTCTCCTAAAATTCTTATGGTTCTTCTCTGTCCGCTTGCAATTAAATTACCAGCAGAAGAGGTAACATTTCCATTTTGGATGGCACCCACAATATCGTTAAAGCTTACTTGCATAGCCATCATTTTATAGATGTCTACAGCAACTTCAACCTCTCTGTCTTGCACACCTCTAATGTCTGCTTGTTTTACTTCATTTAAATCTTCTATTTCATCTTGTAAATATTCTGCAAACTCTTTTAGTTTTTGTAGCGGATAATCACCAGAAATATTAATATTTAAAAAAGGAATCTCTTCAGACATACTTAAATCAAAAGCATTTGGATCTACTTTTGCACCATTAAACGTTGGCCAATCTTCAGATGCTTTTTCAGTATCTAATTTGTCTTTTACACGTTGTTTGGCAACTTCAACATCCATGTCATCATCAAATTCTACAATAATCATAGAATAATCTTCTTGAGAAGTTGAGGTTATTTCTACAACACCACTCAATCCTTTTAACTGATCTTCAAGTGGATCTGTAATTAGTTTTTCTATATCTTCTGCAGTGTTTCCAGGATAGAGAGTGCTAATGTATATTTTGGTTTCTTTAATTTCAGGAAAATCTTCGCGAGGCATACTAAAATATGCAGAAATACCTAAAATTAGAATCAAGAAAATAGCAACATACATCGTGGTTTTATTTGAAATTGCCCACGAGGATAGTTTAAATTCTTTATCTGTTTTCTTTATTTTAGTCATTAGTCTGTGGTCTTTAGACGTTAGTCTTTGGTTTCGTTTAAATATTTTAATAAAGCTGTAATCATTTTTGATAATTAAGCTAATTTTTCTCTTAATATCAAGCTTTCATTTTCTGTAATGAAATTTTGATTATTGGTAATAGTTACACATACAACACATTCTTTAATTGAGCCTAAAGAGATTTTTGATCTACTTTTAAATCTTCAAATTTGAATTTTATTGTTTTCATAATTCTACAATCTACAGTCTAAAAACTACTGACTAATCTTAACTTCTTGCCCGTCTTTAACGGTTCTTGCACCAGCTTCAATTAATTGATCTCCTACAGAAATACCGTCTAAAATTTCGATAATATCTCCTTGTGTTTTTCCTGTTTTAACAACGGTTTGCATAGCAGTACCAATATTGTTTTTAATATTTTTTACCACGTATACATACTGTTTACCTTCAGCATTTTCCGATATAATACTTTGTGGAATTAAAATGGCTTCTGAATTTGTGTAATCGTTAATTTTTAACTTTGCTGTTAAGTTTGGTTTAATACTTCTATCTTGATTAGGCACTCCAATTTCTACTTTGAAGGTACGATTTGATGGATTTATAAAATTACCAGTTTGACGTACTTTAGTATCTATAGTTTTGCCCAAAACAGGAAATTGAATCTCTACATCTTTTCCTTTTGTAATATTGGTGATGTAGGTTTCTGGGACATCTGCCTCTATATACATGTTGCCAAGGTTTACAATTCTAAATATTTCTGAACCTGGACCTGGAGAAACTACATTACCTTGAGTTTTGATTACTTCATCAATAATACCAGAAAAAGGAGCTCTAATGGTAGATTTATCCAATTGTTTTTTTAACTGAGCCAACGTATTTTTTTGAGCTTCGTAGTTGGTTTTAGTTTGTAAAAACTGAATTTCTGAACCAATTTTCTGTTCCCATAATCTTTTCTGACGTTCGTACGTTGTTTTAGCGAGTGCAGTTGTAGCTTCTAATTGAGCAACTTGTTGCGACATTCCTCCGTCATCAATTCTTGCTAAAATTTGTCCTTTGGTTACTTTTTGTCCTTCTTTAACCAAAACACGTTCTAAAGTACCTGGCATTTCTGGATAGATTAAAACGTTTTGTTTTGTTTTTACATTTCCTTGCAATTCCAAATAATGTGTAAAAACTTCATTTTTTACATTTAAAGCAGTTACTAACGGAACTCTTTTTATAGTATCTAACTTTTCAATTTCTGTATTTAATTTTTTAATTTTTGCAGAAACATCAGAAAGCTGTTTGTCTAATTCAGATTTTTTATTTCTGATCTCTTTTAAGTTTTTTGTAGCGATAACATCATCTACAGATTGTTCTTTTTTATCTCCACAAGAAGCTAAAATAAGTGTAGTTAAAAGTGCTAAATATATTTTTTTCATGATTTTTTTATTTGATTGGTAAGTTTAGTGCGTTTTCTAATGCCGCTTTTTTAGCAATGACATCTAACATAGATTGGATGTAATTTTGTTGCTGTGAGTATAATTGATTTTGCGCTTGTAATAAATCGAAGCTCGATGAAATTCCTTCAAAAAACTTAATTCTTTGCTTTTTTTCTATGCGTTCTGCAAGACCAACATTTTTCTTTGCTGTATTGTAATTTTCAATACTTAGTTGATAGTCACTTTTTGCTTTTTTTGCTTGTAAACTTAATCTTTGTTTGGTTTCTTCTAAACGTAAATCTGCAGTTTCTAAAGCTATTTTAGCTTGGGCAGTTTTAGCAGTTCTTCCCAAACTACTAAAAATAGGAACATTTAGACTAATACCAAATAAAGATGACTGAAACCAACGTTGCTCACTTTCAAAAAATGTAAATGAGTTAGAAAAAGCTTGAGTTCCGTAATTGATAAAAGCACTTAAACTTGGTAAAGCCTTACTTTGCTCTAAACGCATCATCAATCTTTTAGATTCTCTATCGTTTTCAGCAATTTTAAAGTCGATATGATTGTCAACCTTAAAAGGAGTAGAGATTAAATTCAAATTAATATTTCCAATAGCTAAAGAATCTAAAGAATCTGTAAGAATTAATTGAGTGTTAATAGGGTTACCTAAAGCAAGGTTTAGCATTTGGTATCCAATTTCTTTCATTCTTATCACACTACTCAGTTGACTTTTTAAGTTTCCTAGTGTAATTTCTAATTGT
Source organism: Polaribacter septentrionalilitoris (assembly GCF_009832745.1). Classification (GTDB taxonomy): domain Bacteria; phylum Bacteroidota; class Bacteroidia; order Flavobacteriales; family Flavobacteriaceae; genus Polaribacter; species Polaribacter septentrionalilitoris. The sequence continues at coordinate 88,855 of NZ_VRMJ01000032.1, read as the reverse complement.
TCAACATCTTCTTCTTCATTCAATCCGTTTTCATAAATCTTTTTGGCGTCATCATAGTTTTTCTGAAGTATTTTTATGTTTCCTTTTAGAATGGCAATGCTATTTTCTGTTACCAAAACGTTTCCGTATGCATTTACAACTGCCTCTCTGGTTAATAATTCAGTCTTTTCTTGTGCTTGATTAGAGATTTTTAAATAGGTTTTAGAAGCTTGTAAACCTACTAAGTATGACCCATCAAAAAGTAATTGACTTAGCGTCACAGACGCATTTAGGTTTTGCTTTGTGCCAAATACAAACTCTTCATCAACTCCATCACCATTAATGTCAGCAACACTAATAGGTTGTTTTAAGAAGTTTTGATAATCTACATTGGCATTTATTTGTGGTAAGCCAATTGTTGTGGTTTCCCAAACTTTTTCCTTTGCAGAAGAAATATCTTTTCTTGCAGCTCTTGTATTATAACTGTTCTCTAAAGCGTAAACTATAGCCTCGTCTAAAGAGAGTTTTAATGTTTTTTCTTGCGCATTAATCATTGCTGATAAAAAGAAAAAACAAAAAATAATTAGGTATCTTTTCATTTAAAATTGGTTGTTTTTAAGTTGTTTTTCTAATTCTAATAATCCTTTTTCGGTACAAATTCCTCTTAAATGATATTCTAAGTAGTAATTCATTAGTGTTTGCATAGAGTAATTATTTAATGGAAAAAGATCTTTATCTTTTATACCTGTAACTCCATTAAAATAGATTCGTGATATAAATTCCAAGTCGATATTTTTTCGATACAAACCAAGTTCAATTCCGCTTTTTAAATTATCTATAATACAGCCTTGCATTATATCAAATTGTTTGTGTTTTAAAGAAGTATAAATTTTTGGATAATACTTTTGCAGTTGGAATTGAGGTGAGGATTTTTCATCTTTTAAATGTTCCATAACTAACTTTTTAATAGAAAAAAGCTCTTCAATAGGATTCATTTTTGAATCTAAAATGCAATCTATACCTTTACAAATGGTGTTAAACATATATTCAGTAACTGCTGCTACTAATTCTGTTTTATTCTTAAAATACTTGTAAATCGTTTTTTTTGAAACACCTAAAGCACTAGCTATTTCATCCATAGTAACACTCTTAAAACCTAGGTTTAGAAAGAGTTCATTCGATTTTTCTAATATTTTTTTTTCCATAATTAGAGTGCAAATATATAAACGGAAACTTTAGAAACAAAAAAAGTTTCCAAAGTTTTAATGATTTTTTAACATTTGAATTATTTATTGAAATTTCTTTACATTATTTTTACAAAAAATTACAGATTTGGACATTTTACATTATCAGAAAGATTTTATAGATTATTTAGAATCAAAGAAGTGGGTACGCGAACCCAAGAATTTATATGAGCCTATTGACTATATTATAAAGTTAGGAGGAAAAAGAATGCGTCCAATTTTAACTTTGATAGGGGCAGATATTTTTTCTGATGATTATCAAAAAGCAATGCCAGCAGCTTTAGCAGTTGAGGTTTTTCATAATTTTACATTAATTCATGATGATATCATGGATGATGCTCCTCTAAGAAGAGGAAAAGAAACTGTCCATGAAAAATGGGATACTAATACAGGTATTCTTTCTGGTGATGCAATGTTGATTTTAGCATATCAGTTTTTCGAAAATTATGAACCAAGCGTATTTCAACAATTGGCAAAATTGTTTAGCAAAACAGCGTTAGAAGTTTGTGATGGTCAGCAATTAGATGTAGATTTTGAAACTAGAAATGATGTTACCATTGATGAATATATCAATATGATACGCCTAAAAACATCAGTTTTGGTGGCAGCTGCCTTAAAAATGGGTGCTATAGTTGCAGAAACTTCAGAAGAAAACGCCAACTTAATTTATGATTTTGGCTTAAACTTAGGATTAGCTTTTCAATTACAAGACGATTTCTTAGACACCTTTGGTAATCCAGAAACATTTGGAAAACAAGTAGGAGGGGACATTATAGAAAATAAAAAGACGTATTTATATCTAAAAGCCTTAGAAGTTGCAAATGATCATGATAAAGGAAAACTGAAATACTATTACAGAAAAAAGTTGAAAGACAATGTTGTTAAAATTACAGATGTAAGAAGAATGTTTGAATTAAATGGGATTCCTGATTTAATAAAGACAGAAATTAAAAATTACACTGACAAAGCTTTTGATACACTTGCTGCCATGAATATATCTGAAGAAAATAAAAAAGGCTTAAAAAACTTTGGTCTTTGGTTAATGAACAGATCTGTGTAATTATTGTTCTAAATTATTTGCAAATAATTTAAAATTAATAGTACATTTGCAGCCACATTGTTGATTTTAGAAACTTTAAGGTTTTAAAAATTAATAGGGTCCTATAGCTCAGTTGGTTAGAGCACCTGACTCATAATCAGGTGGTCCATGGTTCGAGTCCATGTGGGACCACAACATAAAACCTCAATACTTTTCCATAAAAGTATTGAGGTTTTTTTTGCTAAAGTCATATTAAGTTAAATAGAAATATGATTTTAGTACTTTTATTCAGTGGATATTTAGTTTATTAACATAATAGCCTTATATTTGCAGAAATATAAAGATTTCAAATTTTAATCTGGGGGGATATAAAATGAAGAAAAAATATTATTTAGCATTTTTATTAATGCTATTGTTTACATCTGTGTTGAGTAGTCAAGTGGTTCCACCACCTACACCACCACCACCACCACCTGGTCTGCCAATAGATGGAGGTTTATTGTTTTTGACAATAACAGGCCTTCTATATGGAATAATCAATTTTAAAGAGAAGTAAGTCTACTTACATATTTTCCAATAACATCAAACTCTAAGTTTACAGTTTCTCCAATTGTGATGTTTTTAAAAGTAGTATTTTCTATAGTATAAGGAATAATAGCTACACTAAATTCGTTCAATTTTGAGTTTACAACCGTTAAACTAACTCCATTTACAGTGATAGAGCCCTTTTCTATGGTAATATTTCTTAGTGTTGCATCATAAGTGAATGTAAAAATTGTGCTACCACTTTCTTTAATTATGTTTGTGCAAATTGCTGTTTGGTCTACATGACCCTGAACAATATGGCCATCTAAACGATCACCTAATTTCATTCCTCTTTCTAAGTTAACAGAACTAGAAACAGATAAGCTACCAATATTTGTTTTGTCTAATGTCTCTTTTATAGCTGTTACAGTATATTCATTATTATTAATGTTAACAACTGTCAAACAAACACCATTGTGAGCAACACTTTGATCAACTTTTAGTTCATTTGTGAAGCTACATTTTATAGTAAGATGAAGGTTGTCTTGTTCTTTAGTAATGTTGGTAATAGTTCCAATTGATTCTATAATTCCAGTAAACATATCAGTAAAATTTAGTTACTTTTGCAATATTCAAAAATAAGGATAATAGAAGAGTTACTATGGATAAATCTGATAAAATTATTGTTGGTATTTCAATTGGAGATTTAAATGGTATTGGAATTGAAGTGATTCTAAAAACCTTTCAAGATAAGAGAATGCTTGAGTTTTGTACACCAGTGCTATTTGGAAGCACAAAAGCTATCTCATATCATAAAAAAGCCATGCAAATAGAAGTCCCAATTCATGGAGTTACAGATATCAATCAAATCAATCACAACAAAATTAATGTCCTAAATATTTGGAAAGAGGAAGTTGTCATAGAATTAGGTAAAGCAACTAAAGAATCTGGAGCTTATGCTGCAAAATCCTTAGAAAAAGCAGTTGCTTTTTTAAACGATAAAAAAATTGATGTTTTACTAACTGCTCCAATCAATAAAGAAACAATTCAGTCAGAAAATTTTAACTTCCCTGGGCATACAGAATATCTAGAAGCTAAATTAAAAGGTGATAGTTTGATGATTTTAATGACTAATGAACTAAGAATAGGTTTAATTACAGGGCATATTCCTATATCTAAAGTAGCTGAAACCATTACTCCAGAATTAATTACATCTAAAATTGAAACGATGCATGCCTCTTTGGTTCAAGATTTTGGAATTAACAAACCTAAGATTGCAGTACTTTCTTTAAATCCTCATTGTGGAGATAAAGGTGTGATAGGTGAAGAAGATGATGTTATAATTGCGCCAACCATTCAGAAAATACAAGAATCTGGGAAGTTGGTTTTTGGGCCATATGCAGCAGATGGTTTCTTTGGTTCAGAAACTTACAAGCAGTTTGATGGTGTTTTAGCAACTTATCATGACCAAGGTTTAGCGCCGTTTAAGGCATTATCTTTTGGTAATGGAGTTAATTATACTGCAGGTTTAGATGCGGTTAGAACCTCTCCTGACCACGGAACAGCTTTTGATATTGCTGGAAAAAACATGGCAAACCCTTCGTCTTTTAAAGAAGCGCTATTTGCTGGAATACAAATTTTTAAAGCAAGAAAAGAGCATAAAGAGCTATCTAAAAATCCTTTAGTAGTTAAGTAAAATTCTTTTTTCAAGAAAAGATTGTAAAATAATAATTTTTTATATCTTTGCACGCTCAATTGATGTTTGGTAATGAAAGACTTAAAAGAATTCAACATACAGTTTGTAGGATTAAAAGAAGGAAGTCATTTATTTAAATATAAAATTGACAATACGTTCTTTGAAGCTTTTAATTTTGATGATTTTGAAGATGCATCATTAAATGTAGCTTTAAATTTTATTAAAAAAAGTACTTTGTTTGAGCTTACTTTTTCTGCCAATGGTTTTGTAAAAGTACCTTGTGATATAACAAATGAACTTTTTGATCTAGAGGTAAAAACAAACATGCCTTTAGTTGTAAAATTTGGACCAGAATTTAATGATGATAATGAGGAGATTTTAATCTTACCTCATGAAGCTTACGAATTTAATGTTGCGCAATACATATATGAAATGATTGTATTGGCAATTCCATACAAAAAAGTACATCCTAAAGTATTGGATGGTACTATGGAGTCAGAAGCATTAAATAAATTAAAAGAACTAGAAATAAAAAAAGAAAAAACTGTTGAACAAACAGACCCAAGATGGGATAAATTAAAGAATTTAATAACAGATAAAAAGACATAAAATGGCACATCCTAAAAGAAAAATATCTAAAACAAGAAGAGATAAAAGGAGAACACATTATAAAGCATCAGCGCAACAAATTGCTACAGACCCAACAACTGGAGAAGCACACTTATACCATAGAGCTCACTGGCACGAAGGTAAATTGTACTACAGAGGTCAAGTAGTATTAGAATCAGCTTCAGCTGAAGTTTAGAACAACGTAAAAACTTGTAAAAAACCCTCATTTTTGAGGGTTTTTTTGCGTTTTTGGATTAAAACTTAAGCTTTTTGATAAATTTTGCAATAAAAAGTGAAATAATTTTCACTACTTTTGACTATTCTAAATTTTAGAAATTAAACCACAATTATGGCTAAAATCACTGCAGCAATTACAGCAGTTGGGAAATATGTTCCTGAATATGTATTAACAAACAAAGAGTTAGAAACCTTTGTAGATACAAATGATGAGTGGATTACCTCAAGAACAGGCATTAAAGAAAGAAGAATTTTAAAAGGCGAAGGCTTAGGAACTTCTTTCATGGCAATTAAAGCCGCTGAAGAATTACTTCAAAAATCAAACGCTAAAGCATCAGAAATAGATTTGGTCATTGTGGCAACAGCTACACCAGATTTACCTGTTGCATCAACTGCTGCTTATGTAGCTTCAGAAATTGGAGCTGTTAATGCTTTTGCCTACGATTTACAAGCAGCTTGCTCAAGCTTTTTATACGGTATGTCTACAGCTGCAAGTTATATAGAGTCTGGTAGATACAAAAAAGTTTTGTTAATTGGAGCAGATAAAATGTCATCAATTATAGACTACAAAGACAGAGCGACTTGTATTATTTTTGGTGATGGAGCAGGAGCTGCATTGTTTGAGCCAAATAATGAAGGCTTAGGATTACAAGATGAATTTTTAAGAAGTGATGGGATAGGAAGAGATTTTTTAAGAATTGAAGCAGGTGGTTCTATAATGCCACCAACTCTAGAAACGGTTCAACAAAAAAAGCATTTCGTTTATCAAGAAGGTAGAACTGTGTTTAAATATGCGGTATCTAATATGGCTGATGTAGCAGAAAAAATGTTAACCAGAAATAATCTAAAAGAAGAAGATATTCAATGGTTGGTAGCACATCAAGCAAATAAAAGAATCATAGAAGCAACAGCTAATAGAGTAGGAGTTTCATCAGAAAAAGTAATGATGAACATTCACAAATACGGAAACACTACTTCTGCAACATTACCACTTTTGCTAGCTGATTATGAAAGTCAATTAAAAAAAGGAGATAATTTAATTTTTGCTGCCTTTGGTGGTGGTTTCACATGGGGAGCTGCTTATTTAAAGTGGGCATATAATTCATAAACTTAACAACTAAACTATAATGAGTATGGATATTAAAGAAATTCAAAATCTGATAAAATTTGTAGCAAAATCTGGCGCAAGCGAGGTAAAGTTAGAAATGGAAGATGTTAAACTTACTATTAGAACAGGTTCTGGTAAAACAGAAACTACAATTGTGCAAGCTGCTCCTATGCAAAATGTGCCACAACAAGTTGCTGCTCCAGCACAACCAGTAGCTGCACCAGCAGAACCAGCTAAAACGGAAAGTGAAAATTCTAAATATGTAACTGTAAAATCTCCAATTATTGGAACTTTTTATAGAAAACCAGCACCAGATAAACCAAACTTTGTTGATGTTGGTTCTGAAATTAGCACTGGAGATACAGTCTGTGTAATCGAAGCAATGAAATTATTTAATGAGATAGAATCTGAGGTTTCTGGTAAAATTATAAAAGTTTTAGTAGACGATTCTTCTCCAGTAGAATTTGATCAACCATTATTTTTAGTTGATCCTTCATAATATAGGGTTTAGATTTTAGAGTTCAGATTATAGATTTTCTAACTCATAACTCAAAACTCATCATTTAAAACTCTTAAATTATGTTTAAAAAAATATTAATTGCCAATAGAGGAGAAATAGCACTACGTGTTATTAGAACTTGTAGAGAAATGGGCATTAAAACTGTTGCGGTATACTCTACTGCAGATGAAGAAAGCTTACATGTTCGATTTGCAGACGAAGCAGTTTGTATTGGTCCTGCAGCAAGTTCAGAATCGTATTTGAAAATGCCTAATATTATTGCTGCTGCAGAAATTACAAATGCAGATGCAATTCATCCAGGATATGGATTTTTATCAGAAAACGCTAAATTTTCTAAATTATGTGAAGAGCATAATATCAAATTTATTGGAGCAACTGGTGAAATGATAGATCAAATGGGAGATAAAGCCAATGCAAAATCTACTATGATTGCTGCTGGTGTACCATGTGTGCCAGGGTCTGAAGGTGTTATTACCGATTTTGATGAATGTGAAAAATTAGCAGAAGAAACAGGTTACCCTGTAATGTTAAAAGCGTCTGCTGGTGGAGGTGGTAAAGGAATGCGTGCTGTTTGGAAACCCGAAGATTTAAAAGAAGCTTGGGATTCTGCAAGACAAGAATCAAAAGCTGCTTTTGGGAATGATGACATGTACATGGAAAAACTGATTGAAGAGCCAAGGCATATCGAAATTCAAATTGTAGGAGATTCTTTTGGTAAAGCATGCCACTTATCAGAAAGAGATTGTTCTGTACAAAGACGTCATCAAAAATTAACAGAAGAAACACCTTCTCCATTTATGACTGATAAATTGAGAGAAGATATGGGTAATGCAGCTGTAAAAGCTGCAGAATTTATTAAATATGAAGGGGCAGGTACAGTAGAGTTTTTAGTTGATAAACACAGAAACTTCTACTTTATGGAAATGAATACTCGTATACAAGTAGAACATCCAATTACAGAAGAAGTTGTAAATTACGACTTAATTAGAGAGCAAATTCTTGTTGCTGCAGGAGTGCCAATTTCAGGAAAAAACTACTATCCTCAAATGCATTCTATAGAGTGTAGAATTAATGCTGAAGATCCTCATAATAATTTTAGACCAGCTCCAGGAAAAATTGCAACTTTCCATGCTCCAGGTGGTCATGGAGTTAGAATAGATACTCATGTATATGCAGGGTATATGATTCCACCAAATTACGATTCTATGATTGCGAAATTAATTACTACTGCTCAAACAAGAGAAGAAGCAATTAATAAAATGAAACGTGCATTAGATGAGTTTGTAATTGAAGGAATTAAAACTACAATACCTTTCCATAGACAGTTAATGGATCATCCAGATTATGTTTCAGGAAACTATACCACTAAATTTATGGAAGATTTTAAAATGGAATCTTAAGATAAAATTTAGCTTAAAAATGAAATAGAAATAGAGAATACACTTAGTGTTCTCTATTTTTTTTATCTTTAAAGTTAAAAATAATAATATGAAAATAGATGGTATTGATAAAAAAATAATAAGGAGTTTAGTAAAAGATGCTAGAACTCCTATTTTAAGTATTGCTAGAGAAGTAGGCATCTCTGGAGCAGCAATTCATCAAAGATTACGTAAACTAGAAAAATCGAAATTAATTGATGGATACCATATGAAAATTAATCAATCATCAATTGGTTATACTACAACTTCTTTTGTAGGCATACACTTAGAGCCAACAGCGGTTTTGTCATCAATTATTAAGCGATTAAAAGAAATACCAGAAGTTGTAGAAAGCCATTACACAACTGGTAATTATTCAGTTTTTGTTAAGATTTTAAATAAAAACAATCAAGATTTGATGCGTGTTTTAGAAACCAAAATTCAACAAATAAATGGAGTTTCTAAAATTGAAACTTTTGTTTCTTTGCAACAACAAATTGATAGACAAATACATATCTAAATAAATTTAAACCAATTTATTAAACCATTTAACGAGTTTTTTAAACCGATAATCTAACATTTATTTTTGATGACTTTTTTTTTATGATTTTTACAATCCCGAAAAATGTTAACCATTAATGAAATCACTTTCTATTTTACTTATTGATGATGATGCAATTGAAAGAATAAAGTTTAAGCAGGTTTGTAAAAAAATTAAATTTAATTGCTCTATTATAGAAGCTAAGAACGGAAACGAAGCTTTAGAGTGTTTAAATAATGAGCAAAACTCTTTTCACATTGTAATATCAGATTTACAAATGCCTAAAATGAATGGTTTAGAACTGCTTAAAAAGATAAGGTATATTGAAAGATTGAAAAATATTCCTATGATTATTATGTCAAACTCTCAAGAAGATCACCATTTAAAAGAATGCTATAAATACGGAATTTCAGGTTATTTTACTAAGCCATCTAATTTTACTGAATACACAAAGAAAGTAAAAGCAGTACTTAAATACTGGAAAAGTAATGAATTACTTTCCAATTAATTATTACCTTAGAAATCTTAATTAAGACTATTTTAGATAATGGAAAATCCAAATTTAAATTATATTAAAGAACTTTCTGGAGGAGATGTAACCTTTGAAGAAAGTATTTTATCGATATTAAAGAAAGAATTTCCAGAAGAATTAGCGCTTTTTAAGAAAAATTACGAAGAAAAAAATTACGATGAATCTGCCAATAATGTTCATAAAATAAAACACAAAATTAGTATTTTAGGGATGAGAAAAAGTTTAGAATTAGCTTCTGAGTTCGAAAATGAACTAAGAACAGGTAAAACAACACTCCATAAAGATTTTTTAAATGTTCTTAATAAAATTCATGTATATTTAGGGTGTTAATTTAACCCCTTAAAGCTAATGAATTGTATAATTATAGATGACGATGCAACTGCGAGACTAATTATTAGTCAATTATGTAATAATTCTAAACAAATTTCTGTTTTAGAGGAGTTTAGTTCTGCAATAGAGGCTATTAAATACCTAAACTCTACTGATGTGGATGCAATATTTTTAGATATTCATATGCCAAGTTTTTCGGGTTTTGACTTTATTAAAACCTTAAAATCTCCACCCAAAATAGTATTAACCACTTCTGATAAAAACTTTGCTTTAGAAGCTTTTGAGTATGATTGTGTTGTTGATTATTTGGTAAAACCAATTACTAAAGAAAGATTTGAAAAATCAATTCTTAAATTAACAAACATAAAGGATACTAAAATTATAACTAAAGTAAATCCATCAAAAGACGAGTCTAGTTTTATTTACGTTAGTGTTGACAGGAGATTGGTTAAAATTAATATTCCTGATATCTTTTTTGTAGAAGCTAAAGGAGATTATATTAGTATAAAAACTGCTCAAAAAAATTACATTGTGCATTCTACACTTAAAAAAATTGAAGATAAATTGCCATCTTCTCTTTTTTTAAGAATACACCGTTCTTTTATTATCAATATTTCAGAAATAATAGATATTGAAGATAATAGTGTCTTAATTCAAAAAAGTGTTATTCCAATTAGTAGATCAAACAAAAGCGAATTGATGAAAAGACTAAATCTTTTGTAAAATTCTTTAACGAGCATATTAACCCATTTAACTTACAAAAATTACCAATCAACGAAAACCCTTTGTTTCAGCTTCTTTTAGATACTATATTTGTAGTGTAATTAAAGGGGTTTAATTATATAGTTTAGGTTAATAACAATCATAAGTTGGGGGATTTATAGATTGAATTAAAAAGAGTTGATAGTTTTATCAACTCTTTTTTGCTGTTATGGTATGTAAATAAGAACAAATTTAAAAGTGTTATTAAACCTTTCTTTTTAATATCTGTCTAAAAATGTATATCTTACTAAAGACATGAAACAAAAACATATTCAACATTTATTTTGGCGCGCAAGTTTTGGTATTAATTATAATGAATTGAATAAACTTGAAACCAAGTCAACATCAAAAGTAGTTAAAGAGCTTTTTAAAGATTCTAAAACTATAAACACGTTAAAGGTAAATCTTGATGAATTGCTAGATGTAAAGCTTAAATCTAAAAAAGAACTTAAAGAAATATACTCTGCAAAAGAATTACAAAAACTAAGAAATAAATCTCGTAAAAAAGTAAGAGAATTAAATTATGCTTGGATTGATAGATTGTCTGAAAACAAATCTGTTTTAAGAGAAAAGATGACCTTATTTTGGGCTAATGTTTTTGTGTGTAGAGATAATGATATTTTCTTTATTCAACAATATAACAACGTTTTAAGGCAACATGCATTAGGAGATTTTAGAGCTTTTGTAAAAGCGATAGCTATGGAGCCATCTATGAGTAAATATCTAAACAACAGGCAAAATGTAAAAAGAAAACCTAATGAGAATTTTGCAAGAGAATTAATGGAACTTTTTACTTTAGGGATAGGTAATTATACAGAGCAAGATATTAAAGAATCTGCTAGAGCTTTTACAGGTTGGTCTTTTAAAAGAAATGGAGCTTTTTTTCTAAGAAAAAAACACCATGATTACAATCAAAAAACATTCTTTGGAAAAACAGGAAATTTTAATGGAGATGAAATAATCGATATCATTTTAGACCAAAAGCAATGTGCAAGATTTATTTGTTCAAAAATTTATCAATATTTTGTAAACCCAAGAATAAACAAAAGTAGGTTAGAAGAAATTACAACAGTTTTTTATAAAGATTATAACATTAGTAATGTAATGCAATACATTTTTACTTCTAAGTGGTTTTATGATGATGAAAATATAGGAGTAAAAATAAAATCTCCTATAGAATTGCTGGTAGGTATCAACAAAACAGTACCTGTTAAATTCAATAAAAAAAGGCAGTTGAATTATCTACAAAAAATGATGGGGCAACAATTATTATACCCAGAAAATGTTGCGGGTTGGAAAGGTGGTAAAAGTTGGATAGATTCTAATACCTTAATGTTTAGAATGAAATTAGCCTCATTAATTTTAAATAATGCCATCATCAATTTAGAAGAAAAAGGTGACTTTGAAGATACATTTGAAATGTATTACAAAAAAGCAAAAAAAAGAAATAGGTTTATAAAGACGACTAAAAATTGGGAATATTTTGATGCTATTTATAGCAATATTTCATCAAAAGAATTAACAGAAACTATAGTTGTTTCTAAGCTTGATAAGGATACAGAAAACTTTTTAAATAATCTCGATATTACATCCAATAGAGATTTTTGTGTTCAATTAATGTCTATACCAGAATACCAACTTTGTTAAACTTATAAACATGAAAAGAAGAGATTTTTTAAAGCAAAGTACTTTAGCAAGTAGCCTGTTTTTTGTGCCAAATTTTGTAAAAGCATTTGAGAATGTTACTAAAAACACATTTCAACATAAAAAATTAGTTATCATTCAGTTGGCTGGTGGTAATGATGGTTTAAACACAATTATTCCTTATACAAATGATATTTATTACAAAAGTAGACCTCAGCTTTCTATCAAAAAAAATAAACTAATTAAAGTCACAGATGAATTAGGTTTTCATCAATCTTTATCACCATTAAAGAATTTATATGACCAAGGATATTTGTCTATAATTAATAATGTAGGGTATCCTAATCCAAATAGATCTCATTTTAGATCTACAGATATTTGGCAAACCGCAAGTGATGCTAATGAATATATGAGTTCTGGTTGGGTTGGAAGATATATCGAAAAATACGGTAAAAATCCCTATTCAGGAATTGAATTAGATGATAGTTTATCATTGATTATGAAAGGAGAAAACATCAATGGGATTGCTACCAAAAATCCGAATGTGTTATTTGCAAATACAAATACTCCGTTTTTTGGAAAATTGTTAAATAAACAAACAGACGAACATCTGAGTGAACATAATTTAGGGTATTTATACAAAACAATGATTGAAGCAAAATCATCAGCAAAATATATTTATCAAACTTCTAAAACGTATAAGAGTAAATTAGAATATCCTAAGAATCCTTTTGGAGGCCAATTAAAAACTACAGCAGAATTTATAAACTCTAATTTAGAAAGTAAAGTGTATTATGTTTCTATGGGAGGATTTGATACGCATGCCAATCAAGTTAATAGGCAGAGTAATCTTTTAAAAACCTATAGTGAATCTATAGAAGTTTTTGTAAACGATTTAAAAAAGAACGATACTTTTAAAGATACATTAATACTAACTTTTTCTGAATTTGGTAGAAGAGTTCAGCAAAATGCAGCAGCAGGAACAGACCATGGAGCGGCTAATAATGTATTTTTGATTGGTGAAAATTTAAACAAAAAAGGGTTTTATAATGATGCTCCTAATTTGATGAATTTAGACCAAAATAAAGACATTATTCACACTGTTGATTTTAGAGAAATTTATGCTACTATATTAGACAAATGGTTAGAAGTAGATCATCATTCTATAATTAGTAAAAAGTTTAGTACATTAAACTTTATTTAATTCATCATATTTTTGTCATACAACAAAAAAACCGTAACAAATAAATGTTACGGTTTTTGTACTGAAGATGGGACTTGAACCCATACGGGCATTACTGCCCACTGGATTTTAAGTCCAGCGTGTCTACCAATTCCACCACTTCAGCATTGGTATTATGTATTGTAGAGCGAAAGACGGGATTTGAACCCGCGACCCTCACCTTGGCAAGGTGATGCTCTACCCCTGAGCTACTTTCGCAGTCATTATTTTATGAACTTTTGCCTAAAATTATAGATGTATAATTAAGAGCGGTGCAAATATAGTAAGTTTTGTTTATGTGACAAATACTTTTATGTTTTTTTTAGCGATTTTTTACCCTTAAAAAGCAATCAACTGATTCTTAGGAGGCAATAAAAAATAAAAGCATCTAACCATAGATGCTTTTATTTTTAATGTGTATAAGTAATCAATTATTCTTATTACTTAGCTGCTGCATATCTTTTTTCAACTTCATTCCAGTTGATTACTTTAAAGAAAGCATCAATATAATCTGGTCTTCTATTTTGATAGTTTAAGTAATAAGCGTGTTCCCAAACGTCTAACCCTAAAATAGGAGTTCCACCGCAAGTAACACCTGGCATTAATGGATTATCTTGATTTGGAGTAGAACAAACTTCCACTTTTCCTCCAGGTAACACACATAACCAAGCCCAACCAGAACCAAACTGCGTAGCTGCTGCTTTAGAAAAAGCATCAATAAAAGCATCTTTAGAACCAAACTCAGCCTCAATAGCATCTTTTAATTCTCCAGATAAATATCCTCTATCTTCTGGGTTCATTACGGTCCAAAATAATGAGTGATTGTAAAACCCACCTCCATTATTTCTAACAGCACCATTACTCATATCTAAATTAGTTAGAATATCTTCTATAGATTTTCCGTCTAAGTCAGTTCCTTCAATAGCTGCATTTAATTTTGTTGTGTATCCGTTGTGATGTTTTGTATGGTGAATCTCCATAGTTCTTGCATCTATATGTGGTTCTAACGCGTCATAAGCGTATCCTAATTCTGGTAATTGAAAAGCCATTTTTTATGTTTTAATTGTTAAAATAATATTGTTGACGTAAAATTAGAAAATATGAAACAGTTAAACAAAATATTATACTTTTGTTAACTTATAATACTATAAGGAAGATTTATTCCCCATATTTTTTCATAAACTCTTCTAGTTTATTCACCATGTTTTTACTTCCACAAATAAAAGGGACTCTTTGATGCAATTCAGTTGGCTCTACATCCATTGTTCTAACATATCCATCAGAGGATTTTCCATTAGCCTGTTCAGCTAAAAAAGCCATTGGGTTACATTCGTATAACAAGCGTAATTTTCCATTCGGATTTCTTGATCCTTTAGGGTACATATATATACCACCCTTAATCATATTTCTATGAAAATCAGAAACTAAAGACCCAATGTATCTACTTGTATAAGGTCTTTCTCCTTCTTCTTCTTGGCAATATTTGATATATTTTTTTATTCCTTCTGGGAAATCAAAATAATTTCCTTCGTTTACAGAGTAAATATTTCCATCTTCTGGAAACTGCATGTTTGGATGCGATAAGTAGAAAGATCCAATTGCTGGGTTTAATGTAAATCCGTTAACACCATCTCCTGTAGTGTATACTAACATTGTAGAGGTTCCGTAAACCACATAACCAGCAGCAACTTGTTCGCTTCCTTTTTGTAAAAAATCTTCTAATTGTACAGGGGTACCAACAGGGGTAACACGTCTATATATAGAAAAGATAGTACCTACAGATACATTTACATCGATATTTGAAGAACCATCTAAGGGATCTATTAGCACTACGTATTTATTTTGATGATTTTCATCAATACTATTAATAGTAATAAAGCTGTCTTCTTCTTCACTGGCTATACCACAAACAATATTTCTTCTTGTTAAAGTCTGAATAAATTTGTCATTAGCATAAACATCTAATTTTTGCTGATCTTCTCCTTGAATATTAGTGTCTCCAAATGCCCCAATAATATCAACCAAACCAGCTTTGTTTACTTCATGGTTAACCACTTTTGCTGCCAAACGGATAGAATTTAAAAGACTAGAAAGTTCTCCTGAACTGTATTTAAATGCATGTTGATGTTCAATAATAAATTCGCCTAAGGTTTGTTTTTTTTCTGTCATATTTGGTAGATGTTAATATTTTAAACAAATATCTATAATTTTTAATTATTCACTATCCTTTTCTATCTGTTTTCCATAAATAAACAACTTTTTTCTCAGAATTTTTAACAAATCAAAAATAAGTGTTCAAAATATTTAAATATTTTTGGTCGATATCAAAACAACTATCTTTGGCAAAAATTTAAAGAAATGGATTTTTTAATACGATTAGGACAAGAAAAAGACATGCAGGCTGTGTTAGATTTAATTACAGAATTGGCAATTTTTGAAAAAGAACCGGATGCAGTAAAAATAACCGTAGATGATTTGATAAAGGATGGATTTTCAGAGAACCCTAAGTTTAAAGTTTTTGTTGCAGAACAAGAAAACAACATCATTGGTATAGCATTGTTTTATGAGCGTTATTCTACCTGGAAAGGAAGAACCATTCATTTAGAAGATTTAATTGTTACTCAAGAAAAGCAAAAAATAGGAGCAGGTAAAGCCCTATATACTGCCGTTTTAAAATATGCTTACGATAACAATTACAACAGAGTTGCATGGGAGGTAATTGATTGGAATACTAATGCCATCAACTTTTATAAAAGTACTGGTGCAACCTATTTAAACGACTGGTCTGTGGTACAAATGAATAAAGAGAATTTAGCAAAATTTATAGAAAATAGTTAAAATGAAAATTTTCAAATTTGGAGGAGCATCTGTTAAAGATGCAGCAAGTGTAAAAAATGTAACTCAAATTTTACAAAGCGAAGGAACAGAAAATACAGTAGTTGTAATTTCTGCAATGGGAAAAATTACCAATGCTTTTGAAGAAGTAATTGATGCCTATTACAATAAGACAGATGAGCTGCCAGAAAAACTTGGAGTAATAGAAGATTTTCATAAAGAAATAATGCATGGGTTGTTTGAGAAGAACGATGAAATTTACAGAGAAATAGAAATTCTTTTAGGTGAATTGAGTTGGTTTTTGGCAAGAAATACCTCTAGAAGGTTCAATTATGTATACGATCAAATCATTTGTTTTGGAGAGTTGTTATCTACTAAAATTATTAGTGCTTACTTAACTAAAATTGGAGTAGAGAACAATTGGTTTGATGTAAGAAACTACATTAAAACAGATAGTAATTATAGAGATGCAAAAGTAGATTGGGAGTTGACACAATCTATTATTTCAGAAAGATTAGATGCCTCTAAATTAAACATTACTCAAGGTTTTATTGCAGCTAATGATACAGAAAATACAACCACTTTAGGTAGAGAAGGTTCAGATTATACAGCAGGAATTTTTGCCTATTGTTTAGGTGCAGAAAGTGTTACTATTTGGAAAGATGTACCTGGTGTTTTAAATGCAGACCCAAGAGTTTTTTCTGAGACCACTTTGTTAGAGCAAATCTCTTATGAAGAAGCTATAGAAATGGCATTTTACGGAGCCTCTGTAATTCACCCAAAAACATTACAACCACTAGAGAGAAAAGAGATTCCTTTATTAGTGCGTTCTTTTGTAAATCCAAAAGAAACAGGATCAAAAGTAACGAAAGGAGCAAGATTAGTACCTTATATACCATGTTTTATCGTAAAGAAAAATCAGATTTTAGTATCAATTTCTGCATTAGACTTTTCTTTTATGGTAGAGAATAATATCAGTTATATTTTTCAGAAATTACATGATTATCAGTTAAAAGTAAACCTTATTCAGAATTCAGCAATAAGTTTTTCGGTTTGTATCGATAACAAATTCAATAAATTTGATGCTTTTTACGAAGAGTTAAAAACACAGTTTAAGATTGATGTGCAAAAAGGGATAGACTTATACACTGTTCGTCATTTTGATGATAATGCAATTGCAGCAATAGAAGCAAAAGGAAATTCTTTGTTAACTCAAATTAATAAAGAAACTTCACAAATTGTGGTAGCCCCAAATTAAAAAGATTTGTTTCAAATTTTTTAGTAAGTTTGCAAATGGCTCTTATTAATATACATGGCATTAGTAACATCTAAAGAAATTGCACAAGTAATTGGTTTGCAGAAACTTGGTTTCTTGGGAACTTTTATTGGTTGGTTATTATTAAGAGTTCTACGCATCTCTGCACTCAATAGAATTTACAATAAAAATAAAAACAAGTCTGATTTAGATTTTCTAAATGGCGTTTTAGACGATTGTGAAATCAAATTTGAAATTCCTGAAGAAGATTTAAAAAGAATACCAAAAGAAGGGCCTTTTATAACCATCTCTAATCATCCTCTAGGAGGTGTAGATGGTATTTTGTTATTAAAGTTATTATTAGAAAAAAGAGCAGATTATAAAATTATTGCTAATTTTTTATTGCATCGCATTGAGCCACTAAAACCTTATGTGATGCCAGTAAACCCCTTTGAAAACAGAAAAGATGCCAAATCTAGTGTTGCAGGTATTAAAAATGCCTTATTACATCTAAAAGAAGGCAAGCCTTTAGGTATTTTTCCAGCTGGTGAAGTATCTACGTATAAAGATGGTAAATTAAATGTTGATAAACCTTGGGAAGAAGGAGCTGTACGTTTGATTAAAAAAGCTAATGTTCCTATAATTCCAATCTACTTTCATGCAAAAAACAGTAGGCTATTTTATTTATTGTCTAAAGTAAGTGATACGCTAAGAACTGCAAAATTACCATCAGAAGTAATCTCACAAGGCGGAAGAGTAATCAAGGTTAGAATAGGAAAACCAATTTCTGTAAAAGATCAAGCAGAGTTCAAGGAAGTACCTGCTTTTTATGAGTTTATTAGAAAAAAAACTTATATGTTGGCCAATCCTTTTGCAAAAGCACATAAAATAATTTCTACTCAAAATTTAAAAATCCCAAAAAAACCTGCCAAAAAAATTGTATCCCAACGAAGTGTAGATTTATTTGTAAAAGAAGTAGAAGCGCTCAGAAAAGCTAAGGGAAGGCTGTTAGAAAGTAAGAATTATGAAGTCTTTTTTGCAAACCCAAAAGATATACCCAACTTATTACATGAAATTGGTAGGTTAAGAGAAATCACTTTTAGAGATGTTGGTGAAGGCACAAATAAATCGATAGATTTAGATAAATACGATAAGTATTATTACCACATGTTTCTTTGGGATAGAGAAGCAAACTGTTTAGCAGGTGCTTATAGAATGGGGTTAGGTAATGAAATCTATAAAAAATACGGTATCAATGGTTTTTATGTACAAACTCTATTTAGAATAGAGCCTGAACTTCATCAAATGATGGAAAATACTATTGAAATGGGTAGAGCTTTTATTATTGGTGAATATCAACAAAAACCAATGCCATTGTTTTTACTTTGGAAAGGAATTGTACATGTTACCTTGCGTTATCCAGAGCATAAATACTTAATGGGTGGTGTGTCTATTAGCAACCAATTTTCTGACTTTTCTAAATCGTTAATGATTGAGTTTATGAAATCTCATTATTACGATCCATACATTGCACAATATATTTATCCTAAAAAAGAATACAAAGTAAAATTAAAAGATGGTGACAAAGATTTTGTATTTGATGCAACAAAAGCTGACATGCAAAAATTTGATAAAGTTATTGATGAAATTGAACCTGGAGCTTTAAGAATACCCGTTTTAATAAAAAAATATGTCAAACAGAATGCACGTTTGGTTGCGTTTAATGTTGATCCTAAATTTAATAATGCTGTAGACGGATTGATGTATATTAAAGTTGCAGATATTCCAGAAAGTACAGTAAAACCAGTAATGGAAGAATTTCAAGCAGAATTAGAACGTAAAGCAACTGAAGAGTTACAAAATAAATAAAGTATAAATACTGAAAAGTTATTTAAAGTTTACTTCAGCGTTTTATGATTAGCCATTAATCAAAGACTCTAAGACATCTCCAACATAATAAGCTACTAATGCAGCTAAAGTTCCTAAGATTAGTGTTTCTATAATCCCTTTTATAATATTTGATTTTGTAATCATCGCTTTTAAAGCTCCAATAATTATAAAAACAATTCCAGTTAATATTGATGAAATCAAGAACAAATCAATATTTATTTTTTTATACAAATCAATTACATAAATCAGTAAAGGAATAAACCCCATAATTAAAAAAGAAATATAAGTAGACAATCCAATAAAAACGGGAAGTTTTTCCATTTTTGTAGGATTGGTTTTTTTTGCTCTTTCAGAACTTGCAGAAAGATAACCACCAATAGACATGGCAAAACCATCTGCCAATAAATTGGCAAAACCTAAAATTAAAATCACATTACTTTCTAAATTAGCACCAACAGAACCAGCAACTACAGCAAAAGTGGTAATGGTGCCATCTATACCACCATATACAAGTTCACCAAGATATAGGTGAAGTTTAGAGAAAAGAAGACTACGTTTACTATGTGTTTTCAAAATAATGGTTTTAGATGTGAACTTATTTTTTTATTTAAAAAGTCAAGTGGTACTTTTGCATCAATGCAAAATCTAGAACTTTCTTTTTTTAATCAAAATTTTGTTACTGAAAATCAACAAATACAACATCCTGTTTTAAAGAAAAAAGAAGTAAGTCTTTTTATTAAAAGAGAAGATTTAATTCATCCTTTTGTTTCTGGAAACAAATTTAGAAAATTAAAATATAATATTCTAGAAGCTAAGCGTAATAAAAAGAGCGTTTTACTAACATTTGGAGGTGCGTTTTCTAATCACATAGTAGCTACTGCTGTTGCAGCCAATATAAATGGTTTTAAATCTATAGGGATTGTTCGAGGTGAAGAGTTGGGTGTAGACTTAGAAAAAACACTTTTACAAAATAGTACTTTACAAAATGCATCTAAAAACGGAATGCAGTTCGAATTTATATCAAGAGAAAAATTTAGAGAAAAAACGAAAAAAGAATTTATAGATCAACTTAAAGAAAAATATGGCAATTTTTATTTGATACCTGAAGGAGGAACAAATGAATTAGCTGTAAAAGGCTGTGAAGAAATTTTAACAGAAGATGATAGTAAATTCGATTATATTTGTGTTGCAGTGGGAACTGGAGGTACAATTTCTGGATTGATAAATGCATCGAAACCACATCAAGAAGTATTGGGTTTTCCAGCTTTAAAAGGTGATTTTTTAAAGCATGAGATTCTTAAATTTGTGAGCAACCAAAATTGGGATTTACAAACCGAATATCATTTTGGTGGGTATGCAAAATATAATTCAGAATTAATTGGGTTTATCAATGATTTTTCAGCTGAAAATTCTGTTTTGTTAGATCCAATTTATACAGGAAAAATGCTATTTGGTCTTTTAGACTTAATCGAAAAAAATCATTTTAAAAAAGGAACAAAAATTCTGGCAATTCATACAGGTGGGGTACAAGGAATTCAAGGATTTAATCAAAAATTACAAAAAAAGAATCAACAAATTATTAAAAGTTTATGAGATTAAGGATTGTGTTGTATTGCGTTAGTTTGTTCATCTTAGCAAGTTGTGGTGCTAAAAAAAAGACGGTTCAAAATAAGAAAAACTCTGGAATCGTTTTAGTAGAACCAAAGCCGGTAAAGTTGCCTTCTGTTAAAGAAGATAAGCACGTTAAAAAACTGAAGAAATCTAACAAGAATTTCAATAAATATACCTTAAAATATATCGAAGATTATGCTGCACTTGCTGTTAAAGAAATGCATGTGTACAAAATTCCAGCAAGTATAACACTAGCTCAAGGAATTTTAGAATCTGGAAGTGGTAGAGGAGATTTAGCTCGAAAATCTAACAATCATTTTGGGATAAAATGTCATACACAGTGGAAAGGAGAACGTGTGTATCATGATGACGACGAAGACCAAGAGTGTTTTAGAAAATATCAGTATGTAGAAACGTCTTACAACGATCATTCAAAATTCTTAACACAAAGAAGGCGCTATGCATTTTTGTTTAATTACAGAACAAGTGATTATAAGCGTTGGGCAAAAGGATTAAAAAAAGCGGGTTATGCTACCGATAGAAAATATCCTGCTAAATTAATAGGCATTATAGAGCGTTACAAACTACAAGAATTCGACAAAGTAAAAAAGAGAGATTTTAAATTAAAAAAGCATAAAAAAGAAACCAAAAAACATAAGAATAGAACTCCTATTGTTAATTACTATGAGGTTAAAAAAGGGGATACTTTATACGGTATTGCAAGAAAATTTAATACTACTGTTGCTGTCCTAAAAAAGTTAAATGGATTAAAAAGTAATACTATTGCTATTGGTCAGCGTTTGGTAACAAAGTAGTTCTTTTAAGAATTAATGCTTGTAATACT
The DNA here is from genome assembly GCF_009832745.1 of Polaribacter septentrionalilitoris. Taxonomy (GTDB): domain Bacteria; phylum Bacteroidota; class Bacteroidia; order Flavobacteriales; family Flavobacteriaceae; genus Polaribacter; species Polaribacter septentrionalilitoris. The sequence goes on along the minus strand of NZ_VRMJ01000032.1, from coordinate 67,014 downwards.
TTTTCTACCCCATTATTGTTGTTACTTTCTGTAGAATAATTGGCAATGTTTTTTACATCTTGATGTGCATTACCCATAGCAAAACTAAAGCTAGCTTCTTGTAACATTTCTAAGTCATTATGGTAATCACCAAAAACTAAGGTTTCTTCTTTAGTAATGTTTAGTTTTTTCTGTACTTCTCTTAAAGCATTGCCTTTGTTTGCTTTATTTTCTGAAATGTCTAACCAGTTTTTACCAGAAATTTTAATAAGCATTTCATCTTTTAAACTTTTTACTGCTGGGTAAATGTGTTTTTCTGAAGAATTGAAATGATACACTGCAATTTTTAGAAAATCTTCATCATTTACAATATCAATTAAATCATCTACAATTTGATAACTATGGTAATACTCTTGAAAAAGATTGATAAAATCTGGATTTTGAGATTCAATAAAAGCCCTATTTTGGCCACACAAAACAATATGAGTGTCTTTAATGTCTCTTAAAAGAGGAATCACTTTTTTTATTTTTTCTGGAGCTAATGCATTTATTTGTAAAAGATCATCTCCTTTTTTTATGAGTCCGCCGTTTTCAGCAATTACATAAATTTCGTCTTTTATCGCAGACAATTTATCAACAATACTATTGTATTGTCTTCCACTGGCAGCTACAAACTGAATGTTGTGTTTTTTTAAGATTTGAAATTGTTCAAAGAACAAGCTACTAACTTCTCCTTGGGTGTTGAGTAACGTTCCATCCATATCAGAAACCACCAACCTAACTTTTTCTAGATTCAAAAGTAATGCGATTTTATAAGATTTTTTTAGTTGAATTTCTTTCAACCAAATCAGTTCTAACAACTATAGTTTCTTGTTTTTTCTTCTCAGTAGATTTGTCTTCTAATCTATCAATTAATATTCCTGCTGCAGTTTCACCCATAATTTCTCCATGTTGACTTACGGTAGTCATTCTTGGACTTGAGTGTCTTGCTAAAATACCATTAGAAAAAGAAATTACAGAAAAATCTTGAGGTATGTTGTGTCCTTGTTTTTGGGCAACTTTCATAGCCGCAATTGCAGAAGATTCATCTGTGGCTAAAACACCATCAATTTTATTGTTCTTTAAAATAGGTTCTAAAATTTTTTCATAGTTTTTGTAGTTGTCATCTATGTTTATGATTAGATTTTTATCAACCTCTATGTTATGATCTTCAAGTCCTTTTAAATACCCTAATTGTCGTCTTCGTCCAATTTCTAAGTTATGTATTGTAGATATAAAAGCAATGTTTTTATGACCTAATTTTACCAAATGGCCAACTGTACTTCTTGCACTATCAAAATTATCGGTTACTACCTTATCACAATCTAAACTATCCGCAACTCTATCAAACATCACAATTGGAGTTCCGTTATCGAGCACATTTTGAAAGTGTTTGTAATCTCCTTTAGAGACAGTTTCTTCTGCTAAAGAAAGAATAAATCCGTCTATACTTCCGTTAGAAAGCATCTCTATAGTTTCTACTTCTTTGCTAAAAGATTCGTTAGAAATACAAGAAATAATTTTGTACCCTCTATCATTAGCTACTTTTTCTATACCATTAAATACTTGAGCAAAAAAATAGTTCAACATATTCGGAATAATAATTCCAATAGTCTTTGTTTGTCTATTTTTTAAACTGAGTGCGTTAAAGTTAGGTTTATAGTTATTTTCTTTAGCGTATTTCTGAATTTTTTCTTTGGTGCTTACACTAATTTCATAGCTGTCATTCAGAGCCTTAGAAACTGTAGAAATAGAAACATTGAATTCTTTAGCAATGTCTTTAATGGTAAGTCTTTTCATAATTTCATTAAAAAATTAAGCCCTAAAATACAAAATTCTCTGAAAAGAAAGTTAAAAACTAATTATTTTACAATTTTATAATATTTCCGATGTTTTAAAATTTCATAACCCATTAAACTATAAAGGATTAAATATTCTACAAAGACAACATATAAATTTTCTTTCCAAGGTAAATTTGAATAAGCCTGATAACTAAGAATAATGACCAGAGTCCAAATTACAGGAAAACGATATTTGGTGAAAACAGCTAAAATTAATGGGGTTGCTAAATACCAAGGATGCACAGTAGTTGCCGTAAAATAATAAAAACACAAGCCAAATAAAAGTGCAGTTATGAGTTGGTTCATACTTTTATTTTTTCTGAAGAACGTAATAAAAAGCAAAAACAATATGGTTAAAACAGGAGTGATTTTACCAATAATGGCAATTTCATTATACCCTCTAAACCAGTAACCTATTTCTCTAAACACATAATAAAAACTGGCATTAAATTCAAAATTCCGAAACCATAGCCCCACAGAATTGGAGTAGTTTTCAATGAGTTCTGATGAATAAAACGGTAAGAATAACAAAATAGTTGTTAAAAAAACAATGGTATAAAAACCAATTAATTTTTTAAAACCAAGAATCCATTTTTGCTCTTTTTTAACAAACCATTGGTAGAATAATGGCAAAAATAATAACGGAATCAATTTTACTGAAATAGAAAAAGCAAAAATCACCGCAGCCCAAATCCATTTTTTTTGAAATAACAAATACAAACTCCAAACCAAGAAAAATAACATGACAGATTCAAAATGTAAATTCCCAGTAAGTTCTATAATAACAAACGGATTTAAAACATACCAAAAAATGTTTCTTACAGGCAGCTGTAGTTTTTCTAAAAGCTTTTTACCAAAATATAAAATTCCGATATCAGCTAAAATGATGATGACTCTTAAGACTATTACAGAACCAAAAATACTTTTGCTGGCAAATAATGCAGCGATAAAAAAGCACAATTGATTTAAAGGTGGGTAATTGGTGTAATGACTTCCATTCATTTCGCCCATTCCATGGTAGAGGTTGTTTGTTTCTGCAATAGGATGTAAACCTTGTTGGATATAGGTTTCAGGGAGCGATAAATACGGATTAATACCTTCTAAAATCATTCTTCCATCCCAAATAAATCGATAAAAATCTTGCGATAAATTAGGAATAGCAAACAAGAAAATTAACCGAAATAGAATGGTTAACCCTATTAATGTAGTAAGGTTAATGGTTTTGCTTTTTATCAAAAAATAAAAACAAACAAATAAAGAACACCATAAAAAAAGTAGTTTGTTAAAGTCTGTTCTTTCTAAGAAATATGCAAAAGTAAAGTAGAGTAGAACACTAATCAGAATTAGAAAAGCATCTTTATATTTTGTTACAAAAGACATTAGGCTTTAGAGAAAATAGACTTAAAAAACACATAGCTAAATCCAATACAAAGCATCAAATGAAAAGGAAATAACCCGTAATCACCTCCTTGATTTCCTACAATAGAAGCACTATACATTCCAAAAGCAAAATAGATAGCTAGTAGGCCCTCTAAAACCACATGAATAGAAGGTTTCTTTTTAATGTACTTGTTGTTTTTCCATCCGTCAGAAAGTGTTTTGATATTAAATTTTGGAGTTCTTACAAACTCACTTTTTTTACCAAAATGACCTTCTAAAACAGCAATGGTATTGTGTAAAGAAAAACCCATTGCTACAGAGAAAAATGTAAAAAATGCACCAATGTATTTCATGAATTTTACAAAACCACCACCATAAATATTTTTATACATGTACCAATAACATATAAAAAAGATAAGTGTACTAATTACAAAGAAACTCATTACAATAAAATACACTTTTAAATGCTCATATTCGTTTTTAATGTATAACATAGGAATACTTAAAACGGCAACTAAGAATATGCAGGTAAACATAGAACTGTTTAGCAAATGCAGTAAACTATGAATTTTAGTTTTAAAAGAAACGTTTTTACTTTGAATAACGCGTCTCATCATTTTTTGAAAATTCTCAGCTCCACCTTTGTTCCATCGAAATTGCTGTGATCTTGCAGCACTAATTACCACAGGCAATTCTGCAGGAGTTTCTACATCTGGCAAATATTTGAATTTCCAATTTTTTAATTGCGCTCTGTAGCTTAAATCTAAGTCTTCTGTAAGTGTGTCTCCTTCCCAGTTTCCAGCATCGTAAATACAAGATTTACGCCAAATCCCTGCTGTTCCGTTAAAGTTGATAAAGTGTCCTTTGCTATTTCTACCTACTTGTTCTAGTGTAAAATGAGCATCTAACGCAAATGCCTGAATTTTTGTTAAAGTAGAATAGTTTCTGTTGATGTGTCCCCATCGTGTTTGGACAACCCCAATATTTTTATCCTTAAAATAAGGAACAGTTTTATGTAACCAATCTGATTTCGGTAAAAAATCAGCATCAAAAATGGCAATAAATTCTCCTTTTGCAATTTCTAAACCTTCTTTTAATGCACCAGCTTTAAAACCTTTTCTGTTGGTTCTTCTAATGTGTTGAATGTCAATACCTTTTTCTTGAATTTTTTGGATGTGTTTTGCAGTTGTCTCAATAGACTCATCAGTAGAATCATCCAAAACCTGAATTTCTAATTTGTCTTTTGGATAGTCTAATTTTGCAATGTTTTTTAATAAGCGCTTCATTACATACAGCTCATTATATACAGGCAATTGTATGGTGACAAACGGAATTTCATCAAGATTAGAAAAATCGAACTTTTCTGAGTTGTCTTCTTTTTTTCTAGCTTTTAAGTAGTTTATAAGTAGGTTCAATTGTGCCAATGCATACATAAAAATAAGTATCAGCGAAATTGAGTAAATAACAATGATGATGTATTCTAAAACCACTACTTAAAACTATATTTAAAAATCCAACCTAAAATCTTAATCCCTGCAAATATAGTTCCTTTTACGGTTCCTGAAACTTTTGAAACTCCAATTCTATTTCTATATTTCATTGGTATTTCTGTGTAGGTTAGTTTTTGTTTTAAGGCCTTTAATTGCATTTCTACAGTCCAACCATAGGTTTTATCTTGCATTTGTAAAGCCAAAAGTTTATTGTATTTAATGGCTCTAAAAGGACCTAAATCTGTAAATTTTGCACCAAAAAACAATTTCATTAAAAAGGTGGCTAGCCAGTTTCCAAACACTTGTTGTGGGGTCATTGCTCCTGACTCTCTTAACTTTTTTACACGTGCGCCAACCACAAAGTCGATATTGTTATTTAGAATAGGATGTACCAATTCTGTAAGTTGTTCAGGATAATCAGAATAATCTCCATCTAAAAAAACAATGATGTTTGGTTTCTTTTCTTGCTGAGCGATATAATCCATCCCTTTTAAACACGCGTAACCATACCCTTTTCTTTCTTCGGTTAAAACTGTTGCACCCGCTTTTTTGGCATTGGTTTCTGTTTGATCTGTAGAATTGTTACTGACTACAATAACTTCATCAACAATTTTAGGAATATCATTTACAACATTTCCAATAGAATCTTGCTCGTTATAAGCAGGTATAATTACTTTAATGATAGGTTTCATTCTCTTAAATCATTAAGACTGTTCTCATTTCTAAACGATGAAAAATCTGTCCATTCTTTAATCTTTTTCCCTTGCTTAAATTTAGAAGCTTTAATCAATTTATTATTACGGTAAATTAAGCAGTAGCCATTTTTTTGATTATTTTTTAATTGACATTTATGGTTTACAAAACCTTTATTGTCATAAAACAACCACCAATTGTATTGTGTTCCTTTTTTAAAATGCCCTTCTTTTTCTTTGCTTGAATTTCGGCGGTAAAAGTACCAATATTTCGTTTCTAAATTGTTTTTAAAATGCCCTTCTTTTTTAATATTTCCATTTTGATAATAGAATTTCCAATACGCTGTTTTATGAGTATTCAGAAGCCAGCCTTCTTCCTTTATTTGTCCGTTAGTGAAATATTCTTTATGGTATTTTTTTTGAGAGAAAACGCTCTTAGAACTACTCATCACCAATAAAAAAAAGAAACACAAGCAAAGATGTAAAAGTCTAAAATTTTTAAACTGAAAATTGATACTAAAAACTGCCAACTTATTTCTTGTTTACCAAACTCATCAAATCAACATCATTACCCAATAAAATTTCAGTTGGATTAATACGTCCTTCTTCAGGTCCATTTTCTAGCTTTAAAACACCTCTTGGGCAAACTGCAGAACAAACTCCACACCCTACACAACTAGATCTTACAATATTTTCTCCTTTTTGGGCATAAGCTCTTACATCTATACCTTGTTCACAATACGTAGAACAGTTACCGCAAGAAATACATTGTCCACCATTGGTAGTAATTCTAAATCTCGATTTAAAACGTTGTACCAGACCTAAATAAGCAGCTAAAGGACAACCAAACCTACACCAAACACGGTTTCCGAAAATAGGATAAAAACCTGTACCAATAACACCCGCAAACCAAGCACCAATTAAAAAGCTGTAGGTGTCTTTTATCCATTGAGATTTGATGCCAATAAACGATTCTGCTCCAGAAAAATAACAATATAAAGTAACTAAGGTCATCACTAAAGAAAAGACCAAAACAGAATGAATTAACCAACGTTCTAATTTCCAAGCGTTCAAACTCTTATTAGAATGTTGTCTGTAAGGATCTCCTAATGTTTCTGCCAATCCTCCACAGCCACAAACCCAAGAACAGTACCATCTTTTTCCAAAGAAATAGACCATAACAGGAACAATAATTAAGGTCAATACAATACCCCAAACTAAAATAAAGATTCCAATTCCACCACTATTACGTAAACTATCTAAGTTCCATTCAAAGAAAAAATCATAATCTAACGGAAACGCATTTTTAAAATCATACCCAGGCATGTTAAGACTAGTCATAATTTCTGGAATTAAAAATGCAAATACAATTTGGAAAAATAACACAGAGGTTGTTCTTACAATTTGATATTTATTATGTCTGTATTTGATGTACATTCTAACACCCATAACCAACATAATTGTACAGTATAAAAACCCATAGACAAACCATTGCGAGGCATCACCACCATTTAAAAAATTACTAATAGGGTCTAAAATATACGTCCAGTTTACCACATAATCTGGCATAAAATACAATACCAAGTAGAAAGTAACCAAGTAAATTAAAACCAACCAAGCTATCCAACCTCTGTTAGTAGCAGATTCTAAATAAATTCCATCATTTTTAATCCCTGGTTTTCCTAGTAAAACCAAGTTAGGAATGATAAATAACAAGGCTCCAATTATTCCCAATCCAAAAGTTAACAACCAAGCCAAACTAGATTTATTTTTGGTAAAACCAGTTCCTGCCTTTTTAGCCAATTCGTAGCTTAAGGTGTGTGGTTTTCCGTAGATTTTATATTGGTACTGTTCGCCTTTTTTATCCCAGTTTTTTTCAGCGTCATATTTGGCGATTAAATTGTCATAGTAAGTATTAGAGGTTTCAAAAGCAGTTCTTACTTTGCTTGAAAATTCAAAAATATTTTGTGGTTCTTTGGTAACTACAGCTTTCTGTAATTGCCCTTTTATAATTTCACTCTTATAGCCTTTTTCTTGAATATAATTGTCTAATTCAGATTTAGTTAAATTGTAAGAACCTGTAAAAATAGTACCTGTAAAAATGGTTAATCCTAATAAAAAGAGTATTAAACCTGTTTGTTTTATAAGTTTCATGGTAGGTTATGCTTTAGCGAATATTCGTTTCCAACTTTTCTTTTTCAATTGAATACTTGTGTTATTTTCTAGATTAAATTTTGCCACAATTTCAGCCTCATGTAATTTGTAAAACTCAGGGTCAAAATTAGCATCCGCTAAATATTCTAAGACGTATTCTACAGATTGATTTTCGGTAAGCCATTTGTCAAAAATTTCATGACGCATTCGAATCCCAAAGGTGTTGATTCCTAGAAATCGATTCGTATTTTTATCATAAGAAATGGTAATGCAAATATTTTCTTTAGGATGTTGCCATTGAAAATAAGTTTCATGTTCTCCTTTACTTTTTTCGCTAAACACCCAACCATAGGTTTGGTATTCGATATCTAAAAACTTTGCAGAATTAAACCAATGCCCGGGTTTGTATTCGGTTTTGTTGCCACAAATGGTTTGCGCAACTGTTTCTCCCATCATTCTGCCTGTGTACCAAACCGCCTCTATATTTCTACGTTGTCCAATAGATTTGTGTTGTTCTGCACAATCTCCTATTGCGTAAACATCAGAAATATTTGTCTCTAAAAAACGATTGACTAACACACCTCTTTTTGTTTCGATATCACTTTGTTTGATAAAATCAATATTTGGTGTTACCCCAGCAGTTAAACCCACAACATCACAAAAGATTTCTTCACCAGTTTCTTCGATAATTATTGATTTTACTTTACCATTTTCATCTGCTTTAATTTCTTTAAGATTGGTGTTTAATCTTAAATCGATATGATGTTCTTTGATATGTTTGTTAATCATTTCAGATTCTTGAGCAGGCAAAACTCCGTTCCAAAAACTAGATTCACGCACTAAAAAAGTTACAGGAATATCCCTGCTTCTCAGCATTTCTGCCAATTCAATTCCAATCAATCCACCACCAACAATTACCGCTCTTTTACAAATATCTTTGTTAGGAGCATATTTTTCTAGTTTTTCTAGATCTTGTTTATGATACATGCCCATAACACCATCTAAATCTTGTCCTGGCCATCCAAATTTATTAGGTTTAGAACCTGTGGCAATAATCAGCTTGTCATAAGAAAGTTGTTCTCCATTTGTAAAATTCAAAACTTTTTTATCGGTATTGATATTGTCTACAAAACCTTCTTTTAAATCGATGTTGTTTTTCTCCCAAAACCAGTTTTCATAAGGTTGTGTATGTTCAAACTTTAGATGCCCCATATATATGTACATGAGTGCAGTTCTAGAAAAAAAATATTTGTTTTCTGCAGAAACAATAGTAAGTTGATGATCAGAATTCTTTCTGATATGTCTTGCAGCGGTAACTCCTGAAATTCCGTTACCAATAATAACAATGTGTTGCATAATTAATTGATTGATGACAATTCTGTCGAAGCTAAAGTTAAGAACTTAACGAGTAATAATAATTTAGAATTAGTTTAAATAATAAAAGTCAAAAATCTTTGTAAGTAGTTTTAAAATGTTCAGACTGATGTGTTAGTAAAATGAAAATCCAATTAAAATCAACCTAAAAACATGAAACATATTTTTACAAAAATAGTCTTAGTACTTGTGTTAATCATTAATTTACAATCTTATGCACAAGATGATAATGATACCAATAAAAGTAATATTCAAACCTATACACCTTCAAAATTGTTAAATAAAGGACAATGGGATATTAAATTTTTTAACAATCTATATACCGAAACAAAAGGGAAGTTTAATGGCGTAAAGGCAGATAAAGCAAGAGAAACGTATTTTACCTCTACTGTAGATGTTTTTACTGGTGTTTCAGATAACAACAGGTTAAATATTGGTCTATTATTAGAAATAAGATCCAATACAATTGCAGGAAAAAGTGCAACTTCTGTGTTTGGTTTTAGTGACGATATCAACTCGAGAAGCGGACTTTCATCATTTGCACCAGCATTAAAATGGCAACCTATTGAGAATGTTGGTAATTTCTCTATACAAAGTGCTTTTCATATCCCTTTAATTGATAAGGAATCAGATACAAATGGTGTTTTTTTAGACCAAACTGCTTACATGTTTCAAAACAGATTTTTCTATGATTACACCTTACCAAGTGGTAAATGGCAACTCTTTACAGAATTAGCAACAGAGTATAATTTTGGTAATGATACTAGTTTTGCCAACAATACTTTTGTGTTATCTCCAGGACTATTTATGAGTTATTTTCCATCAGACAAATCCACACTTTTGGGGTATGTACAACATTACCAAAGAATGGGAGATTTTACCCAAGATTTTACCACATTAGGCTTTGGAGGAAAGTACCAGTTAACAGAGGTGTTGAACTTAGAAATTTTATATGGAAAGTTTATCCGAGGAAATGACACAGGCTTAGGACAAAGTTTTAACATTGGTTTAAGAGCATTGTTCTAGCAAACAACTATTTTAGGAGTTGATTATGAAAACAAGTCGGCTTCTTTTTGTATTGCTTATTTTTATTCAAATTGCTTGCAATAGTCAGCATCAAAAAATAAACGGAATTAGTTTTGTAGCGTCAAGAGATTCTATCAATACAAAACATATTTCACCAGTATTAAAGGCACAAAGCAATTATGTTGCATTGATGCCTTTTGGTTTTATAAGAGATTTATCTTCACCTAAAATTATTCATAATACACAAAGGCAATGGTTTGGAGAAACCAAAGCAGGTTTATTACAATATGCCAACACTTTTCAAAATAAGAAGGTTAAAATTATGGTAAAACCTCAAATTTGGGTTTGGAGAGGACAGTATACTGGCGCAATAGAAATGAAAACTCAAGAACAATGGAAAGTCCTAGAGAATTCTTATACTTCTTTTATTTTAACTTATGCAAAAGCCGCTCAAGACATTCATGCAGACATTTTGTGTATTGGTACAGAACTAGAAAAATTTGTTGTAAAAAGGCCACAATATTGGCAAGAGTTAATTTCGAAAATTAGAAAAATTTACAAAGGAAAATTAACATACGCTGCAAATTGGGATGAATTTAAACGTGTACCGTTTTGGGGCGATTTAGATTATATAGGTATAGATGCTTATTTTCCGTTGAGTGATAAAAAATCACCAGAGCTAGCAGATTATGAAAAAGGTTGGCAGCCTCATAAAAAAGAAATTGTAAGAATACAACAGCAATATCAAAAGAAAGTGTTGTTTACTGAATATGGGTATAGAAGTGTAGATTTTAACGCAAAAGAGCCTTGGAATTATGATCGGAATTCTGGTAAAGTTAATTTACAAGCCCAGGTAAAAGGGTTACAAGCTATTCATAATCAGTTTTGGAAAGAAGACTGGTTTGTTGGTGGTTTTTTATGGAAATGGTTCTATATGCATGATAAAGTAGGGGGTGAGCACAACAATATGTTTACTCCTCAAAATAAACCCGCAGAAGTAGCTTTACGAAAATTACATCAACAAAATTATAAAAAATAAAACATGATAAAAGTCCTAAGTTTTTACAAAACAAGGAGTTAAATTTGTGAATAAATCAAAACTATTATGAAAAAAATTATTGTACCTATAGATTTTTCAACACACTCAGAATATGCGCTAAAAACAGCTGCTTCATTAGCAAAAAAATACAATGCTAGTATTTATGCATTACACATGTTAGACATCCAAGAAGTAAGTTTAACAGAAAGTGAAGTATATCAACAAGAAAAAGCAGTGTTCTTTTTAAAATTAGCAGAGAAAAAATTTAATAATTTTTTAAATAAACCCTATTTAGAAGATTTAAATGTTGTGCCTATCATTAAACATTACAAGGTGTTTAGCGAGGTAAACGCAGTTGCTAAAGAGGTAGATGCAGATATCATAATCATGGGATCTCAAGGTACTAGTGGTCTTAAAGAATTCTTTGTAGGATCTAATACAGAAAAAGTAGTAAGATATGCAGAAGTACCTGTTTTAGTCATTAAAAACGAAATGCAAAACACCGACTTTAAAGATATTGTGGTGGCTACCGATTTTTCTGAAGAAAGCATACCTGCATTTCAAAAACTCCTCAAAACACTCGATTTTTTAAATGCAAGAAAGCACATTTTATATGTAAATTTACCTAACGAAGACTTTAAAACCACTCCAGAAATGGAAACGATGGCAAACGAATTTTTAATGAAAGTTGAAGGAAATACAGATAGAATGATCAATATGAATTATGTTTGTGACAGATCTGCAGAAAAAGGTATTTTGAGTTTTTCTAACGCAGTGGGTGCAGATTTAATTTCTGTAATTACGCATGGTAGAAAAGGATTATCTCATATTTTTGCAGGTAGTATTGCAGAAGACATTACCAATCATTCTGCTTTACCTATCATGACGTTTAAAATTTAAAAGAGTTAATGACATTCAAAACTATTTTCGCTATAATTTGTAGCCTCGTGCTATTGGGTTCTTGTGCAGAAGACAATGATATTACGGTTCCAAGAAATTTGCAAGATTACATAGATATTACCTCAAATAATGATTTTGGAGAAGTCATTGCTTGTGCCGCAAATGCTGCAGGTAACACTAGTTTAACTTATGTTTTTTACTATCCAGAAATAGGAGCCTCTGACATACGATATTATGAAGCAGATAGTTTAAATGTAGATCCTAATAACTTTACAAATTACAGGAGGAAAAATGTACCTATAGAAGATGTTTTTGGTGGTAAATTACAACGATTTTCAAGAACGGGTGCAACAGAAAGTTGGGGGTTGGTTACTTATATCAAAGAAGGTAAGCTACATAAATCCAATCCTATTCGTTTAAAAAATCAAATAAAACCAACAGGTTGGACAGACCAAGTTTCTATAACATATCCAACAACATTAACGCCTAAATTTACGTGGTCAGATTTTGGGATTACCGATAATGTAATTTATTTTCAAGTAGTTTCTCAGGTAGAAGAAGATGAATTCCTCTCAGGAACTTATACAGAAGAAAAAACATTTCAATATTTTGACCCTTCAAATGTGGTTTTAAATATCAATATACCAGAAACTCCAGAAGATTTGGTTGCAGATACAGAATACCAATTTACAATGATGGCGGTTAGTGAAGACAACTGGGTAAATACGGTAATTGTAGAGTCTTTTATTCCTAAAAATTTACAGGAATATCTTAACGAAAATTCACAGAAAAGTATAGAAACTGCATTGGCTTTTGGGGCAAGTGATGCAACAAATAACAATTTGTCTTATGTGTATTATTACCCTTTAATTGGGGCTACAAATTTAAGATATTATGAAACCGAAAATGCCTCTGTAGATGAAACTAATTTCTCTAATTACAGAAGAAGAAATGCAGCTGATGAAGCCCAGTTTGGAGGAAAATTAAGACGATATTCTAGAGAAAGTGCTACAGAACGATGGGCAATTATTACCTATATTATTGATGATGTATTTTACAAATCTAAACCCGTAAGAATAAAAAATCAGACCAAACCCACAGAATGGAGTACAGATGTTGCTATTGATGATACAGATCTTTTAAAACCCATATTTACATGGACTGATGGAACCATTCAAGAGAATACAGAATACCTGCAAATTTTTGAAGACGCTTCTAGTAATTTTCTATCAGGTACGTTTACTACTGCAAAAACAATTCAGTATGGAAATTTTGACAATCTTGAGAGCATTAACTTAGAAACTCCACCAGAATTGGTTGAGGAAGAGGAATATAAATTCACATTATTTGGCTTAAGTAATGATAATTGGGTAAATTTGATTATCCAAAAGTCATACCTAGTTGAATAATGAAATGTAACATTTTATTTTTTTTACTCTTTTTATCAGGCTCATCTGTTGTTTTTTCGCAAGAAAAAATGGTTGATGAGGTAACCCTAAAAGGCGCTAAAAAAACAAATGCAAGCTTTTTAAAAAAACTCTTATACACTCAAAAAGGAGCAGCCTTAGATTCTATAAAACTACAAAAAGATCTGGTACTGTTAAGAAGGTTACCCGCAGTAAGTTATGCAGATTATCAAGTAATTTATTCTCAAAAAGAGAGTTGCACTGTTTTTATTACGATAGAAGAAAACTTTACATTGATTCCTGAAGTGAATGTTTGGACCACCACAAACAATGTTTTTTCGTATAAATTGGGTTTGTATGAATACAATTTTTTAGGTAAAAATATCACTCTAGGCGGATTTTACCAATACAACGGATTTGATTCCTATGGCATTAACTTTAAAGCACCTCAGTTATTTTCAAAAACCTGGGGGTTAGCAATCAATCATCAAAACTGGAAAAGTGAAGAACCGCTGTATTTTGGAAATCAAACGGCAAATTACCTTTATAACAACATTTCTTTTGAAGTTTTAGGCATACATCAGTTCAACTTAAAAAATCAAATCAATTTTGGAGTGAATTTGTTTAAAGAAAAATATCAATATTTATCTGGAGTTACAGACCCTACAATTCCTCAAAATTTAGACCTTGATAAAGCCTTGTTAAAAGCAGTCTATTCTTATGATGACTTAACCTATTTTTATCAATACACAGAAGGCTTTAAAAGTAATTTGTATGTACAGTATGTGCTCACAGAAAACGATTTTCAAAACGATTTTTTTATTGCTTGGAACGATTTTTTCTACTACAAACGTATTCACAATAAAGGCAATTGGGCAAACAGAGTCCGTTTTGGTTTGTCTTCTAATCAAGAAACACCCTTTGCACCCTTTGCCTTGGATAACAATGTAAATTTACGTGGTGTAGGTATTTTAGTAGATAGAGGTACAGGAAGTTTTGTGTGGAATACAGAATACAGACACACCATTTATGATAAAAAATGGCTGGCCATACAAACCAATGTATTTACAGATTTAGGTGCTTGGAGAAACCCTGGAGGTGCCTTAAGTGATTTTTTTCAGAACAAAAATTTAAAAATTTATTCTGGGGTTGGATTGCGTTTTATCACAAAAAAAATATACAATGCCACCTTTAGAGTTGATTATGGATTGAGTGTTCTAAATCGTAAGAATGGTTCTAAAGGCGGACTTGTTTTTGGGATTGGACAATATTTTTAAGAAACGACTTCACTTTTTTAGAATTAACACTTAGTTTTGCAAAAACAAAACGAATGAGAACTTTTGCTATTGGAGATATTCATGGAGGATTAAAAGCTTTACTCCAAGTCTTAAATCAATTAGAAATTCAAGAAGAAGACCAACTTATTTTTATGGGCGATTATGTAGACGGTTGGAGTGAGTCTGCACAAGTTGTTCAATTTTTATTAGAGTTGTCTCAAAAATTCAATTGTATCTTTATCAAAGGGAATCATGATGTTTGGTGTCAGAATTGGTTAAAAGATAATAATGATGTAAATCCGTCTTGGTATCAACATGGTGGTAAAGAAACTATGGAAAGCTATGCAAGTTTTTCAGAACAAGAGAAAAAAGAACATCTTCTATTCTTCGAAAATATGCCCATGTATCATTTAGATGATGAAAATAGATTGTTTTTGCATGCTGGTTTTACTTCCATGCATGGCGTAGAAAAAGAAACATTTACCCATAAGTTTTGCACGGATAGAACCTTGTGGGAAATGGCTTTGGCAATGGACAGAAAAATTGATTTAGACCATGCCTTATATCCAAAAAGGTTGAGGCATTATAAAGAAATCTACATTGGCCATACACCCACCACTAATTATGGCGAATCAACGCCCATGAATGCGATTAATGTTTGGAATATTGATACTGGTGCTGCTTTTAAAGGCAAAGTAACTGGTATGAATATCGATACCAAAGCGTTTTTTCAAAGTGATGATTTGCCTTCTTTATATCCGAATGAAAAAGGACGGAATAAGTAGGTTGGTTTTTGGTTAATGGTTGATGGTTGTTGGTTGTTGGTTGTTGGTTGTTGGTTTTTGGTTGTTGGTTTTTGGTTGATGGTTGATGGTGAAGTCTGTCATTGCGAGGAGGAACGTAGTGGCAATCTCCTGGAATCAATAATTGAGCTCAGTTCTTGATACAATTTTTTTATGCTTCAAAGATTACTTGAACTAACAAGGAAGAGTTGAAAATAAGGGGGTAGAAAAGAAAAAAGAGAGATGAGACACTTCGCAATTAGACCTATTTTATATTCGTCAAAATTCAATTTTTATGTAATGGCAAGTGTCCAAAGAGTTTACGGTCTGGACACGATAATGGAATAAAAAGTAGAATTTAAGAATAATAAAATACGTCTAGATTTTTTTGTTTCTTTTGATCAATGGAAAAAAAAATGTAAAAAAGAAAAAATTTACTTCTTACTCAAAGGATACAATTCTTGCTGTATAAACCCCTTAGGAAAATCACGATCACCCTCAAAACCCAATTCAATATCTCTCCCAGAATACGGTATGTAATTGGTTTTAAAAATATAGTCCCAAATACTCAACGTCAAACCAAAATTAACACCAAACTTTCTATCCTCAGGCAATGCTTTGGCATGATGCCAAATGTGCATTTTTGGGTTGTTAAACACATATTTTAACACACCATAATCCCAGTTGATATTGGCATGATTTAAGTGCCCTATAGCAATATTAAAAAAATGCACAAAGACAACATCTTGTGCAGAAAAACCACCAATAATAGCCAATGGAATGTATCGTAAAGAGTTATATACTACAGGCTCCATCCAATGATAGCGCAAATGTGCAGCAAATCCCATTTGTTTTACAGAGTGATGCACTTTATGAAAGTTCCAAAGAAATTCAGATCTATGTAACAATCGGTGTGTCCACCATTGCACAAAATCAACCACAATAAAAAAGATAAAGATCCTAGCAGGAAAAGAAAGTGTATTGATTTCTAACAACTGAAAACTAGAAATAGATACCCCAACAAATGCTAACATATCATTAAAAAATGCAGCAGCTGTGTTAGAAAGTGCTGTAAGCACAATTAAATTTAGTAAAAAGAAATTGAAGAACATATAAAACGTATCTAACCAAAAATCTTTTCGAAATAACGATTGGTTTTTACGCCACGGAAAAAGTGCTTCCAAACCCCAAACTACCAAAGAAATCATGATTAATACATAGAAATAATTCTCCCAATTCAACTCCATCAAAACAGACTGTTTGATGTAGTTCCAATAATCAGCATACGAGCTTTTTATGATGTCTATGTATTTATTCATGTTACTACAAAAATACGAAGTTTTTTTCTTTAAAAAGCAATATTAGTAGCATACACAAAGTATGCGTTTTATGGTTTTAAAAGATATTTTAGAATTTTTACTGATGACTTTTGAATTTCTTTAAAAAATATATAAAAATATGTTAATCAGTGTTTTATGATGATTTTTATGCTTTTAAAACATGTTTTTCTGTTGATAAGTCTGTATAACTATTAGTGAATTAAAAAAAGGATTCTTCTTATCTTTACCACAACAAAAAAGCCTTAAAGATGTTGCTTTAAGACTTTTTGTAAAATCGGTAACACTGTAAGTGTTTCGTAATTTCGTTTTCGTACTTCAAAATTACAATACTTCTTACAGCTTACCAAAAATATTTTGTTAATATTTAATTGCAAGCCAACATCTTGCAGCTGGTAAACACATGGCGTAACTTTTTTGCAAACACTCTTATACAACTTATAGGGCTGTATAATTTATACTTAAAATTCGTAAAGTATAAGACAATAATTTGTTGAGTTTTCTAAAAACGAAGAGGTGTCGTAAAACAGCCTCTTAAAAGAAGTGTTGTAATTTTTTTAATTAAATACATATAAAAATGGCAATAAAATTTAGACCATTAGAGAGGGTAAATCCTCAAGATATTACTGCACCAAAAAAATATTATGCTGCAGTAAAAACAAACGGAAGTGTAGATTTTGAAACCCTTGCAGAACAGATTTCTGATCAATGTACGGTTACAGAAACCGATTGTTTGGCAGTACTAAACGTACTGGAACAAAACATTGTAAGAGAGTTGGGGCAAGGGCGCATTGTGCGTTTGGGCAAACTAGGTAATTTTCAAGTAAGTTTAAGTTCAGAAGGAGTAACTACAGAGGCAGAAGTATCTGCAGCTAACATTACCAATTCTAGAATTATTTTTAGACCTGCCAAGAAGTTACGCAATTTGCTAAAGAATCTTACTTTTCAAAAAGCAAGTTAGTCGTAAAAACTTGTAGCTTACAAAATCCCAATAACTTCGGTTATTGGGATTTTTTTTGCCCAAAAACAAGGCTTATTGCATCCGCATTGAAATTTTATTGCCTCCTGATGCAATGATTATCGGATGCTGATGGAGTGAAAGTTGGGTTAAGAGACGTATTTCTTGATGTATAATTCTGTTATAACATTAAATTATACTTTTCACTTGGTGGAAAAAGTAATTCAATTCCTTTTGGTTTGATTTTAAACAATGGACCTTTTTCGACCACTTTCCCTTTTGAGTTTCGCTTAATTAAATGGTCAAGCGTTATAATTCCTTGTTCAATTAGTAAATCAAATTGAGATGTAATTGGTTTTTTTGTATGCTCAACTAATTTATATTGAAAATGTTCTCGGTCATTTATTCTGGTACTTTCAGCTTCTACCCAAAACGTTTCTTTATGTTTAGATTTTAGTCGATTGTGAAGTTTGTCTAACGTCCAAACCACAAAATCGCCAACTTCTGGTTTATCAGAGTTTTCAATCAATTGTTTAATGTCACTATCGATTCTTAAATTCAAGCCTTGCGAGTTTCTCGTAATTGCCGAAACTGTGCAATACAGCTTAAAATCCTCTTCTCGTTCATAGCCGAAGTTATCAAGAATTTCTGCCGAACTTTTAAATTTACTCAATTTCCAATCTGGAACTTGTGCAAATAGATTTTTTCGATTTGTTCTGCTGTTTCTAAACGATTTAAGCTCAATTCCTTTATAATCTGGTTGTTTAGAAGAATTAATGTCAATTCCAAGAGCTGTTTCAAGTGTTCGTCCTACAGAAGTGTCAGCATCAACCATAGAAGGAATTGGGCCAGCATTGGCAATTTTTCTTAACATTGCTAAAAGCTCAAAAGCTACTTCATTTTCGGTTGTGTTAATTGCGTTAATTAACTCTTGAAATGGATTCAGAATTGAAGAATTAATCAATTCTCTGATATCTAATTTTGTTAAGTTAAAAACTTGAAATCGGTTATCAAAGTAAGTTATTCCAATAATATCGTTTGGCTCAGCAACCTTTGTTAGGCTATAAAACCAAATCCTTGGGTCGCCCTTTTTGGTTGAAGGACGATATAAAGATGCTTTAGATTCTACAGTCTTAAAACCAGTATGAATAATTGCTGGAATCATTACTTTACTCTCCGTTCCTTGACTTTGTAATTCGTAATCGTGGATATTTTCACTTTTTAAATAGTTACGAACAGAACCTGTCGCATCCATTATAGATTTTTTTAATCCTGTTTCGGTTGGTTCAATTAAAGTAAGAGAAACTTGGTTTTTAGTCAGTAATTTTATCTTTTCTTGTTCTGCGGTTGTAAGTTTTCTCACTTGATATGTTTTAAAATTTCACTTGCTACTGCTCTTGCTAATAATGGTGGAACAGCATTACCCACTAAAGTGTATTGTGGCACTTCTGTCTTTCTATTATTTCCACCTGTTGAGCGTTTACCTTGGAATACAAAAGAGTCGTCAAAGGATTGTAAACGTGCCATTTCTCTAACAGTTAAAGACCTTGGTGAATTATAGTGAATATAATCGTCCGCAATAGTCATTATGGTAGAGCTTTGTTCGTCTGGTTTTAAAACATTGTAATTTCTCTTATTTGTAGAAAGATTTAACTTTTCAAGTTCAGGTTGTGCTTTTCTGTAGTTTCCATTTTTTAAAATGACACCAAGTCTTTCAATAACGGTTTCGTTTTGGTTACTTGTTTTGTGATTGTTTAGTATGTCAAAATACTTTTCTCCATTTTCAAGTGCTTCGCTATTTCTAACATAAAACGGCTTAGTTTGTGGTTTGAAACGTTCAATCAATCGACCTTTTTTTGACCACTCTGCAAATGATTTTCCGCCTTTTGAAATTGGCTTGCCATCAATTCTACGTTTCTTTAAAAGTTTAGACATTTTTTTGGCTGTTCCATTGTATTGAGCTGAAATGTCAACCAATTCGTAACGGTGAGCTTCTTGATTATTACCTATGAAATCTAAGTCATACAAAGCTTCAAAAATGGTGACTTTTTCTTCTTCTGAAACTGTTGCTGGAATTTCAGAAATATACTTTTGGTCTTTGCGACAACCTATAAAAAGTACTCTTTCTCTATTTTGTGGAACACCATAATTTGATGCGTTAGCAACAAATGGCTGTTCTATTTTATAAAGCCTAATGTTTTCAAGAATCGTTTCTAACTCTTTATTTTGTTTTGTATTACAATGCGATTTTAATATTTCAATGGATTCATCAAAAGACGTTGTGTAGATTTTTAAAGATGTAATAATGTCTTCGCAATCTTTTTTATAAGTACTTGGTACTTTTAGAATTTTGAAAGCGTCTTCAATTTTTGAAATCACATTTTCAGAACTGATTTCCGTAAGGAAATCTGTGAAAGCATTTGCGAAATTGTCGCTGTCAATATTGCAAAAATCTTTTTCCTTTATAATATCACGTTTTAGCTTCTCCCATTCTTTTGTTCTAGCCAAAAGGTTAAAACCGTGGCGAATTGTATTTATATTTTCGTCAGTTTTACTCGTTTTGTAATCAGCAATTTTTGGCGTTAATTTTCTAAATCTATTTTCTACAAAAGTGATGAAATCAGCTTTTCCAGTTTTTTTATTTTTTTCAAGTAGTTTTTCTAATTCTACTCGTTTTATAATACTGTCAAAAAGAAAGGAATTAGATTCTTTTCGTATTTTTTTAATGAATGAGATTAGTAATGGAATTTCTTTTATGTCAACAATAGAGTTAATCTCTTTGATGATTAGTTCTTTTATTTTGCCTTTTTCTTTTGTCAAAATTCCCTTGACATTTTCCATAACGAAGTATTTTGGTTGTAAAACCTTTATTACTTCTAGATAATGAGAGAATAAATCATCTTTTTTATCAAACTTTTTTCTTTTTCCTGCAAGACTGAAACTTTGACAAGGTGGTCCACCACAGACAACATCAATTTGACGGCCGTCAATTTTTTCTAATAAATTGTCTAAAAAATCTGGTTCTGTTATGTCTTGTTTAAGAAATTCTGCGTCTAAACCTAATTGGTGATTGTAACGAACAACGTGAGTTAATTCGCAATTTTCATTAATATCGTTCGCAACAACGAAATCAAAGAATTTATTGTTATGCTCAGCTTGTAAAAATCCCTCACTAAAACCTCCAGCTCCAGCAAATAAATCCACAAAAGTGAAGGGTTTTCCATAAAGAGCGACCTGTTCTTTTACAATATTTACATTACTATTCTCTTTATAGTTCTCGATGTGTTCGTTCAAAACGCTTTTGACTTCATCCTGAACAAAGGTTTTTTTGTTAGAATGGTGTAAAAGTTCATCCGCTCGTTCCCTTAGAAAATCCAAATAATGGTTGATTTCGTGAGATTCTACATTTAATCCAATTGCTTTCTGTTTGGATTTGTTGAAGTTTTTCGGTTCTATTTTCTGTCCCGTAGAAACCTTAACTTGACTTCCGTTACAGTTTATTCGTAGATGAATTGGTGCAAACCCTTTTTTGTCTGGTTTGTCTAAATAAAAATTAATTGTTGCCATAATTATTCGCGGACGTTTTTACGTACACGGACAAATTTACGGACATTTTTTTAAATTCCAATTTAATTCCAATTTAATTCTGATTTTTTCATCGGATTAAGAGTTTGATTGTACATTTGGTTTTTCAGAACTTGTGTACAACAAGTTTTATCTATAAAAAAATATTTGAAATTAGAGTTTCTTATGTTCTAAAAGTAGAAGTGTTCTAATCTCTTTAAGAACTATAATAAACACCCACTGTATTCATAAAAGAACCATCTTTTCTATTCAACTCTAAAGATTTTCCATAAAAGTCTGTAGCTTCTAACCCCAGTTCATTAAACATACAAGCAGTGGCAGCATAATCCCAAATAGAACCACCACCTTTTTCTTTTTTAGGAAGTTTTAAAAAGAGGGCAGGTGCATGTTCTGCTACCAAAATGGCATTTAACACAGCGCCAGCGCCAGCCATTTCTTTGTATGCTGAGAAGCCCAAAGTATTGGTTTTAGCCTTTAAAATACCTTGAATTTTAGATTGCTTTGGGGTGTCTGCTAATTTTTTGTCAGTTACATAGGTCAAGTAATTGTTGTTAGCGGTTATTTTCCAAGGTTGTCCGTTTTTAAAAGCACCTTTGCCTTTTGTAGCCGAATATAAATTGCTTGTACTTGGGTCGTAAACCACACCAATATGTGGAGTGCCATCTTTGGCAACCAAAGCAATAGCCACCGAAAAACCTGGTATTTTATTGATAAATGCCAAGGTGCCATCCATGGGGTCTATACACCAGAAATAGTCTTTTTTAAATCGGCTTCCATCATCTTGAGTTTCTTCAGATAATAGCGCAATGTCAAATTTTGTACAAGTGGGTTTTAGGTGTTTAAGAATAATGTCTTCGCAAGCAAGATCTACTTTGGTAACCACTTGAGATGCATAAGTATTGCCTCCTTCTTTTTGTTGTACAATGACATCATCATTCTTGTATTTTCGAATGATTTCTCCAGCAGCTAAAGCCGCTTTTATGGCAATGGAAGTAAGGTGTTGTATATCCATTTTATAGATTGTGAATCACTCGTTGGGTAATGCGTTCGCTATAAGAATTGATTTTCCAATGTCCAGGACTCCATCCTTTTAAAAATCGATGAAAATCTGCCCAAGCCACAGGGTATAATGCTCGCCATTCGTTTTCTAAAGGGTTGTTTTTACTGCCTAATGCGTTTTGCAAATAGTTGAAATAGGTATCTAATATTTTGTTTTCTAAGCGTTCACATTCATCCTCATTCAAACAACTCCCTACAAAATACGCAACATCTTTCATTCCACAACCACCACCCACATACTGAAAATCGACTCCAGCTACTTGTCCATCTTCAGAAAAACAGAAATTGGCTAATTTTGCATCTCCGTGCACAAAGGTTTTGTATGTGCAATTGTTTAATGTAGCATCAATATCAGCAGCAGCCTTTTTTAAAGCCAGATCTTCTAAAGCTTCCAATTCTTGCGGACGGGTTGCCAAATGCCAATACGTTCCTATTTTCCAGAGTCCATTTGGATCTTGCCCCAAATAACTGGCATGAAAATTTGCCAACCATTCTAGACATGCTTCAATTTCTTGCCAATTGACATCTTGTTTTCGCAACGAAAAACCAGCTGTGTCTAAATCTTCTAAAATAATGAGCACTTCATCGTCTTTTTGCGTTACTCCATAGCATTTTGGCAAACGAGCTAAACATTTACTACTATAATTTTGATACCAAAAAGTCTCTACTTGATACGATTTTAATTTTCTTTGATGCCCAATATCACTATTCCAACCTCTGGGATGATTCTTTTGTTTGGGTAGTTCTACATTCTTGATAACTACACTACCAATTGCTGAACCCTCTAAAGTAATTCTTCTAATTTTTCCATAGCCACTCCACAAATTTTGAATCACTTCTTTTTCTTGAAGTGATGAGGCTTTTGTTTTTTCTAGGATAAAGGATTTGAAATGACTATTCATGTATAGTTTTGATACAATTTAGATTCTTCAGGTTTTGAAAACCTGAAAGGTCTGTTTCTAATTTATGCTAAAAATACTATTTTTAAGTAGATTTATTAGGCTTGAAAATTGTAACAGTTTTATAAAAAGCGTTCAAAAGAGATTGGATTGCTTTTTCTTACATAGACTTGGCACCTATTTTTGTAGGATGATGTTTTTGAAATGGTTGTTCATTTAATGTAATCTAGACCCTTCAGGTTTTCAAAACCTGAAGAGTCTTGTATAGCTTTATAATTTTTCGATAACTCCCTTAAACAACGTAATCATTTTAGGTTCTGCTTCACCAGCAATAGCTATGATTTCTGCAATATCTACAGGTTGTAAATTTTTAGGATCACATTCATCAGTTAACACAGAAATTGCGGCACAAGGCAAATTGAGTTGTTTGGCAACAATAACTTCTGGTACAGTACTCATGCCAACAGCATCTGTTTCTAAAATTTGTAGCATTCTGTATTCTGCTCTGGTTTCTAATTGCGGACCTAATACACTGGCATAAACTCCTGAATGTAACTGAATATTGTTTTGTTTTGCTACCTCAAGCATTTTTGAATTGATCTTCTCAGAATAAGGCGCTAACATATCTGCAAAAATATTTCCAAAAGCTTTGGCTTCTTTAAAGGCTAATGGAGATTGGCCTTGCAAATTAATATGGTCTTCGATCAACATGATATCGCCTTTTGTATAGTTGAGGTTGATGGCGCCAGCAGCGTTAGAAATGAGTAGATTCTTAATACCTAAACCATGTAGGGTTCTAATTCCGTATGTCACTTCCCATGGAGAATAGCCTTCGTATAAATGAAAACGACCCGACATTACCACTACTTTTTTACCTGATAATTGTCCGTAAATCAACTTACCTGAATGAAACTCTACTGTAGCCTCTGGGAAATGTGGAATTTCTGAATATGCAATTTCCTTTTCAATAGCTATTTCATCGACTAATTTCCCCAAACCTGTACCTAAGACAATGCCTATTTCTGGGTTTGTAATTCCGTTTGTTTTTAAAAATTGAGTGGTTTCTTGCAGTTGTTGTTTTTTGCTCATATTTTCTGATATCATTATAATATTGGAACGACTGAAGTAATCTCTTTAATAAAGATAAAGATAAGATTGCTTCTAAGTTATTGAAACAAGTTTAACACAAATGCCATGAGGTTTTTTAGTTAATCACTAATTTTTGTGTTTGCGACTTTCCATCAATATTAATTTTAACAAGATAAATCCCCTTATGAAAAGTAGAAATATCTATTGTTTTTTCTATGATTTTAGGTTGATGATAAACTTGTTTTCCTAAAACATTAAAAATACGAATTTCAGCAGAATTTGCCTCTATGTTTTTTAAATGAATTCTATTTTTTGCAGGGTTAGGAAATATTTTGACGGTATTCAGTTGGTTGCGCTTTGTAGATAAAACGCTGCAAGTTGTACTGTTGAAAGAATCGAATTTTCCTAAATCCCAAAAAGCATTAAATTGTAGGCAGTAAAAAAAGACAGTATCATATTGAGTGATATCTATGTTGTTCGGAATTGTTTCTGTGTAGCTTTGCGAACCAGAAAAGTCAATTAATCCAAAAGAAATATTTTCTAAAGCAGTAGGATTTAAATTTTTTAATTCTGAAATACTTTTGCCTTCAGATTTAATTAAATATAACCTAACATCGGGTCCTGAAGCTGTACTAAAATTATTAGCAAAGTTTACAGAAATAGAGTTGTTGGTGTTTAAAATAACGGAAACATCTCCAGAAATATTATAGGATGGAGTAGAGGTGTTATTGCCAAAATTTGCAGTATTTTCTGTGCATTGTGCACTTAAATTTAGTGAAATAATCACTAAACTAATAAAAAGTAATTTTGTTTTCATGTAAAATTATTTAGAGTTGATAAACGTATTCATGATTTCTGGGATATTTTCAATATCCTCATATATATCTATGTCGTTTTTAAATGCTAATAATTTCACTTTTTTATCTTTTAAATCTGCTAAAGTAGCTGCCCTAACAGTTTCTGTGCCCCAATCTTTGTTTTTAAAAACATTTTTTTGAAGCGAATTCATGCCTAATAAATAATAGCCACCATCTTCTGCAGGCCCAATTACAACATCGTTTTTATCTAATTCGTCAAAAGCATTTTCTATAATTTCTGATGTTAAATCATACAAATCGCTCCCAATAATGAGTACTTTTTCGTAACCAACATCAAAGCCATTTTTAAAAGCATTTTGCATTCGTATTCCTAAATCCTCACCAAATTGTTGGTGTTTTTGAAAGATACTGGCATCCCAAATATCGTTTTCTCTAATTTTTACAGAATAGTACACAGCTTTGTCTGCACTTTTAACTTGAGCAGCAATGTTTTTAGTTCTTTCTAATAAGAATTTATAGATTTCTAGGGCAGTTTCATCACCAACAGTTTTTGCTAAACGTGTTTTAGCTTTGCCTAATTCTGGGTTTCTAGTAAAGATTAATAAGAGATTTTTATGCAATTTTTTTGTTTTTATTAATTTGAATCGAGAATAGAAATTTTAGCTTTTGAATGAGTTCTCGATACAATTTTTCGTTCCTCAAAATCACTCGAACTGACATGAAGTTTGTAATTTTAACCAACAACCAACAACCAACAACCAACAACCAACAACTAACAACTAATACACTTTCTTCCCTTTTTTGAGCCATTTGCCCCAATCTTTGCTGAATGTATGTATTTTTTCTGTGGGTTGTCCTAAGGTGTCTACGACTTTAAAATTGGCGTTTTTCCACTCAAAAATTCCGCCATATAAATTGTATACATTGGTGTAACCTGCTTCAATAATTTTATGAGCAACCGTTTCTGAGCGAATGCCTAAAGAGCAATACACTACGATTTTTGCATTTTTATCTTTGGGTAATTTCGCTAAAGTTTCTTTGAGTTTGAATTTGTCATATCCTACACAAATGGCATCTTTAAGATGACTAACTTTATATTCTTTTTCTTCTCTTGCGTCAAGTAAAATAGCCTCAGTTTTGGGTAAAGCCAAGGTTTCTACAGACATGTATGGCACATTTCTAGTGTTCCACTTATTCAGTAATTTGTCTAGTTTTTTTTGTCCAAATGTTGTTGAACTGATGACTAAGAAAAGAATAATAATTTTTTTCATTTTATATGTATTTGCTGTAATTTCTACCTTGTGGAGAAATCTCAAATATTAGATGATATTTTTCGACTCCATTATTAGCTTCGCTAGCTGCTTTCAATCAAAATATATTTTGATTTCAGCATTGCTCAAAATGACATTACAGACAGATTACTTTATTTTATTCTCAATGATAATATCATCAACTAAAAATCACAAATCAACAACCAAATTAACAACATCCACCACCATCATAATGATAGGTGCTTTCTGAAATAAAAATATCATCTCTACCTAAAGCAGCTAATCCTCCTGCTGTTTTATCGCAAATAGCTAAGGGTTGATTTTTTAATAAAACATGACCTGCATTATCATCAAAATAATCCTCACCCCCAAAATA
This sequence comes from Polaribacter septentrionalilitoris, assembly GCF_009832745.1. Classification (GTDB taxonomy): domain Bacteria; phylum Bacteroidota; class Bacteroidia; order Flavobacteriales; family Flavobacteriaceae; genus Polaribacter; species Polaribacter septentrionalilitoris. The sequence goes on along the minus strand of NZ_VRMJ01000032.1, from coordinate 40,243 downwards.
AATAGCTGCTTTACCTGTAAAAATACATGGGCCATCTGCAGGCATTGGATCTTTTATGGCAGCAACTTCGATAGATTCTATGTAAATCAATTCGTCTGTTGGGTAATTCTTTGTATCTAAGATTCGATAAGGTTTTCTAGCTCTAATTTCAATGGTTCCAAAACCAGCATCGGTTAACGCTTTTACGTAATCTGCAATAGATAAACTCCCACTTAAACATAACGCACGCAAACGTTCGTCATTTCGTAATTCATCATTCATTTCCTGTTCGCAAGTAGGATCACTCATTACCAATTTACCATGAGGTTTTAGTACTCTATACATTTCTGCAATCGCTTTTTTCAAATCATCAGATTTAAAAATATTAAACAAACAGTTTTGAGCGGCAACATCAATAGAATTGTCTTCTACTGGCAAATTCATAGCATCTCCTTTGCGTAAATCTACAAAGTCACTTTTAAACCAATCGTTTTGTTCTTCGGCAATTTTAAAGTTTTTACGTGACGCTTCTAACATTTCATCCACCACATCTAAACCAATAACGCCCCCTTTATTTCTGTTGAAGTAGGCAAATTGCAATAGCTCCATTCCACCACCAACACCCACATAGAGCATTTTAGGATTATTGGTTAAATCGCGAGCATGCACAGTAGAACCACAACCGTAGTTCATTTCTTGCATAATTCTAGGGATTTTTAATCCTGGTAATTCCCAAATAGGATTGGTAGTACAGCACAAACCAACATCTGGTGTTAAAGCTGCTTCTTTATAAACGTTGTGTGTGGTATCTAAATAACTCATTTTATATTTTATTTTTTCTCAATGGGTTTAAATCCCTTGTAAATAGATTGTTATGCTACAGTTCCTTGGCAGCTACTTCCAGCACCAGCTGTACAACCGTAACAATGTTGATTGATAATGATATTTCTGTTTTGCAGCAATTCTTCATTGTAATCTGCAATATGTTTTACTTTACTTGCGACTTTTAAATTTAGCATTTGATTGAAATCACAATCGTACAACCAACCATCCCAACTTACAGAAATGGTATTGGTACACATTACGTTTTCCACTGCTGCAGGATTGTAAGCATCAACCAAAGCATACATGTAATCTTCGTAATTTTCTGATGCAATTAGGTAATCTAAAAATCGACTGATGGGTAAATTGGTAATGGCAAATAAATTATGAAAATCAATACTAAAATCCTCTTTTAAGGCCTTTTTAAAATCACGTTCTAAACCCATTTGATCTCCAGGTAAAAAAGCTCCTGAAGGATTGTACACCAAATCTAATTTTAAATCAGAACCTTCTTTTCCATATCCAACTGCATTTAATTCTTGTAAGGCTTTAATCGATTTATCGAAAACGCCATCACCACGCTGTTTGTCGGTTTTTCCACGCGTCCAATGTGGCATAGAAGAAACGACATGGACATTGTATTTTTTAAAGAATTGGGGTAAATCGTAATATTTTTTGTTGGCTCTAATAATGGTTAAGTTAGATCGTACAATAAAATCTTTAATTCCTGCTTTTGATGCTTCTTCTACAAACCATCTAAAATTCGGATTCATTTCTGGGGCACCACCTGTTAAATCTAAGGTATGAGCTTCTGTTTTTTTAATGACTTCCAAACATTGCTGCATGGTTTCTACAGTCATAATCTCCTTTCTGTCTGGACCTGCATCTACATGACAATGTTCGCAAACTTGATTACACATATACCCCAAATTGATTTGTAAAATCTCTAATTTTTTAGGACGTAACGGAAACTGATTCGTTTCTTTTATTTTGTTTGCAAATGTGGGTAATTCTCCGTCTGCAAAAATTCCGTTTGAAAGAATTTCCATTTGACGAGAAGTATTTGCGATATCGTTATTTCTTGCTTTTAATGATTTTGTAGCCATTTAGTTTATAAAAATCTGTCAGGTCGAGCGCAGTCGAGACCTAAATAAAACCTCTCGACTGCGCTCGAGAAGACATTTTAATGAGATCCCAATTTTCATGGGTATAAGCGATTCACACATTTTTACTAAAAAGCAAAAATGGTTCTCTGCTTACATCTCCAATTTGTTCACCTTATTCATCATTTGAACACCATGTACCAAAGTTGCACCACTTTTTATAGCTGCACCTACGTGAATGGCTTCCATCATTTCTTCTTTGGTAATCCCTCTTTGTAAACCGTCTTTAGAGTAGGCATCTATACAATAAGGGCACTGTTCTGTGTGTGCCACAGCCAAGGCTATTAAACTTTTTTCACGAGCGGTTAATGCGCCTTCTTCGAAAACTTTGCCATAATAATCGAAAAACTTGTTTCCTAATTCTTCACTCCACTCTGTTATTTTACCGAACTTTCTTAAATCGGCTGCGTCATAATATGATTTTGACATTTTATTTGTATTAGAGATGCTTCGACAAGCTCAGCATGACATTTTAAAATTGAAAGATACAATTTGTTTTTAAAAAGCTTTTGTTAAAAAGAGCAGTTTATTTTCCGTTTAAAGACCAGTCGTATTTTTTATAACTGATTTTTGCATTGGACTTAATTTCTGTATTTGAATAGGTGTTTAAGTAATCTATTACAGAACCGTTTTTGGTAAAATCATCTTTAAACCAATTAAATATTTCTGAAATCTGAACTTTCTTTTTATCGATTTTGTTTCTTGTTGGATCATTGACAAAAGCCTTCATCAATTTGGTTAATTCAGTTTCTACATTGTCTTCTGTAAAAGCGATATTTCCTAATTTAGGACAAGAACCTGAAGCACAATTTACACCCACATGAATTTTTGGGTCGAATAATTTTTTACGCAGAATTTCGTGTTCAATATGGTCTAAAGTATAGGTTTTGCCACCCACTTTAGCAAAAGGAATTTTCCAAGCGGTTTTTCCTTTTTGTTTGATATCCATTATTGATTTTAACGGATAATTATCTAAAATAAGTTTAATTGTGTAAGCATTGTACGCATTGATCCAAAATGCTTTTTGTTTGTTTGCTGACCAAGAATTATCTGGACTTGTTTTTTCTAAATAGGAAATGTAATTCTCTAATTTTGATTGATCTGCTTTAAACGATTTGTAATCTACAATTCCGTTATCAGTAACATGATTTTGTAGTAAATCGTTAAATATTGATGTTTGTGCATGTACTTGTAAAAAAATAAATACTGCTATAAAAAGTAAACCTGTTTTTTTCATTTTTATCTCATTTCTGAAGGTTTAGACGCAACACTTTTAGAGTAATTACAAAAATTATTGAATTTTTTTTATTCCGATTTCTTTAATGATATCATCAGTACCAATGAGAATTTTATCATCAATTTCTTCATTGATTGCTAAGTTGAACCTTTTTCGAAAAGCATAAACCGCCAAATACAAAATGGGAGTGTCTAAAGCGGCAATCATCATTTTAAAAATTACACCACTAATTAACAAGCCTAGAAAGTTATTCCAATCTATAATTCCGAATGAACATAATAGGACTAAAACTGTTAGAGTGTCAATGATTTGAGAAGAAAAGGTTGAGAAATTATTACGCAACCATAAGTGTTTTCCTTTAGTCAATTGTTTCCAAAAATGATAGATTCTGATATCTATAAACTGGGCAAACAAATATGCCAGCATTGATGCTAAAACCGCTAATGGGGCTGCACCAAAAACATTAACAAAAAGTCCATCATTAACAGGGGACCAGGATGTAGCAGGTACTTCTTTAGAGATGTAAATGATCAATAGCGAGAAAAATGATGCAAAAATTCCTGCAATCACTACTTCGTTTGCTTTTTTCTTTCCGTAAATTTCTGATAAGATATCTGTGATTAAAAATGTAATTGGATAAGGAAGTAAGCCTACAGAAACTTCAAAAAGTTTTGTATCGAAAATTACAATATCAAAAGGATACCAATAGAAGAATTTTTGAAATATTAAGTTGGATGTTACTAAAGAGGCAATAAAAAGAGCGGCAAGAATTAGGTAAATTCTGTTGGCAAGTAGTTTGTCTTTGTAGGTCATAAAAACGAAGTTACGAATTTTTAGCAAGTTTAAAGTGTTAAGGACGGAGATTGAAATTGAAAGAAAATGAATATAGCTAGCAAGCAAATCTAGCCCAGGTTAACTCTACTTTTATAATTTCTTGAATCGTTGAATGCTTCGCATTTGAAGTGGCATCCTTTTTTCTGTCAGTTCGAGTGAATTGTGATTTTATCGGGATCTGTATCGGGAACAGAAGAAAAAAGATATAACGGAAAGCGGGAATCAGCTTCTAATAAAAATGATTATTTTTGCCGCGATTAAACAGTTAAACAATTTAACGATTAAACATTATTATGAAAGCATATATTTTTCCGGGTCAAGGAGCGCAATTTACAGGTATGGGATTGGATTTATACGAAAAATCACCTTTAGCGCAAGAATACTTTGAAAAAGCAAACGATATTTTAGGGTTCTCTATCACAGACATTATGTTTGAAGGAACACCAGAACAACTAAAAGAAACCAAAGTAACACAACCTGCTATCTTTTTGCATTCAGTGATTTTAGCAAAAGTGTTGGGAGATTCTTTTCAGCCAGAAATGGTTGCTGGCCATTCTTTAGGAGAATTATCGGCATTGGTTGCAAACGGAGTTTTATCTTTTGAAGACGGATTACAACTCGTTTCGAAACGTGCTTTGGCAATGCAGAAAGCATGTGAAGTAGCACCAAGTACCATGGCTGCAGTTTTAGGTTTGGCAGATGATGTAGTAGAAGATACTTGTGACGAAATAGATGGAGTAGTAGTGGCTGCCAATTACAATTGTCCTGGGCAATTGGTAATTTCTGGAGAAATTGAAGCGGTTGAAAAAGCGTGTGAGGTTTTAAAAGAAAAAGGTGCCAAAAGAGCCTTGTTGTTGCCTGTTGGTGGTGCATTTCATTCACCAATGATGGAACCTGCAAGAGAGGAATTAGCAGCAGCAATTGAAGCTACTGAATTTAGTGAACCTACTTGTGCTGTGTATCAAAATGTGGTGGCAAAAGCGGTTACAAATCCTGATGAGATTAAAGAAAACTTAATTGCACAATTAACAGCGCCTGTAAAATGGACGCAATGTGTACAAGCTATGATAGCTGATGGTGGAACTGAATTTATTGAGGTTGGACCAGGGAAAGTTTTACAAGGCTTAATGCGTAAAATAGATAGAAGTGTTGGGGCTAGTGGGGCTGTTGTTTAGTTTTTTAGACAGTAGACAGTAGACAGTAGACAGTAGACAGTAGACAGTAGACAGTAGATATAAAAATCCCAATTTGAAACTTCAAATTGGGATTTTTTTAGTTTTGCTAAATGCTAAATGCTAAATGCTAAATGCTAAATGCTAAATGCTAACTTGCTTTTGTTGCCATTTCCAAGCAGATGCTAGAGCTTCTTCTAAACTCTTTTCGGTTTTCCAACCTAATTCTTTATTGGCAATAGTAGTATCTGCATAAGCTGCAGTAATATCTCCAGCTCTTCTGTCTACAATTTTATAATTCAATTTTAAATTGTTTACTTTTTCAAAAGCTTTGATAATTTCTAAAACTGAGCTTCCTTTTCCAGTACCTACATTAAAAAACTCGAAAGCTTCTTTATTGTTCTTTTTGATTAATCGTTGCAATGCAGCAATGTGTGCTTTTGCCAAATCAACCACATGAATATAATCACGAACTGCTGTTCCATCTTCAGTATCATAATCATCACCAAAAACAGACAATTCTTTACGCATTCCTGCAGCAGTTTGAGTAATAAAAGGAATTAAATTTTGAGGAACACCTAAGGGCAATTCTCCAATTTTTATAGATTCGTGAGCACCAATAGGATTAAAATAACGTAAAGCAATGATGTTTAAATCATGAGCTTTACTTGCATCTTTTAAGATTTCCTCACCAATTTGTTTGGTGTTTCCATATACAGATTCAGCAGTCTTAACAGGTGCTTTTTCTGTAATTGGCAATTCATCTGCTTGTCCGTAAACAGTACAAGAAGAAGAGAAAATAAAGTGATCTAAATTTCGATCTCTCATTTCTTGTAGTAAATAGACCAAAGAACCTAAGTTGTTTTCATAGTAATCTAATGGTTTGTGCATGCTTTCACCAACTGCTTTAAAAGCAGCAAAATGAATGATTCCATCAACTCTGTTGGTGTCAAAGAAATTTTTGACATCATTTTTAACCCGTAAGTCAATTTGATGAAAGTCTGGTTTTGTTCCTGTAATTTCTGCAATGCTATCTAAAACGTTGATAGAAGTGTTTGATAAATCATCAATAATTACAACTTCAAACCCTTCGTTTTGCAATTCAACAACGGTATGAGAGCCAATAAATCCTAAACCTCCTGTTACTAATATTCTTTTCATTGTTGTGTTAGTTGATAAAATCTAATATGGTTTGTGTGATGAACTTCAATTGCTCATCATCTAATTCTGTATGCATTGGTAATGAAATTACCGTTTTAATCAATTCGTTGGTTACAGGAAAATCTTCTTCATTATATCGATCATCTTGATATGCTTTTTGAGAATGCAATGCAACAGGATAATAAATCGCATTGGGAATTCCTTTTTCTAACAAATGTTGATGCAAATCATCTCTTTTTCCATTGGTGATTTGTAAAGTATATTGATGAAAAACATGACAGTCACAAGTATCACAAATCTCTCCACAACTTGAATTATTGTTCGATTTTGCAGTTGGAGTGATGATATTTGTGTTATTGGCAAATGCAGAATTGTAAAAACGAGCTGCATTTCTTCTTGCATTACAATAACTGTCTAAATGAGGTAGTTTTGCTTTTAAAACTCCAGCTTGTATGGAGTCTAATCTAGAGTTTACACCCACCACATCATGATAATAGCGTCTGTACATACCATGATTTACAATACCTCTAATGGTGTGTGCCAAAGCATCATCATTGGTAAAAATAGCACCTCCATCACCATAACAACCTAAGTTTTTAGATGGGAAAAAAGAAGTAGTACCTAAATTTCCGATTGTTCCAGCTTTTTGTTTGCGACCATCTTTAAAGGTGTAATTTGCACCTATAGCTTGTGCATTGTCTTCAATGACAAACAAATTATGTTCCTTGGCAATTTCCATTACGGCATCCATGTTGGCTACTTGACCAAATAAATGCACAGGAACAATAGCTTTGGTTTTTGGTGTGATGGCTTTTTTCAAAGCATCAATATCAATGTTAAATGTTTTTGCATCTACATCTACCAAAACAGGAGTTAATTTTAATAAGGCAATTACTTCTACTGTAGCAGCAAATGTAAAATCTGCAGTAATCACTTCATCACCTTGCTCTAAACCTAGACCCATCATGGCAATTTGCAAAGCATCTGTACCATTGGCACAAGGTATTACATGTTTTACGTCTAAATATTTTTCTAAGTCCGCTTGAAATTCATGAACCAAAGGTCCGTTAATGTAGGCAGATGAGTTTAAAACCTCCTCAATAGAAGTATTTACAGTTTCTTTTATTTGTTGATATTGACCTTGCAGATCAACCATTTGTATTTTTTTCATGTTGAAAATTTTGCATATCAAAAATACAAACTTCAATCGATTTTTAAGTATTTATAAATAAATAATAATTCTGTTATCTTTGAGAAAAATCAATTTTTATGAAGCTTTTACAGCGTTTGTTAAGAATACTGTTATTTCTGATTGTTGCAGGAATCTTATTGTGGTGGGGATATTCAAAGTATGCTGCTCCAAAATATTCAGGAACCTTAGAGATTATTAATATCTCAGAAAAAGTAACGGTTTATTATGATGATACAGGTGTGCCACACATCAATGCTAAAAATCAAAGGGATGCTTATGTTGCTTTAGGGTATGTCCATGCACAAGATAGATTATGGCAAATGGAGTTGATGCGCAGAATTGCAGCAGGAAGATTGTCAGAAATTTTCGGAAAAGACTTGGTGAGAGTCGATCAGTTTTTTGGAGGTCTAGGAATTGAAGAAGCTGCTGAAAAGTCTATAAAAAACTTAGATAAAACCTCTCAAGCATACATTTTGAGTCAGGCATATTTAGATGGTGTCAATCAGTTTTTAGAAGATGGGAAAACGCCCATTGAATTTTATATGGTGGGTGTTGAAAAAGAAAAATATACCTTAAAAGATGTGTATAATGTCTTTGGATATATGGCATTTAGTTTTGCTGTTGCGCATAAAACAGATCCGTTATTGACAGAAATTAAAGAAAAATTAGGGAGTCCGTATTTACAAGAATTGATGAGTGCTTACACTAAGAATTTAACCATCAATAAATCTCACAATCCTCAAAAAATAGAAGCGACGTTTTCTAAAGCAGTTAGTGCAATTATGGATGATTTACCAGTATCGCCTTTTATTGGGAGTAATTCTTGGGTGATTGCTCCTGAGAAAACTAAAAAAGGAAAAGTAATTTTTGCTAACGATCCGCATATTGCCTTTGCGCAACCTTCAGTTTGGTATCAAAATCACATTAAGACGCCAGATTATGAAATCTACGGATTTAACATTGCACTGATGCCATTTCCGTTGTTAGGGCATAATCGTGAATATGCTTATGGTTTAACAATGTTGGCAAATGACGATTTGAATTTTTACATCGAAAAAGAGAATCCTGAAAATCCGAAAGAATATCAAACTAAAGATGGATTTAAAAAATATGAACTCAGAAACAAAAACATCAAAATAAAAGGAGAAATAGACACTACTTTTCAGGTAAAAGTAAGCAAACATGGACCAATTATGAATGGCCTTATTGAGCATTTGATAGATGAACGTCCTATAGCGATGAACTGGATTTATACGCAATTGCCTAACGATTTATTAGACGTTTGTTACGGAATTTCACATGCAAATTCTATGGATGATTTTAAACAATCAGTTTCCAAAATTCATGCACCAGGATTAAATGTAATGTATGGTGATGCAAAAGATAATGTAGGCTGGTTTGCTTCTGCAAAACTGTATCAATTGAGAGATAGTGTGTCTTCAAGAACGTATTTAGATGGTGCTTCTGGAGAAGATGAAATTCTAGAATACTTGCCTTTTGAAGAAAATCCACAAGCAGTAAATCCTTCTTGGAAGTATGTGTATTCTGCAAATAATCAACCAGACTCTGTAAGAGGGAAATTGTATCCTGGATACTATCAGCCTCAAGATAGAGCAAAAAGAATTGTGGAATTACTTGAGCAAAATGATCATTTTACAAAACAAGATGTTGCAGAAATGATTTATGATGTAAAATCATCAACAGTCTCAGAAATAGCAAATCATTTGTTAAAAAGTGTGGATAAAACTAAGCTGTCTGCATCAGGTAGAAAAGTATTTGCTGTTTTAGAAAAATGGGATGGAACGCATTTAAAATCATCAGTTGGTGCAACCATTTACAATCGTTTTTTGTATGAGTTTTTAAAAGCTACATATCAAGACGAGTTGGGTGATGGTTTTGAGTTGTTTATCAATTCGCAATTACAAGACCAGGTTTTACCAAATCAAGTAGAAAGAGAAAGTTCGGTTTGGTGGGATGATATTACAACTCATGACAAAATTGAAACCAAGCAAGAAATTGTTGAAGGTGCGTTTGATGAAACCATTGCTTTTTTACAAAATCAATTGGGAGAAAATATTGACCATTGGACTTGGAATAGAGTTATTTCTGTAGAATACGAACACGCAATCGGAAAAGCAGGTGGAGTGTTAAGGTGGTTTTTTAATATTGGGCCTTTCGAAACGATTGGCGGAAACGAAGTCATCAATAATCAGATTTTTAAATTAGATAGCACAGGGGTTTATAAAATTACAGCAGGTCCTTCAACTAGAAGAATTATTGATTTTTCTGATGTGGAAAACAGCTTGTCTATTTTACCAACAGGACAATCAGGCAATGTGTTTAGTGAATATTATAAAGACCAAACACAGAAGTATTTGGATGGTGAGTTTATTAAGATGAAACTCAATCAACAAGAAATTGAACAGAGTGAAAATGTGTTGATTCTGAAGCCGAAAAAATTAATCAATTAGATATTCTTCTATATAAAAATTTTGGGGTGATAAATTACTGTTTTTAGAAATTGACGAGTGTTTTCTTATTGAAAAACCTCCTCTTAAACCGACAATGATATTCGTTTTTAAACTTTTAAATTCACATTTTACACGAACTCTTGGTAAATGTTTTTTTGAAAACTTATATTTAATGTTTTTAGGTTTTGCTAAAATTTGTTCTTTAACCCCATGTTTTTCCAGTAACAAATACAAGTCCTCTTTGGTAACTATTTTATTATTCAATACTTCATTAGCAATTAATTTCATTATTTTTTTTAAATAATTGCTAATGCGTCTTTTTTCTTCTTTTATAGTTTCCATAATTATTTTTTAGATTTAAACTTCCTTATATACTTCCTCAAAAGGAACTCGAAAACGCTCTCCATAAACTCCTTTTTCGGTTCTAATTCCGCAAGAAACAATCATGTTAATTTCTGCGCCAAAAGGCAAACCCAAAAGATTTTTAACACGTAAGGTGTCTGAACCTTCCATGGGGCAAGTGTCTAAACCTTGAGCAGCCATTGAAATCATAAAATTCTCAGCAGCCAAACCACAAGTTTTATGAGCAACAATGCGCATATCACTTTTACGTACTTGTCTATACATGGGTTTAAACAAGCCAATTAAAGAAACCATAAAGTATTTTAAAAGCCCAAAAAGCCCTAAGAATTCTGAATACGCAAACGGAATGATTTTACCATAATAATTGCGTGCTACTTTTTCTCTACTACTTTGTGCTGATTTTGGATTGTTTTTACCAAAAACACGATCCATAAAGGATAAATTGGCTTTTGCTCTTTTTCTCCATAAATCTTTACGTACTACAAAAACCACCAATTGTTGCGCGGTTTTAGCAGCATTTTGATTGAAGCAAAAAGGTGCAATTTTAGCAATAATATCTTTAGAAGTAATATGATAAAACTCCCACAATTGCATATTGCTGCTATTGGGGGCTAATGCGGCTTGTTGCAAACATTGCTTTACAATTTTTGTGTCAATCGGTTGGTCAGCATCGTAAATTCGTACAGAGCGTCTGTAATTGATGGCTTCTGAAACTGTTTTTTCTTGACTCATTTAGTTGGAGTTTTTTGATTACAAACTAGAGTTTTTAATCATAATAAACGTTGATACAATTAGTTTTTTAAAGATAATATTTAGTTGCATGCATTCCAAATGACATCATTTGGTGTAGGTGCAGTAATTTTAATATTTTCTTTGCTTACAGGGTGTGTAAACTCGATTTTTCTTGCATGCAAATGTATACTTCCGTCTTTATTACTTCTTGAGAAACCATATTTTAAATCCCCTTTGATAGCGCAACCAATAGCAGACAATTGTGCGCGTATTTGGTGGTGTCTACCTGTTTCTAAATCGACTTCTAATAAAGAATAGTTTTCTAATTTTTGAATTACCTGATAATGCAAAACAGCTCTTTTGCTTCCTGAAATCTCTTTCTGAAATACCGAAGATTTATTGTTTTTTGGATTTTTTTTCAAGTAATTAATTAACGTCTCTTTTTCTTTTTTTGGGTGATTTTTTACAACTGCCCAATAGGTTTTGTTAATGGTTTTCTCTCGCAGCATTTTATTTAACCGTTCTAAAGCTTTAGAAGTTCTTGCAAAAATGATGATTCCAGAAGTAGGTCTGTCTAATCTGTGTACGACTCCTAAATACACATTTCCGGGTTTGTTGTATTTCTCTTTAATGTATTCTTTGGCAACTTCACTTAAAGGTTTGTCGCCAGTTTTATCACCTTGTGTAATGTCACCAGCTCTTTTATTAACAATCAAAATATGATTGTCTTCGAATAAAACCTGTAAGTTCTCTTTATTAGATTGCATTTATGTCATTTCGAGCGCCTGTCGAGAAAAGTTATTTAAAATTGTCTTTTACATCTTCATTCACGCCACCAATAAAGTTTAAAAAATCCTCTCTTCCAAAGCCTGTTGAAGATGAGGTTACAAATGATGTGGGTAAAGATTCCCAATAATTTAATAATTTCTTTTTGTAAGAAGTAATTTGTTTGTTCAGCTTTGAGCTTCCTAGTTTATCAGCTTTGGTAAAAACAATACAAAACGGAATTTGATTTTCGCCTAAAAACTGCATAAAATCTAAATCTATTTTTTGAGGGTCGTGTCTAGAGTCAATTAATACAAATGTACAAACCAATTGCTCTCTTTCCTTAAAATAGTTTTCTATAAAATATTGAAAAATAACTCTTTTCTTTTTTGAAACCTTTGCATAACCATAACCTGGTAAATCTACTAAAAACCAAGAATCATTAATTTTAAAATGATTGATAAGTTGTGTCTTTCCTGGTTTTCCTGATATTTTTGCTAAATCTTTACGTTCCATCAACATATTGATTAACGAGGATTTACCAACGTTAGAACGTCCAATAAAAGCATATTCTGGAATTCGATCTTTAGGAGCTTTCGTAACATTACTATTGCTCATTACGAATTCTGCTGAAGTAATTTTCATAAGGTTTAGATATTTCTTGAGATGAACCAATCATGAAGAATTTTGTTGAATTCTTCTGGTCTTTCCATCATTGCTGCATGTCCACATTTATCAATCCAAAATAAATCAGAATCAGGCAATAATTTGTGGAAGTCTTCTGCTACTTCAGGAGGTGTTACAGCATCTTGTTTTCCCCAAATGATACAAGTTGGTTGTTTCATTTCTGGTAAATCATTTGCCATATTATGTCTAATTGCACTTTTGGCAATAGCTAATGTTCGTATTACAGAATTTCGATCATTAATGATTTTAAAAATATCATCAATCAATTCTTCCGTTGCAATTGCTGGGTCATAAAAAACGTCTTGCGCTTTTTTAGTTACATAATCTCTGTCTCCTCTTTTTGGAAAACTATCACCCATTGCTTTTTCATAGAGTCCAGAACTTCCTGTCAATACTAAAGCATTTACTTTTTCTGGATAATGCTTTGTAAAATACAAACCAATATGTCCTCCTAAAGAATTACCTAAAAGAATAGCATTTTCTAATCCTTTAAATTCCATAAATTCTTTCAAAAATTTAGCTAAATTTTTAACATTGGTTTTTAAAAGTGGTAAAGTATATAAAGGTAACTCAGGGATAAAAACTTTGTATCCATTGTTAGAAAAATGGTTAAATGTATCTCCAAAATTACTTAAGGCTCCCATTAATCCATGTAAAACAATGATTGCAGGTCCCTCTCCAGCTTCTGCATACGTAAATTTACCTTCCGTTTTTAACTTGTCAGTCATTGATTTCTCGTTTCGCATCAAAGCAAATGTAATTCTTTTTTATGAAATAGATATGCTTTTCGATTTTCTTGGTTTTTTAAATTCTAAGTCAAAATTAGGGCAATCAATTGTTAATAAAAACGTTATTTATCAACAATGTGTCAAAAAGTGGTAAAAAGTGGTAAAATTTATATATTTTTGATATCAACTAATCTTATTTGAGTGATAAACCTAATTGGTACATATGAGTGTAAAGCAGATGCTAAAGGTAGATTGATGTTTCCGTCAGCCTATAAAAAGCAATTGGCTGCTGTGTTGCAAGAGGGTTTTGTGATTAAGAGAGCAGTGTTTCAACCTTGTTTAGAATTGTATCCAATGAAAGAGTGGAATGTTGAAATGAGTAAGGTTGGCAAATTGAATAGATTTAAAAAGAAAAATAACGATTTCATAAGAAGGTTTACTGCTGGGGTAAAAATGATTGAGATGGATGCTTCTGGTAGAATATTGATTCCGAAAGATTTATTGGCATTTGCAGGTATTCAAAAACAAATAGTGATGTCTTCTTCTGTAAATATAATTGAGATTTGGGATAAAGAGCGATATGAAAAGGCGATTGATGATGCTGCAGATGATTTTGCAGATTTGGCAGAAGAAGTAATGGGTAATACAGATTTCGATGAGTTATCATAATCCAGTTTTGCTTCATGAAAGTGTTGATGCGCTTGCTATTAAAGAAGATGGAGTGTATGTAGATGTTACGTTTGGTGGTGGAGGTCATTCCAGAGAAATTTTAAATCGACTTGGTGAAAATGGGAAATTGTTTGGTTTTGATCAAGATCCTGACGCACAAAATAACGTGATTGATGATGAACGATTTGTTTTAATTCCTGAAAATTTTAGATACCTCTCAAGGTTTTTGAGGTTTCACGGAGTTAAAAAAGTAGATGGTGTTTTGGCTGATTTAGGGGTTTCTTCACATCAATTTAATGAGGCTGAAAGAGGGTTTTCAATTCGCTTTGATGGTGATTTGGATATGAGAATGAATCAAAAATCCAAAATATCAGCTAAAGAAATTATCAATTCATATTCAGAAGAAAAATTGGCTGAAATATTGTTTCTGTATGGAGAGTTGAGAAATTCAAGAAATATTGCAAAAACAATTGTAGAGAAAAGAGAGCAATTAAAAATTGAAACAAGTTTTCAATTAAAAGAAGTTTTACAGCGGTATTTGCCTAAAGCGAAAGAGCATAAGATTTTAGCGCAAATATTTCAAGCTATTCGAATAGAGGTAAATGAAGAATTAGAGGTGTTGAAAGAATTTTTGATGCAAATTCCTGGTTTGTTAACCGATAATGGAAGGTTGAGTGTAATTTCATACCACTCATTAGAGGATAGGTTGGTAAAGCGTTTTATAAGAACAGGATTATTTAGCGGCGAGCCTGAGAAAGATGTTTTTGGAAACAGTGATGAGCCCATGAAAAAAGTTGGAAAGTTAATAGTGCCTACCCCACAGGAAATTAAAATTAACAACAGGGCTCGCAGTGCTAAATTAAGAATAGCAACGTTGAAATTGAAAAACTAAAGACAAAGTGGTAAAAGCAAAAAAAGATGTCTAAGGTAAAAAAGGGAGTATATGATTTTCTAAGAGGAAGTTTTCTTACAGATGAATCTGCTTTTAAAAATTGGCGAATCATCATTTTTGTTGTGATCTTGCTTTTAGTGATGATTTCAAGTGCGCATAGAGCTGATAAAAAAGTGATAACAATATCAGAATTAAATAAAAAGAAAAGAGAGTTAAGAGCAGAATACGTAGATACAGGCACTATTTTAATGCGAATGAAAATGGAGTCGAATATCAGAGCAAAAGCAAAAGAAAGAGGATTAAAACCGTCACTAACTCCTCCAAAAAAAATAAAAGTAACTATTAAACAATAATAAAATTGGCAACTCACAAAAAAAGCATACTCAAAAAATTCTACTTGGTAGGTGCTTTTATGACGCTATTTTTATTGGCTATTGTATTTCGAGTATTTGCCATTCAGTACAAAGAAGGTGAGAAATATAAAAAGCTTTCTACAGAATTAACGATAAAGCAAGATACTATTTACGCAAATAAAGGAAACGTGTATGCTGCAGATGGTAATTTGTTGGCAACTTCAATGTCAAAATTCACAATTCGAATGGATGTTGTGGCTGCGGTTCAAAGCGGAGTTTTTGAAAAAAATGTTGCTGGTTTGGCTAAGGAGTTATCTAAAATGTTTGGTAAGTCTCAGCGCTTTTATCAGAATAAATTACGAAAAGCCAAAAATAAAAGAAATCGATATTTGTTGATTGCAAGAAATGTTGGTTATACAGATTATTTAAAAATAAAGCAATTTCCTATTTTTAATAGAGGTGTGTATAAAGGAGGTTTTATTGCAGAGCATAAAACTGTTCGTGCACATCCCATAGGTAAAATTGCAGAGCGAACTATTGGTTATGATGATTTTAGAGGTGGAGCAGGTATTGAAGGTGCTTTTGCTGAGTTTATGCAGGGTGAAAATGGTTTGCGCTGGAAACAAAAAATAGCAAAAAACCAGTGGAAACCAATCAATGATATTAACGAAAAAGAACCAATTGATGGTCATGATATTATCACTACAATAGATGTAAATATTCAGGATATTACACATCATGCTTTGTTGGGTAGTCTAGAGTATTTTGAAGCTGACCATGGTTGTGCAGTGGTTATGGAAACAGCGACTGGTGAAATTAAAGCCATTTCTAATTTAGGAAGAACGTCAAAGGGAACCTATTACGAAAAAAGAAATTATGCGGTTTGGGAAAGTCACGAACCTGGTTCTACATTTAAATTAGCAAGTTTAATGATTGCTTTGGATGATAAGAAAATAGATACATCTACTGTTGTTGATACTGAAAAAGGACGAATTTTTATCAGTAGAAAAAAAGTAGAAGATTCAAGAAGAGGTGGTTATGGTAAAATTTCTGCAGGAAGAGTTTTTGAAGTTTCTTCTAATGTCGGAATTGTAAAACTCATTAGAAAACATTACGATGATAATCCAAAGAGTTTTGTTTCTAAACTTGAAGAATACGGATTTACAAAACCAATAGGGTTTCAAATTAAAGGAGAAGGTAAGCCTTATGTGCCACATCCAAAAGAAAAAACTTGGAATAAAATTTCTTTAGAATGGATGTCTTGGGGGTATGGAGTTTCAGTTACGCCAATGCAAACTTTAATGTTTTATAATGCTGTTGCAAACAATGGTGTAATGGTAAAACCAAGGTTTATCAAAGAATTAAGGCGTGAAGATAAAACCGAAAAAGTATTTGAAACTGAGGTTGTAAATCCAAAAATTGCTTCTGAAGAAACGTTAAAGAAGATTCGTAAAGTGATGGAAAATGTTGTTGTAAAAGGAACAGCAAAAAATATTTATTCTCCAAACTTTTCAATGGCAGGAAAAACAGGAACTGCAAAAAAATACATTCCAAGAATTAAAAATAAAAAAGGCGAATGGGAAGGTGGTTATTATTCGACCAAGCATTATGTAGCCTCTTTTGCGGGCTTTTTTCCTGCAGATCATCCTAAGTACTCTTGCATTGTAGTTATTCATGATCCAAAGAAAGAGAAAGGATATTATGGTGCAACAGTTGCTGCGCCTGTTTTTAAAGAAATTGCTCAAAAAATTTATACCACAACTCCAGTTGATAAACAGTCTGTGGATGATGAAGTAAAATTTACTTCAATAGAAAATCAATACCAAAATTTTGATAAAATAGTTCAGAAAAATCATCAAGAAATTCCTGATGTAAGAGGAATGTCTGGTATGGATGCTTTATCTCTACTAGAGAATATTGGTTTAAAAGTAAAACTCTCTGGAGTAGGTAAAGTGAAGTCTCAATCACTAAAAAAAGGAGAAAAATTAATCAAAGGAAGAACCATCATTTTAAAACTTTCATAAGCTGAAAAATTTAAAAGACATATTATATCAAGTTGCTATTCAAGAAGTATTTGGACTTACAAATATTGAGGTGAATGCTGTTGTTTTTGATTCTCGAAAAGTATCAAAGAATGATGTTTTTGTGGCTCAAAAAGGAGTTACAGTTGATGGTCATTTATATATTGATAAAGCAATTGAGTTGGGTGCTTCTGCTATTGTTTGTGAAGATTTTCCTAAAGTTAAAAAAGAAGGAATAACTTATGTTAAAGTTGCAGATGCTAATACTGCCCTAGCAATTTTAGCGGCTAATTTTTATGATAATCCTTCTCAGAAATTACCATTAGTTGGTGTAACTGGTACAAATGGGAAAACTACAATTGCATCATTATTGTATCAATTGTTTAAAAAAGCAGGATATAAGGTTGGTTTATTATCAACAGTTAAGATTTTAGTAGATGAGGATGAGTTTAAGGCAACACATACCACTCCAGATTCAATAACAATCAATAGTTATTTAGATAAAATGATTGATGCTGGTGTCGATTATTGTTTTATGGAGGTGAGTTCTCATGGAATTCATCAAAAAAGAACTGAAGGGTTAACTTTTGCAGGCGGAATTTTTACCAATCTCTCTCATGATCATTTAGATTATCATGAAACATTTGCAGAGTATAGAAATGTAAAAAAATCATTTTTTGATTTCTTACCAAAATCAGCATTTGCACTTACAAATATCGATGATAAAAATGGTGGTTTTATGTTGCAAAACACAAAAGCTAAAAAATACAGTTACGCTACAAAAACCATAGCAGATTACAAGGCTAAAATTTTAGAAAAACAGTTTTCTGGAAGTTTATTGAAAATTAACGATACAGAAGTTTGGACAAAATTGATAGGCGGATTTAATGCATATAATTTGCTGGCTATTTATGCAACTGCAGAATTATTAGGCTTAGAAAAACTAGAGATTCTAACTATTGTAAGTCAATTAGAAAATGTTAGTGGTCGATTTGAATATGTAATTTCTGATGAAAATGTGACAGCAATTGTAGATTATGCACACACTCCAGATGCATTAAAAAATGTTTTAGAGACCATTAATGATATTAGAACAGGAAATGAAACACTGATTACAGTTGTGGGTTGTGGAGGAGATAGAGATAAAACCAAAAGACCAAAAATGGCACATATTGCTTCGCAATTGAGCAATCAAGCCATTTTTACTTCCGATAATCCTAGAACTGAAAATCCGCAAACCATTCTTGATGAAATGGAAGAGGGTGTTGCTGCTGAAAATTATAAAAAAACGATCTCTATTTTAGATAGAAAGCAAGCTATAAAAACAGCTTGTAAATTTTCTAAAAATGGAGATATCATTTTAATTGCTGGAAAAGGACACGAAAACTATCAAGAGGTCAATGGAGTGCGTTCTCATTTTAATGACTTAGAAGAAGTAACCCATTGTTTCAATCAACTAAAAAACAACTAAAATGCTGTATTATTTATTTGAATATTTAGAAAATGAATTCAGTTTCCCTGGAGCAAGTGTGTTTCAGTTTATCACGTTTAGAGCAGCAGCAGCATTTGTGTTATCGATCTTAATTTCTGCAATTTACGGAAAAAGAATCATTGATTTTTTAAGAAAACAGCAAGTTGGAGAGACTGTTCGTGATTTAGGTTTGGAAGGTCAGAAGCAAAAATCAGGAACTCCAACAATGGGGGGAATTATCATCATTTTAGCAACATTAATTCCTGCTGTTTTATTAACCAAACTAGATAATATTTACATCATTTTGTTGATTGTCACAACAGTTTGGATGGGGATGATTGGTTTTTTAGACGATTACATTAAAGTATTTAAAAAAGATAAAGCGGGTTTAAAAGGAAAGTTTAAGGTTCTTGGGCAAGTTGGTTTAGGGGTTATAGTTGGTTCTATGTTGTATTTTAATGATGGAGTTACCATCAAAGAGCAGCTTCCTGTAGAGCAGCAAGTTGTTCAAAATAACGGAAGAAAAAAGGTTTTTGGTGAAGCTCATAAATCTACAAAAACAACAGTTCCTTTTTTTAAAAATAATGAGTTAGAGTATTCAAAAGCACTGAGTTTTTTAGGTGATGGTTATGAAAAATATGGATGGATTATTTTCATATTTATCACAGTTTTTATTGTAACAGGGGTTTCTAACGGAGCAAATTTAACAGACGGAATTGATGGTTTAGCAGCTGGGTCATCAGCAATAATGGTGGTCACTTTAGCAATTTTTGCTTGGGTTTCAGGTAACATCATTTTTGCAGATTATTTAGATGTTATGTACATCCCCAATTCAGGAGAAATGACCGTTTTTATTTTGGCATTTGCAGGAGCTTTGATTGGTTTTTTGTGGTACAATACCTATCCAGCTCAGGTTTTTATGGGAGATACTGGGAGTTTAACTATAGGTGGAATTATTGCAGTTATTGCAATTGCAATCCGTAAAGAATTGTTGTTACCCATTTTAGCAGGAATTTTTGTTGTAGAAAATTTATCGGTAATCCTTCAAGTGTCTTGGTTTAAATACACTAAAAAGAAATTTGGAGCAGGAAGACGAATTTTTAAGATGTCACCATTACATCATCATTATCAAAAATTGAGTTATCACGAAAGTAAAATTGTGGTTCGTTTTTGGATTGTGGGAATCTTATTGGCAGTAATTTCAGTAGCAACATTGAAGTTGAGATAAAATGAAACGATTGGTCATTCTTGGTGGAGGTGAAAGTGGAGTAGGTACTGCGCTTTTAGGAAAGAAAAAAGGATATGAAGTTTTTGTGTCAGACAAAGGTGAGCTATCAAAAAAATATAAAAAAGTTCTTATACATAACGAGATAGATTTTGAGGAGAAAAATCATACAGAAAGCAAAATTATAAATGCAGATGTTGTGATGAAAAGCCCTGGAATTCCGGATACAGTTTCTTTAATTATAAAATTAAAAGAATTGTCAATTCCTGTAATTTCTGAGATAGAATTTGCAGCTCAATTTACAGAGGCAACTATTGTTGGAATAACAGGTTCTAATGGAAAAACAACAACAACACTATTAACACATCACATTCTAAAAAATGCAGGGTTAAATGTTGGTGTTGCCGGAAATATTGGGTTGAGCTTTGCACAACAAGTAGCAGAAGAAAATTATGAAAACTATGTATTAGAGATTAGTAGTTTTCAGTTAGATGGTGTTGAGGAGTTTAATAGTCATATTGCCATTTTAACCAATATTACACCAGATCATTTAGATAGATATGATTATGATTTTAATAAATATATAGCCTCAAAATTTAGAATCACAAAGAACCAAAAATCAACCGATTATTTAATTTATGATGCAGATGATAAAGCCATTAATAATTGGTTGAAAAACAATAGTACAAAAGCAAATTTAGTTCCGTTTTCAATTGAAAGAGAATTGGAATTCGGAGCATATTTAAAAGACAATAACATTATAATCAATACAAACAAAGACAAACTTATTATGCCATTATCAACCTTATCAGTAAAAGGAAAACACAATACAAAGAATGCCATGGCAGCAACAATGGCTGCGCAATTATTAAAAGTTAGAAAAGAATCAATCAAAGAAAGTTTGTCAAACTTTGAAGGGGTAGAACATCGTTTAGAAAATGTGGCAAAAATTAAAGGAGTAGAATATATTAATGATTCTAAAGCAACCAATGTTAATGCAACTTTTTATGCATTAGAATGTATGGATAAATCTACGGTTTGGATTGTTGGAGGTGTTGATAAAGGAAACGATTATAATGATTTATTGCCTTTAGTTCGCGAAAAAGTAAAAGCAATAGTTTGTCTAGGTATGGATAATGAGAAAATTAAAAAAACGTTTGGGAATGTTGTAGATATGATTGTAGAAACAGCAGGAGCAGAAGAAGCAGTAAAAGTATCTCATAAATTAGCAGAAAGAGGTGATGCTGTTTTATTATCACCAGCATGCGCAAGTTTTGATTTGTTTGAAAACTATGAAGACAGAGGTCGTAAATTTAAAAAAGCAGTAAGAAATCTTTAAAAACTAAAACTAAAACTAAAACTAAAATTGAAAACCATTTTTCAACATATTAAAGGAGATAAAACCATTTGGGCAATTGTTGCTGTTTTGGCAATATTCTCTTTTATGCCCGTATATAGCGCAAGCACAAACTTGGTCTATGTAGTTGGTTCTGGGTCTACTTTTGGGCACTTAATCAAACATATGGTGTTGTTGTTTTTTGGTTTTTTAATCATTTATGGAGTGCATAAAATTCCATATCGATATTTTTCAGGAGGTTCAGTTTTAATGCTTCCAGTGGTTATTATTTTGTTGATTTTTACTCTAGCACAAGGAACTACAATTGGAGGAGCAAACGCAAGTAGATGGATTAGAATTGGCGGTATTGGTTTTCAAACATCAACATTAGCAGGTTTGGTGTTAATGGTTTATGTGTCAAGATATTTAGCAAAAAACAAAGAAAAGAAAATCAATTTTAAAGAAAGTTTATGGCAATTATGGTTGCCAGTTGCGGCTATTTTAATGTTGATTTTGCCTGCAAACTTCTCCACTACAGCCATTATTTTTGTCATGATTTTGATGATTGCATTTATTGGTGGTTATCCTTTAAAATACATTGGTTTTATTTTAGGAGCAGGAATCGTAGCTTTATCTATTTTTATATTAATTGCAAAAGCTTTTCCAGATGCAATGCCAAACAGAGTACAGACTTGGCAAAGTAGAATTGAGAATTTTTCAAACTCAGACGGTAAGGAGGCTTATCAAGTAGAAAAAGCTAAAATAGCAATTGCTACAGGTGGTCCAGTAGGATTAGGTCCAGGAAAAAGTGTGCAAAAAAACTTTTTACCACAATCTACATCCGATTTTATTTTTGCCATCATTGTTGAAGAATATGGTTTGGTAGGTGGCTTTTTAATAGTCTCTATTTATTTTATTTTACTTTTTAGAATTTTTGTGGTCATCAAAAAAACAACCACAATTTTTGGAACTTTATTAGTGCTTGGGGTTGGAATTCCAATTATTTTTCAAGCTACAATTAATATGGCTGTTGCCACGAACTTGTTTCCTGTTACAGGGCAAACATTACCGCTCATTAGTAGTGGAGGAACTTCTATCTGGATGACGTGTTTTGCACTCGGAATGATTTTGAGTGTAAGCGCATCAAAAGAAGAAACAGAAGCTGATATTTTAGATGATAATCCTTTAGATATACTGCATGAAACACTGGACTAAGACTATCTATTCAAATGCTAGAAATATATTAGGTGTTACATACATCCTTAAATTAAAAATAAAAAAGTCTGTATGAAACAATCGATTAATATATTAATTTCTGGAGGCGGAACAGGAGGGCACATTTACCCTGCCATCGCCATTGCTAACGAATTGAAATTGCGTTATCCAGATGCTAATTTTTTGTTTGTTGGAGCAAAAGATAAAATGGAAATGGAGAAAGTTCCGCAAGCGGGACACGATATTAAAGGATTGTGGATTTCTGGAATTCAGCGAAAACTAACTGTAGATAATTTGTCTTTTCCGTTTAAATTGACCAGCAGTCTAATTAAAGCTGCAAAAATTATTAGGCAATTTAAGCCTGATGTAGCTATCGGAACAGGAGGTTTTGCAAGTGGGCCAACGCTAATTATGGCAAGTAGAAAAGGAATTCCTACGTTGATACAAGAGCAAAATTCGTATCCAGGAATTACAAATAAATTATTGAGTAAGAAAGCTGATAAAATTTGTGTTGCTTACGATAATTTAGAACGATTTTTCCCGCAAGAAAAAATTGTAAAAACAGGAAATCCAGTACGTCAAGATTTACTGTCTATACATGCTAAAACAGAAGAAGGAAAAGCATTTTTTGCTATTAATAAAACAAAGAAAACGATTCTAGTTTTAGGAGGAAGTTTGGGTGCGAGAAAAATAAATCAGTTGATAGAAACAAACTTAGATTTTTTCAAAAAACAAGAGGTACAAGTCATATGGCAATGTGGTAAATTGTATTATGAAGAGTATAAAAAATATGATGAATTAGAGCATATCCAAGTGCATCAGTTTTTAAATAGAATGGATTTGGCTTATGCTGCTTCAGATATTATCATTTCTAGAGCAGGAGCAAGTTCAGTGTCAGAATTGTGTATTGTTGGAAAACCCGTAATTTTTATTCCGTCACCAAATGTGGCAGAAGATCATCAAACTAAAAATGCAAAATCAATTGCAGATCAACATGGGGCAATTTTACTTAGAGAAAGTGAGTTAGATACGTTTCCGATTGTGTTTGAAACGTTGTTAAAAGACAAAGGCAAACAAGAGCATTTGTCGGAAAATATAAATGAACTAGCCTTACCAGGAGCAACAACAGATATTGTAAATGAAATTGAAAAATTATTGAGAAAGTGAATTTAAAAACCTTACATAATATCTATTTTGTCGGAATTGGTGGCATAGGAATGAGTGCAATAGCTCGTTACTTTACAGCCAATGGAAAACAAGTGGCGGGTTATGATAAAACACCTTCTCAAATTACAAATGAGTTGGTGAATTTAGGTGTCGAAATTCATTTTGAAGACGCAATAAAAAATATTCCGATTTCATTTTTAGATAAAGAACAAACATTGGTGGTATATACACCAGCAGTTCCTAAAAAACATAGTGAACTCAATTACTTTTTTGACAATGATTTTACCGTTTTAAAAAGAGCAGAAGTTTTAGGTGAAATTACCAAAACCACATTCTGTTTAGCGGTAGCAGGTACTCACGGAAAAACAACAACTTCTTCGATTTTAGGTCATATCATGGCACAAGAAAAGGCAACTTCCTTTTTAGGCGGAATTGCAGAGAACTACAATTCAAATCTAATTTTGGGCGAAGATAAAATTAGTGTTGTAGAAGCAGACGAATTTGATAGGTCATTTCTAAAATTGAGTCCAAATATAGCTTCTGTGACTTCTATGGATGCTGATCATTTAGATATTTATGGTGCACCAGAAGCATTAAAAGAATCATTTTTAGAATTTACAAATCAAGTTTCTGATACGTTAATAGTTGCTAAAGGTTTGCCTTTAAAAGGCCTTACTTATGCAATTAACGAAACAGCAGATTACAAAGCTGTCAACTTAAAAATAGAAAATGGGAAGTATATTTTTGATGTAAAAACACCAACATCAACAATACAGAATATTGAGTTTCATTTACCTGGAAAACACAATGTAATGAATGCCTTAGCTGCATTGGCTATGGCAGATGTGTATGGGGCTTCATTAGAAAATATTAAACAAAGCTTGTCAACTTTTAAAGGTGTAAAAAGAAGATTTTCTTATAAAATTAAAAAGGAT
This sequence comes from Polaribacter septentrionalilitoris, assembly GCF_009832745.1. Taxonomy (GTDB): domain Bacteria; phylum Bacteroidota; class Bacteroidia; order Flavobacteriales; family Flavobacteriaceae; genus Polaribacter; species Polaribacter septentrionalilitoris. Next base: position 15,653 of record NZ_VRMJ01000032.1, on the reverse strand, counting down.
GATTTTGTGTTGATTGATGATTATGCACATCACCCAACAGAGATTAATGCTGTAGAAAATTCTGTAAGAGAAATGTATCCTGATGAAAAAGTGTTGGTAATTTTTCAACCACATTTGTTTTCGAGAACTAAAGATTTTATAGATGACTTTGCATTTGCTTTATCTAAGTTTGATGAAGTGGTTTTGTTAGATATTTATCCTGCAAGAGAAGAACCAATTGCTGGAGTAAATTCTGAGTTGTTATTAAGTAAAATAAATCATCAGCATAAAAAAGTAAGTCAAAAAAAGAATATTACAAAAGATATTAAGAATTCATCAGCAAAAGTGGTGGTTATGTTAGGTGCTGGAGATATTGGATTGCTAATTGAAGAGGTAGTAAAAGAACTTTTAAAAACAACTGCAAATGAAGTTTAAAAGAGTTTTAAAATATGTATCATTCCTATTATTAATAGGGAGTTTGGGGTTTTTGTATAGTTTTTCTTTAAAAAGAAATTTTAACAAAAAAATCAGTCAAATTGTGGTTGAATTTGAAGAAGGAAATAATCATTTTTTAACGCATGCTATGGTTAATAAATTGTTAATACAAAATGACACCACCTTGAAAAACCAAGCAAAATCTGTAATAGATTTATACAGTTTAGAGAAAAATGTGTCTAAAAATCCGTATGTAGAAAAAGCATCCGTTTTTTTAACCATTGGTGGTACATTAAAATCAACCATAAAACAACGTACACCTGTTGCAAGAATTATCAATGATGATTCTTCTTATTATATTGACAAACAAGGTGTAGTAGTTCCATTGTCGGAGTTGTATTCCGCTAGAGTAATGTTGATTTCTGGGGTTAAAAATGATAAGGAGATTAAAGAAATTTTACCTTTAGTTTCCTTTATTTTAGAAGATGATTTTTTAGAAAAAGAAGTTGTTGGGATACAGAAATTAGACACAGATGAGTATCAATTTTCCGTGAGAAGTGGAGATTACAAAATCGATTTTGGAAAATTAACTGAAATGGATATAAAATTTAAGAAGTTAAAAGCGTTTTATAACAAAACATTTTTAGACAAAACAATAGAAAATTATAAAACGATTAATGTAAAATATCACAACCAAGTTGTGTGCACAAAATAAATCAAAATGGAAAATAACAAAATAGCTGTTGGTTTAGACATTGGTACTACCAAAATTGTTGCAATGATTGGGCGTAAGAACGAATACAATAAGATTGAGGTTGTTGGTATTGGTAAAGCAAAAAGTCTAGGTGTTAAACGTGGTGTAGTAAGTAACATTACCCAAACCATACAATCTATTCAGCAAGCTGTAGATGAAGCAGAAAGTGTTTCTGGTATTAAGATAGAAGAGGTTGTTGTTGGTATTGCTGGTCAGCATATTAGAAGTTTACATCACAGTGATTACATCACTAGAAATAATGCAGATGAAGTTATTGAAGATGATGATATCGATAATTTAGTCAACCAAGTGCATAAGTTGGTCATGTTGCCAGGAGAAGAAATTATTCATGTTTTACCACAAGAATTTAAAGTAGATTCTCAAGCAGATATCAAAGAACCAATAGGAATGTATGGTGGTCGTTTAGAAGCCAATTTTCACGTTGTTGTGGGGCAAGTTTCTTCGATTAGAAATATTGGACGTTGTGTAAAAAGTGCTGGATTAGGGTTGAATGAAATTACGCTAGAACCTTTAGCATCTGCATCTGCAGTGTTAAGCCAAGAAGAAAAAGAAGCGGGAGTTGCTCTGATAGATATCGGTGGTGGAACTACAGATTTAGCGATTTTCAAAGACGGAATTATAAGGCATACTGCAGTAATTCCCTTTGGGGGAAATGTCATTACGGATGATATTAAAGAAGGATGTTCAATCATCGAAAAGCAAGCAGAATTATTAAAAATTAAGTTTGGTTCTGCATGGCCAGGAGAAAATAAAGAAACAGAAATTGTTTCAATTCCTGGTTTAAGAGGAAGAGAACCTAAAGAAATAACGCTAAAAAACCTATCAAAAATAATTCATGCAAGAGTTCAAGAAATTATTGAACATGTATATTTAGAAATTAAAAATTACGGACATGAAACTGCGAAAGGAAAATTAATTGCAGGTATTGTGTTAACAGGTGGTGGTTCTCAATTAAAACACTTACGTCAGTTGGTAGAATACATCACTGGTATGGATGCTAGAATTGGTTTTCCTAATGAACATCTGGCAGGTGATTCTGATGAAATGTTGTCTAGTCCTTCTTATGCGACAGCTGTAGGATTATTAATGGAAGGTTTAGAAAGGTATATCAAAGAAGAAACTGTAGAAGAAATTGAAGAAGTCCTAGAGACAGAAGTAAGTGAAGGAAATGAGGATGATGAAACTCCAGTGGTAGAAGAAAAACCAAAACCAAAAAAGAAGACGTTTTTTGAAAAGTTTACAGAAGGTCTAAAAGACTTTTTGGACAACGCAGAATAAAGAAGAAGTAAAAGAATATATAATAAACAATCAATAAAAATAGAACGTTATTATGAGCGCAGAATTTGATAACATTTCATTTGATATGCCTAAAACACAATCCAATACTATAAAAGTAATTGGTGTTGGTGGTGGAGGTAGCAACGCTGTTAACCACATGTTTAAACAGCATATTAAAGGAGTAGACTTTGTAATCTGTAATACAGATGCACAAGCTTTAGAGAATAGTCCTATTCCTAATAAAATCCAATTGGGGGCAAATTTGACTTCAGGATTAGGGGCAGGAGCAAACCCAGAAATTGGAGCACAAGCAGCTAAAGAAAGCATGCAAGAAATTCAGCAGATGTTAAATACCCAAACAAAAATGGTATTTATAACAGCAGGAATGGGAGGTGGAACTGGTACAGGGGCTGCACCAATTATTGCTAAAATTGCAAAAGATATGGATATTCTTACGGTAGGTATCGTAACAATGCCATTTGCTTTCGAAGGCAGAATGCGTTCAAAACAAGCTCAATTAGGAATCGATCAACTGCGCCAAAATGTTGATTCTTTAATCGTAATTAACAATAATAAATTACGAGAAGTTTATGGAAACCTTGGTTTTAAAGCAGGTTTCTCAAAAGCAGATGAAGTTTTATCTACTGCTTCTAAAGGAATTGCAGAAGTAATAACACATCACTATAAGCAAAATATTGACTTGCATGATGCCAAAACTGTACTATCTAATAGTGGAACAGCAATTATGGGTTCTGCGAAAGAAGAAGGACAAAACAGAGCAAAAAATGCAATTGTAAAAGCATTAGATTCTCCGTTGTTAAATGATAATAAAATTACTGGAGCTAAAAATGTATTGTTATTAATTGTTTCTGGAACTAATGAAGTTACATTAGATGAAATTGGAGAAATCAACGATTTTATTCAAGATGAAGCTGGTTATGATGCCAATATTATTATGGGTATTGGAGAAGATGAAGACTTGGGTGATGCAATTGCTGTAACTGTTGTTGCAACTGGTTTTGCTGCTGATCAACAAAGTACAATTACCAATACAGAGGTAAAAAAAATTGTACATACTTTAGAGGATGAACAAAAAGCGACCTATGATTTTAGTGAAAAGAAAGTCACTAAATCACCTACTTTAAATGAACCTCTAACCAATAAAACTCAAGAAAAAATTATACATACTTTAGAGGATGATGTTGAAGATACCAGACCTAAAATGGATTTGGTAAAAACAACCAATGCAATTGCTGATGTAGATGTGGTTTTCGAAGAAGTTGGTGTTGAAACCATTGAAGAAGAAGATTTTGTAATTACTGATATGACTCTTGAAATTGAAACTGAAGAAGTTGAAGAACCACAAAGCTTACAGGCAGATTTAGTTTTTGATTTTCCACTAAATTCTTTCACTGAAGTAAAACCAGATGAAGAAATCCGTCATGAGTTATCAGAAGAAAAAAGGGTAGAAGATATCGAGGTAAACTCAGCACAAGAAGTTGTGTTAGAAGATAAAAAAATTGAAACGCGTTATGTTTTAGAAGATTTTGATGTACAACCAACTATAGGTAAAAGCTCAAGTATTAAAGAAGAAAAACAAGTAGTGGAGGAAGAAGAGGTGAAATTTGAGTTAAAAACAGCAACTCCTCAAGATGAAATTAATACGATTGAAACTAAAAGTGAGGAAGTATCTCCTTTAGATTTAACAATTAGCGAATTGCAAAAAAGAGCTGAAGAACGTCGTAAGAAGATGAAGGGGTTTAATTATAAATTTAACGATCAGTTAAATAAAAACATTGATGAAATTGAACGTCAACCTGCTTACAAACGTTTGGGTGTAGATTTAGATACCAATGCAGCTATTAGTAAAACAAAAACTACAATTCAAAAAGATGCAGATGATTTAGGGTTGTCTAACAATTCTTTTTTGCATGATAATGTAGATTGATAAAAAACTTTTTAATAAAGCCTCAGAAAAAAACCGCATCAATTTTGATGTGGTTTTTTTATTAAACAATTACCCATAACTATTGGTCTACACTTTTTGGTAAATCACCTATTCTTAACTCTTTAAGAAGTATTATTTTGTTAATTTTACATAAAAACAAAAAAATGATGAAAATATTACACATTCTAAGAACCATGACTTTGTTATTTTGCGTTGTAGGTTTTAGTTTATTTTCAAGTGCTCAAGAAGAACCTTTTAATTGTGATTATAATGCCTATTTATTTCAAAGAAATGATGTTTATGCATTAGATTTGGCTTCAGGAAGTTCGTATTTGGTAGCAGAAGATGTTACTTCAGGAAATATTAACGGAGTAGGATATAACCCAGCAGACGGATACATTTGGGGAGCTTTAAGTACACCAGCAAAAACAATTGTTAGAATTGGTAAAAATTTTCAAGTAAGTACATTTGTTATTAATGAATTACCAAATTCTGGTAGATATATTGGCGATGTAAGTTCTCATGGAGTTTACTACGTAAAAGGTGGTGGAGTAACCTATCATAAAATAGATTTAAACCCAGAATCAGCCACTTATACTCAGCACTTAAGTAATGAAACACTTTCACGAAGTATTAATATTCATGATTGGGCATTTAATGCTGTAGATGGTCATCTTTATAGTGTAGAAAAGAAAACGAACCATTTGTATAGAATTGATATTTCTTCAAGTACAGTTATAGATTTAGGAGAAGTACCAATTTTGTCAGGTTTAAATTACACATATGGTGCTGTTTATTTTGATGCTTCTGGTCGTTTTTATGTATCTGCAAATCAAACAGGAACAGTGTATATGATTAAAGATGTACAGGGTTTAGAAGCTGGAGATACCATGGAGTCTAATCTTTTTGCATTTGGGCCATCAAGTAGTTTAAATGATGGGGCTAGATGTCCTACAGCTCCAGTACCACAAGAAGATTGTGTTAATGGAATAGATGATGATGGTGATGGCTTGGTAGATTGTGATGATCCTGCTTGTTCTGGAGTTGCAGCCTGCCCTGTAATACCTTCACAGGTTTCTAGTGGTAATGAAGGAGGTTTAGAAAGTAATGATCGTCTTTCTCAACAAATTAATAAAAGAAATTATTTGAGAAAAAAATCTAATTTCAAATTTGATAAATTAAGGGCAAAGAAAGTAACTAAAAGTAAAAATTATAAAAAGACCTCACCTAAATCTAATGCATTTGGCTTGAAAGATCTGATTCCTTTAGATATAATTTCTGGAGCAACAACTGTAGAGTCTTCTCCTTTAGATTTAATTGAAATAACAAATGCAACTGAGTTATATTCTGTAGATTATGTAAAAAATTCTGAAACAGTTGCTGTAGTATTAGCTACAAAAACTGAAAACGGTGTATACGAACATACAAAGTTTATTTGTGATCGATTATTAGGCGCAGAATTATTATCAGTTTCTACTATAGAATTATTTGGAGAAGAAGGTGAAGAAGGAGAAGATGAAGGAATAGAAGGTGTAAAATTTATTAAATCTATCATAAAAAATAGCAATGGTGGTAAAGAGTTTGTTTTAAGTTTTTCGGCTAGATTAATAAATAATGATAGTAATTTTCAAATAGATAGCCACTGGAATATTGATAAATACGAGTCAAATACTACGTATTACAATTTTCAAATCTGGTCTAATAGTGTAGATGATTTATTAACTTTGAGTAAAGAAGCAATTGCTTTATTTGATATTCAAAGACCAGTTTCAAATTATGATACATCTAATCCACCACCAATATTTGTAAAAAAGGGGAAATACGTAAATGGAGCGTTAGAACTAGAATTAATTAATGTTAGACGATCTAAAAGTATTGTAATTGATGCAGGTTATAAAAGAACAGAAACATCTAATACAGAATATTTTAAAAACACTTTAGCGTTAACAGGTAATTATATTGAATCTCTAGTCATTGAAACTGGAAACATTTTTGATATTGGATTTAGAATAGAAAACGAATATAATTTAACGCCAGATGATTTATTTATGTCGGATGGAGTTTGGGGAAAAGATGATTCTCCAGAAGGAACTACAGTGAACGAATTTTTAATCTCACAAAACGATGATATTTATACAGAAAGTGGATATAGAGTAGAAAGAAATATTTCTTTAAAGGCTACTACAAGCGAGTACGTATCTGCCTTTAGATCTTTTACTCCTAGATTTACTCCTGTAGATTTATCAGAATATGATTTGTTAGAGTTAGATGCTTACGGAACAGGAGATCTTGAGATTACAATTGTTAAAGAAAGCATAGATTCATGGAAAAATCAATACAGAACAACGATTAAATTAAACGAAACAGAACAACATTTTGCAATTCCTTTTGCACATTTTATTTCTGCTGCTGGCGGAGATTTAGATTTAAATGATGCCGTAAATATTGTTTTTACAATGTCTTCTGATGGTATAGAGGTTTTAGAAAAAGAAATGAGTTTAAAAGATATCCAGTTTACACATCAAGTATTAAGTGTAGGTGATGAGGTTATTGCTGAGAATGAAGCTGTTTTAATGCCTAATCCAATGCACAATAATGCAGAGTTGAGTTTTTATGCAGAAACAAATTCTAATACAAAAATTGAAATTTATAATTTAACTGGTGCTTTAATTAGAAGAATTGAAAAATATACGGTTATTGGAAATAATAAGATTTCTTTACCTAGAGAAGGTTTGAAACCTGGAATGTATTTTTTAAAAATAAGAAATAAATTTAGAAATTATAAAATCATAAAACTGGTTGTGAATTAAAAAAATCATCAACCCAAGTCCTCCTAATTTTCTTTAAAAATCTCATAATTAATTCTATTATGAGATTTTTTTTTACTTTTTTTTACATTGTCGTAAACCACTAATGCTGTAAATAGTTGTTTTTTAGAGTTATTTGATTTTTTTATCCTGTAACATTTTTTTTAGAATGTCGTCTACTTTATATAATCAACAAAACCAAATACCATGAAATATATCCAAACACAATCAATAGTAGAAAGAGGAATTTTAACGTCTGCATACAAGCAAGAAATCAAACATCAGTCTCAAATAGCAAAATCGAAATCTGTAGCACAGATTAAATCGATGTTATTCAACCAAAGTAATTTAGAGAGTCAAACAGGAACTATCTTAAGAGTATCTGTATTTATGATGGCAATCATTTTAATGATTTCATAAAAAAATCTCACAGCATAACTGTGAGATTTTTTAAAAAAGTATATGTTGTAGAGCTTAACTTAAAGCTGTTGCAATTCTTTTAATAGCTTCTCTAATTTGTAACTCAGAAGCTGCATAAGAAATTCTGATACAGTCAGGAGCACCAAATGCATCACCAGTAACAGTAGCAACATTTGCTTTTTCTAATAAGAATAAAGCAAAATCACTTGCATTTTTAATTGTGATTCCTTGAATGGTTTTACCAAAAAATGCTGTAACATCAGGAAAAACATAAAAGGCTCCATCAGGTACGTTTACTTTAAATCCGTCTATTTCTCTTAACAAGTCAATAATAATACCTCTTCTGGTTTTAAATTCATCAACCATATATTGTATTTTGCTTATTGGTGCTAAAACAGCAGTAATAGCAGCTCTTTGCGCAATACAATTGGTTCCTGAAGTAATTTGACCTTGCATTTTTGTACAAGCTTTAGCAATCCATTCTGGAGCACCAATGTAACCAATTCTCCATCCAGTCATTGCAAATGCTTTCGCCAAACCATTTACGGTAATTGTTCTATCGTATAAACTATCAATTGCCGCTAAACTAAATGGTTTTGCATCATAATTAATGTGTTCATAGATTTCATCAGACATAATGTAAACCTGAGGATGTTTTTTTAAAACTTCAGCCAATGCTTCATACTCTTCTTTACTATAAATAACACCACTTGGATTATTTGGAGAGTTAAACAAAATCAACTTTGTTTTTGGTGTAATTGCAGCTTCTAGTTGCGCTGGTGTAATTTTAAAGTTTGTTTCTATAGAAGAAGGAATTTCTACAGATTTAGCTTCACAAAGTGTTGCAATTGCAGAGTAACTTACCCAATAAGGACATGGTAGTAAAACTTCATCTCCAGGGTTTAACAATACTTGCATCACATTAGCAATAGATTGTTTTGCTCCTGTAGAAACTACAATTTGACTAGGTTTATATTCTAAATCATTATCTCTTTTAAACTTGGTGCAAATTGCTTCTTTTAATTCTAAATAACCATCAACAGGTGTGTAAGAATTGTAATTTTGATTGATTGCCTCAATAGCAGCATCTTTAATAAAGTCTGGAGTGTTAAAATCTGGTTCTCCCAAACTTAGGCCTATAATGTCTTTGCCTTCTGCTCTTAATTCTCTTGCTTTAGCAGCCATTGCTAAAGTTGCGGACGCTGGTAAGCTGTTAATTCTGTCCGATAATGGATGTGTCATTTTTAAATATAGTTGTTGTTTGTTGTTGTTTGATATTTTAAGCTATTTCTGGGTTTTTCCCTAAAACTCCTAAATGTCTAAAATGCTCTACAATTGCTTTACGAGTTGTCTCGTATTCATTGTACGGTAAATTAAACTCCTTAGCAGTATCTTTTACAATTTTAGCTAATTTACCATAATGCACATGAGAAATATGTGGAAAAATATGATGTTCAACTTGATGATTTAATCCTCCTGTATAGAAGTTTACCAGCCAGTTACTAGGTGCAAAGTTAGATGTAGTATACAGTTGATGGACTGCCCAAGTATGCTCCAAATTTCCATTTTCATCAGGTATAGGCATTTCAGTTTTTGGAACAATATGTGCTAGCTGAAAAACTAAGCTTAAAATCATACCTGCTGTATAGTGCATCACAAAAAATCCTATTAAAACTTTCCACCAAGCGATGTCTAACACTAAAATTGGTAACACAATCCAAAGTGAGTAGTAAGCAATTTTAGAAATGACTAATTTGGTCCATTCAGTGGTAGGATTAGGAAAATCTCCATAAGATAATTTCTTTTTTAAATACCTACGCATTTGTTTGATGTCTGTAGTAATTGCCCAATTGATGGTTAACAAACCATATAAAAAAATGGAATAAAATTTTTGAATTTTATGGATTGGCAACCATTTAGAATGTTGAGAGAAACGAATAATTCTCCCTGCGTCAATGTCTTCATCATGTCCTTCTACATTTGTAAAAGTATGGTGCAAAACATTGTGTTGTACTTTCCAGTTGTATACATTTCCTGCCAAAATATAAATACTACTACCCATTAATTTGTTTACCCATTTTCTTTTTGAAAAAGAATCGTGATTGGCATCATGCATCACATTCATTCCAACACCAGCCATTCCAATACCAGTAACTACCATTAATACAACCATTGCCCATTGTGGCATTGAAACGGTTAGAATTAATACAAACGGAATTAAAAACAGCGCAAACATTAAAATTGCTTTGGTATACAATTTCCAGTTGCCTGTTCTTTTAATATTATTTTCTTTAAAATATGAGTTGACTCTTTTATTTAAAGTTCTAAAAAACTTAGCTTTGTCTACTCTTGAGAAGTTTATTGTTTTCATTTAATTATTTAATGTTGCAAAAATATACTATTTTGATTTGCTATATATGATAAACGTCAGTTTTTGTTAAGAATTGTTTCCATCAAAAGCCTATTTTTGCATTTATATTTTTTATCGATGGAGCTAATACACAAATATTTTAAAAATTTAACAGAAAAACAAATCGAACAATTTGAAAAACTTCAAGGATTGTACCAAGATTGGAATTTGAAAATCAATGTCGTTTCTAGAAAAGATATCGACGAACTGTATTTGCGTCATGTTTTGCATTCTTTGGGTATTGCTAAAGTGATGCAATTTAAGCCCAATACAAAAGTGATGGATGTTGGAACTGGTGGAGGTTTTCCTGGAATTCCGTTAGCAATATTATTTCCAGAAACTCAATTTCATTTGGTAGATTCAATTGGAAAAAAGATAAAAGTAGTTGATGAAGTTGTTACTGGTTTAGGATTAGAAAATGTAAAAACCACACATGGTAGAGTGGAAGAGGTAAAAGAAACGTACGATTTTATTGTAAGTAGAGCAGTTGCGCAAATGGAAACTTTTGTGAGATGGACCAAAGGAAAGATTGCGAAAAAGCAAAACAACGATTTAAAAAACGGTATTCTCTATTTAAAAGGAGGTGATTTATCCGAAGAACTTCAAAAATATACAACAACTACAATTTACGATTTACCAAATTATTTTGATGAACCTTTTTTTGAAACTAAAAAAGTAGTGCATTTACCCATGAAGTTTAAGGGATAATTTATAACTAAGTTCTTCATTAAACTTCATATTATTTAGCCTTAATAGCATGAGCAGTTCAAAAGTTCTATATAATAATCGAGCAAGGTTTGTTCTAAATTAAAATCTTAAAAAAATATGAATTCACTAACATTGTTGTTTTTTACAATTAATTTTCAGACAGTATCATAATCTCTTTCCAGATACTCTCGTTTACAAAAATTCCTTCTTTCAAATTTTTGGCTCTGGTTTGTGAACTTCGCTCCCCTGGATAATAGATTTTATCTTCAGTATTTATTGGTTCTACATCATGAGTAAAATCAATTATTTCCTCAATAAGTTTTTGTTGTAGGCCTTTATCGTTAAAAACCTCTGGGTAAATACATATATACACTTGAGAAATGGCTGTTTCAATTTCTTTAGAACTTATCTTGCATGTAGAATTTCCAGCAGACAATAAAGTTGCCAACATATCTAGTACTATAGAAAGTGCAGAACCTTTCCAGTACCCAATAGGTAAACCACGTTCTTTAGTTAAAATTTTATCAGGATCATTTGAAAGTTTGTTGTTGTCATCCCAACCACCTTGGTAAGGTAACTTCTCTCCTCTTAATTTGTAGTCGTTAATCTTTCCGAATGAAAATTGTGAAATAGCCATATCCAACACAACATTCCCTTTTTTTCTTGGTATGGATACAACAAAGGGATTATTTCCTATTCGGCTTTCTTTTCCGCCCCAAGGAGGCATATTGGGCTTAGTATTTGTAAAAAGAATCGAAATGCAATTGGCGTCAGCTGCTTGTTTTCCATATGTTCCTCCTCTCATCCAGTGATTGGTATTCCGTAAAGCAACCATTCCCATTCCGTGGAGTTTTGCTAATTCTATAGCTCTATTTGTACATTTTGTAGCATTTACTATACCAGGACCTAGATTACCATCCCAACGTTCTATGTTACCAAAAGAAGCTACTTTTTCTGCTTCAGCATTTACTCTAATAATACCTTTTTTTATGTGTTCAATAAAAAGTGGCACTCTATTGATACCGTGAGAGCTTATACCATCTATAGTGCTTTCTGTAAATACATTAGCAATTAACTTGGCCTTCTGGTTGGTGAATTTATACTTTATAAAGAGTTTGTAGAGCTCACTTTGTATTTTTTCAGGTGAAATTCTCATGAAAATAATTTTGTATTATGTTGATGTAGTTTGTGCTTTTTTGATCTTATTTAGGTATTCAGAAAGTAAAAAGTAGTTTGAAGTGCTATTATTTATGAATTTTAAGCTCAGGTAAATTTACATTATTTTTCTAATATGATTTGAATTTGTATTTGTAATGTGATTTTTAACGTTTGTACATTAAGAGGTTGCTAAGTCTTAAGAAGTGATAAAGCTTGTCTCTTCCAATTTTAATTTCTTGGTTAATAAATTCTTGTTTAAGTTCAGCATAAAGTTTTATTCCACCAGTTCTCATGCCTACTTTTTTGCGATAATTTTTAACCATTTCAATAATTTTAGTATTGTTTATTTGTTTGATTTGTTGCGTTTTAAGTCTTTTGTAGTAGGCTTGTTTAGAGATTCCAAAACATTGATAGATCCATTTTGTTTTAAAATGTTTTTCTTTTTTAGTGCTATCTCTTTTGCTAATGTTTTGGGCAATGACTTTTTTGCCAAATCGACACCAGTAATGATTTCCATATCCGCAATAATATCTTGCTGAAAGTCTTTTTGAAACTCTAGTTCTTCGATTTTCTCTCTAAGTCTTATAATTTGATCATTTTTACTAATACTCATATTTTGTTGTGCCCAGTTATTTTAAACGATAGATTGTCTTATTTTTTTCTCCTATTTTTTCAAATAAATCCAATTCAGTTCCTTTTTTTAAATCTCTACTTGCAGTTGCTGAAGAAATATCTTTAAAAATATCCATGTAATCTTTTCTTGTAAATTCAGTTTTATTTAATGAAACAAAATATTCTAATCTATCTTTTTCATTTAACGTTCGATTATTGAAATCTAATAGTTCACTTATTGAAATATCAATAATGTTTAGCATATATTCAATAAACTTTGTTGACTTTCCAGATTTATCACTTTCTGCTAAAGACTTGTAATATTTTTCCTGGTTTTTACTAATTAGAGTTTCAAAAGGCAAAAACTCAAAGATTGGATACTTCTCCATTAAAATTAAAGTTTGCCATAATCTTCCCATTCTACCATTTCCATCCAAAAATGGATGTATAAATTCCATTTCGTAATGGAAAACACAACTTTTAATTAATTCAATTTCATCAGACTTTTTCAAATATTCAAAAAGATTTTTCATTAAGTATGGCACATTTTCAAAAGGTGGTGCTAAATGCTCAACTTTTGAGCCTTTTAAAATTCCGACACTTTGATTTCTATATTTTCCAGAATTTTCAATTAAACCTTTCATTAAGTTTTGATGTGCTTTTAAAAAGGATTTTTCATTTGGAGGATTATAATCTTCTAAGTTTTCATAGATTTTCATTGCATTTAAAACTTCAAGAACATCTTTTTTAGGGCCAATAACTCTTTTGTTTTCAAGAAGTGCTGTTATTTGTTCTTCTGTAAGTGTGTTTCCTTCTATTTTTAAAGAAGAATGAATAGTTTTGATTCTATTCTGTTTTCTCAATTTAGGTGAAGGTTTGTTTAATAAATTAGCATTTACTTCTCCTATTTTTTCTGAAATAGAAATTATTAATTTTAAAATAGAAGATGTTATTTCGTAAGGTGGTTTCATTTATGATAGTATCATTTGATACTATCAAAGATACAATCATTTATTTTGAATTATCTTATTACTTTGTCATTTTTGTACATAATGTTTAAAATTATGTAGCCTTTATTCAGGACGGGTGTAAATTGCATACAACGTGGATGTATAAACTTTGTTGCGTTGATTTAGCATAAAGTTAATAAATATTTACGGGATTAAAAGTGTGCGAGAATTTTCCAAAATAAGCCATTAACAGCAATAAAATTTATACAATGTTAGCAAACGTTATTTCTTCTATTCTTTTATAAATTTAATCGTACTACCGTTATCAAACTTTATGAAATAATATCCATTTATAAAATTACTGATATCGATTTTTAATTGTTCGGAAATACTACCTTTAGAAATCTCTACACCTAAAGCGTTAAAAATACTGTAGTTTTTATGCGACCGTAATCCTGTAAATTCGATAAAATCCTGTGAAGGATTAGGATACAAACTTGCCTTTTCTTGTAGGCTTATATTAATGGCAGATAATGTTGCAATGTTAAATTTGGAAATTTTATTAGCGCCACCTTCGGCGATATATAGGTCATTTTCATTCAGGGCTAGTCCACCAGGGCGAAACAATCCAGTTACAACATCAGCTTCTGTAGGTGTGGCCTCAGTAATGTTTATATTAGAAATTCTATCTGCCGAAAATTCAGCGATATAGAGATCATTTCCCTTAAGGGCCAATCCAAGAGGGCGAAACAACCCCGTTACAACATCGGTTGTTGTAGATGTAGTTGCAGTAATGTCTATTTTAGAAATTTTATTAGCAAACTCTTCAGCGATATAAAGGTCATTTCCGTTTAGTACTAATCCATAAGGGCTATTCAATCCCGTTACAACATCGGTTACTGTGGGTGTGGTTGCAGTAATATCTATTTTAGAAATTCTATTTGAGCCTAATTGAGAGAAATAAAGGTCATTTCCATTTAGGACTAACGATTGAGGGTTACTCAATCCCGTTACAACATCGGTTGCTGTAGGAGTTGTTGCAGTAATGTCTATTTTAGAAATTTTATTTCCCACAAATTCAGCGATATAAAGGTCATTACCGTTTAGGGCTAATCCAACAGGGCGATTCAATCCCGTTACAACATCGGTTGCTGTAGGAGTTGTTGCAGTAATATCTATTTTAGAAATTTTATTTCCTTCAATTTCAGAGATATAAAGGTTATTTCCGTTTAAGGCTAATCCAACAGGGCGATTCAACCCAGTTACAACATTAGTTTGTGCATCAATTTTATTTCCATATATAAGGAAAACTATCATTGAGAGTAAAAAATAAATTTGTTTCATTTAATAAATTTTAGAGTTAATAATCTGTGTATTATACTGATATAGGTTGACCTTTTTTTAGGTTTAATTAATACGTTCAAACGATTTTTTTAAGCCGTTTAGAAGGCAAAAAATAGCTTGAACTGCTTATTGTTTAAATTTTGAGTTCAGTCAAATTTACATTATTTTTTCTATACGATTTGTATTTTATGTTCGGATTAAGATGTACTTGAGTAGGTTTTCTTAAATCTAGGCTAAAATGGGTTCTTAAATTATTATAAATATATACAGCTTGTTTAGCTGTTTTTTGAGCTACCTCTGTGTTTTTAATACAGTTCTTAAGACCATATTCATATTTTAGCGTTCTATTAATTCTTTCAGCAATAGCATTTTCATAAGGGTCATATTGTTCAGTCATACTCATCATAATTCCATTGTTTTCAGCGAATTCTGTGTACTTAGGATTGCAGTATTGGAATCCCCTGTCAGAATGATGAATGAGTTTTTTATTAGGGTATTTTCTATTTTTAATAGCCATAGCCAATGCGTCTTTACACAGCGATGTTTTCATATGATTATCGAGGTTATATCCCATAATTTGCTTAGAATACGCGTCTGTAACAATTGCTAAATAGTTGTGTCCGTTTTCAGTTTTAATATAGGTAATATCGCTTACCCAAAGCTGTTCTGGACGAGTTGGGATTTTATCTTTTACAATGTTCTTATATTTTCTAAATATATGATTAGAATTGGTAGTTGTTACGTAGTTTTTTCTTTTCGGGATTAATAAATTATTGAGTCTTAAAAAGCGATAGAACTTGTCTCTTCCTATGTTGATGTTTTGTTCAAT
>NZ_VRMJ01000031.1 GCF_009832745.1 Polaribacter septentrionalilitoris | reverse complement strand
ACGTGTTGAATTTTGCTAGCGAGAGAGTGTTCAACTTTTTAAAATTCCACTTTTTTTCAATTTTAAAGAACATTAAATCGCAATTTTTTTATTCCCACGTTTGAGTGAGCACAGTTTTTTGCAACGTTGATGTATATGGTTTGTTGCGTGTTTCAAGCAACTAATTTAGTAAATAATTACGGACAAAGAAAGTCCGCGAGGACTTTCGTAAGTAGGCGAGAAGCCAGCAATAAATTATATACGGTGTTGGCGGTAGTTATTCTTTTATTCCGAATTTTTCAAGTATTTCATTAAATGAATCTACATAATTATCCTGTAATATCTGACTATCTGCAAAAGACGAATAGTCAATTACATTTACGTTTTCAAGTTTCAAATACTTTGCTGAATCATATTCTTCATCTTTTAAAGTAGAAGTCAATATAACTTGGTTGTCAAGTTTTATATATTCTTCAATCATAATATTTTCTTTTGTAGAAGATAATTCTCCTTCTCTGAAAGAATCAATTATTATAGGAAATTCAATGTTTAAAACTTTATTTAAAGCTAGTATTTTGCAAAAATAATATTCTTGTTCTTCACTTCCTGAGTATGTTTCTCCTGATTTAGTAAATAAATCTTCAAAATCTAATAATCCATCTTTATCAATTATTTTATAATAACGCATCATTTCAGATATAACACTTTCCATAATGAGTTTTTGTAAATCTTTATTTGATACAATTTTACTTTCGTTGTTATTGATTTTCTTTTGAACTTCTTCAAGTTGTTTTTGAAGTTCTGACACTATTTTATCTATATCTTTTGAATCTATTATTTCATCTTGAAATAGAATGTAATTTTTTACATCAGGTGTTGAAGTTTTTAATAATTTCTGAATTTGAGATTGTTCTTTATTTATTTCACTATTAAATTCTTGAACAATTTCTTTTTTCATAGAAATACTTTCTTGTATAGACTTTAATATGTTTTGGCGGACATAATTATTGCTTACTTCAAATTCAAATTCCTGATTAGCGAAGATAATTTTTGAACTACCGCAATCAGAACATTTAACTTTTCCTTCATGTAAACTTCTATTCAGAGAGTTTAATTCAATAATTAGATTTTCTAATTTAATCTTTCTGTTTTCTTCTCTATTTCTTTGTTTTTGTAAATCTGCAATACTTTTGTGTAATTCACTAAGTCGTTTAGATGTGTTTTTAAAATCAATATTATTTGCTGTTGAACTAATAAATGAAGCTATTTCTGGATTCTTCTTTAAAATAGTAATTTTTCTTTTTTCTGTTTTGATTTTTAAATCTATAGATTTTTTTTGTTCTTTAAGTTCTTCTATGTCATATTTGTTTGTGCTAGAAATAAGAACATTTTGCATTGCAAAAATCATATTCTTAAAGTCTTGTTTGTTGTTACGACCTTTAATGATTAAGTTAGAAGAGTTTCTTTTATCTTGACCTAAGAAAAATAATTCGTAGAATAATGTTAAATCTACGGGTTTTAATTCGCCATCTTTTTCAATCTTAGGTAATGTGTATATGTATTTATCGAAATAATATTTAAACTCACTAATACTATTAAATACATTAAGTATATCATTCTCAAGTAGAATAATTGAGTTTCCTTTTCTTAGAAATTCGTAGCTTATTTGGTTAATAATGATGTTAGAATAAAAAAAATAACTTTTATAGTTAAAACCACTAGGGAAAATGGAATCGTAACCAATAGAATGCATAAGTCCTTGAATAACTAAGGTTTTTCCTCTGTTATTATCATTACTGAATATAATGTTAGTTGTGTTTTTAAATCTATCTTCAATAAATGCTTCTTGGCTATTTCCAAATGCCGTTTTTTTTATAATCATTGTTTTCCTTCGATTGTAATAGCAATTAAATATTTAATAGTTATTGGGGTTAAATAAGATATTCTAGGTTTATAATTATTGAATATTGTTTTAAATATTTGTTCTACGTCTGTAATGTTGTTTGATTCTATAAATTCAATTATTACCTCGCATATTTTCCAAAACTCACGATTACTATTTTTGTTAAAAAAAGCTCTTGATAAATTTGAATTACATTCTTGGACAGTATCTTTTACGTCTTCCACATCTAGTGCATTTATTAACGGATAAAAATAGAATGGAATTGATTTGTATTCGAATACTTCACAGCCGATTATTCTACTTATTATTAAGGTTTCTACATCTTTCGAAAATAAGTGTCGGTTGAACTTTAAAACATCTTTTATATTTGTTATAATCTCGTTTTCAATATAAGAATTCTTTTTACTTGATTGAATATCTCTTAAATCTTGAAAAACACTTTGATAAAATGCGTCAGTTTTAATTTCTGTTTTCTTAAACTTTGTAACTGTTTTTATATATTCATTATCAAGTTCTGTATCCTCAACAATTATTACTTTTTTAAGAAAATCCTCTTGTTTTTTATCATAATTTATAGAAGTTCCTTTTACTCTTATTACCTCTAGATTTAAACCATTTTTAATCCTCGTTAGCGTTTTGTCTACAATATTTTCAATTCCATAAGTATTTAGTTTAGCATCAATTTTATATTCAGTTTTTAAAACTGGACAAAAGAAAATAAACTCTTTAAAATCAAATGAAGAAGTAAAATTGTCAAAAAGTGTGAAAAAATATTTTCCAATCTTTTTTGGGTTTAGGTTTTTTTCATTTTTTGATTGAATATCCCAAATTTTATCTGATTTTTTATTAATTCCACTAACATCATTAAAACAGTCAAAAGCAATATATTCAACTTCTTTACTATCCTTTCTCTTTCCAATTAAATAAAGTAAAGATTTTGTTTCAAAGTCAGTAGCCTTCTTGTTATTTATTTCAGTATTTTTAAAGGTGTAATTCATTGACTTTACTTTTTCTATATGTCGTTCGTTTTAATTACCGCCAACGTTTTGGTGTATGTTTTGCTGCGTAAATTTAGCAAAAAATAACTAATAAAACCAGACTTTTCCGTTTGCGAGGTTTTTCGCAAGAAAAACTGAAGCAAGCAGTAAATTATACACGGTGTTATGTTTTGTTGCGAAACATTTGAGTGAGTGCGTTTTGATTCCGTTTTCATTTTTTTTCGACATTTTTGAATTCCTTTTTTGAGCTGTTTTTTAGTTAATTTTACAAAATTCAGATTTTAAGAAAGAGTTTTCACGTTTTAATTCCGCACAGATTTTCGATTCCGTTTTGATGCTTAATTTGCGAGAGAGAGTTTAGCACGTTTCTGTTTTTGAAAATTTTCTAAAATTCAAAATACGAGTACATTCCACAAAGATTTTCAATTCCGTTTTGAGTTCTAATTCGCACGCAATTTTTCCACATATACTTTGTTTTTCACTTTTTTTTAAAAAATTCTAAACCTGAAAAAATTCAAGCGTTTCAATTTTCGTGTTGCATTGAATTTTTTAAAATTAGCGAGAGACTGTTCAGCATTTTTTTCAGCGTTTCGATTTTCCTGAGCAATAAAACATAACGTTGTTGTATAAGATTAGTTGCGTGTTTTAAGCACTAAAGTTAGCAAATAAATCACAGATAGAAAGTCCGCGAGGACTTTCGTAAATAGGCTAAAACCAGCAATTAATTTTATACGGTGTTGTGCTTAGTGTTTTCGTCATTCGTTTATTTCTTTAATTTCAAAATAGCATTTTTCACAAACTAAATTTATTTTAGCAAACTCCATAGATTCATCATTCCAACCATTTGTTTTAATTCTCTCTTTTTCACATTCAGAACACCAAGCTTGAAAATCATCTTCTTCGTCCAATTCCATTCCACGATAAGTTTCAAAGGCTTCCTCAAATCCAGTTTTTTGTTTAGAATTCAAATGTTGACAAATAAATGCTTTTCTTAATTTTCCGTGAACTCCACAGTCAATTAATTCACTTTCTATTTTTTCAACTTCTTC
The DNA here is from genome assembly GCF_009832745.1 of Polaribacter septentrionalilitoris. GTDB lineage: Bacteria > Bacteroidota > Bacteroidia > Flavobacteriales > Flavobacteriaceae > Polaribacter > Polaribacter septentrionalilitoris. The sequence continues at coordinate 9,424 of NZ_VRMJ01000031.1, read as the reverse complement.
TTTTGTTATTTCCTCTGTTAATAAAAAATATTTTTCTAAATTGTCTGAAATAACTCGATAAGTTCCAATTCCTCCAATTATTTCAAATGCAATAGAAGTTAATTCCCAACCTGTAAAATTGTCTCCTTCAAAATGCTCTTTCGTTAAATTTTCGTATTTCTTCTTTTCTCCGAATTCTTTGACTTTTAAAGTCTGAAATTTTCTCGGTTCAACAGAATTTTCATTTGCCCAAGACCACATCCAAGTATTTTTCTTTTTCGAAAATGTTCCAATTGGGATGTATTTGAAATAAATTTCTTTGTTTTCCGAATAAAGTTTTAATGTTTCACTCGATTGATTATAAAACCAATTTTCATAATTATCTGTGTCATATTTTTTTCTAAAATCATCTTGAAATTCAGTCAGATTTTGACAAGAATTTTCAGCGTATTTTTTATATTTCAAGGTTCTAAATATCAATTCAGTTCAGATTTTTTTTGCATTAAGCACAACGTTGTTGTGTAAGGAAAGTTGCGTGGTTTAAGCAATAAAGTTAGTAAATAAAACACGAACCAAGAAAATCCGCGAGGATTTTCGTAAGTAAGCTTTTACCAGCAATTTTTTTTACACGGTGTTGGCAGTAGACTTTATCAAATCTATTATTAATTTCTCATTTCGTTTACTTTCACCATTGTTCAATACCAAAAAATGTTCATTCGATAAATTAAATAAACTTTTTACAAAAAACTCCTTATTTTCTAACCCAATATAAATTCGATTTCCCATATTTGGCGAAATTATTGTATTTCTTGAAATTCCTAAAGTTTCAGCATTTTCTTTAGTTTCTATTATTAAATAATTGTCAGATTTTTCAGAAAGTTTCCAACCTGGATTTAATTCAAGAGTTTGTTCCAGAATATTTATAAATTCCTTTTTATTATAAAGAAATCTAATTCTTTCAACTTTTAGATTTATGTAAAAATAAATAAAAGTTATTAGAAAAAATATGAAAGAGAAAATTCCAATTTTTTCCACTGTGTTTTCGGTAAAGTTAAAATTTTCAAATGGTAATTTTGTAAACCCATTTGTCAAACAAAATACTGTTACAATTAAACATATTATTGAAAGTCTATAATATCTGAATTTTTCAGACATTGATAATTTTATTTTTTCGTTTTCAATTATTTCTCTCAACTTTCGGTTTTTGTTTACTGCCAACGTTGTTGTGTATGATTAGTTGCGTATTTTAAGCACTAAAGTTAGTAAATAAATCACAGATAGAAAGTCCGCGAGGACTTTCGTAAATTGGCTAAAACCAGCAATTAATTATACACGGTGTTGTAATTAGTTATTTTTTTAATTACTGGTTTTTCAATTAATTCATATTCAATTATTTTCTTTTCAGTTAAATCTGCATTATTTGAATCTATTCGATATTCATATGTCACAAGAATTTGGTCATTTTTTATATCTGACACAAAAGTTCTATGAGGCCAATAATTATATAGTGATTTTATGTTTTTTGTTTTCCATAAGCTGTCATTTTCAATTCCTTTGGATGTAAATTCATATTCTTTCCATTTCTTTGATTTAAAATCTCCATAAATTATTTTGTCAGAACCGTGAAAATTTCCAGTTTTCAAAACGTACAAATTATTCACTTTGACTAATTGTTCGTCTTCATTCCATTCTCTTCCAGAATAGATTCCTTTACCAAGATTTAGTGTTTTCCCATTTTGAGATTTGTATTCATAATTAATAATGTATTCCCAAGAATGAAGGTCAGGATAATATTCCATTTTACAGACTAATTTTCCGCCAATATTCTGATTTATTTCAACGGTTTTAAATTCAGGTTGAAGAGCCCAATAGACAAGTGAAATAAGAATTATTCCTATTCCTAAAGTTGTCAAAATTGCTATTGTGCATCCTTTTTTCATTTTTTAATGTCTAGTCCTGAAATATGGCTACAGGTTAATCCCGAAATTTCGGGAGAATTTACGCTGATAATTGATATACCATATTCGGTGTTTTATAGTCTAAAGATAAGTGTAATCTTACTTCGTTGTATAAATTAATTACATTTTTTGCAGCTCTCTTAGCGTGTGCTACGTTATCAAAGGTTTGGTCGAGATAAAATTCGTCTTTTAAGATACCATTTACACGCTCTGCCATTGCGTTTTCGTAACAATGATTTTCTTGTGTCATACTAATATCTATCTTTTTTCTTTTGAGTATTTGTGTGTATACATTGCTACAATATTGTATTCCTCTATCAGAATGATGAATAAGCTGTTTAATATCTTTAGCTTGGTAGATGGCCTTATTAATGGCTCTTACGCATCCTTTTAGTTCCAGGCTATCACTAAGGTCATAACCAACTATTTTTCTGGAGTACATATCAGTTATTAAAGCTAAGTAACAAAAGCCTTTTACAGTTCTTATGTATGTAATATCAGATACCCAAACTTGATTAGGTCGCGTTATTTCAAGGTCTTTTATAATGTTGTTATACTTGTAAAAACGATGATATGAGTTTGTTGTTCTGGCACTGGTTTTCTTTCTAAGTGTTAGCATATTGTGTTTTCTAAGTACGTTAAATAAAGTATCTCTACCAATTTTAAGATTGGCTTTAGTAAACTCGTTATTTAATGATTTTTTGAGTTTACGCACCCCTTCTCTAGGAAGGGATTTGCGTTTTTTACTGACTATATTTATAATCTGCTGTTCTAGTTTTAAACGCTTATCAGCTCTAGATTTGTATTTATAATAGGCATCACGTTTAAGTCCAAAACAATTTGTTATGGTTGTTAAAGACGCAAATCCCTTAGATTTTTCTTTAGCTTTTATTAAGGCTTTATACTTAACTTTTTTTTTAGCTCAATAACAGATTTATAGCCAAGATCTTCAGCAGCTACTTCTAGATAAGAATCCAATACCATAGCATCTAGATCCTTTTTAAGCAATAGTTTTTTAAGCTGTTCAATCTCTTTTTGAAGAGCTTTAATTCGTGATATTTCGTCTTTAGTTTCCACTTTCACTCTGGTGTTCATTAGGTCTTTACGATTATATTTTTTAATCCACTCGTTAACAGTTGTAGGTGCAATAGAGTAGAGTTTACAAAGTTCACTCTTTGTATGTTTCCCAATGCTAAGTTCGTCTAAAATTTTTAATTTAAAAGGTTCGCTGTAACGTCTAATTACTTTGTCATTTTTGTACATAATGTTTAAAATTATGTAGCCTTTATTCAGGACGGGTCATAATTAATTACAACGTTGTTGTATAAAGTTTTGTTGCGTTGATTAAGCGTAAAGTTAATAAATATTTACCAAATTAAAAGTGTGCGAGAATTTTCCAAAATAAGCCAAAAACAGCAATAAAATTTATACGGTGTTGGCAACTGTTTTTTTTATTTATTAATTTCTTCCTTATTTTTCGAAATATTAAAATAACTTGATTTATTCTTAAAATGATTATTCTGTTTATCAAAATCCCATTCCAAACTATCTGGAATTTTATTAATTAATTTGTTTCTGTGTAATATATTTATTCCATAATTATTCTTATCAAAAACGACTATAAGATTTTGTCTAAATTTAAAATAACCTTCTGGATTTTCCTTAACAATAATTTCATTTTCATCTTTGCTAATCGATGAATTTAGTTGATTAAAATGAAAAACAAATGGATTCAGTCTAACCTGAACAATTGAGTCTAGTCCTTTTTTCCAAAAATAAAGTTGATATGATGGAGTTGCAAATTTTCCTTGTCCTTTTAATGCCAAATATTTAGGAATTGGATTTTTTTTGATGTAATTTTCTAAAAATTGTTCAAAATCAGCGTTAATTATGACTTCATTTTTCATGTTGCAAGAGTAAAACAATACAATTATTAGAATCAATAATGTTTTCTCAATTTTCTTCAAACCTTTCATTTATTATTGTAATTTGTTTCTTTTCAAGTTTGAAATTCAACTTTCAGAATTTGAGTGAGTAATAGTTGCCAACGTTGTTGTATAAGATTAGTTGCGTGTTTTAAGCACTAAAGTTAGCAAATAAATCACAGATAGAAAGTCCGCGAGGACTTTCGTAAACTGGCTAAAAATAGCAATTAATTTTATACGGTGTTGTGTGTAGTTTTTATTTCAAATTCTGTTGATTTAAATTCTTTTTCCAAAAATTCATATTCACAATGAAAAATTACATTCTCTCCAGAATTTTTATAGCAACTCTCAGAGAAATTTGGATTTATTAATATCCTATTTTCTTTCACGATTATAAAATTTTTCGGTTTGTTTGTTCTGTCTTTTACGATGTCAAAAGATATTTTTATTGTTCCATTTTCATTATTGATTTTTTTGTTAAAAACTTTGCCAATTCCAATAGAGTCAGTTAGTTTTTTTTCGGCAACATTATATTCGTAAGTTTTTCCTTTGTCTTTTGTTATAAGACTTGAAACAAGAAATTTATAATCATAATATTCAATTAATTGTTCACTTTTATATATTCTTGATTCACAAAATGGGTGTAATATAGTTTCTGAGTTTTCAAATTTTTCAGAATTGTTTGTTGCTATAAATTTACTTTCATAATATTCTTTTTCAGAACAGTAATTTGAGAAATAAAAATGAACTTTGTTATTGTGACTTATTTCTAATTCCTTTATAAACTTATTGTTTTTAAAAAAATAAAACCTTGATTTATTTATATTTAAATCACTCGTTTCAAAATCTAAATTTAAGTCGCATTTGATTTCGTCTTTTAGAACTGGAACACTTTCATTTCCTGAAATATATTTAAAAAAGTCCCACTCGAATTCAGTTAATTCCTTAAAATCTAAATATTGTTTTTCTTTTGAATCAATAAATTTCTTTCCATTTTCCTCAATTTTAGATAATAACTTTTCCTCAAATTTGATTGATTCTATATTTGAATTCTTGCAAGAAAACAAAGAACTAATTATCAATAAAATTCCGATTATTATTTTCAATTCGAGAGTTTTTTTAATTACACACAACGTGTTTGTACAAGGTTAGTTGCGTGGTTTAAGCATTAAATTTACTAAATAATTACTGACAAAGAAAATCCGCGAGGATTTTCGTAAGTGAGCAAAAAGCAAGCAATTAATTTTGTACGGTGTTACTTGCAGTATTTTTTTTCCAATTCTGTTCTTGATTCCATTCATATTCTAAATTATATAATTCGTATTTAGAGAAATTCAATTTTTCAATAATTCCATTATATATTTTATCAGGATTATTTTTTAATGCTTTCCAAATATTTTCAAAATGAACATCTTTTTGAAAATCCTTTGTTTTCATAATAGAATTTTCTAATAATTTTCTAGATTCTAAATTTTTAAAACAGACAATAGTTTCATAAAGAACCCTAATAATTATATAATCAAATCCAGTTTTTTTGTTCAACTCTTGTTGATGTATTTTTCTAACTTCATTAAATAAAACTACATCAGGATGATTTATTACAGATTTTAAACCGCAAGTTTGAATTTCAGTTTTTTTGTCATTAAGAAGTTTTATAATTAATGATAAGTTTTCCTTTTTCTTAAACTTGGATAAAGCTATAACAGCTGAATTTTCTCCTAATAATGCAAGTCTTTTTAATTGAGTATAAAACTTTTTTTCTGGCTCAATTTTTTCAAGAAGTTCGTTTTTATAATTGAGAGTTAAATTTTCATTAAAAATGATTAAACTATCTAATTCTGTTTTTTGCTTTATTAAAGAATCATTTCTCAAAGAGTATTTGTAAAATAAAGAATTAATTAGATAATCATTAACTCTTGTTTCATCTCCAATACAACCATATTGAGTATAAACAGTTGTGGAATCTTTCAGATTATTTTTTAAAATTTCAAAACTGTTTTTATTTTTTTGCTTTACTAAAATATCATAAGTGTAACATTTGACGACTGGATTTGGATGTTCCATTAATGCCAATAATTCAGATTCAGTTGCATTTTTCTTAAGTTCTATAAAGTTATCCCATTGTTTTGGTTTTGTTGGAAGTTCTCCAACAAAAGGTCCTGTGATTTCTCCATATTCAATAATGTCTGAAATTATTGCTTGAGTTTTTGAACTTAATTTTTCTTCATTTAAGAAGTCAATTTTTTCCTTCTTAAGATTACAAGAAGTAAATAAAATCAACAAAGATATTAAGTAAGCAATTTTCTTTCTCATATATTGCAAGTAACGTTATTGTATATGGTTTGTTGCGTGTTTTAAGCACCCAATTTAGCAAATACAAACCAAATAGAAAATCCGCAAGGATTTTCGTAAGTAGGCTTGAACTAGCAATAAATTATATACGGTGTTGTAGTGCGTTTTTTTACCATTTATCTTTTTTTGTAATCCTTTTAAAATGCGTAACCTTTTGAAAAGTAAAGTCCATAATTTTCGATGGTTTCTTCAGAAAACTGCTCTTAAATTCCGTATTCCGTTTTTTTAAAGCGTAAAGTTCAATGTCTGTTGTTTCTCCCTGTTTGGATAAAGCGTCTTCATATTTTTGAACGAATTTGATATTTTTCAGCGTCACTCTATAACGCTCATCTTTAAATTCTATTAATACGAATGCTTTTACATAACTCCGAGAAACATACATAGGTGTTGACATTTCCGATATTCCGTATCCTTTAAAGTCCATTGAGAGTTGGTTGATTTCGGCAGACAGACTTTCTTCGTTTTCCGAAATGTTTTCAAACTGGCCAGAACTTTTGATTTGTCCAATGAGTTGTTTTTTTGTCAAATCGGTTTCGTAAACTTTTTGCCAAAGAACTTGGCCATTTTCTATCTCAAAATTATCAGTTTCAAATAGGGTAAAACCGATAAGAAATATCGAACATAGAATTAGTGAAATTGATTTCATAAAATATTTTTATTGTTTTTTAATTTTTTTAACAGCTAAAGGTTTTGTAGTTACACTATTAAGCTCATTAAATTGGGTTTTTAATTTTTTTATTTCGTAGTTAACACTATCAATTTTGCTTTCAAGTTTCTTGAAATCGGTAGCTTTATGGTTTATAATACTGTCTTTATGTTCTACTAATTTAATTAATCGGTCATTTTTGTTTTCGGATGAGCAAGAATTTATCCCGAAAATTATCCCAGTTAAAATTCCTAATATAGCGATAGCTTTGTCCGCAATTTTGTAAAAACTATTAGTTTTTCCTTTTTTGTGTTGTTCGTAATAATTTGTGTTTCTAATAAAAATTTCTCCGTCTTGTGTTAAGGTATATTTTAGAGTATCGCCTTTATAAGTTGGTTTGTGAATTGCTATTTGATTAGCCTTTTCCAATTCCAGTATTGCAAAGTCAATTTTAGATTTATCATATTTTAATTTAGCAAATAATTCATCTGGTGGAAGTAGTGGGATTTTTTCAGAAACCAATGCTCTTAAAATATCATCTTTTATGTTCTTTTTCTTCATAAATTTCTATAATCAGATTGGGTTTCTCAAATGCACTACAACGGTTTAGTACATGAAAAGTAGCGTTTTTGAAAACGATATTTTCCGATGTTTAAAATTAGTATTTTTTAGGTTTAGAAACATTCTATTTTACTAAATGAAGCTATTTTTTATGTACATTGTTGGCAAATCGTTTTTTATTTATTTTTTTTCGTTCGTCTTTTTTCGTGCTTTTTTCTTTTCTTGTTTTTCTATTTCTTTATCTGTTTTTCGGACAAATAATGGTGTGTATTTTTTGTGTTCATCACTTTTCAGCCAATCAACATATTTTTTTTGAAAATTCTCAACTCCATCTCTCTTAATTTCCCAAAAATAATATTCGACTAAATTTGGATTATTCTCGCAGAAAGACAAAAGACAATTCTGAATTCCAGTTAATGCTGCATAAGGCATAAACTCAATTTGGTCAGCCATAATAATCGCAATTTCTCCTTTTGTTAAATTCCGTTCTTGACATTCAGATTTAACTTTAGTCAGAGTAGAGTCAGTAAAAAATTCCGCAAGAGTTATCAGAGAGTTTTCTCCGAAAGCAATAATTTTTTTCGCTTGTTCGGTTTTCCTAATTTCTTTAGAATTTTCCGTTTCCGAAATTCCGTTTAACAAAGAATCAATTTCAGATTTCGTTTGTGAAAAACTTAAATTAAGATTCAGAACAATTATCAGGAATGTAAATATTGTTTTTTTCATTCAGTTTATATTTATTTTTCAAATCTATTCTATGTTTTGTTATTCCTAAACTCTAAATGAGTGAACTATGGTTTTCAATTAGTTAACGGATTTCCTTTAATGTTTGCCAACGTGTTTGTATATGGTTTGTTGCGTGGTTTAAGCACTAAAGTTAGCAAATAAAAACCATATAGAAAATCCGCGAAGATTTTCGTAAGTAGGCTAGAACAAGCAATAAATTATATACGGTGTTGCCAGTAGTTATTTCTTTATTTCTTGTTTTAAATTCGCTAATTTCTTTTTAGCATCCTCTATTTTTTTCTGTTTTTTAAATTCATCTAATTTCTCGTCTAAAATAATCTCAATTCCAACTCTCAAGGTATCGAAGTGAGCAAGACAGGTTTTTTCGTCTAATTCGTGAATACCTAGACTTAGTATTGAATACATTCCCTTGTTTTCAACTAGAAAAGTTGGTAAATAATGACTTAATAAATCAATTTTATTATCCATTCTTGCAGGCTGAAAAATACTGTCATCAATTGTTGATTCAGATTTAGCTTTATTATATGCTTCTTCAATCAAATGCTCAAAGATTCTTCTTAGATAAACGAAAGAGCCAATTCCGACTCCGTTAGCAGCTAAGCCAATTGCTCTGGTGAATTCTTTTAATTTCTCTTTTGAAAGTAATTTGTTGTACTGTTTTACTTCATAAATATGAAAATCCGCAACAGATGGATATTGTCCAATTTTAGAAAGTGTATTTGAATTTGGCTGCCATAAAATATAATACCAAAATATCATATTAGTTCTTTTGCATTCTATTTTTACAGTACCAAATCCACCTTCTTTGAAGTATGGACTATTAGAATTCGGAATTAAATCTGTAATTATTTTAAAAGTAGATTCAACTTTTTCGAAAGGATTATATCCGTGAAAATCAGTCGCGATGGTTTTGTCAAGTATTTCTTTGAAAATATCAACATTTTCAGCATTAATTTCTATTGGTGAATAGATTGGAATATTAAAAAAAAAATCTGTTAATGTTAAATTCATAGGTTTTGTTTTAATTACTGGCAACGGTCTAGTGTATGATTTCGTTGCGTGTTTAGGCAATAAAGTTAGCAAATAAATCACGGATAGAAAGTCCGCGAGGACTTTCGTAAGTAGGCTCTAACTAGCAATGAATTATACACATTGTTGTAAAACGTTTTTTTAATCGATTGGGATTTCAATAAATTCCGAAATCACTTTACCGTTTTTAGAGTTTATCTTAATCACTTTCGATTGGTTATTTTTCA
>NZ_VRMJ01000030.1 GCF_009832745.1 Polaribacter septentrionalilitoris | reverse complement strand
AATAGACAGATCGCTGAGATAGGTGCCTCACTGATTAAGCATTGGTAACTGTCAGACCAAGTTTACTCATATATACTTTAGATTGATTTAAAACTTCATTTTTAATTTAAAAGGATCTAGGTGAAGATCCTTTTTGATAATCTCATGACCAAAATCCCTTAACGTGAGTTTTCGTTCCACTGAGCGTCAGACCCCGTAGAAAAGATCAAAGGATCTTCTTGAGATCCTTTTTTTCTGCGCGTAATCTGCTGCTTGCAAACAAAAAAACCACCGCTACCAGCGGTGGTTTGTTTGCCGGATCAAGAGCTACCAACTCTTTTTCCGAAGGTAACTGGCTTCAGCAGAGCGCAGATACCAAATACTGTCCTTCTAGTGTAGCCGTAGTTAGGCCACCACTTCAAGAACTCTGTAGCACCGCCTACATACCTCGCTCTGCTAATCCTGTTACCAGTGGCTGCTGCCAGTGGCGATAAGTCGTGTCTTACCGGGTTGGACTCAAGACGATAGTTACCGGATAAGGCGCAGCGGTCGGGCTGAACGGGGGGTTCGTGCACAC
>NZ_VRMJ01000002.1 GCF_009832745.1 Polaribacter septentrionalilitoris | reverse complement strand
ATCGGGGTGATCTACGCCAGTTTCGGTTTTCACGAGCTTTTGGGCCGCTACGGGGTGGAACGCCGGGTGCATACCGCCGGCGAAAGCAAAAGCTTCATGGACCCGTTCCAGCCCGAAAAGGCCGAGGACGTGGATCGCCTGATGGAATTGCAGACCCCCATCCACGAGGCGTTCAAGGCCCATGTCCGCGCCCGCCGGGGTGACCGGCTGAAACCCGACACCGACCTGTTCACCGGCGATGTCTGGACCGGGCAACAGGCGGTGGACCTGGGCCTGATCGACGGGATCGGCCACCTTGTGCCCACGATGAAGACCCGCCTGGGCGATGACACGCGGTTTTCCCTGCATGGCCCCCGCCGGGGCCTGTTTTCCCGGCTGGGCGGGCAGGTGATCGGCGCGATGGCCGATGAGGTGGAACACCGCGCGCTGTGGGCGCGATATGGGTTCTGAGCGATGATCGTCAAAATCGTCACCCTGTTCCTGA
>NZ_VRMJ01000029.1 GCF_009832745.1 Polaribacter septentrionalilitoris | reverse complement strand
TATATTTTCTAAATATATGATTAGAATTGGTAGTTGTTACGTAGTTTTTTCTTTTCGGGATTAATAAATTATTGAGTCTTAAAAAGCGATAGAACTTGTCTCTTCCTATGTTGATGTTTTGTTCAATTATTTCAGATTTGAGTTCATTATAGAGTTTAATTCCACCCGTTTTAGAGCCTACCTTTTTACGATACAGTTGCACCATTAAGATTAGTTTTTTATCATTTAGTTCTTTCTTTATTAGTGTTTTGCGTCTTTTGTAGAATGCTTGTTTAGAGATCCCAAAACATTGATAGATCCATTTTGTTTTAAAATGTTTTTCTTTTTTAGTTCTACCTCTTTTGCTAATGTTTTGGGCAACGACTTTTTTGCTAAATCGACACCAGTAATGATTTCCATATCCGCAATAATATCTTGCTGAAAGTCTTTTACAAACTCCAATTCTTCAATTTTTTCCTTTAATTTTTTAATCTCATCGTTTTTGCTCATACCATTATTTTGTTGAACTAAGGTACTGTAT
>NZ_VRMJ01000028.1 GCF_009832745.1 Polaribacter septentrionalilitoris | reverse complement strand
GCTAACAAAATAGGCTATAAAACCGCTAAAAGAAGATTTAAAATGGAACTCAGAAATTTAGCTATTGCCTTGATAGTTCTAAAATGTGAAGGAAATTTAGACCATTTTGAAACCTAAAAAAATGGCCAGAATTTCTTCCGACCATGACTAACTTTTTAGTCGGTTTTTTGTTTCTTTACAATATGGCAAGAAAAACAAAAGACCCTGGATTTGGCTACAGTTCAAAACAAAATGCACAAGATATTATTAATGATGATGGTAGTAGTAATGTTGTTCATATAAACAGAAAAAGAAACATTAACGACTTATATACCTATTTTGTAGATATTTCTTGGTGGCATTTTTTCTTTTTAATTATAGTAACTTATACCATAATCAATATCTTTTTTGCATTTATTTATGTAGGTATTGGTATAGAGCAAATAACAAAACCAAAAGGTGTTTTTTTAGAAGATTTTTTTAATGGATTTTTCTTTAGTGCACAAACATTAACTACTGTAGGCTATGGTGGAATTGCACCAAAAGGAATCACTGCCAATTTTGTGGCAGCTTTCGAGGCAATGATTGGCCTGCTAAGTTTTTCTTTTATAACAGGATTGTTGTATGGGCGATTTTCTAAACCTAAAGCAAAAATTAAATTTAGTGATAATTTAATTTTACGAAAGTTTAAAAATGAACGGGCTATCATGTTTCGTTTAATGAATCAGCGGAAAACAGTTATGATAGAGCCAGAGATAAAAGTAACCCTATCAATATCAGAAAAAGATACTAAAGGTGAATATAAACGTATTTTTTATTCCCTAAAATTAGAACGTGAAAAAATCATGTATTTGCCAACTATTTGGACCATAGTGCATCAAATTGATAGTAACAGTCCTTTGTATAATTACTCAAATAAAGAAATTCAAAACTTAGATGCGTTCTTGTATATTTTAATTAATTATCATGAAGAGTCATTTTCGCAAAAAGTATATCAAATCTATTCTTATGATTTTGATAAGTTGGCGGTTAATGTAAAATATGTTCCTGCAGCTGATTTTGATGAAGAAGGGTATACCATTCTAGATCATGATAATTTGAGTAAAGTAGAGAAAATGTATTAATTTAATGCCCCCACAAAAAACGGATTGCCATAAAAACAAGTACAATTAATCCACCATAAATCAAAACCTTTTTTCCAGCACCTTTATAATAGCGCTCATGATTTTTGATATCTTTTCTATAGCTGTAAATCATTAAACTAATAAAAGCAATCACAAAGAAAATCATAAAAATGATTCTTCCGGTTGTAAAAAAAGCACTTAAAAACATAATTTATTATTTATAAGTTGTGAATTACTCTTAGGTTTATCAAGATATAATTCATAAAGTTTTATATATATTGTTGCTCTGATAAATCAGAAATCTAAAATAGCAAAATTACAAATTAAATGAAGAACGCCATCGTATTTGGAGCAACTTCTGGAATAGGAAAATCTCTTACAGAATTTTTAGTGAGAGATGGTTACAAAGTTGCTATTACAGGTAGAAGATTGGCGCTTTTGGAAGAGTTAAAAGCACAATTTCCAAATCAAATTAGTATCAAACAAAACGATATTCAAAACGTTGATGAAGTTGAAAATGTCTTTAAAGAGATTGTTAGTGAGTTTAAAACCGTAGATTTAATTGTTCAGTCTTCTGGTGTGGCTTTTATCAATCCAAAATTTGAGTGGGATAAAGAGGAGCAAAGTATCAATACCAATGTGTTGGGTGTAACTAGATTATATACTTTGGCTTATAATTTATTCAAAGCACAACAATTTGGTCATTTGGTGGGGATTTCCTCAATTGCATCTATTCGTGGAAATAGATCTGCACCAGTTTATTTTGCAGCAAAAGCTTATCAAAAAGCCTATTTAGAGAGTTTATACCTTAAGACAAAAACTATAAAATCTAAGAAGGTTTTTATAACAGATATTAGACCAGGTTTTGTAGATACAGCAATGGCTTTAGGAGATGGCCTGTTTTGGGTAACTCCTTTAGAAAAAGCTTCAAGACAAATTTATGCAGCCATAAAAAAGAAGAAGAGAGTAGCATATATTTCCAAACGTTGGCGTCTTATTGCAGGGGTTTTAAAAGTTGTTCCAGCTTGGTTTTTAAAGAAAGTAACATAAAATAATAAAATAGTTAATAATGAAAGATAAAATAGCAGCAGTTACAGAATTTCATACTGCATTTAAATTAAACATGAATCAAAAACCAATTGCACACATTGGTGAAGATAGAAACTTATTGCGTTATAAATTAATGCGAGAAGAAAACGAGGAATATTTAGAAGCAGCAAATAACAACGATTTAGTTGAGGTTGCAGATGCATTGGGTGATATGTTATATATTTTGTGTGGAACCATTATAGAACATGGTATGCAAGATAAAATTGAAGAAGTTTTTAATGAAATTCAACGTTCTAACATGAGTAAATTAGGTGAAGATGGCAACCCAATTTACAGAGAAGATGGTAAAGTTTTAAAAGGACCAAATTATTTTAAACCCAACATTGCTGAGATTTTAGAAGATTAAATAGAGGTGTTATCCAATCTCACCTCTATGAGGTTTTAAAGCATCCCTATAAATTTTCATGTCATTTTCATCAACAGTAATGAAAGCAGAAAATAACATGGGATTTTTTTCTTGAATATCAATTTCATAAAAAGGTAAGTTTTCTAGAGTTGCAAATTCTTTTAGATGTATGGTATGATGTTTGGCGGTTTCTTTTGCATCTGGACCTCTAAAATCCCATAATAATTTTATTTTTCTATTCATTTTTTAATTTTTATGATTGATGAAAATAAATAAATAACCTTCTGTAAAACTAATTTCAATGTTATGGTGTTCAGCTGTATTTCTTGTGCCAATTCTATCTCCAAAAACTAGCGTTTCATTATTGAGTTGATAACGTAAACCTTTAGAAGTGATGTTTGTAGCTTTTGGAAAAGGAACCAAAGAAATAATATTGTTTTTGCAATTTTTGATGGTTGTTGTTTTGTCTGCCAAAAAGTAATATCCATGGTTGTCAAAAAAAGTAAGATTCAGTTTTTTTTTCCATTGAATAGCGGAGTGTAAATTTCCTAAAAAATGATCTTGCTCATTTCCGCTAGCTCCAAAGACATCAATGTTATATAGACCTTTATCAAATAAAATTTGTAAAATTTTATCAAAATCAGTCAAATCTTGATTGGGAGTTTCAATTACTTCGATGTTTTCAGGAATTTGTTGAATAGAATCAAAATCGCCCGAAATAAAATCTACTGAAATATTATTCTCTTTTAAAAAATGATATGCGCCATCTGTAGCACAAGTCACAGTATAGCTAGAAAGGTTGGGTATTTTTTTTGGTTTTTCTCCATTTAAGAGTAAGAATACTTTCTTTTCTTTCATAATACAAAAATACCCATTTCAGAATTAATGAAATGGGTAAAAGTTAACTGATATTTAGCTGAAATAGTTTTATCTTTGATGCAAATTTTTAGACTTTGGATACATCAGAATTTACTTCTAAATCAACAAACAAATATATAGATAAAGCAAGTTTTACCTGGCAAACACCAAGCAATATTGCATTGGTTAAATACTGGGGGAAAAGTAATCCTCAAATACCAAAAAATGCTTCTATTAGTTTTACATTAAACAATTGTCATACAATAACTACAATTGATTTTGAAAAGAAAGAAAAGTCTACTGTTGTGGATTTTGATTTATTTTTTGAAGGAAAACAGAAAGATGAATTCAAACCCAAAATATCAGAATTTTTTACCAGAATTCAAGCCTATTGTCCTTTTATTTTTGAATATAAAATGACAATACATTCAGAAAATTCATTTCCACATTCAAGCGGAATTGCATCGTCAGCAAGCGGTTTAAGTGCCATTGCTAGGTGTTTGATGAGTTTAGAATCTGAAATAAACTCAAGTTTATCAGAAGAATACATCAATAAAAAAACCTCTTTTTTAGCAAGGTTAGGTTCTGGGAGTGCAAGTAGAAGTATAGAGGGACCTCTAGTAGTTTGGGGAAATCATCCAGATATTGAAGGAAGTTCAGATTTATACGGAGTTAAATTCCCTTATGATGTTCATCCAATTTTTAACAATTATCAGGACACTATTTTGTTGGTTGATAAAGGTGAAAAACAAGTTTCAAGTACGGTTGGTCACAACTTAATGCACAATCACCCGTATGCAGAAAATCGTTTTCAGCAAGCCAATGAGAATCTGTCTAAGATGTCTGAAATTTTACAAGAAGGTACTATAAAAGACTTTATAAATTTAGTAGAAAGTGAAGCGTTAACGCTACATGCAATGATGTTGACGAGTAATCCTTATTTTATTTTAATGAAACCAAATACGCTTGAGGTAATCAATAAAATTTGGAGTTATAGAGCAGAAAACAATAGCAATATTTGTTTTACATTAGATGCTGGTGCTAATGTGCATGTGTTGTATCCAGAGGATGAAAAAGACGCTGTAAATAGTTTCATTAATAACGAGTTAGCAAAGTACTGCCAGAAAAATCAGTATATTTGTGACAATGCTGGTTTTGGAGCAACTAGAATCTAATTCTCTTACAATATTTAAGAATAGTACAATCAATGAAAAAAACAGCTTTACTTATTTTTCTTTTTTTAGGTTTATTATCAAGTAAAACCATTGCGCAAAAAACCATTTATTTTGATGCGAATTGGAAAGAAACCACTAAGCAAAATGCAACATACTACAGACCTGCGCCAAAAGAGAAGTCTAAAGGACAACTGGTTGTAGACTATTATATTTCTGGAGAGAAAGCTCAAGAAGTGTATTATGTTGATGGTAAACCAGATGGAAAATATTCTTTTTATTACAAATCAGGAGCATTAAAAATTGCTGGAAAATATTCAGAAGGAAAAAAAGAAGGAATTTGGAAAACCTTTTCAAAGCTAGGAAAAATAAAGGAAAAAGGGAAATATAAAGACAACAAGAAAGTGGGGATTTGGAAGATTTTCTATAAAAATATTTAATAAGATAACCTTAACATTAAAAGTTGTATTTTTGCAACGTTATCATAAAGAAAATGAAAGGACCACTATTTTATGCTAAAATCCTTCTTTTTGGGGAATATGGAATCATTAAAGATTCTAAAGGCTTAGCAATTCCGTTTAATGCATATAGAGGAGCATTAAAAACTTCATCAAATTTAATTGGAAAATCAAAAGATTCTAACGAACATCTTAAGCATTTCTATAATTATTTAAAAGATATAGATACTGCACTGGTTTCTTTTGACTTAAATCAATTAGAACAAGATATTGAAAACGGAATGTATTTCGATTCGTCTATTCCTCAAGGATATGGTGTTGGAAGTTCAGGAGCTTTAGTGGCTTCTATTTATGATAAATATGTTGCAGATAAAATAACGGTTTTAGAAAATTTAACTAGAGAAAAGTTGCTGAAATTAAAAAACATCTTTTCTGTAATGGAATCTTTTTTTCATGGTAGCAGTTCTGGTTTAGATCCATTAAATAGCTATTTAAGCATACCTATCTTAATCAACTCAAAAGAAAATATAGAAGCAACAGGCATTCCTTCTCAAAAAGAAGGAAAAGGAGCAGTATTCTTATTAGATTCTCAACAGATTGGTGAAACAGAACCTATGGTAAACATCTTTATGAATAAGATGAAAAACGAAGGGTTTAGAAAAATGATTAGCGAAGATTTTGCTAAAACTACAGATGCTTGTATCGAAGATTTTTTACATGGAAACGTAAAATCTTTGTTTGGAAACGTAAAATCACTTTCTAAATTGGTATTAAAAAACTTTAAACCAATGATTCCTGATGCATTTCATAAAGTTTGGGAAAACGGAATTAAAACAAACGATTACTACTTGAAATTATGTGGGTCTGGAGGCGGAGGTTACATTTTAGGCTTTACAGAAGACTTTGAAAAAGCTCAAATTAGTTTAAAAAACTACAAGTTAGAGTTGGTATATAGATTCTAGCCTTATGTCTAGTTTCAAAATCAAAAAAATCTCATTTAAATTTTTAAGCCTAATCTCTGTAATTAGAGGTTACAATATATTAATACTAGTTTTTGCGCAATACTTAGCAGCTATTTTTATTTTTTCTTCTAAAAAATCTCTTCGAGAAACGGTCTTAGATATTGATTTGCTTTATGTTGTTTTGGCTACTGTATGCGTAGTGGCTTCTGGCTATATTATTAATAATTTTTATGATGTTAAAGTAGATAGAATCAATCGTCCTTTAAAATCAAGTATAGATAATTATGTAAAACAATCAACAAAGTTAAATTTGTACTTTTTTCTAAATTTTTTAGGATTTCTATTTGGTTGGTTTGTGTCTTTTAGAGCGGCTTTTTTCTTTGCAGTATATATTTTTGGAATTTGGTTTTATTCTCATAAACTTAAAAAGCATCCTTTAACGGGTTTAATTTCAGCAACTGTATTAACCATTTTACCATTTTTTGCCATATTTATTTACTTTAAAAATTTTTCGAAAATTATTTTTGTTCATGCTATTTTTTTATTTTTAGTATTAATGATCAGAGAATTGATTAAAGATTTACAAAACATGAAAGGGGCTATTGTAAATAATTATGATACTTTTCCGGTAAGATATGGTGAAAAAAAAGCGAAACAACTCTCTCTCTTTTTATTGATTTTAACGATATTTCCAATGTTGATTTTATTCAATTACCCAGAATTAAGTTACATGAAATATTATTTTTACTTGGCAATGATAACGTTAACATTAGTAGCGGTTTATCTATGGAAATCAACGGAAACCAAACAATACATTAAGTTACATAATATCTTAAAACTATTGTTGTTAATAGGAGTTTTTAGTTTGGTGTTTATTGATACAAGTTTGATTGTAGAAAAAGTGATAGATAAGCTAAATTAAGCTTTATTATACCTATTTTTGCAAAAATTTTAAGTAATGAAATCAAATAAAAACTCGTCGAGAGGACGACAAGAAGGAAAAAAAAGTACGCCTCTCAATAGAAAAAACTTTAAAAAAGACTACAAGAAAATAAAGTCTACTCCAAAGTCTGATGAATCATTAGGAATTCGTCTTAACAAATACATTGCTAATTCTGGAATTTGTTCTCGTAGAGAGGCAGATACGTATATTGAACATGGAAGTGTTCAAGTAAACGGAAAATTAGTGACTGAAATGGGTTACAAAGTGCAACCTAATGATGTTGTTCAATTTGATGGAACTTCAATTTCTCCTGAACAAAAAAGATATATTTTATTGAATAAACCTAAGAACTACATCACAACTATGGATGATGATAGAGGTAGGAAAACAGTAATGGAATTGGTTGCGAACGCATCTAAAGAAAGAATTTATCCTGTTGGAAGATTAGATAGAAATACAACAGGTTTGTTGTTATTTACAAACGATGGAGATTTAGCAAAAAAATTGACACATCCAAAACATAATGTGCGTAAACTATATCATGCTTCTTTAGATAGAAAATTAGATTTGAAAGACCTAGAAAAACTTAGAGGAGAAGTAATTATTGAAGGAAGAAAAGTGTTTATTGATGCGGTTTCATATATCAATGGAGAACCAAAATCTGAAATCGGTATAGAAATTCATTCTGGTAGAAACAGAATTGTTCGTAAGATTTTTGAACATGTTGGTTATAAAGTAAAAAAATTAGATAGAGTTATTTTTGCAGAACTCACTAAGAAAAACCTACCAAGAGGAAGATGGAGAGCTTTAACGCAGTTAGAGGTAGCCAATCTTCAAAAGATGAAATAATAAAAAAAATATTAAACAAAAAACCCTATAAACATTGAGTTTACAGGGTTTTTAAGTGGTACCTCCAGGAATCGAACCAGGGACACAAGGATTTTCAGTCCTTTGCTCTACCAACTGAGCTAAGGTACCATTGCCTTAGCGGATGCAAATATAATATGTTTTTTTACATCTACTAAATAATTTTTAAAAAAATGTATTGTATTTTTGAAGCACCCATCAAAACTGAATATGAATTTAAGTATAGATATTGGCAATACCAGAGTTAAAGCCGCTGTTTTTGAGAAGAATACCATGCTAAGTGTTTTTGTTTTTGATAAGAAAAAAATCATAACAGAAATAAAAAAAATTATTAAAAATTACGAAGTTTCTGATGCAATAATGTCTAGCGTAGCTAAAATATCAGGAAAAAAGAAAGTAAAAATTCAAAATATTGTAAAAGTTCATCAATTATCTTTTGCTACAAGAGTTCCTTTTTTTAATTTATATAAAACTCCAAAAACTTTGGGTGTAGATAGAATTGCTTTAGTTAGTAATGCAGTTTTAAAGTATCCAAATAAAAATGTATTAATTATTGATGCAGGAACTTGTATCACCTTTGATTTTGTAAATGATAAAAAACAGTATTTGGGTGGTGCTATATCACCAGGTATTGAAATGCGATTTCAATCGATGAATATTTTTACAGCGACTTTACCTCGAGTAACGCCTAAAATTTTAGACGATTTTATTGGAACAGATACAGCAGAAAGTTTGAATTCTGGAGTAGTAAATGGAGTAATTCAAGAAATAGAAGGAGTCATTCATCAATATAAAACCAAATATTTAGATTTAACAGTAGTTTTAACAGGAGGAGATACAAATTTCTTGTCAAAACAATTAAAAAGTAGCATATTTGCCAATCAAAATTTTCTCCTTGAAGGATTGAATGAGATATTGACATTTAACCAATAAAAATGATTAAAAATTTAGTTTTCGTTTTTTTGCTATTAGCTTCATTTGCTATATCTGCTCAAAGAACAAGTTCATCACCATATTCTTTTTTTGGTATTGGAGAAGAGTTTACCCCAAATACAATAGAGCAAAGTGCCATGGGAGGTATTGGTGTTGCGTTTAGTCACTATAAATATTTAAATTTTCTTAACCCTGCTGCTTACGCAGATTTAAGGTATACAACATATTCTTTTGGAATATTAAACAGTAATTTAACATTAAAGAACGGAGCAACAAAACAAACCGGTAACACAACAAGTTTAAGTTATTTCGCTTTAGCTTTTCCTATTGGAAAAAAAATGGGAGCTTCAGTTGGTCTTCAACCATTATCATCTATTGGTTATTCTTTAAATAATTCTATTACAGACTCTAATGGAGACATAACACGTCTTACTTCTTTTACGGGTAGTGGTGGGGTTAGTAGAGTGTATTTAAGTTTTGGTTTAAAACTAACTAAAGAAATTACTTTTGGTTTAGAAGCTAGTTCAAGTTTTGGTAATGTTGAAAATTCAGTATCAGAACAAAAAGCAAACGTTTCTTTAGCTTCAAAATATAATGAAACATTAAAAGTTAGAGGGGGATCTCTTAGATTAGGAACTCAGTTTAACAAACAGTTAAAAAATGAGACTACTATCTCAGCAGGAGCTACAGTTAAATTAGGCCATGACCTAAGAGTTACTGGAAATGAATACTTGTATTCTTTAACATTTACATCAGATCGTTCAGAAATTTCTAGAGATACTATTTCTCAAACAACAATTACTGGTAGATATAACTTACCTGTTAAAACAACTTTAGGTTTTGGAATGGGTAAATTTGATAAATGGTATGTTGGTTTAGAGTATGAGGGTCAAGCTGCAATTGGAACTTCAGGTTTTTTAAGTACTTCAAATGCTGCATTTAGATACGGTGATTCAAATAGATTTTCTTTAGGAGGATTTTATATTCCAAAAATAAACTCCATTTCAAGTTACTTTGACAGAATTACTTATAGAGCTGGTCTTCGTTTTGAGAAGACAGGGTTATTGATAAATGGATCAGGTAGCAATGCAAATTTTACTGAAGTTGACGACTTTGGCATGTCTTTTGGTTTAGGTATACCACTGAAACAATTATCTACCCTAAATATGGGGTTTGAATTTGGTAAAAGAGGAACCACTTCAAATAATTTGATACAGGAAAATTATTTTAATTTCAGATTAGGGTTATCTTTGACAGATATTAATTGGTTTCAAAAAAGAAAAATAGATTAACAAAAAACTAACAACATGAAGAAAATTACGTTTTTATTAGCTGTAACACTTACAATGTTATCAGCAAAAACAAATGGACAGGATAATTCAGACAGAGAATGTACAATTAAATACAATCTGTTTAAAGGAGACTTTCAGTCTAAAAAGTATGATGCTGCTTATACCAATTGGATATATTTAATGGATAATTGTAAAGATTTATCTGTAAATATTTATAAGTATGGATCAACTTTAGCAGAGGATGTAAAAAAGGATCCAGCTTTAGTGAAAAGAGTTTACGAACAAAGGTTACAGTACTTTCCTAAAAAAAACCCAGCAAAAGTTCATAGTGACTATGCTACTTATCTATCAAAAAATAAGTTAGCTTCAGAAGATGAGATATTTGTAATTTTAGAAAAAGGATATAATATCGACCCAACGAAAATGGGAGTAAAGAATTTATATAAGTATTTTCAAGGAGTAACAGATAGAAACAAAGATACAAATCCTCAAAAGGTTTTTGATACGTATGATGATGTATTAGAGAATATAAACAAAAAATTAGAAGGTTATGCAGCTAGATTAAAAGAGTTAAAGAAAGACTCTTTAGGCAATAAAAAATTGATTAGAGCGTATTCTATAAATTCTAAAGCTCTAGGAACTGTAGAGGGAGGTTTAGATGCAATTATCTCTGAAATTGCAACATGCGAAAGATTGGTACCTCTTTATTCTAGAGATTTTGAAGCAAACAAATCTAATGCAGTTTGGTTAAAAAGAGCGGTATCTAGAATGTTTAACAAGGGTTGTCAAAAAGATCCTCTATTTGAAAAACTAGCAAGAGCATTTGCAGACGCATCTCCATCTCCAGAAGCATATGCTTTTTTAGCTAATGTGTTAGAAGACAATGGTGATAATTCAGGAGCTAATGCTATGAGACAAAAATCTTTTGATTTAGAGACAGACCCATTAAAGAAAGCTAAATATAAATTAAAATTTGCTCAAGCAGCAAAAGATAGAGGGCAATTAAGTAGAGCAAGAAGTTTAGCCAGAGAAGCTTTAAAGTTTAATCCTAACTCAGGTAAAGCATATTTATTTATTGCAAGATTGTATCAATCTAGTGTGAATAAATGTGGAAAAAATGAGTTCGAAAAAAGAATGGTGTATGTGGCTGCTTTAAACAAAGCAAGAAGAGCAGCATTTGTTGATCCTAGTATTTCTGCTGTAGCAGGTAGATACATAAGAAGCTACAAGGCTAATGTACCTAATAAAAAAGTAATTTTTACAGAGGGTGTAGCACCGGGAAGTTCATATACTATTAAATGTTGGATTGGTGAAACTGTAAAGGTTCCTTCAAACTAATTACTTGAGAGGTTTAAAAATAATATCAAAAAGCATTACTGCATTTATATTTGCAGTAATGCTTTTTTCTTGTACTAATAGTACACAAGAAGTAAAAGATTTCTTGGCTACTAAAAACCTACCAACAGGCATTGCAAAAAATGCTTTTCATGTGTATAAAGATTCAGGGAGAATTACGTCTAAATTAATAACACCATTACTGTATGATTTTAGCAATAGAAAAAATCATCCTTACAATGAGTTTCCTAAAGGCGTAAAAATTATTAACTTTGAAGATAAAGATTCTGTTACAATTACAGGAAACTATGCGTTAACTTATTCAAAAACATTAGTGTCAGAAATTAAAGGTAATGTTGTAGTATTGAATCATAAAGAAAATACAAAGTTAAAAACAGAGCAATTGTTTTGGGATCAAAACACCAATTATTTTTTTTCTGAAAAACCATTTACATTAATGACGTTAACAGATACCATTAATGGAGTTGGATTTGAGTGTAAAGAGGATTTAACTGAGCATTTGGCAAAAAAAACAACAGGAATATTAGAAACAACAGAAGAGTAATATGATGAATAAAATTTGGAAATTCTTTCAATATGGTTATTTAATGGTGGCTTTTATATGCTTGGTAGAAGGTGTTGTAAGATGGAATACAGATAGATCACGAGCTTATTTTTTTCTTGGTTTTTCTATTTTTATTACCTTAGTTTTTTTCTTGAAAAGACATTTTAGAAAAAAAGTAGAAGAAAGAAACAATCAAAAAAAATAGCACTTTACTAAAGTATGGAAATTGAAGTTATTATTATATTGAGTTCAATTATCCTTTCTGCCTTCTTTTCTGGTATGGAAATCGCTTTTGTTTCCGCCAATAAATTGCATATTGAATTAGAGAAAAAGAGAGAGGGTTTTATTCCTAAAATTCTTAACAGGATTACTCAAAAATCATCAAAATTTATTACCACAATGTTAGTTGGTAATAATATTTCTTTGGTGGTTTATAGTTATTACATGGGGCAATTCTTAGTTGATATTTTACCTATAGAGCACTATAATGAATTCTCTATTTTATTAATTCAAACTTTAATTTCTACAATAATTATTTTAATTACAGCAGAGTTTTTACCTAAGGCTATTTTTAGAATTTATGCAAATGAGGTTTTAAAGTTGTTTGCTGTTCCTGCTTATGTTTTTTATGTAATTTTCCATTTCTTTTCAGAATTAATCACTTTAATATCAGACTTTTTATTGCGGGTGTTTTTTAAAACCAATGCAGATGAGGAGCAGACAGAATTTAGTAAAGAAGAGTTAGGTAATTATATTTCAGAACAACTTGAAACAGGAAATGAAGACGATGAAATGGATTCTGAAATTCAAATTTTTCAGAATGCATTAGAGTTTCATAACGTAAAAGCGAGAGAAGTGATGGTGCCAAGAACAGAAATTATTGCAGTAGAAATTCATGAAAAGGTAGCTAACTTAAGAAATATTTTTATTGATACTGGTTTATCTAAAGTGCTAGTCTATAAAACGTCTTTAGATGATGTTATCGGCTATGTAAACGCTTTTGAGTTATTTAAAAGACCTAAAACAATCAAGTCAATTTTACTTCCTATTGAGCTTGTTCCAGAATCTATGTTAATTAATGATGTGCTAAATAGCTTAATGAAAAAGCGTAAAAGTGTTGCAGTTGTTGTGGATGAATATGGAGGTACATCAGGTATGATAACTGTAGAAGATATTGTTGAGGAACTATTTGGTGAAATAGAAGATGAACATGATACTCAAGAATTTCTAGAAAAGAAATTATCTGAAGAAGAATTTGAGTTTTCTGCAAGATTAGAAGTGGATTATTTGAATGAAGAGTATGGAGTAAACATTCCAAAATCAGAGGCTTATGAAACTTTAGGAGGGTTTATAATAGAGCACACAGAAAACATTCCTCTAGTAGAAGAAGTAGTTGATATTAAGGGTTTTGAAATATTGATTCTTAAAATGAGTAGTGCTAGAATAGAAGAAGTTCGTTTTAAAATTATAGATCAAGAAGATTAAATTTTAATACTATTTTTATAACTCTAAGACTTCCTTTTTAATAGCGATTAATATGTTTAAATTGGGTTGCAATATTAAAACCCAAATCGTATATTCGCCAACTGAAATTAAATTAATGACGTATGGCAGTTTTATCGAAAATTAGAGAACGTTCAATGTTCTTAATCATCATAATAGGTTTAGCACTGTTTGCTTTTGTATTAGACCCATCAACTTTAGGAGATTTTTTTAACTCAAGTAAAGTAAATGAAATTGGTGTTATAGATGGAGAATCTATATCTAGGCAAGAGTATGTTGCAGCATTAGAAGACTATAAGCAAAATGTAGGAAATAGAGTTTCTGAAATGCAAGCTTCTAAAACTGTTTGGGATAATATTGTTAGAAAAAAAATCTATCAAAATCAATTAACAGAAGCAGGTATTACTGTTGGAGAGGCAGATGTTTGGAATCAAGTAATCAATGCACCATCAGTTAAAAACAGTCCTCAGTTTCAAAATGAAGCTGGTTTATTTGATGAAGCTAAATTCAAACAATTTTTAGCGGATACAAAAGAGAATAATCCACAGATGTGGGGTGCATGGTCTAATTACATGAGTCAAATTAGAGATAATGCAGAGACCAATACATACAATACTTTAGTTTCTGCTGGTCTTGGAGCTTCTTTAAAAGAAGGAGAGTTTCAATATATAACAGAGAATACAAAATTAAACACGCAGTTTGTTTTTGTGCCTTATTCTGTAATTCCAGATAGTATTGTTAAAATAAAAAAATCTGAGGTAGAGTCATATATTAAAAATCATGCTGATGATTTTAAAGTAGAAGATTCTAGAGATATTTCTTATGTAAAATTTGATATTACTGCTACACCAGAAGATGAAGTAGCTATTAAAAACGACATTGCATCTTTAATACCAGTTTTTAAAGCATCAACTAACGATAGAGAATTTTTGAATCAGAATGACTCTGATGTTAATTTAGATGAGAGTTTTAAGTTTCAAAATCAAGTAAATGCACAAGTGGCATCAAATATTTTTAAAGGCGCTAAAGGTGATGTTTTTGGTCCTTATAAAGACCAAGGTCTTTACAAGATTAGTAAAATTACAGAGGTTGCAAAAATGGCAGATTCTGCAAAGGCTAGTCATATTTTAATTCCTTTTATTGGAGCTCAAAGAGTTGCTCCAAATGTAACTAGAACAGAAGAAGAAGCTAAGAAAACTGCTGATAGTATTTTTAACTTAGTTAAAAGAAGTAAGAGTAAGTTTGCTAAATTGGCAAAAGACTTTTCATCAGATACAGGTTCTGCTCAAAAAGATGGAGATTTAGGTTGGTTTCCATACAACAGAATGACGCCAGAATTTAGAGACTTTGTTTTTGAAGGAAAAAAAGGAGAAGTTGGTGTAGTAAAAACTCCATTTGGTTATCATATTATTAGAATTGATGATGTAAAAGAAGAGCAAACAGTACTTAAATTAGCTACTTATGCTAGACAAATTGTACCCTCTGAAGCAACAGAAAATGCAGTTTTTCAAAAAGCAGAACAGTTCGCTTTAGAAGTATCTAAAGACAATAATTTCTCAGAAATAGCAAAAGAGAATAAATATGTAACAAAACCTGCTATTGGTTTAAAGGTATTAGATGAGAATGTTCCTGGTTTAGGAAATCAAAGACAAATTGTTTCTTGGGCTTTTGGAAAAGACAGAGAAATTGGAGACTTTAAAAGATTTGATTTAGATGGAAGTCATGTTGTTGCATATGTTACTGCAAAAACCGAGAAAGGTTTAATGTCTGTAGAAAAAGCAGTGAATAGAGTTAGACCAATACTTCTAAAAGAAAAGAAAGCCAAATTAATGGCTGATAAATTTAATGGAGCTACTTTGCAAGAAATTGCTAAGGAGAATGCAACCAGCGTTAGAAGTGCTAATGGGGTAAACTTAAAGAGTCCAACTTTATCAGGTGCAGGCTCTGAGCCAAAAATTGTTGGGGCGATGTATACTGCTGATCAAAATAAAGTATATAAAAATATACCAGGTAATAGAGGGGTATTTGCATTTGTAGTTACTAATAAAGAACTACCTACAGCTTTACCTAACTATGAAACAGCTAGAAAAAATATTCTACAAGCAAGAAAAAGAAAAACTTACGCAATGTACGAAGCAATAAAGAAAGCTACAGATATAGAAGACAACAGATCTTATATGTATTCTGGAAACTAATCCTTTTAAAATACAATCAAAAAAAAATCCGTTCAATTAATTTGAACGGATTTTTTATTGTCATTACTTTAAATATAGTTTTATGTTGATTTTTATATACTTAATAATTATGTTTAAAATAGAAATAAAAAAAAGCCTTTTTGATTTATCAAAAAGGCTTTTTACTTGTAAGTAATTTTAAGTTATTATCCGTTCATTGAGATCAAAAACTCATCATTATTTTTAGAGAATTTTATTCTTTCATTTATAAATTCCATAGCCTCTATAGGATTCATATCAGCTAAATATTTACGCAGCACCCACATTCTTTGAACAGTTTTTTCATCCAATAATAAATCATCACGTCTTGTAGAAGATTTAATTAAATCAATAGCAGGATAAATTCTTCTATTAGAAATGTTTCTATCTAATTGAAGCTCCATATTACCTGTACCTTTAAATTCTTCAAAGATTACCTCATCCATTTTAGAACCTGTTTCTGTAAGTGCAGTTGCGATAATAGTTAAAGAACCACCACCTTCAATATTTCTTGCAGCTCCAAAGAAACGTTTTGGCTTGTGTAATGCATTGGCATCAATACCACCTGATAGAATTTTTCCAGACGCAGGAGCAACCGTGTTGTATGCTCTAGCTAAACGTGTTATAGAGTCTAAAAGAATCACAACATCATGTCCGCATTCTACCAAACGTTTTGCTTTTTCTAAAACAATATTTGCAACTCTTACATGTTTGTCAGCAGGTTCATCAAAAGTAGAAGCAACAACTTCTCCACGAACACTACGCTGCATATCTGTAACCTCTTCTGGTCTTTCGTCAATCAATAAAACAATTTGATATACTTCTGGATGATTTGCAGCAATAGCATTAGCAACATCCTTTAATAACATGGTTTTACCAGTTTTAGGTTGTGCTACAATCATTCCACGCTGACCTTTTCCTAAAGGAGAAAATAAATCAATAATCCTTGTTGATAAAGAACTACCTCTTTCTGCTAAATCAAATTTTTCTTGAGGAAATAACGGAGTTAAATGTTCAAAAGAAACACGATCTCTTACTACGTTAGGATTTAATCCGTTAATTTTCGAAACACGAATTAATGGAAAATATTTTTCACCTTCTTTTGGTGGACGAACATTACCTCTAACTGTATCACCAGTTTTTAAACCAAATAATTTAATTTGAGATTGAGATACATAAATATCATCAGGAGAAGATAAATAATTGTAATCAGAAGAACGTAAAAAACCATAACCATCAGGCATCATTTCTAAAACACCTTCACTTTCAATGATTCCATCAAATTCAAAATCAGGGTCTTTGTACCTATTATTAGACTTGTTACCTCTGTTAGAATTATTTTTGTCTCTATTTTGATGGTTTTGTTTGTTCTTATTATTTTGTTGAGTGTTATTCTGCTGATTTTTATGCTGAGGTCTATTCTGAGTTTTAGTATTAGCAGGCTTCTGTTGTGTCTTGACTTCTTTCTTTTCAGGAGAAACAGTTTCCTTTTTTTCGGCTACTTTAGCTGCCTCTTTAGCTATTTTAGGTTTATTCTCTGTAGGAGCAGTATTTTCAGCTGGTTTACTTGGAGCGCTTTTTACAACTCTTTTTCTCTTAGGTCTTTCAGCCTTAGGTTTCTCTTCAGTTTTAGAAGGAGATGTAGATGATGCTTTTGCAGGGTTTGCAGCTTGAACATCTAATATTTGATACACCAAGTCTAATTTTTTTAATTGACTTGTTTTAGTCAAACCAATAGATTTAGCAATTTCTTGTAGGTCAGCAAGTTTTTTTGCCTTTAGTTCTGAAATTTCGAACATTCTTTATGTGTTAAGTTAAAAAGTGAATCTTAATATAGTAAGATTATTAATTTTTTTTGATTTTTCTATTATTGTATATAGCACTATACAATACAACTTGTGCGGTTATTGTTTAGCAAATATATACATTTTTTTTAAGTTTTATGTTTTCTTTTTAAAAAAGAAAAAACTACTTTTGTATTCCTATTTTTTAAGGATGATACAAAGAATACAAAGTATATATTTATTATTAGCCTCAATTGTTTCTGGAGGATTAATATTTGTATTCAATTTATGGGAAAACTTAAAAAATCAAGTTTATGTTTTGGACTTATTTTCGAGAGATACAATCTCTTTAAAAGTAATACCAGCATTATTTTTTGTTTCTGCTATACTTTCCTTTTTAGCAATATTTTTATTTAAAAATAGAAAGTTACAATTTGTAGTAGGACGTTTGTCAATATTGATTAATCTTTTTTTATTAGGATTATTGATATATGTATCTCTAACTTTACCTGGAGAGATTTTGATTTCTAAGAAGGGTATTGGGATGTTCTTACCAATTTTGGCTATTTTGCTTGTTGTTTTGGCAAATAAAGCTATTAAAAAGGATGAAGATCTTGTAAAATCTGTAGATAGATTACGATAAGCCTAACATCTTAGTATATTTAGTGCGAAAAAAACCGAGAATTTATTCTCGGTTTTTGTTTTTTAAGCTTTTTTAAGAAAAAAATAAATACCTTACTTTTACTAGAGTATTAGAAGTGGTAAATATTTAAAAAAATAACCAATTTATAAGGTATTGAAATATAGCTAGTTAAAAAACCTCTCTCACTGAAAACAGTGAGGCTTCTCACCGTTTTCAGTGAGGTGAAAATTTCACTGAAAATGGGGGTTGTAGAATGATAATTTCTAATTTAAATTTGTAAAGTAACAATGAAAGAAAAGATTTACGTTCACGTAGCTGATGATCACAAAATATTAATAGAAGGGATCATGGCTGTAATAAATACAGATAAAGACATTGAGATAAGAGGTTACTCTTTAACAGGTCAAGAAGTCATAGATTGGTTTGCTAATAAGAAGAATACTGCAGACGTATTGATATTAGATATTACAATGCCAATTTTAGACGGGTTTCAAGTTTTAAAATACTTTAAGAAAAAGAAAATTGATCAAAAAGTTATAATATTATCTAGTTATGATGATGTTAAGATTGTTCAAGAAGTTTTAAACCTAGGATGTAAAGGATATATCTCAAAAAACAATGCAGGAGAACATATAGTAAACGCTATTAAAGCTGTTGCTAGTGGAGAACAGTATTTTAGTAACGATATTCAAAATATTTTACTAAAATCTTTATCAGGACAAATGGTACCGCAAGGAGAAATGCCAGACAAGTTCTTGTTAGATACACTAACAGAAAGAGAACTTGATGTACTAAAATTAATAACTAAGGAGTACAGCACAATTGAAATGGCTGATTTACTAAACCTAAGTGTTAACACAGTAGAAACATATAGAAAAAGTTTGTTAAAGAAATTAAATGTAAAAAATTCAGTAGGTTTAGCAATGTATGCTGTTAAAAATAATGTAGTTTAACCCTATCCCCAAAATAACTATTCATAAGTTTTGATTACTTTAGTTAATCATCCCCTAAAAAGCTTATTTATAGTAATCCCCCAGAATACACTACATAATAGTATACATTGCAAATTTACTTTAAATTATAATCCAATTCCATTAACCCGCCCCTAAAAATTAACCTAAAAAGTATTAAACATTCCCATTATGAAAAATTTTAGATTATTTGCTATTGTGGCATCGTTAACATTAGTTTTCTCTTCTTGTACTTCAAACGAAAGTGTATTGCCAGAAGAACAATCATTAGAATTACTTAAATCATATAAAATTAAAAGAGATATTAACGGAGCATATTCTATAGATTTTGATTTCAATGAAAATACATCTGTAGACAATGTAATTGATTACAGTACAAGTACTAATAATTTTTATTTGTATGCCACAGATAATCCAACAAAAAGAAAAGTAACCCAAGATTTAGTTATAGATGGTGAGCAACTTAGAGTCGGTTTTGTAGATGAAAATTCTCAAAAATCCCCAAGACAAATAACAATTAAAGATGATAATATCTTTTTAGCTAAGAATACAGAAGGAACCAAGCTTAATGACTGGAGTATTACTAGTAATGAAGATGGTACATATACACTAGATTTTAAAGTAAAAAGCAAAGTTAGTGTTGACTTTGTGTACAATCAAGAAATAAAAACTTACGAAATCCACTTAGAAGACGGTAAATCATCTGAAAGAGATTTTTCTCGAGTTTTAGAAAAAGAAGAAGGACAACCTCTTAAATTTGATTTTGTAAATCATGTTAAAACCAATAACTTAGCCAAAGGAGATGTAGATTTGCTAGGCGCAACAACTAATTTAGTGAGAAAGCCTCAAGGAGTTATTCTATAATTATTATTATATAAATATTGAAGCTAAATTTAATTATAATATTAGGTTTTTTAATCTGTAATTTAGTAAACCTTAAAAATAAAGAAGTTGTGTTATCTAACACAACTTCTTCTTTTGTTCAAAAAGATTCCTTAAAAATAAAGTATTATAAAGCAAAAAACTTTTTTAAAGAAGAGAAATATACTAATGCTCTTAAAATTGCTCAAGAAATTTTAGAAAAGACCAATTTAACTTTAGATGAAAAAGTTTCTGTAAATTATTTAATTGCAAATATCTTTTACGCAACTAGAAGTAATCAAAATGCTCTTAAATATTATAGAAAAACTTTAAATTATATTACTTCAATTAATGTAGATAATATTCAGAATCAAATAGACTTGTCTTTCAATAGAGATATAATAAAAGCAGAGACCTTATTAAAATATGGTAATATATTTTATAGACTTAATAGTATCGAAAATTTAAAAATTTATAAGGATAGTTCTTTGTATTTTTATAATGAGGTTGAAAAAATACCAGAATTAAATAGTAACATATTAGAAGTAAAATCAAGGGCTTATTCTAATTCTTCTGTAATTTTTCTAAATGACTCTTTGTATAATAAGGCAGAGATTTATGCCAAAAAAGCAATTAATATTCATAAAAAACAAAACAATAAGGTCAACGAATCTGGAGCTTTAGTAAATTTAGCAAATATATATTTATCCGAAAGTAATTATAATGAAGCTAAAAAAACGTATTACAAAGCATTAGACTTAATCAAGAACATCAAGTCTAGTAAAGCGCTTATGGTAAGAGAAAAAATTTACTTTAATTTAGCTTATAATCTATATATTTTAAAAGACTATAAGGCCTATGTTTTTCAAGAACTTTCTTATAATATTAAAGATAGTTTAAGAGATAGAGAGGTAAGAAATATGATAGAGGAGTTAGATGCTAAATATGATTTTAAATCAGCAAAAAAATTACTACTTAAAGAAGAAGAAAATAAAAGATTAAAAGCACAAAGAACTTTTTGGATTATTGGTATAGGTGGTTTAATTGTAATATTATCTTTATTGTACGGAGTTAATTTTTACAAACTCAAACAAAAAAATTTAGGTTTAGAGTTATCACAAACACAACTTATTCAAAGCCAAAAAATAGAAAAAATTAGATCAGATTCTCAAGTTAGAATTTTAAACGCCACAATAGATGGAAAAGAATCTGAAAGAAAGCAGATTGCTGAAACTTTACACGATAGTGTAAGTGCTTTGTTATCCTCAGCAAATTTACACTTACAAGCTACCAAAGGAAAGTTTAATGGAAAGGCCCCTGTAGAAATAGATAAGACCAGAGAGATTATCACAGAGGCATCACAGAAAATTAGAGATTTGTCCCATACGCTAGTTTCTTCTGTGCTCCTTAAGTTTGGATTAAAATTTGCTATTAAAGATATGGCAGATAAGTACTCCAATTCTCGAATTGAAATAAATACTAATTTTGGTGAAGTAAAAAGGTATCAGCAGAGTTTTGAAATCAAAATATATAATATTATTCAGGAATTTGTGAATAATATTTTAAAACATAGTAAAGCATCCTTAGCAAATATTGACTTAGAAGAGAAAGATGGTAAACTCTTTTTAACAATAACAGATAATGGTATTGGATTTGATAAAACCCAAATAACTCAAAAAGATGGTTTAGGTATCAATCAAATTGATGCAAGAATTAAAATAATGAAAGGTGTTTTTCATATCGACTCTAGTAAAAATAACGGAACCAAAATAAAAGTAGAGCTACCTGTTGTAGAAAAAGAGCAACCTAACCTCGTTTAGCCAACTCTATAATTTCTAGACTCTTTATTTCTCCTTTTTCAAGCTCAAAGCGTAACATTGTTCTAACTTTATGAAAACCGTGATTTCCAGCAGCCCCTGGGTTTAAATGTAGCAAGTTTAATTTTTTATCAAACTGTACTTTTAAAATATGAGAATGACCTGCAATGAAGATTTTTGGAGGGTTTTTATTGATTTCTTCTCGAATTCTCAAATTATACTTGTTAGGATATCCACCAATATGTGTCATCCAAACTAAAACATTTTCAACTTCAAATTTTGCATCTAAAGGAAACTCTGCTCTTGCGTTTTTATCATCAATATTACCATATACAGCTCTCAAAGGGTTTAAATTTTGTATAGCGTCTGTTACTTTTAAATTTCCAATATCACCTGCGTGCCAAACTTCATCAGCTTGTTTTACAAACTTTAAAATTTGGTCATCAATATAACTGTGGGTATCAGATAATAGTAAGATTTTTTTCATTCAAAAAAAACTAAGAAAAGTTTAACGTCTCAGTGAGAATCAAAAGTAATGATAACAAAATAAATTCCGTAATTTTGAATACTGCAAAAAACAAGTTTCTTGAGGTATTTTATAGAACTTTCTTACAATGGAAAAAATTATCACGGTTGGCAAATTCAACCTGACGTAATTTCTGTACAAGAAAAACTAAACAAAGCTGTAAGTACAATTACCCAAAAAAATATTGAAGTTGTTGGAGCTGGTAGAACAGATACAGGAGTTCACGCATCACAAATGTTTGCTCATTTTGATATCGATAAAGAAATTAAAGGAGATATTCCTCATAAAATGAATTCATTATTGCCAAAAGATATTGTAGTTTATAATGTTTTAAAAGTTGATGATGAAAAGCACGCACGTTTTGATGCTGTGAGTAGAAGTTACGAATTCAAGATTTGGTTAGGTAGAAATCCGTTTTTGTTAGATTTCTCATGGCAAATTCACTCTCAAAAATTAGACATTGAGTTGATGAATGATGCCGCTAAATTACTATTAGAATACACAGATTTTCAAACATTTTCTAAAGTGAAAACAGATGTATATACATACAACTGTAATATAACAGAAGCAATTTGGAAACAAAAAGACAAAGAACTTACTTTTTACATCACCGCAAACCGTTTTTTGCGAAATATGGTAAGAGCAATTGTAGGTACTTTAGTTGATGTAGGTCTTGGTAAAATAACCAAAGACGATTTTAGAAAAATTATAGAAAGTAAAAATAGAAGTAATGCAGGGTTATCAGTTCCTGCAAAAGGCTTATTTTTAACACAGATTAAATATTAGATTTTGGCAGATAAAACAGGAAAAGCATTCGATTTACAAATCTTCTTAAGATTGATGTCTTTTGCAAAACGCTACAAACTCAATTTTTTTATAGCATCTGCCTCTACAATTTTATTGGCTTGTGTTTCTTTATTGAATCCTTATTTAATAAAAGAAACAGTAGATAAATACATTACAGAAAAAGACTCTCAAGGATTGATTAATAATATCATTCTTATGTTTGGAGTTATTATTTTAGAAGTATTGTTACGTTTCTCTTTCATTTACTTTGCAAATTGGGTTGGTCAACATATAATTAGAGATATAAGGGCTAAAATATTTAGACATATTCTACAGTTTAAAATGTCTTATTTTGATAAGAATTCTGTTGGAAAATTGGTGACAAGAGTGGTTTCTGACATTGAAACTATTGCTGCTTTTTTTAGTAGTGGTGTGTTTACTATTGTAAGTGATGTTCTACAAATGTTTGCTGTAATTTTCTTAATGTTTTATTTCAATTGGAAGTTAGCTTTAATAGCAATTTCTGTGTTACCTATTTTAATTTATGCAACTCGTGTTTTTCAAAAAGCCATAAAAGCTACTTTTCAAGAAGTAAGAAATCAGGTAGCCAATTTAAATGGATTTGTGCAAGAAAGAGTTACAGGAATGAAAATTGTACAACTCTTTAACCGTGAAAAAATAGAGTATAAAAACTTTATGGATATCAACAATAAGCACAAACAAGCTTATATAAAAACCATATGGTATTTCTCCATATTTTTTCCAATTGCTGAGATTTTATCATCTATTGGTATTGGTTTAATTGTTTGGTTTGGAAGTAAACAAATTATTACAGGTGAAGTTCCTGGTCCAGGAACAGTAATGGCTTTTGTACAAATGGCCCAAATGTTATTTAGACCATTGCGTCAAATTGCAGATAAATTCAACCAGTTACAAATGGGAATTGTCTCTGGTGAACGTGTTTTTAAAGTAATAGATACACAAAGTAGCATCGTTAAAAACGGAACAATAAAGGCAGAAAATTTAAAAGGAAACATCAAATTTAACAATGTTAGGTTTAGTTATGTTGAAGACGAGGAAGTCTTGAAAGGGGTTTCTTTGGATGTGAAATCAGGGCAAACTATTGCAATTGTAGGAGCAACAGGAGCAGGGAAATCAACCATTATCAATTTGATCAATCGTTTTTATGAAATTGATGCAGGTGTTATTTCTGTGGATGATATTGCTATCAACCAATATACTTTGGATAGTTTACGAGATCAAGTTGCAATTGTTTTACAAGATGTTTTTCTGTTTTCAGATTCCATCTTAAATAATATCACTTTAAAGGATGAAAACATCACTTTACAAGAAGTTGAAAAAGCAGCAAAACAAATTGGAATTCACGATTTTATTATGACACTTCCAGGTGGTTATCATTATAATGTAAAAGAAAGAGGTGCAATGTTATCATCAGGACAAAGACAATTGATTGCATTTTTAAGAGCTTATGTAAGTAAACCTAGTATTTTAATTTTAGATGAAGCAACTTCTTCTGTAGACGCGCAAGCAGAAAAAATGATTCAGTATGCAACAGAAACCATTACAAAAGGTAGGACATCAATTGTAATTGCACACAGGTTAGCAACAATAAAACAAGCAGATAAAATTATTGTGATGGATAAAGGATTGATCGTAGAAGAAGGAACTCACAATGAACTACTGAAGAAAAATGAAGGGTATTATAAAAATTTATATGAAAAGCAATTTGCAATGGAATTGGCTTCTTAAATCAAATCTTTTTTCAATTTTTCATTAAGTTCTTCATAATCAGAATAAAGTTCAAAACCACCATCTTTAATGTAAGAAATCTCTCCTGTTTCCTCAGAAACCAATAAACACACTGCATCTGTTTTTTCTGAAACACCAATAGCAGCTCTATGTCTTAAGCCAAATCTAGCAGGAATTTTTGCGCTATCAGAAATTGGTAGTACTACTCTTGTGGCTACAATATAATTATCTCTAATAATTAAAGCACCATCGTGTAACGGACTATTTTTGTAAAAAATACTTTCTAATAAAACTTCGTTCAAAACAGCATTCATAGAATCTCCTGTATTAATTAAAAAATCTAAAGCATTAGTTCGTTCAATAACAATTAAAGCACCCGTCTTTGTTTTCGACATTTTTTTACAAGCGTCTAAGATAGTATCTGTGTCAATTTCTGAAGCTATTTCGGTCTGTAAAAACTTTAATTGTTTAAAAAAACTTCGTTTGTTGGTGAAATTTGTGGTACCAATCATCAATAAAAACTTTCGAATTTCTTGTTGAAAAACAATGATTAAGGCAATTACTCCTCCAGAAAGTAAGTAGCCTAAAATACCACTTAACATTTCCATTTTTAAAGCTTGTGTTATTTTCCAGATTAAAAAAATAAATGCAATACCAATAACAATATTAATGGCAACAGTACCTTTTAATAATTTGTAAATGTAGTAGAGTAGTGTTGCCACTAAAAGAATGTCTAAAACATCTAACAAAGAAAATTCAATAAAATCGAACATAAAAAAGGAACCTTGATTTTAGGCTAAAATACTAATAAATTTACTCAAATCAATAGAGTTAGTTTATTTCTGCATCCGAAAGTAATAATGGATATTTTTCTCGAATCAATTTAATTTTTTCTTGAACTTCAAGATTGTTATTGTTTGATAAATTTAACTCATCCAATAAACTCTCATAATTCTGATGATACAATTTAACAGATAATGTATTTCTTAAATGTGTATACGCTGAATTTATAACATCTAAAGTTGAAATATAGGTTTCGTAATTTGTCAATCTATCTGTTTGTATTGATATGATAGCTTTTGATGGATGATCTGATGATGTTTTATCTTGTTTGCCTTCGCACCAATCACAAGTTTTTTTGTTGATATCTAATCCACCACCATTATCTATAAAGTTGATGGCTATCTGTTTTAATTCAGACAATTTGATAATTTTACCATCAACAAATAATTCGTTGTTTTTGTTGAGGTTAACTTCTAGAATGTTCCGTTCATTGAGATTGATTGGAGGTGTTTCCTGTTGCTTTGGAATCTTCCTTGCAATTCCTGCATCTACTTGTAAGGTTGTTGTTACCAAAAAGAAGATTAATAATAAAAATGCAATGTCTGCCATTGAGCCAGCATTAATTTCTGGCAATTGTTTTCTACTCATAATACTTAGTTTTTAAAAGTTAATAAATTTATTTTTCAATGTCTCTTCGAGCGAAGTCGAAAAGTCATTAATTTAAAGTTTGACTAAGTTGAGTTTTGGCGTTAACATATCTTTAACAATAAAAGTGCCAACTTTTTTAAAATAAGTTGACAAATACGTTTAGCCCTGATTGAAACCTTTTGACTACGCTCAAGATAAACTATATCCTTTTTAATTGTCAGTTCGAGTGAATTTGTGAAGAATGAACAAATTTATATCGAGAACACAATTAAAAAGATGTACTGAAAAGCAGGAAATAGCTTCTAATCTTAAAAAGTAACTTGATTCACAATTTTTATGGCTTCAACAGCTTCTTTAACATCATGAACTCGTAAAATGTTTGCACCATTTAGCAATGCAATAGTATTGGCAGAAGTAGTAGCATTTAAAGCTTCTTGTGCAGTAATATCTAAGGTTTTGTACAACATTGATTTTCTTGAAATACCAGCTAAAATAGGAACGTCTAAACTTTTAAATAAGGATAAATTTTTGAGAATTTCAAAATTATGATCTATGGTTTTTCCAAAACCAAACCCAACATCAATAATAACATCATTGAGTTTTAGTTGATGTAATTTGTAGATCTGAGCAGCAAAAAAATAAATAATGTCTTTGATCACATCATCATAAACAGGGTTTTTTTGCATGTTCTGAGGAGTTCCTAACATGTGCATTAAAATATAAGGGACTTGCAAGTTTGCCACAGTATCAAACATTTTAACATCCATGTTTCCTCCAGAGATATCATTAATAATGGCTGCGCCAGAAGCTATAGTTTCTTTTGCTATTTTACTTCTAAAAGTGTCTACAGAAATAATGATTTCAGGAAATTCTTTACTTAGTAACTCTATAACTGGAACTATTCTGTGTAGCTCTTCTTCTTCAGAAATATGAGCAGCTCCTGGTCTTGATGAATAAGCACCAACATCAATAAAAGTGGCACCTTCTATCAACATTTTTTCGGTTTGAGAAAGTATTTCTGACTCATTTTTATACTTTCCACCATCATAAAAAGAATCTGGAGTAATATTTAAAATACCCATTACTTTAGGCGAGGATAAATTGATCAATTTGCCTTTGCAATTAATTGTCATTAGCGAACTACTTTATTGATTATATGACTAATTTTTGGAGCTGTGTAGTTGGTCATTTTCTGCATCAAATTATTGATAGAATAGCCAACCAATAAGAGATTTCTATTCTCAGGTTTTAAATATCCTTCTTCAACCATTCTGTCTAATTGTTGTAAAGTGGCATCAAAAAATCCGTTGATATTTAACAATCCTACAGGTTTTTGTTCTATGTGTAATTGATTTAAAGTCAAAGCTTCAAAGAGTTCGTCCAAGGTTCCAAATCCTCCAGGAAGCGTAATGTAACCATCTATTAACTTACTCATAATCACTTTTCGTGAACTCATGTTTTTGCAAACAATCATTTCCTCAACGTCAGCATGAACAACTTCTTCTTTCTCTAATAACTTAGGAATAACTCCAATAACTTCACCTTTTTGAGAAAGAATGGTGTCTGCAAGAACGCCCATCATTCCTATTTTTCCTCCACCATAAACCAAACCAATATTGTTGTTAACAAAATAATTTCCCAATTCTATAGCAGCTTCTTTGTAAATAGGATTAAACCCTAAACTAGAACCACAAAAAACAACAATTTTATTCATTTGATTTCTAAAAAATTCCTAACAAAAATAAATGAAAAGGTGCTTAGATTTACTATTTTTACAAAAATACTTTAATCGAAAAATGCAAGATACCTCAAAACAATACGATGCTGTCATCAATGAATGTAGAAGTTTATTCATTAAAAAAATGTCTGATTATGGAGCTGCGTGGAGAATTTTACGTTTACCATCTTTAACCGATCAAATATTTATCAAAGCACAAAGAATTCGTCAGTTGCAAGAAAATGAGGTGCGTAAAGTTGATGAAGGAGAAAAGTCTGAGTTTATTGGAATTATTAATTACTCCATTATGGCATTGATTCAGTTGGAAAAAGGTGTGGTTGAAAATCCTGATATAAATACAGAGGAAGCTACTGAAATGTACGACAAGCATGCAAAAATTACTAAAGAATTGATGTTGAATAAAAATCATGATTATGGTGAAGCATGGAGAGATATGAGGGTATCATCATTAACTGATTTGATTTTGCAAAAATTATTACGTGTCAAACAGATTGAAGATAACAAAGGCAAAACATTAGTTTCTGAAGGTATTGATGCTAATTACCAAGACATGATTAACTACGCTGTTTTTGCAATGATTCATTTAGGTGAATGAGTTAGAAATTTTTAAAGTAATAAAGCAATACGTTTCTGTCACTTCGAGTAATTTTCTGAAGAATGAAGAAAATTGTATCGAGAAGTCTAAAATAATAACATGAAAATACTAGTACAAATTGCAAGAATCATAGTAGGAGCCTTATTTATTTTTTCGGGCTTTGTAAAATTGGTAGATCCAATTGGTTCGCAATATAAATTTCAAGAATACTTTTCTGAATCGGTTTTAAATATGGAGTTTCTAATTCCGTTTGCATTACCATTTGCTATTTTGTTAATTGTAGCAGAAATCCTTTTAGGTGTTATGATTTTAATCGGTTATAAATCAAAAATTACAGTTTGGAGTTTATTAATTCTTACACTCATATTCTTGTTTTTAACTTGGTATTCTGCTTATTATAATAAAGTTACAGATTGTGGTTGTTTTGGAGATGCTATTAAACTCACGCCTTGGGAAACTTTTTATAAAAACGTTATTTTAATTGCATTCATCATTGTATTAGTGATTAAAGTAGATTTGATAAAGCCTATTTTTGGAGGTAAAATTCCAAAATTGATCACTTTAATTGCTTTAGGATTGTTTATGTTTATTGTGCAACATGTGTTAACGCATTTACCAATTATAGATTTTAGAGCATATGCAGTAGGTAAAAATTTAGTAGAAGGAATGCAGTTTCCTGAAGACGGAAGTATTCCTCCAGTACACGATTTTATGTTAGAAGATGCGCAAGCAGATTTAGCACCAGAATTGTTAAAAAAGGAAAAATTGATGTTGGTAATCATTTATAACTTAGATAAAGTTGATAAAAATGGTTTCCCAAACATCAAAGAAATCACATCAAAAGCTAAGAATAAAGGATATACTGTTTACGGAGTTTCAGCTTCTTTTACAGATGATTTGTTGGCAGCTAAAGAAAAATACAACTTACCTTTTGAGTTTTTATTTTGTGATGAAACTACATTAAAAACAATGATTCGTGCAAATCCAGGAGTTATGATTTTAAATAAAGGAACAGTTACTCAAAAGAAAAATTGGGTAGATGTTGATGAAATAGAACTATAATGAAACAATTACTATTGGTTTTTATTGGTGGTGGATTTGGAAGTGCTTTACGTTTTCTTGTTGGAAAATGGCTAAATAATCTTGAAAGCGGAATTCCATTAGGTACTTTTGCAGCCAATATTTTAGGTAGTTTGTTTATTGGAATCATTTTAGGGTATGCTGCCAAAAATGATGCAATTTCTCAAAATCACACACTGTTATTAGCTACTGGATTTTGTGGTGGATTTACTACATTTTCTACGTTTGCTTATGAAAATCATATCTTACTAAAATCGGGAGATTTTACCACATTTGCTTTCTATACCATTGCAAGTTTTGTAGTGGGCTTCTTAGCTGTCTTTGCAGGAATATA
The DNA here is from genome assembly GCF_009832745.1 of Polaribacter septentrionalilitoris. Classification (GTDB taxonomy): domain Bacteria; phylum Bacteroidota; class Bacteroidia; order Flavobacteriales; family Flavobacteriaceae; genus Polaribacter; species Polaribacter septentrionalilitoris. Next base: position 141,726 of record NZ_VRMJ01000028.1, on the reverse strand, counting down.
CTTTATTAAATTTTTATAGAATTATATTAATGTCAATTCGATTGAATTTGTGAATAATGATCAAATTTGTGTCGAAAACAAAAAGAATAAAAGATCATGAACGAATTTGTTAAATATCAATCTAAAGAAAACTATGCTATTATTACGATTAACAACGGAAAAGCCAATGCAATTTCTCATGAAGTAATTCAAGGATTAAATGATGGTTTAGATAAAGCACAACAAGATCATAAGGTTGTTATTTTAACAGGTCAACCAGGAATATTTTCTGCGGGTTTTGATTTAAAAGTGATGACAAAATCGCCTACAGCTGCCAAAGAATTGGTTATAAATGGGTCTCAATTGTCTTTAAGAATGTTAGCTTTTCCACATCCAATTATTATTGCTTGTTCTGGTCATGCTATTGCAAAAGGAGCTTTTTTATTATTGTCATCAGATTATAGAATTGGTGTAGAAGGTGATTTTAAAATAGGATTAAATGAAGTTCAAATTGGCATGACAATGCACTATGCAGGAATAGCTATAGCCAAAGCACGATTGTCTGAAGTATACCTCAATAGATGTGTCAATAATGCAGAAATTTTTAATCCAAAGCAAGCTATAGCTGCTGGTTTTTTAGATGTTATCGTTCCTGAAAATCAGTTATTAGCAAAAGCAACTAAAGCAGCAGAATTGTTTGCAAAACTGAATACAAAAGCACATGCTGAAACCAAACTAAAAGTTCGACAACAGCATTTGCAAGATTTACAGAAAGCCATTCAATTAGATTTAGAAGATGATATTTCTATCAACCCTTAATCTAACTGAATTAAATCAATATCACTTTCTTTTACTTTTTTATTCAATTCTTTTACTCGAGTATTAAAAATAGCGTAAAGTTTAGCTAACTCAACATCAATATCTTTGGTGATTTCATTCTTAAAATCAATTGCTTGTTGTGTTGGAGCGTAATTACCAATTCTAGTTAACGAGTTTAAATGCCCTAATTTGTTATTTAATCTAATAGGGAAATTCAGCGGATCTTGTCCACTTTTAGACTTTGTTTGATATAAAGTTTCCTCAACTTTTGTCATGTCTTTTACTAAAGCATCAGCATAATCTAACAATGTTTTGTGTTTCTTTTTGTCTTTTACAGATTTCTTTAACAGGGCAACTTGAGCACGAATTTTCTTTACATTCTTTAAGGCTTTATGAATTTCTGTCATTTTAGAATTAATGCTATTAATGAAATCAAATTGTGCCTTCATATCGGCTTCAGTAGCTTCAGACATAGGATTCTTTAAAATAGAAAACACTTGACTCATTTTTGCGTCATTCACAGCAAGTTCTACTTTATAGTTTCCAGGTAGTGCCATTGGTCCACTTAGAGAAGCCCACCATAAAATCATGCCTTTTACGCTTTCTGCACCATCGTACATCATATTCCAGTAGAAAATATTATTACCGTCTTCTACTTTTAAATTTTCTTCCTTTTTTTCTTTATTAGGTTTTGTGCTATATTTTTTAATAAGGTTGTCATTGGCATCATAAATAGATAAAGACACTATATCTTTTTCACCTTTTTCTTTAATGTAGTAATTGATGGCAACTCCTCCAGGATGATTGGTTCCCATGGTTTTTGAGGTTCTTCCTCTTCCACCACTCATGTTGTAAGCATCTTTAGGTTTAAACAACACAATATCTTGTTTTAAAGTAGATGAGTTTAGTTGATGTAAAGGTGTTAAATCATCAATAATCCAAAGTGAACGACCTTGAGTTGCAGCAATTAAATTATCATCTTTAATAGCTAAATCTGTAATAGGTACAATTGGAAGATTTTGTTTGAAAGATTGCCAGTTTTTACCATCATCAAAAGAAATATACATTCCTCTTTCTGTACCTGCGTATAATAAACCTTTACGTTTTGGATCTGCTCTTAAAGCTCTTGTAAAATCTTCTTCTCCAATTCCATTAGTAATTTTTTTCCAAGATTTACCATAATTTTCGGTTTTATAGAGGTAAGGTTGATAATCTCCAGTTTTATATTTTGTACCAACAATATAAGCTCCACCTTTTGTAAAAGGGTCAATTTCAATGCAGTTAATCATCATCCATTCTGGCATTTTTCTAGGAGTAACATTATCCCATGATTGCCCATTATTTTTAGAAACATGTACCAAACCATCATCAGAACCAGTCCAAATTAAACCTGGTTCTAAAGGAGATTCAGTTGCTGCGAAAATGGTTCCATAATACTCAACACCTGTATTGTCTTTGGTGATTGGTCCACCAGAAGGACCTAATGTTTTGGGATCGTTTCTAGTTAAATCTGGACTAATTACTTTCCAAGACTGACCTTCATTTTCTGTAACATGTAAATGATTAGATGCTGCATATAATCGTTTTTTGTTATTAGGAGAAAAGAAAATTGGAAAATTCCACTGAAAACGATACTTAAAATCTTCAGCTCCATGACCCATAGGATCATCTGGCCAAACATTAATAGCTCTAGTTTCATTGGTTTTGTGATTAACTCTAGTTAGAAACCCACCATAACTACCACCGTAAACAATATCACTATTTAAAGGATCTGCTGCAATATGAGCACTCTCTCCACCAGCGGTAGAAGACCAATCTGAATCAGTTATAAATCGTCCAGAAGTTCTATGAGAAATTCGAACCGTAGAATTGTCTTGTTGTGCTGCTAAAATTCGATAAGGAAAATGATTGTCTGTAGTTACTCTGTAAAATTGAGAAGTTGGTTGGTTATTCATTGTACTCCAATTAATACCAGCATCAAAAGAAATTTGAGCACCACCATCATCACCAATAATCATTCTTTGATTGTCTTCTGGTGCAATCCATAAATCGTGATGATCTCCATGAGGAGCATTGTATGTTTTGTAGGTTTTTCCACCATCTGTAGATTTATGATAACGTACATTTAAGACATATAAAATATCTTCATTTTGAGTGTCTGCATACAAACGTGTATAATACCAAGCTCTTTGACGTAATTTTCTTTCAGAATTTATCAAACGCCATGTTTTACCAGCGTCTGTAGATTTGTAAATACCACCTTTTTTATTTTCAATCAAAGCCCAAACAATATTAGAATTTACGGGAGAAACTGTTACTCCGCTAATTCCCCAAATTCCTTTTGGTAACCCTTTGTTCGTTGAAATGTTTGTCCAAGTTTCGCCTGAATCTGTACTTTTCCAGATTGCAGAACCTTCTCCACCAGAGGATAAACTGTAAGGAGTTCTCCTTACATTCCAAGTTGTAGCATATAAAATTCTTGGATTATTAGGATCTATAATTAGATCAACAACACCAGCATTTTCATTCGAAAAAAGAACTTTACGCCAAGTTTCACCACCATCAGTAGATTTATATACACCCCTTTCTTGAGTTGGTTTGTACAAATCACCTAAAACACCTGCAAAAACAACATCTGGATTTTTAGGGTGAATTCGAACTCTTGGAATATGGCGTGCATTTTTTAAACCTATATGACGCCAGGTTTTACCCGCATTTTCAGATTTCCACATTCCATCACCAGATGATACATTTCCACGAACGGTTTTTTCTCCCATACCAACATACATCACATTATTGTCAGATTCAGAAACTGCTACAGCACCCACAGAACCTCCAAAAAAACCGTCAGAAATATTCTCCCAAGTATTTCCAGCATCATTAGTTCTCCAAACTCCACCACCAGTAGCTCCCATGTAAAAAAGATTTGCTTTTCCAGGAACGCCAGTTACAGCAGCACTTCTTCCGCCTCTAAAAGGTCCTATATTTCGCCATTTTACCGCGCTAAAATATTCTTCAGAAACTTTGGTAGATTTCTTTTGTGCATTAACTTTGGCATTTGTTATAAAAAACACACTAATTGTAAGGAAAATTAATTTTTTCATAAGTTGGTAGTTTGAAAATTAAGATAATAAAAATAAGGATTTTAAATCTGATTACAGCGTTTAGAAAATGGATATACTGTTAAATATTTTAGAAAATAAAAAGATTAGAGAGCAAATTACCATTTCTGGTTCTAAAAGCGAATCAAATAGATTGTTAATTCTACAGAATTTATTTTCTGAAATTTTGATTGATAATTTATCAGATTCTGATGATTCTGTGCACATGCAACATGCACTTTCCACAGATGAAGAAATTGTAGATATTGGTCATGCTGGTACAGCGATGCGTTTTTTAACATCTTATTTTGCTGTTAAAGAAGGTAGAGAAGTTGTATTGACAGGTTCTGAAAGAATGCAAAATAGGCCTATTGAAATTTTAGTAAATGCATTACAAGATTTGGGCGCTGATATTTCTTATGAAGATAAAGTTGGCTATCCACCAATACGCATTAAAGGTAAAAATATCACTAGAAACAAAGTTAAAATTAATGGTAATGTAAGTAGCCAATACATTTCATCATTATTGTTGATTGCATCAAAGTTAGCACAAGGTTTAGAAATTGAATTACTTGGAAAAATAACTTCTGTACCTTATATCAATATGACCTTGAGTTTGTTAACGCAATTGGGAATTGAAAATTCTTTTGAAAGAAATAAGATTAACGTTTACCCAAAAAAATCAATAGAGCAACAAACTGTTGTTGTAGAGTCAGATTGGTCTTCTGCAAGTTATTTTTATTCGATAATTGCATCTTCAGAAATTGGTTCTGTGATTCAATTATCAGCTTACAAAAAAGAAAGTTTACAAGGAGATTCTTGTTTGGCTGAAATTTACCAACATTTTGGAGTGGAAACGGTTTTTAAAGAAAACACGATCATTCTAAAAAAAGTAAAAGAAACTAACAAATCAACTTTAGAAATTGACTTAAAAAACGCTCCAGATATTGCTCAAACTATTGCAGTAACTTGCTTTTCTGAAGGGATTTCTTGTGATTTATCAGGTTTACACACCTTAAAAATTAAAGAAACAGATAGGTTGGTAGCATTGCATGATGAGTTAACCAAATTAGGTGCAACTATTGCTGTAACAGATAAAAGTTTACACTTAGAAAAATCATCAGAAATTAATAAGAATATTTCCATTAAAACGTATAACGATCACAGAATGGCAATGGCTTTTGCTCCTTTAGCATTAAAAGTGCCTATTCAGATTTTAGATGCAGAAGTGGTTACAAAATCGTATCAAAAATTTTGGGATGATATGCAACAAATTGGGATTAAAATAGATAAACTCTAAATTATATTGTCAAACACTTGACAACGCCTATTTCGATATCGTATATTTGCAGCTTTTACAAGAAACATACGTATGAAATTATCCAATTTTGAATTTGAATTACCAGAAGAATTAATTGCACAATACCCAGCAGAACATAGAGATGAGTCTCGTTTGATGGTGTTGAACAAAAAAGATGGAACTATTGAACATAAAATGTTCAAAGATTTAATCAATTATTTTGATGAAGGTGATGTTTTAATGTTAAACAATACCAAAGTTTTTCCTGCTAGAATGTTTGGAAATAAAGAAAAAACTGGAGCAAGAATCGAAGTTTTTTTACTAAGAGAACTAAATGCTGAAAACAGACTTTGGGATGTTTTAGTAGACCCTGCAAGAAAAATAAGAATTGGAAATAAATTGTTTTTTGGTGAAGACGATAGTTTAGTTGCAGAAGTTATTGACAATACAACTTCAAGAGGAAGAACGTTACGTTTCTTATTTGATGGTTCTTACGAAGAGTTTAGAGCAAAATTATTAGAACTAGGTGAAACACCTTTACCAAAGTTTATCAATAGAGAAGTTGAGCCAGAAGACGAAGAGCGTTACCAAACAATTTATGCAAAACACGAAGGTGCAGTTGCAGCGCCAACAGCAGGATTACACTTTTCTAAACACTTATTAAAAAGATTAGAAATTAAAGGAGTAGATTTTGCTGAAACAACATTACACGTTGGCTTAGGAACTTTTAGTCCTGTAGAGGTTGAAGATTTATCGAAACATAAAATGGATTCTGAGCAAATCATTATTCCAGCTGCATCAGCAGAAAAAATCAATAAAGCCAAAGCAGAAAAAAGAAGAGTTTGTGCGGTAGGAACTACTGTGATGAGAACAATTGAATCTTCAGTTTCTTCTAATCAGCAGTTAAACGAGTTTGAAGGTTGGACAAATAAATTTATTTTTCCACCTTACGATTTTAGTATTGCAAACGCAATGATTTCTAATTTTCACGCGCCAAAATCTACCTTAATGATGATGACTGCTGCATTTGCAGGATATGACTTTTTAATGGAAGCGTATCAAGAGGCGATTAAAGAAAAATATAGATTTTCTACTTACGGAGACGCTATGCTAATTTTAGAATAATTTTAAAATATCAGATCAATAATAAAAACTGATACTTAATTTAAGTGTCAGTTTTTTTTGATATATTATTGTTGTTTTTACTTGTGTTTCAACCAAATTAAAAGGTTTTAATAGTTAATGAAAGCTTGCCCTAAAACAAAAGTATTACCTTAAAATATATGTGTATTTTTGCATTTTTAATTTTAACAAAGCATCTTGAATAAAAAGAAAGACATCAGAGCATTAACCAAAGAGCAATTGCGCGATTTTTTTGTAGAAAATGGCGATAAAGCTTTTCGTGGAAATCAAGTTTATGAGTGGCTTTGGAACAAGTCTTTACACACTTTTGAAGACATGACAAACATTTCTAAACAAACTAGAGAAATGTTAGAAGAAAACTTTGTCATCAACCACATAAAAGTAGATTCGATGCAAAAAAGTGCAGACGGAACTATAAAAAACGGAATTAAATTACACGATGGTTTGGTGGTTGAGTCTGTTTTAATTCCTACAGATAAAAGAACTACAGCATGTGTTTCTAGTCAAGTGGGATGTAGTTTAGATTGCAAGTTTTGTGCAACTGCACGTTTAAAAAGAATGCGTAATCTAAACCCTGATGAAATTTATGATCAAGTTGTTGTTATAGACAAACAAAGTAGATTGTATCATAACCATAAACTAACAAACATTGTTTTTATGGGAATGGGAGAGCCTTTAATGAACTATAAGAATGTGTTAAAATCCATAGAAATGATTACTTCTCCAGAGGGTTTGGGAATGTCTTCTAAAAGAATTACAGTTTCTACTTCTGGTGTACCTAAAATGATTAGAAAAATGGCTGATGAAGAAGTAAAATTTAATTTAGCAGTTTCTTTACATTCTGCTATTGATGAAGTTAGAACATCAATAATGCCATTTAACAGCAACTTTCCGTTAAAAGATTTACGAGAATCTTTAGAGTATTGGTACGAAAAAACAAAACGAGCAATTACCTATGAATATGTTGTTTGGAATGGAATTAATGATAGAAAAGAAGACATTAAAGCACTAGTTGATTTCTGTAAATATGTGCCTTGTAAAGTCAATTTAATTGAGTATAACCCTATTGATGATGGTCAATTTCAACAGGCAAGTAATTCAGCAATTAACAACTATATTTCCAATTTAGAAATGCATGATATTACAGTAAACGTTAGAAGAAGTAGAGGTAAAGATATAGATGCAGCTTGTGGGCAATTAGCCAACAAATCTTAACATATATTTAGTTTTCTAAACAATCAAGAACTCTTAAAACCTTAGTAATAATACGTATTTTTGCAAAGTATTCTGATAACTAATCAGCTTTAATGAAGCCAGTAGAACTTATAAAACTTCCTATTAAAAATGAAATGGAACTCTTTGAAAAGAAATTCAAGGATTCTATGTTGTCAAAAGTTCCACTGTTAAATAGAATTACCTACTATATTGTTCGTAGAAAAGGAAAACAAATGCGACCAATGTTTGTTTTTTTGGTAGCAAAAATGGTGTCAAGTGGAGGTTTTGATGAAAGAACTTATAGAGGAGCTTCTGTAGTAGAACTCATTCATACTGCCACTTTAGTTCATGATGATGTTGTTGATGATTCTAATAGAAGAAGAGGTTTTTTCTCCATCAATGCACTTTGGAAAAACAAAATTGCAGTTTTAGTAGGCGATTTTATGTTGTCTAAGGGACTTTTGTTATCTATAGATAATGAGGATTTTGATCTCTTAAAATTGATATCAATAGCAGTTCGTGAAATGAGTGAAGGGGAGTTGCTTCAAATAGAAAAAGCAAGAAAACTAGATATTACAGAAGAGGTTTATTTTGATATAATTCGTCAGAAAACGGCTACCTTGATTGCTGCTTGTTGTGGAATTGGAGCAGCTTCGGTTGGGGCAAATAACGATACTGTTCAACAAATGCGAAAGTTTGGTGAGTATATTGGTATCGCTTTTCAAATAAAAGATGATTTGTTTGATTATTCTGATGAAAAAATAGGAAAACCTACAGGAATAGATATCAAAGAACAAAAAATGACATTACCGTTAATTCATACGTTGAATACTTGTTCTAAAAAAGAGAAAGCTTGGTTGATTAACTCTATTAAAAAATACAATAAAGACAAAAAAAGAGTGAAAGAAGTAATTGCTTTTGTTAAAGAAAATGGAGGTATTGAATACACCATTTCTAAAATGAATGATTACAAAAACAAGGCTTTAGCCCTTTTAGAAAACTATCCAGAGTCAGAATACAAAAACTCTTTATTAACTATGATAGATTATGTTGTAGAACGTAAAATCTAGTTTTTTTATAATTCTAAAAGTTCCTCTAAAAAATCTCTCTTGTTTGATAACCTTGGAACTTTGTGTTGTCCGCCTAACTTCTTTTTTTTCTTTAGCCAATTGTAGAAAAGTCCTTCTTTAGCAATATGAATTTTTGGTAATGCTAACGTCATGTTTTTATAACGTTTGGCTTCGTAATCAGAATTGATGGCTTTTAAAGCATTGTCTAAAATCTCAGTAAAATAAGCAATACTATCAGGTGCTTTTACAAACTCTATAATCCATTCGTGACCACCATTATCTTTTCCTTCCATAAAAATTGGCCCTACAGTATATTCTTTAATGATAGCCTCTGTTTTTTCGCAAGTTAACTTTAGGGCATCTTCAACATTTTCAATATTTAATTCTTCTCCAAATACATTAATATAATGTCGAGTTCTTCCAGTAATTTTTATTCGATAAGGATTTAACGAAGTAAACCTAATGGTATCTCCAATCATATAACGCCACAAACCACCATTTGTGGTGATAATTAAAGCATAGTCAATGTCTTTTTTGACTTCAGAAATCGGAATTGCATTAGAGTTTTCACCCTTATATTCAGACATTGGAATAAACTCATAGAAAATTCCATAATCTAACATCAATAACAATTCTTTAGAACCATTTCTATCTTGAATGGCAAAAAATCCTTCTGAAGCATTATAGGTTTCGTAATATTTAAAATCTGCTTTCGGAATGATTTTTTTGTATTGTTCTCTGTAAGGATTGAAGTTAACACCTCCATGAAAATACACTTCTAAATTTGGCCAAACTTCTAAAATATTGTTCTTCCCTGTTCGTTCTAAAATACGATGCAATAACACCAGCATCCAACTTGGTACACCAACTAAACTGGTGATATCTTCGTTGATAGTTTCATCAATAATGGCTTCCATTTTAGTTTCCCATTCGCTCATTAATGCCACTTCTTGACTTGGAGCAGAACTAAAATCGGCCCAAAAAGGTAAATTCTCAGTGATAATTGCAGACAGATCACCAAAGTAAGAATTGTTGTCTTTATATACTTCAGAACTACCCCCTAATTTTAAACCTTTACCTTTAAATAATTGGGTTTGCGGGTTGTTGTTAATGTACAAACACAGCATATCTTTCCCCGCTTTCATATGGCAATACTCCAAAGCTTCATCAGAAACAGGAATAAATTTACTCTTTGCATTTGTGGTTCCGCTACTTTTTGCAAACCATTTGATATGAGTAGGCCAAAAGATATTTTGCTCTCCTTTTCTACATCTTTCTATCAAAGGCTCAAAAGTTTCGTATTTATGAATTTTTACTTTCTTAGTAAATTCTTTGTAGGTTTTTATGGATGAAAAGCCATTCTCTTTACCAAACTCAGTGTTTCTTGCTGTATGTAAGAGTTTAAAAAGTAATTCTTTCTGAACATCATTAGGGTATTTTATAAACAGTTCCATTTGATGTTTACGTTTCTTTAAAAACCAAGAAATAATAGAATTGATAATCTGAAACGCCATAGAAAATTCGTAAGTTTGTTTGGTTCGATTTTAGAATTTCATTTTTAAAATCACCTGCTAAAAATACTAAAATTTGTGAGATGAACTACCAAGGAGTTTTAAAAAAAATGATGACCGAAAATGCTGAGGAAATTCAGTATTACTTAGACATGGGATCTGATTTTTTGAATATGAATCAGTTGTTAAACAAAGAGTTTACCATTTCTTTTGTAAAATATGAATGTTTAAATTGTCATTTAGATAAACCAATTTATAGACAAGGGTTTTGTAAATCATGTTTTTTTGATATTCCTCAGGCTGCAGATTGGATCATGAGGCCCGAATTAAGTAAAGCTCATTTAGACGAAGAAGATCGTGATTTAGCTTATGAAAAAAAAGTACAATTACAACCTCACATTGTATATTTAGCAAATTCAAGCAATGTAAAAGTTGGGGTAACTAGAAAACAGCAGGTTCCAACACGTTGGATAGATCAAGGTGCTCATGAAGCAATAGAAATAGTAGAGGTTCCAAACCGTTATTTAGCAGGAATTACAGAAGTTGCTTTAAAAGAACATGTTGCCGATAAAACCAATTGGCGTAAAATGCTAAAGAATGATATTGAAGATGAAAATTTGGTTGAATGGAGAGAGAAGTTGAAACAATACATTCCTGATGAAGCCAAGAAATATTTTATTGAAAACAATTCTGAAACCAATTTAAATTTCCCTGTAACAAAATATCCTGAAAAACCTAAAAGCTTAAACTTAGGAAAAACACCAACCTATACAGGTAAATTAGTAGGCATCAAAGGACAGTATTTTATTTTTGAAGATGAAACAGTCTTTAATGTAAGAGCAAATGAAGGTTTGGTTGTTGCTATTGAAGTCTAACCTGTTAATTGAATTATACAATAACGATTTCATAATTTAAAATCCTTAGAAATGAATAACAATTTATTAAAAGTAGCACTAGCACAAATATCTCCAGTTTGGTTAAACAAAGAAAAAACCATCAAAAAAATAGAGAAATCAATTTTAGATGCTACAAAAGAAAATTGTGAATTGATTGTTTTTGGTGAAGCATTATTACCAGGTTATCCTTTTTGGTTAGCGTTAACTGATGGCGCAAAATGGAATACAAAAACCAATAAAGAAATTCATGCACATTATGTTCGAAATGCTATTACGATTGAAAAAGGTGAATTAGACTCTATTTGTAAATTGGCAAAAGAATACAATATTGCTATTTATTTAGGAATTATGGAACGTGCTCAAAATAGAGGCGGACATAGTATTTATGCGAGTTTGGTGTACATCAATCAAGATGGAGAAATAAAATCTGTACATCGAAAATTGCAACCTACTTATGATGAACGTTTAACTTGGGCTCCTGGAGATGGAAATGGCTTGCAAGTTCATCCACTAAAAGAATTTATTGTTGGAGGTTTAAATTGTTGGGAAAATTGGATGCCTTTACCAAGAACGGCTTTATATGGTTTAGGAGAAAATTTACATATTGCAGTTTGGCCAGGTTCTGATCATAATACCAAAGATATTACACGCTTTATCGCAAGAGAATCTCGTTCTTATGTGATTTCAGTTTCTGCATTAATGAATAAATCGGATTTCCCAAAAGACATCCCTCATTATGATAAAATTATAAATAAGGCTCCAGATGTTTTAGCAAATGGAGGCTCATGTATTGCTGGTCCTGATGGAGAGTGGATTATTGAGCCTGTTATTAATAAAGAAGGATTACTTATTGAAACCATAGATTTTAATCGTGTTTTAGAAGAACGTCAAAATTTTGATGTAGTTGGACATTATTCAAGACCAGATGTAACCAAATTGCATATAAATAGAGAACGACAAAGTACAGTTTCATTTGATGAATAGATTTTAACTACAAATGATAAACAATTAATCAGTACTATGGTTTTTGAACAAAAAGAAATACAATTACAACCTTACCAAAGAGGATTTCATTCTATCACAGAAATTGTGATTCAAGCAATTCCTGAAATCAAAAAAATAGAAAAAGGATTTTTAAAGGTATTTATCAAACATACATCAGCAAGTTTAACCATTAATGAAGACGCAGACCCAAGTGTGCGTGTAGATTTTGAAAGTCATTTTAATACAATGATTCCCGAAAATGCGCCATATTATATTCATACATATGAAGGTTCTGATGACATGCCAGCGCATTTAAAAGCATCTTTATTAGGGAGTTCAGTTGAGATTCCTATTACCAATGGAAGATTAAATATAGGTACTTGGCAAGGTATTTATCTGTGTGAACACAGAAATTATGGAGGAGGAAGAAAATTAGTGTTAACTGCTTTTGGAGTTTAAAAATTTTTATAAAAAAAGCCCACAAAACTAATGTCTGTAGGCTTTTATTAATCAATCTACCAAGTGTAGTTTTTTAACTTTGCTTGACGTTTAATGGCTTTCACCATCACATTATCTAGCTGGTCTTTTTTATTCCCTTCTTTTTGCTTTTTGGCAATATAACTTCTTCTTTTTTTATCTAATTCTTTAATTTTTTTCTGAATTTCAGCACGTTCTTTTGCTTTCACTTTTACGTATGCTTTAATTTCAGCCTCCGTTTTATTTTGGAGTTCTTTTGGTAATTTTTTCTTTTCAATTTTTTTGTAATCTACTTTTTGCTTTTTATCAGCATCAACCAAATCCCAAGAAGAATTTTCATACAATCTAGAACTTTTAGAAATAGCACGCTTTACTTCAATTCCTTCATTTATTGAAAATGCATTTGCATCTTGTATTTTCTGATTTGAATATTTAGAAAACCCTTTGTTTCCATAATAGATGTAAGTTTTGTTCAATCTTCTATTTAAGATGATAATCTCATCATCATAAGGAGTTACAATATGTACTATTTTTTTATTGTGATTAATGGTCATATAATCTCCACCACCTAAATCTGCACCATCTTTCCATTTACCTGAAATTCCGTTGTTGTAGTTTCCACAGAAAATAGTGTTAATCAAAATATCTTTTTCTTTGGCTTCACTGATGGCTTCTTTATAATTGATTTTTCCCTGTGTAAAAGGTTCATTTCCAGCAATAAAAATAAGACGCAAATCATTTTTGTTTTTTCCCCAAGACAATTCTTTTAATGAAGTTTGAATTACTTGTCCGCAAAATTCACTTCCACCACTGGTTTTTAATGAAAATAGTTTTTCTGAGATTTCATCCAAATCGTTACTAAATTGTAAAACTTGTCTTATAAAACCCTCTTGACTAGGTAAACTTGAATTACCATATTCATATAGTGCAATTTCTAAATTTGGTTTTTGAATACCGTATTTTGCATAAGAAAGTTCGTTTATAATCTCCCAAAGTTGTGCTTTTGCTTGATTGATTAATCCGTCCATACTATTGCTTGTGTCTAATAACAAAGCCACTTTAATAGTTTGTTTTTTGGAAGATTTTTTTGTGTTCTTTTCTAAAGTAGTGCCATAAACAGTACTACTTATAAAGAGAATTGCGATAACTTTTAATACCAATGTTTTCATAATAAGATTGTTTTTTAGGTGTTACAGATGATAAATAGTTTGGTTGTTAAAGTTGATTCAATATTAATGCCAACTTTTTACAAAATAAACTTAGAATGAGTGAACGTTACTTTTGGATGAGTGAACAAGAACATGAATTAGTTATCGCATACTTTTTTTAAGATATCAGGCTGATTATGAGAAACTCTGTTTTTTTGGAAACTTTTTTGTGTGTATGTTTACAGTATTATTTTAATGATGACTTTAAAAAACAGCCTAACATATTTCCTTTTTTTCTTTATTCTTGGAATTTCAGCCCAAGAGAATTCTATAGCTGTACCTACAAAAACTTTTGAGGTAAAAGTAGTAGTTGAAGATAAAAGCACAGGGAACCCAATAAAAAATGCTGATATTTTTGCGGGAGGTAGCTACTACAATTACTCGCCAATATCTAGTAATTATATTATTAAAGCCAAAGTTGGCGATGAGATTAGAGTAACACATCCAGATTTTGATACAGTGTATTACACAATTAAATCTGATGAAGAAATTCGTGTTTTGGTTGAAGATTTTTATCCTAAAACTAAACCATACAAAAGCAATCAATCAAGTAGAAAAAAACTTTCAAAAGAATCAGATTTTTATCATAAGTATTTAGATTCTGCTAAGTTTTATAAGAAAATTGATATTGATAAGAGTTTGTCTTTTGTAGAAAAATCTTTAGAAAAGAAAAACTCTCGTCAGCGAAATTCAGCTTCATATAAGGTTTTAGCTGATGTGTATTTGTATTGGAAACAATATGATTTAGCGGTAAATAATTATAAATTATCGCTGCAAATTAAAACTTCTTTATCAACGAAAATTGCCTTAGCAAAAGCACAATTTTTATTAAGAGATTATTCAGCAAGCGAAACTACTTTTTCTGAATTACTAAAAGAAAACTTAAGTAATTATGAGAAAATTACAGTTTTAGAAGGTTTAGGTGATGTTCATTTTGTGTTAAAAAAATATAATAGTGCCAAAACCTATTTTAATGAAGCATTAGATTTGGCAAAGAAAAACTCAGTCACTCCAAAAATAACTGATTTAAATTCGAAATTGGCAGATGTATTTGCTGCAGAAGGAAATATACAACAAGCAAATTCGAGGTTTCAAAATTCATTAAATCTGGCTGCGAAAGAAAATGTAAATCGTGCTCTAAAAGAAGAAGAAAAAGTAGCTGATTTTTATAATTCTAATAGACGGTTTGATGACGAAATCAAACTAAGAAAAGAAAGTTTATTAAAAACAAAACAAAATAAATTATCTTCTAAAAAGTCTAGGGTTAATGATTCAATTACATCACAAAAAATCAACTATAAAATTGGTAATGCCTATATTTTAAAAGAAGATTACAAAGAAGCAATTCCGTTTTTACAACAAAGTATTCAAGACGCTGATAAAAAGAAAGATATTATAGTAGAAAAAGATGCAACTCGAAAATTATCAGAGGTTTATGCCACTGTTGGAGAGTATGATAAAGCCTTAAAAAGTTATGAGGATTATGTGAAATTGGTAGACGAATCTTATATTCAAAAAGAACAAGAAATTCAGCAAGTAAAACGTTTTTCAAAAAAAATTTCAGACAATCAAAACAGAATTGCAAGTTTAGAAAAAGATAAAGAATTGGCAGAAAGTAGAATGAATTTGGCCTACATAGATCAAAAATTATCTGAAGAAAGTAATCAAAGACAACGCATTATTATTTACTCTTTATTTGGTGGTTTTTTGCTGATGTGTTTGTTGGCTTATTTTATGTTTCGAAACATAAAACAACAAAAATTGACCAACAATTTATTGGCCTTAAAATCGATGCGATCTCAGATGAATCCGCATTTTATATTCAATGCGTTAAATTCTGTAAACAGTTTTATTGCTGTAAATGATGAACGTAATGCTAATAGATATTTGTCTGAGTTTTCAATTTTAATGCGTTCTGTATTAGAGAATTCAGATGAAGATTTTATTCCTTTACACAAAGAAATTGAACTATTAGAATTGTATGTAAAATTAGAACATAATCGTTTTAAAGAGAAGTTTGAGTATCAAATAGATATTGATGAAACTATTAATTTAGAAGACTTTTCTATTCCGCCAATGTTGTTGCAACCTTACATAGAAAATGCAATTTGGCATGGTTTGAGATATAAAAAAGAGAAAGGAAAATTAGAAATTTTGATTCATAAAAAAGATAAAGAATCAGTGGTTATTTCAATTATTGACGATGGAATTGGACGAAAAAAATCAGAAGAACTCAAAACAAAGAATCAATTAAAACAGAAATCAAAGGGAATGAGTACCATAAAAAATAGGATTGCTATTTTAAATGACATGTACAAAGAAAGAATTTCGGTTAGTGTTTTTGATTTGTTTGAAAATGGAGAAGGCACAAAAGTTGAATTGTTACTAAAGAAAAAATAATCAGGTTTAGTAATTCATAATAAATATGCTGATATTATTTTAAGGGTTATACAACGTTAGCAAACAAGTTTAGCCCTGATTGAAGCAATTGTTTGAGCTCTTTTTTAGTGTCAGTTCGAGTGGTTTTTCTGACAAAGGAAGAAAAATTGTATCGAGAACAAACTAAAAAAAGCGAGTGCGAAAAGCAGGAAATAGCTTCTGAATACTAAAAAAAATACGATGAAATTAAAAGCAATATTAGTAGAAGACGAACAAATTAGTAGAGATATTTTACGCAATTATATTGGTAAATATTGTCCAAATGTTACCATATTAGGTGAAGCAGAAAATATTGATGAAGCGTATCAGCTTATTCAAAAGCATGAACTGGATTTGGTGTTTTTAGATGTAGAAATGCCTTTTGGAAATGCTTTTGATTTATTAGAAAAAGTTGAAGATAGATCGTTTGAAACTGTTTTTGTAACCGCTTACGATCATTATGCAATTGAGGCTTTGAACAACCATGCAAGTTATTATTTGTTAAAACCAATTTCTATTGATGAGCTGATAAAAGCAGTAAATATTGTGACTGAAATTAAAGAAAAAGAAAACGAATTACAGCATCAAATTCTAACGCCAAAAACAAATAAAGCAGAAGCTAAAATTACCATTCCACAACAAGACGGATTTGAAGTTATAGACATTAATGATATTGTTTTTTGTAAAGCTGACGATAATTATACAGAAATTCATCTAGCAAATTCTAAAAAATTAGTTAGTAAAACCTTAAAGTATTTTGAGCAAGCTTTAAGCGAATATACTTTTGCTAGAATTCATAAATCGTATTTGGTAAATGTAAATGCTATTATAAAATACAAAAAAGGTAAAGGAGGTAGTGTTGTTGTTTCAAATGGAAAAGAAATTTTAGTTTCTGCATCTCAAAAGAGTAATTTATTGTCTTACTTTAAGTGATTTTTCTTTAGTTTTACAAACTAAAGAATTAAAAATATGCCCATTATAAAACCCGTAAAAGGTAAACATCCTCAAATTCCAGAAGATTGTTATATTGCAGAAAACGCCACTATTGTAGGTGAAGTTTCTCTTGGTAAAGAATGTAGTATTTGGTTTAATGCTGTACTTCGTGGAGACGTACATTTTATCAAAATTGGTAATAAAGTTAATATTCAAGATGGTGCTGTAATTCATGCTACGTATCAAAAATCACCAACAACAATTGGTAATAATGTTTCTATTGGGCATAATGCTATTGTGCATGGTTGTACAATTCATGACAATGTTTTGGTGGGTATGGGGTCTATTATAATGGATGATTGTGTTGTAGCATCGAATTCTATTATTGCTGCAGGAGCAGTAGTTACTAAAAACACCAGAATAGAAGCAGGTAGTATTTATGCAGGTGTACCCGCTAAAAAAGTAAAAGATATATCAGAAGAATTGATTTCTGGAGAAATTGATAGAATAGCCAATAATTATATAAAATATTCTAGTTGGTTTAAAGAATAAATAGAAAACCCGATTTCAATTAAGAAATCGGGTTTTCTTTAAAATTAATCAACCAAAACTAATTTATTTTCCGTCTTTCATTTTTCTTCTTTTTTTCATTTTTCTCTTTTTCGACATCATTTCTTTTCTCTGCTTCATTTTTTTCATTGCCATCATCTTTCTTCTTTTCTGCATTTTTTCAAACTTCTCGAATTGTTCTTTGTTTAAAATGTCTTTCATTTTATTTTTTATCATAATTCGATTATCTAACTGCTTGTTTTGCATAGTATAAATTTCGTCAGCAGTTGGTTTTTGTTTGTTTTTTCTTGCCTCTTTTCTTTTTTCCATTGCTGCCTTTCTCTCAGTGATTTGTGCCATTAAAATTGGTTTGATTTGTTTTTGCTGTTTTTCAGACAAATCAAAAGCTAGAGTCATTTTTTTAATTGCCAAATTGGTATGTTGTTCAGTAGTTAAATTTGGTCTTTTTTGTTTTCTGTTTTTTTGTGCTTGCGTGGTAAATGTTACTGCAAATACAAAAACTAAAATTGTTGCTAAATTTTTCATAATTATAAAGTTATTATTTGTTATTTTCATTTTTAAGACCTTAGAAAATTAAAAAGGTTTAATTTGTTTTTATATTTATTTGTTCTTTAGTTGTTGATAGTTAGGTAAATAAAAACTCGATTTCTATAACGGAAACCGAGCTTTTTATTAACTAATCAACCAAAATTATTAATAGTAATTTTTAATTACACTTCTTTGACACATCAAAAAAGAAATAGTTTAAATTTGCATTATACATTAACAAGACTTTAACTTTATAGCTATGCGTTACATATTTTGGATACTTTTTTTTGTTTCTTATTTAGGTTTTGCTCAAACAAAACAACAAGATAGTATTCGTGTAGATTTAAGCAGTCCTAATGCTACTGTCTATACACATTTGTATTTTTTGCAATCAGATTCTTTTGAGCCTAAAAAAGCAGGAAAAACTATTTTAGGATTATCTGAAGAAAAAGCGATTCAGAAAGCTATTAAAATTAAGCAAGTTTTAGACGGAAAAGGGTTGTTTGTAGATTTTAACAAAATTCCTAATAATCCAAATTATAAAGATACCATAGGATATTCATCATATTATAAATACATATTATTTCCTCAGAGAATGCCTCAAATTTATCTAGAAAAAGTAGGAGAGAAGTGGTATTACTCAACAGAAACAGTAACTAAAATTGAAGATTTATACAAAGAAGTTTTTCCTTGGTATGTGCAAAAATTGCAAACTATTATTCCCGTTTCAGGACATAAAAAATTATTAGGGGTAGAATTGTGGCAATTTGTTGCCTTATTACTTTTGGTGTTTTTATCCTATATTTTATTTTTAGTGGTAAAAAGAATTGCTTTTTTCATTTTGAAGAAAATTCAGCATCAAATCACAAAAAATACAAATCTCGAGGTTGATAAAGTGTTGAAAAAACTAGCACATCCTCTAAGTTTATTGTTAGTAGTTGCTTTTTTAGATAAAATTTTTCCTTCTCTACAATTTGGATTAGATGTAAATACTTGGGTTTTTCTAGTGTTAAATATTGCAGAAACTGTTTTTTGGATTTATGTATTCTTAAAATTAGTACAAGTAGTAATGCACATTTATGCTGAGTTCACAGAAAGAACACATAGTAGGTTAGATGATCAATTGGTACCAATATTAAACAGTTTTTTTACAGGAGTTGTAATTGTTGTTGGGCTTTTTAGACTGTTAATTCTTTTTGGAGTTGATGCTACTACGATGTTGGCAGGAGCAACAATTGGAGGTTTGGCTTTTGCATTAGCCTCTCAAGATACTGTCAAGAATTTGATAGGCACAATTATGATTTTTCTTGACAAGCCTTTTCATATTGAAGATTGGATTGAAGCAGGAGAAGTTGTGGGTACAGTAGAGAAAGTAGGTTTTAGATCTACTCGAGTAAGAGCAGCAGATACTTCTGTGTATCAAATACCAAATAGTAAATTATCTGAAATTGTAATTAATAATAAAGGTTTACGATTGTTTAGACGTTACAACACCAATTTAGGATTGCGTTATGATACACCTCCAGAACTCATTGAAGCTTTTGTAAAAGGGGTAAGAGAAATTGTAATCTCTCATCCAGAAACGCGTTCAGACTCTTTTAATGTTGAGTTTACTGGCTTTGGTGATTCTGCACTCTTGATTATGGTAAACGTTTATTTTAAAAGTTTGGCTTGGGGTATTGAGCAATCTTCTAAACATAGATTGCATATTGCTATTGTAAAATTAGCAGCAGAATTAGGAGTTGATTTTGCGTTTCCATCAACTACAGTTACTATTGAACAGTTTCCTGAAAAGAAAGGATTGTTGCCAAAGTACGATATTAATGAAGAACGTATTAACGGAGCAATTGCTAAAGTTTTAGAAGAATTTAAAGGAGAGAAATTTGAAAGTGGTGATGCTTAATGGTTAATAATCTAACCAATACTTTCCTTTTTTAATGGCATTTTCTATAGCGATATTAAGGTCTTCAGAAATCCAATTTGGTAGTTCTTTGGCATCTGTTAAGTTTAATAAAGAGAGTATACCGTTTTTTGATTTTTTTGAAACCAACAACAATACAGGGAAGTTTGGTTCGTTTTCTGAGTTTTCAGAATCTTTTAGAAATGAAATGGATTCAAAAACATCTAAAATATTGTTCCCCCAATTGTATTCTAATTCTCTAAAATCTAATATTACAGCATCAGGATCAAAATTAATAAGTCCAGTAATTGTGTTTGTAGTTATAAATTTTGCATGATTTTTACCTAAAGAACCATTAGGATAGTTTCCAGAAAAAGAAACAATTAAAACATCAATTCTATTTTCATTTTTATCAACCATAAAATAGTTGCAATTGATAGAATCTGGAGTCTTAAGATTTCTTTTTGATATCAAATAATTCATTCTTAAAGATAAAAAAACCTCATCATAATTGATGAGGTTTTGTATATAAAAAATTGAGTTTTTTATTTAGGTTCTAGAATCATATCAATTCTATCAACTACATCTTGTAAGTGGTATCTTCTTAAAGTATTACCACTATTCATAGCTCTTTTAGCATCTCTTTGCAAGCGTTTTAATTCACCTCTTACCACAGATTTAACATCAGATTGGTTGATTGTAATTCCACTTCTTTTTAAATAACCACGATTAAAACCTCTTTGATCAGAAGCTTTATTTAGTAAGTAATCTAATCTATCTAAATGAGCTCTTTGTAAATTTCTTCTATAGGTATCTATAGAACGTCCAGAGTAAATTTCACTCCAAACACCTTTACGTAAATCACTCATCATGTTTACTAATGTGTAAGCTTTAGAAGAACCATTTAAAGTTTCGTTTTCAATCATTCTAGCCATTCTACCAGCATCTAAAATATTGTTTAGCGTTCTTGCTTGTAAACCTCTTACTCTTTCTACAGAGCCAGAAAATTCTGTTTTGCTAAAAATATTTTCGTCTAACATCCAGTTAGGAGTTTTAAACAATTCATCCATTACAAATTGTAATGCTTCTTTTTGTTTTGCTTTATCTACATGTGTATATACAGCTCCTTCTTGGTCAGATGTTTTGTAATATTCGTACACACCACCAATGTTTGCAGAAACATGACCCATATATCTATTAAACTGACTTAATAATTGGCCATACATGGTAGATAATTCGTCATAATTTTGTCCTTTTTCAGAAGTCCATTCTTCTAATCTAGGTAAAATTCTTTTTAAGTTTTTAATACCATACATAGAAGCTTTCATAGCATCATCTCCTAAATCTTCTGTTTGAGAACTAGGGTCTACAACACCACCAGCTTGTTGGTGCCCAAATCTGTACATTGGGTCTCCAGCATGTTTTAAAATCCAAGAGTCTAAAATTGGTTTTTCTTCTTTAGCAGTTTTATCTAAAATAGGTCTATAACCCCAAGCAATTGCATACTTGTCATACACACCAATGTTTGGCATTAGTGCAACACCCTTATCTTCTGGTTGAGCAACGTAGTTAAAACGAGCATAATCCATAATAGAAGGTGCAGTTCCGTATTTTTTTGTGAAACTTGCAGAACGTAAAGAATCTACAGGATATGCAACAGAGCTCCCCATATTATGAGGCAATCCTAAAGTGTGTCCTAATTCATGAGAAGATACAAAACGTATTAAACGTCCCATTACTTCTGTTTTAAATTCGTTTCCACGTGCATCTGGGTTAATAGCTGCAGTTTGAATAAAGAACCAATTGTGTAACAATGTCATTACATTATGGTACCAGTTAATATCAGATTCTAAGATTTCTCCAGAACGTGGATCACTAACGTGAGGTCCATTTGCATTTGGTATTGGAGAAGCTAAATATCTAATTACAGAATAACGTACATCCTCTGGACTATATTCTGGGTCTTCTTCTTTAGTAGGCGCTCTTTTACCAACAATTGCATTTTTAAAACCTGCAGCTTCAAAAGCCACTTGCCAATCGTTTACACCTTGTATAATATAAGGAACCCACTCTTCTGGTGTTGCTCTATCTACATAATACACAATTTGTTTTTTAGGTTCTACAAGCTCTCCTCTTTTAAATTTTTCAATATCTTCATCTTTAACTTCTAAACGATATCTGTCTAAATAAGTAACTGTTTTACTTTTTTGAGCTTTTAAACCATAATCTGTTTGTCCTCTTGCAAACCAACCAACTCGCTCATCAAAATATCTACGTTTCATAGGTACTTTTGGTAATAATACCATAGAATTACTCATTTCTAAAGTTATAGATCCAACACTGCTGTTAGATGGCGGTCTATTAGCAAAATACGTTTTTACGTGTCTTATTTCAATGTTTTTCGGGTAACTAGTTACTCTATCTATATAAGATCGAGATTTATCCATTCTAGTGGCTTGGTAACGTTTTCTGTAGAAGTTAGGAAAACCTAAAGGTTTAACATCTGTCGAAAATAATGAAGTTGCATCTATAACTGTTGCAGTAGAATCTTTACTAAATGCTTTTATTGGAAAAGCAAATAAAATAGGTTCTAGATTAGAATTAACAACAGCCTCATGTACAGGTAAAATAGTGTCTGCAACTACATTATGAGAAACAACTCTTAAAAGTATTTGTTTGTTCTTCTTTTCCCAACGTAAAACTTGAGTGTTTGTTTTTCCACCTCCAAAACCAATACCACTTGCTGTTTTAGCAATTCTTGTTACCATAAGCATTTCTCTTTTTAACAAAGAGTCTGGTATTTCAAAAAGGTAAGTGTTTTCTTTTTTATGAACTTTAAATAAGCCATCATCAGTTTTATGGTCTTTAGTAACCACCTTACTATAAGGTTGAATACCTCCTTTTTTGGCTCTAGGTTTTGGTTTTTGTGTGGTTTTAGCTGGTGCTTTCTTTTTTTTCTTCCAGAATTGCGCATTTGACTCTGAAGAAAAAGCAAAAACCATAGCAACTGCTAACAGTTGCGGTAGTATTTTTTTTATCATGATAATTAATTTGAATTGAGGGTCGAAATTAAGCAAACTAAAAAAATAGAAGTCTTAATGATATGTTAAAGAGATTGTTTTTATATTTTTTTATTTAAAAAAACTTTTTAGAAAGCCTACCCTTTTCAGTTTCAATAGATAAGATATAAATAGAATTTGATAAGGTTTTTGTTAGTTTGTACACAAAAAAAAGCACCCAAAAAAGGATGCTTTAATGAATTGGGGAAATACTTTTTCTTTTCTCTTATTACATTCTATCTTTCCATATTTTGTGATATGCAGGATTTTCTTTTTCTCCTTTTTTTAATGCTTCTATAGCAAGATCAAAAGCATTGAACAACTCATTACCTTTAATAATTTTAAAAATTGCTTCTTCTGGACCAAAAGTGTATTTTCCGGCTTGTTTTAAAGATTTGGCATTTGTAGAAAAATCCATTGTAAAGAACATTCCTTGAGTTCTGTAAGTTACGTTTCTAGAAAATGCAGATATTTTTACCACAGGATTTAAACCTTCGCTTTTTAAATCAAAATCTAAATCTACTGTAACAGCTATTAGGCCATCTAGATTTAATTCTTTCATCATTCTTTCGTTCATATAATCTCCGGCAAAGGTTGTTTTAATATCTTTTAGCATATCCATAGCTCCAGTTCTTAAGAAACGTTTTGTACCGTAAGCTCCTTTTTCTACAAAGGTTTTTGTAACTGTATCTAAAATGGGCTTCATTTCTTTGTATGCGCCTGTGTTTAAAACATTTTGAACAGGAACTACGTTTACCCCTTTTTTATGAAGTCTAGCAGTAAATTCATCATATAAATTATTAACAAATTTTTGCCATGTTTCATCTGTTAAGTTAGGGAACCATTTTTTGATAGTGGTTTTAGTGGTGGTAATTACTTTATAGTCTAATTTGTATTCTGTTTTAGTTGATGTGGTAGTTTTTTCTTTTTGCAAATTACCTCTAACCACAAAAGATGAAATACCAATATTTTTCATTTTATCTAAAGGAGGATGTGTATAAGGGTTTCCTTTTATAATGTTTACATTATATTCACCTTCTACGGTTTTAAATTTACCTGAAGCTTTGGTATTTTTATCTTTACTAAAAGAATTACCAATTAAACTACCTCCAGCAATATCTCCTTTAGCTAAGAAAGGAGTAAAGTCTGAAAAAGTTGATGTTTTTTGAATAACACCAGCAGCTGTGTTATAAATCATTTCATACTTTACTCTAGTAACTGATAATGTATTTTTCTTTACAATTGGTAATGGTGAATTTTCAAAATTTTTGAAAGATTCTTTAGGTATTGTAATTGTGTTTTTAGCTTTTGATGGATATAAATGTGTTGGAACTTTTAAGCTCATGGCGTTTATAATCATCTCTATAAAAATCTCTGAATTAGGATCTGCATCGCCACCTTTAAGTTCTATAACAACATCTTTTGTACCATCTATGATAATATCTCCACCTTTTGGAACACCATTTACAGAAATAATTTCTAGTGGTGCAGCAGGAGCAATGTCTATATTAATTTTATCTCCAGAAGAACTTGTTATTTCAACTTGTTGAGTTCCTCTTTTATCGGCTGAAAAGCCTTTAAAATATGTGCCCATTCCTGCTTTTTCGAGTTTTGTTCCGTTTAGTTTTACATCACCATCTGTATCTGTAAAACCAATACCGTTATAATTTAAAAAGAAAATAGAAACTCCATCTCCACAAGTCTCCCAACCTGGTGTCTTTGTTGCAAAATCTACTTGACTTTTAGGGATTAACCCTTGCGCATAACCAATAGATAAGGCTACATCTTTTAAATCTGATTTCGGTTTAGCTTTTATGAGGGCACCAGTTACTTTAGAAATTAGTTTCATCGGTTTTAATTTTTTAAAAAACCCCTCTTTATGTACATAACCACATTCATATGCTTTCTTCTCTTTTTTCTTTAAAAAAGATTGCCCGTTTATTGAAAGGAAGCCAAATAGCATTAATGCTAAAAGAATCCTGTTTTTAATTGTTTTCATGTAAAATTGTTTTTTAGGTTGATGTTACTTTTACAAAAATAACACTGATATAATTTTCTAGAAATACGGCATTTGCCTTATTTTATAAAAAAAAGCATTAAAAGCTGTTTTAGCTTTTAATGCTTTTTAAATTATTTTGATCTAAATATTGTAGATTATTTTATCTTCAATTTAAATTCACCATCTGTAACATCCACTACGTCAGAAAAATCTGGATTTGAAGTGTCAGACCAATCTGGTGCAACAGCTTTAAATGTAAAAGTTCCTTCAATATATGTGTCATTTGATGCAGTAATTGTTATGGTTCCATGAGTTGTGTTTGCTGGTGCAGAATTGCCACCATCTGTACCGTAACTTTTTACTGCATTTATAGTATAGCCAAAAGAAACATTAGAACCATTGGTGTTGTCTTTAATATCATAAGTACCAATACCGTTAAATTTATTAGTAAATAAAAAACCAATTCCATTTGTAGTTTCATTTTTAGCAACAAACTGGTATGTTGTATTTCCTGCAACCGAGAAAATTTTAACATAAGAAAATAGAGGGTCATCTTTAGATAAAAAATCTACTCCGTTAATTTTACAAATTAAATATTGGTCTTGATTCGGGATTTTTAATGTATCTTCTATTGTCTCTTCTGTATTCTGTCAAGAAGAGAAGAAAATTGAAATACAGATTATTGCCGTAATTGTTTTTAAAAAAGTTTTCATATTTGTTTTTTTATTGTTTTATAATTTTTCTTGAAAATGTGCTTACATCAGTTTTAACTTGCAATACGTAGATGCCATTTGGTAAATGAGAAGTACCAATTGTATTATTTTTTATAGAGGAATACATTACTTGTTTTCCTAGTACATTAAATATTTTAATCGATTTTATTTGTTGATTATCAACCTTAATGTTTAATATATCTGATGTTGGGTTTGGATAGACACTAACTTTAGCAAATTGATTTAAAGTTTCTTCTTCAAGAGATAAAGCGCTTTCTTCTAATATCCATAGTTCGTTTCCTGTAGTTCCATCATTTGCTGTAAAATAGAGTACATTTTCACTAGTAAAAAAATTGCTTGGGTTACTACCATTTCCATATTGATTTGTAGATGGATTGATGTCTTGTAATAAAACAGTTCCTGTTTCTGTTCCATCAGATTTCCATAACTCTCTATTTTGGCTATTATCTCCTGCACCAAAGATTACTAAATCACCAAAACTTCCTATTTCTGCTATATTTGCATTACTAGAACCAGATTGTATATCTTTAACTATTTCAGTATCAATAACACCATTTGCTTTCCAGAGTTCATATCCAGAATCACTAGTGTAAGCAGCAAAGTACAATTTACCTTTAAGGTCTTTAAAATAAGAAGGATAGCTGCTTGCTGTTCCTGGGTTAATATCAAAAACTTGCTGAATTGTACCAATATATGTTACAGCCCAAAGTTCTGTTCCTTTTTTGTTAAAGTTAGAGGTGGATTCACCAGAAAAATACAACTCTGTATTGTAGATAATGTTAGGTCCACTTCTATCACCAATATCTCTAGAGCCTCCCAAAGTAAAGTTTGATGGGTTTTTTACAGATTGTTTAAACGTACTTGCAGTAGTTCCATCTGACTCCCATAAATTTGAACCACTACCATCATAAGCAGAAAAATATAGTTTTTTTAAGTATGGATGAAACGTTAAATACCGAATGTTAGCACCACCATTAGGATTAATATCTTTAACCATCTCAGTTCCTGCTTCTGATCCATCTGATTTCCATAATTCCAATCCGCTAGTTCCATCGTTTGCAGTAAAATAGAAATGAGTGTCAGCAGCAGTTAACTCTACATTAAAAACACTACTTTCAGGTAATCCGTTAATATCTTTTACTAGTTTGGTGCCAGCTTCTGTTCCATCGCTTTCCCAAAGTTCGTTTCCGTTAATGCCATCATCAGCAAAAAAGTAGAGTTTATTATTAAATGCTATTAAAGCCATAGTGTTAATTCCATTTTTAGCATTAGGATTGATATCTTTTACAATAGTAGTTCCAGCTTCTGTGCCATCAGTTTTCCATAACTCTTTCCCTTTATCTTTAGATGTTGCAAAAAAGTAAACTTCTGAATTTAACATTGTAAAATTAGAAGGGTTACTATACAATTGGCCTGGATTAATATCTTTTAATAAAGTCATGTTGCCAGATTCTATCATCCAAAGTTCTCTACCGTTTAAACCATTATCTGCAGAAAGTAATATTTTATCTGCAAATTGAAAGTGTTTTTGAGGATTGGAAGATCTGTTTCCTTGCGTATTAATGTCTTTTAAAAGTTGAGTACCAGCTTCAGTTCCATCAGAAATATACAATTCTTTACCTAACCAATTTCCATCAGATGCTGTAAAAAGTGCTTTTCCGTTTAAATCGATGATGCCTTCTATATTGTTGTCATCAAATTCTGGATGTATGTCTTTAACTAAGCCAGAACCAATAGCAGTTCCATCTGTTTTCCATATTTCATAACCAGCCTCATTATTTGCCTGAAAAAATAATTGGTTACCAACAACAGCATATTCATTGTTATGAAAAAACTCAGAAGTTGTGGTTTCAATTTTTTCAGAACCGTCAACTGTTCCATCAGAAACCCAAAATACATTACTGTAGGTGAATACATGAATTTTAGAGTTGAAGATAACTATAGCTTTTGGGTTGCTTTCTAACTCTAACAGTTCAACAGTTCCTGCTGTGTTTCCATCAGATTTCCAAAGTTTTGTACCATTGGTAAAAAATAATTCGTTATTGTAAACTTTTATTGGGGTGTTTGTAGAAAAAGAATTTCCAGAACCAGGATTGATGTCTTTAACCATTTCTGTGCCAGTTTCTGTACCATCAGATTTCCAGAGTTCAAAACCATTTGTACCATTGGTTGCAGAAAAGTATACAGTTCCATTTAAAGCGGCAAAATTATTTGGGTAAGAATCTTTATTTGAGCTAGGGTAAATGTTTTTTACTAATGAAACTGTCATTCCATCAGTTTTATATAATTCTTGGCCAATGCTAAAGGATGCCTCTCCAGAAAAATAAATCTCATTTCCAGATTTTATAAACCTTGTTCCTCCAAAAACAGGATAATTGGCAAGTTTAACAGTACCTGCTTCTGTACCATCTGTTTTCCATAATTGATTATTTGCTGAAAAAATTAAAACCCCAGAAATTTCATCATGTAAATAAGGTTGAGATCCTGCAAAAGTTTTTATTTTTTCTGTACCAGCTTCTGTGCCATCAGTTTTCCATAGTGCAAAATTTGCTGATTCATCATTTGTAAAGAAAAACAACGAGTTTAAAGCAATTTTAGCTTCAAAATTAAAAGGGATGCCGCTTTCATCTCCTGATACAAATTCTTTGAATAGCATTGTACCAGCTTCAGTTCCGTCAGTTTTCCATAATTCAGTTCCATGAATACCATCATTTGCAGGAAAGTAAGCTTGATTGTTAAAAACAATTTTATCTCCTGGAGAACTAGAATTATTTCCTTTATTAATATCTAAAACTAAAGTAGCTTGTGCATAGCTATTAGCTGCAACAAATGTTATTAATAATAGTAGT
This sequence comes from Polaribacter septentrionalilitoris, assembly GCF_009832745.1. Classification (GTDB taxonomy): domain Bacteria; phylum Bacteroidota; class Bacteroidia; order Flavobacteriales; family Flavobacteriaceae; genus Polaribacter; species Polaribacter septentrionalilitoris. The sequence continues at coordinate 113,033 of NZ_VRMJ01000028.1, read as the reverse complement.
AGTTTTTTCATTTTTATAGTTTTACTTAGTAAAGGTATTTACATATAAAGAATAAAAATATAAGGCATTTGCCTTATATTTTTATTTCTCCTTTTTCCTCAGCTGCATCAATTAATATGGCAACTTTACCTCCCTTTCCTTTGGCTATTGCGTGAACAATTTTTATACCTGTAGCTTCATCAGTATATACTTTAAAGTTTTTAATGGTGTATTCTTTTCCTGAGTATTTTTTGTCCCAAGCATTTTCTTTTACATAACTTTTAGACACAACCTTACTTTGAAGAGATGTTACTGAGCCCTTAACTAGATTGCTTTTAGATATATTTTTTGTGGTATTAACAGCGTTTTTAATGCCTTGCGTATTTTTTAAATTCATGTTTTTAACATCATTTACATTTTTTACTGTTTTTACGATGTTACCAAAAGAAAGACTGGATTTAAACTTATACACGTAAGCAAATTTATCTTTATTACTTGGAGATTTTAAGGTGATTTTAGTCCCTTTTTTGTATTCTGTTCCTTTTATAGATGTAAAAGGTTCTTTAGAGTTTTCTCCTTTAATTTGTCCAAAAGTTAATAATGGTGCTAACATTAATAAGATGATTAGATTTTTTTTCATGATATTTTATTTTAGTTTATTAAAAAAACAGCATCCAATCTCAGTTGTTAATTCATCCTAAAAAAAAGGATTAGAGACGGATACTGTTACACAATATTTTTATTTATTTAGGATGTAATGAATTAACACCTCAAAAGTAAATTGAAGTATTAGTAAAGAAAATAGAGTGAAGTACGTAATTGGCTACGTTGTTTACCGTAGATTTAAGAAATTAATCCGTTTTGAAAAGCAAAACGTATTAAAGAAGCAACATTGTGGACATCTATTTTACGCATAATGTTAGTTCTGTGCGTATCTACAGTTCTTGGACTGATGAATAATTTTTCACCAATTTGAATATTGGTTAATCCTTGAGAAATGTATTTTATGATTTCTTTTTCTCTTGTAGTTAAGTCTTCTACTAATGGTGATGTTTTTTTGTATTTGTGAAAACCAGAATAATCTTCAGTTAATAAAGCTTTTGTGACATCAGAGCTAAAATATTCTTTGCCATTGTATATGTTTTTAATGGCCTGTAGTAGTTCTTCACTAGGTATTGTTTTTAGCATATAGCCTTTGACCCCAATTTCGATTAAGTTTTTAATAATTGAAGATTCTTGATGCATAGAAAGCATTGCAACTTTAACCTCATCAAAATCAGAGATAATTTTTTTTGCGCATTCAATTCCATCCATAATGGGCATATCTATATCTAGTAGGGCAATGTCTACTAAATGTTTTGAGATAAATTCTAATGCTTCTTTACCATTTTTAGCAATGGTAACTACTTGATAATCTTTCAGATTTTCGAAAATGTTTTTAATGCCCTCAGCAATTAAAGGATGATCATCTGCAATGAGAATTTTTATAGGCATTATTTTAACGGAATTTTTATGGTGACTAAAGTACCACTTTTAGGACTTGGTTCAAAATTAACATTTCCATTTACTATATCTAATCTACTAGAAATGTTTAGTAAACCTATTCCTTTTTTATTTTTCTCTTTTGCAAAACCTACACCATTATCTTCTACAATTAAAATAACAGTATTGTTTGCATTAAATAATTGTACACTTACTTCTGTTGCTTTACTATGTTTTATAATATTATTGATGAGTTCTTGTACAATTCTATAAATAGTTACTTCTATTTTTTCTGGAAGTCTTTCTTCGATATTAAAATGTTCTAAACTGTATTTAATATTAGCGTAAGATAAACTACCTTCTAGCAAATCGTTTAATGCTGATATTACACCCAATTCTTTTAAAGCCCTTGGCATCATTTGATGTGAAATATTGCGTAAGTCTTGGTTAGAATTTTCTAATCTTTGCAACACCTCTTTAGATTCATTATCTTGTGTAAGCTCTTTTTTGGTAAATAAATTACGCGCTTTTAAAATTACACTACCAATTTGTTGTACAACTCCATCATGCAATTCACGCGCAATTTTGCTACGTTCTTCTTCTTGTGCATCAATAATAGCTTTAAAACCACGTTCTTTTTCTTTTACAATAGCTTCTTGATTTTTTCTTTTAATTCTCTGTGAAATTCCAAAAAAGAGAAACACTGCAATTAACAAACTTGCCATTAAAATAAAAATCCAACCTTTACTTTTTGTTAATGCTAATTCTGTTTCTGCTTTTTCTGTTCTAGCCTTTAGTAGTTCTTTTTCTTTTTTTTCTGATTGATATTTCTCTGAAAGTTGCTTCGTGATTTTTAGTTTTTTTTCTTCATAAAAATCATTTTTTACACTGTCATATTTTTTAAAAGAATTTGATGCTAGCTTAAAATTATTTTTATTTATGTATGCTTGAGTCAATAATTTATAAGAGGAAATTTGAAATTCTAACAGATTATTTTTCTTTGAATATTCTAGAGATTTTAGAGAGGATTCAATTGCTTTATCATAGTCTTTGTTTTCTAAATATAGTGTTGATAAACCGTTAAATGAATTTGCTAATTCTGATTGATTGTCAAATTTAATATGAATTTTAATTGCTTTCAAGAAATAATTTTCTGCTAAATTGTCATTGTTAATTTTATTGTATGAAACAGCCATGTTATAATATGGATATGCTAAATATCTTTCAAAATTCATTTTTTTAAAATAAGCTAATGCTTTTTTTGCATTTTGAATAGAAAGTTCTGGCTTATTCATATCGTTATACAAATCAGATAAATTGTTGTAAACAAAATTGTCTAAAAACTCATTTTTATTGTTGTTAATTTTTAAAGCTTTTAAATAATAATTTTCAGAGTTTTCATAATCTCTTAGTTTTCTAAAATCATTCGCTAAATGAATATTAGTACCAATAATCATAAAAGTATCTTTTACTTTTTCAAAAAGTTCTAAAGCCTTTAAAAAAGATTTTGTTGCTTCTTCAAAACTTTCGAATTTACTGTAGTTGTTTCCAAGTCCGTTAAAACTATATGCTTTTAGTTTTGTATAGTCTTCATTTAACTTTATAGCCGTATTAAAACTTTCGAGAGAAGCATTATATTTAAACTTCTCTAGTAGGATATCACCTTTTAAATTAAAAGAATAGATTATTAGGGAGTCGTTATTAACTTCTTTTGACAGTTTCATCATTTTGTTTGCATAAACCAAACTACTATCAAGATTTATAAAACTGTAAGATTTTAGAATTTTTTCAAAAAGGAGTATCTTTTCTGTACCTTTTTTTTTAGTTAACTCTAATTTTAAACTATCTATTTTTTGTTGTCTTTTTTGACTGAAAAAACAATAACAATTAAAAAAACAAAGAATAAGTATAAAGATTATTTTTTTCATAGTTTAATTTTGAGAGGTTTTAAAAAACAAATATCAAAAAAAAAGCTCTATTAAAAAAAATAGAGCTCTTAATATATGTAATATCAGTTAGTTATAAGCTTATTAATAAGCTCTTTTGTCATTACCTTCATAAAAGTTGATGAAAGCCTGATTCACAACTCTCATACCTCCAGGAGTTGGGTAGTTTCCTGTAAAATACCAATCTCCAAGATTATCTGGACATGCTTTATGTAATCCTTCTATAGTTTGATAAATTACTTCAACCTCGGCTTCAACATCTTCTGTTTTTAGCATTTGTGCAATTTTATCAGAAATTTCTTCAGCTTTAAAAGGACTATAAACCTCTTTTACATAATTTATAATTTCAGCATCAGTTTTAGATTCTTGAGCTTTACATTTTTTATAAACCTCATCAATAATATGATATTGATTTGTTTCTTTTAGTAATTCTAAAGCTGCTTTAAATGCAATAAAAGCATCAATTCTTGCCATGTCAATTCCGTAACAATCTGGGTAACGAATTTGAGGAGCAGAAGAAACTACCACTATTTTTTTAGGACTTAATCTGTCTAAAATTTTAATAATACTTTTCTTTAAAGTAGTTCCTCTAACAATACTATCATCAATAATTACTAAATTATCTGTAGGTTTTACAACACCATATGTAATATCATAAACGTGCTCAACCAAATCATCTCTACTGCTGTCATCAGCAATAAAGGTTCTAAGTTTTGCATCTTTAATAGCAATTTTTTCAAAACGAGGGCGTTCTGATAAAATTTCTGTTACTTTCTGGGCAGATAACTGTTTTCCTCCTTCTAAAATTTTCGATGTTTTTTGTTTATTTAATAAATCTTCTGCAGCTTCTGTCATTCCATAAAAAGAAGTTTCAGCTGTGTTTGGGATGTATGAAAAAACAGTGTTTGAAATATCAGAATTTATGGATTTAAGAATTTGTGGGAATACATATTTCCCTAAATTTTTACGTTCTTCATAAATACCGGCATCACTTCCTCTAGAAAAATAAATACGTTCAAAAGAACAGGATAATTTTTCTCTAGGCTCATTTACCATTTTAATAGAAGTTTGTCCACTTTTTTTAATGATTAAAGCATGACCTCTTTCTAACTCTTTAACCTCTTCTATTGGAACATTAAAAACGGTTTGAATTACAGGTCTTTCTGATGCAACTACAACAACTTCATCATCTTCAAAGAAAAATGTTGGTCTAATACCATTGGGGTCTCTCAATACAAAGGCATCTCCATGTCCAACCAAACCTGCCATTGCATAACCACCATCCCAACTTTTAGAAGAACGTTTTAAAACCTTTTTTAATTTTAGATTTTTTTCTATAAAAGGTGATGCATCTTTTTTATTAAATCCTTTTTTCTTTGCTTGTTGGTATAACTTTGCTACTTCGTCTTCTAAAAAGTGACCAATTTTTTCCATTACAGTTACGGTATCTGTAAATTCTTTTGGATGCTGTCCTAATTCTACTAATTCTTGTAAAATTTCATTAGAGTTAGTCATGTTAAAGTTACCAGCAACAATTAAGTTTTTATGTTTCCAATTACTTTGACGCAAGAATGGATGAACACTTTCTATACTGTTTTTACCAAAAGTACCATAACGAACATGTCCTAAAAACAAGTTGCCAATGTAAGGCATGTTTTCTTCTTGCCATTTTACATTGTCTTTTTTATCTGGATGCTCTTCAAAAACTCCATTTAAACGTATGTTAATTTGTGAGAAAATATCTTGTATCGGCTGCGACTTGTTAGAGCGAATCCTGCTTACATATCTAGTTCCAGGATCTACGTTAAATTTTACGCTTGCAAAACCAGCACCATCTTGACCACGATTGTGTTGTTTTTCCATCAATAAATACATCTTGTTTATTCCGTAAAAAGCAGAACCGTATTTATCTTTATAAAATTGAAGAGGTTTTTTTAGTCGAACAAGTGCAATTCCACATTCGTGTTTAATAGCGTCACTCATTGGTGTTTTATCTTTTTTGTTGTGTTGTTGTAATAAAAAAATCCGCAGCAAAATAACCGCGGATTAAAATTAAGACATTTTTATGTCAAATTGTGTTAATTCTTTAAAAGCTTGTAATCTGCTTTTTACTTCTTGTTGAGTTAGCTCTTGCATACGCTCTGTTCCAAACTTTTCTACACAGAAAGATGCTAGATTAGAACCATAAATAATGGCATTTTTCATATTATTAAAAGAAATGTCTTCTGTTTTAGCCAAATATCCACAGAAACCACCTGCAAATGTATCACCTGCACCTGTAGGGTCAAAAACTTCTGCTAATGGTAATGCAGGAGCAAAGAACATACTACCTTCATTAAACAATAATGCACCGTGTTCACCTTTTTTGATAACCACATATTTTGGCCCCATTTCATGAATTTTCTTTGCTGCATTGACTAAAGAATACTCTCCAGATAATTGACGAGCTTCTTCATCGTTAATAGTTATTACATCTACTCTTTTTAGCACCGTATGTAAATCTGAAAGTGCAATATCCATCCAAAAATTCATGGTGTCTAAAACCACTAATTTCGGTCTCTCATTCATTTGATCTAAAACTGATGCCTGTGTCAATGGATGTAAATTACCCAGCATTACAATTCCAGCATTTTTATAATCTTCAGGAACAACAGGTTCAAAAGTTTCTAAAACATTTAGTTCTGTAATTAATGTATCACGCGAATTCATATCATTATGATATTTTCCGCTCCAGAAAAATGTTTTTCCTTCTTTTACAATTTCAATTCCATCTGTATTTATTCCTTTAGAATTCATCATTTCTAAATACGATTGTGGAAAATCTCCACCAACAACAGAAACAACACCTGTTTCTACTCCAAACTGGCTTGCTGCCAAACCTACAAATGTTCCAGAACCGCCTAAGATTTTATCTGTTTTTCCAAACGGAGTTTCAATAGCATCAAAAGCAACTGTACCTACAGCTAATAATTTACTCATAAATTAAACTTAACCTCTAAACGAGAAAGTGAGAAATATACATATAAGACCCACAAATTTGTTAATAATATATTTCTATTTAATAATGTGGTATTTATGGCTTTAATGCCTAATTTTGCACGACTATTGTACAACACATTTTTAAAAATGCAAAAATAAGTTTAAAAAATGACTATCAAAGAAATACAAGAAGAAATTATTGATGAGTTTTCTATGTTTGATGATTGGATGGAACGCTACGAATATATTATAGAATTAGGAAAATCTTTACCAATAATTGAAGAAAAGTACAAGTTGGACGAAAACTTGATAAAAGGTTGTCAGTCAAAAGTTTGGTTGTATTCTGAGTTAAAAAACGATACCATAAATTATTCTGCTGATAGTGATGCTATTTTAACTAAAGGAATTGTGGCATTATTATTGCGTGTGTATTCTGGTCAAAAACCAAGTGATATTTTAGCTGCGGATACTAATTTTATAGATGAAATTGGTTTAAAAGAGCATCTTTCGCCAACAAGAGCAAACGGATTGGTATCTATGATTAAGCATATTAAAATGTATGCCATTGCGCAACAAACTAAATTATAAAACTAAGATTTTAAAGATGACAGATAAAGAATTAGAAGAAATTGGAGATAAAATCGTTCGTGTTTTAAAAACTATTTACGATCCAGAAATTCCTGTAGATATATATGAGTTAGGATTAATTTATGATGTTTTTGTTTCTGAAGAAAATAATGCAAAAATTTTAATGACACTTACGTCTCCTAATTGTCCTGTTGCAGAAACGTTACCAGTAGAGGTAGAAGATAAGGTAAAAACATTGAAAGAAATCAATGAATGTGAAGTAGAAATTACGTTCGATCCTACTTGGACGCAAGAGATGATGAGTGAAGAGGCTAAATTAGAATTAGGAATGTTGTAAAAAAACTCTCATTACAAAGAGCAATGAAGAAGCAATCTTTATAAACAGATTTTTTCAACTTGTTCGTGATGACTAAGAATTTAATATGGCAGAAGAAATTATAAACAGAGTAGCAAACAGCAAACTAAAAACGTTTGATTTAGAAGAAATCTATCCAGAAGGAGAAAGAGTTTTGTTTGATGTAAAAGATTGGTTATTTGAAGAATTGATTTTAAAAGAGACAGATTTTAGAGCATCTGTAAAAAATCACGATTGGTCTCAATATAAAAATACCTTTGTTGCCGTTAATTGTTCTGTTGATGCAATTATACCTTCTTGGGCATTTATGCTAATTGCTGCAGAATTAACACCTTTTGCTAATAAAGTAGTCATAGGGAATTTAGAAATTTTAGAAACGGCTATCTATCAAGAATTAATTTCTTTTTTAGATTTTAAAGAATATGCTAACGCACCTGTTATTATAAAAGGCTGTGCAGAGAAACCAATACCTAATTCTGCGTATGCTTTTTTAATAGAAAAATTACAACCTGTTGTAAAATCAATTATGTTTGGAGAGGCATGTTCAACTGTGCCATTGTATAAATCAAAAAAATAATTTTATTATTCTAATCTCAAGTTTATCTTTGTTGTAAATTAAGTGTTTTTATGAGGCATTTTTTAGCTCTCTTTTTAATTTTATCTTCAATTACTATCTTTTCTCAAGATAAGAAAGCAAAAAAGCCAACTCCTAAATGGAAAATACACGGAAGGTTTACATTCCTTTTTAATCAATCATCTTTTACCAATTGGGCGTCAGGAGGTGAGAATACTGTTGCTGGAAATTTGAATGTCAATTACGATTTTAACTACAAAAAAGATAATTTAAACTGGGATAGTAGAATTATTTCTGGGTATGGGTTAAGTCATATTAGTGATAAAGGCTATAGAAAAACAGATGACCGTTTTGAGTTTAATACACTACTAGGTTTAAAAACAGGAAAACATTGGTTTTTATCTTTTATAGGCAATTTCAGAACCCAGTATACCAAAGGTTATGACTATAAGAAGGATCCAAAGCTACTGGTGTCAGAATTTTTCTCTCCTGCATATTTAACTTTTGGTCCTGGTATGTTATGGAAAAAATCTGATAATCTTAACTTAAATATAGCACCAGCCAATGTAAGATACACTTTTGTAAACGATTTTTTCTCAGGAAAATTTGGTGTTGAAAAAGGAAGAAATACTGCATTTGCTTTGGGGTTCAACTTATCTGGCTACTACAAGTTTGTCCTTATGGAGAATATTGAAATGGAGAATATTATAACCATGTATACAGATTATTTGGCTAATGTTGGAAATATTGATATTGATTATCAAACAAATATCCGCTTTAAAGTAAATAAAAGCATTAAAATGCAAATGACTTTCCACACTATTATGGATGATGATTCATCAAGCAGAGTTCAGTTTAGACAACTTTTTGGCTTGGGGGTTAATTATAGTTTCCATGAAAAAGTGACTTATTAAGATTTTTTAGGTCTAAAGAAGAAAAGTGTACATTTGCACTCCAAAAAACAAAAAATAATATAAAATGAAAAAACTATCAATCTTAATACTATTGGTATGTATCAGTTTTTCTGCTAATGGTCAAACAGCAGATGAATTAAAAAAAGAAGTAAATTCAAAAAAGGAATCAATTAAAAAACTTCAAGGAGAAGTAAAAGACTTACAATCTAAAATTGATGCTTTGCCAGGATGGAAAAAAGGTGCTTTTGGAACCATTGGTGCAAGTTTTTCTGGGTTTAATAATTGGTTTGCTAGAAACGAACCTAATGTTAGTGCAGGTAATATTGGGGTTACTGTAAATGGGTATGCCAACTTAATTCAAGAAAAATTCTTTTGGAGAAATTCTGCTAACGTAAATTTAGGTTGGGTAAAATTAGACGATAAAGATGATTCTACTGATAGCGGAGATTTCGAAACAGCAACAGATGTTTTTACATTAACTTCTTTGTATGGTAGAAGATTAAATAAAAAATGGGCACTTTCTGGTTTAGTAGAATATAGAACCACTTTAATCGATAATTTTAATAATCCAGGATTTTTAGATTTTGGTGTTGGTTTTACTTGGACACCAACAAGTAGATTAGTAGTAGTGATACATCCAGCCAATTATAATACTATCTTTAGTAAAGGAAGTTCTGTGTTTACCTCTTCTCCTGGTGGTAAGTTAGTTGCAGACTATACTGCAAAGCATCATAATATTAGTGTGAAATCTAACTTTTCGATGTTTCAAAGTTATAAAGACGGAGATTTATCTAACTGGACTTGGACAAACTCTTTAGGTTATAAAGTTTGGAAAAATATAGGATTAGGATTTGAATTTGGTTTACGTAACAACCAACAAGAAGCTGCTAATTCTCAAGGTGTTGCTTTAGCTGCTGCTGATAATAAATTGCAATCTTTTTGGTTGTTTGGTTTAAGTTACGGCTTTTAAGAAAAGTATTTTTTTAATGATTAACCTCAAGAAGTCATTCTTGAGGTTTTTTATTTTGTTATTTTTGCGTAAAATCATTTAGATGACGCTATTAATCATTTACGCTATTGTTTCTGTTTTCTTTTCATTTTTATGCTCTATTTTAGAAGCTGTTTTGTTAAGTATTACACCAACTTTTATCAATATTAAAAAGAGTGAAGGTCAAGAATATGCTTCTGAGTTAGAAACTCTAAAAAAAGATGTAGATAAACCTCTTATTGCCATTTTAACAATTAACACCATTGCTCATACTGTGGGTGCAATTCTAGTTGGTGTTCAAGCAAAAGTGGCTTATGCTGAAATGTATGGAAGTTCTGAAAGAGCAATTTTAGGTGTTAAAATAACTGAAGATGTAATGGTTGGAATTGTTTCTACAATTATGACTATTTTAATTTTAGTGGCCTCAGAAATTATTCCAAAAACCATTGGTGCAACCTATTGGAAACAATTGGCTAATTTTACTTCTAAAGCCTTAAAAGTGATGATTTTTCCTTTGAAATATACAGGTGTTTTATGGTTATTACAATTAACCACAAAACTAATTGGAGGTAAAGGTCATGGAAGTATTCTAAGTAGAGAAAGCTTTTTGGTGATGACAGAAATGGCTGAAAAAGATGGAGTTTTTAAAGAAAATGAAAGTAAAGTTATTAGGAATTTAATAGGTTTTAAAGAGATTCAAGTTAATGATATTATGACACCTAGATCAGTCTTAAAGCTAGCTGATGAAAGTGAAACCATTCAATCTTTTTACGATGCTCACAAAACTTTACGTTTTTCTAGAATTCCTCTTTTTTCTGAAAATCCAGATGAAATTACGGGTTACTTTTTAAAAGACGACTTGTACAAAGCTTTGATTGATGGTAAAGGAGAGGCTAAACTAGAAAGTATTAAAAGAACTATTTTGGTTACTAAAAAAGATTTATCAATTCCAGATTTGTTTGATAAGCTAATAAAAGAAAGAGAACATATTGCTTTAGTGGTGGATGAATATGGTTCTGTCAGCGGACTCGCTTCTCAAGAAGATGTTATTGAAACTTTATTAGGCTTAGAAATTATGGACGAAACTGATAACATAGCAGACTTGCAACTATATGCTAGAAAATCTTGGGAATCTCGCGCAAAAAAAATGGGAATTATTGAAGATGAAAAGGAAGAGTAGTTCTTAATTTTATTTCTTTGCTTAAGAGAATAGTTGGTCTAAAAAAAATTGAGTTCTTTCTTTCTTTCTTTCTTTCTTTCTTTCTGACAAGCCTAAAGTTTAGGTAAATAATTAAATTTACTATGACAAATATTAAAGGAATTAACCAAATTCCTTTAATCAATAAGGCCATAATAACAATGAATTCTAAAACTAATAATGTTTTGAGTAAGTAATTGATTGTTGATTTATATCAAGTTTGAGATTATAACTTTTTTATCATTTAAAGAACCAACGATTAGATAATTATTGGTGAAATTATTCCTTGATAACTCAAATCTATCTTTATGAATAAAACCATCATAAAACCCTCTTGAAACTAATACACTTAAGCTTTTTAAATTTCTTTTATTTTTTACAATTGTGAGATTCAATTTTAAGTTTATTCTTCCTCTTTATACTCATAATATAGAAAGTCGTTATAGGGAAAACGCTGAATATGAATCTTCTTTACTTCTTCATAAACAGTCTCTTTAAAGGTATCTAAGTTGTCTTTATTTATTGCAGAAATAAAAAGAGATTCAGCTTTATCATTGCCCATCCATGTTTTTTTCCAATCTTGTAAGGTATAGTGTTCTTTGCCTTTTTCGGTTACCAAATCATCTTCATCAATGGTTTCATGTTGGTAAGCATCAATTTTATTAAACACCATAACTGTGGGTTTATCTGCACAATTGATATCGTCCAAAATGGTATTTACAGAAGCAATGTGGTCTTCAAAATTAGGGTGAGAAATATCGACAACATGCAACAATAAATCTGCTTCACGAACTTCGTCTAAAGTAGATTTAAATGACTCTACCAATTGTGTAGGTAATTTTCTAATAAAACCAACTGTGTCTGTCATTAAAAAAGGAATGTTCTTAATAACTACTTTACGAACAGTAGTATCTAAGGTAGCAAACAATTTGTTTTCTGCAAATACATCACTCTTACTAATAACATTCATTAAGGTAGATTTGCCAACATTGGTATACCCCACCAAAGCAACACGTACCATTTTTCCACGGTTTTTGCGTTGCACAGCCATTTGTTTGTCAATGGTTTTCAATCGCTTTTTTAGTACGGCAATTTTATCACGAATAATACGTCTATCTGTTTCTATTTCAGTTTCTCCAGGTCCACGCATTCCAATACCACCTTTTTGTTTGTCAAGGTGAGTCCAAAGTCTTGTTAATCTTGGTAATAAGTATTCGTGTTGTGCTAATTCTACTTGTGTTTTTGCAGAACTTGTTTGTGCTCTTTGTGCAAAAATATCTAAAATTAAATTAGTTCTATCTAAAATTTTACAATCTAAAATTTTCTCAATATTTCTTAATTGAGCAGGAGAGAGTTCATCATCAAAAATTGCAGTACCAATATCATGTGTTTTAATAAAATCTCTAACATCATCTAACTTTCCAGTTCCTAAAAATGTTTTAGGATTGGGTCTCTCTAGCTTTTGTACAAAACGTTTTACAGGAACACCACCAGCAGTTTGTGTTAAAAAGTCTAACTCATCTAAATATTCTTCAGATTTTGCTTCGTCTTGTTGTTGTGTAATAATTCCGATTAAAACGGCTTTTTCAGAAGTTGCTTCTTTTTGATCTATCATAGAGTACAAAAGTAAGCAATTATCTATTTTAAATTCATAAAAAACCCCAATCTAATTGGGGTTTATTAATTAATTCAAATTCATTTTTGTACAAAGTTTCTTCTTATAGCCTATTTTTTAGTTTGTTGGTTTCTATTTCAATTACGGCAAAATTATACTTCAAAGAGTTAATTTAGACTATTTTCATGTTAAGAAAACATATCTTTTAAGTTAATAAATTGAACTTATAATTTTAGTACATTTACATTTAAAGACACTTTTATGTTTTCATTCAAAAAAGAAGATAATACCTTAACTGTTGGGTTTTATAATGTTGAAAATTTATTTGATACCAAAGACGACCCAAATACATTGGATGATGATTTTACTAAAAATGGTAAAAAGAAATGGGGATACAAAAGATATAAGTTAAAAATAAAAAAGTTGAGTTCTGTAATTTCTCAATTGGGTTTTTATCGTTCAAAATTACCTCCAGCAATTGTAGGTTTGGTTGAAGTTGAAAACGCCCAAGTAGTATCAGATTTAGCAAACTCTTCTAATTTAAGAAAACATCATTATGGGGTTGTGCATTATGACTCTCTAGATGAACGTGGTATTGATGTAGCACTCTTATACAACAAGCAATTTTTTGAATTGATAGATTCTGAGACCTATCCTGTGTATTTAGAAGATGAAGAAGGTGCTCGAGACTATACAAGAGATATACTTAAGGTTAGTGGTAATTTAAAAGGAGAATTGATCCATATTTTAGTCAATCATTGGTCATCTAGAAGAGAAGGTGCAGCAGAAACAGAACACAAAAGAATTACAGCAGCAGAAACCGCAAGAACTATTATTGATAGGATTAGAGATAAAGAAATGGACCCAAAAATTATCATTATGGGAGATTTTAATGACGATCCAACCAGCAAAAGCATAAAACAATGTTTAGTGCAAAATGACTTTTTTAATCCTATGGAAAGTCTGCTGGCAAAAGGAAATGGTTCATTGACCTACAATGGAAAATGGAATTTATTTGATCAAATTATTTTTAGTAAAAACTTTTTAGAGAAAAAAGAAGGTGCTTTGTATTTTAAACACGCTGAGGTTTTTAATCAAAAATGGATGAAAGTATTTAAAGGTAAATTTAAAGGAAGTCCATTTAGAACTTATATTGGTAAATGGTATCAAGGTGGATTTTCAGACCACTTTCCTGTATATGCCTTTTTGAAGAAGAAAAATTAATCTTTGCCTACGTTTTTAAAAGCATTTTTTAGTTTTTCATCATTAAGAATATACTTTTTATATTTACCATCTCTATACCTGTAGTAGATAAAAAAAGGCATAAATAAAAAAGAAAAATAGAAGACACCTAAGCCCATTACTATCTGAGCTTTTTCGTGTTCAGTTTTAATGAGAAAAACTCCAATGGTCATCCAAAGTATAAAGATGACAAACATTATTTTTAACGCTAACTTCATGTTGCAAAATTACAAAAGTTATATCTTTAAAAATAAATTTTTATCAAATGAAATCAATATCAGTATTTTTGATTGGTTTGTTGTTTTTCTCATGTGAAAAGCCTAAAAACAAAATGAAAATGAACAAAAAAATAGTCATTGCACACAGAGGAGCTTCAGCATATTTACCAGAACACTCTATGGAATCTAAAGTTATGGCTTTTGCTATGAATGTAGATTTTATTGAGCAAGATTTGGTGCTGAGTAAAGATAATGTGCCTATTGTTATTCATGATATTTATTTGGATGATGTTACTGATGTAGCTACAAAATTTCCAGATAGAAAGAGAAAAGATGATCGATTTTATGTGATTGATTTTACTTTTAAAGAATTAAAAACCTTACAAGTTTCAGAACGATTTAATCCTAAAACAAGACAGCAAGTTTACAAAAATCGGTATCCAAAAGGCAAAGGGAATTTTAAATTACACTCATTGCAAGAAGAGATTGAAATAATTCAAGGGTTGAATAAAAGTACTGGGAAAAATATTGGAATTTACCCCGAAATTAAAGCACCAGTATTTCATCAAAAAGAAGGGAAACAATTGACCGAAATTGTCTTAAAAGTTCTTTCTGATTATGGTTACATAACTAAAAAAGACAATTGTATTTTACAATGTTTTGATGCTACAGAATTAGAAAGAATTCGTGTTGATTTAAAATCAGAATTGTTTTTAGTTCAATTGATTGAATTTCCAGAGGACACAAAAAAACTCAAGCATTTTTCAACGTATGCTAACGGAATTGGGCCATGGTATAAACTAATTCTAAGCGAAATTATTGATGAAAAACATACGTTTACTTCGTTAGTTTCTGATGCACATCAATTAGGATTAAAAGTACATCCATATACATTTAGAGCAGACCAATTAGCAGAATTCTCAACTTTTAAAGAAATGATGCAAACCTTCTTAATTGAAGCAAATGTTGATGGTGTTTTTACAGATTTCCCTGATATAGTGGTTAATTTCTTAAGAGAGTAATTTTTTATAGAAATTTTATTTTTTTATTTTTATCATTATCATAAAAAGTATATCGTTTTTTTATGAATATCTAACCGTATTTTTCTCTCTAAATATTGGAAACTCAAAATACAACAACTAAATTTGGTGTATATTTTCAATACTATGAAATTGAAACATTTTTATATACATCAGAAAAACAATAAATTAGAAATTTTTGAGCCAAAAAAACAAGAACTTTTATTTAGTTCTTATTGGTTTATGGAATTTGGTAAGACTTGTGCAGAGATTCATGATGTAAATAACAAACTGATTTATTCTGTAACTAAAAGGTTTCAATTTTGGAAATGGCGAATGGTTTATCTAATCTACAGAAATGTTAGTGATAAGTCTTATTTAATTTCTCAGAATATAAGAAATACTATTTTTAAAATAGAATTGTTGTCTGGCAATTATGAAATTAGAGTTCATTATCAAAACAAAAAATCTATTTACAAAGACGATGTTAAAATCGCAGAAATAGATGAATCCTTTTCTGAAAATGAATATGTAAAACTCTTGGTTGTTGATGAGGATTATATTAAATTAATCTTCTTACTTTACACTTGTTTATTGATTGGAGAAAAAGAGTTGACTTCAAAGTTTGTGATAAAAAGTCAAAAGCGATTAGAGACTAATGAAGAGCCTTGGAGTTAAGCAGTAACCTCTACTAATTTATTTCTGTAAGCTGTTAGTAATTTCGATTTAGAGATAAAACCAATATATTTTCCACCTTTTACTACGGGTAAATTCCATGCACCACTAGTTTTAAATTTTTCCATTACAGTTTCTACAGCTTCAGATTCTTGAATAATTTCGGGTGCGGATTTCATAATTGCCTCTACAGTAATACTCTTATACATTTCTGTATCAAACATTATAGGACGAATATCATCCAACAACACAATTCCTAAAAACTGTTGATCATTATTAATCACTGGAAAAATATTTCTTGCAGAGGTAGCCACTGCTTTTTTTAACATTTCTCCTAACAACATTTGAGGTTGAACAGGCTTGAAATTGGTTTCAATTAAACTATCAATTTGCATCATCATCATCACATTTTTGTCTTTATTATGTGTGATGAGCTCCCCTCTTTGAGCTAATTTATAGGTGTAAATTGAATTAGAAACAAAGTATTTTGTAATAGAAAACGAAATGGCTGCAACCAACATTAACGGTACAAATAAATCGTAACCTCCAGTAATTTCAGCAATTAAGAATATTGCGGTTAATGGAGCATGTAAAACTCCAGCCATTAAACCTGTCATACCAATTAATGTAAAATTTGCCTCAGAAACCTGGAACCCTAAACTATTAATAATTTTAGCAAATGCGTTTCCTAAAGCACTTCCCATTACCAATGTTGGAATAAAAATTCCACCAACTCCACCAGCAGCAAAAGTAGTACTCATAGCAATAGCTTTAAAAGCAGTTATTAATAATAGAAGCAAAATTACAATCCAGATATTATCGTGATTGAAATTGAAAGGAGTATTTCCAATAGCAGCAATATGATCTCCTTTTAGTAGGTTGTTTATCAATCCATAACCCTCACCATATAAAGCAGGCATTACATATAAAATTACACCGATAATTACACTACCAATAATTAATCTAGTAAAACGTTTTTCAAATTGATAAAAGAATTTTCGAATTGCAAAATACACTACAGAAAAATATACAGAGACGATACCTGTTACAATCCCAAAAATTCCATAAAAACCAATTTCACTGATTTCAAATTTATCATTCAACTCAAAACCTAACAATACATCAGAGCCTAAAAATAAATAAGAAGTTACAATAGCAGCAACAGAAGCTAATAATAAAGGTACAAGTGATACAAAAGCAATATCTAAGCTAAATACCTCTAAAGCAAAAACAATACCAGCAATGGGGGCTTTAAACATAGAAGACATTGCGCCTGCTGTGGCACAGCCAATTAATAACATTCGTGTTTTGGTATTCATGTGAAATAACTTTGACGTGTAAGATGCCAAAGCTGTACCAGCACTAACTGCAGGTCCTTGCAATCCAACAGATCCTCCAAAACCAACAGTAAGCGGTGCTGTTAATAATGATGCATAAATATTATATTTTGGAATAATTCCTTTACGTTTAGAAATTGCATAAAGTGTTGTAGAAATACCGTGACCAATATGTTTTGTTAACCATGTTTTTTTGATGATTGCCACAATAAGCAAACCAATTATTGGAAAGATAAAATACATTGAATTTTGATAGCGTTGTAAAAAATCTATCGTCAGTATAAGCTGAATATAGTGCGTAAAGTTTTTTAAAATTACGGTTCCAAAACCAGCTAAAAAACCAACTAAAATGCTCAAAACATAAACAAACTGACGCTCGGAAATATGTTTGTATCTCCATATTAATATCTTTTTAAATATGTTTTTGGTTGATTGCATTTTTATTTTCTGTTATTACATGTAAACAAAAGAACCTCTAACTAAAAAGGAAATCACTGCGTATACTTGCTTTAACAATTATTTTGTTTTTGATAAAATATCAGTTCCTAGGTATTTGTTATCCTTATTGTAATACCAAGACCTTACTTTTGGCATTTTTACACCATTAATTGTTTCTAAACCCGATAATAATATATATTCTCCACTATCTTCAGCTTCTTTAAAAAACTGATAGACCTCCATTGCATAGGTTTTAGGGTTGAAATAGAAATACCAAGTATCTTGTCCAACTTCTTTTGTATAAGTTGCTTTTAAAACTAAATACTCTTTTCCTTTAAACTTTCTTTTCTCTACTTTTTGATGAATGATGGTTCCTTTATCTTTTAATTTCATCGGTAAACCATACAAATACGTATAATAATTTTTATACAAATTTGCTCGTTCGCAGTTTAAATTATATTTCTTTTTAAGTTTTTCTGAAGGGTTTTTATTACCGTTTAAGGCTGCAATACATTCGTTTTTACTGACAGTATATTCTGTAATAATAGTGTCTCTTTTTGCTAAAACAGAGAAATATTCTTTAGGTAAGTGAATAGAAATATTGCTAATTCTATTTGGTTTATTAGGTGTTTCCATAGTTACTAATAAGACTCCATTAAAAGTTTCCCAATTCTTATATGGATCATGAAATTGAATGGCTTTTTCTAACAAATCATTTCCTGACATTTCTTGAGAAAAAGAAATTGTTGAACATAAAAGCAGTAAAAATAGAGTTAGTTTTTTCATAACTTAAAAGTAATAAAAAATCCCGCAAAAGCGGGATTTAAAACTTATTCTTGAATATCTAATTTCAAATTTAATTCTTGTAATTGATCATCATCTATAAATGCAGGAGCATCAATCATAACATCTCTACCAGAATTATTTTTTGGAAACGCTATAAAATCTCTAATAGTTTCTTGTCCACCTAAAATGGCAACCAATCTATCTAAACCAAAAGCCAAACCTCCATGAGGTGGTGCACCGTATTCAAAAGCATCCATTAAGAAACCAAATTGTGCTTTTGCTTCTTCTTCAGAAAAACCTAAATGCTTTAGCATAGTAGCTTGAGTTTCTTTATCATGAATTCTTATAGAACCTCCACCAATTTCGTTTCCATTTAACACCAAATCATAAGCATTGGCTTTTACTGCTCCTGGAGCTGTGTCTAATAATTCTAATTGACCAGGTTTTGGTGATGTAAATGGATGATGCATAGCATGGTAATGCCCAGTTTCTTCATCCAATTCTAATAAAGGAAAATCAATTACCCAAAGTGGTGCAAATTCATTTGGTTTACGTAAGCCTAACTCTTCTGCTAAATGCATACGTAATGCAGACAATTGTGCTCTTACTTTATTGGTTTCACCAGATAAAATACAAATTAAATCACCAGCTTTAGCATTGGTAACTTCAGCCCATTTTGCCAAATCTTCTTGATTGTAGAATTTATCAACTGAAGATTTAAAAGATCCATCTTCATTTACTCTACAATATACCATTCCTAAAGCGCCTACTTGTGGGCGTTTTACCCATTTGATAAGATTGTCAATTTGTTTTCTTGTGTATGCATTCCCACCAGGAACTGCAATTCCAACTACCAATTCTGAGTTATTAAAAACGCCAAAATCTTTATGTTGCGTAACTTCATTCAGTTCACCAAACTCCATACCAAATCTAATGTCTGGTTTGTCATTACCGTACAAACGCATGGCATCATCAAACAGCATTCTTGGGAATTTATCTACTTCAATACCATTAATTTCTTTCAATAAATGACGTGTTAATCCCTCAAAAATATTTAGGATATCTTCTTGCTCAACAAACGCCATTTCACAGTCAATTTGTGTGAATTCTGGTTGTCTATCAGCACGTAAATCTTCGTCTCTAAAACATTTTACAATCTGAAAATATTTATCCATTCCACCAACCATTAGCAATTGCTTAAAGGTTTGAGGTGATTGAGGTAAGGCATAAAATTGACCTTCGTTCATTCTACTAGGAACCACAAAATCACGAGCACCTTCTGGTGTAGATTTTATTAAATATGGAGTTTCAACTTCTATAAATTCTTGGTCAGACAAGTATTTACGAACTTCCATTGTTACTTTATGACGAAAAATCAAACTGTCTTTTACAGGATTTCTACGTATGTCTAAATACCTGTATTTCATCCTTATATCTTCTCCACCATCAGTTTTATCTTCAATCGTAAAAGGCGGTAATTTTGCTTCGTTTAAAATTTCTAATTTAGAAACTAACACTTCAACCTCACCTGTAGCAATATTTTTATTTTTAGATTCACGTTCAATAACGGTTCCTGTAACCTGAATCACAAATTCTCTACCTAGTGATTTTGCCTTTTCCATCATTGCTTTTGGAGTGCGTTCTTCATCAAACATTAATTGGGTAATTCCGTAACGATCACGTAAATCTACCCAAATCATGAAACCTTTGTCACGACTTTTTTGAACCCAACCTGCTAAAGTAACTTCTGTATTGATGTGTGATGCTCTTAACTCACCACAAGAATGACTTCTGTACATTTTCTTTCTTTTAAATGTGCTGCAAAATTAATCATTTTTAAAGAAAAATGGATTGTTTTTATTACTGATTTATTCCTAGAAATTCTTTGTAGATTTGTTTCATGAGCGTAGTTAATATTCAAAAGAAACTTGACCTGTTTTCTGATTATTGGTCACCTAAAAAAATAGGTGAATTAAATAAGTAACAAATCTTATTAGCAAAACTAAAAGGCGAATTTGTTTGGCATGCTCATGATCATGAAGATGAGTTTTTCTTAGTGATAAAAGGTGTTTTAGAAATTGAGTTGAGAGAGAAGATAATTACTTTAAATGAAGGCGAGTTTTATATTGTACCAAAAGGAGTAGAACATAAACCTGTAGCCAAAGAAGAAGTTCACGTTTTATTATTTGAACCCCTATCAACAAAACATACTGGTGATGTTCTAGCAGATATTACTGTTAAAAATTATGAAAGTATTTAATTATGAGTAAGCTATATTTAGTGCCAACACCTATAGGTAATCTAGAAGACATGACTTTTAGAGCGATTAAAGTTCTTAAAGAAGTCGATTTTATCTTAGCAGAAGACACACGTACTAGTGGTAAATTGTTAAAACATTTTGAGATTGGAACACAAATGCACAGTCATCATATGCACAATGAACATAAATCTGTAGAGGGAATTCTTAATCGTTTAAAAAGTGGTGAAACTTGTGCAGTAATTTCTGATGCAGGAACTCCAGCTATTTCTGATCCTGGTTTTTTGCTAACAAGAGCTTGCGTTGAACATGGTATTGATGTAGAATGTTTGCCTGGGGCAACAGCTTTTGTGCCAGCTTTGGTAAATTCTGGTTTACCTAACGATAAGTTTGTTTTTGAAGGGTTTTTGCCCGTTAAAAAAGGGAGACAAACACGCTTGAATCTTCTTGCTGAAGAATCAAGAACCATGATTTTTTATGAATCGCCACATAAATTAATTAAAACGTTAGGCCATTTTGTAGAATATTTTGGAGCAGATAGAAAAGTATCTGTTTCTAGAGAGTTAACAAAATTGTTCGAAGAAACTATAAGGGGAACTGCCACAGAAGTTTTAAAACACTATACTATAAAACCTCCAAAAGGAGAGATTGTTATTGTTGTTGAAGGGAATTCTTCAAAATAAATTGATTAAAAAAAATCCAACTAAACAAAAACTTACTAAGTTTTATTTAATTGGAGATTCTTATAAGAGTAAATTTCAATAAATTACTTCTTCTTGGTAGTAATAACAATGACACCATTAGGAGCATTGTATTTTTTCATTGCTTTTTCATCTTTAAGAACTTCGATTTTTTCAATGTCATTAGTATGAAGTTTTTTTAATGTTTTTTGATTAGAAACTTTTCCGTCAATAATTACCATAGGAGCATTTTTATCAGAATAAATGTTTGATTTCTTAGGGTATTTTAAGTAAATACGTTCAGCTATTTTTACTCCCTTTGTTTTAATCAATATTACTCCATTAGGAGCATTGTATTTTTTTATGGCATCTTGTTTTTTTAAAACCATCATAGACGCAATTTTACTTTCATCTATCAATTCAATAGGAAAGTCAAATTTTTTACCATCAACATAAATATCAGGTTTTTTACCATCTTTAACTTTAATGTAAATTCTTTCTTTTTTCTCATTGTCTGTTTGAGCTTGAACTATTGATAATGAAAACGTCATTACAATAAGAGTGCATACTATTTTTCTCATTTTTCTCATTTAAATATTAATCACTGTTTTTACTCTATTTTGGTGTACACAATCACTAGTTCATCTTCGAGTAAAATTCGATGAATAGGGTTGTTTTCTATGGAATCTTGAAACATGTTTTTGGCTTCATTTAATAACGCTTCTTTTTCATTTTGGCGAAGTTTGTTATCACTTCTACTAAACAAATAAAAAGACATAATTAATGCAATTGAAGCAGCAGTAGAAACAAAACCAAGTTTAAAATTGTTCTTTTTCGCGGTTTTGTCTTCAAAAGATTTCCATAATTTTTCATTTAAATTTTCAGGAACTTTAGCTTGGTTTCTTTTTACATAAGTAGCCCAAGTTTTAAGATTTTCATTAGCTTCATCAGCATTGTTAAATAAAATCTTTTCTTCTACTAAAGATGATTTACCTGCTTCATATTTCTGGATGATATTATTAATATTTTCCTCGCTCATAATGATATTTTTTTTCTAATGATACTCCTATAAACTTTCTTGCTCTTGATATTAAAACTCGAACATGTTCAATTTTTATTGCTAATGCAGCTGCAATTTCTTTAAATTCGTAACCATCAAGATCTCGCATTACAAAAACCTCTTTCTGTTGTTCTGGTAATTTTTTTAGAATTTCTTGAATAATAGTATTTAATTCATGCCACTCTAAATCAGTTTGATTGTTAGAAGATTTTAAAACTTTTAAATGATTTGTTGAATCTTCTAACTCAAGTTTTTTTTTACGTAATATGTCTAAACAATGATTTCTAGCGGTTAAGAATACCAATCCTTTAATGTTAGGATGTTTTGCAACCTGATTTCTTTTCTCCCATAGTTTTAACATTATTTCTTGAATAGCATCTTCTACATTTTGATTCCCTCCAAGTAACCTTGCCACCATGGGATAAATACGTTCTGACAAGGAAAACACGATAAGCTTAAAATCTTGTTTGTTCATTCTATAGATATAACGTAAAAGTGAAGGTTTTCATAACAAAGAATCTCATTTTTCTTTAATATACAATTAAAAAAGTCTTCAGTTTGGTTTAAATTTGATCTAAAAAAAAATACTAAATGACATTAAAACAATTCTTAACCAAGCTAAAAACAACTCCATTACAAATTACATTTGCAGAGACAATGCAAGTAATAGAAGACAACTACAATTTTACCCCAACAGCTTTTACCAATGGAGAAATTGAAAATAAAATAGGTGAAAATTTAGGTTCTTGCAAGTTGTTTGCTTTTGCAATCCATCAACAATTCACAAAAGAAGAAACTTTGAGCTGTTTTGGAGAACATTATCAAAGTGTTTTAAATGATATAAGCGGAACTTCACATCAAAATATTAGAAACTTTATGAAAACTGGTTTTGAAACTTTATCTTTTAAAACCAAAACTTTAGAATTGAAAGTGTAAATATTATTTTTATTAATATTTAGAACCATCATGTTTGCCAACCTCAAAACCATGTTTTCCTAAATATTGATTTCCAGAATCTATGGCGTCTTCTTCTAAAGTTGTACCCATAGAATCATTCCAGCGATTTAAGTATCCAAATAAAGAAATTACACCTAACATTTCTACAATTTCACCTTCATCCCAATATTTATACAATTCTTTTTTGATATCAGCATTCACTGCATTTGGAACCATTGAAGCTGCCAATGAAAAATCTAATGCAGCACGTTCAGCGTCAGAAAAAGCAGGGTGTGTTTTATATTCCCAAATATTATCTAATTGTTCTTGTTCTGCACCATAACGTTCAGCAGCTCTAATAGCGTGTGCTTGACAATACCTACAGCCTGTTGCGTTGCTAGAAACCCATGCAATCATCCTTTTTAAAGCAGATGTAACTCTACCTTCGTTTGCCATAACTGCTTTATTCAAATTGATAAAAGCTTTAGAAATTGCAGGTCTACGTTGCATTGTTAAAACAGAATTGGGACAAAAACCCAAAGTTTCATTAAAAAATTCTGCTAATTTTTTTGTTTCTAAATCGTGTTCTGCTCCTAAAGGTGTTACTAATGCCATATTTTTATATCTTTAAGTTTAATATTGTGCTTACTTTTGTAAAAAATGACAATTTAAGACATCAATCTATAATAAAATAAAAATATGGCAACAAATATTGTAACAACTATCTGGAAAGAAAACATGCAATTTGAATCTGATAATCCAAGTGGGTTAAATCTCTTTATGGATGCAGGAGAAGAAAATGGTGGTAAAGGAGAAGGGTTTAGACCCAAAGCATTGATGCTTTCTTCTTTGGCAGGATGCTCTGGTTTAGATGTGGTTTCTTTATTAAAGAAAATGCATGCTGAAGTTGAAGATTTTAAAATTGAAGTCACTGCAGAATTGACAGATGAACATCCAAAATTTTATAACAAAGTAAAAGTTGATTATCATTTTACGGATGCTGATTTACAGCCTAAAAAAATTCAGAAAGCTGTAAATTTATCAGTCACAAAATATTGTGGTGTAATGGAAATGTTTAGACAGTTTGCTGATGTTGAAACAGAAATTCACTTGCACGAAAATTAAAATAAACTCAGAATTGCTATGAGATGGACACTAAAACCTAAACCAGAAAAAGAAAAAGTACAGAAATTAGCAAACGAACTTCAGGTGGACTTGACAATAGCATCAATACTCTGTCAAAGAAATATTGAAACTTTTGATGCTGCAAAAAAGTTTTTTAGACCCAATTTAGAAGACATTCATAATCCTTTTTTAATGAAGGATATGGATGCTGCTGTTGATAGAATTGAACGTGCAATTTCCAATAATGAAAATATTTTAGTGTATGGAGATTATGATGTTGATGGCACCACAGCTGTATCTTTGGTTTCTTCGTATTTAAAAACAATTTACCCTAATATTGCTACTTATATTCCAGATAGATATGCAGAAGGTTATGGAGTTTCTTATGCAGGAATTGATTTTGCTCAAGACAATGATTTTTCGCTAATTATAGCCTTAGATTGTGGAATAAAAGCTATTGAAAAAGTAGTGTATGCAAATGAGAAGAATATTGATTTTATCATTTGCGACCACCACAAACCAGGAGATAAAATTCCTGATGCCGTCGCAGTTTTAAATCCGAAACAAAAAGATTGTAGCTACCCTTTTGACGAATTGTGTGGTTGTGGAGTTGGGTTTAAATTGATTCAGGCTTTGGGTTCAAAACGCAATCAAACTATTGAAGATTTTGTACCTTATTTAGATTTAGTAGCTACTGCCATTGCTGCTGATATTGTGCCTATGAATGGTGAAAACCGTGTATTGGCTTATTTTGGTTTGCAAGTAATTAATCAACAACCCAGAAACGGAATTAAAGCCATTATTCATCAAGTTAAAAAAACTGAGTTAACTATTACAGATGTTGTGTTTATTATAGCACCAAGAATCAATGCTGCTGGACGAATGAAACACGGAAATTATGCTGTAGAATTATTAACTGAAATGGATTTTGATTCGGCTATAGAATTTGCGGCAGCAATTGAAATTTTTAATGCAGATCGAAAAGATTTGGATAAAAAAATTACTAATGAAGCGTTAATTCAGATTATTGATAATGAAGAAGAACAACGTTTTACAACAGTTGTTTACGATGAAAATTGGCATAAAGGTGTTATTGGTATTGTTGCTTCTAGATTAATAGAAACGTATTACAGACCAACTTTAGTTTTTACAAAAAGCGGAGATAAATTAGCAGCCTCAGCACGCTCTGTAAAAGGGTTTGATGTCTATAACGCACTGCAAGAATGTTCAGAATTTATTGAACAATTTGGCGGTCATAAATATGCTGCTGGACTTACTTTATTGCCAGAAAATTACGTCAATTTTAAAAATAAGTTTGAAGAAGTTGTAGAAAAAACTATAGATAAAAAACTGCTAACTCCAGAAATATCGATTGATGCCGAAATAGAACTCTCTGAAATTACTCCAAAATTCTTTAGAATTATTCAGCAAATGGCGCCTTTTGGACCACAGAATATGAAACCCGTTTTTAAAAGTACTTGTGTTAGAGATAATGGCTATGGTAAAAAAGTAGGGAAGGAGCAAACCCATTTAAAACTCAATGTTTTTCAAGGTGATAATAAAACTACTTATAATGCTATTGGTTTTAATTTAGGTGATAAAATGGACTATGTACAAAACGATTTTGATATTGTTTATGCTTTAGATGAAAACGAGTGGAATGGGTATAAAACTTTACAATTGTTGTTGAAAGATTTGAAATAAATTCTTATTTAACCTAAAACTTAAAATACAAAAACCTTATAAACAGGTGTTTATAGGTTTAAAACAATTAAAAACCTAATAAGGTGAATCAATTAATCTTATTTGACTATATTTGATTGTAGGATTAATTAATTCACTCTATAATGAAATCTTTAAAAGCTTTTTCAAAAGAACAAATAAGAAATAAAATCGAGTTTGAAAACCCTTGGTGGGTTTCAAAAGAAATTGATTCTTATTATTCTAAAATGAAAAGAAGGTTATATTTTAAGCTTTTTTCACCTCTTGTTTATGAAAAAAATATAAAAAGAGCAGTAGTTCTAATGGGACCAAGAAGAGTTGGTAAAACAGTAATGCTTTTCCACCTTGTACAAGATTTGATAAACCATAAGATTTCCCCTAAGAAAATATGCTATTTATCAATTGAAAACCCAATATACAATGGTCTTTCTTTAGAAGAAATGTTGCTTCACTTTTTAGAGATAACAGAACAACAATCATCAGAAGAACTTTACTTAATATTTGATGAAATTCAATATTTAAAAAATTGGGAAGTACATTTAAAAACCCTTGTAGATTCTTATCATAAAATTAAATTTATTGTTTCTGGGTCAGCGGCAGCTGCGTTAAAACTTAAAAGCATTGAGTCTGGTGCAGGACGATTTACTGATTTTATGTTACCTCCTTTAACCTTTCACGAATATATTGATTTAAAAAATCTTTCACATTTAATTAACTTAAAAAAGAAAGAGTGGAAAGGAATAATTGGGAATTATTATCAAACGGATAAAATTGATCTATTAAATAACCATTTTGTTGATTACATTAATTATGGTGGTTATCCTGAGGTGTCATTATCTGCTGAAATTCAATCTGATCCAGGAAGGTATATAAGAAATGATATTATTGATAAAGTTTTGCTAAGAGATTTACCAAGTTTGTATGGAATTAAAGATGTTCAAGAATTAAATTCTTTATTTACAACAATAGCCTATAATTCGGGTAACGAATTTACATATCAACAACTTGCAATTAGTTCTGGAGTTGATAAAAATACTATAAAAAAATATATAGAATATTTAGAAGCTGCTTTTTTAATTAGAGTTATAAATAAAATAGATCAAAACTCTAAAAAATTTAAGAGAGCTACTTCTTTTAAAATATATTTAACTAATCCATCTTTAAGAAGTGCGTTGTTTTCACCTCTAAAAAAAGATGATGACTTTATAGGTAATATGGTAGAAACAGCCATTTTTTCACAATGGGGGCATAATACTGGATTCACTCCATATTATGCAAGATGGAAAAACGGCGAAGTAGATATTGTTAGTTTATCTAACGAAAAACAAAAGCCATTATGGGCTGTTGAAATTAAGTGGAGTAATAGATTTGTAAAAAGTTTACAAAAATTATCTAACCTTAAATCATTTTGCCTTAAAAATAAATTAGATAGAACTTTAGTTACAACTTTAGATATTGAAGAAATTAAAGAAGATGATGGCTTAACTTACGATTTTACACCAAGTAGTATTTATTGTTATACAGTTGGTAAAAATGCGATTGATAGAAAAATAAGCAATCCTATGACAATTAATCATTAAATCTCTCAACCTAAACATGCTGATCAATTAAAATAGTATTTCCATCTGGATCGAAAAAGACAACACTTGCTGGACCAGAAGTGCTTGCATCAGCTTCCCTTTCTAGTTTTATATGATTTGCTTTTAAGTGTTTTTGGATGTCTCTTACATCATCAAAATCATCCAACTTGTTGGCGCTTTCATCCCAACCAGGATTAAAAGTTAAAATGTTATTTTCAAACATTCCTTGAAATAAACCTACCAAAGCATTTCCGTTTTTGAGTATTAAATAATTTTTCTCTATTTGACCTGCAAAAACAGTAAAACCTAAAGTTTCATAAAACGTTTTCGATTTCTGGATATCTTTTACTGCTAAACTGATGGACATGGCTCCTAATTTCATCTTTAAAAATGTTTTGGTTGATTTTTTAAAGTTATAAAATTATTTTTAATGAAGATTTGTTTTCATAAAAAACCCACTCCTAAAATTAGAAGCGGGAAAATTGCTATGAAAAAGATGTGATAAGAAAGTTCTTATTACACTTTATTAGACGAGTGTTTTTATAAACCTTACGTTTATATTCAATTAATTTTCAATAGATAACAGTACCATTCTTAATTCCATATAAGTAAAAGATTGATCTACTTTTTCTTTGAGTTCTGTAAGGTTTTTAAACTCTACTTCTTCGATTTGACTCATGATTTTTTTGTATTTTCTTAATGGAATGAGTTCTAAAATATCAACATCACCAGTTGTAATAAAAGTCATTAAATGACTTTGAATAGTATTTAACGTTAAGCTACGTTCTTTGGCAATTTCTTTAGGAGATAAGCCAGACTTGAACAACTCAAATGTAATTTGTTTTGTGTTTTTCTTGTCTTCTTTTTTCTGTTCATTGAATTTGTTAATGCCATTTTCTTGACAATAAGCTTCAATAACTTCTAGAATTTCTTCTCCGTATTTTTTTACACGGATTTTCCCCATTCCATTTACTTTTAATAACTCTTTTTCAGACCTTGGTAGAGCATCACACATTGCGTACAAGGTTTCTTGCGTAAAGATTTGAAATGCTGGTATGTTCTCTGCAATTCTAATTTCGTCTCGTAATTCTCGTAATTTTAAAGCCAATAAAGGATCTCTTTTAGATGATAATTTTTTCTTCTTTTTTGGTTCTATTTTTTGCAAAACGGAATCTGCTCTTACTTGCAAATACTCTTTTACTTTAAAGCCATCCGAAATTTTTTGTAGCGCAAATAGTTTTTCCTCTAACTTTTCTTGTAAGCTATCAAACTGTTTTGAAAAATCCTTTTTTACGGCTTTATTATCTGTAGAAAATGAGACGGCATCCAAAGGTTTTTGAATGTTTGTTTTGGTGTGATTTAAAAAATAATCTACTCCTTTTGTAAAACGTTCTTGAATTTGAGAGCTGTTTTCAGGTAAAATATTGGCTTCAGAAAGTTTTTGTAACTGATTTTTAAATCCGTTTGAAACTTTCATTAAAGCAACAACTCCATCATCTTTTATGGTTTGTAAATGATCGATGACATCACCTTTAATAGAAGTTTGATTTTTGTAAAAGATATCTATTAAACGTGTAATTGGATATAAGAATGGTTGATAATCGAACAATTCAGCAATTAAATTGAGTTGAAATTCTTTTTCTGATTGTAATAATTCTTTTTCATCAGGATGATTTTCTTCCACACTTTCGTTAAATGAACTTACAGTACTGTCATTAATAATGGCATTACTAGAAATTGGCGTTTTTAAGACCAAACCTTCTAAAGAAGTACATCTACTTAAAGCCACATAAGTTTGTCCGTGCGCAAAAGAGGCTTCTGCATCTATAATGGCTTTTTCAAAGGTTAATCCCTGACTTTTATGAATGGTAATTGCCCAAGCCAATCTTAATGGAATTTGAGAAAAAGAACCAATTACATCTTCTTTAATTTCTTTAGTTTCTTCGTTGATGGAATAATTTACGTTGTCCCAGTTTTCTCTTTCTGTGACAATTTCATCCACTTCATTAGCACATTGAACGGTTACATTTTCTCTAGAAATATCAGTAATGATTCCTATTTTACCGTTAAAATATCTTTTTTCTGGTGAAGAATCATTTTTGATAAACATCACTTGTGCACCCACTTTTAATTCCAATTTTTGGTCATTAGGAAAAGAGTTTTCATTGAATTTACCAGAAACTTCTGCATCAAAAAAGTAGCTTTTATTTTTGAGTTTGTTAAGTTCAGAACTGTTAATGGTGTTTGCTCTTTTGTTATGGGTGGTTAAGGTAATGTAACCTTCTTCTTTAGTAGGAGAGAAGCTAGGGTTGTATCTTTTGTTTAAAATTTCTTCAGATGCTGAGGATAAATTATCGTTTCTAATTTCATTTAAAATTTTGATAAAATCTTCATTTTTTTGACGATAAATATGCTTCAATTCAATAGAAACTACATTGGCTTCTTGATATGCTTTTGAGCTGAAGAAATAAACGGTATTGTAATATTGTTGCAATAAACTCCATTCATTGGGTCTCACTACAGGTGCTAGTTGCTGCAAATCGCCAATCATTAAAACCTGTGCACCACCAAATACTTTGTTTCGGTTTTTATAACGCCTCATCACTTGATCTATACCATCTAACAAATCTGCACGAACCATAGAAATTTCATCTATAATTACTAAATCTAAAGATTTGATTATATCAATTTTAGTTTTAGAGAATTTGCGCTGTTGATTGGTATTGGCAATCTGGTTAGGTAGAATAGGGCCAAAAGGCATTTGAAAGAAAGAATGAATGGTAACTCCTTTTGCATTAATAGCGGCAACACCAGTTGGAGCCACAATAACCATTCTTTTTAAAGATTCGTTTTTAATTTTGTGTAAAAACGTAGTTTTTCCTGTCCCTGCTTTTCCTGTAATAAACAGGTTTCTGTCTGTTTTATTAATAAAGTCGAAAGCAAGTTCTAGTTCAGGATTTTTTGGCATTTTAGCTTTTTGATGCAAGGTAAATAATTAAAAATTATTTACTAAAAAAATGATGCTTATATTCAATGTTGTGATGCAACAATTAGTTATTAATTTTCGATGAAGTATTCATCTAAAAACTTTTTTATTTTAAAGCTAAATAAAAAGAATTTGGCGGACTTTTTTAAAAGCAAAAAACTTTGAATTCAGCACCAAACCTGAATTAATTATAGTTAACATTCGCTTTATTTATTTGATGTTTTTTCTTCCAATCAATATATCCTATAAATGAAAACGCAATATAAATAACAGTGAGCAATAGATAGTAGTCTAGACTTTGCTGAAAGTATAGTAGAATTGTGGCAGTATTAATGAAAATCCAAAAAAGCCAAGAGCTAAGAATTTTCCTTGCTTCTAAAAAACTTGCAATGAAGCTGAAAGTTGTAGTAAAAGCATCAAGATATGGATTAACAGCATTAGTATATGATTTAAAACATTGACCTGCAATTAGAGCAAGTAAAATTCCAGATATTACAATTAAGAAATGTTTTTTTAGACTTACTGTTTGTATTTTTAAATTGTCTTTCGGATTATTTTTTTTCTTCCAGAGTTGATACCCATATATACCTATAAATACATAGTAGATGTAAAGAATAGATTCAGAATACAACCCTATTGAATAAAAGAGATATATACTAACTATTGATCCTAAAACACCAAAAAACCAACAAGCAATGCGCTCTTTTATTAATAGAATTAAATAGATTAAATTTAAAACAACAGCAATTATTTCTAAGTAAAGATTCATTAAATAAAATAGTGTTTTAAAAAAGAGATAGATATTTTTTATAATAATCAGTGCTATTTATTGCCATTCCATTACCTGAAAAAGTAGTATTTGGTTTTGGAATAGAAAAAACAGCAAATGAAAAACGTTCAGATTCTAAATCTTTTGGTAAATTTACTTGATGGTTAAGTGCAGGTATTTTTTTGTGAGTCATAAATTCTAAGAAATAACCAGAAAATAAAAAGGTTTTCTCTTTTTTGTCTATTTCTACATAATTATTATTAATGTCTAAAACTGAGAGTCCATTATCAACACCATATGGAAAAGTGGTAAAAAGAGAAACATCTTTATGTGCTGATAAGCGAGTATTATTTTTAGCATTCGATTTACAATTGATAGGTTTAGGGTAATAGTTGCAAGACATCATATATCCTATGATATTATCTTTGTAAAGTTGAGTTAATTCAGGAATGTTAAGTTCTTTAATTTTAGTCAATTCAGCATTTTTTACAGTAGAAATCAGTTTTTCCCAATCATCTTTAAGGAAACTATGAAATTCTTTAGGGAAATCTTCAATATTCTGAAATTCTGATATTACAAATGAATGGAGCATATCATTTTCATATTGATTTAAGCTGTCTTTCTGACCTATATATGAATATCCATCAAAAGCTGTATTATACCTTGACTGTAAGAACTGTTTCTTGTATTTGCTGTCTTTTTTTACAAAATTTAAAAGAGCAGTTCTAATTTTTAAATTTGATTTTTTTGAAAAATATAGTTCAGTTATTATTGGGTTCACATTTTTATAATTATACCTAACTTAATGCGCATATAACGTTGTTTCAATGACCTGTATTCGTCTTAAGTCAGATTTTTAGTTGAAAATATACAATAGAATAGGTAAAAATACCTTATTTCATAACGTAATACAAAGCTAACTAATAATTTAGTTTTATTCATTGAACTCTAGTCTTATAATCTGTCTTTTTTTCTTTAATATTTGATTATTAAAATATAGTTAAGCTGAATTAATATCAGTAATAATACAAAATGGAAAGGGTGTAAATGAAAACTCGAGAATAAGTATCAGAGAAAACCAAAACTCTGTAATTTATTATTTATACACAATTTTTAATAAGTGAATAAAACAAACATTTATAATTGCAAATTCTGTATAATATATGTCATACCTATATAAATATCTTTAGAAGTACTATAGTAAAAAATTAATAAGTTTTTTCTAGTTTTCTTATAACACTATTTTTTAAGACAAAATGATATTTATAAACACCCTCAGTTTGCTCTAAAGAATAATGAATGGTGTTTTGTTTCTTAGCTTTAATTGGACCAAAGTCTAAACCTGTATTTTGAAGTGTTACATTGGCTGTTTGAATATTTGCATTAGAAATGTTTTTAACAGTTATACTGGCATTCCATAAAAGTTGATGAAGTAAGCGGTTATAGCAATTAAAGAAATTACAATTGATGTTTAATACTGTTTTTATTTGGGTTTAATGGGTGTATAGCTAAAGACAAATAAGACGTCGTTTTAATGACTTATATTCGACGCTAACGAAATTATTTTTTTAATTGCAAAAAGTAATAAATACAAACTCTTGTTTTATATGGTGATATAAATCAAACTAACAAAATCAGTTTTAAATGATTGTAAATAAATGATTAAGCACGTAAAATCTTTTCCATTTTTCTGCCTTTAGCCAATTCATCAATGAGCTTTTCCATTTGTCTACATTGTTTATATGTTTCAAACTCATCTTCTATTTCTTCAATTCGATAGCCACAAACAACTCCTTTAATCATGTGTGCGTTTTGGTGAATTTTTGCATTCTCAAAAAACATTCTAAACGTAACTTTATCATCAATTAATTCTTGTAGTTTTTGTTCATTATATCCTGTAAACCATTCTATTACTTTGTGGAACTCTTCTTTTGTTCTACCATTTTTTTCTAATCTATTCCAGTAATGAGGATAGACAGATGCAAAAATCATATTTGCAACTTGTTCGTTTTTTTTAGTTGTAACCTTCACTTTATAAATTTTTAAAGTAGCAATTTACAAAATTATATAAAACAACAAGTTTAGCTCCGATTGAAGTGAGACCTTTTTTTTAATAGCCTCATTACCAATAAGAAACTAATGAGGTAATCTGTTCTTTAAAGATAAGGTTGCTTGGTAAGTTAATAGTGACGTTTTTATTTAAAAAGGAAAAAGATATAGTAGAAAGTAAGAAATAGCTTCAAAAAAAATCCCAAGCAAAAGCTCAGGATTTTAATATTTTATGATAAACTTAGACAAGCTTCAGTTCAAGACTTCGAAAGTTCTGCTTGACATACTTATAAACCCAGATTCTGGGCTACATTTCTAATGCTTTTGTTGGGTTGTTATCCATTAATAACTCCACAGGATTTTCTAGTGCTTCTTTAACAGCCACTAAGAAACCAACAGATTCTCTACCATCAATAATTCTATGATCGTAAGACAATGCTACATACATTATAGGTTGAATTACAACTTCTCCATTTACAGCCATTGGTCTGTTTACGATATTGTGCATTCCTAAAATTCCACTTTGAGGAGGGTTGATAATTGGCGTAGATAACATAGAACCAAATACACCACCATTGGTAATGGTGAAGGTTCCACCAGTCATTTCATCAACTGTAATTTGGCCATCTCTTGCACGTAAAGCCAAACGTTTTACTTCAGATTCAACTCCTCTAAAACTTAAGTTTTCTGCATTTCTAATTACAGGTACCATTAATCCTTTAGGACCGGATACTGCAATAGAAATATCTTGAAAATCGTGTTTTATTTGGAAATCTCCATCGATCATAGAGTTTACATCTGGATACATTTTTAAAGCTCTAACAACCGCTAATGTGAAGAAAGACATAAAGCCTAAACCAACACCATGTTTTGCTTTAAAGTCTTCTTTATATTGTTTACGTAAATCGAAAATTGGTTGCATGTTTACTTCGTTAAACGTAGTTAACATTGCAGTTTCATTTTTTACAGAAACCAAACGCTCTGCTACTTTTCTACGTAACATCGACATTTTCTTACGCTCTGTTCCACGAGTTCCGTTTGCAGGTTGCGTTCCCATAGAAGGTACTGCTTTTACAGCATCTTCTTTGGTAATTCTACCATCTTTTCCAGTTCCTTTTACTGTTGATGCGTCAATTCCTTTTTCTGCCAATACTTTTTTAGCGGCAGGAGAAGCAGTTCCTGTTGCATAGGTATCTGCTTTTTGAGCAGGAGCAGCATCAGTTTTCTTTTCTTCTTTTGGAGCTTCTTCTTTGGCAGGAGCAGCATCACCTTCTGGTTTTGCAGCATCCATATCAATCAAACAAACTACAGCACCAACTTCTACAGCATCACCTTCTTCTGCTTTTAAAGTGATAATTCCACTTTCTTCAGCAGGCAATTCTAAAGTTGCTTTATCAGAATCTACTTCTGCAATGGGTTGATCTTTTTCAACATAATCTCCGTCTTCAACTAACCAAGTTGCAATTTCTACTTCTGTAATTGATTCTCCTGGAGAAGGAACTTTCATTTCTAAAACACTCATGTTTTCTATTTTTATTCTGAAATTTTATAATCTTAACTATTAAAAACGCTATCGATAACAGCTCTATGACGCTTTTTAAAACGCGTGCTTGAACCAGCAGCTGGAACTGCATAGTATTTACGAGAACAAACACTTAAGTTTTTCAACTCAAAGCGTTGTAACATATAACTCCAAGCCCCCATATTTCTTGGTTCTTCTTGTGCCCAAACGTAATCTGTTACATTTGGATATTTATCAATAATTTTTTGAATTTTCTCTTTGTGTAAAGGAAACAATTGCTCTATTCTAATCAATGCGACATCTTCTCTTTGCAACTCTTCTCTTTCTGCTAATAAATCATAATAGAATTTTCCCATGCAGAATACCATTTTCTTAATTCCATCAGGGTTTAACGTATCGTCAATTATTTCTTGAAATTCTCCTGTTGCCAATTCTTCGATTGAATTTACGGCTTTTGGATGACGTAATAAACTTTTAGGTGTAAATACAATTAACGGTTTTCTATAATCGCGTTTCATTTGACGACGCAATAAGTGATAGAAATTGGCTGGAGTTGTACAGTTGGCAACTGTCATATTATCCTCAGCACATAATTGTAAATAACGTTCTATTCTTGCTGATGAATGCTCAGAACCTTGACCTTCATATCCATGAGGTAACAAAACAACAATTCCGTTTTGAACTTTCCATTTATCTTCTGCAGCAGAAATATATTGGTCAAACATAATTTGTGCTCCGTTAGAAAAATCTCCAAACTGAGCTTCCCAAATGGTTAGCGTGTTCGGATTTCCCATAGCATAACCATAATCGAAACCTAATACTCCATATTCAGATAATAACGAGTTGTAAATCGTCATTTTTCCTTTTGTATTCGGATTTGTGTTTAATAGGTTGATTCTTTCTTCTGTAACTTCGTCTCTTAAAACAGCATGTCTGTGAGAGAATGTCCCTCTTTCTACATCTTGACCAGAAATACGTACATTATAACCTTCTTCCATTAAAGATCCGTAAGCTAAATTCTCTGCCATTCCCCAATCTAATTGATTGGTTTCAAATGTCATTTTTGATCTACCTTGTAAAATACGTTCTGCTTTTCTAACAAAATTTGCTCCTTCTGGAACTGTAGAAACTACTTTGGCAATATTTTTTAAATCTTCTAAAGGATAGGTTGTATCTAAAGGAGCTAACATAGCTTCTTTGTCTTGACGTTCAAAACCTTCCCAAGTAGATTTCATAAACTCTTTTACTTTAGAAGTTGTATCTTCTTTAGAATTATCAAACTCAGTATTTAGCATCTCTTTAAATTCTGATGTAATTTCTTTGATGTAATTATTATCAATAGAACCTTCAGAAACTAACTGAGAAACATAAATATCTTTTGGGTTTTTGTGTTTAGATATTGCTTTGTATAACTTTGGTTGAGTAAAACGAGGTTCATCACCTTCGTTATGACCGTATTTACGATATCCTAATAAATCTATAAAAACATCCGATTTAAAACGCATTCTAAATTCTAGTGCCATTTCCATTGCATGACAAACAGCTTCTGTATCATCTGCATTTACGTGTAAAACTGGAGATAAAGTAACTTTACCAACATCTGTACAATAGGTGCTTGAACGGGCATCTAAATAGTTGGTAGTAAAACCAATTTGATTGTTTACAACGATATGAACTGTACCACCAGTTTTGTAGCCATTTAGTTTTGCCATTTGAACTACTTCGTAAGCAATTCCTTGACCAGCAATGGCTGCGTCACCGTGAATTACAATTGGTAAAATCTTATCAGAATCACCATCGTATTTTCTATCAATCTTTGCTCTAGTAATTCCTTCTGCAACTGCGGCAACTGTTTCTAAGTGGGATGGATTTGGAACCAAATTCATTTTGATTTCATTACCATCTCTATACGTTTTGCTTAGTGTTAAACCTAAGTGATATTTTACGTCTCCGTCGATGTCTTCATCTTCAAAATCTTTTCCTTCAAACTCACTAAAAAGTTCTCTTACGGGTTTTTTAAAGATGTTAACCAAGGTATTTAAACGACCTCTATGTGCCATTCCTAACACACATTCTTTTACACCATATTTTTCTGCAGCTTCTCTAAGCATTACAGCAATTCCTGGTATTAATGTTTCACCTCCTTCTAAAGAAAACCTTTTTTGACCAACATATTTGGTTTGTAAAAAGCTTTCGAAAGTAACCGCTTGATTTAATTTACCTAAAATATATTTTTTTGCGTCTACGGAGTAATCAGGATGGTTTGCATTTTTGTTTAATCGATTTTGCCACCATTTTAACTTTTCTGGATTTCGCATGTAGGTATATTCAACCCCAATAGAATCACAATATACACGCTTCAAAAAATCAATGATATTTGAGAGTGTTGTTTTTCCTAGACCTAAAATTTCACCTGCAGAAAACTCGTTTTTTAAATCTTCTTGAGTTAATCCAAAATTTTCAATATCTAAAGTTGGTTGATATTGCCTTCTTTCTCTAACGGGATTTGTTTTAGTAAATAAATGACCACGAGTTCTGTATCCATTAATTAAATCTACCACTAAAAATTCTTTACGAACTTCTTGAGGTATTTCAATTGTTTCATCATCTGTTAAAGAGTAGTTTTCATTAGCTAAATCGTAACCTTGAAAAAAACTTCTCCAACTCGGTTCTACAGAGTCCGGGTTTACTAAATATTGATCATATAAATCGGCAATGTAGCCTGAATGTGCTGCGTTTAAAAACGAAAATTTATCCATAGTTTAGTCTCTGCTTTTTTGATAAGCATTTGGAACGAACAAAAATACAATATTTAGTTGTTAAACAAGTTTTAAAATTTTAATTATAACAATAAACTTTTTATTGAAAAAAAAATAAAAAATATTTGGGGATATTCTAAAAAGGTATATATTTGCACTCGCTAATCCCAATTAGGGAAGTAAACTCCTCCTTAGCTCAGTTGGTTAGAGCATCTGACTGTTAATCAGAGGGTCCTTGGTTCGAGCCCAAGAGGGGGAGCAAAAAAAGCCTTATCATAATTGATAAGGCTTTTTTGTTTGCTGTAAATCAGTTGTTTATGTTTTGTTTTTAAGGTGTTGGAAATTATTCTAAGAAGATAGAGTAATATTAAAAAAGTTGTATTAGTACCCTTTAAGTGATTGTATTTCTCTTGTTTTAGAAAAAAATGTAATAAACATTATAACCCAATAATTGTTAATCTTTGTTAAACTGAATTGCTTTTTATGGTTATTTTTTTTAATAACAAAAAACAGTTAAGTCTTGCAGCAAATTATTATTTTAATACATGTTAAAAATAAAAAAAAGCCTTATCATTTTAGATAAGACTTTTTCCTATATTTTAATTTTTTTTAGTAATTGTTACAAGTTAAAAGCTTCTTTGACTTGGGTAACATAATCTAATTTTTCCCAAGTAAATGTTTCAACTTCTTCAGAAACTGTTTCTCCCATCGGATTTGTAAACGAAACCGTTTTTATTTCTGGAGTTCTACCCATGTGACCATAGGCAGCAGTATCAGAATAAATAGGAGTTCTTAATTTTAAACGTTGTTCAATAAAATAAGGACGCATATCAAAAATTTTCGCTACTCTTTTACTGATTTCCCCATCTGTTAAATCAACTTTTGCAGTCCCAAAAGTTTCAACATTAATGCTTGTAGGTTCAGCAACACCAATAGCATAAGAAACTTGAACTAAAACCTCTTTACACAAACCAGCAGCAACTAGATTTTTTGCAATATGTCTTGTGGCATATGCTCCAGATCTATCTACCTTAGAAGGGTCTTTTCCAGAAAAAGCGCCTCCACCATGTGCACCTTTTCCTCCATATGTATCTACAATTATTTTACGTCCTGTTAAGCCAGTATCTCCATGAGGACCACCAATTACAAAAACACCAGTTGGGTTTATGTGATAGGTAATATTATCTGTAAACAATTTCTGAATTTCAGCAGGTAGTTTTGCAACCACTCTAGGAATTAAAATTTCTACGATATCTTTTTTAATTTTAGCTAACATTACATCATCAGAATC
Organism: Polaribacter septentrionalilitoris; assembly: GCF_009832745.1. Classification (GTDB taxonomy): domain Bacteria; phylum Bacteroidota; class Bacteroidia; order Flavobacteriales; family Flavobacteriaceae; genus Polaribacter; species Polaribacter septentrionalilitoris. Next base: position 73,964 of record NZ_VRMJ01000028.1, on the reverse strand, counting down.
ATTAAAATCATCATGTTGTGTAGAAATAACAATAGCGTCTATTCTTTGAGGTATATTGTCATCAGAATACTCAATAGTTACTTGGCTTTTTGCGTCTGGTCTTAAATAAGTAATATCTTTATTTTCTCTTCGTAATTCAGCCAATTCTTTAAGTAGTCTGTGAGATAATTCTAGTGCCAAAGGCATGTAGTTTTCTGTCTCATCAGTTGCATAACCAAACATCATTCCTTGGTCTCCTGCACCTTGTTCTTCAGGGCTAGATCTATCTACTCCTTGGTTAATATCTGGAGATTGTTCGTGTATTGCAGATAAAACTCCACAAGAATTTCCATCAAACATATATTCTCCTTTGGTATAACCAATTTTATTAATTACGTCTCTAGCAATTTTTTGAACGTCTAAATAGGTTTTAGATTTTACCTCTCCAGCTAAAACAACTTGACCGGTAGTAACTAAGGTTTCACAAGCAACTTTACTAGATTTGTCGAAAGCTAAAAAATTATCGATTAAAGCATCAGAAATTTGATCTGCTACTTTATCTGGATGGCCTTCTGAAACACTTTCTGATGTAAATAAATACGACATAATTCAATTTATCTTTTTTGTTTTTATTAAAATTGATTGCATTGTCGCTAAAAGAAGTAGAAAATTACTGCTTTAGCATTTTGTTTCTTCCGAATATTTCAGAAAAAGAGGTTGCAATCAGTTCAAATTTTTCCTCTTATTAAAATGCAAATTTACATCATTATTATAAATTAGATGAAATTTCTTTGAAAATTATTTAAAATGCAATCGATCTTTTAAAATTCTATGAAAATCTAAAGAGAAATAAAATAATTCGAATTTTATTTGGTTTTTAAATATTTCTGTTGCAATATTTGTACTCACAAAGTTCAATAACTTATTGAAATGTTATCAAGAAAGGTGTAGGGATTAGACCCGTTGAAGCCTTAGCAACCCTTTAGCTTTTTAAAGAAGGTGCTAAATTCTACCTAAGTTTATAACTTGGATAGATAACAAAAAAGATTTTTCTAAATCAAGAAAATTCTAATTCTTAATAACATTTTTCTAGTAAGTACATCAATATTTTGATGCATTTGACTTTTGTTTTAATTATTTATTAACTCAAAAAATAGAAAAATGAGTACACACAAATTAGCAACAAATGCGTTGCACGCAGGTCATGATGTAACACAAACTTCAGGTACAAGAGCTGTACCAATTTATCAAACTACATCTTACGTTTTTAATGATTCAGACCATGCCGCAAATTTATTTTCGTTAGCTGAATTAGGTTTTATTTATACACGTTTAAATAACCCTACAAATCAAATTCTACAAGAAAGATTGGCAGCTGTAGAAGGCGGAATTGGAGCGGTAGTTTTTGCATCTGGTACAGCAGCAATTTCTACAGGTTTGTTAACGCTTTTAAAAGCAGGAGACCATATTGTGGCTTCAAGTAGTTTATATGGAGGAACATATAATTTGTTAAATGTTACCCTACCTAGACTAGGAATTACAACTACATTTGTAGATGCTTCAAATCCTGATAATTTTGGAGCTGCTGTGCAAGAGAATACAAGGGCGTTTTTTGTAGAATCTTTAGGAAACCCAAAATTAGATGTATTAGATTTAGAGGCTATTTCTGTACATTCTAAAGCAGCAGGAGTTCCTTTTATTGTGGATAATACAGTGGCAACTCCAGCCTTGTTAAATCCATTAAAACACGGTGCTAATATTGTAATTCATTCCTTAACAAAATATATTGGAGGTCAAGGAAATTCCTTGGGAGGAGCAATTATTGATGGTGGAACTTTTGATTGGGCTAATGGTAAATTCCCGGAATTTACAGAGCCGTCTGCAGGTTACCATGGATTAAAATATCATGAAACTTTGGGTGCAGCATCGTACACTTTTAAACTAATTTTAGAAGGGTTACGTGATTTTGGAGGAGCAATTAGTCCAACAAATGCATTTAATATTATTCAAGGTTTAGAGACGTTGCCAATTCGTATCAAACAACATTCTACAAATGCTTTAGAATTAGCAAAATGGTTAGAAGCGCAAGATGAAGTTGCTTGGGTAAATTACCCTGGATTAGAAAGTAGTAAATACAATGAATTAGCTAAAAAATACCTGCCAAATGGACAAAGCGGAATTGTTACTTTTGGTCCAAAAGGTGGTTTTGAAGCAGCAAAAACAGTTGCAAACGAAACAAAAGTGTTTTCTTTGTTGGCTAATATTGGTGATACAAAATCTTTAATTATTCACCCATCAAGTACCACTCACCAACAATTGGATGAAGCAGCACAAGAAAGCGCAGGAGTAACTTCCGATTTAATTAGATTATCTGTTGGTATTGAAGATATAGAAGATTTAAAAGCTGATTTAAAAGCGGCTTTCGCAAAAATATAATTAAATTTTAACCTGCAAGGTTTCAAAGACTTTGTAGGTTAAAATAATAATAAGAATCTAAAGTTCTTTAGTATGTCATTTTGAGCGAAATAAAATGAAGTAGAAAAATCTAATTTTAGATTTCTCCACAAGGTCGAAATGACATACTAATTGATTTTTTATTAAAAAAAGATTTGAAACATCCATTGCAACATATCAAAATTAAAAATTTCAGCACAGAATTGGGAGCTAAAATTCCTGAGTTAAATTTAAGTTACCAGGTTTTTGGTCAAGAATTAGGTACAGCTCCTGTTATCTTAATCAATCATGCTTTAACTGGTAATAGTGACGTTGGAGGTGAAAATGGTTGGTGGCAAGATATTGTAGGTAAAGAAAAAGCTATAAATACAGATGTGTATACAGTACTATCTTTTAATATTCCAGGTAATGGTTTTGATGGTTTTTTAATTGATAATTACAAGGATTTTATTGCTAGAGATGTTGCACAAATTTTCTTAGAAGGATTAGGTACTTTAAAAATTAAGCAATTATTTGCATTGATTGGTGGTTCTTTAGGAGGTGGAATTGCTTGGGAGATGATGGTGTTAAAAAGCGATTTAACCAAACATTTTATACCAATTGCAACCGATTGGAAATCTACAGATTGGTTGATTGCCAATTGCCAAATTCAAGAACAATTTTTAATCAATTCTAAAAATCCTGTGCATGATGCTCGTATGCACGCAATGTTGTGTTATAGAACTCCAGAATCTTTTAAAGAGCGTTTTCATCGTTCTAAAAACGAAAACTCAAACTTTTTTAATGTAGAAAGTTGGTTGTTGCATCATGGTAAAAAATTACAAGAGCGATATCAATTATCATCTTATAAATTGATGAATCAGTTGTTAAAAACAATTGATGTAACTGTTGGTGGAGAAAAAGCACTCGATATTTTAGATAAAATTGATGCGAATATTCATATTATTGGTGTGGATTCTGATTTGTTTTTTACAGCTGAAGAAAACAGAGAAACTCACAAACAAATTGCACTTACTAAAGAAAACGTGACCTATAACGAAATAAATTCTGTGCATGGTCATGATGCTTTTTTAATAGAATATGATCAATTAGAAAAAATTATTGAACCTATTTTCAATAAAAACTATAGAGAGAAAAAAATGAAGATCATTAAATTCGGTGGCAAGTCTTTGGCGAATGGTAAAGGCTTACAAAATGCTATCGAGATTATTTCGAATAAATATAAAAACGGAGATAAAATTACTGTTGTAGCTTCTGCAAGAGGCAATACTACAAACGATTTGGAAGTTATTTTAGAAAAAGCAGCTTCTAAAAAAGACTATAAAAATAAGTTTCAAAAGTTTAAAGATTATCAACAAGAACCTAATGGGAGAGTAGATTTATCAAAAGAATTTTCAACTTTAGAAACCATTTTTGAGGGTGTTTCTTTGTTAGGTGATTACAGCCAGAAAATAAAAGATGAGGTTTTGGCTCAAGGAGAATTATTGTCAGTAAAACTAATTACAAGTTTGTTAGATGCTCAAGAAATTTCAGCAGAATCTGTGGATGCAAGAACATTAATTGTTACTGATGAAAACTTTGGAAATGCACAACCTCTAAATGCTGCTTCAAAAGAAAAAGTAGCTGAGTACTTTAAAAAGAACAACAATAAAATTAATATAGTTACAGGGTTTATTGCATCAAATAAAAAAGGAGAAACCACAACATTAGGTAGAAATGGGAGCAATTATTCAGCAGCTTTATTAGCCAATTATTTAGATGCGGATGAACTGCAAAATTACACACATGTAAGCGGAATTTACACTGCAAATCCAGATTTGGTAGCTGATGCAAAAAAGATTGAACAACTTTCATTTTCCGAAGCTAATGAATTGGCAAACTTTGGAGCCTCAATTTTACATGCAAAAACAATTATTCCGTTATTAGAAAAAAACATCAATCTTAGAATTTTAAATACGTTTAATAACACAGATAAAGGAACTTTAATCACATCAGAATCATCAACAAAAGGTATCAAATCTATTTCTACAATTGATGATGTTGCTTTAATTAATTTTGAAGGTAGAGGTTTGTTAGGAAAAGTGGGCGTAGATGCACGTATCTTTAGAACATTAAGTGATAAAAATATTAGTGTAAGCATTGTTTCTCAAGGATCATCAGAAAGAGGAATAGGTTTAATTATTGATGCTCATAATTCTGATGAAGCTGTTGCTGCTTTACAAAAAGAGTTCGAAAATGATTTTTATGCTCAGGATGTAAATCAGATTTCAATTGTTAAAAATGTATCAGTAATTTCGATTATTGGTCAAGATTTAAGTGAGTTTCATCACCCTTATAATGCCTTAATCAAAAACCAAATTGTACCTGTTTTATTCAATAATACAGTGACAGGTAAAAATGTGAGTTTGGTGGTGAAGAAAGAGCAATTACACAAAGCAGTAAATGTAATTCACGGACAAGTTTTTGGAGTTACCAAGAAAATAAATATTGCCATTTTTGGAAAAGGTTTGGTTGGTGGTACATTAATCAATCAAATTATAGAAAATACACAATCTGTTTTAGAACGACGAAAAATTCAGTTGAATGTTTTTGCAGTTGCAAACTCTAAAAAAGTATTGCTAAATAAAAATGGAGTTTCTAAAAACTGGAAAGAAGATTTATATAATACAGGTGATGAAAATACTACTGTAAATGACATCATAGCATTTGCAAAAACACATCATTTTGAAAATTTAATTGCAGTTGATAATACTGCAAGTGTTAATTTTGTAGATAATTATATTCCGTTAATTGAAGCTGGTTTTGATTTGGTTTCTTGTAATAAAATTGCCAATACCTTATCATTTGAATTTTATCAAGAAGTAAGAGCTAAGTTAAAAGAATATAAAAAGCAGTATTTATACGAAACCAATGTAGGAGCAGGCTTACCATTGATAGATACAATTCGATTATTACATGAGTCAGGTGAGAATATCACTAAAATTAGAGGGGTTTTTTCGGGTTCATTAAGTTATTTATTTAATAATTTTTCAGTAAAAGATGTTCCTTTTTCAGAGGTTTTGCAAGAGGCCATTGATAAAGGATTTACAGAACCAGACCCAAGAGAAGATTTAGGTGGTAATGATGTGGGTAGAAAATTGTTAATTTTAGCTAGAGAACTAGAATTAGAAAACGAATTGAACGAAGTTGAAATCAAAAATCTAATTCCAGAACAATTAAGAGAGGGTTCAGTTGATCGTTTTTTAAGTAATTTAGAATTATTAAATGAAGAATATCAAAATCTAAAAGAGAATCAAAAGCCAAATCATGTGTTGCGTTATATTGGTGAATTAAGCGGAGATTTATCTAAAGAAAAAGGTAATTTAGCTGTAAAATTAGTTTCAACCCCATCAAATACACCTTTAGGATCTTTACAAGGTTCTGATGCCATTTTTGAGATTTACACAGAATCTTATGGAGAACAACCTATTGTAATTCAAGGAGCAGGAGCAGGTGCAAGTGTTACTGCAAGAGGAGTTTTTGGAGATATATTACGATTAGCAAAGCATAATAATTAGTTTTTGGTTGATGGTTTTTGGTTGTTAGTTAGCACCAAAATCCAACAACTAATAACCAACAACTATCAACCAACATGAAAAAAAATTTCGAAACAGAAGCCATAAGAAATCAAACAGAAAGAACTCAGTTTTCTGAACATTCTACACCTCTATATGTAACCTCAAGTTTTGTTTTTGAAGATGCAGAAGAAATGAGAGCTTCTTTTGCAGAAGAAAAACAACGTAATTTATACAGTAGATTCACAAACCCTAATACTACTGAGTTTGTAGATAAAATTGTACAAATGGAAGGTGCAGAAGCAGGTTATGCTTTTGCAACAGGTATGTCAGCAATTTTTTCATCATTTGCAGCTTTGTTAAATGCTGGTGATCATATTGTTTCTTGTCGTTCAGTTTTTGGTTCAACACATAGTATGTTTACCAAATATTTGCCAAAATGGAATATCGAAACCTCTTATTTTAAGGTAGATGAAGTTGATATCGTTGAGAGCTTAATCAAAGAAAATACAAAGATTTTATATATAGAAACTCCAACAAATCCTGCTGTAGATATTTTAGATTTAGAAATGATTGGTAATATTGCTAAAAAGCACAACCTTATTTTTATTGTTGATAATTGCTTTGCTACACCATACATTCAACAACCTATAAAATTTAGAGCAGATTTAGTAATTCATTCAGCTACAAAATTAATGGATGGACAAGGAAGAGTTTTAGGAGGTGTAACTGTTGGTTCATCAGATTTAATAAGAGAAATCTATTTGTTTGCAAGAAATACTGGGCCAGCGATGTCTCCTTTTAATGCTTGGGTTTTATCTAAAAGTTTAGAAACTTTATCTTTAAGAGTAGAAAAACACTCAGAAAACGCATTAAAAGTAGCCCGATTTTTAGAAGAAAATGGGCATGTAGAGTTGGTGAAATATCCTTTTTTAAAATCTCATCCACAGTATGAAGTTGCAAAAAAACAAATGAAATTAGGAGGTAATATAGTAGCTTTTGAAATTAAAGGAGGAATTGACGCTGGTAGAAAGTTTTTAGATCATATACAAATGTGTTCTTTATCTGCAAATTTAGGAGATACACGTACAATTGTAACCCATCCTTCATCAACCACTCATGGGAGGTTGTCAGAAGAAGATCGTTTAGAAGTTGGTATTACAAACGGTTTGGTAAGAGTTTCTGTAGGCTTAGAGAATGTAGAGGATATTATTGAAGATTTAAAGCAAGCATTAGAAGCGAATTAATTAGATTTATTTTGCTTAGTTTTGTTTTATGCTTTCTAAGAAAACAAAATACGGAATTAAAGCACTTACATATTTAGCAAGACAGGAAAATAAAACTCCTGTTCAAATAGCAACAATATCTAAAAATGAAAATATTTCATTAAAGTTTTTAGAAAGTATTTTGTTAACGCTTCGTAAAAACGGATTGTTAGGTTCTAAAAAAGGAAAAGGTGGTGGTTACTATCTTTTAAAAGAACCTAAAGAAATTCAAATGACTACTATAATGAGAATTTTAGAAGGACCTATTGCAATGGTGCCTTGTGTAAGTCTCAATTTCTATGAAAAATGCGAAGATTGTCCAGACGAAGAAACTTGTGCTGTAAATAAGCTAATGGTTCAAGTTAGAGACAGTTCTTTACAAATCTTTAGAAATACCACTTTGGCAGATTTATGTAATTGCTAAAATGAGAATTTTTATCACACTTTATATTTAGAAAATTATTTTTTAACTACATCCTTGTAGTAATTTCATATTATCAATGATTTACATCTTTTTTTATTAATCTACTAAATCTATAGGGTTTAAGTAATTTTTAAGTTTTTTATTCGACTTGTATGTCATAAATACTGTATGTTTGCATACCCTATTAAATAAGTAGGGTAATTATTTGAATTGATTTTTTATGATTTTAAACCAAATCATTTTTAGCAAAAAAGCACACAGTAAAGGTTTTGAAGAGGATAAGAATTCTGAAAAACCTTTACGAAGTGTACTAAAGGCATTAAGTTGGAGGGTAGTAGGAACGCTAGATACCTTAGTTGTTTCGTATATTTTAACAGGAGAAATTGCTTTAGCAACATCAATTGCATCAGTAGATTTTATAACAAAACTAATTTTATACTTTTTTCACGAAAGAATCTGGAATAAAATAAAATGGGGAAAATAATGAGTTTAAATTTAGATCAAATAAACAAAGAGTTAGAAGCTAAAAGTCCTAAAGAAATTATCGCTTGGGCCGTTTCTTTTGCACAGAATCCGGTAATTACAACAAATTTTAGACCTTATGAAGTGGCTATTTTAAAAGCAGTTACGGATGTAAAAAAAGACATAAAAGTTATTTGGTGTGATACAGGATATAATACTGTGCAAACCTACAAGCATGCCGAAGAAATTACAAAAAAACTAAATTTAAACATCCATTTATATACACCAAAACAAACTGCCGCTCATAGAAATGTAGTTTTAGGAGTGCCATCTATAGAAGATCCTAAACATGCTGTTTTTACTGAGCAAGTAAAGTTAGAACCATTTTCTAGGGCGATGCAAGAACATCAACCAGATGTTTGGTTCACAAATTTAAGAAAAGGACAAACTGCTTTTAGAAATAGTATTGATGTAGTTTCTCAGAGTAAAGATGGAGTTATAAAAGTAAGTCCTTTTTACAATTGGTCTGATGAAGAATTGGATGCCTATTTAAAAGAAAAAGAATTACCAAATGAGTTTACCTATTTTGATCCAACAAAAGTAGAAAGTAACCGCGAATGTGGTTTACATATCTAAAACAAAATATATGAGTCAAGAAACAATACAAGTAGCAGCTTTAGAAAGTGAAGCAATTTTTATTTTTAGAGAAGTAGTAGCTCAGTTTGAAAAACCAGTGTTATTATTTTCTGGAGGAAAAGATAGTATAACCCTAGTAAGATTAGCGCAAAAAGCATTTTATCCTGCAAAAATCCCTTTTCCTTTAATGCATATAGATACAGGGCATAATTTCCCAGAAACTATCGAATTTAGAGATCGATTAGTTAAAGAATTAGGTGTTGAATTGATTGTGAGAAATGTACAAGACAATATCGATTCAGGAAGAGTTAAAGAAGAAACAGGGAGATATGCAAGTAGAAATATGTTGCAAACTGAAACCTTACTTGATGCTATAGAAGAATTTGGTTTTGATGCGTGTATTGGTGGAGCAAGAAGAGATGAAGAAAAAGCAAGAGCAAAAGAAAGAATCTTTTCTGTAAGAGATGATTTTGGGCAATGGGATGAAAAAAACCAACGTCCAGAAGTGTTTGATATGCTAAATGGACGAATTGATTTAGGGCAGAATGTGCGTGTATTTCCAATTTCGAATTGGACAGAATTAGATGTTTGGTCTTACATAGAACAAGAAGAAATCGAAATTCCTTCTATTTATTTCGCACACAAAAGAAAAACTTTTGTTCGTGATGGAATGATTTGGTCTGCAGACGATGAAGTAGTATATAGAGATAAAGAAGAAGAAGTTGTAGAAAGAATGGTGCGTTTTAGAACTGTTGGAGATATGAGCTGTACAGCTGCTGTATTGTCTGATGCAGTAGATATTGTTAAAGTGGTAGAAGAAATCAGAGATTCTTCCATTTCAGAAAGAGGTGCAAGAATTGACGATAAGCGCTCTGAAGCAGCAATGGAAAAAAGAAAACAACAAGGGTATTTTTAACATTTAGTTGATAGTAATTAGTTTTTAGTTGATGGTTTCAGTGAGAACTAAAAACCAAAAACTATCAACCAAAAACCAAGAAAAAAATGAAAGTATTAAAAATAGCAACAGCAGGAAGTGTAGATGATGGTAAGAGTACCTTAATTGGTCGTATTTTATACGATACAAAATCATTGACTGATGACAAGTTAGAAGCAATTGAAGAAAAAAGTCGTCAAAGAGGATTTGACTATTTAGATTTTTCTTTAGCAACAGATGGTTTAGTTGCAGAACGCGAACAGGGAATTACCATTGATGTAGCCCATATTTATTTTTCAACCAGAAAAAAGAGCTTCATCATTGCTGATACACCTGGCCATATAGAATATACCAGAAATATGGTTACAGGAGCTTCAACTGCTCAAGCTTCTATTGTTTTAATTGATGCAAGAAATGGAGTTGTAGAACAAACTTATAGACACTTTTTTATCAATAATTTATTGAGAATAAAAGATGTTGTAATCGCTGTTAATAAAATGGATTTGGTTGATTTTTCAGAGGAGAAATTCAATGTAATCAAAGGAGAAATCGAATATTTAGCAAGTAAAAGTGAGTATAAAAATCAGAATTTGACATTCATTCCATTATCAGCTTTAAAAGGAGATAATGTAGTTGATAAGTCTGAAAATATGGATTGGTATCAAGGTGAAACCTTAATGCATCATTTAGAAAGATTAGACTCTGATGATATCAATGATGATTCTCAAACACGCTTTCCTGTGCAAACGGTTATCAGACCAAAAACTGAGGAATACCACGATTACAGAGGTTATGCAGGTAAAATTTACGGTGGAGATTTTGAAGTAGGTGATGAAGTTGCGGTATTGCCGTCGTTAACCAAATCAAAAATCAAGAGCATTAATTTCTTTGATAAAGAATTTCAAAAAGCAAAAAGAGGAAGTTCAGTAACTATCACTTTAGAAGATAATGTAAACGTTAGTAGAGGTGATATGTTAGTAAAAGTTGATGAGCAACCAACTATTGCAAAACAATTAGAGGCTACCATTTGCTGGATGGATAAGGAGCCATTACAAGCATTGCAAAAATATTACATCAAACACGGTGTAAATGATGCTCAAGCAAAAATTACTCAATTAAATAGTATCATCAAAACCGATTTCTCTGGAATTGAAGAAAATCCATCAGAATTAGAGTTGAATCAAATTGGCGATATACAATTAAAGCTAAGTAAACCATTAGCTTTTGATGCTTATAAAGATAATAAATCAAATGGATCATTCATTTTAGTGAATCCAAAAACAAACAACACAGTTGGTGTAGGGTTTATTAAGTAAAAGTTTACCAAAAATTAGGGTTATTATGGTAAAGTTTATAAAGATTATTTTGATTAAATCTATTAACCCTATAGGATATAAAGAAAATAAATAACAGTATTCTTACACCCAAGTAAGAATCCCTTCCTCTTAGGAAGGTTAGGATGGGGTATAAAATGCAAAGTTTTAGAACAGAAATAGAAAATCCAGTTGTAGAAAAAGATATTATTGAGTTGGCTGATAAAATTGCTGCATTCAATAACCTACAAATTGACGAAGAAAAATTTAGAAGTTTACGTTTAGCAAGAGGTGTTTACGGTCAGCGTCAAGAAGGCGTTCAAATGATTCGTATTAAAGTACCTTATGGAAAACTAAAAACAAATCAGTTAAATAGAATTGCTGCTGTTTCAGATGAATATTCAAGAGGAAGATTGCACATTACAACACGTCAAGATATTCAAATTCACTATGTAGACTTAAACAGAACTCCAGAGTTGTGGGCAGAATTAGAAAAAGATGATGTTACCTTAAGAGAAGCTTGTGGTAATGTGGTTAGAAATGTAACTGCGTCAGAAACTGCAGGGATTGATGTAAACGAGCCTTTTGATGTTTCTCCTTATGCAGATGCATTGTATAAATTCTTTTTACGTAATCCAATTTGTCAAGAAATGGGGCGTAAATTCAAAGTTTCTTTTTCTTCTTCAGATGAAGATACTGGCTTGTCTTATATGCACGATTTAGGCTACATTGCTAAAATTCAAGATGGTGTAAGAGGTTTTAAAGTAATGGTTGGTGGTGGTTTAGGTTCTCAACCTAGACACGCAGATGTTTTGTATGATTTTTTACCATCAGATAAAATCATTCCAGTTATGGAAGGTGTTTTAAGAATTTTTGATAGATATGGTGAACGTAAAAGTAGAGCCAAAGCTAGAATGAAATTCTTATTAAAAGATATTGGTTTAGATGCTTTTAGAGAATTGATTGCACAAGAACAGAAAGCAATAGAATTCAAAAGTGTAGCAATTGATGCAGATAGTTACGTTCCATCAGAACCAGTTTCTGTTGAAATTCCTGAAGTTTCAATCAAAGATCAAAAAGCATTTGAATTATGGAAATCAACAAACTTAATTCCGCAAAAGCAAGAAGGTTATGTTGCCATCGGAATTAAAGTTTTATTGGGTGATTTTTACACAGACAAAGCAAGATTATTAGCTAATTTAGTAGATGAATACGCAGCTGGAGAAGTAAGATTAACATTACGTCAGAATATTGTAATTCCTTTTGTTAAGGAAGATTTAGTGCCTTATTTCTATCAAGAGTTAGAAAAATTAGGATTTGTAGAAGCAGGTTATAACAAAGCAGTAGATATTACAGCTTGTCCAGGTACAGATACGTGTAATTTAGGTATTGCAAGTAGTACAGGAATTGCAGAGGAGTTAGAAAGAGTGATTGCTGCAGAATATCCTCAGTATTTAGAAAACCAAGATTTGGTGATAAAAATAAGTGGATGTATGAATGCTTGTGGGCAGCACAATATGGCTAATATTGGTTTTCAAGGAATGACTGTAAGAACTAAGGATAAACTAGTTGCACCAGCTTTACAAGTTTTACTTGGCGGAGGAAATTTAGGTGATGGAAATGCGGTTTTTGCAGATAAAGTTGTAAAAGTGCCAAGTAGAAGAGGACCAGAGGCATTGCGAAGAATCTTTAATGATTTTGAAGCCAATGCAAACGGAAAACAGTTTGTTGAATACTATAAAGAAAAAGGAGAAAAATATTTTTATAATTTCTTACAAGATTTACAGGATGTAACCAACTTAACTCAAGAAGATTTTATTGATTGGGGTGAAGAAGAAAAGTATGTAAAAGCAATTGGAGTTGGTGAATGTGCAGGTGTTGTTATCGATTTAATTGCAACCTTATTTTTAGAGAGCGAAGAGAAAATTGATAACGCAAGAAAGGCTTATGAAAATAAAGTGTATTCAGGAGCCATTTATTATGCATACCAATCTTTGGTAAATACAGCAAAAGCGATGTTACTGGCTGAAAATAAAAAGACAAATACACACGCAGGAATTATAAAGCAGTTTGATGAGTTATTTATCGCTTCAGGTAAGATTGAGTTAAATACATCTTTTAGTGAGTTAATTTATCAAATTAATAAAAACGCACCAACAAAAGAATTTTGTTCACAATATATCAATGATTCTGCAAAATTGTTAGAAAAAGTGAAAAGATTTAGAGAGCTATCTAATACTTTTGTTGAAAGCGTAATCTAAAAATGATGAATTTTAAAATCCCAAAATTAACAGTTGTAGGTGCAGGACCTGGAGATGTAGATTTAATCACAGTAAAAGCAATTAAAGTATTAAAATCTGCTGATGTGGTATTATATGATGCTTTGGTAAACGAAGAATTGTTAAATTATATCAACCCAGAAGCAGAACAAATTTTTGTTGGAAAACGAAGAGGTTGTTATAAATATCAACAAGAACAAATCAACGAATTGATTGTTGCTCGAGCAAATTCAAATGGACACGTGGTTCGCTTAAAAGGAGGAGATCCTTTTATTTTTGGTAGAGGTGCAGAAGAAATGGAATACGCTGCAAATTTTGGAGTAGAAGTTGCTATGGTTCCTGGTATTTCATCATCAATGGCAGTAGCTGCCAATCAAAATATACCAGTTACCAAAAGAGGAAGTTCAGAAAGTTTTTGGGTAATTACAGGCACAACCAAAGAACATAAAATATCAGAAGATATCAAGCTAGCAGCAAAATCTAATGCAACAGTAGTTGTGTTGATGGGAATGAGCAAATTGCCACAAATTGTAAAATTGTTTCAGGCAGAGGGTAAAAATGATTTACCTGTTGCTATTATTCAAAACGGAACAAGAACAGATGAAAAAATCGGAATTGGAACTGTTGATACTATAGAACATATTGTTGCAGAAAATGAGTTGAGAAATCCTGCGATTATTTTGTTAGGTGAAGTTGTAAATCATCGTCAAAGTATTTTAGAATTACACGAGTTTTATGAGAATGATTTAAGAGGTTTGGTGTAATGGAAAGAAATAATTTATATCCAATTTTCTTAAAAGCAAAAAACTTAAACTTTCTAATTATAGGTGGAGGATTTGTTGCAGAAGAAAAACTAACGTTCTTATTAAAATCGAGTCCAGATGCAAAAGTAACCATGGTTTCACCAATGTTTAGAGAAGGAACAATTGCTTTAGCAAAAAAAGGCTGTGTTACATTGATTAAAGACGTATATCATAAAAAATACTTAGACGGAAGACACATTGTGGTGGCAACTACAGATATCCCTGAAGTAAATGTACAAGTTTGGAAAGATTGTAGAGCAGAAGCTAAATTGGTAAATGTTGCTGATAATCCACCGTATTGCGATTTTTATATGGGCGGAATTGTAACGAAAGGAAACGTAAAGGTGGCAATTTCTACCAACGGAAAATCGCCAACAACAGCCAAAAGATTACGTCAATTTTTCGAGGAAGTAATTCCAGAAAATATCGACGATTTAGTACAGAATTTAAATGAATATAGAAAAACCATCAAAGGAAACTTTGAGGAGAAAGTGGAACAATTAAATGAGTTCACAAAAAGTTTAGTAGAAAAAAAGTAGAAGAATAACTGTCATTTCGAGTGTTTTTTGAAGAATGAAAAAAATATATCGAGAAATCTCAAAATGACAAATTTTAAATAGAAATGATACAAACAGATATTCTAATTATCGGAGCAGGACCAACAGGATTATTTACAGTTTTTGAAGCGGGTTTATTAAAGTTAAAGTGCCATTTAATTGATGCGTTACCACAACCAGGTGGTCAGTGTTCAGAGATATATCCAAAGAAACCAATTTATGATATACCAGCGTATCCAGAGATTTTAGCAGGAGATTTAACACATAAATTAATGGAGCAAATCAAACAATTTGAACCTGGTTTTACTTTAGGAGAACGTGCTGATACAATAGACAAACAAGATGATGGTACTTTTATTGTTACCACAAATAAAGGAACAAAACATCACGCAAAAGTAGTTGCAATTGCAGGTGGTTTAGGTTCTTTTGAACCAAGAAAACCATTGATTTCTAATATTGCAGATTTTGAAGATAAAGGGGTTGAGTATATCATTAAAGAACCAGAATTGTATAGAGATAAAAAAGTAGTAATTTCTGGTGGTGGAGATTCAGCTTTAGACTGGGCAATTTTCTTGTCAGATGTAGCATCAGAAGTAACCTTAATTCATAGAAGAAATGAGTTTAGAGGTGCTTTAGACTCTGTAGAAAAGGCACAAGAATTAAAAAATCTAGGAAAGATTAATATCATTACTCCAGCAGAAGTAAAAGGAATTATTGGTACAGATAAAGTTACAGGTGTTGCAGTTGAGAAAAAAGGTGAAGATGCTTTTATTATTGATACAGATCACTTTATTCCATTATTCGGATTGTCTCCAAAATTAGGGCCAATTGGTAACTGGGGATTAGAAATTGAGAAGAACGCCATTAAAGTAAATAATGCGTTAGATTATCAAACCAATATTCCAGGAATTTATGCAATTGGTGACGTAAATACAT
This sequence comes from Polaribacter septentrionalilitoris, assembly GCF_009832745.1. Lineage (GTDB taxonomy): Bacteria > Bacteroidota > Bacteroidia > Flavobacteriales > Flavobacteriaceae > Polaribacter > Polaribacter septentrionalilitoris. Next base: position 58,368 of record NZ_VRMJ01000028.1, on the reverse strand, counting down.
ATCCAGGGAAATTAAAACTGATTCTTTGTGGTTTCCACGAGGCTACATTAATGTGCCAAAGTGCATACAAGAGAATATTTCCAGATAAAAAATATGTAATGAAATATACCACAGTTGGTGGCGTTCAGGGTTTTGATGGAACAAAAAAAGAAGCACCAAAAGCAGTTGTAAAAGCAATTCAGTAATTTTTTTAGAAGCTATTTCCAGCTTTCAGTACTCGCTTTTTTGCTCCAAAAAGCAAAAAGAGCTCAAACAAATACTTCAATCTGGGCTAGACTTGTCTAAAGCCTATAGATTTATTGCAATTAATTGCGAATTTAAACCTTAAAGGCTTTCTTGTTTATTTAGGAACAATCTAAGTGTAAATTTGTTAGGTTTGTATAAATTTGCAGACAACATAAATAATGAAAATAGATAGATGCAAGACATCAATATAAAAATAACAGACAGAAATGGTGAGACGCACGAAGTTGTAGCACCTACAGATATGGCAATGAACCTCATGGAAGTGGTACGTTCTTACGAATTAGCAGAAGAAGGAACTATCGGTATTTGTGGAGGTATGGCTATGTGTGCATCATGTCAATGTTATGTAAAATCTAATCACGAATTACCAGAAATGACAGATGATGAAGATGCGATGTTAGCAGAAGCATTTAATGTAGAAGACAATAGTAGGTTAGGTTGTCAAATACAAATGACTCCAGAAATGGATGGTTTAGAAGTAGAATTAGCACCAGAAAGTTAAGGTGATATCATGGAACAAACAGAACAAATAAAAACAAAACAATTGGTTAGTTTTAAAAACTACAGCATGTGTTTGCGAGATGCAGTTGCATCTTTTACAAAACAATTAATCAATAATTTGTTCGATGTAAATCATTTGTCAGAAAGTGGGGCAAAAACTAAAGCACAGTTCCTAAAGATTTTAGAAAGACTGTCAATTGAGAACGGTGAAGAAATTTGGTGTTCTTATGAAAGTCATTTTACAGAAATAAGAAAAAAATTGGATTTAGATGCACAAGCTGCTCATAAAAATGATCCAGCTTCTAAAAGTTTAGAAGAAGTGTATTTAGCATATCCCGGTTTTTACGCTATTGCTGTTCATCGTTTAAGTCATCAATTGTTGCAATTAGAAGTGCCTATTTTACCAAGAATGATGAGCGAGTTTGCACACAGTACAACAGGTACAGATATTCATCCAGGAGCAGAAATAGGGGATTCTTTTTTTATAGATCATGCAACAGGAATTGTAATTGGAGAAACTACCATCATAAAGAATGATGTACAAATTTTTCAGGGTGTTACCTTAGGTGGAATTCAAGTAAAGAAAAGTTTAGCATCAACCAAAAGACATCCAACCATAGAAAACGGAGTGGTTATTTATGCAAATGCCACTATTTTAGGAGGTGATGTTGTTATAGGTGCAAATTCTGTAATCGGTGCAAATGTATGCATTACAGAATCAGTATCAGAAAATTCTGTGGTTACAGTACAATCAGAAAATAAAATATTTCAAAAGAGAAAATAGAAAGATGAAAACTAAAAGTATTATAGATTTTGTTGGAAATACTCCTTTAGTGGAAGCTCAAAATATATTTCAAAAAGACGGAGTAACATTATTGTTAAAGTTAGAAGGAAATAATCCAGGAGGAAGTGTTAAAGATAGAGCTGCTTATTATATGATTTCTGAGGCAATCAAAAGAAAAAACATAAAAAAAGGTGATACTTTAGTTGAGGCAACTAGTGGAAATACAGGAATTGCTTTAGCGTTAATGGCTAAAGTATTAGGAGTAAATATGGTGATTACTATGCCAGAAAATTCAACCATTGAACGTGTAAAAACAATGCGTGCTTATGGTGCAAAAGTAATTTTAACACCTGCTGATAAAGGAATGGAAGGTGCAATTGATCACGCTTTAAAGTTAAAATATAAAAAAGGATATTTTAGATTAAATCAGTTTGATAATTTCGATAATCCAAAAGCACATTACAACACTACAGGTCCAGAAATTTGGAGAGATACAGAAGGTCAAGTAACCCATTTTGTCTCAGCAATGGGTACTACAGGAACTATTACAGGTGTTTCAGACTTTTTAAAAGGAAAGAATGAAAATATTCAAATTATTGGAGCACAACCAAAAGATGGTGCTAAAATCCCAGGAATCAGAAAATGGCCAGAAGAATATTTACCTGCAATTTTTAAGGCAAACAAAATAGATCAAGTTTTAGAAGTTAGTGAAGAAGAAGCTAAAGCAATGACCATTCGTTTGGCACAAGAAGAAGGAATTTTTTCAGGAATGAGTAGTGGAGGTTCAGTAGCTACAGCTATAAAAATTGCCAATTCAATAGATAAAGGTGTTGTTGTGGCTATAATATGTGATAGAGGAGACAGATACTTATCATCAGATATCTTTGAATAAATTATAAAATAAAAAAAAAAGTTCGTTACTTTGTCTCGAATTTGGTTCATAAACTTATTAATATGTTATCACGAAAGGTTGAGGGAATAGACCCTGTGAAACCTTGGCAACCTCTCGTTTTTGAGAAAGGTGCTACTTTCTACAAGATTTACTTGAAAGATAACAGCGAAAAATTTCACTTTTCCTGATGACATATTAAAGAAAAATAAAATATGTCAAACATACATAAAGCTTTACAAGAAAGAATTTTAGTCTTAGATGGTGCAATGGGTACCATGCTACAAGCTTACAAATTCACTGAAGAAGATTTTAGAGGAGAGCGCTTTAAAGATTATACAACACCTCTGCAAGGTAATAATGATTTATTGTCAATAACACAACCAGAAGCTATCAAAACCATACACGGTAAATATTTTGAAGCAGGTGCAGATATTGTAGAAACTAACACCTTTTCAGGAACTACAATAGCAATGGCAGATTATCAAATGGAAGATTTGGTATATGAACTCAACTATCAGTCTGCAAAAATAGCCAAAGAGGTTGCTGATGAATTCACTGCAAAAGAACCACACAAACCTCGTTTTGTAGCGGGTTCTATGGGACCAACCAACAGAACTGCAAGCATGTCTCCAGATGTAAATGATCCTGGGTATAGAGCAGTTACTTTTGATGAATTAAGAATTGCTTATAAACAACAAGCTGAAGCCTTATTAGATGGTGGTGCAGATTTATTGTTGGTAGAAACTGTATTTGATACTTTAAATGCTAAAGCAGCTTTATTTGCTATAGAAGAAGTAAAAGATGAAAGAAATATAGAGGTTCCAACCATGTTAAGTGGTACCATTACAGATGCTTCTGGTAGAACATTGTCAGGGCAAACAGCAGAAGCTTTTTTAATTTCTGTTTCTCATATTCCTTTATTATCTGTTGGATTTAACTGTGCTTTAGGAGCAAATTTATTACAACCTCATTTAGAAGCAATTGCTAATAAAACAAACTTTGCAATTTCTGCTCATCCCAATGCAGGTTTGCCAAATGCTTTTGGCGAGTATGATGAAACTCCAGAAGAAATGGGCGAGCAAATAGAAGAATATTTAAAGAAAAATTTAATTAATATTATTGGTGGTTGTTGTGGTACAAGTCCAGAACACATTAGAGTTATCGCAAGTATTGCAGCAAAATATAAACCTAGGTTGGTTGGTGGTTTTTAGTTTTTGGTTGTTTGTCAAATATAAACTAATTAAAGAGTAAGTCTAATAACCATAAACTATTAACTAAAAACCAAAAGATGAATTATACAGATTTAGATGTTTGGAAATATTCAAGAGGACTTGTAAAAGAAGTATATCTCTTAACAAAGAAATACCCAAAAGAAGAAATGTATGGATTAACAAATAAAGTAAGAAGATGTGCTGTTTCTGTTCCTTCAAATATAGCAGAAGGAATTGGGAGACAGTCAAATAAGGAAACTATTCATTTTTTATTTATAGCTAAAGGTTCTTTACAAGAAGTAGAAACACAATTGTATTTATCCTTTGATTTAGGTTATATGTCAAAGGAAGATTTAAAAAATATTTTAGAAAAAGTGATTTCATGCAAGAAATTATTAAATGGTTTTATCAATTATTATAAAAAATTATAAGTATGAGTGAGACCAAGAACCAACAACCAATAACTATCAACCAAAAACGTTACATGAAATTGTCTGGATTAGAACCCCTAGTTCTAAACAAAAACAGCAATTTTATAAACGTTGGAGAACGAACAAATGTTGCAGGTTCTCGTAAGTTTTTACGTTTAATTAAAGAAGAAAAATTTGACGAGGCTTTAGATATTGCAAGACATCAAGTAGATGGTGGTGCACAAATTATCGATATTAATTTTGATGATGGCTTAATAGATGGAAAAGAAGCCATGGTTCGTTTTTTAAATTTAATTGCTGCAGAACCAGATATTTGTAGAGTTCCAATTATGATTGACAGTTCTAAGTGGGAAATCATAGAAGCTGGACTGCAAGTTGTACAAGGAAAATGTGTGGTAAACTCCATTTCTTTAAAAGAAGGAGAAGAAAAATTTATTTGGGAAGCCAAACAAATAAAACGTTATGGTGCAGCAGTAATTGTAATGGCTTTTGACGAAGTTGGTCAAGCAGATAATTATGAAAGACGTATAGAAATTTCACAAAGATCTTATGATGTTTTAGTGAACAAAGTCGGCTTTCCTAGTGAGGATATTATTTTCGATTTAAACATTTTTCCTGTAGCAACAGGAATGGATGAACACAAAAGAAACGCTATCGATTTTATAGAAGCTACAAAATGGGTAAGAGAAAATTTACCTAATGTTTCTGTAAGTGGTGGTGTAAGTAACGTGTCATTTTCGTTTAGAGGAAACAATGGTGTTCGAGAAGCAATGCACTCTGTGTTTTTATATCATGCCATAAAAAACGGAATGAATATGGGAATTGTTAATCCCGCTTTGTTAGAGGTTTATGATGATATTCCAAAAGATTTATTAGAGCACGTAGAAGACGTGATTTTAGATAGAAGAGAAGATGCCACTGAACGTTTATTAGATTTTGCAGAAACTGTAAAAGGTTCTAAAAAAGAAGCTGGTGCAGATTTATCTTGGAGAGAAAATTCATTGCAAGAAAAAATTACACATGCCTTAGTAAAAGGTATTGATGCTTTTATTATAGAAGATGTAGAGCAAGCAAGACAAGAAGCTGATGCACCTATAGAAGTCATAGAAGGTCATTTAATGATTGGTATGAATGTGGTAGGCGATTTATTTGGAGCAGGAAAAATGTTTTTACCTCAAGTGGTAAAATCCGCAAGGGTGATGAAAAAAGCTGTTGCATATCTAAACCCATTTATTGAGGCTGAAAAATCTGACAAATCAGAACCCGTTGGTAAAATTTTAATGGCAACTGTTAAAGGGGATGTGCATGATATTGGTAAAAATATTGTGAGTGTTGTTTTGGCATGTAATAACTACGAAATTGTAGATTTAGGTGTGATGGTTCCTCCAGAAAAAATTATACAAACTGCTATAGATGAAAGAGTAGATGCTATTGGTTTAAGTGGTTTGATAACACCATCCTTAGATGAAATGGTGTATTTAGCCAAAGAAATGCAACGTCAAAATTTTGAAGTACCTTTATTAATTGGTGGGGCAACAACTTCTAAAGCACATACAGCAGTAAAAATAGATACACAATACAATAATGCTGTGGTGCATGTTAATGATGCCTCAAGAGCTGTAACTGTGGTTGGAGATTTGTTAAATAAGAAAACCAATAATGATTACGTTGCAAAACTGAAAAAAGATTATGACGAATTTAGAACCAAGTTTTTAAAACGAGGGAAAGAAAAATCATATATCTCCATAGATGAAGCTCGCAAACGTAAATACAAAATCGACTGGGAAACTTCAGAAATTATAAAACCTAGAGAATTAGGGATTCAAACATTAGAACAACTAAGTTTAAAAGAATTGGTTCCGTTTATTGATTGGAGTCCATTTTTTAGAAGTTGGGATTTACACGGTAAATTTCCAGCTATTCTAACTGATAAAGTAGTTGGAGAACAAGCTTCAATAATGTATAAAGAAGCACAAGTAATGATTGATGAAATCATTGCAAAGCAACTTTTAAAACCAAAAGCAATATTTGGTTTATTTGAAGCAAATTCAATTCATAACGATGATATTTCTGTTCAGAAAAAAGGAAAAGAAGTAGCAGTTTTTAGAACTTTACGTCAGCAATTAAAGAAAAGAGAAGGAATCCCCAATTTAGCATTAGCAGATTTTATTGCACCAAAAGAAACAGAAAAAACAGATTATGTAGGTGCATTTTGTGTAGCTATTTTTGGCGCACAAGAATTAGCAGACAGTTACAAAGCAAAAGAAGATGATTATAATGCAATTATGGCGCAAGCTATAGCTGATAGGTTTGCAGAAGCATTTGCAGAATATTTACACAAACAAATAAGAATAAAACATTGGGGTTATGCTGAAGATGAATTTTTAACCAATGAAGATTTAATAAAAGAAACTTACAAAGGTATTCGTCCTGCTCCAGGTTATCCTGCATGTCCAGATCATTTAGAAAAAGAAACCATTTGGAGTTTGTTAGATGTCGAAAATCAAATAGGAGTTAGCTTAACAGAAAGTTTAGCCATGTGGCCAGCAGCTGCAGTTTCTGGATATTATTTTGCCAATAAAGAAGCTAAATATTTTGGTTTGGGTAAAATTACTGATGATCAAATAACAGATTATTCTGAACGTAAAGGAATTACAAAAGAGAAAGCAAGAAAATGGTTGCACCCAAATATTGCAGATCAATAAAATATGGAGTTTTTAGAATTAACATTAGGAAGTTACATTATTTCTCATGGTTATGATAAAAATAATAAAGAGATTATTGTACATGTTCCTGCAGAGAATTTTGGAAAGAAATTAATTGCAGTTTCTAGAATTAAATCTTTGAGCGAAAAATATATTTTGACAGATTATGTAGATGGAAGATGGATTTATTGGGAATATAAAGAAGACTTTGAAGATGTAAAAAAGCTGCTAAGTAAGTAGCGTTAGCGATTGCAGTGACATCCTTTTTTTGAGGAACGATAAAAAAGATAAAACGAAAAGCGCGACCCTTGTGGTAACGCCCAAATAAATATGTTTAAAGTTGCAATGTTGAGGTTTATTTTTACCAAAAACGAACAACCAAAAACGAACAACTAAATTAAATGAAAGTAACAGATCATATTAAAAATGCAAACGGAAAAACTTTATTTTCTTTTGAAGTAATTCCGCCAAAAAAAGGAAAAAATATTCAAGATTTATATAATAATATAGATCCTTTAATGGAGTTTAATCCGCCTTTTATAGACGTTACAACTTCTAGAGAAGAGTATGTTTATTTAGATAAAGGAAATGGGCTTTTAGATAAGAGAATTACCAGAATGCGTCCAGGAACTGTTGGTATTTGTGCGTCTATTATGCATAAATATAAAGTAGATGCAATTCCGCATTTACTATGTGGAGGTTTTACCAAAGAAGAAACAGAATACGTTTTGGTAGATTGCCATTATTTAGGATTAGATAATGTCATGGCGTTACGTGGAGATGCTATGAAAGATGAGCCTTATTTTACACCTGTAAAAGGAGGAAATGCTTTTGCAAGTGATTTGGTTACACAAGTTGCTAACTTAAATAAAGGCCAATATTTACATGATGATGTTCAAGTAGAACATCATTCAGATTTTTGTATTGGTGTTGCTGGTTATCCAGAAAAACATATGGAAGCTCCTTCTTTAGTATCAGATTTAAGAAGATTAAAAGAAAAAGTAGATGCAGGAGCAGATTATGTAGTAACACAAATGTTTTTTGACAATATTAAATATTTTGAATTTGTAAAAGCTGCAAAAGAAATTGGAATTAATGTTCCTATTATTCCAGGAATCAAGCCATTAGCAGTAAAAAGACATTTACATATTTTACCTCAAGTTTTTAAAATAGATTTACCTCAAGATTTAATTGATGCAGTAGATGGATGTAAAGATAATAAGGCTGTAAGACAAGTTGGTATAGAGTTTGCTATTCAACAATCAAGAGAATTATTAGCTGCAGGAGTACCTGTGTTACACTATTATTCTATGGGTAAAAGTGATAACATTCATGCCATTGCTTCTGAGTTATTTTAATACTAAGCATAAGAACAATTGATAGACAGATAGTAAAAAGTAATTTTTTAAAAATTTAATAAGTAAATAAAATGTTTACTTTTGTCTATCAGAATCATTAAAATAACATTAAATAATATATAAATGGCATTAGAAATAACAGATGCAACTTTCGAAGAAGTTGTATTAAAATCAGACAAACCAGTATTAGTAGATTTTTGGGCAGCTTGGTGTGGACCTTGTAGAATGGTTGGACCAATTGTTGACGAAATTCACACAGAATATGATGGTAAAGCAGTAGTAGGTAAGGTTGATGTTGATGCAAACCAAGAATTTGCTGCAAAATATGGTGTAAGAAATATACCAACAGTTTTAATCTTTAAAGGAGGAGAAGTAGTAGACAAGCAAGTAGGTGTTGCACCTAAAAATGTGTATACAGGTAAAATTGATGCTGCATTATAGTAGTTTAACAATTTATAAAGTAATTAAGGTTTGGCTAACGTCAAACCTTTTTTTATTTTAGGAGTTCAGTATTCTTGTAATTAGAATGTTTGTTACCCTCACAAATTTTACTCATTCTTTACAAAATTATTAGAGCTGATATAACATTTTGTTACATACAATAATTCCTTTTTATTCGAATTGTAAATAGTTGATATTTAATAATAATTATCGAAAAAAACTTAATTAATGAAAAAAATAGTATTTCTAATCGCTTTTCTTTTTATAATTTCTTGTGATAAAAAAGAAGAAAAATTAAAATTAGAAACAGGAATTTCATATGAATTAGCCAAATATAGAAAACAACAAATTTCTGATGTTGTTTACAATCTACACTTTAAAATTCCCAAAGAAAAAGAAAAACCAATTTCATCAAGATTAGTAATCAATTTTATAACTCATAATTTAAAAAATGATGTTTTTTTAGATTTTAATGAAGAAAATAAAAAAATAAAAACTGTTAAGATAAATGGAGTAATTTCAGAAATTAATCATCAGAAAGAACATGTAATAATTGATCAAAAAAAACTAGATTTAGGTAAAAATTCAGTTGAAATCTTTTTTGATGCTGGAGAACAATCATTAAATAGAAATGATGAATTCTTATATACCTTACTAGTTCCAGATAGAGCAAGCACTTTGTTTCCTTGTTTTGATCAGCCAGATATAAAAGCCAAGTACAACTTACGAATTACGGCACCCAACGACTGGAAAGTATTATCAGGTGCATCTGAAAAAAGTGCAATAGAAATTGATGGTTTTATAGAACATACTTTTGCAACATCAGATTTAATGAGTACCTATTTATTCTCTTTTGTAGCCGGAAAATTTACAGAAGAAACTAAAAACCCTGGTGCTTTTGATATGCGTTTTTTATATAGAGAAAATAACAAAGAAAAGATTGATGAAAGTGTGGGAGAAGTGTATAAAATTCATCAAAATGCACTAGATTTCTTAGAAGAATATACAGATGTAAAATTTCCGTTTCAAAAAATGGATTTTGCTGCAATTCCGCCATTTCAATATGGAGGTATGGAGCATGTTGGTGCTATTCAATACAGACAATCATCTTTATTTTTAGACAAGAATGCAACTCAAAATAGAAAATTAAGTAGAGCAAAATTAATTGCTCACGAAACTTCTCACATGTGGTTTGGAGACTTGGTTACCATGCGTTGGTTTAACGATGTTTGGATGAAAGAAGTTTTTGCCAATTTTATGGCAGATAAAATTATAAATCCTGTTTATCCTGAGATTAATCATAGCTTAAGTTTTATGATGTCTCATTATCCAAGTGCGTATTCAGAAGACAGGACAAAAGGCACAAATGCTATTCGTCAACATTTAGATAATCTCAAAAATGCAGGTTCTTTATACGGAAGAATCATCTATAATAAAGCGCCTATTATGATGCGTCAGTTGGAGTATTTGTTAGGTGAAGATGCTTTTCAAGAAGGTATTCAAGAATACATTAAAACTTATCAAAATTCAAATGCAGATTGGAGTGAGTTGGTGACTATTTTTGATAAAAAATCAACAGGTGATATTAAAATTTGGAGTGATGTTTGGGTAAATTCATCAGGGCGACCTGTTTTTTATGAAGAAATAGAAACAAATGAAAAAGGGAATGTTACTAAGTTTGTCATTCATCAAAAAGCAGAAGACGGTTCTGGTAAAATTTGGACACAATCCTTCAAAATAAAATTGATAGACGAAAGAGGATACCAAAAAATTATCGGAATAAAAAATATGGGTAAATCTTTTGATATTACTGCTGCAACTAAAGATTTTAAACCAGGTCAAGTGTTGTATAATACAAACGGATTTGGTTATGGTGTTTTTCCAATTTATAAAGATAATATTAACACATATAAAGAAATTAAAAACGAGGTGTCAAGAGGATATCAATTCATCAATTTGTATGAAAACATGTTGATTGGAGAAGTTGATCCTTTGCAAACTTTTCAAGTTTTTTTAGAAGCAATACAATCTGAAAAAAACGAGTTGATTGTGAATTATTTGTCAGGAAGACTTCAGAATATATTTTGGACTTTTTTAAATAAAGAACCTCAAATAAAATTGCAAGATAAAATCAACATTGATTTATTTAAAATCTTAGAAAGTGAGTTACCTTCTAATATTAAAAAAACAATTTTCAGATTGTATCAATCAATAGCAATTTCAGATTTAGGAAAAGAAAGATTGTATCAAATATGGGCAAGAGAAAAATCTATAGTAAAATTATATCTAAACGAAAATGACTACACTTCTTTAGCAATGAAGTTGGCAGTTTTAAATCATCCTAAAGCGTCGGAAATTTTAGCAAAACAACAGGGAAGAATCTCTAATCCAGATAGATTAAAACGTTTTAAATGGTTATTACCTTCATTATCTTCTGATGAAAGTGAAAGAGATGTTTTTATGAAATCGCTTTTACAAAAAGAAAACAGAGCAAATGAGTCTTGGGTTCAAACAGCATTAAATAATATACATCATCCTTTAAGACAAAATTCGTCTGTAAAGCATTTAAAATCAATTTTAGAAAAACTAGAGGAAGTGCAATTAACAGGAGATATTTTCTTTCCAAAAGGTTGGCTAGCGAGTTCCATAGGAAACTATTCGTCAAAAGAAGCGTTTAGTATCGTACAAGACTTTTTAGAACAAAACCCAGATTATAAAAAGAGTTTGTTGCAAAAGTTACATCAAACCACAGACGATTTAGTTAGAGCACAAAAAATAAAAAATTAGATATGAATTTATCCAATGTTCAGTCCTCAGAAATCAAAAACCTAGATTTGTTAGCAAAACAAGTGGTAGAAGGTTTTATTACAGGAATGCATAAAAGTCCATTTCATGGTTTTTCAGTTGAATTTTCAGAGCATAAACTCTATAATAAGGGAGAAAGTACACGTCATATCGATTGGAAATTATTTGCAAAAACTGAAAAATTATATACCAAAAAGTACGAAGAAGAAACCAATTTACGATGTCATATTATTATTGATAATTCAGCATCTATGCATTATCCAATTGTAAAAAAACAAACTTTAGATAGTTTAAATAAAGTTGGTTTTTCTGCAGTTGCAGCTGCTGCAATGATAGAGTTGCTCAAGCGTCAAAGAGATGCAGTGGGTTTAAGTATTTACGCAGATACTTACGAATATTATGCACCAGAAAAAGGAAGTGAGCGTCATCGAAAAATGTTATTGCACCAATTGGAAAAATTGTTAGTTTCTTCTTCTAAAGCAACTACAGAAACGTATCAATATTTGCATGAAATAGCAGAGAAGATTCATAGACGTTCTTTAATTTTCTTATTTACGGATATGTTTCAGACCACAAAAGAAAATACAGAACTTTTTGAAGCTTTACGTCATTTAAAATACAATAAACATGAGGTGGTTTTGTTTCATACTTATGATGCAAAAACTGAATTTGAATTTAATTATGACAATTCTCCTAAAAAATTTGTTGATGTAGAAACTGGGTCTGAAATTAATGTATATGCTGAAAACATTCAGCAAAAGTATAAGGAGATGATTTCTGATTATTTTAAAGAATTGAAAAATAAATGTTTACAATATCAGATAGATTATATTCCTGTAGATATTAAAAATGGTTATCAAGAAATTTTGACATCTTATTTGGTAAGTCGAAAAAAAATTAAATAAATTTCAATTTTATATTTGCTTATCTAAAAATCTGTATTATATTTGCATCCGCTATAAGCAACGGTCTGGTAGTTCAGCTGGTTAGAATACCTGCCTGTCACGCAGGGGGTCGCGGGTTCGAGTCCCGTCCAGACCGCTTAAAAAATCCTTAACAGTCTAATTATTAGAAAGTTAAGGATTTTTTGTTTTTAAGAGTGGCAACATAAATGGCAACATAAAGTCAAAAACTTACTTTTAAGTCTCTAATTTCTCATTTTTTAGTATTTAATTAATTAATAAAAATTAATTTTTAATTCTATCTTTTATTTAAAGTAGATTTTTAGTTAACTGAATTAAACTAATTTGATTATTCAATTTTTTTCAAGATTTGTCATTCTTTTTTAACGTGCGAAAAACAATTAATAATTTTCTTTTTAGCGTTTCTAAATCAAATCTGATTTTTAAAATATAGAAGTGTTTTTATAACGGTAAAAAGGGGTTAATAAGGAGTAGGGGTAATTATAGAATTGTATATGTTTTAACCAGTATAATAAGTAGTTAATTCATATACATTTTTAAATCATTAATGATTTGTATTGATGTTCTATTAAAGTGCTTATTTGGTGGTGGGTGTTTGCTCCATATTCTAAAGACAAAGTTTGTAGTAATTTCTTTTGTCTGGTTCTTTCTACACTGGTTAAGTTTAACCAATAGTTTTGATTTTGATATTCCAAAGATTTGCTTTTATAAAGTGGTCTTAATTGGCTTTTGTCAATCGTAAAATCATAAAGCAATACTTTGCTCCATTTGTCTAAAAGAATGGCTAAAAGTTGATGGTGGAGGTCTTTATTTTTTAAGTCTTCAAGGGTGTATAAACCTATTTTATTTAAGTCTATCATTTTTTTATATTTTAACTCTACTCTTAAAATATTATCTGGTCTATTAAAATGTTTGCCTTTGTTGTAAACTTTAACCCAATAGCGTTGATGTTTGGTAACTTTATAATCAAAATGATAGGGTTTTAAGAACTCTTTTTGGTTATGGATAAGTAAGTTGTTGGTTATGTTAGTAACGTTGTAAGGTAGCTTTAAATTAATCCCAAATTCTATATTTTGTAATCTAAATTGATACAATTCTATCTCTAATAAATTGGCAACCTCATCTAGTGTATTTATTAAGTTGGTAAATGTAAAATTGTTGTAATTGTGGATGCCATCATTATAGAAATAATGGATGCTACCAGTTAAAATAACAATCTTATTTTTAATGATAGTAATTGTTAAATTTTTATACTCCAGTATCAATCTTGAACATTCGCCATAGTCATCTTCTTTGTATGTTACACTTTGCTTAAAACGTTTATCACTAATTAATTTAGGTATGTCAACATTAAACAATCTAGCTTTTATAAAGTCAACTGGCATTATTGACTTAATTTATTGTCAATAGCTTGTCTGGTGTATAAAACTCTATTACCAATGTAAAGAGGCTCTAAAATTCCGTTTTTGCTCCAATTGTCTAAAGTACCAATTGAGACTCCTAAAAGTTTACTGGTTTCTTTTTTGCTTAAATATTCTGTTTTGGTGGTGGGTTGTAAATGGTTTAAAAGTATTTCAAACTTACTATCAAAAATGTCATTTACTAACGTCGTTAACTCTTCTGGTGTTACTTGTATTAATCTCATATCAAACGTATTTTTTATTGTTTGATACAAATAATGTGAGGGTCTAAAAAGGGGTCGTATAATTTTGACCCCTTTGTTATAATTCTATCTTATTTCGATACAAAAAGTCTTTTACTTCTGCTTTGTCTTTTTCTGTAATACCTTTCTTATAAGAGTTGCAAATTAGTTTTTTGGCATTATCTGGACTAATACCCATTATAGATGCTAATACCTTGTATTTTGAACCTTGAATGTCTGTTTTTAGTTGGTGTATGGAAGTTTCTAAGCCTAGTAGTTTAAAAAGGTAAAATCGTTGTAATAGATTAAATTTAGGTATATCTTTTATTGATAAATCTGGGGTTTCTATAATTTTAGTTTCCTTTTTAACTTCTACTGTTTTGTTTTCTATTTTTGGTTTAGGACTATAAAAATTTCTATTTTGTTCTGCTTTCTTTTTGAAAATCTCATTAAATAGTGGTCTATTCTCTAGTATTATTTCCCAAGCCTTATAAAATAAACCTCCTTTATATCCATCGTCATATATGTCTTTTTTGGTTATTTGATAGAATTGTGAATGATAATAGCTTTCTTCTAAATCCTCTATTATTTTGCGAATAGTAATCTCGTTTTTAGAAAGAAAAGTAGTCGAAATTACTCCATAAGGTTGAGGTTCTTTGTGTGCTATAATATCGTAAATTTTAGATATTAATTTTCTGTTTCTATCAATATTTTTAGGTATATGGGGTCTAAGTGGGTTTTTGTAGCTGAAATAACTTTCACGAAACCCTTTGCCATACTCTTTTAAAATCTCAATTACAGTTTTATCATTTAATACCTTATAATTTTCATCTACTATCCTATGATTTTTATAATTGTCTCTAAAAGTGTCAAGGTATCTATCTAAAATATAAAACTCAATATCATCAAATTTAAGAGGTTCTAAAAAAGGTTTAATAAAATCATAAGTACCATAATATTTACCAAGTTTATGAAAAGAACTTTCTATTTCTGGAGTAAAATATTTTCTTGAATACTCGTCATAGATTTTGTTTAAATCCTTTATTGATTCTTTCATAACTTTTTAATCATTAATTTTTAAAAGTTCATTAGTATCTGGGAGGGGGGTTACACCTCTTCAATATCAATTTTATCAATTTCTTGCATTATTCTATGGGTTTCAGATAGGGCAACAATTATTTTTTGATAGTGTAAAATATCTTCAAAAGTTAACTCTCTGCCTTTTCTATCTTTTAACCATTTTTGTGCAGGTTGATACCCTCCAATATAGTACTCCCAAGCTACTAAAGGCACGTTATTAAAATATTGATTATCATTTATCCAAACTTTGCCTAAAGTATCTGAAATAGGCTCGTAACCAATATCGGTTTTGGTTAATTTTCTGGTAATTATATTGTCTCCAGTTTCTGGGTAACTGGTTATGTAATTTTCTACGGTTTCACTTTCTAGTAAATGGACTTCTCTAATTTCTTTGCCTAATTTTACCAACTGCCAAAAAGTAGTTTGGTTTTTTGGATAAGGTACTCTAGGAAAATCTATCTTTAAAAATTCTTTGTATTTATCTCTATATGTTGGGCTGTGCAATACTGCATAGATATAGTCTAAAATATCTATTGGAGCAAAGGTGTTTGGGGTTTGCTCTTTCTCATTTGTAAAGGTTAAATCTAATTGTTTACTAATTTCGCTTACTATCTCTAAGTTGAGGTTTGGTATTCTTTCTGGGGTGTCTTCTGTGGTTTGTTGGTTGGTTTTTTCTGGGTAAAGGTATAAAGGAAAAACGCAACCTGTTCCAAATAGTTTTGCACTTGCTGTAAAATTTCCTTCGATTATTTTATTTGTTATAAAATTATGCCTGTATGTTTGAGTTGTTTGTCTAGGTATTATTAAACCAATATTTGGTTGTAATAAATGTTGCATAACTTCAAATCTTGAACGTCCAATAAAACCTCCAGATTTCTTTGTTATAATTGTTTCTCTTACATCAAAAGGGCGATAGTTTATTTTAGTCTTTTGAAATGTATCTTTTAAAATACTTTCTTTTGCCTTTAAAAAAGTCCATCCACTAGAATCTTTTTTTTCTGGATAAGTTGCTTTTAAGTTTTCTACAGTTTCATTTTGAAAATCACTTATAATGTTTTGTAATTGCTTTTCTTGAAATTGGATAGCTAAAGCGTCGCATTTGGTTTCGACTCCATTTGAATTTAGGTTAAGTAAATAATTAATTTTCAGTCCTTTATTGTATTTTTCTTCTGCTTCAAAATCTTTAGGTACAAAAAAGTAGTAAGGCTTTTTATTTTCTAGTTTTTCCCATTTAATCGTTTTAGGTTTTAAGTTGTTTAACTCTTCATATTTAGAATTTCTCTTACCAAATAATTCAGAATGAAAAATTTGTCCTAGTTCTTTCTTCTTTTTTATACCAGTTTTTACAAAGATGTTTATAGAAACTCCTTGCATAATATCAAATACATTTTGGTCTGCACTTCCATCTGGTGCAGTTTCTTTTTTCTTTGCGTTTCCGTGTAAATCTAAAATATAAACCTTATCAAAAGTTTCTAAAATGTTTTTACGCATTTGCCTATGCGTTATACCATCAATAAAACTATTATTAGAAATATAGGCTAAAATTCCAGTTCCGTTTTTCTCTATATAATGTTGTCCATAACGTATAAATTTAATGTAATCGTCGTCTAAATTTATTTTACGTTCATTGAGGTTTTTCTTATAATCAACTAAAAGATTTTGTATCCAGTCGCCTTTATTTGTACTGCTAACTGCATAAGGAGGGTTTCCAATAATACACATAACTGGTGTATCTCTTTTAATATGGTTTGCCTCGTTTGCTTCACTACTTAACCAATTGGCAAATAGTGTGCCTGTGTCTGGGTGGTACTCTTCTAAACTATTGGTTAAATATATTTTTGTACGTTGGTTTCTGGTGGCTTTAAAGCCTGTTTCTTTTAATAGTAAATCTATTTGTAAGTGTGCCATTGCATAAGATGCCATTAACAACTCAAAACCGTTTAAACGAGGTAACAAGTTGTTTTCTGCATAACTGCTCCAAATACCCTCTTGTCCTTTAAATTTTTTATGTACGTGTTTTATAACCTCTGCTAAAAATGTTCCTGTGCCTGTGGCTGGGTCTAGTATTTGTACTTTATGAAATTCTTTGTCAACCTCTTTATATCCGCTTTTAAAATTCTTATTTGGTATGTCTGTTTTTACTCTTACTTTAGTTTTAGAACTATCTGCCAAACCCTGTGGTAAATTAAACTCGGTTTTTAAAATATCGTCAACCGCTCTTACTATAAAATTAACAACTGGAGCAGGGGTGTACCATACTCCTCTGGCTTTTCTAAGTTTAGGGTCGTATTCTGCTAAAAAGGTTTCGTAAAAATGTATAATAGGGTCTTCCATCTTTGTAGATTTCCCGTAATTTTTTAAAATCTCTTCTACGTTACAAGCCAAAAAGATTTCTGCTAAATTGTCTACTATCCATTTAATACGGTCATCTATGTCTGCACCTGCTATGTAACCAAATAACTTTCTTAAAAAAGGGTTCGATTTTGGTATTAATTCTGATGCCTCTTGTCTGGTAAATGTATCTAAAGTAGGGTCGTGCAAACGTGCTGCAAATAAGCCATAAGCTATGGTTTGAGCGTAAACATCTGCAAAACCTTTGGGAGTGATGTCGTGAATTAATATCTCTTTAAAAGCCATCATTTGCTCTCTAAGTGTACTATTCTCTAGGTTTTCTACATCACTATTTAAAGCCTTTTCTATAACGTCTGATAATAAACGAGCTTTACCCGCCATCATTTCTGCCAAACGTTTAGAACTCTTTATGGTTTGCCCTATATGGGTGGCAAAATCTTTAATTAAATTGGTAAACGTTGCAAAGTTTTGGGGTAGTGGTTTTATTTGATTTTCTAAAACCTCTGCAATAGCTATTTTGGTAATAAATTCGCCATCTTGATAAATATGAAAATCGATATAATCTGTAAAAATAAGATTGGTTAAACTGGCTTTGTATCTGGTAAACTGTTCTTTGTTTCCTGTTTTCTTTTTACCCTCTAAATCTTTGTCGCCAATGTCTTTGGCTTCAATAAAACCAATAGGAATATCTTTTTTAGTTAAAATATAATCTGGTGCGCCACATTTCTGCCTTTTGGGTTCGTTGGTGGCTCTTACTTCTGGTAATAGTGTTTCTAATAATTGTTGTAAGTCTCCTCTAAAGGTGTGTTCTGTGGCATTGCCTAACGTATAACGTTGGTTGAGGTTGTCTAGGTAGCTTTCTATTGTCATTTAATCTTTTTCTTTTGTAGCTTAAAAATACAAAAGTAAAACAGATAACCTATGTTTTAGACTACTTTTAAATCTGACTTTGGTTTAAAAAAGTTGCTTTCTGCAATCTTTATGGCTCTTTCATCTTTAGAGACTTTAATATAATTTAAAAAGGTCTTCTCTGACTGATGTCCGCTAATTGCCATAATGTCTAAAGTATTCATTCCAGATAAATAAGCATTTGTACAAAAAGAACGTCTAGCAGTATGATTTTTAATCATTTTGTATTTTGGCTTTGTGGTTGTAGTTACTTTGCCTCCTATGGTTTTTTTTGTGGTTATTAACTCGTTTATTTTTGCTTTACCTCCAATAATTTCTAAACAATCATTAATTTTTTGATTAGGCATTTTGTTTGGTGGATTTCCATCTCTTTTTTTAAGAATTTTTTCTACTTCTGGGTGTATTGGAATAGGTAAATAGGTATTTGTTTTTTGTTGATATAATCTTAAAACTCTTACTCCTTTATGTTCGTGAATATTGTCTTTAGTTAAACCGTTAAAATCTGAAACTCTTAAACCAGTATATGCACCTATAATAAATAAGTCTCTGGCATTGTCTAGTTGTTCGTTTTCTGATAAGTCTAGTTTTATAATATCTTTAAGTTCTTTTTCGTTGAGGTAAATTTGTTCTGATTTTTCAGTAGGTTTTACAAAATGTTTCGATTTGTAAGATAGGTTTATGTTTACGCCTCTTTCTGTGGCTTCATTCATAAATACTTTAATCACTTTAAAATATTTGCCTATAGTATTTAAAGCATAGTCTTTGTCTTCTAAGTAATCTTTAAAAGCATAGTAAAAATCTAAGTTGATGGTATTAAAAGTAATTTTATACTTTTCTTTAGTTTCAAAGTCTTTAATATGGTCTAATACCGTTTTATAATCTTGAATAGTTCTATTAGAAATAGGTTTACCAGTTTTTTCTATAATCCTGCCTTTAGACTGATTTTTAAAACGTTCTAAAAATGGATAAAAAGAGTTGTCTACTTTTTTTTCAATAGTTGATTTGTTTTGATATTTTTTAATTTCTTCTTTGAGGGTGGTTTTAATAGTATCGTTTTTTAGTTTTTTGGCTTTTAGTTCGTCTATAGTGTCTAATACAAAACTTTCAAATTCTCTAAGCCATTTGTTTACCTCTTTTCTTTTTTTAGATACCTCTGCAATTTTTCTAATTTCCTGTTTTTCTTCATTCCAATACTTAGGATTGATGCTAAAAGAAGTACCTCCTCTTAGTCTATTACCTCTGCTAATGCTTATATAATAGGTTATAGGTGTTTCTTTTATAGATGTAAGGTCTTTTAATTTAAAATTGATAGTTGCCATCCGTTTTGGTTTTTAAGTCTATGTAAATGTACTTTATTTTGCAATAAGTGGCAACATAAGTGGCAACATATTTTATGTATGTTTGTGTAGGATTGTTTTTTATTGTTTGTTATGTGTTGATTTTATTGCCTTTAAGACTTGTTGTAGTTGGAATACTGAATAATTGGAAATAATATTTGTAGTCCCGTCCAGACCGCAAAAAGCATCTCATTTGAGATGCTTTTTTTGTTTTGTATTTTTTAAATTCATTTACTTTTTTAATTTTAAGCTAAAATATATATGTATATATTTGAAACATAACAATTAACTAACTAACAATTATGACAGCAGGATTTGGTATGTGGGACTACGTAGTATTTATAGCTTACGCCATATTAATTTTAGGTGTAGGTCTATGGGTCTCAAGAGATAAAAAAGGGCATCAAAAAAATGCAGAAGATTATTTTTTAGCAAGTAAATCTTTGCCATGGTGGGCAATAGGTACTTCATTAATTGCAGCAAATATTTCAGCAGAACAATTTATAGGAATGTCTGGTTCAGGTTTTGCACTTGGTATTGCAATTGCCTCTTATGAGTGGATGGCTGCACTAACTTTAATTATTGTAGGTAAGTACTTTTTACCTATCTTCATTGAAAAAGGGTTATATACCATTCCAGAATTTGTTGAAAAACGTTTTTCGACAAACTTAAAAACAATTTTGGCTGTTTTTTGGTTAGCACTATACATCTTTGTAAACCTTGCTTCTGTATTGTATTTGGGAGGTTTGGCTATTGAAACTATTATGGGAATAGATATGATATATGCCATTATAGGTTTAGCATTATTTGCTGCAGCATATTCGCTTTATGGAGGATTATCTGCAGTTGCTTGGACAGATGTTATTCAGGTTGTATTTTTAGTTTTAGGTGGATTGATAACAACTTATTTAGCATTAAACACCGTTTCAGGAGGTGAAGGAATGTTAGCAGGATTTTCTAAGGTTTGGGAGGCTGCACCAGAAAAATTCCATATGATTTTAGAAGAGACGAATGACAACTATGTTAATTTACCTGGTATTTGGGTTTTAGTTGGAGGATTATGGGTAGCGAATTTATATTACTGGGGATTCAACCAATATATTATTCAAAGAACATTGGCTGCTAAATCATTAAAAGAATCTCAAAAAGGTATTTTATTAGCTGCATTTTTAAAATTAATTATTCCGTTAATAGTTGTGGTTCCAGGAATTGCTGCTTATGTTATGGTAAATGATCCAGCAATTATGGCAAATTTGGGTGAAGTAGGTGTGTTAAATACACCATCAGTAGCACAAGCTGATAAAGCCTACCCTTGGTTATTACAGTTTTTACCAACAGGACTTAAAGGTGTTGCTTTTGCTGCGTTAGCAGCAGCAGTAGTATCTTCTTTAGCTTCAATGTTAAATTCAACATCTACTATTTTTACAATGGATATCTACAAACAATATATTAATAAAAATGCAAGTGATAAAACAACTGTAAATGTTGGTAGAATCTCTGCTGCAGTTGCTTTAATTACAGCAGTTGTAGTAGCTCCTTTATTAGGGGGTATAGACCAGGCATTTCAATTTATACAAGAGTATACAGGTATTGTGAGTCCTGGTATTTTAGCAGTTTTCTTATTAGGTTTATTTTGGAAAAAAACAACAAATAATGCTGCAATTTGGGGAGCAATATTATCAATACCAATTGCCTTTGCGTTAAAATTAATTCCTATCCCAGTTTTTGAACCTTGGATGCATCAAATGGGAATAACAACTGTACTTACTTTAATTATTATCATGATTATGAGTAATATTCAAAATAAAGGAGCTAATGACGAAAAAGGAATTGAAATTTCTAAAAATTTATTTAAAACCACACCATTATTTAATATTGGCTCTATTGTTGTTTGTATTTTGTTAGCCGTATTGTATTCTTTGTTTTGGTAAACAGTAAGTTTTATCAAAAAAAAAAGCCCAATTTAGTTGGGCTTTTTTTTACTTTCTTCTTAATTGAATCACTTCAAATTCATCACTTTTTTCAGCATTATCAAACAAGTATTGAGCTTCTTTAGGTGGAATTGTTAGCTTTCTTTTAGATAAATCTATCCAAGCTCCATATACTTTTACGGTTGCAGATAATTTACCTGCTTCATTAAAAATTCGATGTTCTATTTTCCAACGCTCATTATTTTCTGATAAACCCAATAATTTAAAATCAACAGTGATGGTTTCTCCTAAATGAATTTCTTTTCTAAAAGATGTTTCTTCGGTAAATAAAATTGGACCAATATTATGTGCAGTGAATTTTTCTATAGAAAAGTTCTGATCTCTAAAAAAACGTACTCTAACTTCTGCTGCATAATCATTATAGGCAGTATGACGCATATGTCTGTTAGGGTCAAAATCTGACCATTTTGTATTAAAAGCTACTTTAAAACTCATGTTTTTAAATTAAAAATACCTGATGAATTTTAAAAAGGAAATTCATCAGGTATTAATTGTTATTTATTACTTGTTAATTTTTTACGATTTCGTTTTTGTTTTTCAATTTTAATTCACTCAGCACATTTAATGCTTCAGAAACATAAACATCTTTAGATAAGTTTTTATGCCATGCAACTCTTTTGTCTTTTAAAACAGGATCTTTCTCAAAAAGAGAAAACTCATATTTTGGTGAAATAAATTCTAAATTAGATTTATAATCAAAAACAGATTTAAATTTCTTAGAAACTTTTTCTTGTTCTTTTTTTTCTGCTGTAAATTTCTTGAAGTTTAAAGAATAAGAAGTATCATCTTGATTTTCTTTTAACCATTTGGCGTATTCATTAATCAGTTTAAATTTTGGATCTGTACTAATTCTTTGTTTGCTGTTAAAAATTACATCAGCAAAATTAGCGTAAGAATTTGTTTGTACGTAGTTAGCTTGTTTTACTTTGTCCCAAATCAATGCTCCGTTTAAATCTCTTTCTCCAAATTTCATATAACTATATCTGCTAGGAATTGCAATATCAGAATAGACGCCTTCAATTTGAGTTGAGCCACCATTAATTCTGTAAAATTTCTGAATGGTCATTTTTAGTGCGCCTAGATTCTTTTGGTATTTGGTAAACTGATTGATGGGTAAAACACTTTGTACAGTTCCTTTTCCGTAAGTTTGGTTACCACCAATAATTACAGCTCTTTTATAGTCTTGCATTGCAGCTGCAAAAATTTCTGAAGCAGAAGCAGAAAATTCATTTACTAAAACCACAACAGCTCCATCCCACTGAATTTTTGGATCGATGTCTTTTTTTACAATCGGGTTTTCTCCTCTATATTTTATTTGTACAATTGGGCCTTTATCAATAAATAAACCACTAATTTCAATGGCTGTTTTTAAGGAACCACCTCCATTATTTCTAAGGTCAATAATTAATCCAGAAACACCTTCGCTCTTCAACCTCTCAATTTCTTTCTCCATATCTTTTGCAGAGTCTCTATAATTCTGGTCATCAAAACTGATATAAAATTTAGGTAAATCTATAATGGCATATTTTTTTCCGTCTTTTTTAACGATACTAGATTTTACAAAAGTTTCTTCTAACTCTACAACATCTCTAATGATAGAAATAATTTTTGTAGATCCGTCTAATTTTTTCTTAACAGTTAATCGTACTTCAGTTCCTTTTTTCCCTTTAATAAACTTAATGGCATCGTCTAAACGCATTCCAACAATATCTAAAGGTTCTTTATCTCCTTGTGCAACTTCTAAAATGATGTCACCAGCTTCTAGGTCTCCTTGTTTCCAAGCAGGACCACCAGAAACCAACTCAAACACATGGGTGTAAATTCCTTTTTTCTGTAAACGCGCTCCAATTCCTTCTAACTTTCCAGACATGTCTTGGTCAAAACGCTCTTTTATTCTTGGAGCCATATAAGTTGTATGTGGATCAAAAGCACCAACAACACTGTTTAAAAATGTAGAAAACCAATCTTCATGCTCTAGTTCTTCTATTCTTAAATAGAGTTCATCCATATTTTTCAAAACTTCTGCTCTTGCTTCTTTTTCTAATTGAGCAAAAGTTTTTATTTTATACTTTTTATCTTTCTTTTTAGTTGCTTTTTCTTTTTCTATTTTGTCTTGAATACGGATTAATGTACTCAATTTCATTTGCTTTCTCCAGTAGTCAATCAATTGATTTTCGTTTTTTGCAAATGGTACTTTATCATAATCTACATCTATAGTTTCATTTTTTTTGTAGTTAAAAGGTGATGCTAATAAATCTCCATAATACAACTTTGCATTTTTAATTTTTTCTGTAAATCTGCTATATACTAAATTGTAAAAACTTACGTCTTCTTTTAGCAATTGGTTGTCTATTTGGAATTTGTACTTAGAAAACTCTTTTAAATCTTTTTGGGTAAAGTATCTTTTGTTTGGATCTAAACCATTTATAAATTCTTCAAAAACATATTCAGAAAAATCATCATTCATATCTTTGACTACAAAATGACTTCTGGTTAATATATTTCTTAAAATGTAGATGAGTACTTTGTCTTTTTCTGGATCAGAATTTGTTTTTTCAAAAGTATTTGCTTGAATTTGAAAACTGTTAACTAACAGTAATGTTGATAATGCTACTAAGGTAATTCTTAATTTCGTCTTCATAAATCTTCAGTCGTGATTTTTATTTTTAATTACAAGTTCTGCTTTGCTAATCTACTAAAATAATGCCAAAGTTTATAATGCAATCATTGCCATCATCATGTAATTATAGATGTGTCTAAATTACAAAAGTTTGTTCTTTATAAAATGTTAAAAAGAAAATCGTATAAAATCAATTACATTTGTAATAAAATTTAAAAATATGCAAGACAAACCTTTAATTTTGGTGACTAATGATGATGGTATTACTGCACCTGGACTAAGAGCTTTGATACGAATTATGAATAAAATTGGAGAAGTTGTGGTTGTGGCTCCTGATAGTCCACAAAGTGGAATGGGACATGCTATTACTGTTGATAATGTTTTAACTTGCAATCCTATTACTATTGATGAAGGTCCTCAGCTAGAGTATACTTGTTCTGGAACTCCTGCAGATTGCGTAAAAATGGCCGTGAATAATATCTTAAATAGAAAACCAGATTTATGTGTTTCTGGAATTAATCACGGATCAAATTCATCAATAAATGTGATTTATTCTGGAACAATGAGTGCTGCTATTGAAGCTGGTATTGAAGGGATTCCTGCAATCGGATTTTCATTGTTAGACTTTAAATGGCATGCAGACTTTAAACCATCTGAAGAATATGTAAAAAATATTACTTTAAATGCGTTGTTAAACGGAATTCCAGAAGGTGTTGTATTGAATGTAAATATCCCAGATTTAAAAAAGGAAGAAATAAAAGGCGTAAAGGTTTGCAGACAAGCTAACGGATACTGGAGAGAAGATTTTGATAAACGTAAAAGTCCGTTTGGCAAAGAGTATTATTGGCTTTCTGGAGAGTTTATAAATAAAGATAAAGGTCAAGATACAGATGTATATGCCTTAGAAAATGGATATGTTTCTGTGGTTCCTGTTCAATTTGATATGACTGCACATCATATGATTCAAAAATTAAATTCTTGGGAATTATAAAAAAAGATGTTTTCATAGGTGTTTTAGTTGCTTTTTTTGCAACCTTTGGAGGATTGTTTCTCTACCTAGAGTATTTTTCTAGATTTGGTTTTGATGAAACATTGACAATGATTCAAGAAGGAAAATTATATGGAAAAGTGTTGTCTATTGCAGCAATTCCTAATTTATTTGTTTTTTTTATTTTTATCAAAAAGAAACAAGACCTTAGAGCAAAAGGAGTATTATTAGCTACTATTTTAATTGCACTAACCACTTTTATCCTAAAGTTTATTTGATATGAAATATTACATTATTGCAGGAGAGGCTTCAGGAGATTTACACGGATCAAATTTGATGAAAGCATTGTACAAAGAAGATGCAAAAGCTGACATTCGTTTTTGGGGTGGAGATTTAATGAAAAGTGTTGGTGGTTCTTTGGTAAGTCATTACAAAGAAAGAGCGTTTATGGGCTTTTTTGAGGTAATACTAAACCTTAGAAAAGTAATGATTTTCATTAAGTTTTGTAAGAAAGATATTGAGCAATTTAATCCAGATGTAATTGTTTTTATAGACAATTCAGGTTTTAATTTACGTATTGCAAAATGGGCAAAAAAGAAAGGATTTAGAACCAATTATTATATTTCGCCACAAGTTTGGGCAAGTAGAGCAAGTAGGGTAAAAGGGATTAAAAGAGACATCGATAAAATGTTTGTGATCCTTCCTTTTGAAAAAGATTTTTATAAAAAGTTCGATTATGAAGTTGAGTTTGTTGGTCATCCTTTAATTGATGGAATTGCCGGTAGAAAACAAACAGACATTCATCAGTTTAGAAAAGATCACCAACTTAATAATAAACCTATTATTGCTTTATTACCAGGTAGTAGGAAACAAGAAATTACTAAAATGTTGTTGGTAATGTTATCTTTGATTGATGATTTTCCTGAATATCAATTTGTTATTGCTGGTGCCCCAAGTCAAGATTTTAATTTCTATCAAAAAATTATTGGAAAGAAGCAAGTAAATTTTATCAATAATAAAACTTACGATTTATTAAGTGTTTCTTATGCTGCTTTAGTGGCATCTGGAACAGCAACTTTAGAAACAGCATTATTTAAAGTTCCTCAAGTGGTTTGTTATAAAGGAGGAAGTGTTTCTTATCAAATTGCAAAAAGAATCATTACTTTAAAATACATTTCTTTGGTGAATTTAATTATGGATAAAGAAGTTGTGAAAGAATTAATTCAGTATGATTTTAACCAAAGAAACCTCAAGAAAGAACTAACTAAAATCTTAGACGAAAAACATCGAGAAAAACTGTTTTTAGATTATTTTGAGTTAGAGAAAAAATTAGGAGGTAAAGGTGCCTCAGAGAAAGTAGCAAAACAAATTATAGCACAGTTAACATAAATCGTTTGAAAAAAATTGTTTTTTTGTGGGTTGTCTTTTCATTGTTGATGAGTTCTTGTTCATCATCTAAAAAAGCAGTGAATATCAATAAAAAACCCGCTTCAAAAGTAGATAGAATTGTAGCTAATGCAATGCAATATAAGGGCGTTCGTTATAGATTTGGAGGTACTACAAAAAGAGGAATGGATTGTTCTGGTGTAGTCTATGTAGCTTACGGTAGTCAGAATGTTTTATTGCCAAGAGTTTCTAGAGATATGGCTAAAAGAGGTAGAAAAATCTCTTTACGCAAAGTTAAAAAGGGTGATTTGGTTTTTTTTAGAACTAGCAAAAGTAGAAGAGGTATCAATCATGTAGGTTTGGTTGTTTCTCACAAAAAAGGAGTTATTCGTTTTATACATTCCACTTCTTCTAGAGGTGTAATTGTCTCTTCATTATCAGAAAAATACTGGAAAAAAGCTTTTGTAAAAGCAACGACAATTTTATAGCAGATTATTTTCAATTTTTTTAGTAACTTTATCTTGCTATGAAAAGGTTATTGAATTATTTACCCTTGCACTTTGTCGTGCTTGGAGTTTCTGGAATTTGTTTCCAGTTTTTCACTCAGTTTTGGAAATATGGTTTTCTAAATCTATTTCTTGTACTTACCTTTTCACTACTTTTCTTTCTTATAAAAAATAGAGTTGTAATCACTATTACATGTTTGTGGTTGTTCTTTTTTACTGGAATTTCTTCTGTTTATATTTCTGATGACAGAAATTATGATGACTATTATAAGAATCATTTTAAAGAACAATTATCAGTAGTATTACAAATTCATAAAATTTTAAAACCTGGTAATTATTATCAGAAATACCAAGCAAATGTAATCTCTGTAGATGATAAAGATACTAGAGGAACCATTCTTTTAAATGTATTGAAAGATAGTTTGTCTAACCTTTTAAAAGTGGATGACAAAATAATACTAAAACCTACCTTTAAGAAATTAATCCCACCTCTAAATCCACATCAATTTGATTATAGGTCATATTTAGCAAAACAAGGAATACACCATCAGGTTTTTATAGAGAAAAATCAGTTTTTTAAAAAAGAAACACAACAATCAAGTTTATACGGATGGTCTGCAAAATTGAGAGCTGAAATTCAGAAATCATTAGCTAATTATAACTTTAAAAAAGATGAATTAGCAGTGATTAATGCATTGCTATTAGGACAAAGACAAGATATTTCTAAATCTCTAATTAGTGATTATCAAAATGCAGGAGCAATTCATATTTTGGCAGTTTCAGGTTTACACGTTGGTGTTATTTTGTTGATACTGTCTTTTGTTTTTAAACCACTAGAAAAATTAAAAAATGGTAAGGTCTTAAAAACTGTTATTATCGTTTTGTTATTGTGGGTTTTTGCTTTTATTGCAGGTTTGTCAGCTTCTGTTGTAAGAGCAGTAACGATGTTTTCATTTGTTGCTTTTGGCATGTCTTTTAGACGTAAAAATATTGTAGAATTTTCATTTATTTCATCACTATTTTTCTTGTTGTTGATTAAGCCAATGTTCTTATTTGATGTTGGTTTTCAACTCAGTTATTTGGCTGTTTTTGGTATTTTGTGGACACAATCAAAACTCTATTCTATTTGGAAACCTAAATACAGAATAATCGATTTCTTTTGGAAATTATTTACAGTTTCTATTGCTGCGCAAGTTGGAATTTTTCCTTTAAGCATTTATTATTTCCAACAGTTTCCAGGATTGTTTTTAGCATCCAACTTGATAATTATTCCGTTTTTAGGAGCAATTTTAATTGGCGGAATTTTAGTAATTGTATCATCACTTTGTAGTTTATTGCCACAAATTATTGCTGATGTATATGGAGCAATTATTTCTTTAATGAACAGTTTTGTAAGTTGGATTTCTCATCAAGAAGATTTTCTCTTTAAAGATATTTCAATCTCACTTTGCATGATGTTGCTATGGTATATAGCACTTTTTACATTGATTTATTTACTAATCAAAAAAACAGGAAAACAGTTAATATTGTTTTTAATAGCTGTAGTTTTTGTACAATCACTTTTTTTGGTTGAGAAGAATAGAACTCAGAACCAAAAAGAATTTATTGTTTTTAATAAAAGTAGACATAGCTTACTAGGAGAGAGAAGAGGAGAAAAACTATTTGTACATCACAACTTAGATAGCTTACAATTTTTGAGAGATAATACTATAAAATCTTATCGAATTTCTGAAGATATTCAGGAAGTAAAAAAGATAAATTTTAGAAATATAAAGCAATTTTCTAATCACACTATTTTATTAGTAGACAGTTTAGGTGTTTATAAAATTAGAAATCTTAAAAAGCCAATTGTAATTTTACAATACTCACCAAAAATTAATTTAGAAAGATTGATAAAAAGCACTCAACCCACACAAATAATTGCTGATGGATCTAATTATAAAAGTTATGTAATTCGTTGGGAAAAGACTAGTTTAGAATATCAAATTCCTTTTCATTATACAGGACAACAAGGTGCATTTGTTTTAAAAGAACAATCTATAAATTAGATTTAAAATTTTTATCAAAATCTTCCCAATTTTTAGTTTTGTAAACTTCTTTAGAAAAATAAACCAAAACCTTTTCCATAATTTTTTTGTCTAAATAACCAGGTATTCTGTCTAATATTTTTTCATTTTTAGATAAAAAAATAGTAGTAGGGTAAGATAATTTTCCATTCATTAAAGCAGCTGGTAATTGATGATAACCACGTCTACCTTCTTTTTGAAATTTAAAAGTATACTCATTAAAAACAATATCATTTTTTTCTTCACCGTCTAATTTTACAGCGTAGAAATTATCATTGATATACTCAGAAATAGTTTTATTCGAGTAGGTATTTAAATCCATTTTCTTACAGTAACCACACCAATCTGTATATACATCTATTAAAATAGGTTTCGGTGTTTCTTTATTCAATTCAATCGCTTTTTCAAAAGAAAGCCATTTTACGTTCTCTTGAGCAGATAAGTTAATGCTAAAACAAACTAAGGTAAAAAGTATAACTATTTTTTTCATATTTATATTGTCGCAAATTGTATATCAAATTTACAATTTATTTAATTCCGTGCATTAATTTTTTAATTATTGGATTTAAAATAAAAAAGATAAAGCCTACAGCAATTGGAATTATTGTAAAAATTAAAAAGAAATAAGACATTGAATATTGTTCAACAATAGGGTCTATATAACTTCCTGTTTTTGCAGCTAAATAATTACCAACAGCATTTACCAAATACCAAATACCAAACATCATTCCTATTTTCTTTGCAGGTACTAGTTTAGATACATAGGATAATCCTACAGGAGAAATACACAGTTCTCCCATTGTGTGAAATAAATAGGCTAAAACCAACCAAATTAAACTTACAGATGCTGTTTTTGCTCCTTGCGGAATAGCAGCAGAACCATATGCTAAAGCACCAAAACCAATCCCTAATAAAATCATACCAACTCCAAATTTTAAAGCAGCAGTTGGGTTGTATTTACTTTCCCACCATTTAGAGAAAATTGGTGCTAAAAATATGATAAATAAAGAGTTTAAAATTAAAAACCAAGACGCTTCAATTTCAGCTGATTTTGATGAAAAAATTACGGATAATTTCCAAATTACAAATCCCCAGATACTTAAAAAACTAATTCCTAAAACAATGTTTGATAGTTTAATTTTAAAGATGGTTTGTTTAAATAATTTAATCAACACCCAAGAAATTATAAGTAATGGTATTGTAGATATTAACACATCAATTACTTTGAAAATAATGGCAGAATTACCTGATAATGCTCTTTGTGTGTAATCTCTTGCAAAGATGTTCATAGAACCACTAGCTTGTTCAAAAGCCCACCAAAAAAATACTGTAAAGAATGCCAACAGCCCCACTACAATATACCTATCTCTTTGAATATTTTTAGGAATATCTTTTTCTTCTTTAACCTCTGAAATATCGGCTGCTACAGCATCAGATAAATCTATTTTTTTAGAAGGTGAGGTTCCTACATTTTCGAAAATAGATCTACCAAACCAAAATTGTAAGGTTCCTAAAAACATAAAAATTCCAGCCAAACCAAATCCCCAAGAATAGCTCAGGTTATTTGCCAAAAAACCACAGAGTAACACTCCTAAAAAACCACCTGAGTTCACACCCATGTAGAATATGGTAAATGCCCCATCTTTACGTTCTGGATATTTATCATATAAACCACTAACCATAGAAGTTACATTGGGTTTAAATAAACCATTACCAATGATTAGAAATGCAATTCCTAAATACAAGGTAAGTTCAGTTTCTAGAGCCATAGAAGCATGTCCTAAAGTCATTACAAAAGCACCTAATGCAACCGCTTTTTGATATCCTAAAAGCTTGTCAGCAATAATCCCTCCTATTAAGGGAGTAATGTAAACTGAGCTTGTGTAAATGGCTAGCATACCAAGCGCTCTTTCTCTGGTCCATTCCCAACCACCATCTGCAAAAGAGTCTGTTAAAAATAAAACAAAAATAGCTCGCATTCCATAATAGGAGAAGCGTTCCCACATTTCTGTGAAAAACAAAACAAATAATGCAGGCTTATGATTTAGTAAGCTAAATTCTTTTGTTGATGAATTCATAATCGTTAAATTTTAAAAACAAAAAACCTCATAAAGTAATATTTATGAGGTTTTTATATGTAATAATTTTATTGGTCAGCTAACTCGAAACCTTCTGTTAGTTCATTTTTTAAATCTCTTTCTTTTTCTTCTACTCCATGAGTTAATCTTTTAAGAGGCTTTAACATCAAAATAAATATACCACCAATGATTACTGTAAAAATCAATATTCCTGAAAAAATGGTTAATTCTCCGTAATCAGAAGCAGATTCCCCTACAATACCAGCGACTTTGTTTCCTAAGCCAGTTGCTGCAAAATAAACTCCCATCATTAAAGCTGCATATTTTACTGGAGCTAATTTTGTAATAAAGGATAGTGCAACAGGAGATATACAAAGTTCACCTATTGTATGAAATAAATAAGCTAGAACTAACCAAAGCATGCTTGAAGATCCTGATTTTTCAAATTCCATTGCTGCAAATACCATAAAAAGGAAACCAAATCCCATAATGATAATACCAAGAGCCATTTTAAATAAAGAAGAAGCTTCTTTTCCTTTTAATTTTCTTTTAGCCCAAAAACCAGCAACCCCAGTTGCAAATAAAATTATAAAGCCAGCATTTAAACTCTGAAACATAACAGTAGGTATCATCCAACCAAAAAAGTTTCTGTCAGTATTAGTTTCTGTGTATAAATTCATTAAACCTCCTGCTTGTTCAAATGCTCCCCAAAAAATAATAACCATGATAAATGATAAAAGAAGAACTAAAAACCTGTCTTTAAAAACTTGTGATTCAAGTTCTTTGTATATCATCATTAATAAAGAAGTAATAGCAGTTAAGAATAAAAATAACAAACCATATGCCCAATCTAGAGTGTACCAGCCATAAATTGATAATACAAGTAAAATCGAAGCAAAAGTTAATTGTTTTGGAGACTTGAATAATCTTGAATATAGTTGCCCATAAGAAATTTCATTTTCACTTCCTTTACTTGGGGTAAAATTTCCAACTTCAACTAAATATTTTTGACCATATATATAATTTATCAAACCTAAAACCATTACAACTCCTGCTAAACCAAAACCAGCATGCCAACCCCATTCAGCAACAACTAAACCAACAACCATAGTGGCAAGTAATGAACCTAAATTAATACCTATATAAAATATTGAAAAACCTTTATCTCTTCTAATATCTCCTTCTTTGTACAAACCGCCAACCATTGTAGAAATATTAGGTTTTAGCAATCCAACTCCAAGAATAACTAAACCTAAACCTAAATAAAATGCCCAAATATCTGTCATAACTAGCACACCATGTCCTAAACATAAAATAATGGCTCCAAATAAAACTGATTTTTTTTGACCTAATAATTTATCAGCAATCATACCTCCAGGTATAGACATCACATATACTAACATGGTATACCAACCATACAGTGCTAATGCTTCTTGATTTGTCCATCCTAAACCTGCACCTCTGTCATCTCCAACAGTTTGCGTAGTCATGTATAACACTAATAATGCTCGCATTCCATAATAAGAAAAACGTTCCCACATTTCTGTTAAGAATAAGATGTATAATCCTACTGGTTGTCCAAATAACTCTTTTTGATGTGGTAATTTAACAGTACTACTCATAATTTATCCTTTTATTTCAATTGATTTATCTGATTTTTTATTTAGGTTCTCATCAATATAATTTGTCATTTTTGTGTACAAATTTAAGCGAGTGTTTTTTCCTTTTCTAATTCCATGTGCTCTGTCTGGAACAATAAACATATCAAATTGTTTATTGGCTTCTACCAAAGCGTTTATCATTCTATATGAATTTTGTACATGTACGTTATCATCACCTGTACCATGAACTAACAAATAATTTCCTTTTAATTTATCTGCATAATTTATTGGCGAATTATCATCATAACCACTTGCATTTTCTTGTGGAGTTTGCATGTAGCGTTCTGTGTAAACAGTGTCGTAAAATCTCCAAGAAGTAACTGGAGCTACAGCAATTGCTGTAGTAAAAATATCGTTTCCTTTTAATAGACAGTTTGTACTCATAAATCCGCCATAAGACCAACCCCAAATTCCGATGTTATTTTTGTCGATATAAGAACGTTTTGCCAATTCTTTAGCAGCTGCAATTTGGTCTTCTACTTCGTATTTACCCAATTCTTTTTGAGTTACTTTCTTAAAATCTCTACCTTTTAAACCTGTTCCACGACCATCAACACAAACTACAATCATTCCTTTTTGCGCTAACATGTTGTGCCAATAATCATTAGTTCCATTCCATTTGTTTCCAACTTGTTGAGAACCTGGACCAGAATATTGAAACATTAGTAATGGGTATTTTTTGTTTTCATCAAAATCTGCAGGTTTAATCATCCACATGTTTAAGTCATTACCATTAATGTTAATGGTTGTAAACTCTTTTGGAGTCATTTTATACTCAGCTAACTTTTCTTTTAAATCAGCATTATCTTTAATTACTTTTAGCATCTCACCCTCACCAGAATATAAAGAGTAAATTGGCGGAATTTCAGCAGAAGAATACGTATTGATAAAATAGTTTAAATTTTTACTAAATGCAGCTGTATTTTGCCCATCTTCATTGCTTAGTAATTTTTTATTTTTTCCATCTAAATCAATAGAATAAACACCTCTGTTAATAGAGCCATTTTCTACAGATTGGTAGTAAATAGTTTTCTTATTTTCGTTAAAGCCATAATAACGAGTTACTTCCCAATCTCCTTTTGTAATCTGATTGATGAGTTTACCATTGAAATTATAATGATAAATATGATTGAAGCCATCTTTCTCACTAGTCCAAATAAAGCTGTTATCGCTTAAAAAAGTTAAGTTGTCATTAACGTCTACATAAGCATCATCAGTTTCATTTAATAATAAAACCGAACTTGTTCTTAACGCATTTACTTTGTATAATTTTAAATTATCTTGATGACGATTTAAGGTAGTTGCTACTAAAACAGCATCATTATTAGACCATTTAATTCTTGGAATATATTCGTAGTTTCCTAGACTGATTTTCTTCTTACTTCTAGTTGATAAATTGTACATATGAAGTGTAACATCAGCATTTTTTTCTCCCGCTTTTGGATATTTAAAAACTTGTTGATCTGGATACAATTCATTACCTACAATATCCATAGAAAAAGTAGGTACATTAGTTTCATCAAAACGTAAAAAAGCCAAATAATTACCTGTTTTGTTCCATTCAAAAGCTCTTACAAATCCAAACTCTTCTTCATAAACCCAATCTGTAATTCCGTTGATGATTTTATTGATTTTTCCATCTTTAGTAACTTGAGTAATTGCGTTAGAAGTAACATTTTTGATAAAGATATTATTCTCTTTTACGTAAGCAACATTTTTGTTATTAGGTGAAAATTTGGGTTCTTGAATATCTTTTCCTATTAATGTTAGCTTTTTGGAAGCAATATCATAAGCATAATAAGTTCCTTTTTTAGAGCGTCTGTAAATTTTCTGTAAGTTAGTACCTAAAATCAATTTGGTTTCATCATCATTAAAACTATAAGAAGAAAAAGCATCTATAGATGCAAAATCTGCGCTACTTACAATGGTTGCTACTTTTTCTAAACTAGCGTAACTGTATTTATCAACAGTTGTGTTTCCGTCTTTTCTATTCAATAAAGAATAAAAATCACCGTTCATAGAGTTGAGAGCGTTCATCCTTTTTGGAGAAAAAGTTCCGTTCCAAATTTCTTCTAAGGTAATTTCTTTAGATCCAGTAGTGTAGCTTGAAGTTGTTTTTTGGTTTTCTTTACAGCTGATAAAGAATAATAATGCTGTTAAAAGGTAAAAATGCCTCATTAATATTTTGTATTTCATAAAACTTCGTCAAGTTTACGAAATTATTGGTAAAAAAACGATTAAAAATAAGGTTTACATTGTTAAAATAAAAAAGCCTAATCGTAATATTAGGCTTTTTGGTTTGAGTATTTTTTTATTTTTTACTTTTATTTCCGTTTTGTTTGGTGTCTGTTTCATTACCAACAATTAAAGGTGTTTTACCATCTGTAATAATTACTTTAGCATTTTGAGATCTTGCCAATTCTCTAAAAGCTTCAATTGCTTTAATTCTAATAATTCCTGATGTTAAACCTTCAGCTATAATTAATTGAGCATCTCTTTCACCTTTGGCGTTAATAATTTTTCGTTCAGCTTCTAATTTTTCTTGTTTAAGTACAAATTCCATACGCATTGCATCTTGTTCTGCTTGTAATTTCCTTTCAACAGAGCTTGCTAGACCTCTGGGAAGTTGAATTCTTTTCATTAAAACAGCTATTAATTCAATACCATCAGCTTGTTTTTCAAGATTAATTTTCATTTTCTCTAAAATAGCTTTTTCAATATTGGCTCTCATGCCAGAGTGCATGTCTTTTGCAAAGAACTGTGCACAAACATCAGAGGCTGCAGATCTAAACACACTTGTAATCACATTTTCATAATTTGGACCAAGATTTTTTAAAACAGATGCCACTTTGTCTCCTTGTAATCTATGTAAGATTGATATTTCAGAATTTACACTCAAGCCCTCTTTACTGGGTAGACTTAGTACTAACTTAATGTTTTTAGTTTGCGTAGATTCTTTTACAATTTTACTTGTTAATGGATTATAGAGTATAGTGCCCTCGGTTTTTACATCATTTGAAAACTTTCCTAATGTTTGCTTAATACCTACTTCACCTGGTCTAATTACAGCACAACTAGAAAATAAAATTATTGCGAGTAATAGCGAGCTAAAATTTTTCATACGTATATAGTTTAAAGTTAAATAAATATTACACACAAATATAATAGTAATACTTTTGAATAAGCGATATATTTAATCAATTTTACTTATAAAATAATTGCTAAACATTATCAATTATTGGTTTACTGTAACTGATTATAAAAATTTACGATCACCTTGTTAAAGTTCTAAAAAAATAGACTCGATTTAATAATTAAATATCTATTCAAACAATTAAATAGTTGTGTAAATATATTTATGGTTTATGATAGTTCATTTATCTTTGTAATGAACAGATTATAATATATGAGCAAAATTATATCAGGATTTTCGAAGTTTACCAAAGAAGAAAAACTCAACTGGTTAACTGAAAATTACTTTCATAATTCATCGGAAGCCTTAAAGATTATATCACAATATTGGAATGATGATAAAGATTTACAACAACTTCACGATGATTTTATAGAGAACACAATCACTAATTTTTATATGCCTTTTGGTATTGCACCAAATTTTATCATTAATGATAAACCTTACACAATTCCTATGGTTATTGAAGAAAGTTCTGTGGTTGCAGCAGCTTCTTTGGTGGCAAAGTTTTGGAGTACAAGAGGAGGCTTTAAAACTACAGTAATTTCTACCACCAAAATAGGACAAGTTCATTTTATGTTTGCTGGTAATAAAAGTGATTTAGAAAATTATTTTATAAAAAATAAGATAGAATTATTTGCAGCTACAGCATCCATTACTAAAAACATGGAAAAACGTGGTGGTGGAATTTTAGATATTGAGTTGATTGATCAAACAGATAAGTTAGCAAACTACTATCAGTTACATGTTACCTTCGAAACTAAAGATTCAATGGGCGCAAATTTCATTAATTCTTGTTTGGAGGCTATTGCTCAGGAATTTAAAAATGATGAGATAGAAATAGTGATGAGCATATTGTCTAATTATGTTCCAGAATGTTTGGTGAGAGCTGAGGTAAGCTGTAAAGTTGAAGATTTAGTAGGAGAAAATCCTCAGAAATTTGCTCAAAAGTTTGCACAAGCTGTTCAAATTGCAGAAGTAGAACCTTATAGAGCAGTTACCCATAATAAAGGGATTATGAACGGAATTGATGCTGTGGTTTTGGCAACTGGGAATGATTTTAGAGCCATTGAAGCAGGAGTTCATGCTTATGCATCAAGAAATGGAGAGTATTCTAGTTTATCTCATTGTGAAGTAAAAGATGGAGTTTTTAGATTTTGGATTGAGATTCCTTTAGCTTTAGGTACAGTTGGCGGTTTAACAGCTTTACATCCTATGGCAAAATTATCTCTAGAAATGTTGCAAAAACCATCAGCAAAAGAATTAATGCAAATTATGGCTGCAGCAGGATTAGCGCAAAATTTTGCAGCATTAAGGGCTTTAACAACTAAAGGAATTCAGCATGGTCATATGAAAATGCACTTGCAGAATATTTTAAATCAGTTTGATGCCACTGATGTAGAAAAAGAACAAGTGGTTGCTTATTTTGATAATAAAACAGTATCTCACTCAGCAGTTGTTGAAAAATTAGCATCACTCAGAAAACCAAAAATCAAATGGATAAACTTTTTAGATGAAGATTTGATTCGTGAAAAACTATCCACTTTAGATAATCAGATTAAACCTGTTTTTGGTAAAATGAATGCCCAACAAATGATAGAACATTTAAGTGCAGTAACAAAAATTGCGAATGGTAATTGGGATGTTGATGTATTTGTTTCTGATGAAAAAACGGCGAGAAGAAAGCCTTTTTTAGATACAGAAAACGAATTACAACCTGGTTTTAAATCTTCTTTTTTAGCTCATGAACCCAATGCATTAACGTTTTCAACTATTGACTTAGCTATTGATGATTTAATACATCAAATAAAAAGATTTGTCCAAGTTTTTGAAGACGATAAAAACAGAACCATAGTACATCCATTTTTTGGAACGCTTGATTTTGAGTATTGGAAGAAATTTCAAGTAAAACATTTTACGCATCATTTTAAACAATTTAGCTTAGTGTAATTCATGTCACCTCGAGCGCAGTCGAGAGGTCATATTTAGTAAGATTATTTTTAATTAAGGTCTCGACTGCGCCCGACCAGACAAGATGTTTTGAAAAACTTTTATTCTAACGGAAAATTATTATTAACAGGAGAATACCTAGTGTTAGATGGCGCAAAAGCTTTAGCTGTGCCTACAAAATTTGGGCAAGATTTAACAATTGAATCCATTCAAGAACCTCAAATTATTTGGGGAAGTTTTACCAATACAGGAGAGTGTTGGTTTGAAGCTGTTTTTGATTTGGCAAAATTAAGATTGGTCTCAACTACTTTTAATTCAGACAAAGAGGGTAATACTGATGTTATTGCAGAAACTTTATTAGAAATTCTAAAAGAGGCTAAAAGATTAAATCCTAGTTTTCTAATAACAAATGGAGGTTTTATCGTAAAAACTGAATTGACTTTTCCTAGAAATTGGGGATTAGGAAGTTCATCAACTTTAATAAACTCTATTGCTACATGGGCAAATGTTGATGCGTTTACATTGCTTTGGAATTCCTTTAAAGGAAGTGGTTACGATATTGCATGTGCACAAAATGAATCGCCAATTTTTTATCAAATTCAAAACAAAAAACCCATTGTAAATCAAGTTGATTTTAACCCTGACTTTAAAGAAAACGTATTCTTTGTTCACTTAAATCAGAAGCAAGACTCTAAAGAAGGAATTGCAAAATTTAGAGAATCTCAACAAGATTTTTCTAATGAAATAAACAGAATATCAGAAATATCTCATCAACTTTTAGAAACAAAATCTATTACAACCTTTAATGATTTTATTGTAGAGCATGAGAAAATTATCAGCTCAATAATCAAACTAAAACCCGTAAAAGAGCGTTTATTTCCTGATTATTTTGGAGCAATAAAAAGTCTAGGTGCTTGGGGCGGAGATTTTATTATGGCAACAGGAAATGAAGAAACTCCTAAATATTTTAAAGAAAAAGGATTTGAGACAATACTTCCTTATAATGATATGGTTTTATGAAGAAAATAGTTATTATTGGAGGTGGAGCAGCAGGATATTTTACGGCAATCAATGCTAAAGAAAATAATCCTGATTTAGATATCACTATCTTAGAAAAAGGTAACGATGTTCTTCAAAAAGTAAAAATTTCTGGAGGTGGACGTTGCAATGTTACTCATGCGTGTTTTATTCCAAAAGAGTTATGTGATTTTTATCCTAGAGGCAAAAAAGAGTTGTTAGGACCTTTTCATCAGTTTATGACAGGTGATACTTTTGAGTGGTTTGAGAATAGGGGAGTTCCTTTAAAAATTGAAGAAGATAATCGTGTTTTTCCTGAAGCAAATACAAGTCAAGCTATTATAGATTGCTTTCAAAATGCAGTTGATAGATTGAACATAAAAGTGCTCACAAATTGTGGAGTAAATGAAGTTTATAAAGAAAGTGATGATTGGTTTATCATTACCAAAAGAGAAACTTTTAAAGCAGATAAAGTAGTTTTTGCAGCAGGAAGTTCTAAAAAAGTTTGGGAATTATGCAAAACGTTAAATCATTCTATAATAGAACCTGTACCATCATTGTTTACATTTAATATTAATGATAAAAGACTCATAGATTTATTAGGAACTTCAGTTCCAAATGCAACTGTGAAAATTATACACACAAAACTAGAAGCATCTGGACCTTTGTTAATTACACACTGGGGAATGAGTGGACCAGCTGTATTAAAATTATCTGCATTTGGTGCAAGAATTTTAGCTGATAAAAACTATCAATACAATATTGAGGTAAATTGGTTGTCAAGACCTACAGATAAAGTGTTGAATGTTCTTTTAAATTTAAAAAAGAAAGAACCTCGTAAAACAGTTATTTTAAAATCTCCTTTCTCAGAGATCTCAAAAAGATTGTGGGAGCGTTTTGTGTTATTTTCAGGAATTAAAGCAACTCAAAATTGGGCAGATGTAAAAAATAATCAATTAGAAAAACTGGCAAATGAACTCACAAAAGGAATCTATAATGCAAATGGAAGAACTACGTTTAAAGATGAGTTTGTTACTGCAGGTGGCATTGATTTGAAAGAAATAAACTTTAAACGTTTTGAAAGTAAATTATATAAAAACTTGTTTTTTGTTGGCGAAATTTTAAATATTGATGCGGTTACAGGCGGATTTAATTTTCAAAATGCATGGACAGGTGGTTATATTTGTGCAAAAGCTTTGGCAGAAACTAAATAATTATGGCAAGAACAGAATCAAACAAATTTGAAATTGGAACAAAGGCTCCTAACTTTACTTTAATCAACACAATTGATGATAAACATTATTCTTTATCAGAATTAAAAGGAGAAAAAGGAACAGTGATCATGTTTATTTGCAATCATTGTCCGTTTGTAATTCATGTAAATGAGCAATTGGTAAAATTAGGAAATGAGTATCAACCTAAAGGAATAAATTTTATCGCTATTAGTTCAAATGATGTTGAGAATTATCCTCAAGATGCTCCACATTTAATGAAGAAATTGGCAGAAGATCTTCAATATCCTTTTCCGTATTTGTATGATGAAACTCAAGAAGTAGCTAAAGCTTATGATGCAGCTTGTACACCAGATTTTTATGTTTTTGATGGGGATTTACAATCTGTTTATCATGGTCAACTAGATGATTCTAGACCAGGAAATGGAAAGACAGTTACAGGAACTGATATGCGAAACGCATTAGATACTCTCTTAGAGATTAAAACTCCTATAGAAAACCAAAAACCTAGTGTAGGTTGTGGTATTAAATGGAAATAATTATTTAATTTTTTTAAAAACAAAATTAATCTTATAATCATCAGAAGAAACTTCAGCTTTTAAGAATTTATTTTCGGTGTAGTATGTTATCTTTTTTGGGAATTCATTTTTTGAATTTTCACAAACAAAAGAAGTATCTGTTTGAGAAGTGAATTTAAAAAAGGTAGGATTTTCATTTACACCTTCTACTTTTAGAAATAAAGTGTCATTTACTTCAACAATGCTTAAAATTTCTTTAAAAGTTGTGTCTTTACTTTTCAAAGTAAAACCTAATCCTATAAAATCTTTTTTCCAAAACTCATATGTACTACTTTCTTTTTTATTGTTGGTTCTTATCCAATCACCAATTAAAAAGTTAGGTTTTTGTGATTTCTTGGTGTAGTTTTTACAAGAAAATATGGATAATAAACAACACATAATCAGAAGAGATTTCATAAAAAGTAGTTTGGTTGTCTTAAATATAGGTATAAAAATTGTAAATTCGCAATCCAAGAAAAGAGTTATAAATGTTAGATAAATTAAGGATTGTAAAACAGCGTTATGATGAGGTTTCTGATTTGATTATTCAACCAGAAATTATCATGGATCAGAAACGTTATGCGCAATTGAGTAAAGAATACAAAGACTTAGGTGATGTTGTTAAGAAAGGTAAAGAATACGAATCTTTATTAAACAATATAGAAGAAGCCAAAGAAATAATAGCTGATGGTTCTGATGCAGAAATGGTAGAAATGGCAAAGATGGAAATGGATGAAGCAACTACCAGAATTCCAGAAATAGAAGAAGAAATTAAATTTCTATTGATACCTAAAGATCCAGAAGATTCAAAAAATGCAGTTGTTGAATTACGTGCTGGTACAGGAGGTGATGAAGCAAGTATTTTTGCTGGTGATTTATTTAGAATGTATACTAAATATTGTGAGGGTAGAGGTTGGAAAGTATCTACAGTAGATTATTCTGAAGGAACTAATGGAGGTTTTAAAGAAATTCAATTTGAGGTTTCAGGAAATGATGTTTATGGAACTTTAAAATTCGAAGCAGGTGTACATCGTGTACAACGTGTTCCACAAACAGAAACACAGGGACGTGTACATACTTCTGCAGCAACCTGTATGGTTTTTCCAGAGGCAGAAGAGTTTGATGTAGAAATCAACCCAAAAGATGTAAGAATAGATTTTTTCTGTTCTTCAGGTCCTGGAGGTCAGTCTGTAAATACTACGTATTCTGCAGTTCGTTTAACACACATTCCTACAGGTTTGGTAGCGCAATGTCAAGATCAAAAATCACAACATAAAAACAAAGAGAAAGCCTTTAAGGTATTGCGTTCTCGTTTATATGATTTAGAATTGGCAAAAAAGCAAGCAGAAGATGCTGCTAAACGTGGATCTATGGTAACTTCTGGTGATAGAAGTGCCAAAATTAGAACCTATAATTATCCTCAGGGTCGTGTAACAGATCATAGAATTAATTTAACATTATATGATTTATCTAATATTGTAAATGGTGACATACAAAAGATAATAGACGAATTAATGTTGGCTGAAAACACCGAAAAACTTAAAGAATTAGGAGACGGATTTTAAGCTACTTAAAAAAACAAAAAAAGCTCAAAATGTAAATTTACATTTTGAGCTTTTTTTTGCAATCATTTTAAATCATAAAAAAAGCGACTAAAGTTTAGGGGACCTTTTAATCGCTTTTTGTCAAACAAATATTTAAGTAACTTTAAATACTATTTCTTATTTGGGGATAAGAATAACACTTCAAATATATATTGATATTAAGTATCCTACAATACCCATTTATGGGGTTTTTTTGCCTCACTGAAAACAGTGAGAAAACTCACCGTTTTCAGTGAGAAGCCTTAACATTTATGCACAAAAAAAAAGCGATTAAAGTTTAGGGGACCTGTTAATCGCTTTTTGTGTTAAACAAATATTTAAGAAATCTTAATTAACATTAAATAATGCTGGGGATAGATTACTTATACTACAAATATATAGCAGTAAAAACACCCGTGCAATACCCATTTATGGGGTTTTTTTTACCTCACTGTTTTCGGTGAGAGAACTCACTGAAAACGGTGAGATTTTTAATTTATTCTCCTAATAAATGAAGTTCTGTGAACTCTTTGTCTAGTATAATAGTTTGTGTTCCAAAATTTTCTGAACTATCGATAGAGATTTCTACATTATCAATTTGTACGGAAGTAATGGTAAAAGGCAAGTTATGTAAAACTACATTAAACTTTGTATAACTAGCATTATAAGTACCTTCTTTATGTTGTTGTAAGATAAATTCATTCTTTTTTCCTGTTACCTTAAAAGTACGTAAACTATATCTTCCTTTTTTGTAATCATATCCATCATGTGCATCATCATAAAGTTGAGATTTTTCTTTACCTTTTTTGTAATAAACTTCTAAAGTAATTTCATCAAAATCTTTTTCACCAACATATTGTTGTACGGGATACTTTGGTATTACAGCTCCTTCTTTGATAAAGATTGGCATGCTGTCTAAATCTGCATCAACCCAAGTCTCTTTTCCACCTTCTATTAATTCATTTGTCCAGAAGTTATACCATTTTCCTCTAGGTATGTACATTCTTCTACCTTTAGCATTTGGTTCTTGTATTGGACAAACTAAAATATGTTCTCCATATACAAATTCATCACTTCTATAGTGTGTTTGTTGGTCTTCTTGGTCAAATAATACCAAGGATTTTAAAATTGGTGTTGCATTTTTGATGTGATTCCAAAAAGCAGTATATAAATACGGCAACAATTGATATCTAAGTTCAACGAATTTTCTTACAATATCAGTAATTTCGTCACCAAAAACCCAAGGTTCTTGATCTCCGTGATCACCTGAAGAGTGTACTCTACAGAAAACATGAAAAATCCCTAATTGAA
This sequence comes from Polaribacter septentrionalilitoris, assembly GCF_009832745.1. GTDB lineage: Bacteria > Bacteroidota > Bacteroidia > Flavobacteriales > Flavobacteriaceae > Polaribacter > Polaribacter septentrionalilitoris. The sequence goes on along the minus strand of NZ_VRMJ01000028.1, from coordinate 14,615 downwards.
TCCATCTCGCAAATAACTCTCCTTGTGGTTGCTCTGCAAAACCTCCAATATCTGATCCAGCAAAAGAGAAACCAGACATTGCCATTCTTTGTGCTTGGTTGTTGGCTATTGCTAAATGTTCCCAAGTTGCAACATTGTCTCCCATCCAAGTAGAGGTATATCTTTGCGTACCTGAATACGCAGCTCTAGTAATTACAAAAGGACGTTTTGGATACGAATATTTTTTTAATCCATGGTATGTTGCACGTGCCATTTGCATTCCATAAACGTTATGTGCTTTTCTATGTGAACAATGGTTACCATCATAATTATGACGAACATCATCTGGAAAAGATTTATTAGGAACATCCATTACTGCAGGTTCATTCATATCATTCCAAACACCTTTTACACCAATATCTTCTATTAATTCTTGGAATAAACCAGACCACCACTCTCTAACTTCTGGTTTTGTGTAATCTGGAAAATAACATTCTCCAGGCCAAACTTTACCTTTCATATAAGGACCATCTGCGCGTTTACAGAAGTAATCTTTGTCTAAGGCTTCTTTAAAGACATCGTATTCTAAATCGATTTTAATTCCTGGATCTATAATAACAACGGTTTTAAAGCCATCATCTTCTAGTTCTTTCACCATTCTTTTCGGATCTGGGAAATAATTTTTATCCCAGGTAAAACAACGGAAACCATCCATATAATCGATATCTAAATAGATAGCATCACAAGGGATTTGTAAATCTCTAAATGTTTTTGTAACTTCTTTTACATTGCTTTCTGGGTAATAACTCCATTTACATTGATGAAATCCTAACGCCCATAAAGGAGGAAGTGCATGTGGTTTACCCGTTAAATCTGTGTAGTTGGCAACAACATCGCTCATTTGTGGTCCGTAAATAAAGTAGTAATTCATTTCACCACCTTGTGCCCAGAAACTAGTTACATTTCTTCTTTCTTGTGCAAAATCAAAATGAGTCTTAAACGTATTGTCAAAGAAAATACCATAAGATTTGTTGTTGTGGATAGAAGTATAAAAAGGAATGGCCTTATAAATTGGATCTGTATTTTTGCCAAAAGCGTAAGAATCTGTTACCCAGTTTTCAAAACGTTTTCCTTTTAAGTTGACATCAACAGGCTTATCTCCTAAACCGTAATAGCTCTCTGCTTTTTGAGAAACTTTACTCATTTTTACAATATCACCACCATATTCGTAACTTTCTTCCCAATGAAACCCAATCTCATCTTGGTTTATTAAGACATTATCTTTGGCATCATATAAACTAACTTGTAAACTTGCTTTTTCAACTTTACAAATTAATTTTGATGTAGTAACAATGTAGTTTGTTTTATCTTCTGAAACTTCTAAGAAGTTATAACCTCTGGAAGCATGAATGGTTACACCATAAGAAAAATCGTTTTCAAATTTCCCAGTGGTAGCATATCTAAATCTTATAACACTGTCTCTTACTACAGTAAGTTGTAAAACAACATTATTTTTTGTGGTAAAGAAAAGTGTATCTACATCTTTTCTGTAATCGACAATTTCTGATGGAAATAAATTTCCTTTTTGTTCTAATTCTGTATTAACAATCATTGATTTGGTTGTTTATGTGACTTGTAAAAATCGTAAATCTTTATTAAAAAGTAAACTTTTACCTCTTTTTTTTACGACATATTATTCGTCTTAATTAACTTCAAAAATATTGCTTATTTATTTAAAAATTAGGGAATTGAAAAATGTTTTGTAAGATTTTTTAAAGTCTTAAAATAGATTACATATTTTGTTAAGTGTAAAAAAAAAGGCCTTCTTTTTTGTTATTTTCATAGTAAAAATAAAAAAAAGAAGGCTTGATGTAAGTTTATTTGTATTTGTAAGCAATCATACCTAATGGAGGTAATGTTAATTCTACTGAATTTTCTCTACCATTCCATTCTTTTTGATCTGAAGTTAATTTGGTGTTTTTGTAATTGTTAGTGCCATTGTATTTTTTGGCATCACTATTAAAAACTTCTTTTAAAGTTCCTGCTTTTGGTAAGCCTACTCTATAGTTTTCTCTAGGAACAGGAGTTAAGTTTAAAATAACAATAACATTATCTTTTTCATTTTCTCCTTTTCTAATATAAGACATCACCGAATTTTGGTGATCTCCATGGTCAATCCACTCAAAGCCTTCGTGTGAAAATTGCTTTTGATGTAAAGCAGGTTCTTTTTTGTATAGTTTATTTAAGTCTTTAACTAAAGCTTGCGACCCTTTATGAACATCATAATCTAAAAGATGCCAATCTAAACTTCCTTGGAAATTCCATTCGCTTGTTTGTCCGAATTCACCACCTTGAAATAATAGTTTTGTTCCTGGATGAGTGAACATTAGGCTGTATAATAATCTTAAATTCCCGAATTTCTGCCACTCATCACCAGGCATTTTATCTACGATTGCCTTTTTACCATAAACAACTTCATCATGAGATAAAGGCAACATAAAATTTTCTGTAAATGCATAATTTAAACTAAAAGTCAAATCATTTTGATGATGCTTTCTGTAGATAGGTTCTTTTTCAAAATAATCTAAAGTATCGTGCATCCACCCCATCATCCATTTCATACCAAAACCTAAACCTCCATCATAAATTGGTCTAGAAACTTTAGGGAAAGAAGTAGATTCTTCTGCAATGGTTTGTACATCAGGGAAACTTTCATAAACAGCAGCATTCATTTCTTTGATAAAACTAATCGCTTCTAAATTTTCTCTTCCACCAAATTCATTTGGTTCCCATTGACCTTCTTCTCTTGAGTAATCTAAGAATAGCATTGAAGCTACAGCATCAACTCGTAAACCATCTGCATGATATTGGTCTAACCAAAAAATTGCATTACTGATTAAGAAAGATTTTATTTCGTTTCTACCATAATTAAAAATTAAACTTTTCCAATCTTGGTGGTATCCTTTTCTTCTATCTGGATGTTCATATAAGTGAGATCCGTCAAAGAATCCTAAGCCATGGTCATCAGAGGGAAAGTGAGAAGGCACCCAATCTAATAAGACTCCAATTCCTTTTTCGTGAAACTTATCTACTAAATATTTAAATTCATCTGGATATCCAAAACGAGATGTTGGTGCAAAATATCCTGTTAGTTGATATCCCCAACTTGGGTCATAAGGATATTCCATAATCGGCATAAATTCTACGTGCGTAAAATTCATATCATCAACATAATCAACCAATTCATCAGCTAAATCTCTGTAGCTTAAAAAGCGGTTTTCTTCAATTTGTTTTTTCCAAGAGCCTAAATGAACTTCATACACAGAAAAAGGCGCATCTAAAGCGTTGTTTTTCTTTCTGTTTTTCATCCACTTTTTATCTTGCCACTCGTAATTATCTTCCCAAACTTCTGATGCCGTTCTTGGAGGATGTTCACATCTTCTAGCAAAAGGATCTGCTTTTTCTGTGCTTATATCGTTATTAGCACTTTGGATTTTGTATTTATAAGTTGCTCCTTTTCCAACTCCAGGAATAAATCCTTCCCAAATCCCACTTCCGTCCCAACGAACGTTTAGTTGGTGTTCTCCTTCTAACCAAAAATTAAAATCTCCTACTACAGAAACCATTTTTGCACTTGGAGCCCAAACTGAGAAATATGTTCCTTCTTCACCATCTACAGTAATAATATGAGAACCAAATTTTTCGTAAAGACGATAATGTTTACCAGCTTGAAAAAGATTGATATCGAATTCTGAAAAAAGACTGTGTACTTTTGTTTGTGCCATAATTTTTATGAGTTCAAAATGTTTGCAATACCCTTTAGCGGAATAATTGTCCATTTGGGTCTTGAGTTAAGTTCATAGCCTAACTCGTAAATTGCTTTTTCTAATAAGCAATATTTTAGTAAATATATTCTTTCGTTTGTGTAACCAATAGATAAATTTTCTTGTTGGGTTACTTCTCTGTAGGTTTCTAAAAATACTGAAACCATGTATTTGTATAATAATTCTCCAAAATCAAAAAGCTCTTCTTGAGATTTAGAATAGTTCTTTTGGTTATTGAAAATTGTAGAATAAATTGCATAATGAAAAGATCTAAATAAACCAGCAACATCTTTTAAAGGAGGTTGTTTTACTTTACGATCTCTAATGGTGCTTTCTGGTTCTCCTTCAAAATCTAAAATACAGAAATCATCATCTTGTACTAAAACTTGTCCTAAATGATAATCGCCATGAATTCTAATGCGTTCTCCTTTTAATTTTGTCCAATCAAAATTTACTAGACGTTTTCTGATTTCATTTTTATTGTCTAAAAATTCTTGAGCCAATTGTAAAGAATTGCCCTCTAATTTATGCAAATTATTTTCTGTAAGATTTAATCTGTTTTGAAATTGATAGGTTAACCTGTTCTTTAACCAAACTGTATAATCGCCATTAAAACGAGTAGGAGTAAATGCAGTTTCTTCGAATTCAGAGCCTAAAGCAATGTGCATTTCTGCAGTTCTTTTGGCTAAGAGTTGAATTTTATTTAAAAAATTTAAGCCAATCCAATCTACAATTTGAGGAGGAAGTTCAGCTATTTTTTTTCTTTTAAAAATTTCAATATCTGGTAATTCTTTAAAATCTATTTTTTTACTGTCTATTGAGGCATAAATAACATTCAGCTCCTTTAAAAAGTATTCCCAAGCATCACCATTATTGGCAACTAATTTTTGCATCAGTCCAATAGTAATGTTAGTGTTTTCAGAATCGATGATATTCATACTCCCTAAATACGGAGGAGTATTTTTAAAATCTTTTTTATCTGATAAAAAACGACTCATTTCATAGTCTGGATTTTTATCTGCATAAATTCTTCTAAAAAACTTTAAAATAAATGCATCATTGTAAATAATTGATGTGTTGCTTTGTTCAACTCCCATGAACCTTGATGATTCATATTTTGGAAAATTAAAACCTTCTGTTTTATGATATTGAACTGGAGTTTTATCAATAGGTAATGCAGAACTTATTCTTTCATAAACTACTTTTCTAAAGGCTTCTAAATGCATTGCATCAATAATAAAACCTTCTTGATTTTTTAGTTTTATAGGTAAAATTCTGTTTTCTTTAGCAAAGTTTTCATCGGAAATAAATGCTATTGGTAAAAAGTAATGATGATAGAAGGCCTCTACAAAATCGACTTCTAAAATCAATCCAAAATAAACTTCTCCTCCTTGTTGAATTCGGAAATATTCGCTTAGTTCTATGTATTTGAGTTTGCTAGATTTTCCTCCATACCAACGTTGCTTAATAATATAATCTTCTAAAACATCTGATAAAAAAACGTTTACAAAATCTTTGTCTTCTATTAATTCTTCCCATTTACTTTCGGATGAAAATAGTTTTGAATTAGATTTTGTATTTGTTTTTTCGATCATATATTATTTGTTGATTTTAAAGATATGAAAAGGTAATGTTGCATGTAGTTCTACATAATTCCATTCGTTATACCAATTGTAACTATTTCTAGTTACCAAATCGACAACCTCAATTTTATGCCCGTGATTGATCCCTAAATCATGTAATGGTAATTGAACAGAACCTGTTTGCGCGTTCCAAGCATCTAAACTTATAATGGTTAAGGTTTCGTTAGTTTTATCATTATTCCATTTATAAAATGCAATCAATTGATCGTTACCAGTTTCTACAAATTTAATATTATTGGTTTGTTGAAAAGATTCGTTCTCTTTTCTAATATGATTTATTTTAGAAATTAAAGTAGTTACTTTATTTTCTTTGAACCAATCGTAATGACAAAGTTGAAATTTTTCAGACATATAATATTCCTCTTTTCCAGGAATAGGTTCGCTAATCATTTGTTCAAAAACAGGACCGTATATTCCGATACTAGAACTTAAGGTTGCTGCCAAAGCATAGCGTTGCAAATATTTGCTTTCTGGAGCTCCTTGTAAATGAAAAGGATTAATATCTGGTGTGTTTGGCCAGAAATTAGGTTGCATATATTCTTTTTGTTCTGTTTGAGTTAAATCGTTCATGTATTCAATCAACTCATGTTTAGAATCTCTCCAAGTAAAGTAAGTATATGACTGCGTATAACCTTGCTTAGCCAATTGTTGCATTACTTTAGGTTTGGTAAATGCTTCTGCCAAAAAGATAATATCTGGATGCTGTTTTTTTACTTCAGTAATCACCCAATTCCAAAAATAATAAGGCTTTGTGTGTGGATTGTCAACTCTAAAAACGTTAACTCCACAATCAATCCAGTACAATAAAGTATCTAAACATTCTTGCCATAGGTTTTTATAATCTTTGCTTTCCCAATAAATAGGTAAAATATCTTGGTATTTTTTTGGTGGATTTTCTGCGTATTGCACAGTTCCATCTGGTCTCCATTTAAACCAATCTGGATGTTCAGTTACCCATGGATGATCTGGAGCTGCTTGTAAAGCATAATCCATTGCGATTTCAATATCTAATTCTTTTGCAGCAGCAATTAAGTTTTTAAAATCTTCTACGCTACCTAATTGTGGATGCAAATCTTTATGACCTCCATGTTTAGATCCAATTCCCCAGGCAGAACCTACATCACCATCTTGAGCAACTGTAGTATTATTTTTTCCTTTTCTGTTTACTTCACCAATTGGATGAACAGGAGGGAAGTACAACGTGTCAAATCCCATTTTAGAAATTCTAGGTAACAATCGATGGCAGTCATTAAAGGTGCCGTGTTTACCTTCTTCTTCTGATGCAGATCTTGGAAAAAATTCGTACCAAGTAGAAAACCTAGCCTTTTTACGGTCTACGTATACTTGATATTCATTAGAAAAGGTTGATAGAATTTTATCTGGATTATTTTTAAAAACAGTAGTTAACCTCTCTGAAACGGCTTCTTTAATGGCTTCGTTATAAGTTTCTGAGTTTTTAAAAATATAGATTAAATGCAACAAGTAATCTTTGTCTTCTGCAGGAACACTATCAATAATTACCTGAATTATTTCTGCTCCTTCTAAAAGTTCTGAATTTACGTGCTGATAATCATCAATTTTACGCTCAATTCCATGTTGCCAGTTTAAGGCATAATCTACCCAACCTTCAACTTTATAAGAATAAAAACCTTGTTTTGTTACTTGAAAACTAGCAGCATATTCATCATTAAAAGTTGGAGTCATTCTTAATTCAGACCAGTCATTATCGCTTTCGTGCTTGTAATGAACAGCAGCTTGAAGAACATCATGCCCATCAATTAAAACATCTGCACTTATATTTACTATTTCATCAAGAACTCTTTTAATAAAGACATTACCACAATTTATTTGTGGAGCAACATTTTCTACTACAATTCTACTTTGATTTTGCATTAGTTTAGTTAATTTTTGAAAATAAAAAAGTGATTATCCGATGATAGTTCCTTTAGCAATAGTTGCATCTTTTTTGATAACAACAATTCCATCTTTCACCATATAAGTATCAGTTTCAGTATCTTTTATATGAGTACCGCCATTAATTCTTACATCATCTCCAATTCTACAGTTTTTGTCTACAATACAGTTATGAATATAGCATCTATCTCCAATTCCCATCATAATATCTATATTGTTTTTGGCAACTTCTTCTAGGCTTTCATAAAAGTCATTACCCATCATATAGGTATTAGAAATTAAAGAGTTTTTACCAATTCTAGAACGGATGCCAATTACAGATCGTTCAATTTTTTCTGCTTGAATGATACAACCATCACCAATAACGGCTTTGTTTAAAATAGAACCAGATATTTTTGATGTTGGTAAAATACGTGCTCTGGTGTAAATACCTTTTTCATTGTATAAATCAAATTGAGGAACATCATCTGTTAAACCGATGTTTGCTTCAAAGAAAGAATCTATATTTCCAATATCTTCCCAATAACCTTCATATTGATAGCTTAATGTTTTGTGGTTTTCAATAGCCTGAGGTATAATTTCTCCACCAAAGTCATTAGTATCAGGGTTTTCCATCAACTTTTTCAATAAATTTCTATTGAAAATATATATACCCATTGATGCGAGATAATCTCTGCCTTGAGCTTTCATTTCATCACCCACATCAGAAGTCCAATCTGGTAATAATTCTGCTCCTGGTTTTTCGATGAAAGAAGTAATAATATTTTCATCATTTGTTTTTAATAACCCAAAAGAAGTAGCGTCTTTGGCGTTAACAGGATATGTAGCTATTGAAATTTCAGCTCCACTTTCTTCGTGTTTTTGAATCATATCATTAAAATCCATTTGATACAATTGGTCACCAGAAAGAATTAAAGCATATTCAAAATCATTTTGTAAAAAGTGATGCATACTTTGTCTAACAGCATCTGCTGTTCCTTGGAACCACTTGTCACTATGAATGGTTTGTTCTGCTGCTAATACATCTACAAAAGCAGAACTAAAAAAACTAAAGTGATAGGTATTTTTTATATGTGCATTTAAAGAAGCTGAATTAAACTGTGTTAATACATACATCCTTTTAATATCTGAATTGATACAATTTGAAATAGGAATATCTACTAATCTATATTTACCAGCAATTGGTACAGCAGGTTTAGATCTATCTTTTGTTAATGGATATAATCTTGATCCTTGTCCTCCACCTAGGATAATTCCGAGTACTTTATTGTTAATCATTTAGTTATTTTTTTAAGGATTTGTATAGTTCTTCTACTTGTTTTGCAATGGATATCCAGTCAAAATAGTCTTCCACTCTTTTACGGCCCTTTTTAGCCATGGTGTTTCTTAATTCTGGATTATTAATTAATGTATTTACTCCTTCTGCTAAGTCTCTGGCAAATTTATCTGGATTAACAGGTTCAAATGGTGCTGAGCCTTGTTGTTCTACAGGAACTAAAATACCTGTTTCACCATCAACAACAACTTCTTTAATTCCTCCAACAGCACTAGCAACTACAGCAGTGTCACAGGCCATCGCTTCTATGTTTATGATTCCAAAAGGCTCATAAATCGAAGGACAACAGAAAACATCTGCATGAGAATATAGTTGAATAATTTCTTCTTTTGTAACCATTTTATCAATCCAGATTACATTTTTACGAGTCTTTTTAACTTTGTTTACTGCATCTTCCATTTCTTTACCAATTTCTTCTGTGTCTGGAGCACCAGCACAAAGCACAATTTGAGTATCTGGATCTATATATTTAATAGCATTTACTAAATGGATAATTCCCTTCTGTCTAGTTATTCTTCCCACAAAAAGAACATAAGGTTTGTTTTTATCAACACCATATTCGTCTAGAGTGTCGGTTTCAGAAGTTTTTACATATTGTTGTAGATTAATACCATTGTATATTACTTTTACTTTCTTTTCATCAACATCAAAATGTTTTAACACATCTTCTTTTGTTTCTTCAGAAACAGCAATTAAAGCATCTGCCATTTCTATTGCTGTTTTTTCAACCCAAGAAGAAGCGTCGTAACCACGACCTAATTGTTCTCTTTTCCAAGGGCGTAAAGGCTCTAAAGAATGAGTTGTAATTACTAAAGGAATTCCGTAGCATAATTTAGCAACAATACCAGCAAAGTGGGCATACCAGGTGTGGCAGTGCACAACGTCTGCATCAATTGCTTCAGCATTCATATGAAGCCCTGTGCTAAGTGTTTTAAAAACCGCTTTTAATTTATCATCAGTATTGTCAAAAAGTGGGTTTTCATAAGGAAAGCCTTTTACAGTTAGATTTTCACTACTGTCATTTTGATCCCCAAAACAACGTACATCAATATCGATAAGTTTGGCTAATTCTGCTGCAAGATATTCAACATGAACACCAGCACCACCATAGACATAAGGAGGGAATTCTCTGGTAAAAAAAAGGGCTTTCATAAATAATTTGAAGTTTAAATTGTTGGTTGATTTGAACTCATAATATAGTTAAATACTATTAAAAAAGCCAAAAAACAGAGTTCATTTATTTGTTAAATATTATTTTGTTAAACCTTTAAAAATAAAACTAATATATTAAGTTCTATTGCAAAATCATCAGTATAATTTGAAATATATTGAGAATATATTAGCTGTAAATAGTTAAGGTTTAACTATTTCTTTGTTTGTTGATTTCGTCTTGAAGTTGCCTCCTCAATTTTTGCTCTCTTTCAAGAGATTTTTTTCTGTGTTGCTCAAATTGTTGTTCAACATCTAATAAATTATCTTGAGCTTCTTTAGTTAAAACGTTACTTCTTGTATACTTAAATATAAAGTAAAATAAGCCTGTTAGCATTAGTATAATTATTGACCATAAAATTAGGTTATATGAACTTTTACTAAGATGTATACCAAATAAAGAAATGGAATTTTCTTTTTGCAGCGCAATATCTAAATCTGATTTTGTTTTAGATAGTAAATCTTTGGTTTTAGAAATGTTATCTCTTTCAGTTTTTAGAAGGTTTTCTTTTTCTGAAATAATTTTGATAGAAGATTTTAACGAATCCAAGACATTTTCTTTTAATGATATGTATTTTTGAATATCAATTACTTTGTATCTTTTGGGAGTGTCTTTAGGTTTGTAAGTGGTAGAGGTTCTGAATATTTTATCAAATTGACTCTCAATAGAGTTTGATTCTTCAGTAGTTTCTTGAGCAAAAGTTAATGAGATAAAAAGTAAAAATATTGTGGTTGTGTAAAATTTCATTGTAGAATAGTTTAGAAATGTAAATTTATAAAAAAAACCCAAACAAAATGTTTGGGTTTTTTTATAAGCAAGTATTATTATTTATTTTATTTTTTCTACAACTGCCTTAAAAGCTTCTGGGTTGTTTACAGCTAAATCTGCTAAAACCTTACGGTTTAATTCGATGTTATTAGCTTTCACTTTTCCCATAAACTGAGAGTAAGACATTCCGTGTAAGCGGGCTGCTGCGTTAATACGCGTAATCCATAAAGAACGGAAGTTTCTCTTATTGTTTTTACGGTCTCTGTATGCGTATAGCATACCTTTTTCAACCGCATTTTTTGCTACTGTGTAAACGTTTTTACGTCTTCCAAAGTAACCTTTTGCTGCTTTCAAGATTTTTTTTCTTCTATTTCTTGAAGCTACTGAATTTACTGATCTTGGCATAATTTCAATGTGTTTTGTAGTAGGCGATTCATTAAAGAATACTTTCTATTTTTGCCTAACTCCATGGTTAATAATTAAATTCCCTTGTTAAACTTATTTCAAGTTTAATTGTTGTTTAATGTTAGCTTCATCAGACTTGTGTACTAAAGTATCATGAGTTAACTTTAACTTACGTTTTTTAGACTTCTTTGTTAAGATGTGACTTTTAAACGCGTGCTTTCTTTTTAATTTACCAGTACCAGTAACTTTAAATCGTTTCTTAGCACTAGATTTTGTTTTCATTTTAGGCATCTCTCCTTCGTTTTAACTACTTGCTTAATTTTATATCAAACTACGTCATCAGTAAAAAACTGATTTTATAGACTTGTTATTTTGTCTTTTTTGGAGCGATAAACATAATCATACGTTTACCTTCTAACTTTGGTAATTGCTCCACTTTACCATATTCTTCAAGTTCTTGGGCTAATTTTAATAATAAAATTTGACCTTGCTCTTTAAAGATAATTGACCTTCCTTTAAAAAATACAAATGCTTTTAATTTAGCTCCATCTTGTAAGAACTTAATTGCATGTTTCTTTTTAAACTCATAATCATGCTCATCTGTTTGAGGTCCAAAACGTATTTCTTTAATAGTCACTTTTGTTGCTTTAGACTTTAAAGCTTTTTCACGTTTCTTTTGCTCATACAAGAATTTCTTGTAATCAATAATTTTACAAACAGGAGGTTTAGCTTTTGGTGATATCTCAACCAAATCTAACTCTTGTTCTCTGGCCATTTCCTTAGCTTTCGCTAACGGATATACACCAACTTCAACGTTATCGCCAACTACACGAACTTCATCAACATATTTGATTTTGTCGTTAATTCTGTGTTGATCCTCTTTGATTACTCTTAGTGGTCTTCTAGACCTGCTTCTTCTAATTGCTATGACTTATAAATTTAAATTTAACTTATGACTGATTTCCAGTCGCTTATTTTTTTCTTGACGAAATTCAAATTTAATTAAAATTTCTTCAAAGTTTTACTTTCTTCCTCTTTTATTAAAGATTTAAACTCTTCTATGGTAAAAGTTCCTAAATCTCCTTCACCGTGTTTTCTAACAGAAACTGTGCCATCTTGCTCTTCTTTCTCTCCAACAATCACCATAAATGGGATTTTACTCACTTCTGCATCACGAATCTTACGTCCAGTTTTTTCACTTCTGTCATCTACGAGGGCGCGAATTTCGGAATTTTCTAGCGATTCTAAAACTTTTTCTGTATAATTTTGATATTTCTCACTGATTGGCAGTATAATAACTTGATCTGGTGTTAGCCAAAGTGGGAAATTTCCACCTGTATGTTCAAGTAATACCGCAATAAAACGCTCCATAGAGCCAAATGGTGCTCTGTGAATCATTACAGGTCTGTGAGATTGGTTGTCAGATCCTGTGTAAGTTAAATCAAAACGTTTTGGTAAATTGTAATCAACTTGAATTGTACCTAATTGCCAGCTTCTTCCTAAAGCATCTTTTACCATGAAGTCTAATTTTGGTCCGTAAAAAGCAGCTTCACCTTCTTCTATCACAAAATTCAAGCCTTTATCTGTTGCTGCATTAATAATTGCTTGTTCAGCAATTTCCCAAGTTTCAATATCACCTATATATTTATCCAAGTTTTCCATATCTCTAATAGAAACTTGTGCGGTAAAATCTTCAAAACCTAAAGAACCAAATACATATAATACTAAATCAATAACATCTTTAAATTCTTGATCCAATTGTTCTGGAGTACAGAAGATATGTGCATCATCTTGTGTAAACCCTCTAACACGAGTTAGCCCATGTAGTTCTCCACTTTGTTCGTATCTATAAACTGTTCCAAATTCTGCAAATCGTTTTGGTAAATCTTTATAAGAATAAGGTTTAAAGTTGTAAACTTCACAGTGATGTGGACAGTTCATTGGTTTTAATAAAAACTCCTCATCCATTTTAGGAGTTTTTATCGCTTGAAAACTATCTTCTCCATATTTTTCATAATGCCCAGAGGTAACATACAATTCTTTCTGTCCAATATGAGGAGTCATTACCATTTCGTACCCTGCTTTTTTCTGAGCAGCTTTTAAGAAGTTTTCCAAACGAGCACGTAAGGCAGCTCCTTTTGGCAACCACAAAGGCAAACCTTGACCTACTTTTTGAGAGAAAGTAAACAATTCTAATTCTTTACCTAATTTTCTGTGATCTCGTTTTTTTGCCTCTTCTAAAAGTTCTAAATACTCTTTCAACATTTTTTGTTTCGGGAAAGAAATTCCATAAACACGTGTCAACTGATTATTCTTCTCATCACCACGCCAATACGCACCAGCAACATTCATGATTTTCACAGCTTTTATAATGCCTGTATTTGGAATGTGTCCTCCTCTACATAAATCAGTGAAATTACTGTGGTCACAAAACGTGATGTCTCCATCAGTTAAATTTTCAATCAATTCAACTTTGTATTCGTTATTTTCTTTTTGGTATTTAGCTAAAGCATCTGCTTTAGAAACTTCACGCATTTTAAACTCGTGTTTTCCACGTGCTATTTCAAGAAATTTTTTCTCGATAGCATCAAAGTCTTTTTCAGATATGGTTTTATCACCTAAATCTAAGTCATAATAGAACCCATTGTCAATTGCAGGACCAATAGTTAGTTTTGCATTAGGATGAAAACTTAAAATAGCTTCAGCTAAAACATGCGCAGAGCTATGCCAAAAAGCTTTTTTACCACCATCATCATTAAATGTGTATAAAACTAAAGAACCATCTGAGGTTAATGGAGTAGTGGTTTCAACAGTTGTACCGTTAAAATTCGCAGAAATTACGTTTCTTGCCAATCCTTCACTAATGCTTTTAGCTACATCTATAGGAGTGCTGTTTTTTGCAAACTCCTTAATACTTCCGTCAGGTAAAGTAATTTTAATCATTTAATGTAAATTATTTTGAGGCTGCAAAGATATTAGAAAACAATTTTTCATACAATATATATATGTACTTATTAATAAGGATTATTTTGGTGTTACCTTCCTAAGGTCAGGTCGGGCTTTTCACTATATCTTTTTATGTCTGATTTATTTCAGAATCTCATAGCTTAATAAAATATTTTGATCATTAAGAAGTATGGATTGTAACTCATCATAAAAAGGATGCCGTTTCAATCCCTAACACGAGCCATTGAATAGATTTTTTTGAAAAGCAATACATTTAATTCGTTTAAAGCGTATTAAAAGTTTTATAAATCAATAATAATTTACACCCAATAATTATTTGGGAATGGTAGTTTGGTTTATAACTTGTATAAGTTATTAAATAAACCATAAAAAACTTACAGGTATAAGTGGCGATTAATAAGGGAGTTAAAATAGAATTTAAGAATAAATAAAAAAAGATGCTAAAAAGACTTGTGAGATTAAAAATGGGTTGTATATTTGCACCCGCTAAGCGAAAAAACAAATAGTTTTTAGAGCGAGGATTAGTTCATTGAGAAGTTGTTTTAGGTTGTATTTATTAGTTGTTTTAA
>NZ_VRMJ01000027.1 GCF_009832745.1 Polaribacter septentrionalilitoris | reverse complement strand
CCATTAGTGGTTTTGTGGGCAAGTGGTTTGACCGCAGTGGTTAGCGGGGTTACAATCAGCCAAGTTATTACACCCTTATTTTACAGTCCAAAACCGCAGGGCGGCGTGTGGGGGCTGACGCGTGCCCCCACTCCACAATTTCAAAAAAAAGAGTGGCCACTTGTCTTTGTTTATGGGCCCCATTGGCGTGGAGCCCCGTTTAATTTTCGGGGGTGTTAGAGACAACCAGTGGAGTCCGCTGCTGTCGGCGTCCACTCTCTTTCCCCTTGTTACAAATAGAGTGTAACAACATGGTTCACCTGTCTTGGTCCCTGCCTGGGACACATCTTAATAACCCCAGTATCATATTGCACTAGGATTATGTGTTGCCCATAGCCATAAATTCGTGTGAGATGGACATCCAGTCTTTACGGCTTGTCCCCACCCCATGGATTTCTATTGTTAAAGATATTCAGAATGTTTCATTCCTACACTAGTATTTATTGCCCAAGGGGTTTGTGAGGGTTATATTGGTGTCATAGCACAATGCCACCACTGAACCCCCCGTCCAAATTTTATTCTGGGGGCGTCACCTGAAACCTTGTTTTCGAGCACCTCACATACACCTTACTGTTCACAACTCAGCAGTTATTCTATTAGCTAAACGAAGGAGAATGAAGAAGCAGGCGAAGATTCAGGAGAGTTCACTGCCCGCTCCTTGATCTTCAGCCACTGCCCTTGTG
Organism: Polaribacter septentrionalilitoris; assembly: GCF_009832745.1. Classification (GTDB taxonomy): domain Bacteria; phylum Bacteroidota; class Bacteroidia; order Flavobacteriales; family Flavobacteriaceae; genus Polaribacter; species Polaribacter septentrionalilitoris. The sequence continues at coordinate 531 of NZ_VRMJ01000027.1, read as the reverse complement.
ACTAAAATGGTTCACTACCCTCGTGGAATCCTGACCCCATGTAAATAAAACCGTGACAGCTCATGGGGTGGGAGATATCGCTGTTCCTTAGGACCCTTTTACTAACCCTAATTCGATAGCATATGCTTCCCGTTGGGTAACATATGCTATTGAATTAGGGTTAGTCTGGATAGTATATACTACTACCCGGGAAGCATATGCTACCCGTTTAGGGTTAACAAGGGGGCCTTATAAACACTATTGCTAATGCCCTCTTGAGGGTCCGCTTATCGGTAGCTACACAGGCCCCTCTGATTGACGTTGGTGTAGCCTCCCGTAGTCTTCCTGGGCCCCTGGGAGGTACATGTCCCCCAGCATTGGTGTAAGAGCTTCAGCCAAGAGTTACACATAAAGGCAATGTTGTGTTGCAGTCCACAGACTGCAAAGTCTGCTCCAGGATGAAAGCCACTCAGTGTTGGCAAATGTGCACATCCATTTATAAGGATGTCAACTACAGTCAGAGAACCCCTTTGTGTTTGGTCCCCCCCCGTG
>NZ_VRMJ01000026.1 GCF_009832745.1 Polaribacter septentrionalilitoris | reverse complement strand
ATAAAAAAACCTGAAAAATATTGAGTTTATCAACTGAAAATAAGAAAAAAAACGATAAATTTGAAACATTAGAAAATTAATAAAAAACACTACTTTAGGCAACACCTTGTATAAAAAATTGCTTAATTTAGTTTAAACTAAAGCTTGTTGCTATTTTGCAAACTTCTGAATTTCCGCTGGAAATTCCTCGTTCACAAAACCGCAACTTTCCATACAAAACAACGTTAGCTACAATTAAAATCAACAATATGAAAAAGGAAATTTTAGTATTAGTATTTATGCTTTGCTATCTATCAATTGCATCTCAAGAATTTTATAAAATTGGTGAGAAAAGTGAAGTTTTGACTAAAATTCAATTAGAAAATAAAATTTCAGAATTAAATATAAAAGCAAAAAAAAATGGAAATAAAAATGATACCCACAGATTTAAAGTTAATTACAAAATAATTAAAACATTAAACAAATCTGATTCAATCATTAATATTGTTCGTTATGATATTAAATATGAATCTACTAGAAATGAAAAAATTTTCACTTTAGAGAATAAAAAAATACCTGAATTTAATTTAAGGAATGTTGAATCAAAAAGAAGAACCTTAGAGCATTTCAAAGGAAAGGTTACTTTTATTAATCTTTGGTTTACTAATTGTTTTCCTTGTGTAAAAGAAATACCTTTACTCAATACTTTGAAAGAAAAATACAAGAATGAAGTCAACTTTGTTGCTATAACTTTTGACTCTAAAGAAAAGGTAAAACATTTTCTAAAAAAGAAAAAGTTCAATTTTGAACACATTATTAATGCTAAAAATTATTTAAGTAAAGATTTAGGAAATAGGTCTTACCCTAAAATAATTCTTTTAAATAAAGAAGGAATTGTCAAATATGTTGGAGGAGGAATTCCCTCTGAATACGACTATGAAAAGAAGAAAATGAAAGAAAGAACAGAAAAAGATTTAGTTTATCTTGAAAAGATAATTGAAGATCTGAATAAATAAACTGTAGCTAACACCGTATAAAAAAAATTGCTAAATTAGTGCTTAACCAAAGTTAGTTGCATTTTTGCCAACTTCTGAATTTCCTTCGGAAATTCCTCGCTGACAAAACCGCAACTTCCCTTATACAACAACGTTGGCAACCATTACTCACTCATAATCTGAAAAATGAATGAAAAAGAAATAATTGAAAAAATTGACCTGTTATTTGAGAAAATAACTGACTTTAATACATTTTCAATCAACAATATTTTTTTCAAGGAAATAAAACCTGATGAAAAAAATAAAGATGAAGTAAAAAAGTTCTTTGATATTGTGAACGAAACAAAATTATTCGGAATGAATAATGACTTGTTTGAAAAATACAATGACAATGGTTGGTTTTCTTTAACCGAAAAAGGAAAAGAATTGAAACTATCCAATTTCGGATATAACAAGTTCACTAAAAAATCGAAACCAAAAAAGTTTGATTTATATAAAATAATACCTATCATTTTGACAATTGTTTTTGGTTCTTTAAATATTTATCAGAAATATGATTATCGTGAATTAAAGAACAATTATGATTCTCTAAAATTTGAACGTGATTCTTTAAAACAGAAATTGACTGATTTGAATAATAAAACTGTTGAATATAAAGTATACACATTAACAGATACATTAAAAACCAAAAAGGAATCTGAATGAATTTAAGTTTGGCGGAATAAAAAACGGTTGCCAACACCTTGTATAATTTATTGCTCATTTTATGCTTATTTACGAAAGTTCTCACGAACTTTCTTTGTTAGTTATTATTAATTATCTTTATTGCTTTAAGGCGCAACAAACCATACAAAAACACGTTGCCATTCATTGGCGAAACGCACTCAAAATCTAAAAATATGAATAAAATAAAACTGACCTTGATTTTTTTACTAGTATTCACTTTAGAATGTTTTAGCCAAGACTCTAGAAACAACGGAATAAGAAATACAGCAATTAGCAGTGGAATTGGATTAGGAAGTGTTTTGGCTGTGGTGGTTTCTTGGGAAAGAAATAAATCAGTTCTTTTAGCATTTTTGCACGGTATTTTTAGTTGGTTATATGTTTTATATTTTGTGCTAACCAGAAAACCAGAAGAAAGACATAAAAAATAAATCGGAACTGAAACGAGTTGATAAAAACTCAACTATGCGCAGAATTTAAAAAGTTGTGGAATTACTCACTCAATCGGAATTGAAAATGTTTGCAGACCACAATATTTTATGACTAATTATGAAAACAGAAACTAAATCAATAATAAAAGGAGGAATCGCTGGCGGAGTTGTTTATGCTGGAATTATGGTTGGGTTTGACTATACAGATGGACAAGATTTTAGAATCTGGAGATTTATATTCAATGCTTTATTTTTTGGCATATGTATGGGATTTATCACTCGAAATAGTCTAAAAAAACAAGCCGAAAAGAGAAATAAGAACTGAATAAAAACAACGAAATGGCAACACCGTGTATAATTAATGGCTGGTTCTCGCCTACTTACGAAAGTCCTCGCGGACTTTCTATTCGGTTTTTATTTACTAAATTAGGTGCTTAAACACGCCACTAATCATACACAATCACGTTAGGTTTAATTAAAAACAAATTGCTAGTTTGAAAATTATAGATTGAATTAATGTCTAGTTTTAATTACAAAGATTTACTCCCAATAAATGATTCCAAATCTCTAAAAGAGGGAAAATTTAAAAATCTTTCAGTAGATGAATCTAATAAATGGAGAAATTTTAAAAACATTACAAAATCTGAATTTATTGCTAATCAATTAGCAAATGAACAGAATAATATTTGTCCAGCTTGTAATCAGATCATTGAAAATTCAGAAGGAGTAATTCATCATTTGGACTATGACAGGCTTTGTAAATATTTGGAATGTTTTAGGCTACCTAAACCAACAACCAAACAACCCCACAGAAAATTAAAAACTCCAAAATGCAGCAAATGTCCTGAAACAAATATTTGCAAGGAGAAAGTTGTCTTAATACATAACAAGTGCCATTTTAAAATACACATTATTGAAGGTAGAATTAAAAGACCTGAAACTAAATTAAAACAAGAAGATAAACTAGAATATTGGAGAAATTGTTTGAATAAAAATCATAAAGAAATAATACAGAAATCTATTAATCTATTTAGAAAAATAAATCCACAAATAGAATACTCTCTAAATTATTATTCAAGATACATTGCTTTAAAACCTTTAAATATCTTAACTTTTAAAAATCATAATGAATACATATTAATCAAAATTAAAAAAGGAAATTTATTTAAGATTAGAGAACTTTTAGAAAATCGTGGAATTAAGTCTGAATTCTTCTATAAAAAAGGGGAACTATATAGTATTAATTTTTTAATAAATTCAGAGGAATTTAATAGAAATATTGAATTAATGAAAACAATCTATAAAACTACGAATGAGAATAACTAAACCTAACACCGTGTAAAAAAAATTGCTGGTAAAAGCCAACTTACGAAAATCCTCTCGGATTTTCTTGGTTCGTGTTTTATTTGCTAACTTTAGTGCTTAAACCACGCAACTTTCCTTACACAACCACGTTGTAATGCATTTGAAAAAAATCGAAATTCGTAATGAAATTAGTAGTTGACAAAGAATTATTAGGGGTTTTTAGAAGTATAATAAATCGGAATTTGACACTAGCTGAATGGAGGGAAATTGAAAGCGATGATGAATTTCAAACCGAAAATTATTGTGGCGGATTTGATGCAACAGAAAATGAATTTTGCTTTAGTTATTACAACAAAATTAGAACTGAATATTGGTTTCAAAAATCACTCTTGGAAATACAAAAAATAAATAAAGGAGAAATAACAGAATTTGAAATAAGGTTAGCGGAATGAAATATTTAATTACGATTTCAATAATAATTCTGACTTCTTGTATTGGCTTGAAAAATGTTTCTAACGAATTGGTCGGGAAATGGGAATGTTATCATAAAGAACTTGAAGATGGAACTACAAAAAGTGCGGATTTGTTTAGCGGAGAGGAATTTGAATACTCTTGCGATGGACTTATAATTGAATTAAAATCTGACTTCACTGGTTCCGAATCAATTGGAGGACTAACTTTTGAATACAAAAAAACGGACTCAATTCTGAATTTAGGAAATCGGAATTACGTTATTGAGAAATTAACCCAAACTGAACTTGTAATTAGAGATTATGATTCTGACGGAACAAATATTTCAAATTTTAGACAGAAATTTAAGAAAATAGAATAACGAAAAATAAAAACGCATTACAACACCGTATATAATTTATTGCTAGTTCCAGCCTACTTACGAAAATCCTCGCGGATTTTCTATTCGGTTTGTATTTGCTAAATTAGGTGCTTAAAACACGCAACAAACCATATACAACAACGTTGTGCTTCATTATGACAAACCGCTAACCAATGATAAAATTCTTTAGAAAAATTAGACAAAAACTACTCTCTGAAAATAAATTCAGCAAGTATCTGATTTATGCAATTGGAGAAATAATCCTTGTAGTTATTGGAATTTTGATAGCATTGGGAATCAACAATGCGAATGAAAATCGAAAAGAAAACAAGCTGGAACAGAATACTCTCTTAAATCTAAAAAAGGATTTTCAACTAAATAAAGAAAACCTTGAAAGTGTTCTTTCTGACAACGAAAAATATATTAAATCTGATTTGGAAATTTTAAACTTTGGGAGAGATAATTCATCCATTAAAACAGAATCTGAATTTAGCATACTGCTTGATGACTTAACAGCTCTATCAGAATTTTTTCCAACCAATAATTCATTGGATAACTTACAAAATTCAAGTAGTTTAAGTTTGATTAAAAGTCAAGAATTGAGGAATAAATTATCTTCCTGGAAACCATATGTTGAATCAATAAAAGACAAAGAAAATAATGCATTGGAATTGGAAGGTAAAGCAATAGATTTTATAATAAAAAATGGAAGTTGGCTAAATGTGGATGAAGCTTCGAATTTTAAAGCTTTGGATAAATACACTTTACCAAAATCGAGATTTGAAATCGATAATAGAACTTTACTAAACATTATTGAATTCGAAAATATAGTAGAGAATTTGATTATGCAAAAGAATGGTTTAATTCGGACAGAAGAAAAAACATTAGTATTAGTAAAAGAAATTCTCGATTTAATTGAGAAAGAGATTAAAAAATAACGAAAGCACAACACCGTGTATAATTCATTGCTAGTACTCGCCTACTTACGAAAATTCTCGCGGATTTTCTATTCGGTTTGTATTTGCTAATTTAGTTGCTTAAACACGCAACGAAATCATACACAAACACGTTGTAACACATTACCAAGCAAACTCAAAAAAAGGAATATTTTACGGAATTACCAAATTGAAATTGAACGAAATGAATTGATAAAAACAATATTTATTTCGAATTCTATGGCAAAAA
>NZ_VRMJ01000025.1 GCF_009832745.1 Polaribacter septentrionalilitoris | reverse complement strand
GCTAACAAAATAGGCTATAAAACCGCTAAAAGAAGATTTAAAATGGAACTCAGAAATTTAGCTATTGCCTTGATAGTTCTAAAATGTGAAGGAAATTTAGACCATTTTGAAACCTAAAAAAATGGCCAGAATTTCTTCCGACCATGACTAGCTAATTAGCTCCCTTTTTTTATGTTAAGAATACATCTTATCTCTCAATTCTTTAACTTTTTTATCAGATAAATATTCATCAAAACTACCCAATCTATCTATAGCTCCATTTGGTGTTAACTCAATAACTCTATTGGCAACAGTTTGTGCAAATTCGTGGTCATGGGTTGTGAATAACACTGTACCTTTAAAGTTGATTAAAGAGTTGTTTAATGCTTGTATTGATTCTAAATCTAAGTGATTTGTAGGTTCATCTAACACTAAAATATTTGCTCTTTTCATCATCATTCTAGATAACATACAACGTACTTTTTCTCCTCCAGATAAGACGTTACTTTTCTTTAACGCTTCTTCACCAGAGAAAATCATTTTTCCTAAGAAACCTCTTAAAAATACTTCTTCTCTTTCTTCTTCTGTCTGTGCATATTGTCTTAACCAATCTACCAGGTTTAAATCTCCATTTTGGAAAAAGCTAGAATTATCTAAAGGCAAATAAGATTGTGTTGTGGTAACTCCCCAAGAAAACTTGCCAGCATCTGCTTTTTTATTCCCCATGATAACTTGATAAAATGCTGTAACTGCTCTAGAATTTCTAGAAATTACTGCAACTTTATCTCCTTTTTGTAAATTAATATCAACATTAGAAAACAGTTTTTCTCCTTCAAACTCTTTGGTTAAACCTTCTATATTTAAAATTTGATCTCCAGCTTCTCTATCACGTTCAAAAATAATTGCAGGATAACGTCTACTTGAAGGTTTAATATCTTCTACGTTTAATTTCTCAATCATTTTTTTACGAGAAGTTGCTTGTTTAGATTTGGCAACATTGGCAGAAAAACGACGAATAAACTCTTCTAATTCTTTCTTTTTGTCTTCTGCTTTTTTGTTTTGTTGTGCTCTTTGTTTTGCTGCCAATTGAGAAGATTCATACCAAAATGTATAATTTCCAGAAAAATGATTGATTTTACCAAAATCGATATCAGAAATATGTGTACAAACAGCATCTAAAAAGTGTCTATCATGCGAAACTACAATGACACAATTGTCATAATTTGCTAAAAAGTTTTCTAGCCAACCAATCGTTTCAAAATCTAAATCATTGGTAGGCTCATCCATAATTAATACATCAGGGTTACCAAAAAGTGCTTGAGCTAATAAGACTCTTACTTTTTGTTTTCCATCCAAATCTTTCATTAACGTGTAATGTAACTCTTCTGAAATGCCCAAATTTGACAATAAAGCTGCTGCATCAGAATCTGCATTCCAACCATTCATTTCTTCAAATTTTACCTGAAGTTCTCCAATTTTTTCAGCATTTTCATCAGTATAGTCAGCATATAAAGCATCAATTTCTTTTTTAATGGCAAAGAGTTCTTTATTTCCCATCACAACAGTCTCTAATACTGGATAATCGTCAAACTCATTATGGTTTTGTGTTAAAACCGACATTCTTTTTCCTGGCTCTAAATGCACATGACCAGAAGTTGGATCTTGTTTTCCAGAAAGAATTTTTAGAAATGTTGATTTTCCTGCTCCGTTTGCGCCAATAATACCATAACAATTTCCATTTTGGAACTTGGTATTTACTTCATCAAACAAAACACGTTTACCAAATTGTACAGATAAGTTAGAAACTGATAACATAATACTTTTTTAAAATTTGCTGCAAAAGTACAAATTTGATTTCTCTTTTCGCCTCTGAATTTTAACGGTTTTTTATAAAATATTTATCAGTTTTGTTAGCACTATTTTAACAACGTATTAACAAGAAACATTTGCTTCTATTCCTACATTTGTACGGTGTCTAATGAGCACCATTATATGACAAAAATTATATTCAAATTTTCTCTAGTATTTTTAATTGCTTCTCTAGTGAGTTGTGGTTCTGATTCTAAAGAAGCAACAACTTTTTTTGGTGGTAAAATTATCAACCCTAAATCTAACCATGTTGTTCTTTTAGCTATGGATAAGGTTATTGATACTTTTTATTTGGATGATAACAACAAGTTTCTTGGTAAAATAAAGAATGCCAAAGAAGGGCTTTATCATTTTAAACATGGCTTAGAAAATCAATATATTTATATTGAGCCTCAAGATAGTTTAATGTTAAGACTAAACACTTGGGATTTTGATGAATCTTTAGTTTTTGCTGGTAAAGGTGCTGATAGGAACAATATTTTAATTGATTGTTTTTTAGAGGATGAAAAAGAGAATAAAATGTTTTATTCTTTTAACAGATTGAGTCCTGAAAAATTTAAACTCAAAATGGATTCTCTATTAAAATTAAAAAAAGCAACTTACCAAGAGTATTTAAAAACACATCCAAATGAAACAAACAGATATCATCAAATTTTAAAAATTGCCTTGATGTATCCTATATACACAAGAATAGAGAGATATCCAGTAGCAAATGTTAAATACTCTAAACTAGGTGATTTCCCTACTATTAGTACTAACTTCTATTCGCATAGAAACGAAGTAAACATTAACAAAGACTCTTTAATGTATTATTATCCATATTCAAAATACATTAGCAATTACTTATACAATTCTACATATTCACTTGGGCATAAGCCAATGGTTAATGAATATTCTTCTAGGTTTACCATTGATTTATTAAATACAATTAACCAAAGTATTAGCTCATCAGAATCTAAAAATGCATTATTAAAACAAACTGTAATTCAACATTTTTACAGAAAATCTAGCTGTGATGTTAATGAAGATGCTTTTCAAACTTATTTTGAATTAAGTGATAACGAGAATGATATTACTCATGTAAGACTTCTATTAAGAGATAGTAAAAGTGTAAAAAAAGGAGATCAGTTAAAAGGTTTTAAAGTTTTTGACTTTAACAACTCTAAGCATGATATTTCTGATATTATAAAAGGTAAAAATTCACTTATATTCTTTTGGAATCCTGAATACGTATCAGAAACTTATATTACTTCGAGAATTAAGTTTTTTAACAATAATTTTCCAAAGATTCATTTTATTCAGGTAAAAATTGATGGTAATTCAAATGATAGAATACCAGAATTAGATATCAAAAATCAATTTTACATTGATAAATCTAGTAAAGCCAATCAATTCCTAACTAGTAAGATGCCAAGATTAATTATTGTAGATAAAAAAGGCGAAGTTGTAAATGGCTATGCTTCTATTTCTTCTAGAAAAGTTTACAAAGAATTAAATAATTTGATTAATCATTAAGTTTGTCACATTATTCTATATAATTTAATGTACCTTTGCACGATTTTTATTTTGAGTGTAACTCATTAAAAATCAGTCCGATTTATAAACGGGTTTGCAGGTGGGCGTTCTGTGAATCCACAAAAACACAGTAATGTCAACATTTTTAGAATTAGGTTTAAAAGAACCTATCAACAAAGCATTGACGGATTTAGGTTACGAAAAACCTACCGTTATTCAAGAAAAAGCAATTCCACAAATCATCACTTCTACAGACGATTTAAAAGCATTTGCTCAAACTGGTACAGGTAAAACTGCTGCCTTTAGTTTACCAATACTAGAACTTCTAGATGAAGGAAACAGTAATGTTCAAGCAATTATTTTATCACCTACTAGAGAACTTGCAGTTCAAATAGGTAACAACATTAAAGATTTTAGTAAATATCAAAAAAATGTAAAAGTAACCACTGTATATGGTGGTTCTAGCATAGAAGATCAAATTAGATCTTTAAAAAAAGGATCTCAAATTGTTGTTGGAACTCCAGGTAGAACTGTAGATTTAATAAACAGAAGAGCTTTAAAGTTAGGAAACGTTCAATGGCTTGTTTTAGATGAAGCTGATGAAATGTTAAACATGGGCTTTAAAGAAGAACTTGATAAAGTTTTAGAAGCTACACCAGAAACTAAACAAACGTTATTATTTTCTGCTACTTTTCCAAGAGAAGTTGAGGCTATTGCCAAAAACTATATGACAAAACCAGTTGAAATTACTTCTGGCGAAAAAAATTCTGGATCAGTAAATGTAAGTCATGAATATTATGCAGTTACAGAAAGAACACGTTACCCTGCTTTAAAAAGAATTGCAGATTTAAACCCTGATATTTATGCTATCATTTTTTGTAGAACTCGTAGAGAAACACAAGAGGTTGCAGACAATCTAATTAAAGATGGTTATAGTGCAGATGCTTTGCATGGAGACTTATCTCAAGCTCAAAGAGATTCTGTAATGGGTAAATTTCGTAAGAAAACCATTCAAATTTTAGTAGCTACAGATGTTGCTGCACGTGGTTTAGATGTAAACGAATTAACACACGTTATCAATCATAAATTACCAGATCAAATAGAAAACTACACACATAGAAGTGGTAGAACTGGTAGAGCTGGAAATAAAGGAATTTCTATTGTTTTAGTCAATGGTAAAGAGAAAGGAAAACTAAGAGTTATAGAAAGAATCATTAAACAGAAGTTTATTGAGACAAAAGTACCTTCTGGTAAAGAAATTGTAGAAAATCAATTAATGAATTTAATTGATAAGGTGCAAAAAACAGAGGTAAATGAATCTGAAATCAATGAGTTTTTACCAACTATTTACGAGAAGTTAAAAGATTTAGATAGAGAAGCTTTAATTCAAAAATTTGTTTCATTAGAGTTTAACACAATGTTAGCTTATTATGAAAACGCTAAAGATTTAAATGATTTAGCTTCTAGAGATAATTCTCGTGGAAGATCATCTAGCGAAAATATGAGTCGTTTCTTTATCAATATTGGTAGAAAAGACAAATTAAATCCTGCTAAATTAATTGGTTTAATCAACGATCAAAATATCGGAGATAAAATTGAAATTGGTGCTATAGATATTTTAGATACATTTTCTTTCTTTGAAGTTGACAATAATTTTGAAGATAAAACTCTAGAAGCTTTTGCTACCAATCAGCCTGATTTTGATGGACGTTCAGTAAATGTAGAGATTACTAAAAAAGATCGTTCTGGCGGAGGTGGTAAAAGAAGAGGAAAAAAGCCATTTGGTAAAAAAGATGGTGGTTTTGGTAGACGCAGAAGTTCTGATAATTCTGATAGTGGAAGAAAAAGATCTGATAGACGTTCTGAAAGACCTAAAAACTCAGGAGACAGAAAGTCTGGTGGCTTTGGAAGAAGACGTAGAGAACGTTAGTACCTTCTTTAAATTATATACTACAAACCTTGTCTTAATTGACAAGGTTTTTTTGTTTTTACAACGAAACCGATTTCTTAGATTTTTATAAAACATGATAAATGTTATAAAATCACTTTCAATACTTCCATTAAATTTGTGATAGAAATCCATTCAAAAACAAACAAGAAATCATGAAAAAGCTTGTATTCCCAATCATTATGATTCTCCTTATCGCATTTAAAGTGTATAGTGATAAAAAGGAAACGCATCAAGAAGAAACACACCCTCATTGGACCTATCAAGGTGAAACTTCTCCTGAACACTGGGCAGAAATAGAGAAAAATTCAGATTGCGATGGTCAAAGACAATCTCCTGTAAACATTATAGATATTAATACAAGTCCTATTAAATTTAATGAAAATCCTTTAGATATTCGCTACTCTCCTACCACTCAAATCAACAAAGTAATCAATAACGGACATTCTATTCAATTTAATTTTGAAACTGGTGATTCCATTCAATATCATAACAATACCTATCATTTATCACAAATTCATTTTCATGAACCTTCAGAACATACCGTTAATGGTGTTCGTTATCCGTTAGAAATTCACTTGGTTCATACAGGCAAAAACAACGATTATACAGTAATGGGTATTTTAGCAAAAGAAGGTGAAGAAAGTCAGTTATTTGAGTTTTTTGAAAGCTTTTTACCGCTAAAAGAAAATGAAACTAAAGAAATACATCAATCATTAGATTTGTCAACTTTATTCCCAGAGAAAGATGATTTTTACTCTTATGGTGGCTCTTTAACAACTCCTCCATGTACAGAAAGTGTAAATTGGATTATTTTTAAAGAACCTATAATTGTTTCTGTTGATGAAGTTTTAAAACTGAAAAAGAATATGCCAAAAGACAATTACAGAAATGAACAAGCTTTACATGATAGAGTTGTAAATGTAAATATTCACACAAAATAACATAGTATTTTTAACAATTTCATAAAAATATAGAATCATTATCATCATCTTATTATAATGGAAATATTATTCAGATATTTGCATAAATAGTTACTTTTCAATAGTAAATAATGATTGATAATACTTCTTTAGAAAACTTACACAAATCACTTTTTGGTGATGTTTTGTATGATGATTTACACAAAACATTATATGCCACAGATGCTTCTGTTTATCGTAAAATTCCTTTAGCAGTTGCTTTTCCAAAGGATGAAAATGATATTAAGATTTTAATCGATTTTGCAACTAAAAATAACATCACTTTAATACCAAGAACTGCAGGAACATCTTTAGCAGGCCAATGTGTAGGTGATGGAATTGTGGTAGATGTTTCTAAGCATTTTACACAAATTATTCATTTTGACGAGCAGAACAAAACCATCAAATTACAACCAGGAATTGTAAGAGATTCTTTAAACATTTATTTAAAACCTTTTGGATTGTTTTTTGGACCCAACACTTCAACATCTAACAGATGTATGATTGGTGGTATGGTTGGTAACAATTCCTCTGGAAGTACCTCTATTAGATATGGAGTTACACGTGATAAAGTATTGGCAATTGATGCTATTTTAAGTGATGGTTCTTCAGCTACTTTTAAAGAAATTACATCAGAAGAATTCATCAACAAAACCAAAGAAAATAGTTTAGAAGGACAGATTTATCAATCAATTTATAAGGAATTAAATTCAGCATTTGTACAACAAGAAATTAAAAAAGAGTTTCCTAAAGAAACCATTCACAGAAGATGTACTGGTTATGCTGTTGATGAATTTTTAAAATCAGATTTGTTTGGAGGTACAGAACCTATTATAAATGTTGCTAAATTATTAGCAGGAAGTGAAGGTACTCTAGCTTTTTCGACAGCAATTACCTTACAATTAAATACAATTCCTCCTAAAGAAAGTATCATGGTTTGCTCTCATTTTAAAAGCATTAACGAGAGTTTAAAAGCCACATTAACATCCATGAATCATAATTTGTATAATTGTGAATTGATGGATAAAACTATTTTAGATTGTACTAAAAACAATCGTGAATTGGCAAAAAACCGCTTCTTTTTACAAGGAGATCCAGAAGCTGTTTTAATGTTAGAAGTTGCTGCAAACACTTTACCAGAAGCAGAACTTTTAGCAAATAAATTAATAGAAGATTTAGAAAAAAACAATTTTGGATACCATCACCCAAAAGTATACGGAGCAGATATTGCCAAAGTGCACTATTTACGAAAAGCTGGTTTGGGTGCTTTAGGAAATATGGTGGGTGATATGAAAGCTGTGGCTTGTATAGAAGATACTGCTATTGCTTTAGAAGATTTGCCAAATTATATTGAAGAATTTACCAAAATAATGGCAAAATACAAGCAAAATGCTGTGTATTATGCGCATGCAGGTGCTGGAGAATTGCACTTACGTCCGATTTTGAATTTAAAAAAATCTGAAGATGTCGTTTTGTTTCGAAAAATAACTACAGAAACTGCTGAATTGGTAAAAAAATACCAAGGTTCTTTTTCTGGTGAACATGGAGATGGAATTGTACGTGCAGAATTTATTCCTTTAATGATTGGTGATAACAATTATCAATTATTAAGACGAATTAAAAAAGCATTTGATAAAAATAACGTGTTTAACAAAGGAAAAATTACAGATGCTTTTCCAATGGATAAAAGTTTACGTTATGAAATTGACAGAACTGAACCCGAAATTAAAACCATTCAAGATTTTTCGGATAGCGAAGGCATTATAAAATTAGCCGAAAAATGTAATGGTTCTGGAGACTGCAGAAAACCTGTAGAAGCGGGTGGTACTTTATGCCCAAGTTATAGAGCTACTAAAGATGAAAAGGATACAACTCGTGCAAGAGCCAATATGTTACGTGAGGTTTTAACCAACAATACAGCTGCAAACAAATTTGATTCTAAAGAATTAAAAAAGGTTTTAGACCTTTGTTTAAGTTGCAAAGCCTGTGCTTCTGAATGCCCAAGTAATGTAGATATTGCCACAATGAAAGCTGAGTTTTTATATCAATATCAAGAAACGAATGGTTATTCATTTAGAAGTAAATTGTTTGCAAACAATGCCAAACTAAACAAATTAGGTAGCCTCACTCCTACTTTAGCCAACTTGGTTTTAAATACCAAATTCGCAAAATCTGCTATGGGAGTTGCAGTTGAAAGAAGCGTTCCTAAATTAGCTAAGAAAACATTAAATAGCTGGCATAAAAAACATGCAGCTATTGAGAAAAAAGAAAAGCAATCTAAAAAAGAAATCTATCTTTTTAACGATGAATTTACCAACTTTTATGATGTAGAAATTGGTAAAGACGCTGTTTATTTGTTAGAAAAATTAGGCTACACAGTCAATATTATCAATCACGAAGAAAGTGCTAGAAGCTATATTTCTAAAGGATTTTTAAAAGAAGCCAAAGCTGTTTGTGATAAAAATATTGCTATTTTTAAAGATATCATTTCTAAAGAAACTCCGTTAATTGGTATAGAACCTTCTGCAATATTAACTTTTAGAGACGAATACATCAGATTAGCAGATGATAAAACATCCGCTTCAACAATAGCAAAACATACATTTACTTTTGAAGAGTTTTTGGCTAGCGAAATAAAAGAAGGAACTATTAGCAAAGACAGTTTTACAAAAGAATCTAAGGCTATTAAAATTCATGGACATTGTCATCAAAAAGCATTATCGAGTACAAATGCTAGTTTTCAGATTTTAAATTTACCAGAAAACTATACAGTAACCATATTAAATACAGGTTGTTGTGGTATGGCTGGTTCTTTTGGTTATGAAAAAGAACATTATAAGGTAAGCATGCAAGTTGGTGAAGATACGTTATTCCCTAAAGTAAGAAATTGTAGTGTTGATACAGAAATTGCTGCAGCTGGAACCAGTTGTCGTCATCAAATTTTTGATGGTACAAAACGTATAGCAAAGCACCCAATTACACTTTTAAAAGAAGCTTTATTATAAAATTATGAGCAAAAAAAACAAATATGTAGCTGATGAAAATCGCTATGAAAAAATAAAATATAGAAGAACAGGCAATAGTGGTTTATTGTTACCTGAACTTTCTTTAGGCTTATGGCACAATTTTGGGGCAAATGATGATTTTAAAAATGCTAGAAACCTTTTAAAATGTGCTTTTGATAATGGAATTACTCATTTTGATTTGGCCAATAATTATGGACCACCTCCTGGTTCTGCTGAAAAAAACTTTGGTAAAATATTAAAAAAGGATTTTAAACCTTACAGAGATGAATTGATTATTTCATCGAAAGCAGGTTATGGTATGTGGCCAGGACCTTATGGTGATTTAGGCTCAAAGAAGTTTTTAGTAGCAAGTTTAGACCAAAGTTTACAAAGAATGGGATTGGATTATGTAGATATTTTTTATCACCATAGACCCGATTATGATACGCCTTTAGAAGAAACAATGGGAGCTTTAGATTTGATTGTAAGACAAGGAAAAGCTTTATATGTTGGGATTTCTAATTATCAACCAGAAAGAGCTGCAGAAGCATTTAAAATCTTAAAAGATTTAGGAACTCCTTGTATCATTCATCAACCCAGATACAATCTATTTGATAGGTGGATTGAAGATGGATTATTGGATTTATTAGACAATTCTGGAGTTGGAGCAATTTGTTTTTCTCCTTTGGCACAAGGTATGCTGACTAATAAATACATAAATGGATTGCCAAAAGACTCTAGAGCAGTAAAAGACAGTCCTTTTTTAAATACAAGCCAAGTTTTAGAACATTTACCAAAAATTAAAGCTTTAAACGAAATTGCTGCAAATAGAAATCAAAATTTAGCACAAATGGCAATTTCTTGGATTTTAAAAGATGATAGAATTACTTCCGTTCTAATTGGTGCTAGTAAAACTGAGCAAATTTTAGACAGCTTAAAAGCTACCGAAAACACAACTTTTTCTACTATTGAGTTGGATAAAATTGATAAAATTCTAAAATAAAAAAAGCCCTTTTTATAAATTATAAAAGGGCTTAATATTTAAATATTCTTTAATCTTTTGTTTCTGTTTCTATTACTCCTTCTTCAGCCAATAACGCAAAGAATTTGTCTAGATTTGGAAGAATTATAATTCTAGTTCTTCTGTTTTTTGCTCTATTTTCATTATTTGTATTCGGAAACAAAGGCATTGTATCTCCTCTACCTGAAGCAATTAAACGATGACCTTCAATACCAAATTTATTTTGTAATAATCTCACAATAGAAGTTGCTCTTTTTACACTTAAATCCCAATTGTCTTGTACGCTTTTATTATTAATGGTTTGAGAATCAGTATGACCCTCAATCATAACATCCATACTTGGTTCAGATTCAATAATATCGGCCAATTTAGTTATCAACTTTAATGCTTCTTTTCTTACCCTGTAACTACCTTTATTAAATAATAATTTATCAGACACAGATATCATCACAACAGTCTGCCCTATATCGATATTAATATCACTTGATCTTTGAAGCTCTTTAGAAACTAAGGTTTTTTTAAATATATTATAAGAAACTACTAAATTTAAAGTATCCTTGAATGTGCTTGCTTTGGCTAATTTTTTTGGATCAATTTTTTTGATTGTTGCATCCATCATTTTTCTCACTTTTGGAGAAACTTGAGGTACACCATCAATCATCTTAAAATCTATTGCATTTTTTTCTTTTTGTAGAGAGACATTATCATCTTTTAAAGAGTTTATTTTTTCATTATACAACTTCACTCTATTCTCAATCTTCGAAAACTTGAGTTTTAAATTGTTTAAGTTACTTTTAGTTGTTTTGTATTCGGACTCTAATGCTGCATACTTTTTGTTAGAAACACAAGAACTTGTTAAAATAATAAGTATAGATAATGGTAAAATTGCCTTTTTCATATATTTTTTGGTTAATTAAGTGATAAATATAACATTAATTCTAAAACTCTATTACATTGATTATATTATTTTTTTGTTTAAGCATTTATACAGGAAACAAATAAATACAAAGTAAATCACTTACTATCAGTATCTTTAATATTTCTTTAAGATAATTACACATTATAAATACTTATATTTGTTTAACATTTATAAAAATAAATCAAACAAAATGAATCAAACTAAAATTATTCTAAAAAATGCAGTAATTATAACCCTTTTAATTGGTGGCTATTTTTTTCTCTGTAAATTTTTTGGACAAGAAAACAATCCATATTTAAGGTTTATGAATTTATTTTTTGTAGTATTTGGTATCCGTAAAGCTATAATGACCAATATATATACTAATAAAGAGACAAAATACACAACTAACTTAGGTTTAGGAATACAAACCTCTGCAGTGGCTGTATTATTATCTATAATTGGTGTAATTGGATATATTGAATTAATTAACCCTGAGTTTTTATCTACAATGAATAGTTCATTCTTGATTGGTGGTGATTTAACTTTAGCAGAACTATTTTTTACATTATTAATAGAAGGAATGGCTTCATCTGTAATTGGATCGTTTGTGATTATGCAGTTTTTTAAAAATCACAATAAAGTTTTAGCTACAGCATAAAAAAAGCTCCATATGGAGCTTTTTTTTATTGTAAACTATTTAGACTAGATTTTATCGTTTCAATTTTTGCAAGCGTATCTGCTTCTTTTTTTCGTTCTAATTCGATAACTTTCTCTGGTGCATTAGACACAAAACGCTCATTAGATAATTTCTTTTGAATTCCGAATAAGAAACCTTCTGCTCTTTTTAATTCAGCATTTAGTTTTTTTAGTTCTGCCTCAACATCAATATTAGCAGCAGAAATTGGCACAAAATATTCATTAGATTTCACTCTAAATGATGCACCATCGACTTTATCACTAACATAATTTATTGTTGCCGTATTTGTTAGCTTTTGAATAACTTCATCAAATTCTTTTGTAGCCCTATCATTATCAACCACAAACAATTCAACTGCATCTTTAAAAGAAATATTTTTTTCTTTTCTGATGGTTCTAATTCCTGATACAACTCCAGTAGCAAAATCAAAATTAGAAATTATTGCAGCATCAAATGCTTTCTTTTCAGGATACTTTGCAATAATTAAGGCTTCATCAGATGTTCTCTCTGTAATATGCTGCCAAATTTCTTCGGTTAAGAATGGCATAAAAGGATGTAAAACTTTTAGGTTATTTTCTAAAACCTCTATAATGGCATCAAATGTTTTTTTATCTATAGGTTGTTGATAAGCAGGTTTTACAATTTCTAATAACCATGAAGAAAAATCATCCATAATTAATTTATAGATTGTCATTAATGCATCAGATAAACGATATTTAGAAAAATGATCTTCTATCTCTGCTAGTGCTTTTTGAAATTTTGCTTCATACCAAGCCAAACCAATTTTTGCGGTTTCTGGCTGTGCTAAATTTTCATCTATTTCCCAACCTTTAATTAATCTGAATGCATTCCAAATTTTATTAGCAAAACCTTTTCCTTGCTGACATAAATCTTCATCAAATAAAATATCATTTCCTGCTGGAGCACTTAATAATAATCCAACTCTTACTCCATCTGCACCAAATTCTTCTATCAATTTTAATGCATCTGGAGAATTCCCTAAAGACTTAGACATTTTACGTCTTTGTTTATCTCTAACTAAACCTGTTAAATATACATTTTCAAAAGGTTTTTGGTCTTTGTATTCATAACCAGCAACAATCATTCTTGCTACCCAGAAAAATAAAATATCTGGTCCTGTAACTAAATCGTTTGTTGGATAATAATATTTAATCTCTTCGTTTTCTGGATTTCTAATTCCGTCAAAAACTGACATTGGCCATAACCAAGAAGAAAACCAAGTGTCTAGTGCGTCTTCATCTTGACGTAAGTCTTTGGTTGATAGTTTTTGGTTGTTGGTTTTTAGTTTAGCAAGTTCAAGTGCTTTCTCAATATTCTCTTCAACTACAAAATCTTCTTTGCCATCACCATAGAAATAAGCAGGAATTTGTTGTCCCCACCATAATTGACGAGATATGTTCCAATCGCGTACATTTTCCATCCAATGTCTGTAGGTGTTTTCAAACTTTTTAGGTACTAAATTGATCTCATTATCATTGCCTAAAACAGCATCAATAGCTGGTTTTGCTAAATCTGTCATTTTTAAAAACCATTGATCTGATAATCTTGGTTCAATAACTGCTTTAGTTCTTTCTGATGTACCAACTTTATTTGTATGAACTTCCGTTTTTACTAAAATTCCTTTTTCTTCAAGTTCTTTAGCTACTTCTTTACGAACAACAAAACGATCTTTTCCTTGATAATGCAATCCAAAAGAGTTTAGAGAAGCATCTTCATTAAAAATATCAATTACTTCAAGATTATGCTTATCCCCTAGATTCTTATCATTTTCATCATGAGCAGGTGTTACCTTTAAACAACCTGTACCAAATTCTAAATCTACATATTCGTCCTCAATAATAGGAATAACTCTGTTGCACAGAGGTACAATTGCTTTTTTCCCTTTTAAATGCGTAAAACGTTCATCATTTGGATTGATACAAATTGCAGTATCTCCAAAAATAGTTTCTGGTCTTGTAGTTGCTATTGTTAACGTATCTGTAGAGTCTTCAATTTTATATTCTAAATAGTACAAGTTTCCTTGTCTTTCTTCGTGAATTACCTCTTCATCAGATAATGTAGTTTTAGCTTCAGGATCCCAATTTACCATTCTATATCCTCTGTAAATTAACCCTTTATTGTACAAATCAACAAATACTTTAATTACAGATTCAGACATTTCTGGATCCATGGTAAAAGCTGTTCTTTCCCAATCGCAAGAAGCACCTAACTTCCTTAATTGCTCGAGAATTATACCTCCATATTCATCTTTCCAATCAAAAGCATGTTTTAGAAACTCTTCACGAGTTAAATCGCTTTTAGAAATTCCTTGTTCTTTTAATTTGGCAACCACTTTTGCTTCTGTAGCAATTGATGCGTGATCTGTACCTGGAACCCAACATGCATTTTTACCTAACAAACGTGCACGTCTAATTAACACATCTTGAATGGTATTATTTAACATATGTCCCATGTGTAAAACTCCTGTTACATTTGGTGGAGGAATTACAATGGTATAAGGCTCTCTTTCATCTGGAGTGGAATGAAAATAGTTGTTTTTCATCCAGTAGTCATACCACTTGTCTTCTACCTTACTTGCATCATATTTAGATGGAATTGCCATACTTTGGAATAGTTTTTGAAATATAGTTGGCAAAAATACAATTCTCTTTTTTGTAGAGAAAATTAGTGATTGATTTTTTAAAATAAAATATTAGTTATAATTTTACAATATAAATATCTACATATGAAAGCTTTCGGTACTTTATTAGTATTCTTATTTGTTTCTTTTTCTGTTAATGCTCAAGAATTTAAGTTTGAAAAAGAAATTATTGATTATGGTAAAATAGCAAAAGGTGATAATGGAGAGCGAATTTTTGTTTTTACAAATATTGGAGACAAACCCTTAATCATTAAAAACATTCAATCTTCTTGTGGTTGTACAGTTCCTAAAAAACCAGAAAAACCTATTATGCCAGGTGAAAAAGGTGAAATTAAAGTTTCTTATGACACCAAAAGATTAGGTGGATTTTCTAAATCGATTACTATTTTTTCAAATGCCAAAAGCCCTAGAAAAGTAATTAAAATTAAAGGGTATGTTAACAAAGGAGTTTCTTTAGTGAAACAAAAAAGTCTAGTATCTGACAGTTAATTTTAAACTGATTTTTTAAGCCTAAATTCAAATTTCATTTTTTCTCCATTTCTGTCTATAACCAATCTTATTTTTTTGTTATCTCTTTCTTGGAATTTTGCAATTATATTAGAAAGTGTGTAAGTGTGTGCTGCTTTTCTATTTAAACTTATTATTTTGTCCCCAGGTTTAAGTCCTGCTTTATCAGCAGGTGAATTTTTTACAACACTTTTAATTTTATAGGTAGGCTTAAATCTAAATTGATATCTTGTTACAAATGATATTGTATTTTTAATATTAGTCTCTTCATTATAAGCTGAATTAAAATTACGGTTGGTTTTTTCTTCTTTTACAAGTTCTCTTCCTGCGTAAACTACATCAAGACCGCTCATGTTATAGTAGAATTTTTTTCGAAAAGAACTATTTTTCTTAAAAGTTATTTGTCTATGTGGATAATCTACCCAAACAGTAAACCTACTTAACATTCCTGCTCCTATACTTCCATTTCTGTACTTAAAATTTCTAGAAGCCTTTGTAGAAATGGTATCTAAAAAAGATACTGTGGGGTTTGGTATTTTAAAATCTCCTAACACAAATTTAGGTATTCTACTTCTATTCCCATAAATCGTTCCACTTAAGCCTTCTCCTAAAATATCTCTAAAATGTTTTATTGGAGTTTTAATATTTTTATCAGAATACTCAAAAAGCCATAATGCATCACTTCCTCCTGTATCTATTAATAGCTTAACCTCTTGCAGAGAATCTCCTACTGTGTCTAATTGAACTTTTGCTTTTAAGTAAGGTTTGCGTTTATAGTATTTCAATTCAGTAGTAAAACATTTCTTACATTTTCTATATTTAAAATTATCTGGTTTGTAAAATATAATTCTATTTGTTCTATAATTTATTTTTACAACAAAATTTTTAAAAACGCTATACCCAATAATACCATGAATTGTCGTTCCCATTTTCCCTGACAAATCATGAAAATCTTTTAAAACTACATAAATACTCTCATCTATACTTATTAATTGTTTTATGTTTACTCTATTATTTCTAGATATAATAGCACTTACAGCTTTACCACCTCCTAACCCTCTTAAAGTAACCTTTTCAGTATTCATTAAACTAATACTGTCTTTTGAAGATAAATTAAAAAGAATTGTTTTATTTACACCTGTATCTAAAATAAAAGATAATTCTTTTCCATTTATAGTTACCGGTATAACAATTAGATTATTAATTTTTTTAAAGCTAAGTGATACTTTTTCAGAATTTTTGTTTTTAAAATAAAACCCTGTTTGAGAATAGGTATTATCAAAAAGTATAATTACAAATAAAAAAGATAAAACTAATTTAAATTTCAAGTGATTTAATTTTACTATGTAAGATACAAATTAAGCTTCTTATAGCATTTTTTTTATGATTTTTTTAACCTTTAAACTTTCTACAATATAATGTGCTAAATAAAATATATTTCGGAAATTTGTGAAAGATAAATCTTAAAAAATTATTATGCCTTCAATTTCTAAAAAAGGAACTCAAATGCCATCATCTCCAATAAGAAAACTGGTACCTTATGCAGAAGATGCTAAAAAAAGAGGAACTAAAGTTTTTCATTTAAATATTGGTCAGCCTGATATTAAGACTCCTCAAGTTGCTTTAGATGCTGTAAAAAACAATACTATTGAAACATTGTCTTATGCACGTTCTGAAGGATCTGAAGAGTACAGAATTAAATTAGCTAATTATTACAAAAAAAACAATATCAACGTCACAGAAAACAATCTTATTGTAACTACTGGTGGTTCTGAAGCTTTATTATTTACTATTGGTAGTATTACAGATCCTGGTGATGAAATTATAATTCCTGAACCTTTTTATGCAAACTATAATGGTTTCTCTACTGCTTCTGGAGTAAAAGTTGTGCCTGTAATCTCTAAAATTGAGGATAATTTTGCACTTCCTAAAATTGAAGATTTTGAGAAACTCATTACTAAAAAAACCAAGGCAATATTAATTTGTAATCCTGGAAATCCAACAGGATATTTATACTCTAAAGAAGAAATTGAAAAACTAAAACAAATTGTTTTAAAACACGACTTGTTTTTAATTGCAGATGAAGTTTATCGTGAATTTACTTATGATGGATTACAACATACCTCTATTTTATCTTTAAGTGGTTTAGAAGAAAATGCTATTGTAATAGACTCTGTTTCTAAACGTTACAGCATGTGTGGTGCTAGAATTGGATGTATCGTCTCTAAAAACAAAGAATTTGTAAATACTGCTATAAAGTTTGCACAAGCAAGACTAAGTCCACCAACGTATGCTTTATTAGCCAGTGAAGCTGCTTTAGAAACTCCACAAAGTTATTTTGATGATGTTAAAACAGAATATGTTGAGCGCAGAAACACGTTAATTTCTGAACTACAAAAAATTGATGGTGTAAAAGTGGCTAATCCAAAGGGTGCGTTTTATTGTGTGGTTGAATTACCAGTTGCTGATTCTGATGATTTTGCACAATGGATTTTAGAAAAATTTAATCATAATAATGAAACTGTGATGGTCGCGCCTGCAAGTGGATTTTATTCTACTGAAGGAGAAGGAAAAAATCAAGTAAGAATTGCTTATGTTTTAAAGAAACAAGATTTAATTCGTTCTGTAGAAATTTTAGCAGTAGCACTAAAGCAATACAATAGCTAATTGAACATTCAAGAAAACATATCACTTAAATACTACAATACTTTTGGTATTGATGTTACTGCAAAACGTTTTATCTCTATAGATTCTGTTTATCAATTGCAACAGCTTTTAAAAATTGAAAAAGATATTTTTTTAATTTCTGGTGGAAGCAATATGTTACTTACTAAAGACATAAATAAATTAGTGGTACACATTAACATTAAAGGTATTGTTATTGATAGAGAAGATGACAATAACGTTCATTTAACTGTTAATTCTGGCGAAAACTGGCATGAGTTTGCGCTGTGGTGTGTTTCACAAAATTATGGAGGAATAGAAAACTTATCTTTAATTCCAGGTAATGTTGGAACTTGTCCTATTCAAAATATTGGAGCTTATGGAGTTGAAGTAAAAGATACAATTACCAAAGTTGAAGCCATAGAAATAGCATCAGGAAAATTAGTGCAATTTTCTAATGAAGAGTGTAAATTTGGGTATAGAAACTCGATTTTTAAAAATGATGCCAAAGGTAAATACATCTTAACTTCTGTGAGTTTTCAATTGACAAAGACGAATCATAATTTAAATACTTCTTACGGCGCTATTGAAACTGAATTAGCATCTAAAGGAATTGAAAAACCTACTTTAAAAGATATTTCTGATGCTGTTATTGCAATTAGAAAATCAAAACTACCAGATCCAAAAGAAATAGGAAATAGTGGGAGTTTCTTTAAAAACCCTGTGATTACTAAAAATCAATTTTTAGACATTCAAAAAGAATATCCAAAAATTCCAAGTTATACTGTTTCTGATTCTGAAACAAAAATTCCTGCAGGTTGGTTAATAGAACAAGCTGGTTTTAAAGGAAAACGTTTTAGAGATTATGGTGTACACACAAAACAAGCTTTGGTTTTGGTAAATTATGGAAATGCTTCTGGAGAAGAGATTTATCAACTGGCTCAAAAAATACAAGCTACAATTTTAGATAAATTTGGAATCACTTTAGAAATTGAAGTGAATGTAATTCACTAAAAAACCAGACAAAATTATATTTATCTGGTTTCGAGAATTGAGTTAGGGATTAAATATTTTATTCTTTATCAAATAATGCTTTGTGTATAATTCCCGCTACAATTGCTCCACCAATTGGTGCAACCCAAAACAACCAAGATTGAGTTAAATATTCTCCACCAGCAAAAATTGCTTGACTTATAGAACGTGCAGGATTAACTGAAGTATTTGTAATTGGAATACTGATTAAATGGATAAGAGTTAAGCCCAAACCTATTGCAATAGGTGCAAAACCTTTTGGAGCTCTTTTGTTTGTGCTTCCTAAAATGATTAATAAAAAGAACATTGTCAATAAAAATTCAGCAATAAATGCAGATTGCATAGAGAATTTACCTGGCGATAATTCACCATAACCATTCGCTGCAAAACCTCCAATAGATTCGAAATCAGATTTTCCAGAGACAATCAAATACAATGCAGATGCAGCTAAAATTGCTCCGACTAATTGAGAAATGATATAAGGAATTAATTCTTTTACAGAGAATTTACCTCCAGCCCAAAGACCAAAAGAAACAGCAGGGTTAAAATGTCCGCCAGAAATATGACCTACTGCATACGCCATGGTTAAAACGGTTAAACCAAAAGCCAAAGAAACACCTACAAAACCAATACCTAATTCTGGAAATCCAGCAGCAAAAATTGCACTACCACATCCACCAAAAACTAGCCAAAAAGTTCCAAATAATTCAGCAAAATATTTTTTCATAATATAAAATGTTTAGTTATTAAATAGTTGATATTAATTCTTTTGACACTCAATATATTAAAAAGTCACATTATTAATATTTTGCTCAATTTTTTAAGTTGACAATAAGAATATGTATCTTTGTATAAGAATTATTTTTTATGAAATTATTATTGTTAACTTTAGGTTTATTAGCTCTTGGTGTTGCTGGAATTGCCATTAAAATATGGGCAAAAAAAGATGGTAAATTTGCAGGAACTTGTGCAAGTCAAAATCCAATGTTAAATAAAGAAGGAGAAGCTTGTGGTTTTTGCGGAAAAACCCCAGATCAGTTTGATACTTGTGCAGAACCAGAACATAAATAAATTCATTTTTACTTCATGATATTATCTGTAGTTCTCTACGTTTTTGTAGTATTTACAGTTATTCAAATTATCTATTATTTTACGTTTTTTACTTTTGTTTTTAGTCCGCAAAAAAATAAAAATAAAAAAGCTCACATTCCTGTCTCTGTCATTATTTGTGCTAAAAATGAAGCTAAAAATCTCAAGAAATTTTTACCCTCAGTCATCAATCAAAAATATGATGATTTTGAAATTGTTTTAATTAACGATTCTTCTTCAGATAAAACTTTGAAAGTGATGAAGAAGTTTAAAAAGCAGCACCAAAACATAAGCATTGTTAATGTAGATAGTATTGAAGCGTTTTGGGGAAATAAAAAATATGCGCTTACCTTAGGAATTAAAACTGCTAAACACGATCATTTGTTATTTACTGATGCTGATTGCAAACCTATTTCTAAATATTGGATATCAGAAATGAGTCAAAATTTTTCAGATGACAAAACCATAGTTTTAGGATATGGAAAATATAAAAAAGAAAAATCACTTGTAAATCTATTAGTACGATATGAAACTTTATTAACAGCTATTCAGTACTTTAGTTATGCAAAAATAGGGTCTCCATATATGGCTGTTGGACGAAATTTAGCCTATCATAGAAATGAATTTTTCAAGGTAAAAGGATTTATCAATCACATACACTTAAAATCTGGTGATGATGATTTATTTATTAGAGATGCAGCAGAAAAAGAGAATACAACAATATGTACATCCGAAAAAAGTTTTACAAAATCTATAGCTCCAAAATCACTAAAAGAATGGTTTAGACAAAAAAGAAGACATATTTCTACAGCAAATCATTATAAACAAAAACACAAATTCTTTTTAGGACTATTTTTTACCTCAAAAATCTTTTTTTACTTATTAGGTACTACCCTACTTTTTTTCTTTTCTTGGAAAATAATGTTACCAATTATTTTATCTTATTTTATAATTACAACGATTTTAATAGGTTTTGCCTCAAAAAAATTAAAAGAACCTCAAATTGCATATTTCTTCCCATTTTTAGAAATTGGATTGATATTATTTCAACTTTCGATATTTATCAGTAATTTGTGGTCAAAACCTAATCATTGGAAATAGACAAAAAACAGCTTAATATAACAATTTCTAAAGCAAAAAGTGGTAATCAGGCTGCATTTAGCTTATTGTTAGATACGTTTTGGAGTGATGTCTACAATTACCAATTAAAAAGAACACAAAACGAGAATGATGCTGAAGATATTACCATAAGAACATTTTCTAAGGCTTTTGATAAAATAGATTTTTACGATGATAAATACGTTTTTAAGACTTGGTTGATTACCATTTCTAAGAATTTACATATTGATTTATTGCGTAAAAAAAACATCTCAATCAATGCAGATACCTCTAAAGAGCAAGAAAAAAGAGCGTATTTAGTGGTTGATGAAAATCCTACTCCAGAAGACCGAATTATTACAGAACAAAATTTGGCTAAATTGTTAAGAGACATCAAACAATTAAAACCTAAATACCAAGAAATCATTCAATTACGATATTTTCAAGAATTAAGCTACAAAGAAATTGCTGCGCAAATTGATGAACCTATGAACAACGTAAAAGTAAAATTATTACGTGCTAAAAAGTTGTTGGCAGAGATTATCAAAAAGTCTTAGTTATGAAAAAATCATTCTTACAATCTTTAGGTCCCGGTTTACTTTTTGCAGGTGCAGCCATTGGTGTATCTCACTTGGTACAATCTACAAGAGCTGGAGCTGAGTTTGGTTTTGGGTTAATTTGGGCGCTATTGTTAGTGCATTTATTTAAATATCCGTTTTTTCAATTTGGACCACGTTATGCAGCTGCAACAGGCGAAACTCTACTAGATGGTTATAGAAAGTTAGGCAAAGGTGTTTTAATAGCTTATTATGTAATCAATTTTGCTACCATGTTTACCATTCAAGCAGCAGTAACCATTGTTACAGCAGGTTTAGCATCACAACTTTTTGGTTTTACTGATGATTTAGTTGTATGGTCTACTCTACTGATGTTTATTAGCTTGATTATTCTACTGATAGGAAAATACAGTTTATTAGACAATCTGATGAAATACATCATTATGATTCTAACTGTAAGTACCATAATTGCGGTTTCTGTAGCTTTGTTTAGCACCAAAGAAGCATTTGATGTTACACAAATCATTCCTTCTGGTGCAGTAGAGCTAACTTTTTTAATTGCCTTTTTAGGATGGATGCCAGCTCCTTTAGACGTTTCTATTTGGCATTCTATTTGGTCTATAGAAAAAGACAAAACTACAGTGGTAAAAACCAAACCAAAAGACGCTGTTTTCGATTTTAATATAGGTTATATTGGTACACTTTTCTTAGGTTTATGTTTTGTGCTTTTAGGAGCTTTAGTAATGTATAAATCAGGTGAAACATTCTCTAACAAAGGTGGTGTATTCGCTTCACAATTGATAAAACTTTATACTAAAAATCTAGGTGATTTTTCTTATATTTTTATTGCTATTGCAGCATTTACAACAATGTTTAGTACAACAATTACCACTATGGATGCTTCTCCAAGGGCCATGAATAGAACCACAAAACTACTTTGGGGAAAAGAATTTAAATTGGGGTACTGGTTTTGGATTGTTTTTCTATTTATTGGTACTTTTTTAATCTTAAAATATTTTATGGATAATATGGGTTTATTGGTGAAAATTGCGACAATATTATCCTTTTTAACTGCTCCTTTTTACGCCATTTTAAACTATAAACTTATTACAGGAAAACATACACCTCAAGAGCATCAACCCGGTATTTATTTAAGAATTTTAAGTATTATTGGTATTTTGTGTTTAATAGGTTTTAGCTTTTGGTTTTTAACAAGTATTTAAAACTTTCCTTTGTATCTTTGCACCTAAATTTGATAGAAAATGGCAATAGATTCTGTTATAGCTCCTGAAAAACCAAAAAAACCAAAATGGTTACGTGTAAAATTACCAGTTGGTAAAAAATATACTGAATTAAGAGGTTTAGTAGATAAGTATAAATTAAATACAATTTGTACCAGTGGTAGTTGTCCTAATATGGGTGAATGTTGGGGAGAAGGAACTGCAACTTTTATGATTTTAGGAAACATCTGTACACGCTCTTGTGGCTTTTGTGGTGTAAAAACTGGAAGACCAGAAACTGTTGAATGGGATGAACCCGAAAAAGTAGCGCGTTCTATAAAAATAATGGGCATTAAACATGCTGTAATTACTTCTGTAGACAGAGATGATTTAAAAGATGGTGGTTCTATTATTTGGGCAGAAACTGTAGATGCAATTCGTAGAACAAATCCAAATACAACTTTAGAAACTTTAATTCCAGATTTTCAAGGAAATACAAAACAAATTGACAGAATTATAGAAGTACATCCAGAAGTTGTTTCTCATAATATGGAAACGGTTAGAAGATTGACTCGTGAAGTTAGAATTCAGGCTAAATATGATAGAAGTCTAGGTGTTTTAAAGTATCTAAAAGAAAACGGAATGCGAACAAAAACTGGTTTAATGTTAGGTTTGGGTGAAACTGAAGAAGAAGTGATACAAACCATGAAAGATTTACGTGAAGTAAATTGTGATATCATTACCATTGGTCAATATCTGCAGCCTACTAAGAAGCACTTACCAGTTAAAGAATTTATTACTCCAGATCAATTTAAAAAATATGAAACGCTTGGTTTAGAAATGGGCTTTATGTATGTAGAAAGTGGTGCTTTGGTACGTTCTTCTTACAAAGCACACAAACATGCGCAAGATTTATAATTTAAAAAAAAAATATTTTCAAATAGTTTTTGGCACGTAGATTGCGTGATATAAATGAAGAGACGTTGTAACCCTCTTTATTGTGTAAATTATTTGAATTAGTTGATAAAAAAACCATCTCAATTGAGATGGTTTTTTTCATTTCGTAAAACACTAACTTTATCTTAAAACAGCATCTAAACTCTTTTCAAAAGTTTGCTGTAATTTTTGCATTATTTTGTCTATTTGCTTGTCTGCTAATGTTTTGGTTTCATCTTGTAACAAGAAACTTACTGCATAAGATTTTTTACCTTCTGGTAATTTATCACCTTCATAAACATCAAACAAATCAACTTCTTTTAATAGTTTTCTTTCTGATTGAAACGCTAAATTATAAACCTCTTTAAACTCAGTTTTTGAATCTAATAATAAAGCTAAATCACGTTTTACAGCTGGAAATTTAGGTAAATCTGAAACTTTAATCTTTTTATTTCCAACAAATTTTAAAATAGTATCCCAATTAAAATCTGCAAATAAAACTTCTTGTTTAATTCCAAATTCTTTTAAAACTGAACGTTTTACAACTCCAAATTCTACTATTCTATTTTTTCCTAAACCTAGAGAAATTCCTTCAGAAAAAACATCTTGTTTGGTTGGAGATGCTTTTACTTTATCAATTCCTAATCTGCTTAAAACTGAGGTAATAATCCCTTTTAGGTAAAAGAAATCTGAAGTTTTATTACCTACATTCCAATTTTCTTTAGTTCTGTTTCCTGTAACAAAGAGTGTTAGGTGTTTGTCTTCTTGATATTTCCCATTATATTTATGATATGTTTTTCCACACTCATAAAATTGCAATGCATTATTTTTTCTATTGATGTTATAAGCAACTGATTCTAAACCACTAAACAATAAAGATTGACGCATTACCTTTAAGTCATTGCTTAACGGATTTAACATTTCTACATTTGCCTCTTCATTGATGTTTTCTGATAAATTTGCATACTCAGGTTTTGTCAATGAATTTGCCATAGTTTCGTTAAACCCTAAGGCACTCAATTGGTTGGCAACAATGTTTTCAATCTTATTTTCTTTATTAGAATCAAAAGATATAGAAGTATTTAATTTATGAGAAAACTCGATATTATTATACCCATAAACTCTTAAAATTTCTTCAATAATATCTGCCTCTCGCTGAACATCAGTTCTATAAGAAGGAATTGTTAATCCTAAACCTCCAGCAGTTTCACTATTGATTTTAATTTCTAAAGATGCTAAAATATTTTTAATTGATTCTTTTGGAATCTCTTGCCCTATCAAACGATATGCATTTTCATAAGACAAAAAGACTTGAAAATCTTCAATCTTTTCTGGGTAAAAATCAGAAATATCAGAAGCTAATTTTCCTCCTGCATATTCTTCTATCAACAACGCTGCTCTTTTTAAAGCATATTTTGTACAGTTTACATCAATTCCACGTTCAAAACGGAATGATGCATCAGTATTTAAAGCATGTCTTTTTGCTGTTTTACGAATAGAAACTGGATTAAAATAAGCACTTTCTAAAAATATTGAGGTAGTGTGTTCTGTAACTCCAGAATTTAATCCACCAAAAACTCCACCAATACAAAGTGGATTCGAATCTGCATCACAAATCATAATATCTTCTGATGATAATTCTCTTTCTACTTCATCTAAAGTGGTGAATTTTGTCCCTTCTTCTAATGTTTTAACTAGAATTTTATTTCCTTTAACTTTCTGAGCATCAAAAGCATGTAGTGGCTGACCTAACTCATGTAAAACATAATTTGTAATGTCTACAATATTGTTTTTAGGTGTTAAACCAATTGCTTTTAAACGATTCTGAATCCATTCTGGAGAATCTTTTACGGTTACATCGGTTATGGTAATTCCACAATAACGAGGTACTAATTCTTTGTCATCAACTTCTACATCAAAACGAAGCGTTCTTTCATCAACATGAAAATTACTTACAGAAGGTGAAATCAACTCTAATTTTACATCTTGTTGTATTAGTCCTGCTCGTAAATCTCTTGCCACTCCAAAATGACTCATAGCATCAGACCTGTTTGGTGTTAACCCTATTTCAAAAACGTAATCTGTTTCTATATTAAAAACTTCTGCTGCAGGAGTACCTACTTGAAGTTTTTTATCTAAAACCATAATTCCATCATGACTAGAACCTAAACCTAATTCATCTTCAGCACAAATCATTCCATGACTCTCCTCTCCTCTTATCTTTCCTTTTTTAATTTTGAAACCCTCTCCTTTATCATCATAAAGTGTAGTTCCTATAGTAGCTACAGGCACTTTTTGACCAGCTGCTACATTAGGTGCTCCACAAACAATCTGAACTGGAGCTTCTGAACCCAAATCTACTGTAGTAACTTTTAAACGATCTGCATTTGGATGCTGATTACAGGTTAACACTTTACCTATTACAATACCTTTTAGACTTCCTTTAATTGATTCTTTGGTCTCAATTCCCTCTACTTCTAAACCTAAATCAGTTAATAACTCTCCTGCTTTTACAGGTTCTAAATCTACCTGCAAAAATTGTTTTAACCAACTATACGATATTTTCATGTTCTTTTTCGGGTTTGTTAAGCCGCAAATTTACTTAAATTCTACTTTTTATCCTCCTTTTTTCATTTTAAAAAATGGAAGTTTATCCACAATAGTATACATAAACATTATATATTGATGAAAAATTCAGATGAAAAAGGGAGATTAAAAAATTACTATCAATCCATAAAAAGGTTTTAAACGAAAGACACCCCAGCTTTTAACTGAAAAATAAATATATTTGCCGCTTTAAACACCTTTAATGCTGCAAAAGATTCCGAATTATATTAAATATATTTTTACAAATGTTTTTGTATTATTTGTCTTTTGTTTTCTATTTCGGATAATCTTTTATAATTTTTTTGCACAGTTAGATAATGTTTCTTCATCTGAAATTCAAAGAGCATTTTGGTTAGGTTTACGTTTTGATTTAAAGTTAGCCATCATTACCTTTTTTCCTCTAGCAGCATTAATTTTAATTGTAAATTATCGTTTTTTACAAAGAAAAATTTATAAAAAAATAGCCAACATCTATTTAGTTTTAGCCTATTTAACACTAACCTTGTTTTATCTTTTTGATTTTGGTTATTATGATTATTTAAGTATTCGTTTAGATGCTTCATCATTACGTTTTTTAGACGATATCAAAATTTCTGGACAAGTTTTATTAGAAAGTTACCCTATTTACAAAGGTGTTTTTGGGCTTTTAATAATATCATTTTTGATTTATAAACTATCAAAATTTATCTATACTTCTTTTACAAATCAAAAAAAGACTATTTCAAAAAAATTAAAAGCTGTTTATTTTATAAGTACCATTTTATTGCTTTCTTACGGAATTTACAGTAGCATTACTCATTATCCATTGCGTTGGAGTGAAGCTTTTTTCTCGAAAAAAAATGCTGTAAATCAATTTGCCTTAAATCCTGTTTTATACTTTTTTGACAGTTTTGCATACAGAAGCCAAGGAGTTGATATGGATGAATTTAAAAAATATTATCCTGTAATTGCCAATCACTTAAACTTACCAAAAGATAAAGTTCTTTTTGAGAGAAAAATTACTTTTGATTCAACCTTTACAAAAAAACCAAATGTTGTTATTGTAATGATGGAATCTGTTGGAGTAAAGCCTATGAGTTTTTATGGAAACCCAATAGAAACTACTCCAAAAATGGACAGCATTCTTAAAAATAGTTTGCGTTTTTCTAATTTTTATGTGCACAAATCAGGAACTGCAGCTAGTGTTTTTGCTAGTGTTTCTGGTCTACCAGATATTGAGGATGTAAAAACGGCTTCTAGAAATCCTTTAGTGCAAGATCAGCGAATTATTTTTGATCAGTTTGATGGTTATGAAAAATTATATTTTTTAGGAGGAAGTGCAAATTGGGCAAATATTAGAAGTATTTTTCAATCGAACATAAAAGGATTAAAAATCTTTGAAGAAGGGAGTTATGAAACTGAAAAAAGGGCTGATGTTTGGGGAATGGATGATTACGAACTTTTTAAAGAATCTAACAAAGAATTAGAGAAATTAGCTAAAGCAAACAAACCTTTTATTGCCTATATTCAGACAGCTTCTAATCATATGCCGTTTACAGTTCCAGAAAAACAAGAGAGTTTCACTCCACTAAAAGAGAATGAAATTGAGGCTACATTATTAGAAAAATCTGGATTTAAATCTGTTGCGCAATTAAACGCATTGCGTTATTTGGACTTTAATATTGGTCGATTTTTAGAACGCGCAAAAGCTTCTGGTTATTATGATAACACTATTTTTGTATTCTTTGGAGATCATAACACTGCTATGAAAAGAACTGATAATTACACAAAAGAACACGATCTAAACATCGAGTTACAGCACGTTCCTTTCTTTATTCATGCTCCGAAATTTTTAACACCAAAAAATAGTGCTAAGTATGGTAAATTGATTGATTTATTTCCAACTGTTGCTAGTTTAGCAAAAGTGAATCATACAAATTATACACTTGGAACAAATTTGCTGGACTCAATTCCTGATAAATCCTCATCATTTGTATACTTAAAAATTAATGGTGAACCAGCTGTTGGATTGCTTCAGGATAGTTTGTATTATTCTAAAACCATACCTTCAAATACAACTAAATTGTATAAGCTGAATGAAAAAGCATTGACTGAATATCAAGAGGAATATCCAAAAATTAGTAAAGAGATGGATAGTTTGTTAAATGCTTTTTATCACTCTACAAAATACTTGTACTTTAATAACAAAAAGAATTAGTCGAAAATCTTTTGATCTACTTTAATATATAATAAATGGTACAATCGGGCTAAAATTGTTCCTATTAAAAGTCCTACTATAATATCAATAGGAAAATGTACACCTAAGTATAATCTGCTGTAAGCAAAAATTAGAGGAAAGCACAGGATTAAATAAATATATTTGATTTTATCTCTAAGTAAAAGAATAACAAAAACACTAAAAAACGTAGATGTTGTAGCATGTCCAGACATAAAACTGTAACTCTGAGGGTCTTTCAAAGTTCTTAGTAAATGCATAATTTCTGGATCATTATTTGGTCTTAAACGCTGAACGGAATTTTTAATAAAGTTGGTAAATTGATCAGAAAAAGCAACTAGAATAATCATTGAAAGAATTGCAAATCCTCCTCTTTTCCATCCAAAAGTTTTAATAACTAAATAAAAAATTAGAAGAAATAACGGTGCCCAACTAAATTGATTGGTAATGACTAACCACAAAGAGTCCCATTGTTCACTTCCTAAATTATTTAAATAAATAAGGATATTTTTATCAATTTGTATAATATCTTCTATCACTTATTTACCTACTTTTAAAACTTCTATTTCAAAAACTAAATCTGATTTTGCAGGAAAAGGTCCAAATTTTTCTTCACCGTAACCAATATAATAAGGGATAAAAAGTCTTACCATTTCTCCTTCTCTCATTTTTGAAACACCTTCTTTAAAACCAGCAATCATAGGTCTTTGTGCGTCATTTAAACGACACACAAAAGGTTTTCCATTTGCATCTTTAGTAGATTGTATTTTTTTACCATCAGCAGTGTAAAGTGTATAGTTGATGGTTAATGGCTCAAAATCTACTACTTTTTTACCTTGAGTTTCTTTTAATTTTAAAATTCGTAATCCAGAAGAGGTCTTTACAGCTTTAGACTCTTCCATTTTAGCTAAAAACTTTTCTTTTTCTACCAAATAATTGGAATACCTTTTTTGTTCAGCTTCTTTTTCTACTTTTTTTCGTTCATTGATAGATAGGTAGAATTTTCTATATTCTCTTTCAAAAACTTCTTCTGCATCAAAACTTTTTCCTTTTGAACCTAACTTTATAATGTTTACCGATAAAATAGTATCATTTTGTTTGATGCTATTTACTACAGCCATTCTTGTTGAATCGATGGCTTTTTGAACTTGCACAGTATCTTTAAACTTGGTTTTAATTTCCTTTAACTGATTAGAATTGATTGTAGTTTTACCAAAAACAGAATGTTTACCATCTAAATGTGGAATTGGTCTGTGTGTGATAAAAAACTGACTATTATTTGTTGCTGGACCTGCATTTGCCATCGAAAGAATTCCTGCATCATTGTGTTTGTAAATTAACTGACTGTTTTCATTTTTAGTAAATTCGTCACCAAAAGTATAACCTGTAAGTTTTCTACCTTGAGCTGTATATCCTCCAGCCTGAATGACAAAATTATTTACAACTCTATGAAAAATGATTCCATTATAAAAGTTTTCACCTTGTAAAGAATCTACTAATTTTGGATTAGTTCCTTCTACTAAAGAAACAAAATTTGCTACTGTCATTGGCACTTCTTCTTGATAAAGTTCTAACAAAATTTCTCCTTTATTAGTCAAAATTTCTGCATAAACTCCATCATCTAAAGTTTTATATTTTTCTGGTGTAGTACAGGAAAATATAAAAAGAACTAATCCAAAAATTAGAGTAAGATTCTTCATCAAAATTATTTATCTAAAATATCTAAAACTTCTACTTCAAAAATAAGTGCCATGTAAGGTTTAATAGCTCCTCCTGCTCTTGGACTTGCACCATAAGCTAATTCTTGTGGAATAAAGAATTTAAATTTTGATCCTTTTTTCATTAGTGCTAAGCCTTCATTAAATCCTTTTATAAATTGATTTGCTCTTGCTGTGTAAGGCTGATTTTTATCAACTGAACTATCAAAAACGGTTCCATCAATTGTAGTACCATGGTAATGAATTTTAACTTTATCTGTAGGCTTAACTAATGCACCTTTTCCTTCTTTAAGAATAGTATATTGTAAACCACTTTCTGTAGTTACCACACCATCTTTACTTTTGTTAGCTTCTAAAAAAGCAACACCTTCTTTTTTATAAACTTCTGCTTTTGCCAATTCTTCTTTTCTCTCTTTTGCTTGTTTTTTTTGAAAATAGTTTTGAATTACTTTTTGAATGTCTTTTTGATCAATCAATAAGTTTGTTGAATCTAATCCATTTATAATTGCTTGTTTTAACACATCTCTATTTACTTCTTCAAAACCAGATTTTAATTGACCTGACATTCCTAGACCTGTTGATAATCCTATCGCATAACTTACTGAATCTATTTCAGTTTCTAAAGATTTTACTTCTTTAAATTGATTTCCACAAGAAAACATAGACGCTATAATTGCAACTGATAAAATACTTTTAATGATTTTCATTTTTTATTATTTATTTAATGTTTGTTAATGTTACTGTACTTTTTATTGATTGATTAATTCCTATTTTATTTCCATCCCCAGAAATACCAAAAGCATTGTAAGATGGAATGACAAATGTAATAGTTTCTCCAACTTTCATCAACTTTATTCCTACTTGAAGTGCAGAAATAAAATCTTCTTTATCTATTGTATACGTTTTTGTTCCTAATTCTTCTTTAGAATAAATAATTTCATCATTTAAATCTGTAATATTATATTCTATAGTTACAATATCTCCTGTTTTTGGTTTTGGTTTTTCTTCTTCAGTTTTATTGATATAGGTATACCAAAAACCATTTGAAGAAACTTGATATGTATTTGCTGAATCTTTTTTAATTAGGTGGATGATTTTAGCATCTTCAATTTGATTCAGTTTTTTAGATTCTTTTATGGTTTCTTTTAAAATAGTTGTAGATGGTTTTGGGTTAATAGGTCTCCTTGGCTTAATTTTAGAGCAACCAAAACACACGATTGATAATAAAAGTAAAATTCTAATTCTCATAAGAAGTTTGCAGTTCGTTTTGATAATCTGGTAATAGTGATGTAAATTTTGTCACTGTTTTTGCCATTTCTAAGTCCGATTTTCCACCAGCAGCATTGTCATGACCTCCACCATTAAAATGATTTCTTGCAAATTTATTTACAGAAAAACTACCTTTAGAACGGAAAGATATTTTTACAATTCCTTGTTCTTTATCTTCAATAAAAATTGCTGCAAAAACAATTCCTTTTAAAGAAAGAGCATAATTTACAACGCCTTCTGTGTCTCCTTTTTGGAAATCGAATTGTTTTTTCTCTGCATCTGTTAGGGTAATGTATGCTGTTTTATAGGATGGTGAAATTTGCAAATTACTTAATGCTTGCCCTAACAGTAACAATCTGTTGTACGAATTTGCATCGTAAACATTACTATGAATTTTATCATTTTCTGCACCTCTATCTATCAAATCCGCAATAATTCGATGCGTCTTACTAGTGGTAGATCTAAATCTAAAAGAACCTGTATCTGTCATAATTCCTGTATACAAACACGTAGCAATATCAGCATCAATCAAATCTAAATCATTATTCATTTCTATAAACTGATATACCATTTGGCAAGTAGAACAAATCTCTACATCAGAATACATATAGGTAACATCATCTGGTTGTTGATGATGGTCTATCATTGCAAAATCATTAGGATATTGTTCTAAAGTGTTTTGCATATCATAACCTACTCTATGCAATGCATTAAAGTCCAAAAGAAAAATAATGTCTGAAGCCTTGATAGCTTTTTGAGATTGGTTGTTTTGCCAATCAAATCTATAAGTGGTGTCAGATGCAGGTAACCAATGCAAAAACTCTGGATATTCATTAGGCACCACAACAGTTGCAGTATGCCCTTTTTTATCCAAATACAATTTTAATGCTAAGGTAGAACCCATTGCATCTCCATCTGGATTTCTATGTCCAACAACCACAATGTTTCTTGGTTTTTTTAAGAAATCTTGTAACGCTTCAAATCCTTTTAAAATCATAAGTGGCGAATATACAATTTAATTAAAAAAATTGTGTAATTTCGCGCCGAATTTGTGAAAGTGTTTCACAACTATTGATTAGAAATTTAAAAGTCAATTAAATGGCAACAAATAGAACATTTACAATGATTAAACCAGATGCTGTAGAAAACGGACATACTGGTGCAATTTTAGAAAAAATTAATGCTGCAGGTTTTAGAATTGTAGCGTTAAAAAAGACTCAAATGACAAAAAGAGATGCAGAAACTTTTTATGCTGTGCATAATGAGCGTCCGTTTTTTGGTGAGTTAGTAGAGTTTATGACACGTGGACCAATTATCGCAGCAATTTTAGAAAAAGATAATGCTGTTGACGATTTTAGAACGTTAATTGGTGCCACAAATCCTGCAGAAGCAGCAGAAGGAACTATCAGAAAATTATATGCAACTTCTATTGGAGAAAATGCTGTTCATGGTTCTGATTCTGATGAAAATGCAGCTATAGAAGGAAACTTTCACTTTTCTGGAAGAGAACAATTCTAAATACTGAATTTAGTTCAGTACAAGTTAAGAATTTTAGAAATTCTTAGTCTAAAATATATTTAGTAAAAACTCGCAGCGTAATTGTTGCGAGTTTTTTGTTTTAGTTTAGTTTGAAATAATCTCTTTTTCACATAACTTCGTAACTTGTACTAAAAACCTGTAAAAAGATGGAATTTAAAGCGGTTATTTTTGATTTAGACGGAACACTTGTTGACTCTCTTCATGATATTGCAGATTCAATGAATATTGTTCTTAAAAATAACAATTTCCCTACTCACAGTTATGAAAAACACCAAAGCTTTATTGGTAGCGGAATTAGAAGTCTTGTTCATAATGCGCTACCTTTAACACATAGAAATGAGCAACAAATAGATTGTTGTTTTAATGAGATGGTTAAAGTCTACAGGGATAATTGCACTTGTAAAACAAAATCATATCATGGAATTATAGAGTTGCTAGATACTTTAATTTCACAAGGTATTAAACTAAGTGTTTTATCTAATAAAGCTGATGAACTTACAAAGAAAATTACTCAAAAGTTATTTCCAAATTGTTTTAATCCTGTAGTTGGTTTGACAGTTGAGGCACATAAAAAACCAAATCCGTTAGTAGCTATTGAGATTAGCAAAAACTTGGGAATAAAAACTGAAGAAATAATTTATGTAGGAGATACTGGAATTGATATGCAAACTGCAAATAATGCAAATATGTTAGCTGTAGGTGTTTCTTGGGGTTTTAGATCAAAAGAAGAATTAATTTCAAATGGAGCTAAGCATGTATTAGATAACCCTTTAGATTTACTTAAGATTTTACAATAGGAGTTTTTTTTTATTCTATTGGTAAAAAATCATCAAACCAACATTAACTTACCTATCACTTCTTCACCCAATTCTTCATTCATCATTTTGATGATTTTATCTTTACCATAACTCAATTCTTCTCTCAAAACAGAAGAAGATAATTGAATAATCAAGGTTTTATTCTGCAGTCTAACTGAAGTTGTATGAGTAGCAACACCTGGTCCCATCATTTTAGTCCAAGTTTCTTCAACTTTTATTTTCTGCATTCCTTTGGTCAAATTATTTTCTTTGATAAAGGATTTCATTAAATCTTGAATTGATATAGAATCATTTTCTCTTTTTGCCATTTCTTGGGTAAATTAGATTATTGGTTTTTTTAGATAATTAAATTAACAATTTTTAAAACTTCTTAGTTTTCTACTTATAACTAATACTCTACAATTTAAAAATCTGATAAGGAGAATTGCTTTGTTTTACAATATTTTCTGTCCTTTCTGAGTGTGTATCTGTAATAAATATTTGTCCGAATTCATCATTATTCACCAAATCTACAATTTGTTGCACTCTATTTTCATCTAATTTATCAAAAATATCATCTAATAACAAAATAGGTGTCATTTTTGATTGTTGTTTAATAAACTCAAACTGCGCCAATTTTAATGCAATTAAATACGATTTTTGTTGACCTTGAGAACCAAACTTTTTTATTGGGTACTCTCCTATTTGAAAATTCAAATCATCTTTATGAATACCTGAGGTAGTATATTGTAAAATCTTATCTTTTTCTAAGGATTTTTTTAGCAAATCTTCTATTGAAAAATCATGCAATTGACTTTTATATTTTAAATCTACACGTTCTTTATCCCCAGAAATAACTTGATATTTTTCATTGAAAATTGGAATAAACTCTTCCAAGAATTGTTTTCTTACTTCATAAATTTTACTCCCATAGGTTGTTAATTGCTCATCATAAACGCTCAAA
The DNA here is from genome assembly GCF_009832745.1 of Polaribacter septentrionalilitoris. GTDB lineage: Bacteria > Bacteroidota > Bacteroidia > Flavobacteriales > Flavobacteriaceae > Polaribacter > Polaribacter septentrionalilitoris. The sequence goes on along the minus strand of NZ_VRMJ01000025.1, from coordinate 275,125 downwards.
TTTAAAGCATCAAAGACACGATTAGCTGCAAAATACTTTAGCAATGCATTACGCTGACTCAAGACTTTGTTGTAAGCAATTAAGTCTTTTAAATAGGTTTTATTTTGCTGAGAAATTACACCGTCTATAAATTTTCTTCTAGTATCACTTCCTTCTGTTACCAAATCACGATCTGCAGGTGAAATTATTACCAATGGAATTTGTCCTATATGCTCAGAAAACTTTTCGTAATTTTTACCATTTCGTTTTAAAACCTTTTTTTGTCCTTTTTTTAAACTACATAGGATTTTCTCTTTTCTATCGTTCAATACATACTCACCTTCTATCATAAAAAAGGATTCATCATGTCTAATATTTTGAACAGCAACCGAATTAAAGTAGCTTTTTGCAAACGATAAATAGTAAATTGCATCCAAAACATTTGTTTTTCCAACGCCATTATCACCCACAAAACAATTTATTTTGTCCTGAAAATCAAAGGTTTGAGACACTATATTTTTAAAATTGACGATGGAAATTTTTTCTAAATACATTACTCTAAATCTGCGTTAAAAATCAATTGCAAATTATTGAAAATTTTGCGAATTAACCGCTTTTAAAATCCAATTAAAAAAACTATTTTTGTCGGCACTAATTTTTAATGACAGATGGCAACATACAAGAAGAGAGGATACAAACCAAAAAACAAAAAAGAAGAACAACAAGCAGAGCAAATAGACAGCACAACTGCAGAAGTTTTTAATACGCTAGATGAAACTGCTTCTAAATCTGAGCAGTGGATTGAAAAAAATAGCAAACCTTTGTTTGCTGCTTTAATTGCTATTGTTGTTATTTTCTTAGCTTATTTAGGTTATAACAAATATATTGTAGAACCAAATGAGTTAGAAGCTTCTAACGAGTTAGCTTTTCCTAGAAAGTATTTTGATGAAGCAGCAACAGCAGGTTCTGGTATAGATTCCTTATTAAATTTAGGGTTAGAAGGTGCTGATGGTAAATATGGTTTTGTTGATATTGCTGAATCTTACAGCGGAACTAATGCTGGAAATTTAGCAAACTATTATGCTGGGGTTTCTTATTTACAGTTGAAACAATATGACAAAGCTATTGAATATTTAAGTAAGTTTGACTCTGATGATGAAATGTTAGGACCTGTTTCTTTAGGTGCTATTGGTGATGCTTTTGCAGACATCAATCAACCAGAAGACGCTTTAGAATTTTATGAAAAAGCAGCGAACAAAAAAGCAAATGAATTCACTACTCCGTTATTTTTATTCAAAGCAGGACAAACTGCAATGAATTTAAAAAACTTCAGTAAAGCTGAATCACTATTTACTCAAATTAAAGAAAATTATTCAAAATCTGAACAAGGTAGAAATATCGAAAAATATATTGCAGCAGCTAAATATGCAAATTAGTTGTTGGTTGTTGGTTTATTGTTTTTAGTTAAAATCCAACAACCAAAAACTAATAATTAAAAACCAAAAAATGGCAACAACAAATTTATCCGTTTACGATAAAGCAACAATCCCAAATGCGAAGTCTTTTCGATTTGGGATTGTTGTTTCTGAGTGGAATCCTGAAATTACAAAAAACTTGCATAAAGGTGCTATTGAGGCTTTACTTGATTGTGGTGCAACCAAAGAAAATATTATTTCTTGGGATGTTCCTGGAAGTTTTGAATTGGTATATGGATGTAAAAAAATGATTCAAACAGAACAACTGGATGCTATAATTGCTATAGGAAACGTGATTCAAGGAGAAACTAAGCATTTTGATTTTGTTTGTGAGGGCGTTACACAAGGAATTGTTGATTTGAACATTAAATATGATGTTCCTGTGGTTTTTTGTGTACTAACAGATAATACCAAACAACAATCTCTAGACAGATCTGGAGGAAAACATGGTAACAAAGGAATTGAATGTGCTGTAGCCGCTGTAAAAATGGCAGCGCTAAAAAACAGTGACAAACCTTCTGAAAGTATCGGTTTTTAGTTTTCTGAGGAATTGGAATTATCAGTCTAAATCATTTTAGATTTTAAGAATAGTTTTAACATCAATATTTGAGAAATCCTTTTTATTTCTTTAAATTTGGGATGCTTATTAAATTGGTATAATCCTTGATTTCTTCTTAATCAATAGAAACCAATTAAATTTTAATTATGGGATTTTTAAAACGCACACATAAACAATTTGATTATCAACCTCGTTATTACAAGGGTGAGGGAAATCCGTTTAAAATTGAGCATAAGCTTGATAAATTTAGAAAAACTGCTGGTAAAAAAAGAGGTATCAAAACAAAAGTTAACGATGCATTTAGCGAGTTAAAAGACGTTAAAGAGAATGGAGTAAACAAAACCATCCTTATTATTATTGCTGTATTAGTTTTACTGTTTTTATTTATCATTGATTTTGATTTAACCATATTTACAAAGCGTTAATGTCAGACATCATTCAACTTTTACCTGATCACGTAGCCAACCAAATCGCTGCTGGAGAAGTCGTACAACGTCCTGCTTCTGTAGTGAAAGAGTTGTTAGAAAATGCCATTGATGCTGGTGCCACAAACATCAAATTATTATTAAAAGATGCTGGTAAAACACTAATTCAGGTAATTGATGATGGTAAAGGAATGAGCACCACAGACGCAAGAATGTGTTTTGAGCGTCATGCAACATCTAAAATTCAAAAAGCGGAAGATTTATTCAATTTATGTACCAAAGGTTTTCGTGGTGAAGCCTTAGCTTCTATTGCTGCAATTGCTCATATAGAGTTAAAAACCAAGCAAGAAAGTGAAGAGTTAGGTACTTGCATAAAAATTGAAGGTAGTAAAGTAATTTCACAAGATTTTATATCCACAGGAAAAGGAACAAGTATTGCTGTTAAAAACTTGTTCTATAACATTCCTGCAAGGAGAAACTTTTTAAAATCTGATACTGTTGAGACTCGTCATATTATTGATGAATTTCAAAGAGTTGCGTTAGCACATCCTAGTATTGCTTTTTTATTACATCATAATGATAACGAAGTATATCATTTAAAAAATAGTAATTTAAGAAAGCGAATTGTGGCTGTTTTTGGAACTAAAATGAATGAAAAATTAGTTCCTATTGATGAGCAAACTGATATATTAACCATAGAAGGTTTTGTAGCAAAACCAGAATTTTCAAAGAGAAAACGAGGTGAACAATTCTTTTTTGTGAATGACCGTTTTATAAAAAGCTCGTATTTAAATCATGCTGTGGTAAATGCTTTTGATGGATTGTTAGAACAAGGTTCTCATCCCTCCTATTTTTTGTATTTAACAGTTCCTGCAACTACAATAGACATTAACATTCACCCAACAAAAACAGAAATTAAATTTGATAATGAAAAGGCATTGTATGCAATGCTTAGAGCAACTGTAAAACACAGTTTAGGTCAATATAATGTTGCGCCTGTTTTAGATTTTAATAGAGACGCCAATTTAGACACACCTTATCATTTTAATTCAAAATCTGTAAGTACAAAATCGCCTAAGATTTCTGTTGATCCCAATTTTAATCCTTTTAAAGAGGAAGTAAACACAACATCTTCAAGTTCAACATACAAACCACAAAAACAAGCTGAGAGTTGGGAAGCTTTATATACGTCTGTTGCTGTTGAAACTCAGCAAAATCAAGAAGAATTATTTGATAATCAGCAAGAAGTAAAAACACAACAAACGTTTCAAATTCAACGTAAATATTTGTTAAGTTCTATAAAATCTGGAGTAGTTTTAATCAATCAATCTTTGGCACATCAACGTATTTTGTACGAAGATTTTTTAGAAAGCATTACTGTAAAAGAAGCCAATAGTCAGCAGTTATTGTTTCCTGTAAAAATTTCATTTTCATCCAAAGAAATAGAAATGATTTACACCATAAAAACAGAGTTAGAAAATGCTGGTTTTTCTTTTGATGAATTTACCAAAGACAGTGTTACCATTAAAGGAATTCCTGTTTCTGTAACTGAGAGTAAAATCACTATTATTTTAGAAGAACTATTAAATGATATTGATTTAGAAGTTCCTGATGCTAGTTTTAGTCATTTTGATGTGATGGCAAAATCGTTTGCCAAAACACTATCGATAAAAACAGGAACACAATTGTCTGAAAAAGAACAAGAAGGTTTGGTGAACGATTTGTTTTCTTGCAAAGATCCATCAACATCACCTTTTGGAAAACCAACATTTAAAACCTTAACCTTAAACGAAATTGATAATCTATTTAATAGTTAAACATGAATAGACTTACAGATGCTATAAAACACTTAATCATTATCAATGTAATTGTATTTGTTGCTCCGCAACTTTTGCAATTGGATTTTTCTAATATATTGGCTCTTCATTTTCCTAAAAATGAACATTTTGGAATTTGGCAATACATCACTCACATGTTTATGCATGGTGGTTTTGGACACATCCTATTTAACATGTATGGTTTGTGGGCTTTTGGTACACCTTTAGAGCAAATGTGGGGTAAGAAAAAGTTTCTTTTTTTCTATTTTTCTGCAGGTTTAGGAGCTGGTGCAATCTATACTTTAGTGAATTATTATCAGTTTAACGGAATTTATGAGCTGTTTGTGAATGCTGGTTTAAATCCGTCAGAGATTTTAACGATATTAGAATCTGGAAGTACAAATGATCAAAGAATTGTTCAAAATATTACGCAAGATCAATTTAATAAAATTATTGGTTTGTTTAATGCCAAAGCAGTAGGTGCTTCTGGTGCTGTGTATGGTGTTTTAGTAGCCTTTGGAATGTACTTTAAAGATGCAAAATTGGCACTGATATTTTTTCCTGTTCCAATAGCTGCTAAATACTTTATTCCTGGGATTCTAGCTTTTGATTTATTCTTTGGTATGACAGATTATTCAGTTGGTAATATTGCCCATTTTGCACATATTGGAGGAGCATTAATCGGTTTTTTAATAGCTTGGTATTGGAAAAAAAATCAATTTAAAAGATTTAATTAATGAGTTTTATAAACGACATAAAACTACGCTATAAAACAGGTAATATTGTTGAGAAACTTATTTTCATTAATATTGGTGTCTTTGTCTTAGCGTTATTATTAAGTGTAATTTTTGGTTTATATAAAAGTCAAGGTGATTTTATTTTTGATTGGTTTGCTTTAGATTATAGTTTTGATTCTTTGTTAACAAAACCATGGACGCTCATTTCTTATGGTTTTTTACATGCTGGTTTTTTACATATCATTTTTAATTTAATTGCATTGTATTTCATCGGAAATTTATTCATCCAATATTTTACACAAAAACAGTTGCTTAACTTTTATTTATTAGGAACTTTTTTTGGCGGAATTCTATTTATAGTAAGCCATAATTACTTTCCGTTATTTGAGGGAACACAACCTCAGTTAGTAGGTGCTTCAGCAGGAATTTCAGCTATATTTATAGGAATTGCTACATACATACCCAATTATCAATTAAAAATACGATTTATTGGTTTTGTAAAGCTTTGGCATATTGCAGCAATTTGGGTAGGTTTAGATGTTTTAGGTTTAATTGGAGGAAATGCTGGTGGACATTTTGCCCATTTAGGTGGCGCTTTATTTGGGTTTTTATATGTGAATCAAGCATCAAATAAAGAAATAAAAATTTGGGATAAAATTTCATTATTATTTACTTCAAAAAAGAAACCTTTAAAAACCGTATACAAATCAGGAAAAAAAGCTACTTCAAGGTCTAAAACAAACAATTTAACACAACAACAAATTGATAGTATTTTAGATAAAATAAGTAAATCTGGTTATGATAGTTTGACTAAAGCAGAGAAAGATTTCTTATTTAAACAAGGTAAAAAGTAGCATGAAAAAACTGTCACTTTTAGACAAGATTTTATACATAATAAATTCAGTAGCAGCTGTACTTTTATTGTTATCCTATTTCTTGCCCTATATATCTCCAAAATCAATTCCGGTTTTCGCAGTTTTAAGTCTTTTTGTTCCTTTTTTATTGATTTTTAATATTGCTTTTTTTATTTACTGGCTAATTAAACTAAAAAAACAATTTTTAACCTCTTTGCTTGTTTTAATAGTAGGATGGTTTGCAGTAACTCCATTTTATAAATTAACAGAAGAAAATTCTGAAACAAATAATGAATTAAAAATAATGAGTTATAATGTTAGGATGTTTAATCACTGGAAATGGAATGATGAAAAAGAAATTGACACTAAAATAAAAAGCCTAATTCAATCTAATAATCCAGATGTTGTAGCAATTCAAGAATATATGTCATTGCCTAAATATGCTATTAACTACCCTTACAAATACATAAAAAAAAGGTATAAAAAAGGAGGCTATGGTATGGCTATTTATTCTAAATTTCCAATTATTAAAAAAGGTTTTTTAGAATTAGGAAAATCAAGCTCTAATGGAATAATTTTTACAGACATCTTAAGAGAGAAAGACACTATTAGAGTTTATAATTTGCATTTGCAGTCATTAAATATAAAACCTGAAAAAGAAAATTTTGGAGAGGAAGATTCTCAAAAATTAATTCAAAGTTTAAAATACCGTTTTAAATTACAAGCCCAACAAGTTGATGTGTTTTTAGCTCATGAAAAACAATGGAAAGGAAAAAAAATAGTTTGTGGAGATTTTAACAATACAGCATATTCTTGGGTATATAATCAAATTTCTAAAAATAAAAAAGATGCGTTTTTAGAGGCAGGAAAAGGATTTGGAAAAACATTTAATTATTGGTTTCCTATGAGGATTGATTATATCTTAACTGATGAAAGTTCAATTGTAAATCAATTTATGACTTTTGATAAAAAATATTCAGATCATTATGCAATTGCTGCCAGTGTTAGTTGGTAATATGATTAATTTTGTCCAAAAAATTTAAAACACAAATTGAATAAATATTAAATGTATTCTTATCTAAAAACCAACTATCAATATGATTAAGACAGATGTTTGTATTATTGGAGCAGGGCCTTCTGGAGCTAGTACATCATTAATGTTGTCTAAAATGAAAATCAATCATTATATAGTTGATAAGTCTACTTTTCCAAGAGATAAAACTTGCGGTGATGGACTAATTTTATATGCTTATAAATCTTTATTACAATTAGACCAAAACCTATTTAAGGCGTTTCTTGAGAATCCAAAATTTATTCACAGTAAAACTATTAAACTTCATATTAATGATAGTCTTAACGTCAATATTAAAGAAAGTGAAGATAGAGACATGGTTATTACTTATGCCAAACGTTTTGATTTTGATTATTTCTTAGTTAGCCATTTATCAAAAAAATATGCTAACTCTGAATTTGGTAACGGAGTAAAAAAAATCATTGAATTAGACGATGGTATTTTGGTAAAACTTAAAGACGGAAAAGAAATTTTAGCTAAAATTATAGTAGGTGCAGATGGTGTTAATTCAATTGTTTCTAGAAAACTTGCTGATAATAAACCAAATAAAAAGCTTACATCCACTTTTGTAAATGCATATTTTAAAAATGTAACAGGTTTGCCTAAAACAAATGATGCGGAAATAAGATTGGTTTATCGAAAAACTCCTTTATTTTTCTATGTTTTTCCGTTAGCTGATGGTAGTGTAAATGTTAGTTTAGGTGCAAGAACAGACCTTATTAAAAAATATGACATAAACTTATTAGATGAAATAAAATCAATTATAAATAGCCATAAAAAAGTAGCTCATAAATTTAAAAATGCATCTATAATTGGTTTATGGAGAGGTTGGAGTATCCCTTTTGATTTTAATTCTAAAAAAGTGTACGGAAAAAGGTTTCTACTAGTTGGTGATGCTGCAGGTTTAACTAATGCTTTTTATAAAGAAGGAGTTGGAACAGGAATGATGTCTGGTATTATTTGTGCAAAAAAAATAGCACTGAGTTTAGAAAAAGGTGATTTTTCAGAATCGTTTTTAGCAACTTATCAAAATGATTTAAATAATGAATTTAGCAGATTATTAAGATTCAGTCACTTAATGGTAAGAATGGCTAGATACAAATATTTTTTTGCTTCAATGGTCTTAATATTAAAAAACTATTTTTACAAAAAAATCCCAAGTATTATCAAAAGAAAAAGTTATTAATAAACGTTTTATTAGTTTTCAAAACCATACTCCCTTTCAACTTTACAAATTCGAAGTTGATATTTTTTGTACCATTTATCTCTCCCCAAATTTCTAGCTTCTATATGCTCGATATTATTTTTCCAGTTAGTAATGTCTTTTAAAGTTTGCCAATAAGAAACTGTAATTCCAACTTCATTTCTTGCGGATTCAATTCCTAAATATCCTTTCTGATGTTTTGCTAAATCTTCCATTCTTTTTGCAGTTTCTAAATACCCTTTTAAATCATCATTCATAACAGTGGTAAAAATTACAGCATAATATGGAGGTTTCAAATGATCTACAATCATAATTCTAATTCATATTTTGTTTCTGGTAAATGTATATCATCACTAACAAATTTCTTAACTACTTTAAATTTCAATTTTTCTAAAATTTTAGCTGAAGCAATATTCTTATCAACAACATAACCTACTATTTTTTTTAACCCTAATTGTTTACAATATACTATAGTTGCTTTACAAATTTCAAATCCATAACCATTACCCCAGTACTTTTCTAAAAAACGATAACCAATTTCATCATCTAAATTATCTTTTACCAAAGCTAAAGTTCCTACAAATTGAGAATCAAATTTTCGTTCTATAGCATAAATCCAAAAATCATTATCTCTTTGAGTATATTTAGCTATTAAACCTTTTAATTCTTTTTCATTTTCTAGGTAAGACTTTACCCCACCATCAGCGTATTTTAAAACATTTGGATTACTTTCCAATTTATGAAATTCATTTAAATCACTAGATTTTAGCTTTCTAATTAGTAATCTTTCTGTTTCAAAAATCATCAATAATGTTGTAAATTTGCAAAGGCATTTTTTTTTTGTCTGCCTATTGTTTTAGTATAATCTTAAATATTAAAACAAGCTATTAGAATTATAAAATCTCGATTATCGAGTAAAAGTACAGGAATGATTGCAGAAAAAAAAGTCGCTTTTTATACTTTAGGTTGCAAACTTAATTTTTCAGAAACATCTACCATTGCTCGTAATTTTGTGAGTGAAGGTTTTGAACGTGTTCAATTTGAAGAAAAAGCGGACATTTATGTAATTAATACATGCTCTGTAACTGACAACGCTGACAAACGTTTTAAGTCGATTGTAAAAAATGCTCTAAAGAAAAATGATGAAGCTTTTTTAATTGCTGTGGGGTGTTATGCTCAACTAAAACCAGAAGAATTAGCTGCTGTAGATGGTGTAGATTTAGTTTTAGGTGCTACTGAAAAGTTTAATGTAACCAGTTATATCAACGATTTAACTAAAAACAACATTGGTGAAGTTCATTCTTGTGAGATTTCTGATGCTGATTTTTATGTAGGTTCTTACTCTATTGGAGATAGAACTCGTGCTTTCCTAAAAGTTCAAGACGGATGTGATTACAAATGTACGTATTGTACCATTCCGTTAGCTCGTGGAATTTCTAGAAGTGACACCTTAGAGAATGTCATCAACAATGCCAGAGAAATATCATCTAAAGGAATTAAAGAGATTGTTTTAACTGGTGTTAATATTGGTGACTATGGAAAAGGAGAGTTTGGCAATAAAAAACACGAACATACTTTTTTAGAATTGGTAAAAGAATTGGATACCGTAGAAGGTATTCATCGTTTGAGAATCTCATCTATAGAACCCAATTTACTGAAAGATGAAACAATTGATTTTGTCTCTAAATCGAATTCTTTTGTGCCTCATTTTCACATTCCTTTACAATCTGGAAGTGATGAGTTGTTAAAGAAAATGAAGCGTAGGTATCTACGTAAAACTTATACAGATAGAGTTTCTAAAATTAAAGAAGTTATGCCTAATGCTTGCATAGGTGTTGATGTTATTGTTGGTTTCCCTGGAGAAACTGATGAATTATTTTTAGAAACTTATAATTATTTAAATGAACTAAATATTTCCTATTTACACGTTTTTACTTACTCTGAAAGACCCAATACTGAAGCAGTAGAAATGGATGGTATTGTACCTAAAAAAGTACGTGCTAAACGTAGTAAAATGTTACGAGGTTTATCAGCCAAAAAAAGAAGAGCATTTTATGAAAGTCAATTAGGAAACACATTAACTGTATTGTTTGAAAACGAAAATAAAGAAGGATATATCAACGGATTTACAGAAAATTACGTAAAAGTTAAAGCGCCTTGGAACCCAGAGTTAGTAAATACATTACAAAAAGTTACACTTACAGAAATTGATAAAGATGGTTTAGTAAGATTTAATTTTTCTAAACAAAAAATTCTCACATAAAATACTTTATAGTAAAAGTAAATTTTATTCCCCCAAAATAACATTATAAAAATTTTTAAATTGTTTAAATGAATAAAATTCCAATATACCTTATGCCTGGTTTAGCTGCAGGACCAGAAATTTTTGAAAATCTTGAGTTAGATAAAGAAAAATATGAACTCCATTACTTAAAATGGCTACTCCCTCTAGCTCACGAAGAATCAATCTCAAATTACGCAATGCGTTTGTGTGAGGAAATAAAAAGTGAGAATCCAGTTTTAATTGGTGTCTCTTTTGGGGGTATTATGGTACAAGAAATAAGTAAATTTATTGATACTAAAAAGGTAATTATTATCTCTAGTGTTAAGAAAAAAAATGAATTACCAAAAAAATTCCATTTTGCTAAATTTACAAAAGCCTATAAACTTTTTCCTACAAAAGTAGTTTCTAATTTTGAGGATTATGCTCAATATTTTTTAGGGAAATCTTTAAAAAAAAGAGCTAAAGTTTATAAAAAATATCTTTCTGTTAGAAGTAAAACTTATTTAAATTGGTCAATTTCTAAAGTTATCAATTGGGATCAAGATAAATATTCTGAAAATATTGTACATATTCACGGAACAAAAGATCATGTTTTTCCTTTAAATAACATTTCTAATTGTATCGAAATAAAAAATGGAACGCATATTATGATATTAACTAAGGCAAAAAAAATATCAAAAATTATTGATGACGTTTTAACTTGTTAGTACACCTACATTTTCATATTTTTATGGTATAAATTGTATAAATATGAACAAATCACTACGTTTTCTATCGTTATTAAGTATTGTATGTATTACTGTTTTTTTTATTAATGCTATTGATAAAAACACAACTGAGCCAAAATCAAGTACACATCAAACTTATAAAATAAAAGCTTTAAAACTCCCTAAAAATTTGAATCTTGCAGGAGAGAGAGTTCCTTTAGAAAACCCTGATATTAAAGAAAGAATGGACAGAGAGCTTTTGGTAAATACCTATTGGCAATCTAATGGTTTGTTATTGATAAAAAGAGCAAATAAATATTTCCCTATACTAGAGCCCTTGTTAAAAAAGTATGGTTTACCAGACGATTTTAAATTTTTAGCTTTAGCTGAAAGTGCTTTTATAGATGAAACTTCTTCTGCTGGAGCAGCAGGAATGTGGCACTTTATGAAAGCAACAGGAAAGGAATATGGCCTTGAAATTAACAGAAATGTTGATGAACGTTATAACATTGATAAATCAACTAAAGTTGCAGCTGAATACCTAAAAAAATCAAAAGAAAGGTTTGGTTCTTGGACACTAGCTGCTGCTGCATATAATGCAGGTAACTACGGTGTTGCTAAAAGACTAAAGACACAACAGGTTAATAGTTATTACGATGCTTTATTACCTGATGAAACTGAAAGGTATGTGTTTAGAATCATAGCTTTAAAAGAGGTGATTTCTAATCCTGAAAAATATGGTTTTGTTTATGATGAAGAGGATTTATACACCTTACCTAAAACTAGAACTGTAAAAGTTGACACTGTAATTACTAATATTGCTTCATTTGCAAAAAAATTTGGAATTACTTACAAAGAACTCAAAATTCACAATCCTTGGTTAAGAGAAAATAAATTAAATAATAAAAGTAGAAAACTATATAAAATTAAGATACCTATCTAGTTATGAATACTGTAAATAAAATACTTCCTTATGTATATTATATCGTAGGATTTATATTAATTGTAAAAGGATTCACCAACTTTTCTTCAGAAAAAGAAAGTTATTATATACTCTTGGGTTTTGAAACAAAAAATAAATTTATCTACCTGTTTTTTAGAGTTTTATTTGGTGCATTTGTGATTTATGCTGGAATAACTAGATTTAAGAAGTTAAAAAAAGGCAACTAACAAAGAAGTTTTTTTGTGACATGAAACTCATTTATGATTTCATTTAAAACCTCTTTAGCAGATTTAATATCATGAATTAATCCTGCAACCTGACCAATTTCTAATTCACCATTTTCTAAATCACCTTCAAACATTCCTTTTTTAGCACGTGCTCTTCCTAACAATTCTTTTAATTGCTCTTTAGTTGGGTTTTGTTGATACAATTCCTGCACTTCATTATAAAAGTTGTTCTTTACCAATCTAACAGGAGCCAATTCTTTTAACGTTAAATGAGTATCACCATCTTTTACATCAACAATTACATCTTTAAATTTTTGATGTGCAGAAGATTCTTCTGTTGCTGCAAATCTACTTCCAATTTGTACACCATCTGCACCCAAAACCATAGCAGCTAACATTGCTTTTCCAGAACCAACTCCTCCTGCAGCAATTACAGGGATTTTTACTTGTTCTTTTACCATAGGAATCAAAGTAAACGTTGTGGTTTCCTCACGTCCATTATGGCCTCCAGCTTCAAATCCTTCACAAACAACTGCGTCTACTCCTGCAATTTCTGCTTTTAATGCAAATTTTACTGAGCTTACAACATGAACCACCGTAATTCCTTTTTCTTTTAAAAAAGATGTCCATGTCTTAGGATTACCAGCAGATGTAAAAACTACCTTAACCCCTTCCTCTATAATAATCTCCATTATTTTTTCAATATCTGGATACAACATTGGCACATTAACACCAAAAGGTTTATCGGTAGCTTTTTTACATTTTTGTATATGCTCTCTCAATACTTCTGGATACATAGAACCTGCACCAATTAAGCCTAGACCACCCGAATTTGATACAGCTGATGCGAGTTTCCATCCAGAAACCCAAACCATTCCTCCTTGTATTATTGGATAATCGATATTAAAAAGTTGAGTGATGGTGTTTTCCATTATTTTTTTATCAATTTTAAAGTTCTGTATTGATGTGCACTCGATATTTTTAGCAAATAAACACCTTTATCTATAGTAGAAACATCAATAATTCTAGAATTTATATTCTTTATATCTAAAACTTTTTTTCCTAAAAGATTAAATATTTGAGCAGTATAATCATTCTTGTTTTGGTTATCAATAGAAATTGTAAATGTACTTGTTATTGGATTTGGATAAACTTTTAATTCTGTAATAGAACTATCATTTACAGCAGCTATTGAAGCGATATAATTGTTCAATGCAATTTCAAAATTTGGAATTCCATATCCGTGTTGATCTTGTGGGTTATCGAACATATCTGCAGATTCATATACAGATTGCTTTAAGTAATTATTAAAATTGTCTACTGTTTTTTTTGAGGATTTTAATGCAAATCCTTGATTCTGATTTAAACAAGCAATCAAACCAGCAATAATAGGAGAAGAAAACGAGGTTCCACTTGATGATGTCATACCCTCTCCAGTACTATAATTAATTACAGCAGGACTCTGGCCTTGCCCTAAAATTTCTGGTTTTATTCTTCCATCTGATGTTGGTCCAAAAGAGCTAAATGAAGCTATATTTCTTGATGCATCTACAGCTCCTACAGTAATTACAGAAGGTGCATCTGCTGGTGCTCCAATATATTTCCAAGAACCACCACCACTATTACCTGCTGAATTCACCAACAACATTCCTCTGGAAGCCGCAATTTCAGCGCCTCTGGAAATAAAGGTAGTTTTTCCATCCATATCAGCATAAGAATGGTTATGTTCTGGATTATCAAATGTGGTATAACCCAGTGAAGTGTTAATTACATCAACCCCTAAACTATCTGATCTTTCAGCTGCTTCAACCCATAACGTTTCTTCTAAAACGGTTTCAGATTCTACCATTTCTGAAATGAATAAATAAAATTTGGCATCTGGTGCTGTTCCTGTAAATTTATCTTTAATATATCCTGAAATAGCAGATAAAACATGAGTCCCATGACTGTCTCTGGAATAAATATTCTCATTTCTATCAGCAAAGTTATAGCCGCCCAAAATTTGGTTATTTTCTCTTATTCTTTGAAAAGCATCTAGAGTATTCACATTAAGAAAGCCTGCATCTATGACTGCAATGATTTGGTTTTCGCCTGTTAAACCTTGATTATGAAGAAAATCTCCTCTTAACATTTTTATTTGATTTTCTGCATCACCATAATTAAAACTTGAAGTGGTTTTACTAAATTTTTTATAATGATTTGGAAGTATATTTTTTGATGTTGAAGATGATTTTCCTGAAGTGTTCAAAGATTTATTTGCAAATTCAATATTTTTAATAAAGCTGTAACTTGTAATTAAATTCTGAATATCATCAACTTCTCCTTGAATATGAACCGCATTTAACCATTTGGATTTGCCTAAAATTGTAATTTTTGATTCTTTTTTAAGTAGGTTGTAATAGTTTTCATCAATTGGTACATCCAAAGAATCTAAAGAGATGTTTAAATTTGCTCTTCTATCTAATGCCCTTTGAGAAAGCATTGTTAAAGGGTTATTTAAGTAACTCGTTTTATTAGGCTTATCTTTTAAAAATAACCAAGCATCCTCAGTTTGAGAAAATGAAGTAAAGAAAGTAACTGTGAATAAAAAAAGTATTAATTTCTTCATTCAACTAAATTACTGTTTTTTTAATTTATAATTGTTAAGAAATTACACCAGAACCTAATAATTCTTCATTTTTATACCATGCTACAAACTGTCCTTCTTGTATGGCAGATTGTTTATTTTCAAACTCAACGTATAAACCATTATCTACTTTGTACAAAGTTGCTTTTTCTAAAGTTTGTCTATATCGTATTCTTGCATCAACTTCCATTATTTCGCCTGATTTTAAAGCCAAATCTTCACGAATCCAATGAATTTCTTCATTAGAAACAAACAAAACATTTCTGTATAGTCCTTGATGATTTTTGCCTTCTCCAGTATAAATTACATTTTCATAAACATCTGTTTCTATAACATATAATGCTTCTTTTGTACCTCCAACATTTAATCCTTTACGTTGACCTTTAGTAAAATAATGTGCTCCTTGATGTTTCCCTACTACTTTTCCATCATTTTTATTATAGGAGAATTTAGTTGAAAAATAATTCAACTCAGCTTCCTTGTTTTCAAACTTTGGAATTGGTTTTGTGTACGCTGTAAAATTAGCAGGAATGGTTACTATTTCACCTTCTTTAGGTTGTAGTTTTTGTTGTAAAAATTCTGGTAAACGTACTTTTCCTATAAAACACAATCCTTGAGAATCTTTCTTTTCGGCTGTAATTAAATCGGCTTCTTTGGCAATTTCTCTAACTTCTGGTTTTGTCAATTCTCCAATAGGAAACAATGCTTTTGCCAATTGCTCTTGAGAAAGCTGACATAAAAAATAAGACTGATCTTTATTGGTATCTTTACCAGCTAATAATTTATAAACAGGTTGACTATTGATGATTTCTTCTCCTTTTCTACAATAATGACCAGTAGCCACATAATCTGCTCCTAATTTTAGGGCAATATCCATAAAAACATCAAACTTGATCTCTCTGTTACACAACACATCAGGATTTGGAGTTCTTCCTTTAGAATATTCATCAAACATATAATCTACAATACGTTCTTTGTATTGTTCGCTTAAATCAACCACTTGAAAGGGAATTCCGAGTTTTTCAGCAACAATCATTGCATCATTACTATCTTCTAACCAAGGACATTCATTAGAAATGGTAACAGAATCATCGTGCCAATTTTTCATAAAAAGACCAATAACTTCATACCCTTGTTCCTTAAGCAAATATGCAGTAACACTACTATCTACGCCACCAGAAAGACCAACAACTACTCGTTTCATTTTGTATTTTTGAGAATGCAAAGTTACAACTTTGTTAATGATTTACACTTTGAAAAATTTGATGTATAAATTGAAAAAAAAAATCGTAATTAAAGTTTTAAATTATTTATTCTCTTTTTTCTTCGTGAAAGAACTTTGTTTCTTCTTGTCTTTTTTTGTGGAAATTTCACCATCCATATAAAACTCCCATTTACCAATTCGTTTACCATCTTTATAATGACCTGTTTCTTTTAAATCACCATTAAGTTCAAAGTATTTTGCCAAACCATTTGGCTTTCCATTTTTGTAAGTAATTTCTTCAATCAAGATGCCTTTACTAGAATATTTACTCACTACTCCATCTAATTTTCCATCCTTGTAAATTGCAAATTCAGTTACTTGTCCATCTGGATAATACACCAATTGTTCCCCTTCTAATTTCCCATCTTTATAATTTTCTTCAGACATTAATGTTCCATCAGGATAGAAATATTTCCAATTTCCAACTCGTTTTTTTCCATTAATAACACCTTCTGTCTGAATTTTACCTTTTAAGGTATAAAACTGAACAAATAAAGAATCTGATTGTTCAAAAAAAGTTTTTACAATGACAGGAAATTTTGACTCAGTAATGTCGTAAAACTTAAAAACTCCAACTTCTTTTCCGTTTTCAAATTGACCTGAATACCGTATTCTTTTGTTCGGATAATATTTTTTCCAAATACCAGTTCTTTTTCCATTTTTATCAAACTGATTGATTTTTTGAGAAAAACCATTAAAAGAGAGAAAAAAACAGACCAAAAAAGGAAAAACAAAAAGTAGTCTTTTTATATTTATCATTGATATCCAATTTTTGAGTAAATATACATTAATCGTACCAAAATGAGTATACTTTTTTTAACAGAACAACTCAATAACATAGAGAATGCTAAAAAAGAAAACAGGCAAAGAGTGGCAAATATTGTGCTAGAAAATCAAAATTTATTTAAAGATTTAATTTACATAACTTTTGATGTGGATCATAAAACATCAATCAAAGCAGCTTGGATTTTAGAATGGATTTGTACTCATCATAATTTAGAATGGATGATTCCGCATTTGGATGAATTCTCAGAAAACATATCAACTTTAAAATTTGATAGTGCTATAAGACCTTGTGCTAAAATTTGTGAACACTTGGCTGAAGCATATTTTTTTAAACATGAGAATCAAATAAAAAAAGAACTCACTGTACAACAAATTGATAATATTGTAGAAACTGGATTTGATTGGTTAATCACACCTCAAAAAATTGCTGTGAGAGCCTATACAATGACAACTCTATATTTATTTGGTTTAAAACGAGATTGGATTCATCCTGAATTAAAACACATCATTGAAACCAAAATTATTCATGAAAGTAAAGGTACAAAAGCAAGAGGTAGACATATTTTAGAGTTGATAGAAAAACATCAAAAAACCCGTTTATAAATCTATTGAAATGCCTATTTTTGCAGTTAACAACAGAACTAAAAATGAACATCACACAATTAAATGCCATCTCTCCTATTGATGGTCGTTACAGAGGTAAAATTGATAAATTAGCAAACTATTTTTCTGAAGAAGCTTTAATAAAATATCGTGTTCGCGTTGAAATAGAATATTTTATTGCACTTTGTGAAATTCCGCTACCACAATTGGCTAATTTTAATACAGATTTGTTTGAAGATTTACGTAAAATTTATATTAACTTTAATGCTGATGATGCTCAAAAAATAAAAGATATTGAAAAAATCACCAATCACGATGTAAAAGCGGTTGAGTATTTTATCAAAGAAAAATTTGATGCTTTAGGGTTACAAAAAGACAAAGAGTTTATTCACTTTGGCTTGACGTCTCAAGACATTAACAATACTGCAGTTCCGCTTTCGATTAAAGAAGCAATGAACGATGTTTTTGTACCTCAATATCTTGAAGTTTTAAAGAAATTACAAGAGTTAGTGATTGAGTGGTCTGACATTTCTATGTTGGCAAGAACACATGGTCAGCCTGCATCTCCAACACGTTTAGGAAAAGAGATTGATGTTTTTGTTGTACGTTTAAAAGAACAATTCAATTTATTAAATGATATACCAAGTGCTGCAAAATTTGGTGGCGCAACTGGTAATTATAATGCTCATAAAGTAGCTTATCCTACAATTGATTGGAAGGCTTTTGGAACTGAATTTGTACAAGAAAAATTAGGTTTACAACATTCTTTTCCAACAACTCAAATAGAACATTACGATCATATGGCTGCGTTGTTTGATACTTTAAAACGTATCAACACCATTATTATTGATTTAGATAGAGATTTCTGGACCTATGTTTCTATGGATTACTTTAAGCAGAAAATTAAAAAAGGGGAAGTAGGTTCTTCTGCTATGCCACATAAAGTAAACCCTATTGATTTTGAAAACTCAGAAGGAAATTTAGGAATCGCAAACGCAATTTTTGAACATCTTTCTGCAAAATTACCAATTTCTCGTTTGCAACGTGATTTAACAGATAGTACTGTTTTACGTAATGTTGGTGTTCCTTTTGGTCATACCATTATTGGTTTTACTTCTACCTTAAAAGGCTTAAATAAATTGTTATTAAACAAACAGAAGTTTGAAGATGATTTAGAAAATAATTGGGCTGTTGTAGCAGAGGCAATTCAGACCATTTTAAGACGTGAGGCATATCCAAATCCTTATGAAGCTTTAAAAGGACTAACTAGAACCAATGCTAAAATAAATCAAGAGTCTATTGCTAATTTTATTGATACTTTAGAAGTTTCTACAGAAATCAAAAAAGAATTAAAAGCAATAACTCCAGCAAATTATACCGGTATTTAATGAAAAAAACATTAGTAATACTAATCGCTTTTATCGCTTTATATTCCTGTAAGTCAGAAATTAAGGATAATTCAGATCAATTTAAACAAGGAGTTTTTGAAATTCCTGCTGGTGATGGATATAGCAAAACCATCATTACAAGAAAAGATAGTCTCCAAATTGAAGAATATGAAAAAATTGTAAGTGTTTCTAACGATAGTATTTCTGGTGAAAAAAGAATAAAACATATTGATACATTATATATCAAATGGAAAAATAATTTCTTTTATACGCTACGAATGAAGTCCCCAAAAAAGGAATTGGATAAAGATCCTATTTTTGTTCAAATCACTAAATTAAAAGAAAATTCTTACGATTTTTCTGCAAAAATTGGGTACAGTAAATACAAAACTGACGGAACGATTTACAAAGTAAAATAACATGGAAATTTTTGCAAACGCAGATACTTGGGTTGCCTTGTTGACATTGACTTTTCTTGAAATTATTTTAGGAATTGACAATGTTATATTTATTTCAATTTCTGCAAATAAACTCCCAAAAAACAAAGTTAAAAAAGCAACTCTTTGGGGATTAACTTTAGCAATGTTAACTCGTATTTTATTATTGTTTAGTGTATCTTATTTAATTGCTTTAAAAGATCCTTTTGTAAAAATAGATTGGGGTTGGTTTACATCTGATTTTACTGGACAAAGTTTAATTTTATTTTTTGGTGGATTATTTCTCTTATACAAAAGCACCAAAGAAATTCGACAAAAAGTAGAAACCACAGAAGAGAAAAAACTAATTAAAACACCAAAAGTAATTTCTTTTAAAAGTGTAATTATTCAAATTATATTAATAGATATTGTTTTTTCTTTTGATAGTATTTTAACTGCTGTTGGTATGACAAATGGTATTGATGGGGCATTAATAATTATGATTATTGCTGTAATTTTATCTATTATAGTAATGATGATATTTTCTCAACCTATTAACCAGTTTGTTCATAGAAATCCAACTATACAAATGCTAGCCTTATCTTTTTTAATTTTAATTGGATTTATGTTAATTGCAGAAGGCGCACATTTATCACACACTAAAATTTTTAACAAATCTGTAGGGATTATTCCTAAAGGATATTTGTACTTTGCGATCGCTTTCTCACTAGGTGTAGAATTATTAAATTTAAAATCTAGAAAAAAAGAGAATTAACAGTGATAGAAAACATAAAGAGACATATCGCTTCTTTTTTGTTACTTGTATTTCTAGTACCAGTAGCCATAAATTCTATTCATGATTTCTTAGATCATGAACATACTGTTTGTACCTCTAAAATTGAGAATCACATCCATGATAAAGATACAGACTGTACTTTACATCTTTTAAAACAAGGAAATCCTTTTTTAGCTTTAGAGTACTTTGAAATTCCTACAAAAACTATTTATCTAGAAAATAGTACTTATAATTATCATTTTTTAAAAAATCATTATCAACTTTCGATTTCATTAAGAGGTCCACCTGTTTTCATTTAAATTAAACTCTATTAATTTAAATATTGAAAACAAATAATGAAGAAACTATATTCTATTTGTGTTCTTGTATTTTGTATTGTTACAAATGCAATTGCACAAGATTGTACATATACTTTTAAAGGACAAGTAATAGATTTCCATGACAATACACCTCTATTTGGTGCCACAGTTCATATCTTAAATTTAGATACTTATATCGCAACAAATGAAAAAGGTGAGTTTGAGTTTAAGAATTTATGTGCAGGTAAACTGACTATTGAAGTCCAACATATTTCTTGTGAAACGAAGCATCTTACAATAACACTAAAACAAAATTTATATAAAGAAATTTTGTTAGAACATCATTTAGAAGAATTAAATGAAGTGATTGTAAAGACAAATTCCAAAACAGAAATAACGAGTATTGAACAATCTCTTAAGAAAAATATAATCGATAATTTTTCTGATAAATCTTTAGGTGATGCCTTAAATACCATGAGTGGGGTTTCCTCTTTAAACACAGGGAATTCTATTGTAAAACCTATGATTCATGGCTTACACAGTAGCAGACTTTTGCTTGTAAATAACAATGTTAGAATGTTTGACCAAGAATGGGGAGATGAACATGCACCAAATATTGATATCAATGCAAGTGAAAGAATTGATGTGATAAAAGGTGCTAATACCTTAAAATATGGTAGTGATGCTATTGGTGGTATGATATTGATAAAACCAAAAAAATATGCTATTAAAGATAGTATTTTTGGAAGTTCTTTATTGTCATTAAATTCTAATGGCTTGGGTGGTAACCTTAATTCAGAGATTGTAAAAACATACAAATCTGGATTTTACGGAAAGCTTCAATTAAATTACAAACAATTTGGAGATTTTAAAGCACCCAATTATTATCTAACTAATAGCGGATTGAAAAGTACAAATGCTTCATTTAGATTTGGGTACAATAGTTTCGAAAAAGGCTTTGATGCGTATTATAGTTTTGTAGACAATGAGTTTGCTATTTTACAATCTTCACACATTGGAAATGTAAATGATTTAGTTAACGCTATCAATAGTCAAGAACCAAGAGTTATCGAAGATTTTTCATACAAAATCAATTTTCCTAGACAATCTATTGTGCATCATTTAGGAAAAATAGAAGCTTACAAGCGCTTTAAAGGTTTTGGAAAATTGACGGTTCAATATGATTTTCAAATTAATAGACGAAAAGAATTTGATTTAAGAAGAGGTGATTTAAAAAACACGCCTGTTATCGATTTACGATTGTTTACCAACAGCTTACAATCTGATTTACAAATAGATTATTCAGAAAATCTTAAAATAAACACAGGTGTTCTGCTTCGTTATCAACAAAATGATGCAGTGGCAGGAACAGGTGCAAGAGCACTAATCCCTGATTTTGATAAGTACGAAACTGGTGTTTACGCTGTAGGAAATTATACAATTAATGATACTTCTGAATTAAGTGCTGGAATTCGTTATGATTTTTCACACATTGACGCCAGAAAGACCTATAACCTAACAGATTGGAATGACACTTATAATTATGATGAACTGTTTCCTCAATTTGAGGTTTCAGTAGAAAATACACGAATACAAACAAATCCTAAATTTACGTTTCATAATATTTCTGCAAGCTTAGGGTACATTAAACAATTTGAAAACAATATGTCGTTCGTTTTTAATTATGGTTTGGCAAATCGTGTTCCAAATCCATCAGAATTATTTAGTGATGGTTTACATCATAGTGCAGCAAGAATTGAGACTGGTTTGTTAACTATTGGTCAAGAAACTGCTCATAAATTTTCTTTTTCTTTAGAAAAGAATAATGACAGTTTTGGTTTTGCCATCAGTCCTTATTACAAACAAATCAACAATTTTATTCAGTTAATTCCTGTTGGAATTACAACTACAATAAGAGGAGCATTTCCTGTTTGGGAATACAATCAAGTTAATGCAAGAATTTTAGGAGTTGATATTGATGTGAATAAAAAGATAAATAACCAATTAGATTATTTTGGAACGTTGAGCTTGTTAAGAGGTGATAATCTAACTGATGATATTCCGTTAATTCACATGCCAGCTGCCAATTTTAGCAACCGTATTTCGTATACAAATGATGAGTTTCACAAATTAACCATCAGTGTAACACATAAAACAATTCTGGAACAAAAAAGATTTCCAGATTATAACTTTACTACATTTAATGCCACACAGCAACAAGATGTATATGTAGACATTAGTTCTACACCACCTACGTATTCTTTATTCGGATTGAATACTTCTGCAACATTTAATGCATTTAAAAAAGGAGATTTACAATTCGAATTTAATATCGAAAATTTGTTTGATGTTTCTTATAGAGAACACCTAAATAGACTGAGATATTTTGCAGATGAAGTAGGTAGAAACTTTAACATAAAAATTAAAATAAATTATTAAACACACACTATTATGAAAAAATTAAACACAATTAAAACAATTAAACTATTAGCAGTACTATTTATTTCAACCTTAGCATTTACAGCGTGCTCAGATGATGATCACGATCATGACGATGATCACGATCACGAAGAAGAATTAATTACTACTGTAACTTATACATTAACTAATGGTACAGATATAGTTACAATGATTTATTCTGATGAAGATGGTGATGGTGGAAACCCTGCTACATCTAGTATTTCTGGTCCTTTAACAGCAAATACAATCTATACTGGTGCTGTTAAGTTAGAAAATAAAACTGAGAGTCCTGCTGAAGATATTACTGAAGAAGTAAAAGCAGAAGGAGATGAGCATGAATTTTTCTATGTTTCTACAGTTGGTAAAATTACAAAAACAGATGTGGATGCAAATAACAATTCATTAGGAATTGAAACAACACTTACAACAGGTACTGCAGGAAGTGGATCGCTTACAATTATTCTAAAGCATGAACCTAAAAAACCAAATAGTGGATTAAATGATGCTGGTGGAAGTACTGATGTTGAGGTTACTTTTAATAACATAACCATTCAATAAGAAATATTTCTTTATTTAAAAAGCGTTGCAATTGCAACGCTTTTTTTTTGTCTTATAACACAAATATTCATAGTAGTAACCTTTCAACAACAAATGGCTATAAGTACTTAATTAATGTACGTGTTCTGTTTTCTTTAAGGTACTTAACACAAGAAAAGCTGCTACAAAAAATAAAGCCAAACTTAATACACTATATTGCATAGAATCTGTGAGGTAAATTAAGAATCCAAATACAAACGTTCCTAAAACAATGGCTATTTTTTCAGTGACATCATAAAAGCTAAAGTAGGTTGCATGATCTTTTGTTTCTGGTAATAATTTAGAATAAGTAGAACGTGTTAACGATTGTATTGCTCCTAAAACCAAGCCCAACAAACCTCCTAAAGCGTAAAAATATAAATCTACATTTGGCAAATCTTTTTCAAGCATAAAAGCACTAAAACAAACTAAAACCCAAATTAAAATTGTAGTTTTAATTGCTTTAAAGTTTCCAATTTTAGATGATAACCTTGAAAAAAACCAAGCTCCAAAAATAGCAACTACCTGAATTAACAAAACAGTTACAATTAAATTAATTGTACCTAAACCTAATTCTGATGAACCAAAAATAGTGGCTAATAAAATAATGGTTTGTACACCTACACTTAACAGAAAAAAAGCGATTAAAAAGTTTCTTAATGTTGGATAATTCTTTAGTTCAATCCATACTTTTTTTAATGCTACAAAACCTTTCCAGATATAGTCTTTCTCTGGTTTTCTATGGTGAACATTATTGGGTAGTTTTTTAAAAGTAACTTGCGCAAAACCAATCCACCAAAGACCAACCATTACAAAAGAATAACGCATCATTTGTAGTTTCATGGCTCCATCTTCTTGAGACATGATTAAGTATAAACTAATTCCTAATAAAATAATAGAACCAATATAACCGTAAATAAAACCTTTTGCACTAGCTGCATCTTGTTGTTCTGGATGTGCAACTTCTGGTAAATATGAGTTGTAAAACACAATACTAGACCAAAACCCAATGCTTGCAAAAATTGTACAAATAATTCCAATCCAAGCCGTATTTACGTCCTCAAAAAAATACATGGAGATTACAGATAATCCACCAAACCAACAGAAAAACTTCATAAACTTTAATTTATTTCCTGTATAATCTGCAATTGCGGATAAGATTGGCGACATAAATGCTACAACCAAGAAAGAAAAAGACAAAGCATAACTATATAAAGTATCTGGATAATCCCATTTCATCCAAAGGAAATGAATTGTTTTATCTTTTGTAATAGCATCGTAAAACAAAGGAAAAACAGCAGTACTAATTACTAAAGAATATACAGAATTAGCCCAATCATAAAATGCCCAAGCATTTATTAATTTTTTATCTCCAATTTTTAACATAGTATGTAGTTTATAAAAAAAAACCGTTCAAAGACTAACTTTGAACGGTTACAATATAGGAAAATCTATTTGTTATTTTATTTATTTATTTATTTATACCTGCATTTCCTTTTGCATTAAATTGGGCTGCATATTTTCTAGCTGTTGGTAAATAAGTTCTTAAATCTTGAATTCTAGATTCATTAGAAGGGTGTGTGCTTAAGATTTCTGGCTGTGAATTTTTTCCTGATCTTTTACTCATTCTTACCCAAACTTCTGCAGCTTCTGTACCATCATAACCTGCCATAATCATAAAAACCAAACCTAGTCTATCTGCTTCTTGTTCATGTACTCTACTAAATTTCAACATTCCTAAACCAGAACCAATTCCAAAAGCAGTATTCCATATTTGTCGTGATTGTTCATCTTTTCCAGAAGTTCCTAAAGCTACTGCTAAACCACCTATTTGTTGTAATTGTCCATGAGACATTCTTTCTTGCCCATGTTTTGCAAATGCATGTGCAACCTCATGTCCCATAACTGCTGCTATCCCATTATCATTTGCACAAATTGGCATAATACCTGTGTAAAAAACTACTTTACCCCCTGGCATACACCAAGCATTAACTGTTTTATCTTCTATTAAATTAAATTCCCATTTGTAAGAATTTGCTTCAGCAACCATATTATTAGCGCGCATAAATCGATCTACAGCAGCAGAAATATTTTTACCAACTTCTTTAATTTGATTAGACATTTTTCTATTATCGGAAACTTTATTTTCTTTTAAAAAAGTATTGTATTGTGCAAAACTTGCTGGTAACACTTGAGAATCGCTTACAATATTTATCCTCTTTCTACCTGTAATGGGTACAGTACTACATTCTACAAAAAGAAAAAATGTTAATATTAGAATTGTTGCTTTTTTCATGATTATTGTTTATATATTTTTATGCAAGTTATAAATTTATTTTCAAAATTTGTGCTATTTCAAATCACAGAATAACCTATTTAAGATTCTGTTTAAAATTGATATCTAAATTTTTTAATAATCTTCAATATTTAAGACACAATTTAAATTTAACAGTCACTTTATTAATTTATTTTTAAGAGTTTTTAGAATTAGGTATTTTATTTTTGTGTTCATAGTGAACTTGAATGGTTTTATTTGTAATCATTATTAATCTGTTACGTCTTAACAACTAAATTTTACTAAAATGAATAAATTATTTTTACTTTTTGCTATTATAATGTTGAGTTGCAATTCTATAGCTCAAAACTCATCCAAAGCAAAAAAAACATATAAAATAGAAAAAACAACAAAAGAGTGGAAAAAAATTCTAACTCCAATGCAATATTATGTATTGCGTGAAGCAGGAACAGAAAGGGCTTTTACAAGTGAGCTAAATAAAAACTACAAAAAAGGAACTTTTGTTTGTGCAGCATGCAAAACACCATTATATGAATCTAAACATAAATATGATTCAGGTTCTGGTTGGCCTTCTTTTGATAGAGCTATTGGGGGTAGTGTTGAATTGGATGTAGACTATAAATTAGGCTATGCAAGAACTGAATTAAAATGCAATACATGTGGTGGTCATTTAGGACACTCTTTTGATGATGGCCCAAAAGAAACTACAGGGAAACGTCATTGTATTAATGGAGTTGCTTTAAAGTTTATACCAAAAACAAATAAAAAAGTGAAATAGCAAAGGTATTTCATTAAACTCTTTTTCGTATCTTTCTCTAACAATATAGCAATCATGAAGAAAGAAGCAATTGCTGAGTTATTAGAAGAAAAAAATCAACATCTATTTTATTGGTTAGAGAATCAACCAATTGATAATTGGGAAAATGGCCCAAAAAACAAATGGACAGTTGGCCAACAAATTTTACATTTGGTGAATAGCTTACAAACACTTAACAAAGCTCTAAGCTATCCTCGTTTTTTCTTAAAATACAAATTTGGAACTTGTAACCGAGAAATTAGAGATTACAAAACGGTTGCAGATAAGTATCAAGAGAAACTTTTAGTAAACCAAGAAAGAGCAAAGGTTTTTAATCAAAAATTAAAAATACCAAAACAAAAAGATAGAGATCGACTGTTAACACAATTTCAAATACAGAGTAAAAAACTACAGTATAAAGTTAGAAAAATTAGTGATATTAATTTAGATACATTGTTACTTCCTCATCCATTAATGGGAAAAATGACTATTAGAGAAATTATCATGTGGACTGCTCATCATATAGAACATCATACCAATATTTTAATTGATAATTATGCTGAAGAAAATTATTGTTAAACCTCATCTTTTTTTCTTTGGATTAGTTCCTTTGTTTTTAATTTTGGGGCTCTTTAAAAGAGAAAGCTACATCAATTTGAAGGTTAATTACCTTAATTTTGATTTAGATATTAGCTTATTATGTTATATCTCTTCAGTGTTCTTTTTATTGATTGGTGTTAACTATTTTTCATTGTATTGGATTCAGAAATACCCTAAAAAAGTATTAACTATCTCTCATATTGTATTGCAATCATTTTCATTAATCCCTTTTATTCTAATAGTATTCTCTTTTAACTTTAATCAAACTTATTTAGTTTTAGTCCTATCTTTTATTATTTTTCTTTTTTCAATTATCATTCACCTGATTAACTTTTTTACTAGCTTGTTTTTAAAGACAAAGTAATTAAAAAACTACCATCAATACTCTAACAAATCATCACTTATTCTTATATTTGTGTTTCCTAAAAAAGAACACAAATTATGTTTAATAATTTAAGCGATAAATTAGATAAAGCCTTACACACCCTCAAAGGGCATGGAAAAATTACGGAAGTAAACGTTGCAGAAACTTTAAAAGAAGTTAGAAGGGCGTTGTTAAATGCCGATGTTAACTTTAAAATTGCCAAAGAGTTTACCAAAAGAGTACAAACTAAAGCGTTAGGTCAAGATGTATTAACTACATTAAACCCTGGTCAATTAATGGTAAAGTTAGTTAAAGATGAACTAACTGAATTAATGGGAGGTGAAACTGTTGGCGTAAACTTAGGTGGCTCACCAACTGTAATTTTAATGTCTGGTTTACAAGGTTCTGGTAAAACTACTTTTTCAGGAAAATTAGCCAATTACCTAAAAACCAAAAAGACAAAACAAGTATTGTTAGTAGGTTGTGATGTGTATAGACCTGCGGCAATAAACCAGTTACAAGTTGTTGGAGAACAAATTGGTGTAGAAGTATATGCTGAAATAGGCAATCAAAATCCTGTAGAAATTTCTCAAAATGCAATTGCACACGCAAAAGCAAATGGAAAAAATGTTGTAATTATTGATACAGCTGGACGTTTAGCTGTGGATGAAGAAATGATGACAGAGATTTCTAACATTCATAAAGCCGTAAATCCGCAAGAAACTTTATTTGTTGTAGATTCTATGACTGGTCAAGATGCTGTAAATACTGCTAAAGCATTTAATGATATCTTGAATTTTGAAGGAGTTGTACTTACAAAATTAGATGGTGATACACGTGGTGGAGCTGCATTATCTATTAAGTCTGTAGTTGACAAACCAATTAAATTTATTGGTACTGGTGAGAAAATGGATGCAATTGATGTTTTTCACCCAGATCGTATGGCAGACCGTATTTTAGGTATGGGAGATGTGGTTTCTTTAGTAGAGAGAGCACAGGATCAATACGATGAAGAAGAAGCAAGAAAACTTCAGAAAAAGATTGCTAAAAACCAATTTGGTTTTGATGATTTTTTAAATCAAATTCAGCAAATCAAAAAGATGGGATCTATGAAAGATTTGGTAGGTATGATTCCTGGTGCTGGAAAAGCAATGAAAGATGTAGATATTGATGATGATGCTTTTAAAGGTATTGAAGCGATTATCCATTCTATGACACCATTAGAAAGAAGTACTCCATCAAGTATAAATGCTAGTAGAAAAAAACGTATTGCTAAAGGTTCTGGTACAAGTATTCAAGAAGTAAATCAGTTGATGAAGCAGTTTAATCAAATGAGCAAAATGATGAAGATGATGCAAGGTGGTGGTGGCCGTAAGATGATGCAAATGATGAAAGGAATGAAATAAAAATATTTAGGCTACTTTTTAAGTAGCCTTTTTTACTATACAATGCCAGAGCAAATCATAGACATTTTTACTTTTAAAAAAATAAAAAATATTTTTTTTATTTTCTTTGGAATTTGTTTGTTTATTATTTCAAATAATAATGGAATGTTTTGGGATAATGTCTTATTTGCCTCTAAAATGGGAAACCATTTATATTTTAATTCTATTTTTAATTGGACAATACCAAATGAATTTGACCCTGGACATCCACCCTTTTTAGGATTTCTTTTAACTATTTTCTGGAAAATATTTGGGCACAAATTATGGGTAGCACATTTAGTTATGCTTCCGTTTATCATCGGTGTTTTTTATCAGTTATTTAATTTTGTTTCTTATTTTATTAACGGAACAATAAAACAAATCTTCGCATTTGTATTGCTTATCATAGACCCTACATTATCCACTCAATTTGTTATTGTAAATCCAGAGGTTATTATTGTCTTTTTCTTTTTTTTAACCCTAAATGGATATCTCTTTAAAAAAAACATTTTAAAATTTATTGGTTTACTTTTTTTAAGTATTATTTCATTTAGAAGTATGATGCTTTTTGGAGGTTTTTTATTGTTTGATATTTATAACAAATTGTATCTCGAAAAAAAGAAAATAGGCTCCATCTTTAATTTTAAATTTTTGTTGTTATATTTTTTATCTAGTCTACCTGGACTTATATATGTAGTTTGGAGATTATTAACCATGGGTTGGTTACAAACACACCCAAACTCACCATGGGCGAGTTTATGGAAAGTAGCCACACCTAAAATTTTCTTTAAAAATATCATTACATTAATACATAGATATTTAGATTTTGGTAGGGTTTTTATCTTCTTATTCTTAGTTTTAAGTTTATTTATTTTTGGTAAAAAAATAATTAAATCAACAAAAAACAAACAACTTTTAGTCCTATCTATTACATCTGTAATTTTTATAATTTTAGCCGTACTATTTTCTACAAATGCATTTGGACATCGATACTTCATTGTTTCTTTTTGTTGTTTAAACCTATTAGCTTTTTCTATTTTAAATTCTTATTTCTTTAAGAAAAAAATAATTTATACATTTTTATTTTTAGGTTTAATTACAGGTAATCTCTGGATTTATCCAAGAACAATCTCACAAGGTTGGGATGCTACTTTAGCACATGTACCTTACCACTCTCTTAGAATTGAAGCTATTAACTACTTAAAAGACAATAAAATTAAGATTTCTGAGGTTGCAACTTTTTTTCCTAACCTAAACAAATTAGATCATATTGATTTTAGTGGAAATCAACAATCTTTTTCTAAATTTACAGGTAAAAACAAATATGTTTTTTACGCAAATGTTTTTAATTTAACAGATGAAGAGTATCAAATTTTAGATAAAAATTATAGTAGACAAAAAGAATTCAGTAAATTTAATATATCAATTATTATATATACCTTAAAGGAAAAATGACTTTATTAGACGGAAAAAAAACATCGGCAGAAATTAAAGAAGAAATTGCTTTAGAAGTAAATGAATTAAAAAATAAAGGAAGTAAAACACCTCATTTAGCAGCTATTATTGTTGGTAACAATGGTGCAAGTATTACTTATGTAAATGCAAAAGTAAAAGCTTGTGAACGTGTTGGGTTTGAATCTACATTGATAAGATTACCCGAAAAAACTACCGAAGAAGATTTACTAAATGAAATTGCTATTCTTAATGTTGACAAAGATATTGATGGTTTTATTGTTCAATTACCTTTACCCAAACATATTAATGAACAAAAAATACTGATGGCTGTAGATCCTGATAAAGATGTGGATGGATTTCATCCAACTAATGTTGGAAAAATGGCATTAAACCTACCAACTTTTATATCTGCTACTCCTTTTGGAATTTTAGAATTATTAGATAGATACAATGTAGAAACTTCAGGAAAACATGTTGTGGTTTTAGGTAGAAGTCATATTGTAGGTAGCCCAATGAGTATCTTATTATCTCAAAAAAGAAAGGTAGGTAATGCCACAGTTACCATGTGCCATAGTAGAACTAAAAACCTTAAAGAAATTACTTTACAAGCTGATATTGTTATCGCAGCAATAGGTATTCCTGAGTTTTTAAAAGCAGATATGGTTAAAGATAATGTAACAGTTGTTGATGTTGGAATTACACGTTTAGAGGACACTACAAAGAAAAATGGGTTTAGATTAGTTGGTGATGTTGCTTTTGATGAAGTAGCTGCTAAATCTGAATTTATTACCCCAGTTCCTGGTGGTGTTGGGCCAATGACAATAGCTATGCTATTAAAAAACACTTTACTAGCTTGCCAAAGAAAAAGTTAAACAAATGACCATAAAAAAAGCAATTAATTATTTCTATGAATATTTTCAAATATTTATAGGTATTGTTCTAACTAGTTTAGGTTTAAAAGCTTTTTTATTGCCCAATGGTTTTTTAGATGGTGGAGTAACCGGAATTGCACTTTTGGTAAGAACACAAGTAGATATTAACATGTCTTACTTGCTAATTATTTTTAGCATTCCTTTTTTAATTCTTGGTTTTTTTACAGTTTCGAAAAGAATCGTCATAAAATCTATTATTAGTATTTTAGGAGTTGCATTATTTATCCATTTTGAGAACTTCCAAACCATTACAAATGATAAATTATTAATTTCAATTTTTGGCGGATTATTAGTTGGCTCAGGTATTGGGATTGCCATAAGAAATGGTTCTGTACTTGATGGCTCAGAAATTTTAGGAATTTATATAAACGATAAATTTGGAATTAGCATTGGCAAAATTGTGATGCTATTCAACATTATTTTATTTACAGTAACTGCTTTTGTTGAAACCATAGAAATTGCACTTTATTCTGTATTAACTTACATTATCGCTGCAAAAGTTACAGATACAGTTATAGAAGGCTTTGAAGATTTTATTGGTATTACCATTGTATCACAAAAAAATGATATTATTAAAAGAGCTATTTTAGAAGAATTAGGAGTTGGTTTAACCATTTACAAAGGTGCATCTGGTTATGGTAATAAAGGTAAAGTTGAAGAGTTTGACATTATTCATTCTATTATAAACAGAATAGATATTAAAAAAATGTATCGTATTGTTCAAGCTATTGATGAAGATGCTTTTATCATCGAATTTGATGTAAACTCTATAAAAGGTGGTGTTTTAAGGCATTACATTGATAAAAAGAAAAATAAGAAGCTTCCTATTAATCAAGTAACTAAAAATTAAAGTATGGCTTTATCGGTTTCTTTTTTTCCAAATTCTTTTTTGTAAATTCTAACTATCACTAAGAATAGACTGATTAATAATGGTCCAAAAATCAATCCTATAAACCCAAATAAAGGCACTCCTACAATTACACCTATTAAAGTGATTAAAGGATGAACATTATCTAGTTTTTTTAAGACAAATAATCGTATTAAATTATCAGTAGACCCAACTACTACAAAACCGTAGATTAAGATACCCCAAGCAGAAAACGTGTCTCCAGATGCTAATGTTAGAATAAAAACAGGTAAAATTCCGACTAAAGTACCTACAAAAGGAATCATAGAACCTACAACAGTTACCACAAACCAAAAGAAAGGATTGTTTATTCCGAAAATTAAAAAACCTATTAAAGCAACAATACCTTGTGCAATGGCAACCAAAGGAATTCCGATTGCATTAGAACGAACCATAGCTTGAGACTCTGACCCAATTATTTTTAGATTCTTTTTACTTATAGGTATATATTCATAAAGAGAATTTCTTAGTTCAGCCCTATTGGTTAACATAAAGTAAAGCAAAAAATACATTAAAGCAATTGATAGAAACATGTTAAATGTACCACCAGCAAAAATTTCTAAATTTTCAGTAATCCAAGAAGATATCTGAGAAGCATCAATATTTGAAGCTAAATCAAAATCAAACTTATTTTCTAATATTTGGATTCGATTTTTTAAAATTTCAACCAATTGCTCTGAGTTGGTTACTGCATCACTTATTTTACTACCAAGCATTAAAATAACGCCAGAAACTGGTAATAAAATACAAACAAAAGAAAAAGACATTAAAAAAAAGGCTGCTATATTTGGATGCCAATTTTTCTTAACTAAATAAATCATCCATTTTCTTAGCAATACATAAATGGTTATTGCACCTAAAACACCTGACAAATAAGGCATTAATTCTATAAAAATTAATATACTAATAAAAAGAATAAGTAATAATACAAATACTTGTCTTATGGTTTTTGGAGCAATGATATCTTTCATCTAAAATGTTTGATGCAATTTAACTTGAAAAATAATGATTTAATATCAAAATCAATAGTAAGATTAACTCATTTGGTAAAAAAAGGTTATTTATCTTCTCTATTTACCAAATTTATAGAAAATGCAGGCAAACAAATAGCTAAGTATTCACACTCACTCTCAAAAGGATTAGAATATTGAATTCTTGTATTTTTCTCAATTTTAATGGATTGTCCTGCTTCTAAAACTATTGTTTCCCCTTCTATAATGAATTGCTTTTTACCTTTAATGATGTAAGTATATTCATCAAATTCTGGAGTTTGAAAAGGTTCGCTCCAACCAGAAGGCGCAACCATGTGGGCAATACTAATTTGAGGGTTACCATTAGTTGCATTTCCAAAATGTTCTTCTATTAATTTGCCATCTGTAGTTGGCACCACAAAAGGAGATTTTTGAATAGTGTACTTTTTTTTCATAATGGGTAACTATTTGCGTAAGCGATTGAGTGGTCTGTTTGAGCTCTCCCGATTCTAAAATCGGGAAGCGAGTAAGGAAAGCGCGGTTTTGCCTTAAAGCAAAATACGCCCTATTGAAACCAAATGATAAAAGATTTCATTTTAGCCAAATCAGGAATTTGCTCTAAACTAACTTTCTCTGGACTAAATTCTTTTAAGCCTAGTTCTTCTTTGTCGATAACCACTGTTGCATTTAACTCGTGAATAAACAACGTAGCAGAAGAAAAAGTAGATTCTACCTTATTGATATTATTATTGGCATTTATCTGTGAAAAACTTGAATTTAGGTTGATACCTGACTCTGTTTCGAATCGCGAATCATGAATTTCTATACTTTTTATGGTTGATGTAGAGTCTAACTGTTCTTTTGGCATAATGGTTAACAACAACTTCCCTCCTTTTTCGTAAACAAAATATTCATCATCTTCTTGAAAATAATTGTCTCCTTGAGCACCTTCACTCAAATTTTTAACAATAGAATCATTTTTAAAAATTGTAGCCAACTCCATCATTTTAGTTTTGGTGGTAATCTTACCAACTTTTCCTTTTTCTATGGTAAATTTACTGTTTCCACTACAACTAATTATGAATATTGAAAAAAGTGCTATAGTAATTGATATGATGTTCTTTTTGATCATTTTTGTTAGTTTTATTCGTTTAGTAAACGTAATTTTTTGAGTTTTGTTATTTCATTACCTTTTTTAAAATACCAAAAACACTTCTTATAAAAGTTGCACTTGTTAATACTTTAACGATAGGGTTTTGTCTTGTACTTCTGCGTGAATAAGTTCTTCTTTTAGAGGCTTCTTTTTCTCGCTCTTTGGCTTTTCTTTCTCTTTCTTTTTTTGCTGCTGCTTCTTGTATTGCTTTTTCTTCTGCTTTATTAATTTGATCTATTTTTTTGTTCAACAACTCGTAAGCACTTTCTCTATCTAGGTTTTCATTGTATTTGTAGAATAAACGAGAATTGTTAATGACTGTTTTTAACTCTTTTTCTGTTAAAATATCCATTCTACTCATAGGCGCACGCAACATGGTTCTTGCTAATGGAGTTGGAATTCCTTTTTCATTCAGTACAGATACAAATGCTTCTCCAATTCCGAGTTGAGTTAGTACTTCTTTGGTGTCATAATACTCAGAATCTGGATAATTTTCTGCAGCTAGCTTAATTGCTCTTCTATCTTTTGCCGTAAATGCTCTTAAAGCGTGTTGTATTTTTAGACCTAATTGTGCTAAAATATCTTCTGGAACATCTTTAGGATTTTGGGTTACAAAATACAATCCAATTCCTTTAGAGCGAATGAGTTTTACAATACTTTCTATTTGATTTAATAATGCTTTTGAGGCTTCATCAAATACCAAATGAGCTTCGTCTATAAAGATGATGAGTTCTGGTCTATCAGCATCTCCTTGTTCTGGAAATGTTTCATAAACTTCTGCTAGCAATTGTAGCATAAATGTAGAAAATAACTTAGGTCTGTCTTGAATATCAGTTAAACGCAATACAGAGATAATTCCTCTACCATCTTCATCTATTCTAACTAAATCTTCAACATCAAAAGATTTTTCACCAAAGAATAAATCTCCCCCTTGTTGTTCTATTTCTATAATTTTTCTTAGGATTGCTCCTGTACTTGCAGTTGAAATTCGCCCATATTCACTTTGAATTTCTTCTTTACCCTCATTAGTAACATATTGTAAGATTTTTTTAAAATCTTTGATGTCTAATAAAGGCAACTTGTTATCATCACAATATTTAAAAATGATGGCTACAATTCCGCTTTGGGTTTCTGTTAAATCTAAAATTCTTGACAATAAAACAGGCCCAAATTCAGAAACGGTAGCGCGCATTCTTGTTCCTTCTTGTTCTGAAATCGTTAAGACCTCTACAGGGAATTTTTTGGCTTCGAAAGGAAAACCAATTTTTTGGTGACGTTCATCAATTTTTGGATGACCAGGACTAGGTTGTGCCAAACCAGATAAATCTCCTTTAATATCCATCAACAACACAGGAACTCCTTTTTCTGACAAATTTTCAGCTAAAACTTGTAGTGTTTTGGTTTTTCCTGTACCAGTGGCACCAGCAATTAAACCATGTCTGTTTAAAGTTTTTAAAGGGACTTTTACCAAAGCATTTGTTATGGTTTCTTCACCTAACATTGCTGCTCCTAAGGCAATATAATCTCCTTTAGTATTGTAACCGTTATTTATATATTCGAAGAATTCTTCTTGTTGACTCATTTAAAGTAGTTTAATGCACCTGAAAAATATCCAAGCTAAAAGCATAAAAATAAGTAAAGTTTAAGAAGTGGGAAATTATTTATGATTTTTGTTGAAAATTCTTGTGATTAATTCAATTTCTTTTTCTTGGCAACTAAAAAGAAAGAATCATCTTCATCAAACTCTTTATAGCTTTCTAATAATAGAATATCAAAATGATTTTCAAAAAAAGCTTTTACTGTTTTTTTAGTATGATAATTGACAAACATGCCCTTAAAAATTTCTGCCCTTCTCCAGTCCAGAAAGAGTGACAAATAACCCCACTATTATTTAACACTTTAAATTGGTTTTTAATAGAGCTACTTAACTCGTCATTATTAAGGTGATGTAATACTTTATTTGAATAAATTCCATCAAATTTTTTATCAATATTTAATGTAGAAGCATCTAATTCTAAAAACTTACCTTTTGGATATTTAGTGTATAGGTGATTTAAAAACTCTTGAGAATTATCTGAACCTGTTATGGTGTAATTTGTATTTAAAATTTCCCAATCTGAACCTGGACCAGAACCAATTTCTAACAATGTAGATTTTTGAGGTAAAAATTCTTTTAATCTTTCAATTAAATTTTGTCCATTTACATCTTTTGAAAGTTGAATATATTCTACTACAGAATTTTTAGTGTGATAATACTTGTTACTCATGTATTCGTTTTTTTTAATATATGGATAAATACATTTATTTACTTTTTCTTAAGATAGATTTTCATCAACTCGTCAAAAACGCTATTTGAGGGTCTTGTAAAATTAGAGCTTATAAATTTACCATTTGCATCAATCAAAATAAATCTTGGAATACCATTTACACCATAAGATTCTCTTATCTTTTTAATGTTTTTAGCCCTTAATTGTAAAATACTCTTTCCTTTATTATTAATATCTATCAACCAATCGTCTTTATTTTCATCAACATTCATAGAGATAAACTGAATGGGTTTATTTTTATAGGCTAATGCTTTTCTTTCATAAAAAGGATCTTCTCTTTTACAAGGACCACACCAAGAAGCCCAGAAATCTATAATCGTAAGTTTGCCTTTAAAACTATTTAAGTTATAAGCTTTTCCATTTCTATCGTAAGCTAAAAAATTTGGAGCTACTTCTCCTCTAGACAAACGATTGTAATTTTTAAATTTATTTAAAATCAATTTCTTATAACTTTCTTTTTCGAAACTCCCTACATATTTATCAATTAAAGAATCTCTAGTACTATTATTTTTTGCACTATTCATACTGTTAATTAATTGTCTGTACAATATTCTATCTTTAAACAAACCAGCATCTAACTTATTAATGGCTGTGTAAAATTTTTCTTCTTGTGCAACTTCTCTATTATCTTCTCTAATTAAATCTTTTAAAATATAATCTAAATACTTATTGTCTGACAAAAAACTAGGGTCTCTTAAAGAAACATTTTTTTCTAACTCTTTAATTCCATCACTAACTACATAGGGTTTATTAGGAAATAAAGTTTTACGTTTTTTCTTAAAATCTTTCCAATAATTTAAAAATTGTATGGTTACTATTTTTGTTTGCCTATCTATGTAGTCTTTTCTTGGTATATAATTATCAACGGTTTTAATAGATTCTATAAAATCTAAATTCTTTTGCCAATTTTCATAAATACCATCCATATAAAAATCTTCATTATCAATACGTAAATTATTTTTTAAATAATAACCAAAAGAGATATAACTTCTTCTTTTATTCGATTGTATGTTTTCTGCAAATCGAGTTCCTTTTAGTTCAAACTTATTTTTTGTACCAAATAATTGAAACGATATATTTAAACTATCATTATTTCCAAAATATATTCTTTTTTGAACATAATTATCAAATTGAATCGCATACAAATCAGTTTTAATATCTTGCGTGATTTCTTGTTTAAATTCGTTGTTCTTTACAGGTATTTTAGCCAAAGTATCACCAGCTACAATATCAAAAATCATAACATTCTTAATTGGTTTATTTGATGCTATTTTTCCCTGTACAATTGTTTTTGCATGTGGTTTTTGCTGTTTTGTTTTTAATAAATTATTTACTAAAACCCCTCCTATAAAAAGAATTCCTAATAATTTAAAAATTCGTTTGTTTTGAGTTGAAAAAGCTGTGAAAAGTTTTTTAAATCGATACCAATTAAAGCCAATATATAACGCAATAACGGTATAAATAACACTTAAAATTTCTGAATATGTAAGCCAATAGCCAAATTCACTACCTTTTGGATATTTTGAGATATGAGGAAAAAACTGGTAAGGATACCAATTTAATACAATTTTAAAGCTGAATAAAATTGTTGGTATTATAACCAACATAAAACCAATAATTAAAGGCCAAATAAAACTAGCTATTAAAACCGACATTGCATATTGTAATGCAGAAATGCAGAGGCTTATTACAAACAATCGTAAACCAACTTCTAAAAAGTCTAAAAACGGAAAACTAATAATTTTATCTACAGGTAAATCAAATAGTATAGACTCTAAAAAGACAACTACAAATGTTGATACTAATAAAGTAGTAATAGCAATTAAATTACCCATTATTAACACTATATATTTCGAAAAATATAAAGAAAACTTAGTTATAGGCAAGGTTTCCATAAGGTGCCAGCCTTTGTTTTTATGATCTATTTGCGCAATTTTACTAGCACAGTATATAATTATTAAAGGAAAAAAGAAATATGCAAAAGGAGGCAAGATGTCTTTTAAAACATCAAAATAATAATTTTTTGGAATGCCCAAATAAACATTGTCCTGTGTAATATGCTTGTAAATTTTTACTCCGAATAGAATTAAAGGAAAAATAATTCCGATTATAAAACTTACGATAAAAATACCTGAGCGTTTCTTTTTAATGAATTCTGTAAGGATCGATTTTTTTAAATCTGTTATATAATTTTTCATAGCCATTACTTTGTTAACGATAAAAACCACTCTTCCAATCCTTCTTCAATTTTTAATTGATAAATAGGAATATTATTTTGAATCATAAATTTTGATACTTCAGGAATGTCTTCTTTACTTTTTAAGCTGATTTTAAATATGTTTTCACTTTCTGTTTTTAAAGAAGAATATGCTTGTTTAAGCAATTCTATATGTTTTTTTAAATGCGAAGTTTCTATCAAAATATTACACTGTCCTCCTCTTTTAGAAAGAGCATCCATAGTACCTTCAAAACGAATTTCACCTTGGTTGATAATTCCAATATGCGTACACATTTTTTCAATTTCTGATAACAAGTGGCTAGAAATAAAAACGGTAATTCCTTTTTGTTTATTTAATTTTATCAGTAATTCTCTAACATCAGACATTCCTGTTGGATCTAAACCATTTACAGGCTCGTCTAACAGTAATAATTCTGGTTCACCCAACAAGGTCATCGCTATTGCCAAACGTTGTTTCATTCCTAAAGAAAACTGTTTTACTTTTTCGTTTGCATTTTTACTTAACCCAACCAATTCTAATACTTCTGGTATTTTAGTTTCAGAAATTTCTTTGAGTTGTGTTATACATCGTAAATTGTCTGTTGCAGACAAGTGTAAATACAAACTTGGCGATTCCACCAAAGCTCCAATTTTAGAAAAAATGGATGGAATTTGATTGCTAAGTACATCACCAAAAACAAAAATATTGTTTTCTTTATTTGGTAAAATACCGGTTAACAATTGCATCGTAGTAGATTTACCTGCACCATTTGGTCCCAAAAAACCATAAATTGAACCTTTAGGTACATTTATATTTACGTTTTTTAAGGCTTGTTTTTTCTTGGAATATGAAAATGATAAATTTTCTGTCTTAATTACAAAGTCAGTCATAGCAATACTAATTTGATTGTAAATGTACTATTATATCCAATAAAATAGGATAAATAATTAATAAAAGTATTACGTAAATATTTGATTTTTATTATATAAAGTGTAAAAACCTAAATAGGAAATTATTTTAATAGGTAAGTAATAGTATTTGATAAAAAAACTTCGACAAGCTCAGTTTGACATTGTTCATATTCATTAATTCCCTAAACTCTAAACTTTAAAACTAAATACTAATCAATCCAATTTTTGAAGTCTTTTACTCGCTCTCTACTTACAATAATTTCGTTTTCGCTGTAAGAATTTAAAATTAATTTTAATCGAGAATTTGAATAGGCAATAATGTCTTTTATGGCATTGATATGCACAATATAAGTTCGGTTGACTCTAAAAAAGTGTTCTGGATCTAATTGTTCTTGCCAATTTTCTAAAGAATTGTCTAACAAATAATTTCTATTTTCTTTAGTATGTATATAGGTAGATTTATTCTCGCTGTAAAAGCATTCTATTTCATCTATATGAATTATCTTAATATGTTGCCCTACCTTGATGGATAATCGTTTTTTAAACTTACGGTCTACAGGGTTTATTAATAATTTTCTAATATCATCTAAATTTACCTGAACATCAGATTGTGCTGGTTGTTGTTTTTTAAATTGATTTACAGCGGCTTCTAATTCATCGTCGTCAATTGGTTTTAAAAGATAATCAATAGAGTTTAGTTTGAAGGCTTTTAAAGCATACTCATCATAAGCAGTGGTAAATATTATGGCTGATTTTACTTCTATTTCTTCAAAAATTTCGAATGATAATCCGTCTGACAATTGAATATCGAGAAATATTAAATCTGGATGTGGATTGTTCTGCAACCAATTTAACGATTCTTCTACAGAATGTAGCATTTGTTGCACTTCAATATCCAATTCTGCCAACATTCTGTTTAGTCTTCTTGCTGCTGGTTTTTCATCTTCAATAATTAGTACGTTCATTTATTTAGTTGTTGGTTGTTGGTTGTTGTTAATTGAATATCAAAAATATAAAAGTAACAAAATATTTAAGGAAAAATCTTAATACTTAATTCTTCATTCTTCATTCTTAATACTCACTACCTCAATCTTTTTTTCTCATCATCTTTTTCCATCATTTCTTTAATCTTTCTTTCCTCCCAATCTCTACCAAATCCTATAGATTTAAATCCGAAAACTCCTAACCAGTGAAAAAACATTCCTATTCCCCAAAACAACCATGTAGAATACACTCCGAAGTTAGAAAATGCTTCTGTAAAAGAATCACCACTTACCATTAAACCATAGATAATAACTCCGCTAATAAAGATATTAATAATGATATATACTGTTAAATGAATATAAAACCCTTTAATATCTTTTACCCTTTTTTTGGCTTTTATATAGTTCTGTTCTTGTCTAAAATCTTGTTGCATTTTATTGATATTTTTTAAGTATTTCTTTTGTTTTTCTTTCTTCCCATTGTTTTCCTAACCCTAAATAATCAAATCCAAAAACGCCTAACCAATTAAAAAATAAGGCAATGATCATTCCTCCTAAAGCAAACCAGAAAAAATGAAAACTTGGAACAAATTTTAGATTTACATACAGAATTATAGGAAAAGTGAATACCGTTACAATTAGATGAATGTAAAAATTTTTTATTTCTTCTGTTTGTTTTTTGGCTTTTAGGTAATATTTTTCTTGGATGTATTTTTCACTATCTACACTACCATCTTCTTTAAGATTCATATTAGAATATTCTTTGATCTTATTCTGTTCCCAATCTTTTTTAAAACTCATTTTGGAGAATGCGAATACATTTACCCAATGAATTATTAACCCAATACACCAAGCTATAATTGCGTACCAAAACCAATGAAATTGTGGTACTGTTTGTAGGTTTATGAATACTATAAAAGGTAAAATTAAAAAGGATGCAATAAAGTGCGTGTAAAATCCTTTAATGTCTTTAATCTCCTTTTGTACGATATAATTAAAATGATGATTTATAGTTCTTGATTCCATTTTAGGAGTTTTTTTCGTTCATGAATTCTTTAATCTTTCTTTCTTCCCAGTTTTTTCCAAATCCTAATAAGTTAAAACCAAAAACGCCTAACCAATGGAAAAACAACCCTAATCCCCAACCCAAAACTGAAAACCAAAACCAATGAAATTGTGGTACAAATTTTAAGTTTACAAAGATAATGACAGGTATTACAAAGCAATACACTGCTAAGTGAGTATAAAAGCCTTTAATTTCTTTTACTCTTTTTTGGGCTTTTAAATAGCGATGCTCTCTTTCAAAATTTGATTCCATTATCTTCTATTTTGATTGTTCATATATTCTTTTACTTTTCTTTCTTCCCAATCTTTGTTAAAAATAAAGTTGATTCCAAAAGTATTTAATGCTTGAAAAACAATTCCAATTCCCCAGTACAACCAAATTTTATAATTATGGTAATCTGTAAAAGCTTCTTTAAACGTGAAACCATCATTCATGTCACCCACAATAAAAATGGCGCTTAAAAAAATGTTTACTACTACATAAATTGCAAGGTGCTTATAAAATTTACTAATTTTCTCTACTCTTTTTCGAGCCAATATATATTGTTGTTCTTTTGTAAATTTAGTTTCCATTATCGTGATCTTTTTTGTTGATTTTCTTTATCCATTAATTCTTTAATCTTTTTGTCTTCCCAGTTTTTACCCAAGAAGATATTGTAATTATTTACTTCTAAGAAGTGGAATACTAATCCCATTCCCCATCCAAATATTGGAAACCAAAACCAGTGAAATTGTGGTGAAAATCTTAAGTTAATAAATATTAAAAATGGAATTACTAAACAGTAAGAAGCTAAATTCTGATAAAATTCTTTCAGTTTCTCAACCCTTTCTACTGCTTTTACATATTTGCTATTTTCTAAATCGTCTGAGTACATAATATTGTTCATTTTATAAAGGAGAGGTAAACTCACCTTAAAAGTTGTGTTGTTATTTTCTATTTTAACAGGTCTATCTGTTATTAATCCGTATCTATCAGCAATATTTTGTAGGCCTACTTTTGTGCTTTTCCCTATTGCTTCTTTCGGATTGACATTGTTTTCAATAATCAAATGATTATTTTCCTCATAAATTGATATCACTAATGGCTTAGAGGATGAAACCACATTGTGTTTTACGGCATTCTCTAATAATAGTTGTAATGAAAGTGGCACCATTTTTAAATCTCCATCACTCACACTATCAGGAATATTAAATTGTATCGCATCTTCAAAACGCATTCCTAACAATTGCATATATGTTTTTGCAAATTGTAATTCTTCTTGAATTGGAACCAAATCTTTATTTCTTTGCTCTAAAACATATCTATACACTTTAGAGAGTTTGGTTGTAAATTTTTCTGCTTGATTTGGGTTTTCACCAATTAAACTTGTTAATACATTTAAACTATTGAATAAAAAATGTGGATCTAATTGATTTTTTAAGGATTCAAATTTTGCAGTTTCTGTTTTAGCTACAATTTCTTGTTTTGTGGTTTCTTTAGTCATTGC
This sequence comes from Polaribacter septentrionalilitoris, assembly GCF_009832745.1. GTDB lineage: Bacteria > Bacteroidota > Bacteroidia > Flavobacteriales > Flavobacteriaceae > Polaribacter > Polaribacter septentrionalilitoris. The sequence continues at coordinate 231,738 of NZ_VRMJ01000025.1, read as the reverse complement.
AGACTTCCAGTTTTTCATAAAACCTCTTGCGTGCAAGAATGTTGATATTCCTAGAGAAAGAATGATATAAAACAAATGGACCCATAAAAAATTACCACTAAAAAAATTAGCTGCATCATTATTATTGATGATAATAAAAACCACATAATCAATCGCTAAAACAACAGGAACTGTGTACAAAATTGTTGCAATAATACCTGCCCAAACTCTCTGATTGGTTTGTGTAATCCAATCCCACTTTTTTGATAAATAATTATTGATAACGCCATTTCCTAAACCTAAACCTAAAGAATACATTCCAGAAATAATGAAAGACCATAAAATCCCTTCAAGAGTTCGCTGCCCAAAGACAATTCCAAAAACAACTGCAAAAATCAGTGTAATTTTTAAGCATAAAATTGCTCCTTTTTTAAAACTTTTGATGGTATATATATCTTGGTTGTTCATTATCTATTTGTTATCTTTTAATAATACGGACTAATTTACTAAAATCTAATATCTATTGACAAGTTTTTATCATTCAATACAATTTTAGCATCATTATATTGAGGAGGTCCAAAAGACATTACATTATTAGAAGCACCGTAATCCTCTTTAGGCATTCCATTTGATTCAAAATCCATTTTGTCATTATCATTTTTATCATGATAACAGATAATTGCATATTCTCCAGGAATTAAGTTTTCGAAAGTTACAGTACTTTTTCCTTCAACTATTTTTGCTTCCTTAGATTTTATGGGAGTTTTCATAAAAGTTACTTTATTATATAAAGCAAAGCCTACTTTACCAGAATCTGAGGTTACATTTACTACAGTTGCAGTTATTGATTTGTTTTGAGCTGTTATTGAGTTTGTAATAAATAACAGTGTTGTTGCTAAAATTGCTACGATAAGTTTCATAAGTATAAGTTTTTATTGTTATTGATGGTACAAATATGCAATCAGAATATAATTTTCTAAATTAAAGAATACCGAACTGTATCTTTTTTAGGATGAATTGTAAAAAGACGTGTTAAATTGATAAAGCCAAGTGATTTCCAGCAATTATTTATTGATAAATATGGAAATAAATTATATTTTAATATTAAATTTATAACGAAATATTGAATTTCGTTAATTTTTCATAAAAGTCATCAAAAAGTATTATTGTTATAGCAATAGAAACCAAAAAATATATACATTTACACCCGATGATAACTTCAAAGAATAAAACATATATGATAGTTCCCAGCTTGCGCTTACGCAGGAGGTTTCGCTAATACTAGATTTAGCATACTATTTTAATTACTCTATTTTTATTTTTATTCAATGTACTTCAATACTAATTTTAACGTCAACCAAAATCAAACTACCATAAGTAGTAATGATATTTCTTTGCGACGTCTAAATTTTCGCCGCCCGTAAGGGTATGTATATAATTATGGAGTTAGGTGTGTCCAATTCCGCTTTCAACAACAAGTCTTTTCATATTAAAAAAATAAAAACGTAATTCAATGGAAGTTGTAATTGCAAATGAATCACATACAAAATACGCAGAAATCATCTGCGATACAATTGCAGACTCTGCTCAAGTTAGAGGTACAGGGATTGCAAAAAGAACACCTGAATATGTTTCTGCAAAAATATTAAACGGAAATGCTGTAATTGCTCTAGATAAAGGAGAGTTTGCAGGTTTTTGTTATATCGAAAAATGGGGACATGGAAAATTTGTCGCTAATTCTGGTTTAATTGTTCATCCTGATTATAGAGGAAAAGGATTAGCTAAAAAAATAAAACACAAAATTTTTGAGCATTCTAGAAATAAATATCCAGATGCAAAAGTTTTTAGTATTACCACAGGATTGCCTGTAATGAAATTAAATAGCGATTTAGGTTACAAACCCGTTACTTTTTCTGAATTAACAGATGATCAAACATTTTGGAATGGTTGCCAAACTTGTAAAAACTACGACGTTTTAACAAGAACTAATAGAAAAATGTGTTTATGTACAGGTATGTTATTTGATCCAAATAAAAAAGAAGAACAAGAAAAAACACCAATAAAAGTAAAAACATTCAATAGATTAAAGAGAATAAAACAAGCGTTGTTTTTAAAAAAAGATAAAAAATGAAAAAATTAGTAATTGCATATAGTGGCGGATTAGATACCTCATACTGTGCAGTAAGTTTATCCAAAGAATATGAAGTTCATGCTGTAAGCGTAAATACAGGTGGATTTACAAAAGAAGAAATCAATCACATAGAAAGTAATGCCTATAAAATGGGTGTGGCTACCTATAAAAACATCAATGCAGTACCTACGTTTTATACTAAAGTTGTAAAATATTTGATTTTTGGAAATGTATTAAAAAATGCTACATACCCTTTATCTGTTAGTGCTGAGAGAATTATTCAAGCTATAGAAATAGTGGAATATGCAAAAAGTATTGGGGCAGAATATATTGCTCACGGAAGTACTGGTGCAGGAAATGATCAAGTACGTTTTGATATGATTTTTCAAACCTTAGCACCAGGAATTAATATTATTACACCTATTAGAGACCAAAAATTAACAAGACAAGAAGAAATTGATTATTTAAAATCTGAAGGAATTGATATGCCTTGGGAAAAATCAAAATATTCTGTAAACAAAGGACTTTGGGGTACTAGTGTTGGTGGTGTAGAAACTTTAAAATCAGAGAAACCTTTACCTAATGAAGCTTATCCTTCTCAATTAGAAAAAGAAGGTGAAGAAAAAGTAACCATAACTTTTAAAAATGGTGAATTTGTAGCTTTAAATGGCGAAGAAAATACACCTGAAATCAATATAGAAAACTTAAATAATATCGCTTCTAAGTTTGCAATTGGTAGAGATATTCATGTAGGTGATACAATTGTAGGTACAAAAGGTAGAGTTGGTTTTGAAGCTGCTGCTGCTTTAATTACTGTAAAAGCACATCATTTATTAGAAAAACATACCTTAACTAAATGGCAATTACAACACAAAGAATATTTATCTAGTTTTTACGGAATGCATTTACACGAAGGCCAATATTTAGATCCTGTAATGAGAGATATTGAAGCCTTTTTACAAAATTCTCAAAAAATGGTTTCTGGTGATGTTGTAGTTACGTTGAAACCATATCATTTTTCTTTAGACGGAATTGTTTCAGAGCACGATTTAATGTCGAGTAAATTTAGTACTTACGGAGAAGAAAATAAAGCTTGGACAGCAGATGATGCCAAAGGTTTTATTAAGATTTTAGGAAATCAGAATAAAATTTATCAGCAAGTAAATAATAAATAAGTTAAACAATTACACAATGAAATTAGAAGTAGGAATTATAGGTGGTGCTGGTTACACAGCTGGTGAATTAATCAGGTTGTTGTTAAATCACCCAAAAACCAACATTAATTTTGTGTACAGCACTTCCAATGCAGGAAACAAAATCTATAAAGTCCATCAAGATTTAATTGGTTCAACTGAAATGGAATTTACTCAAGAAATCAACGTTGATGTAGATGTTTTATTCTTGTGTTTGGGTCATGGAAATTCTACTGCTTTTTTGAAAGAAAATAGTTTTTCTGAAAACACAAAAATTATTGATTTAAGCAATGATTTTAGATTAACTGCGGATCGAATTTTAGATGATAAGGAATTTGTGTATGGTTTACCTGAATTGCAAAAAGAAGCCATAAAAAACACTAAATATATAGCAAATCCTGGTTGTTTTGCAACCGCTTTACAATTGGCTATTTTACCTTTAGCGGCAAACGGATTATTAAAAAATGATGTTCACATCAATGCTGTAACAGGCGCAACAGGTGCAGGAACATCATTATCAAAAACCACTCATTTTACGTGGAGAGATAATAACTTTTCGCATTATAAGGCTTTTGCACATCAACATTTAGGAGAAATTAATCAAACTGTACATCAATTACAATCAGATTTTAATTCAGAAATTAACTTTATGCCAAATAGAGGGAATTTCTCAAGAGGGATTTTTGCAACAACCTATACAAAATTTGAAGGTTCTATTGAAAATGCACAGAAAATCTATAAAACGTTTTATAAAGATGCTGCATTTACTTTTGTTTCTGATGACCCTATTCATATGAAGCAAGTAGTGAATACAAATAAATGTTTGGTTCAGTTAGAAAAACACGGAAATAAATTACTAATAACAAGTACAATAGATAATTTACTAAAAGGAGCATCTGGTCAAGCCATTCAAAACATGAATTTAATGTATGGCTTTGAAGAAAATTTAGGATTAAATTTAAAAGCAAATTATTTTTAAAATTTAGTTGATGGTTTTTGTGGTTTGTTAATAGATACGATACCTAACAACAAAAAACCATCAACCCAAAACTAATACTTATGAAAGTAGCAATTATTGGAGCAGGAAGTTTAGGGCAATCTATCGCAAAAGGATTATTGTCTAAAAAAGCAGTAAGTGCTTTGTATTTAACAAAAAGAAATACAGAATCTTTAAGTAGTTTTAAAAAATATAAAGAAGTTACATTAACTGCAGATAATACTTTTGCTGTTGATAATGCTGATATTATCATTTTTGCTGTTCAACCAAAACATCTGAGTAAAATCTTAGAAAATGTAAAATATTTACTTCGTAAAAATCAGTTGATTATTTCTGTTGCTACAGGATATTCTATTGGGAAAATAGAAAATATTATTGGTGCTAAACACGCCATAGTTAGAGCAATGCCAAATACTGCTGCATCTGTTCGTCAATCTATGACCTGTCTTTCTCCAAATTCAAAAGGAAAAGAACAAATAGAATTGGCAAAAACTATTTTTAATAGCTTAGGTGTTTCTATGGAAATTCCTGAAGAACAATTACAAGCTGCAACAGTTATTTGTGCAAGCGGAATTGCTTTTTGGATGCGTTTAATTAGAGCTACAACTCAAGGTGCTATTCAACTAGGATTTGAAGCTGCTGAAGCGCACGAATTGGCAATGCAAACCTGTTTTGGTGCTGCAACTTTATTAAAAAAATCTGGTAATCATCCAGAAGCAGAAATAGATAGAGTAACCACTCCAAGTGGATGTACTATTGAAGGTTTAAACGAAATGGAGCATCAAGGATTAAGTTCTTCTTTAATCAAAGGGATTAATGCTTCATTTGAAAAAATCAATCAAATAAAAACAAACTAAAGAAAAAGAATTAATCAAACAAAACCTATAATTATGCCTTTGTTTAACGTGTATCCTTTGTATGATGTAACTCCTGTAAAAGCAAAAGGAGTCTATGTTTACGATGAAAATAAAACTGAATATTTAGACTTATATGGTGGTCATGCTGTTATTTCTATTGGTCACGCTCATCCAAAATATGTCGAAGCAATCACCAAACAAGTTTCTAAATTAGGATTTTACTCAAACGCTATTCAGAATCCTTTACAAAAAAAATTAGCGGATAAAATTGAATCGCTTTCTGGCTGTGAAGATTACGAATTATTTTTATGTAACTCTGGAGCAGAAGCCAATGAAAATGCCTTAAAACTAGCCTCTTTTAAAACTGATAAATCAAGAGTAATTGCTTTTACTAATGGTTTTCATGGACGTACATCTGCTGCTGTGGCTGCAACTGATAACAAAAATATAATTGCACCAATCAATGCTCAACAGAAAGTAACTATTCTAGATTTAAATGATATAGATAGCGTAAAAACAGAATTGGAAAAAGGTGATGTTTGTGCTGTGATTGTTGAGTTTATTCAAGGAGTTGGTGGTTTAGATCAAGCAACTGCCAATTTTTTCGAACAAGTTGATAAACTTTGTAAAGCTAACAACACCCTATTTATTGCTGATGAAGTACAGTCTGGTTATGGACGTTCTGGTAAATTCTTTGCTTTTCAGCATTATAATGTTACTCCAGATATCATTTCTATTGCAAAGGGAATGGGAAATGGTTTTCCTATTGGCGGTATTTTAATTCACCCAAATATCGAAGCTAAATTCGGAATGTTAGGAACTACATTTGGTGGAAATCATTTGGCTTGTGCTGCTGGTTTATCTGTTCTAAATGCAATTGAAGAACAAAACTTGATAGAGAATGTGAATGAAATTTCTGAATATTTTATCAAAATTGCAAGAACCATTCCTCAGATAAAAAACATTAAAGGAAAAGGCTTAATGTTAGGGCTAGAATTTGATTTTGAAGTTGGTGATTTAAGAAAAAAACTAATTTACGATTACCACATTTTTACAGGTGGTGCAGCTAATAAAAAGTTATTGCGAATTTTACCTCCATTAACGGTAAAAAAAGATCATATCAATCAATTTTTCGAAGCATTAATAGACGCTTTAAATCATTAACAAAATAAAAATGTCAGACTGATCGATCCTGTCGAAGTCGATATTAACAATAAAATAATGAATACCTTACTATCCATAGAAACAAGAAATAATGTTTTGCTTACCATGGCAGAACTTTTGGAAGCCAATAGAGCTGAATTGATTAGCATCAACAAAAAAGATTTAGAAGCTTACAAAGGTGATGATATTTCGATGTTTGATCGTTTAAAAGTTACAAATGCTAAAGTTGATGAAATGATTGCTGCAGCTAAACATTTGGCATCTCAAGCAGATCCTGTAGGTGTAGAACGTTTTAGTTTTCAACACGAAAACGGAATGCAAGTGTATAATAAAACTGCCTCTTTTGGTACTGTTTTAATTATTTACGAATCTAGACCAGATGTTACAGTTGAAGCTGCTGGAATTGCTTTTAAATCTGGAAATAAAATTTTACTAAAAGGTGGCAAAGAATCTTTACAATCTAATTTAAAAATTGTCGATTTATGGCACAAAGCATTACAAAAACATAATGCGTCTACAAATTGGGTAACATATTTACAATTTAACAGAACAGAAACACAAGCATTTTTAGAAAAACCAACTCAGAAGGTAGATTTAATTGTACCAAGAGGTGGAGAAAAATTAATTGCTTTTGTAAAACAACATGCTACTTGTCCTGTAATTATTAGCGGACGTGGAAACAACTTTGTATTTGTAGAAAAAGAGGCTGATTTAGACATCGCTATTGATGTCATCTTAAACGGGAAGTCAAAAATTTCTGCTTGTAATGCTGTTGATAAAGTTCTTATTGATAAAAACCTAACAAATAAAAAAGACTTCATCAATCTGTTAATCAGCAAACTAAAAGAAGCTAATATTACTATTTTAGGTGATGAAATTATAGCTAAAAATTACAATTTAAATCAAATTGAATCTGATTCAGTTTGGCATGAAGAGTTTTTAGATTATAAAATTGTGGTGGGTACAATTTCATCAAACTCAGCCGCAATTGAAAAGATTAACAAGTTTTCTGGTGGACATTCATCATCAATAATTACAAAAAATGATGAAGAGGCTAAATTATTTATGGAAAATGTAGATACTGCAGCTGTGTATCACAACGCTTCCACTCGTTTTACAGATGGAGGTCAATTAGGTTTGGGTGGTGAATTAGCCATTAGTACTGATAAATTACATCAACGTGGCCCAATAGGTTTACAACATTTAGTTACGAACAAATGGTATATTCACGGAAATGGACAAATAAGATAACATGCAAAAAAAGAAACGCATATTACTAAAAATTGGTTCAAATACGCTAACCAAAGAAACCAATAATATCTCAAGAGGAAAAATTGAAGATATTGCAAATCAGATTGCAAAACTCAAAGATACTTGCGAATTTATTATTGTGAGTTCAGGTGCAATTGCAGTAGCAAAACAGTTTGTAAAATTAGAAAGTAAACAAGAGGAAGTTTTTGTAAAACAAGCTTTAGCATCAATTGGTCAGCCTCATTTAATCAGAATATATCAAGAGATTTTTAGAGAGTACGGTTTGTTAAGTTCGCAATGTCTCCTCTCCTATTCAGATTTTGAAAAAAAGGAAAGTAAAACAAATATTGTAAACACCATTAACGTTTTAGTGAACAACAATTACATTCCAATCATCAATGAGAATGATACTGTTGCCACTGATGAAATTAAATTTGGTGATAACGATAAATTAGCAGCATTAACAGCTTCTTTATTAGATGTAGATTTGTTGATTATCGCTACCAATACCAATGGTATTTACACCAAAGAATCCATCATAAATAACAATCCTAAAACCATTGAAGATGTTACAGATTTTGAAGGATTAAAAAATGAAGTTGTCAATTCAAAATCGTCTCATGGTAGTGGTGGTATGCAATCTAAAATAGCAGCAGCAGCATTAGCTAAAAAAGCAAACATAGAAACTTGGATTGTAAATGGATTAGAAGATGATTTTATTGCAAATGCCTTTGAAAATAAAGTTCCGTTTACTAAAATAAAATAATAATTAAACCTTTCAGGTTTTAAAAACCTGAAAGGTCTGAGAAATAATCACAGAAATGAAAAATTACACATCTATAAACGATATTGATGATATCAATTCTTGGATTGAAGAAGCAAAAAAAATTAAAGCAAATCCATTAGCAAACAAAGAATTAGGGCAACACAAAACATTAGGTTTGTTATTCTTTAACTCGAGTTTACGTACACGTTTAAGTACACAAAAAGCCGCTTTAAATTTAGGCATGGATCCAATAGTTATGAATGTTTCTGGTGATGCTTGGGGTATTGAGTTTGGAGATGGCACTGTAATGAATGGTAATACTGCAGAACACATAAAAGAAGCTGCAGCAGTAGTTTCTCAATATTGTGATGTAATCGCTGTAAGAGCTTTTCCAAGCTTAACAGACAAAGAAAAAGACGAGTCTGAACAAGTTTTAAATTCTTTTGTAAAATTTGCTTCTGTGCCCATTGTAAGTATGGAAAGTGCAACTGGTCATCCTTTACAAGGTTTAACAGATGCGATTACTATTGCTGAAAATTCTAATAAAAAGAAACCAAAAGTGGTTTTAAGTTGGGCTCCACACATCAAAGCTTTACCACATGCAGTGGGTAATAGCTTTGTACAAGCAATGCAAAAAATGGATGTAGAATTTGTAATTGCAAATCCTGAAGGATATGATTTAAATCCAAAAATAACAAAAGACACACCTATTTATCACAATCAGTCAGCAGCGTTTAAAGATGCTGATTTTGTGTATACCAAAAACTGGAGTTCTTATAAAGATTATGGTAAAGTTTTAGAGGTTGATGATAATTGGACAATCACTAAAGAAAAAATAGGAAATGCTAAGTTTATGCATTGTTTGCCAGTAAGAAGAAATGTTGTTGTAGAAGATGCTGTCTTAGATGGTGAAAATTCTTTGGTCATAGAACAAGCAAATAATAGAACTTTTGCAGCACAATTGGTTCTTAAAAAAATATTAGAGGATTTGTAAAATCTTCGCAATTCTGAACTTGATTCAGAATCTAAGATAAAAACAAAAAGATACTGAAACAAGTTCAGCACTTATGGAAAAACTATCAATCATAAAAATAGGAGGAAATATTATAGAAGATGAAACTTCTTTAAACAATTTTCTAAAACTTTTTTCTGAATTAGAAGGAAACAAAATTTTAGTACATGGAGGTGGAAAAAAGGCAACTTTTATCGCCTCAAAATTAGGCATTGAATCTAAAATGGTAAATGGTAGACGTATTACTGATGCTGAGACTTTGGAGGTTATTACCATGGTTTATGGTGGTTTAGTCAACAAAAACGTTGTGGCTAAATTACAATCCTTAAATATCAATGCAATTGGTTTAACTGGTGCAGATATCAACAGTATACAATCAGATAAAAGACCTGTAAAAGAAATTGATTTTGGTTTTGTTGGTGATGTAAAAAAAGTAGCAAATCATTCCATTGATAAATTAATCAAAGCAGATTTTACACCTGTTTTTTGCGCTATTACCCATGATGGAAATGGGCAATTACTAAACACCAATGCAGATACCATTGCAAGCACCATTGCTGTGGCTATGAGTAAAATTTATAATACATCTATTTACTATTGTTTTGAGCTGAATGGTGTTTTAGAAGATTTTAATGATAAAACCTCTGTAATTCAGCAAATAAATACAGAAAAATACCAAAATCTTTTAGCAAACAATATCATTACAGATGGTATGATTCCTAAAATAGACAATTGTTTTGATGCACTAAATAATGGTGTACAAAAAGTACATATTGGCAATACAGCTATGTTTACAAAAGAAAATACGAACTTTACAACCATCACTTTATAAAATGGAAATAAAACAACTAACAGAAAAAGCAATAGCACTTTTAAAAAGTTTAATAGAAACACAATCTTTTTCTACTGAAGAGGATAAAACAGCGGTTTTAATAGAAAATTGGTTTAAAGAGTATAAAATTCCGTTTAAAAGAACTAAAAACAATGTTTGGGCAACCAATAAATATTTTGATGAGAGCAAGCCTACATTGTTACTCAACTCTCATCATGACACTGTAAAACCAAATTCTAAATACACAAATGATCCATTTAAAGCCTTTGTAGAAGATGGCAAATTATATGGTTTAGGTTCTAATGATGCAGGTGGTTGTTTAGTGTCTTTAATAGCAACTTTTACTAAGTTTTATGCTGTAGAAAATCTAAAATACAACTTGGTTATTGTGGCTTCTGCAGAAGAAGAAAATAGTGGAAATAATGGATTGAATAGTATGTTACCAATTATTCCACATATAGATGTTGCCATAGTTGGAGAACCTACTTTGATGAATTTAGCAGTTGCAGAAAAAGGTTTAGTAGTTTTTGATGCAGAAGTTGATGGAACTCCAAGTCATGCTGCACATCCAAATGATAACAATGCAATTTATAACACTATTGAAGTTTTACAATGGTTTAAAGACTTTAAGTTTGACAAATCTTCTGATGCTTTAGGTGATGTAAAAATGACGGTTACTCAAATAAATGCAGGTTCACAACACAATGTAGTTCCTGGTCATGTAGATTTGGTGATAGATGTGCGTGTAAATGATGCCTATTCAAATCAAGAAATTGCAGATATTTTACAAGAACAATCACCTTGTACTAAAATTACCCCAAGAAGTTTACGCCTGAACTCCTCTTCTATTTCTTTAGAACACGATTTGGTAAAAGCAGGAATTGCTATGGGAAGAGAAACTTATGGTTCACCAACATTATCAGACCAATCTGTGTTAACTTGCCAATCTTTAAAATTAGGACCTGGAGATAGTACTCGTTCTCATTCTGCGAATGAATTTATATATTTGGCTGAAATTGAAGAAGGAATAGAGATTTATGTGGAATTGTTGAATAGAGTAATAATATAATAGTTATTGGTTGTTGGTTTGTAGTTGATGGTTAAGATATCAGAACTAAAAACCAAAAACCAAAAACCAAAAACCAAGAAAATATGAAACTTTGGGATAAAGGATTTACCATAGACAAACAAATAGAAAACTTTACAGTTGGTAATGATAGAGAAATAGACATTCACATTGCTAAATACGATGTACAAGCTTCTTTAGCGCATGCAATTATGTTAGAATCTATTGGTATTATTTCTGCTGATGAGTTGACTGACTTAAAAAAGGGTTTACAAGAATTAGCTACAGATATTGAAAACGGAACTTTTGTGATTGAACCGTCTTTTGAAGATGTACATTCTAAAATTGAGTGGGAACTAACGAATAAATTAGGAGTAGTTGGAAAAAAAATTCATACGGCTCGTTCTAGAAATGATCAAGTTTTAGTGGCTTTACAACTGTATTACAAAGAAAACTTGGCAATTATTAATGATAAAACAAAAACGCTTTTTGATACGCTTTTAAACCTAGCAGAAACTCATAAAAAAAGTTTGTTACCTGGTTATACGCATTTACAAGTAGCCATGCCTTCATCTTTTGGATTGTGGTTTTCTGCCTATGCAGAATTGTTAATAGACGATGTTTATATGCTAAATGCAGTTGCAAAAGTAGTAGATCAAAATCCTTTAGGTTCTGCTGCAGGTTATGGTAGCTCCTTCCCTATTGATAGAGAGTTAACTACCAAAGAACTAGAATTTGCAACCTTAAAGTACAACGTAGTTGCTGCTCAATTAAGCCGTGGAAAAAGCGAACGTTCTATAGCATCTGCTTTGGGTGGATTGTGTAACACAATGGCTCGTTTTTCTATGGATGTTTGCTTGTATATGAGTCAGAATTTTGGTTTTATTACGTTTCCTGATGAATTAACTACAGGAAGTAGTATTATGCCCCACAAAAAAAATCCAGATGTTTTTGAATTGATTCGTGGAAAGTGTAATAAAATTCAAGCTTTACATTCAGAAATGTTACTGATTACCAATAATTTACCAACAGGATATCACAGAGATTTTCAATTGTTAAAAGAAAATATTATCAATGCTTTTGAAGATGTAAAAGATATTTTAGACATTTTTAATTATGCAATTCAGCAAGTCATTGTAAAAGATATTGATTTGAATGATGAAAAATATCAATACTTATTTACTGTAGATTCTATTAATAATTTAGTGGTAGAAGGCATGTCTTTTAGAGAAGCTTATCAAAAGATTGGTGGTCAAGTTCAAGAAGGAACTTACACTCCAGATTTAGGAAAAGAACATACACATTTAGGGAGTATTCATAATTTAGGCTTGGATAAGATTAAAGCGAAGTTTCCTAGATAATTAAATGAAAATCTTATTTTAGCAAAAAAAGTAATTTATGTTTTGGTTTCATGATGATTTACTACGATTAGAAAATAAAATTCAGAATTTAGAATTTAATCCTAAATTAGTATTTTATGGTAGTTCTACGTTTACTTTATGGGACGAGATAGAAACTATTTTTGAAGACTACAACCCAATTAACTTAGGTTTTGGAGGCTCTACATTAGCTGCGTGTACATGGTTTTTTGATCGGGTTTTTAAGAATATTAAAAAACCAGAATCCATTGTAATTTATGCTGGTGATAATGATTTAGGAGATGGAAGGCATCCTGAAGAAACTGTCCTGTTTTTAGAAAACCTATTAGCTAAAATCAGAGCAAAATATGGAAATATAAAATGTACCTGTATTTCTATAAAACCCAGTATTGCTCGTAGACATTTACAAGAAAGTATCCATTATACAAATGCGTGTATAAAATCTTTAATGCATACAAATGAAAATTTCTTCTACATCAATATTTTTAATGATTTATTGGATGAAGAAGGTAATCCAGATGAAAAATACTTTGAGGAAGACGGATTACATTTTAATGCAGAAGGCTATAAAGTATTACTAGAAGCACTCCAAAAAAAGACAGATATATTTCCTGAGAAAGTTCTACAAAGAATTTAAGGAACTATATTCTATATATACATTTTAATGAAACGTGAATACCATAAATGGTATAGTTCTAACCTAGAAAAAGATATGGAACTATTAATATTTGGTCATTCTGGTGCAAAAGTATTATTCTTTCCACCTAGAATGGGACGTTTCTATGATTATGAAAACTGGAAGGTTATTGCAGCACTAAAAGAGAAAATCAAAAATGGAGACTTACAAGTTTTTTGTGTTGATAGTGTTGATTTAGAATCGTTTTATAATAGTTTTGCTCATCCAGGTTATCGTATTTACAGACATATTCAGTATGAAAAATATGTTATAGAAGAAGTATTACCACTTGCCAACTTAATCAATAAAAATGATAATGTAATTTCTGCAGGATGTAGTTTAGGAGCATATCATGCAGTGAATGTAGCAATGCGTCACCCAGAATTGTTTTGTAAAGTTGTTGGCATGAGTGGACGCTATGATTTGACAAAATCAAAAGAGTATTTTAGAGATTTATTGAGTAATTTTCATAATGATTTTGTGTATTTTAACATGCCTAATCAATATTTGAAAAATTTAGAAGATCCTAATTTGATTCAGCAGATAGCTAAAATGGATATCATTTTAATTATTGGAAAAGAAGATCCTTTTTTAGAAAGTAATTATATTTTATCTAATATTTTAAAAGAAAAAGGAATTTCACATCAACTTTTTGAATGGGATGAAAGAGCTCATAAGGCAAGATATTGGAGAAAAATGGTGAAAATTTATTTTTAAAAAAACCTTCTTAATCCCCTTCTAAATAATGCTCTTACAAATTGGTAAGGGGGCATTTTTAATTGAATTTGTAAATCTTCTAATAAAGAGGTTTCTTCATCTAAAAATTTTAATATTTTTTGGGGTTGATTATTTTTAAACATATGACCAAAAATTGTAGCACCCAGATAATTTTTCTCAGATAAAATATCTAACAACAATAAATCATACAACCAAAACTTATTTTTTTTATGAAAAGTTTGTAACGGTTTTTTTGCCTTCATATGCTCAATTAATCTCTTAGAATTTCTATCAATATTCTTAAAAGTAAATCCAGTACTGGCTTTAGACCAACCACCTGCTGTACCTATATTAATAATATTTTCTGAATTAGCTTTCCAGAACTCATAACATGTCATAGGTATTGAGCCACGTTCTTTTTCTATAATTTCATAGTCTTTAATTTTTTTTTCCTTTAAATATGCTTCTATAGCAATTTTATATTCTCTATATTCCAATAAATCAGAAGAGAATAAAGTATACTCAAACAGTGCTTCATTTTTAGCATATGGCAATACATACATAAATCTTGTATTTCCCTTTTGAGGGATCGTAAAATCCATAAAAGTTGCTGCTGAATCTTCAAAAAGATCATACTTTGTTTTTATAAAATACCCAACAAAGTGCTGTTGTAAAACGGGATATTTATTTTGCTGTTGATAATCGTTGGTAAATAAAACACTATTTAAAACTACTTTAGCTTCTAGTTTATTATTTACAGTAATAATATTTGCTTTATTATTATTTTGATGAATACCAATAACCTCTTCTTTTAGGAAAGTAATATTTTCTTTCTTTTCAATCTGACACCAAATTTTTTTATAAAAATCACTACTCTTAATCATTTTGTATTGATAAGGAGTAATACTTTTTTTAGTTCTATAAATATCAGATTTAAATTTAATCGTGTTCCAAGATGTGGTGAGTATACTATCCCATTCTCCATTATGAGCTTCCCAAAAACACCAAGTTCTGTCGTTTTTTGTCTTTCTTTCTTTATCAACTAGAAGTATGGTTGCATCATCAAAAAAAGAATCTAAAGACATTCTATATGCCATTAGTAATCCAGACGCTCCAGAACCAACAATAATGTAATCATAATTAGTCATATTATTGGTTATTATAGATTTATCTTATAGATACTTATTAAAACAATCAATTAACTCAAAATCAAATATATAAAACCTATTATCTAAATATATTCTTTAAAGTATTTAATAGGTACAAATAACATCCCAAAGCATTGGCTATCTTCTTTCCCCATGTTTTTGTGATGAACTTTATGAGCTTTTCTAAGTGCTTTTAAGTACCAATTATTAGTTCTTTTAAACCATTTGAAACGCTGATGAATTAATACATCATGAATTAGAAAATATGCAATTCCATACATTAAAATTCCTAAACCAATAAAGAATAAAAAAGTGTATTCGGTATATGTACCAAATAAAAAAAGTAACATGCTAGGTATTGCAAAAACAATAAAGAACGCATCATTTTTCTCAAAAACATGTGGATATCCAGGTTCGTGATGATCTTCATGCAAAAACCAACCAAAACCATGCATCACATATTTGTGTGTACACCAAGTAATACCTTCCATGAGTACAAAAACTCCAAGAGTAATTAATGCATATATCATTTTAAATAATATTTAGTTTGTATTTAACGTAACTTCTTGCTAATAAATTAATTTTCATTGGGTCTGAAATACGTATTCTAGTATCCATTATTTTTTCTGACGGAACAGATTTTAGCTTTTTTAGTAACCTTCTGTAGTACCTATAAGCCATATAAACACCGAATTTAGCTTCAACTGGCAATTTAAGAATTCCTTCTTTGTAAGCATAATCAAAATCGGCTTCAATTTCATCAATAATAAGTTGTTTAGACGCAGCATCTAATTGCCCCAGGTCTACATTAGGAAAATACGAACGATTTAATTCTTCAAAATCAGCCTTGAGATCTCTTAAAAAGTTTACTTTCTGAAAAGCAGAACCTAATCGCATTGCAGCATCTTTTAATTCTTGATACCTTTTATCATCTCCATCTACAAAAACCTTTAAGCACATTAACCCAACAACATCTGCAGAACCATAGATATACTCATCATACTCTGCTTTTGTTTGATATTGTGTTTTGTGTAAATCTGCTTTCATACTTTTTAAGAAAGCTTGAACCATATCATCGGATATATTATATCTGGTAACGGTTTGTTGAAATGAATTTAAAATTGGGTTTAAGCTTATACCTTGAGCTTTGGCTAAATAGTAATCTCTCTCAAAATTTGCCATTAATGTTTCTTTATTATAATCATGAAATGTATCTACAATTTCATCTGCAAAACGCACAAACCCGTAAATATTATAAATATCAGTTCTAATCTTTGGAGACAACATATTTACAGCTAAAGAAAAAGAAGTACTGTAACTTTTTGTAACTAATTTGCTACAATCATGTGATGTCTTGTCAAATAATTCTTTCATAGTTATGCTTGTTTTTTAAGGATTAATTCTGTAGCAATTTTACCTGATATTAGTGCTGGTGGAACACCTGGACCTGGAACTGTTAATTGTCCTGTAAAATACAGATTATTAACTTTACTACTTTTTATTTTTGGTCTTAAAAATGCTGTTTGCAATAACGTATTTGCCATTCCGTAAGCATTTCCTTTGTAAGAGTTATACTCTTTTGTAAAATCATTTACGCAGAAAGACCTTTTAAAGATAACATATTTTTTTACTTCTTGATTAGTTAATTTTTCAAATCGATCAATAATCTTATGAAAATATTCTTCTCTTAATTCTTCTGTATCTTCAATTCCTGGAGCTAAAGGAATAAGAAAAAAACCAGCTTCTTTTCCTTCTGGCGCAGAAGTTTTATCTGTCATTGAGGTAAAGTTAGCATAAAAAAGAGGGTCTTTTGGCCAACTTGGTTGATCATAAATTTCTTTGGCATGTTCGTCAAAATCAGTATCAAAAAACAACGTATGGTGACATGCATTTTTAATTTTTTTATCAAAACCTACATAAAATAGCAATGATGATGGTGCAAATGTTTTTTTGTTCCAATAAGATTCTGAATATTGCCTGTAATTACTGTCTAACAATTGCTCTGTATGATGATAATCTGCTCCACTCAAAACCAAATTAGCTTCAATTTTTTCACCATTTACAATTAAACCAGAAACATTTTTCTTTGTATCAACTAAAACTCTTTCAACATTAGCGTTTGTTTGGAATTCTACTCCTAAAGTTTTAGCCAATGTAACCATACCTTCTATAACCTTGTACATTCCACCTCTTGGATGCCATGTGCCCAGGCCAAAATCAGCATAATTCATAAAATTATAAAATGCAGGAGTATTGCTTGGTTTTGCACCTAAAAACAAAACAGGAAATTCTAAAATCTGAATCAATTTTGGATTAGTAATTTTTTTTCTAACTTGTTTTCTAATGGTAGAAAAAAACTGAGAAACTCTTGTTATTGTTGTAGCATTTACTAATTCTAAAGGTGAAACACCTGGTTTGTATACCAAATCTTTAATAGCAGTATCGTAATTGGATTTTGCAGAATCTAAAAAAGCTTTCAAGTGTTTACTACTTCCTGTTTCTTCTTTTTCAAATGTTTCGTAAATTTCATCTAATTTATCAGAAATTTTAATTGAGTCTTTTTTACCAAAGTACACCTCGTAACCTGGACTTAATTTATCTAGTGTGTAATAGTCTGAAGGTTTTTTGCCAAAATCAGCAAAAAAACGTTCAAAAACATCTGGCATCCAATACCAAGATGGACCTAAATCGAACGTAAAGCCTTTATTTTTATATTGTCTAGCTCTTCCTCCTAAGGTACTATTTTTCTCTAAAACAGTTACCTTATACCCTGCTTTCGCTAAATAGCTTGAAGCTGCAAGCGCAGAAAAACCTGAGCCAATAATGTGTATATTTTTATTCATATAATACTTTGTTAAACAAATATATCAAAATATTAAACAAACAAGATATCGTAAAAAAAAATTATAATTCTTTTAACAAGTCAGAGACTCTATCGTGAAATGTAATATTAGATTTGAACTTTAAATTTTCTACTAAAGATGTTTTTCTACCTATAGCAATAAGCTCATGTTTGGTATTATCTAAAATATCATCAATTTCTCTAAAATAATCTTCAATTTTATCGTCATATGGCATAACAGTCATTGAAGTTACAAAGCAAATTTCTCTGCCGTTTTTAAAGAAATAATCTAAATTGTCTAATGGTAAACTTTGCCCAAGATAAATTGTATGATTGCTTCTTAAAACTAATTCATAGTTCAAATATAACAAACCTAACTCATGAATTTCATTTTCTGGTAAAAATAATACGAAAGTTTTGTTAGAGTTTGATATACTGTATTGCAATTTTTCAGTATTTATTTGTATTTTTTGAGCAATTAAATTAGAAATAAAATGCTCATGCGCAGGGAGAAGAGTATCTGTCTGCCAAAGTAGACCAATATGAGTTAAAAAAGGGATAAAAACATCTTTAAATATTTCTCGAAAGGTTTTCTTATGTAAAAGCTTGTTGTATGTATTGTTGAATAAAACCTTATCGAACTGAAACATTGACAGTTTAAAAGAATTAATAGCTTCATCATTTATTCCATCACTAAATGCCAATTCTCGAGATTGCATTAGCAATTCTTCATCAGACATTTTAGCAATTTTAGATATTTTAAAATTGTTTTTATTTAATAAAACAATGTTTAAAAGCTTCTGCACACTATCATGAGAATAATATCTTATATTCGTGTTTGTTCTTTTAGGTTGTAATAAATCATACCTCTTTTCCCAAATACGAATAGTATGTGCTTTAATACCCGAAATATTTTCAAGGTCTTTTATTGTAAAATCTTGCTTAATATTGTTCAATGAATTTATTTTTGAGTTGAACAAATTTAAAACAAAATAATTAAACAAAATATTTTTTAGCAAAATTGTAACATTTCATAATTTTACGCTACTTATTATATAAACTAACTATAACGGAGTGCAGAAAGATTTAGAAACTAAATTTTTATCGGACTTTGAAAAAAATCAAAATATAGCGCACAAAATTTGTAGGTTATACACCACAAGTAGAGATGCTCATAATGATTTGTTTCAAGAAATAACCATCCAACTTTGGAAAAACTATTCAAAGTTTAGAGGCGATTCAAAATTTAGCACTTGGATGTATAGAGTTGCTTTGAATACAGCAATTTCTCTATATCGAAAATCGACAAGAAGAGTAAAAACTCAAGATATAAGTGATGTTGCGTTTAAAATAAAATCAAACGTTTATGATGATACTGAAGAACGTCAGCTAAAAGCTTTATACAAAGCTATTCGTAAATTAAATGATATTGACAAAGCCTTAATCTTCTTATATCTTGAAGATAAACCGTATAAAGAAATTTCTGAAACACTAGGTATTTCATCTGTAAACGCAAGAGTTAAGATGAATAGAGCCAAAGAGAAATTAAAAAATATACTAAACCCATAATTTATGGATGTATTAGATAATTATAAAAAAGCCTGGAAAAATCAACCAGAAGAGACTAGTAAATTTTCATCAATTGAAATTTATAAAATGGCGCATTCAAAATCGTCATCAATCGTAAAATGGATTTTTATCATAGGAGTTTTAGAATTTGTAATTTTAAACTCAATGTATTTTTTCATTGATATGGATGAAGCCTTAAAAGAATATGAAAAATTGGGTCTAGAAGATTTTGTGTTCTACTCGCAAATAGCTGCATATGTCATTCTTTTTTATTTTTTATGGATGTTTTATCAAAATTATATTAAAATCTCAACTATTGATTCTACTAAAATGTTAATGAAAAAAATTATAAAAACCAGAAAAACAGTAAGAAATTATGTTTTGTTCAATTTAAGCTATATGGCGCTAGTAATGCTTGTTTTTACGATTGCCACCATTAATGTTAATTTTGATGAATTCAATACCAAACAAATACTATTAATCGCTGTCTCTACATTAATAGCAACATTTTTAATTTTGGGAGTTCTATGGTTATTTTATCAATTACTTTACGGAATTTTATTAAGAAAACTCAATAGAAATTATAAAGAATTGGCTAAATTAGACAACCTTAATTAGTTAGCCTTATGAAGAAAATTTTTATCCTATTATGTATTAGTTTCTCACTGACAATTGTTTCTCAACAAAAATCTGATTTTTGGGAGAATGTGCGTTTTGGTGGAGGATTTACTTTAGGCTTTGGTTCTCAAACCACCATAGGAATTTCTCCAAGTGCAGTTTATGACTTTAAAAATGGTTTCTCATTAGGTGCTGGTGTAAATTACATTTACACGGAAATTGGTGCTTTTACTACAAATGTTTACGGAGGTAGTATCATTTCTTTATATCAAATTCCGATTATAGGAATTCAACTTTCTGGTGAATTTGAGCAATCTTTTGCCACTCAGAGAGATTCTACTGGAAGTTCTAATACTAGTTTCCCTGCTTTATATTTAGGAGCTGCTTACAATAAAGGAAGGTTTGCATTTGGGTTTAGATATGATGTTTTATATGATGAAAACAAGAGTGTTTATGCTTCACCTTTTTCGCCAATTGTGCGTTTTTATTTCTAAAAGTTCTTTAATTCTTTTAGCAAAATTTCGTGCATTTCATCAGTATAGTTTAAATGTGTTACTATTCTAATTTTTCCTTCTCCCATAGGAGTTAAAAGAATATTTTTTGATGCCATTTTATCAATAAAATTATCTGCACCTATTGCATCATCTACATAAAAAATTAAAATATTTGTTTCTACAGGTTCTATTTTAGTGATGTAAGAGCAGTTTTCTAAAACTTCTGCAATTTCTTTTGCTTTTTGATGGTCTTCTGCTAAACGTTCTACATGATGATCTAAAGCATAATTTGCTGCTGCTGCTAAAAAACCAACTTGTCTCATTCCACCACCCAATAACTTTCGAATGCGTAAAGCTTTCTTAATATGATTTTTTGTACCTAACAACATAGAACCCACAGGAGCTCCTAACCCTTTAGAAAAACATATAGAAATAGTATCGAACAAGCCTCCATATTGTTTTGGTGTCTCATTTTTAGCAACTAAAGCATTAAATAAACGAGCACCATCTAAATGAAACGCTAAGTTATTTTCTTTTGTAATTTGATAAATCTTTTCAATTTCAGAATAATCCCAACAAGCTCCACCTCCTTTATTTGTTGTATTTTCAATACTAACTAATTTTGTATATGGTAAATAAATTTCTGGCTTTACAGAAGCTAATTCTTTTATATGCGATGCTGTAAACATACCTCTATTTCCGTCAATTAATTTACAGGTTACTCCAGAATTAAAAGCCACTCCTCCACTTTCATAATTATAAATATGTGCATATTTATCACAAATTACCATATCTCCAGGTTGTGTGTGAATTTTAATAGCTGTTTGATTTGCCATAGTTCCAGAAGGAAAAAAAAGTGCTGCTTCCATTCCAAATAAATTGGCTACTTTTTCTTGCAATACATTTACAGTAGGATCCATGTTAAACACATCATCACCAACTTTAGCAGACATCATTACATCTAACATTTCTTTGGTTGGTTTAGTTACTGTATCTGATATTAAATCAATTATCATCTTAATTATTTGTAATCTAAAATAGCGTTTTTAAAGTGTTATTCAAAAAAAATGAAGTGTTTTTCAACATTTAATTTTTTTCTATTGTAGATAATTCTATTTTTAACGAGTTAAATTGCTATGACCTACATTACATGAATATTTTAAGATTCTTTTCAATCACTTTTTTTGTTACTTTTTCTGTATTTACAAATGCACAAACGAATCTAGATAAAGACCTTGTTAAAACTTTACATAAATATAGTTTAGAAAATTATCCAGAAAAAGTATACGTTCATTCTGACAAAACTTACTACAACAAAGAAGATAACATCTGGTTTACAGCATACTTAGTTAACGGAATTACTCATCAAAAATCAAATAAAAGTCTATTAGCATATGTAGAATTACGAAATGAAAAAGATAGCCTTATTGACAGGAAAAAACTATTTATGAATAGTTTAAGTACGGCAGGGAATTTTAAATTATCTAATCGTATAAAACCTGGAACTTATAAAATAAAAGCATATACTAATTATATGAGAAACCAAAGTGATGTTTATTTCTTTCAAAAAAAAATAATTATTTGGTCTTACGATAATGAAATTACTGAAAAAAAACCTAAAGAAGTTGACATAAAGGTTTCTAATAAAGAGGCCACATTTAAACCAGATTTAAATTTTTATCCTCAAGGTGGTTATTTAGTAAATGGTTTAATGAACAAGGTTGCTCTTAAATTAAAAAATGAAATTTATGATAAACTGAATGTTCAAGGAAATATAATAGATGAAAATAATGAAATAATAACTAGTTTTACTTCTACTAAATTTGGTTTGGGCGAATTTTCTATTATTCCTGAAAATGGAAAAAGTTATTTTGCAAAGCTTACACACAATAACAATACTTTTAAGTATAAATTACCTAAAGCCCTAGATAAAGGTTTTGTATTGAATGTTGTAAATTCTGATAAAAAAATATACATATCCGTAAATACAAATACAGCTAATGGCTTATTAGGTAGTTCTTTGTTAATTCACGAAAGAGGAAAATTAATATACAATCATAAATTTAAAGATACTTTTGATAAAAAAACATTACAAATCCCTGTAAATCAAATTAATGATGGAGTTATTCATATAACTTTATTTGATAGTAATTTACATCCTGTTTGTGAACGTTTAGTGTTTGTTTATAAAGAAGCAAATACTCCAAAAATATACATTGAAAAAGAAAAAGATTATTATGGAATTAGAAAAAAAGTAAATTTAAAAATAAGCGTAAAAAACAGTCTAGATACTATAATACCTAGTAAACTTTCTATATCAGTTAAAAATATAAACACTTTACCAAAAGAAAAATTTGCTGAAAATATAAAAACTTGGTTGTTGTTAAATTCTGATTTAAGAGGTAAAATTAAAAACCCTAACTACTTTTTTAATAACAATGAAATAAGAAAAAGCAAATATTTATTAGACTTAATCATGCTTACAAACGGTTGGAGAAAATTTACATGGCAAGAATTATTAGTAGATAAATTAGATACACTACAATACAAACCTGAAAAAGGTTTTATGGTTAAAGGAAACGTAACTTCTATAAGATCTTCTAAAAACTCTCAGCCAAAATACACAAGATTAACTTTTCCTGCTGGGGGGTTATTTAAACAAGAACCTATAAAAGAAACAGATAGTCTAGGTAATTATTCTTACGGACCTTTTGTGTTTTTTGGTAGCATTCCTATAATAGTAGAAGCTAGGCTTAACAATTTTAAATCTAAAAAAAAGGAAGATAAAAAAGTAATTATTACACCAAAATTAGGCGAAAAAAAATTGGAAACTTCTTTTAAAAAATCTTCTACAAATAAAGAACAACTTGAAATTTTCATAAAACCCTATACAGAACAACAAAAAAAGTTACAAGGGCTTAAAAATGAATTCCTAAAGTCTGAAAACGTATTGAACGAAGTAGTGATAAAAGCTAAATTAAAAACGGCTGAAAACAAAAGAAATAAAGAAATGAGTGACAGGACTTCTTACGGAAATACCTTTAATAGAACAGATTTAAGTGAAACTAGTAATTCTTTTGGGGACATTTTTAATTTATTAGCTACAATAGGAAGCTTAACAGTTGTAGGTGATCAAATAAGGGTGAACAGACAGCGTAATCTAGAACCTTTAATTTTATACAACGAACTGCCAATTGAAGCGATTGAATTGAGTGGAATACCAGCTGCTGAAGTTTCTTTTGTAGATGTTTTGGTTGGCCCTGAAATTGCTATTTTTAGTAGTAGCGTTCCTGTTATTTCAATATACTCTAAAAGTGGTTCTGACGGATTTATAGATAGAGAACCAGGAATTACAAATTATAAAGCAACAGGTTTTTACACTGCTAAAGAATTTTATGCTCCAGACCATATTAATGGAATAGAAGAACAAACAAAACCTGATGCTAGAACTACACTTCATTGGGCTCCAAATATTATTGTAACTAGAAACAAGCCTGTAGAGATTTCTTTTTTTACTTCTGATATTAAAAGTGAATACATTATTGAAATTGAAGGAATATCTGTAACGGGTAAACCAATGTATAAAACTTCTAAAATTTTTGTTGAATAAAAATTTAAAATAGAAACACTTCACTTTCTTTTAATTCCCAATGGGTGAACCATCAGGAATTTTTGGTGCTGATGTTTTTTTAAATGAAGTAGGGTTTTTCAAATAACCAATTATCATTTTAACCATTGCAGCATCGTACATTTTTTGAACACCTTCTGATTTTTTATCAGTAATTATTTTTTTGATTTCATCTAATTTAGATAAAACAATAGCATTTACTTGTTTGTATTGATTTTTATAGGCTCCCAAATAAAATAATTGCTCTAAAACCTTTGTATTGATAACGTTTTGGATTTCTTGATAATACCCATCCTTATGACTTTTTTTGATCGTTTTATTCACCAATTCATCAATTAACTCATCTAAGCCTAATTGTCTTTTATCTAAACTCTTATGAGCTATTAATCGAGACATTCTTTGTGGATTTAATACTAAATTCAATGTCATTTCACTAGCCGTTTCAACAGCCGAAAAAGGATCAAAAGCAACACCCAATTTACTATTAAAAGATTCACGGGTTCTACCATAACCAATAGCTCTTGGTGGAAATAACTCCAATTTTTCTTTAGGAATTGCAATTTCATCTACTGCTATTGTTCTTAAAACTGC
Source organism: Polaribacter septentrionalilitoris (assembly GCF_009832745.1). Lineage (GTDB taxonomy): Bacteria > Bacteroidota > Bacteroidia > Flavobacteriales > Flavobacteriaceae > Polaribacter > Polaribacter septentrionalilitoris. The sequence continues at coordinate 206,828 of NZ_VRMJ01000025.1, read as the reverse complement.
TTGTAGCGCTATTCTTTCTGTAGTACCTGAAACTCTTTTTACAACGGTTTGATTACCTCCTTTTACAGCATAACTATACGCTAAACCTCCTATTAATTTAGAAGTGGCTTCTGTTTGAAATCTATGTAAAAAATACAATGGAACAAATACATCTTCTAATACAGAATAAGGTTGTCCTGTTTTAATATTATCTGTAGAGAAATTAGCTATAGCCTTTTTTCTAACTTTTAAAAGGTTGTACAATTCATCGTGAATATTATCTCCATTATCCCACAAATGTGCTGAGATACTTGCACTTCCTTGCGGTCTTGCATCAGAATCTGATAAATATTTTAATCCGCTTGCATAAGCATCAACTAAAATTTTATTTAACGCTGAATCTTCATTAGTGCCTTTAGGAAAATCTTGATAAGAGTATGCTACAGTTACTTTATCCCAAGCACCAATTTTGTCATCATATGCATTAGAAAAATCAATTTTACCATTCTTTAATGTAAATTTTGGATGTGGATAATCCATTACAGAAGTTCTACCATTTGTACTTGCTGCAAAATTATGAGAGAAACCTAAAGTATGTCCTATTTCGTGGGCAGACAATTGTCTAATTCTTGCAATTGCCATTTGCAAAGCAAAATTATCGTCAACAGTATTAGTTTTGTAAGGTGCTTGTAAAGCTTGTGCTATTAGAAAATCTTGACGAATTCGCAAACTTCCTAAGCTTACATGACCTTTTATAATTTCACCAGTTCTAGGATCTGAAATGTTAGCACCATAACTCCAACCTCGAGTAGATCTATGAACCCATTGCACAACATTATAACGCACATCTAGCATATCTGCGCCTTCTGGTAAGATTTTAAACTGAAACGCATCTTTGTAACCTGCAGCTTCAAAAGCTTGATTCCACCATCTTCCTCCATCTAACAAAGCACTTCTTACTGGCTCTGGAGTTCCTCTATCTAAATAATAAATAATGGGTTCTACTGCTTCTGAAATAGCTGCTTCAGGATTCTTCTTTTCTAATCGATGACGATAAATAAATCGTTTTGTGATAGATTCATTTACAGGTGTAGAATAATCTAAATAGCTCATTTGCCAAGAACCAGAACGTGGATCGTATTTTCTTGGCTTGTAATTATCATCTGGTAATTCAACAAAAGAATGATGTTGGTTTACACTTACAGCACTAGCATCAGGAGTTACGCTTCTAATATTATATCCTTTTGGTGTTCCTTTAAAAGTTAATAATACATCAAATTCAACATTTTTGGGAAATGCCTTTGTACGTTCTAAATTAAAAGCACTTCTACTTTTATCTAAACTATAACGACCTTGTCTATTTCTTGCTAATCTAGATGCAACACCGTGAGCATCTCTCATAAAAAAAGAGGTAGCATCAACTAAATACACATCTTTTTTTGTCTCTTTAATGACAAAACCATGTAAAACAGATTTAGCAAATGCTTCTTTTACCGATTTTTTCTCTTCTATATTATCAGTGATTGCTCTAAAATCTTGGTTAGGCTGAACCATTAAAATTTTATTACCTGCTTTTTTAAAATATACTACTACACCACCTCCTAATTGTCCTCTATCTAAACCTATATCATTAGAACCTACACCTTCTGAAAGTGCACGTACATATAGAAAATCTTGATTTATTTTATCTATTTGAAGAAAGATTTTGTCTTTGTTTTCATCGTAATAAAAAGTAAAATAACCTTCATATTTTGAAATTCCTTTTTGTAGATTTTTACCTGATTTTTCGTTGAAAAATTGAGAATATCCATTTAGATAAATTGATAGAAATAATAAAAGAAGTAGTAATTTTTTCATCATTGGTATATTTTTTATAAATCTATAAAAATAAGGCTTAGTTTTAAAACCATAAATCTTAAAATTTCATTTATTTTTGTTCAGCTTATGATTACACAAGACCAACTTAAAGATATTTCAACAAGAATCGAGAAACTAAAAGATTATTTAGAGATTGATAAAAAATTGATTGAAATTTCTAATGAAGAAGAAAAAACTGCAAACCCAAATTTTTGGAACGATCCAAAAAAAGCTGAAAAAGTGATGAAAGCATTACGTTTTAAGAAAAAATGGGTTGAAGATTACAATAAAGCCATTTCTTTTAATGAAGATTTAAATGTCTTGTATGAATTTTACAAAGAAGAGGAAATTGATGAAAAAGAAGTTGAAGAGCAATTTGAAAAAACAAGCTCATTTTTAGAAGATATTGAGTTTAAAAACATGTTATCTGAAGAAGGTGATTCTCTTTCAGCAACTATTCAAATAACTGCTGGTGCAGGAGGAACAGAAAGCTGCGATTGGGCAGAAATGTTGTTTAGAATGTACACCATGTGGTCTGAAAAACAAGGTTTTAAATTGAAAACACTCAATTATCAAGCAGGAGATACAGCTGGTATAAAAACAGTTACTGTAGAAATTGAAGGCGATTATGCTTTTGGCTGGTTAAAAGGTGAAAATGGTGTACATAGATTAGTGCGAATTTCTCCTTTTGATAGTAATGCAAAACGTCATACAAGTTTTGCCTCAGTATATGTCTATCCAGTTGCTGATGAATCCATTGAGATTGATATTAACCCTGCAGATATAGAAATTACTACTGCTCGTTCTAGTGGTGCAGGTGGACAAAATGTAAATAAAGTAGAAACTAAAGTTCAGTTATTACATAAACCAACAGGCATTCAAATTCAATGTTCTAATTCTCGTTCTCAACACGATAACAGAGCAACTGCATTACAAATGTTAAAATCGCAATTGTATGAAATTGAATTACAAAAACAACAAGCAGCAAGAGACGATATTGAGGCCAATAAAATGAAAAATGAATGGGGAAGTCAGATTCGTAATTATGTGATGCATCCTTATAAATTGGTAAAAGATGTAAGAACAGCTCACGAAACAGGAAATGTAGATGCGGTTATGGATGGAAATATCAATGCCTTTTTAAAAGCCTATTTAATGTTAAATGGACAAAAGAGTGATTAGTTGTTTGATGTTTGCAAAAATGAAAATTAGACTACAAATTTACTTCCTACTTCTAACTTCTTCAACCTATAAACTTATAAACTTGTAAACTTGTAAACTTAAGACAAATGATAAAAATATACCACAATCCACGTTGCAGAAAATCTAGAGAAGGACTTACTATTTTAGAACAATCTGGTAAAGAATTTGAAATTATTAAATATTTAGATGATGTTCCAACTGAAAATGAATTGTCTAGTATAATTAAAAAATTAGGCATCTCTCCTATTCAATTGATTAGAAAAACTGAAAAAATTTGGAAAGAAAATTATAAAGCAAAAGAGTTATCTGATGAAGAAATTATAGCTGCAATGCTAGAAAACCCAAAGTTAATTGAAAGACCAATTGTTGTTTACAAAAACAAAGCTGTTATTGGTAGACCACCATCTAACATATTAGAAATATTCTAAATAGTATATTGTAATTTTGTTTAACTTTTTTTTAACTGAATTAAACTAAATTTAAACAGAAATTTGTAGTCTCAATAAAAAACCAACAAATTTTGACTAAAAAAATTACAATTTTATTTTTATCAATTTTATTTGTAACATCAGTAGTTGCACAAAAAGAAAAAACATCGAATGAAGTATCAATTTCAGGAAAAGTGGTTGATGCAAAAACGAATCAAGCTTTAGAGTATGCAACTATAGTTTTAAAAAATTCGAACACTCAAAAAATCTCTGGAGGCATTACTGATGAAAAAGGAGAATTTGATATAAAAACATCAAAAGGAACTTACGAAATTAGTATTGAATTCATTTCATTTGTATCTAAAAAATATCCAAAACAGGTAATTTCAAAAAATTTAAATTTAGGAACCATCAAGTTATCTGAAGATACAAGTTCTTTAGATGAAGTGGTAATTGTTGCCGAAAAAACAACTGTAGACATTCGTTTAGATAAAAAGGTGTTTAATATTGGTAAAGATTTATCTATTAGAGGAGGAAATGCTAGTGATGTGCTAGGTAATGTACCCTCTGTTCAAGTTGATGTTGAAGGTGCTGTAAGTTTGCGTGGTAATGATAATGTAACTATTTTAATTGATGGTAGACCAAGTGCTTTAGTTGGCATGAATGGTGCTGAGGCTTTACGACAAATCCCAGCAGAAGCTATTGAGAAAGTAGAGGTTATTACCTCTCCTTCAGCAAGATATGATGCAGAAGGTACAGCTGGTATTTTAAATATCATATTAAGAAAAAACAAACTAACTGGTTTTAACGGCTCTCTTCAATTAGATTTAGGATATCCTGCTAGAGTTGGTACAGCATTTAATGCGAATTGGAGAACAAAAAAATGGAACCTCTTTACAAACACAGGTTTTAGATATAATGAAACTCCAGGTAACTCTTATTACGACACAAAATATGTTAATCCAACTTCAGAAAATATAAATAGAATTATAGAAACAAGAAAATTTGATAGATTAGGAAGGTCAATATTTACAAGCTTTGGTGCTGAATATTACCTAACAAAAAATTCTAGTATTATTGGTAATATAATTTTTAACGGTGGTAATGATGATGATGTAAATACAAATGTTATTGATAGATTTGAACCTAATGGAAACATAAAACAAGCTACTAAAAGAACAGAAGACGAATCAGAAGATGAAGAAAGAATACAGTACACCTTAGATTATGTGAATACTTTTGATGATTCTGGAAAAAGATTATCTGTAAACTTACAGTACTCGACAGAAGTAGAAGATAAAATAAACTTTATACCTGAGATTGATGTTATAGCCGATTTTACTGATGAAATTGAAGAAGTTATCGAAAGTCAAAATGAAGATAGAGCTTTACTACAAATTGATTATGTACATCCAGTTGGAGAGAATATTCAGTATGAAGCAGGTTATAGAGGAAATTACAGAGACATTTTTAATAGTTTCTTTTTAGAACAAACAGATTTTAAAAATAATGTACCTACTGAAGTCCTTTTAGACAATAACTTCAATTATAAAGAATTTGTAAACGCAGCCTACTTTCAATATGGTCAGAAATTTAATAACATATCTCTTTTAGCTGGTTTACGTTATGAATATACATCTGTAGAAATTGATCAAGCTAATGTTAGCGTTCCTAAAAAGAGTACTTATGGCAATTTATTTCCTACTTTAAATTTAGGTTTTGAATTTAAAGATGGCGAAAATATGACTTTAGGATATAACAGAAGAGTTCGAAGACCTAGAGGAAGAAGCTTAAACCCTTTTCCTAGTAGATCTAGTGAAGCAAATATTTATACAGGTAATGTAGATTTGAATCCGGTATTTACTGATGCTGTTGATTTAGGATATTTAAAACGATGGGAAAAATTTACGTTAAGTACTTCAATTTATTATAATATAAGTAATGATAGTTGGGAAAGAATTCAAGAAGATACAGGAGAAACCACAGATAATGGTGATCCAATTACAAGAAGATTTCCGGTAAACTTATCAACAGAAGAAAGAGTAGGTTTTGAATTTACGTTAAACTATAGACCTTTTAAAGTTTGGAACATCAACAGTGATTTTAATTTATTTAATGTTACTACAGATGGAGACTACACAAACCCTGTTACTAATAAAACTCAAAATTTTGATTTTCAAAATACAGCATTTTCCTTACGTTTAAATCAAAAAATAACACTTCCAGGGAAAACTGATTTACAAATCAACTCTAATTACAGAGGTGCATCTCAAAGTGCCATATCTCAAAGAAATGGAATTTTTACAATGAACATTGCAGCTAGTAAAGATTTTTTTAATGAAAAAGCTTCTTTAAGTTTAAATATTAGCGATGTTTTTAATGGACGTAGAAGTGAACGAACAACAATAATACCAGATTTTTCAGAACAATACAGTGAATTTCAATGGAGAGAGCGTCAAATAAGAGTTAGCTTTGTATATCGTTTTAATCAAAAGAAAAAAAGAGAACGAGGCAATAGAGATTATGATGGTGGTGGTGAAGAGTTTGAAGGATAATTTTCTGGGCGTTCAAGCGGGCTTTACATTCCAATCTTTTGCTCATGCTTCGCAAAAGGATTTCCATTTCAATCCCTAAGGCAAATTTCTTAATCATAAAAAAAACTCGTAAAGCATAAGCATTACGAGTTTTTTAATATATTTTAAAAAAGTAAAATTACTTACCTTCTGCAGCTTTTCTAGCTTCTTTCTTTAATTTCATGTTTTCCCAAATTGTTCCACCAATCCAATAAGGAACTACAAATGTTAATAAGAAAATTAACAACCAAAAACCAGCTGTAAAAATAAACATGAATAAAACTAATCCTGAAAATTCTGAAAAATCTAACATTTGTTTGTATTGTAAAAATTAATAATGCAAAAATAATACTTATTTTCAAAAATTAGGCATCTAAAAAAGATTTTTTTCATGAATAAATGATATTTATCAATGATTGATGCTAATACTTTTTTGTAATTTTGCTTGATCAAAAATTTACATACAAATTATGAAATACAGAATCGAAAAAGACACTATGGGACAAGTAAATGTTCCTGCAGATAAATATTGGGGAGCACAAACAGAGCGTTCTCGCAACAACTTTAAAATTGGTGCACCCGCGTCAATGCCATTAGAAATTGTTTATGGTTTTGCATATCTTAAAAAAGCTGCTGCTTATACAAATGCTGAGTTAGGTGTTTTAGCAACTGAAAAAAGAGATTTAATTGGACAAGTTTGTGATGAAATTTTAGAAGGCAAACACGATGATCAGTTTCCACTTGTAATTTGGCAAACAGGTTCTGGCACGCAATCTAATATGAATGTAAATGAGGTAATTGCAAACAGAGCTCACGAAATTGCAGGTAAAGTAATTGGTGAAGGAGAAAAAACCATTCAACCAAATGATGATGTAAATAAATCACAATCATCAAATGATACTTTTCCAACAGGAATGCATATTGCTGCTTACAAAAAAATTGTAGAAAATACCCTTCCAGGTATTGAGCAATTAAGAAATACTTTACAAGCAAAATCTGAAGCTTTTGCGGATGTTGTAAAAATTGGACGTACGCATTTAATGGATGCTACTCCACTAACCCTAGGTCAAGAGTTTTCTGGTTATGTTGCACAATTAAACTTCGGAATTAAAGCTTTAAAAAACACATTAGAACATTTATCTCAATTAGCGTTAGGAGGAACAGCTGTAGGTACAGGTTTAAACACACCTGCTGGTTATGATGTTTTGGTTGCAAAATATATTGCAGAATTTACAGGAATGCCTTTTGTAACTGCAGAAAATAAATTTGAAGCTTTAGCGGCTCATGATGCTTTAGTAGAAACTCATGGTGCTTTAAAACAAATAGCTGTTTCGTTAAATAAAATTGCAAATGATATTAGATTAATGGCTTCTGGTCCTAGATCTGGAATTGGTGAAATTATTATACCTGCAAACGAACCAGGTTCTTCAATTATGCCTGGAAAAGTAAATCCTACACAGTGCGAAGCAATGACAATGGTTTGTGCGCAAGTTATGGGTAATGACGTTGCTGTTACTGTTGCAGGTACTCAAGGTCATTATGAATTAAATGTTTTTAAACCAGTAATGGCTGCAAATGTGTTACAATCTGCGCAATTAATTGGTGATGCTTGTAGATCTTTTGATGAAAATTGTGCAGCTGGTATTGAACCAAATCATTCTAGAATTACTGAATTAGTTAATAACTCACTAATGTTAGTTACTGCTTTAAACACTAAAATTGGGTATTACAAAGCTGCAGAAATTGCAAACACAGCTCACCAAAATGGCACAACTTTAAAAGAGGAAGCTGTTAATTTAGGATATGTGACTCCAGAAGAATATGATGAATGGGTAAAACCAGAAGATATGACTGGTGGTTTGAAGTAAATTAAAAAAAATTATCATACAATAAAAAAATCCGTAGTTTAAAGCTTCGGATTTTTTTTTTATAAATATCTTTCTCTAACTATATTTAGGTGATGTATTTGATGTCCTGAAAACAAAAAACCTAAGGCTCTTACAGAGATTTCATTTCCTGACGCAATTCCAATTCTTAACAAAGCTTCATCAGAAAAACTTTTATATAATTGTATGGTAGATGTTCTTAAAGTTTGCATTTCAGCTAACAAATCGAAATAATCTCTATCATTTGCATTGTCATTATCAACAAATATATCTTGATCAAAACCTGGTAACTCTGTTTTATCATTTCTTGCAAAACATAAAGCTCTGTAGCAAAAAACACGCTCTGTGTCTATAATATGCTGAATTAACTCTTTCATTGTCCATTTTCCTTCACCATATGCAAAGTCATGCTTTTTTTCGGGTAAATTTCTCAATAAATTATCAAACTCTTTTTGAGCAGTTTCTAAGTTTTCAATAATTGACAAATTGTTTGTGACCAATTTTATATATTGTTCAAAATATGGCACGTATTCGTTTTTAGGTAAAACCAAAGTTTATTATTTTTTAGGAATAAAAAAGTTTATTATTTTTCTAATAAAGCCTTCAGACTCTTCATTTTCATGATATCCATAACCATATTTACCATAGCCATAGCCGTATCCATAACCGTATCCATAGCCATAACCGTATCCATAACCATATTTATTCTTGATAGAAAAATCGTTTAATACATAACTTATGTTTGTGACTTCTTTATTTTTGTATTTATCATCAATCATCTTCATCATCCCTCTTTCTGAGTAATTCTGACGAATAACGTATACAATAGCATCTCCATACTTAAATAACTCTAAAGCATCTGAAACTAGACCAACAGGTGGTGTATCAATGATAACATAATCGTATTTTTCTTTCAAACTTTTTATCATATTATCTGCTGTTTCATTCAGCAAAAGTTCTGATGGATTTGGAGGAATTGGACCTGAAAGAATAACATCTAAATTTGGTATTTTTGTTGGTATAATAATCTCATCCAAAGTTTTCTGATTAATTAAATGATTTACTACCCCAATATCATTATTCAAATCAAAATCATCATAAATTTTTGGCTTCCTTAAATCCAAACCTATTAAAACAGTTTTCTTTCCACTTAAAGCAAAAACAGTTGCCATGTTAATAGAAATCATGGTTTTTCCCTCACCACTTACAGAAGATGTTAAAACAAGTGTTTTAGATTCGTCTTTTTGAGCATTTTTAAATAAAAACTGGATATTAGATCTTAGTGCTCTAAATGATTCTGAAACAGAGGATTTAGGTCTTTCAAAAACTGCTAAGTTATTTTTACCTTGGTTACGACCTACCACTCCTAAAACGGGTATGGCATAATTATTCTGAATTTCTTCTGCTGTATGAACTTTATTATCTAATAGTTCTCTGATAATAATATAAAATAAAGGAATAATAACACCAATCATAAAACCTAACAAATAATTGAATTGTGGCTTTGGATAAATAGGTCCTTCTCCCAAATCTTTAGCCTCATCAATTATTTTAACATCAGACACATTGGCTGCTATTGCAGTACCAGCTTCATAGCTTTTCTGCTTTAAGTAATTATAATTAGCTTCAGAGATCTCAAAATTTCTTTGATATTTTAATAAACCTTGCTCTCTAGAAGGTAATTTTTTTAATTCTACATTCGCTTTTCTTAATTCTTTTTTTAATTTATTTAAAGTTTTAGAATTAATACTTCTTAAATTATTTATGTTTTCTAAAAGTGTATTTTTAGTAATCTTAATTTCATTTACCAATTTTATGTAAGGTGGGTAGTTTTCTGTTACCGAACTCTTTAATCTCTCTTTTAATATCGATTTTTCCATTAAAACAGCAATCCCTTCAGATATTTTTGGATCTTGTATTCTAATTAATGCAGGTACAGGAACTCCTTCTGTGTAAGAATTATGAGTTAGAAGATAGTTTTTAAGATTGTTTAAATAATCGTTAAATTCTAAAACTTCTTTATATTGATTATCTAGTGTTAATATTTCATCATATACCTTATCTCCTTCTGAGGATAAATTAAAAATATTGTTTTCTTGCTTATAAACACCAAGTTGTTCTTCTATAGAATCAAGTCTGTTTTGTTCTTTTACAAATAAACCATCTATGTATTCTTTTGTCTTTTTAGCATATAATATTTTCTGTTCTTGCTTATCCTCTTCTAAAACCTTAACTGTAGCGTTTAAATAATCTACAATTCTGTTTTTATTAGCCCCTTGCATAGAGAGTTGAATTAAAGATGCTGCCTGGGTTAAAGTTCCTACCGAAACTCCGCGATAACCACCAACTGTACCGTCAAAACTTGCGAAACGTATATAATAAATAGCTCCTTTTTTAAACTCTTTTGTTTTCTGTAAAGAAAAGTTTAAAAAAGGTGTTTTAATGACCTCACCTGCTTTATATTTTTTTGAAAAAGTAAGTTCTTTTGAAGAAAATGTACTAAAAGTATTTGTATCATAATTGATCAACTGATTAGATCCTGATGTATTAAAATCAAAAGATAAATTATAAGAATTACTATCTAAAATTTCAATTTTGATAAGTTTTCCATATAGTTGAGGTTTTTTAGTATTAAGATCAACTACAAAAGGTGTATAACCATACACATCTTCCATTCTGTATTTGCCCTCAATTAAATAATTAATATAAAATTTAAGTTTACTAACTACTTTTTCGTTGTGAGACCTAGATCTCAAAATTACTTTAACAGTTTCAATCTCATCACTGGCTCCTCCCCAATTAAATGCTATATTTGTTCCTGTAGAAAAAAGAGGGTTATTTTCTTCTTTTACAGAAATAATAGAACTTAGACTATATTTTTTGGGTTTATAGTCGTTCGTAAACTTCGCAACGATTAAAGAAATTATAATAGTTACTAAAAAAAGTTTCCAATAAGCAATTACTTTAAACAGATATAACTTAACATCTAAATTATTCTGATTGGAAGTTGTATTTAACTTTAGTTTATTATCCATGATAACTATAAATTTCTAGCTAAAATAAAAGTAGATGTTATTAATGTAAAAATTGATACCAAAGTAGTTATTGATTGTAAACCTGTGGTACCAGTACCCCAAACTTTTTGCTTTAAAGGCATTACGTTAATAATATCATTTGGTTTAATATAAAAAACTTCAGAATCAAATGCATCAATTTGAGTTAAATCAATACGATACTTTTTTATTCCTGATACAGTTTTACGAATTATTTCCACATTTTTTCTATTTCCTAGATCTGTTATATCGCCAGAACTAGCAATAGCATCAATAATAGAAACTCTATTTTGGGTAATAATGTTAGGACCTGGACTATTTATTTCTCCTATAATTGTATATCGTATTCCTGATAGTTTCACAGAAACAAAAAGCGCTTCTTTCGACTTAATAAAATTTTTTAATTTTTCTTCAATTTTTTTCCTAACCTCAACAGTTGTATAACCTAATACATTTATCTCTCCAAGAATAGGTATTCTAATATTTCCATAATTATCTACACTAAACCCGCTAAAATAACCTGTATCTCCTTGACCAGCTCCTCCTCCTGAATTCACTGTACTTGAACTTTCTTTTTTAAAAATAGACACTAATTTTTCATCGCTAGATTTAATATCAATATTTATTATATCATCAACTTGTAATTTATAAGGTGTATTATTTATTCTCTTTATTTCACTTTTTTGGGAAGGATTTCCTTGCAAGTAAATTAAATCTTTAGAAGGTACACAAGAGGAGAAAAATAATACACAAAGTATAATAAAACAGTAATTTCTCATTTTAATAATCATGAATTTGCACAAATATACTTTTAAAAAGTGATTTGCTATAATTTTATTTTATTTTCGTTTTTTACCTAAATAAACAGCAATTGATCAAAGAATATTTAAAATTTCTCTTAAAATCTTCAAATGAACATGGAGTTCATTCTCCTTTTATTTTTGATTTAGTTACCAAATGTTTTTATAAAAAAAATATCACTCTTAAATGGAACGATTTTTTAGACAAAAAACAACAATTATTAGACAATAAAAACTATATAAAAGTCACTGATTTTGGTTCAGGTTCTAAAGTGTTTACTACTAATAATAGACAAATTGCAAAAATCACTAAAGTTGCTGGAATTTCAAATATAAAAGCAAAAATACTAATTAAAATTATTCATTATTTCAAACCAAAAAATATTCTTGAAATAGGAACATCTGTTGGTTTAGGTACTTCTGCTTTAAAAATTGGAAATCTAAATTCAGAAATAATAACACTAGAAGGTTGTCCTGAAACTGCTAAAGTTGCTAGTGACTTATTTCTAAACAATGGTTTTAAAAACATTGAAGTAATTGTTGGTGATTTTAAACAAACTATACCAAAAGTACTCAAAAACAATTCATTTAATTGTATTTATTTTGACGGAAATCACACAAAAAAAGCAACACTCACCTACTTTAATTATTGTTTATCAGCCATTAAAAATGATTCCTTTTGGATATTTGACGATATTTATTGGAGTTCAGAAATGAAAGAAGCTTGGTTCGAAATAAAAAAACATCCTAGAATAACTGTTTCTGTTGATGTTTTTCACTTTGGAATAGTTTTTTTTAGAAAAGAACAGGCTAAAGAACATTTTAAGATAAGAGTTTAACAATTTCTTAGAACATTTACTTTGTAACTTTGTTACTTCAAAACTTTGCAACTCATTAAAATGAAAATATATACAAAAACTGGAGATTCAGGAACAACAGCGCTATTTGGTGGAACAAGAGTAAAAAAATACAATTTACGGATAGAATCTTACGGAACAGTAGATGAATTAAATTCATACATAGGCCTTATCAAAGACCAAGAAATTAACGATACAGTTAAAGTTTCTCTGCTAAAAGTGCAAAATGAATTGTTCACTTTAGGTGCTATGCTAGCAACACCTCCAGAAAAAGAAACCTTAAAATCTGGTAAAGAGCGTCTCAACATTCCAAAAGTTAACCTGAATTCTATTGAATTTCTAGAAAATGAAATCGATAAAATGGATGAAGAACTTCCGCAAATGACGCATTTTATTCTTCCTGGAGGACATCAAGCAGTGTCATTCTGTCACGTTGCAAGATGCGTTTGTAGACGTGCTGAACGTCTAGCTGTTGAGTTAAATGACCAAGAAGCTATTAATGGTGACATCATAAAATACTTAAACCGACTTTCTGACTACCTTTTTACGTTGGCACGAAAGTTGTCTAAAGACTTATCAGTAGAGGAAATTAAGTGGATTCCTGAAAAACAATAGTAAGTTCTTTTTTTATTGATTGTATATTTCTTAAAAAAGACTTGCATAATTGCGTAAAAAAATTATTTTTGCACAAAATTAAACGATAAGAAATGTATTGGACATTAGAATTAGCATCTTATTTAGCAGATGCACCTTGGCCAGCAACCAAAGACGAGTTAATAGATTACGCTATTAGAACTGGAGCTCCTTTAGAAGTAGTAGAAAATCTACAAGATATTGAAGACGAAGGTGATGCATATGACTCAATCATTGAGATTTGGCCAGATTATCCTACCGAAGATGATTATCTTTGGAATGAGGACGAATACTAACTCAATAAAAATATAAAAAGTCTCTAAAGAGGCTTTTTTTTTGTTTTCTTTTAACCGAGAAAGTAGTATTTTTCAGGTTGATTATACTTGAATATTAATAAAACAAACACAGTTACATAACTAACTGAAAAACATATGATTAAATGAGTATTTTAGATTCAGTAATTAAACTTTTTGTTGGAGACAAACAACAAAAAGATTTAAAAGGATTACAGCCAGTTGTAGATGACGTTAAAAAATTTGAAATAGAATTTTCTAAACTTTCACACGATCAATTAAGAGCAAAGACACAAGAGTTTAAAGATAAAATTAAAGCAGCTACAAAAGAGTTTGATGATAAAATTGCAGCTTTAGAAGAAGAAGCAAAAACTGCTGATATCGATCGTCAAGAAGATATATACACAGAAATAGACTCCTTAAAAGATGATGCATACAAAATTTCTGAAGAAGTTTTAGAAACAATTATGCCTGAAGCGTTTGCGGTTGTAAAAGAAACTGCAAAACGTTTTGTAGAGAATGAAGAAATTGAAGTAACTGCTACACCTTTTGACAGAGAGTTATCTGCAGATAGAGAAAACATTATGTTAGAAGATGATAAAGCATATTGGGCTAATTCTTGGGATGCTGCAGGAAAACCTGTTACTTGGGATATGGTGCATTATGACGTCCAATTAATTGGAGGTTCTGTATTACATCAAGGTAAAGTGGCAGAAATGATGACTGGTGAAGGAAAAACTTTAGTTTCAACTTTACCTGTGTATTTGAATGCCTTAACAGGAAATGGAGTTCATCTAGTAACAGTAAATGATTATTTAGCAAAACGTGATAAAGCGTGGATGGCTCCTATTTTTGAATTTCATGGATTATCTACAGATTGTATAGACTACCATCAACCCAATTCTGATGCTCGTAGAAAAGCTTATAATGCAGATATCACCTATGGTACAAACAACGAATTTGGTTTCGATTATTTGCGTGATAATATGGCTAGCTCTAAAGACGATTTAGTACAAAGAGCTCCAAATTATGCCATTATTGATGAAGTAGATTCTGTTTTAATTGATGATGCTAGAACTCCGCTAATCATCTCTGGTCCTGTTCCACAAGGAGACAGACACGAATTTAACGAGCTAAAACCTTTAGTTTCTGATTTAGTTACCTTACAAAAACAAAAGTTAGTTGGTGTTTTGGCTGAAGCTAAAAAACTAATTGCAGAAGGTAATGATAAAGATGGTGGTTTCTTATTGTTAAGAGTTTATAGAGGTTTACCTAAAAATAAAGCATTAATCAAGTTCTTATCTCAAGAAGGAGTTAAGCAAATCTTGCAGAAAACAGAGAATTATTATATGCAAGACAACAACAAATTAATGCCAGAAGTTGATGAAGACTTATGGTTTGTTGTTGAAGAAAAAAATAATCAAATTGATTTGACTGATAAAGGTATTGCACATTTATCAGAAAAAACAAATAATGATACTTTCTTTGTTTTACCAGATATTGGTGTAAAAATAGGAGAAATTGATGCTTCTGATACTTCTAAAGAAGAAAAAGCAGCATTAAAAGAAGAATTATACAAAGACTTCAGTGTAAAAAGTGAACGTATTCATACCATGAATCAATTATTGAAAGCATATACTGTTTTTGAAAAAGATGTGGAATATGTTGTAATGGAAAATAAAGTAATGATTGTCGATGAACAAACTGGTCGTATTATGGACGGTCGTCGTTATTCAGACGGATTACATCAAGCCATTGAAGCAAAAGAAAATGTTAAGATTGAAGATGCTACTCAAACTTTTGCAACTGTAACTTTACAGAATTACTTTAGAATGTATCGTAAGCTTTCTGGTATGACTGGAACCGCGATTACAGAAGCTGGAGAATTATGGGAAATCTACAAATTGGATGTGGTAGAAATTCCTACAAATAAGCCCATCCAAAGAGATGATAAAGAAGATTTAGTTTATAAAACAGCTCGTGAAAAATACAATGCTGTTATTGATGATATTGTAAAATTAGTCGATCAGAATCGTCCTGTTTTAGTTGGTACAACTTCTGTAGAAATTTCAGAATTGTTAGGTAGAATGTTACAAATGCGTAAAATTCCTCATAATATTTTAAATGCAAAACTGCATAAAAAAGAAGCTGATGTTGTTGCTGAAGCTGGTAAACCTGGAGTTGTAACTATTGCAACCAATATGGCTGGTCGTGGTACAGATATTAAACTTTCT
Organism: Polaribacter septentrionalilitoris; assembly: GCF_009832745.1. GTDB lineage: Bacteria > Bacteroidota > Bacteroidia > Flavobacteriales > Flavobacteriaceae > Polaribacter > Polaribacter septentrionalilitoris. The sequence continues at coordinate 191,032 of NZ_VRMJ01000025.1, read as the reverse complement.
GACGAAGTTAAAAAAGCTGGTGGTTTAGCCATCATTGGTACAGAACGGCATGATTCAAGACGTGTAGATAGACAGTTAAGAGGTCGTGCTGGACGTCAAGGTGATGTTGGTTCATCACAATTTTATGTCGCTTTAGATGATAACTTAATGCGTTTGTTTGGTTCTGATAGAATTGCAAAAATGATGGACAGAATGGGCTTAAAAGAAGGTGAAGTAATTCAGCATTCTATGATTACTAAGTCTATTGAAAGAGCTCAGAAGAAGGTAGAAGAAAACAACTTTGGTATCAGAAAACGTTTGTTAGAATATGATGATATCATGAACTCTCAACGTGAATTTGTTTACAAAAGAAGACGTCATGCTTTAGATGGAAAACGTTTACAGGTTGATATTGCAAATATGATTTACGATACTTGCGAATCTATCATCAATGCAAACAAAGCTGCTAAAGATTTTCAAAATTTTGAGTTTGAGTTGATTCGTTTTTCTTCAATGACTTCTCCTTTCTCTGAAGCCGATTTTGAGAGTTTATCAGAAAAAGAATTGACAGACAAATTATACGATTTTGTTACTAAACATTACAAAAACAAAATCGAAAGAAATGCTGTATTAGCATACCCTGTAATTAAGGATGTATATGAAAATGAAGGCGATAGATATGAACGAATTGTGGTTCCTTTTACAGACGGAATTAAATCTCTACAAGTAGTAACCAACTTAAAAGAAGCTTATGAATCTGAAGGAAAATCTTTAATTACTGATTTTGAGAAAAATATCACTTTAGCAATTATCGATGAAAACTGGAAAGATCATTTACGTAAAATGGATGATTTAAAACAGTCTGTTCAGAATGCTTCTTATGAGCAAAAAGATCCGTTATTAATTTATAAGTTTGAAGCTTTTGAGCTATTTAAACAAACAGTAGATCAAATTAATAAAGAAGTATTGTCTTTCTTATTTAAAGGAGAATTACCGGCCCAAGACACATCGCAAATTTCGGAAGCACGTCAACAAAAAAGAGAGCGTTTAAATACGAGTAAAGCTGATGTTCAAAACACAACTGAACAAGCGATTCAGAATTCTAAACAACAATCTTCTGAACCTGTTGAAACCATTGTTCGTGAACAACCAAAAATAGGTAGAAACGAACGCGTTACCATTAAAAATGTAATGAGTGGTGAAGAAAAAGTGGTAAAATATAAACAAGCTATTCCTTTAATTGATAAAGGAGAATGGGTTTTGGTAAATAATTAATTACCAATTCTGAAACTAGATTCAGTTTAAAACAATAAAAACTCCGTTTAGAAAAATTCTAAACGGAGTTTTTTATAAGTTGGTAACTTTCCTACTCTTTAAGAAACTTTGTAGTATAACTTATTTTATCACTATAAATTTTAATGAAATACAATCCACTTGACAAGTCATCAATACTGATTTTTTCTGCACCTGAATCAAAGTTCAAGAGCTTTTTACCTAATAAAGAATATATCTCTACATTCGTAATCTTTTTAATTGGAGAAGATATATATAAAACATCTTTTACAGGGTTTGGGTATAAAGTAACAGAACTTGATAAAATATTATCTTCTGTGCTTAATGCACAATTATCACCCACAGTATAAGATAAATATTTGGTAACTGCTAATCCACCAGCAAAAGCAAACTTACAAGCATAACTTATGGTCTCTCCGTTTGTTAAACCATTAATAGTTTGTGAAAATTTTTTACCTGAAACTAAACTCATTTGTGTTTCAGCAAATGGAGATTGTTTCCATAAATAGCCCACCACACCTGTCTTATCAGCATCTAACAATTCAAAATTAATTGTTACACTAGAACCATTTGTGGTAAACTCATAATTGTAACCTAAAGAAAAAGCTCCTTCTATAGCATCGCTTGCAAAACCAGCACAATCTGTATTGGTATTTTCTGTAGTTTTTGCATTTAAAACAATAGGATTATTTGTGGCAACATTGCCAGATAAATCTTTCGCTTTTATAGTAAAAGTATAGTCTGTATCTGCAGATAAACCTGTAACTGTATAAAAGGTTTGCTCACCAGAGTTTGCATTTACCGATTCTGAAATACCATTATAGTCAATTTCGTAAATCACTTTGCCAGAATCGTCTGTACCATTCAACATAATTTCTACAGTAGTTGCTGTTACATTGCCTACTGTTGCTGTAAAATTTTCTGGTGAAGTTGTATCTGATGAACTACCTGTACAACTACTGCCAACTTGATAAGAAAAATATTTTGTTGCAGACAACCCCCCTGCATACGCAAATTTACAAGCATAACTTATGGTTTCGCCAACTGAAACTCCGCCAATAGTACTTTTAAAAACAAGACCTGATTCTTGATTCATTTGAGTTTCTACAAATGGAGATTGTTTCCATAAATAAGCAATTACACCAGTCTTATCAGTATCTAACAATTCAAATTGTATTTCTACTGAAGTTCCAATTGTTTCAAAAGTTACTCTATAACCTTGAGAAAATGCGCCTTGTTGTGCTTCTGATGAAACTTCTGAACATTTCTTTTCTTCGTTTACAGATATATTAACTACTGATGATGTTGTTTTTGCCCCCAAATTATCGGTAGCAACTGCTGTAATTTGATGATTCCCTAAAGAAGCATCTGACCAAGTAAAATTAAATGGTGATGCAGTTGTTTCTCCTATTTTTTTATTTCCGTTAAAAAATTCTACTAAAGTAATACTACCATCTAAATCATTGGAGATTGTAGTAAAAGTGATGTCTTGCCCTTCTTTAAAAGCAGCATTATTGCTTGGTGAATTAATTGAAATAGAAGGACTTAAATTACCTGAAGCTGATACTATAACCAAAACTTCATCTGTATCTTGGTAGGTACCATCACTAACCGTTAACTTACACTTATAGACACCATCTACTAAATTAGAAATAGTTGGTGATGCTATGTTGTTGTCATCAAAAGTTATAATTGTAGGACCATAAACTTGTGTCCAGGTATAAGTGATGGTTTGCCCTTCTGGATCATTACTTGCAGATCCATCTAAAGTAGTTGATGTATTTGGTGAAATTACAGAAATGTTATCACCTGCAATGGCTACTGGAGGCGTAAATGATAACGCACTGCTGTATGCAAATGTTAATTTACCTAAATTAAACTCGCCATTTTCTATAAATAATCGCAATACATTTTTTCCTTTTGTTAATTGAATATTAGAAACAGTTTCTGTTTTCCAAACATCCCAATCACCAGAATAAGGCACAGCAATATCTTGGCTAATTTTATTGCCATCAACTTCAAAATAAAAAGGACCTCCTCCACTCTGGTTACCAGAAGCATATCTATAGCTTAAGTCATAATTACCAGCAGTTGCAACATCAACTGTGTATTCCATCCATTCTCCAGAAGCTAACCAACCCACAGTTGCTCCTTCACCATCAACCAAAATTGCATCTACATTTTCACTAGTTCTAAAATCTCCATTATTACCTACTGAAGTATCTACATAAGCAATATTTTGTCCATTTCCACCTTCAAATTTATCATAAAAACCAGGTTCTAAAGTTCCAGGTAGTGCAATTGGTGTACCTGAATACGGTACTTGCTCACCAACTTGCACTTCTACAATGTTGGTTACATTAAACTGACTATCCACATATACTTTTGCATAAAAACCGTGAACACCTAGCGTTAGATTCTCTGCTTTTAATTGATATGGTGCTGTAGTATCTTCTCCAATAGAAGTAGTTCCATCAAAAAATTCTATTTTTGTGATGTTACTTCCAGTAGTTGTTACAGATAAATTAACACTTCCGTTTGGAAAAGCCTGAGAAAAATCAGAAGTTAAAACTCCAGAAACATCAACATCTCTATTCGTTTTCATTTGATGCGCAGGAACTGTTAATTGAAATCCGTCAGAAAATGTAACTACAATTTCATTATCAGAATAGTTATGTGCTACATATGTAGTTTCTCCATTTTGTTTAAATACCCCAGCAATAGGATAATCTGCTGTAATTGTGGCATCAACAACTCCCATTGCATTTACAGAATGTAACCAATGATACGTTTGTGCATCAGAAACACCAAATTTTAGGTTACGCTCTGGGTATGCGTTGTATAAATTTACAGCTTCTTGTGGGTTTACCATTGATAAATATTTCCAATAGGTATCATGCCATAAATTATCATTATCTTCTTTACTTAAAACACCAGTGTTTTGTGAAATTTCTGTCCATAATTTTTGTGCATATTGTTGATTATGCCCTAAATAAAAAGAACCTCCGTGAATTGGATACATTTCTATACCATAAGAAGCTGCAATATCTGCAGTCCAAAAAGTACCATTATCATAAGAATTTCCCCAAACTCTTGATACCAAACTAAATTGCTGTTCTGCTCTAAAATTACGTTCGTACATATCAAACCAATATTCTTCAATAGCAGTTTGTTCTGTGGTATAAATGTAAATTCCTAAATCTCTAATTTCATTATTATTGGTAATGGTTCCCCAGTGAATTAATGATGATGCAAATTGCATACTTTCTGAAGTAGATTCTTGGTCATTTCCTTGAGGAAAAGTTGCAAAACCATTTGCCCAACTATGCCCTGCATAAGGACTAAAGTTTCTTAAAAAAGGGAATTTATCGTCATTTCTATCTGCAGAAGCTGCATCATTAATTAAAGTGTTAATCATTGGCCCCCATTTTGTTGCCCAACCTGGTTCATACTGTTCCATAAAAGCTGCTGCATGAATAAAATATCCCCAATGAAAATGATGATCGTTAAGATTAGTGTCTTGCCCATGACCTGATGGATAACCCAATAATGCAGACCAAGTATCATTGTAATAAAATAGAAATGCTGTTTCTCCAGATTCATAAGTTAACCAATCTTCTAAACGTTCTTTAACAGTAGCAATCATTTTATCTCTTGCCTCTATATTTCCAGTTTGATTTGCTATTCTAGCAGTTTGTATCAAACGATTCATTACTTGACCTTCATTGTAAGAATCTGTCCAAGTTGCTAAACCATCATTTTCGATTTGAGATATTTTAGCATCCAAATCAGCTGGACTAAAACCATTACTATAATTTGCTAAATAAGGAATAGTTGGTAAAATACCTTTAAATGTATTTTCAACAATAAAACTATTTTCTGCAAGCATTTTTAATTCTCCTCGAACAGAACCATAAGTATACACATTTGGCACTGGTGAAATCGGTGCTAAATTGTACCATTGATGGGGTAATAAGCCCAATAACATTTTATCTTCTGTACCTTCTTTTATATCTGTTGATACTGAAAATGTTGTGGTTACTTTGGAACTACTTTCGTTATAAGACCAAGATGTAGTTGTATTTACAGGAAAAACATAAGCATATTTTTGCATAGCTTGAGCTACACTTGCTACATTGGCTGTATTTTGTGGTAGCATTGCCATAGACCAATAGGTCTTTCCGTTTAAAGTTGATGTATACGTACTTCCTGATTGTAACCAAGTGCTTCCAGATGGCGCATAAAAAACAAAATCTTGTCCACTAGAAGCATTTTCTATGATTAAAATTTCGTTGTTGATTGAGGCTGAACCTGAATTTACTTTGATTTGAACAACATCATCTGCATCTTTTTCGTAGTAGACAAAAGGCATCCCAATTCCTGAAGTTGCTTTCAACTCATTATCACCATCTTTCCAATTCATAGTTACTGTCCAATCTGAATAATCTGAAACTGTTGTTTTATCAGTATTCAAACCTGTTAACCCTACTTCTATTGGTGCAGAGTCTCCAATAACACCCCAAGGAATATAGGTAACAATTAAACCTGTATTTGTTGTTTTCATGGTCATAGGATAATTGAACAAATTATCTGCGTGATTTTCTTTGATTAATTTAGACCACCAATCGTTTGTTGGAATTGGTTTGCCAACTGCATTGCCTGTGATTTGTGGTGATCCTGATGGAAAACCATTTCTACCTGCACTATCTGCTCCAGGATAAGTATTGGTATAGCTACCACTGCCTACTTGAGTAGTTTGTGCAATTGCAAACATTGAAAAAAAACAGAAAAAGAATATCAATAGTTTATGCATAGTGACTTATTTTTTGATTAGTTTAATGGATTGTGTACCTGAAATTGTTTTAATTTCAGCAAAATATAACCCACTTTTTAAATTCGAACTATCAATAACGGTTTCATTAGATTCAGGTGAAATTGATACTACTTTTTTACCCAACAGATTATAAACTTGTATGGATGATATTTTACGATCTGTTTTAATTGTCCAATTATACTGACTTGGATTAGGATAAACTGAAACTTTAAAAGTTTCAAAATCTTTAGTTGTAAGTGATGCTGCTTTCCAAAAATAAATGTTATCTAGATAAATTTGATTCGAAAATCCATCACCTCCAAAGAATTTCATGTGAATTGCTTTAGAAACATCTTCTGTGATACCAGCAACAGGAATGTCAATACTTTGCCATTTGCCATCTCCATTTAGTATTGCATGTGGAATTTCATCACCAGAACTCAAAACAACAACACTTGGCTCTAGTCCATTAACCGTCCAAACATCTAAGTGTAAATACTCCATAGCTGATACATCTTGAATGGAATTAAACTCTATTCCTTGATGATTAAAATTTGTATATGCGAGTACTTCATTGCCAGAACCTGTTGGTTGAAATGCTATATTAGCAGTATCATAACCACTTTGTTCCCAATATGGATTATAATTTGCTCCAGAAATATTAGTATAAGAATTACTGAAAATTGAAATGACATCAGAATTTTCACGAGCTGGTGGAATTGGTGCATTTATATGTGGTGCTCCTATAAAATAAGAAATGGTATACGTTTTAGTTGTAGTTCCGTCTTGTGAGGTTACTACAACTGTAGCCTTTCCAGGAATAGAAGATGCTTGTGTAATTACTGTTGTTGCTGAAGCATCTGCAGTAGTTGCCAAAGTAACTTGAGGTACTTGTGTTGTTCCTCCTATCAAAGGCATATTATATGATTCAGAATTTGGTTTAAATCCAGCAATTAAAGTACCATCTACTCTTAATGCACTTAAAGTTGCATCTTTCCCAGCTGCTGTAGGGCTTTTATAGAAATAAATATTATCCACATAAATAGCACCTGGTTCGCCATTACCTCCTGCAAATTTCAAATGAGCTACTCTTGTAATATCTTCTGTAATACCAGCAATAGGAATATCTATGCTTTGCCATTGACCATCTCCATTTGGAATTGTATGCGCAATTTCTGCCCCAGAACTTAAAACTGCAACAGTTGGCACTACTTCTTTAACTGTCCAAATGTCTAAATGCAAAAATTCCATACCAGTTAAGTCTTGTACAGAATTCAATTCTATACCTTGATAGGTAAAATTTGTGTATGCTAGTACTGCATTTCCTGAGCCAGTTGGCTGAAAATTAGTATTTGCTTCATTAAAACCAACTTGTTGCCAATCTGGATTGTAATTTGCACCAGAAATATTGCTATAAGTATCACTAAAGATTGAAATAACATCTAATGCATTTCTAGTGGGTGGCGTTGGTGCATCAACATGTGGAGATTCTATAAAAAAGGAAACTTTATAGGTTTTAGTCGTTGTTTGATCTTGAGAGGTTACCACAATAGCCGCATCTCCAGGAATAGAGGTTGCTTGGGTAATAACTCTTGAAGCTAAATCATCTGTTGTCGTTGCCAAAGTAACTTGAGGCACTTGGGTGCTTCCACCTGGCAAAGGCATTAAATAAGATTCGGAGTTTGGTGAAAAACCTGCAACTTGAGCACCATCTACTTGTAAATTATTTAAAGTAGCATCCTTTCCTGTACTCGTTGGTTTTTTATAGAAATAAATATTATCAATATAAATTTCTGTAGTAAAACCATTTCCTCCTGTAAATTTTAATTGAATTGCTTTTGTAATATTACCTGTTATACCTGCAACAGGAATTTCAATACTTTGCCATTGACCATCACCATTTGGAATTGCATGAGGAATTTCTGCTCCAGAACTAATTACAGTTATATAAGGTGCAACACCATTTACGGTCCAAATATCTAAATGTAGAAACTCCATAGAAGTTAAATCCAGATTTTTATTAAATTCAATTCCTTGATAATTAAAGTTTGGATACGCCAAAACTGCATTTCCAGAACCTGTTGGTTGAAAATCTGAGTTTGCTGTATTATACCCTATTTGTTGCCAATAAGGATTGTAATTGGCACCACTAATATTATCATAAGCATCACTAAAAATTGAAATAACATCTAATGACTCTCTTGCTGGTGGTGTTGGTGCATTTATATTTGGAGCACCAATATGAAAAGAAACAGTATATGTCTTGGTATTAGAACCATCTTGAGAAGTTACTGAAACAGTAGCATCTCCAGGAATAGTTGTTCCTTGGGTTATTAAGGTTGTAGCTGAAGCATCAGTAGTTGTAGCTAAGGTAATTTGAGGTATTTGTGTTATACCACCTGGTAAAGCCATTAAATAAGTTTCTGTGTTTGGCGAAAAATCTTCAACAGAGGTTCCATCAATTTCTAAAGCGCTTAAGGTTGCATCCTTTCCTTGTGCTGTCGCATTTTTATAAAAATAAATGTTATCTACATAAATGTCGGTTGTAACCCCATCTCCTCCAGTAAACTTAAGTTGAATAGCTTTTGTAATATCTCCTGTAATACCAGCTACAGGAATTTCTAAACTTTTCCATTGACCATCACTATTTTCGAGTGTATGTGGAATCTCTAAACCAGAACTGATTACAGTTATACTTGGAATAACTCCATTAACGGTCCAAATATCTAAATGCAAATATTCCATTGCTGTTAAATCTTGAACTGAATTAAATTCAATTCCTTGATAGTTAAAGTTTGTATAAGCTAAAACTGAATTTCCAGAACCTGAAGGTTGAAAATCTGTATTTGCATAAGTGAGTCCACTTTGTTGCCAATCTGGATTGTAATTTGCACCAGTAATATTATCATAAGCATCACTAAAGATTGAAATAACATCTAATGTTTTTCGCTCTGGTGGTGTTGGTGCATTTGTAGAAGGTTGATCATTATTATAATTTTTATTGCTTGCATTTATTAAATGGATACTAAAGAAGAATAAGAATATAGTTAAAAATATTTTTAACTTTTGTTTTTTTAATAGCTCACTCATTTTTACTAGTTTTTGGTTAATACAATTATGTGTTTATAAATGTATTCATAGTAAAAGTGCTGAGATTAAAATCCACCCATATAAAAACTATACAGTATAATTAAAAGTTTTGAATAAGCTTTTTAACAAGTTTTTTAACAATTTTTTTTCTATACAATAACCATACATGAAGTAAAAAACTCCGTTTAGAAATTTTCTAAACGAAGTTTTTTATAATAATTTTCTGATGATTATCAATCAAAATCAGTTTCCATTTTTAGATAATCTAAAAATTCTCTTTTAGTGTCTTTTTCTTTAAATTTACCCCCAAATTCTGCAGTTACAGTTGAGCTTTCGATGTCTTTTATTCCTCTAGAATTTACACATAAATGTTTTGCATCAATTACACAAGCAACATCTTGAGTTCCTAAAGCTTCTTGCATCGCTTGTACAACTTGCATTGTTAAACGCTCTTGAACTTGTGGTCTTTTTGAAAAATACTCCACAATTCTGTTCATTTTAGACAAGCCAATTACTTTTCCATCAGAAATATATGCAACGTGAGCACGACCAATAATTGGTAGTAAATGATGCTCGCAAGTAGAATACACCACAATGTTTTTCTCTACCAACATTTCACCATAATTGTAATTATTGTCAAACGTAGATGGTTTTGGCATGTTCTTAGGGTTCAAGCCCATAAATATCTCATTTACAAAGGCTTTTGCAACTCTTTTTGGAGTTCCTTGTAAACTATCATCTGTCAAATCCATTCCTAAAGTATGCAAGATATCTTTTACACTTTCTTGGATTCTGTCAATTTTTTCTTGGTCAGAAATAGCAAACGCATCTTCTCTTAAAGGCGTTTTTGCAGAAGTACCCACATGGTTTTCTCCTATTTCTTCTATTCTTTCGTCATTCATTTTGGTGTTCAATTCAAACATTTCAATCTAATTAAAGTGCAAATTTACGTCTTTACCTCTAAATTATTTTACTTTCTCTATGATTTCAGCCAAAGAACATTCTATTTGCTCAAAATTTAGCATATTTTTTAACAAATAGCGATCGTTTTCAACTTTAGAAACCACAAACTCTATTTCTCTATTGTTTGCGTATTTCCATTGTTTTTTTTGCTGATTATTGCTACCAGCCAAATCTGGATACATTTCTGATTTTATTCCTTCTTTCCTCAATTCAGTTATCGCCTTCATTTTCGCAATATCTGTAGCTGCATCAAAATTTAAAAACAACACTTTGGGTTTTGGTAAATCTACAGATTGAAACAATCCTAATTCTTCCAACACCAAATAAATTCTGTCTAATCCAAAAGAGATTCCAACTCCAGAAACATCTTTTAAACCAAAGATTCCTGTTAAGTCATCATATCTTCCACCACCACCTATAGAACCCATTTTTACACCTTTTGGAGCAGACACTTCAAAAATGGCTCCTGTATAATAATTTAAGCCTCTTGCTAGAGTTACATCAACTTCTAAATTCGCTGATTCTAAACCTAATTCTGCAATAGAATTGATCACAAAACGCAACTCTTCTACTCCACTTTTTCCTTCTTCTGATGTTGCTAACATATGCTCTAAAGAAGTTAATTTCTCAAGGTTAGAACCATCAAAACTGAATAAAGGTTGAACTTTTTCTATGGCTTCTTCTGTGATTCCTTTGGCCAACATTTCTTTGACAACACCATCTTTACCAATCTTATCTAGTTTATCTAAAGCAACTGTAAAATCAATTAATTTGTCTTGAGCACCAATCACTTCTGCGATACCAGATAATATTTTTCTGTTGTTGATTTTTATAGTCGTTCCTTGTAAACCTAACTTACTAAAAACAGTATCGTACAATTGTACAAATTCAACTTCTTGCCACAAAGAATCGCTACCAACCACATCTGCATCACATTGATAAAATTCTCTAAAACGACCTTTTTGTGGTCTGTCTGCTCTCCAAACGGGTTGTATTTGATAACGTTTAAAAGGAAATGTAATTTCATTTTGGTGTTGTACAACGTATCTTGCAAAAGGAACAGTTAAATCATAACGCAAAGCTTTTTCTGAGATTTTAGACAGATGATTCCTAGAATTTAAAGCAAAAGAATTTGCTAACCTATAAAATATTCTTTTCTTTATTTTATTTCTAACTTCTAACTCAAGAGGAAAGTCTTGTGAGAAATTAATCTCTTTAATGCTGAAAATTAATTTAGATATTTTTTCTGTATCAAAATATGAACGTATTTTATTTTCATTTGATAAATAATCTAAATTAATCTTTATATTTTCTTCAATTGTTCCATGAATAGCATCAAAAACTTTTTCTAAATAATTATCTATTTTCTGCATTTTATATATAAATACAGCATCATCCATCACTAGTTTCAAATAAAAATCCCCAGAATTTAAAATCTTAAAAATCAAACGATCTCCTTCTTCTCCATATTTTCCCATCAAGGTAGATGAGTTTTCAAAGCTTGGTGTTTCTATGGGTTGAAATCCAAAGGTTTCAAAAGCCATTTTAATCGTATTCATTATGTAGGTACGATTGGCTACTTCTGTTGGCGAAAAATCTCTTGTTCCTTTAGGAATGCTTGGTTTCATTCTTAGTCTTTAGACGTTAGTATTTAGTCATTAGAATTGGTTTCTTCACAAGAGCGAAATACCTAATTCCGTTTAGCGGACAAATATCGTGAAAAACTTATAATTTTTTAGGTGTTGTAAAGGTTTTATTTTGTCTACGCAAACTGTAAATAGAAGCATTTAATTCGAAACCTAGCAATAAAATAATGGCATTCAACCAAATGAATAACATTAAGATTAATAAGGTTCCAATAGAGCCATATAGTTCATTGTATTTGGCAAATTCGGTTACATAATACCCAAACAGGTAGAATGTTAAGATGGATAAAATTGTAGTGAAAACAGCTCCTGGAGAAAAAAATCGAGTATATTTCCCTTCTTTTACTCCATAATGATATAACATTGAAACTGAGATAAAAATCATTGTGATAAAGATCAATCCTCTACCCAACTGTAACCAAATTAAATTGTCTTCTAACCAACCTAAAGTAGCTAAATCTTTTAAGATTAATTCAAAAAATATAATCAAAACAACAGTAATCAACAAGAAAAAAACTATTATTATTGATACTAACATTGCAATAAAATAAGAACGAAATATATTTCTAACTTCTTTTATATGATAAGAATATTCAAATCCGCCAAAAATTGAGTTAACGCCATTTGTCATTAAAAAAATAGACGCAATAAAACCAAAAGACAACAATCCTCCATATTGATTTTTGATGATATCTACCAAAACAGTATCGACTGCATCAAAGGTTTTTGGAGGCAAAACATCTGCAATTACAGATAATAAACCTTCTTGTGCGCCATCAATAGGGACAAATGGAATTAACGTTAACACAAAAAGTAAAAACGGAAAAATAGCCATAAAAAAGCTGTAGGCAATTCCTCCTGCTCTTGTGGTTAATGCACCTTCTATAATACCGATGATGTACATTTCTATAACATCGTACAAAGACATTCCTTCTAATCTTGGAATTTTAATTTTTTTTCCAAAACGAACCAATGTGCATACAATGGGTATTTTATCAAGTTTGTCTTCTATTTCTTGACTCATTATTCTCTACTCAACTACAATTTTATAATTTGATAAAAGTCCAACTACATTCTCTTTGCTAAACTTTGAATGCTTTAATTTATTAATTTCTGGATTAATTGTAAAATTCAAAGCCGATCTAAAATCTGATTTTTCTAAAACTGTATTTTCAAAAATAGCATTTTTTAACTCTGAATTGTCAAAAACTGAGTTTGTTAAAATACTTTCTGTAAAATCTACTTCCTCTAATTTACAATTTTTAAAATTTGTATTCGGAATTTTTAATTGATAAAATGAGGAGAAATTCAACTGACAATCTTTAAAAGAAAACTGTAGTAAAAAAGAATCACACTCATTAAATTTTATACCAATTAATTTACAGTTGATAAAATTTACATCTTTGAATGCTGTGTCTTTTACAATAGTATTGCTAAAATTACAATCTATAAATTCGCATTCTACAAACTGAATATTTGATGCGTGAATTGCTTCGAAATTGCAGTTTTTGAAGATGCAATTATCATATTCTCCTTTTTTGATTTTAGTTTTGGTAAAATCAATTTTAGTAAACTCTTCGCTATCAAAATAATTATCAATCATAAATGTAAAAAAACTTATTTTTGTTTCATCAATTTATAATTTAATTGACTTTCTATTTTGTTGCCAGAAATATCTAAAAGTTCTAAATAATCATCATGTATTTGATATTTATAACCGCTTTTATTTAACAATTCTAATTGATTATTTTCTACTTTATAAGTTCCTTTTTTTACGAAAGGTTTTTCATCTCTTCTCCCCAAATAGACTGTTTGTAACTTAAATGTTTTGTCTTTATTTAACGTTAATTCATTATTGATGCCTTTGCAATTTGCACAAGGTAAAACCCCTTTATAAAAACCAACAACATGTATGTTTTTACTTTCACAAGATGCAAAAATTGTAAAAATTAAACCTATAAGTACAACTGCTTTTTTAATCATTTTAAACCGATTTAAATTGCTTTTAAACTTAAATCTAAATTATATACAGAATGTGTTAATGCGCCAGATGAAATATAATCTACGCCACATTCTGCGTATTTTCTTATGGTTTCTTCGTTAATTCCTCCAGAAGATTCTGTTAAACAAGTATCTCCAATAAGTTCAACCGCTTTTCTAGTATCTTCATAATTAAAATTATCAATTAAAATTCTGTACACACCCTTGTTAGATAGAATTTCTTTAATTTCTTCTAAACTTCTAGCTTCCACAATAATTTTAATATCTAAACCTTTTTTTTCTAAATACACTTTGGTTTTTGTAATTGCAGCTGTAATTCCGCCAGCAAAATCGATATGATTGTCTTTAATCATCACCATATCATATAAAGCAAATCTATGATTCTCTCCTCCACCTATTTTTACAGCCCATTTTTCTAAAGCTCTAATTCCTGGAGTGGTTTTACGAGTATCTAAAACTTTAGTTTTTGTGCCTTCTAATAAATTGGCGAAAAACTTTGTTTTGGTTGCAATTGCAGACATTCTTTGCATCGCATTTAATACCAAACGTTCTGCCATTAATATGGATTGAGATTTTCCTGAAACATGAAAAACAACATCTCCAAACTTTACATCCTCACCATCATTGATAAACGTTTCTACTTCTAAATTAGCATCAACATAATGAAATACTTGTTTTGCAAATTCAACACCTGCAATCACTCCATCGTCTTTTACCAATAATTTTGCTTTTCCCTTTGCACTTTTAGGAATACAAGACAGCGATGTATGGTCTCCATCTCCAATATCTTCTCTAATTGCATTTTTTATAATAATGTCTATCTCTTTTTCAAATTGTTCTTCTGATATCATAATTCATTTAATTCTGATGTAAAAATAGTAATTCATTCATCATAATTCGTAATTTTGAAGGATGAAAATTAAACTTTTGGCTATTGGTAAAACTGATAATAAGCAATTAATTCAGTTGATTGATGATTATCAAAAACGTCTAAAACACTACATCAAGTTTGAGTTAGAGATAATTTCTGATATAAAAAATGTTAAGAATTTATCTGAACAACAACAAAAAGAGAAAGAAGGTGAGCTAATTTTAAACAAACTCCAAAACACAGATCAATTGGTTTTACTCGATGACAAAGGCAAACATTTTACTTCTATTGAATTTAGTAAATACCTTCAGAAAAAAATGAATTCAGGTCTCAAACAATTGGTGTTAGTAATTGGAGGACCTTATGGTTTTTCTGATGAAGTTTATCAAAAAGCTCAAGGCAAAATCTCACTATCTAAAATGACGTTTTCTCATCAAATGATTCGTTTATTTATTGTTGAGCAATTATACAGAGGTTTTACGATTTTAAGAAACGAGCCTTATCATCATGAATAGTAAAGTTATTGCAACATCTATTTTACTACATTTGCCCTACAAACTTTAAGAAATAAATGAAACTTGTTTTTGCCACAAATAACCAAAATAAACTCAAAGAAGTTCAAGATATGTTACCAAATTCAATTGAATTATTGAGTTTAAAAGACATTAATTGTTTTGATGAAATTGATGAAACAGAAACAACACTTCAAGGTAATGCAAGATTAAAAGCAGATTATATAACTTCTAAATACGGATATAATTGTTTTGCTGATGATACAGGTTTAGAAGTTAAAAGTTTGAATGGAAAACCTGGAGTGTATTCAGCTAGATTTGCTGGTGAGCCCTCAGATTCTGAAAAGAATATGCAAAAATTATTATCAGAATTAAATGGTATAGAAAACAGAAGTGCTCAATTTAGAACTGTGGTTGCTTTAAATTTAAATAATGAAAATTATTTATTTGAAGGAATTTGCAAAGGTGATATTTTACATCATAAACAAGGTGAAAAAGGTTTTGGATATGATCCTATTTTTAAACCATTAGGGTATGATGCTTCTTTTGCTGAAATGTCATCCGCAACAAAAAATAAAATTTCTCATAGAGGAATTGCGATACAAAAATTAGTTGCATTTTTAAAGAACTTTAGAGAATAAGACCTTTCTACTTCGCTTAAGGTGACAAATATGGAACACAAAAACTACACAAAACACTTTATATTTTTATCAGTGCTACTGGTGGTTTTCTTCTTTGTAAATATAAGTTTAGGCTCTGTATCAATCCCTTTTAAAGATTTACTAAATACTTTATCAGGTGGAATAGCTACCAAAGAAAGTTGGCAAACCATAGTTTTAGATTTTAGATTACCCAAAGCAATAACCGCTATTTTGGTGGGTTCTGGATTATCTATTTGTGGTTTATTAATGCAAACTTTATTTAGAAATCCGCTTGCAGGTCCTTTTGTATTGGGTATTTCTTCTGGCGCAAGTCTTGGAGTTGCCATTTTAATTTTAGGTTCATCCGTTTTTGGAGGTTTTTTATTAACCAATTCTGTTTCTAATTGGTCTTTGCCAATCGCTGCAAGTTTAGGCGCTTTTTTAGTATTATCAGCTGTAATAATTGCTGCTCATAAAGTTCGAAATACAATGTCAATTTTAATTATAGGTTTGATGTTTGGTAGTTTAACTTCTGCAGTAATTAGTGTTTTGGCTTATTTTAGTGAAGCTACTCAAATTCAACAGTATTTATTTTGGAGTTTTGGAAGTCTAGGCAATTTATCTTGGAATGAATTATCCATTTTTGGTTTGATTTATGGATTGGGAGTTCTAGGAACTTTATCCCTCATAAAACCTTTAAACAGCTTTTTATTAGGTGAAAATTATGCAAAAAGCTTAGGAATTAATGTCAAAAAAAACAGAAATATAATCTTATTGATTACAAGTATTTTAACAGGTGTTATTACTGCTTTTTCTGGCCCTATTGCTTTTGTAGGGCTAGCTGTACCACATATTGCTAGATTACTTTTTACGAGTTCAAATCATAAAATACTACTACCTGCTGTTGCACTTATTGGAGCCATGGTTTTATTAATTTGTGATAGTATTGCACAATTGCCTACAAGTGAATTTACGTTACCTATCAATGCAATTACTTCTCTATTTGGAGCTCCTGTTGTGATTTGGTTGTTGGTTAGAAAAAAAAGAATTTTTGTGTAAGATGGAAAGCTTAAAGAAAAATATCATTCTCAAAACTGAACAGCTAAGTATTGGTTATCAGCAAAAAAAAGACACACAAATTGTTATTTCTGATATCAATTTAGAAATTGAAAAAGGAAAATTCATTGCTGTTTTAGGAAAAAACGGAATTGGAAAATCAACTTTATTACGCACACTTTCTAAGGTGCAAAAAGCAATTTCTGGAGGTATTTTTTATCAGCAAAAAAATCTGAAAGAAATTACTGAAAAAGAGTTATCTACAAAACTGAGTTTAGTACTCACAGAACGCTTACCTGAAAGCCAACTTACGGTTTATGAATTGGTGGCTTTAGGCAGACAACCCTATACCAATTGGATTGACAAACTCTCTAAAAAAGATATTGAAAAAATTGATTTTGCGATTCATCAAACTGAAATTAATCACTTAAAAAATAAACGATTTTATGAGTTAAGTGATGGACAATTACAACGTGTTTTAATTGCCAGGGCATTAGCTCAAGATACAGAAATAATTATTTTAGATGAACCAACCGCTCATCTAGACTTGCATCATACTATTAAAATATTTTCACTGTTGAAAAAGTTGGTTTCAGAAACTCAGAAAACAATTATTATCTCATCACATCAAGTAAATTTATCTATACAATTAGCAGATGAGATTCTACTTTTAAAAGAAAATAATTACCATTTAGGAACTCCTAAAGAACTTACCAAAACCAATGCTTTCGAAAACCTTTTCTCTAAAGATTTGGTGTATTTTAATAATGATTTACAGCAATTTATTATTAAAGATATTTAAGTATTTTTTACCTATTTTTGATTCCTTCCAAAACAAAATATTTATGAAAAAAATAGTTTTTTTATTTAGTATTATCACATTTTTAGGTTGTAGTTCTAGTTATAATGCTACCAAAAGAGCTAAAAAATTTGCAAAAAGAATTACTGCAAAAGATTTAAAAGAGCATTTATACACCTATGCCTCTGATGAATTTGAAGGAAGAAACACTGGTGAACCTGGACAGAAAAAAGCTGTTGAATACCTTAGAAATTTTTATATCGATCAAAAAATTGATGCTCCTGCAGGAACAGAAAATTATTTTCAACTTATTTCATCAGAATGGTTGAGTAAATCCTCAAGAAGAGGCCCTTTAAAAGATTCTGAAAATGTTTTGGCATTTATAGAAGGTACAGAAAAACCCGAAGAAATTATTGTTATTTCAGCACACTTAGATCATGTGGGTAGAAAAGATGGAAAAATCTACAATGGCGCAGATGATGATGGCTCAGGAACTGTTGCTATTTTAGAAATTGCTGAAGCTTTTAAAAAAGCAGCAAAAAGAGGATATAAACCAAAACGTTCTGTTTTATTTTTACATGTTACTGGTGAAGAAAAAGGTTTATTAGGCTCTAAATATTATTCAGAAAACCCCATTTTCCCGCTTACAAATACAGTGTGTAATTTAAATATTGACATGATTGGTAGAATTGACAAGTTTCATAAAACAGATTCTAATTATGTTTACCTAATTGGCTCAGATAAATTAAGTTCAGAACTGCATCAAATCTCAGATAGTATTAACAATAAATTTACCAATATCAATTTAGATTACAAATATAATAGTGATGATGATCCTAATCGTTTTTATTACAGATCTGACCATTATAATTTTGCAAAACACAATATTCCTGTAATATTTTATTTTAACGGAACTCATGAAGATTATCACAGACCGTCAGATACTCCAGATAAAATTAATTACAAATTATTAGAAAAAAGAACACGTTTAATTTTTCATACAGCTTGGGAATTAGCCAATAGAAAAGAAAGAATTGTGGTAGACAAAGTAAAAACTAAAAAGTAATACCTTTTATAAAAATAGAAATCATTAATATATAATTCTCCATAATATATTTCTCAGTTCATTTTAATCTTGAGAAACAATAGAAAAACATTTATGATAACCCACATGTTTAAAAAAACTGAAAGGATAGCTTCATTTTAAAAATTCTAAAATTTATAAAGTAAATTTAAATTAGGAATAATTATTAAAAAACACTTCATATTGTGTAACAAAACTCTTAAATTCAGGGTCTAAGTAGAGAACCAATTACCAATCTATCATGAAAAAACTTCTATTTCTAATTTTACTTCTAGTTGTACTAGCCAATTGTACTTCACAAAAAAACTCAGAAGAATTTATCACTGCCACTAAAGGTCGTTATTTATTTAATGCCAATGAAGTGATTGAAATCTATTTTAAGGATAAAATATTACACGCAAAATGGCGAGGAAATGATGATATTGAACTGTTAAAAGTAAATGATAGTTCTTTTTACATGAAAGAACTCAATGAAAAAATGCTGTTTGTAAGTCAACCAGAAATGCACATTGAATTGGCAGAAAAAACAGAACACGATGGTGTAAAATATCATTTTAGAAAAATGAAATCAGGTGAAAAAACACCTATTGAATATTTTAATGCTAAAGAATTTGACAAAGCACTACAAGCTTTTCAAGCCATTCAACAAAAAGATTCGTTGAACAGAACCATTAGACAACGTACTTTAAACAGAATGGGATATCGATTTATAAGAAAAGATGACTTTGATTCGGCAATAGAAATTTTTAAAATAAATACGGTTTTATATCCTAAAAGTTCAAATACTTTTGATAGTTTAGGTGAAGCATATTATTTGAAAAAAGACACTTTAAATGCTGTTGATAATTTAAAAAAAGCATTGGCTATTAATCCAGAAAATAGAAGTGCAAAACGTTTGCTAAAGAAATTAACTAAATAATAAAATGGACTTAGAAGAACTAAAGTATCCTATTGGAAAAGCTAACATTCCTGAAAATATTACCAAAAAAAATCTTGAAATCTGGATTTCTGATATTGAACGCTTTCCACATGAACTAGAGTTTTTAATCAGAGAATTGTCGGAAGCACAATTAGATACTCCTTACAGAGAAAATGGCTGGACAATTAGACAAGTAATTCATCATTCTTACGATAGTCATCATAACTCTTATACAAGGTTTAAATGGGCTTTAACAGAAGATCAACCTGTAATTAAAGCCTATTATGAAGAACGTTGGGCAGAATTACATGACTCTAAATTTGGTCCTGTTATGTTAACTATTGATGCTTTAAAAGCCTTACATGCAAAATGGGTCTATTTTTTAAGAGGATTGACAGAAAAAGAGCTACAGACAACATTTATTCATCCAGATGGAAATGAAGTGGTAACCTTAAAACAAAATATCGGAATTTATGGTTGGCATTGTCAACATCATTATGCGCATATTGAGCAATTGATGATTCGAAAAGGTTGGAAATAAGGTGAAAGAAGAAATTACATTTGATGATTTTCTAAAAGTTGATATTAGAATAGGCACTATTATTGAAGTCAATGATTTTCCTAAAGCTAGAAAACCAGCCTACCAACTTCTTGTTGATTTTGGAGATTTGGGTATTAAAAAGTCTAGTGCACAAATTACAGATTTATATACCAAAGAAGAATTACTACACAAACAAGTTTCTGCTGTTATTAATTTTGCACCTAGACAAATTGCTAATTTTAAGAGTGAAATTTTGGTTTTAGGTGTTTATAATACAGATGGTAAAGTGGTTTTACTACAAGCTATAAAAGCCATTAAAAATGGAGAGCAGGTTTCTTAATTTTTAGGATTGTTAAGTATTACCAAAGCACCAATCACTCCAGGAATCCATCCACAAAGTGTTAACAAAAAAATAATAAAAAAAGAGCCACAACCTTTATCTATTACTGATAATGGTGGAAACAATATGGCAAATAATACTCTAATAAAACTCATTTATACAATTTAGTTGGTTGTATAAATAAGACGAGTAATTAGAGGTTTTGTTACAGCTTTTTTTAAGTTTTATATTAACAAAGTTGCAAAGTATCAGAGTAGAAACTCTTAGACTTTACAACTTTTATTATTTTATATGTTAGAAGTAGCAAAACTAACAACTAACAACTAACAACTAACAACTAACAAACCTACATCTTATCACTAAAGAAAACAGCATTCATTAATAACTTGTTTGTTCCGTACCAAAATGCTCTAAAATTTGTGTTGTCTGTAAATACTATTACTCTACCTCTACCATAACGTTGTACTTTAAAAGGCACAGTATTTTTAATTACTTTGGCATTTTCTTTAGAAATATAACCGCTTAACAACGGTCTAGAAGTATATTGAATAGGATTATTATAACTGCGTTTGTCTGGTTTGATAAACATCGTAGAATTTCTAAACAATGCTATCTTATCGTTTTTATATCCGAAGTTTATAGGATGGGAACGATCTATCTTAGCCTCAAAAATAGCTCCTCCAATAACCTGAGCTCCAGATTTTAACGAACGATTTTCAAAAGACACATCTTTTATGGTATCAATTTTTGCACTGTCAAATTCAAGACCAATCATTTTATTACTTGCCAACCATCTTGCAGTATTTTTATAACCAATAACTACACCACCATTGCTTACCCAAGTTTTTATCTTTTCTACTGCACTTTTCTCTAAACCACTACTTGGAATAATGATGTGTGTGTATTTAGAAAGATCTACTCGTCTAAAATAGCGAGTATCAATTCTTGTTACATGCATGTCATAACGTTGGTCAAATAAATGCCAAATTTCTCCAGAATCATTTCCTGCTACTCCATCTCCAACAATCATAGCCACTTTTGGTTTGGTAATGGCTCTAAAATTATTAGAACCTAAATCAATTCCGTCATTTAAACCAGTAGTAACTGCTGTAATACTTACATGACTTTCTTTTGCAGTAGCATCTAAAAATTGATATAATTCAGTTGCATTTAATTTCTGATTTTGAACCGGGATAAAAATAGTTCCATATTCATAATCATTTCCACCATTTTTAAAGTTCTTCATAGACACCTTTGCACGGATACCTTTTTGTAAAACTGTATTTAATACCTTAGGTGTATAATACTCATTCCATGGCATTAAATACCCATAATCACTTTGAAAAGAAGCACCTCCTGTGTTCATTTTTAAATCAAAAATCTCATTTCCGGCTTTAGAAAGTGATACGTTATCAGCATAATCAACTCCAAATGCGTGATTAAAAGTCCATGCTGAAACATCATAAAATAAACTATCTTTAAAGGTAGTTCTTACATCAAACATTGCTTTTACCAAACGTTGATTTTTCTGATTCATTGGCACAATATAACTATAGCCTTTTTTAAATGTTTTTCCGTTTTGTGTAAAATCAGATTTTACTTCATGAATTTTTACTTGGTGGCGTTTTAAAACCTCAGCCAAATGATATGTTTTTGCTGCATCTTTCTCATCACCAAAAACAATTGCTTTTTTAGTTCCTGAGTTTCTAGATTCTTTATAAAAATCTTGTTGATATTGTAAGATTTTAGCTCTCATTTTTTTAGCCGCTTCTAAGGTAGATAAAGCTGCCGTAAATTGATTTCTAATGGTAAAAGGAAACGTTAAAATGCCATTTACTGTTTCTTGTGCGTGACCTCGAGAACTTCCTTGTTCAAACAAAATTCCAATACTTCCGTTAATATCTGGAAAAGTTGACCCTTTTCCGTAATAAAAATCATCAAAACTTTCTTCTGAGTAATACAGAGAACCTATTTTGTCTAACGCTTTTGCATGATATGTTGCAATTTCTTTTGTTAAATCTTGATTCATTTGAGGCGTCAACGGATTTGTTCTTGACGGAATTCCTGGTTGAAAAAAGAAACTTGAATTGCTTCCCATTTCATGGTGATCTGTTAAAATATTTGGCATCCACTTATGAAAACTAGCAATTCTAGCTCTACTTTCTGGTAATTGCACTGGCAACCAATCACGGTTCATATCAAACTGATAATGATTGGTTCTTCCTCTTGGCCAAATCTCAGAATATTCTCTATCGTTAGGATCTGGATTAATATTTTTACTCTTGTTGGTATTTGCCCAATATGCAAAACGTTGTAATCCATCAGGATTAAAAGCTGGATCCAATAAAATAACAGTATTGTTTAATAAATCTTGAGTTTCTGAAGAAACAGAAGCTGCCAGATAATAAGCAACTGCTAAAGATGCATTAGAACCACTGGGTTCATTACCATGAATAGAAAAACCTTGATAAACCACAATTGGTCGATTAGTAGCATCAACTGAAGCATCATTAGTAGCATCAATATGATTTTTTCTAATGCTTTCTAAATTTTTATGATTTTCTGGTGAGGTAATGGTTAACAATAATAAAGGCCTCCCTTCATACGTTGTTCCTCTATTTTCTATAGAAATTCTATCTGATGAAGCTGCCAAAGCTTTCATGTATTCTACCAATTTATCATGTGTAACATGCCACTCACCTACTTCATGCCCAATGATTTCTTTAGGAGTTGGAATGTTGGTATTGTATCTTTCTTTAGGTAAGTAATACGATAAATCAACTTGTTGCGCTAGCATTGAAGAAGAAACGAACAAGAGTAGTAGTAATACTTTTTTCATTTGAATTGAATTTGGTTATCTAACAAATATAAGTATTCAAAAAACTACTTCAATTTCTTTAACATTGATTTAAGATTTTATTGTGAAACAAGAGAGTGTTACACTAAAATCATAATGGCAATTCCAGTAAAAACAATTATTTGTCCCCATTTTAAATAGACGCCTGTTTTTGTGTGTTGTTTTAAGTATTCAGAAATACTTCCTGCTAATACAGCAATACTCCCAAAAACAACAAAGGAAACCAAAATAAAAACACCCCCCAAAACATAAAACTGAACAATTGTAGAAATTGTTTTTGAAAATAAAAACTGAGGAAAAAATGCCAAAAAGAAAATGGTAACTTTTGGGTTTAAGACATTCATTAAAAACCCCTTTTTAAACAATTGTACTGTGTTTTTCTTTTCTACTTTTTCATCAGAAAAGGATATTGTAGCGTCAGATTGATAGACTTTGTACGCCAAGTATAGTAAGTAAATTGCCCCTAATAATTTGATGATGAAAAATAGCGTCTCATTATCTTTGATGATTGCAGAAACACCAAATGCAACTAATGTAGTATGAATGATACAACCTGTCATTAAACCAAAAACAGTGGCTAAACCAAATTTTTGACCGTTAACAATACTTTGCGTGAGTACAAAAATATTATCTGGGCCAGGAGAAATAGCTAAAACTGATGTTGCAAATGCAAATGAAATTAAGATTTCTAGCATAGTTTAAAGATTAATAAACTAGCCTTTTTGTAAAATGGCTTTGTTTATTTTTTTAATCAGACTTGGTCCTTCGTAAATAAAACCAGTGTAAATTTGAACTAAATCTGCCCCAGCATCTATTTTTTCGAGTGCATCTTCTGCAGAATGAATTCCTCCTACTCCAATAATTGGAAATGCTTTCTTCGATTTTTCTGCCAAATATTTAATAACTGCTGTACTTTGTGCCTTTATAGGTTGCCCACTTAAACCACCATTACCAATTTCTGCCAATCGTTCTTTAGATGCTTTTAAACCTTCTCTATTGGTTGATGTGTTTGAAGCAATTACTCCATCAATCTTGGTTTCTTTAACCAACTCAATGATCTCATCCAATTGAATTTGATTTAAATCTGGAGCAATTTTTAATAAAATAGGTTTTTGTTTAGCTTCTTTTTCATTCAGTTTTTGACAAGCAGAAATCAATTCAACCAAGTAGTCTTTATCATTCAGTTTTGCATGACTTCCAACATTTGGGCAACTTACATTCAGAACAAAATAATCAACATAAGGATGTAATGCTGTAAATACTTCGCAGTAATCTTGTGTATAATTTTCAGGGGTTGTAGTTGTATTTTTTCCTAAGTTTCCTCCAACAATAACTTTGCCTTTATTTTGCTTAAGATTTTCTATTGCAGCTGCAATTCCATCATTATTAAACCCCATTCTATTGATAATTCCTTTGTCATCTTTCAAGCGAAATAATCGTTTCTTAGGATTTCCTGCTTGTCCTTTTGGAGTTACAGTTCCTATTTCAATAAAGCCAAAACCAAAGTTTGCCAACTCATTATACAAGACCGCATTTTTATCAAAACCTGCTGCTAAACCTACAGGATTTTCAAATTTTAATCCAAATAAATTTCTTTCTAAACGTTTGTCTTTTACTTTGTATAAACTTCTAAATATTGAAGTTACAAAAGGAACTCTAGACATCGTTTTAATTAACGAAAACGTAAAATAATGGATCTTTTCTGGGTCGAATAAGAAGAAAATTGGTCTTACAATAGCTTTGTACATACTGAACTAGAATTGAGATTTCTAGTTGGCAAAATTAAGCATTTTAAACTGGATAATTACTCAAATCTATATTCGATTTAAGATTACACAATTTTCACTATTTTAGTAAAAAATAAAAATCAATTTGGAAACCATTTTTAATTATTTTGAAACTATACCTTCTTCTCATAGAAGTATTATTTTAGTTGGCGGAATTACTTTTTTTTGGATATTAGAAGGTGCTGTACCTTTATTTAAATTCAATTATAAAAAATGGAAACATGCTTTGCCCAACTTATTTTTTACACTAACAACCGTAATTATCAATTTTGCATTGGCTTTTTTATTACTAAAAACTGCGGATTGGGTAAGTGCTAATAATTTTGGGTTAATCAATTGGCTACCCCAAATGCCTCTTTGGTTGTATGTAGTTTTAGGAGTTTTATTTTTAGATTTTTTTGGTGCTTACCTTGCTCATTATGTAGAGCACAAGGTAAAACCTTTATGGATGGTGCATTTGGTTCATCATACAGATCATAACGTAGATACCACAACAGCAAACAGACATCACCCTATAGAAAGTGTTATTCGTTTTGTGTTTACTTTATTGGGTGTTTTTGTAGTTGGAACTCCAATTGCTATTGTAATGCTCTATCAATCTATGTCTTTGATTTTTACGCAGTTTACACACGCCAATATTAAAATGTCTCCAAAAGTGGATAAATTTTTAAGCTACTTTATTGTGTCTCCAGATATGCACAAAGTACATCATCATAATATGTTGCCTTATACAGATTCTAACTATGGAAATATATTTTCGATTTGGGATAGAATTTTTGGAACTTATCTAGAGTTAGATCGTAAGGAAATTGTGTATGGAGTTGATACTTTTCCTGATGAAGTTAAAAATTCTTCTTTAAAAGATTTGTTAAAACAGCCTTTTCACAGTTATCGAAAACCTACCAATATAGAGCAACTCTAAATTGGTAATTTAAAAGTAAGCTTTGGTGTAGTTTTTGATGCAATTAAATAAATTTATATCATCATGAAAAGAAAAAGAATCTACATTACCTCTCTAGTTGTAACTGCTATCTTATTTAGTGCTTTTAGTAAAAAAGTAGTTAATGATCCTTTGTTTGATAGGGTTTTTGGTAAACTTGCTTTATACTCCACCAAACATAATCCTGAGAAAATTTACCTTCAAACCGATAAAGATTTTTATACTAATGGTGAAACAATTTGGTTTAAAACTTATTTGTTAGATGGAATTACGCACACTAAGAGTAACAAAAGTAAATTGGTTTATGTAGATTTAGTTGATATGAATGATAGTATAATCATTCAAAAAAAGATCTATATAGATGGTAAAAACTCTCATGGAGACATTAAAATAAATAAGAAAATTAAGCAAGGAAAATATATTTTACGTTCATACACAAAATATATGCTAAACCTAGAAGAACCAGTTTTCTTTCAAAAGGAAATTCCAATCTGGAAACAAAATATTGCTAAAAAAGAAGTTTTTACTGATAATGATAAGCTAAACATAAGTAATACAATTAAAGGAAAAACAATAAAACCCTCTTTTCAGTTTTTCCCAGAAGGTGGTGATTTAGTCTTTGGTTTAAAAAGTACAATAGGTATTAAAGTAACCGATAGTATTGGTAACGGTATTGAGTTACAAGGAAAAATTATTGATCAAAACAATAAAACAATAACTGCTTTTAAAACTTATAAATTTGGTTTAGGACTTACTAATTTTAAACCAGAAATAGGTAAAAAGTATTTTGCGGTCACAACAATAAACAATGCAAAATCTAAGTATAAACTCCCAACTCCTCTAAACAAAGGATATGTTTTAACTGTTCAAAATAGAGGTAAATTTGTTAAAGTAAGAGTAGAAACAAATATTAAAGATGGTTTAAATGGAACTCTATTATTAGGGCATCTCAGAGGAGATACTTTTTTTAAACATATTATAAAATCAAAAAATAAAACTACATTTTTTGTAAAGATCATGCTAAAAGGTTTACCTGACGGTGTTGCCCATTTTACATTATTTACTCCTAATGAAGAGCCTGTTTGCGAAAGGTTAACTTTTGTAGATCATCCAGATAATGATATCTCAATTAAAATAAAGACTAACAAAGAAAACTACAATCTAAGAGATAAGGTTGGGATTGACTTAAATCTAACCGATAAAAAAGGGAAAACTCTTAAAGGTGATTTCTCTATGAGTGTTATAACAAATTCTAATTTTAAAAAAGAAAATAATACCATTAAAAGTTGGTTTTTATTAGATTCTGATCTTGGTGGTACTATAGAAAATGCTAATTATTTCTTCGAAAACAATTCTCTAGAAAGAAGATACCTGTTAAATGCATTGATGCTTACCCATGGTTGGAGAAGGTTTGTTTGGAAAGATTTTTTAAAAAATTCTGTATTGAAGAAAAATAGTTTTGAACCTGAAAAAGGAATTATGATTCAGGGTGTTACTACCAATTTTAAAAATCAATATCAATACAAAAAAAGTAATGTTACACTTAAGCTTTTTGAACAAGGGCTGTATGAAAAAGGTAAAACTACTAACCTACAAGGTAAATTTACTTTTGGTCCATTTATTTTTAATGATACTGTAAAAGGGGTTATTGAAGCAAAAGATATTAAATCTAATAAGCAAAAAGATTTCTCAATTCATATTACCAATAACCTACCCTTAATTTCAATTCATATTACCAATAACCTACCCTTAATTAATTCACGAACAATAAAAAAGAAAACAAAAAACTATAAAATAGAATATGTAAAAGAGTATTTAAAAGAAGCCTTAGATAAAAAAATAAGTGACTTTAAATATGATCCAGGTGCAACAGAACTAGAAGAAGTTATAGTCATTACTAAAAAGAGAAAAACAAAGTCTGAACTTATAAAAAAACAAATAGAAGAACAAATAAAAGAATTATCTATTATACATGGTATACCAGATAAAAGAATCTTTAGGGACTCAATTCCCAATGTAATATCATTGGAATCAGCCTTTGATTTACTAAGATTTACAGCAGGAGTTCGAGTTTTTGGTATGTATCCTAACCAAAGAATAATGATAAGAGGTGGTATGGGTAGTGTTCATTCTGGTAAATCATCACTAATTCTAGTAGATGGCTTACAAGTAACTCAAGAATTTGCCTCTAGTATAAGAGCATCAGAAGTAGATTTTATTGATGTTTTAAAAGGAGCATCAGCAGCTATCTATGGAATGCGGGGTGGTAATGGAGTTATTGCTATTTACATGCGTGGGTCTTTAAATATTATAGATTATACAGAAAAATACCCAGGTATTACAAACTTTGAAATTAAAGGTTTTTCTAAAGCTCGAGAATTTTATAAACCCAATTATACAATACCCAAACCAGAGCATGAAAAACCAGATTACAGAACTACTTTACATTGGGAACCAAACCTAAAACTAACCAGTAATCAAGATAAAACTATAAATTTCTTTTCTGGCGATCGGTATGGAAAATATTTAGTAAAAATAGAAGGAATTACTGATGATGGAAGAGCCGTCAATGGTTTTTATAATTTTAGAGTAACTGACCAATTAGATTTAAAATAATAACTAAAGAAGCTTCTTACAGTTATCGAAAACCTACTAATTTTTAGGCTATTTTTTGAATTCTTTCTTTTGATACAATTTAATTAAAACTTTTCACAGTTGTCCTAGAAATTAACCAGAACTGATAAAAAGTAACTTTTTACTCACACAATAGAAACTTTTAAGATGCTCCCTAAAACAAATAGCTACATTAGATTTTTATTAAAAAACAATAACCTTATTTGTATTTTTTATATTTATTTTTAAATTTGAAAAAATTGTAAATAAACCCAAATTATGAAAAAGAAAATACTACTTTTTTTGTTATTTATTGCCATAAGTACAACTTCAAAAGCTACTAACTGGATAACATCATATGAAAGTGCAAAAAAACTTGCTGCTGCAACAAATAAATTTATAATAGTTGATTTTTGGGCTACCTGGTGTGGTCCTTGTAAAAAAATGGATTCAGAGTCATGGAGCGATTCTGGAGTTCAAGAATTAATGAGCAATTTTATACCCTTGAAAATTGATATTGATTTTAATAGAAATTTAGCTCTAAAATATGACATTAGATCAATACCAGATGTTTTTATAATGGATGCTAATGGAGAAATCATACATCATAATATAGGGTATATGTCTAAATTGCAATTAACTAAACTTCTAAAAAGATACTCTTATAAAACTGAATTTTTACAAAAGGATTTAATCAATTTTATGAACAAAAATTCAGGTAAAAGTGCTCTAAATATTGCTGAAAAATATTTTGATTTCTCCATTTATGTCAAAAAAAATGTAAGAAATGATTTTTTAAAATTAGGTGAAAAATACTTAAAAAAAGCGCGTGTTTCGGCAAAAAAAGAAGATGCTCAAAAAATAAGTTTATTAGGTGACTTTTATACTAATTTGATAAAAGGAAAATATAAAAAAACTCTTAAAAAAATAGATAATAAGTTTGAAGAAACAGATATTAGAGAAGAGAATAAACTACTGTATACTTTTATAAAATTTACTGCTTACCACAAATTAGGTGATAAAGAAAATGCCAAAATTTGGTATGAAAAGCTTAAGCTTATCGAAAATTACAAAAAAACACTTTTAAAGTCTAGAAAAATATAATCTTGTTTTTTTAATTGTAAATCAAATACTTTTCCCGAATAATTTTAAAGTTTACCAAACCTTTTGCCCAAGTTTTTCGAATTTCTTGTTCAGACAAACCTTGTTCGATTTGTTGTTGTAGTTTTTCTGTTCCAGCATGAATGGTAAATGTGCTACCAAAGAATTTTTCTGTTTTGGGAGTTCGCTTATAGGCATCCATTAAAAAAGACAAATTGATTTTGGATAAATGCGGTGCTTGCCTTAAATCAACACCATAACATAATTTTTCTTTGTGTTTTGGATATTTGGCACCATCATTGGCTTTTGGTGTATAAGAAAAATTAGTTTTCTTAAAAAATGGCGCTCCATATCTTTGAAATTGAAATTCAGTTCCACGTCCTGCATTTATGGTAGTTCCTTCAAAAAAACCTAAACTTGGGTATAAATTGATGCTTTTATCATTAGGCAAATTAGGTGAAGGTTTTATGGGTAAACTGTATGTTGAATTATGATTGTAATGCTCTAAAGGAATCACCTTTAAATCACATTGAACATTATTTTTTAGCCATTTTTCACCATTTATCATTTGTGCATATTCGCCAATTGTCATTCCATATACTACAGGAACTGAATGTTTCCCTACAAAACTAGAGTGTTTTGGTTCTAAAACTGGTCCGTCAATATAATGTCCATTAGGATTTGGCCTATCAAGTACTATCACTTGAATTCCGTTTTCTGCACAAGCTTCCATTACAAAATGAAGTGTAGAAATATAGGTGTAAAAACGCACACCCACATCTTGAATATCAAACACCACAACATCAATTCCTTCTAATTGTTTTGCTGAAGGTTTTTTACTTTTTCCATGCAATGATAAAATAGGCAATCCTGTTTTGGTATCAATAGCATCGTCAACATGAGCAGCAGCATCTTCTTTTCCTCTAAAACCGTGTTCAGGCGCAAATACTTTTTTTACATGAATACCATTATAACTATGCAAATAATCTACCAAATGATGCGTTACTTTTTTAGAGCCCATAACATTTGGTGCAACTTCAGCTCTTTGTAAAACTGATAAAACTGAAGTATGGTTGGCAACAATTGCGATATTCTTACCTTTCAATAAATTGAGATACAAATTGGTGTTCTCTGCTCCTGTTTTTATTGTTGTTCCTTTTTGTTCTACTTTTTTTTCTGATTTCTCTTTTGTGGTCTGAGCACAAGAAATCAGCTGAAAATTCATCAGTAAAAACAAGAATAAATATGTACTTTTGAAGGGTTTAAAAAGAATCATTAATTTGAATTACGAGTTATTTATTGCAAAACGCATTATTGCTGGCAAAAAGTATAAAAATAGCATTTCATCACCAATAATAAAAATTGCCATTACAGCAATTGCATTAGGAATTATCATTATGTTGATTGCTGTTGCTACTGGAGCTGGTTTGCAATACAAAATACGCGATAAAATGGCTGGATTTAAAGGTCATGTTCAAATTATCAATTATGATGCCAATAACTCAGATATATCTACGGTTTCTATCGATAAAAACCAAGATTTCTATCCAACGTTTAAAGATATTGATGGCATTAAAAATATTCAAATTTTTGCCAATAAAGGCGGAATTTTAAGAACAAAAACCGATTTTGAAGGCATTATTTTTAAAGGAGTTTCTACAGATTATGATTGGACTCTGTTTAAAGAGTATTTAGTATCAGGTACTATCCCTGATTTGCATCAGGATAGAACAAAGGGGGTTTTATTGTCACAAACCGTTGTCAATCGTTTACAGTTAAAGCTACACGATACAGTTCAGGCTACTTTCTTAAAAACAGCAAATAGTAAATTAACATCACAAAGAAAATATACTGTAGTTGGTATTTACAATTCTGGTTTTGCTGAGTTTGATAAATCAATGATGATTGGTGACATTAGAGAAGTGCAAAGACTAAATAAATGGTCTGAAAATGAAATTGGTGGTTTTGAAGTAATCTTAGAAAGTTTTGATAATATTGAAGCTAAAGGAGATGAAATTTACAATAGAATTAGCGCAACTTTAAACAGTAAAACTATTCTTGAAAGTTATCCAACTGTTTTTGAATGGATTCAATTATTTGACAATAATGTTTGGTTTATTATTGGAATTATGATTTTGGTGGCTGGGATTAATATGATTACTGCTTTATTGGTTTTGATTTTAGAACGTGTGCAAATGATTGGTATTTTAAAGGCTTTAGGAAGTACAAATACAAGCATTCGAAAAGTGTTTTTATATAATGCTTCTTACTTAATTTTAAAAGGCTTGTTTTGGGGGAATTTAATTAGCTTATCAATCCTCTTTATTCAACATTATTTTAAAGTGATTACATTAAACCCTGAAACGTATTATGTAACTACAATGCCTGTACATATCTCATTTACCTATATTCTACTCTTAAATATTGGAACCTTAGTAATGTCTTTTTTAATGTTAATTATCCCATCTTTTATCATTACAAAAATTCAACCTTCAACATCAATTAAATTTGCCTAATCTTATTCGTAATTATCATATTTTTTAAATTGATTTTCAATGATTTCATCTTTATTATTGATAATGTAATTTTGAAAGGCTTTTGCAACATTAGTTAGGTTTTTAGATTTTAACCAAATTAAGTTCCAATTGGTTTCTAATGGTAAATCTTTTATTTTTAATATTTTTAGATCCGCATTTTTAATAGATTCATTCATACCTATTATTGGCATAATAGACACACCCAAACCAGCAATAACAGCCTGCTTAACAGCTTCATTAGAAGTAAGTTCCATTTTACGTAAAATTTCTATTTTGTGTTTTACCAAGTATCTTTCCATTGCCAATCGTGTAGCTGACCCTTTTTCTCTAAAAATAAAAATTGATTGATTCAAATCTTTTAAAGAAATAAACTCCTTATCATGTTTATATTCTTTTCCAGCAACAAAAAACATTTTGTTTTTCATTAATTGAATACGTTCAATATTTAACTTTTTAGGAATTGTAGAAACCATAGCAAAATCGCATTCATTATTTTCTAAAGCTCTAATCACAGACATTTTATTGGTAACATCCATAGTAACATCAACCATACTATTCTCTTTGATAAAATCAGATAAAAAATAAGGCATTACGTATTTTGCTGTAGAAACTATGGCTATTTTAAGTTTTCCAGCCAATTTCCCTTCAAAAATTGATGATTTATAATTTATAGCTTCTACTTCTTCAAGAATTTTAGAAGCTGCTTTTGCTATTTCGTCACCAAATTCTGTTATATATAATTTACGTCCAACCACTTCAAAAAGAGGCAGTTTAAACTGATCTTGAAATTTTTTTAATTGTATAGAAACTGCTGGTTGTGTTAAAAAAAGTTGTTCTGAGGCTTTTGTAACACTTTTTGTTTCAGCTATTTTTTTAAAAATCTCTAATTGATGCAATGTATAATTCATAAATATATCTTATGTATTTCATTATAAATATAAATAAAAATATATTAAAATTACATTGCACCTTTGCGAAAATTAAAATAATAATTTTTTATCCTTAAAAACATTAAAACAAACAAGATTAAATAGTAAAATTATGTACAACTCTATTCTCGCATCAATAAAAGAAATGAAAAAAAAAATCAATCTTTAAATTAATAAATGGTCTTACCAACAAACATTAGACTTTACAACTATTCAACAACAATCAAATACGCACATTTTATTTAGTAGAAAAATACAGCTTAGTTAAGAGTTCTTCTACTTTTTTTACACCAAATTTTTAAAACAATGGACTTACATTATTTAATAGACAACTTAACAAACCCAGCACTTTTATTCTTCTTTTTAGGATTAATTGCTGTAAATCTAAAAAGCGATTTACGTATTCCAGAAAATTCATCCAAATTTATATCATTATATCTTCTTTTAGCAATCGGGTTTAAAGGAGGACAAGAACTAGCACATAGTGTAATTACCTCAGAAATTATTTGGTCATTACTATTTGGAGTATTATTAGCATTATTAGTACCAATTTATTGCTATTATATTCTAAGGTTAAAGTTAAGTGTTGAAAATTCTGGTGCCATTGCTTCTGCTTATGGATCTGTAAGTGCAGTAACATTTGTAACAACAATATCTTTCTTAGAAATGTCTAATATTCCTTTTGGAGGGCATATGGTAGCAGTTATGGCTTTAATGGAAGCACCATCTATTATCATTGGAGTTTTATTGATAAATCTTCACAAAAAAGACAAAAATGATAAAGCATCTTTTAAGCATATTATCCACCATTCGTTAACTAACGGAAGTGTATTATTAATCATAGGAAGTTTGTTTGTTGGCTATTTTACAAATGATGCACAAGCAGAAGGAATTAAACCATTTACTACTGATATTTTTAAAGGATTTTTAGCTGTATTTTTATTAGACATGGGGATAACAAGTGGTCAAAAACTAAAAGCATTGATAAAAAAAGGGTGGTTTACTCTTTCTTTTGCTATAATCATTCCAATAATAAATGGATGCTTAGTTGCAGTTATTAGTGGTTTTTTTATGGAAGAAATTGGAAATAGATTGCTCATGTCTATTTTGGCTGCAAGTGCATCTTATATTGCTGTGCCTGCTGCGATGAAATTGGCAGCACCAAAAGCTAACCCAGGACTTTATATTCCTATGGCTTTAGCTATTACCTTTCCATTTAACATAACTATAGGGATGCCTTTATACTTGTGCATAATTGAAGTTTGCTAAACAAAACATAGTTATTTAACAGTATATAAAGTAAAAATAACGCTTGGTAAATTATTGAAATAATGTAAACCTAAAAAAGCCATCTATAAAGAGATGGCTTTTTGATAATCAACTAATTCAAATAATTTACACAATGAAAACAGTTTACTAAGCTGTTTCAATTATTTATAAGCAATCTACGTGCCAAAAAAAATTTGAATTGTATTTTTAGAAATCTTTAACAAATTATCACCTTCTCCTCACTTTTTTATTTGATGCTAAAGGCAATCGTTTTTTTAATGCCTCTACAATATTATAAGTTGCAGGACATACAAAAGTGTTTGTAACTGTTAAATCTGTTATTTGAATAAATTTTCTTCTATTGGTATGCGGATATTCTGCACAAGCTTTAGGACGTACATCATAGATAAAACAAGTATTATCAGATTCATCTAAAAATGCACAGGGTGCAGTTTTTAACACCATAAAATCATCTGGATCTCTTTCTAAATACGTACTAATAAAATCAGCAACTTTCATTTTTAAGTGTTTAGAAATACGCTCAATATCTTTATGTGTAAAAATAGGACTGGTAGTTTTACAACAGTTTCCACAATCTAAACAATCTGTTTTTTCAAATTCTTCATCATGCAATTCTTGCATTACAACATCTAAATTTTTAGGTGTTCTACGTTTTAAGTTTGCAAAATATTTTTTGTTTTCTTTTTGTGCTTCTGCTGCTAATTTAGGTAGTTGTTCTAGGCGTTTTTCCATATCCGAAAAATACAATTATTTCTACTAATTTTTACACTAAAAATATGTAATTTTGCATTTCAATTTTCGAGACTAGATGAGTATTCAAAATAGCATAGAAACCAAAGTAAAAGAAGCTTTTTTAGCTTTATATGAAGTAGAAATTCCATCTGTAGAATTTCAAGCAACTCGTAAAGAATTTGAAGGAGATATTACTGTAGTAGTTTTCCCTATGTTGCGTTACAAGAAAGGAAATCCCGCTCAAATTGGAGAAGAACTAGGGAAATATGTAGTTGAAAATTTAGAAGAAATCACCAATTATAATGTGGTAAAAGGCTTTTTAAATTTAGTGATTGACGATGCTTTTTACAGCAACTTCTTCAATTCAATTTATAAGGACGTTAACTATGGTTTTGTTTCACCAAATGCGGATGAAAAAGCAGTTATGGTTGAATATTCATCACCAAACACCAACAAACC
Source organism: Polaribacter septentrionalilitoris (assembly GCF_009832745.1). Lineage (GTDB taxonomy): Bacteria > Bacteroidota > Bacteroidia > Flavobacteriales > Flavobacteriaceae > Polaribacter > Polaribacter septentrionalilitoris. Next base: position 155,239 of record NZ_VRMJ01000025.1, on the reverse strand, counting down.
ATTGCATTTAGGTCATGTTAGAAACAACCTATTAGGCTATTCTGTTGCAGAAATTAGTAAAGCTGCTGGAAAAAAAGTGTACAAAACACAAATCATCAACGATAGGGGAATTCATATCTGTAAATCGATGTTGGCTTGGGAAAAGTTTGGAAATGGAGAAACTCCTGAATCTACAGGTTTAAAAGGTGATAAATTAGTTGGAAATTACTATGTGAAATTCGATCAAGAATATAAGAAACAAATCGCTCAATTAATTTCTCAAGGTAAAACTGAAGAGGAAGCTAAAAAAGAGGCACCTCTATTTGTTGAAGCACAACAAATGTTGAGAGATTGGGAAAATGGCTTACCTCAAGTCGTTGACTTGTGGAAAAAAATGAATCAATGGGTGTATGATGGTTTTGACATCACTTACAAAACTATGGGTGTTGATTTTGACACTTTATATTACGAAAGTGATACCTACTTATTAGGAAAAGATGTAGTTGCCCAAGGTTTAGAAAAAGGTGTTTTTTATAGAAAAGAAGACGGTTCTGTTTGGTGTGATTTAACTGATGAGGGCTTAGACGAAAAAATTGTACTGCGTTCTGACGGAACAGCTGTATACATGACACAAGATATTGGTACTGCCATTCAACGTGTTAAAGATTATGCAGATGTTGGAGGAATGGTATACACAGTTGGTAATGAACAAGACTACCACTTTCAAGTTTTATTTTTGATACTTAAAAAATTAGGTTTTGATTGGGCAAAAAACCTGTATCATTTGAGTTACGGAATGGTAGATTTACCATCAGGAAAAATGAAATCTAGAGAAGGAACTGTAGTTGATGCTGATGATTTAATGGTAGAAATGTCTGATACAGCAAAAACGATTTCTGAAGAATTAGGTAAACTAGATGGTTATTCTGAAGAAGAGAAAAATAAGTTATACAATACTATTGGTTTAGGAGCTTTAAAATATTTTATTTTAAAAGTAGATCCTAAAAAAAGAATCTTGTTCGATCCAAAATCTTCTGTAGATTTTCAAGGAAATACAGGTCCTTTTATTCAGTATACGTATGCTCGGATTCAATCTATCATTAGAAAAGCTGATTTTGATTACACAAAACCTGTCACTATTGATTTACACGAAAAAGAGAAAGAATTGATAAAACAATTAGAATTGTTCCCTGAAACTGTGCAACAAGCTGCTGCCAATTATTCACCAGCAATTATTGCAAATTACACCTATGATTTGGTGAAAGAGTTTAATTCTTTTTATCAAAATGTATCTATTTTAGGAGAAGAAAATCAAAATAAGAAAATCTTTAGAGTACAAATTTCTAAAAAAGTAGCAGACACTATTAAATCTGCTTTTTCTTTGTTAGGAATTGATGTTCCTGAAAGAATGTAGTTAATTTTGTCAGTATCCGCAAAAAATTGGCGGTAAAACGACAAAAGTTATTAAATTTGTATGCGTTAGGGATTGAAGTGACATCCTTTTTTGAGTTTCGAAAAAAAGATACAACGTAAAGCCCGTTAAAACGCCCAAAAAAAAGTATAGAAAACAAACACAATTATGAAATACGACATCATTATTATTGGAAGCGGTCCTGGAGGATATGTTACTGCCATTAGAGCATCTCAACTAGGTTTTAAAACAGCTATAGTAGAAAAAGAATCTTTAGGTGGAATTTGCTTAAACTGGGGATGTATACCAACTAAAGCTTTATTAAAATCTGCGCAAGTTTATGATTATTTAAAGCACGTAGATGAATATGGTTTAAAAGCAGAGGCTATTGATAAAGATTTTGATGCTGTAATTAAAAGAAGTCGTGGTGTTGCAGAGGGAATGAGCAAAGGTGTTCAGTTCTTAATGAAAAAAAATAAAATTGATATTATTGATGGTTTTGGTAAAATAAAAACTGGTAAAAAAGTAGATGTTACTGCAGAAGATGGTACAGTTACTGAATATGCTGCAAATAACATTATTATAGCTACAGGTGCACGTTCTCGTGTTTTACCAAATCTACCTCAAGATGGTAAAAAAGTAATTGGCTACAGAGAAGCTATGACATTACCAAATCAACCAAAATCTATGATAGTTGTAGGTTCTGGTGCAATTGGAGTTGAGTTTGCGCATTTTTACAACACCATGGGAACTGAAGTAACTATAGTTGAGTTTATGCCTAATATTGTGCCTGTTGAGGATAAAGATATTTCAAAACAATTTGAGCGTTCTTTAAAGAAATCTGGAATTAAAATTATGACAAACTCTTCTGTAGAGTCTGTAGATACTTCTGGTGATGGCGTTAAAGCAACTGTAAAAACAAAGAAAGGTGAAGAAGTTTTAGAAGCTGACATTGTACTTTCTGCAGTTGGAATTAAAACAAATATCGAAAACATTGGTTTAGAAGATGTTGGAATTATAACTGATAGAGATAAAATTTTAGTAAACGATTGGTATCAAACAAATATTCCTGGTTATTATGCTATTGGTGATGTTGTGCCTGGACCTGCATTAGCTCACGTTGCTTCTGCAGAAGGAATTACTTGTGTAGAAAAATTAGCTGGTTTACATACAGAAGCTATCGATTATGGTAACATTCCTGGGTGTACGTATGCGTCTCCAGAAATTGCTTCTGTTGGTATGACAGAAGACAAAGCTAAAGAAGCTGGTTACGAATTAAAAGTTGGTAAATTTCCATTCTCTGCTTCTGGTAAAGCAAAAGCAGCTGGAACTCCAGATGGATTTGTAAAAGTAATTTTTGATGCAAAATATGGAGAGTGGTTAGGTTGCCATATGATTGGAGCTGGAGTTACAGATATGATTGCAGAAGCTGTTTTAGGTCGTAAATTAGAAACTACTGGTCATGAAGTATTAAAAGCAATTCATCCTCACCCAACTATGAGTGAAGCTGTGATGGAAGCTGTTGCTGATGCTTATGATGAAGTAATTCACTTGTAAAATTATCGTCATTACGAGAATCTTAGGGCGATGTAACCTTTTATTTCAAATTACAAGGTTGCCTCAGAAAGTAAAAAGATTTTCTTCGTAATGACACTTAACTACAAAAACAATACATTTATCGAAAAACCGAAGTTATTGACTTCGGTTTTTTTGTACATTTATATTCATTTAGTAAATAATACAATCAAAAAAATAAAAAAATGAGAGCAAAGTATCAAAGCGTTTTAGATTTAGGAGAACAATTAAGCATTAAAAATGGAGATGTAAAAGAAGAAGATGGACAGTTAAAAGTTTGGGGAACTGCTAAAACACCATATGAAAAAGACTTACTATGGGATGAAATTAAAAAAGTTGGTGGTGAGAATCCAACAGATATAATGGCTGACATTAAAGTAGAAGACGATTCTGTGTATGCAAGACATACAGTTGCTAAAGGAGAAACTTTAGGTGGAATTGCAAAAAAATATTACGGAAAAGTTATGAAGTATAAAGATATCTTTGAAGCAAATTCGGATGTTTTAAAAAATCCAGATGTGATTCATCCTGGACAAGAGTTAGTGATTCCTAATTTGTAAGAATTATACGGTATTAGTTTTAAAAACCGAAACAGTTTGTTTCGGTTTTTTATTACAATAAAGATTTCATCAAACCTTTTTCCATATTTTTCCAAAAGAAGTTCCAAAAAGACTTTGTTTGGTTTCTTTTTACATCAGATACCTCAACAGCTATTAATCCATTTTTTGAAGTATCTTTTATCAATAGATTAGCAAACCAACTTAACAAACGGTTTTTCTTCTTTTTTTTCTTTAAAAACTCTATTTTAAAATCTTTAAACATCACATCAAACTTACCATTTGATGACCAATTATTGCCTTCAAAATCAAAATCCATTCTATTTATAAAACCATCCATAGTTACATTCATAGCAGGTGAAATATAAGAACTCATATTTTTTGATGTCACATTTTTTAGAAAACCTCTAATTCTAAATTTATCTTTAACATCTTGAATCTTAAAACTATATACAACATGTAAAGGTGAATCTCCCATAAATTTTGAATGAATGGTAGTTGTTACATTAGTTTTATTATTTTTTCTATTGTTGATATTTTTTATCGTAACATTTAAATCGTCAAAAACTAAAACACCAGGTTTGTTTTCTCTTTTTAACAACTCTTCATAGGTAAGTTTAGAGTCTTTTATATTAATTTGATCTATATTCAACAAAAAAGGAAGTTCTCTTAGTGATTTACTGTATAGTTTTTTTATTTTTTTTGATTCGGAAAACCTAGTTTTATCTTGATATAAACCAAAATTAGCATTGCTAATATTTATTGTTTTTGCATTAAAGAAAAGGCTATCTGTTTTTTCTATATGAAAGTTTACTATTTGTAAAGAATCAATATTAATATCCATCAACTCTTTTTCTTCAGTAACATTAAAAATATAATTCTTTCTAGATTTTAAAGGCTTTAACATCAATTTATGTAATGAAATTAAGCTGTCTTTTAAAGTAATGTTCTCAATTTCTAGTTGCTGAACTTCTGAAACTTTTCGCTCTAAATTACGTACTTCAAAAAATATTTTTTGATATGAAAAAGGAATTGTATTTGTTTGATTGTCGAACACAAAATCATTAATCTCAAGGTGTACTTCTTCGATCTTTAAATCGTTTTGTTTTGCATCGGTTATATTTAAATTTCCTTTAATAATTTCTAAATTCTTAACCTTTAAATACATTTTTTTAGGAGTAGCAGTGTCCTTTTTAAACATATTTGCAAATAGAGTGTCATTCATCTTTCCTGAGAATTGTGGCGCTACCAATTTTAAACCAGAAACATTAAAAGTATTGTTTACAAAGGCATCATAATAAGACAAACCCGCTAATTGAATTGATTTAGATTTGATATAAAAACTATCTTTTTCTATTTCTATATCAGACAAAGAAACATCACCAAACAATAAATTTACAGAGCTTGTAGCTTTTATAGATATTCCATTTTTTAAGGAGTTTTCTACAAGTATTTTATCAATTTTCCTTTCAATTAAATAATTTGACAGCATAAAGATTACTGTTAGCAAAAGAAGGAATACAATTATTCTTTTTCGATGTGATTTTCTAATTTTCAACTTTTTAAAGTTTTTATATCAGTTTTAAAAATAGTTAAAAACTTTGAATCATTTATTTTTGAAGTAAAAAATGTACATTTGATGCCTAAAAAAGGTTAATATTGATTTCTAACAAAAAACTTTTTTCAAAAGAAATAGGTAAAGCACTTGCAAAACTTATCATTGCAGGAGTATTAATAGGCTTCTTAAAACAATATGATCTTATTGTTGCTATTCTTTTAGGATTAAAAATTATCCATAATATTTATGTTGAAATTATCAAGCCAGAACAAAAAAACTGGTTGTTATTAATTGGAATGCTACTTACTTGTTTTGGAGGAATAGTTGGTGAAACCTGGGGCGTAACCAATGGGTATTGGGAATATCATGAAGTAACCCGAAAATTACCTTTATGGTTACCTTTTGCATGGATGCTTGCGTTTCACTACTTGTATAAATTAGAACGAAATTTAATTCCTCTTTTGACAAATCAAACTCAAAAAAACAAAATTATTTTGGCTATTATTTTGGCTTTAATCCTACCAGCTTTTGGAGAAGTGATTACCATTTATCTCGGGGTTTGGACCTATTATTGGCCTTATCAAATTTTAGGAGTACCATTATATGCTTTTGTCTGTTTGGTATTTGTACATATGTTAGTATATACTATTTTACATTTGGTTTGTAAAAAATATAATGTTGAAGATGTAGTTTTTAACTAAAATCGCCAGCAAACAATTCTTGTTACTTTATTCCCTTGATTTAAAGGAATTACTTTAAATTCTTTTACTCCTAATTTCTTTGAGGATGTTTCTAAACTCTCTACATTTTCTTTTTTAGAAACCAAGCTTGTATACCATTTACTCACTTTTGGATATAAAGAACTTTCATACAAATAATTATGTAAAAACGCTTTTTCTCCGCCAACATACCACAATTCATTGTTGTTTCCAGAAAAATTTCTAACCGCGTTATTTCCTAAATTTCTAGTTTTTCTTCTATTTGCACCTCTTGCTTCTTCTGCCGATTTGTAAAAAGGCGGATTACACATTGTTGCTGAAAAAGAATCATCTTCTTCTAAAACTCCTTTTAAAATATGTTGTTCATCAAACTGTTTCCTTAATTTAATCTTCACATCCAAATCATTATCATCAATAATATCTTGTGCACTATCTAAAGAATCTAAATCAATATCTATTGCTGTAAAATTCCAGTTAGATTCTGCAACTCCTAACAACGGATAAATACAAGTTGCTCCTGTTCCGATATCTAAAATATGAATATTTTCTTCGGATGAAAGCAAATCTCTTAAATGCAATATATAGTCTAAACGACCAGGAATTGGTGGACATAAATTATCATCAGGAAAATCCCAAACACCAATTGCATCATAAGAAAACAATAAGGCCTTATTGAGTTCTTTTACAGCTTTAGGGTTGGAAAAATCTATGGTTGTTGTCCTATATTTGTTTTGGAAAACAAACTCTTTTAAATGCGGGTTTTTTTTGATTAATTCATCAAAATTATATCCTTTATTGAACTTGTTATTGGGGTGTAAGCCTTTTTCTTTCATGGTCAATTTCTTTCTGTTACAACGCAGTCATGAACTTAGAATAACCTCTCTACTGCGCTCGAGAAGACATTGTTTAGTATAAACTATCTTACAATTCTAAGATTGTAAATTCTAATTGTAAGGGTTGTAATGTGTCTTTTAAAGCAGCTATAAAAACAGCTCCGTACTCTAAATAATATTCAGAAAAATTACGTTGACGTTCTTCTAAACTTTGATTGGGCAATAATTCGTTTTGAATCAAGGTAATTCTCTCTACTAAATCTTTTTGCCTTCTTTTTTCTGCTTTTATCAGTCTTTTTTTAAGGTGTTTTAATCCTTTTATTTGTTTTGTTTCTTGAGCATTCACTGCTCCAATAAAAGAAGCATCTGTTTGTTTTGCAACTTCTCTTAAATCTGAAAATTGACTTTCTAAATAGGCTACTTTTTTATCAAAATCAATCTTAATATCAGAATTTTCAACTACTTTTTTAGAAAGTAAGTCATTTTGTTTCAAAAACAGTTCTTCTAAAGAAATATCTAATTTATCTAATTTTTGTTGTTGCTTTTTAGAAATTACTTGTACTGAATTACGCAATAATAAAATAGGAAAAGGAACATCAACCTCATTAAAAAAAGCTTTCAACTCTAGCCAATAAGCTTGTTCTCCTCCTCCACCTATATAACATAGATTAGGCAAAATTACTTCTTGATAAAAAGGTCTCAAAATAACGTTTGGTGAAAATGCTCTAGGATTTTGTTCTAGTTCAGCAAAAATTTCTTCTTCAGAGAAAGTAATTTCTGTGTTGTTTACTCTGTAAATTTCATCTTCTAAAATAATACGTTCTCTAAAATCATCGCCCAGATAAAACAAATTAAGTTCTCTTGGGTTTACTTGAATTTTATACTGCTGCTCTAAATCTTTAATAGTCTTAGAAACTGTTTTATAAGATGTTTGATGTACTAACTCTTCTTTAGCATACGGAATGAATAACTCTTTTAATTTTTGATCATCGCCATCAACAATCACCAAACCATATGAACCACACAATTCGTTGGCGATGTAGCGAGTTGCATCTGCTAAGTTTTGATGCTTTAAGTATCCTTCAGAAAATAATTGTTTTAAAAACTGTGCATTTTTTGAGTTTCCTAAATGGTTTGAAAACACTTCAAAAACAGCATCTAAACTTTCTGTAGAAAAACGACCAACTGCACCACCATCTTCTCTATTCCACAATACTTTTTTTCCATCAAAATTAAAATAATTAATTTCTTCAAAATCGTGATCTTCTGTTGCCATCCAATACACAGGAACAAAGTTTTGTTTTGGGTATTTGGATGACAGTTGTTCACACAAGTTAATAGCAGAAATAATTTTATATAAAAAATACAAAGGTCCAGTAAACAAATTCAATTGATGACCAGTGGTAATTGTAAATGTATTTTCTAATTGTAATAATTCTAAATTTTGTCTTGTTTTTTCTGATGTTTTAAAACCAACATATTGATTTTCTAAAGCGTCTGCTAAAACTTTTCTGGATTCTAAACTAAATGAACCACTCTTTTCTTCAATTTGATTTTTAAAACCATGTATATCTGGAAAATTATTAAAAAAAGGTAAAATAGATTCTTTTTGCTCTAAATAATCTAGCATGGTTTTAGAGAAAAAACCGGTTTTTTGAAATGGAATGTGTGTTACTTTCATAGATGATTAGGCAATAACACAAGTTTTACAACAATCGGATTCTGAGTTAGAATTCATAAAGTCTGATTAATTTTTGATAAAAATACGAATAATTCATCCTTTGTCGAAAACCGTCAATCAATCTAACAAACTTTTAACATGTTGCAGGTTTTGATTTCTGTTTTTAAAGAATTTTATTGCTTATTTTTGAGCATCAAACTTTATTATATATGAAAATTAAATTACTCCTATTCACTGCTTTCTTAATTTCTGGAAGTATTTTTTCTCAAACACTACAATCTCCTTCAGAATTTTTAGGTTACGAAATTGGTTCACGCTTTACAAGGCATCATAAAGTTGTAGAATACTTTACCTATGTAAGCAATACGCTTTCTAATGTAAAACTAGAAAAGTATGGTGAAACTAATGAACACAGGCCTTTGTATTTGAGTTATATTTCTTCACAAGAAAACATCAATAATTTAGAAAACATCAGAAAAAACAACCTTTCGCAAACTGGTATTATTTCTGGAAATGCTGATAATAAAACAGCTATTGTTTGGATGAGTTACAACGTTCATGGAAATGAAGCCTCTAGTACTGAAGCAGCAATGTTAACCATCTACGAATTGGTCACAAAGAAAAAGGCTTGGTTAGAAAATACAGTAGTTATCATAGACCCTTGTATAAATCCTGATGGTAGAGATCGTTATGTAAATTGGTACAATCAAGTAAAAAGCACTCCTTTTAACACCAATCAAGAAGCAAAAGAACATTCTGAGCCCTGGCCAGGAGGAAGACCTAACCATTATTTATTTGATTTGAATAGAGATTGGGCTTGGGCCACTCAAGTTGAATCTCAACAAAGAATAAAAATGTATAACAAGTGGATGCCACATCTACATGTTGATTTTCACGAACAAGGAATGAACAGTCCTTATTATTTTGCTCCTGCAGCAGAACCTTTTCATGAAATTATTTCTGATTGGCAACGTGATTTTCAAACTCAGATAGGAAAAAATCATGCTAAATATTTTGACAAAGAAGGCTGGTTATATTTTACAAAAGAACGTTTTGATTTATTATACCCAAGTTATGGAGATACTTATCCTACTTATATGGGTGCAATAGGAATGACTTTTGAGCAAGCTGGTCATGGTAGAGCTGGATTAGGAATTCAAACTGATGAAGGTGAAATTTTAACCTTAAAAGACAGAGCAATACACCACATGACCACTGGTTTGTCTACAGTTGAAATTTCTTCTAAAAATGCTGGTAAACTTAATACTGAATTCAAAAAATTCTTTGACAATAGTAATTTAAAGTATAAAAGTTATGTCTTAAAGAATGAAAATGAAGACAAAACAAATCGTTTAAAACGATTATTAGACAAGCATGAAATTAAATATGAAAATGCAAAAAAGGGTACTGTAAAAGGGTTTGATTATCAAAATCAAAAAGATGGAAAAATGAGTGTTTCTTCATCTGATTTGGTAATTCATTCCAACCAACCAAAAGGAAAAATGGTTAAGGTTTTGTTTGAACCTAAAGCAAAACTTTCTGACTCTTTAACTTACGATATTACAGCTTGGTCTTTACCTTATGCACATGGCTTTAAAACAATTGCGTCTAAATCTAAAGTTGCTTCTTCTACGAGTTCCGATTCAAAAAAAGTAACAAACATTATTAATACAAGTGCTTATGCTTATGTATCTAAATGGAATAGTTTAGAAGACGCTACTTTTTTAGGAGCAATACTCCAAGCAAATATTACTCCACGTTTTTCAGAAAAATCTTTTTCTGTAAATGGAAAATCTTTTGATAGAGGAAGTATAGTGATTTTAAGAAATGACAATAGAAACGATAATTTTGATACTAAATTAATTGAAATTGCAAACGAGCATCAACGAGAATTAAACCCTATCTCAACAGGATTTATGGATTCTGGAGCTGATTTTGGTTCGTATAATGTAAAACCAATTCACAAACAAAAAATTGCTGTTTTGTCAGGAAAAGGAACTTCTTCTTTAAGCTTTGGTGAGGTTTGGCATTTCTTTGAAACACAATTAAAATATCCTATTACAAATATAAATTCAGATTATTTTAGTCGTGTAGATTTTTCTAATTACGATGTCATTATTTTACCAAATGGATATTATAGTCGTGTTTTAAATTCATCAACTTTAGAAAAATTAAAACAATGGACTCGTTCTGGAGGAACATTAATTGTTATGGGAAATGCGCTATCTTCTTTTGCTGATAAAAAAGGATATGCATTAAAAAAGAAAGTAGCAAATGAAGGTAAGGATAAGAAAGAGGCAAATCTAACACCATATGCAGATAGAGAACGTAAAAGGTTTCAAAATTTAATAACTGGTAGTATTTTTAAAAGTAAAGTTGATGCAACTCATCCATTAGCTTTTGGTTATACTGATGAATATTTCTCTTTGAAATTAGGATCTTCTTCTTATAAATATTTACAAAACGGAAGTAATGTTGCTTATTTTGATGAAAGCGCTAAAAATATTTCTGGTTATGCTGGTAGTAAAGCTGTAAAACAAGTTCCTGAATCGCTACTTTTTGGTGAGGAAAGAATGGGGCGTGGAAGTATTGTTTATATGGTAGACAATCCTTTATTCAGATCTTTTTGGGATAATGGAAAACTCTTTGTGGCCAATGCAGTATTCTTATTAAATTCTGATACAATTAAATAATCTTAAATATAAAAACCACTCATTTTAAGTGGTTTTTATATTTAAGATTGATTCTTTTTTTGATGTAAAGGAACTGGTTTTTCTTGCTTTTTTACTGGAGTTCCATACAAGTCGTAATCTCCTGCTTCATGAATTTTAATATCTACAAATTCACCTATTTTTATGTAATGTTCTCTGGCATCAACTAAAACGTCATTGTCTACATCTGGAGAGTCGTATTCTGTTCTTCCGTAGAAATACTCTCCATCTTTTCTATCGAACAAACATCTAAATGTTTTTCCAATTTTTTGCTGATTCAGCTCCCAAGATATTTGTGACTGAATTTCCATAATTTCATTTACTCGCTTAAACTTTACTTCTTCAGGAACATCATCTTCTAAAACATAAGCACCCGTATTTTCTTCATGAGAATACTGAAAAGCCCCCATACGTTCAAAACGCATTTCTTCTACCCAATCTTTTAGCTCTTGAAACATTTCTTCAGTTTCTCCAGGATACCCTACAATCAAAGTAGTTCTTATTGCCATTTCTGGAACAACTTCTCTAAACTTGTTGATTAAAGCTGTGGTTTTTTCATGGGTTGTTCCTCTTTTCATCGATTTTAACAACTCTGTATTGATATGCTGTAAAGGAATATCTAAATAATTACACACTTTTGGCTCACGCTTCATCACCTCTAACACGTCCATAGGAAAACCCGTTGGAAATGCGTAATGCAAGCGAATCCATTCTATTCCATCAACTTTTACTAAAGCTTCTAATAATTGTGCTAATGCTCTTTTTTTATAGATATCTAATCCATAATAAGTTAGATCTTGAGCAATTAACATGATTTCTTTAATTCCGTTTGCTGCTAATTTTTTAGCCTCAGTTACAATATCTTCTATAGGTGTAGATTTGTGTTTTCCACGCATTAACGGAATTGCACAAAAAGAACAAGGTCTATCACAACCTTCAGCAATTTTTAAATAAGCATAATGTTTTGGAGTTGTTGTTAAACGCTCACCAATCAACTCATGTTTGTAATCAGCTTCTAAAACTTTCAATAAGTTTGGTAAATCGTGAGTCCCAAAATATTGATCTACATTCGGAATTTCTTTTTCTAAATCTGGCTTGTAACGTTCACTTAAACATCCAGAAACAAAAACTTTATCAATTTCTCCAGCTTCCTTTTTTTGTGCGTAATGCAAAATAGTATCAACAGATTCTTCTTTGGCTTTACCAATAAATCCACAAGTATTGATTACAACAATATTTCCATCATCATTTTCATCTTCATGAACTACGTTTTTACCATTAGCCTTTAATTGCCCCATTAACACCTCACTATCGTAGATGTTTTTTGAGCACCCTAAAGTAACTACGTTAATTTTATTTTTTTTGATGGTTTTTGTACGCATTCTATTTTGTAAATTTTAGGCTGCAAAGATACAACTTGTTTTGGTTTAATTTAATAATTGCGAGATAAGAGACACACTAAAAATACTTAACATAAACCAACCAATAAAACCCTGAATAATGGACAAATACCTAGGCAAACCTTTTGTTGGTATTTCTCCAAAACCTAAAGTTGTAAATGTATTTAAAGATAATGTTAGCGCATTTATAAACTTTAATAGTAAATCAAAAAACAATAATACCACAATCCATAATCCCATTAAAAAACTTACAATTATTTTCTTTCTTTTTGGTAAATCTACCCATTTACCTTTTAAAACATCAGTCTTATCAAAAAGTTTACTTATAATTCTGTAGTTCGTAGACGAAAAATAATAGATGGGTTTTGCCAGCCAAATAAAATAACTTGGTGTTTCTTTTTGACTCTTATGCATGTATTCTTTAAACTCTGTAAAAGTCATTAATTCGTCTTTTTTTTCTTCTTGATAAATTTCTTTCATACTTTCTTTATTTCTAAAGTATCTTGTATAAAAACGAATACGCTTTATTAATCTATTTCTATTTATGGTATCCCAAGAGTTTGGAAAAAACAAATAAATAAATGCAAAAATAAAAACTACATAAATAGACATCATGATTGACCTTGAAGGCTCTGTACCATATGCTGAAAAGACTTTTAAAAACTGATTAATTTTCCAAGTAAAATAGGTTTTAAAAGAAGATTTTTTTTCATTTAAATATTGGTATCGTTTTGTTTCTAAATCTTTTAAAGCAACATAGGTTTCGTTTGAATAATCTGTATCATATTGAGATTTATAAAAATCATAAAAAGAACCTAACAATCTTTTTTCATTTTTGTATGATTTTTCAAATTCATATCGATAATTATCTACATATATTTTTAAAATGGAATCATTATAAAACAATTCTTCTAGCTCTACAGTAGTAGTTGAATTTTTTTCTATGTTTTTTATGTGTTCAACAAAACCTTGATAAGAAATCATTTTTGATTTCCAGTTTTTCCACTGATAATTATCGGTTTTATTAAAATTTTCAACTTCAAGCAGTACTGGTTTTCTGAATATATTATCTTCAATAACATTTATAGCTGACGAAGAAATGCCTGCTTGAAACAGTATTACACTTGCATCTCCAAAATCGTTAGAAATAATTTGTGTACTCCCAGATTTATCTAAAAAAAGACTTATCATGTCTTTTCCTTCAAAGATATTACCATAAAAATCTATAGATCTAATATTGTTTACACTAAGTTCTCTTTTTGTATCAGTAGTTTCTATAAAATCTGTATTTACAATAGAAACAAATAAAGCAGAAAAAGTTTCTATAGTACCAATATCAATAGCTACATCTCCATAAATAGCACATTCATTTACAGCAATTTCATTATCATAGAAAATAGAATTTAACTCAAAATAATCTATGTAAGGATTCATAGGAACATCCACATCTACTGTAAGACCTTCTTTAAAGACACAGTTACTAAAAACAATAGCGGCAACGTTTACAATAGTTACTGGTTTTGTAAATTTTATATGATGAAGTGCTACACCAGTTTCTTCAAATCGGTTTTCAAAATGAACGTTTTTTAAATCAATTTCAACATCAATTGTTAAAGTATCACTACTTGAAAAATTAAGCTGATTGTCAGAAATTTCATAATAAAAAGAACTGTCTTTTTTTGTATCAAAAAAAATAAAAGCATCTTTTAAACTAAAAATAGAATCTTTAGATTCAGTTAATAGTTTTATAAAATCTGTATGAGAATATTTTTTTAATTCACTAGGTGATTTCTGAGCTAAGAAAGATTGCAATGACAAAAATAACAACGCGATAAAACATATCTGTTTTAAAGATATAATTGATAATTTTTTGGACATCTTAAAAGTTTGGTATTCAAATATATAAAAATATTCAAAGCAAAAATTAAAAGATAGTCATTTACATTAAGCAATTAATATTAGCAAAACAAGGTAACTTGTATTTGTTAAAATTATTATTTATAGTTTATTGGTATTTTTCTTGCTTTGGTTAATTGTTCAAAAGCATATCCAATTTCTAACAATTTTCTTTCTGAAAATGGCAAACCAACAAAAGTTAAACTTATGGGTTCTCCTGAGTCCTTATATCCCATAGGAACTGTTAATGTTGGATGAAAAGAAACTGCAGCTATACCAGAATGATAATTATTGATGGATAAAATTGCATCTAAATTCTCATCTTGTAAAGATTTTAAATATTTTTCACCTTCACTTTTTAAATTATTTTTCACAATTGCTAATTCCTCTAAAGTAGTTTTATCGTTTACAATTCCTTGAAATAATTGTTGACCATAAGGAGCTCTTAGCAAGGTATCTTTTAAATTAAAATCTACAGCATCTTTTACATTTTTAATGGAAACAGCCTTATCTGCGTTATTAGCCAAATATGCTGGTAAATCGTGTTTCATATCAATATTTAACAAGGTTAAAAAACCATTAAAAGATATTTCTGGAGGCGTAATTTCTATAATTTCTGCTCCAGCTTTTTTTAACTTCTCTACATTTAATGCATAGATTGAATCTGACAACAATGGTTTTAATGCACCTAATCTTACTCCTTTTAACTGATTTCTAAATCCGTTTTTAAAAT
Source organism: Polaribacter septentrionalilitoris (assembly GCF_009832745.1). Taxonomy (GTDB): domain Bacteria; phylum Bacteroidota; class Bacteroidia; order Flavobacteriales; family Flavobacteriaceae; genus Polaribacter; species Polaribacter septentrionalilitoris. The sequence goes on along the minus strand of NZ_VRMJ01000025.1, from coordinate 140,186 downwards.
ACTCATCATTAATTTCTTTTGAAGCCTTATCACTTTGATCATAACCAGACATAGCATCCATAAAAATAGCATTATCTACTACTGATTTTGTCATTGGCCCAGGTGTGTCTAAAGTTGATGAAATTGGTACAATTCCTGTTCTACTCAACACGCCAATGGTTGGTTTTAAGCCTACCACAGAATTCTGACTAGAAGGAGAAGTAATTGACCCTGAAGTTTCTGTACCTACTGCTGCTACCGCAAAATTGGCTGCTACTGTAACACCACTTCCTGCAGAACTTCCACCAGTTTCAAACTCTGCTCTACCATAAGGATTTAAGGTTTGTCCGCCAACAGCAGAATACCCTAAAGGACATCCTGAACAGAAAAAATATGCCCATTCACTTAGATTTACTTTACCCAATATGATAGCACCATTTTCTTTTAATTTTTCTACAATAAAAGCATCTTCTGTATTTTTATTATTTTCTAATGCCAAAGCTCCTGCAGTAGTTGGCATTCCTTTGGTATTGATATTGTCTTTCAATAAAATTGGCATTCCGTAAATGGAATATTCTGAAACATCATCTTTATTTTTATCTCTTTGTCTAGCTTCTTTTAATGCAATAGGGTTTAACGCAATTATAGAATTTAAAGATAAAGTAGAATCACTTTCAAACTTTCTAATTCTATAGAGGTAAAATAAAGTCAGTTTCTCATAGTTCAGTTTTCCTGCTTTGATACTTTTTTGAAGTGATGGAATATCTTGCTCTATAACCAGAGGTTTTAAACTGTTATAATCTGCTTCAGAAAAATAGGATAAGTCTTCTTTAAACGGAGCAAAAACTTGGTTCATATCTATCACTTTAGACTGAAACAACTTGAATTGCATTCTTTTGCTTTTGTGGTTTTGTTGCTCTTTTAATGCTGCCGTTTCATCATATTTTTTAAAAACAACATCTGGTTGTTTTTCTTTGGTTTGACAAGAAAGCATTGTTATTGTTAAAGCTAAAAGAATTCCTATTTTTTTCATGAAGATAGATTTTACTTTCAAAGATAAGGTTTCAATCTTAAAAAATAAAAAACCAAAATGGGAACTATTATTTTTTTGTTTCTAAAATTAAAAAAACCGAAATTAGCTAACAAAGAATATTAAGTCTTTACAACGACATCATATTCATTTTAAGTTGGCAAACATTAAAACAACAATATGAAATCAAAATTCCTTAGAATAGTTATAATACTATTTACTGCTCAACTTACTGCACAAACTAATGATTTACTTGGTAAATGGGTAGTGTTAAAAAGAGAGCTGATTGATAATGAAATAATTGTACAGTCTGAATCATATAAAATCAACCCTAATTGTATAAAGTTTCTTGAATTCACTGAAGATGGTAAGTTTTTCTCTTCGGATTGTAATTCTAATGAGGAACTTATAGGAGATTTTAAGTACAGTTATAAAAATATTTTTAGGTTAGTAGATAAAGGTGGTGAAAAAATCAATTTCACAGTAAAAAGAAATAATCTTAATTTAGAAATAGTATTTATCTATGATACTGAAAATGGTGAAATTAATACCAAGTTTAATTATAGAAAGTACAATTCAATACATAAGCAATTCATAGTTCCTGAAAGTGAGAAACTTAACAAATTAGAAATATATCAAAACTACCCTAATATGACAATTAATGAAATTGAAAATTATTATGAAAAGACTTTTTATGAAAATGGAGAATTAAAAAGTGTTTTAAAAAGAAACGATTACGATTATTACCCAAAAGAGAAAAAATTATTTTATGATACAGGAGAATTATGGGAATTCAAATATTTTTATGATGATAAATCTATGTTGGAAATAACTCTTTGGAAGAATGGCAATTTATCTTCTGTCGGAAAATATAAGAATGATAAGAGAATTGGAAATTGGAAAAACTACTATAAAGATGGAGAGTTACTAAGTACGGGTAAGTTTTTAGATGGTAATAAGAATGGTGTATGGAATTATTATCGTGATGGTAAAATAATAATAACTAAAAATCATTAATCCTTATAGTTTACGCTTTGCTAAAAGAAAGTACTTAAACATAACTATGTTATACATTAAATTATCAAACCCATTAAAACAAAATGAAAAAAATAATTCTACTTACTATCATTATCTTGATTAACAATATAGCTTTCGCACAAATTAAAAAAAAGTATTATGATAATGGTCAACTAAAATACACAGGTATGTTAACTGACGGAAAAAAATCTGGTGAATGGAAGTTTTTTTACGAAAATGGAGAATTAAAATCAGTTGCCAGTTTTGTTAATGGAAAACCATCTGGAGAAGTTAAAGAGTATTACCAGAATGGAAAATTAAAATTAGTAAGAAACTTTTTAAATGGAAATTTGTCTGGTGCAGTGAAGTCCTATCACAAAAATGGTCAATTGCAAGGAGTTGGAAACATAGTAAATGGAAAGATACATGATGAATGGAAATTCTATTATGAGAATGGACAATTAGAAAGTATTGGAGAAATGTCAGGTGAAAAAAAAATAGGTTTGTGGAACTATTATCACCAAAATGGAGAATTAAGTCATAAGGGAACCTATATAAATGGAATTAAATCAGATGAGTGGTTGTTTTACTCTGAAGGTGGTGTATTAAAAAAACGACAAAATTATTTAGAAAGTGGTGAAATTTATGAAAAAAACTATTACGAGATTGGACAATTAGAATATGAAATAATTTTTGGCAAAGATGGATTAAGTAAAAATGAGGCTAAATATTATCATGAAAACGGTCAATTAAGCGCGATTGGTTCATGGTCGAAAGGAAAAAAGGAAAGTGTATGGAAATACTATCATGATAATGGTCAATTGAAAGGCTCTTGGAATTTTGAAAATGGAAAATTAGAAGGTGAATTGAAAAGATATCATGAAAATGGGGAGTTAAATTTATTTGAACTATGGAAAAACAGTAAACTTATGAATATTGTAATAATCAAAGATGAAAAAGGAAATAAATTGGATAAAGGAACGATTATAAATGGAAATGGTACAGTTAACGTATACTCTTCTTCCGGAGAATTAATTAGAACCGATATTTATAAAAATGGAATAAAACAAGATTAATCAAACAATTTCTTACCAATAACAATAAGTGAAATTTTAAAATAACTAAATAAAAGGCAAATTGAAATATGAAATTATCTCAAAGTTATAGGAGCGCTTTACGTTTTTTTATTTACTACTACTTCAACAATACTTTAGGTTTCAAATCGGGCATTTCGAAATTAACCGAATTAGATTATGTAAAAGAAATGAACGAAATGCCTTCTAATTTAGAAACGATGTTTGCTATTTTTTCTAACAACATTGAAATGGATGCCACAGGTAAAGTACTTAATTTTGATTACTCAATAAAAAGAGCTTCTCAATTCGTAACTACTTGCTTGTATGATGAAGACATATATGTTGTAGAGCCGTCTTTTGAAGAGTGGGAAATTGAGTTACATTAATATCCCAAAAACGTTTGACTAAAATCTCTATATAGTTGCTCTTTTAATACTGCAGTTTCATTATATTTTTTGAAAACAATATCTGGTTGTTTTTCTTTGGTTTGACAAGAAAGTATTGTTACTATTAAAGCTAAAAGGATTCCTGTTTTTTTCATGAAGATAGATTTTACTTTTAAAGATAAGGTTTCAATCTTGAAAAATAAAAACCAAAATGGGAGCTATTAATATTTTGTTTCTAAACTTAAAAAAAACCGAAATTAGCTCAAAAGGAAAATCAATCATTAAAACGACGTTATATTCGTGTTAAGTTTTAGGTATTTTACCTTAAGAAAGGTAATAAATCAATATAATAATGATAATACCACATGAACTGAATCAATGAGCTTCTTTTTATCGGTGCTAACTTTGGAAACAACACGAATACCATTGTATAAAGTATAAAAAAGTGAGGCCACAGATTTTAAGTTTTGAGTAGTTTTCAATTGGCCATCTTCTTTACCTTTTTTTAGATACTCATAAAAAATAGTTTCAAAATCTTGTTTATTGCGTTCTAAAATTTGAATAATATTTTTATCATTTGGAACAAGCTCTGTTGTAGTATTAACCACAAAACAACCTTTTCGATCTTTATCTGCTAATGCTTCTTCGATTGCGTTATTGAAAAGTTTTGTAAAACCATCGATGATATTATCATGATTACCCAAAAATTGTCTTAAACCTTCGATATTAGTCTTTCTATAAAGTTCAAAAGACTTTCTAAAAAGTTGTTCTTTATCTCCAAAAGTATCATACAAACTAGCTCTGTTAATTCCTAGATGATTAACCAAGTCTTGCACAGAAGTAGCTGCATAACCTTGTTTCCAAAACAAATTCATTGCTTTAGACAATACTTCTTTTTCATTAAATGTTTTTACTCTTGGCATATAAAAAAATGTGGAAGCGATAAACGCTCCCACAAAACTAAAGTATTGGAACTATCGTTCCAAATTTATTCAAAAAAAAATTAACTCAAAAGAGGATTAATATTTATACCTCCATCTATATTGTACTCACTTCCTGTGATAAAAGAAGCATCATCTGAAGCTAAAAACGAAACCAATTTAGCAATATCCTCTGGTTGCCCAAAACGTTTTAAAGGTACTCTATTTTGCATCGCTTCTGCAAAGCCATTCAACTGTTCTTCTTCCATTCCAGTCTTTCCAAAAATTGGTGTAGAAACTGGTCCTGGATTAACCGAATTTATTCTAATTTTTCTTGGTGCTAATTCAGTTGCAGCAGTTCGTGTATACGAATTTAAAGCAGCTTTTGAAGCAGCATAAACAGCAGTATTAGGCATTCCTGTATAGGCATTTACAGATGACAAATTAATAATGGATGCACCATTATTTAAGATTGGAAGAAACTTTTCAGTAGTAAATAAAGCACCTTTAAAGTTAATACCCATTTGATGATCGAACATCTCTTCGCTAATTTGTCCAACTGGAGCTGGTAAAAAAATACCTGCATTGACAAATAATATGTCAACCTTACCATAACTTTTACCTACTTCATCTACCAAATTATCTATTGCAGAAAGGTGTTCAACGTCTGCCACTAATCCTTTTACGTTAAGTTCTTCAGCTGCTAATTGAACTTTTTCATGACTTCTTCCAGTTATAATAACTGTTGCACCTTGTTCTTTTAGTTCTTTGGCGGTTGCATAACCAATACCACTATTTCCTCCTGTAACAACAGCTACTTTTCCATTTAATTTACTCATTTTTCTATATTTTAATTAAAATTTTTTTTGGAACGTTCGTTCCGTTTACAAACATAACAATAACAGAACGTTTATTCCAAATAAAATAACATTTTTTTTTTGATTGAATAATTTTTCTTACTTTTACTATAATGGATGTGCAAACTTTTAAAACAGAATTTGTCAATTTTAATGATGAATTAACTTCTTTCTTATACCGTTTATTAGCCAATAGGCAGGATGCTGAGGATTTGACTCAAGATACATATATTAAGGCTATATCTAATCTTGAATCGTATCAATCAGAAAAAGCAAGCTTAAAGACATGGGTTTTTACTATTGCCATAAACACAGGTAAAAATTATCTGGTGAAAATGAAACGTTGGGGTGAAAATGACCTAACTATCTGTCAAGAGTATCACTCAAACAGTCCAGAAAGAATGCAAGAAATTGGTCAAGTATTCAACTCTACACCTGATGCGCGTTTCGAAATGAAAGAACATCTCAACTATTGTTTTACCTGTATTACCAAAACTTTGGAGCTCACTCAACAAATCTGCTTATTGCTCAAAGACGTCTATGGGTTTAAGCAAAAAGAAATTATTGAAATTACTGGTTTAAGTGATGGAAAGGTAAAGCACGGAATTGCTGATGCAAGAAAAAACCTGAAGAGAATCTTTGATAATAGATGTGCTCTTATTAATAAGAATGGTGTTTGTAACCAATGTACAGCCTTAAATGGTATATTCAATCCTAAGCAAGATGCGCATATAAAAGCCAAGGAATTAAAACTATCATCAACTAAAGATCAGGAAAAGCTACTTGATCTTAGAATGAAACTTGTAAAAGATACTGATCCGCTACAAGGGTCTAGTGAATTGCATTCTTTTTTCCTTAAAAACATCCCTTCCTGGGTGGAAAAAGCAACTTCTTAAAAAATAATTTCGATTTTCCCGTTCAAAAATTTCAGCTGAATTGTATAAGTAATAGAAGCCCTAATAAAATGGGTATTTATTAACTTTAAAAATAAACACAATGCAAAAAGCAGAACAAATTTGGGGAGCATATGCTCAATCAATGCAAGAACAAAATGAAAATTGGAAAAATCTTTTAGCAGATGATGTTACATTCACTGGACCTGCTGCTAAAGCTATTGGGAAAGCCGAGTACATTAAAACAACAGAAGATTTCTTTGGGATGGTGAGAGGTGCAGAAATGAAACGTTATGTAGCTAATGATAACCTTGTTGCTACTGAAGTAGCAATTCAAGTTGCTACACCTTCTGGAAATGTCATCACTCTTGATATGTCAGAGTTTTATGAAATTAAAGACAATAAGATTCAGTCTGTTAAAGTTCATTATGACGCACAAGAGTTTAGAAAAGAATTCGGAATCAATAAAATATAGAGACATGGATAAAATTCAAAAAATACCTACAGGTTTAGAAAAATACTTAGGAGTTGGTGATATGGTGTTACCTTCAGAAGAAACGTTGAGGAATGAACTATCCAAACTTTCTAAAGAGAAATTAACCACTATTCCTATGCTTCGCAAATCAATAGCAGAACAATTAGGCGTTACAACAGGTTGTCCAAAAAGTAGCCTAAAAACACTTCGAAGTTTGATAAGTGATAAAAATTCTGGAGCTTTTAAAGTGCTCAATGGTAAAGGAGAATTAGTAGCTTCCGATCGTGAACTTCAAGCAGAACTATTGAAATCCGAAGGTTTTGAAGTCGATTTCTCCAAAACAAAACCAAAGGTGAAAAACTTTAAAGAGTTCATCTAAGAAAGTAAAAATAAAGAGGCTGTCTGAAAAGTATTAAAATTTGTCAATTTCGACTGTAATGGAGAAATCTTATCTATTGATAATTAAATACATAGGTTTTTTCTGCTTCGCTCAAAATGACATCTAAACCTACTTCTCAGACAGCCTCTTTTTTGCAGTATTCTAAAGATGGTCTTTTACCAAGTTCTCTCTTAAACTTTCTAATAATGCGTCCCTATTATTGATGGCTAGTTCCATAAATTCCTTTGGAGATTCAGTTAACTCATCATTAACTCCTCCCCAAACTATCATTTCCAACAGAATAGGAAGAAGGTTGATACCTTTTTGAGTTAGGCTATAACGTATCCTTGATTTTTTGACACTATCTTTTCCTTTAGAAATAATTCCCATTTCCTCAAGTTTTTTCAACCTGTCACCCAAAACACTCGTCGAAACTTTTTCTCCAGCTTCTAAAAACTCGTTGTAATGTCGTTTCCCTTTAAACATTAAATCTCTGATAATCAGAAACGACCACTTATCACCAAAGTGTTCTAATGTGAAATTTATAGGGCAATGTGATCGTACTTCCATAGGGCAAATATAAAAAAAACTTAAATTTAACTTGCAAATTAAAAGTTAAATTGTAATTTAGCTTCGAATTTACAAGTTAATTATTAAAATTTAAATCATGAAAAAAACACCTATGCAAATTGTACATGAAGGTTTTGGAGGAGGAATGGCTTCTGGAACGGATTCATGGAAAGAATTTATTACAGATGATATTACCTTTGACGGTCCTGCTGCTCAGGTTAGCGGAATGAAAGCCTTTATTGAATTAAATGAAGGCTTTATGTCTATGGTTAGAGGAGCAAGAATGAAGAAAGCTTTAGAAGTAGATAACTATGTTATTACTCAGGTAGAAATTGATGTAGAAATGCCAACTGGTAAAACAATTACTTTAGATATGAGCGAATGGTATGAAACTGAGAACGGAAAAATTAAAAGCATCAAAGTTTATTATGATGCAGAAGAGTTTAGAAAAGAATCTGCTTAAATACTTAATTAATTCAATAAGCTAATTAATTATATTATAGGATTATGGCATATAACGAACATCAAGCCGATAGAATTCGACAACGATTATTAAGAGCTAATCTTACTGAAGAAAAGAAAATGATGGGTGGCCTCATCTTTATGGTTAATCACAAGATGTGTCTTGGAATAGATATCGATAAAAAAACCGGATTGGATAGATTGATGGTTCGAGTTGGAAAAGCCAGTCATGAAAAGCTGATATTTAATAAAGGAAGTCGAGAAATGAATTTTACTGGTAAAGTGATGCGTGGATTTCTTTTCATTGACCCAGATGGTTTTGATGCCGACGATGACTTAGATTTCTGGATAGAAAAAGCCTTGTATTTTAATAGAGAAATTAGTTAAGTCTAGTCTAATATAATTATATAAAGGCACAATTAACGGTTTAGGTATAGGTTTAGGTTTAGGTTTAACTTTAATCGATTTGTGGTTTAATTGAGTATCTTTTTAAAAAAGGACTGTGAATAAATTCCGCCTCTGCTCTTATACTGGACCTTAGCTGCTTAACATAAAAAAACTCCTTTCATTTTTAGAAAGGAGTTTTTATTATCATGAATAATCAGTTGTTACTTAAAAAAAGAATCTACAAATTCTACTTTGTTAAACACTTGTAAATCATCAATACCTTCTCCTACTCCAATATATTTTACAGGAATTTGAAATTGGTCTGAAATACCAATTACAACTCCACCTTTTGCAGTACCATCTAATTTGGTCACTGCTAAAGAAGTTACTTCTGTTGCTTTGGTAAATTGTTTGGCTTGTTCAAACGCATTTTGTCCTGTAGATCCATCTAAAACCAATAACACATCATGTGGCGAATTGTCTACCACTTTTTGCATGACACGTTTAATTTTAGTCAACTCATTCATTAAATTGACTTTGTTATGCAAACGACCAGCTGTATCTATAATTACCACATCAGCATCTTGATTTACAGCAGATTTCAACGTATCAAAAGCTACAGAAGCAGGATCAGAACCCATTTCTTGACGCACAATTGGCACATCTGTTCTATCTGCCCATACTTGTAATTGATCTATTGCTGCTGCTCTAAAGGTATCTGCAGCACCCAAAACTACTTTTAATCCTTGTTTTTTAAACTGACTTGCTAACTTACCAATAGTTGTTGTTTTTCCTACACCATTTACACCAACTACCATTAAAACATAAGGCATTTTATTCCCTTCTTTTTTTGGTATTTCTGGAATTGTAAATTCTGTTTCGTTACCAATGTTGGTTTTAGATAATAAACCTGCAATTTCTTCGCGAAGAATCTTATTGAGTTCGTCTGTACCAACATATTTGTCTTTGGCAACACGCTCTTCTATTCTATCGATAATTTTTAGTGTTGTATCTACACCAACATCAGAAGCTACTAAAACCTCTTCTAGGTTGTCTAAGACATCATCATCTACTTTAGATTTTCCTGCAACTGCTTTGGTTAACTTACCAAAGAAACTTTCTTTAGATTTTTCTAAACCTTTGTCTAAAGTTTCCTTTTTTTCTTTTGAAAATATTTTCTTGAAAAAACTCATCTTCTTTTTTTATAATCTAAATGAACTACTCTAAAAAGCATGCCATTTGTTTGGTTTGGTCAATTTGTCATTAAAAATGCCCGCGTTAGGGATTGAGGCTTTGTTGGAGCTCTTTGAAAAAAGCGACTGCCGAAAGCGCGACCTAAAAGGGAACGCCCAAAAATACGGAATTGTAACGCATAAAAAAAGCTACTCTCAAAAGAAAGTAGCTTTAATATATTGTATAGTAAGTAATTACTTTTTTGCTAAAAAGTCATTTACTTGAGAAGGATCCATAATTGCTTCTACAAACATGTAAGCTCCTGTTTTTGGAGATTTTACCATTTTGATTGCTTTGCTTAATCTTTTTGATCCTGTTTGTAACGATGCTACTGATTTCTTTGCCATTGTCTAAATGTTTTAAATCTATGTGCTCTATTCTGAGTTCTAGATTGTTGTATTATTTAATTTCTTTATGAACAGTCATTTTCTTTAAGATTGGGTTAAATTTCTTAACCTCTAATCTATCTGGAGTGTTCTTTTTGTTCTTAGTGGTAATGTATCTAGATGTACCTGCTTGACCAGAAGCCTTGTGCTCTGTACACTCTAAAATTACTTGAACTCTGTTTCCTTTTTTTGCCATCTCTATTCGAGTTTAAAAGTTTGAAAGTTTGAAAGTTTAAAAGTTTAAAAGTTTTACAACTGAAAACCGAAACTGTAAACTGCGACTTATATTTATTTTGTTAAAAATCCTTTAGCTCTTGCTTCTTTAATAACTGCAGAAATTCCTTTCTTGTTAATATTTTTTAAAGCAGATGCAGATACTTTTAAAGTAATCCATTTATCTTCTTCTGGAATGTAAAAACGCTTTGTCATTAAATTAGCGTCAAACTTTCTCTTAGTTCTATTTAAAGCGTGAGAAACATTGTTCCCAACCATTGCTTTTTTCCCTGTTAATTCACAAACTCTAGACATCTTCTTGACAGTATTTATAGTGTTATCTCTAAACGAGGTGCAAATTTACAAATAATTCTATTTATGAACAAAACTATTTTACAAATTTTTATAGAATTTCTTTTTGTAAAATTTCTAGGGATTTACTTACGGTTCTATTAATGACTTTTTCTCTAGGTTGACCAAAATTAAACTCCTCTACCAACTCCTTTTTATCGGATACAATTGCGATGTATACCAAACCTACACTTTTGTCATTATGATCTGTTGTTGGACCCGCATTTCCTGTAACTGCAATAGCATAGTTGGTCTTTAGTTTTTCTTTAGCTCCTCTAGCCATTTCTAAAGCTACTTCTTGACTAACAACTGTGTGTTTTTCGATAGTTTTAGAGGATACACTCAACAAATTTATTTTTGTTTCTGCAGAATAAGTTACAAAGCTCCCTTTAAAATAAGCTGATGAACCTGCTACAGAGACCAAACTCGCTGCAATTTTTCCTCCTGTTAAACTTTCTGCTGTAGAAATTGTTTGATTGTTTTTTGTTAATAATACTCCTATTCTTTTTTCTAGTGAAGCATCATCATCTAAACCTGTGATAATTTTAGGAATCAGTTTATAAACTTCTGCTACTTTTTCATCCAACTCTTTTTCTAATCTTGCTTTATGCTCACCTTTGGCAGATAAACGCAAACGCACTCTACCAAAAGATGGTAAATAAGCTAATTTGATATGATTGGGTAAATTGTCTTCAAATTCTTCAATAATTTCTGCTATGGTGCTTTCTCCTTGTCCATAGGTCATGATGGTTTTATGGAGGATGAAAGGCAACTTGAATTGCTTTTGAATTCTAGGTAAGACCTGATTGGTTATTAACCCTTTCATTTCATAAGGCACTCCTGGTAACGATACAAAAACAGTTTCGTTTTCATAAAACCACATTCCAGGTGCTGTCCCAAAATTATTCATTAACAACGTTGCTTTTGATGGTAATTGAGCTTGATAACGTTGAATTTCTCTAAAAGGATGATTAATCTTAGTAAACAACTTTTTAATATGTAATATAACTTCTGGGTACTCAATAATTTCGGTATCGTTGAAGAATTGGGCTATTGTTTTTTTGGTGATATCGTCTTTTGTGGGGCCTAATCCACCTGTAATAATAACAATATCTACTCTACTCTGAGCTTCTTGCAATGCATTTAAAATATGCTCTTGGTTGTCTTGAATAGAAGTAATTTGATATACGGAAACACCTATTTTATTCAATTGCTGACCAATAAACTGAGAATTGGTATCTACAATTTGCCCAATTAAAATCTCATCTCCTATAGTAATGATTTCTGCATTCATTATTTTCCTATTTCATTTATATCAGAATATTCTGAGTTTTTTTCTTTCAATCTTTTTTTTATGATTCTAAAAAGAATATACGAAATTATCAAACTTAATATTATAGATAAGTTTCTGTGATAATTAAAATTAGTGTTTATTTTAAAGTCAGTAATAAAACCATAAATTATTAAATAAAATAACCTGACTCCCAAACATACAAAGAAACCAATGCTAAAATACATGAATTGGTTTTTTTGATATCTTCTGGCTAAGAAAATAAAGCAAATCCCTATAAATACAGATGCTAGTATTTGTAATACGAAATTGATCAATGCTATTCTTCTATTTTCCCTATATCATCAATACTAACTTTTGCTTGTTCAAGATTATTTTTCCATGTTTTTGCTAAGTATTTGTATAAGATATAAGTAGCTAAAACACCAAAAGGCAATCCTGCAATTCCTAACATAGTTTCATTTACTGTTTCTATATAACCTGGAGAAATAACTTCTGATATAATCCCAAAAGCTAATCCAAAAATGATGGTTCCGCCATAATAAGTTACTACACCTAGAATAGCATATCCCCATTGACTTTTCTTGAATTTTTCTGCCAGTTTGTAAAAATACTTTCCAATAAAAAACAGCAATAAAATACCTAACATCCTTTTTCTTTTTTATTTGTAATTCTTAACCTATTTAAAACCACTGTGTAATGGCATTTTTTTGTAAGGCACAAAAATACATATAATTAAGAGAAAGTGTTTTTTTTAAACCGCTTAAAAAACGGAAATTAGAATAAAAACAATAACTATTCTAAAATAATTTTTTTTGATAAAATTTGGTTTTCTGATTGAGTTTTTACCAAGTATATTCCAGGTTTTAGATCTAATAATTTTATATCATGTATAGAATTACCCTTAAGTTTTGATTGATAAACTTTGCTCCCTAAAAGATTGTATAAACTTACTGTTAGACTGCTTTCTTTAGCCCCTACAAGTCTCAAAGTTTTTTTATTTATCAAATAAAATGAAAGACTTTCTTTAGGAACTGTATTTAAAGATAAAGTAGAACCTGAAGTATGTAAATAAAATCTACCAATGCTATTTTGATCGCTATTTAATATCAGCGAAAAACTGCTTCCTGACTCAAGTAAGTTTGTAAATGTCTTTGTTTCTCTATCTTCAAGATAAACGTTTAAACTTTTAGGGAAGTTTTTTATTGAGGCAGAAAATATAATTTCTTCTTCTTTAGAAGCATTTAACCCAAGAGGAATAATCATGTTTTCATAATTATCATTTGGCAAACATTGTAAAGCAAAATTTGTTCCTCCACTATCTGATACTAAATGAGAATATATACCAAAGTTGTTTTTATCATCACGAAAAGCACCTGCATCATAACCTTGATCTAATCCTGTTGTTGCATTAGCAAAGTATTTTATTAGCGTTGATTTTACTTTTGAACCAGAGGTTAATGTAATTTTAATTTCTGGTACAAGATCTGCCCCTTTATAAAAAGGTTTGGTTGTTTGATGAGTTTGAATGCTTTCTGGTATTGTTAAAGTAGCTCCATTATTTTTACTTTCCACAAAAAAACCTTGACCTGGTGCTGCATATTTAGCTTTACCCGTTGCATGATTTATAATATCGTAAGAACTTCCGTTCCACATATAAATAGCGACTCTATCTGGATCTAAGTTTAACATGTTTTTAGTTAAAAAATTATCAGTTGTATGAGCATCTGAATTTAAGGCAATGTATGCCGTAAAAGGATTTCCTACTAAGTTCCATTTGTTAGCATTATCCTTTAATAAAATTGTTGCATCATCCGTTTTTAAAGTTCCAGAAAAAGTTAAAACTCCAGCTTTAGATTTTTGTATTGCATACCCTTTTGCATTTATAAAATTGTTTGCATTATCTATATCAATTGCACCAGTATTATCTGTGTAGTATTGATATTTTAAACTTCCAGCTAGTTTGTTATTGTAATCGGCTAAAGAGTATTTATTTCCTTTTTTTATTACACTGTTTTTAAATGTTGAAATACTTTGCTCTTCAACTGGTGGCGCTATTAAATGCCAATTTGAAGTTATATACCTGTCATAATCTATATTTGCAACTCCTTTTTGTGTACCTTTTAAGATAAATGAACCACTGTTTGTAGCATCTGACTTTATGGTAAAAGTGCCATCTTGTATTAAGTCTCTTTCTATAGTTAAAGATCCTGTTGGGTTGATATTTAAAGTACCTCCAGCCTCTATGTATACATCTTTTAATTCATTATTTGCTGTGGTAATTTCTGGATAGTTTGTTAAACCTGTTGGCACATTTATAGCATAGGTATTATCTATTGGTACTCCATTACTCCAGTTTCCTGCATCTACCCATGAGCTACTATTATTTCCTTCCCATAAAGTTACATTTGCATCAAATTCTAAAGCTCCTAAGTCTGCAGTACCATATCTAACATCTTCGTTAAAATCGGTAGTTGTTGCGTTTGTTGCATCTGCGGCATTTATCGCTGGTGATGTAATTTTTAATCTGAAATCGAAATTTAAGGGATCTACAAATAATGGGTCTGCTTTTATAGCATCTGTCTGAATACTTACAGTTGTTGCACTTTCATCAACAGTGCCTGTTACACCTTGTAGTGTAGTACCATAACTAAGATTATTTTTTATTTCTACATCTGGTATTCCGTTTGCTCTAGTAGTTGCAGTTGCATCACTAGTAGCAATGGTAGAATTTTTTACTGCAATTGCAGATTTTGACATTCTAGAATCAATTACAGAAATATTATTAATGATTTTACAATCTATACCATCACTCATACTTATACCAATATTACCACCATTGGTAGATGTTGGAAACGTAGCTGGGTTTCCATCATTATCTTCTGTAATAGATTTTGTATATGAATTAAAATATGCAGTATTATTAATAAAATCTACTCTATCTCCATCATTAGAATGTATACCACTAAAACCGTTAAAGTAAGCCAAATTATTGGCTACTAAAATTCTACCATGCTCCCAATTTACATTTATAGTTACACCATCAGATTTATAAGTAGTTTGATTTCTTTGTAGAGAAATTCCTTTACCTTCATCTATATGTGGTGTAATTTTATCTTTATCTGGCGCCCAAGAGTATTGTTCGTTGTAATTATGATGAACTTTATTACCTACAATTTTAATTCTATAGTCGTCTGAAGTTCTTGTGCTTGTTGCTTTGGTTACTACCAAACCATGTGTACCTGAATAAGACCTTAAAGAACAGTATGAAACCTCGTTACCAATAATATCTACATCTTCACAATCAGAAACCCTTAAACCTCCACCAGGCATTTGGGAAACTACATTGTTTAAGATTTTAATATTATTTATTTTACTTAAATAAAATCCTCTGGTATCTACATAAGAAGGTCTAACTAAAGGTTTATTATTAATTTTTGGTAGAGCACCAGCTAATGAAGGATCACAATCTGGTGTAATACAATCATCTGTATTTCTTTCACGAATTTGAGCCAAAGTTGGGTTATACCGATCTATATTATTATTAGGATCTGCATCTTCATTTACAGACAAATCTAAATAAGAAAACTGTAAATCGTTAGCTAATGAAAGTGGAATATTTGGAACTTCACCCTCAATTTTTAAGTCTTTAATAATTAAATACTCAGAATTTGCAACTCTTAAAATATTACCACCATTTCCTTTTAAAATAGTAGTAGAATCATAAGGTTTAATTGTGATGTATTTTCCTGCTTCTCCTTTAAAATTATTGAAATATAAAGTATTTTCTGAATTCCATAAGATTGGATCATTTACTGCTGAAAAGGTATAAGAAGGGTTATAACTAGCATTTGTAAATTCTCCTATTAAAATAATTTCGAAAGCTACACCAGCATTATCTGCCACAGTTCTTGGTAAGTTATTATTGATGGTTTTAAAAGGTGTTGATGGTGTTAAACCGTCATTTGAATTACTACCTGTTTGTTGATTGATGTAATAAGCACTATGTTGTGCATAAGTAGAAAAAGCTATAAAAAATATAACTATTAAAAATGTAGTTTTTCTCATTATCTATATATTACCTTATCCTGATAAGGGTTAAAAAATTTATAACACAAAAAAATAAAATTGTTTCTTAAAATGGGGGAAGTAAAAACCAATAATGGTTTAATAATCGTTAAAGATATAAAAAAGTTATATTATAAATATAACTTCTTATTTCTATTTTACTCGAATGTTAAAAGCTTCTTTTCCTTCAATAACTCCTTTTAAAACATCATTTTCAGCAACTTTACCAACTCCTGCTGGAGTTCCTGTAAAAATAATATCTCCTTTTTTTAGTGTGAAGTATTGTGAGACATAACTGATTAATTCGTCTGTTTTCCATAACATAGCATTGGTATTTCCATCTTGAACCAATTCATCATTTTTATGCAACTGAAATTGTAAGTTATTTAAATCGAATTGGGCTTTTGGATAAAACTCTCCTATAACTGCACTTCCATCAAATGCCTTTGCTTTTTCCCAAGGCAAACCTTTTTCTTTGCATTTCTGTTGCACGTCTCTGGCTGTAAAGTCAATTCCTAAACCAACTTCATCATAATATTTATGAGCAAATTTTGCATCTATATGCTTACCAACTTTATTAATTTTTACCAAAACCTCTACTTCGTAATGTACATCATTAGAAAATGGCGGAATAAAAAACGGATTTTTTCTTGGTAAAATTGCTGAATCTGGCTTTAAAAAAACAACAGGATGTTCTGGTTTTTCGTTTGCTAATTCTTCTATATGTTTTGCGTAATTGCGCCCAATACAGATTATTTTCATTTTCCCTTTTTAATTTCCCCAAAGAGGAAAAATTCGTACTTAATATTTTTTGCTTTTTATAGTTCCTTCCCTTTGGGAAGGTTAGGATGGGCTTTTATTCCCCTGCTTCTGGAAAAACGATTGCTCTATTACCAGAAACAATAATTTGATTATTTAAATGACATTTTACAGCTCTTGCTAATACCAATTTCTCAATATCTGCTCCTATTCTTTTTAAAGTGGTTGGTGTACTCTCATGCGTAACTGGTTTTACATCTTGCTCAATAATCGGACCTTCATCTAAATCTTCTGTAGCATAATGTGCTGTGGCTCCAATTAACTTCACACCTCTTTCATAAGCCTTTTTATAAGGATTTGCTCCTTGAAAAGCTGGTAAAAAAGAATGATGAATATTAATGATTCTCTCTGGATAATGATTGATAAAATCTGAAGATAAAATTTGCATATACCTTGCCATAATTACCAAATCAACCTCATTGGTATCTAACAATTGTTTTACCTGAGCTTCTTGGTCTTGTTTGGTTTCTTTAGTTACAGGTAAATGGTAAAATGGTACATCAAACATGTCTGCAATATGTCTTAATTTATCATGATTACTGATAATCATTTTCACATTACAATCTAATCTTCCTTCTTTGTAACGTTCTAATAAATCGTATAAATTATGACTCGTATGAGATACCATAATAGCCACATTTTGTTTCTTATCTCCATAATTTACAGACCAATCAAACTGTAAAGGTTCTGCTAACTTTAAAAAAGATTTCTCTAATTCCTTTTTAGAAATATTTGTGCCATCAGCATTTAAGCGAACACGCATAAAATACTTATCTTCAATTGAATTTACATACTGCTGACAACTTAAAATGTTGAATCCTCTTTCAAAGAAGAAATTGGTAATTTTTGCCACCAACCCTTTTTGATCAGGACATTTTATTAAAAAAGTTACTACTTGTGATTTCATTTTGAGTTTGGTTGTTGGTTAATTGTTGATAGTTGTTGGAATTATACATAATAACTAAAAACCAACAACTAAAAACTAATAACTATAATTTACGGTATCCATTTTTTAGGAAAGTTGGGTTTACGTTTTTCTAAAAATGCATCTCTACCTTCTTTTGCTTCATCTGTCATGTACGCCAAACGTGTTGCTTCTCCTGCAAAAACTTGCTGACCTACCATTCCGTCATCAGTTAAATTCATAGCAAATTTTAACATCTTTATAGATGTTGGTGATTTTGCTAAAATTTCTTGCGCCCATTCGTAAGCAGTATCTTCTAATTCAGCATGCGGAATTACAGCATTTACCATGCCCATTTCATAAGCTTCTTGTGCTGAATAATTGCGTCCTAAAAAGAAAATCTCTCTCGCTTTTTTCTGACCTACCATTTTTGCCAAATAAGCAGAACCATAACCTCCATCAAAAGAAGTTACATCAGCATCAGTTTGTTTAAAAATTGCATGTTCTTTGCTGGCTAATGTTAAATCGCAAACCACATGCAAACTATGTCCGCCACCAACTGCCCAACCAGGAACTACTGCAATTACTGCTTTAGGCATAAACCTGATTAAACGTTGTACTTCTAAAATATTTAAACGATGATATCCATCATCACCTACATAACCTTGATGACCTCTAGCTTTTTGATCACCTCCAGAACAAAAAGAATACACACCATCTTTAGTGCTTGGTCCTTCAGCGGAAAGCAAAACAACTCCTATTGATGTATCTTCACCTGCGTCATAAAAAGCATCATATAATTCTGATGTTGTTTTAGGACGAAAAGCATTTCTAACATTAGGTCTGTTAAAAGCTATTCTAGCTACCCCATTACATTTTTTATAAGTAATATCCTCATATTCTTTAACAGTTTTCCATTCAGGTTGTATCATAATTTTGTATTTTGGACGTTCTTTTAGAAGAACCAAGTAATTGTTTACAAAAATAAAGATTCAAATTTATGATAAAGAAATCGTTCACACTAATATTTATCTTTTTTTACTTTTGTGGATTTTCTCAAAAAATCATCAATAAAGGGTTAGAGTCAGATATTTTAGAAACCACAAGAAATCTTAAAATTTATTTACCTCAAGGTTATGAAAAAGACAGTGCCAAAAACTATCCTTTAGCAGTTGTTTTTGATGCGGAATACTTGTTTGATGCGTATGTTGGAAACTCTGTGTTGTTTGCGGCAAAAGATAAAGCTCCAAAACAAATTGTGGTTGGAATTTCTATGAAAGAATCAAGAAAAAAGGATACTTATTTTAATATTGATAATGGCAGATTAACTTCAGAAAACATTGATTTTTATCAGTTTGTAAGAGATGAAGTCATTTTTTACATGGAAAGTACCTATAGAACCTCTCCATTTATTTCTTTGATTGGAGAAGGAACTTCTGCAAATTTAATCTCACATTTTTTAAATGAACCTCAACCTTTTATCAATTCTTATATTTGCATCAACCCAACGTTTTCTGACTTTGTTGGTCAAGAATTTCAATCTTACAATCTGGGAAAATTCTTAAAAGAAGACAACACCTTTTACTTATATATTAACAATTCGACTTCATTTTCAGCAAAAAAACAAACCAAAATTGGCGAATTACAAAATGGTTTAAAATCTTTAGAGCTCAAAAACTTTAACGTTGTAAATGATACCATAAATACTTCGAGTAGTGTTTCTGCTATTAGCGAAGCCATACCAAGAGCTTTAACTAAAGTGTTTCAAATTTATTCTGCAATTTCAAAAGAAGAATTTGAGAAAAATGTAAAAGATTTATCTCCTGTTGATGCTATTGCGTATTTAGAAAATAAATATGTAGAAATAGATTTTCTTTTTGGAAGTAATTTAGGTATTAGAGAACGTGATATTTATGCTATTGAAAAAATAGTGATTGAGAAAGAAAACGGTGACCATTTGCGTGATTTTGGTAAGATGATTTTAAAACTATTTCCTTCTTCTCCTTTAGGCAATTATTATATTGGACGTTATTACGAAACTGGAAAAATGTATAAAAAAGCATTAAAGAACTATAAAATTGGTTATGGGAAAATGGATCCTGCTGACCCAAATTCTGATAAATTTTACGAAAATATTTTACGCTTAGGTGGAATGTAGTTTTTAGTTTTTAAAAATGTATATTTAAATTATAAAGTCTCTAACTTTTAACTACTTCACCAACTCAATTCTATCCTCTTTAATCAAAATTAATTTCTGTTTGTATAAATTTCCTATTGCTCTTTTAAAAGCTTTCTTACTCATTTGCAATTGGAATTTTATAGATTCAGGAGAACTTTTATCAGTTAACAAAAGATAACCTTCTCTACTATTTTTTAGCTTATCTAAAATAGTATCTACATCAATCTCTATTACATTTCTAAAACCTTGCGGTCTAAGAGAAACATCAATTTTACCGTCTTCTCGAATGTTTTTAATATAACCGTTAACTTCTAAATCAACTTCTAAATCTTCAAAAACTTCATTTCTATACAATAAGCCTTCAAATTCATCATTAATTAAAACTACATAACCTAGAGCTGTTTCAGCTTCTATGAGTAACTCAACTTTATCTCCTTCTTGTAAATCCATTATTTGATATATTTAAAATATTCTTTTAAAATCGAATTGTTTTTTTCACTTGGAGTGAAAATTTCTAATATTTTTGGTTGTTCTGATTCTTGATAAAACCCTTCTAACTCATGTAAAACTGTCTCTTTTGAATATGCTTTTTGATACTCAAAACCATACATCTTACACAAATGTTCTGCTGTTAAACAATGTGGAGTTTCAAAATACTTTATTGCGTTTGTTGTTGACGGACCTGGTATAATTTTAAAAATTCCTCCACCTGAATTGTTAATCAAAATAATTCTAAAATTCTTTGGGATGTTTTTATTCCAAAGTGCATTAGAATCATAAAAAAAACTCAAATCACCTGTAATACAAATGGTTTGCTTGTTATTTGCATAAGCAGCTCCAATTGCGGTTGATGTGCTACCATCAATTCCACTTGTTCCTCTATTACAAAACACCTCTAGTGTTTTATTAATTGTAAATAGTTGCGCATATCTAATAATAGCACTATTACTAATTTGCAACTGAGTATTATTTGGAATGCTTTCTAAAATTTGTTCAAATACTTTAAAATCTGAATGCTCTATTTTTGATAAATATTCAGCATGTTTAACTCTTCTTTTATCTCTAACAGCTCTCCATTTTGATTGATAATCACTCTTTGATTTAGCTATTTTATCATTAAAATTACTAAAAAAATCATTTGGATTAGTTTGAATAAATTCTGACAAACAAAAATAAGTATTGGTTGCTTTTCGTTCATCGATATCCCAATGGTGTTTAGGAGCATATGTTCTCAAGAATTTCTTTATTCGTTTTGAGACAATCATGCCTCCAAATGTGATGAGAATATCTGGTTTTAACTCCAAAAACTCATCTTCATTAAAAGAAAAAATTAATTGATCTATAGAATTGATCGCCTTTTCATGATGCAAATTAGAAGTTGTTTCTGTAAAAATTAAAACAGAAGCATCATCTGCATACAAATCCATTAATTGGTGTAAATCAGCATCTGGATAATTTACCCCAACTAAAATCATTTTCTTGTCTGACGCATTCCAAATTTTCGCTAAATTCTCGTAATCTATGTTTGAATTATCTAAGAAGCTAGAAGATATTTTTGGAAAGTGAAAATCCATTAAGTTCTCTACAGTTTCATACAAAGGTTCATCAAAAGGAACATTTATGTGAACTGGTCCTTTTTGCGAAGTTGCTGTTTGTAACGCTTCACCAATCAACTGAGAATTTCTTGAAATAAATTTCGGATTCTCAATTAAATTTGCAGAAAATAGAATATGATTTTCAAATACGTTTTCTTGACGAATGGTTTGGCCATCACCAATATCAATCAGATGTTTTGGTCTGTCAGCAGAAATTACCACCAAAGGAATATTGCTATAAAATGCTTCTGCAATTGCAGGGTAATAATTTAATAAGGCTGAACCAGAGGTACACAAAACAGCCACTGGTTTTTGTTTTTGTTGTGCAATTCCTAAAGCAAAAAAAGCAGCACAACGCTCATCGACTACACTTAAGGTTTCTATTTTATTATGATTAGAAAAACCAATAGTTAGTGGAGCATTTCTTGATCCAGGAGAAATTACAACTGTATCAATATCAAATTGATGACAGGCTGAAATTACCAATTGTGCGAGTTCTTTTTTTGGATACATTTTTTAAATCTTTTTAAGATTTAAAAGTTTTTAGTTATTGGTTTTTAGTTTTTAGTAAGCACAAAAAACCAACAAATAAGAACAGTTTATAATTTTACTATATGCTGCCAAACAAGTTTAGCCCTGATTGGAATGACATCCTTTTTGCTTTTTCTGCAAAAAGATATAATGAAAAGCAGGAAACAGCTTCTTATTATTTTTTTAATTATTAAAGTGCTGTTTTTTAATTATTTTAAAAAAACACTAACAACTAAAAACCAATAACTAAAAACTACTTAGTTTCCTTTTTTATAATCTGCTAAAAATTTAGCTAGACCAATATCTGTTAATGGATGTTTTAGTAAACCCTCAATAGCACTTAAAGGTCCTGTCATAACATCAGCACCAATTTTAGCACAGTCAATTACATGCATTGTATGACGTACAGAAGCTGCTAAAATTTCAGTATCAAAACCATAGTTATCATAAATAGTTCTAATTTCGGCGATTAAATTTAGTCCGTCTGTAGAAATATCATCCAAACGACCAATAAAAGGCGATACATAAGTTGCACCTGCTTTTGCAGCTAATAAAGCTTGACCAGCAGAAAACACTAAAGTAACGTTAGTTTTGATTCCTTTTTCAGAAAAATATTTACATGCTTTTATACCATCTTTTATCATTGGTAATTTTACTACTATCTGCGGATTTAAAGCTGCTAAAGCTTCACCTTCTTTAACCATTCCATCAAAATCTGTAGCTATTACTTCTGCAGAAACATCACCTTCTACCAACTCACAAATTGCTTTGTAATGGTTGATAATATTATCTTGTCCAGTAATACCTTCTTTTGCCATTAAAGATGGGTTTGTTGTTACTCCATCTAAAACACCTAATGCTTGTGCTTCTTCTATTTGTGCTAAATTAGCGGTATCTATGAAAAATTTCATCTTTAAATTTTATGGTTAATTGTTACAAAGATACTTACAAAGAGTGGGATTCTATATTTTTTTAAAAGAATTTTTAGTATTCTTATTTGTAAAAAACGCTTTTTAAGAATTGAGTTATTTTATCAGAAAGAATTGTATTTGATGTATCTGAAATTAGTAAGTTAACATCTCTATGAGAATAGGAATTCATAGTTACAACTTCTGTTTTTCCATTCTTTGTATTTATTTTATTTACAAAATCATTTAAGATTTCTTTTCTAATACTATTTCCTCTTGATGCAAACAACCAGTTTGAAACTGTATTCTTGTAATTGTCTAACTGAAAATATGGTGAGGCATCTATTTGTGAGTCAACATTATTTGAAAATGCATTTACATACAATCTTTTTCCTTTTAAATTTTGAATTGCTTTTGGAACATTATAAGCTTGAGTATCTAAACTAATAATACCTTTTAATTTTTTTATGGGAATATTTCTTTCTTTTAATAATTTTTGATTTGTTCCAAGTAAAGCAACCAAATGCGCACCTGCAGAATGCCCAATCAAAACAATGTTAGATGTATCTCCACCATATTTGTGAATATTCTTGTAAATCCAATACAGAGCATCAGTTGCATCGTTAACGTGAATTGGGTGTTGTATTCGAGTTTCATTAGTTTTGTTTCTTTGCAATGATGATAATCGATAATTTATAGATACAAAGACGTATCCTAAATTATTAAAAAAGGGAACTTTCTGTTGCATACCATTAAACTTATCTCCTATAGCCCAACCTCCACCATGTACCCAAATTACAACAGGTTTTAGTGCTTTTGATTCTTTAACAGTATAAATATCTAAACTTGTTAATTTATGGTTTGATGTAGTTTCTTTATAAACAATGGTTTCGTTACTTAAGAACGCTTTTTTAGAAGTCTCTTCTATTTTTGAAGTATTTGTTGATGAGCAACTAAAAAGAAGCAATAAAAAAGTAAATTGGATTATAGTTTTCATAAGATATTCTATAACAACTATGACTTATAAATTTCAAAAAAGTTTAATAAGATTAAAAATCTATAACTTGTAATGATTCATCAATAATTTTTCGTAAACTCTATCTGGTAAAATGCGTTTTAAAACGATAGAAAACTTTTGCATAAAATCACCTACTTTGTAGTGCAGTTTTGGCTTTTTTGTATTGATAATTTTATGGATTGCTTTTGCCATTTCTATAGTATCCATTCCTGAATCTACATGAGCATCCATTAAATCTAAATTAGCTTGGTATTTTTCTTTATAAGCAGAATTTTTAAACACTGGTGTATGATATCTTCCTGCTGCAATATTGGTTGCAAAATCTCCAGGAGCAACATTAACAACGTGTATTCCCAGACTTTTTACTTCCATACTCATAGCTTCTGTAACCAATTCTAAAGCTCCTTTAGAAGCAGAATACAAACCTCTAAAAGGCAACCCCATGTAACCAGCAATAGAAGTTACATTAATAATCAATCCTGTTTTTTGAGTACGCATGTGTGGTAAAGCTGCTTTCATTACATCTATAGCTCCAAATAAATTGGTATTAAAGACAGCACGCATTTCATCGGTAGGAGTATCTTCTACTGGACCTGTAATTCCCATTCCTGCATTATTTACCAAAACATCTAACCTACCTTCTTTTTGAACAACCAAATCAACAGCTGATTTTATTGTATCAATTTTAAGCACATTTAAAGCTACCAATTCAAAAGATAAATTCTCTTTGTTTTTAGGATTTCTACTTGTTCCATAAACTTTATATCCTTTTTCAGATAAAAAAATAGCAATTGATTTTCCTATTCCAGAGGAAGCACCAGTAATTAAAACAACTTTAGACATCAATTTAATTTCTAATTATGAATTACGAATTAACAAAAAATAAATTTAAGAAAAGTTCAAAGGATAGATATTAAACTAAATATCTGCGTGAAACTTTAAGGCACAAAAAATGGCAAGCTACCTACATCACACCGCTACGACCTAATACCCTTGCTGCGTTCCCGCCCTGGGGGATTCAAAGGGAGCTGGTTGTGTAGGACTTGCCGATGCAAATTTACAATCTATTTTTATTTTAACAATTAAAAAAATGTCAAAATTTATGTAACATTTTTAAGCAACTGAATACTAATGAATTGTTTTGATAGTTTATAAAACTTAAAAATTATCTAAATGAAATGAATATATTTGTATAACTAACTAAAAACCAAAACAAATGGAGAATCAAGTAAACACAAAGAGTATTATATTAAATAATGGTTTATACCTAGGACTAACTGGTGTACTTGTTGGCTTAATTTTATATGCTACTGGAAGTGCGATAGAATTACAATGGATAAATACAATAGTAAGTATTGTTGCAACAGTAGCATTTATAATATTAGGAATAAAAAAGTATAAAGAAGAAAATGGAGGTTACATTTCTTGGGGTCAAGGTGTAAAAGTTGGAATGGGTATTGCAATGGTTAGTGGAATAATCGCTGTTATTTACACCTTACTTTTTACGAATGTAATTGCTCCTGAATTCCAGCAACAGGCTATGGAAGTTCAACAAAAAGCATGGTTAGATGCTGGTATGACAGAAGAACAAATTGAAAGTGCTGCAGAAATGACACAAAAATTTCAAACTCCTGGTATATTAACTGCTGTAATTTTAGCTTCAGCTGCTTTCTTTGGCTTTATAATATCTGCAATAGTAGCTGCAGTTATGAAGAAATCTGAAGAAGAAAACTATTAAAAAAACAAAAAGTTTCACTAAAAAACTTTTAACTTTACTATCTCAAAATATATTACATGGATATTTCGGTAGTAATACCACTTCTTAATGAAGAAGAATCTTTACAAGAATTACACGATTGGATTGCAAAAGTCATGCAATCCAATCGTTATTTATATGAAATTATTTTTATTGATGACGGCAGTACAGACACTTCCTGGAAAGTAATTGAAGAATTATCAGAAAAAAATAAGGAGGTAAAAGGAATTCGATTTCAAAAAAACTATGGAAAATCTCAAGCTCTAGATGCTGGTTTTGAGATAGCTAAAGGTAGCGTTGTGATTACCATGGATGCTGATTTACAGGATAATCCAGAGGAAATTCCTGAGTTGTATGACTTGATTACCAAAGATAATTTCGACTTAATTTCTGGCTGGAAAAAGAAACGTTATGATAATGTCATTTCTAAAAATATTCCTTCAAAACTATTTAATGCTGCTGCTCGAAAAACTTCTGGCTTAAAACTACACGATTTTAATTGTGGCTTAAAAGCCTATAAAAATGAAGTGGTAAAAACCGTAAAAGTTAGTGGAGAAATGCATAGATATATTCCAGTTTTAGCAAAAAATGAAGGTTTTACTAAAATCGGAGAAAAAGTTGTACAACATCAAGCCAGAAAATACGGTGAAACCAAATTTGGTATGGACCGTTTTATCAATGGTTTTTTAGATTTAATTACCATTTCTTTCTTATCAAAATTTGGTAAAAGACCTATGCACTTTTTTGGACTTTTAGGATCATTGATGTTTTTATTTGGTATTTCTTTGGCTTTTTACATTGGTGTTTTTAAATTATATAAAGTTTATCATAACATTAAAACCATATTGGTTACAGACAACCCTTGGTTTTATATAGCTCTCACTTCAATGATTTTAGGAACACTTTTATTCCTAGCTGGCTTTATTGGAGAACTGATTATAAAAACTAAAAGTGATGAAAAACACTACTCAATAAAAGAAAAAGTAAATTTGTAAACGTATATTTGTAACTCAATTAACCTATCAAAAACAAACACAATGAAAGATATTCTAGAAAAAGCAAAGCATTGGCTTAGTGCAACTTTCGATGCTGAAACTCAAAAAGAAATTAAAGATTTAATTGATCACAATCCTGAAGATTTAGCAGATAGGTTCTATAAAGACATGGAATTTGGTACAGGTGGGATGAGAGGTACAATGGGTGCTGGAACCAATAGAATAAATAAATATACTCTAGGTAGAGCAACTCAAGGTTTATCTAACTACTTATTAGAAAATGTACAAAAAGAGCAAATTAAAGTTGTAATTGCTTACGATTGTAGACATAACAGTAAAAAGTTTGCTAAAGTTGTTGCTGATGTCTTATCAGCAAACAACATCAAGGTATTTTTATTCGAAGATTTAAGACCAACTCCAGAATTGTCTTTTGCTGTTCGTCACTTGAATTGTGATGCTGGTATTGTATTAACAGCTTCTCACAATCCGCCAGAATATAATGGTTATAAAGTATATTGGGCAGATGGTGGCCAAATTGTCCCTCCACATGATAGCGGTATTATCGGTAAAGTTAATTCTTTAGATTTTTCTGAAATTAATTTTGATGCAAACGAAGATTTAATTGAAGTTATAGGGGCAGATGTTGATAAAGTATTTATTGAAAACTCAGTAAAAAACGGTTCTTTATCTGCTGATATCGACAGAAAAAATTTAAAAATAGTTTTTACTTCTTTACACGGAACATCTATCATGTCTATTCCAGATGCATTAGCTGAAGCAGGATATACAGATGTACATATTGTAGAAGAACAAAGAAAGCCAAATGGCGATTTTCCTACGGTAAAATCTCCAAACCCAGAGGAACCAGAAGCATTAGAAATGGCTACCAATCTTGCAAATAAAATTGGTGCTGATATTGTTATTGGTACAGATCCAGATTGTGATAGATTAGGAGTAGCTGTAAGAGATATAGATGGTAATATGAAATTAATGAACGGTAACCAAACTATGGTGGTTATGACAGATTTCTTATTACGCAAATGGAAAGAAGAAGGTAAATTAAACGGAAAACAATTTGTAGGTTCAACAATTGTTTCAACCGAGTTAGTTAACGATGTTGCAGCAAATTATGATGTTGACACCAAAGTAGGATTAACTGGGTTTAAATGGATTGCCAAAATGGTGAAAGATTTCCCAGAACTAGATTTTATTGGTGGTGGAGAAGAAAGTTTTGGATACATGGTAGGTGATTTTGTACGTGATAAAGATGCAGTTACTGCTACTCTTTTAGCTTGTGAAGTTGCAGCTTATGCAAAACAAAACAACAGTTCTTTCTATAAAGAATTGTTAGATATTTATGTAAGAAATACTTTTTATAAAGAGCATTTAATTTCAATTACTAAAAAAGGAATGGATGGTGCTGCAGAAATTCAACAAATGTTGAGTGATATGCGAAATAACCCTTTAACTGAAATTGATGGAGAACAAGTAGAATCTCTTTCTGATTATGACGCATCTACTCGAAAAAATTTAATTACTGGTGAAGTTACCAATATCGATTTACCAAAATCTAATGTGTTAATTTATCAAACTGCATCAGGAACTAGAATCGCAGCAAGACCAAGTGGTACAGAACCAAAAATAAAATTCTATTTTAGTGTAAATACTCCTTTAGATGCTGCCACAAATGCAGAAAAAATAGAGGCAGAATTAGATGCTAAAATTCAGAGAATTATCAAAGAGATGAAACTGAATTAATGAATCACTTTAAAGACATTTTAAAATATGAGAAAAAATATAGAAAATTTACACTCTTAAATATTCTTTTCAATATTTTCTATGCAATTTTTAATGTTTTATCAGTTCTAGCTTTTATACCTGTTTTAGGTATACTTTTTGGTACTGCTGATAAAGAAATAGTTGCTAAACCTACCTACGAAGGCATAACCAAAATAGGTAGTTATTTAGAAGAAAGCTTTTATCATTTTGTTTCTCAAAAAATAGAAACAGAGGGTGAAATTAACGCGTTATTTTTCATTTGTTTATTAGCATTATCTTTATTCTTTTTAAAGAATTTATTTAGGTACTTAGCTTCTTATTCAATTACTTTTTTAAGAACAGGAATCGTTAAAGATTTACGTGATAAACTTTACAATAAAATTGTTGAGTTACCTATTTCTTACTTTACAGAAAAAAGAAAAGGGGATATTATAGCACGTATGACAGCAGATGTTCAAGAAGTTGAAACTTCTATTTTAACTTCTATAGAAATTATCGTTAGAGAACCTTTAACAGTAATCATTTCTATAGCTATCATGTTGTTTATGAGTGTAAAACTCACGCTATTTGTCTTTATTTTACTGCCCGTTTCTGGATTTATTATTTCATCAATTAGTAAAAAACTGAAAGCAAACTCTTTGAAAGCTCAAAAAGAAACAGGTACTTTTTTATCTTTTATCGAAGAAACCTTGGGTGGTTTAAGAGTGATTAAAGGTTTCAACTCAGAAAAAATCATTGAGCAAAAATTTAATGATTCAACTTCTATTTTTAGAAAATTAATGACTAGTGTTTTCCATAGACAAACATTAGCTTCACCAATGAGTGAGTTCTTAGGTTCTGCCACAATTATTGCAATTCTTTGGTATGGTGGTACAGAAGTTTTATCGAACACAAGTTCACTTCAACCTGATGAATTTATGGGCTATATCGTTCTGTTTTATACCGTTTTAAACCCTATTAAATTAATTACAACTTCTTATTACAACGTTCAAAAAGGAGAAGCTTCTGCAGAGCGAATTATGCAGGTTTTAAACACAGAAAATAGTATAACAGACAAACCTGATGCTATTATAAAACAAGATTTTGAACATAAAATAGAATTTAAAAACATCTCTTTTAAATACAAAAAAGAATATGTTTTAAAAGATTTTTCTTTAACCATAAATAAAGGAGAAACTGTTGCACTTGTAGGTCAATCTGGTAGTGGAAAATCTACGTTAGCCAACTTGATTACTCGTTTTTATGATGTGAATAAAGGAGAGATTTTAATAGATGGAGAAAACATCAAAAACATCACTAAAAAATCATTAAGAAGTTTAATGGGGATTGTAACTCAAGATTCTATTTTGTTTAATGATACTATTGCAAACAATATAAAATTAGGAACCCCAAACGCAAACGAAAAAGCAATAAATGAAGCTGCAGATATTGCCAATGCTAATGAGTTTATCAAAGAGTTACCGCAACAATTTGAAACGAATATTGGAGATAGTGGTAATTCTCTTTCTGGCGGACAAAAACAACGTTTATCGATTGCAAGGGCTGTTTTAAAGAATCCACCAATTATGATTTTAGATGAAGCAACTTCTGCTCTAGACACAGAATCTGAACAATTGGTACAAATTGCATTAGAAAAAATGATGCAAAACAGAACTTCTTTAGTAATTGCGCATCGTCTTTCTACGATTCAAAAAGCAGATCAAATTGTTGTGATGAAAAAAGGTAAAATTGTAGAGCAAGGTAAACATGAAGAATTATTGACTAAAAAAGGTGAATATTTCAAACTAGTAACCATGCAGAGTTTAAGCTAATTTTAGTCCTAACTCCTGTCCTTTTTTAATCATAAAATCATAAGAAGCTTGGTGTTCATTGGGTATTACACCATCTAAAATTGCATTTTTAATAGCTTCTTTAATTTGGCCAATTTCTCTACAAGGCTTTAAGTTGAAAGCTTTCATAATTTCTTCTCCTGTAATTGGAGGTTGAAAATTCCTGACTCTATCTCGCTCTTCAACTTCTTTAATTTTCTCACGAACTAACTCAAAGTTTTTATGATAGCGCTTAAATTTCTTTGGGTTTTTTGTGGTGATATCAGCCTCACACAATGTCATCAAATCATTGATATCATCACCTGCATCAAAAACCAAACGTCTTACAGCAGAGTCTGTAACATCGCTTGCTAACACAATTGGTCTTGAACTTAACAATACCATTTTCTGAACAAATTTCATCTTATTGTTCAAAGGCATTTTTAACCGTTTAAATAACTTATAGACCATTTTAGACCCTACAAATTCGTGTGAATGAAACGTCCAACCAATTTTCTTATGAAATCTTTTTGTAGGTGCTTTTCCAATATCATGCAATAACGCAGCCCATCTTAACCAAACATTATTGGTGTTTTCAGAAATATTATCAACAACTTCTAAGGTGTGATAAAAGTTATCTTTGTGTTTTTGCCCTTCTACTTCCTCTACTCCTTTTAAAGCAATTAATTCTAGAAGAATCTGTTTAAGAAGTTTGGTTTTCTCTAACAACAAAAATCCGATTGACGGTTTTGGTGAAGCTAAAATTTTATTCAACTCATCTACAATACGTTCTCGAGTAATTATCTTTAATCGATAAGCATTTCTGGTAATCGCTTCTAAAGAATCTTCTTCAATATTAAAGTTTAATTGGGTTGCAAAACGGATGGCACGTAGCATTCTTAATGGGTCATCAGAATAGGTGATATCAGGATTTAAAGGTGTTCTAATCACTTTATTTTGCAGATCTTCAATTCCGTTAAAAGGATCTAATAATTCTCCGAAATTTGCTTCATTTAAACTTAATGCCAATGCATTTATAGTTAAATCTCTACGATTTTGATCGTCTTGCAAAGAACCTTGAGTAACTTCTGGGTTTCTAGTCTCTTCAGAATACGATTCTTTTCTGGCACCAACAAACTCAATTTCTACATCTTTAAAACGCAACATGGCTGTACCATAAGTTTTAAAAACTTGAACTTTTGGTTTGTTAGGTAATAATTTAGACACTTGTAAAGCCAAATCTATTCCGCTACCAACTGCAACAACATCAATATCTTTTGCATTTCCTCTTTTCAAGAAAAAATCGCGCACAAAACCGCCAATTACATAGCTTTCTATTTGTAACTCTTTTGATGCTTTAGAAATTATCGTAAAAATTTCTGATGATATTGCTTCTGTAAACTTCATATTTTTTAAAAGTGTGGCAAATTTATTGTTTTCTATTCTTTTAATCATCAAATTGATTAAAGAAAATCCTATTAACATTTGTACTTTTGCTCTTATAGATGATAATTTATACAAATAGTAACTATTGATGATTATTGTAAGAATACTTGGTGGACTTGGAAATCAGATGTTTCAGTATGCGTATGCAAGAGCATTGTCTTTAAACGGTTATGATGTTCAATTAGACATTTCTAAGTTTAAAAAATACAAATTACATGGTGGTTATCAATTAGATAAATATAAAATTGATTTAAAACCGGCTAAACCTTTGTCCGTATTTTTAGGGAAAGTTGGTTTAAAACCGACTAAAAAAGAAGAAAGTTTACTTTTTAATTCGGACTTTAAGACTTTAAAAGGAAACGAATATGTTAAAGGTTATTTTCAAACAGAAAAATATTTTAAGGAAATTAGAGAAACTTTGTTAAATGAGTTTATTATCAAACAAAAACTATCTTCGCAAACTCAAGAAATGGAACAACAAATTTTAACTTCAAAAAATAGTTGTTCTTTACATATTAGAAGAGGAGATTATATTTCTGATGAAAAAGCCAACAAAGTTCATGGTACTTGTAATTTGGATTATTATAAAAAAGCAATTCAAATCATCAATAAAAAGTATTCTAACACTACATTTTTTATCTTTTCTGATGATATTTCTTGGACACAAGAAAATTTAAAAGTTGAAAAAGCTGTTTTTGTTGATGTAAAATCGATTCCGCATGAAGATCTTTACCTAATGAGTGTATGTAAAAATAACATTACAGCTAATAGTAGTTTTTCTTGGTGGGGCGCTTGGTTGAATAAAAATCAGCATAAAACTGTAATTTCACCTAAAAATTGGTTTGTAGAAAAAGAAAATGAAGTAGCTTGTGAAAACTGGATGCAACTATGAGTACATATAAATTCTACTATATAAACCTTGATAAAAGCAAAGATCGTAGAGATTTTATGGAAAATCAGTTTAAAAAACTGAATATTCCAATTACAAGAATGCCTGCTGTTTACGGTAAAGAATTACCTTCAAGTTTTTTAAAAAAAGCAAAAAAACAGCATCAAATTTTAACTCATTTTCCATATTTAAACGATGGTGAAATCGGTTTAACAAAAACATATTTTGATTTATGGAAAATTGTAGCAAAACAAAAAGAAGATTTTTCTATTATTTTGGAAGATGACGCTTTAATTAATGAAAAATTCTTTAAAGATTTACAGAATATTCTTTTAGAGATCACCACCAACGATTTTATTGATATTGCAGGAAGAAAAGGTTTTTATACATTGAAAAAAAATAGCAATTTAACCACATATTTAATACCAGCACTACAAACAACAGGACAAATTATTGGTAAAGAAGCTGCTAAAACACTTGCACAAAACTTAACTACATATTATGCACCAATAGATGTTTTAAAACAAGATATTTTTAAACATAAAGTAAAAGTTTATACTACCAATAAATGTTATGTTATTAGTAATGATAAAAACCTTGGTGGAACTACACTTCAACAAAAAAAGATGCCAAAAGTAAAAAAAATATTGAGAGAAGTTACAAGACCTTTTTGGCAAATTATTACCTTAATTACTTATAAATTGCAAAGATGCATAAGAAACTATATCTTTTATAAAAAGCTATAATTATTCTTTAATACCTCGATTCAACAACCAAAGTTTGATGTATCTTGAATACACACCATAAGCCTGTGTTCTTGCGAAAATATACCCAGGAAAACCATCAAGAAAACCAAATCTAATAAAATAGTGAATAAAAAACCTTGCAGCTGGCTTTATTACAATATGAAACAAATAATTAACTTTTTTCCCTTTTTCGAAATATTGCTTACCTCTTAATTGTGCATAATGATTCATTTTAGAAATATAATGATCATAATTTTTATAAGAGTAATGTTCAATTTTATTTTTAAAAAAACCTAATTTACCTTTAGCAGCAATCGTTTCGTGAACAGGACTTCCGTCATATCTGCATGAATCTTTTAAAAATAAACGAACTACTTTATCTCTTTGACAGCCACCATAATCTAGACGTTTGCCACAGAAATAAAATGTTCTTCTAACATAAAAACCAACAAAATCTTTAGGTTCTTTTACTGCTTCTAAAATTTCCTTTTCCACATCTGGAGTAACTCTTTCATCCGCATCTAAAATATAAATCCAAGGATGCTTTGCTTGGTCAATAGCAAAATTTTTTTGAGAAGAAAAATCATCAAACTTTCGTTTGATGATTTTTACTTTATGCTTTTCAGCGATTTCAATAGTTCTATCTGTACTGTAAGAGTCTATAACTATGATTTCATCCGCAAAACTAACCGATTGGATCGCTTCGTCTATATGAATTTCTTCATTTAAAGTAGGTATAATTGCGGTAATCTTTGTCATAGAATATTTTATACAGCTACATCGTACTCACGCAAAGCGTCGTTAAGTGATGTTTTTTTGTTGGTACTTTCTTTTCTTTTTCCAATAATTAAGGCACAAGGCACATTGTATTCTCCAGCAGCAAATTTTTTTGTGTAACTACCAGGAATCACTACAGATCTTGCAGGAACTACTCCTTTAGTTTCAATGGGTTCATCACCTGTAACATCAATAATTTTGGTACTCATTGTCAACACAACATTTGCACCTAAAACTGCTTCTTTTTCTACTCTTACTCCTTCTACTACTATACATCTAGATCCTATAAAAGCACCATCTTCTATAATCACTGGAGCTGCTTGTAATGGCTCTAAAACACCACCAATACCAACACCACCAGATAAATGCACATTTTTACCAATCTGCGCACAAGAACCTACTGTGGCCCAAGTATCAACCATGGTACCTTCATCAACGTGTGCACCTATATTAACGTAACTTGGCATTAATATTGTACCTGGAGAAATATAAGCTCCATGTCTTGCAACTGCATTTGGCACTACTCTAATTCCTCTTTCTGCAAAGTTTTTCTTTAACGGGATTTTATCATGATATTCAAAAATACCAGCTTCTAAAGTTTCCATTTTTTGAATTGGGAAATATAAAACCACGGCTTTTTTTACCCATTCGTTTACTTGCCAACCATCTTCTACTGGTTCTGCAACTCTTAATTCTCCTTTATCTAATAAATCAACAACTTTTCTAATTGTATTGACTGTATTCTCATCTTGTAGCAACTCTCTGTTTTCCCATGCTGCTTCAATGATTTCTCTAATTTCTTTCATGGTAATGATTTAATTTGTGCAAATATAAATTTATCAGCAAAAAATCGATACGAATATACATTTTTTAAACATATTATCCATCCTTGTTTAAATTCTTAGATTTGCAAAAAAATAAATTAAATTTTGGGACGAATTATAGCCATCGATTTTGGGGAGAAAAAAACAGGAATTGCAGTAACTGATGAATTGCAAATTATAGCATCTGGCTTAACTACTATTGCTACAAAGGATGTAATTTCTTTTTTGAAAGATTATATTTCTAAGGAAAATGTAGAACTTTTTGTGGTTGGAAAACCCAAACAAATGGACAATTCTGATAGCCAAAGTGAAGCTTTAATTATTCCTTTTTTAGAAAAATTATCTAAAGAAATCCCAAACATTTTAATACAAAGAGTTGATGAACGTTTTACTTCTAAAATGGCATTTCAAACCATGATTGATAGCGGATTAAAAAGAAAACAAAGAAGAAATAAGGGGTTAATTGATGAAATTAGCGCTACTATTATTTTGCAATCGTATTTATACAATCAATAATTTAGGAATAAATTCGCTATTTAAAATT
This sequence comes from Polaribacter septentrionalilitoris, assembly GCF_009832745.1. Lineage (GTDB taxonomy): Bacteria > Bacteroidota > Bacteroidia > Flavobacteriales > Flavobacteriaceae > Polaribacter > Polaribacter septentrionalilitoris. The sequence goes on along the minus strand of NZ_VRMJ01000025.1, from coordinate 104,695 downwards.
TGGAATAACGAGTTTTGAAATTGTACTTTTGCAAAATCAAAAATTAGTGAAATGATATTACCAGTTGTAGCTTACGGAGATCCTGTTTTACGTAAAGTTTGTCAAAAAATTGACAAAGATTACCCTAATTTGGAAACCCTAATTGCCAATATGAGAGAGACTATGTATAATGCTTCTGGTGTTGGTTTAGCAGCTCCACAAATTGGTAAAGCCATTCGTTTGTTTGTTATTGATGCTTCTCCTTTTGCTGATGATGAAGACATCTCTGAAAAAGATAGAATAGTTTTAAAAGACTTTAATAAAGTTTTTATAAATGCTCAAATTTTAGAAGAAGAAGGTGATGAATGGGTATTTAACGAAGGTTGTTTAAGCATCCCTGATGTTCGTGAAGACGTTTTTCGTCAACCAAAAATTAAGATAGAATATCAAGATGAAAACTTTGACAAACATACAGAAGTTTTAGATGGTTTAGCAGCAAGAGTTTTTCAACATGAATATGATCATATTGAAGGTATTTTGTTTACAGACAAACTATCATCACTCAAAAAAAGATTGATCAAGAAAAAGTTAGAAAATATATCAAAAGGAAAAATTAGAGCAGATTACAGAATGCGTTTCCCTAATGCAAAAAAAGGTAAATAACCTCTCGACATTGCTCGAGATGACAAAAAAAATAGACAAATTACAAAATGGAGTTTAGTAAAATTATATCCGTAACTGGTAAACCAGGATTATTTCAAGTGATTTCTCAATCAAAAAATGCAGTAATTGCAGAGTCTTTAATTGAGAAAAAACGTTTGGCAATTAACGCAACTCAAAATGTGAGTTTGTTAGAAAATATCGCTATCTATACTTATGAAGAAGACATGCCTTTGTGGGATGTTTTTACTGCTATCAATAATAAAACTGAAGGTGCAGAAGCTATTTCTCATAAAGAAAGTGGAAAAAAACTTGAAGCTTTTTTCTTAGAAGTATTGCCAAATTATGATGATGAAAGAGTGTATACATCTAACATAAAAAAGGTAATTCAGTGGTATAATATTTTAGTGAAAGCAGGAATGGATTTTTCTAAAGTTGAAGAAACTACAGAAGAAACTGAAGCAGAATCTTAATGAACTCCAGAAAAGATCAGTTAACAGCAATTAACAGGTTGTTAGATATTATGGACGACCTAAGGGAAAAATGCCCTTGGGATAAAAAACAAACTTTAGAAAGTTTACGCCATCTAACTATCGAAGAAACTTACGAGCTTGCTGATGCTATTCTAGACAATGACTTAACAGAAATTAAAAAAGAATTGGGCGATGTGTTATTACACATCGTTTTTTATGCAAAAATAGGAAGTGAAAAAAGTGCTTTTGACATTGCTGATGTTGCCAATTCTATTTGTGATAAATTGATAGAAAGACACCCTCATATTTACGGTGATATAAAAGTTGAAAATGAGGACGATGTAAAACGCAATTGGGAACAAATTAAACTAAAAGAAGGTAAAAGTTCAGTTTTAGAAGGTGTTCCTAAAAGTTTACCTGCTGTTGTAAAAGCTAATAGAATTCAAGATAAAGTTGCTGGAGTTGGTTTTGACTGGGAGAAACCAGAACAAGTTTGGGAAAAAGTTCAAGAAGAACTTTCTGAACTCAATGAAGAGGTTGTAAAAGGAAACCAGCAAAACATTGAAAAAGAATTTGGTGACGTACTTTTTTCTATGATAAATTACGCACGTTTTATTGGCGTTAATCCAGAAAATGCGTTAGAAAAAACAAATAAGAAATTCATCAATCGTTTTCAGTTTTTAGAAGCTGCTGCTAAGAAAGAAGGTAAACAACTTTCGGAAATGTCTTTAACTGAAATGGATGTTTACTGGGAGAAATCTAAAGCCTTTTTTAAATAAATCTTTTATTTATTTTTCTTCAGATAGAACTGACTTTCTAAAAAACCTAAACCATAGCCTAAAAACTGAGTTATTGTAGTAATTAAGCTTAAAAAACCTACTCTAAATCCGTTTTGAAAAGTAGAATCTATAAACAAAACCAAAAAATAGACATAATACATTCCTAATAGTGAGAATTCTCCAAAAATTGCGAATAAAATACTGATGTCTAGCCCAATGATAAATAAACTTGGAAACCAATAGGTAATTTTAGATGTTCCAGGATACTTTCTATTTAAAATTGGTCTTGCTGTTCCAAAACCATAAGTTTGTTTAAAAAACTGTTTTACAGATGTTCTACGTTTATGATATACAAATGCTTCCGAAATTAACTGTGTTTTCAATCCGTTTTTCCATAACCTAAACGTCAAATCAATATCTTCTCCTGTTTTCATTTTAGAAAAACCTTGGGTGATATTGAATGCTTTTTGAGATAGCCCCATGTTAAAACTTCTAGGCTGAAATTTACCTACACTGTTATTTTTTCCTCGAATTCCACCAGTAGTTAATACAGCAGTCATAGAATAATTGATGGCTTTTTGTAAAGCTGTAAAGCTTTTATTAGCAGCATCAGGACCACCAAGAGCATCAGTAAAATTAATTTCTAAAGCTTTTTTTACTTCTGACAAATATTGTTTTGGAACAATAACATCTGAATCTAAAATGATAAAATAATTTCCTGAGGCCTTTTGCATTCCAAAATTACGACTTGCTCCTGCTCCACTGTTTTCTTTGAAAAAGTATTTTAATTTAAGTTTTGATTTGTATTTCTCAACTATTACATCACTTTTTTGAGTTGAACCATCTTCTACAATTAATACTTCAAAATCATCAGAATACTCTTGTTTTGTAAGGCTTTGTAACAACTCGTCAATTTCTTGAGGACGATTGTAAACTGGGATGATGATGCTGAAAAGAAGTTTCAAAGTTTTAAAGTTTCAAAGTTTCAAAGTTTTATACCTTTAAAACTTTCTATTTTGTAAATGTAGAAAAATAAAAAAAGTTGAAAGTTTTTATTGCTAAAAAAATTCAACTTTAAAATATTGTATAAGCTAGCAAACAAGTTTAGCCCTGATTGAAACGACATCCTTTTTTCTGTCAGTTCGAGTGATTACGCTTTTTAGCGTAATTGTATCGAGAACAGAAGAAAAAAGATATAGTGGAAAGCAGGAAATAGCTTCTACTCAAATTTTTCCATAACTGCATCACTTACACCCATATTAGAAAATCCTCCATCGTGAAATAGGTTTTGTAAAGTGACTTTTTTAGTTAAATCTGAAAACAGAGAAATGGTATAATCTGCACAATCAGCTGCAGTGGCGTTTCCTAACGGACTCATTTTTTCGGCGTATGCGATAAAGCCATCAAAACCTTTAACTCCTGTGCCTGCTGTTGTTGGCGTTGGTGACTGCGAAATGGTATTGACACGCACTTTGTGATCACGACCAAAAAAGTAACCAAAACTTCGTGCAATTGACTCTAAGAACGCCTTATTGTCTGCCATATCATTATAATCTGGAAAAACACGTTGTGCAGCCATATAGGTTAAAGCCACAATACTCCCCCACTCATTCATCGCTTTTTTGTTGTATAACACATTCATGGTTTTGTGGAAAGAAACCGCAGAAACATCCCAACCTTTTGTGGTAAAATCGTATTTTGGGTCTGTGTAATGTTTTCCTTTTCTTACGTTGACAGACATACCAATTGAGTGCAATACAAAATCAATTTTACCACCTAAAATCTCCATAGATTTCTCTACTAAGTTTTCTAAATCTTCCATAGAAGTAGCATCTGCTGGAACAATTTGAGAACCAGTTTTTTCTGCTAAAGCGTCTAACTCTCCCATTCTCATTGCAATTGGTGCATTTGTTAAGACAAATTCTGCGCCTTGTTCGTGTGCTTTTTCTGCAACTTTCCAAGCAATTGAATGCTCATTTAATGCTCCAAAAATGATTCCTTTTTTTCCTTTTAGTAAATTATTCATTGTGGTTGTTGGTTTTTAGTTGTTGGTTTTGGGTTGGTAGTATTTTTTTGTTGATCGTTTTCAATTGAGTTCTCGACTGCGCTCGAACTGACATCTATTCCTTTTCTTGTTTCTAGTTTAGTAACTCTTTTGCGTGGGTAATTGCTGAGTCAGAAATGTTTTTACCACTCAACATTTGTGCAATTTCAACAATTCTTTCATCAGTAGAAAGTTGTTTTAAATTGGTTGTAGTTACTCCATTTACCTCTTCTTTATATACTTTGTAATGATTGTTTCCTTTTGCTGCAATTTGTGGTAAGTGTGTAATAGCAATAACTTGCATATTTGTACTCATTTGCTTCATAATTGCGGCTATTTTATTAGAAACCTCTCCTGAAACTCCTGTATCTATTTCGTCAAAAATAATGGTTGGCAATTGTGTATTTGCTGATAAAACTTTTTTAACGGATAACATAATTCTTGATAACTCTCCACCAGAAGCTACTTTTTTGAGCTCTCCAAAATTACCACCTTTGTTTGCTGAGAATAGAAATTCTAACTCATCTTTTCCGTTTGAAAAATAACTTTTAGTTGGGTTGATATTGATTGAAAAACGTGCATTTTCCATACCTAAATCAGCCAACAAACTTTGTAATTCTTTGGTTAATTTTGGAATTGCGTTGTTTCTTGCTTTTGAAATCAAATTGGCGACTTTATCTAACTTTTCTGATACTCCATCAATCTCTTTTTTCTTTTGGTTGATGACATCTTCAGCAGATTCTACTTGTGCTACTTTGTGAGAAAGGCCTTCAAAAATAACTAACAACTCTTCATTAGAATTGACATAATGTTTTTTCTGTAAATTGTATAAGAGTTGTAATCTATCATTAATTTGTTCAGCTTCATTTGGATTGAAATCTACATTTTCATTAGCTGTTTCTAACTCAGCAACTATATCATCAATTTCTATTTTTACTGAGGTTATTCGTCCTGAAATCTCTTGATATTCTTTAGAAAAATCGGCTATTTTAAACAACCTATTTTCTAAGGTGTTTAATAAATTTTGAACTCCAATTTCTTCGTTTATAGAAATTTCTAAAGCCTCTGAAAGGTTGAGTTTTATATCCTCAATATTATTGAGCTTTTCTAGTGTGGTTTCTAATTCCTCTTGCTCATCAACCAAAATTTTAGCTTCTTCTAACTCTTTAAACAAATGCAAGTTGTAATCGTATTGTTGATTGGCTTCTCGTTGTTGTTGTTCGAGTTCAGAAAGTTCTTTTTTTAATTGATTGAGTTGTTGATACCCTCTTTTGTAAGAAGCTATTCGTTCTCCGTTTTTGGCTAAGGCATCTAAAATTGAAAACTGAAAATTAGTATCAGACAATTGCATGGTTTGATGTTGCGAATGCACATCAATCAATTTTGATCTCAATTCATTTAAAACAGATAACGTTACAGGAGTGTCATTTACAAATGCTCTTGATTTTCCAGAAGGTAGAATTTCTCTTCTAATAATAGTTTCTGCTTCATAATCTAAATCAACTTCATCAAAAAAATCTTCTAAACTGTAATTTGATATTGCAAGTTTTGCCTCAACAATACATTTTCTTGAAGTATCTTTTAAAGATGATAAATCTGCTCTGTTCCCCAACACCAAACCTAAAGCACCTAATAAAATCGATTTTCCTGCACCTGTTTCTCCTGTTATAATGGATAAACCTGATGAAAAATCAATAGATAACTGATTGATTAAAGCGTAATTATTTATAGAAAGTTGTTTGAGCAAATTGACTAATTTTTAAGGAATAAAATTAGTGAAAATTTATCAAACATTAAATCAACTCTTTCCAAAAATCACTATAAAAATTAGTAGTTTCCATTAATTCATGATGTTTACCATAATTTGAAATTACTCCGTTTTCTAATACATAAATTGTATCTGCAATTCGAGGTAATGAATGTAACCTATGAGAGATGAAAATAATAGTTATTTCAGATTTTAGTTTCTTTAATAATTTTAATACAAATTTTTCTGTTTTTCTGTCCATTGCAGAAGTAAATTCGTCTAATAATAATAATTGAGGTTTTTTGTATAAAACTCTCATTAATGCTATAATTTGTTTTTGACCACCAGATAAATTAATTCCTTCTTCTCCTAAAATTGTAGCAAAACCTTGTGGTAAACTATTTACAAATTCTGTAAAACCATATTGGTTACAAAAATTCTCAATGTTTTCAGGTGTATCTTCTTTACCTAATAAAATATTTGTGATTACATTTCCACTAAATATGGTTATATCTTGTGGAATAATGCCAATAATATTTCGCCAATTTTCTGTATTTATATTTGGTAAATTGTATTGATTGTTAATTAATATTTCTCCATTTTCAAAAGGATAGAATTTTTGTAATACTTGACCTAATGTACTTTTACCACTTCCGCTTTCGCCAACAATAGCAATACATTCATTTTTATTAACTGAAATATTAATATTTTTTAAGAGTTCTTTTCTACCAGCAAAACGAAAGGACAGGTTTTTAATTTTTAAAGAATTAAATTTGGATAATGCTATACTTCCTTTGTTTTCTTCTTCTATAGAAGTAAATTCATACATTCTATTAAATGCTACTTTAGCTTCATTAATTGGAATTGTAATTAATGCCAAACTTGCAACAGAAGGCAATAATGAACCAGCAATACCTAATATTGCCATTAATTCACCTAATAACATAGTTTCATTATAAACTTGTATGGATGTATAAATTAAAATTCCAATTAAAAATAACACACTAAAAATACCTGAAAAAATAGATAAGCGAACATTTATTTTTCCAAGATTAAAAACTTTCTCTTGAAAATTACCATAGATTAATTGATTTATTTTTTGAAAAACTGATTGCTTATTATTATTTTTTATAGTAGCGATACCTTGTATGGAAGTAATGTAATTACTTTCATTAAATGCGTACCCTTGCATTACTTCTTTTTGTGCATTGATAATACGTTTATTAAAACTATAAATTAATAAAAAGTAAAAAGGTAAACTTATAGAAGCAATTAAACCAGTTTTCCAAGAATAAGAAAATAAAAAACCTAAAGAAACAATTGTAACTAATATATTAATAGCTGTATTACCTATTATTTGACTTATAACCCTTTGAACACGTTGTGTGTCGTTTAGTCTTGCAACTAATTCTCCAATTTTACGAGTATCAAAAAAGGGTTTTGGTAAATGTAATAGAGAGTTATAGAAACTATCTATAATTCTATTATTAAAGTCTTTAGATTGTGTTATTAGGAAAAAGTCTCTTAATGCAGTAAACAGTATTCTAATTAATAAAAGAAAAGCAACTAAAATAATGCCTGTAATTAGTTTATTAAAATCTTTAGAAGGTAAAATATCGTCTATTAGCTTTTGAGAAAATATTGCCATTGCCATACCTAAAATAGCAATACCTAAACCTAATATAATACTAAAACTAATTAATTTAGAATCTTGTTTTATTAATTTTATAAACCATTGTTTTTTATTATTGGTTAGTGCTTTAGATTTTATAAAATTATTGTTTGGTGTTAATGTTAAGCAAGTTTTAGATTTCCAAATTTTTTCTAATTCTTCTTTAGTTAACTCAATAATACCTTTGGCTGGGTCTCCAATTATAAATTTATTATTTTCGTAAGCATAACAAATAACATAATGTTGTAAACGTTCCTCAATTACTACGTGAAGTATTAATGGTTCTTTATGGTCAATGATTGCTTGTATGTCTGCCTCATTACCCTGTGCTGTAAAACCTAATTGGTTAGATGCTTGATACAAGCCTAACAAGGTTGTACCTTGTTTTGTTGTCCCACTTAATTCTCTTAAATTTTCTAAAGAATTAGTGCCGTCATAATATTGAATAATGGATAGTAAACAGGCTACACCACAGTCTGATTGATCTTGTTGAAGTTTAAAAGTTTGTTGTATTTGTTTTCGAGTTGGTAATATTGTTTTAGTCATTTTGATATAATGCTCTTAAAATTCCGTTTGCATTTAATTGCCCTTTATGTTTTTTAACGAGTTCGTTTTTTTGATTGTAAATTAAAATATACGGAATAGAATTTGCATTAAATTGAATAGAAAAATCTCCTTTTTTATCTTCTAAAAAGATGATATTTTCTTGATTGTTTAGTTTGTGCAATTCTGCAAACTTTTTAATGGCTTCTGTTTGCTCAAAAGAAACAAAAACAAATTGAACATTTTTGAATTTGTTTAAGTTTTGACTGATACTTTTAGCTTCGTGGTGGCAAAAATCACAATCGCTATTGAAGTAAATGAAGATTGTAGAAGTGTTTTGTTTTAAGTCTGAATTTGTAAATGTAAAGTTTTCTAATGTTTTTAATTCAAACTTTGGAATGGTTTGTAATTGTTTTGCAATTTCATTTTTTTCTTTTGCCTTGGTAATTATATTATAGCCAAAATATGATAACAAACTAACAATAACTATGATTGTTATAATACCTATTTTCTTTTTTTTCATAATTAGCTCATATTTAAGGTCAGAAACACAACACTTACAACCCAAATTAATAAGCCTACGCCATAACTACTTGCTACTATAGAAAACCCTTTTTCAGTTGTTTCATTTATTTCTTTACTTATTAAATACGCTAAAATAAACCAATAAGCAATTTCAAATAAATTTAACACTTGAAAAGGATAAATAAACCAAGGATCTAAACCTTTATAACCTATAATGTTTAATGCAGACAGAGGATAAAAGTTTTGTAAATCTTCTAATGTATAATTTGTTTGAAAAAGGTAAAACCAACTAGTTTTAAAGATTATAACTAATAAAAATATAAATTCTGCTCTTACAACGATATTAAATAGTTTTTTATATTTTACGTTTTTACCAAAAATGAAACAACCAACGTCTAAAGCCATTGATGTGATAGAAATTTTTATAATTAGTAATAGAGGAATAACTAAATAACTTAACCATTTTAATTTTTCTTTATAATTAATTATATCTCTAACCTCTGTTTCTGTATAGTTTTCTATCATAGAATTGAAAATGAGGTTTTCAATATTAAGAAACTCTTTATTTAGTTGGCTAAGTATAATAGTAATTGAAGTAAGAATAATAAAAACGACTTTGTTATTTTTCATTATTTTTTATTAATTCTTTTTAAACTTAATATTATCATATATAAAAATGTACTTAATGTAGCAATAATCAAAAAACCATAATTTAAAGAAATTTTTTGACTATAGAGTTGTGATAATGTGTAGATTATTGATATAACTAATACTGTAGAAAATAAAATTAAAAATGTTTTCATATTTTTCGGCATTTAAGAACTGGCTTTACAATAGAAGTAAAGCCAGAAATATTAATAATTATTTAGGCATATTACCTGCAGCTACTGAACAAGATGCAGCAGCGAAAGACATACCTAATACAGCAGCAAATCCAAACATACCTCCTGTAAGAATTGTTGCTGCAACACTAATTGCAGCAACAGCTGCTCCGCCAGCACAAGCCATTAAAGCGTTACCACCTCCTTGTACTTTTTCCATTTGTTTTAAATCTAAAGATTTCATAATAAAATGATTTTTTAGTTATGCCATTCAATATTCAGTAAAATTTTAGAAATTGTGAATGGCTTTATTCAATTTCTAAAATATTTGAAACAAGGTTTTTGTAAAATTGCAATTTTTAACTTTCCAAACGTATAAAATAATTTTATAAATTTAAAACACAAAAAACAACTTATCAATCCCAAAAAAAGTCTAAATTATACCTTTTCTGTCTCACTGAAAACCGTGAGAAAACTAACCAATTTCAGTTACCCAAAAATTGTCTATTGCAAAAACCTGTTACAAAGTTTACCTTTGAAAAAATGTTTTGCTTATGTCTCCCATAATAATAATAATAATAATAATAATAATAGATTAATGGAGCAATTGGAAAAAGTAAGAAAAAGAATTAGATTGGCTAGATTAGAAAAAGATTTCACACAAGATTATGTTGGTGATCGATTATGTATGACTCAAAAATCATATCATAGATTAGAAACCGGTAAATCTCAACTAAAATTAGATATTCTGTTTAAGTTGGCTACTATTTTAGAGGTGGAAGTATCTTATTTTTTTAAGGGTTTATGAGTGGGCTTAAAAATTAAAACAATATGTGTTTTTTTGATTGATACTGAAATAACTTCAGCATAACGTTACACGTTAATTAATATCCTTCCACTTAGAATTGTTATTTGGAGAAATTTTTCTGAGCACTTGTGTTAGTCTATTTTGATTTCTTGTATTTGGTCCATCTGAATAGATATTCACGATTTCATCTGATTTTGCATCAAAAAATAACCGAATTAAGTAGTTACCAACAGTTTTATTAAACAAACCTTCCATAGAAATCACAGCATCTTCAATAGACTGTTTAGCAGTATTTTTATTTGAAGAAAAATTATCCAAACCTTTTCTATGATAGTTATACATTGCGTTTCTGTAGTTAACTAATTTCGGAGACAATAAATTATCAATCAATAGAAAACGATTTTGTTTCCCCACAACATTTTGCCAAGAAGCTAGTCCACTTTGTTGAGCTTGCAACATTGTATTTTGCGCTTCTTTTAAGTAAGGCTCTCCTCCTTTTAATGTAAAAGAGTCTGAATCTACACCTAAAATTACATTCACGTAAAAAACAATTGTAGATATTAAGTTACTATCAAAAGAATTTCGATTATAAATCAACGGTTCAAACTCATTGTACTTAAAGTTGAAGTCATTATCTCTAATATTTAATAATGGAGTTTCATAAGTTGCTCCATAAACTGGTCTTGTAGATTGAACTTGTAAAGTTGCTTCGAATGTATTATCATCTCTAGAAGTAATAATAATATTCATGGCACAATTAATACGTTCTTCTGGTTTTACCTCTCTATTTGTCCATTTTGTTTGATTGATGAATTCCGTTAATGCCTGTTGTAACGTTTTAAAAACCTGAGTATTTGAGCCTTGTACTTGGTTAAAATTAATATTCACCAAACAGTTTAACTCTTGAGACTTGATACTCAAAGTAACAAACAAAAACACAAAAAGGAATAAGAGTTTACGCATTAATTTGGTTTATAATTTCATTGATAATATCTTTTGCAACTTCAATTTTCGATTTTAATTCAAACGTTTTCTCATTCAAATTTGTATCAATAATAATAATTTTATTTGTGTCTGTTGCAAAACCAGCTCCTTTATCTTGTAAAGAATTTAAAACTATAGCATCTAAATTCTTTCTTTTCAATTTACTTTTTGCATTTTCTAACTCATTATTAGTTTCTAATGCAAACCCTACTAAATACTGATGTTCTTTAATTTTTCCCAAAGAAGCTAAAATATCTTTTGTGGGTGATAATTGTATCTCTAACGCAGCATCCTTCTTTTTTATTTTCTGAGTTGCCACATTTTTTGGCGTATAATCTGCCACAGCTGCAGAAAGTATTGCTATATCTACCTCTTTGTAATGTTGATGTGCAGCCTCATACATTTCTTCTGCAGAAACTACATCAATCCTTTTTACAAAAGAATGTTGAATTTGTTGGTGACTAGGACCTGAAATTAAAAATACTTCTGCGCCTAAATTTGCTGCTGCTTTGGCGATTGCAAAGCCCATTTTACCTGAAGAGTGATTTCCAATAAAACGAACAGGGTCAATGGCTTCATAGGTTGGGCCTGCAGTAATTAATACTTTTTTACCTTTTAAAGGTAATTTTGATAAAACATCATTTTCAATAAATGATACAATATCTTGAGGCTCTGCCATTCTTCCTTCTCCAACCAAACCACTGGCTAGTTCTCCAGAAGTTGCAGGAATCATTACATTTCCAAAAGATTGTAGTTTTTTTAAGCTTTCTTTTGTTGATGGATGAATGTACATGTCCAAATCCATAGCTGGTGCAAAATAAACAGGACACTTAGAAGATAAATAGGTTGCTAACAATAAATTATCGCATGTCCCATTTGCCATTTTAGACATGGTATTTGCTGTTGCTGGAGCAATAAGCATATAATCTGCCCAAAGTCCTAAATCTACATGATTATTCCACATTTCATTTTCGTCTTCTTTATCATAAAAAGTAGAATGAACAGGGTTTTTAGAAAGTGTAGAAAGTGTGAGAGGTGTTATAAAATCTTTAGACGCAGGAGTCATTATAACTTTAACTTCTGCGCCTAATTTTATAAATAAACGGACTAATGTTGCCGTTTTATAGGCGGCAATTCCGGCTGTAATACCGAGTAGAATTTTTTTACCGCTTAAAACAGACATTACTCAGCGTCTGGAGTTCTGAAATATACTTTGTCGTTTAACCATTCTTCAACAGCAATTGCAGTTGGTTTTGGTAACCTTTCGTAAAATTTAGAAACCTCTATTTGCTCTTTATTTTCGAAAACTTCTTCTAAACTATCATTATAAGTAGCAAACTCATCTAATTTATCAACTAACTCTTTTTTTAAATCTCCGTTAATTTGATTTGCTCTTTTAGCAATAATAGAAATAGCCTCATAAATATTTTGAGTAGGTGCTTCTATTTCATTTTTATCATAAGTAACTGTACTTAATGCTGCTTTTGTATCTTTATAATCCATAATTAATTATTTCTTCTTGAGTGTGTTTTCGTATTCTTTTTGTTTCGCAATTGCATCTTCCGCTTTTTTCTTTTCAGCTTTTAAGGTTGCTAACATTTTATTAGATTCTTCCATATATTTAGACTCTGGAAAACTCCTTTTTAATTTTTCATATGCTTCGATAGCGTCTTCTGCTCTATCGGGTATTCTTCTGGGAGTACTTTTCAAAACAAAATCATGTGCTGCCTTTAACCTGTAGAATAAAGCCTCTTCTTTAAATTCAGAGCCCAAATAATCAGATAGTAAATTATCAAAAGCCTGAATTGCTGCTTTATAATTCCTTAAATCATAATCAGCAGTTCTGTAGTAAGTTTTTGCAATTTCAAAATACTTTTTTTGAAGCTTGTAACGTAATTCTTTGTAATGCTTATTTGCTTCATCAAGTTTATCTGAATCTGGGTATGTATTGATAAATGTCTGAAAAGCTTCTAAGGCTTTATTTGTATCTGTTGGATCTTTACTAAAAACTGGAGAAGCTAATTTATAGCTGTAGGCAGACAAAAATGCTGCTTCTTCTGCTTTAGAACTTTTAGGGTAACTTTTTGTGAAACGATCAAAATAATAACCAGATATGCTATAATTTTTCTCGTTAAAATTAGATTGCGCTATCATAAAAGAAATACGTTCCATTTGAGGTTTACCTCTGTAAGAAGGTGTAATTTTCTCAAACAAACGCAATGCCTTAGAGTATTTTTTACTCTCATACATTTTTACAGCCATCTTATACTGCTCTTCTGCAGTACCTTTGTTTAATATTTTATGATACTCTCCACAAGAAGAAAGCAATAAAACAACTAAAAAAAGAAACGCTAAATTTTTAATTTTTTGCATCGGGCAAAATTACTAATTATTTATGGATTATTAAAACGATATTTTTCACAATAAATTGTGCTACAATAATCAGTAAAAAAAGCTTAAACAACCATTTTTACACTACTAAATATATGTTAATCTTATCCAGAAACCAAAACTAGCAATATACTCTTAGAAATTAGTAACAAAAGCAGCAATCTTTACCGTCAATTCTTGAGATGCTTTTACTAAAGGCAAACGCACATCATTTCTACAAATATTTAATTCTTGTAAAACAGTTTTTATTCCTGCAGGATTATTTTCTTCAAAAATAAAATCAATGATGTCCATCATTTTATAATGAATCTCAAAACCTTCTTTGTTATTACCTTGTAATCCATGATTAATCATCATCGAAAATTCTTTAGGAAAAGCTTGACCAATAACAGAAATAACACCAGAACCTCCTGCTAATGTAGTACCTAAAGCTAAATCGTCATCACCAGAAATTACTAGAAAATCTGCTGGTTTATCTTTTAGTAAAGTATAGTATTGTTGCTGATTATTACCTGCCTCTTTAACAGCCACAATATTTGCAAAATCATTTGCTAAGCGTATTGTAGTTGCAGGCTCCATATTTCTTGCTGTTCTTCCTGGAACATTGTATAAGATAATTGGTAAATCTGTTGCTTCTGCAATAGCTTTGTAATGTTGGTAAAAACCTTCTTGAGTTGGCTTACTATAGTATGGTGCAACAGATAGAATACCGTCTATACCTGTAAAATCTCTTGTTTTTAATTCATTAACAACTACTGCTGTATTATTACCTCCAACACCTAAAACCAAAGGCAAACGTTTATTATTTGTTTTGATAATTACATCAATAACTTCTTGCTTTTCAGATTCCGTAATTGTGGCACTTTCTCCAGTAGTACCATTTATTACTAAATAGTCTGTTCCGTTTTCAATGTTGTAATTCACCAATTTTACTAGCGCATCAAAATCTACACTTAAATCTTCTTTAAAAGGTGTAATTAAAGCAACTCCAGTTCCAACAAATTTCTGCATTATAATGTGTTTAAAAATGCAAAATTACAATTTTAAGATGGATTTAAATTAGAATTTGATGAAACTTAAAAAGAATAAACAACTTTAACCTTTACGTTTAATTTTTTATCTTTTTTAAGATAATAAGATACTTTTTTAACTCTGTAAAAAATGATTTTATTTCTTCTAAATTATTTGATATTTCCATTTGATACAGGTCTGAGTTTACATTTGAGAAACCTACTTTAAAACGAGCATTAGATTGCAATACAGCACACTCTAAATACAAGTGACTGGTATTAAAATATCCAATTAACAAATCAAAAGGTTGTTCTAAAAAACTTTGGAAATTTTCTTGCACATACTCCCCTTTCCAGTTGATGTTTTTCTCGGAAAAATGCTTAAAACTCTCTTCATCTGTTTTATTAAATTTTCTATAGCTATACATTTTCACATTTCTTACTCCCAAAATGGTTTCTAATTCTTTTAGTATATCCATTTTTGAAGAAATCTCATCAGTAGTTAAAATCCCTACTGATTGAATTATTTTTTGAGAATTAACGGTTTGACCTTTTGAATTAGAAAGTTTTTTATTGAATTGTCTTCGTATATTTTTTTCTTTTAATTTGGTAAGATTCATCAATGCAAAAATGTTTTTGGTAAAAATACTGATTATTTATTTTCGATTTCTAATAAAATAAACTGATTGATTTGTTTTCCATAAATCTGAAAATTATCATCAGCAACTAACACTAAAGATTGGTTTCCGTTTGATAGTTTTGGTCCAAATGTAATTCCCTCTATGTTATCTACTATTCCATCATTTAATTGACTTCTAATATCTTCGAAACTAAAAACTAATCTCTTTTTTAAAGGAATAAAACTGGTGTTCTTTAAAGAATCTATTTCTAAAACATTTGTAGATTCATCATCAATAACAGCTTCAAAAATTTGAACAATATTTCCGTAAGCTCCATAACCACTTTGGTAAATTCTTTCTACTATTAAAAAATGATTTTCTTTATATTCTAATAGAGCTGTAACTCCATTTAAATTAATATTTCCTTTTGCAGGTTTGGTAATATGTTCTAATTGATACGCAAATTGTTTGGTCGCTTTTTTAGTCTTTTTATCAAAATAAGTAATTCTAATTGGTGAAGCTGTTTTTTGAAAAGTTGGCTCTTCACCATCTGCATGTAAAACCCCTTCCATTGCAACCCAAAACCCATCTTTATTAATACTTTTTGATGACGCCTCAAAAGCAGCATTTTGTTTAATATTCTTAAGATTTTTTAAATGTTTTGGTAATTGATAACTGTCTAAGAATTCTCCTTTTATATTAATTTTAAAAACTGATGGTAATTTGTTTTTTCTGATAGAACCTTCACTAACTAAATAAACCACTTCTTTTTCATCAACAAAAATAGATTCCAAATCTAAAGCATTTTCATGATAGAAATTAGAAGTTGAATCTTATAAAAACACAACATTTTTAAATTTAATATTTTTAATTTTATCTGACTGAATGACAATATTCGCCTTAACATATCTTGGTTTTTCAGCATCATCAACGACTAAGTAGAAAGAATTATTTGCATAGTCTATTCCTGAAAAACCACCAAGTATTGAATTTTTAAACTGCATGGAGTCTTGAATAACATGTTCATCCAAAAAAACTATACTTGTCTTATTCGATTGATGACAAGCAAAAAACAAAACAGCAAATAATAAAAAAGGAATTGTTTTTTTCATCAAAAGAATTTTAAACAAATTTATGAGTTTGTAAGTAGAATATTGCTTTATCGTCTAAAAAATTAAATCATCCAACAATGAATAAAAAAATCATATTTCTATTGAAACTTATTGCTGCACTTATTATGCTGCAAACGTTATTCTACAAATTTGGTGGCGCTCAAGAGAGCATTAATTTGTTTACCAAATTAGCAGGAGAAAATGAAGTATTTCTAAGGATTGGTACTGGTGTTCTAGAGTTAATTGCAGCTCTCTTATTATTTGTTCCTAAAAAAATATGGATTGGCGCTTTATTAACAGTAGGTTTAATGAGCGGAGCAATTCTGTCTCATTTAACAAAAATTGGAATTGAACATAATGGTGATGGTGGCTTACTTTTTGCTTCTGCTGTTTTTATATTGATTATAGGCCTAATTGTTTTAATTTTTGACACAAAACAAAACCAAAACACAATTGTCTGATTTTTAATTTATTAGAATTGTTTTTTTGACTTTTTCTTAAAAAAAAAGGAAAACTATTTGTGATATTAGGAATTTGTTTTTACATTTGTGATGTAATTGGAAACAATTATACCTTTTAACCCCTAAATCAATACATATTAAACAAACTTATTTAGTGTTATCCCCCTAATTATTGGAGCCCCCTAAAATAACTGATAATTAACAATAAATAAAAAAGTAATATCTATTAATTTAGAACAAAAAAACCACTACAATTGTAGTGGTTTTTTCATTTAAACTATAGTTGTTTTAAAAATATGTCGTCACATTTTACGCCTGTTATCATCAGACTTAGTATCGATTAATTTATTGTACGGATCAATACCAACTTCTGTAGGTTTTTCATCAACTGTAATACTAATTTTATTATTGATTTTGGTGATTTTATGTTTTTCTAAATACAATACTTTTTCTTTTAATTTCCCATCAATCTCTTCTTCAGTAAATATTCCGATATCAATATAGTCAGCTAATGGAACAGATAAAACTGGTTTTTTCATCTTATCAGTTTTATAGGTTAAGGTATCTCCTATTTGCTCTCCATAGTAACGCTTTCCTTTTTCATCATTTCTATATTTAGAGACTTCAAACTCAATTTCTACTTCATATTTTCCATTTTCTAATTCCTTAGTTTTAGTATTTACTATCCTATTTCTATATAATGTTATGGTTTCGAACATATCTTTAATTAAGTACTGTAAAGAATCTGGAGTTACTTCTTTTATATAATTAACCATTTCTATAGAAGTAGTGTAAGGTGGTTCTTGAAACTTTACCTTCTCAACATATCGTTTTAAAGCTCTATTTAAGTTTTCTTCGCCAATATAATCACTCATCGCATAAAAAACTAAAGAACCTTTTTGATAACGAATGTAACCTTGTCCGTCATTATACATTAGTGGTTTTTCTCTTTTTGTTTCAAAAGTTCTTTGTATCAAATAATCATCTAATGCATCTTTTAAAAACCTTCTCATTTTGTTTTTTCCATGCTCATGCTCTAAAACTTTTAAAGCTACATATTCTGATAAACTTTCAGATAACATTGTTGCTCCTAAAACATCAGCTCCAATAACTTGATGTGCCCACCATTGGTGCGCTACTTCATGCACTGTTATTGCAAAAGGATAATCTACTCCGTCTTCATTGGTTTCATCTACATCTGCAATAAAACCAACACCTTCTGAAAACGGAATTGTGTTAGGAAATGATTGTGCAAAACTACCTGCTGTTCTTGGAAACTCGATAATTCTAGCTTGTTTATGCTGATAAGGGCTAAAATTCTTAGCGTTGTAATCTAAGGATGCCTTCATCCCTTTCATCATTCTATCTAAATTAAAAGTATGTGGTTTATGATAAAATATCTCTAAACTTATACCATTGTGCATTTCTTTTTTAACTTGATATTTCGCAGAATTAAACGCATAGAAATTTAAGATTTTACTATCCATTTTATAATGAAAATAGCGTCTATCATTTTCTGTCCATTCTTTCTGCAAATATCCAGGTGCAATAGCTATTTGATCTTTAGATGTAGAAACGGTTGCCTCAAAATCAATCCAATCTGAATCTTTTGAAATATACGTATCACCCAAAGCTGTAGAATCTGATGGATGTGGACGTAAATTATTTGGAGGTAAATCGTATTTTTTACGGGTTTTATTATCTGTTAATTCTCCCTGAGTTGAATAACCTAAAGTAGGAAACATCTGAAAATTATTTATAAATGTTCCGTTTTCTCTAATTGGTGAACGTTTTCTAAAATTAGTGTTTTTGTTACTTTTTACAGCAATTGCCAACTCTAAAGTATCACCTGGTAAAATTGGTTTTTTGAACTTATATATATCAAAATTTAGAATAGTATCCTCTAAAACTAAATAATTTGATTTGTTGAATTTGAAACTGCTTTCTAACGAATTATGGTTTAAAAACACACTATCAATAGGTTTATCTGTTTTATTTACCATTGTATAATTTGCAGTTGCATTGTACAACCTTTCTCTAGGAAAAATATCTACCGTTGTTTTTACAGCAACTATTCTTGGTTGAGCATAACTTTCATACTTTTTATAAGTCTTTTCCCACTTTACCGCATTTAACTCTGCTTGTTTAGAGGATGTTTTTTTGCCCTTTGCCCCAGTTTCTTGATAAATTGAGAACCCTAGTGCTAAAAAAGCTACAGAAAAAACAACTAAAGGTATTGCTGCGACTCCTTTTAATCTTGATATAGCTATTGAAACTCTCTCTGAAAATGAATTTGGAATTCCACGAACCCAAAACAAAAATGAAACAACTAGTAGTATCAATCCACATAAAATCCAATAAATTTTATAGGTCAAATAAGGTGTTAAGATTCCATAACCATTCATATCAGAGTAGCTATATCCTGGCCCCTCATTATACTTAAAGATAGCTAGTTCTATCCCTGCAAAAGTTAAAAATGGTGTACCAATTGCAATTACCAAAAGGATAAATAAACCCAAATAAGGATTTCGAATTAACGTCTGTAAAAAGATGGATAAAAATGCCCAAACTAATAAGTTTAAAAAATCAAGAAAAAATAATTCTGTAAAATAATGACCAATTTCAAAATTATAATATCCTTTATACGCTTGAAAAAACACACCAGATATCATAATAACACTCAATAAAACCAATTGCATTTTTACTAAAGCAATTACTTTAGAGAATAGTAAGGTCCAATTTGGAATTGGAGTTGCATCAACCAAATGATTAACTCTTGCAATTCCTGCCCTGTGCACCAACATACCAGCATACAAGAAGGTACATACATTGATTGCTAATCGTCCAAAAATTCTTCCACCACTTAACATTTGCCAAGTTACTGGTAAGGTTTTAGTTCCGAAGATTTCTCCTCTATTAAAAAGCGTAACTAAGAGTAAAATCAAACCAACTAAAACAATAGAAATAAAAGGCCAACTTTTAAAAATGTATTTAAAATCGATGTTGGAGAGTTTCCACATTGTTTTTAAATTCTGAACAAAAGAAAAGTTATAATTCACCTTAGGTAAAACAATTTTAGTAATTCCGCTAAAATTGGTTTTTGTAACTCTTTCTCCATTAGTTTTTCTAAAAGAAATTGAAATTGCATTCTGGCTAAAAGCAAAAAACTTATAGACCAATCCAAAAATTAAACTTGAGACTCCTAACCATAATAAACGATTGTAAATGATCATTTCTTTAATTGGAACCTGTAATTCATTTTGCTCTGACATGGTCCAATACTTTGTATAATAATTGGATGCTGCTGCTCCAAAAGGATCTAAAATAGCCAATAGACCTAGTTGATCTGGTTCCGTTAAAACACTTTCTAAAACACCTTGTCCAAACATTAAAATGATTACTGCTATGAAACCTGCAGCTACGTTTCTTGTAAAGGTTACAACCCCAAAAACAATAGCCCCAAAAAATAATACATTTGGTAAAATAAACACTAAATAAGCTTGTAAATAGGTAGTTATATTAAACTCACCAACAATATCTGGGTTTGTTCCAGGAAAACGAAATCCGATAATCATACCCAATGCAATTGATAATACAATTAAAGAAACCACAGTAATTGCACTTAAAAATTTAGCAAATAAATAGTTGGCTTTTGTAAACGGGTAAGAATACAAAATGGTGTGCATTTCACTCTTATAATCTCTATAAATGGATACCCCAATAATGGATGGAAATAAAAAAAATATAAAAATAGTTAGTAAACTAAAATTACCATAAATGTTAATTGGTGAATTTACAATTCTTGATGAACCAGTAGTAGCTGTATTTGAATCAAAAAAACCTGCAGATGCTGCTGCTAAAAAAAAGGCTAAAATTAAAAAAATTGATACATAAATATAGAAAGCTGGTCTTTTAAACCAATAATTTAATTCGTACTTGAAAATAGTTGAGAACATTTTTAATATGTTTTAAATGATGAGTTTTGAGTAATTTTTTTTGAATCTTAGAATTGAAGCTTTTAATTCAACTTAAAATTCATAAACTATACTCCTTGACTAGTTAAAACTGGTTCATCTTGTTGTAATGCCATAAAATAAACATCATCTAACTGTGGTTTAGCTGGCATAAACTCTCTTGATGGTTTTTCTTCTGAATGCACTCTAATATTTAAACTATTATCTTGATTGTAATTAGAAGATAAAATACTAAACTTCTTCTCTTCCATTTCTAAATCATCTCTTTGTATTGTCTTAGTCCAAATTGTTCCTTCAATTTCTTTTGTAGCTTCTTGTGGTGTAGTGTGTTTTAAAATTTTTCCTCCATTTAAAATTGCCATTTCATTACACAACTCTTTTACATCTTCAACAATATGAGTAGAAAAAATAACAGTACAATTTGTACCTACTTCACGTAAAACATTTAAAAAACGATGTCTTTCTGCAGGATCTAAACCAGCTGTAGGTTCATCAACAATAATTAATTTCGGATTGTTCAACAACAATTGTGCAATTCCAAAACGCTGTTTCATCCCACCAGAATAACCCGCAACATATTTACGTCTTACATCATACAAATTGGTAATTTCTAACACTTCTTTAATAATCGCTTTTCGTTCAGATTTATTAGAAACTCCTTTTAACGTTGCAAAATAATCTAATAAGTCTTCTGCAGACATTTTTGGATATACTCCAAAAGATTGTGGTAAATACCCTAACACTTTTCTAAGCGACATATTGTCTTCTAAAACATCGATATCACCAAAAGTAATTGAACCTGAGTCTGGACTTTGTAATGTAGCTATAGTTCTCATTAATGATGATTTTCCTGCACCATTTGGTCCTAACAAACCAAACATTCCTGTACCTATTTCAATACTTAAATTATCAATTGCTTTTACGCCATTTTTATAAGTCTTGGTTAAATTTTCAATTACTAACTTCATATTGTTGGTTTTAGTTTTTTTACTTTTGAGATAAGTGTAAAAATAAGAACTTTTGTTACACTTTTTTGTGATTTTTTTTATGGATTTGCTGAAAATTCGTTTTATTTTTACGTTCGAAGCGTCAACTTGTTCGTGGTATTTTTTATTTCTTCTTTTTCAAAAGAAAAAAACAGGAACAAGTTGAAACTTTTAAACATTTCACTTTAAACTTTTATAATGGCAGAAAAATCAATTTTAAACGAAAAATCGTTAGAATTTTTAGAAAAATATTTAAATAATGCAGCTCCTACTGGTTACGAATGGGAAGGACAAAAAATTTGGATGGACTACCTAAAACCGTATGTAGATACTTTTATCACTGACACTTATGGTACAGCTGTTGGAGTTATTAACCCTGATGCAAAATACAAAGTAGTTATTGAAGGTCATGCAGATGAAATTTCTTGGTATGTGAATTATATTTCTGATAATGGATTGATTTATGTGATTAGAAATGGTGGTTCAGATCATCAAATAGCACCAAGTAAAGTGGTAAATATTCATACCAAAAACGGAATTGTAAAAGGTGTTTTTGGTTGGCCAGCAATTCATACTAGAGACAAATCTAATGAGCAAGCTCCAAAACCAGATAATATCACAATAGATACAGGTTGTGCAACTAAAGAAGAAGTTGAAAAACTAGGTATTCATGTGGGGTGTGTAATTACGTACCCTGATGAATTTCATATTTTAAATGGAGACAAATTTGTATGTAGAGCTTTAGATAATAGAATGGGCGGATTTATGATTGCAGAAGTTGCTCGTTTATTAAAAGAAAACAATAAAGAATTGCCTTTTGGTTTATATGTTACCAATGCAGTTCAAGAAGAAATTGGATTACGTGGAGCAGAAATGATTACACAAACCATTAAACCCAATGTGGCTATTGTAACTGATGTAACACACGATACTACAACACCAATGATTGACAAGAAAAAAGAAGGTCATTTAGAAATTGGTAAAGGACCTGTAGTTGCTTACGCGCCTGCTGTTCAACAAAAATTAAGAGATTTAGTAATCGAATCTGCAGAAGCAAATAATATTCCTTTTCAACGTTCTGCGCTTTCTAGAGCAACAGGTACAGACACTGATGCTTTTGCTTACAGCAATGGTGGAGTTGCATCAACGTTAATTTCTTTGCCTTTACGTTATATGCATACCACTGTAGAAATGGTGCATAGAGATGATGTAGAGAATGTAATTAAAATGATTTACGAGACATTGTTAAATATCAAAGACGGAGAAACATTTTCTTATTTTGAATAGATAATTACGAACTTGAAATTATGAATTACGAATTTAAAAATTCGTAATTCATAACTCGTAATTTATTACTATGGATGAACTGATAGACATTTTAACTCCAGAAGGAAAACCAACAGGAAAAACGGCTTTAAAATCTGAAGCTCATAAAAATGGATGGTTTCATGCTACTGTTCATATTTGGTTGTTTACTAAGGATGAAAAAATTCTGCTTCAAAAAAGAGCTTTGACTAAAAAAGTATTTCCTGGATTGTGGGATATTTCTGTAGCAGGTCATATTGCTGCTGGAGAATCTATTTTATCTGCGGCTAAAAGAGAGGTTTTTGAAGAAATTGGATTAGAACTTCAAGAAAATGACCTCATCAAAATAGGTACAAGAATTCATCAAGTAAAACATAAAAACGGTATTCAAGATAATGAACATCATCATGTTTTTATTGCAGAATTAAAAGTTCCTGTTCAAAAATTAATCATTCAAAAAGAAGAAGTTGAAGACATCAAACTCTTTGATTTATCAGTTTTAAGAGATACAAAAAACCTTGAAAACGTTTTGCTTTCAAGGTTTCATAATTATTATTGTATGGTTTATGATAAAATTATAGACCAATTAAAAAGCTAACCATAAAGACCTATTAACATGGTCGATATGACAAAACACAGACTTATTTGATTGGTTTTGCGTAAAAAGAATCTGCCAATTTCCCCTCACTTACCAATGGCAACGTAAATTCTGTTGCGGGTCTTGCTGGTTCTGTTGGAACTCCATTTTCATCTTTTTTATACCATGTAATTTCTTTTGGCAAGATTAATCCGTTTACATTTTCCCATTTACCATATTTAATGATATTATATCTATCTGAAGGTTTTTTAGATTTAAACGTAACTGTGTAGGCTAACCATTCCATTTGATAGGTTTTTGAGTTGTAATAAATGATATAATTATCATCTGGTGAAGTCCCTATATTAGCTTTATAAGATATTTTATAACCAGGATATTTATTTCCATCAAAAACTAAACTATCTGCTTTTTCATATATAATTCCGTCATCTGCTAGTACAAATGGCATTGCATAAAAATAAAAATAGAGGTTGTAATAAAAGGTAGGATTTCCTTTATAGTTTCCTTCTTTTTCTTCATCCAACCAAACTTCTTTTCCGTCAAAACCTAACGAATAATTTGGAGTATTAATAACTGTTTTTCTTGTCTGTAAATCTACAGTATGTACTTCTTCCCCTTTGTTAAAAGATAAAATCTGTGCTTTTCTCCAAGTATGAATTCCTCCATGTTTTTCAAAAACTTTTGCAAGTTCACCTGGAAAATGTTCTTTTGTAGAAGTTGTTCCTTTTACTTCTTTAACTTTATTTTTAGATTCGTTTTTACAGGAAACTGCAACTAGAATAACTAACAGTAAAAGTAGTTTTTTCATTTAATTTATTTTTTTAAAAGGTCGATTTATAAAAGATATGCTTACAAAAATAAGAAAATTTTATACTTATATTTTTGCTTGATAGGTAAACAAATCAAAATATCTACCTTCTAAAGCAATCAATTCTTCGTGAGTTCCTCTTTCTACT
Organism: Polaribacter septentrionalilitoris; assembly: GCF_009832745.1. GTDB lineage: Bacteria > Bacteroidota > Bacteroidia > Flavobacteriales > Flavobacteriaceae > Polaribacter > Polaribacter septentrionalilitoris. The sequence continues at coordinate 80,247 of NZ_VRMJ01000025.1, read as the reverse complement.
ATTTTTCCAGCTTCAATTACTAAAATTTGATCTGCTTTTTTTATGGTACTTAATCTGTGTGCAATAACTATACTAGTTCTGTCTTTCACCAATTTTGATAAACTTTTTTGAATTAAAGACTCACTTTCTGTATCCAAACTAGAAGTAGCTTCATCTAAAATGATAATTTTTGGGTTTGCTAAAATAGCTCTTGCAATTGCTAAACGTTGACGCTGACCACCAGATAATTTTACACCTCTTTCTCCAATTAATGTATCTAAACCATTATCAAATCTGTCTGTAAATTCATTTACATACGCTGCTTTTACAGCACTTTGTAATTCCTCTTCAGTTGCATTTGGTCTTGGAAATAGAATGTTTTCTCTAATAGTTCCTTCAAATAAAAATTCGTCTTGTAAAACCACACCCAAATGTTTACGATAGCTTGATAATTTTACTTTTGATAGATCTTGATTATCGATAGTAATTGTACCAGAATTTGGATTTAAAAATGTTGCTGATAAACCAGCTATTGTAGATTTTCCTGAACCAGAACTTCCAACCAAAGCAGTGACAGAGCCTGCTGGAACTTTAAAATTGATGTTATGCAACACCTCTTTTTCTTCTTCATATGCAAAAGAAACATTATCAAAAACAACTTCTCCGTTAATTTTATTTAACGCTATTGTTCTGTCTTTGTCATCATCTTCAGCAGTCATGTTCATCAATTCTTCGGTTCTGTCTAAACCTGCCAAAGCTTCTGTAAGTTGGCTACCAATATTACTCATTTGTACAATTGGAGCAACCATAAACGCCAACAAAAATGTAAATTGAATAAAGTCTCCAAAAGTTAAAGTACCTTGAATCATATAATAACCTCCAATTCCCATTACTCCTGTTGTTGCCAAACCTATTAAAAAAGTAGATGAACTTGTCATTATTGCAGTTGCTGTCATGCTTTTTTTAACATTCGTAAAAATGTCAGCTACTCCTTTTTCAAAAATTTTACTTTCTTGTTCTTCTGCATTAAAAGCTTTTATAACTCTTATACCACCTAAAGTTTCTGTTAAACGCCCTTTTACTTCTGCATTTATTTTTCCTCTTGCTCTAAAAATAGGTCGAATATATTTGAAAGATTTTAAAGCAATTAATCCGAAGATTGATAATGGCACAAACGTAAAAAGTGTCATCCAAACATTCATTTTTAATAAAATAACTAAAGTGATAATTGCCGTTAACGAACCTCCAATTAATTGTACTAAACCTGTTCCTATTAAGTTTCTAACTCCTTCTACATCGCTCATAATTCTAGAAACTAAAGCTCCAGATTTTGTGTTATCAAAAAAACGAATGGGTAATGTTAAAACTTTCTTTTGCACTTGAGCTCTTAATTCTGAAATTAAAAATTGGGCTTGAATACTTAAAACTTTTGTTAATAAAAATGAAGTAATTGCTTGAACTAAAATTGCGCCAATTACAATTGATATTAATGTATATAGCTGACTAAAATCCTTATTAGGTACAACCTCATCTATCAACACTTTACTTTGTAATGGCAAAACAAAACCAGCTAAACTTCTTATAATTATTAGAATTAATCCTAAAAAAACTAAGTTTCTTCTTGGCCAAATAATGGCTTTAAAGGCTTGTTTTAAAGTTACTTTAGATTTCTTTTTATCTTTATTTAAATCTTTAAGATGTTGCATAAATTATTTTAAGACTGTGAATGAATATCCTTGTCAATTTGTATGCCATTGAAAAGAAAACTGACATATTTGCTAAGTTAAGACAATAAAAAAGACCTCACAGGTTTAGATACTAAAATCAATTGAGTACAAGAACCTGTGAGGTCTAAAAAAAAAGAAAGAAAATATTTTAATTAAGCCAAATAAGTAAAAAATTACTAAAAGCTAGCAAATAAGCTTAGCCCCGATTGCAGTGAAAATCCTTTTTTTTATTGGATAAGAAAAGGATCTTTTTACAGAAGTATCAGCTAAAAAATTTACGGATGCTGAAACAAGTTCAGCATAAAAAAAAAGATTGCAACGAAAAGCGGGAAATAGCTTCTAAAAAAATAGACAAAAAAAACCTCAAAATATGTAATCTTTTTTGAGGTTTCATTTACTTTTAAAATCTACAATCGATTATCAATAATACTTTGTACCACTTCTGGATTTAACAAGGTACTTGTATCACCTAAATTATCCATTTCATTAGAGGCTATTTTACGTAAAATACGTCTCATAATTTTACCTGAACGCGTTTTTGGCAATCCTTCTGTAAATTGAATTTTATCTAATTTGGCAATAGGTCCAATTTTATCTGAAATTAACTGATTAATTTCTTTACTTAAATTATCATGATTTCTACTTTCTCCTAAATCTTTTAAAGTAATATAACCATATAAAGCGCTTCCTTTTATATCATGAGGAAAACCAACAATTGCAGATTCAGCTACAGCTGGATGCTCATTAATTGCATCTTCAATAGGAGCAGTTCCTAAATTATGGCCAGAAACAATAATTACATCATCTACTCTACCTGTAATTCTGTAATAGCCAACTTCATCACGTAAAGCTCCATCTCCTGTAAAATAGGCATTTTCATAAGCAGAAAAATAGGTTTCTTTATAACGTTGATGATTTCCCCAAATGGTTCTTGCCATACTTGGCCAAGGATATTTAATGCACAATCTACCTTCTACTTGATTTCCTTTTAATTCCTTCCCATTTTCATCCATCAAACAAGGTTGAATTCCAATAAATGGTAATGTTGCATAGGTTGGTTTTGTTGGTGTTACAAACGGAATTGGCGTAATCATCATTCCTCCTGTTTCTGTTTGCCACCAAGTATCTATAATTGGACTTTTCTTTTTTCCAATGGTATCATTATACCAGTGCCAAGCTTCTTCGTTAATTGGTTCACCAACAGAACCTAGTACTTTTAAAGAAGATAAATCGTATTTATCTACCAATTCTGTACCATGTTTTGCCAAAGCCCTAATAGCTGTAGGTGCTGTATAAAATTGATTGACTTTGTGCTTTTGTACAATTTCCCAAAAACGACCAAAGTCTGGATAACTTGGTACACCTTCAAATAGCACTGTAGTTGCTCCATTTGCTAAAGGACCATACACAATGTACGAATGCCCAGTAATCCAACCAATATCTGCTGTACACCAATAGACATCATTTTCTCTATATTGAAAAGCATTTTTAAAGGTGTAAGCTGTATAAATCATGTAACCAGCTGTAGTGTGCACCATTCCTTTTGGAGAACCTGTAGAGCCTGAAGTATATAAAATAAATAAAGGATCTTCTGCTTCCATAACCTCAGCTTCACAAACTGTGGATGCTTTGTCTAATAAAGGTTGTAACCATTTGTCACGTCCTTCTTTCATGTTGATATCTGAATTGATTCTTTTAGCCACCAAAACAGTTTCTACAGAAGCACAAGATTCTAAAGCATCATCTACAATACCTTTTAAATCGATGGTTTTAGATCCTCTGTAAGAACCATCTGATGTAATTACCATTTTACAATCTGCATCGTTAATTCTTGTTGATAAAGCTGTTGCTGAAAAACCTGCAAAAACTACAGAATGTATGGCTCCAATTCTTGCACAAGCTAGAGTTGCAATGGCCAATTCAGGAATCATTGGTACATAAATACAAACTCTATCTCCTTTTTTAATACCATTTTCTTTCAAAACATTAGCAAACTGATTTACTTTTTCTGAAAGTTGATTGTAAGTAATATGTTGGGCTTCTTCCTCTGGATTGTTAGGTTCAAAAAGAATGGCTGTTTTATCTCCTCTTGTGGCTAAATGCCTATCTATACAGTTTTCTGTAATATTTAATTGGGCACCTTCAAACCATTTGATTTCTGGTTTCGAAAAATCCCATTCTAAAACCTCGTCCCATTTTCTTTTCCAAACAAAATGTTCTTCTGCAATTTCTTCCCAGAAATTTTCGGGTTCTCTTATTGATTTTCGGTAAACTTGATAGTATTCTTCTAAGTGTTTAATATGATAGTTGCTCATCAGATTATTTTCTAATTGTAAATTTATAGTTAATTATGTTAGAAAAATACAACTTCTTACTGATTCTTTAAAATTGAGTTTACTATAATTTAGATAACTTTTACATTGGTTAATTTAATTTTTTGACTTTGTATTATTTTGAACTCTTCTTTAACTGAAATTGATCTGCTAATTCGATATTAAAAATAATATCAGCGTAGTTTATAGCTATTGGATGTATTGCTTTTTTATTATCAACATTATATGTAATAATATCTTCTTTAGAATTTGCAATAATTGAAATTGCTGTTATTTCATTTTTTTCATTTCTTTTCACATTAAAAAAATCAATCGTAATATTTTGCTTCTCAAATTTCTTAACTGCTCTTTCTAAACTATTATCAGTATAATAGCTCATTATTCTAAACGATTTATAACGTTTAAGGTAAGTAACACGTCCATATGAGATATCTCCGTCCTTATCAAAACCATATTGAATTAAAATTTTTCTATCTGGATCATACTTTAAACCTAATTTTCTGTCTATTGCTGTTTTTATTTTATTACCAAGTTTATCATTATTAATAAATTGGTAAGAAAAAGTCGCATTTGAAGTTTGGTTTATTTCATACGTAAAATCAACATCGTATTTTTCTTTAAAATCTTTTTTTAATTTATCTAAATACTTTGTGTCCTTTTCTTTTTCTATGATAATTTCAACTGTATTTTTATTAGTTGACACCAAATCATAAGCTCTTAAAAAACTTAGTTGTTGAATAAACATTTTATTTTCTTTTTCAAAATGTCGAATTGCAATTGACCCTAACACTTTACCAGAAAACATTCTATACTCTCCCCTAACTTCTTCTTTTGAAACATTAAAATAAATTCCTGTAATTAGATTTTTATCATTTCGTTTAATTTTTTTGATTTTAAAATCATAACCTTGTGTTTCTAATTTTGCTTGAAATTCGTGAACTTCGGACTCTGAAAAAGAACTTAAAAATAAAAACTCTTTATAATCTCCATTTTCATTTTTTGTATAAACTTCATTTATATTGAAATTCATAAAAAACACTGCCAATAAAGGCAACACAAAACTGTATTTGATAAAATTGATTTTTTTTGATTTTTCTTTGTTTAACATAACGATTCTTTTTTTAATTAATGAACTATAAAATAAATTACTCAACTGCGCATATTTTCCTACAACAGTTTCTTTTAATAAAGTGAATTGATAGGTTTGCTTACAGTTAAGTTGCTCTTGTGTTTTTGCGTCTGCAATAAATTCTAAATTTTGCTTTACTAACCTGTTATACAACCAAATAAATGGATTAAACCATAACATAATACAACTTAACTGCATCAACAAAACATCTATAGTATGCTTTTGAGTAGCATGTACTTTCTCATGAATAAGAATTTGCTCGAGTTCTTTTGTTGTGTAGTCTTTTGGATTATAAATAATCCAATTAAAAAATGAAAAAGGAGAACTTTTTTTTACTCTTTCAATAATAGTAAATTGACCTTTCTTTATCTTTTTAGATGTAAAAATAAAACGTAAAAGCGAAGATAATTGTATTAAAAATCTTATTGTAAAAAAAAGTACTCCTAAAACATAAATCAGTTGTAGAACTTCTTTTACATCTATAGGCATGCTTTCATCTATATGTAAATCATTTATACTATTAGTTACTGGTGTTATAAACTGTATAGGTTCTGTTAATCTAAAACTTTCAATTTCATTAACTCTAATTGGAACTCTTTCTACGGAGTTTGTAATTGTTATTAATGGAAGAATTAGTGCTGTAACTATTCCTAATAACAAAAACCATCTATTTTGTTCAAAGAATGTTTTTTGTTGTAAAAACAAAAGATAACAAACGTAAAACAATGTTGTTATTGCACATACTTTTAATAGGTATTCCATACTTACTTTTTCTTTTTTATGAGTTCTATAATTTCTTGCAATTCTGCTTCACTTATTTTTTCTTCTTTAGCAAAAAAGGAAACCATATTTTTGTACGAACTATTAAAATAATTTGCAATAGCGGTATTCATAAATTCTTTACGATACTCTTCTTTAGGTATAATTGGGTAATATTGATGCGTTTTTCCATAAGCAGTATAAGCAACATAACCTTTTTCTTCTAGTTTTCTAATAATTGTAGATAGAGTGTTATAATGTGGTTTGTCTTCTTTAATCTCTGCCAATACATCTTTTACAAAAGCTTTTTTAAGCGTCCATAAAATATGCATTACTTCTTCTTCTTTATTCGTTAGTTTTTCCATTGATGTAAAATTTTATCCACACAAAAATATAACTATATTTTTAGTTACACAACTATTTTTACAGTTAATTAACTAAAAACACAGTTAATATCATTCAACTCATAAAATTAAAATGAGGTTTTATATCATATTAGCATATATTTTTCTATTTTTAAATTTTATGCTCCACTACAATTATTTCTCTTGATTTTAGAAACTATCATTCAATTTTGGCACATCATTTTTCTATTTTTTATAGTCGCAATTTTATATGCTTCTGAAGGTTTTGGAGGTGGATCTAGTTATTTAGCCATTTTAGCATTAACAGGAATTGCGTTTCCACAAATTAGAGCAACAGCACTTTTATGCAATATTGTTGTGGTATCTGGAAATGTACTATTATACCATCATCAAAAAAAATAGATTGGAAAAAAATAATTCCATTAATAGTTTTAAGTATTCCTCTTTCTTACTTAGGGGGATATTTAAAAATAAGTCAACAATTTTTCTTTATTTTATTAAGAGTTACGCTTTTATTTGCCTCAATTACAATGTGGTTATCTAAAAAGATAGTTGCTTCTGATGAAAAAAACAAAAAAAATAACCCCTTGAAAAATGCAACTTATGGAGGTTTTATTGGTTTTATTTCTGGAATGGTTGGTATAGGAGGTGGAATATTTTTAGCTCCACTATTACATCTTATAAGTTGGAATACTCCAAAAAAAATTGCAACAACTGCGAGTGTATTTATTTTGGCAAACTCTATTGCTGGTTTGCTTGGACAGTTTTCGAATCCTGAATTTTCAATTAATTTAGCATCTCTTAAAATAATTATAAAACCTTTTGTAGTCATGTAGAATAAGCCCTTAACTATCAATTTTAAGATGCAAACTGGCATTATAAATAAATCATAGCTTGTAAAGAAACTAGATTTTCTGTTATACTTCCAAAATTCTGATTTCTGTATTCTAAAGTTAATTTAGCATTGTTGTTACTAAAATATGCATTAATACCTAAACCTAAATTGCTTCTGCTATTTGAGGTTGCATCATAGGTGTGATTCATGTAAGAAATATAGGGCTGATAACGTGTTTTTGTTCCATCACCAGCAAAAGCATAACCCAAATGTGTGTAAAACATATTACCTGTACCATACGCGTTAAAAAGATAATTTGTACCATAGTTATTATCTTGAAATACTGCATATGCTGTAAGAGCATCTCCTTTTTCTGATAGTGGAGTATCATAAAATGCATCTAAAGCAAAAATAGAAACATCTTCTCCAACAATATTATTTGAACTGTCTGCAATCACTGCCCCATTAGGATGAGCAAAAAAACCAAAACCTAAATTAAAAACTTTTTTAGTTCCTAAATAAGTACCAATTTTAAAAGGTAATTTATTTGATTCTTGATCTAAAAAATGATAATCAAAATAACCTGCATACGTTTTTCCAGCAGTTTTAGTACCTAACATGTTAGCTCCTGCATAAATTGCCTCATTAGATGAAATTACAGCTCTATTATCTAAACCATTAACTACTGCATCATTTATAGCGACTCTATATTGTAGTTTACCTAGGTTTCCTTTTGCAAAAACACCTAAATGCCTGACAAATTGATCAGAGAGCCCCAATGTTGACCAAGATTGACGATTGTTATCTAATGTCATAATATTTAATGTACTTTGATTATTTAACCTAGAGATTCCATTAAAATAATGCAATCCTGCACCAACTGTAAGTCCCTTTACCAATCTATATTCAACCCAAACATCATGAAAAAACAATTCTGATTCTTGAGCCAAACCTGTTGGAGACATATTATTTGCTTTTAAGTTGTTTAACCCAAAATGTGTTAAAATTAGAAAATCATCATTTATTTGAGCATACATCAATATTCTTGCTCTTCTTAGATTAAATTGTGTTTTTGATTCTTGGTTAGGAGCATTATTGTTAAAATTAGCCTGTACTTGAGCCCAAGAAATAATCCTTAAATATTTCTTGCCAGATTCGTTAAAATTAATTTTGAATCCGCCTGTGTAATCTGGTGATGTTTGAGAAAACAAATTAATTGAAAATAGAATTATAATAAGAATAATATTTTTTTTGAAAAAATTCATAATGTAAAAGCGGTTTTGGTACAATAATTAAAATATTTACAAAGATTTTAAAAGCATTTACATTAAAATATGACTTAGGTCATGTAATAAGTTTTACATTTAAGTAGATTTTTACGAATCTAATAGAAGCATTTTATCATAAAAGACTATTTTTATTTTATAAAGTTTTATTATGCTTGATGTATTATTGCAAAATTGGATTATTGTGCTAGCTTTCTTTGTAATTGCTGTGTTATATTCATCTGTAGGTTTTGGAGGTGGGTCCAGCTATTTAGCAATTTTAGCATTAACGGGCATTGCGTTTACTCAAATTAGAGCAACCTCTTTATTATGCAATATTGTAGTGGTTTCAGGTAATGTCTTTTTGTATCATAAACAAAACAACATAGAATGGAAAAAGATTATTCCATTAATACTTGCTAGTATTCCTTTAGCATACTTGGGTGGTTATTTAAAAATAAGCCAAGAAGTTTTCTTTATTCTTTTGGGTTTTACCTTATTGTTTGCTGCTATAACTATGTGGTTTTCTAAAAAATTTGTTTACAATTCAGACACCATTAACACAAAACAAAATTTAAAAAATAGTGGAATTGGTGGAATTGTTGGTTTTATTTCTGGTATGATTGGTATAGGAGGTGGAATATTTTTAGCTCCACTATTACATCTTATAAGTTGGAATACTCCAAAAAAAATTGCAGCCACTGCAAGTGTTTTCATTTTGGCAAACTCTATTGCTGGTTTGCTTGGACAGTTTTCGAATCCTGAATTTTCAATTAATTGGCAACTAACAACTATCTTATTAATTACTGTATTTGTTGGTGGTCAAATTGGAAATAGAACGAGTAATAAACATTTTACACAGATTCAAATTAAAAAAGCTACAGCCATTTTAATTGCATTTGTGAGTATTCGTATTCTAATAAAACATTTACTTTAAAAATCAGATATTACTTTAATATATTTGACATCTTAATCAAATAGAAAAACCATGTTACAAGTTATTTTTACCTTAATAATGTTAATACTATTACAAGCTGTTTTAGGTTTTGATAATTTGTTATACATTTCTTTAGAATCAAAAAAAGCACCTTTAAAAGATCAAAAGAGAGTTAGAAAAGTTGGAATTATCATTGCTATTGGATTACGTATTGTTCTACTGTTTATATTAGTCTCTCTGATTAAATATTTTCAAAAACCTTTTACCATTCTTACTGGAGAAATAGAAAGTATCGTAGAATTTGCTTTTAATGGTCATAGCCTTATTGTTTTAATTGGTGGTGGTTTTATTATTTACACTGCAATAAAAGAAATTTGGCATATGATTTCTACAAAAGGATTGGAGCTAAATGAAATGGCAACAGATAAAGGGACTAAGTCTTCTAACGCTGTTGTTTTTAGTATTGTACTGATGAATTTAGTTTTTTCTTTCGATTCTATTCTAGCTGCTATTGGGTTAACTAGAGAAATTGAAAATGAGAACACTGCTTTTATGGTAATGGCTGCTGCAATTGTTGTAAGTGGTTTACTAATGCTTTTTATGGCCAATAAAATATCTGAATTTTTATCCAAAAACAGAATGTATGAGGTATTAGGTTTGTTTATTCTATTTATAGTTGGTATAATGTTAATTACAGAAGGAGGACATTTAGCGCATATCAAAATTTTTGGCGAAGAAATAGTACCAATGAGCAAAACAACTTTCTATTTTGTAATTGCTGTTTTAGTTATAATTGATATCGTTCAAGGAAAATATCAAAAGAAATTATTATCACAGAAATAAACTTTCCTCTCACCAAATAAAACAATAAAAAGCTTTACGTAAATTTTTAAGTTTGTTTTGCTTAAAAAAAAACAAACTTAAAATTTTATATATTGTTTAACTTTTTTAACTTTTAATTAAACGTTTTGAGTTCGTATTAAAATTACCTTTGTAAGGAACTTAAAACATTAATTATGAATTTCAAAAAAATTATCCCAACACTTTTAGCCGTATTATTAATCACTACCTCAATTACAGCTAATAACACAGACCCCAAAAAAACTGATGATACTATTGTGAGTGTAGCTGCATCGAATGAAAATTTCTCAACTTTAGTAGCTGCTGTAAAAGCTGCTGGTTTGGTAAAGGTATTGAATAGTGATGGCCCTTTTACTGTATTTGCTCCAGCAAATAGTGCTTTTAAAAAACTACCAAAAGGAACTGTAGCTTCTTTATTAAAGCCTGAAAACAAGAAATTATTAACATCTATCTTAACTTATCATGTAATTTCCGGAAAATTTGTTGCTAAAGACGTTATTAAGGCAATTAAAGCAAACAATAATAAATTTGTTATAAAAACTGTTCAAGGAAATAAACTAACTGCTTCAATTGTAAATGGAAAAGTTGTATTAACTGACGTAAAAGGAAATACTTCTACAGTAATTATTACTGATGTTCCAGCTTCTAATGGAGTTGTACATGCAATAGACACAGTTGTAATGCCAAAATAATTATAATAAAGTATTATAAATATGATAAAAACAACTTATATTTGTTTCATTATTTTAACATTTTATTAAACAAATAATCACTATCTTTGTATCAGATAATATTAAAGTATACTTCTAAATAAAGCGAATTTATTTCGCAAATCATAAAAGAAGTTTTTGGTTGATTGTTAAAACCGCTGTTCTCAACAGCGGTTTTTTATATTTCAGACAAAGAATCTATCAATCGTTGCGCTATAATTTGACTGACTCTTTTATTAAATTCTGATGGTTTAGAAATATAGGTTTTTAATTCTTCTATTGAAAAATGACCTAGAATACAGCCTAATAATAACGTTTTAAATTTCGAATCAGTTTTTAAAATCGATTGAATTTTAAGAATCTTTTTCTCTTTGGCAAATGAATTAAAATTGATTTTCTTTTTTAACAAATAATCTTTAAAAAGCGTAATTACTAATTCGTGTTGCATTTTAATAATTGGCCTTATCACTTTATTTTGAAACCTCTCTATATCTGTAGTTTGAGAATTCACTAAATTCTCTAAAACTGGTCTATTTTTTTTATTCATCTAAAAGTTGGTTAAGTTCCAATTCGTAATCATATTGTAGATCTTCATGCAATTTATCAATTGCCTTTTTAATCATTCTAACCTGGGTATCAAAAACGTTTTGCAATCTTGTACTTCTTTTTATTGATGGTCTAAAATCTTTTAACTTCTTGCAAAAATAGAGTAGTAATTCTGTTTCAGTTTCTTTCTTTTTAGAATAGCGAATAAACTTCTTTGTCATTGATAAAATCTTTCTCACACTTTTTCTGATGTAGTAAAAACTATTGGTATTAATGTCTTCAAATTGTTCATCCATTTGATCTTTTATAGATTGTATGTATCCTTCTTCATTATGAGATTCAAACAACAAATAAGTGAGTAATTCTTTATTTTCTTTTTTAAACTTAGACAAATGCAAACACAATTCTTTTAATTCGTTTGCAGATTTATAAGAAAGTTCATCTTTTAATTGTTTTACAGTTACTGCTTTCATCAGTTCTATTTTTTTTATTAAGTTAAAAAAGAAAACCTCACAAAGAAATATTTGTGAGGTTTTTAAAATATTGATTAAATACTATGCTTCACTAGGTATTTCAACCATTTCATCAACTTCTGCATCGTAATTTACTCCATCTACTTTAAATCCGAATAAATTATAAAAATCATTACTATACCCTTCTAAATCTCCTATTTCTGGTAAATTTTCTGTAGAAGCAGTTTCCCATAATTTTACAACTTCAGCTTGTACATCCTCTCTCATTTCCCAGTCGTCAATTCTTATTCTTCCTTTATCATCTAAAGCCAAATCACCATCGAATAAACGTTCACTATACAAACGCTGAATTTGCTCAATACAACCTTCATGAATACCTTTTTCTTTCATGGTTTTATACAATAAAGAAATGTATAAAGGAATTACCGGAATTGCGGAACTAGCCTGAGTTACTAAAGCTTTATTGACAGAAACATACGCCTTACCTCCTATAGATTTTAAATGGTCTGTAATGGTAAATGCTGTTGCTTCTAAATGATCTTTTGCAGCACCAATTGTTCCATTTCTATATACAGGTTTTGTAACCTCAGGACCAATGTAAGAATAGGCAATTGTAGTGGCTCCTTCTGATAATGCGTCTGCTTCTTTTAAAGCATCCATCCACATTTTCCAATCTTCTCCCCCCATAACAGTTACTGTATTTTCAACATCGTCTCCTTCTGCAGGATTGATAGTAACTTCAGAAACTTTTCCAGTATGAAAATCAACCGTTTTATTAGAAAACACTTCACCTATTGGCTTTAAAACCGACTTGAAACGCTTACCTGTTTCTGGATGTGTTCTAACTGGTGATGCTAAACTGTAAATAACTAAATCAATCTGCCCTAAATCTTCTTTGATTAGGTTGATGGTTTGTGTTTTTATTTCATTAGAAAATGCATCTCCGTTAATGCTTTTTGCATACAAACCTTCAGCATGAGCATGTTTTTCAAAAGCTGCTGTGTTGTAATAACCTGGAGAACCTGGTCTTCCTGGACTTGAAGGTTTATCAAAGAAAACTCCAATTGTAGCAGCATCTGAGCCGAATGCACTTGTAATTCTTGATGCTAATCCAAATCCTGTTGATGCTCCAATAACTAATACTTTTTTAGCACCTTCTATCTTTCCTTTAGATTTTACATATTCTATTTGATTGATTACGTTTTGCTCACAACCTTTTGGGTGAGATGTTAAACATATAAATCCTCTTACTCTTGGTTCTATAATCATAATATTAGTTTTTATTAGCTAAAAATGAATTCACATTTTCTTTAACTCTTTGTAGCACATTTTCTGTTGATGCTTTTACAAAAGCTTCTCCTGTAATTTGTTCGTATAATTCTATGTATCTATTTGAAATTTCGATGATTTTTTCATCAGACATTTCAGGTATTTGTTGTCCTTCTTTACCTTGAAAACCATTTTCTATCAACCATTGACGTACAAATTCTTTGGATAATTGTTTTTGAGATTCTCCTTTATCTTGTCTTTCTTGATATCCATCAGCATAAAAATAACGAGAAGAATCTGGTGTGTGAATTTCATCAATCAACACAATTTTACCATCTTTCGTTTTTCCAAATTCATATTTAGTATCTACTAAAATCAGTCCTCTTTTTGCGGCAATTTCTGTTCCTCTTTGAAACAATGCTCTTGTATATTTTTCTAAAACGATATAATCTTCTTCAGATACAATACCTTTTGCTAAAATATCTTCCCTTGAAATATCTTCATCGTGCTCACCATTCTCTGCTTTGGTTGATGGTGTTATCATAGGTGTTGGAAATTTATCATTTTCTTTCAAACCTTCTACCATTTCCACTCCACATAACAAACGTTTACCAGCTTTATATTCACGAGCAGCATGACCAGACAAGTATCCACGAATTACCATTTCTACCTTAAAAGGTTCACACAAATGACCAATAGCTACATTTTCATCAGGATTTGCAAGTAACCAATTAGGAACAATATCTGCGGTATCATTCATCATTTTGGTAGCAATCTGATTTAGAATCTGACCTTTAAACGGAATTTGACGTGGCAAAATAACATCAAACGCAGATAATCTATCTGTTGCAATCATTACTAAAAGTTCATCATTAATATTATAAACTTCTCTTACTTTGCCTTTGTAAACCGATTTTTGATTGGGAAACTGAAAACTTGTTTCGTTAATTGTATTCATTATTTTAGTTGTTGTTGCGACTGCAAAAATAAGTTATCTAAAACTAATTCTTTTTCTTTTTTAGCACTTTTATTTGCTTCAAATTATCTGTAATTGGTGTTGCTGTAATTACCTTTTCACCAGGAATAAAATAGAAAAAATAAGCTGAATTCTGTCCTATCTTTCGTACATCTAACTTTGTATTGTCTTTAAAAACCAAAGTATAATTGGGTATAATTTCTTTATTGTTATATTTTTGTTTCATACCTATTCCCATACCTGTTCTCATGGAGACAAAAAGTAAAAAAAAGACAAACATCATTCCTGGCAATATATTTTTCTTACTTTTTAACTGTTCATATTTTTTATCCCATTTCTCAATATTATATATTTTTTGACACCATTTTTTTACTCTTAAATAAGCGTAAAATTTAAACATCCATTTGGTAAAATATAAATACATCAACCCAAACATGACTATAAGAAATAAGGATAATATCCAATTGTTAGTCAATAAACTAATTGGAGAAATTAAGGCATCTAAAATGGTTGTGTAATTTAAATAGGAAACCCCAAAAATTCCATAAAAAATGGCATCACTTACAATTCCTAAAATAATTAGGTATAAGTATCCAATGTAGAAATAATCTTGAAGCCCTAATTTATCTTTTTCAATCTTTATCATTCCGTTTCTATGCTTTTATAAGCAGTAATAATTCTTTTCACCAATCTGTGTCTCACTACATCTTTATCATCTAAATACACTTGTGCAATTCCGTCTATATCTTTCAATGCGAGTAATGACTCTTTTAACCCAGAAACCTGTTTACGAGGTAAATCTATCTGACCAGGATCACCAGTAATGATAAACTTTGCGTGCATTCCCATTCTTGTTAAAAACATTTTCATTTGGTTGTGCGTTGTATTTTGTGCTTCGTCTAAAATTACAAATGCATTATCTAAAGTTCTACCACGCATAAATGCTAAAGGTGCTATTTGAATCACTCCTTTTTCTAAATGAGATTCTAATTTTTCATGAGGAATCATATCACGTAATGCATCATACAAAGGTTGCATATATGGGTCTAGTTTCTCTTTTAAATCACCTGGCAAAAACCCTAAATTTTCTCCAGACTCTACAGCAGGTCTTGTTAAAATAATTCTTCTTACTTCTTTTTCTTTTAATGCTTTTACCGCTAAAGCCACAGCTGTATAGGTTTTTCCTGTTCCTGCAGGACCAACTGCAAACAACATATCATTTTTTTGCATTAAAGTCACCATTTTACGTTGATTCTCAGTTTGTGGTTTAATCAACTTTCCATTGACACCATGAACTAAGACATCCTTAGCATTTTTAGCAGACTTTGCCTGTTCTTCATTACCTGTAGATGTTAAAATACGTTCAATACTGTTTTCATCCAACTTGTTGTATCGATTAAAATATTTAATCAATCTGTCTAAGCGAGTTTCAAACTCATTTAAAATCTCAGGTTCTCCGTAAATTTTAAGTTTAGATCCGCGAGCAACAATTTTAATTTTCGGGAAGTATCTTTTTAATTGCTCGATTGTACTGTTGTGCGCTCCAAAAAAATCTTTAGGATTGATTTCTGTAAGCTCTATAATGCGTTCGTTCAAATGATAATATTTTGTTGATGGTTAACGTTATTTATTCAACTAAAAATAGTAATTTAAAATACTAAAATGATTAGATTTGCGTAAAATAGTTAACAACTTTTACACAATTCAATTAACAGCAAAAAATTAATGTCTCTAATTACATTAACTACAGATTTTGGAACCAAAGACCACTTTGTTGGCGCTGTTAAGGGAGCTATCTACTCTGAACTTTCTGATGCTAAAATTGTAGATATTACTCACGAAATATCTCCATTTAACATCACTGAAACTGCCTATATCCTTAAGAATTCTTATAAAAGTTTTCCTGATGGAACGATACACATAGTAGGTGTTGACTCTGAATTAAGCAGAGATAACAAGCATATTGCCTTAGAGCTAGATAACCATTTTTTTGTATGTCCAGATAACGGATTAATCTCTATGATTGCTTCAGAAATTAAACCTACAAAAATTGTAGAAATTAATATTCATGATAGAATTGAGAGTAGTTTTCCTGTGTTAGATGTTTTTGTACAGGTAGCATGTTTTATTGCTAGAGGTGGAAATTTAACTGTGATTGGAAAAGAAATTCAAGAGTTTAAAAAGCTCATTGAAATCCAGCCAAAAGTAAATCAAGTTCAAAATCAAATTGTTGGAGGAGTTGTTTATATTGATAATTATGGAAATGTAATTACAAATATTAGTAAAAAAATGTTTCAAGACGTTGGTAAAGGTCGTCGTTTTAAAGCCACTGCTAGACGTTATTCTTTTACAAAAATATTTACAAAATATAATGAAGTTACTGGCGACAGTGCACATGACAGTATTCAATATGATGGTAGTAAATTGGCTATTTTTAATTCAGCAGGGTTTTTAGAAATTGCAATTTACAGAAGCAATTTAGGAACAGTTGGTGGTGCTTCTACTTTATTAGGCTTAAACTATAGAGATGCCATTACTATTGAATTCTACAGTGACTCAAAACCTGATTTTACTCCTTTAAGTTAAAACCTATGTTTGTACGAATTGTAAAAATGAGTTTTCATAAAAAACACATTGACAAATTTTTAGCGATGTTCGAAGAGAAAAAAACATTGATAAGAGCTTCTAATGGCTGTGAGTTGCTAGAATTGTATCAAGATAAAAACAATACAGAAATATTTTTCACGTATTCTTATTGGAAAACTGAACAAGATTTAGAAAACTACAGAAATTCTGAATTGTTTGCAGCAACTTGGAAACAAACCAAAATGTATTTTAATGATAAACCATTGGCTTGGAGTGTTGATAAGAAAGTGAGTTTACAATAAAGTTAGTAATTAGAAGTTAGAAAGATAAATGTATCCAATCCTAAAAAAAGAATTCAACTCGTTTTTTGCAAGTCCAATTGCCTACTTGGTTATTGCGGTTTTCTTGATGATTAACGGACTATTTCTATGGGTTTTTAAAGATGATTTTAATATTTTAAATGCTGGTTTTACAGATTTGAATCCGTTTTTCTTTTTAGCACCTTGGCTATTTTTATTTTTAATTCCTGCCATCACTATGAAAAGTTTTGCTGATGAATATAACAGCGGAACTATAGAACTTTTAAAAACAAAACCTATTTCTGATTGGCAAATTGTTATGGGAAAGTTTTGGGCTTCTCTACTTTTAGTAATTGTAGCTTTAACCCCAACATTAAGTTATGTTTATACAGTTTACAGTTTAGGAAATCCAATAGGCAATCTTGATTTTGGAAGTACAATTGGTTCTTATATGGGCTTATTATTCTTAGCATCAACATATACTGCAATTGGTTTATTTACCTCTACTTTATCAAAAAATCAGATTGTTGCTTTTATTTTAAGTGTGTTTATTACTTTCTTTTTGTTTTATGGATTTGATGCGATTTCCAATTCATCAGGTAATGATTTAAGCATTCAAAAAATCGGAATCAATGAACATTTCAAGAGCATTTCTAGAGGCGTTATTGATACGAGAGACATCATTTATTTTGTAAGCGCAACTGTACTTTTTTTATTCATCACTAAAATGCGTTTAGAGAATGAATAAACAAATTAAGAATATTGTTTTTTTAATCATTGGTTTGATTGTGATTCATTTTATCAGCGAATCATTTTACAAACGTTTTGATTTAACCGCAGATCAACGCTACACACTTTCTGAAACAACTAAAGATATTGTTGACAACATTAACAATACGCTTTTTATAACAGTGTATTTAGAAGGTGATTTTCCATCAGAATTTAAAAGACTACAGTTAGAAACGCGTCAATATTTAGAAGAATTGGCCGCAGAAAATTCAAATATCAACATCAATTTTGAAGTTCCTGATAATCAACGTGAAGATTTGATAAAACGCGGAATGATGCCAAGTCAGCTTACAGTTGAAGAAGAAGGAAAGCTTTCTGAAGCCATTATTTTTCCTTGGGCAGAAATAACTTATGGTAAAAAATCTACTATTGTTTCTTTATTACCCAATGCAATTGTCGCTTCTCAAGAGGAGCAGTTGCAAAAAGCTATTGAAAATTTAGAATATAGTTTTTCTAACGCTATAAACTCCATCACTCAAAAGAAACAAAAAAGTGTTGCTATAATTACTGGAAATGGTGAACTACAAGACATTTATCAGTATAGTTTTTTAAGTGAAGTTGCCAAAAAATACAGATTGGCAAAGTTTACATTAGATTCTGTTGCTTCAAATCCGAAGCAAACTTTACAAGATTTAACAGGATTAGATTTGGCAATTATTGCAAAACCTACTCAAAAATTTACGGAAGTTGAGAAATTTACACTAGATCAATTTATTACCAATGGAGGAAAAACATTGTGGATGATTGACAACGTTCAAGCAGATCAAGACAGTTTGTTTACAGGCGGAAAAATGCTGGCTTATCCCAGAGATTTAAACCTCACAGATTTATTATTTACTTATGGAGTTCGCATCAATACTACTTTAATTAAAGATTTGTATTCTGCTCAAATTCCGTTAGCAACAGGTAAAGTAGGTAATCAAACACAGTTTCAAAATTTAGATTGGTTTTTTCATCCTTTGGTTGGCGGAAACCCAAATCACCCAATCACAAAAAATGTTTCACCTGTGCGTTTGCAGTTTGCTAATCAACTAGACACACTAAAAAACAACATCAAAAAAACACCGCTTTTAGTAAGTTCTTTATTAACACAAAAAGTAGGAACACCAACTTTTATAGAGTTACAATCTATCGCAGAAGAAGTTATTGAGACTGATTACAAAAGTGGAAATCAACTCTTTGCTGTTTTACTTGAAGGTGATTTCAACTCGGCATATAAAAACCGTATAAAACCTTTTGAATCTTCACTTTTTAAAGCACAAGCAAACAATAACAAAATGGTGATTATTGCTGATGGTGATGTTGGGAAAAATCAAATTCTTAAAGGAAAACCTTATGATTTATCTAGAGACAAATGGACGAATCAATCTTTTGGAAACAAAGATTTTTTACTGAATACTGTTGATTATTTATTAGATGATTCTGGACTGATTAATCTTAGAAACAAAACACTTCAAATTAGAATGCTAGACAAACAAAAAGCATTTCAAGAACGTCGATTTTGGCAATTCTTAAACTTAGTTTTACCCCTAATTTTATTGATTGGTTTTGGTTTTCTTTTTAATTATTTAAGAAAACGAAAGTATCGTTAGTTTTTAGAAATGTAATAATATTTCTATATCCTCAACAAATCATTATGAGTAAAAACATATCCTAAAAAGCTTTGAACTTTCTCTGAAGAAATAATTTTCCATTGATATACTTCTTCGTTTTTAAAAATAGGGGCTTCAAAACCTTTGCTTTCTCGAGCATTTATGTAGAAATCCCTTCTTGTTGGGTGATGGTTAGCACAGGCATTAAACGTTTGATTCCAACAATTCTGATTGATAATTTCGTGAATAATTTCGATACAATCTTCTTGATGAATCATGTTTACAAAACCATTGGGTTGCGGAATAGGTTTTCCGTTTTTAAACCAATTTGCAGGATGCCTTTCTCCGCCAAATAAACCTGCAAAACGAATGATTGTTGTTTCAAAAAAAGTATTTTCTTTAAATAAATTTTCTATAGCTACTAAAGGATGATTTGGTACAACTTCATCTTCTTCTGTCATCACTTTATTAATTCTAGGATACACAGAAGTTGAACTAATAAATATCACTTTTTGAATGGATGACTCTTGAATTTGAGCTATCAAGCTCTCAAAACCATCAACATCTTTAGAAGTAATTGCAATGACTAAAATATCAGATTCTAAAAACAAATCATATTCTTCAAAATCAGAAATATCAACCAAATATGGCTCAATAGCTAACGATTCTAAAACTGAAATTTTATCTTCAGTAGTTGTAGATCCTTTTACAGAAAAACCGTCTTCTAAAAATGATAGCGCTAGAGGCTTTCCTAACCATCCACAACCTAAAATACTAACCTTATTCATTTCTTAGCAATTAATAGTATCACAACAATTATCGTCTTTTACCAACTTGCAAGAAACTACTGCCAATAGTGCTCCCAGAATTGGTGCAAGTATGTACAACCATAACCCTTGAATATTTCCAGAAACTATATTCGGAGCCAAAGAACGTGCAGGATTCATAGAAGCATTTGTAATTGGGCCTGCAAACATAGCTTCCAATAATACAACTGCTCCAACTGCAATTCCTGCTATAATTCCAATTTCTTTACTTCCTGTAGAGACATTAATGATAACCACCATCAGAAAAAATGTCAATAATAATTCTAGAACAAATGCACGTCCAACATCAACAGATGGAATTGTTGAACCCAAAAACTCACTTGTTGGAAATAAAAACAACAAAATAAAACTTGCTGTAAACGCACCTAAAACTTGTGCTATAATGTACTTAGGAACTTCTTTCCAAGCAAACTTTTTAGCATAAGCGAAAGCAATAGTTACAGCAGGATTAAAATGCGCTCCAGAGGTTTCTCCAAAAGCATAAATCATCGCCATTACAATCAAACCCCAAGTTATTGCAATTCCAACATGAGTAACATCACCACTAGTGATTTCATTAACTGTCATGGCACCTGTTCCACAAAAAATCATTGAAAATGTGCCTATAAATTCAGATATATATTTCTTCATAATCCTTTTAAAAACGAGACAAAGATACATCTCCTTATTTTAAGTTTTTGTTAACGTTTACTGTTTTTTGAAGTTGTAATTTTGATTGATTAAATTTAAAAATATTAAAAATGAAAAAAATTATACTATCATTATTTGTCGCTACTTTAGCTTTTTCGACAAATGCACAAATTAAAACTCCAGCTCCAAGTCCTTTTCAGAAAATTGAACAAAAAGTTGGTTTAACAGATGTTACTTTAGAATATTCTAGACCAAGTATGAAAGGAAGAAAAATATTTGGAGGATTAGAAGACTATGGAAAAGTTTGGAGAACAGGTGCCAATGAAAATACAAAATTGACTTTTTCTACAGATTTTATGGTTAATGGTAAAACCTTAAAAAAAGGAACGTATGCATTATACACAATTCCAGGAGAAAAAACTTGGGATGTAATGCTATACACTGATGCAACAAACTGGGGAAATCCAAGAAAATGGGACGAGTCTAAAGTTGCTGCAAAAGTAACTGTTACTCCTTATAAAATGCCAATGCCAATTGAAACGTTTACCATCACTTTTGATGATTTAACAAATAACTCTGCAGTTATCGGAATTATGTGGGAAAATGTTTATGTGCCTTTTAAATTTGAAACCCCTACAGATGCAATGGTATCGTCTAGTATTAATAAAATAATGAACGGACCAACTGCTAACGATATGTATGGTGCTGCAGTTTATTATTTACAAGCAGGTAAAGACATTAATAAAGCACAAGAATGGATTGATAAAGCCGTAGAAATGACTTCTGATAAACCTCGTTTTTGGTTTTTACGTCAACAATCTTTAATCCATGCAAAAGCAGGAAATAAAAAAGGAGCTATTAAAGCTGCAAAAGCATCTTTAAAATACGCTACTGAAGCAGGAAATGCAGGTTATGTAAAAATGAACAAAGCTTCTTTAAAAGAATGGGGTGCAATGTAATTTGATCCTTAATTTAATAAAATTATAAAAATCTCAAGCATTAACTTGAGATTTTTTTATTTTTAATTATTCTTTTTTTAACTCATTACCTGTGAATAGTAAAACTAACTTTTTATCATTTTTAACGCCTGATTTAGCAACTGAAATCCTTGAAAAATCTTCTTTAGAACTCATTCCTAAAGGAACTGAGATTTTAAGAACTGAACAATACGTTAAAGTACTACCTATAGTTATTGATGGTTTGATAAAAGTATATTCTAGATTTAATGAAAAAGAATTACTTCTTTATTATATAGCTCCAAAAGAAAGTTGTATTATGACATTTTATGCGGCTTTAAAAAATACTCCAAGTAAGGTTTTTGCCATTACAGAAGAAGAATCTAAAGTATTATTATTACCAGTAAGATATTTATCTACATGGTTAAAAAAATATCCAGATTTTAATATTTTATTTTACAGTCAATTTAATTTAAGATATTCAGAATTATTAGATACCATTGGTCAATTACTTATTGATAAAATGGACAAACGCCTTTATTTTCATCTAAAGAAAAAACTAGATATCACTCAAAGTTCTTCGATAAAAATGAGCCATAGTGAACTTGCTAATGAATTAGGAACAGCAAGAGAAGTAATTTCTAGAACCTTAAAAAAACTAGAAATTGAAAATAAAATAACTCAAACCTCGGGTAGTATTAGAATTATTAATAGTTGGTGACCCAAGTCACTGCACAGTATATTTTAATCGTATAATTTTGCATTACAATAATAATTTTTAAATTTTTTATGATGAAAAAAAACATGGGTAATACAGATAGAATAGTTAGAGTTTTAATAGCTATTATAGTAGCTACACTCTACTTTACTGAAATAATATCAGGAACTTTAGGCATAGTACTATTAATACTTTCAGGAGTTTTTGTTTTGACAAGTTTAGTAAGTTTCTGTCCAATTTATGCTCCTTTTGGAATTAAAACTTGTGCTTTAAAAAAGAAATAAAATAATAAGGCGATTTTTAGAATTTTAAAAATCGCCTTATTATTTTTGATATCGTTTTAATATTTCAGGTCTATTTTCTCCCTAACTTCATCTAATAATTGGATTAATTTCCTAGAAAAATCGAAAGTCATAATATCACTTTCTTTTTTATCTTCTCTTATTAATTGATTAAAATGTTCTGTCTCAAAATTATAGCCAATTGTTTTGTATCCAAAATCGATAACATCTTCTTTACCTTCTTTAATCAAAGTTATGGTAGATGGTTGATGAAACATTGTATTGATAGTTATAACTGCATCTTCAAAAGTAAAAATAGCCTCAGTTTTAGTATCTTCTAATAAGGTAGATTTTAAATAGGCTTTTGCATCTTGATAATTAAAAACCATGTTACACTGAGAATCTGCACCAGTTTCAAAAAAAGTAGCATTTGCTTCAATTGATTTTGGTGTTCCTAATGTAGATAAGGCTGCAAAAATAGGATAGATACCAATATCTAATAAAGAACCACCTCCTACTTCTTTTTTTAACAATCTTCCTTCTAGATTATATTCAGGTTTAAAACCAAAATCTGCTTTTAGCTCTTTTAGCTTTCCAAACTTTTTACTTCTAAAAACATCTAAAACATATTGATAATGAGGTAAAAAATAGGTCCATAATGCTTCCATCAATAACACATTATGTTCTTTGGCAACAGCAATCATTTCTTCTACTTCTTGCATATTCATTGCAAATGGTTTTTCGCACAACACAGCTTTTTTATGTTGCATACACAAGATAGAATGTGCTGCATGAAATGAATGTGGTGTTGCAATATACACAGCATCAACTAGCGGATCTTTTGCTAATTCTTCATAAGAACTATAGGCTTCTGTTGCAGAATATTTACCTGCAAATTCATCAGCATTTCCTTGACTTCTAGAGGCTACAGCATACAACTCAGCATTTTCTACACTAACTAAATCTGTGGCAAACTTATGGGCTATTTTTCCTAATCCTATGATTCCCCATTTTATGGTTTTCTTCATCATAATTTTATTATTATTAATAATATCTAACTTTCTAATTTTTCCTTAGTTGGAATAAATGTTTGCAAAATTATTGCTATTCCCATTACCAAAATGCATCCTAATAAATTCAACCATAAATAAGGTAACAAATCTAATAAGAAGACTCCAATGATAATAATTTGTGTGATTAATGCTGCAATAAAAACCGCATTACCTTTTACATATTTGATAAAGAAAGCCAATAAGAAAATTCCCAAAACATTTCCATAAAAAATGGATCCTATAATGTTAACTAACTGAATTAAATTATCAAACAGGTTAGCTATACATGCTACAGAAATGGCAAGTAAACCCCAAAGCAAAGTAAACCACTTTGATGCTTTTACATAATGCTCTTCATTATTTACTTTTACATTTCGTTTGTATAAATCAATCGCTGTTGTGCTTGCTAGTGCATTTAATTCTGATGCTGTAGAAGACATTGCTGCCGATAAAATTACCGCTAACAACAAGCCAATTAAACCTCTTGGTAAATTGTTTAAAATAAAATGAATGAAGACATAATCTTTATCATTCGATTCTATTTTTTCTAATAGATTCTCCTCATCAATTTTATCAATAATCGCTTTTGACTTGTCTTTTAATACCAAGTCTTTTGCGTTTAAGTCTTGAATTTCTTGTTTCTCATCAACTTGAAAACCATCTAAAAAAAGTGTTTTTTTTCTATTTTCAATAATAGTATGTTCTTGCTCTAACTCTTTATATTCTTCAGCATATTTAGTCTTACTAATTTCTTGATTTGCTGTAGGGTTAAAATTTAAAGGTGATGGATTAAATTGATAAAACACAAAAACCATCACACCTATTAAAAGAATAAAAAATTGCATAGGCACTTTTAACAAACCATTAAAAATCAAACCCAACTGACTTTCACGAACTGATTTCCCAGACAAATAACGCTGCACTTGACTCTGATCTGTCCCAAAATAAGACAACATTAAGAATGTTCCTCCCAAAATACCTGTCCAAACTGTATACCTATTACTTAAATCAAAAGAGAAGTCTAAAACCTGCATTTTATTGCTTGCTCCAGCAATTTCTAAAGCATTTTTAAAAGTTATATTTTCAGGAAGCTTACTCATGATCATAAAAAAGGCAATTAACATGCCTATAAAAATGATAATCATTTGCTGTTTTTGCGTAACATTTACGGCTTTTGTTCCTCCAGAAACAGTATAAATAATCACTAAAAATCCAATAATAATGTTTAAAGTCATTAAATCCCAACCCAATACAGCAGACAGAATAATTGCAGGCGCAAAAATGGTAATTCCTGCTGCTAACCCTCTTTGAATGAGAAATAAAATTGCAGCTAAACTCCTTGTTTTTAAATCGAATCTTCCTTCTAAAAACTCATAAGCAGTATAGACTTTTAACTTGTGATAAATGGGAATAAAAACAACGCAGATAATCACCATAGCAATAGGCAATCCAAAGTAAAATTGCACAAATCCCATACCACTATGAAAGGCTTGACCTGGTGTAGATAAAAAAGTAATTGCACTGGCTTGAGTTGCCATAACAGACAAACCAATTGTCCACCATTTAGTATCATTTCCTCCTTTTATATAATCGGTTACATTTGCGTTTTTACGCGTAACATAAGTTCCGTATGCCACAATAAAAATTAGAGTCACTGACAGAATAATCCAATCAACTGCGTGTAATTTACTTTCTATTTCCATGAATTAAACTGTAAAGTAATTTGTGATAAAATAGAAAGCAATTAAATAAATAACATTTGCTATCAACACCAAAGTGTATTCTTTTGTCCAGGTATATTTTTGTTGATTCATATATTTTTATTTGTTACTGGTTTTTTGTGGTTTGATTGCAGTTGAAAACCAATTAAACCTCTCTACATTATTAGTATAGAAAGCTATTTCTTAATTTCTTGTTTTACCTCAATTTGTTCTTTGCCAACAGATAAGAGATTTGCAAACAATTTGTAAGCTCCAGAGACTCCTGCTGGCAGTTCTCTAAAGAAACTTAATCCAGTATAAATATAATTTCCTTTGCCATATTTTGCAATCAGCAAACTACCATTTTTAGCAGTTTCGCCTTTATCATTCATTGATAAAATTGGTGTGTATTCTTTACTCCATTTATCAGGAAAATACAAACCACGTTCTTGCACCCAACCATTAAAATCGTTTTGAGTAATTTTATTTGGAAAGTTCAATACTGAGTGATTTTCTTCTAAAATCCTAACCTCAGCAAACTCATCAGTAACTCTATCTCTAGACAGTTGTAACTCATAAGGTGCACCAACATCTACTCTTCTATTCGTGTTATATTGTACAATTAAGTTACCTCCGTTTTCAACATAACTTAATAAAAACTTTTGCTTAAACTTCAGCTCTTTTACCACATTGTATGCTCTAATACCCACAACTATTGCATCGAATTTCTGAAGGTTTTCTGCATTAATTTCTAATGGATTTACATCAACTACTGTATAACCAATTTGACGTAAGTTTTCTGGAACTACATCTCCAGCACCTTTAATATATCCAATATAATTTCCTGCTTTTTTGATA
Source organism: Polaribacter septentrionalilitoris (assembly GCF_009832745.1). Taxonomy (GTDB): domain Bacteria; phylum Bacteroidota; class Bacteroidia; order Flavobacteriales; family Flavobacteriaceae; genus Polaribacter; species Polaribacter septentrionalilitoris. Next base: position 53,795 of record NZ_VRMJ01000025.1, on the reverse strand, counting down.
TTTAAACGAACCACTTTTGCTTCTGAGTTTAACAAAACTGATTGTTTAGGTATATGATTGTAATTGATTTCTACTAATTCTTTTTGATAGTTTTTTCCATCAATTGTTGCAATTACTTTTAATTTCCCTTCAGATTGATTTTTAGGCGGAGTTACAAGAAAATCAACGGTTTGTTTATCATTCTTTTGTTCTATACCAAAAAGTTGTTTCTCTGGAGTTACCGTCCAATTTTCAGGGACTTCTAGTTTTACTTCTCCGTTTACAAAATTTGCTCCTGCTCTAACTTCTACTGAAACTTTTTTAGAAATACTGTCAGAAAAAATAAGTACTTTATTTTTTATTTTTGTAGTAACTTTAGGTAACACCTCAAAAGGCTCATAAATTTCACCTTTATCACGTTCTGCATATCTTCTAACAATATTCTTTGTAATAGTTATAGGTAAGTAATTGATAATTAAGTTAAAATCAATTTTAGTTTCTTTTGGCGTTTCAGGTTTGCCAATCAACTGTTGCTTATCAACAGTATACATACCTAATTCCCACTTATTTTTCAACCAATAAGGTGCAGAAAATGTTGTTGTTGACAAAGAAAAAACTTCTTTAAAAGTTTGTTTTTTATTCTGAGCTAAAGTAATTCCTTTAAAAATTTCTTTTTTATCAATGTGTGATTTTAGCGAAGTCAATTGAATGTTTACATCACTTCTATTCAACAATTCAAAATTAACATCTATTTTAGTATTTGGCACCCCTGATGAACTTAGCGCTGATGCTTCTAAATATAAGCCCGCACAAGCTTGAATAATATCTTTAATTTGAGCCTCCTTAATTGTTCTCCAATGATTATCTTCTAAATCTTTTATCAATCCATAAGCTTCCATCAATTTTGGTATATGTTTAGACGGATTTACAAAATCGAAGTTCTGCTCAATTTCATATAAAATATCTCCTATTTCTCCACCTCCTTTTACACGATTCCAAGTGGTGTTAATACCTGCAAATAAATCTTTCTTGTCTTTGGGTTTATCTCCTTTTAAAAATTCTACATACTCATTCTGACTTCCTCTAGTAGTTAACCTTCCAAAACCTTGACATAAATGTTGACTACTAGCTATAGAAGCCAATTCGTTATTAGACAATCCTTTTAAAGGATAATACACCCCAATATCAAAAGACATAAAACCAGGATTTCCTTTGGTTGCTTTTTCAAACTTTTCTTTACTTCCATAAAACCACCAAGAAGTATTATAAAACAGACGTTTGGATTGCCAAGAACTAGTGTATTTTAATTGATCTTTAAACTTAGAATTATCTCCTGCCAAATCAAAAGCTTCTACACTTAACATTGCTGAAGTAGTATGGTGTCCATGCGTTGTTCCTGGAGTTCTATGATTAAATCTGTTGATGATTACATCTGGTTTAAAAGTTCTAATTGCCCAAACTACATCACTTAAAACCTTTTCTTTGTTCCAAATTTCTAAAGTTTCATCTGGATGTTTCGAATATCCAAAATCATTTGCTCTTGTAAACAATTGTTCTCCTCCATCAACTCTTCTTGCGGCCAATAATTCTTGTGTTCTGATGACACCTAATAACTCACGAATTTCAGGACCAATTAAATTCTGACCTCCATCACCTCTTGTTAACGATAAGTAACCTGTTCTAGCCTTTACATTGTTGGCTAAATACGCAATTAGACGTGTGTTTTCATCATCAGGATGCGCTGCAATGTATAAGGCAGTTCCTAAAAAGTTTAGTTTTTGAATTTTCTCGTAAATCTGATTTGTAGTAAGTTTTTTTGGTTTTTGTCCGAAAATTGAAACAGAAATTAATAATGACAATAAAGTGAATCGTAAATATTTTTTCATTCTTTGAATAAAATTCAATGTCAAATTCAGCGAAAATTAAAACCTCTTAACTGCGCTTAAGTAGACATTTATGGTTGTTTTTCTTAAAAATAAATCAAACAAATGTAACTTTTTATCATCCAAAACATAGCTAATTAACATAATTATAACGTTTTTAAATTCATCAACAAAATGCTCATAACCTGTTGATAAATTAATTTTTAAAATCACTTATTAAAGTTATATTTGTAAGAATAATTAAGAAAATAAAATCAATGAAATTTATTGTATCGAGTTCGCAATTGTTAAAGCAGTTACAAGTTTTAGGCGGCGTTATAAATAGCAACAATACCTTACCTATTTTAGATAACTTTTTGTTTGAATTGTCTGAGAATCAATTAAAAGTTTCTGCATCAGATTTAGAAACCACAATGAGTTCTGTAGTTAATGTAGAAAGTAATAGTTCTGGTTCTATTGCTGTTTCTGCACGTTTACTGTTAGATACTTTAAAAACTTTTCCAGACCAACCTTTAACATTTAAAACAGAAGGAGACAATACTATTGAGATTAGTTCTGATCAAGGAAAGTATGATATGGCCTATTTTGGTGGTGATGAATTCCCAAAAGCGGTTTCATTAGCTTCACCAAGTAAAACTGTAGTACCTGCCCACATTTTAGGAACTGCGATTTCTAAAACTATTTTTGCTGCTGGAAACGATGATTTACGCCCAGTAATGAGCGGAGTTTTCTTTCAGTTTAGTTCACAAAGTTTAACGTTTGTTGCTACTGATGCTCATAAATTGGTAAAATATTCTAGAACAGATGTTACTGCAGATCAAACTGCAGAATTTATCATGCCAAAGAAACCTTTAAACTTGTTAAAAGGAATTTTAGGTGGTTCTGATAGCGAAGTAACCATTGAATATAATGATGCAAATGCAAAATTTACGTTTGATAATGTGGTTTTGGTTTGTCGTTTAATTGATGGAAAATATCCAAATTACGAAGCTGTTATACCTAAAGAGAATCCAAATAAATTAACCGTTGATAGAGCTTCTTTCTTAAATTCTGTAAGACGTGTTTCTATTTTCTCTAGTAAAACAACGCATCAAATCAGATTAAAAATGGCTGGGACAGAACTAAACATTTCTGCTGAAGATTTAGATTTTGCCAACAAAGCTGATGAACGTTTGAGTTGTGATTATCAAGGTGATGATATGCAAATTGGTTTTAACTCTCGCTTTTTAAGTGAAATGTTAAACAACTTAAATTCTAGTGAAGTATTGATTGAAATGTCTTTACCTAACAGAGCAGGAATTTTAACACCTATTGATGGCACTGATGAAGGTGAAAAAGTAACCATGTTGGTAATGCCTGTAATGTTGAATAATTAAAAAACAACTACTTTTTAAAGGAGTAAATATTAGTAAAAGCCACAACTTATAGTTGTGGTTTTTTGTTTACATTTAGCAAATGAATTTTTTAGCTCACCTCTACTTATCTAAAAACAACACCAATATTCTAATTGGTAATTTTATAGCAGACCATGTTAGAGGAAATCATTTCAAACATTTTAATGCAGAAATACAAAAAGGAATTCTATTACACAGAGAAATTGATACGTTTACAGATGCACACCAAATTGTAAGGAAAAGCAAACGTAGATTGCACAAGCGTTACAGACATTATGATGGAGTAATTATTGATATTTTTTACGATCATTTTTTAGCAAAAAATTGGACAAACTACTCTGCTATTCCATTAGATATCTATACACAAGAAATTTATAGCCTATTCACTAAAAAAGCTACTGAATTGCCTATAAAATCTCAACAATTCATCACATACATGGTAGAGTATGATATTTTATATAACTATCAATTTGAAGATGGAATTGAAAGAGTTTTAAAAGGAATGAATAACAGAACCAAAGGAAAATCTCAAATGGATTTAGCGATTGAAGATTTAAAAGAATTAAGTCTAGAATTAGAAAACGATTTTACCTTATTTTTTGAAGATTTACAAGAATTTACAAATCAGAAATTAAAAGAAATTACAAGATAACAACTAACAATGATACAACCCTTCCACTTAGCAATTCCTGTACAAAACTTAGAAAAATGCAGAACGTTTTATAGAGATATTTTAAACTGCGAAGAAGGTCGCTCAACAGAAGATTGGGTCGATTTTAACTTTTTTGGGCATCAATTGGTAATTCATGTAAAAGAAGATTATAAACCTCAAAGAATTTCAAACGAAGTAGATGGCCATAATGTACCTGTACCACATTTTGGTGTCGTTTTAACTTGGAAAGATTGGCACACTTTAGCAGATAGATTAAAAGAAGTCAACACAAAATTTGAAATTGAACCTTGCATTCGTTTTAAAGGCAAAGTAGGCGAACAAGCCACTATGTTTTTTATGGATCCAGAAAATAATGCGCTAGAGTTTAAAGCTTTTAAAGATATTGGGCAGTTGTTTGCTAAATAACCTTAATTTCTTTAACATATCTTTTAGCTTTTTTGATGTAGTTTTATTTAATTTTAGATGTTAATCAAATCGAACTCTCATGAAAAAACTATTTACGCTACTTTTAGTTGCATTTACCTTTGTAACTTTTTCTCAAAACACTCGTTTATTAAGGCAACCAACTCTCTCTAAAACAGATGTGGTTTTTGTGTATGCAGCAGATTTATGGAAAGTGCCTTTAAATGGTGGAAATGCCATGCGTTTAACTAGTGATGATGGTGTTGAATCAAATCCGCAATTTTCTAAAGATGGAAAATGGATTGCATTTACTGCACAGTATGATGGAAATACAGATGTTTTTGTAGTTTCTATTAATGGTGGAGAACCTAAAAGGTTAACATATCATCCTTCTTCGGATGTTGTTCAAGGTTGGACACCAGATGGAAAAATTTTGTTTAGATCTAATAGAGCATCTAGACCAACACAAACCAATAAATTTTACACAGTTTCCACCAAAGGTGGATTACCAGAAGCTTTTGATATTCCTAGAGCTGCTTTTGGTGAAATATCATCAGATAACAAATACATTGCTTATACACCCATTACAAGTTGGGATGCAGAATGGAGAAATTACAGAGGTGGACAAGCAATGCCAATTTGGATTGTGAATTTAAAAACAAAGAATTTGATAAAAACTCCTCAGTTAGATGGAGAAAGACATACAAATCCTGTTTGGTATAAGGGTAACGTGTATTATATTTCAGAAAGAGATTATACTGCCAATATTTGGTCTTACAACTTAAAAACAAAGCAAGAATCTCAAATAACATTTCATAAAAAATTCGATGTAAAAAATTTAGATGCTAATGAAAACGGAATTGTTTACGAACAAGGTGGTTTTCTGCACAAATTAAATCCTGAAACAAAAGAAACAAAGCAAATTATTATCAATGTAAAAGGAGATTTAAATTACTCTAGAACAAGATGGATGAATGTTTCTGGTAGAAATTTAATCAATCCAAATGTATCTCCCAAAGGAAACAGAGCCATATTTGAATACAGAGGAGAAATTTTTACAGTGCCTAAAGAAAACGGAACTTGGAGAAATTTAACCAACTCTTCTGGTGTTGCAGATCGTTCACCAATTTGGTCTCCTAAAGGCGATAAAGTAGCGTGGTTTTCAGATAAAAGTGGAGAATATCAATTGGTTTTAGCAGACCAAAATGGTACAAATCAAGAGCTTATTAAATTACCAAACCCTACTTTTTACTTTCAACCAGATTGGTCTCCAGATGGAAAATACATTGCATATACAGATACCAATTTTGTAATTTGGATTATCAATTTAGAAAACAAAAAGATTACAAAAGTAGATGCAGATGGTTTTGCACATCCTAACAGAACTATGAATCCTAAATGGTCTCCAGATAGTGATTGGATTGCTTACGCAAAACAAAATGACAATAGTTTTAAATCTATTTACACGTATCAAATTAGTACTAAAAAAATAATACAAATTACAGATCCAATTGCAGATGCAATTTCTCCTGTTTGGGACGCAAGTGGAAAATTTATTTACACCTTAGCAAGTACAGATTATGGTTTACAAACAGGTTGGTTAGACATGAGTTCTTATGACCCAAGTGTTTCTAGAACATTATATACAGTTGTTTTAAGTGCAGAAGACAAAGCACCAATTTTACCAAAAACAGATGAAGCATCTGTAGAGAAAAAGAAAAAAGAAGACGAAAAAAAAAGTAAAAAGAAAGACGAAAAATCATCACCAAAAAACAAAACAGTTATTGACGAAAAAGGTATTTTTAATAGAGCTGTGGCTTTAAAACTACCTGCTAGAAATTATGTTGCCTTACTAAAAGGTCCAAAAAACAAAGTTTTTATTGCTGAAGCAGTTCCGAATTCTTCTGGTTTAACTGTGCATAGTTACGATGTTACAAAAGAAAAAGCTACTGTTTTTGCAACAGGTGTTTCTGCAATGGTAGCCTCTAATGATAGAAATTCAATATTACTATCTAAAAGAGGTAGCTGGAGTTTAAACAGCAGTAAAGCTGCAAAAGCTGGTAAAAAATCTTTAAAAACCAGCATGAAAATTAAGGTAAACCCTAAAGCTGAAGCACATCAGATTTTTAAAGAAGGTTGGAGGTATATGAGAGATTTCTTATATGTGGACAATGTACATGGTGCTCCTTGGGATGATATTTATGAATGGTATTCTCCTTGGATAGATGATGTTAGACATAGAAGCGATTTGAATTATGTGGTTGATATTATGAGTGGAGAGGTTGCTATTGGTCACTCTTATGTATCTGGAGGAGATTATCCTAATTTAGACAGAGTACCTGTTGGCTTGTTAGGTGCAGATTTTGAAGTTAAAAAAGGCAGATATCAATTTAAAAAAATATACAGAGGAGAACGTTGGAATCCTAATATTACTGTTCCACTAGGTTTACCAGGTATTAATGTAAAAGAAGGCGATTATTTAATAGCAATTAATGGTGTAAATTTAACTTCAGAAATAAACATTTACCAACTTTTAGAGCAAACTGCTGGTAGAGAAATTTATATTAAACTAAATGATAAACCGTCAGAAAAAGACGCCAGAACAGTTTTAATTACACCAACTTTTAGTGAAAGAAGTTTACGCTCTATAGATTGGGTAGAAAGTAATAGAAGAAAAGTTGACAAACTTTCTAACGGAAAATTAGCATATGTATATGTTCCAAATACTAGTGGTCCAGGTTTTACATCTTTCAATCGTTATTATTTCTCTCAACAAGATAAAAAAGGAGTTGTTATAGATGAAAGGAATAATGGTGGTGGTTCTGCAGCAGATTATATGATAGACATTATGTCTAGAGAAGTTGTTGGTTATTTTAATAGTAAAAGCGAAAGTAGAAAACCTTGGACAACACCTATGGCTGGAATTTGGGGACCAAAAGTGATGATTATTAACGAAAGAGCTGGTTCTGGTGGAGATTTATTACCTTATATGTTTAAAGAAAAAAACCTAGGACCTTTAGTGGGAACAAAAACCTGGGGTGGTTTGGTTGGTACTTGGGACACTCCTCCATTTATTGATGGTGGTAGAATGGTAGCTCCAAGAGGTGGCTTTTATGATGTTGATGGTAACTGGGCTGTAGAAGGTGAAGGTGTTGCTCCAGATATTGAAGTGCATCAAACGCCTAAAGAAGTTTTAGATGGTAAAGACCCTCAATTAGAAAAGGCAGTAGCAGAAGCTTTACGATTGTTAAAAGGCAATGAGTTTGAAATGAAACCAGAACCTAAAGCACCTATTCGCTCTAAAAGACCAAAAGGTTATAAAAAAGATAATTAATTAAATTAATTCCTGCTTTTAGCAGGAATTAGTTTTTACACTTATTTTCTATTGAAAATTATAGAAACTCACATCGCAAAAAAGCAAGAAAAACCGATTCGTTTTCAAGAATATGGAGTGGGTATTTTTAATACAGTTTCAACAAAATCTGCCATAAAAAAAGCCATCAAAAAAGAGCTTATTTTTATTGATGGTATTTTGGCAACAACGTCGAAATATATTTCTGGTGGAGAAAAAATTGAACTATATAAATCAGAAAAAATTGCTACTTTTAAAAGATTAAAATTAGATGTAGAGGTTTTATATGAAGATGATTTTTTGGCAATTATTTACAAACCTGCAGGAATTTTAGTTAGTGGAAACAAATTTGTAACCATTACAAACGCTCTACCACGAAATTTACAAAAAAGCACTCAAAAAGTTGCTGTTAAGCCACAACCTATTCATAGATTAGATTATCCCACAAGTGGGTTGTTATTAGTAGGAAAAACAAGTTCTGCAATTCAGAAATTAAGCTTACTATTTAAGAAAAAGAAAATCCAAAAAACATATTACGCAATTACAATTGGTAACATGTGTTCTGCAGGTGTTATTCATTTTAAGGTAGATCATAAAAATGCTTCCACAGAATTTAAGGTTTTACAATCTGTAAAATCAGAACGTTTTGAAAATTTGAATTTGGTAGAATTACAACCAAAAACAGGTAGAAAACATCAATTAAGAAAACATTTATCAAGTATTGGTCATCAAATATTAGGTGATAAAATTTACGGAAAATCAGATTTGATTTTAAAAGGAAAAGGACTGTATTTACACGCTGCAAAATTAGAATTTGAACATCCTATTACCAATAAAAAAATTTGTATTTGTAAAAATTTACCAAAAAAATTTAGTAAGATTTTTATTAATTATTCAGATATCTGTTAAATTAAACGTTTTGTAACTTTCCGTTAATCAAGAAAACAAAATCATTTTAAGCAATTTATTTTATGTAGTTTTATTGAAAATAATTAGATGTTTGCTACAAAGATTAGTCCTAAAAATTAGAGTTAAAGGAACTAAATTCAGAATTGATATGATTAAAGTAAGAGAAGCCAACAGTTTAGATGCAAATACAATTGCATTATTAGGTAGGGTTACGTTTAATGAATCTCATAGTCAGTATATTAAAAACAAAAAAGACGTATTAGATTTTTGCAACTCAAGTTTCAATGTTCATAAAATTAAAAAAGAGTTAGAAGATAAAGATTTAATTTTTTGGATTATTTTTTATGACGAACTTCCTGTAGGTTTCGCTAAAGTTATTTTAAATAACGCTAATGAATTCATCAAAAATAAAAAAGCTTGTAAACTAGATAAAATCTATATTCTTAATGATTTCTTAGGGATGAAGTTAGGCAACAAACTACATGAAACTATCATAAAAAAAATGAAAACTTTAGAATTTGATGTCATTTGGTTGGTAACCTATATTTTAAATTATAAAGCCATACAATTTTACGAATCACATCAATATAAAAAAGTGGGGTTTGTGGATTTTACTGTTGCAGAAATTGGCTACAAAAATCATGTTTTTGTAAGAAAATTACACTAGAATTACCTTCATAAAACGAATCCTAACTAATAAAGTAACTCCAAAAAATAGGATTTCTAGAATATTTGAGATTACATTACCAAAAAATAGATAATCTCTCCTAAAAAAAAAGAATTAATTTAGCATCTTAATTTTAAGTTCAAAAATGAAGAAGCTTTTTAAATTTATCGGAATTCTATTACTACTATTAATTGTTGCTGGAGGAATTTATTATTTTGTAAACAATGAACCGTTACCTGAGGGAAAACAAGGCAAAGAAGCTGATGCTTTAGCAATAAAAGTGTTTAATGCAATAAATCATCAAGCATTTGAAAATACAGAAATATTAGAATGGAGTTTTAGAGGACAAAACTTTTATAAATGGCGAAAACAAGAAGGTATTGTAGAAGTTTCTTGGAATGAAAATAAAGTAATTTTAAACACCAATACAACTTATAAATCTGAAGCATATATCAACAATAAAAAAGTCGATAATCCAGAATTAATTCAAGTAGCTACAAATTATTTCAACAACGATTCTTTTTGGTTGGTTGCACCTTATAAAATATTTGATAAAGGCACTGAAAGACGTATTGTAAAACACGAAGGTAAAGATGCATTACTAATTACATATACCTCTGGTGGCTCAACTCCAGGAGATTCTTACCTATGGATTTTAGACGAAAACTACTTCCCTACTTCTTATAAAATGTGGACAAAAATTATCCCTATTGGTGGTGCTTCTGCTACTTGGTCTGATTGGAAAATCACTGAAGCAGGCATAAAACTGCCAACAAAACACAAGTTATCATTATTTGGTTTAGAAATTTCAATGGGTAATGTAAAAGCCTATAACCAAAATGCAAACGAGTTAGCCAACAAAATTTTAAAAGCAATCAATCATAAAGCATACAAGAATACAAGATATATAGAATGGAGTTTTGGAGGAAGGAGACATTTTAAGTGGGACAAACAAAAACATATTGTTGATGTTTCTTGGGATACCATTCGTGTAAATTTACACCCAGCAGATACTCAAAAAAGTACTGTCTATTTTAACGAAAAACTACAGGAAAAAACACCGAATAAAATTGTAAAAAGAGCATGGAACATTTTTAATAATGATTCTTTTTGGTTAGTGGCACCACATAAATTATATGATGATGGTGTAATCAGAAACATAGAAATGATTGATGATAAAGAAGCCTTAAGAGTTACCTACACTTCTGGAGGCACTACACCTGGAGATGCTTATGTTTGGATTTTAGATTCTACATATGTACCAAAAAGTTATAAAATGTATTTAAAAAACGGACGAATGAATGGAACTCCTGCAACTTGGGAAGAATGGATAACTACAGAAAGCGGAACTTTATTACCAAAAAACCATACTTTTAAAAATGGAAGAAATTTAAGTATGGGAGAAGTAAAAGGCTATAATTAATGAACTCAAAAATAATAGCAAACGGAATTTTAAGAGCTATAGGGATTTTAGTTGGTATTTTCCTTCTAGGCTACTTTTTATATACCATACAATCAGTAATTATTTACATTATTATTGCAGCAATTTTGTCTTTAATTGCAAGACCAGTCGTCTTTTTTTTAAGAAAAAAATTAAAGTTCCCAAACACTTTAGCTGTTGTATTTTCAATGATGTTAATGTTAGGTTTGTTTACAGGACTAATTCTAATGTTTATTCCACTAGTTGCAGAGCAAGGTAAAAGTTTATCTTTATTAGAAGTAGATAAATTAGAACAAAATGTAGAGCATATTGTAGCACAAATTACAGCTTATTTTTCATCTAAAGGAATAGATGTGTTTGGTGAAATTAAAAACTTTGATTTTTTATCTCAATTTCAAGAAATACCTAACTTTTTAAACTATATTTTAGGCACTTTAGGCTCTTTGAGTGTTGGTTTGTTTTCAATACTATTCATCTCTTTCTTTTTTATGAAAGACAGTCATTTGCTAAAAAATGGGGTTATGACAATTATTCCTAACGGAACAGAAACTAGGTTCTCAAAATCATTAGAAACCATTAACGATTTATTATCAAGGTATTTTATAGGATTAATTTTTCAAATTTCAATTCTGTTTGTGCTCTACACTATCATACTTTTAATTTTCGGAATTAATAACGCAGTAGTTATCGCTTTTTTATGCGCGCTACTCAACTTAATTCCTTATGTTGGTCCAATGATTGGTGCAGTAATTATGTTTATTTTATCAATGACAAGTAATATTGGACAAGATTTTCAAACAGAAATTTTACCCACAACAATTTATGTAATGATAGGATATTTGATTGCACAATTAATTGATAATTTTGGAAGTCAGCCAATAATTTTTTCAAAAACTACAAAATCTCATCCTTTAGAAATTTTCTTAATTATTATCATTGGTGGATTATTATTTGGTGTGATAGGAATGATAACTGCAGTACCACTTTATACTGCTTTAAAAGTGATTTTAAAAGAGTTTTTATCTGATAACAAAATTGTAAAATCCATTACAAAAGATATTTAGTAAAAATTTTGAATCCTAAAATTTTACATCCAGAAGTACAAAATTTCATCAATAATCATTTAAAATCAGAAATTACAAAACTGATTTTAAAAGGAAGTCCTTTTGATGCTATTCCAATTCAAGAGTTAGCGAATCAGATTATAGCAAAACAAAAATCTGAACGCAAACTACCTACTTGGTTTTCTACTAAAAACATTTTCTATCCACCAAAGATAAGCATTGAACAAACCTCATCAGAAATCACAGCAAAATATAAGTCAAGTATTGTATCTGGAAACTCGATTATAGATATTACAGGCGGGTTTGGTATTGATTGTTATTACTTTTCTAAGCTATTTACAACAGTAACACATTGCGAAATTAACGAAGACTTATCAACAATTGTAAAGCACAATTATAAACAACTAGAGATAAAAAATATTCAAACATTTTCGGGTAATGGTTTCAACTATTTAAAAGAAACTACAAGAACTTTTGATTGTATTTACATAGACCCATCAAGAAGAAATGATACAAAAGGAAAAGTATTTTTACTAAAAGATTGTTTGCCAGAAATACCACCAAAGATTGATTTTTATTTTTCAAAAACCAAAACAATACTGATTAAAGTTTCTCCCATTTTAGATATTTCTAGTACAATTAGAGAATTAAAAAATGTGAAAGAAATTCATATTGTAGCTGTAAATAATGAAGTAAAAGAATTGTTGTTTTTATTAGAAAAAGACTATCAAAAACAGATACATATTAAAACAATTAATTTTGGAAAACATAAAGTTCAAAAGTTTAACTTTAGATATCAAGAAGATGTAAATTCTGAATATTCAGAACCACTACAATATCTTTACGAACCTAATGCAGCCATCTTAAAATCTGGTGCATTTCATCAAATTTCTTATCAATTAAAAATCTATAAATTACATCAACATTCACATTTATATACTTCAGATCAATTAATTGATTTTCCAGGTAGAGTATTTAAAATTGAAAACATTTCAATTTACAATAAAAAGAAAATAAATAGGCTATTGCCAAATAAACAAGCAAACATTACCGTCAGAAACTTTCCTAAAACAGTAGCTCAAATTAGAAAAGAAACCAAAATTAAAGATGGGGGCACTAACTACATATTCCTTACAACTCTAAAAAACAATGACCTATCAGTTATTTTGTGTAAAAAAACAATTAATAATTTCTAAGAAAATATTATCTTTGTTATAGATCTATGTGTTTTATGATTAGGGGTATAAAACACCTAGAGTTAAGCCTTGAAATTCGTTTCAAGGCTTTTTCTTTCTAACCACATCTTTTTTCATTAAGTTTGTATAGAAGCAGAATCTTCAATTTATGCAAACATCAACTTATCAAGCATTAAAAGTAAATCAGAAGAGTCAAACCTTTCTCAATGATAATTTGGTTGTAGAATCACCTCTTCAAATCAATATAAATAATGAGGCGTATACTGTGGTAATGAGAACTCCAAATGATGATATTGAACTTATTAGAGGTCTCCTTTTTGCTGAAGATATTTACAAAAAAAAAGAAAATCTAATTTTTCAAATTGTAAAAGAAGAACATAAAATCCCAACAATTATCAATGTAAATATTTCTGAAAAAGATTTAGGAAAAGGATATTTAAATAAGAGAACTTTATTATCTGTATCCTCTTGCGGAATTTGCGGAAAAAAAGAACTCAAAGACATTAAAGTTGATGGAGAAAAACTAAAAAAATCAGATACTTTTTTAAGTAATGATTTGCATATAATGTTCTCGAAAATGGAAGTTTTTCAAAAAACTTTTTTTGCTTCAGGAGGTAGTCATGCAGCAGGAGTGTTTAACAAAAAAAATGAAATTTTATCGATAAAAGAAGATATTGGTAGACATAACGCAGTAGACAAGGCTATTGGTGATTTACTCATTAAAAAGCAACTTAATCATGCTCATTTTTTACTAGTGAGTGGTAGAGTTTCTTACGAAATTGTCTCTAAAGCATTTTTAGCTAAAATACCAATAATTGTAGCTGTTTCAGCTTGTTCTTCTTTAGCTGTAGACTTTGCAAAAGAATTTGGCATTTGTTTAATTGGATTTACAAGAGCGCAAAAGATGACTATTTATGCGAATCCTTCTTATCTAAAAAAAAGTTTGAGTTATGTCTAAAAATACAAATGCGCAGCCTCCAAATAAACTAACAGGAATAAAACTTAAAGAAGCTCCAAAAACTTCTGCTGGAATAAAAGCAATTCGTTCTGCTTTAACTCATATTAAAGACGAAGTGGGTGTTGGTAAAGGGATTCAATTATTAGCGAATTTAAATCAAAAAAACGGATTTGATTGCCCAGGTTGTGCGTGGCCAGATCCAGATGACAAAAGAGCTTTTCTAGCTGAATATTGTGAAAACGGTGCAAAAGCTGTTGCAGAAGAAGCAACAAAAAACAAAGTTACTCCTTTGTTTTTCGCTACGCATTCTGTAAAAGAATTATCTGAATTGTCTGATTATGAAATTGGTAAAAGTGGACGAATTACTCATCCTATGTATTTAGCTGAAGACGCTACTCATTATCAAGAAATTTCCTGGAACGATGCTTTTCAAATGATTGGTAATGAGTTAAATGGATTAAACTCTCCTGATGAAGCTATTTTTTACACTTCTGGTAGAACAAGCAATGAAGCCGCTTTTTTATATCAATTATTTGTAAGACAATTTGGAACAAACAATTTACCAGATTGTTCAAACATGTGCCATGAATCAAGTGGAGTTGCACTTTCAGAAACACTTGGAATTGGAAAAGGTTCTGTTACTTTAGAAGATTTTAATCATGCTGATTTGGTTATTGTTATTGGGCAAAATCCTGGTACAAATCATCCAAGAATGTTGAGCGCTTTAGAAAAAAACAAAAAAAAGGGAGGAAAAATTATTACTATAAATCCATTGCCAGAAGTAGGGTTAATGAACTTTAAAGATCCTCAAAATCCTTTACAATGGATAAATGGTGAAGATTTAACTGATTTGTTTTTACAAGTAAAAATTAATGGTGATGTAGCTCTATTGAAAATCATCCTAAAATTGATGAAAGAACAAGAAGAAGCATCTCCAAATGCTGTTTTTAATCATCAATTTATCAAAGAAAAAACTTCAGGTTTAGAGAATCTATTAAAAGATTTAGATAATTATACAATAGATGAATTACTACCTCAAACTGGTTTAGAACTATCAGAAATACAAAAAGCAACAGCACTCATCATCAATAATGAAAATATAATATTTTGTTGGGCAATGGGTTTAACGCAACACAAAAACGCTGTAGACAACATTCGTGAAGTTGTAAATATTTTATTATTAAAAGGTAGTATCGGAAAAAAAGGCGCAGGAACTTGTCCTGTTCGTGGACATTCTAATGTTCAAGGTGATAGAACAATGGGAATTTGGGAAAGACCAAAAGCTTCTTTTTTAGATAATTTAGAAAATGAATTTCATTTTAAAGCCCCAAGAAAACACGGTTATGATGTTGTAGATGCTATAGAAGCAATGCATCTAAAAAAGGCAAAAGTTTTTTTTGGAATGGGGGGTAATTTTATTTCTGCAACCCCAGATACTGAGTTTACTGCAGAAGCTTTAAGAAATTGCTATTTAACGGTACAAGTTTCTACAAAACTAAATAGAAGTCATTTAGTAACAGGAAAAAAAGCATTGATTTTACCTTGTTTAGGAAGAACAGAAAAAGATATCCAAGTATCTGGAGAACAGTTTGTTTCTGTAGAAAATTCTATGGGAGTTGTGCATCAATCTAAAGGAACTTTAAAACCTTGCTCAGAGCATTTATTAAGTGAACCTGCTATTGTTGCTGGTGTTGCCAATGCTACTATGAATAATTCAACTACTAATTGGACAGAATTAATTGCAAATTACGATTTGATTCGTGATAAAATTGAGGCTACAATTCCTGATTTTGAAGATTATAACAAGCGTGTAAGAATTAAAGGTGGTTTCTATTTACCTAACAATGCCAGAGAAAATGATTTTACACCTACAAAAACAGGAAAAGCTAATTTTAGTATCAATACACCTTCTAAAATTAAACTGAAAAAGAGTCAATTTATGATGATGACCATCAGAACTCACGATCAGTACAATACCACAATCTACGGTTTAGATGATAGATACCGAGGAATTTTAAACGAACGAAGAGTTGTATTGATGAACAAAGAAGACATGAATTCTTTAAATTTAGAAAAATTAGATTTAGTCGACTTAACAAGTCATTTTAATAATGAAAAAAGAGAGGCTAAAGGTTTTTTGGTAGTGCCTTATGATATACCTAAACATTGTACAGCAACCTATTTCCCTGAAGCAAACGTATTAGTACCTATTAAAAATAAAGCTGATATTAGCAATACACCCGCATCAAAAACAGTAATTATTACCATTAAAAAAAGATAATTTACAACTATGAAAAAGTTCCTTTTCTTATTTGCAGTTTTTATTTCATATCAATCTATATATTCTCAATCAGAGAAAATTCCAAAAAAAAATATTCAGAAAGGTTTTGCAAAAATTGATTACTTATCTATTGATATGCCAATTACCAATATACCTAATGAAACTAATATGGGTTTTACAGGTATACACTATAACCTTAATTTAAAAAATAATTTTTATACAGGTATTGGTATCTATGGCTCTGTGAGTGGTTCAAGAGGTGGTTTTTTTACCTTGGGAGTTAATGCAGGTCTCAAAAAATATTTTTCAGATGGTTTCTACCTAGATACAGGATTCCATTTTGGTGGTGGTGGTGGTGCTGGAGCTCCAGATGGTGGTGGTGCCTTTATATTACCTCACTTTAATTTAGGTTATGATTTTAAATATTTCTCAGTAAATTCTGGATGGAGTTATGTTGATTTTTTTGATGATGGTTTGATAAAAGGACATCAACTAAATGTTAGTTTAGAAATTTCTTTAGATTTTGAACATTCAAATTATAATGCTTCAGAAAAAGAGTTTGAAATTGAATCTTTAAGTTCTTCTGATTGGAATCAGAAAAGTAAAAGAAGTTCTTTAATGCTCCATGCCAATAATTTAAAAGTTGTAAAAGATAATACTGGAGTTATAAAAAAAGGAAAAACAATTAATCTTGTTGGTTTTGAATATGCTTCCTATTTTAATGAAAATTGGTTTGCTTTTCTAAAGGTTGATGGTGCATATAACGGAATTCGTGCAGGATATATGGATGTGTTCTTTGGTGCTGGTTACCTTTTGCCGATAATTAAAAACAATACAAATGTCTTAGCCAAATTCGGAATTGGTGCAGGTGGTGGTGGTGGTGTTGATTCTGGTGGTGGTTTTATGATTTATCCTGATTTATCAATAGAACAAAAACTTTTTAATGATATCTATATTTCAATAAATAAAGGATACCTGTTAACTCCTGATAAAAAATTTAATACTTCCACTTTTGGTATTGGTTTAAAATATTATTTAGAAAGAAATGGTATTATCAATGATGATGAATCCTACAGTAAAACTAAATTTAAAGGATTTGAATTCATTGTAAAACAAGACATCTATTTTAATGCAAAGCGTGAAACTGAGCCAACTGAAGATATGCATCAAATTTCACTTCAAATAAACGTAGATTTAAACAAATCTCTCTTTATTGCTGGTCAAACTTCATTTGCAAATTTTGGTAATGCAGGAGCTTATGCTGAAGGTCTGGTAGGTTTAGGTTTCAAAACAAAACCTACACTTAATACTTCTATTTCATTCTTTACTCAATTTTTAGCTGGTGCTGCTGGTGGTGGTAACATTAGTACTGGTCAAGGATTGATTATAAAGCCAAGTGCTGGTTTAGATTACAAACTTACAAATACACTAAACTTAAGAGCTGCTGGTGGTTATGTTAAAGCCAAAGGAGGAACATTGAGTAGCCCTTTTCTTAATTTTGGAATAAAATACAACATTTCTTTATTGAAATTAAAATAATTTTGTAAATTTGCAATATCAATATCCCCTTATTGATGTACCCTCTTTTTTAAATTTATAATAAGTTCGTAGTTAATTTAACGCAAATGTTAATTTGACTATACGTTTATTAAAGCTCCCTAACTTTATAAGTATTATTTAGTTGCTATTTTTTTACTAGCTACAGGAGATTTATTTTAAAACCCTCTACAAATTAGATCCTGTTTGTTTTTAAAATTTATAGTTGTTTTATGAATTGTAAAATTTTTTATTATGAAAAGAGTCTTATTTGCTTTAACATTTGTAGGGGTATTAGCAAGTTGCCAACCCGTAAAAACAGAATTGGAGTATTACGAATCTAACAAAACTACTGTTGAGAAAGAATATGCCAATTACCATATTACTTCTTTCAGACAGTATAGTTACATTTTTCAGGTTTCAAACCCTGAGCACGTAATAAAAGTTACTTTAGATAGTAATGCGAAAATTATTAAAAGAGATACTTTAAGAGTGTTTACCTCTTTGGTAAAAAAATAACTACTCCCACAAGTATGTTTATAATGGTATGATACCCCACGTTTCATGCCTAAAAGAGTAACCTATTAGGTTACTCTTTTTTTTTTTGAATACTTTTCTAAAAAAATCATTTTTTTTTAAAACCATACCTTAAAAAAATACGTAAGTCTTTATAGTAAACACTATAAAACATACTATATGCTTAAAACTACAATTAGAAAAAAATCCATAAACCATATTTGCATACTATTATTACTTATTTTTTCAATAAATAATTATGGTCAGAATATTTTAAAAATTTCAATTGATACCGATAAGGATGGAGTCTCTGACGCTATTGATATCGATGATGATAATGATGGAATTTTAGATAAAATAGAATCTTCTTACAAAAAAATAGAAAGTGCAACTGTAAATGGCTCTCCTCTTTTTACGTTAAATAAAGGAGTAAAAAAGGAATATCATATAACTGATGGCATCAATAGAAAAGGTGCTGAATTTGATAAAATAAATGATGAGTTAGTTGTAAATTTTGGAAAAGAAATACCAGCAAACACATACTTATCATTTAAATCATTTGCAAAAAAATATGGTAAAAAAATACTATTAATCGAAGAATCTAATAAAACAGGGGATATAACTTCAAACCCAAAATATATTGTTCATTATTACAACTACTATTCTAAAAAAACATATTACAAACTAAGTAAGAGTACTCAGTTTATAAAAATAAAAATGATTAAAAATCATGGTGGTTCAATAGTAGTTGATTATTTAGAACACCAACCCTATTCTATATTGACTGATATTGATACAGATGGAGATGGAATTCCAAATCGTTTGGATTTAGATTCTGATGGTGATGGATGTTCTGATGCTCTAGAAGCATGTGTCCCAGATATTTTTAAAAGTTACGAGACCCCAGAAGATAACGACACTATTTCAACATTAAACGAAGCAATTATTAAAGGAAATTTTGGGGCAAATGGATTTTCTAACAACTTAGAAAAAACAGATAATACTAACACAGAATCCAATTTTAGAGATGCATATCATTATGCAATAAATAAAGATATAAATGCTTGCGGAACACCAATGATTACTCAAATAGTAAAATCTTCTTCAGAAAATTGGATAGAGATTACAAACATTCATCCAACAGCAATAATTCCAAAAAACGCAATATTAATCAGCTTGTTTAAAAATTCTAATGATGATTTAACAGGAATTTCACCTAATGAAATTACAAGAAACCCAAAAGAGCTTCAACCTGGAGAATCATTAGTTTTTAAAAATGGAAATAGCGCTATTCCTTTATTAAACCAACTTCCTTTTGTTAATAATTTAATTACAAATTTCTCTGATTCTAACAGTATAATTACGATATCTAGAGCTAGTAACAAATTAACTTGGCAATCTAGAATAGATGTATCTAAGAACATTGAAAATACAACTGCATATGTAAGAATTGATGAAGTTACAAAGCCTAATAAAAACTACTCTTCTAGTGAATGGGTAGCTTTTGTAAACGATAACTTAGATCCTTATAGAGATTTAACTATTGGTGGTCCTGAAAGACACCCTCATGACCCATTATTTTCAGAAATAATATCTGCAAATCAAGAATCTAATATACTGTTAGGTTTGCATAGAATAAACCCTACAGAAAGAATTGATGGAGCTTGGAGTAATGGTTACCCTGATAGATCTAGACATGTTATTGTAAAAGAAGACTATATAGAAAATACCAATTCTTTTAAGGCAAGAAAATTAAGTGTCAAAAACGGCAGTACACTTTTAATGAATAACAAATTACTAGTTGTAACAGACAGCATTCATTTACTAACTAATGATGATGAAATTAGATTAGCTCAAAATGCTGAGTTAATTCAAACTCATAAAAACGAACAACAATTTTATGGTCTAGGTAAAATTTTAATTGACAAAAAAACCAAAGTAGAAAGTATATACAGATATAGCTATTTGAGTAGCCCTGTAAATTCTATCGGCAAAAATACATATACTATTGCTGATGTTTTAAAAGATGGGACTATTCCGCTCTCTATAGATTCTAAGATTACAGATATTAATTTTGTTTCTGGTTATAATGGTGAAGCAACTAGCCCTATAAGTATTGCAGACTATTGGATTTACACTTTTTCGAGCAGTAATGGTACACGTGCTAATTACGAACAAAAGAAAAGCACTGGAGCAATAAGGCAAACAAGTGGTTTTATAATGAAAGGCACTGGAGTACTTCAGAACTACACCTTTGTTGGAAGTGCTAAAGATGGAAAATTAAATTCAAATATAGGTGCTGAAGATTCTTATTTGTTAGGAAACCCATATCCATCAAGAATTAGTGCAAAAAAGTTCATAGAAGATAATCTCAACTCAATTAGCGGAACATTATATTTTTGGCAACATGCAGGAGAAAAAGATATCGAAACTTCTAATATTGCTGGACATTCATTTAGTGGTTATATTGGTGGTTATGCTACAAGAAATATTGCCATGGGTATTGCTGCAAATCTAGTACCTAGTAATAATTATAATACAAATGAACCCACTATTAATGATGATAGTTATTGGAGTCCTGGTAATTATATTCCTGTAGGAACTGGATTCTTTGTTGGTGGCAGCAAAACTGGTGGTCCAATAGTTTTTAACAATAGCCAAAGGGAATATAAAAAGAATAACAATACTGAAAGTACAGAAAACACATCAAACAATCTTTTAGAAAATGTATTAGATTTATTTCCTGTAATCGATTTTAAAAATCCTGATGAGCTACCAATTCTAAAACTTGGAATGGAATATAAAGAACCAGAAAAACCAACCATTCATAGACAAATAGGAATCTCTTTTAACAAAAACAATACTTTTAAAAAAGAAAAGGGTTATGATAGTGAGTTATTTGATTTGAATAATACAGATATTTACTGGAAGTTTGATAATGATGAATCAAAATATTCAATTGCGGGAGTTCAAGAAATTAGCTCTGACTTAGAGATTCCTTTAGAACTTAGTTTAAGTTACAGTGGTGAAATTAGTTTAGGAATTGATGAAAAGAACCAAATAAACA
Source organism: Polaribacter septentrionalilitoris (assembly GCF_009832745.1). Lineage (GTDB taxonomy): Bacteria > Bacteroidota > Bacteroidia > Flavobacteriales > Flavobacteriaceae > Polaribacter > Polaribacter septentrionalilitoris. The sequence continues at coordinate 32,477 of NZ_VRMJ01000025.1, read as the reverse complement.
CTCCTATTTACCTGAAAGATAAAGTTACAGACTCAATATATGATTTGTCAAATAAGGTAAAAATAAACTTGGCTTCTGGAACTTATTCAAATAGGTTCTATCTAGGATTTTCAAAAGAAAAAGAACCAATCAATACACCTGTAATTAGCACTCCTAAAGATTACTTTAATGTGTATTATAATTCAAGAAACAAAAAAATAATACTAAACAAAAAAGAAGTGATTACTGTTTCTAAGATTCATTTGTACAAATTATTTAGAGGTAAAATTGACAGTTGGTCAATTAAAAACCAACGAAAAAAAATCAAACTTAAAACAAGAAAAAGAATTAGAAGAGGCATTTACATTATTAAAATTGAAACAGAAAAAGGCATTTTTATTGAAAAAACACTAGTAAGGTAGTATAAAAAATAGTGTATCTATTTCTTAAAATAGATACACTATGCTTTAATGCTAAACTAATATTTAAAATATGCTAGCTTATATACAAATGGTACCTCCTGTAACTCCTCCACCTCCACCAGGTTTATCAATTCAGACTGATGGATTACTTGTTTTTACAGCAATATTTATAGGTATTGTTGTACTCAAAAAGTATAGCTTAAGAGATTTCTAGTTAAGTAATGCTACTAACTTAGATACAGTTATATCAACTTCTCGTTTGGTAGTATACTTAGAAAAAGAAAAACGAATAGAGGTATTATTACTCTCTTTATCAGACAATATTTCTGATAAAACATGAGAACCTTTATTACTACCACTTTGACAAGCACTTCCTCCAGAAACTGAGATTCCTGCTAAATCTAAACTAAACAGCATCATATCATTTTGAACAGGAAAACGTACATTTAAAATGGTGTAAGTTCCTTTATGCAACTCACCTGAAAAACCATTAAATTGAATATTTCTATTTAATTTAATCAATTCAGATTTAAAATATTGTTTTAATTCTTCAATGTGATTCTTGTCTTTTTTTAAATTAGAAATTGCTATTTCAAATGCTTTTTCCATACCCAAAATGGCATGTACATTTTCAGTACTCGATCTTGCTCCTTTTTCTTGATCACCACCATGCAACATTGGTAAAATTCCAAAACCTTTTTTAAAATATGCAAAACCAACTCCTTTTGGCCCATGGAATTTATGAGCACTAGCAACAATAAAATCTATAGGTGATTTTTGTAAATCCAGTGGATAATGACCAATTACTTGAACAGTATCAGAATGGAATAATGCATTGTACTTTTTACACAAGCCACTGACAGATTCAACATCAAGAATGTTTCCTATTTCATTGTTGATATACATTAGACTTACTAATGTTTTTTTATTTGAAGTTGATAAAAGTGTTTCTAAATAATGTATATCTATTTCCCCAAACTCATCAACATTTACATAATCAATCTGAATATTATGTGAATCTCTTAAATAATCACAAGTATGTAATACAGCATGATGTTCTATCTTTGAAGTAATAATTCTTGTAACATTTAAATTAAAAACAGCATTATGTAATATTAAATTATCTGCTTCTGTACCTCCTGCTGTAAAAATAATTTCGCTAGCAGAAACATTAAGATGTTTGGCTATATTTTTTCTAGCAGTTTCAACAGCAGATTTAGCTTTTCTACCAAATTGATGTGTAGAAGATGGATTTCCATAATTATCTTTCATAGAAGAATACATCACCTCTATGACTTCATCATCAATTTTTGTGGTAGCTGCATTATCTAAATAAACCGTTTTCATTTGGCAAAAGTACAATTATTTAGGGTTCTGATAAATATAAACTTCGGTAGCTCCTAACCCATATTTTTTATAAGAGGCATCATAAAATTTTACTGAATATTTATTTAAAAGTCTTTTTAATTCAGATTTTAAAACACCTTCTCCTACTCCATGAATAAAAACAACTTTAGAGATTCTTTTAGAAATGGCATATTCAATTTTTCTTTTTGCGGTGTCTAATTGAAGATTCAACATATCAAAATTATCCATGTTTTTGGTTGATTTTACCAACTGATTTATATGCAAATCTACTTCTAAAACAACTTCATTTTTTTCTTTTTTAAAAAGACTTTTCTGTTGCTTTTTTTCTGATATTTTCTCTTTTAACAACGGATTATTAATATCAGAATATTTAGACAGTTCATGTTGTTCAACATCAATTTTTACCAACTCTGATTTTTGAAAGCTAAAAATCATTCCATCAGTAGTTTGTATAGAAACATTGTTACCTTGAATAGCTACAACTTTACCTTTTAAAACATCATCTAAAACTGCTACTTTATTTCCAATTTGTAAACACATTCTTAACTTTCTCTTAATTTAATATGATTTTTGATGATAGTATCTTTGTGCAAAAATAACAAGGATGATTAAGACTTCTACTAATAACTTCTTTAAAAGTGCACAAAAATCAATTGTAATAAATGAAGAAAGAAAAGAATTACTTTCTAAAATCTCAACATTTATTGCAAATGAATACACAGAAAAAGGAGTTGTAAATCTTAATTTTATTTGTACACACAATTCTCGTAGAAGTCAACTTGGTCAAGTTTGGGCTTTTTATGCTGCCGATTTTTTTGGGTTAAACATCAATGCATTTTCGGGAGGAACTGAAGTTACTGCATTTTATAGAAACACTGTAAAAACGTTACAGAAGGTAGGGTTTACTTTTCAAGTTTCAGATTTTTCTCATCAAAACCCCAAATATTTAATTTCATTTTCAGGAGCTTTGAAATCTATTTTAGGTTTTTCAAAACGATATGATCATGCTCATAATAAGAACCCATTTATCGCCATTACTACTTGTAACAATGCAGATGCAAATTGTCCTTTTATACCTGAAGCAATTGCAAGATTTCATTTACCGTTTGTAGATCCTAAAATTTCTGACGGAACAGATAAACAAGATGAGACATATCTTGATACCAACAAACAAATTGCAGCAGAAATATATTTATTGTTTAATGAAGTAAATAAATTAATTTCTTAAACTTCTAAATCTTTGTCATAAGGTATTCTCTCTAAAATGTGATTTATTACATTAACTCTAGCCTCTGTTTTTCTGTTAGCTTTTATAATTTTCCAAGGAGAGAGTTCTGTATTAGTTTTTTCGAACATTGCATTTTTATACTCTGTATATTGGTCCCACAAATCTTGAGCTTTTTCATCCAACTTTGTCATTTTCCATTGTTTTAAAGGATCACTTTTAATATCTTCAAAACGTTTGGCTTGTTCTTTTTTAGAAATAGACATGTAAATTTTCACCAAGTGAATACCAGATTCTAAAATCATTCTTTCAAAATCATTAACTTGATTCATAAAAATATCATACTCTTTTTGAGTACAAAAATTATTTACAGGCTCTACCACAGCTCTATTATACCAACTTCTATCAAAAAAAACCATTTCACCAGCTTTTGGAAACTGCTCTACATATCTCTGAAAATACCATTGAGATTGCTCATCTTTTGTAGGTTTTGGCAAAGCTACTATGCGCATATGACGTGGATTAATACGTTCTGTAATTCTTCTTATTGCTCCTCCTTTACCTGCTGCATCTCTTCCTTGAAAAACAACAATAATTCTCTCATCATTATTAATTGCCCAAGTTTGTAAACGAATTAATTCTACTTGTAATTTCTTTAATTTACGTTGATAATCAATGTATCTTAATGCTCTATCAACATTTAAAGGTTCTTTAGATAGTAGTGATAGTAATCCTTTTTTACTATTTAATTTTCGAACTTCTTTATCTGATAACTGTCTATTCATAATTAATCTGTATGGATGTTAGAGCGATAGTAACGCATTACTACGTTAGGATCTGGATTTAAAATTGTCTGCGCTTCTTCTTTTCCATCATAATCAAACTGAGAGAGCACATGTCTCATAGCTTCTAATCTTGCTATTTTTTTGTCATTGGTTTTTATCATCATCCAAGGACTATAAGAAGTATGTGTTTTAGAAAACATTTCACGTTTGTAATAGGTGTATTTGTCCCACAAAATTTGACCTTGTTTGTCTACGGGACTAAACTTCCACCTTTTCAAAGGATCTTCATTTCTACCTTCAAAACGCTTTAATTGCTCATCTTTTGTGATGGATAACCAGAATTTTATAATGATAACTCCATCTTCATACATCATATGCTCGAATTCTGGCACTTGAACTAAAAATTCTTTGTATTGTTGATTGGTACAAAAACCCATTACAGGTTCAACAACTGCTCTATTATACCAACTTCTGTCAAAAAAAACAATCTCACCTGGATTTGGTAATTCTTTTATGTACCTCTGAAAATACCATTGTCCTTTCTCCACTTCTGTTGGTTTATTTAAGGCCACCAACCTACTAGATCGAGGATTTAAATGCTCCATAAACCTTCTAATATTTCCTCCTTTACCAGCTGCATCTCTACCTTCAAAAATAATAGCGACTCTTTTCTGGTTTTTAGAAATCCACCTTTGTAACTTAACTAATTCTATTTGAAGTAATCTTAACTCTTCATTATATGAAATTGTTTTTTTTACTTTTCGATACGCTTTATTTTTTTTTTCAATCAAAGCCAAGAGTTCTTCTTTATTTTTGGCATTTTGAAAATCATCTGAACTCAATCCTAATTTGTTCTCCATGAAATCTATTTAATGCTCTAAAATAACTACTTTTTTTTAGAAAAACATAAAAAACAAACATTTTAAATAAGTTATTTTATATTTGTCAACTATGAAATATTTCACTTGTATTCTTGTATTTTTTTTTACCTCTTTTGTAATTTCACAAGAAAAGTTTTCTAAAGAAATAAGTTTGGTAACAGATAACGATTTATATGTTTCTAGCATAAGAGATCGTTATTATACTAGTGGTATTTTTATAAATTACAGGTATCTTTCTCAGAAAAAAAAGAAACATTTAGAAAAAAGAATTTTTGAGTGGCAATTGGGTCATGAAATGTTTACACCTTATGTGTCTACAGTTCCAAACATTTTTTTTCATGACAGACCATTTGCAGGTTACTTATATGGAGGTTTCAATATCAAAAGGATTTATAAAAACCAACAAATTTTTAATACTTCTTTACGTTTAGGTTTTATTGGTCCAAATGCATTTGGAAAAGAACTACAAGAATTCATTCATAATATTTATGGTTTTAAAAATGCTATTGGATGGGAGTATCAAATTAAAAATGCTTTAGCTCTTAATTTAGGTGCTCAATTTTTAAAAAGAGTTGTAAAAACAGAAAAAGATAATTTTGATATTTCTTGGGTTAATCAAGTAAATATTGGTACTGTTTATACAAACGTATCATCAGGATTTTATTCTAGATTTGGCTTTAAACCTTTACAAAGTTTAGCGAATTCTATTGCTTTTGGAACTAATATTAATGACGAAAACACTCGTTTTAAAAGAGAAATTGAATCATTTATATACTTAAAATCTACTGTTCAGTATGCATTATACGATGCAACACTTCAAGGAAGTTTTTTAAATACTTCTAGTGGAGTTACTAAAGAAATTATCCCATTAGTTTTTAATTTAGAATTTGGAATTCTCTTTACTGCTAATCGTTTTAATTTTGGATATTCGTTTTTATACAACACAAGTAAATCTAAAGATTTAAGATACGATTATGGACATAAATATGGTCGAATTTCTATCAATTATTTATTACGTTAGGCACTAAAAAATTCATCTTTAAAACCTATCAAATATAATTTTTCTTGCGCTCGTGTTACAGCTGTATATAACCATCTGTAATACTCTTTAGAAACACCTTCAGGTAAATAAGGTTGTTCTATAAAAACTGTTTTCCATTGTCCACCTTGAGATTTATGACAAGTTATTGCATAAGAAAATTTAACCTGTAATGCATTAAAATAAATATTCTTTTTTATAAGTTGATACTGTTTAAATTTAGATTTCTCTTCTAGGTAGTCTTCTCTAACTGCTTCATAAAGCCTATTAGACTCTTCATAAGTTAAAGAAGGGCTTTCACTTATTAAAGTATCTAACAACAGAACTGTTTCAAAAGGTTTCATGTCTAAATAATCAACCATTCTTAACTCTACTTCAGCAAACTTAAAACCATACAACTCTTTTATAGAGAATATTTTAAGTACTTCACAAATATCACCATTTGCAATAAATCCTGCAGCAGATTTATCATCTAACCAGAAATAGTTGTTTTTTACAATCATAACATAATCTCCAGCTGAAATTTCATTTTCTTGACCTCTAATTTTCATACGAATTTGCTGATTATACAAATTAGCTCTTTTGTTAGATCGCACTATAAAAGCAGTATCTTCTAAACCTATATTGTCATAAGCAGAAACCAATGCATCTTCTATATCATAACCATCTTCTAATCTAATGATATCAGGAAACTCCAAATCAAATTTAAAATCTGTGTTGTTATTTTGGATTGAAAACCTTAATGCTGTTGCATTGCTTAAAATACCAGAGTTTTTATGCTGTCTCATCACCTCATCTAACTCTATCTCTGTAATTTGTTTTTGAAATATTCTTTCTAAACTTGAGGTGTCTAAAGCAGGACTAACATCAAGTCTTACTGGTGGAAGTTGTGCTGTATCTCCTACAAAAATTAATTTACAGTTTTTTCCACTATCAACATACCTTATCAAATCGTCTAATAAAGAACGTGCATCAAATAATTGCTGGTTTTGTCTACCATCTGGAATCATAGATGCTTCATCAATAATAAAAATAGTATCTCGAAACTTATTATCTTGTAACACAAAATCTACTGAACCATTTGCTAATTTTTTTGGAAAATAAATTCTCTTATGAATGGTAAAAGCTGATCTTTTTGAATAAGTAGAAATTACTTTGGCTGCTCTACCAGTTGGTGCTAGTAAAACTGCTTTTTTTCCAATTTTCCATAAACTGTTTACAAAAGCACTTATTGAAGTTGTTTTTCCTGTACCTGCATATCCTTTTAATAAAAAAATGGTGTTCTTTTCTTCTTGTAGAGAAAAATCACTCAAATAAAGTAATAATTTACTTTGTTTTTTTGTTGGAGAAAAATGGAATTTCTTTAACAACTCTTGGTAAAAAATGTTACTTTTATCTATCATAAAAAAATTAAAGAACAAAGATACATTGATTTGCAAATAAAAGTTTTTATCATAAAAAAAAAATTGTAGATTTGCCTAAAGACTATTAAAAAAATATATTTAAAATGGGATTACTTGGAATGATTTTAGCAGCAGTTTTAGTTGCTGTACTTATAGCTATAGTTATAGTAAAATTTTTACCTTTAAAATTAAGATGGATAGCTTCTCTTCTATTATTAGCACTTTCTGTATTTTTAGTTGTTAAAATTTGGACTGGAATAATGGAGCCTATCAACTTTAATAAAAATAAAGTAAAAAAATTCGCTAAAGTAGTTGACAAACTAAAGATTATTAGAGATGCACAAGTAAAACATTTTGAAGTTACAGGAAAATATACAAAAGATAAAGCTGCTTTAATTCAATTTATTGATACTGCTAAATTAGCTTTAACTGAAACCACAACAATTGTAGAGAAAGAAAATAGAGGTGGTGGAATTATTGTTGATGTTGAAAAAAGAAAAACTGACACTATTGGTTTTGAACCTGTTTTAAAATATTTTAAAGATACAGACTATAAGAACATGTTTAAAGTTCCTAGTGTTGAAGGTAAAGAATTTGATGTTGAGATAGGAACTGTTGAAAAAATACCAGGTTTAGTTGTACCAACTTTCTATGTAAAAACAGAAAAGAAAGATATCTTAAAGGGTATGAACGAATCTTTAGTAAAACAAGAATTAGAGGCTATAGCAACTGATCAAATTAAAGGAGAGTATATTTCTGTAGGTTCTTTAGAAGAAGTGACAACTGGTGGAAACTGGCCACCTTCTTACGATAAAAAGAAAGGTGAAGAAAACGAATAGTAATACTGTTTTAAAAAAAACAAAAGATATTAGATTATCCATCCAATTTAGTTTGGATGGATTTTCTTTTTGCATCCAAGACAATCTAACTAAAGAGGCGCTATTTTTTTCAGAATATTTATTTGAAGAAAAACAAGTTTCTCCAGAAGAGGTACTTAAAATAATAACTTCTATTTTTACCTCAGACTTAAATCTGCAAAAAGAGTTCTCTTCGGTCTTAGTAATTCATCAAAATGAGTTATATACATTAGTACCCCAAAAATATTTTAAAGAAGAGAAACTTTCTAATTACCTAGATTTTAATATCAAAACACTAAAGACAGATTTTATTGCTTTTGACAACATTGAAATCAACAATAGTAATAACGTTTATGTGCCATATATAAATATTAATAATTACTTATTTCAAAACTTTGGAGAGTTTACTTACAAACATCATATTTCAGTTTTAATAGAAAAATTAATATCTAAAAACAGTATAGAAACATTAAAGGTTTATGTAAATGTTTCTTTTTCTACTTTTGATGTTATTATACTTGATGGAAAGAAACTAAAATTTGCAAACTCTTTTTCTTATCATTCTAAAGAAGATTTTATCTATTACATCCTTTTTGCTTTTGAACAGTTAAAATTAGATACAGAAAAGGTACCTCTCTACTTTATGGGGAAAATAAGTTTGGAGTCTGAAATTTATAAAATTACTTTTGAGTACATTAGAAATGTTTTTTTTAAAGAAAGTAAAAACACAATTTTTAAAAATTTAAATTTATCTACTCACGATAATTACATACTTTTAGGTTCATGAGAATAATTTCCGGAAAATTAAAAGGAAGACGTTTGTCTGCTCCTAAAAACTTACCTGTTCGTCCAACTACAGATATGGCTAAAGAATCTTTGTTTAATATTTTAAATAATCATTATTACTTTGATAGTATTTCTGTAATAGATTTATTTTCTGGAACAGGTAATATTAGCTATGAATTTGCTTCTAGAGGAACTAAAGAAATTTATGCAATAGATGCTAACTTTAACTGCATTAGGTACATTTACAATACAGCTAAAACTTTAGAGTTAAACATAAACACCTACAAAAGTGATGTTTACAAGTTCTTAGAAAAAACTCCTTTAAAAGTTGATGTGATTTTTGCTGATCCGCCATACAACTTTGAAACTGAACAGTTTTTAAAAATTGCTGATCTAGTAAACGAAAAAAAACTCCTAAACGAAGAAGGAGTTTTAATTATTGAGCACTCTAAATACACAGACCTAACTGGCCATAAAAATCATAGTTATGATAAACGTTATGGCGGTAATGTATTTAGCTTTTTTGAGTTTTAATTATTTCGGTTTAAATATTCTCTCGCTTTCCTACTTAATTCAGTTTGTAAATCAGTAGGAAGTAATTTAGCACATTTTAAGAAGTATTTTTGATGATTGTTACTTTTAGACATATAAATATCAAACAACACACCGTCTTGTTTTTTATCCATTAATTTTAAAATCTCTGCTATAATTTTTTTACCAGATTGCTCATTTGAGAAACCAGAACATACTTTGGCCATAGAGTTATAAAAAGTTACAAAACAAGCAACATCACTACAAGCATTTATTTTGTTCATGATTTTAGTTGCCAAATCGTTGGTATCTACTTTACCTTTATTGGTATTATTAACGGGGACAGCATCACCTCCTTCAGATTGAGCTTGTACTTGGAATGAGATGAAAAAAACAAGTAGAGCTGTACACAAAATTTTCATAATAAGTTATTTAAAGTTACACTACAAATATCTTGTAATATAATAAAAATAAAAATACGGCATTTGCCGTATTTTGAAAATTTAAACAGTACTATTCTTATAATAAGGAGTTTATAATATTAGAGAGGGTAATACCTTCTGCTTCTGCTTTATAATTCTTAATAATTCTGTGAGATAAAATTGGTATTGCAACAGCTTTTACATCTTCTATATCTGGAGAAAACTTACCGTTTACAATTGCATTTGCTTTTGCTGCTAAAATTAAATTCTGTGATGCTCTTGGTCCTGCTCCCCAATCTAAAAAAGATTTTACTATTTCTGGAGCTTTGTCTGATTTTGGTCTAGTTTTACCCACTAAATTTACTGCATATTCAATTACATTATCTGCAACAGGTACTTTGCGAACGAGTTGTTGTACTTCAATAATTTCTTTTGGAGTAAAAAGAGAATTTAATTTTTGTGTATTAATACTTGTTGTATTCTTTACAACTTGTACTTCTTCTTCGAATGTAGGATACTCTAATGAGATCGAAAACATAAATCTATCTAGCTGAGCCTCTGGTAAAGGATATGTACCTTCTTGTTCAATTGGATTTTGAGTAGCTAGAACAAAAAATGGTAAATCTAATTTGTAATGATTTCCTGAAACTGTTACTGAGCGTTCTTGCATTGCTTCTAATAATGCAGCTTGAGTTTTTGGTGGAGTTCTATTAATTTCGTCTGCTAAAATAATATTCGAAAAAATAGGGCCTTTAATAAATTTAAAATGTCTGTTTTCATCTAAAATCTCACTCCCTAAAATATCTGAAGGCATTAAGTCTGGTGTAAATTGAATTCTATTAAAACTCAATCCTAAAGCATTTGAAACAGTATTTACTAATAAAGTCTTAGCTAGACCTGGAACACCTATTAATAAAGAGTGACCTCCACAAAAAATAGATAATAGTGTAAAATCAACAGCTTCTTGTTGCCCAATAATTACTTTTCCTATTTCTGATTTAAGTAAATTGTATTTCTCTACTAAATCATGAACTGCTTTAACGTCAGACATTATTTGTTTGTTTCTTTTTTCCAATTTTTTTGAAATTCACACTTTCCGTGCTCACTTCCTATTTTTATATATGTGTCTTTAATTTTTTCTCTAGACCATTTGGTTATAGTTTCCTCTTTCTTTTTTTGAAGGGCTAATTGTTGAATTTTTACATAATCGTCAACCAAATCTGCAATATGAGTATCTGTTCTATCTTTCATTAAAATAAACTTGAACATTTTTACACCAGATCTATTTTCATCATAAAAAGGGTCAGTCATTTCTCCTTTTTTTAAATCATTAACTCTTGCATAAAATGCAGGATCCATTCTAGTCAATTCAAAACGAGATTCTCCAGTAGATGGATTTAATATCAATCCACCACTATTCTTAGTTTCATCATCCATAGAATTTTTTTTTACAGCTTCTTCAAAAGTAATCTTACCTTCTCTAATATCTTTTATGATAGAAGTTGCTTTATCTTTGATTTCGTTCATTTTATCATCAGAAACTTTTGGCTGCATTAATATATGAGATGCAATTCTTGTGTTTCCTTTTATCTCATGTAGTTGCATGATATGATATCCAAAATCTGATTTAAATGGTTTAGAAACTTGACCTATTTCTAAGGTAAAGGCCATTTCTTTAAATTCTTTGATAAAGTTAGATTCTTTTGTTACTGGATACATTCCTCCATTTTGAGTAACTCCAGGATCTTCAGAATTTATAATCGCTTTCATTTTAAAACTTGCTCCATCTTCAATTTGTTTCTTGAGTTCATTTAATTTTGTAATTATTCTTTCATTTTCTTCTTTGGTTGGGATTCCTTTAAGAACAATTTGAGCCAATTCAATTTCTGCAGGAAACTGAGGTAATTCTCCTTTTTCTTTTAAACCGTTAAAATACAAACGAACTTCTTCTGGTGTAACATCAATTTTTTCTGTAATTTTTTGTTGTTCTTTTTCAATTAAAAGATTTTCTTTTTGAACTGTAGTTAGTTCTTTCTTTAAATCATCTAAATCATTAAAACCATAAGCTTTAATTACTTTTTCTATGTTACCATATTGTTGGGTAAAGTATTGGATACTTCTTTCTACCCTAGAAGAAACCTCAACATCAGAAACAACAACACTATCTACTACAGCGTGATGTGATAATAGTTTTTGTTGCATTAGTTCTTCTAACATCTCACAATTAGAAATTTGAACTTTACCTTCGCTTCTTAGATCTACTTCTTGTTTAAATTTTTCGATATCTGAATCAAGAACAATATTTTTACCTACTACTACAGCTACTCCATCAATTTTTATTTTTTGAGCTGATGTTGATAAAAATGAAAATCCTATAATAAATAATAAGAAGTGGAATTTAATATGTTTTAAAATTGTTGTTTTGTATGGCATCTTTTACTATTATTTTTTCGATTTCTCGAATTAACTCGATCTTACGCCTGTGTAAAATCATTTGTTTAATTGTTGGTTTAATATAACTTACAGGGGCTATTTCATTACGTGGTAAAACGTCTTTTATAGCGACCAAATATAAACCTAAAGAATCTTGTTTTTGAATGAATTTTGTTTTTTTTAACAATTTTTCTTTAGAAAAAGGAAGTTTTAACAAAACCTTATCTACTGCTGTCCAAACTGAATCATTAAATTGATGAAATTTAAAACTCAACTCTTGTTTTTCTAGATCTTCTAAATCTAAAATATCATCTGACTTAAAAAGTTTTAATATCTCATCTATATCATTAATATTCTCTGAAATATGAAGGTATCTTATTTTAATTAACTCTTCATTTAACTTAAAATTCTCTTTATTAACTTTATAAAAAGAGTCGATTTCACTTTCAGTAATTAAGGTATCTAAACGTTGTTTTACCAACTCTTCTTTATAACTATTAATAAGTAAACTTTCTTTGTAATCCTTTACCAATTCATCTATTTCATTAACTACTTCTAAAGAGCTGTTATTTTTAGCTTTGTCTAACAATAATCTTTGTACTGCCCAGTCTTTTACATAACTTTTAACAATAATAATACTGTCTTGTTTTGTGACATTTGATGGAATAATAGATTTAATATCATCTTTAAATAATTTCTCTGTATTTACTATTGCTATAATATCAGATTTTACATTTTCTTTTTCTTGTAATGTAAATATATCACAGGAAGTAAAAAGAATAAGAAAAATTAATATTGCTAATAAATACCTCATTATCTATTTTTTGGCGTAAAATTTAATTAATTTTTTAAGTTGTCTTTTTTTAACATTAATTTTACTATTTCTTCTCAAATCTAAAATCCAGTTTTTCTCTAAATGGTTTTGATAATCATTAATTACCTGACCTTTCACCTCTTTTAATTCTTTAGATTTGTAATTACTCATATTTTTCTTAAAATATTTTTGTAATCCTATAGTGTCTTTACTTGATTTATTCCATATTTTTTTTTGCATTAACTCAAATAAAAGTAAACCATCTTGATACTCTTTTAATGTATAAGCATATTCTGGTTCAGTGTATATTAAATTGTCTTTATAATATGTTAACACTTCTTGATTTTTAAAATCATCATAAAGAACAAAAACAGGTTTATGTCTTCTGTTTCTAATATATTTTATAAAATCTTCTTGAATGATTTTTTTATCATTGATACTAAATAATGTATTTTGAAGAGAATCTTTAGCAATTGATCTTAATTTAGGATTATCTAAAATCTTCTTAGAATCTTCATTCTCTTGTATGTTATATTTCCTTTTTAACTTGTTGATAACTGCCTGATCAGACAATTGCATTCTAGAACTTTTCTTTACTTTATTTTTTAGTTCTTTTTTTATCTCATTAAAAGGTTTAATTGGATGTTTTTTAATCAGTTTTACAATATGCCATCCAAAACGAGTCTTAAAAGGTTTAGAAACATCTCCTTCATTTTGTAAACCAAAAGCTGCATCAGAAAATGGTTTTACCATTCTACCAGCTTTAAATTTTCCTAATTTACCTCCATTATTTTTTGAACCTGGATCTTCTGAATATTGTTTTGCTAGTTCCTCAAAAGTTTCTTTAGACAATATTCTTTGATAAATACTATCTATTTTACTTTTACCAAGCGCAGTTGTGTCTCTAACTAAAATATGAGCTGCTTCAATTTCTCCAGCAGAGGGTTTAAAATCATCTACTTGAACAATATGATATCCAAATCTAGTTTTGAATGGTTGAGAAACCTCTCCTACTTTTGTTGTGTAAGCAGCTTCTTCAAAAGGATATACCATATTAAAAGCAGAAAAATAACCTAAGTTTCCTCCATTTCCTTTTCTTCCTAATTTTGGATCTCCTTTTGCAGATGGGTCTTCTGATGTTTCAGCAGCAACTTTCTCAAAATTCTCTCCATTTACAATTCTGTTTCTAATTTTTATAATTTTATTGTATGCTGTTAAAGTATCTTTTGGTGATGCATCTCTTGGCACACGGATTAAAATATGTTTTGCTTTTACTTCATTTTTAGTTCTGTAATAGACATCTTTCACTAATTTATCAATAAATGTAGTATCTTGTAAATAAGGGGCAGAAAGCTGGTTTTTATAGGTTTCCATTTCTCTTATGTAAGATGGCAGTGTATCTAATTGTAAACTGTATGCTTCTCTAACTTTTAATTTATAGTTAATGTACAATTCTAAATTTTTTGTAACATCTTTAGCTTCAGTATCATCTATGGCATCTAGATTTTTTTCATAAATTCTTTTAAATTCAGAAACTGTTGTTTTTTCTCCATCAATAGTTACTAGAACTTTATCTTTTTTTTGTGAGAAAACTGATATTGAAATACTTAAAACAAATAATAAAACTATTTTTTTCATAAACTAATTTATTTATAACGAAATGATTCCTTTAATTTTTTCTGCTTTTTTATAATAAGATATAACTTCTTTTGAGTCTTGTACTTTTAATACGATAGAAACACTTATATATTTTCCTGTTTTAGATTTTTTTGTTGTGATAACTGCTCCTTTGTTATTAAACATGTCTTGTACTTCTGCTTCCTGATTTTCATTAGAAGGTACAATAAACTTATACATATAATCTGCAGGAAAAGAAGTAGTATCTTCTAACTGACTTTTTAATTTGGTATAAAATTCTTCTTTTTTACTCATAATTTAAATTTCTTAGCAAATTACCTGCCAAATGAAAGTCTACAAAATTACATTAAAAATTAGTTTTATTAAGGGAATGATTTATTTTTGTGATATGCAGCAAAAAATTGTGCTTATTGGCGGTCCAGGAACCGGAAAAACATCTGTATTAAACGAACTTAAAAATAGAGGATTTTTCTGTATGGATGAAATTTCTCGAGAAGTAACCTTAAAAGCTAAAGAACAAGGTATAGACCAACTTTTTTTAACTGAACCATTACTATTTAGTGAAAAATTATTAGAAGGTAGAGAACATCAATACCTAAAAGCTAATGAGAGTAAGAAGAACGTTGTTTTTTTTGATAGAGGAATTCCAGATGTACATGCCTATATGGAATACTTTAATACAGAGTATCCAAAAACTTTTATCGAAAAAAGTAATGAATACAAATACGATATAATTTTTCATTTTTCTCCATGGAGAATGATTCATACCACAGATAACGAACGTTATGAAAGCTTTGAAGAATCTCAAGAAATAGACAAACACATCCTAAAAGCTTACAGCAATTTAAAATACAATATTAAAACGGTTCCTTTCGGAACTATAGAAGAAAGAGCAAATTATATCTTAAATGAACTTTCTTTAATTTAATGTTAAAATCAGCTAAAGAAATACTAGATCAATATTGGGGATATCAAGATTTTCGACATCCTCAAAAAGAAATTATAGAAAGTGTTTTAAACAAAAATGATGTTATTGCTTTATTACCAACTGGTGGTGGAAAATCAATTTGTTTTCAAGTTCCTGCTTTAATCCATGAAGGTATTTGTTTGGTAATTTCACCTCTAATTGCTTTAATGCAAGATCAAGTAGATCATTTAAAACAAAGAAACATTAGAGCAGCAACAATTCCATCTGGGGTAACTCAAGATGAAATGATTACGCTTTTTGACAATATTAAATTTGGAAATTACAAGTTTCTTTACATTTCTCCAGAACGATTGCAATCAAGATTTATTCAGCAAAAAATTAAAGAACTCAACATCAACCTATTTGCAATTGATGAAGCACATTGTATTTCTGAGTGGGGACATGATTTTAGACCATCATATAGAAGCATTAAAACTTTAAGAACCTTAAAACCTGAGGTTTCTTTTATCGCGTTAACAGCAACTGCTAATAAAAAAGTACTGCAAGACATTTCAACAAGTTTAGAGTTTAAAAAGGCAAAAATTTATAAAAAATCATTTTATAGAGAAAATTTAGCCTATCAAATCTTTAAAATTGAAGATAAATTACAACGCTTAATTCAGATTTTCACTAAAACAAAAACGCCAGCAATTGTTTATGTAAATTCAAGAAAAAAAACTGTAGAAATTGCTAATTTTTTAAATGCAAATGGATACAAGAGTTCTTTTTATCATGGCGGATTAACCAATGCTGAAAAACAAGTTGCTTTTGACAATTGGATGAATGAAGTAACTCCAATAATTGTTGCTACAAATGCTTTTGGAATGGGAATAGACAAAGCCAATGTTGGTTTGGTAATTCATTATAATTTGCCAACAAGTATTGAAAACTACATTCAAGAAACAGGTAGAGCTGGTAGAAACCAACAAAAATCTTTTGCAGCACTTTTGTATCATGAAAATGATATTACTTTATTAGAGCAACAAACAGAAAATTCGACTCCAAACATTAAAGAAATAAAGTCTATTTTAAAAAGCTTATACCAACACTTTCAAATTGCTTATGGAGAATTACCTTTAGAATCTTACAGCTTTAACTTTAAAGATTTTTGTAAAAAATACAATTTCAGTACTCTAAAAGTTGATGTTGTACTAAAAATTTTATCTAACAACGGAATTCTTGAAATAGACAGTAACTTTAATCAAAAATCTACTTTACAATTTATGGTTTCTAGTAATGCTGTCTTAAACTACTCAAACAAAAATGTCAAACAAAAAAAATTTATTGATATAATTTTAAGAACATATGGTGGACTTTTTGAGCAAGAAACGAAAGTTAATGAATACTTTATTGCCAAAAAAGCAGGAATTACTTCTCAACAAGTCTTTGAAGAATTAAAAAAATTGGAAGAAGATAAAATTATTACTTACAAAGCAGCAACTTCTGATGTTTCTATAAATTTTATCATGCCAAGAGAAGATGACAAAACGATAAATAAAAGCACAAAAGAAATCAAAGCATATATTCATCAGAAAAAAAATAAAACAGCAGAATTCATCAACTTTGTTAGAAATGATAAAGTATGTAGAAGTATCCAGGTTTTAAAATATTTTGATGAAGATTCATCACAAAATTGCGGCATTTGTGATGTATGTATTCGTAAAAAAAGAAAAGTTCAGCAAGATGTTTCTTTACTAATACTTCAACTTTTAGAAAATAAAGAAAGTTTATCCTCTTCAGAAATGACTCAATATTTAAACGTGAATGAAAAAGACATTTTAATACATTTGCGTAATTTATTATCAGAAAATAAAATCAGCATTAATCATCAGAACAAATACCGACTTAACTAATATTATGAAAGATTTACGCATCGTTTTTATGGGTACTCCAGATTTTGCAGTTACCATTTTAAAGCATTTAGTAGAAAATAATTATACTATAGTTGGTGTTATTACAGCTACAGATAAACCTTCTGGTAGAGGAAGAAAAGTAAACGAATCTGCAGTTAAGAAGTATGCAAAATCTATAAACTTACCAGTTTTGCAACCCAAAAACTTAAAAAATAAAGATTTTGTTGACGAACTAAAAAGTTTACAAGCAGATGTACAAATTGTTGTTGCTTTTAGAATGTTACCCAAAATAGTTTGGCAAATGCCTAAATATGGTACATTTAATTTACATGCTTCTTTACTTCCTCAATATAGAGGTGCTGCTCCCATTCATTGGGCAATTATAAATGGTGAAACTAAAACAGGGGTAACTACTTTTTTTATTGATGATAAAATTGATACTGGAGAAATTATTTTACAAGATGAAATTGATATTTCTGAAGAAGAAACTGTGGGAAGTTTGCATGACAGAATGATGCATACAGGAGCTCAATTGGTCTCAAAAACGGTTGATTTGATTGCTACCAATAAAGTTACTACTATTAAACAACCTGAGTTAGAAGAAAAATCTGCTCCAAAACTAAATCCTGAAAACACTAAAATTAACTGGAACGATTCATTAGACCATATTTATAATAAAATTAGAGGATTAAATCCTTTTCCTACAGCTTGGACCTATATATATAATAACAATGAAAAAATATTAGCTAAGGTTTATGCTATCAGAAAAGAAAAAGAAGACCATCGTTTTGAAATAGGAAAATTAATTACTTCTAAAAAAGAGCTAAAAGTTGCTGTTCAAAACGGTTTTATTATCATAGATGAAATTAAACTTTCTGGTAAGAAAAAAATGGATTCAAAAAGTTTATTAAATGGCTTTTCTTTTTCTAAAGATGTAAAAATGATGTAAACCCTTTATTCGTAAGGTTTTTAGCGTTTTTTGTATTTTCCAAGTACCTTTATTAACAATTTACCGCCATTTATCAACAAAAGAGTGCTTTTTTAGGCTTCAAATTTGCATAAACCCTTAATCCGTCTATATTTGTTAAGCTATTAAGCAAAAAATATTTATTCAATAATTTTAAAAATCAATTTATTATGAACAAGTCAGATTTAATCGATGCAATGGCTGCAGATGCAGGAATTTCTAAAGTAGCAGCTAAGGCAGCTTTAGAGTCTTTTACTTCTAATGTAACATCTGCTTTAAAAGGTGGTGGTAAAGTTGCTTTAGTAGGATTTGGAACTTTCTCAGTTTCTCACAGAGCTGCAAGATCAGGAAGAAATCCTCAAACTGGAAATACTATTCAAATTGCTGCTAAAAATGTAGCTAAATTTAAAGCTGGTGCTGGATTAACAGACGCTGTAAACTAAAAGACTTAGTTTAAAGGTATACAAAAACTCTCTATTTTAGAGAGTTTTTTTTTATGCTTTATTTTTTATACATTAGTTACATAATTATTCATATGAAACCCCATAAAGGAAAATTACTAATTGCAGAACCATCAATTCTAAATGATAATTCTTTTAATAGAGCTATTGTTCTATTAACAGAGCACTCAATAAACAATTCTGTAGGATTTATATTAAATAGACAATTACAATACACTTTAAACGATTTAATTCCAGAATTAGATTGCAATTTCCCTATATATCAAGGTGGTCCAGTAGAGCAAGATAATTTATACTTTGTACATAGAGTTCCTGATTTAATTCCTGATAGTATTGAAGTAGAAAAAGGTATTTTTTGGGGAGGTAATTTTGAAACATTAAGAAACTTATTGAATGACGAACTTATATCTACTACTGATATTCGTTTCTTCTTAGGATATTCTGGATGGAGTAAAGATCAATTAGAAGATGAAATGAACCAAAATTCTTGGTTTGTTACCGAAAACAATTTTGATAATATTTTTTCTATTGATGAAGAAAATTTATGGAAAAACAAATTACTTGAAAAAGGTGGAAATTATAAACTTTGGGCAAATGCCCCAAGCGATTTTAACCTAAATTAGTTTCCTGCAATTTGTAAAATTCTTAAACTGTTTGCTAATTTTTGACCAATATCAGTTTTAAAAGTCTTCTTCTTATAATGAGTTACTGGTTGTAAACCAACAATAGCATTGGTAATAAAAACTTCATCTGCTTTCTGAATTTCAAATGGAGATATAGAAGTTTCTTCGATTGTAAAATCTTTATTTTTAGAAAGCATCTCTATCAACTTCTTTCTAACAATTCCTTTTATACAACCTTCTGTTAGCGCTGGTGTTTTTATCACATTACCTTTAATGACAAAAATATTTCCATTGGTTACTTCTACTACTCCTTTTCTTTCATTTAATAAAACACAGTTGTCCAAATCATTTTCTTCGGCAAAAATACTCGCCAAAGTATTTAACATTCTGTTATTGGTTTTCACAGTGGATAGCAGCCCTGAATAATTGTAAAAATCTTTAAAAACATCTAATTTATAGGTGGTTTTCATTTGAGATGAATGTCCTTTTACATCAATCAAATAGGCTATTTCATTGGTCTTTGGTTTATATAACCCTCCATCTTTACGAAAAACATTTAATCTTACTCTAAAGGTTGGAGCATCATCTTGCACAGCAACTGTTTTCAATATTTCTTTTTCTAAGAATTCTAAAGTGAATTCCATAGGGATTTTCATTCTTAGCATTCTCATTGATGCCATTAACCTAAAATAATGATCTTCCCAAAAGACAACTTTATTATTAATGACTTTAATGGTTTCAAAAATAGCATCTCCATATTTAAAACCTCTATTTTCTGAAGTCAGTTTTATATTTTCTGGATACAATAATTCTCCATTAAAGTTTATCATAGTTTGTAAAATTTAAAGTTGCAAAATTAATCTTTCAAAAGATAAGTGCATAAAAAAACTCAACAAAATGTTGAGTTTATATTTAATGACTATTTAGAACTTAAGCTCCAATAGTATGTTTTAATTCATCTATTTGATTTTCCCATAATTGTTTAGACTCATCAACTTCATCTTCATCATCTGCAAAATCCGTAATTATTAAAGAAACATCTTTAGTTAAAGCATCAACTTGAATTTTAATCTCGAAAAAACTATCATCATCCTCACTTTCTAACCATTTAAATCTTACTCTTTCATCAGATTTTTTTGTAATTAACTCTGCTTGTTCTTCTGTACCATCCCATTCAAAAGTAAAAATTTTACCTCTAGAATTTACTTTATCAGCAAACCATTCCTGTAAATTTGAAGGTGATGATATATATTGGTATAACATATGCGGAGAGGCATGAATAGGGATTTCTAATTCAAATTTTACTTTATCCATTATAAACGTGTTGGGTTCACAATATAGGTATTAATTCTATTTAAAAAAAATTAAAAACACATCTTGCTAATCTGCAAAATTAAATTATATTTGCAGCCTCAAAACCTAATGGCGAGGTAGCTCAGTTGGTTAGAGCGCAGGATTCATAACCCTGAGGTCACGGGTTCAAATCCCGTCTTCGCTACAAAATCCCAAATTTTTTTTTGGGATTTTTTATTTAAAAATCATTGTAGAACTCAAAAATGATTTTATATTTGCAGTCCTTTACCATGCGAGAGTAGCTCAGTTGGTAGAGCGTCAGCCTTCCAAGCTGAATGTCGCCAGTTCGAACCTGGTCTCTCGCTCAAAAAAACCGAAACTAAATAGTTTCGGTTTTTTTATTGCTATAAATTTTTCATTTTTTTTCCAAAAAGTAATAATAGTATAATAGGGATTCCTAAGCTGATTACCAATATTTTATTAGTTGATAATAATATAGGCTGTAATACCAAAGTAATTACAAAACCTCCTATTGCTCCACCTAAATGTGCAGAATGTCCAACATTACCCAATTGTTTTTTCATACCGTAGATAGAATACAAAAGATAACCAACTCCAAAAATATAACCTGGTATTGGTATGGGGATAAAGAATAAATACAAACTCATTCCTGGATATAAAAGAATTGAAGAATACACAATACCAGAAACTGCGCCTGATGCACCAACTGAACTATAATAAGGTTCGTCTTTGTGATAATATAAAGAATACAAACTACCTGCTATTAAGCTCCCAAAGTAGATCATCAGAAAATTTGGTGTATTTAAAACTCTTGCAACAATATCTCCAAATAAATATAGTGCATACATATTGAAACCAAGGTGAATCCAATCAACATGTAAAAAACCAGATGTTAATGTTCTTATTTTTTCTCCTGCTAAAATTCTACTAACTTGAAATTTATATTTATCCAAGAAAGAATACTCTTTAAAGCCTTTCATTGATACTAATACATTAGCAATAATGATTATTAAAACAGCTTGATTTATATTATTCATCATACAACAAACATACTAAAAACAGATTAGTAAATCTATTGCGTTTTAAATTTAAATCCGATATTTGTAGCTTAAAAGAGAAGTTAATGAACTTTGTTATTTTTATAATTACTTATCCTCTTATATGGTTATTTTCAAAACTACCTATGAGGATTTTATATTTAAAATCAGATTTTCTATTTTTAATCGTGTACCATGTAGTTGGGTATCGAAAAAATGTTGTTTTAGACAACCTAAATTTAGCGTATCCAGAAAAGTCTTTAAAAGAAAAAAAAGCAATCTCTAAAGCTTTTTACAAACACTTTACAGATTCTTTTATAGAAACCATAAAAGGTTTATCTATTAGTGAAAAAGAAATAAAAAAAAGATATAGTTACTCTAATCCTGAATTGGTAAATGATATTATCACTGAAGGGAAAAGTATTGCCTTAACAAGAGCACATCATGCCAATTGGGAATGGTGTATTAATATGCCTCTTTTTTTAAATTGTAAAGTAAAGAGTGCTTACACTACTATTAGCAATCCTTATTTTAATAAATTGGTTAAGGCTTCTAGAGAAAAATTTGGTATGGATTGTTATCCTTCATCTAGAAGTGTAAGAGAAATTCATCAAGATTATAGAAATAAATCTCAAGGAGTTTATAATTTAGTGAGCGATCAATCTCCACAATTACATACAGCTACTTATTGGACTAATTTTTTTGGAGTCTATGTTCCTGTTTTTACTGGTCCAGAGGCATTAGCAAAGAAGTTTGATCTGGCAGTAGTGAACTGTGTAACCACTAAAGTTAAAAGAGGGTATTATAATACAGAGTTTCAGTTAATCACCAAGAATCCTAAAGCACTTGAAGAGCATGAAATTACTGACAAATATTTACAATTAACTGAAGAATTTGTAAAAAACCAACCTCAATATTATCTATGGTCTCATAAAAGGTTCAAACATAAGGACCGTTTTGAAGAATGGAAGAAATTAAAGATTTCTAAAAAGAAAAAGTAATTACTAGTATATTTTGCAGCGATTCATTTTCTACATAACATACCCTATTCTTTGGTTTCTCTCCATATTACCAATGCGATTATTATATATAATCTCAGATTTTTTTTATGTATTGATGTACTTTGTTTTTAGATATCGGAAAAAGGTTATTATAAAAAACATAACTACCGCTTTTCCAAAAAAAACAGAAAAAGAAATAAAAACGATTACCAAAAAGTTTTACAGACATTTTACTGATATGATTGTAGAGAGTGTAAAAGCGTTTACAATTTCAAAAAAAGAGATTCAGAAAAGATATCAATATAAAAATCCTGAGTTAGTTAATAAATTTGCTGAACAAGGCAAAAGTATTGCTTTAGTAGGAGCGCATCTTGCTAATTGGGAGTGGTCTACTAGCTTACCTCTAGTTTTAAACATTAATGTTTTTGGTGCTTATAATAAACTAAGAAATGAAACCTTTGAAACGAAACTAAGAACAACTAGAGAAAGATTTGGGGTTAAAGGAGGTAAAACTTCAGATTTTGTGAATTTGATAAATAATAACTTTAACAATAAAATTCAAGGTGCTTATATTTTATTAAGTGATCAATCTCCCATGATTCCAAAAACATTTCATTGGGCAGAATTCTTTGGGGTTAAAGTTCCTGTTCATACTGGCGCAGAAATGCTTGCTAAAAAACATGACTTGGTTGTCATTAACTATAGAGCTAAAAAGATTAAAAGAGGGTATTATGAAGTGGATTTTGAGTTGATTACAGACAACCCAAAAGAATATCAAAACTATGACCTTTCTGAAAAATTTCTAAAAATTACCGAAAGAAATATCTGTGAGCAACCAGAATTCTATTTATGGTCTCACAAACGTTTTAAACACAAAGACCGTTTTGAAGAATGGAAAGAACTCATGGCTAAAAAGAAAAAAGAGAAGAAAAATTAATTTCTTCTCTTTTTTCTTTTTAAAGTTTCTGCCACTTTAAATACCTGCTATTGCTTTTATCTCAGTAATAAAACGCTCTGCTAAAGCATCTGCTGCAACTTGAGATTTTGCTTCTGTATATATTCTAATAATGGGCTCTGTATTTGATTTTCTTAAGTGAATCCACTCTTCTGCAAAATCAATTTTAACACCATCAATAGTATTTACATCTTCGTTGACATATTTGTTAGCCATAGTTTCTAACAATTGATCTACATCTATTTGAGGAGTCAACTGAATTTTGTTTTTACTCATAAAATAACTCGGATAAGAATCACGTAATTCTTTACAAGTCATTTTTTGATGCGCTAAATGCGACAAGAATAATGCAACTCCTACTAGAGAGTCACGTCCGTAATGAGAAGCAGGATAAATGATTCCTCCATTTCCTTCTCCACCAATTACAGTATTGGTTTCTTTCATTTTGATAACTACATTCACTTCTCCAACTGCTGATGCAGTATATGTTCCTCCATGTTTTTGTGTTACATCTCTTAATGCTCTAGAGGATGATAAATTAGAAACTGTATTTCCACCTCCTAATTGTCCTAAAACATAATCTGCACAAGCTACTAACGTATATTCTTCACCAAACATAGAACCATCATTACAAACCAAAGCAAGTCTATCTACATCTGGATCTACTACAATTCCGAAGTCTGCTTTTTCTTTTACAACTAGTTCAGAAATATCCGTTAAATGTTCTTTTAAGGGTTCTGGATTGTGTGGAAATTGTCCATTAGGAGTACAATACAACTCTACACATTCTACATTCAATTCCTTCAATAAAGCAGGAATAAAAATTCCTCCAGTAGAATTTACAGCATCAACAACTACTTTAAAATTCGCATTTTTTATAGCATCAACATCTACCAATTCTAAATTTAAAACTTCTTGAATGTGTTTTTCTACATAAGACGAATCTTTTGTATATGTACCTAAATCATCAACTTCAGAAAATTTAAAATCTTCATTTTCTGCCAATTCTAAAATCTGCTCTCCTTCTGCTCCGTTTAAAAATTCTCCCTTTTCGTTTAATAGTTTTAACGCATTCCATTGTTTTGGATTGTGAGATGCTGTTAGAATAATTCCTCCATCTGCATTTTCTAAAGGCACAGCAACTTCTACTGTTGGTGTGGTTGACAAGCCTAAATCGATAACATCAATTCCTAAACCTACTAAAGTATTGGCCACTAAACTGGAAATCATTTTTCCAGAAATACGAGCATCTCTACCAATAACTACTTTTATAGTATTTTTTTCTTTGTTTCTTTCTTTGATAAATGCTCCGTAAGCTGAAGCAAATTTTACAGCATCAATAGGAGTTAAATTATCAGCCGTTTTTCCGCCAATTGTTCCTCTAATTCCTGATATCGATTTTATTAGTGTCATTGTATTTTTATTATCTAAGCAAAGATAATTTATTTGAGGAGATGCTGAAACAAGTCTTTAAAAAATAAAAAACCGTAACTTTATAAAAACCAATTAGTTGTAATATTTTAAAAAATAACATACTAATTTATAATAAAACTAACCTATCCATGTTAAAAAAAGCACTATTGCTATGCTTGTTTTTTATAACAGCATTTTGCTATACACAAGAAAAAAAACTTACCTACAGAGAGTATTCTTACACAGAATTCTTTAAACTTATTGAGAAAGAAAAAGATTCTGTATTTGTATTAGAGAATGCACTTGTCAAATACAAAGAACCTTCAGATTCTATCTACAAATACAAACCAATAACTATAAATAAAAATAATTTTAATAGAATTGATACTATATATATTAATAAAGAATTAAAACTCCAAAATGTTCAATTTATCCCATATCCAACTGAAGGTTTTAGCATTGACAATGTTAAATCAGGTAATTTTGAGCTGAACATTTTTGGTTTTAATCATATAAATTTCAAAAAAAAAGTTACATTAAGAAATACGTTAGCAGTCCTTTTTAATGAATGTGTTTTTGAAAATACATTAACCGTAACTAATAATGACCCAATTATAAACGACATTTATAATTATATCGAAAAAAATGAGAATAGATATAATTCTGAATCAGCAATTAGACAAACAGATTTTATTTTAAACTCATCCGAATTAAGAAAAGGGCTTTCTTTTATATTCGACTATGAGAATACAGATAATTTATATGAAGGTGAAGTTGGAATTACAAACTCAAAAATCCGGAAAATTCCAAATTCTGTCAACTTAAATGTATGGGGCAGTGATATCAGGTGCAAAAATCTTAATTATCTAAATATCAATAATTTAACATTCTATAATCAAGCACGTATTTATAACACTAATATTGGACGTTATTTCAGTTTTACAAAAAATAAATTTGAAGATATTTTATATTTTTATTACTCTGCAAAAACTGATAAAAGCTACATAGAAATCAAAAATAATATATTCACAAAACATGTGATAACAAATATAAATAAATTGTCTAAAAGTTCTGAAATCGAATGGGATAACTTTAGTAATAAACTAATTAATAGCAATTCTTTTAGTGAGTTTTTCCATACATTAAGAGATAATGAAAAATTTGGAGTTGTTGAAAGTTATAAAAGGCTTGAAAAATTAGATAACAAGAAAGATTCTTTAATTAAAGTGTATAAAAACTCTTACTTATTATCTCATAAAAGTGCCTTAAAAAAAGAAGTCCAATTAAGAGTTAATTATTATGATTTTTATAAAAGTCAACAAGACTTAGAAAGCTCTAATGCGCTATATATTGAATATAAGGACTTATTATTAATTCAATCAAGAGAGGAATATAAACAGAACTCTACTTTCGAAACATTTTTTAAATGGCGAATCAATCAGTTTTTAAAAATATTTTCTGACTATGGTACAAAACCAGAAAAATCTGTAGTTTTTTCTATGTACGTAATTTTACTCTTTGCATTTATTTATTTGTTATTTCCTAATTCTTGGGATTCTCATGGTAGAAAGCGAATTATGAATAGATATGCATTCTTCTTTACCTATATGAATAAAAAATCAGGCATTCATGAAGTGTATTTAGACCATCAACAAGAAGAGCTCTTAGAGTTTGATGAGTTTAAAAATTTGGTAGAAAAACAAGGAAAAACAGTTCCAAAATTTTTTACAGCAACAGCTCTCCCACTTTATAAATGGGCCATTTCGGGCACCAAAATATCAGCCTCTTTTTTGAGTAAAATTGATATTATGAAAGGCACTTGGCAAGAGCTACCAAAACATCAGCGCATTTGGAAAGCTGTTTTACTCATTGGAGCTTTTTTGGTTGCTATAATTTATGATATTTTTATAAAAATGCTAAACGCCTTAATGTTATCCATAAACACATTTACTACCTTAGGTTTTGGAGAAATTCCTATAAAAGGATTGCCACGTTATTTGGCAATCATTCAAGGTTTTATTGGTTGGTTTATGTTGACTATTTTCTCTGTTTCGTTAATCTCTCAATTATTAAACTAAAAAAGCCGTTGCAAATTGCAACGGCTTTCGGATATTATACATATCAGCTTTTTATAAAAGAAGAATTACTTCTTTTTGTTTCCTGCTTCCATTTTCTTTTTTAAGTCTGCAAGACCACCAATATCACCTAAGGTAGTTTTTTCTGCTTCAGCTGCTTTTTTAACTGCTGCTTTCACATTTCTTTTCTCTTGCTCTTTAAAGATAGATGTATGAGACACTACAATTCTTCTGTATTCTTTAGAAAATTCTAAAACCACAAATTCTACAGTATCACCTTTACCTAATTTAGAACCATCTTCTTTTTCTAAGAAACGAGTTGGTGCAAAACCTTCAACATCACCTGGTAAAGTTACAGTTGCTCCTTTATCGTTCTTATCTTTGATAGTTCCTTCGTGTTTAGAACCGATTGCAAACGTAGCTTCGTGAGCATCCCAAGGATTATCTTGTGTTTGCTTGTGACCTAAGTTTAACTTTCTGTTTTCAACATCTAATTCTAAAACTTGAACTTCTAATTCTTGACCAACAGTTACAAAATCTGATGGATGCTTGATTTTCTTAGTCCAAGATAAATCTGAGATGTATACTAAACCATCAATACCTTCTTCTAATTCTACAAATACACCAAAGTTAGTATAGTTTCTTACTGTACCAGTATGTGTTGAACCAACAGGGTATTTAGTAGTAATATCTGTCCAAGGATCTGGGTGTAATTGTTTGATACCTAAAGACATTTTACGGTCTTCTCTATCTAAAGTTAAGATTTGAGCCTCTACTTTATCGCCAACTTTTACAAAATCTTGTGCAGAACGTAAGTGTGTTGACCAAGACATTTCAGAAACGTGAATTAATCCTTCAACTCCTTGCTCTACTTCTACAAATGCACCATAATCAGCTAAAACAACAACTTCTCCAGTTACTTTATCACCAACTTTTAATTCAGCATTTAAAGCTTCCCATGGATGAGCAGATAATTGTTTTAAACCTAATTGGATTCTTGATTTGTTATCATCAAAGTCTAAGATTACAACATTTAATTTTTGATCTAACTCAACAACCTCATTTGGATGATTGATTCTTGACCAAGATAAATCTGTAATGTGTACTAAACCATCAACACCACCTAAATCAACAAATACACCATAAGAAGTAATGTTTTTAACAACACCTTCTAATACTTGTCCTTTTTCTAACTGACCAATGATTTCTTTTTTCTGTAATTCGATATCAGCTTCAATAAGTGCTTTATGAGATACAACAACGTTTTTAAACTCATGGTTGATTTTCACAACTTTGAATTCCATTGTTTTTTCTACATACTGATCGTAATCTCTAATTGGTTTCACATCAATTTGAGAACCTGGTAAAAATGCTTCGATACCGAAAACATCTACAATCATACCACCTCTAGTTCTACATTTAACAAAACCGTTAACTACTTCTCCAGTTTCGTGAGCATTGTTAACACGCTCCCAAGCCTTAATTACTCTTGCTTTTCTGTGAGATAATACTAATTGACCAGAAGAATCTTCTCTTTTATCAACTAATACTTCTACAGTATCACCCACAGCTAAACTAGGGTTGTAACGAAATTCGTTTAAAGAAATAACTCCTTCAGATTTAGAGTTGATATCAATAATTGCATCTCTGTCTGTAATTCTAATTACAGTTCCTTCGATTACATCACTTTCGTTAACAAAACCAATTGTTCCTTTTAAAGCTTCTTCAAACTCTTTTAATTTCTCATCATCAACTTCATCAATACCTTCTTCGTATTTGTGCCAGTTAAAATCAGCTAAAAATTGTTGTGGATCTTGTTTTTCTTCAACAGCAGGAGTTGCTGTTTCTTGTACTTCAGTAGCAACTACTTGCTCTTCAGTGTTTTTAGTTTCTTCAGACATTTCTGAAAATAAAATTTGTATCTTGCTGTTATTCAGATTTTTAACGATAAAAACGTCAAGAGATGTTTTTAAATTTTGTTTTCTAATATTCCTTTTTTAAATCTGTTCTCGTAAAAAGGAGTGCAAATTTACAAAAATCATTTGATTTTTAAAGACTTAGATTAAAAATTATCCTTTTTTTTCTGATTATATTTGCAACTGATAATCAAAATCTTATGAAATTACAATTCAAAATATTAATCTTTTTATTTCTGATGTTAAGTTTTTCATGCAAAAACGAATTAAAATCGGTTGTAAAACATCATAAATCTCACGAAAAAAGTAGACAAAATGTTCCATATTCTGATGCTGTTCAGGTTGATAATATATACTTTCTAACTGGTCAGATTGGTAAAAATCATACTACTGGAAAATTAGTTGAAGGTGGCATTGAAGCTGAAACCAAACAAGCTATTCTAAATATTAGATCAGTTTTAAATCATCATAAATTAACTTTGAATGATGTTGTAAAATGCACTGTT
Source organism: Polaribacter septentrionalilitoris (assembly GCF_009832745.1). Classification (GTDB taxonomy): domain Bacteria; phylum Bacteroidota; class Bacteroidia; order Flavobacteriales; family Flavobacteriaceae; genus Polaribacter; species Polaribacter septentrionalilitoris. The sequence continues at coordinate 2,806 of NZ_VRMJ01000025.1, read as the reverse complement.
ATTTTAGCAGATATAAATGATTTTTCTAAAATGAATACAATTTATCGTTCTTTTTTTAAGGATAATCTACCTGCAAGAACTACATTTGCAGCCAATTTAGTTGCAGGAGCAAAAATTGAAATAGAAGTAGTTGCTGCCAGAAAGTAGATGATGGATAATAAGACACAAGATTTAGTAGATAAAGGAATTATGCTTCCGTTAATGGAAGAGTTTTACACCATTCAAGGCGAAGGTTCTCATACAGGAACTGCAGCTTATTTTATAAGAGTTGGTGGCTGTGATGTGGGTTGCCATTGGTGTGATGTTAAAGAAAGCTGGAATGCAGATTTACACCCTCCAACCTTAGCAGATACTATTGTTAATAATGCAAAAAAATATGCTAATACAGTAGTAATAACTGGTGGTGAACCTTTAATGTGGTCTATGGATTATTTGACAAATTTACTCCAAGAAAACAATATTAAAACACACATTGAAACTTCTGGTGCGTATTCTTTTTCTGGGAAATGGGATTGGTTTTGTCTGTCCCCAAAGAAAACAAAACTTCCTTTAAAAGAAGTTTATAAAGAGGCCGACGAATTAAAAATGATTATTCATAACAAATCAGATTTCGATTTTGCTGAACAAGAAGCTGCAAAAGTTCCCAAGAAATGTCAACTTTTTTTACAACCAGAATGGAGTAAGAAAGAAAAAATGACCGAAGAAATTGTGGAGTATGTGATGAAAAATCCAAAATGGAAAATTTCTTTACAAACTCATAAATACTTAAATATCCCTTAATATTTTTTTAAGCTTTATCCTGCTATTCTCTATATCTTTTCTTCATTCTTCAGAAAAGGATGTTGCTATTATGAGGGCTAATCATACTTATTATCTTTTAGGATTTAGCCAATTTTTGGTCAACTAAAGAACATATTCTCTCAAATTGTTCTTCAATAGTCATATCAGAATTATCGAATTCAATAGCATCATCAGCTTTAACTAAAGGGGAATCTTTTCTTGTTGAGTCTATTCTATCTCGCTCTTGAACGTTAAATAAAATATCCTCAAAACTAACTTTATCACCTTTATCAATCAGTTCTTTATAACGTCTAGTTGCTCTTTTATCAGCAGATGCTGCCATAAATAATTTTAAATCAGCATCAGGAAAAACTACTGTTCCAATATCTCTACCATCCATGACAACTCCTCCATCTCTTCCCATATTTTGTTGTTCAGCTACCAACTTTTTTCTTACCTCAGAAATAGCAGCAACTTTACTTACTAATTGAGAAACTTCTAAAGTTCTAATTTCATTTTCAACATTTTTATCATTCAAAAACATTTCAGCAAAACCTAACTCATCATTAAAACAAAAAGAAAGAGTAACTTTATCCAAGCACTGAATTAATGCTTCTTTTTTAAGAGAATCTTTATCTACAAAACCATTTTGTTTTGCAAATAAAGTAACAGCTCTGTACATAGCTCCTGTATCTACATATACATAATTGTATTTTTTGGCTAATAATTTGGCAATAGTACTTTTTCCTGTTGATGAAAAACCATCTATAGCTATCGTAATTTTTTTACTCATATTATCTTCTTCTATCTAAATCAATTAACAAACTAAAAGTACTTGCATTTACTGCTGAATGAAACCGAGAATAGGCATAGTTTATTTTAATTTTATTCATCTTTAAACCAAAACCAAAAGAAATACCACTAAATGTTCTTGCATTTTGAAGTTTTAGTTCTGCTGCCCTTCTAAAATTATAACCTATTCTTAAATTTATTGCACTTTCTGGAAACAATTCTGCTCCAATGACAACATGTCTCAAAGCATTACCAATAAAACCAACTTCATCTTGAGTTACATTTCCCTCTAAATCTGTTGTTTGATCAGATGGATTTGGTACAGATAAGTCCCATTGTTGTAAGTTATCTAATGTAACATACCATTTTAAAGGCACATGATCTAATTGATAAGAACCACCTAATGCCAATCGAAAAGGAAGTCTCTCTTGTTCTCCACCATAAGTTTGGATTTGAGTTCCTATATTTCTTGCAACTAAAGTAATTATAAATACTTGAGAAGGATCATTATAAAGAAGCGCCAAATCTGATGAAATACCAGTAGACGAAAAATTTGAAATGTTTGAATTAATTATTCGAATATTAGATCCAAAATAAAGATTTGTCCAAGGAATATTAATAGCGTAACCAATAGAAACAGCGATATCATTGGCATTAAAATTTCCGGTTTCATTTCCTTGAGCATCAGCACCTATTAGAGTCCCATAATCCAGGTATTTTATACTTCCATGGATAGTTCCAAATCTTCTAGAAATAGTTTTACCGTAAGATAATGAGCCAATATTTATTCCAGCCAAATAGCTTGTATAATTTACAGAAAGCTTATTATCAATATCAGTACTAATTACTGACGGATTCCATATAGGTTGATTTACATCATCTAAAATAGTTAATACTTCTCCTCCTAATGCAACTTGTCTTGCTGAGGTAGATAGGTTTAAAAATTGATACACTTCTTCACCTCCAACTTGTGCGTATATTGACAAATAGCATGATAAAAAATTAAAAAAAAGTAACTTTTTAAATTTCATTTAACCTACAAACATTCTTACATTAACGATAACGAAAATACTTCAATATATTACAAAAAAGGTATAAAAAGTCATAAAAAAAACCTCATATCAAAAGATATGAGGTTTAATATACTGAAAAGATTCAGTATTAAAGAAAGGCAGCGACCTACTCTCCCACATAAATGCAGTACCATCGGCGCTATTGGGCTTAACTACTCTGT
>NZ_VRMJ01000024.1 GCF_009832745.1 Polaribacter septentrionalilitoris | reverse complement strand
GCGCGCCCTGGTCGTCGATATGCGAGCAGCGGGCGTCGATGCCGCATTCGTCGAAGCGCGCCACCCCGATCCCGGCCTCCCGAAGCCCCGCCAGCGCGTCGGCGTGGAAGCCCTGGCGGGAGATGACCGGGTCGGACACGACCAGCACGCGGGTCATCTTGAGGTCGCGGGCCAGGGCGCCGATGCGCGCCAGCGATCCCTGGCCCGCCACGATGCGGGTCGGCATGTAGAAATTGGTGATCATGGGACGCTCCCTCCGCCCGACTGCGCGGCGTTGCCGCAGCAGTAGCCGATGCGGCGGGGCGCGGGCCAAGACCGATTTGCGCTGGCCCGCATAAGCCGGCGCTATGGCGGATCCAGCAGCCTTGCGGAGGTCCAGGCGCCCGAGGCGACCAGGCCGCGCATCACCGAAACGCAGAGCCGTTCCACCGCCTGCGCCGCGCGCGACAGCGGCCGGTCCGTCGGCCGCGCCAAGTGGACGGTGCTGAGCAGCGGCGGGTCCAGCCGCCAGGCCCGCAGCCGGCCTTCCGCCACCTCCGCCTGACCCGCATGCGCCGGCAGCAGGGAGAAG
>NZ_VRMJ01000023.1 GCF_009832745.1 Polaribacter septentrionalilitoris | reverse complement strand
TTTTTCAATTAATTCGTTCAAGTCCTTTTCATTCGGTTCAGGACAATTCGTTGGAAATGTAGGTTCTCGTTCAGAATACTTTTCTTTTATATCTTCAAATGTCATTTTTTGGTAAATTGTGTACAACGTCTCCGTATATGAAACGTAGCGTGTAAAAAGACGCTTTCGTTTCGGATTATACACGAGCCGAATTTTTAAATTTTTCTTTTTATCTTTATTTTACTAAAAGCCAAATTTAAAAATTTGGCGGTCTTTACAAACACACAAAAACCTTTCGGAAAGCCTGTATTAGCTATGTTTTATATACGTTGTTGTGTGCAGTTTTTATTCGCAACCTTCATTAAACTTTTCCCAATCAATTTCTGGTGCGATTGGATATTTTTCCAGTACTTTCTTTTCTAAATCTAATTTTACTTTTGAAAAGGGAACATTGTAAATATCTTCAAATTTTGTAAAACCTTCACTCCAAAGCCGTTTTAGTTTTTCAATACTGAAATTTGTTATCAAATGCTCAACAATATAAGCAGATTGATGATAACCAATCATATCTGGCTGATTATAAAAATCAGAAGTCAGCAACTCAATTGGAATCAATTTGTTTGTTTCCAATAAGTACCTATAAATTTGAGCTACATTTAATCCGTTACAATTATTTTCTGCAAAAGTTCCCAATCCTTCATTAACCCAATTCGAGGATGGATTTTCATAACCCCATTCCAGCATTGACATTAAGTGCATTAATTCGTGCTTAATTGGTGGTTTTTGATTTTCGTTTGCTACAACGTATAAAGTTTTGATATGTGGCCAAGCAGAGCCACTTGATTTTTGTCCAGTGTAAACTCCGCTTTCTTGGCGTGAACGTAAAAATCTGATAAAAATAGTGTCTTTAAATTCCGATAATTTAATTATTTCAGAATTTTCTTTAATCGCATCAAAACACTCCTTTACATATTGTTCCTTTTTGTTGAACGCCATTCCTTTTGATGGAAATGTGAAATGAACATTTTCGATTTTTTTTAAGACTTGAGTATCTTCTTTCCAATTGTCATTTTCATTCAATTCAGTTTTTTCATTTGTTTCCTTACAGCTGAATAAAATCAGAAATAAGCACAAAATTGAGATGATTACTTTACTGTTATTCATTAAATATCGATTTTTCTGTATTATACTGATATAGGTTGACCTTTTTTTAGGTTTAATTAATACGTTCAAACGATTTTTTTAAGCCGTTTAGGAGGCAAAAAAATAGTTTGAACTGCTTATTGTTTAAATTTCGAGTTCAGTCAAATTTACATTATTTTTTCTATACGATTTGTATTTTATGTTCGGATTAAGATGTACTTGAGTAGGTTTTCTTAAATCTAGGCTAAAATGGGTTCTTAAATTATTATAAATATATACA
>NZ_VRMJ01000022.1 GCF_009832745.1 Polaribacter septentrionalilitoris | reverse complement strand
ACCCAGCGGTTCGGCGTGCCAATGGGCTATGGCGGGCCGCACGCCGCCTACATGGCCTGCCGCGACCTGTATAAACGCGCAATGCCCGGCCGCATCGTCGGGGTGTCCGTGGATTCGCGCGGGAACAAGGCCTATCGCCTGTCGCTGCAAACCCGCGAACAGCATATCCGCCGGGAAAAGGCGACCTCCAACGTCTGCACGGCGCAGGCGCTGCTGGCGGTGATCGCCAGTTTCTACGCGGTGTTCCATGGGCCAAAGGGCCTGCGCGCCATCGCACAGCGCATCCACCGCAAGGCCGTGCGCACCGCCCGAGGCCTGGAAGAGGCCGGGTTCAAGGTGGAACCGGCGGAATTCTTCGACACCTTCACCGTGGATGTCGGCCCGATGCAGGGCGTCATCTACAAGGCCGCGCTGGCCGAACGGATCAACCTGCGCAAGATCGGCACGACCAAGCTGGGAATTTCGCTGGACGAAACCACCCGGCCCGCCAGCATCGAGGGGCTTTGGC
>NZ_VRMJ01000021.1 GCF_009832745.1 Polaribacter septentrionalilitoris | reverse complement strand
GGCGCGGCTCAATCGGTCGTCATTTAGGGAGAGGGGCCAGGCTCAATTAAATTCTTCTCCCCTCTACCTCGCACACCTGGGAACATAGATCCTGGAAGGCGCGCCAGCCGATCGTGTGCAGTGCCAGGTCGCCCCAAGGGCCATGGGCGCGACGGTCACGCGGCGCCGCGGGTATGATCTGAACATCCCCAGCCGTCATGCGGCGGTAATTCCATAGATGGTGCGCAGTCGCGCGGTTTGTGCGGCCGCGTCACCCGTAAGGCCAATAGCCTTCGGCTGGAAATCCCCATCCGCACCGACTTTTGCGGCAAAGCTCGCCATGTCCGCGGCAATTGCCTCCGGCAACACGACCCGCTCATCCGCGGGCAGCAGCTGCAACAGACGGAAAACGTCTGTGCGATGCTTGCGGACGTTCTTCTGATCGATGTGCTCGCCTTGATCGCGCCGCATGGCA
>NZ_VRMJ01000020.1 GCF_009832745.1 Polaribacter septentrionalilitoris | reverse complement strand
TTGTAAAATAATTTTTTCCGCAAAGATAAAATTCCATAAACTTTCTAATTTTAGTATAAATATTCTTATGTTTTCTATTTTTCAGATTCTTTCAATTAAAACCTTCGCGAAAGATTGGTTTCCACAAAGATGAGATTCCGAAAAAAGATGCACTTTTTATTCTGATAATTTCCTTTTTCAGTTTGATTTTCAAATTCTAACAAATTATTTTTCCACAAAATTGAGATTCCAAAAACATGGCATTTTTCCTAAAAAAAGTTCTAAATTTTCGGATAAAATACTTTTCCAAAATGAGCAGAATTTTTCAGGAAAAACAATATTTTGATAGATTTTCTAATAACCTATGGACTGATTTTTTTCAATAATTTCTAATTTAAATAACGTTTAAAAGACTAAATTTTAAATTGAACGAGATTTTTCCTAAGTGTGATTGGGCTATTTTAGGCAACGTGATTGTGTATGGTTAGTTGCGTGTTTAAGCAACTAATTTAGTAAACAAAAACGAACGCGAGAAAATTCCGAAGGAATTTTCCGAATAAGCAACGACCAAAGCAATTAATTATACACGGTGTTGTGCGTAGGCTTTTATCATTTCGTCCATTTTCTCTTTCGGATATTTCCAATTCAACATTTTATTTGGTGAGCTATTTAGCCTATTGTTTAAATCTCTAAATGGCATATTCTCAAAACTTCCATAGTCATATTTCCAATCATCCATTTGAAATAAACAGTTATTCAAAGAACCATTTGTACTTCTGTCATTATTCGTTTTACACAAAGCTATTTCTCCTATTATTTTCTCAACCAATTTATAATCTGTTATAATTCCGTCATAAGCTAATTGTGAATACAGAGTTTCCTTAAAAATAGTCGATATATTTTTTAAATCACTTTTTTTTACATTCGGTAAAATCAGAAGATATTTTGTCAATTTATTGATAATTAACCAACATTTTTTATTACTCACATAAAATAGAGTAGCAGTCCAATTTCCTAAATATTCATTTTCTTCATTGTCGTTTTGAGAAATGAATTCATTAGTTACTTTTTCAAGTTTTCGAGTTGTATAAATGTTTGTTCCAATCATTAAATTATTTTGTATTTAATCTTATTGTTTAAAGCGCAAAAAAACTAACGTCTTTTTAATTTTAGTGAATTTATTAATTTTTACATTAAGATCTAAGAAAAACGCTCCAATTTAAATTCGAGCGTAATATTCCGTAAGAGTAAATAATTCTGGCGTTATGATTTTCAGATTTCGTATTGTAATTCCGATTGTTTTTTCGTTCGTAAATGCCTAAAAATTTGAATTCAGCTCTAATTTACGTTGGTCTGTTAGCTTACGCACAACGGTCTAGTATATGAAAAGTAGGCGATTACGAAGCACGAAACTTTCGTTTTTGCACAAAGTTTGATACGAGCCACAAACCTTGAATTTAGCACTATTTCGCCTATTTTTTATATACATTGTTGTGTGCTGCCTTTATTCATTCGGTTCAATATGAATTAGTACGTGTCCTAAATTCGGTATTTTTTCTCGTAAATAGTCCTTTAATTTATGTGCAATATCGTGCCCTGATTTTACTGTTATTTCACTATTTACAATTGCGTGTAAATCAACGTGATATTTCATTCCTGATTTTCGAATGAAACATTTTTCAGTATCCAAAACACCTTTAACTTCTATTGATTTTTCTCTAATTTCAAGTATTAGGTCTTCATAAAGTTGCTCGTCCATAACTTCTCCTAAAGCTGGTCGTAAGATTAAATAACTATTATATAAGATAAATGCGGAAGCAAATAATGCAGCCCAATCATCTGCTGTTTCATAACCTTTTCCAAATATGATTGCTATTGAAATTCCGATAAATGCCATTACCGAAGTTATTGCATCACTTCTATGATGCCAAGCATCTGCTTTTAGGGAAGAACTATTCGTTTGTTTACTTTTCTTAATTACGATTTGAAATGAGATTTCTTTCCAAACTATTATTAGACCCAAAACAATCAAAGTCCAAGATTTCGGGATTTTATGTGGTGTTTGAATGTTTAGGATACTTTCATAAGCGATTATTGTGGCAGAAACAACAAGAAAAGCAACTACTCCAAATGTAATTAATGGTTCAATTTTTCCGTGTCCATAGGGATGATTTTCGTCTGCTGGTCGTTTTGCATATTTAAAACCTAATAAAACTAAAAATGAAGCAAAAATATCAGTTGTTGATTCAATCGCATCTGCAATTAAAGCATAAGAATTCCCAAAAAATCCTGCAAGTCCTTTTATCAAAGCCAACGCAGTATTTCCAATTATGCTGAAATAAGTTGTTCGTATTGCAGTTTGTTCGTTATTCATTCGTTTTTTTTAGGTTGCACACAACGTGTTTGTGTATGCTTTGTTGCGTTGGTTTAGCGTAAATTTAGCAAATAATTACTTAATAGAAAATCCGCGAGGATTTTCGTAAGTTGGCTAAAAGAAAGCAATAAAATATACACGTTGTTGTAGCCAGTTTTTTACTTTCTTTTCCACCATTTAGGCTTTTTAGATTTCTCCCAATTTTTAAATCTTTTTTCCAAAACTGGTTTTAGTTTATCATAATTATTCCAATTATCTTCTATATGGTACAAAGTTGGTAAATCTCCTCCAAGACTTTCACAATAATCATCTATAAATTCACCTTTTTCATAATATTCAAATGTAAAATCATTTCCTTTTTGGGTTAAATCTTCTTCTAATAAAACTCCATCTAAATTTTCCTCAAAAAATTTCGCTCCAGTTATTTTTCGGTTTTTAACTTTTTCAACTTCACTAATTAATAATTCATCATTTTCAGGATTAAAAAAATCTTTTTCGATTATCCAAGCTAAATAGAATCCTGTATGAACATAACCTTGAAATATGTCTAGCTCTTCTGGAAAATCTCCACGAAAATGCCATTTTGCTTTATCATATACTTTATCGCTTTCAAGAGGTCTTTTGACTTTTACCTCAATATATTTTTTTGAAAGATATTCTTGTTTAATTTCATTTAACTCTTTTATGGCTTTATCATTTGTTCCACAATGTTTATTTGATTTAGCAATTCCGCTTTTACCAATTTTTCCATCGTGAACAGTTAAAGAATGACCTTCAACTTCCATTTGAATGAAACTTGTAGTAACTCTATTTTTCTTTTCTAATCTTACTTTCATTTCCTAAATTGGCTACAACGTTGATGTATAAGATTAGTTGCGTGGTTTAAGCACATAAGTTAGCAAATACAAACCGAATAGAAAATCCGCGAGGATTTTCGTAAGCAAGCTCTTACTAGCAATTAATTTTATACGGTGTTAGCTGTAGTATTTTTCTTTTCGTTATAATTCGATATTACAAATCCAATTGCAGCACCAAATAATGCTATCACCATTCCAATAACAATTGCATTTAGCCATTCAATTCGGTTTATTAAATTTTCATTTCGAAGAGCAATTAGTTTTTCTTGATTTATAATTTGTTCTCTTAATAGTTCTATGTTTTGTTGAACTTTATTATAAGCTAATGTTTTTTCAGGACTATCGATTATTCCATTTTCAATAATCTTTAATCTATTATCCACTCCTTTGTAGGTTGAACTTGAATCTATAACTCTTATAGAATCAATACTTGTAATAGGTTTTTGTTGTTTTAATTCTAATTCTTTTACTCTATTTTCAAGTTTTTCTAACTCCGAAAAAACTGCTATTCCTGATAATGTTTTTTCGTTTTTACTTTTGTCAATACTTATATAAAAGGTAACGATAGCTGTCACAAGCCCTAGTATTAAACTTGTAAGAGTCCATAGAGAAGTCTTTGTTTTAATCTCTCTTTTAATCTCTATATTTTTATATGTTCTCTCTTTAGCTTCTTTAGCCTCTGTTTTCTCTTCAATTTTTTTCTTAGCGGATAAAGTCTCAAATTCAGGAAATTCATCTTTTTTAATTGAAATCCAATCCTCGTCTCCATAAACTAATATTTGAAAATCATTCTCATCTAGAGGGAAAACAAGGTAAGAAGGCAACGACTCAGATTTGATAACTTTTAAATACTGTTCAATTTGATGACGAGCATTTTTTTTAATATTTGGATTAATATTATTTTTAAATTCTATTATTCCAATGTAATTTCCAATTCTTGTATCTAATAAAAGTAAATCTGCTTGAATTCTTTTAGCACCAATCGAATATGCAGGAGCTTGACTTAGTAAGCTATTTTTTGGATATCCTTTTTCTTCTTCAAGAAACTTAAGGAACTTTTCACTTAATTGTTGTTCATTCATTCGATGGTGGTGTTATATTACAGCTAACGGTTTTGTGTATGATTAGTTGCGTTGTTTAAGCAATTAATTTAGCAAATAAAAACCGGATAGAATATTCCGCAGGAATATTCGTAAGTAGGCTTGTAGTAGCAATTGATTATACACATTGTTGTAGCACGTTTTTTTATTTATTTTTTTTATAAGTCAAAATAATATCCTTATCTTCTGGTTGGATATGCTTAATTGTTGGATAATTATTAGAGTTCAATAAGCTGTCCCATTTTTTACTAAAATCATCCGAATTCACAGGTTTAATATAGGTTTCAATTCCGTTTTCGTATGAGTTTTTTATCGATTTCGATTCGTATAAATATTCTCGACTTAAATACTCAATTTGCTTAATCAATTTTCCGTCTTTATATAGCTTTACAAATCCATCACAAGTTGTCCATTGGCAATCTCCTCCAGGTAAAACAAATATTCCATTTTCATTCGATTCCAAAATAGACTCGTCGTCAATCAATTCAAGAGTTTTATTTGCATAATTGACGTTTACAAGTAACCAATTCCCTTTGTTGAAATTCCGATTTTTTAAAATGTTGTCAGAGTTCGAACAACTCGATAGTAAAATAAAAAATGTCGCTATTTTAATCGTTAATTTCATTGATTTGGGTAAATGTGCTACAACGTGTTTTTGTATGGTTTGTTGCGGGTTTAAGCAATAAAGTTAATAAATAAAACACGAACCAAGAAAATCCGAGAGGATTTTCGCAAGTAAGCTATTTGCAAGCAATAAATTATACAAGGTGTTGTAACACGTTTTTTATTTGTTAATTTTTATTTTTCGTTTTTTGTTATTCAGTTTTCTGTATTCCAAATACCATTCGGAATTTAAAATTTTCTCAAAATCTTCTTTAAAGTGAATACTTAGATTCAGGTTTCTAATTTCTTTTGGTTGTAAGTTTATGAATTTAAGATCATCAACTAGTATCAAAGAACTTGACATTCGTCTAGTTGAATTATCCTTGATAATTTTTGTTTTGTTATAATTTTTGTCTACTGACAAGAATTTAATATCTCGTAATAATTTTTTAGAATACTCAGACGTATTAATTAAATCTAAGTCAATATTTATACTTAGACTTTCGGTTTTTGGAGTAATAGACTCCACAATTTTAAACCCTCCAAAATCGTCTCTTTCTGAAAGATTATGTTTTACATCGTTTACATAAAATTTGACTCGACCATATCTTGATATTCTATTCAGAAAAGCACCAAGCAAAACCCCTAAAAGTGTTCCTAGAAGTCCAATTATTTCAACAAAATATTTTTCTATTAAATCGTACAAGTTAATCGTTTTTCTCTTTTAAATATTTTAGTAAATCCACAAGGTGCTGTTCCAAATGAGTTCTCATAGAAAATTCAAAATTCCAAATCGCATCTTTTTCGCTGGTGTTATCAAATCTCCATTGAACCTCAACTAAATCTTTGATTATATCAGTCAAATCGTCTATTGAATCACCAGTTATCAATTCTGCATTTTCATTAATTTTATGACTTTCCCAAACTGAATGATACCAACCGAATTCTGGGAAATGTTCAGTTACTATATTTCTCATTCCGTCATAATCTAAATTAATCGGTTCTTCATAATCGGTCTCATCAAATTCCGTTTCAACTTTCAGGTATTCATAGTAAATTCCAACTAATAGTCTTTGAATTTCAAGTGTTTTGTTTTCGGATTCAAGTTTTTCATTTGTCCCAAATTCAACAATTCTATCTATTAATTTCTTTAATTTACTCAATTCTTCTTGGTTTGGTCAAATGTGTTACAACGTGTTTATATATGGTTTGTTGCGTGTTTTAAGCAACTAATTTAGTAAATAATTACTGACAAAGAAAATCCGCGAGGATTTTCGTAAGTAGACAAAAAGCCAGCAATAAATTATATATGGTGTTGTGTACAGTAATTTTTAACAGCAATCCCAATAAAAATATGCTTTTGAAAAGTCCTTTTTAATTAGGTTTTCTTCGTTTATAAAAATATGTCCAAGTCCACTATCTCCAAACATTATGTGGTCATCAACATCTATTTGCAAAACTTGTATATCATCTCTTTGGTCTGCATTATAATCTCTTGGGTCAGATTGAGTAAATTCCGCATACCCACCAATTTTATGTCCCATTGCATTAAAATATTCTCCAAATACTTTCTCTTGTTCCTCATTCAAGTTTTCAGTAAAATCCCAATAGTCATCTCCGTCAAAAAGATAATCGAATTGAGAATCTTCAGAACCTCCTTTATCAATTCCTTTCTCAAACGATAATTGATGAAGTTTATAAATTGGCATTTCATCATATTCTTTTTCAGTGATAAATGAAAAATCAGTCATAGGTTCTATATCTAGTTCCTCAACAGAATGATAAATTATTTCAGAATCTTCTTCATACCAATCTGTTGATGATAAAAACAGTTGAAGAATTCCATTTTTTGGAAATGCTTTTATTTCTGGAATTTGCTCAAAATTAAGTTGAGCAATCATTATCATAGGTTTTCCATTTTTATCTTTTGGATACTCTTTGTGTTTCGGAAAGAATGGTTTTCCAAGAAATTTACTTTCTTTCAAATTAAGATTATCCTCAAGAAGTTTTTCTCTTCTTGGTTTTGCTTTTATTCGTACAAATTCTCGTTCGTACTTTTTTAAATCAGATTCAAATTTCTTTAAAAAGTCAGGAATCATTATTGTTCGTTTTATTGTACACAACGTTGTTGTATAAGAAAAGTTGCGGTTTTGTCAGCGAGGAATTTCCGAAGGAAATTCAGAAGTTGGCAAAAATGCAACTAACTTTGATTAAGCACTAATTTAGCAATTTTTTTTATACGGTGTTAGCTGTAGTTTTTTTCTCATTTCAAATTTTCTTTCTATAGTATTCTCTTCTTGTGAATCTAACATAATTTTCAACATTTTTTCTAATTCAATAAATTCAAATTCGACCATTTTAAAAGCTATTTTCTTAAAATAAAAACCTGAAATAGCGTGATACATTGCAATAGTTTGAATAGGTATTAAAATTCCACTTTCATATGTGTTTCCGTGAACAATTGTTTCATCACTTCTTTTAACATAACTGTAAAGAAGAGTTTTGTATGAGTTATGTGAGAATTTTGAAATATCAATATATTTTTTTCGCTCTTGTTCAAATTTTTCTTCACCTTCTTTACTTTTAATATAATCTCGATATTCTCTGTGAGGAATCATTTCGTTATTAAACCACTTTTCAACTTTCCTTTTTGATTTTTCAGATTTACTATTAAAAAATACTCCGAGGTCAATAGATTCGTCAATTGTTCTTAATAAATGGGCAGTAACCCTATGTGATTGACTTTTCAAAGATTGTACAATTTCAAAAGCAGAATCTAAAGCATTTATAGTTAACATATAAATTGCCTTTTCAGAAGTCTTTTCATTAAGTTTAAAAGAATATTCAGTTATTAAATATTTTCTTAATTCTTTAATTAATTTTTCAGATTCATTCCTAAATTGTTCTTGAGCTTCATATTCATATGGATTGTCCATTGCTTCTTGTGGATCTCTATTCCATATAAAATTTCTCATTATAATTTATTTTTCAGGTTTGAGTGATTAATTACAGCTAACGGTCTTGTATATGAAAAGTAGCGGATTTTAAGCACTAACTTTTCCGTTTATAACTGACCTTTAATTTGTTCATTTTGTTTCGTTTAAGCGATTAAACCGCTATTTTTTATATACGGTGTTAGGCAACGTTTTTATTCATCTAAATACATATCTGGCATATAATCTAAAAACCTAATACTTTTAATTGATTTCCGTTCAATATTTACCAAACCTCCATAAAAGAATAGCAAAGGTTTTTGAAAATATGGTCTTTTATGTTCATCATATGTTTCCAAACTTCTCCATCTGCTTTCTTCTACTTTTAAACTTTCTTTATAACCTTTTTCGTCTTTCTCAAAGACGACTCGAACCCATACTTTTAAATTAGCGGTAAATTTATGTTTATTATCTTTTGAATCAATATATGTATAATGTTCCAAAACTTCTACTTTTTCTATTTCAGATTCCTCAATCGTTTTATCATAACAATTTGAATGATATCTTTCACTAACATAACTTAAAAGTGCTCCAATATCTTTGCTTAAATCTTTTAGAATTCGTGTATGAGTAATTTTTTCTTTAATTAGTTCAGATGTAACAAAATCAAAATAGAATCCTTTTCTTTCAAGGAATTCAGGAATTGAATTTAGTACTTCCAAATTATCAATTTTGTATTTCTTTAGAAGGTTTTGAAATATTTCATTTTTCCCAAAGCCTTTATCTTTGGTTATGAAAGTTATTATACTTTTACTGAAAGTAATTTTTCTCCGACCAACTTTAGTTATTCTGTCTTCGTTTTCTTTTTTAGCAAAATTTAAAACAGAATCCCAAATTAAATAATCTCTTATTTGGATATTACTATCTTTTGTTTCTTTACTGTCTAATATGAATTTAGTAAGTACCAAACCACTAATCAGAGTAGGTCTTAAAACTGAGATATTGTGATTGTGAATAGGGTCTTTTTGTAAAGTTGCTCTAAAATGTTTTATTGCTTTTTCTAACTCCTTTTTTACATTATGTTCAATTTCATTTGGTGAATTGAAATAAGGGTCTCTAACTAAGTCTTTATTAGCTTTTATATAAGCATTTGTTTTGGAAGTCAAAACTGATTCGTAGTAGTTGTTAAATTCTTCTAGCACGATGTCAGACAATAAAACTTCGCCATCCGTATTCATTGTAAATGCGCAAAGATTCCTGTAATCCAAGTTTTCATTAAACTTAAGACCAAGCTCTCTATAAATTGAAGTATCTAAAACTACATAGTTTGCCATTTTTTTATCAAATGTTGCCTAACGTGTTTGTGTATGAGTTGTTGCGTTGATTAAGCGACTAATTTAGTAAATACAAAACCAACTAGAAAATCCGCGAGGATTTTCGTAAGTAGAGTAGAACTAGCAATTAATTATACACGGTGTTAGGCAACGTTTATCTTGGAAGATGTTCTTGACTTCCTTTCCATTTTAATGAATTAAGGAATTCTTGTAATATGGATTGTAATTTATTCATAGATTCAATAGATACTTCAACTTCTCCATATGTACCATCGCCTAGAGTTCCACCATAATTATCTCCATTTAAACTATTAATTATTAGAACACCACCATTTGGTGCGTGAACTAAAGTATTTGATATTGGTTTTAAATTTATTTTCTTTCGATATGCTTCACCTCTAATTCTATCTTCTTGATGGTGTGCACTATTTCTTAACTTTCTTAAACTTGGGAAGTTTTCAATCAATTTATTGTAAAGAGAACCACATTGTTCTGGGAATATTCCATCCTCTAATAATCTTTTAAATTCTTTTTCAAAATTGTCTAAAGCATATAAAAAAGTCTTTGCGTGAATGAAAATCAGTTTATGTTTCAAGTTTGAAGGAACTCTACCTTTTGCCCAGATATGTCTTTTGAATTCAGTTTCTACCTTAAAATTAATTTCTTCAAAATTCTCAAAACCATTATTTTCCGGGTATTCTAATTCTATTTTTTTTCTTAATTGTTTTTTTAATTCAGAATCATTATTCCAATTTTCTCTTTCTTTTTTGAAATATAACTGACTATTTTTCTTTTCCCCTAAATATAAGTTTAAAGCAATGTTTGCTTCAAAGAATGTACCTATAAGATGTCCTATTAGATTATCCAATTCGAAATTTTTACTGTCATCACTAACTTGATTTAGTCTATTCCCTTGTTTAGTTAGTTCGAAAATTATCATCTTAAGGTTTGGTTTTTTTATGTTGCCTAACGTGTTTGTACAAGGTTAGTTGCGTGGTTTAAGCACTAAATTTACTAAATAATTACTGACAAAGAAAATCCGCGAGGATTTTCGTAAGTAGGCAAAAAGCAAGCAATTAATTTTGTACGGTGTTACCTGTAGTTTTTTATTCCTCCATTATTTCTGAATAATTAAATGGAAATATTTGATTCAATTCATAAAACTGTTCAATTTCATCTTTTTTTTCAGATGTCATTAATTCCGCTAAAGATTTTCCATAATTTTTTATTGCAAATTCATTTCTAATTTCATTTCGTGCGATATAAATTTTATTCCTTATTTCACTGTATTTTTTATAACTCAAATTTTTGTCAAATAATGCTGAAATTAAAAGGTTTTCATTTACAATTACTTTTCCAGCGTAAGTAAATTCCTTCTCAATAGTTTTCGGCATACTTTTATTTTCGGGATTTGGAATTAGATATTTTTTCAGTTCAGGAATAATTAAATCGGGTTCAATTTTTTTTCCTTCTATTTCACAATTTCCATTTATGTCCACGTTAATTTCAAGAAAATTTCTTTCCTTTATTATTATTGGGTCAGATTCCGCATTTCTGATATTTTTCTCATAATTGTCATAACCATAATAATATTCGATAATTTTAAAATCTGATTCTAATAATTCATTCATTTCTTTAATTTCCTCTTTACAAGAGATAAAAATTGAAAAAGCAATTATTAAATATAAGATGACTTTCGTTTTTTTCATAATTACAGGTAACGTGGTTGTGTTATGGAAAGTTGCGTTTAAAGTGAACGGCTATTTTCCGCAGGAAAATAGAAGTTTACAAAAAAGCAACAAACTTTGGTTAATCTAAAAATAAGCAATTTTTTATACACGGTGTTAGGCACCGGCTTTTTCTTTTATAGTTTTATTAAACTTTGCTTATTCATTTTTTCTTCTTCATTTAGTTTAAAATCTGCTGTATTTATTTCAGGAATTCCAAATTTAATATGGCTTTTGGCATTCTCATAAATGTCTTGCATGATTAAATTTGTTATAATTTCCTTAGCTTCTTTGTAGGTTTTATTTCCTTTAATTTCATAGTTAACTTTATAAATTATTTTTCCACTAATATTTGTTGTTATAAATGTTAAACCCGATTCTAATTTAAAACTTTGATGAATATTTTTAACGAAATCAGCATTACAAGATTTTGAAAATATTCCGTTTTTGACAATAATATTTTCATTATTTAAATCAATTATCAAAGGGTTCTTTGAATTAATATCTCCAAATTTTTTCCCATTTAAAACTACCACTATCTCAGTTGTTTTATAAGTAATTTGTTCATTAGAATTATTAATTCTTCCAATATTTTCAGAACTATTCCATTCACTTTCAATTTCTCTCAACATATTTGTTGAAACAGCTGAATCATTATTGTTTTTTTGGTTCAAAAAATAAATTCCGATTATTGAGAAAAGAATAAAAAATATTATTAAAACTTTTTTTTTCATATGTAATTTAATCGAAATTATTTCATTTGGTTCTGTTTGGTAGCTTGTGCCTAACGTTTATGTATAAGGAAAGTTGCGTGTTTGTATGCGAGGATTTTCCGAAGGAAAATCAGAAGCTAGCAAACAAGCAACTAACTTTGGTTTAGTTAAAACTAGCAATTTTTTTTATACGGTGTTACCACACGTTTTTTTTATTCAAATTGTATATTTTTTATAATACTGTTGTCAATTCCCATTTGATTAAAATTAAGAATTTCGCCAACTTTTCCTTTAGGTTTTGGATGATTTGAAATTGTTGTATCTAATTCCACAATGTAAGCTTTCTTTTCTTTGGTTTTGAATATCACGGCGTCGAAAATTCCATTGGTATGAACTATTGTGAAATCAGAAATTTCATCTCCATAGTCTTTGTAGAAGGTTAATAACCTTTCAGATTTGTAATCAGATATTGGTTTTTTTTGTGATTCAATTTTCTTATTAATTTTTTCTGCTATTTCTTGATTGTCAGATTTCTCATTTTTCTGAGCGCAAGAAATTGTAAAAAATAAAATTCCAATAATTATTAAAGTAGTTTGTCTCATAATTTTTTTCATAATGTGTGGTAACGTGTTTGTGTTATGGAAAGTTGCGATTTTGTGCCATCGTTATTTTCCGTAGGAAAATATAAGATTGCAAAAAAACAACCAACTTTGATTAAGCTAAAAATAGCAATTTTTTATACACGGTGTTG
>NZ_VRMJ01000001.1 GCF_009832745.1 Polaribacter septentrionalilitoris | reverse complement strand
ACAACACCGTATATAATTTATTGCTAGTTCTAGCCTACTTACGAAAATCCTCGCGGATTTTCTATTCGGTTTTTATTTGCTAAATTACGTGCTAAACCACGCAACAAACCATATACAAACACGTTGGGCACAATATGAGAAAAATGCGAATTTTAATATTAATCGGAATTATTTCAATGGGAATATTTAGCTTTCTAAGAAAAGAAAAAAAAACTGAAAGGCATTTAAATTCAAATATTTTAGGTATGGTTCTTTTAGAAGATCCAAATTCATTTGACTTAAAAGGAACAATAAATGAATTAAGAACAAAATGGAAATTAAAAGTAAATGACAAAGATTCTGAAAACGAAACAGCTGTTTTAAATATAGGAGAATATAACATTGCTATTGCTAATATTCCTGTGGCAATTCCTGAAAATGAAGTTCAATTAACTGCTGAATACAATTACTTTTGGGAAAATGGTGTTGAAGAAACATCAAAACATAAAGGTCATATTGTACTTTCAATATTAAACGCTGGAAAAAATGCGGTTCAAGAAAATATATTGTACAGTAAATTAGCTTCTTCTGTTATGAATAATAGTAAATCATTAGGCATTTATATTGGAGGTAGAACTTTGGTTCTAAAAAAGGAATTTTATCAATCGAATATGGAATTTATGACCGAAGAAAATCTTCCTGTATTCAATTGGATATACTTTGGTTTAAAAGAAGAAAACGGAAAACATTCTGTTTATACTTATGGACTTACTGATTTTGGAAAAAAAGAAATGGAAATTGTTAATTCCGAAAATTCTTTAGAGGAATTAAATGAAATGATGTCTAATTTAGCTCATTATGTAATTGCTTATGATGTTAAGTTAAATCCTGGAGAAACAATTGGAATTTCAGCAGAACAAAAATTGAAAATTTCGGAATCTAAAGGAAAATTCTTAGAAGGAAATACACTAAAGATTGAATATTAAAAAATACTGTGCCCAACACCATATATAATTTATTGCTGGCTAATTGCTTACTTACGAAAATCCTCGCGGATTTTCTTGGTCTGTAATTATTTACTAAATTAGTTGCTTAAACCACGCAACAAACCATATATAAACACGTTGCAAAACATTGTCGCCAATCTTTGTGGGAGTTAACTCACGAACGAAAAAAATGAAAAAATCTGTTAGAATTTAGCCGTTAAAATCTGAAAAAAATCGAGTTAAAAATTGCTAAACAGACTCTCACTAACGTTGAACGTGGAATTTTTTTGAGACGTGAAATTCTAAAAATGTATAAAAAAAATGTGGGAATTAGTTTTTGTGCGGAATTTTAAAACGTGTGAATCTCAGTAAAACGTGTGAATCAAAAACTAGAGCTGAAAAAATCTGAGAATTTTACTTTTGGAGAAAGTTGGGAACTTGAGGAATAAACTCTGAAATAGAATTTTGAGGAAAGAATTGAACTATAAAAATGGAATAAAATACGAGTAAAAAAACAACGATTTTGCAACACCGTGTATAAAAAATTGCTATTTTTAGCTTTATTAAAGTTTGTTGCTTTTTTGCAATCTTATATTTTCCTTCGGAAAATAACGATGGCATAAAATCGCAACTTTCCATAACACATCCACGTTGTAGTGCATTTGAGAAATGAACGAAATTTCAAGAAACATACAAAAAGAATTTTATAAAGTTTGGTCAGAAAAAGAACTTCTGCCGAATTTTGAAAAATGGATTTATAAATCAACGGAATTAAAAGACAATTTGAATCCAAATTCATATTATGAATTTCTTTCTTTTAATTACAAACAGGAAAATTCGCATTCTGAATTAAAAAAACTAATTGAAAATCAAATCAGTCAAAGCGAAGTTGAAAAGTGGAAAATTACGAAAGATTTATTAAACGCAAAAAACCGAACTGAAAATTACTCGAAATCA
Organism: Polaribacter septentrionalilitoris; assembly: GCF_009832745.1. Lineage (GTDB taxonomy): Bacteria > Bacteroidota > Bacteroidia > Flavobacteriales > Flavobacteriaceae > Polaribacter > Polaribacter septentrionalilitoris. The sequence goes on along the minus strand of NZ_VRMJ01000001.1, from coordinate 1,436 downwards.
ATACGGAATTTTTACACTCTGTATTGTAAAGGTTATGATTTTATGGACAATTTAGCGTTCAATTATGGTTTAGCTTTAGAATGTCCTTATAGTTATTATAGAATAGAAACTTTTGAAAAATTATCTGAAAAACAAAAACTGACTTTAATTGAGAATTGTTATCCAGATATTATTGGAGAAATTGAGAAAGTATTGAATTGGATTGAAAACGAAAAAGTAGTTTTAATTGGAAAAACTAACGAATTTGGAAAATTAGAGTATATTGATAATCGAACTGATTTAGAAAAAAACAATTATAAAGAAATAAATGAAACGGTTGAAAAAGAAAAATGGTGGGAATTTTGGAAATAAAAAAACGCACTACAACACCGTATATAATTTATTGCTGGCTTCTTGCCTACTTGCGAAAGTCCTCGCGGACTTTCTTTGTCCGTAATTATTTACTAAATTAGTTGCTTAAAATACGCAACAAACCATATACAACAACGTTGTGCAGCATAAAAAATCTAGTTGAAAAAATCAATTCCGCAAGAAATTTGTTATTTTTGTATAAATTTTATTAATATGGACATTCAAGCTGAAAAATTGGAACTAATGAAATTACTGTTAACAACAGATAATCCTTCAATTCTTGAATCTATTAAACAAATTTTCAAAAAGGAAAAAAGTGCAGACTTCTGGAATGAATTGACTTCTGATCAGCAAAATGAAATTAACAAGGCAGATATAGAAATTAGTCGTGGAGAAACATCGAGCTACGATACTTTTATGTCATCTCATAGATAATGAGTAGAAAAGTTATTATTACTAAAACTGCAGAGAATAAACTTAATAAACTATTCGAATATCTTCTTACGGAATGGAATCAAAAAGTAAAATCTGATTTCGTAAAAAAACTTGATAAGAATATTGAAACTATTAAGATAACCCCTGAAATTTTCCCTGAGTCTGAGAGCAAGATTGGATTACATAAATGTGTAATTACAAAACAAACGACATTGTTTTATAGATTTAATTCAAAAAGAATCATTATCGTGACAATATTTGACACGAGACAAAATCCGAAAAAATTAATAAAAGACATTTCTTAAACTACGCAGCACAACACCGCATAAATTTAATGTGGGTTTTTATTTTTCTGCCAAAGTTTTAGGCTTGTTTACTATGTCGCTTACACTTATTTAAGTATTTTTAGGTCGATTAAGATAAAAATATAAAATAAGTATAAGCTTAGTGCTAGGCTGAAAATCATACGATTTCCAACTCCCACACTAACCTTATGCAAAACCGTTGGCATTAATATAAAATGTGTACTTTCCTGAAATAGGTTGACTAAAAATTCATCAAATAATGATAGTCACTTATGAAAAACCAAAAACAACACTGGCAGAAAAAAAAGTACCAAAAAGTAACTTTAGAAACCAAATTATTCGTCG
>NZ_VRMJ01000019.1 GCF_009832745.1 Polaribacter septentrionalilitoris | reverse complement strand
TGGACACAAGGACCTCGTTGTCATCAGTCCAGCCGTTCGGCCCAAGTCCGCGCAGCGGCAAAGAAACGGGATGATCTTCGTACCAGCCGCCAGCCGGCGCCCATTCTCCCCATTGCTTGAAAAAATAGGCGGTCCCGGACACGGCGCATTGGTCGCGCAGGGACCGGAACCAATCGGGATGCGATGGCCGCGCGTTGGGGCCGCTCTCGCCGCCGGTGATGATCTGATCGAGCGGGCGAAGTGTCTCCAGTCCCGGCGCAAAATGCCCGCGCGCAAGGAAGCCGGCGGCGATCTCTATAGGGCTTCCGAGCGCCCACCTGACGTCGAGCGGGCTGAGCAACGGCTCGGCTGAAATGAACCGCTTGGCTGCTGGCGTCGCCAGCAAGTCAGGAATTCGCTCATCGGCGCGCGCCTGGTCCTCGGCAGTGACGCCAAGCCAGACGTTCGGGAGAGGCCAAGCTTTCAGTGCGCCCGGGTTGATATCTGTCGCCTTGATGATGCAGC
>NZ_VRMJ01000018.1 GCF_009832745.1 Polaribacter septentrionalilitoris | reverse complement strand
TTGACTGAACTCAAAATTTAAACAATAAGCAGTTCAAGCTATTTTTTGCCTTCTAAACGGCTTAAAAAAATCGTTTGAACGTATTAATTAAACCTAAAAAAAGGTCAACCTATATCAGTATAATACAAAATGACGAAAAACATACTTTTATTATTCCTTCTAATTACAATCAAATCGTATTGTCAAAAAGTCAATATTTCGGAATTGAATGGAGATTGGATTAAATATAAGATTGAGATGAAAGACGGCAGTAGTTTAATTGACCGTTTTTTGACTGACTCTTCATACGTCAATTACACTTTTAGAAAATTGGAAATGTGTACTAATGGAAATCCAACGCATAGAGTAAATGAGGTTTGTTTTCCTTTCTCATTAAATAAAAACTTTATCAAAACATCTTCAACTTCTGGCTACGAAATTGAAAGAGTAAAAAATGACACGCTGATTCTCTGTGAAAGAATAAATGGAATAGAAAACGACAAATTAAAGAGATTCTATTTTGTTAGAGAACAAAAATTATTCAATGAAATTAAAGAGCAAAAAGGGGAAAGTAAAAATCAAGTTGCAAATGAATTCTATACACCAACTTTAAAGTCAAGTTTAATGCTTGAACTGAACAAAGTTTTTAAGAAAAAACACAGCAACTTTAAAGCTAAAGGAATTATAACAATAGATTTAAAAAATAAAAATATAAGTACTTTAATAAATTACTCTAACACAAATGACTCAAGTAAAATTCAGAGAATTAAAAAAGTGATAAACAAATCATATAAACTTTGGAATTTAAATAAATTCAAACATCTTGATAAGCTAGAAATGCCATTTGTTTTAAAAGACGAAAAAACAAAAACATTTCGTGGAATTTCAATGAAATTTTTCACCGATTCTTTCTATCAATTAGACCATTTTTATGGTGGAGACACAAGAGTAATTCAAAAAGCTGGAGAATATTTCAATAAGGGAATAAGGTCTTATCAAAGTAAAGATTATGAGAGTTCTATTAAAAACTTCACTAAAAGTTATGAGTTAGACCCAAAGAATATAGATGCGCTTTATAACAGAGCTGCTATTTACTATGAAACTGGAAAGCTGGAATTAGCCTGTAAAGATTGGAATGAATTATCAGAACTTGGACAGAAAAGAGGAATGGAATTATTAAAAAATAACTGTAAAAAAACTACCTACAACAATGGCTATAAGTAATTGCTTGTTCTCGCTTACTTCTGAAAATCCTCGCGGATTTTCAGTTTGGTGCATACTTGCAAAGTTAACCGCTAAACCACGCAACTACTCATAGCCGAAACCGTTACCTGTAATTCTCTGAAAAAGACAAAATGAAAATTTTAATAAGCATTTTAATAATTGGAATGGCAATTTATATTACAAATAAAGAGAATGGAAATCCAATAAAAAAAATAAATACTTTAAGAAAGGAGAAAACTTCTGCTAAGGAATTTGTTAAAACCATAGAATCATTAGGTTACTTTAAATATGCTAATGAAAGAGACATTGAAAGATTAAAGAAAAATCATTTGGAAAGTTTTGACTCTGAAGGTTCTTGGGGTGGAATTTGGGATGATGAAACAAATTTACCTATTGATTACAGATATTATTTCTGTGATGGTGAAACCGTTTTTGAGCAAGGAGGCTTTAAAGAAATGTTGAATGAATTAAGTGGAACTTTTGAAAAAATTGGATTTAAGTTAAAAATTGGAAATCACTTTGAGGAATGGGACAGCAAAAATGAATGGTTGAATCATAGAATAACTCTGAATGAGACTGAGTACATAATCTTCAAAAACTTTAAAGGTTATGGCTGGGGTGAAGCAGTTCAAAGACTTGCTGAAATATTAAATGAGGAATTAGAAAAACAAAATATAAAAGAGAGAATTTATCTAATTAGTGGAGGAAATGATGGCTCACTAATATTTTTAGATAATGAATTATACAAATATTTCTATAAAACTTTTACAGACCCTGAATGGAAACCACTTGAAGTGAAAGAATGGGTAAAAGTAATGGGAATTAAGAAAATGAAACTGGAATAAAAACTACAGGTAACAATGTATAAACTTTATTGCTGCAAAATTTTTCCTTCGGAAAAATATGCAGGCACAAAGTTGTTTAATTTTTTGCTTACTTTTAGGCTAAAATCAACGCAATAAAGCTTATACAGCAACGTTGGCTGTAATTTAATAAATGTAAAAGTCAAACATGGAATAGATTTAAAGTAATGTTATAAAAATGAAAGAAACAAAATATAGCACAATAATAATCGAACAGAAGAAATCAAATGGTCTAGGTGTTTCAGGATTTATACTTTCGTTAATTGGTCTTATATTTGGATTAATACATCCGATCGCTATAATTTCTATTTTTATTGGTTTTATACTATCATTTATCGGGTTATTCAGAAAACCAAGAGGGTTTGCAATAGCAGGATTTTTAATAGGTTTAATTAGCATATTAGTAATTATCGCCTTTGCATATGGTGTGTTCTATCTTATAGAAGGAACTGAGTTTGAAGATTTATTTTTTTGAGTACACCCTTCATTTTTAAATAACAACTTTATTTTAGAGGAATACGTTTGAAAAATGGCAAGTATATATGGAACAATAGAATCATTGAAATCCTTAAAATCTGAGTTAGAGGACAAAGGAATTTATAGATTTAGTTCTGTAAAAGAGATTAAAGATTTCTTATCAAATTATAATAACGAAAAATTCTCTATTCTAGATGTTGAATCTAAAAAGTTAGATAAAGAGTACATTGAAACTTGCACTAACCTAAAACAAAGAAAACGAGAAAAAGTTGAAATTATCATTTCAGAGAAAGAAAAAATAGATAGTAGAATATTTGAATTACAAACAAAAATTGATTCCATAAATACCAAAAGCAATAACTTCATAAAAAAACTATTATCAAGCATAAAGTTACATTCACTAAAGAAAAAATATAATCACTACATAGAGCATAAAAGTAGACTAATAAATTCATCAGTAAAGAACATTAGTCGGAAAATTCAAAATGATGAAATTTTCATAAGAATTTACGAAACTGGGAAACAAAGCCTTATTGAAAATCGAGCAAAATCTAAAATTGTAAAATTAGAATACACACGAAAAGTTTTGGAAAACTCTCAAAATCTAATTTCTGGAGCGATAGGTGAAAATTTAGTTGTAAAAGAAATCAAAAAGCTTTCAGATGATTATGTTCTAATTAATGACTTCAACCTTAGTTTTTCTCGTCCAATTTTTTACAAAAAACAAAATCAAAGAATCTATTCAATTCAAATTGACCATCTTTTAATATCAAAAGCAGGAATTTTTATAATAGAAACGAAAAACTGGAGTAAGTCATCGGTGAATTCTCTTAGTCTAAGGTCACCAATCGAACAAATTGAAAGGTCTAATTTTGCTCTCTATGTATTCCTTTCGGAAAATCTAACTTTATATGACCATCATTGGGGAGAACAAAGAGTTCCGATTCGCAATCTTATAGTAATGATTAAAAATAAACCACGAGGTCAATTCAAATATGTAAGTGTAAAACTGCTAAGAGAATTAAATGATTATATAAAATACTTTGAACCTGTTTTAACAGATGAACAATTTAATAGAATAGTAACTGAATTAAAATAAATAAAAACTACAGCCAACAATGTGTATAATTCATTGCTAGTTATAGCCCACTTACGAAAGTCCTTTCGGACTTTCTATCTGTGATTTATTTGCTAAATTAGTTGCTTAAACACGCAACGAAATCATACACAAAACCGTTGTACACAATTGACGAGCTGAATGAAAATAAGAGATAAAATAGGAATATCATTTTTGATTATTGGGTTTTTAATCCCATTTTTCATTTATTTCGGTTTTATAATCGGACTTCCAATTTATGTTATTGGAATTATTATACTTCTATTTGGGAATTTAAAAATTAAACAAAAATTACTTTGGATTTTAATACCTGCTATTTTGTTTATTCCAGTTTCTAAAACTTATTCTTCTATTTCATTTTATTTTGCTGACATTCAGAAATTCGACATAATTCTACCTGAAAATTTTAAAGGAACAGCGATAATAATTGACAATTCTGATTTTGGACAAACTTTCGAAAAAAAACATAGACGTGAACAAATAATATTCGATGAAAACGGAATTATATTTTATCCTACGGAATTAGAAATGGACAGGTCAAAGTTTAGAGTTTTTACCAAACAAAAAAATGGAGAATTAAAACAAATATTATTAAGTTCGGAGACTAACGAAAAAAGCACACTTTTAGCCTATGGAGAAAGTCGTTTTGAAAAAACTGTAGAATCTGAAATTAAATATATTCCATATGATTTTGTAAGAATTGGAAAAGATTTTAAAGAACAAAGTAGTACCGAAAAAAGATGCGAATTGATTGAACAAATAAAGGAAGGAAAATTAAAAACTGTGTACAACACCGTGTATAATTAATTGCTTTGGCAAGTGCTTATTTGGAAAATTCCTTCGGAATTTTCTCACGTTCGTTTTTGTTTACTAAATTAGTTGCTTAAACACGCAACTAAACATACACAATCACGTTGTAGTGCATTTGAGCTTACTCAAAACTGATAAAAATTTGAATATTAAATATGGCAAAAAAGAAAAGAGAAAAACAAAAGAAAGAAACTAGCTCTCTTAAGAAAATTGGATATATTTTACTTTTTGCTTTACCTCTTTTTGCTCTGATATATTTTAATAGACAAAACAGACAAGAAAAATTAAAAAACAATTCATTTACAACATACGGAATAATAGAAAAATTAAGACCAAATTCCCCAAAAGGAACTACGACACGAAAAGATGTTGTCTACTTTTATTTCGTGAAAAACGACACTGTTTTCCATAAAATAACCGACTTAACAGAAAATGGAATTAAAAGGTTAGGACTTAAAATAAATGACTGTTACGAAGTGAAAGTTGTTGAATCTGATTACGGGATTTTTGATATTGATTTTGAAAAACGGAAAGACACTATGATTGAAAAAAAGAATTATAAAAACCAAAAGTATAATACTAGTATTCATCGGAATATAATTGAATAAAAAACGCACTACAACACCGTATAAAAATAATTGCGGTTTGGTGCTTAATCAAAGGTCGTTGCGTGTTTGTAACGTCTGATTTTCCTTCGGAAAATCCTCGCATACAAACCCGCAACTATTCTTATACATAAACGTTACCCAACATTAACCACTCTGTACTTTCCTGAAATAGGTTGACTAAAAATTCATCAAATAATGATAGTCACTTATGAAAAACCAAAAACAACACTGGCAGAAAAAAAAGTACCAAAAAGTAACTTTAGAAACCAAATTATTCGTCGTTGACCAAATTCAGAATGGTCAAATCTCTACAAACTTCGCTTCAAAAAAATATGATGTTCCTAGAACTACAATTGGATATTGGATTAAAAAATACAGTACCTTAGTTCAACAAAATAATGGTATGAGCAAAAACGATGAGATTAAAAAATTAAAGGAAAAAATTGAAGAATTGGAGTTTGTAAAAGACTTTCAGCAAGATATTATTGCGGATATGGAAGTCATTACTGGTGTCGATTTAGCAAAAAAGTCGTTGCCCAAAACATTAGCAAAAGAGATAGAACTAAAAAAGAAAAACATTTTAAAACAAAATGGATCTATCAATGTTTTGGGATCTCTAAACAAGCATTCTACAAAAGACACAAAACACTAAAAAAGAAAGAATTAGACAACAAAAAACTAATCTTAATGGTACAAAAATATCGTAAAAAAGTGGGGTCAAAAACAGGTGGAATTAAACTCTATAATGAACTCAAATCTGAAATGATTGAACAAAACATCAACATAGGAAGAGACAAGTTCTATCGCTTTTTAAGACTCAATAATTTATTAATCCCGAAAAGAAAAAACTACGTAACAACTACCAATTCTAATCATATATTTAGAAAATATA
>NZ_VRMJ01000017.1 GCF_009832745.1 Polaribacter septentrionalilitoris | reverse complement strand
ACACCGTGTATAAAAAATTGCTTATTTTTAGCTTAATCAAAGTTAGTTGCTTTTTTGCAATCTTATATTTTCCTGCGGAAAATAACGATGGCACAAAATCGCAACTTTCCATAACACAAACACGTTGTGCTTCATTATAACAAACCGCTAACCAATGATAAAATTCTTTAGAAAAATTAGACAAAACCTACTTTCAGAAGGGAAAACAGGAAAGTATTTTAAGTACGCTATTGGAGAAATTGTACTTGTTGTAATTGGGATTTTAATAGCACTCTCAATCAATAATTGGAACGAAAAAAGAAAGGTTAGAGATAGCGAAATAATTTATCTCAATAATATCAAAAGAGATTTACAACTTTCAATTACAGAAATGAATCAATTTATTGATAGTCAAAATTCTCTAATTAATTCAGCTAACACAGTATTAGAACATTTTAATGGTAAACCTGTGAATGATTGGAATTCTTTTAATAAACACTTAGTTGACATCTACACTTGGAAAAGTTTTTATTTAATTGATAATACTTACCAAGAGTTAAATAATTCAGGGAATTTTGCTATTATCTCAAATGATTCTATCAAAAATGATTTACTGAATTTAGATTTGCTTTATAAAAAATTAAAGCACACTGAAAACCACTGGAGAAAAGATGTTGAACATACACTTCATCCAGGGAGTTATGAAAAACAAGATATAAGTTCTATGTCAAGAAACTACTTGTTTCAGATGTCGAACGGAAAAATGGGAGTATTAGGGAATTTAACCGAAGAAACCTTTGGAGATATATTTAAAGACAAAAAGCAAAAGAATGGTTTCGCTTTAGCTGTTCTTAATTTTGGAGGAATGAATGGAACTTTTTTGGAAATGATTAAAAAATGTGAGGAACTTATATCGCTAATTGACAATGAATTAACGGAATGAGAACTGAATTAAAAATAACGAAAGCACAACACCGTATAAAATTAATGGCTAGTTTTCGCCTACTTACGAAAATCCTCGCGGATTTTCTATCTGGTGTTTATTTGCTAAATTAGGTGCTTTAACACGCCACTAATCTTATACATAAACGTTGTGTTTCATACTAAAAAAACCACCGAACAAGTAAAAACAATATGACTAAAGAGGTAAACAAAAATGAATTATTTAGATTGGCAGCAGTTCTTTACGCTGACAATAATTATGAGGTATCTACTAAAGTTATTCACAGAAAAATACTTGATTCTGCTTTACTTGATTGTGATAATTCAGATTTATCAATACACGCAATAATTGATTATATAGAAGAAAAATATTCTCTATTAATCAGCGAAGAAGAAATACTAAATATTATTGATAAATATCCAGATTCCTTTTTAATAGATTATAAAAACAATTCAAAAACTATTTGCCTTTCACAGAAAAGGAAACAACTTTTAGAATCAAAAATAAAAGAGAACAACATTGATTTTTTTATAACCGAGTTTTCAATTGAGCGAAAAAACAAAAAGCATATAAAAGAAACACTATATGATTTTTTATATCATATGTTTAGCATAAATACTGCGAGCTTTCAAAAATTATTAGACAAAGAAAAAGATATTACAAATATTATTTCAATTCAAGACTCAAAATATAATGATGAACAAATTGAATTAATTAATGAGTTTTTGAATTGGGACAATGAAGCTAAAAACAAAGCAATATTCGACATTTCAAGCTACTCATTAGAATACTGTCTACTTACAAACAAAAAAGGAACATCAAATTTCAAACTTCAAAATCTAAAAAACAAAAAGTTCTACTTAGATACTAACGTTATTTATAGGGGAATGGGAATTAATGGTTTGGACAGGCAGAAAAGAACACTAACTTTTCTTAAAAAATTTAAAGAAGCTGGCGAGCAAATATTCTTAACAAGAATTACCGATGAAGAATTTAGAAATAGTATAAAATTTTATATCGATAAGCTTCGTAAAGTTGAAAATCCTAAAACAAGTTCTAAAGTATTTTTAGAGTTTCGTTCTCTAAAAGATATTCATTCATATTATCATAATTGGAGAAAGAACAAAACCAATCATAATTTGGAATTATTTGAAGCGTATATTTTAAATGAATACAAATTACTTTTAGAGAGATTAGATATAAAAATTGACTACAATACGCCATATAACGAAGAAGATAAAGACACAAAAGAATATATAAACGACTTATATTCAAGCTTAAATAAATCTAAGCCAATTGACAAACCTACTTATTTTCAAAGCACTCTAAATGATGTGGAAAATATTTTGTGGGTTGAAAAAAAACGAGAAGGAAAAGTTGAAAATATATTTGACACAGCCTACTTTTTCATTTCGTCAGATAATTTATTACGTAAATGGGATTTTTATCGTGGTTTTACAACACCTATCGTTTTGTTACCTAGCCAATGGATGAGTATCCTATTAAGATATTTTGACAGAACAAAAGATGATTTTAAAAGTTTTGTTAGTTTTTTAAATCTTAGAAGTAATGAGAAACTAATTGAAGGAGAAAAGCTTAATCTTATTTTAGCAGGAATAAGCGAAATGACGTCTGATGTTGAGCAACAGAGGTATTTAGTGTCAAACCTTATTGAAAAAGATTTCAGTAAACTAATCAATATTAATTCCTCAGATGAAAAAATTATTGAACAATCTAAACTTTATGCTAAAACTGAATTAGAAAAACAAGTTTCCTTACTTTCTCAAAAAGTTGAAAACCTAGAAGAAGAAACGACACTAAAAGGTCAAAAAGTTGAAGCTGTAATCAAAACAGCAAAGAATAAAAAAGACATCAATATTGAGCTTGAAAGTGATTTAAAAAAAGAGAAAGAATTCAATAAAAATTTAAAGGAAGAAAATTTAAAATTAAAAATATCAAAAGGTATTGCAAAGTGGCGAAGAGTTTTATGGTTGTATATTCCTTTATCTTTAATTTTAGTTCTAATCTATATTCTTACAATCTTTTTTGAAGAGTCAAATATAAATATCGGCAAAAAATTAATACAAATTATTGATAGTCAAACAAGTGATTCTATGAAGTCATTTTTAAACACTTTGTTTTACTTACCACTTGCAGGTTGTGGCTGGATGGTTTGGCAAAGTGTTAATAAATTCAATATCGAAAAAGTCAATAATAAAAAGAAAGAACTTAGGGAAAAGTACGAAAACACAACACCGTATAAAATTAATGGCTAGTCCTCGCTTACTTACGAAAATCCTCGCGGATTTTCTATCTGGTGTTTATTTGCTAAATTAGGTGCTTAAACACGCCACTAATCTTATACAATCACGTTAGCTCACATTATGAAAATGTACTTTCCTGAAATAGGTTGACTAAAAATTCATCAAATAATGATAGTCACTTATGAAAAACCAAAAACAACACTGGCAGAAAAAAAAGTACCAAAAAGTAACTTTAGAAACCAAATTATTCGTCG
>NZ_VRMJ01000016.1 GCF_009832745.1 Polaribacter septentrionalilitoris | reverse complement strand
AGCTAAAGTAGAACTGGCAAAAATTGATAAAACAAAAATTAAAGCACAATTAGCAAAAGCTAAAGCAAAAATAAAAGAAATGAAATTTAATTTTCATACAAAAGGGTCAGATAAATTAATTATTAATGGTAAAGAAATTAAAATTAAAAAAAGACTTGAAATTAAAGTGCCTAAAAAAGCAACTTTCGATTTAAATACACGTCACTGTAAAGTAAAATTACCCAATACAGTTGCTTCCGGAAACGTTAAATACGGTTCTTTTAATGCAAATGATTTGGCTGGCGGAAGATTAACTGTAGATTATTCTCCAGTTACAATCAACAGTTTAAATGCTTGTACACTATTTCTAAACAATGTAACTGATGCAAAAATTGCATCAGTTACAAATACATCCTTAACAAACAATTCTTCTGGAGTTAAAATTGTAAGAATTAATCAGAATGTAAATCTTACAGATAAGTTTGGTGAGTTGTTAATTGAAAGCTTTCACCCAAATTTTGGTGAATTTGTAATCAATTTAAGTCAATCTAATGCTACATTATTGATGGGAAATACCAAAACAAATTTTAAATACAAGGTAAACAAGATTAAACTCGATAATAAGAATGTGGTTCGCATTACTAAAAATGCTCCAAAAAATAATTTGATAAAAGTAAATGGCGAATATAGTAGCCTAGTTATTAAATAATGTTGCTTTTATTATTACCAAACTTCTAACACTTTCCATTTCGCTATTCGCTGCAAAGTGCCTATATTTATCGCCTGTAAATAGTCACTTTTTTAATGGAACTCTACAAAGAAAATCAACTTAAAGTATACAATTCTCTTAGCAAAACGAAAGAGGATTTTAACCCCATAACAGACGGATATGTAGGTATGTACGTATGCGGTCCAACTGTATATAGCAATGCACATTTGGGTAATGTAAGAACGTTTATGTTCTTTGATGTAGTGTACAGATATTTATTACATTTGGGTTATAAAGTACGTTATGTACGTAATATAACAGATGCTGGTCATTTAGAAAATGATGCAGAACAAGGAGAAGACAAAATTGCCAAAAAAGCTCGTTTAGAACAAATAGAACCTATGGAAGTGGTTCAAATGTACACTGTAGATTTTCATAACGTCTTAAAAAACTACAATTTTTTACCTCCAAGTATAGAACCCACTGCAACTGGTCATATTGTTGAGCAGATAGAAATGATTAAAGAAATCATAGAAAGAGGGTTTGCATACGAAGTAAATGGTTCTGTCTATTTCGATGTTCATGAATACAATAAAAAAGAAAATTACGGAATTCTTTCAGGAAGAAAAGTAGAAGATTTAATACATAATACAAGAACTTTAGACGGACAATCAGATAAGAAAAATCCACAAGATTTTGCACTTTGGAAAAAAGCAGACGATAGACATATTATGCGTTGGCCATCTCCTTGGAGTGATGGTTTTCCTGGTTGGCACTTAGAGTGTTCTGTGATGAGTACCAAGTATTTGGGCGAACAGTTTGATATTCACGGTGGTGGAATGGATTTAAAATTTCCACATCATGAGTGTGAAATTGCTCAATCACAAACTTGTTCTGGTGTAAAGCCTGTAAATTATTGGATGCATACCAATATGCTGTCTTTAAACGGTCAGCGAATGGCAAAATCTACAGGTAATTATATTTTACCAAATCAGATTTTAACAGGAGAAAATACAGTACTACCAAAACCATTTTCAGCGTCAGTAGTTCGTTTTTTTAACATGCAAGCCAATTACAGAAGTATTTTAGATTTTTCTGGTGATGCCTTAGAAGCTTCAGAAAAAGGGCATTCTAAATTGATGGAAGCTGTCAACTTTTTATCGAAGTTAGAGGTAGGAAAAACGTCAACCTTTGATGTACAACAATGGAAAGCAGATTGTTATGCTGCCATGAATGATGATTTTAACACTCCAATTTTAATATCTCATTTATTTGAAGCGGTTAAAGTGATCAACCAAATTAGAGAGCACAAAGCAAGTTTAACTGCCGAGGATTTAGAGGAGCTTAAAACAACAATAAACGTATTTGTTTTTGATGTTTTAGGATTGATGAATGAAGCAACTCAAGACAATTCTGAAAAAATTAGTGGAGTTGTGGAGTTGTTAATTAAACTAAGAAAAGAGGCAAGAGAAAATAAAGATTGGGCATTGTCAGATCAAATTAGAGATGAATTGGTTGCATTAGGAATTCAACTAAAAGATGGCAAAGAAGGAACAACTTTTTCAATCAATTAAATTGAAAAAAATCTTGTCATATCCATTTATTTTGTTGGTTCGTTTTTATCAAACAGCAATTTCGCCTTTTACACCAGCAACTTGTAGATATAGTCCAACTTGTTCGCATTATACTATTGAGGCATTACAAAAACATGGTTTATTTTCTGGGGGATGGTTGGCATTAAAAAGAATTTTTAGTTGTCATCCCTGGGGAGGAAGTGGTTATGATCCTGTTCCAGAAAAAAAGAAATAATTAACGTCATTACCAAGAAGAATCATGAAGTAATCTTCTTATAATAAAAATTGCTTCATTACATTCGCAATGACAAGAAATACATAAAATATGAGCTTTTTAGCAATCACTTGGGATCCTTCATTAGGAATAGATCTAGGATTTTTTACCATTCGTTGGTATAGTTTAATGTTTGTAGCTGCCTTTTTATTAGGCTTACGATTGATGAAAAAAATCTATATTGAAGATAAAATTCCACTTGAGAAGTTAGACACAATTTTTATGTATGTTTTTGTTTCTATGCTAATTGGTATGCGTTTAGGAGATGTTTTCTTTTATAGTTGGGATTATTATCAAAACCATTTATTAGAAATTATTTTACCATTTAAACAAGTTAATGGTTCTTGGAAGTTTACTGGATTTACTGGTTTCGCAAGTCATGGGGCTGCAATAGCAATTCCTATTGCAATGTATTTTTATGCTAAGAAACACTTACACAAACCATGGTTATTTATTTTAGATCGATTAGGGATTATGGTTGCATTAGCAGGTTTCTTTATCCGTTTTGGAAACTTTTTCAATTCAGAGATTTACGGAAAAGAAACTGGTTCTAACTTTGGAGTAATTTTTAAAGCAGCAGGAGAAACTGTTCCAAGACATCCAACACAATTATACGAAGCATTTAGTTATTTAGCGTTGTTTTTTGCAATGTGGTATTTATATTGGAAAACGGATAAAAAGAATCAAACAGGTTTCTTATTTGGTTTGTTTATGGTGGTACTTTGGTCGTTACGATTTGTAATTGAATTTCTAAAAGAGCCTCAAGTGCAACAACGTGGTGAAGAATGGTTTTTTAGTCCGTTAAATACAGGGCAAGTTTTAAGTATTCCATTAGTTTTAATAGGAATTTGGTTAATGTTTAGAACATCAAAAAAAGAAGCATAAAAATTAATGGAAAAACTAAAAAAACGTTGGGGAATAGAAAGTAATTGGGCAATCTTTTTTATTTTTTGCGCATTTGCTGTCAATGGTTCTTTTGCAGCTTGGGTTGCAAAGCCAATTACTAATTTTTTAGGCTTAAACCCAGAAACAATTTCTGGTTGGATTTATTGGCCCTTAAGAATTTTACTTATTTTTCCAATATACCAATTAACGTTACCTATTGTAGGTTGGGTATTTGGTCAGTTTAAATTCTTTTGGGGGTTTGAAAAGAAGTTTTTATCGAGATTGGGTTTAGGTTTCTTGTTTAAAAAATAAGGTTAATTTCCTACAATTTCTTGAACTCTTTCTTTGTTAATAATGTAGGTGTAAATCCACATAATTGTAAAGGTTGGTACAATATCAGAAAATGGAATAATTTCTTCGATTAAACTTACAATACCTGCAATTTTCCCTTCTTTTCCTTTGTACATTTTAGTCATAATATAACCAGAAAAAGGTGCCCAAATCACATCAAAAAAAGGAATCGGAACCAGGCCAATGGCATCTAAAACCAAACTTAAAGCTAATTTTTTATATTTTTTACTCATCTTTTTTTTATTAGTTGGATTAAATCAAAATTCTTACCAAATAATGGGTATTTTAAAAGTGGATTCATAAGTTTGTTAAAAATAAATTTTTCTCGTGAATTTTAATGATTTTACACAAAAAATTAAGCAATTAGAAAAAACTAAATTAGGTGGGTTAGATGTGCAATTTAAAATGGCACCCAAATTACGCTTAAGATATGATGCTGATAAAATTAGAGCAAATAATCCCAGAAAAGCAGCAGTTTTGGTGCTTTTTTATCCGAACAATAAAAACGAAACAACTTTTTTATTAACTCAAAGAGCAAGTTATAAAGGAACACATTCTGCACAAATTAGTTTTCCAGGAGGTAAAATAGAAAAAAAAGATAAAAATTTAAAAGAAACTGCACTAAGAGAAGCTTTTGAGGAAGTAGCAATTCACCCCAAATCTGTTCAAGTTTTTAAAGAACTGACAGACGTTTATATTCCACCTAGTAATTTTTTAGCAACACCATTTTTAGGATTTGTTAATGAAGAACCTCAGTTTTTATCCAATCATGAAGTAGAAACATTAATAAAAGTCAGATTGTCTGATTTATTAAACGATGCATCATTAACAACGGTTACCATGAACACTTCTTATATGAAAAATGCAAAAGTGCCTTGTTTTAAATTAAATGATTATATTGTATGGGGTGCAACAGCTATGATGCTTTCTGAAATTAAAGAATTAATTCAGTCTAACTTTTCTAAATAGTTTTGTAATTTAGCCCTCAAACCAAGTAAAACAATAACTAAATGCCCTTATTTAAAAGGAATCCATTTGGACACTATTTAATTCTTAAAAAGTGGCTCATAAGAATACTAGGAATTATATCTCATAGTAG
Organism: Polaribacter septentrionalilitoris; assembly: GCF_009832745.1. Classification (GTDB taxonomy): domain Bacteria; phylum Bacteroidota; class Bacteroidia; order Flavobacteriales; family Flavobacteriaceae; genus Polaribacter; species Polaribacter septentrionalilitoris. Next base: position 36,494 of record NZ_VRMJ01000016.1, on the reverse strand, counting down.
ATATAGAAGTTTTAATAGCTTACAAATAGAAGGTTCTGAAATCTTAAGAAACTTACCAGATAAAAAAGTATTGTTTATCTCTAATCATCAGACCTATTTTGCAGATGTTGCAGCAATGTTACATGTGTTTAATGCTTCATTAAAAGGGAGAGATGATAACATTAAAAATGTAGGTTACATTTGGAATCCAAAATTAAATGTTTACTATGTTGCTGCTGGAGAAACAATGCGTTCTGGTTTATTGCCCAAAATATTTGCCTATACAGGCTCTGTTTCTATTGATAGAACATGGAGAGCAGCAGGTAAAAATGTAAACAGACAAGTTAAAAACTCAGATATTTCTAATATTGGTAAAGCTATTGATGATGGTTGGGTAATAACTTTTCCGCAAGGAACAACAACACCGTTTAAACCTATTAGAAGAGGTACAGCTCACTTAATAAAAACCTATAAGCCTATAGTAGTTCCTATTGTAATAGATGGTTTCAGACGTTCTTTTGATAAAAAAGGTTTAAATATTAAAAGAAAAAATGTTTTACAATCTATGGTGATTAAAGAGCCTTTGGATATTGATTATGAAAACGAAGATATTGCAGCTATTGTTACTAAAATAGAATACGCTATAGAACAACATCCTTCTTTTTTAAAAGTACTTTCTCCTAAAGAAGCAGAAGAATATATAAAAGAAGAAGAAAAACTCAATAAAAAACGTGAGTTTTGGAGTTAAAAAACAAAACCTCGAATTTCTTCGAGGTTTTTATATTTTTATCCTTTTGTCTTATTTTTAAAGTCTTCAAACTTATTGGTTTGTTTTTTAGGCCAACTATTATTAGATAAATCTACATCAGCAGTTTCTAAGTTAGGATCTACAACAATACTTTTAATTTCTTTTGTTGAAGAAAAAACTCTTTTAACACTTTTATCATTCTTCATCCAAATTTGTGCAGGAAAGGTTTGTTTTTCTGTAGTTCCATCTGCATAAGTCAATTCAACAATTAAAGGCATTACTAGACCTCCTGGTTTTTCAAATTCTACTGCATAGATATAGCTAGGAATTTCAGTGCCAGCATCAACATATTTATCCATAGCTTTAGGATTTGCTTCTTCTTTTTTATCAGTGATGTAAACTAAATCTCCTAAATTATCAAAATATTGTTTGTATTGTTTTTTAAGTTTTGAAACTCTTTCACTTGGCTTGTCTGTTAAGTACAATGGTTTAACACTTTTAATACCAATATCTGTTACATCAGTTGTGTAAAACCAACCTCTCCAAAACCAATCTAAATCCATTGCAGAAGCATCTTCCATAGATCTAAAGAAATCTGAAGGAGTAGGGTGTTTAAACATCCATCTTTTTGAATACGTTCTAAAAGCATGGTCAAATAATTCAGGTCCCATAATAGTATGACGTAACATATATAAACCAGCTGCAGGTTTTGTATAAGCATTTGGTCCAAATTGTTTTACATAATCTCCTTGAGACATTATTGGAGATAAATTACTCTGATCTCCTCCCATGTAACGTACAATTTTTTTAGGCAAACCTCTTAAAGGATGTTTAGGGTCATAATCTTCTTCTGCTAACATTTCAACAAAAGAATTTAAACCTTCATCCATCCATGTCCATTGTCTTTCATCAGAATTTACAATCATAGGAAAAAAGTTGTGACCTACTTCATGAGTAATTACACCAATCATTCCATATTTTACTCTATCAGAATAAGTTCCGTCTTCGTTAGGTCTACCATAGTTAAAACAAATCATCGGGTATTCCATTCCTTGTCTTTTAGCATGAACAGAAACGGCTTTTGGATAAGGATAATCGAATGTAATTTTAGAATACTCTTCTAAAGTATTGGCAACCACTCTTGTTGAATGTTTTTCCCATAAAGGATTTCCTTCTTTAGGATATAAAGAAGTAGCCATAACAGTTTTTCCGTTAATATTTACAGCCATAGCATCCCAAATGTATTTTCTAGAAGTAGCAAAAGCAAAATCTCTAACCATATCTGCTTTAAAATGCCAAGTTTTTGTTTTTGTAGTACTACCTTTTTCGTTCTTTTCAGCTTCTTCTTGAGTAACAATTAACACAGGATCTTTAAAAGAATTTCTCGCTTTTTCATAACGCTTGCGTTGTTCTTTAGTTAGTACGTTTCGTTCATTTTGTAACTCGCCAGAAGCTTCCATAATATGATCTGCAGGAACAGTTATTTTTACATCATAGTCACCAAATTCTAAAGCCCATTCTGAACGTCCCCAGAATTGCATATTTTGCCACCCTTCTACATTATCATATACTGCTAATCTTGGAAAAAACTGAGCAATGGTATAGTTTTTGTTTCCATCAGGAAAATCTTCAAAACCAGATCTACCACCATCTTTTACAGAATTGTTGATTTTGTAGTTCCATTTAATTCTAAATTTAAATTTAGCCCCAGGTTTTAATGGACTTGGTAAATCTACACGCATCATTGTTCTGTTAATAAAATATTTTAAGGGTCTTCCATTTGTTTTAACCTCCTCAATATTAAAACCAAAACCTTTACCTTCTTTTAAATATGTACTTTTAAAGTTTTTTGGAGTTAAGTAAGCAGAAACATTTTTAGAAGGTTTTGTTAAAGGTGTCTTAGAGTCATCAGCTCTCATATTCTGATCTAATTGTACCCATAAATAATCTAAAACATCTTTAGAATTATTATGGTACGTGATTTCTTCATCACCATATATTTTGTTTGTACTTTCTTCCAAACGAATATCCATTATATAATCCACTTTTTGTTGCGTGTATTGGTGACCAGGAGCTCCAGAAGCTGTTCTTTGATCGTTTGGTGTAGCCAAAACATCTTTCATTTGTCGAAATTTGTTATGGTCTGTGTGTCCTTTTTGCGTTTCTTTCTTCTGTTTTTCTTGCGAAAAAGAAACAAATGTCAAACTAATTGACATTGCTATAAGAATAATTTTTCTCATGAATTGAATTGAATTTATTTTGGTATAAAATTAAAGATATTTAAGAAAATTCTGTTAAAAGTTTGATAGTTTTAACAAACCTTTACAAAAAAAGCAGTAATTTTTTAAATTACTGCTTTTTTTGATTATTGGTGTTTATTATCCTTTAACTTTCTGTTTGAATTTTTCGAACTTATTTTTAGTTTGTTTTGGCCAACTATTATTAGAAGTATCTACATCAGCAGTTTCTTGATTAGGGTCTATTGTAATTTTAGAAACCTCTTTAGATGAAGAAAAAACTTTAGTAACTTCTTTATCATTATACCTCCATATTTGAGCTGGATATACTTTTCGCTCACTTGTACCATCTGTATAATCAAAGTTTACAATAATTGGCATTACTAATCCGCCTGGTTTGTTGTAGGTGATTTCATAGTGATACTTAGACTCTTTTGTTTTGTCTTTTCCAAAAGATAAACCTGGAGTGGTATCTTCTATAAAATTAACTCTATCTCCATTTTCTTTGGTATAAAACTTCTTTACATCTTTAATACCTATGTCTGTTACATCTGTAGTGTAAAACCATCCTCTCCAAAACCAATCTAAGTCAACCCCAGAAGCATCTTCCATAGTTCTAAAGAAATCTGCAGGAGTAGGGTGTTTAAACATCCATCTTTGAGAGTATGTTTTAAAAGCATGGTCAAATAATTCTTTACCCATAATGGTTTCTCTTAAAATCCAAAGCGCGGTTGCAGGTTTACCATATGCGTTGTTACCAAAACTATAAACATTATCACCTTTAGACATGATAGGAGCAATTCTAGATTGATCACCAGCCATATATCTTACAATATTTTTAGGATATCCTCTTGTAATTGGAAAGTTAGGGTCGTAGTCTAATTCTGCTAACATTTCCATGTATGAGTTTAATCCTTCATCCATCCAAGTCCATTGTCTTTCATCAGAATTTACAATCATAGGGAAAAAGTTATGTCCAACTTCGTGAATTGTAACTTTTATCATCCTATATTTTGTTCTATCTGAATAGGTACCATCAGGATTTGGTCTTCCAGGATTAAAGCAAATTTGTGGGTATTCCATACCCATTTGTCCATCAACAGAGATTGCTTTATGGTAAGGATAATCAAAAGTGTATTTAGAATACGTTTTTAAGGTTTGGGCTACTGCTCTTGTAGAATGATCGCCATATAATGGATTTGCCTCTTTAGAATATAGAGAATATGCCATTACATTTTTACCATTAATATCTACAGCCATGGCATCCCAAATAAACTTTCTAGAGGTAGCAAAAGCATAATCTCTAACATTAGTTGCTTTGAATTTCCAGGTTTTAGTTTTCTTAGATTTTGTTTTTTCTAATTTAATAGCTTCTTTTTGAGTTCTAATAACAACTGGATTATCGTACGTTTTTCTTGCTTTTTTTAATCGTCTTAATTCAGTTTTAGATAAAACTTCTTTTTCATTTTGTAAAACTCCTGTTGCACCCAACATGTGGTCTGCTGGTACTGTAATGTTCACGTCAAAGTCTCCGAATTCTAAAGCAAATTCACTTCTTCCCCAAAATTGGTCGTTTTGCCATCCTTCTACATTATCATACACACACATTCTTGGATAGAATTGAGCAATTACATAATTGTTGTTTCCATTCTCTGCAAAATGCTCAAAACCAGAACGACCTCCTTGAGTTCTGTGATTATTAATGTTATACCACCATTTTACATTAAATGAAAAAGTTTCTCCAGATGCTAAAGGTTGTGGTAAATTAATACGCATCATGGTTTGATTGATTGTATGAGACAACTCACTACCATTTGTATTGGTTACACTTGTAATGTTAAATCCACCATCAAATTTTTCTTTAGGATAACTTCTTTCAAATCTACTTTTAGACAAACTTTTTCTAATTTTTCCTGAACTAATGTCTGGAGTTTTAGAATCTTTAGCTCTCATATTTTGGTCTAACTGAACCCACAAATACGCTAATTCGTCTTTAGAGTTATTATGATAGATTATTGTTTCACTACCAGAAATTCTTTGTTTGTCATCATCTAAAATAATATTCATTTTGTAATCTACCTTTTGTTGTGTGTAGTTTACACCAGGTGCACCAGATGCTGTACGTTGACTATTAGGTGTAGCTAACTCTTGTTTAAGTTGTCTAAACTTATTTTGGTTAGTGTGACCTTGTTTGGTTATATTTTTATCCTGAGCAAACCCGCTTGCAATGATAAAAAATATAGAAAAAAGGAATAAAGAGAATTTTTTCATTTGTACTTAATTTGAATTTGTAAGCAAATTAAGGATAAGTGAGTAAAAAAGTTAAAATTAGTTAAAATTTTAACAAACCTTTATCAGTTTTAGCTGTTAACAAAATACTTTTATGTTTTTTTCCAGCTTTTAGCTTAATAAGATTCTGTTGGTCTGGAAAATGATGCATTAAAATTGTATTCTTAATTTCAAGGGTTTCAATATTTTCTATATTTTGAATTTCTAAATAGAAAAAAACTAAATCTCCATCATATTCTTTGCCAATGTAAGTAAAGGTTTTAGGGATGTTATTAATTTTTAAATGAAGTTTTTGATTTAAATATTTTTTAAAATAAACATCATTATTTTGCAATTCTTTTTTTGTAGTAAGTTGTAGATCAATATTGTAATCTTTATTCAGTGCTGTTTCAATATCATCCATAAAAACATTGATTATTATTTGTACAGATTTAGATTCACTTTTAAAGTTAATATCAGTGAGACTCAAATAATATTTATGTGATACAAAGGACAATAGCGGTAATACAAAAAGAAAAAGCCAAAGTTTAGATACTTTCATAGTGGATTATGCTCAATTACTGCGCCAAATTACTCTTTTTTAATGATTTTAAGATAATCGATACTTTCTTGTCTAAATATTTTTATGATTTCTAGTAAGTTTTTTTCTTTATGAAGTTTTTCAATCCCTAAAGGATTACAGTAATCTAAAAAATGAAAGTATTTTTCTATAGGTATTTTTAGTTCTTCAAAAAAGAATTTCTCTCCTAATTCTGACATGATTTTATAAGGGAATGCTTTTTTTCTAGCCAATTCTTTTCTTAATGCCCATAATTTTTCTGAGTATCTAAAAGGCATAATTGCTGTTGCACCAGCACCTGCAAATGCAGCAGTTGGATCTGTGTTATTAATTGGTGGTCTAACTCTTTTATCTATATAATCATCAGCTTCTACTACTTTCATGTTTACTTTAGAAAAATCCATAGTTCTTCTTAAAAGGGAGTCTTTTTTGTTGTTACGAACATCATTAATATCTATACCTAACCTACCAAATAGGTTGTGTCTTTTTAAATCAAATTCATCTAAAACGTAAGTGGTTGCTCCAAGTTTGACGTTGATCGTTTTGTCTGCGATTATTTTTTCATCAATAACAATTTTTTTTGTGATGTGTTGAATCGATGAAATTTGCAAAGAATCTCCTATCGAAACAAAAATTCGAAAGGTACCATCATCAGAAGAAAAAGTACCTTGTCTGTTTTTTAAATTGATAATATGTGCATTTTTCACAGTACTTAAAGAGTCTGTTATTTTACCAGAAATGATAATGTTTTTTTTCTGAGAAAAAATAGTTATTGAAGTAAACAAGAAGAAAAATAGGAATAATTTTAATTTCATTTAGTAATATTATTTCTTAGTTAATAAGCTATCCTCTTTTACTATTTTGTGAGGGTAAAGTTTACTTTCATTAATTAAAAGTTGAGTTAAATTGATCATATTATCTCTTTTAAAAATACGGATTATATTTTTATCTATACAATCATTTAAAAATAAATTGATGTATTCTTTTTTTATTTTTAAATCTGTAATAAAGAAATCATCAGTAAATAGTTTTCTGATTTTTTTTAGTTCATCATCTTCATCTGCTAATTTTTTTAATAATTTTTCTCTTCTATTATTTCCATTTAAAGAGTTTATTAAATTATCTAAATTAACAATGCCACCAGACCTTAATTTTACAATAGATTTGTCTTTTTTTGCTTTAGTATTGGCATAAGGTAATTTTAAGGTTTTTGCATTAATAGTAATGGGAGGAACCATTTGCGGATCTAAATAAAAAATACTTTTAGGTTTCTATAAAACAAATTCCTCTAAAGCATAAGTTTGTTCTTTAAGTGTGATGATTGAGTTCTTGTTTTTAAGATGTTTTTGAGTTATAATAATTAATTTCTCTTGAAGATTTATGTGAGAAAAATAAATACTGTCTCCTAAGGTAACAGGAATTTTAAACCAACCTTTATCATTAGAAATTGTGCCTTTATTGTTGTTTTTATTAAGAATATGGACATCATTTTGAGGAATCTTATTAATAATTATTTTACCAGAAAAAGAAATTGATTTTTCCTGACCAAACGATAATGTAGCGTAAAAAAAGCAGCAAAAAAGTATTTGATATCTCATGTCAACAAAGAAAGTAAGGAAGCTTCTTAAAAATGTATTAACAGATTTGTAAACTTGTGTTAAACAAATTTTAGTGTCAATCTCTATTTTTTATTTTTTTTAAGTAAGAAATACTCTTGTCTTCTAATATTTGTATTACTTCTAACAGCCTTCCTTTTAGATATAATTTTTCTATTTCTAAAAGATTACAGTACTCTAAAAAATCTTGGTATTTTTCTTTGGGTATTTTAAGTTTTTCAAAAAAGTAAGCTTCTCCCAATTCAGCTTTAATTTTTTTAGGGAAATTACTATTAAATATATTTATTTCTTTGTTTTTCTTGGGTTTCTTTTTTTTCTTAAGTTTTATTCGAGATAATAAAGCCATAAAATTAAACCCTTCAAATTTGGTGTTAGGATCTACTTTTACTTCTGGAGGTGTTGCTCTTATGTTCTCATCAATAGTAACATCAATATGATTAAAATTAATATTAGAAAAATCCATAGTTATTTTTAACAAAGAATCTTTTTTATTTTTGGGTACAGATTTAGAATCTATACTTAATCTACCACTAAGATTGTGTCTTTTTAAATTAAAAGAATCTAAAGTGTAAGTCTTAAATTTTAATTGAATTAGAATAATTTTATTCTTATAATTCAAATCATTAATTCTAAAAAAATTTGTTTGATGTTGAATGCTTGAAATTTGTAAGGAATCTCCCATAGATGCATAAATTTCAAATGTTCCAATATCAGAAGACGAGGTTCCCTGTTTACTGTTTATATTAACAATATTAGCATTTTTTATAACACCTGTAGAATCTATTAGCTTTCCTTTTATGATTTTTTTTTGTTCTTGTGAAAATACAGAAAGTGAAAGTAGCAGAAGAAGTAAAATAAATTTTTTCATTCTAACAGAGTTTGTACATTATTAAAATTTAAAGAACTTCTTTTTTGATGTAATAAAAAAAAACATAAAAACTAGTTTGGTTGACGGTTTATCATTACAAAGAAAGATAGATGTTGTCCTAAAACTTTACCAAAAGAATTATAAATTGTTGTTAAAGATTAAATACTAATTTTAATAGTTAAAACTAATTATTCTATTTTTGAACTATGAAAAAAATGATAATTGCCAGTACATCAACGGTTCATGGAAGTGAATATTTATCTTATTTGTTGCCTGTTTTAAAAGAGCACTTTAAAAAAGTTAAAACACTTTTATTTATTCCTTATGCAAGACCTGGAGGTATTACTTACGATGCTTATACAGCTATTGCAAAAAAGGGTTTTTCTGATATTGGAATAGCTGTAAAAGGTATTCATGAATTTGATAATCCTACAGAAGCATTAAAAAATGCAGAAGGTATTTTTACAGGAGGAGGAAATACGTTTGAATTGGTAAATCAATTGTATAAGAATAATGTATTACCAATTTTAAAAGAAGTAATTGAAAGCGGAACTCCTTATTTAGGTACAAGTGCAGGAAGTAATATTTGTGGAGTTACAATGATGAATACGAATGATATGCCAATTGTTTATCCACCAAGTTTTACAACCATGGGATGTATTCCTTTTAACATTAATGCACATTATTTAGACCCTGTTAAAGGTTCTACTCATATGGGAGAAACTAGAGAAACTAGAATAAAAGAATACCATGTCTTTAATGAAATTGCTGTTTTAGGTTTGCGTGAAGGCAGTTGGTTAGAGGTTTTTGGAGATACTGTTAAGTTAAAAGGTAATTTAACTGCACGTCTATTTCAAAAGGATAAAAAACCTACTGAATTGGAAAGTGGAGTAGAGGTGATTCTTTAAATTTTAAAAGCGTAAGTGTGACTTTAACAAAATTAAAATCACACTTTTCGATTTAAGATTTAATATTGAACGTAATCTACAATTTCAAGACCATAACCAATCATACCAACACGTTTGGTTTGTTTAGAATTTGTGATGAGTTTTAATTTACTAATATTTAGGTCGTGTAAAATTTGTGCTCCAATACCAAAATCTTTGTTATCCATTTTAATTTCTGGAGCTTTAATTATTCCATTTTCTTGATTTTCTCTTAGCTTAGATAATCTACTTAATAAGTTTTGAGAAGGACTTTGTTGATTTACAAAAATGATAGCTCCTTTACCTTCTTTGTTAATGACTTTAAACATTTGATCTAATTTTGTATCTGCATCATTAGTTAGTGTTCCTAAAATATCATTATTTACAGATGTAGAATTTACTCTGGTTAAAATTGCTTCGTCTTTAGTCCAAGATCCTTTGGTTAATGAAATATGGATTTGATTATTTGTGGTTTGTTGATATGCTCTTAATCTAAAATCTCCAAATCGTGTTTTAATATCAAAATCTTCTTTGATTTCAATTAAAGAATCATGTTCCATTCTATAAGCTACCAAATCTTCAATCGAAACAATTTTAATATCAAATTTCTTAGCAACTTCTAATAATTGAGGTAAACGTGCCATTGTTCCGTCTTCATTCATAATTTCTACAATAACACCAGCAGGTTCTAAACCAGCTAAACGTGCAAAATCTATGGCAGCTTCTGTATGACCTGTTCTTCGTAAAACACCACCTTCTTTGGCTTTTAAAGGAAAAATATGTCCAGGTCTAGCCAAGTCAAAAGGTTTAGTTCCTTTTTCTATTAAAGATTTTATGGTTAATGCTCTGTCTGATGCTGAAATTCCTGTGGTAACTCCTTTTCCTCTTAAATCTACAGAAACAGTAAATGCAGTTTCCATAGGGTCTGTATTATTATTGACCATCATTCCTAGTTCCAGTTCTTTACATCTAGTTTCAGTAAGTGGTGCGCAAATAAGTCCTCTACCATGAGTGGCCATAAAGTTGATCATTTCTGGAGTCACTTTTTCTGCAGCGGCAAGAAAATCACCTTCATTTTCTCTATTTTCATCATCCACAACAATAATAACTTTACCATTTCTGATATCTTCTATAGCTGTTTCTATAGCATCTAATTGTGTCTTTTTTGTTTTTGGTTCTACTGTCATTATTGTTGAATGTCTTTTTTTGAAAATATTTTTTTAAAGAAATTTGTAATTGGAAGAATTACTGCATCTGTATTAAAAATGCCTTTGTCTTTTGTAGCTCTTCGGGTTAATAAAATTCCTAAAGGTACCATGACAATTGCAGCAACCCAAGATCCTAAAAATGCTGAAACAGAACTTTCTTCTGCCAAGTTTTTACCAAATGTATTTCCAAAGAAATAGATAACATATATGGCTATGGCTAAAATCATGGGTAAACCAAAACCTCCTTTTCTAATAATAGAACCTAATGGTGCACCTATAAAAAATAATATTAAACAAGATAATGAAAATGAAATTCTATTGTAATACTCTGTGTCAAAAAAATTAAGAGTTTTGCGTTTATATTTAATTGACTTTATATTATTTTTTACAGAATTTAAAGCTCTATTGGCTTTAGTAACTGCAGAGTTTAAAATACTAATTTTATTTGTTAAATCGAAGTTTTCTAAAATATCTGGATTCGTATCTTTAGTTTTTAAAGAATCAGGATAAAAGTGTAGGTCTTTGGCACTTGTAGTATTGTACAAGTTTTTAGACTTAATTTTAAGCAATTCATCGTAGTTGTTTTTTAAGTCTGGTATTGTGTCTCCTAATTGTTTAAGACTTAGCATCATATGATTTTTGGTGTGACGTGTTTCATCTAATCCATCATCACCAGATACACTTGAAATATCTATGTTAAACTCATATTCATCAAAATAAGCATTTGATGCAGCCATTTTTTTTCTTTGTAATTGTGTTTTTGCAGATTTAGAATGTTCTTCATAATAATAGCCATCATAAAGCACAAAAGTCATATAACGACTTCCTTCTTCAGTAACAATTTTACCTCTTTCTGCTGTGATTACTTTTAAATTTCCTTTTTTACCAGAAACATCATAGATCAATACTTTCTTTAATAAATTTTTTTCTTCTCCATATTTTTCCTCGAACTTTATTTGATACCCAGGTAAATCACTATTAAAACTACCTGGAACTAAGGCTAGTGCAGGTTTTTTCTTTTTTATGTTTAAATAGAGGTTTTTTTGCTTTAGGGTTGCATAAGGATAAACGTTGTTGAGAAATAAAAAGTTAACTCCACTAAGAAAAATAGTTAATATTACCATAGGTCTTACCAATCGTGGTAGCGATACCCCTGCAGATTTTGCTGCGGCAAACTCATAATTTTCACCTAAATTACCTAATGCCATTATCGATGACAATAAGACCCCAATAGGCAAGGCTTGTGGAATAACTAAGAGTACTGTATAGTATAAAAATTTTAGAATGAAAGGCAAACTAATGCCTTTGCCTGCAATGTTTTCAAACGCTTGCCAAACCAATTGCATCACCAAAACAAACAACACAATTAAAAATGTTGCTACAAAAGGTCTTAAGAATGTTTTTAAGATGTATTTATCTAAAATTTTCATCTTGGCAAAAGTAGTTTCTTCCTAACAAAGATGCTACTAATTTTCTGTTAATTGAAAGATTTAATCAATGAGGTAATTTTGGTCTTTGTATTTTTTCTCATTAAACTTAAAAAAGTTGTCTGATAAACTTTGATTACTCTTAAAATTAGTAATTGTGAGTTTTGTTTTGGCACTGTTTGCACCAGTTTGTATTAACTGATAAATGTGTTTTGTTTTGGCATCTATACCCAATTCTACTTTTATAATTTCAGAATCACTATCTATTGGGTTTAGTGTAATAAATTGAATTTTTTTACCATTAATTGTCTGTAATTTTCCCATTTCAAAATTGTATCCTTCTTTGTAAAAAGTCAATAATTTAGAGGGATATATAAAACCACCATCTTCACTTAAATCATCTTCATTAATACTAATTTCCTTGTCATCATGATTGATGATATATAATTTTTTACCATCGTAAATAAAAGTATTTCCAAGGTAATCAAGGTTGTATTTTTCTCCCTGAAGTGTTATTTTACCTCTAATTGGAGGTTCGTCATTTTCATTAATACCTGCTTCTGGATTGCTTAGTGAAGTACTAAATTGAATAACCATGTTTTTATATGTACCCATTTTAGTAGATACTTCATCTAAAAGAGATTTTGCTTTTGCAGCGTTTTGTGAAAAAGCAATTGTAGAGATAAATACACTTAAAAATAAAATTCCAATTTTCTTCATAATTCTAATCTTTGTTCTCCTAGTTTTAGAAGAGAAACTATATGTTTTTTTCGTTTTCTAATAACTGTTCTAAAGCTATTAAATCTGATACAAGTACTTGTCTTGCTTTACTACCTTCAAATCCACCAACAATTCCTGCTGCTTCTAATTGATCTATTAATCTACCAGCTCTATTGTATCCTAACTTTAATTTTCTTTGCAATAGAGAAGCAGATCCTTGTTGTGCAGTAACAATAATTTCTGCAGCATCTTTAAAGAGTTTGTCTCTATCAGCAATATCAATATCAATACTTGTGCCACTTTCGTCATCAATATATTCAGGTAATTGATAAGCTTCTGCATAGGCTTTTTGCGAGCCAATAAAATCAGTTATTTTTTCAACTTCTGGTGTATCTACAAAGGCACATTGAATCCTTGTAATATCATTTCCTCCAGAATATAATAAATCTCCACGACCAATTAATTGATCTGCTCCAGGAGCATCTAAAATGGTTCTTGAATCTATTTTAGAAGTTACTCTAAACGCAATTCTAGACGGAAAGTTTGCTTTAATAATCCCAGTAATTACGTTTACAGAAGGTCTTTGTGTTGCTACTATTAGGTGAATTCCAATAGCTCTTGCTAACTGCGCTAAACGTGCAATTGGAGTTTCTACCTCTTTACCGGCAGTCATAATTAAATCAGCAAACTCATCAATAACCAAAACAATATATGGCAAAAATTGATGACCATCATTCGGATTCAATTTACGCTTTTTAAACTTAGCATTGTATTCTTTAATGTTTCTAACCATTGCAGCTTTTAACAAATCGTAACGGTTGTCCATTTCGATACATAAAGAGTTTAATGTGGTTACCACTTTTGATGTATCTGTGATAATTGCTTCTTCTTCTCCTGGTAGTTTTGCCAAATAATGACGCTCTATTTTATTAAAAAGAGTCAATTCTACTTTCTTAGGATCTACTAAAATAAACTTTACCTCAGCAGGATGTTTTTTGTAAAGTAATGATGTTAATACTGCATTCAATCCAACAGATTTTCCTTGGCCAGTAGCACCTGCCATTAGCAAGTGAGGCATTTTTGCTAAATCTACCACAAAAGTTTCGTTAGAAATAGTTTTACCTAAAGCAATAGGTAACTCCATTCTAGATTCTTGAAATTTCTTAGAAGAAATGGCAGAATGCATTGAAACTATGGTCGATTTTTTATTAGGTACTTCAATACCAATAGTTCCTTTTCCAGGAATAGGAGCGATGATTCGGATTCCTAAAGCAGATAAAGAAAGTGCAATATCATCTTCTAAATTTTTAATTTTAGAAATTCTAATTCCAGCATCAGGAACAATTTCATAGAGTGTAATTGTTGGCCCTACAGTTGCTTTAATTTCAGAAATACCAATTTTGTAGTTGTTAAGTGTTTCTACAATTCTATTTTTATTCGCCTCTAATTCTTCTGGATCAATAGAAATACTTTCGTTGTATTGCTTTAATAAATTAAAGGTTGGAAACTTAAAGTTTGATAATTCTAAAGTAGGATCAAACTCACCAAAGTCTTTTACTATTTTATCGGATAAGTTTTCTGTAGAGTGTTCTTCTTCAGCCACCTGTTCAACATCAATTTCTACTGATTTTTCTTCTTCTGTAACCTCATTTTTTGAAGTAGGTTCAAGGTTTTCTTCTACTTTAAGTTTAATTTCTTCTTTTTTATCAGAAACTTCAGAATGTTTAGAAATGGTAGGTTTTAGATTTTCTAACGAAAGTTCAAATTCAGATTTTTCTTTTTTATCAGAAGATATTTTTACAGTTTCTGATACTTTTTTGGTATCTTCTTGACTTTCTTTTTCAGCAACTTCATTTTCAGCATCAATAATTTCTTGCGCTCTTCTTTTTTCTCTTTTTAATTTTAGGTTATCTAAATAGTTATCAAATGTAACCTTGTATCTAGTAACTAAATACACAAGAAATAAAAAGACTAAAACAATAAACAAGCCAGTTTTACCGATAAAAGTCTGTAAATAATTATTGATTTCAAAACCAATAATACCAGAGAGTAGAGCATATTTTTTATGTAAAAAGCCTAATGAAACAGAAAACCATAAAGTGGCTAATAAACACCAATTCCATGAGATTATAATTTTGGCAAACTTCTTTTTTAAGAGAATATAAGCACCCGTTAAAAAGACTTGAAAAGCAATTAAAAAAGCACCTAAACCAAAACTTTTATATATAAAAAAATGACTTAAGTTAGCACCAATTTTACCTAATAGGTTTTTGCTTTTAACGGTTTTGTCTGTTAATTTGGTAAGTGTACTTTGATCATCTTGCCAATTAAAAAAGAACGAAATAAACGCAATACATAAAAAAGCAGCAAATAAAATTAAGAAAGTTCCTAAAATAGTTTGAGTCTGTCTTGATTTTAAAAAAGCAATAATATCCGGTTTTTTATCCGAAGAAATAATTGCTTTTTTTGTGCTTTGTTTCCTTTTAGCCATTAATTTTTTTGGTAGATTTTAGCAGTAAATATACATATTTACTTAGAAAAGTAATAGTATTTTAGGAATGTAAATAAAACTCGCAATAATCAAGGAGATTAAAGTAGCAAAGGTTGGTATGCCAGCACCTATATCTTTAATGAGCCCAATTTTTTTATGATATTCTGGGTGTATAAAATCGGCAACAGCTTCAATTGCTGTGTTGGCAGCTTCTGCAGTTAAAACCAATCCAATAGCCAAGAATTGAAACATCCATTCTGAATTGGAAATATCAAAAACAAATCCTAAAATAGTAGCAATACAAGCAACAAATAATTGCACTTTAATACTGTCTTCTGTAGTAACTAATATCCAAAGACCTTTAAATGCATATTTTACACTACGCATTCTTCCTCTTAGAAAGCTATCATTAGGATTCTTCATAAAATTACAACGAATTTAAAGCAGCTTCATAATTTGGTTCGTCTACAATTTCAGCAACTTGCTCAGTGTAAGTTACCTTACCATTTTCATCAACAATTACAATTGCTCTTGAGTGTAAATGAGCTAAAGGTCCGTTTTCGATTTCTAACTGATAAGATTTTCCAAAGTTACCATCAGCAAAATCAGATAACATTACTACATTCTCAATTCCTTCTGCACCACAAAAACGTTTTTGAGCAAAAGGTAAATCTTTAGAAATACACAAAACTACAGTGTTTTCTAAATCAGCTGCTTTTTTATTAAATTCTCTAACAGACATTGCACAAGTTCCAGTATCTATACTTGGAAAAATATTTAAAATCACTTTTTTTCCTGAAAAATCAGTTAAAGATTTGTGAGATAAATCTGTTGTAGTTAGTGTAAAATTAGGTGCTTTAGAACCTACTTCTGGTAAGTTTCCTATTGTGCTAATTGCATTTCCTTTTAGTGTGATGTTTGCCATTTTTAATAAATTTTTTGAGAAATTCAAAAATACATTATTTCAACGAAATGAAACTGTTTATCTTTTGTTAATGTTGTTTTTGATTTTATAAATATCTTCGCAGATTGTAAAACGATTTATCTTTGAACATTTCTCAATATACATCAGAATTTAAATACAATTGGCAACTGGCAGCCCCAGTAATGTTAGGAATGTTAGGACACACTTTTGTGAGTTTTATTGATAATATTATGGTTGGGCAAATTGGTACTGCTGAATTGGCTGCTGTTTCTTTAGGAAATAGTTTTATGTTTATTGCTATGTCTATTGGTATTGGCTTTTCTACTGCTATTACACCATTAATTGCTGAAGCAGATTCTTCAGACAATTTAAAGCAAGCAAGATCTTCTTACAAGCATGGTTTGTTTTTGTGTACGGTTTTAGGAATTGCATTGTTTTTAGGGGTTTATTTTTCTAAACCTTTAATGTATTTAATGCAACAACCCAAAGAAGTGGTTGCTTTAGCAATTCCGTATTTAGATTTGGTTGCTTTTTCATTGATTCCTTTGGTGATTTTTCAAGCCATCAAACAATTTAGTGACGGAATGTCAATGACCAAATACCCAATGTATGCTACCTTACTTGCCAATATTGTAAATGTAATTTTAAACTACATTTTAATTTTTGGGAAATTCGGTTTTCCTGAAATGGGGATTGTTGGAGCAGCCTACGGAACTTTAGCTTCTCGTATTATTATGGTGATTTATTTATGGACTTTATTACGATTTAAAGAACGTTCTGCGAGGATTGTAAAAAACATTAAACTTTTTGTATTGGATATTTTGATGATAAAAAGAATCATCAATTTAGGATCTTTAAGTGCAATGCAAATGTTTTTTGAAGTTGCCATTTTTACAGCTGCCATTTGGTTAAGTGGTTTGTTGGGTAAAAATCCACAAGCAGCAAATCAGATTGCATTAAACTTGTCTTCTATGACCTTTATGGTAGCCATGGGATTAAGTGTTGCTTCTATGATTAGAGTAGGGAACCAGAAAGGATTACGTAACTTTAAAGAGTTGCGAAGAATTGCTTTTTCTATCTTTTTGTTAGGCGTATTGTTTGCTGTTTTCTTTGCCAGTATTTTCTTTATTTTTCATAAAAGCTTGCCTAATATTTATGTAGATTTAAATGATACAGTGAATTATGCAGACAATATGGAAGTAATTTCAATAGCTTCAAAACTACTATTAGCAGCTGCATTTTTCCAAATTTCTGATAGTATTCAAGTTGTAGTTCTAGGAGCTTTACGAGGTTTACAAGACGTAAAAATACCCACTATATTAACCTTTGTCTCTTATTGGGTAGTAGGTTTTCCTGTGTCGTATTTCTTAGGAACTAAAGAAATGTATGGAAGTTTTGGTATTTGGCTTGGACTTTTAGCAGGATTAACTACAGCATCCATTTTATTATTTATTCGATTTAATTCATTAACTTTAAAACTCATTAAACAAAAAAATGAACTTACCTAAATTTTTATTAGCAGATAATAGCAATTATCCAGAAGATATTTTTGTATTGCATACAGAATTCCCACGTTTTATGATTAACTTAAAGGATGATGAAGTAGAATGGTTTGAAGATTTAGCAGGAGAAAAAGAAGATGATATTGCTAACGAATTAGAAGGTTTAATAGAACAAGCAAGTGCTTTTTATGATACTGAAATGGAAGGTTATGAATAGGTTTCGATAAAGGTTTTGTGTATGTTTCAGTTGCTTGGTTAAAGCACTAAAACTAGTAAATAATTACTGAATGAAAAATCCGCCAGGATTTTTCAAAGTAGGCTATAAGCAAGCAATTGAATATACACGTTTTAAGTTAGGCAAAGATTTTATTCTAATTAGGATTCTTATATAAATATGTTATTCTTTTATTCGTTCTTCCAGAAACTTTAGATTCAACTTCAATAGTCATTCGTTCTTCATTAATTTCTATAATTCTTTCTATATAAAATTCAAAATCTATTTGGTCAGATACAGATGTATCATTTGTACCATTTATTATGACTTCTGTATTTTCTTTATTTCCGTAAGTAATTTCATTTCCATTCAAATAATATGTATTACTTAGTTCTTTAATATCAAATGTTTGCATACTACAATTTTCATTCAAAGAAAAACGATGTTTATATTCATTATTCTCTCCATATATTTTGAAATTATCTGTCACGCATTTTTCTCTGTTATACCACTTTCCATAAAATAATGAAGTATCTATCAAATCTTCACTTTCTGTTTCAGAGCAAGAATAAATAGAACAAAAAATAATAAATAAATAGGTGAATCGTGTATAAATTTTTCGGTTTTTTCTCATTTTTTTTAATTTTTGCCTAACTATTTTTGGATATGTAGTGTTTTAATTCATTAAACTCAAAGTTAACGAATTTAGTTTTTTGTTGAGAAGAAAGTCAATATTTAAAAACACATCCAAATAAGAAAACATTATTCTTTTGTGATTTTTCATCTAAAACTTTAAGGCTACTTTACTTAATTACTTATTAACATCAAAATATCATTTTGTTTAAATTAAACAATATCTCATCTACATAAAAAAGCACGATTAAAAAAGTAATTTAGAGTGTTTCTATATAGTTTTTCGTGTAACATTTGTTACAATTTATCAAGTGTTAAGTCAGTAAATTTAACTGTCTATTTAAGGTAATATTAAATAGTTGTAAAATATTTTTTGTAATTAAAAATGATAATAAAATGAGCAAATTAAATTCACTTGCCATTAGTGATAATGGTTTTATTTTTAAGCCTTCTACTGGAGAATCATTTACTACAAATGAAATAGGTTTAATAATTATCAATCTCTTAAAAGAAGAAAAATCTGCTGATGAAATCATTAATAAAATTACAGAAGAGTTTGATATTGATGCTATTTCTGCAGGTAGAGATTTGTATGAGTATTTAGATTTTCTTAAAAGAGAAAAAATGTTAGACTGATATGAACAATCCAAAAACAATAACTGTAGCGGTAACTGGGCTTAATAATATAGATAGCCCTGGACCTGGAGTTTCTGTAATTCGCGGTATAAAAGATTCTGAATTAAATGTTAGAATTATAGGTTTAGCATATGAAAATTTAGAACCTGGTATTTATATGCCTGGGTTGGTAGATAAAACCTATTTAATCCCATTTCCATCTACTGGAAGTGAAGCTTTTTTAAGTCGTTTGGCATATATAAATGAAAAGGAAGATTTAGATCTTATCATTCCTAATTTTGATTCAGAATTGTATTTGTTTATTAAATATAGCGATGAATTATTAAAAATGGGTATTCATACTTTTTTACCAACATTAGATCAATTTGAAGAACGTCACAAAAATAATTTACCTGAATATGGTAAAAAGTACGGAATTAAAATGCCTGTAAGTCAGGCTGTTTTAAATAGTAAAGAACTTTCTAATTTGCCAAAACCTTTATCATATCCTTATTACATCAAAGGAAAATTTTATGAAGCTTATAAGGTAAATACTATTAATGAAGGAGTTGCTTATTTTAATAAACTTTCTGCAAAATGGGGATTACCAGTTGTGGTGCAACAATCAATTACTGGTACAGAAGTAAATGTAATAGTTTTGGGTGATGGAGAAGGAAACACCATTTCTGCGGTGGCAATGCGTAAACAATACATTACAGATAAAGGAAAAGCTTGGGGCGGAATTACTATAAATGATGAAAGATTAATTGAAATTACACATGATATTGTAAGAAAAACAAAATGGCGTGGAGCTATGGAATTAGAAATGATAAAAACGGATGAAGGTGAATATCATTTAATTGAAATTAATCCAAGAATTCCAGCGTGGGTGTATTTAGCAGTAGGAGCAGGACAAAACATCCCAGAAATGGTATGTCGTTTAGCAATGGGAGAGAAAGTAACTGCTTTAACAGACTATGAATATGGTAAAATGTTTATTAGATATTCTTGGGATTTAATTGGTGATATTTCAGATTTTGAAAAAATAATAATTTTTGGTGAACTTTAAAAAGAAAAAAAATGAGCAAAAAAATATATGAACGTCCGGTTTTACGAAAAGTAGTTGAGGGAATTCCAAATAAATTTGGAAGTTTAAAAAGATTACAACCCATTTCTACAATTGATTCTGTAGAAATAGATAGTATAATTGAAGATTATGGTTCACCAGTTTTTGTACTTTCAGAAAGTACTATCAGACAAACCTATAGAACAGCTTATCGTGCATTTTCTACAAGGTATCCAAAAGTACAATTCGCATGGTCCTATAAAACAAATTATTTAGATTCTGTGTGTCGAATTTTTCATCAAGAAGGAGCTTGGGCAGAGGTGGTTTCTGGTTTCGAGTATGAAAAAGCATTAGATAATGGAACTTCTGGAACTCAAATTATTTTTAATGGTCCAGACAAAAGTGAAGAAGATTTAATTAGAGCTATTAATAACAAATCATTAATTCATATTGATCATTTTGATGAATTATATACCATTTTAGGGTTAACTGATAAGTTAAATGAAAGACCACAAGTTGCTATTCGTGTAAATATGGATACAGGTATTATTCCTCAATGGGATCGTTTTGGTTTTAATTATGAAAACGGTGAAGCTTGGAATGCGATTAATCGTCTTCTTTCTGGTGGAACTGTAGATTTAATAGGTTTACATATTCATATAGGTACTTATATTTCCATGTCTAAAGCCTATGCAACAGCTGTAAAAAAATTAGCTGCTTTGGCAAATAAAACGTTCGATCGTTTTAATACAATTATTGGTTATATAGATGTAGGAGGTGGTTTTGCTTCACAAAACACCTTGCAAGGTGCTTATATGCCTGCAACTGATACAACTCCGAGTTTTGATGATTATGCACATTCAATTTCTACTGCAATGATTGAAGCTGATTTTCCTAATAATGAATCACCAATGTTAATTTTAGAAACAGGTAGAGCATTAATAGATGATGCAGGTTGGTTAGCAGGAACCGTTATAGCAAACAAACGTTTAGCAGATGGAAGAAAGTCTATGGTAATTGATGCAGGTGTCAATTTAATGTTTACAGCTTTTTGGTACAATCATGAAATTTATCCTGTTCATGAATCTAGTTTTCAGTCTGAACCAACCACCATTTATGGGCCTTTATGTATGAATATTGATGTGATTAGAAAAAATATTGATTTCCCAATGTTAAATAAAGGAGATCATTTTGTAATAAAAAGAGTAGGGGCGTACACCATGACACAATGGATGCAATTTATTACCTATAGGCCAAATATTGTAATGATAGATAAAGAAAGTAACGTGCATTTGATTAGAAAAGCAGAAGATAAAGAAGTTTTTAGAAGACAAGAATTAGTGCCAGAACACCTTTCATAAACATGAAAAATGACCTGTTAAAAAAAAGTAATTTTATTTTTGAAGCTACATTATCGAGCTATTCTCAAATTTTTTTCACCAACAATAAAATTTTAGCCTTTATATTACTAATGGTTAGTTTTATGAATTGGTGGACAGGTATTAGTGGCTTAATTGCGGTTTTTACAGCAATTGGATTATCGCAACTCTTTGGGTATTCAGAAACACTTACAAAAAATGGATCATATAGTTTTAATGCGTTACTGGTAGGTTTAGGTATTGGTACTTATTTTTCTCCAGGTTTAGAGGTTGTATTGTTAATTTTTTCTGGAGCAGCAATCGCTTTTTTTAGCACAGTGTTCTTAATAGGGCTTTTTACAAAATATGGTTTGCCTTTTTTAAGTATTCCTTTTTTAATAGGAATGTGGGTTTTGCTATTAGCATTTCCTACGTTTTCTAGTATTTCTTTAAATTTAGAAACCTTGTATCCTTCTAATATGTATTTTAAAATAGGAGGTAATGTACTTGTTACTATTGTAGATGGTTTAAATGCTTTTTTTACGGATACTGGTTTTGATACTTATTTTTTGTCTCTAGGGGCTATTTTTTTTCAGTTTAATTTATTGGCAGGTGTGTTAATTTCAATAGGGTTATTAGTTCACTCTAGGGTAAATTTTTTATTATCAATATTAGGCTTTTTTATTGCTTATTGGATGTACTCGTTTTTAGGAATGTATTCAGGATCTTTAAATTACACATATTATGGTTTTAATTTTATACTTTCTACCATAGCAATTGGAGGCTATTTCTTAATTCCATCTAGAACCTCATTTTTTTGGAGTTTATTGTTAATTCCAGTTTTGGTGATCACCACAATAGGTTCAGATAGATTATTTTCCTTTTTTGAATTATCAGCTTTTTCATTACCCTTTAATGTAATTTTATTAGGTTTCTTGTATGCTTTAAAAATTAGATATGATCAAACAAAATCACCTATTCTAACACTTGTTCATCAGAAAAACCCCGAGACAAATGCATACTTATATGATAGTCAACCCGCTAAAAAGTATGTGGCTTTTACAACTTCAATACGTTTACCTTTTATGGGAAAGTGGACAGTTAATCAGGCTCATAATGGTATGTATACTCATAAAGGTTTTTTTAGTTTTGCTTGGGATTTTATAATTAAAGATAGTGCAACAGATAAGGAGTTTTCTGGAGATGGTTATGTAGTTACAGACTATTTTTGCTATGACAAACCTATAATTGCTCCAGCATTAGGCACAGTTGTTTCTGTGTTAAATAACGTTGAAGATAATTTGATAGGAGAAACAAATACACTTCAAAATTGGGGAAATACGGTAGTCATAAAACATGAAGAATATTTGTATTCTAAAATGAGCCATTTAAAAAAAGATTCTATAAAAGTAAATGTTGGAGATGTTGTTGTTGAGGGACAAGCTATAGGTAAATGTGGTAATTCTGGACGCTCACCTTATCCGCATTTACATTTTCAATTACAAAGTACTCCAACAATAGGAGCTGCCACTATTTTTTGGCCAATTTCTGAATATTTAATTGGCAATGATTTGAAGTTAGATTTTGTAGAAAAAGGGATTCCAAATAATCAAGAAACGTTATCAAATATTTCTACTTCACCAATTTTACAATCTGCATTTAAATGGAACCCAGGAGATGAGTTTATTTTAACAATAACTAAAGAGAACAATAATGAAAACATTTTTGCTATAAGAAATGAAATTGATATTTATAATCAAACTTATCTCTATTGTATACAAACAAAAGCAAAATTATATTATGTTAATAATGGTAAAACATTTTCATCAGTAAATTTTTTAGGATCTAAAAAAAGTGCATTATTTTATTTTTACCAAAGTTTTTATAAAGTGGTTTTAAGTGAGAATTCAGATATTTCTGTAAAAACTAAGTTTCCTGTACATCATCTTTATCATTTTCCACTTTTAACAATACAAGATTTTTTAGTACCCTTTACCATATTTTTAAAAGGAAACTATCTCCTTTTGTATAAAGAATCTGAACAAGTTTTTTATTCTAGTAAAATAGAACTGAATTCTAATATTAAAGGACAAAATAATAAACCACTTTTTTCTGCTGAGATTGTTATACATAAAAATAGGGAAATTAATATTTCTTGTAAATCCTTAGAAAAATCTAAAATGACATTAAAATGGGAAAACAAATTGTATGCATAATTTTATTATGGTTTGTAGCTTCTGTAAGTGCTCAAAAACAAACTCAAGTACATGAAAAAATAGATAGCACAACTTATGCTATGTATTTAAATAAAGATTGGATATCAATTATTGCAGAAGGAAAAAAAGCCAACAAAGAAGGCATTGATTTTTATTTATTAAAAGTAAGAATGGGTATTGCTTATTTTAAAGAGCATAAAATGTTTAGAGCTATTCAATTTTTAGAAAAAGCATATGCTTTAGATCCGAGTAATCTTGTAGTACAAGATTACTTATATTGGGCTTATCGTTCTAGTGGTTTAGTTATGGAAAGTCGCTTGTTTTATGATAAAATGGAAACAAGTTTAAAAGAAAAAATAAATTTACAAAAACCATTTATAAGTGATATTAGTTTTAGTGTTTTGGCAACAAATAATATAGATTATGATGATATGATAGCTTCAGAAGGAGATTCTAAAACAATTGATTATCGTTTTATTCGTAAGAATCAGCAAATGTTTTCACTAGCAATGAATCACCCTTTATTTAAAAGGGGCAATTTATATCATCAATTTACATACATACCAACCAACTCAGTTCAGCAATTAAATGTAAATGGAGTTATAGAAAATAAAGCTTATAAAGGTGCAGAATCTCGTTATTATGCAGACCTAACTTTTGCACTTGGTAAGAAATGGTATTTTGATGTTTTTGTAAATGTGATCTCCGGTAAATTCGATAATATAAATCCAATTGATGCATCATCAGCTTCAGAAATAAAATATAATAACTTGGTTTTTGGAGGGGCAATTACAAAGAATTTAAATTTTATGAGAAATAGTATTAATGTTTCTATTTCAGATTTAAATGGATTGAATCAGTTTCAAATCGGTTATTCAATGTCTTTATATCCATTAGGAAGTTCAGTATTAGTACCTTTCGGATCTTTACAATATAAGAATCAAAATGAAGATTCTAGTGTAATTTATACAGCTGGTGCAGTTGTAAGTATAAATAAAATTTTACTTACTGGTTTTGGCACTGTTGGTAATATGAATAATTATACAGCAAATAATGGTTTAATAATTTATAATCAACCAGCTACTGGATTAAATGAATTTGGGGGCACTATTAAATATTTTAGTAAAAACTCAATATTAAAAGTAGGGTATTCATTTATGAATATGGAAGATAATTATTATGATGAAAATTTTACGAAAACATCAAAAAAGTTCGAATTTAATCAACAAAATATATTAGCATCACTCACATGGATATTTTAAGAAAAACAATTATAACTGGAGTATTAATCATTTTAGGAAGCGTAACAATTTATGGTCAAAATAATTTTTCTGATGTACATAATGCATTTAGAAAAAGTTATGAGTTAGAAGCCAATGGTGATTTTAAATTAGCAGCAGATGAAATTAAGATTTTTTACAATGAAAATTCTTATGAAATGAATCTACGTTTAGGATGGTTAAATTATATGGCAGGAAACTTTAGTGAATCAATGGCATTTTATAAAAAAACTTTAAAATTAATGCCATATGCAGATGAACCTAAATTTGGCATTATTTTTCCATTATCTGCATTAGGACGTTGGGATGAAGTCATTGAAATCTATACAAAAATTTTAGAAAACTCACCACATAATACAAAAGCAATGTATTATTTAGGTACCATTTATTACAACAGGTTAGAGTTTGATAAATCTTTGTCTCTTTTTAAACAAATTGTAGATTTATATCCATTTGATTACGATGGAGTTTTAATGTATGCTTGGACAAATTTAAAGCTTGGAAATAAAAAAGAAGCGAAAGAATTATTTCAAAAAGTATTGTTAAACAAGCCCAATGATGCATCTGCTTTAGAAGGAATGTCTTTTATAAAGTAATACAAAAAGCTCTCTGAAATTAGAGAGCTTTTTAATTTAATGGTTTGTTAAATATAATTTACATTGCTTCAGCATAAATAGCCATTGTTTCTTCTAGGTTTACCTCTCTTGGGTTACCACCAGTACAAACATCAGCTAGTGCATTTTTAGACATTTCTTTAAAGTCTTCTTTTTTAACACCTAACTCTTCTAAACCAGAAGGTATACCAACTGCTCTAGATAAAGATTGTATTGCTTTGATTGCTGCATTTGCACCTTCATCATCATTCATATTAGCAACATCTACTCCCATTGCTTTTGCTACATTTTTTAATTTATGAGCACAAGCAGGAATATTAAATTTTTCTACATGAGGTAATAATATTGCATTGGCAACTCCATGTGGTAGATCGTACATACCACCCAACTGATGTGCCATAGAGTGTACATACCCTAAACCAGCATTAGAAAATGCTTGACCTGCAATAAATTGGCCCCAAGCCATTTTACTTCTTGCCTCTAGATCAGTTCCATTTTTAACAGCATCTTCTAAGCTTTCAGAAATTAGTTTAATAGCTTCTAAAGCTAAGACATCTGACCATTCAAAGGCACCTTTAGTAATGTAAGTTTCAATAGCATGAGTTAATGCATCCATACCAGTTGCAGCTGTTAAAGATGCTGGTTTATTTAACATCAATTTAGGATCGTTTACAGCAATTGAAACCAGACAGTTTTTATCAACCATAACCATTTTAATATGTCTTTTTTCATCAGTAATTACATAGTTAATGGTAACTTCACTTGCAGTTCCTGCAGTGGTGTTAATGGCAATTAATGGTAAAGATTTGCTTTTACTCATATGAATTCCTTCATAATCCTCAATATTCCCACCGTTTGTAGCTAAAATACCAATTGCTTTTCCACAATCTTGGGGAGATCCACCACCAAGTGTTAAGATGAAATCACAATTATTTTCTTTTAAGAGTGCTAAGCCATCATTTACATTTTTTACTGTAGGATTTGGCTGAACATCTTTATATAAGACAACTTCTATATTAGAAGCTTCCATAACTTCAATTACTTGTTTAGCAACACCAATTTTTACTAAAACACTATCCGTAACAAAAAGGGCTTTTTTATAGGGAAGACTTTTGAGTTCGTCTCCTAAATCTTGTAATGCTCCTGGACCTATTAGGCTTAATGGAGGTAAATAAATTCTTCTATTTTGTAACATTTTATATTAATTTTAATATTTTAAGTTTTATTGTACAAAAGTATACTTGAGTTAGAAGAAAATAAATGACTAATGTCATAATAGAAAAAATAAACGCAAAAAAAAAGGGTAGTAATTTAAATTACTACCCTTTTTTGATATTCAAAAATATTTATTTTACATCCATCAATTCTACATCAAAGATTAAGGTAGCATTTGGAGGTATTACACCACCAGCACCTCTTTCTCCATATGCCAAATTAGAAGGAATTACAAAACGAGCTTTGTCGCCTACTTGTAATAATTGAATCCCTTCATCCCAACCAGAAATTACTTGTCCAACACCAACATTAAAATCGATAGGTTGTTTTCTTTTGTATGAAGAGTCAAAAACAGTTCCGTCTAATAATTGTCCTTTATAATGTACAGAAACTCCAGCACCTTTTGTTGCTTGTTTTCCTTCACCTTTTTGAAGAATTTTGTAGCGTAAACCACTATCAGTTTCATCGTAACCAGCAGCAACAGAATCTAATAATTCCTTTTGTTTAGCTTTTTCTTCTGCCTCACGTTGTTCTCTGGCACCTTCAAAAGTTCTAAAAGCTTCTACAGCATTAAAATTTTCTGCTTCTTCACCAACTCTAATAATTTCGACGTTCATTTCATCACCTTGAGCTACAGCATCAACAACATCTTGTCCTTCAATTACAGAACCAAAAACAGTATGTTTGCCATCTAACCAAGGAGTGGCAACATGAGTGATAAAAAATTGAGAGCCGTTTGTGCCAGGACCAGCATTTGCCATAGATAATTTACCAGGAGCATCATGTTTTAAATCAGCATGAATCTCATCATCAAATTTATACCCAGGATTTCCAGTTCCTGTTCCTTGTGGACATCCACCCTGAATCATAAAATCTGGAATTACTCTATGAAATTTTAATCCGTTATAATACGGAGTTCCTTGAGGTTTTGCTGAATTTTCTAAGTTTCCTTCTGCCAAAGCAACAAAGTTACCAACTGTTCCTGGAGTTTTTTCTTGTTCTAATTGTACTAAAATATCACCTTTTGATGTGGTGAATTTTGCATATAATCCGTTGTTCATTTTATTTAATTTATTATTTGTAAAGTTTCTGAAACAAGTTCAGAATGTAATTATTTTTTTAAGTTAAGTACTGATAGGCTATAGGTAAAACCAATGTTAATGTTCGTTGAGTTTACATTACCAAAAGGAGACCACATTTGACCTGCTGAAATGTTAAAATTAAAATTATCATTAACATGGTAATTTACACCAGCAGAAGGTCTAACTAAAACACCCTCACCAGAATCTACACCACCACCACCAGCAACACCTGCAGCAGCTTCTGCAAATAAAGAAATTTTATTGTTTAAAAATTTATTTGATTTGATTCCAAGTCCAAATATTCCATGAGCATAACCACCAGCACCTCCTTCATAAGCAAAAGAAGCTTCACCAGAAACATATATTCTATTAGTGATGTCATAATTTAGTTTTAATGCAATTTGTTGCAAGTCTCTATCTGCTCTGTCTAAAATAGCAACATCAAAATAAGTTTGATTTTGAACTCCAATTTGAACACCTTGTGTTTTAATTGATTTCCCCTTTTTATTGTTTGATGGGTTTTTAGAACCACCACTTAATCCATAATATTTTAAACTAACACCAGAGGTAAGGGCTTCGAATGTAGCTCCTAAAGACCTGTGATATCCTCCATGAAAACTCAATCCAAAATTTTCTGTAAACCTCACATCAAAACCAGCACTTGGATACATGGTTAATCCGTTTTCTGGAAAAATTCTACCACCTGCAGCACCAAGTCCAAATTTTGCAAAAAAGTTTACATATTTGGTTTCAATAAAGTTTTTACCTACTCCAAAAAACATATCCATAAAACCTGCTCTTAAACCACTATACATGGTGTCTAGATGAGCATATAAAAAAGTATTGGTATTGATATATCTTTGATATTCAAACCCAATAATGTAAAGCGTTTGGGTAATAGGTTGAGCATTATTAAAGTTACCTCGACCATCTGTTCTTGTTCTTCCCATAGGAAAAAAGAAATCAAATTTAACTTGTTGTACACTTTTAACAGCTGGTTTTTCCCAAAAGTCATCAGTATAATTATCATCTATAATGAATTCTTTTTGAGCATCTTTATAAGAACCTGCTCTAAGTGTTGTTGGTATTTCTACAAAGAAAGAAACATTATTACCTCCTTGAATACCTGTTATAAAATCTAAATAACCATATTGAACACCAAAAGAGATGTTTTCTAATTTGTATTGTAAGCCTGCATTTGCATACACAATGGCACCTCCATTTACCAAACTTCTAAATCCGCCACCACCACCAAAATGAACATTTGCATCAAAAAATAATTTTTTATAAATCGGTAAGTTAACCCCTAAATTCACCCCTAAAGTAAACAAACCTCCTTGATCTCCAATACTTGCAGCATGAAAACCAGCTCCTGTGTATAGCCAATCGTTTAAAGGAATATTATAATTTAATCCTAGGATACCTGTTTTTGGTCTTAAATCATATGTACTTCCATCTCCATAAGTATAGGTGATATCTGGTTGATTGATGAAAATATGATTAAGTCTTATGCTGTTTTTTAATTCAGTTGTTGTAATATCATTAAGCGTTAAATCTTGAGAAAACAATTGAAATGAAGCCATTAATAAAAGTATAAGGAAAAGTTTTTTCATAATAACTTTAATTTTTAAATTCGCTTGTAAAATGTAATTTCACAGTAGGATATTTACTTTGTGTCATTTGAATGGTAAATGCAGAATCTGCTAAAAAAACCAATTGTCCCTGCTTGTCTTTGGCAAGATAACGTTGTTTTACTCTTTTAAATTCTTTAAATTCTTCGTTTTTAACATCCTCTGGCTCTACCCAACAGGCTTTATGAACATTTAAATTTTCATAGGTACATTTTGCTCCATATTCGTGTTCTAAACGATATTGAATAACTTCGTACTGTAAAGCACCAACTGTTCCTATTACTCTTCGTCCGTTCATGTCTAGCGTAAATAATTGGGCAACACCTTCATCCATCAATTGATCTAAACCTTTATACAATTGTTTAGATTTCATAGGGTCTGCATTATTTACATATCTAAAATGTTCTGGAGAAAAACTCGGAATTCCTTTAAAATTCAACTTTTCTCCTTCTGTTAATGTATCTCCAATTTTAAAATTACCTGTATCGTGTAAACCAACAATATCGCCTGGAAAAGATTCGTCTACGATTTCTTTCTTTTCTGCAAAGAAAGCATTTGGGCTCGAAAATTTTACTTTTTTTCCGTTTCTTACATGTAAATAAGGAGCGTTTCGTTTGAATTTACCAGATACAATTTTAACAAAAGCTAATCTATCTCTATGCTTAGGATCCATGTTTGCATGGATTTTAAACACAAAACCTGTTAGTTTTTCTTCTTTAGAATCTACCAAACGTTCTTCTGCTTTTTTGGGTTGAGGTGAAGGTGCAATTTCTATAAATGCATCTAACAATTCTTTAACGCCGAAGTTATTTAAAGCAGAACCAAAAAATACAGGTTGTAGTTTTCCTTCTAAATATTCTTCTTGGTTAAATGGAGGATAAACTTCATCTATCAACTCTAATTCTTCACGTAAGGTTTCTGCAGCAGTTTCACCAACTACCTTATCGAGTTCTGGATTTGATAAATCATCAAACTCAACACCTTCTGAAATGCCTGTTTTATTATCACCAGAAAAGATGTTTAATTTCTTTTCCCAAATATTATAAATCCCTTTAAAATCGTAACCCATTCCAATAGGAAAACTCATTGGAGTAACACGTAAGCCTAATTTTTGTTCAACTTCGTCTAACAAATCGAAAGCATCTTTACCTTCTCTATCTAGTTTGTTGATAAAAACTAACATTGGAATATTTCTCATTCTACAAACCTCAACTAACTTTTCGGTCTGTGGCTCAACACCTTTGGCAACATCAATCACCACAATAACACTATCTACAGCCGTTAAAGTTCTAAAAGTATCTTCTGCAAAATCTTTGTGACCAGGAGTGTCTAGAATATTTATTTTCTTATTCTGATAAATGAACGCTAAGACAGAAGTAGCTACAGAAATTCCACGTTGGC
Organism: Polaribacter septentrionalilitoris; assembly: GCF_009832745.1. GTDB lineage: Bacteria > Bacteroidota > Bacteroidia > Flavobacteriales > Flavobacteriaceae > Polaribacter > Polaribacter septentrionalilitoris. Next base: position 5,674 of record NZ_VRMJ01000016.1, on the reverse strand, counting down.
GCTCAATTTCCATAAAATCGGAAGTAGCCCCTTTTTTAATTTTGTTATTTTTTACAGCTCCTGCTTCTTGTATCGCACCACCAAATAACAATAACTTTTCTGTTAATGTAGTCTTACCAGCATCTGGATGCGATATAATTCCAAAGGTTCTTCTGCGTTGTATTTCTTCTAAAAAGCCCATCTACAAAATTTGAGGTGCAAAGATAGGTTTTACAAAGAGAATTATCAATCTAAAATTTCGATAGTCATTCTGATGTCTTCTTGTGGCCATTCATCAACACCAACCTTAACTCTTGAGATTTTATCCATAGTGTCAAAACCAGAAACAACTTCTCCAAAAACAGTATGTTCGTTGTTTAAATGATGAGCGCCTTTTCTACTATGCACCATATAAAATTCAAAAGGATTTGATAATTTATTAGGATTGTCTTCCCAATCTCTTGCAGCTGCTAAAGCACCGTATTTGTGCCTTCTGTTTGATCTAAATTCTGGTAGTAATCTATAATTACCATATAATCTTCTTTGCTTTATGGTGTAGGTTTCATCAGAATTTCCACCTTGAATAACAAAGTTTTTAGCAACTCTGTAGATTTCTGTAGTATTAAAATATTTGATTTTAGTTAAAAAGATAAAATTAGCTCTGTGAATAGGAGTGTCATTGTATAATCTGAGCTTGATGTTTCCAAATCTGGTCTTTATGATCACTTTTGTCTCTTTATTATGTTTACCATATTCAGTAAAAAAAGCTTCAACATTGTTGCTATTTAAACTGTCCCATCGTTTTTTAACTTTTTTCTCAAGTTTTTTTTCCTTCTTTTGAATTGGAGTTTTTATTTCAGTTTTTTTCTTTTCTTTATTGCATTGAAAAAGGAGTGAAGCACTCAAAATAAGGATGATAAACTTAAAAATCTTCATAAAACAGCTACTTTGTAAGAGTTGCAAATATAAATCATCAAAATAAAACAATAGAAAAGAGTTATGGGTTTTGTATTATTTTTATGATTTGATAGCTAATCATTTCACTATTTTTGCAAATATGGAAGAACAAGTAGTATTAGTTGATGAAAATGACAATCCTGTTGGATTGATGGAAAAAATAGAGGCTCATGAAAAAGCAGTTTTGCATAGAGCTTTTTCTGTATTTATTTTTAATGAAAAAGGTGAATTGATGTTGCAACAAAGAGCAGCCCACAAATATCACTCGCCATTATTGTGGACAAACACTTGTTGTTCTCATCAAAGAGATGGTGAGAGTAACCTTGATGCAGGAAGAAGAAGGTTGCAAGAAGAAATGGGTTTTGTAACGGATATTAAAGAGATCTTTTCTTTTATTTATAAAGCTCCATTTGACAATGGGTTGACAGAACACGAATTTGATCATGTAATGGTTGGGAAGTTTGATGGTAAACCTGAAATAAATAAAGAAGAAGTTGAAGCTTATAAGTGGATGACTTTAGAAGAGGTAAAATTAGATATTGAGAAAAATCCTAAAGAATATACAGAGTGGTTTAAAATTATTTTTGATAAATCTTACGAAAAACTAACAAATGCCTAAAGTAACTGTACATAGAAAAGCACACTTTAACGCAGCACACAGATTGTATCGAAAAGATTGGTCTGATGAAAAAAACTTTGCCGTCTTTAATAAATGCTCTAACCCAAATTATCACGGACATAATTACGAATTGATAGTTTCTCTAACAGGAGAAATTGATGCAACAACTGGTTACGTTTATGATTTAGGGAAATTAAAAGATTTAATTAAATCAGAAATTGAAGAGTGTTTTGATCACAAAAATTTGAATATTGAAGTTGACGAATTTAAAGAGTTGAATCCAACAGCAGAAAATATCTGTGTTGTAACATATCAAAAGTTAAGAAAACATTTGCCAACAGATTTGGATTTAAAAATTACCTTGTACGAAACTCCAAGAAATTTTGTGAGTTATTCTGGAGAATAGTCTTGGTACAATAAATTATCCTATTCCTTTTTTTATACTTTTCAATATTCTATTAATAAGCGTACGCTTAATCTAGTAAAGAGAATTCCTATAATTGTATTGAGAGTTATTCATTTGGTTATATATCTCATAGAATCAACTTAGTTAATTTTTTTGATACAGTTTTTCATTGTAAATTTGTTTAAATCCCAAGAAAAGATGAATCAATTATTAAAATTTAAACCCATACTAAAAGATAAAATTTGGGGAGGAGAAAAGCTAATTCAAAAACTCAATAAAAAATCTGATAGAAAAGATATTGGAGAAAGTTGGGAGCTTTCTGATGTTAAAGGAGATACTTCTGTTGTTGTTAATGGAGATTTAAAAGGAAAAGATTTAAAAGAATTGATTTCTGAATACAAATCAGAATTAATGGGAGAAAAAATCTACAATCATTTTGGTGAAAAATTTCCGCTTTTAATTAAGTTTATAGATGCCAAAGAAGCCTTAAGTATACAATTACATCCTCATGATGATTTAGCTAAAAAAAGACACAATTCTTTTGGAAAAACAGAAATGTGGTATGTGATGCAAGCTGATGAAAAAGCAAATTTAATAGTTGGTTTTCAAAAAGAAGTAACTCCAGAAGAATATTTACATCATCTAGAAAATAAAACCTTAACTGATATTTTAAATATAGATGAAGTAAATAAAGGTGATGTTTATTTTATCCCAACAGGAAGAGTTCATGCAATTGGAGCAGGAGTGTTATTGGCAGAAATTCAGCAGACATCAGATATCACTTATAGAATTTATGACTGGGATAGACCAAACCCAGATGGAACCTACAGAGAGTTGCATACAGAAGAAGCTTTAGATGCAATAGATTATTCAGCAAAAGAATCTTATCAAACAGACTATAATAAAGAACAAAACTCATCTTCAGAAATTGTTTCTTGTCCTTATTTTACAACTAGTGTTTTACCAGTTCTAGGAGAAATAACTGTAAATCATTTAAACAAAGACAGTTTTGTAATTTATATGTGTGTTGAAGGTAAAGTAGAACTTACGTATAAGAATCAAAAGGAATCTCTAAAAATGGGTGAAACTATTTTAGTTCCAGCTGCAATTAAAGAATTGCAAATATCATCAGAGAAACAATCAGAATTACTAGAAGTATATATAAAATAAAACCTCAGAATTTCTGAGCTTTTTTTATTTTTTATAAAGGTTTTCTCCCTTTTATAATGTTATAAAGTATCGATATTATTGCAATCACCAATAGAACGTGAATTAAACTTCCAGTTCCTATTCCAGAAACAACTTCGAAAAATCCTAAAATCCAAACGATAATACAAATAACGGCTACTAGCCAAAGTAAACTTCTCATAATAAATATTTTTTTTGGTTCACAACAAAAATATACTCAGAATAAAGTGTTTCTTAACGCTATTCATTTAAATATTATCTTTGATACGAAAATAAAACAGACAAATGAGAGTAATTGCAATGATTCCTGCACGTTATAGTGCCTCACGTTTTCCAGGAAAATTGATGAAAGACTTAGGAGGTAAACCAGTAATTTTAAGAACTTATGAAGCTGCTTTACATACCAATTTGTTTGATGAAGTGTATATTGTAACAGATTCTGATATCATCTTTAAAACCATAGAAAATGCTAGTGGAAAAGCAATTATGAGTAAAAAAGAACACGAATGTGGTTCTGATAGAATTGCAGAAGCTGTTGAAAATATCGATGTTGATATTGTAATTAATGTACAAGGAGATGAACCTTTTATAGATGAAGTTTCTTTGTCTAAATTGATTGATGTTTTTAAGAATGATGAAAAAAAAGAAGTAGACTTGGCCTCGTTAAAAGTACAAATTACCAATAAAGAAGACATTGAAAATCCAAATAATGTAAAGGTAATTACAGATGTAAATAATATGGCAATTTACTTTTCAAGAAGCGTAATTCCTTATCATAGAGATACAACTATTGATGTAAAATATTACAAGCATAAAGGGGTGTATGCTTTCAGGAAACAAGCGTTAATCGATTTTTACAACACACCAATTACACCATTAGAAGCAGCAGAAAAAATTGAAGCTATTAGATATCAAGAAATTGGGAAAAAAATTAAAATGGTAGAAACTGATGTAGAAACAGTAGGTATTGACACTCCTGAAGATTTAGAAAAAGCGATTGAGCATTTAAAATCATAAAAAATGTACAAAATAAGTAAAAACATAAAAGTAATTGCCTTTGATGCTGATGATACTTTATGGGTAAATGAAACTTATTTTAGAGAAGCAGAATTAGAGTTTGCCAAATTATTGGCAAAATATGAAACAGCGAATAAAATAGATCAAGAATTATTTCAAACAGAAATCAAAAATTTAACTCATTATGGTTATGGTGTTAAAGGATTTATGTTGTCTATGGTAGAATGTGCTTTAGAATTGTCTAACTATCAAATTAGTCAAAAAACCATTGAAAAGATTTTGAATATTGGTAAAGAGATGTTAGAAAAACCAATTGAATTGTTAGATGGAGTAGAAGAGGTGTTGCAATCATTGCAGGGAAAGTTCAAGTTAATTGTAGCAACTAAAGGCGATTTATTAGACCAGGAAAGAAAACTTGATAAATCGAATTTGTCAAAATACTTTCATCATATAGAGGTGATGAGCGATAAAAAAACAAAAGATTATCAAAAGTTAATTAAGCATTTAGATATAGAGCCATCAGAATTATTAATGATTGGAAACTCTTTAAAATCTGATGTTTTGCCATTAGTAAAAATAGGAGCCTCTGCAATTCATATTCCTTTTCATACCACTTGGATCCATGAAGAGGTTTCTGAAGCCATTTCATCAAAAGCTGATTATGGCACTGTTTTAAATATCAAAGAAGTTTTATCGCTGTTATAAATAATTAGACTAAATTTGCAGCATTAAATGAATTACAAGTTATGGCAAGTATAAAAAACTTAAAAAAAGACATCAATTATGTTTTAGGTGATGTTATTGAATATGCGTTAGATGCGTCTGCGTTAAAAAATGAACCTAAAAAAGGTGATGCAATTATTGATGAAGCAATTGAAACTTTTGACACTTTAATCGAAAAAGTAAATGCTAATGATGTTGAAAACCCAAAAGCGCATTTTAAAGCGATAAACCAAGAATTAGAAGATCAAGCGAGAGCTTTAGTAGAAAAAATAAATAAACTGTAGTTTATTTAACTTTTTTTAAACAAAATTTTATGACCAACATCAGTTTTTGATGTTGGTTTTTTTATTAAATTTGGTGTAATATAATAATTAAGTCTACCAAACGTTTTATTGTATAACTAAATTTATTAAAAAAAGATGGCGAGAGCAATGTTTGAGTACACAAAAACTGTACTAGAGAAAGTAAGTTTTAATTCAGATTTGTTTTGTAGAGAAGTAGAAAAAGCATTAAAGAGATTGTTACCTTATGAAATTGACGAGTTAACAATATGGTTAAGACAATTTACAGCAAACAAACCTGAATTATATTCTTGTCTAGCGTTAGTGAGACAATAAAAAAAGAAGCCTAAAGGCTAGTCATGGTCGGAAGAAATTCTGGCCATTTTTTTAGGTTTCAAAATGGTCTAAATTTCCTTCACATTTTAGAACTATCAAGGCAATAGCTAAATTTCTGAGTTCCATTTTAAATCTTCTTTTAGCGGTTTTATAGCCTATTTTGTTAGC
>NZ_VRMJ01000015.1 GCF_009832745.1 Polaribacter septentrionalilitoris | reverse complement strand
TCCGTGAAAGCATCACCGCCGGGTTGCAGCGCGAAGGTGCGGTGCTGCTGGGCGGCAATGCCGAGATGTCCTTTACCTATCGCTATGCGGAGGACGCGGAACGCGCCTGGATGGCGCGAACCGCGGAAACCGTGTCCGAGATCGTCGATTTCCGGTCCATGGTCGTGGTGGACCGCGACGGTGTGACCGAACGCGGGCTGACCCAGGTCAAGGGCGTGGATGGCGCCTATCCCCTGTTCGGACAGGTAGAGCTGGACCCCGCCGTGCCGTTGGCCGACGCGTTGGCGGGCAACGGGGCGGTGATGGAACGGGTGCTGGCCGACCGGCTGGGCCTGCGCCCCGGCGATACGTTCCGGCTGGGCACCGGCACCTATGAATTCCGTGCCGTTCTGACCCGTGAACCGGACGGGGCAGGGGACGGGTTCGGCCTGGGGCCGCGGCTGATCGTGCGGACACAGGCGCTGCAGGGATCGGGCCTGCTGGAACCCGGCACCCTGTTCGAAA
>NZ_VRMJ01000014.1 GCF_009832745.1 Polaribacter septentrionalilitoris | reverse complement strand
AGAACATCTTTTTACCATGAAGTACTTTGGCATAATAATCTACTTTAGTAGTTACTGATAAGTTGGATAAAAGAGCTTCTGGTATAACTCTCAATAATTGATTTACTGAAATTTTATGATCTTTAAAGACTGACATAAATAGCTGATTATCAGATAAAAAGATACGTAAATATTATCAAATAAACAAGCTAAATAGTTGATTTTAACTTTCTTAAATAGTAATTTATAAAACAAAAAAGTCGGAAGAAAAATCTTCCGACCATGACTAGCTAATTAGCTCCCTTTTTTGTCTTATATCGTTGTTATTTTTTTTGCAAAGGACTGATAATCTTTACATCAGAAAAAGCGATTGCTCCTTTTATAACTCCATCTATGGTTTTCTTTAAAGCTTCTATCAATTGCATTTTTAATTGCGATTTATGATAAATTAGACTTACTTCTCTAGCTGGTGGAGGATTAGTGAATTCGCGTAAATGTTTTTTATCAACATCATTCAAATCTAAAGTATGTAGATAAGGCAGTAAAGTCATACCTAAACCTTCTTTAGAAAGTTTTATCAAGGTATCAAAACTTCCACTTTCTAGTTGAAATCCTTTCTTATTATCAATCTTATAGGCTCTACACAAGTTGATAACACTATCTTTAAAACAATGTCCATCCTCTAGCAATAAAATATCTTCCATTTCTAATTCTTCAGAAGTAATTTGTTTGTTATTAAAAAGACGATGACTTTGCGGAATTAACCCCACAAAAGGCTCATAATACAATGGTCTTTCTTTAATTGCTTCATTTTCAAGAGGAGTTGCAGCAATACCAGCATCTATATGTCCGTCAGTTAATTTTCTAATGATTTCTTCAGTTGTTAATTCTTCTATAATCAACTTTACTTTAGGATACCTTTTTGTAAAATTTTGCAAGAACATTGGTAGTAGAGTTGGCATGATTGTAGGGATAATTCCTAATTTAAATTCACCACCAATAAAACCTTTTTGTTGATGAACAATATCTAAAATTCTATTGCTTTCATCAACAATAACTTTTGCTTGTTCTACTATTTTTTTTCCAATTTCAGTAAGTTCTATCGGTTTTTTAGAACGGTTAAAAACTTTTACATCCAACTCATCTTCTAATTTCTGTATTTGCATACTTAAGGTAGGTTGTGTTACAAAACTGTGTTCTGCTGCAACTGTAAAATTTTGATATTCAGCAACAGATAAAACGTATTTTAATTGTGTGATTGTCATTGTAGATAAGAAATTTTGATAAAGATATTAAATCTATCAATAATAGCTAGGATTTATTTAAAATATTTTGGAATAAATTTGTTCTATATAAAAATAATAACAAAATGAACAAAACAATATTAGGATTAGACAAACAAGATACTGCGAATTTAGTAGATGATTTAAATTATTTATTAGCAAATTTCCAAATTTATTATCAAAATTTAAGAGGTTTACATTGGAATATTAAAGGTAAGAATTTTTTTGAGTTACATGTTAAATTTGAAGAGTTTTATACAGATTCTCAGGTGAAAATTGATGATATCGCAGAACGAATACTTACCTTACAAGGTAAACCTTTACATACGTTTTCAGATTATATCTCTAAAGCTTCAGTACCAGTAGGTAAAGACATTTCTAATGATGTAGAAGGTGTAGAGCTTGTTGTAGACTCTCTTTCAGAATTATTAAAAATTGAAAGATTAATTTTAGACTTATCTGATAAAGCAGATGATGAAGGAACAAATGCAATGATGAGCGACTTTATAGCTGAACAAGAAAAAACAATTTGGATGTTAAATTCTTGGTTGGGTAAATAAAAATTAATAAAAAACATTTAATAAACAAACCTCTCTAAATCAATTTAGAGAGGTTTGTTTTTATATTTTAAAAGAGTATCCAATTTCTAGCCCCAAAATATTATAGCCATCATTAGGTTTTTGAAAATTTAAATTCGAAACATGACCAAAATTTGAACCTATATATACAAATGATTCCTTAAAAATGGCGTAAGATAATCCAAATGAAAAATTCTCAATAAATGTAAACCCTCTTGCCAAACGTTCTGTTCTAGTATTTATATAAGAAAACCCAAGACTTATACCTCCTTGCAAATCAAGTTTATTAGTAATTCTTTTTTTTGCAGCAAAACCAAACTCAACACCATATAAATTCATTTTTTTGGGTTGCGTGAATTCAGCAATTTTTTCATCTACATTATCTTGATCTGGTGTAACAAACCATTTATTTAACAATTGATGATTTAAAAACTGAATCTGAGGTTGTAAAATCAATTCTATATTCAACTTTTTCCAAGTTCCTAGGTTATAAAAAGCTTGTGCTTTTATTGTATTTGTGGTGTAGGTATAATCAGGATCATCAAAAACAAAGTTTTCATTGGTTCCGTAATTATATAAAAAACCAATTTTTACTGGTTTTAACTTTGATTTTTTGATTTGACCATAACTAAATATAGAAGTAAAACCAATACATAATACTACAATTAGATGTTTCATTTGTTAAATCTCAAATCTATATTTAACTAAACATTTTAGCAACTTTCTCTGCTTTTCTACTTTTTGAATAATCATAAAAACCTTCACCTGATTTTACACCTAATTTTCCTGCCATTACCATATTCACCAATAACGGACATGGAGCGTATTTAGGATTTTTAAATCCATCGTACATCACATTTAAAATTGATAAACACACGTCTAAACCTATAAAATCAGCCAATTGCAATGGTCCCATTGGGTGTGCCATTCCTAATTTCATAACAGTGTCAATTTCTTCAACACCGGCAACTCCATTATATAAAGTTTCAATAGATTCGTTAATCATTGGCATTAAAATTCTGTTGGCAACAAATCCAGGATAATCATTTACTTCAACAGGAACTTTATGAATCTCTTTAGATAACGAAACAATAGATTCCATTACTTTATCAGAAGTAGTATAACCTCTAATAATTTCAACCAATTTCATAATTGGTACAGGATTCATAAAATGCATACCAATTACCTTATCTGGTCTGTTGGTAGCAGCTGCTATTTTTGTAATAGAAATAGAGGATGTATTTGTAGCTAAAATAGTTTCTTCTGCACAAAACTCATCTAAATCTTTAAAAATTTGGGTTTTTAATGTTTCGTTTTCTGTTGCAGCTTCTACTACCAAATCAACATTTTCAACCCCTTCATTAAGAGAAATAAAAGGAGTAATATTATCTAAGGTTTGGGTTTTATCAGCTTCAGAAATTTTCTCTTTTGCCACCATTCTATCCAAATTTCTAGCAATGGTATTCATCCCTTTTTCTAAAGAAGCTTCAGAAACATCAATTAGATTTACTTTGTAATTAAACTGTGCAAACGTGTGGGCAATTCCGTTTCCCATAGTTCCAGCACCAATAACTGCTATATTTTTCATCAATACTAAATTTTAGGATTATTATTTGGGCGTTTTAACAGGCTTTCGCTACTCGCTTTTTTGTTTTACAAAAAGAGCTCAAACAAACCGCTCAATCCTTAACGCACTTATTTGTTAACTTTTTGTGTACTTAGAAAGAGTAATTTTTTATCGAATTACTCAATTTCTTAGTGCACTAAAAACAATCAATCACCATTTGAGCTACTCTTAAAGCTTCTGTCCCTTGGCTTAACGTTACAACAGGAGTTGTGTTATTGTTAATTGCATCTGCAAAAGTTTCTAGTTCATCTAAAATTGCGTTGTTATTTTCAATCTCAGGATTCTCAAAATAAATTTGTTTTTTAACACCTTCTGCATTTTGTAAAACCATGGCAAATTCATCAGGATTTTCTGGAACATCTTTCATTCTTACAACTTCAGATTCTTTGCTTAAAAAGTTTACAGAAATATATGCATCTTTTTGAAAAAACCGTGATTTACGCATATTTTTCATAGAAATTCTACTTGCTGTTAAATTGGCAACACAACCATTTTCAAACTCAATTCTAGCATTGGCAATATCTGGAGTATCAGAAATTACAGCAACACCACTTGCGTGTACATTTTTTACTTCAGATTTTACAACAGAAAGAATAATATCAATATCATGAATCATTAAATCTAAAACCACAGGAACATCTGTGCCTCTTGGATTAAACTCAGCTAATCTGTGAGTTTCAATAAACATTGGGTTGTCAATCTTATCTTTAACTGCCGTAAATGCAGGGTTAAATCGTTCTACATGACCAACTTGCCCCATAATATGATATTGGCTTGCCAACGTTTTTAAAGCTTCTGCTTCTAAAACAGTTTTAGTGATGGGTTTTTCAATAAAAATATGACATCCTTTTTCTATCGCTTTTTTGGCACATTCAAAATGAGAAAGTGTAGGAGTTACAATGTCTACTACTTCAACAGCATCAATTAAAGCATCAATAGAATCAAAAGAGGTATAGCCAAATTCATCAGCAACTTTTTTTGCATTTTCTTTAGAAGGGTCATAAAAACCAACCAACTCAAATTTATTGGATTCTTGTAATAAACGTAAATGAATTTTCCCTAAGTGACCCGCACCTAAAACTCCGGCTTTTAACATAAATAATTGTTTTTGTGTGTTTTCCGATTTTGAAAAATCGACCGCTAACAAAGATACAATTTTATGCCTATTTATTAGGATTAATTACTATTTTTAGATTTCAGAAATTTTACACTATTGAAAGATACTTCTAAACATCAAGGACTTAGAAATCAGTTAGCTACTGTGTTGCAAGCAAAAGGAATTACCGATGAAAATGTATTAAACGCTATCAGAAAAATTCCAAGACACTTGTTTATTGATAGCAGTTTTGAGTCGCATGCATACCAAGACAAAGCGTTTCCAATTGCTGCAGAACAAACCATTTCTCAACCTTATACGGTTGCTTTTCAATCGCAAACTTTGGCTGTTCAAAAAGGAGATAAAGTATTGGAGATAGGAACAGGTTCTGGATATCAAACTGCAGTTTTATTAGAGTTAAAAGCAGAAGTGTACTCTATAGAAAGACAACATGAATTGTTTAAAAAGACATCTAACTTTTTGCCAAAATTAGGGTATAAGCCTAAGAAATTTATTTTTGGTGATGGATATAAAGGACTAACAGAGCAAGCTCCTTTTCATCACATTATTGTTACGGCTGGTGCTCCTTTTGTGCCAAAACCTTTATTAGCACAGTTAAAAGTGGGAGGAAAGTTGTTGATTCCTGTTGGAGATAAAACCCAAATAATGACACTGTTTATTAGAAAGTCTGCCAAAGAATTTGAAAAACATGAATTAGGTGATTTTGCTTTTGTGCCCATGTTAGAAGAGAAAAATTAGCTTTCTTTACTGATATAAAATATATCTTGGAGGTTTAAGGCCATTGAGTCTTAAATATACTAACATCTGTGCTCTATGATTTGTAATATGATCTGCAAGTAATAGAAAAATTTGTCGTTTTGTTCTATCTAAACCTAAATAGTCTAATCTGTCATTGAACTTAGACGGATCAAATTTTGAGATGAATTTAATAGTTTCTTTAAATGTCTTATCAACAGTTGTAATCATTTGTTTTTTAGATTTATCCGCAACTTTTAATTCATTATCTGTATTCCAGTCTCTTGCCTTACGACCTCCTAAAAGAGATTGACTGTGCCAATCCATTGCCCAAGCAATATGCATTAAGTTTTCTTCAAAACTCATTGATTCAGGAGATGCCTTAAATTTGTATTTATTTTCAGGCATTTCTTCAGCAACAAGAATTAAATATTTTCTTGAATTCTCTAACCTTTCTATATAATCTCTTATAAAATCGTTTTGTTGACCAAATGAAGGTAAAGCTAATGAAAATAAAAATATTAACAGAGTTAAATTGATAAAACGCTTCATAGGTTTGTGTTATTTAATTTATTTTGCTCTAGTCCAATAGGCCGTTTTTCCTATCAAAGCAAAACCAATATAGCCTCTAATTTTTAGCTTGTTAGGTTCTTCTAATTTGATGTAACATTTATAAACTTTACCATTTCTTGGGTCTAAAATTTTACCTCCAGACCATTCGTCATCATCTTTTTCTAAACCTGTAAGTATGTTTAAACCTAAAATGGGTTTGTTCTTGTTTTTACCTTCGCATAAATCACAGAGAGCATTTTTTCTATCAGGGTTTTTAATCTCAACAACTTTTGCGAACGCTTTTCCATTTTTTTCATACACTTCTATAACAGAATCTACTTTTCCAGTTTCTTCATTAGTAGAATGCCATTTTCCAAAAATAGTTTGAGAATTCATTGAAATTGAAAAAAGAAACAAAGTAAAAGTTAAAATTGTTTTATTCATAATTTTATAAATTTTGAAAGTTGTTATTAAGATTGTAGTGTGGCATCAAAATAGTTATCCCATTTTTCTTGAACTTTTAAAACTTGTTCAATAACATCTCTAACACAGCCTTCACCGCCTTTTTTATTAGAAATATATTTTGCTGTTTTTTGAACTTCTGACACTGCATCATTTGGGCAAGAAGGCATACCTACTTTTTGCATTACAGGTATATCAGGAATATCATCGCCCATATATAAAATATGCTCAGGATTCAAATTGTATTTTTCAACAATTTCATTGTATTGTTGTATTTTGTTATGTGCTCCTAAATAGATGTCAGAAATTCCTAAGGCTGCCAATCTACTTTTTACAGCTTGATTCGTTCCACCAGAAATAATACAAACTCTAAAGCCTGTATTTAAAGCTATTTTTATAGCATAACCATCTTTTACATTCATGTGCCTTACCAACTCTCCATCTGGCATTATTGTAAGCATTCCGTTTGTTAAAACACCGTCAACATCAAAAATAAAAGTGGAAATATTGGGTAATAATTGTTTGTAACTAATGTCCATTTTGGATTGATTTTGTTAAGATTTTATAAATTATTTCTTGATTGCAATTCAGCAAATCTAAATGATTTTTAATTGTAACCATATCATTTCTAATTGCAGGTCCTGTTTGTGCTTTTTCAGGGGGTAAAGTATTGATTTTATGGGCAGTTTCTTCAATTAATGGTTGTAAAATTTCAAAAGGAACCTTATGCTCTTTACAAATGTCATTACCAATTTTATACAAATGATTGGTGAAATTATTTACAAAAACAGCAGCAACATGCAATGCTTTTCTTTGCTTAGAATCAATTGTAAAAATTTTTGTTCCAATAGATTTCGCCAATTTTTCGAGTAATTGTAAGTCTTTTTGATTTTGTGCTTCTAAACAAAATGGAACTTCAGAAAAGTCGACTTTTTTATCTTTAGAAAACGTCTGCAACATGTAAAAGACTCCTTTTTGAGTATGGTTTTTCAACTCGTTAATTGCACATCCACCAGAAGTATGCACCACAAAAGAATTGTTAATTTTTGAGGAAATTTCTGCAATGGCATCATCAGAAACTGCAATAATGGTGATGTCAGCTTCAGGGACATGATTTAATTTTCTTGAACTAATTTGGGTAACATTAACTTCATCAGCTTGTAAAAAAGCGTTATGTAAATGAGTTGCTACGTTTCCGTTACCAACAAGTAAAACTGATATCATATCACGAAGATATTGAAATTTTAAGAAAAGATAATTTAAGAATTGTTAATTTAGCGAACAGAAATAGATCAAATGAAAAAAAATAAAAAACTCGGAATAAATACAACCTGTGTTCATGTTGGTGAAGTTAAAGACGAACAGTTTAAAGGGGCAGTTTCTCCTATATATATGTCTACTTCATACGCTTTTGATAATGTTGATGTAAAACGTTATCCACGTTATTACAACACACCAAATCAAGAGATGTTACACAAAAAAATTGCAGCATTAGAAAAAACAGAAGATGCTTTGGTTTTTACTTCTGGTATGGCTGCAATTTCATCTGCGCTAATGGCTTTTTTGCAAAAGGGAGATCACGTAATTGTGCAGCAAGTCATTTACGGAGGTACATATAACTTTATTGTTTCTGAATTTGATAAATACGGAATAGAATATTCGTTTACAGAATCTGATAAAGTAGATGATTTTAAAAGTTTGATTAAAGAGAATACCAAAATTTTATATATAGAAACACCTTCAAATCCATTATTAGGAATAACGGACATGCAAGCCATATCATCCTTAGCAAAAGAACATGACATTTTAACAATGATTGATAATACGTTTGCTTCACCAATCAATCAAAATCCTGTTGATTTTGGAATTGATATTGTATTGCATTCTGCTACAAAATATATGGGAGGTCATTCTGATATTTCTGCGGGAGCCATAGCTGCATCAAAAAATCACATTGAGAAAATTTGGCAAACTGCTATTAATTTTGGTGGAAACTTAAGTGATCAAACAGTTTGGTTGTTAGAAAGAAGCTTAAAAACATTGAATCTTCGTGTTACAGCACAAACCAAAAATGCACAGACAATGGCTGAATATTTAGAGCAGAGTAATGATATTGATACAGTATATTATCCTGGGTTAAAAAGTCATCCACAGTATGCATTGGCTAAAAAACAAATGAAAGGTTTTGGTGCGATGTTGTCTTTTGAGTTGGAGGAAGGAATAAATCCAATGATTTTTCAGAATAATTTACAACTGATAAAACCTTCAATGAGTTTGGCAGGTTTGGAAAGCACAACTGTGAGTCCTACACAAACTACACATGCGCTTTTAAGTGAAAAAGAACGTTTAGAAAGAGGAATTAAAGAGGGGTTAATTCGTTTTTCTGTTGGTATTGAAGAACCAGAAGATTTAATTGAAGATATAGAACAAGCCATAAAAAAAGCGAAACATTAGTGTTTCGCTTTTTAATTAAAAATCAATTTATTAAAAAAAACTCTAGAAAGGCCAAATGATAGGAACCAATATCATTGTTACGATAAAGAACAATAACAATAAAGGTAACCCTACTTTTAAGTAATCCATAAATTTATAACCTCCAGAACTCATAACCATTGCGTTAGTTGTTGTTCCAATAGGGGTAAGGAATGCTGTAGAAGCACTAATAGCAATAGTAATTAATAATGGTTCTGGTGATATGCCTAATGTTCCAGCTGCTAAAATTACAATTGGTGCCATTAAAACGGCTGTTGCAGAATTGTTGATAAACTGACTAAATGTTGTTGTTAGAATAAAGATTCCTCCTAATAATAATGTAGGGTTTTCTTTACCTAAGAAACTTATTAATGTGTTAGATATTAATTCTGCTGTTCCTGTTTTTTGAATGGCAACTCCCATAGGTATCATGGCTGCAATCATTACAACACTGGTAAAACTTATGCTTTTATATGCTTTTGTGAAAGGAACACATCCAGAGAATAATACAATTCCTGCACAAATTAAAGCGGCAATTGCTCCTGGAACTGCCTTAATGACTAAAAGAACAATCATTAAGACTAAAGCACCTAATGCAATATAAGATTTCGGAGTTAACTCATCCACATCTTTTACCATTTCTTCTGGGCTACCCACAACAACAATGTTTTTGTGCTGGTTTTTTAAATTTTCAATGTCTTCCCAAGTACCTCTAATAATAAAACTATCACCAGCATTTACTCTCATTTCTTCTTCTAAAAAAGGTTCTCTTTTTCTAGAAGCAGCTAGTAATTGAATTCCATATCTTTTAAAATATTCTTTCAGTTTTATTCTTCGTCCAACTAATAAAGATTTAGGAGTTACTAAAACTTCTGCCATACCAACCTCTTGGTTTATCAAGTTGTGTCTTAACTCGGTTTTTGCAGATTCTTTTGGTAATAAACCTAATCTAAATTCAATCATTAATCTATTAATATCTTCTGTTGTTCCTTTTACAGTAATAATATCATGGTATCTAAGATCTGTTTCTGGTTCTGGAAACTCTATAAAGGGTTGCGTTCCTTTTAATCTATTAGGATGTCTTCTTTTTAAACGAATAACATTAATACGATACTTGTCTTCAAGGTCCCAATCACTTAAATTCGTATTAATCAAAGGAGATATAGAACGAATTCTAAGTCTGTAATAGTCATTATCAATTTGATAAGCTTCTATCCATTCGTGCAAAGTAGTATCAATATTAACAGGTTTGTTATTGGTTTTGTTTTTTGGTAAAATTTTATATCCTACATATCTAAAATAAACCAATGCAATAATTAAAAGAGGTAGCCCAATAAGCCCAAATTCAAAGAAAGAAAACCCTTCAAAACCTGCATCAATTAATGCATTATTTGCGATAATGTTTGGTGGTGTACCCGTTAAAGTCAATAATCCTCCTGTGTTAGAACCAAACGCTACTGGAATTAATATTTTAGAAGGCATTGTACCAATACTCCAAGCAGAAGAAATAGTAGCAGGTAATAAAGTAGCTACTGTACCTGTGTTACTCACAAAACCAGATAAAACTCCAGATCCTAAGGTTATAATAACTAATAATTTTGGAACACTTTTTCCTGCTAAAGCAATAAGTTTTTTACCAGCTAAGGCTGTCCATCCTGTTTGTGATAAACCTTCACCTATAATAAATAGTCCAGCAATCATAATAACAGTAGAGTTACTAAATCCGCTTAATGTTTCAGGTAAATCTAGAATTCCGCACAAAAATAAACTCAGCATAGAGACAAGTGCGACAACGTCTGGTGAGTATTTACCCCAAACAAATAACCCAATGGTGATTGTTAAAATAACGAGCATTAAAATCATAATTTCTATTTATTATAGTGTTGTTTTGTTTTACAAAGCTAAATTATTACCAATACAAATGGTTTAACCTGACATATATCATACTACCATTTATAATGTAATTTTTACGATTCTATTAAAAAACAATTCAATATTTCTTTAAAAACAAATACGAAATCGAAATAGAAATAACACCTTCTCAATTATTAGGTTTAAAAAGGTTATTTTTGATGAATAGAATTCGATTTTAAATTGAAATTTAGTTTAAATTTCTTTAAAAATTGATGTTTACACTAAAAAAAGTATCCATGAAATTAGATGTTTTGGCATTTGGAGCGCATCCAGATGACGTTGAATTAGGTTGTGGAGCAACCATAGCAAAAGAAGTTTCTTTAGGTAAAAAAGTTGGAATTATAGATTTAACAAGAGGTGAGTTAGGTACCCGTGGTTCTGCTGAGTTACGTGATAAAGAAGCTGAGAAATCTGCTAATATATTGGGAGTTAAAGTAAGAGAGAATTTAGCTTTTGCTGATGGTTTTTTTACAAATGATAAATCACATCAAATAGAAATTGTTAAAATGATTCGAAAGTATCAACCAGAAATTGTACTGTGTAATGCAATTGATGATAGACATATAGATCATCCTAAAGGAAGCAATTTGGTTTCTGATGCTTGTTTTTTAAGTGGTTTATTGAAAATTAAAACAGAAATAGGAGGTAAGCCTCAAGAAAAATGGAGACCAAAACTAGTGTATCATTATATACAATGGAAAAATATAGAACCAGATTTTGTTATAGATGTAACTGGATTTATTGATAAGAAAGTAGATGCTGTTTTAGCGTATAGTTCTCAATTTTTCAACCCTAATAGTGATGAGCCTCAAACCCCTATTTCAAGTAAGAATTTCACAGATAGTGTAGAATACAGAGCTAGAGACTTAGGAAGATTAATTGGTGTAGCTCATGCAGAAGGCTTTACAACAGAACGTTATGCAGCTGTTGAGTGTTTAGATAAATTAATTTAAAATTTTCTTTTCGTAGAAATTAAAAATAAATTATATTTGCAACCGCTAACGCAAATGGTGATTGTAGCTCAGCTGGTTAGAGCGCCGGATTGTGGTTCCGGAGGTCGCCGGTTCGAAACCGGTCTTTCACCCAAAACACAAAGCCTACTCTTTTGAGTAGGCTTTTTTTGTATATATCAGTTTTTGGTAAAAATGTGACGTCCTGAAATAAAAAAAACATCTCAATTGAGATGTTTTTTTTATTTTTTAGCGAAGCGTAATCAAATATTGAAGGTCTTACAACGAAACGATTATCTTTAATTAGGGGACGATTCTCGTTTTAAGAGTTGTTATTTTATATTCTGTGGGGAATATTAGTTAGATTGATTAACAGACTCTTCAATATTTGATATTTTCTGAAGAATTGTATTTGATAATTCTTCAAATTGCTTCCTGACTATGCGTTTTATCTGAAATTCTATAGGGGATCGAACTTCGCTTAGGGGTACATAGTTTATGTTATATTTTCCTTTTCCAGTCAGTAACCATAAAGGGTCAATTTCTGGGATGTTATCGATGATGGCAAACAAAATAGTTTCATTAGGTTTTTTAGTATAGTTGACAATGGCACTTATTAATTGCTGTGAAACTCCGATTAATTCTGAAAATTGCCTTTGGTTCAATCCACTATCTTTAAAAACCTTAATTATCCTATCTGATCTTTGTCTATCTTCACTTTTCATTTTAATTAATTACTCCAAATGTAGTAAAAAAATACTACAAAAAAAGTATTTTATAATAAATTTTTTTAGAAGGATTTTAAAATGTCTAAAACTTCAGCTTTCTTTCTTTTTGAAACAGGGATGTTAGTATTATTTTTTAAGACAAGGTATCCACCATCAGATTTGATAAATTCTTTTATTTGATATTTGTTAATTAAATGACTTTGATGAACTCTTATAAAGTCATTTTCTTTTAGTATATCAGCATAAAATTTAAGGGTTTTTGAAACTAATATTTTAGAACCATCTTTAAAGTAAAAAGTAGTGTAATTGTTATCTGATTTACAACGGATAATGTTTTTAATATCTACAACTATAATTTTTTCTTGAGTGTGTAATGATAGTTTTTTAAGTCTTTCACTAGGAGCTGTAACTGCTTGTTTTAAAATGGTTAACTGTTCATTTTGAGGAGTTATTTGTTGTTTGGCTTTTGTAAATGAGTTTTCTAAATCTTTAATACTATAAGGTTTTAATATATAATCTATAGCTGCAAATTTAAATGCTCTAATTGCATATGCATCACTTGCTGTTATAAAAATAATTTTTGAGACTAAGTTTGGAAAAATCTCTAATAAATCAAATCCAGTTCCGTCACCTAACATAATATCTAAAAATAGAATATCAGGCTGTTGGTTTTGAAGTAATTTTGCAGCCTCAATAACACTCTTTGCAGAGCCTATAATTTCTACTTCTTTAAAATGTGTATTAATATCATTCACTAGCATTTCTAAAGCAAGTGAATTATCTTCTACCACAATTGATGTAAGTTTATCCATGTTTGATGTTAGTAATCTGTTTTTAAAGGAATTTTAAAATATATCTTAGTTCCTCTAACTTCATTATTTTCTTTTATTTCAGAAATTTTAAATTTGTTACATGTAGTTAAGTTCTGAATTCGTTCTTTAGTTACGTTCAATGCTAAAGACTTATGACTGTTCTTTTTGTTTTTGGTTGCTGTAAAGCCAATTCCATTATCTGTTATTGTAAAATGTAAGAATTGATGTTTTACTTCAAATATTACATCAATCTTTGGGTTTTCTGTTGTTAAATTAAATGCGTGTTTGATGCTGTTTTCTATAAAGGGTTGAATTAACATTGGTGGAATCAAAATTTCTTCTGTATCAATATTATTTAATTCTTGTTTTATGGAGTAGGTGAAGTTAACTGCACTCATTTTTTGCTCTAATTCCAAGTAGTTTGTGAGCGTTTCTATTTCATCTTTTAGATTGATTTCCTCTAAACGAGAATTATTTAATACACTTCTTAATAAAATTGAAAACTGAGAAATAGTTGTGTTTAGTTCTTCTGATTTACCTGAGTTTCCTAAAGCTTTTATTCCGTTTAAAACATTAAATATAAAATGCGGATTCATTTGTAATTGCAATGCTTTCTGCTCTAAGCTCATCAAATGATTTTTCAATTCTAATTGATCTATTTTAAACTGATTATTCTTTTTAATACGCTTAATTCTTACTTCTATTATGTATGCTGAAATAAGACACAGTGTTGAAAAAATTAAGATATAAAACCAAGTTTCTTGGTAAAAAGGAGTTTCTATAGAAAAATCATAAGAAACTTTTTCGCTCAACAAACTTCTGTTTTTTGATTGAACTATAAACTTATAAAATCCAGGTTTAAGATTCGCAAATTCAACCTTACTTTGATTACTCCATGGTGAAAATTTTGTATTGAGTTTGTATCGATATTTTATACTTTCAGGACTTTTAAAATCGATACTTTTAAACGAAAATGAAATGTTGTTATCTGATGATGATAATTTTAATTTTTTAGATTTTGTGTGATTTATAGTTGTAAAATTCACAGCTATTTTTTCAATATTTAACTTAAGAGAAGAAGCTTTAGAGTTTGTGTTGCTACTGTATTTGTATATGCCATTACTGCTGCCAATCCAAAGTAAATTTTGCCTATCTACAAAGAGGGAAGTCAATTTATCTGAAACTTTTGAATTGTATTTATTGATTTTTCTAATAAATCGATATGTGTTTGAATTTATGATTTCAATTCCATTATCATTTGTGGTCATCCAAATTTCTTCATTAAACCTTATAATAGAATAAATATCACTGAACTCATAAATGGGTTGAATCTTTGAATTCTTGTTAATTTGATAGAGTCCGTTTTCGTTATTTACAGCTATAATGTTATTCTTGTTTTGTAAAAGTTGTTGAAAATTGAGTTCAGAAATTTTTTTAACTTTCTTTGGATTGATTAATTGATCAACCATCCAAAAACCTTTGTTAGAAGCAATATAGAAATGCTTATTTAAATATATAATATCATAAATAATAGAAAAATCTAACGTGGTATGAATTGATAGTGGCCGAATCAAATCATCTTTTACAATGTTTATACCTTCTATTGTAGCCAAAAAAATATTGTTTTGAATAGGAATGATTTTGTTTATTTTTTTATTTTCATAAAAAAAGTTGTCATCACCTTTCATAATAGTTAATCCTTTAGAATGACCTATGTATAAAGTAGATTTCTTTGCATAAATTGTCTTGGAATCTTCTTTGTGTCTTTTAGAGAAATGAATTCCATCAAATTGAAAAACACCTTGATTGGTTGCAAGCCATAAATACCCAATTTCATCTTGAACAATTTGATGAATTGACAAGTTAGAAGATCCATCAGAAATTGAATAATGTTGTAGTTCATTTTGTTGAGTAAACCCATCAACAGAAATAAAAAACAACAGCGTAAAAAAGATTTTCAATAATTTATGCATTTGTACAAACTTACTAATTAAAACGCCATTACTCTTTTAAAATTTTGAGTAATGACGCTAATCTACCTACAATTTCCATTCCATATTACTTCATTGCATACAAACGTTTGTTGCTGGTATCTGGTTGTATATGTTCTAAATCTCCATAAGGTTTAATTAATGGTTTTAATACTACCAAACCTGTTGTTCTTCCTCTTATAATTAATGTGCTGTTTTTTACACTCCAGTTCCATCTATATTTTTCAATCGGAATATTGTATTTATTCAACTCAAACATTAATTCATCATGTTGTTCTATCCAATCCATTACTTCTTCTTTCATAGTAAATATTGGCATTTCGTTATCTGTGTGATGGAAATCAAATTCCCATTTAATTGGAATAGAGAACTGAGTTGTATAAGCTTCTCCTACATATCTTTCTTCATCGTTATTTAAAGCATCATACCAATCTATATCTTTTTCTTCGGGATATTTTCTAGAAATTTCTTTTGCTAAATCTATTTTTCCTGGTGAATTTGCTGTAGGATAAAACACGTAATAAGGTTGAGCTAAATAGTGGTTTGAGAATTTTCCTCCAAAAATTGTATGATAAGGTGATGCCACAACTTTAGGTAACTTTTTTGCTGAAAATGCATCTTTTAAGGTTTTTAATAATTCTTTATTTTCTACTAAACCAGAAGCATGAAATACAATTTTTGTATTGTTATTTACGACATTCTTTAATGATGGTAAAGAACCTTGTGTAATGCTTTTTCTTAAGGTTTCTGTTGTAATTTTTTCTCCTCTAACAATGGTTTCTAAATTCATCCCCCTATAAGGATTACTTTGGTTTACAATATGAACTTCTCCATAAGGATTTTTAGTGGCATTTGTATTTAACCAAGTAATAATTTCTTCTAAAGAATATTGCCCATCAATAACTTTTATTCCTTTTTCTTGAAAATATGTTCTAGCATTAGAATAAAATGTTTCATTGCCTTTATCAAAACCTGCAATAAAAACAATGGGGGCTCTAGATGGAACTTTAACTTCAATTTCATTTTCTTCTGGAAAAATACTTTCTGCAGTTATTGGAGATGCTTTTTCTTCTTTAATTTTAGTATCATCGCAACTGATGAATGGAGAGCTTAATACAATTAATGCTGTTGCAAAGACTGATTTTTTTAAGAATGTTTTCATAATTTCTACTTTTTTTAATGATTAATACACCGTAAAAGTAGAGGTGAAGTTGACTTAAATTTGGTCTGTTTTAGAATTCGTATAAAGTAAATTAGAATTCGTATTAAAAGAGTAAAATCAATTAATAATCGTGATTGTAAACAACCAAATCTGTTAAACCTTTTTTGTTAGGGTTTGCTGTAAAAGAACGCAAATAGTTGTCCATGTATTTTATCATTCTTTCTTCTGGATAAAAAAGAACTTTATTATCATATTGCGCCCATTCATTCATATTTAAATAAGCTTTTCCGTTTTGATAACGATAAAAACGTTGAATATGTTCGGGTAGTTTTTCTTCCAATTCTTCATCTAAAAAAACATTATAATAGTTCAAATCTGCCGTAAAAAAATGGAAAGATAATAGGCTGTCATAAAAACCAGTTTGATTGTTTGCAAAAGGCAAGACAATGGTAAAAATTAGCATTGCTATTTTCTGTTTGTTGAAGAATTTTAGAAAGAAATCTAAAGCATTTGTCGTTTTTAACGTCCAGAAAATAATAACAACAGAAAACATATTCTGAATATTCCATGGCACAACATTGTATCCATAGCCCAAATAAAACAATAAAAAGGTTATAATTCCATGCATAGATAAGATAAATACAATCCCAAATTTTCTAGTTGTATTGAATAATAGCAAAACACCCATTAACGCTTCTAACCAAGGTACAGCATACGTAAATGCTTCTAAAAACCACTGAGGCAAACAAATTAAAGCGTTAGCAGAAGTATCTACACAACTAAAATGCTTGTTTAAAGCACTTAGCCATTGAATGTAAAAGTCTCCATTTACTTTCTGAATGCCGCTCCAAAAATAAGTTGCAAAAAACACTAAAATAATAGCGTATAAAACTTTCTTAGAATTGGCTTTTTTTCTAAAAATTTCAATGGCAAAAATGGTTAAGAAACTCTGGTAAAAATAAGGTTGTAGTCTATTTTGATCTACAAAAGCTAAGTATAGATAGAGTCCAAGAATTAACCAACCTTGCCATTTTTTATTTTGAAAAATGTACACTATTTGAATGCCAAAAAAGAAAATTCCTAAGATATAGTCTATGGGTGATGTTGGTATGGGTAACCAATCAAACAAAGGAACAACAGGAAAATCTTTAGTGGTAATCCATAATTTAGGAGCATAGACCATTAAGATTAAGACTGCTAGAATAGCAATAATTCTAACGTAATTTACTTTTTGTTCATCAGAAAGATTAGTTAGTTTTAACCAAATAGTTTTCATAAATGAGATTTAGACTTTAAAACTTCAATTTCTCTTTTAAATATTTAGCAGTAAATGATGTTGCATTTCTTGCTAATTCTTCTGGAGTTCCTTGAAAAATAAGTTCTCCACCATTTCTACCACCTTCAAGACCTAAATCTACAATATAATCTGCACATTTTATCAATTCGATGTTGTGCTCAATTACAATAATAGAATGACCCCTTTCAATCAATGCATTAAAACTTGCTAGTAGTTTTTTAATATCATGAAAATGTAATCCTGTTGTAGGTTCATCAAAAATAAATAAGGCTTTGTCTTTGGTGTTTCCTTTCACTAAAAACGAAGCCAATTTTATTCTTTGTGCTTCACCACCAGAAAGCGTAGAGGATGACTGACCTAAAGTTACATAGCCCAAACCAACATCTTGTAAGGGTTTTAACTTGTTAGCTATTTTAGTTACTAAATTTTCTGAGAAAAAAGTAACAGCATCATCAATAGTTAAATTTAGAATATCATCAATCGATTTTCCATCAAAAGTAACTTCTAAAACTTCTTTCTTAAAACGTTTTCCGTTACAAGTTTCACATTCTAAATGCACATCAGCCATAAATTGCATTTCTATGGTCACTTCACCTTCACCTTTACAAACTTCACAACGACCACCCTCTACATTAAAAGAAAAATGTTTGGGTTTGTAATTTCTTATTTTTGATAACTTCTGATTGGAAAATAAAGCACGAATATCATCATACGCCTTAATATAAGTTACAGGGTTTGAGCGAGAGGAGCGTCCAATAGGATTTTGATCAATAAACTCGACATGTTTTATAGACTCAAAGCTTCCTTTTATTTCTGTATGCTGACCAATTTTATCTCCATAACCAATGAGTTTTTTCTGCATTGATGGATATAAAATCTTCTTGACTAACGTACTTTTCCCAGAACCAGAAACCCCTGTAATTACAGACAAACAGTTTAAAGGAAAGGTGACATCAATATTTTTTAAATTATGTTCTCTAGCGCCAATAACTTCAATGCTGTTTTTTGAAGTTCTACGCTTTGTAGGAACTTCAATTTGCAACTCCTCATTTAAGTATTTCGCTGTTAATGAATCGGACTTTAAGATTTCTTGATAAGTTCCTTCTGCTACTACATTTCCTCCAAAAGTACCTGCTTCTGGGCCAATATCAATAATATAATCGGCTTCTTTCATAATGTCTTCATCATGCTCTACCACAACAACAGTATTTCCTAAATCTCGAAGATTTTTTAAAACACCAATCAAACGTTCAGAATCTTTGGGATGTAAACCAATGCTAGGTTCATCTAAAATATACATAGAACCTACCAAAGAACTTCCTAAAGAAGTTGCTAAATTAATACGCTGACTCTCACCACCAGAAAGTGTGTTAGAAGTTCTGTTTAAAGTTAAATAAGACAGGCCAACATCATTTAAAAACTGCAAACGGTTGTTGATTTCTGTGAGCAATCTTTTACCTATTTTCTCTTCGTATTTGTTTAGAGTAATATTTTTAAAGAAAACCGTCAATTCATCTAAAGGAAGCGTTACCAAATCAGAAATAGTTTTCTCATTTATTTTTACATAATTGGCTTCTTCTCTTAGACGTTTACCATGACAAGTTGTACATTTTGTTTTTCCGCGATAACGAGAAAGCATCACTCGATTTTGAATTTTATAACTTTTTTCTTCTAAAGTTGTAAAAAAGTGATGAATTCCGTTAAAAGATTTATTACCGTTCCAAACCAATTCTTGTTGTTTTTTGGTCAATTCAAACCAAGGTTTGTGAATAGGAATGTCATATTGATACGCAACAGCAATTAAATCTTCTTTATAATGCACATAAGAAGGAGTTTTAAACGGAAAAATAGCATCTTCAAAAATAGATAAACCCGTATTTGGGATTACTAAATCTTCATCAACACCAATAACATTTCCATAACCTTCGCAAGTTGGGCAAGCCCCATAAGGGTTGTTAAAACTAAACAAATGCGTATTGGGTTCTAAAAAAGACATTCCGTCTAAATCAAACTTATTGCTAAATTCAGAAACTTTGTTGTCTGCTAAGTTTTCTATAAAACAAATTCCTTTACCTTCAAAAAAAGCAGTTTGTATAGCATCTGCTAATCTGTTGTAAAAATCTTCATCATTTTTAGTTACAATTCGATCTACAACTAAAAAAACAGCTTCATTTTTATAGTCTTCTTGAGGAAAATCGGAAATTCGATACACAGCATCCTTCCATTTTAAACGAGCATAACCTTGTTGTTCTAGAACTTGTAAAACGGTTTTTAAATCACGATTTTCATCAATAGTAATAGGTGCAAGGAGTAATAATTTTGTTCTATCTTCAAATTCTTTTACAAAATTGACAACATCAGAAACGGTATCTTTTTTTACTTCTTTACCAGAAATAGGAGAGAAGGTCTTGCCAATTCTAGCATATAATAATTTGATATAATCATAAATTTCTGTTGACGTACCAACTGTAGAACGTGGGTTTGTGGAATTCACTTTCTGTTCAATAGCAATAGCAGGTGCAATACCTTTAATATAATCTACTTTAGGTTTGTGTAGTTTGCCTAAAAACTGTCTTGCATAAGATGATAAACTTTCTACATAACGTCTTTGACCTTCTGCATACAAGGTATCAAAAGCTAAAGATGATTTACCAGAGCCAGAAAGCCCTGTAATAACAACCAGTTTATTTCTTGGTATTACAACATCTATGTCTTTTAGATTGTGGAGTTTTGCTCCTTTTATAATAATGTTTTCTTTAGGATTTACAGTAGAAATATCAGTCTTCATTCACATAAAATATAAGCGTTAAAAATACTGCTTTTTTCATCCATTTTAAAAAGATTATAAAATGATTTTTGTTAAAATATTTGTTGTTTTAAAAATTATTAATCATATTTGGTGCTCATAAGAACCACAAAATTATACGCATATACTTGAAAACTACGTTATAAATTATTAATAAAATAATAAATAAGAAGAGCCCACTTGTTCTTCAAAAGGTAGTTATGATGCGAAAAAACTCAATAAAAGATAGTACTTTAGTTAGTGAGTATATTAACGGAAATGAACCAGCTTTAGAGGTCTTAATCAAAAGACATCAGCAACGATTATTTAGCTTTATTTACAGTAAAGTTCAGGATAGAGACATCACAGAAGATATTTTTCAAGATACATTTATTAAAGTAATTAAAACTTTAAAAAAAGGTAGGTATAATGAAGAAGGTAAGTTTTTACCTTGGGTAATGCGTATTGCACACAATTTGGTTATCGACTATTTTAGAAAGTCTAACAGAATGCCTTCTTTTAAAAATACGGATGAATTTGATATCTTTTCTGTGTTAGGTGATGGAAATTTAAATGCAGAGAAACAACTCATACAAGATCAAATATTTTCTGATGTCAGGGAGTTGGTTAAAGAATTACCCGAAGAACAGAAAGAAGTTTTGGTAATGCGTCTGTATAAAGATATGAGCTTTAAAGAAATTAGTGAAAATACAGGTGTTAGCATTAATACAGCGCTAGGTAGAATGCGTTATGCTTTGATTAATATGCGTAAATTAATAGAAAAACATAAAATAATTTTAGTAAATTAACAATATTGTTAAAAATGTATCGTTATACTATTGAAAAACAATTTTTTAAATATACTATATGATGCAACTTTACTCTAAAAAGTCATCTGAAATTCAGATGCAACCCAAACTAGAAACAGTTCAATTTTTGATTAATTTTTCCAAATCGCTAACTATTGTAAAAACCAAATCAAAAGATTTCATTGAATTGAATTTGAATTAAGAGTGGAAAAAGCTTCAACTTTGTTGGGGCTTTTTTTATTTATAATGTTTACGCTTAATACTATTGTCATTTCGATTACTACTGAAATCAAAATATATTTTGATTGAAAGTACCTTGCGTAGCAAATAGCGGAATAGAGAAATCTAGTAAGAGTAAACTCCCAACAACACCCAAGAACGAACAACGAAAAACCACCAACCAATAACCAACAACAAGATTCCTCCACAAGGTCGAGATGACAAGCTGAATGTCTTTTTAATTAAAACGTTTTTTTTGTTTTGTAATATGCGTTTAAAACTGATTTTCTTCCAATAGTTCTAGTAATAATATCTTTATCTAGATTCCAACCACGAGCAGGAGAATACTCTCGACCATACCAAATAATCTGTAAGTGTAAATCGTTCCATAATTGTTTAGGAAATAAACGTTTTGCATCTTTCTCTGTTTGTGCAACACTTTTTCCGTTAGATAAATTCCAACGATACATCAATCTTTGAATATGTGTATCAACAGGAAAAGCAGGAACATCAAATGCTTGACTCATCACCACACTTGCAGTTTTATGCCCCACAGCAGGCAATTCTTCTAAACCGTCAAAAGACTGGGGAACTTCACCATCATATTTTTCAATTAATATTTTTGACAAACCATAAATGCCCTTACTTTTCATTGGAGACAAACCGCAAGGGCGAATAATATCTTTAATTTCTTCTACACTCATTTTTACCATATCAAAAGGATTGTCTGCTTTGGCAAATAATAATGGAGTAATTTGATTGACACGAACATCTGTACATTGTGCAGAAAGCAACACTGCCACTAACAGTGTATACGGATCTTTATGATCTAAAGGAATTGGAATTTCTGGATATAGTTCTTGTAACGTGTTAATCACGAATTGAACTTTTTCTTGCTTGTTCATTCTTTGGTTCTTTAGGTTGTAAAGTTAAAAAGTTTATAAAGTTTAACTGTTTATTACATAAAAAGTTTTTCATTCAGTTTTTACTTTATAACTTTCCATTTTAAAACTTTTAAACAAATTAATATGACATCATTAAAAATAGGAGATAAGGCTCCACAATTTGAAGCCAAAGATCAAGAAGGAAATGTTATCAAATTATCAGATTACAAAGGAAAAAAGCTTGTTTTATTTTTCTACCCAAAAGCTAGTACACCTGGCTGTACAGCAGAAGCTTGTAATTTGAGTGATAATTATCAAACTTTTTTAGCAAAAGGATACGATGTTCTAGGAGTAAGTGCAGACTCAGCAAAAAGACAACAAAATTTCAAAAATAAGTACGAATTACCTTTTCCTTTATTAGCAGATGAAGATAAAGCAGTAATTGAAGCATTTAATGTTTGGGGACCTAAGAAATTTATGGGACGCGAATATGATGGAATTCATAGAACTACGTTTGTAATTGATGAAAATGGAGTGATTGAAGATGTGATTACAAAAGTTAAAACAAAAGCTCATGCAGCACAGATTTTGTAGATCACAAAACTTAACATCTTAAAAAAACGAGTTAATAAAAGTTGACTCGTTTTTTTTTATAGCTTCATTGCTAATTTAAAGTTTAGAATTCTTCCTGTCATAAAATTAGGAATACCATATTGACGTTTAGAATACACATCTCTTACCCAAGTGTTGGTTATTGAGTTTTGAATATCAAACATATTAAACAATTCTAAACCAGCACTTAATTCTTTAAATTTAGACAACCAACCAGAGGTATATCTTTTATTAGCATCAGTAAATATATAAGACACTCCAATATCTGCTCTTTTATAATCTCTTAATCTTTGTTGAAATTGATAAGAATCTGCATAAGCAGGTGACCCTCCAGGAACCCCAGTGTTGTAAACTAAATTTAAATATGCCTTTAAGTTTGGTAAATTAGGTACGTAGTCTTGAAATAGAATTCCGAATTTTAAACGTTGATCTGTAGGTCTTGAAATATTACCTCTATTGTCTTGATTTTCTTCTGTTTTTAAATATCCTAAACTTATCCAGCTATCACTTCCAGGAACAAATTCACCGTTTAAACGAAGGTCAATACCATTTGCATAGGCTGTTGCGTTGTTATTGGCTCTGTAGCGAATTCTAACATTATCAATGGTGTAGCTATTTACGTTTGTTAAATCTTTATAATAGGCTTCTGCTGTTAGCTTAAAAGGTCTTTCCCACATTTCAAAACTATAATCCATACCCAATACTAAATGAATGGATTTTTGGGCTTTTAAATCAACATTAATGTTTCCGTTAAAATCACGAAGTTCTCTGTAAGAAGGCGGTTGCGAATACCATCCACCAGAAGCTCTAAACAGCATGTCTTTTTCCCAATTAGGTTTTATGGCAAATTGTGCTCTTGGACTAATAATAGTTTGATTTTTAGAATTTAATCCATTTCCACTAACGCTCCAATTGTGCGCTCTAACTCCGATATTGTACCAAACTTCATTTTCACTCCAAAACAAACGTTCATTAAATTGAACAAAACCAGAAATTCTATTAATTTGTACGCTATTTTCTGTTCTAATATTTTGAAAGGGAGTTATTGGTCCTTCAAAAGGTTCATAAGGTTGATTGTTGGTTACTTGTCCTGGAGGTCTTATCGAAAAACCTAAAGAATCTACTATTTCCCATTCTCTAATTCGGTCTCTAATATCCTCTTTTTGATATTTAACACCAAACTCAAGTTGCATTCTATCATCTTTATAGTTTCCTTTAATTTCAGCATTGGTAAAAAGGGCGTCTAAATCATTACGAGCATGATTTAATTGAGAACCTATTCCTTGAGAAAACTCTACATCACCAAAATTTTCTGAGCCAATATCAGTATCAACTTCTCCTAAATTGTATGCAGCTGCAATGTCAAAACGTTCTTCTTCTTGCGTATTATATCTAGAAACGGTTCCTGTAAGTGTAAGATAATCATTAACTTCATATTCTGTAGAAAATGCTCCAAAAAGCGTTAAGTAATTATCTTCTTCTTGCCCAGTATAAAACACGACCAATTCTAAAGGGTTGGCAACTGTACCAAAACGAGTTCTTCTTGATAAAGGTTGATAGTTGTAATTGTTTAAAGAGAAATTACCTAAAAAATTAAATCGTAAATAATCTGAAGCACTGTAAGACAAATAAGTTTGGAAGTCGATAAATGTGGGTCTAAAGTTGGTTTCTATTTGTTTACTATTTACAAATAAACTGTTGTCTCTATATCTAAAACCACTAATAGAGGTTAGTTTGTCTTCGATTAAAGGAGCTTCAAAAGTAGCGCTAGCACCTAACAAACTTACATCAATACTTGTGGCAACTTCTTTAGGTTTTCTATAAGTGATATCTAAAACGGATGATAATCTATCTCCGTACTTTGCTTGAAACCCACCAGCAGAAAAGTTGATGTTTTGTACCATATTCGGATTGATAAAACTCAACCCTTCTTGTTGCCCAGATCTAATTAAAAAAGGTCTGTACACTTGAATTCCGTTTACATAAACTAAGTTTTCATCAAAATTACCCCCTCTGACATTATACTGTGTACTTAGTTCGTTATTATTGCTAACACCTGGTAAGGTCATTAAAATATTTTCTACACCAGCATTTGGGCCAATTACATTTTTTACAACATTAATATCAATTTTTTTAAGGCCTTCAGCATTTTTTTTATTGTCTTTAATTACAATTTCATTCAATAACTCAGTTTTAGATATTAAGGTTAGCGATAAACGACCGCCATTTCTACTTTTAGCTGTATATTTTCTAGAAACTGTTTTGTAAGAAATATGACTAAAAACGATAGTGATCTCTTCTTTAAAAGGAACTTTTAGAGAGTATCTACCATTTTTATCTGTGGTTGTTCCTGTTTTATTGTATTTGATAGAAACACCTTCAATAGGTTCTTTGTTTTTGTTTTTAATGGTTCCTTTAAGGATTGTGGTTTTTTGACTAAAACTAAAAAGGGGAATTAAAAATAAAAAAAGAAAGATATTTTTCACGGAATAAGTTAATTAGCTTGTTTTTTAAAGAACGTTGCAGAAAGTGAATTCGTATTTCCAACATTGTCCGAGACTACAATTTTAAAGATATGTTTGTTACCAACCAATTTTTTATCATTAAAATTATAAGTTAATACCTTTTTTTTATGATTATACTGCATTAAAATCCATTTTCCATCAATTGTTGCCCTCCAATTCTTAATTCCAGATCCAATATCACTTATTTTTACTTGTAGAGTTTTAAACTTCGAAATCCATTGTTGGTCTTTAAAATACAATAATTTTACTTTAGGTTTAATGACATCAGCAACTAAAGCATAATTTCCTAAAATTTTTGTTGTGGTGAAAAAAGTAGAATCTTTTTTTCTAGTATATTGATATCTTGGGTACTTGGGATATTCTAAATTTGCAATATAAAGATGTTGTTTTTCTGTTTCAGAATATTTAGAAACATTAAAAGTTAACGTAAAACGTTTGTCTAAAGGAATTGTTGGCGTGTGTATTTTAGCAATACCATTTTCTACTTTAAAATCTAAATAAACATCATTATAAAATGTGTTTTTAGGAAAAGCAATGGAGACATTCTTCTGCTTAAATTTATTGAAGTTTTTAGCAATAATTTTAAAATTAGTAGAGTCTTTTGGTTTAGAAAAAATAGAATTACTCTTTTTTCCTGAAACCGGAATTTTAATAGAAGTTGTATTACCTGCAAAATCTTTGGCAATAATTTCTACGGAATACGTAAATCCGTTTTTAACATTTATTTTTCCATTATTGATTAAATCGTGATAGGTGGAAAGCTTATTCTGAGTTTCTTTGTATGTTTTTTGATAACGTCTTCTATATTTTTTATAATGTTGATAATCAATGTGGAGATTAATGAATTTACTTTCGGAAAAAGAAAATGTTTCCACATCATGATAATAAAATCGTTTTCCATTTACAAGCATTTCTAGACTATAAATGCCATTTTTATTGGGTGCAAGGTTTAGTCTATCAAAGGTGCTAATTCCAAAACCAATACTACCAGAAGCAGAAATTCTATCAGCCACATATTTACCTTTTGCAATATTTTTAATCGGAATTATAAAATCTCTATTTTGATGATTAACTCTTGAACTATTGTTTAAAGGATATACTTTAATAGATTGAAAAACAGGAGGTTTTGCATCAGCTACTTTTAAACCAAAAAATAAAGGGTTGATAACATGTTCTGATTTAGTATCTCTAATTTCATAGTGCAGATGAGGTCCTCCAGAACTTCCAGTATCACCAGAATAGGCTATTAGTTGTCCTTTTTTAACAGGAAATTTAGCCTCCTTGAAAAACAAATTTCCAGTAGCGTAGCTTTCTTTTTTGTACTGAATGGCTTTTACATATTCCTGAATATCTTTAGCATATTTACTTAAATGAGCATAAACTGTAGTATAGCCATTAGGATGATTGATATAAAGTGCTTTTCCAAAACCAAATTGTGCAACTTTAATTCTAGACACATAACCATCTGCAGCAGCATAAATCTTAAAACCTTCTTTTCCTTGTGTTTTAATATCTATACCAGAATGAAAGTGATTGCTTCTAAGCTCACCAAATGTTCCTGCCAAGACAATGGGTATATTTAAAGGATTTCTAAAATAGTTCTTAGGATATTTTTCTTGACAAATCCCTTTAAAACCCAAGAATAAAATGAATACTAAAAATAGACGTTTCAAATTGCAATATTTTTCTGTAAAAATACTAAAAATACTCTTTTTTGTAATTGGCTATTATTCAGTTATATAGTAAAAAAGCAACAAAATGTTGTAATATTTAAAACAGAATGTTAACTTTGTAGAGATAGTTTATTCTAGAAGATGAGATGAATGATATGGTTGAAGCAATTCATTTACTGGAAGATAAGTTAAAAAACTTACTTTCTAATTATGAGTTTTTAAAAAATGAAAATGAAATTTTGCTTCAAGATACCACAAAATTGCGTCATCAACTTTTAGAAAAAGAGCAACTTTTAATCAATCAAAAGAAACAATATGATTTGTTAAAAATTGCGAAAACTATTGAAGGCAGTAGTAATAGTACAAGAGATACAAAACTAAAAATAAATACTTTAATTCGAGAAATCGATAAGTGTATCATTCAGTTAAATGAATAAGTTCTTTATAATGTGGGAAAATTAAAAATTAACGTAGTAATAGCTGGTAGAACATATCCTTTGAGTGTGAACAATACAAGAGAAGAGGAGGGGATGAGGAAAGCTGCAAATGCTATTAATAAGTTAATTTCTATGTACGAGCAAAATTATGCCGTGAGCGATAAGCAAGATGTCTTAGCCATGTGTGCTTTGCAGTTTGCATCTAAATTAGAAATATCGTCTTTAGAAAAAGATTCCACAAATGAAGAGTTAACTAATAAAATAAAAGAACTAACCAAAACAATTAGTTCTCATTTAGAATAAGTTCTTTAAAATATACATTAACAACACACTGCCTACGTTAGTAATTTGTTTGATAAACTCAACGAGAATCTATTATAAAGGATAAGTCTTAGTTGCTAAAGCGAGCCGTCTTAGAACGGATACTTGATCAGCTAGTTAGTCCTAAACCTGTAATAATGGAGTTTATATAAACCACACTAACGTAGGCTTTTTTTATATATTAAATTTAAATTATGGAAGGAATGGTACTTCCCTTATTGGGGGTCTTGATAGGTATTGCAATTGGTTTTATTATTGCAAAGGCTATAGAAAAATCGAAAGGAAAAAAATTGCTCAACGAAACCAGAAAGGAAGCTTCAGCAATTTTAAAAGAAGCAAAAATTGATGCAGATTCTATAAAAAAGGATAAAATACTTCAAGCAAAAGAAAAATTTATAGAATTAAAAGCAGAACATGAAAAAGTAATTCTTGCTCGCGAAAAAAAGATTTCTGATGTTGAAAAAAGAATTAGAGATCGAGAATCTAAAGCAGCCTCTGAGGTTGATAAAAATAAGCGCTTAAACAAATCTTTAGAGCTTAAAGAAAACGACTATAATAATAAGTTAGACTTTTTAGATAAAAAAGAGGACGAACTAGAAAAAATGCACAAACGTCATGTTGATATGTTAGAGCAAATTTCAGGTTTGTCTGCAGATGAAGCTAAGAAAGAATTAGTGGCATCATTAAAAGATGAAGCTAAAACCGAAGCTATGGCATTTGTACAAACCTCTATAGAAGAAGCTAAATTAACTGCAGAACAAGAAGCTAGAAAAGTAATTTTGGGTACAATTCAAAGAGTTGGTGTTGAACAAGCTGTTGAGAATTGTGTTTCTGTATTTAACCTAGAATCTGACGATGTTAAAGGTAGAATTATTGGTAGAGAAGGTCGTAATATTAGAGCTTTAGAAGCAGCAACAGGTGTAGAGATTATTGTTGATGATACTCCAGAAGCTATAATTTTATCTTGTTTTGATCCTGTGCGAAGAGAAATAGCACGTTTATCAATGCATAAATTGGTTACTGATGGAAGAATTCACCCAGCAAGAATTGAAGAAGTTGTTAAAAAAACAGAAAAACAAATTACTCAAGAAATCATTGAGGTAGGTAAAAGAACTGTAATAGATTTAGGAATTCACGGTTTACATCCAGAATTGATTAAAACTGTTGGAAGAATGAAATATAGGTCTTCTTACGGTCAGAATTTATTACAACACTCACGTGAAGTTGCCAACCTTTGTGGAATTATGGCTGCAGAAATGGGGCTAAATGCAAAAATGGCAAAAAGAGCTGGTTTATTGCACGACATTGGTAAAGTTCCAGATACTGAAAGCGAACTACCTCACGCACTTTTAGGAATGCAGTGGGCTGAGAAATATGGAGAAAAAGCCGAGGTTTGTAATGCTATTGGAGCCCACCATGATGAAATTGAAATGAAGAGCTTAATCTCTCCAATTGTTCAGGTTTGTGATGCGATTTCAGGAGCAAGACCTGGTGCAAGACGTCAAGTTTTGGACTCTTACATTCAACGTTTAAAAGATTTAGAAAGTATTGCTTTCGGGTTTAGTGGCGTACAAAAAGCTTATGCTATTCAGGCTGGTCGTGAGTTACGAGTTATGGTAGAAAGCACTAAAGTAAACGATGCTAAAGCAGCGGAATTATCTTTTGGAATTTCTCAAAAAATACAAAATGACATGACCTATCCTGGTCAGGTTAAAGTAACTGTAATTCGTGAAACAAGAGCAGTAAATGTTGCTAAGTAACAAATAGAATAAATATATATTGAATCCTGCTTTTTAGCAGGATTTTTTATTTTCTGGGATGAAAAGTTTCTACCACTTCTTTTAGATAACTTTTATCCAAATGTACATAAACTTCTGTTGTGGTAATACTTTCGTGACCCAGCATTTGTTGAATAGCTCTTAAATCTGCACCATTTTTTAATAAATGCGTAGCAAAAGAATGCCTAAGTGTATGTGGACTTATTTTTTTCTTTAAATTTATTGATACAGATACGTTTTTAAGAATTGTAAAAATCATTTGTCTGGTTAAACTTTTTCCTCTTCGGTTTAAAAAAACAATATCTTCAGAACCTTTTTGAGGATGAATATGACTTCTAATTAGGTTAAGATACATTAAAATGTACTTTTGTGCCGTTTTATGAATAGGAACAAAACGTTGTTTGTTTCCTTTTCCAATCACTCTAATAAAACCCTCTTCAAAAAACAAATCTGAAATTTTAAGTGTAATTAATTCACTGACACGCAAACCACAGCTATACATGGTTTCGAGAATAGTTCTGTTTCTTTCTCCTTGAGGATGACTTAAATCAATAGCACTAATTAATTCATTAATTTCATCTTCGGATAATGTATCTGGTAGTTTGCGTCCAATCTTAGGAGCTTCAATTAAATCGGTAGGATTGGTTTCTCTATAATCTTCAAAAATCAAATACTCAAAAAAACTTCGTAAACCAGAGATAATTCTAGCTTGACTTCTTGGGTTAACCTTCTTAGCAACATCATAAATAAACTGTTGAATAACCTCGTTGTTAATGACAATAGGAGAGAGGTTTAAATTATTATCGTTAAGAAATAGTATTAATTTATCTAAATCTCTTGTATAACTATCAATAGTATTTTGTGATAGTCCTCTTTCAATTTTGAGATACAATTGGTAGTCTTTAATTGCGTTTTGCCATTTCATTTGCTAAAAATAAAGTTATATTTACAACTTTAAAAAGAATTATGAAACTAATCATTATAAACGGTCCAAATTTAAATTTATTAGGAAAACGAGAGCCAGAAATTTATGGTTCTAAAACATTTAAAGATTTTTTTAAAGAACTTCAACTTAAATTTAAAGAGGTAGAATTGTCTTATTATCAATCTAACATAGAGGGAGAAATTATAGATAAATTACACGAAGTTGGTTTTGATTATGATGGCGTTATTTTAAATGCAGCAGCTTACACGCATACTTCTGTAGGTATTGGAGATTCAGTAAAGGGAATTACAACACCAGTTGTTGAGTTGCATATATCTAATGTACACGCACGTGAAGAATTTAGACACCATAGCTACATAGCACCTGCTGCAAAAGGAGTTATTTTTGGTTTTGGTTTAAAAGGATATGAATTAGCGATTCAGAGTTTTTTATAATTCTAAAATCATTTTAATATCTGCTCGCTCATAATGAACTTCTTTTTCTAACGGAATTTCTTTAAATCCGTTTTTACGATACAAATAGATGGCAGCTTCTAAAGTTCTATGCGAATATAAAGTAATGCTTTTCCACCTCTTTTTTTTAGCAAAATTTATAGTGTAATCTAATAATTTTTGACCAATTTTTAACCCTTGATATTTTGGACAAACTGCCATCTTACTCAATTCAAAAAATGTTTTTTGATGAATTAAAGAAACCACGCCAATAATCTCTTCATTGTACTTTGCAAAGAATATATATCCTCCAGGATTTATAACATATTTTTGTGGGTTACTTAACACCTTTTCATCATACGGTTCTACATAGAAGTATTTTTCTAACCACTCTATATTAAGGTTGTAAAAATACTTAGAATATATTTGTTTAAAATGAACTATTTCTATGGAAGAATTATACAAAATTTGGTGGTTATTTAACTAGTCGTGAAACTCATCGTAAAAATAAAACGATTCAACGAAAGATACTATGAATTCTGTTAAATTAAATTATATTTGTATAAATACCTATAATTTTTAAGATGCAGAAAGATAAATGGCTTTTTGAAATTACCCCCAAAAACAATTTATTAGATTTAAACTTAAAAGAAGTTTGGCAGTATAGAGATTTGTTGATGCTTTTTGTTAAACGTGATGTAGTTACTTTATATAAACAAACTATTTTAGGCCCTTTATGGTATTTAATTCAGCCTTTGTTTACCTCGATTGTATTTACATTAATATTTAATAAAATTGCAAATATTAGTACAGGAGGTATACCTCCATTTTTATTTAATTTAGCAGGAGTTACAAGTTGGAATTATTTTAAAGAATGTTTGACAGGAACTTCAGACACCTTTAAAAAAAATCAAGCAATTTTTGGCAAGGTGTATTTTCCTAGAATTATAATGCCAATGTCAACGGTGATATCAAACTTGATAAAGTTTGGCATACAATTTTTAATATTTCTTTGCTTTTATCTGTATTATGTTTTTGATGGTAGTGAAGTAAGGCCAAATAACCTTATTTTAACTTATCCTTTAGTTCTTTTATGCATGGCAATGTTGGGTTTAGGAGCAGGAATGATCATATCATCAATGGTAACAAAATATAGAGACCTAACTTTTTTGGTTTCCTTTGGTGTACAATTACTAATGTATGTTTCTTTAGTTAGTTTACCTTACAGTTTGTTTGAAAAAAACAATTTAGCTTGGGCAGTTGATTTTAATCCGGTTGCACATATTGTTGAATATAGTAGATATGTGTTGTTAGGAGAAGGAACTGTTAGTCAATTTGGAGTTATTTATACATTAGTATTTTCTGTAGTTATTTTTTTATTCGGAATTTTAGTTTTTAACAAAACAGAAAAAAGTTTTATAGATACGATATAGTATGGAAAAAGATGTTATTTTAAAAGTAGAAAATATATCCAAACAATATCGTTTAGGAACTTTAGGGACAGGTACAATTACGCATGATGTAAATAGATGGTGGCATTTGATAAGAGGGAAAGAAGATCCTTACTTAAAAATTGGAGAAATCAATGATAGAAGTACCAAAGGTTCTTCTGAGTATGTATGGGCATTAAAGGATATTTCTTTTGAGGTTAAGAAAGGTGAGATTTTAGGAATTATCGGAAAAAATGGAGCAGGAAAATCTACCTTGTTAAAAATACTTTCTAAAGTAACAGGTCCAACAACTGGGGCTATAAAATCTAAAGGTAGAATTGCTTCCTTATTAGAAGTAGGTACTGGTTTTCATCCTGAAATGACAGGTAGAGAAAACATTTTCTTAAACGGGGCAATTTTAGGAATGACAAAAAAAGAAATTCAATCTAAGTTAGATGAAATTATTTCTTTTTCTGGTTGTGAACGTTATATAGATACACCTGTAAAACGTTATTCTAGTGGAATGACCGTGCGTTTGGCTTTTGCTGTAGCCGCTTTTTTAGAACCTGATATTTTGGTGGTAGACGAAGTTTTAGCTGTAGGAGATGCAGAGTTTCAAAAAAAAGCCATAGGTAAAATGCAAGATATATCTAGTACAGATGGAAGAACTGTTTTGTTTGTGAGTCATAATATGGCAGCTGTAAAAAACCTTTGTAGTAGAGGAGTGGTTTTAGGTAACGGAAGAACATTGTTTTCTGGAGATATTGATAGTGCCGTAAATTTTTATTTAAAAAACACAAAAAGTGTAAAAAAATATAAAAATAATAAAACTACAAAGCTAAATTATATTGCAGAAGTTTTTATATCAGATATCAATGGCAAAAGTATTTTAAATTCATTAAAAAAGAAAAAAGAATATTTTTTAAATTTTATATTAGATTTAAATAAAGTAGAAGGTGTAAAGTTTGGAACTACTTTAATCTCTGAGATGAATGAGCCTATTATTTCATTTCCCTTTGAAGAAGAGTTTAAAAAGACTAGCAAATATCATCTTAAAATAAAATTACCAACAACAATTCTCAAAGGTGGAAGTTATTTCGTAGAGGCGGCTTTGTGGAACGCTGGCGAAGTTTATGATAAGTCAGAAGAATATATTTCTTTTGATTTGTTAGGAGATTCTAAATTAGAAAAATCTGGAGAAAAAATTAAAGGAATCGTATTAAACAAGGAAGAATGGCTGACAAAAAATATTTAGTAGTAGGTGCAGGTTTTTCAGGAGCTGTTATTGCTAGGAAATTAGCAGAACAAGACAATCAGGTTTTGGTGATAGACAAGAGAAATCATGTTGCTGGTAACTGTCATACAAAAAGAGACTCTGAAACAAATATTATGGTTCATAAATACGGACCTCATATTTTTAATACAAATGATAAAAATGTTTGGGAGTTTATAAATATTTATGGCAATATGAAGCCTTTTGTAAATAAAGTTATTGCCAATACAGAAAAAGGTGTTTTTTCTATGCCAATGAATTTACTAACGCTAAATCAATTTTTTAGCGTAAAATTATCTCCTTCTGATGTTGAGAGTTTTATTGAGATAAAACAAGAAAACATACCAAATCCAAAAAATTTTGAAGAACAAGCTCTGTCATATTTAGGGAAAGAATTGTATTATAATTTTTTTTATGGTTACACAAAAAAACAGTGGGGTTGTGATCCAAAAGAGTTGCCAGCTTCAATTTTAAAAAGGTTACCAATACGTTTTAATTATGATGATAATTACTACAATTCAAAATATCAAGGAATACCAGAAAATGGTTATACAGAAATCGTAGCAAACATTTTAAATCATAAAAATATTACATTAGAATTAGGTAAAACCTATGATAAACAAATTAATTCAGATTTTCATCACGTATTTTATTCTGGCGCATTAGATGAATATTATGATTATAAATTTGATAGATTAGGGTATAGAACTGTTTTCTTTGAAGAAAAAATCACAAAAGGAGATTATCAAGGAAATGCTGTTATCAATTATTGTGAAGAAAATATACCCTTTACAAGAATTCATGAACACAAACATTTTGCACCTTGGGAAACTCATGAAAAAACAGTTGTAATAAAAGAGTTTAGTAAAGAAACTAAAGTAAACGACGAACCCTATTATCCGAAAAGGTTAAACAAAGACAAAGAAATTTTAGAAAAATATAGAACTTACGCTAAAAGGTGTAAAGAAAATGTTTCCTTCGTTGGGAGATTAGGGACATATAGATATTTAGATATGGATAAAGTAATTGCAGAAGCATTAGCATACGTAGATTACTATCTTCAAAATTCAATAGACAAAGAAAACTTTAAGGGAGAAATATTTTCAGACGATATTTAATGATTGATGATAAAATTTTAATGGTTTGTGACTATCCACTTTTAAAAAACGAAGGTGGTCCTAAAGGTTATTTTAATAAATGTATTGTAAACAATTTACCTCATAACGTTCACTTACTAAATGAGGTTATTCCTAAAAAAATAAGTATTCAAAAAAAAGTACTCTTAAGATTAGATAAACTTTATATAATATTAAAAAGGAAAAAATATAGTAATAAAAACCTAGCTAATAAGTTTATTAAAATAGAAAAATATAAATTTCTATATTTTCATGATATGTATTCGTTTTATGATGTAATACATCTTATAAAAAAAGACCAGGTGGTTTTATTTCAGTCTCATGCTCCAGAAATTCCA
Organism: Polaribacter septentrionalilitoris; assembly: GCF_009832745.1. Lineage (GTDB taxonomy): Bacteria > Bacteroidota > Bacteroidia > Flavobacteriales > Flavobacteriaceae > Polaribacter > Polaribacter septentrionalilitoris. Next base: position 403,057 of record NZ_VRMJ01000014.1, on the reverse strand, counting down.
TCTTTAGAAGTTTATAATATTGGGGTAAGAGGAAAAAAATTAGAATTTGTAAAACTTGTAGAAAAGAGAGCTTTTGAAAGGGCTAATTATTTAATATTACCTAATAAACAATGTTTAACTATTTACAGCAGTTTACTATCAAAAAATATTAGAGTTAAATATTTAAGAACAGGTATAAAACCGATAGGTAAATTGCAAGAGATTTATATAGATGAAAATAAAATCAATTTATTTTATATTGGAAGAAGAAACGAAGTGAAAGGTTTTCCTTTATTATTAAAAACTTTTAAAAAAGTTTTAAAAGAAAGAGATGATATTAGGCTTTATATTGCTGGAAATGGAGAAAAAATAGATTATGAAGATAATATTATAGACCTAGGAGCCACTAATATTGCCCATGATTGGATTAACAACATGGACTATGTAATTTCTCCAAATAAAACTAGTTATTTTGATTTAAATATAATTGAATCAATAGCCATAGGCACTCCTTTAATTATGACAACTACTGAAGGACATAGTTTTTTTAAAAATAAAATTGGAATAATTCCAATAACATACAATAATTTTTATGAAGTTTTAATAGATAAAAGTTTAATTAATAAAAATTATAAAAAAGAAGTCAAAAAAAAATTATTAAAGTTTTACAAAAACGAATTGTCAAGTGAGGTTTTTAAAAAACAATTGAGAAATTTATGTGATGAAATTATTTCAATAAATAATTAAGTTTTACCTTTTTTTGTAATTACAATTTTTGTAAATAATGTTTTTAGATTATTAATAAATTAGACATGTCTTCAAATAACATAATTTCAGTAATCATTCCTTGTTATAATCAAGGAATATATTTAGATGAATGCTTACAATCTGTTTTAGATCAGATATACACAAATTGGGAGTGTATTGTTGTAAATGATGGAAGTACAGATAATACTGAAGAATTAGCTTTAAAATGGACAAAAAAAGACTCTCGATATAAGTATCTTTATAAAAAAAATGGTGGGCTTTCTAGTGCAAGAAATGCAGGAATAGAAAAGGCTAAAGGAGAATTTATTTTGCCTTTAGATGCAGATGATAAAATAAGTTCAGATTATATAAAATTAGCTTTAGAGGCTTTCCAGAAAGATTCCGAATTAAAACTGGTCTATTGTAAAGCAGAAAAATTTGGTAAAATAAATTCATTATGGAAGTTAGAACCTTTTTCATTGAAAAACCTCGCTGAGACTAATATCATATTTTGCTCAGGAATTTATAAAAAAAAGGATTGGAATAATATAGGAGGATATGATACGAATATGATATATGGTCTTGAAGACTGGGAATTTTGGATACATTTACTCAAAAATGGAGGAGAAGTTTTTACAATAAATAAAATATGTTTTTTTTATAGAGTAAAAAATGTTTCTATGATTACTAATTTAAATCAATTTCAACAAAAAGAAATGATAAAATATATAAGCATTAAACATGTTGATTTTTTTATAAAATACCTAGGAACTTTTCATGATTTAAATAACAAAATAAATATTGAAAAGAAGCTTTTAGAAAGTAAGTTGAAAAGTAAAAAATATGTATTAAAGCTATTTCTTAAAACTTTTTTTAAAATAAATATTTAGTTCTAATAATCATAATGCTAGCAATTGTAATTCCATATTATAAATTAAGTTTTTTTGAAGAAACTTTAGAATCTTTAAATAAGCAAACTAATAAGCAGTTTAATGTTTATATAGGGAATGATGCTAGTCCAGAAAACCCAGAAGAAATAATTAAAAATTTTACTTCAAAACTAAATATTACCTATAAAAAATTCGAAAATAATATCGGGGGGGGATCTTTAGTAAAACAATGGGAGCGTTGTATTGAGTTGATTAAAGATGAAGAATGGATAATGGTCTTAGGAGATGATGATTTTATTGGAGAAAATGTTGTAGAGGAATATTATAAAGCTGTTGAATTATATAATGATGAAACAAATGTAATTAGATTTTCTAATGTGGTTATTAACGGGGAAGGAGAAAATATATCTAAGAAATTTAAATTTTTAGAATGGCAAACTGCTGAAGAATCATTATCAGATAAATTATTAAAAGGAAAAAGGAGTTCTTTGTCTGAATATGTTTTTAAAAAAGTAGTTTATGAAAAATATAGGTTTAAAGAATATCCATCTGCATTTCATTCTGATGATCAAGCATGGTTAGATTTTTCAAATGATAAGCCTATATATTCAATTAACACAGCCACTGTATCTATTAGAGTATCAGAGCAAAGTTTATCAGGTAACATTGATAACAGAATTATAATAGATCAATCAGCAATCAAGTTTTTTAATGATATAATAAAAAGCAGTAAGTTCAACAGATTTTCTAGCGAAGCTAAGTATAACATTTTAAAAAGATTAGAACATTTATATCAAAAATATAATAGATTTAATTTTTTCATTTATATAAAACTTTTATTATATCATTTTAAACATAGTGATAATCATAAGATTTTAAAATTTATTTATCAATCTTTTAGAAGATTATTATGAAAAATATATTAGTATGTACTCCTTATTTTAATAGTGTTGGAGGAACTGAATTAGAAGCTGTTTATACAGCTGTTTTTTTATTTGATTCAAATAAATTCAAAAAAGTTACAATTTTCACACCTATTGGTTTTAACAAGGAACTTTTCAATCAAGTAATAGGTAGTAGAGACATTACTTTTTTTACTTACCCAAAAATCCTTTCAAATCCATTGATATTATATTTAGATAGATTTTTTTTAAAGCTAAAATTAAACTATAGTTTTTCAGAATATTTATATTGGAAATATAAAAGTTTATTTTTTTCATCTTTGTACATATTATCATATCCTCGAAGTAAATATTTTTTCTCTATTTTAAAAGGTTTTGCCAGAAGAAAAAAAAGTACCACTAAAATAACAATGTATCACTTTGAAGCTATAAAAAAATCAGATAAACTATTTTATAAGATGTTAAATTCTATTATTGTTTTTAACAAAAAACAAAGTGAATTTTGGAGAGAAAAAAATAAACTTGATAACATTTGTGTAAATGACATTATTATTCCTAATGAAAAGAATTTACTAAAAATTAATGTCCTGAAATTTAATGAGAATAAGATTTTAAAGTTTGGCTTTTTAGGTAGAATAGCTAAAGAGAAAAATATAGAATCTATGATTAAATTAATTGCTTATTTATATCATAAAGAAAACCTTATTACATCTTTATATATTCAGGGAACTGGAGAAGAAAACTATATTGAATCATTAAATGAGTTAGCTAAAAAATTAAATGTTACAGATTTTGTTACTTTTAAAAATAAAGTTATATCTCCTTTAAATACGCATTTTTTCTATGAAAAAATTGATGTTTTTTTAGTAACTTCTTTGCATGAAGGAGGTCCAATTACAGCATTAGAAGCAGCAGCAGCTGGTAGAATGATATTGGGGTATGATGTTGGTGCAATGTATGATCGTTTTAATTCTTTTCCTTTAATTGTAAATGAATCATTTGAAGATTTATGCATGTCAGCTGTTAAATTCATAAAACTAAAAAGTGAAGAAAAAAATAATATTGTTTTAGACATTAACAAATACTATAAGAAAAAATTGTCAAATTATTACAAAGGAAATGAGTTGTTAAAAATTTTAAAATTGTAATAAGTAATTACTATGTAAGCATGATAAATTTAGATTTGATAAAAAAAATGTTAGGTAAGAAAGTAGTTGTATATTTAAAAGGTGGCTTAGGTAATCAAATGTTTCAATACGCTTTTGCTAGTATTATAGCTAAAAAAAACAATACAATTTTAAATATTGATAAAAGTTTTTTTAATGAAAAAAATCAAGTTAATAATCATGTGATACGATTTTTTGAATTAGATATTTTTAATTTAAAATATGATTTATATGATTCTGAAAAAAACAATTACTTTGTAAAAAAACTAAAGTCCCTGCTTAGAAAATTGAAAATAGTTAAAGATAGAAAATACAAAGAATCTACTTTTGAATTTTCTAAAGATGCTTTGAGTTTAAAAAAACCAGTTTATATAAATGGCTATTTCCAGAGTTATAAATATTTTATTGGTTATGAAGATTATATTAGGGATTTGTTTACCTTTTCATTTGAAAAAATGGGTAGAGAAAATAGTATGATTCTTAATGATATTAGATCTTCAAATTCTGTATCTATACATGTTAGAAGAGGAGATTATATAGAGCACAAATCTATAAATGAAGCTCACGGTCTTTGTAGTTTAGATTATTATCACAAAGCCCTTAATACTATATTAGAAAAGGATCATAAGGTGAAGATATTTTTCTTTTCTGACGATATAGAATGGGTACAATCTAGTTTTAATAATTTAGAACAAAAAAAAGTTTTTATTAACAAAAATACAGGGTATAATAGTTGGAAAGATATGTGTTTAATGAGTTTTTGTAAGCACAATATTATTGCAAATAGTTCATTTAGTTTTTGGGGTGCTTGGTTAAACTCTAATCCAGAAAAAATAGTTATAGCACCAAAAATATGGTTTGCTAATCCTGAAATACAACAAAAAACAAAAGACTTAATTCCTCAAGAATGGATTAGGTTTTAATTATATTACCCTCAATAAATAAATTTAAGAATAACATTAGTGAATGAATATATAAATAACAAAATTTCTGTAGTAATTCCTGTATACAATACAGCCCAATATCTTGAAACGTGTATAAATTCTGTACGTAAGCAAAGTTATACTAATATTGAACTCATAGTTGTTGATGATGGTTCAGATTCTGAAACCAAAAAGAAATTAAAAGAGTTATCTTCTAAAATAGATATTTTAATTCATCAAGAAAATAAAGGACAAAGTTCTGCAAGAAACCTCGGTATTGCAAATACTACCGGAGAATTTGTATTAGTTTTGGATAGTGATGATTATTTTGTGTCTACATTTTGTGAAAAGGCTTTTAAAATTTTTAAAGAGAATAAACAAGTAAAAATTATTACATGTCAATCAAACTTAATTAATAAAGATAATGATGTTATTGGTTCTTACACACCATCTGGTGGTGATATTTCAAAAATGTTATTAAATAATACGGCAATGGGGAGTTGTATGTTTAAAAAAACAGACTGGGCTAAAGTTGGTGGTTATGATGAAAATATGAAAAAAGGATTTGAAGACTGGGAGTTTTATATAAGGTTACTTTCAGATGGAGGAGAAGTAATTGTAATTTCAGAAATTTTATTTAACTATAGAATAGGTGGTGTATCTACAACAACTAAAGCCAATAAGGTAAAATATGAGTTACTTGAATATATTTACTTTAAACATGAAGAAATATATAAGCAATATTTTAATGATTTTATTTCATTTTTATTGTTAAGAATAGAAAAAGAAGAGCAAGAAAAAAATAAAATGTATACTCGTTTAGAATATAGAATAGGGTATTATATTCTAAAACCATTTAGGTTTGTAAAAAGAATTTTAAATGGATAATCAACCTTTAATTACCATAATACTAACCACCTACAATAGAGCTCATTTGATAGATCAAATGTTAGACTCTTTATTATTGCAATCGTATAAAAATTGGGAGTGTATAATTATTGATGATAATTCTAAAGACGATACTAGTAAAGTAGTTTCTAAAATTACAGATAAAGATCACAGGTTTCAGTTTATTATCAAGTCAGAAGAGATAAAACAAGGTTTACCAGCTAGTAGGAATATAGGTATTAAAAAGGCAGAAGGTGATTTTTTAGTTTTTTTTGATGATGACGATATACTTCACCCACAACTTTTAGAAATTTGTATTAATGAATTTATAAAAAATAAAAATATTGATTTTGTTCATTACCAAAAAAAATCTTTTCAAAATGAATTCTGTCACGAATCAATAGAGTTTATAGACGATTATAGTTGCGAAACTTTAAACGAAAATGTATATGAAAATGTAATTATAGGTAAGTTACCTTTGGCATCTTGTACTGTAATGTGGAAAATTAATTTATTACAAAATAATTTATTTAACGAGAATTTAATGTATGCAGAAGAATGGGAGTGCTACTCAAGAATATTAATAAGTAACCTTAATATTAGAGGACTCAATGTCAAAATTCCGCTTTATTTTAATAGAAAACACATAGAATCTAACACAGGAGAGTTTTGGTCAAATAATCCTATAAGACTTGAGTCTTATAAACTTGCACATCAATTGACATGTGAATTTCTTCTGATTCATAAAAAAATGTCAACCCAATTGGCTCACTATTTTATTCAGAAAGCTTATCAATTAAAATCAAAAAAGATAACAAAAGTATTACTATCTAAATATCTCAAATATAAATTTTACAGTTTGTTTTTTCCCATAAAGTATAAATTTTATAAATTACAAAAATAATTTAAAACTAAATTTTTAAGATGTTTTGATTAAGAAAAATAAAAAAAATACTCAAATAAATTTATTAGGTGAATAGGTTTTCAAATGATTAAAAAATATATAATTACGGTTCATACTAACCCAAATCATTTAAAGAGGTTGATAAATAAATTAAATGATAAGAATTCTGAATTTTATATTCACTTAGATTTAAAAAGTGAAATTAATCATTTCAAAAAAATAGTTAAACTTCCAAATGTAGTGTTTATAGAAAAAAGGGTTAAATGCATATGGGGAGATATTTCTCAAGTAATGGCAACTATTAATTTATTAAAAAGAGCTATTCATAATAAAAAAGAAAATTCAATAATTATATTTTTAAGCGGTCAAGATTATCCAATAAAATCTTTAAGTTTTATTGATAAATATATTCAAGAAAATAATAAAAATGAATTTATTGATATGATGCCTTTTAAAAACTCTATTATATACAACCAAAGAGTTAATCAATATAAAATAAATAATTCAGAAAAAAGAATGGATTTTGTATACTTATCACCAATACTATCCTCTGGATTAAAGAATTTTAAATTATTTATTAAATTAATTTTAAAAAAGAAAATAGATATAATTGAAGCACTTCGTTTTGTAAAGAGAAAACGTGTCTCAATTTTTAAAAAGCATTACAAAGGTTCTAATTGGTTTGCCTTACAATATGATACTGTTCGTGAAGTCTTAAATTATATAGAAGTCAATGAAAATAAATTATTCAAGTATTATAAATATACTGCGTGTGCCGATGAGCAATTTTTTCATACTATACTTAACGAAATTTCATCAAGAAAAAAAACATTAAATTTCTCTAGTTCTTTACATTTTGTAGATTGGAACAGAAAAAATGTTCCTCTACCTGTCACTTTTACAGTTGATGATATTAATTTATTACTAAATCAACCAAAAGGAAAATTATTTGCTCGTAAATTTAATGAAGACGACGAGTTGTTAAATTTATTAGATTTAAAGCTGAATTAACATTGAAAAAAATCTTAATCATATCAGAGTCTATAGATATAGAAGATAGTAGTGCTTCTAAAGTTAACGTAGCGCTTATCTTTAATTTAAAAAAAATAGGGTATGATGTTAAAGTTTTACACTATACTCGAAAAAATATTGAATTAAAAAATGGAATTGAATGTATTAATATACCAGAAATTAAATGGTCAATTCATTATATATTAAGTAGAACACAAAGAGTGTTTCAAAGAATAACCAATATTAATGTATCAAAACCTTTAGAAAATATTTTTGGACACTCTTTTACTTTTTTTAATGACTCTAAAAGTATATCAAAATCGGTAAAAAAAAATTACAAAGAAGAAGAGTTAATTATAACATTAAGTAAAGGAGCTAGTTTTAGACCACATCATGCCATGTTAAGTTTACCAGATTTATATTCTAAATGGTTGGCCTATGTACATGACCCTTATCCTTTTCATTATTATCCTAGACCTTATAATTGGGTAGAATCTGGATACAAACAAAAAGAAGACTTCTTTAAGAAAGTATCTGAAAAAGCTGAATATAGTGGGTTTCCAAGTTTATTATTAAGAGATTGGATGGGAAGTTATTTTCCAAATTTTTTAAAAACAGGTTTTATAATACCACATCAAAATTTAGAATTAGAGTATAAAAAAGAAGTTAAACCTCCTGATTATATAGATATAAATAAGTTTAATTTACTGCATGCAGGTAATTTAATGAAACAAAGGAGTCCAGCCGCATTAATAGAAGGATACCAATTGTTTTTAGAAAAAAATTCTAAAGCAAAAAAACAATCGAAGCTAATATTACTTGGAAATGCAGGTTATCATAAAGATTATTTACTTCAAAAAATAAATAACAACATATATTGGAGTAAAGGTAATGTATCATTTAAAGAAGTAGACTTAGTTCAGAAAAAAGTCTCAGTTAATATTATTTTAGAGTCAAAATCTGAAATAAGTCCTTTTTTACCAGGGAAATTTCCTCATTGTGTTATGGCTAATAAGCCTATTTTATTGCTAAGTCCATTCTATAGTGAAACAAAAAGGTTGTTAGGAGAAAATTATCCATATGTTTGTGAAGCAGATAATGTGTTAAAAATTGCTGAACTAATAGAACAATTATACAAAGCCTGGAATCAAAATTCAGAATTACTTTTGAATAGGTTAGATCTAATAAATTATTTAGGTCTAAATTACTTAAAAGAAACTATTAATAAATTAACTTAATGAGTTTTTCTATTGTTATACCTACAAAAAACAGAGATAGTAAATTGGAAAAAACGCTTTCGGTTTTATTCAATATTTTTGATTTTAAGTTAATTAAAATATTTGTTTTAGATGATGGATCTAGTGATAATACAAAACAATTAATCACTCAAAACTACCCAGATATTACTTACATTAGAAATAGAAAATCTAAAGGAATACATGCTGTAAGAAATAAACTATTTAGTTTGGTAACCTCAGATTATATTATTAGTATAGATGATGATGCTCATTTTTTAACAAAAGAAATAATTCCTTTAATAGAAAGGTATTTTAAAAGTAACACAGAAGTAGGGCTCTTGTATTTTAGAAGTTTTTGGAGTATATATCCACCAATACAAACTTCACATAATGAAGTGGCTCATCGAACTAAGAGTTTTGGAGCAGTTTCATTTGCATTAAAAATGTCAGATTGGAAAAAAATACCAAACTTATTAGAATGGTTTTTATTTTATGGCGAAGAAGATTTTATAGCCTATCAATTATATAAAAAAAATATAGAAATACATTATTTCCCTGATATTTTAGTTCATCACAGAGTAGATATTAAATCAAGAAAAAAAAATAAAGATTACAGACTTAGATTAAGAAGATCTTTACGATCAGGATGGTATTTATATTTGTTATTCTATCCTATAAATCAAATACCTAGGCGTTTTTTTTATACCTTATGGGTACAAATTAAAATGAAAGTATTTAAAGGAGATTTAAAAGCTACTTTGGCAATTTTACAAGCTTTGCTAGATTTTTTTGTAAATTCACCCAGGCTAATAAAGAATAGTAATAGATTAACTGAAAAAGAGTTTAATACTTTTCAAAAGTTGCCTGATACAAAACTTTATTGGGTACCAGAAGAAGATTAATATGGATATTATAGCAGAAATAGCACAAGCCCACGATGGTAGTTTAGGAATGGCTCATGCGTATATTGATGCGGTTGCTAAAACAGGCTGTAACGTTATTAAATTCCAAACTCATATTGCAGCAGCAGAAAGTAGCATTCACGAACCTTTTAGAGTAAAATTCTCCAAACAAGATGCTACCAGAATGGAGTATTGGAAACGTATGGAATTTACCTTAGACGAATGGAAAGACATCAAACAACATTGTGATCAGGTAGGCTTAGAGTTTATGAGTTCTCCGTTTAGCAACGCAGCAGTTGATTTGTTAGAAGAATTAGGGGTACAAAGATACAAAGTAGGTTCTGGAGAAGTGAATAATTTTGTGTTGTTAGAGAAAATTGCACAAACGGGGAAACCTGTTATTATTTCTTCTGGAATGAGTTCTTTTGAAGAGTTAGATAAAACAGTATCATTTTTAAAGTCTAGAGGAGTAGATTATTCCATTTTACAATGTACTACAGCATATCCAACTCAGCCCAAAGAATTTGGTTTAAACGTCATTCAAGAATTAAAAAGTAGATATCAAGTCCCTATTGGTTTTTCAGATCATTCCTCTTCAATAGAAGCCTGTATTGCAGCCACTGCTTTAGGAGCAGAAACATTAGAGTTTCATGTAGTGTTTGATAAAGAAATGTTTGGTCCTGATGCAAAAGCTTCATTAACGATGACTGAAACCACGCAATTGGTAAAATCGGTGAAAAATATAGAAACAGCGCTTCAAAATCCTGTTGATAAATCGGACAATTCAAAGTTTGATTCTTTAAAATCAATTTTCGAAAAATCATTAGCAGTCAATAAAAATTTAAAAGTAGGATCTGTGCTTACTTTTTCAGATTTAGAGACCAAAAAGCCTAAGGGATTTGGTATCTTGGCAAGTGAATATGAAAAAGTTTTAGGCAGAAAAATCAATAAAGCCTTAAACAAATGGGATTTTTTGAATGATGATGATTTAAGCTAAAAAAAATGAATATCAAAAGAATTGCAAAAGACAAATATATAGAGTTCTCTAAATATGAAGGAAGTCAACATATAGCTACAGAGCATGCCATATATCGAATCTTATCACTAGTAAAAAAACAGAAAGCAAAAAATGTACTAGAAGTAGGTTTAGGAATAGGTACTATTTACAGTGCGGTTAGAGAGTATAGTAAAGACATAATATATTACGGAACAGAAAAAAATGATTTTTGTTTAAAAAGTCTAAAATTAAATTTAGCAAAAAAGTATTATGATTTAGTAATATATAACTCAATTCAGGAAATAAGATTTAATAATAAGTTAGATATTGTAATAGTTGATGGGAAAGATGAGTCTTTTAATTATGTAAAAGAAAATATTCAGGCTAATGGTGTAATAATTATTGAAGGTGATAGAAAAGATCAGCAAAAAGAAATTAAAAAAATATTTCCAAAGGCTAAAGATGTTCACGTAATAAGTTTAAAAAAAAATAATAGTGATGGTTTTTTTGATTCAAATCATTATCAGGGAGGTGTAAAAATTATATATACAAATCCTACTAGAAAACAAACTGTTAATTGGTTCTTTCAAAAAATAAGAACCAAGATAAAATATATAATAAGAATTATAAGAAAATAATTAATGTCTGTAAAAAAAATATGCATAGTGGTTACTGCACGTCCTTCTTATAGTAGAATTAAAACCGCTTTGACGGCCATCAAAAATCATCCAAAATTAGAATTACAATTAGTTGTTGCAGGTTCTGCATTGTTGGGTAGATATGGTAACGCAGTTGATTTTATTGAAAAAGATGGCTTTAAAATTGCTGAAAAAGTCTTTATGGTTTTAGAAGGGGAAAATCCTACTTCTATGGCCAAAACCACAGGTTTAGGGGTGATGGAATTAGCAAATGTTTTTTATCGATTACAACCAGATGCAGTGGTTACTATTGCTGATAGATTTGAAACCATTGCTACTAGTATTGCAGCTTCATATCAAAATATTCCTTTAATACATCTTCAAGGAGGTGAAGTTACTGGAAATATAGATGAAAAGGTTAGACATGCAAATACCAAATTAGCAGATTTACATTTGGTTGCTTCAGAAGATGCTAAAGAAAGAGTTATTAAAATGGGAGAAAACCCAGAAATGGTTTTTAATACAGGTTGTCCATCTATAGATTTGGCTAATGAAATTAGAAACAATCCTACTTTAGATTTTGATCCTATCAAAAAATATGGAGGAGTTGGGTCAGCAATTAACTGGAAAGATGGTTATATAGTGGTAATGCAACACCCTGTAACTACAGAGTATAAATCTGCAAGAAAAGATGTGGAAGAAACTTTAAAAGCTGTTTCTGATTTAAATATGCCTACATTTTGGTTTTGGCCAAATGTTGATGCAGGATCTGATGGAACTTCTAGTGGTATTAGATCTTTTAGAGAAATTAATAAACCTGAAAATATTCACTTTTTTAAGAATATGGAACCTAACGATTTTTTAAAGTTATTAGTAAATAGTAAATGTTTAATAGGGAACTCTAGTGTAGGAATTAGAGAATGTTCTTATCTAGGTGTGCCTGTGGTAAATATTGGAACGAGACAAAATAGAAGAAAAAGAGGAAGTAATGTGATAGATACGGTTTATAATCAGCAAAAAATTGTAAAAAGTATTAAAGATAGAATTACAAGCTCAACTATTGTTTCTGAAAATATTTATGGAGATGGAGCTTCTGGACAAAAAATAGCTAATATTCTAGCAGATATAAAATTACCGTTTCATAAAACCATAATGTATTAATGAGAATTTTAGGTATTATACCTGCCAGAGGTGGTTCTAAAGGAGTTCCTAGAAAGAACATAAAAATATTAGGTAACAAAACCTTGTTGCAATACACCTCGGATGTAGCTTTAGAAACTAGCTTTATAGATACGCTGGTATTGAGTAGTGATGATGATGAAATTATAGAAGTTGCAAAAGGTTTAGGTATCGAAGTTCCTTTTAAACGTCCAAAAAATTTGGCAATAGATTCGTCACCCACGTTACCTGTTATTCAGCATACTTTAGAGTATTACAAAAGTATAGGACAGGAGTTTGATGCTGTTTGTTTATTACAAGTAACAAGTCCGTTTAGAACAATATCTTTTTTAAATAATGCTATTCAAAAATTTATAAATTCTTGTACTGATTCTTTGGTCTCAGTACAAGAAGTACCTCACGAATACAATCCACATTGGGTATTTGAAGAAACTTCTAATGGAAATTTAAAAATAGCAACAGGAGAAAAAAAAATTATAAGTAGAAGACAAGAGTTACCAAAAGCTTATCATAGAGATGGGAGCGTATATTTAACTAAAACCAAGGTCGTTCTAGAACAAAATTCTTTATATGGTAATAGTATTACTTATATAGAATCTCCCAAAGAATGGTATGTAAATATAGATACCATGGAAGATTGGAGAAAGGCAGAAGAAAAACTAAAAGAACTAAGCATATAATATATGTGTGGTATTGCAGGAATTATTGGAGGTAAAGTAGCTAGAAATAGTTTAAATAAAATGCTAGATAAACAGCATCATCGAGGGCCAGATGCTACTGAGATTTGGGAAGGTGATGCAGTTTGTTTAGGGCATAATAGATTGGCTATTATTGATTTGTCCAAAGAATCAAATCAACCTTTTAAAAGTAATTGTGGAAATTTCATACTTGTTTTTAATGGAGAAATTTATAATTATTTAGAGTTAAAAAAAGAACTTAATTTTTATCAATACAAAACAAATTCTGATACAGAAGTTTTACTAGCGGCATATTTACATTGGGGCAAAGATTGTTTACATCACTTAAACGGAATGTTTTCTTTTGCGGTTTGGAATGTAAAAGAACAAAGCCTTTTTGCAGCTAGAGATAGATTTGGAGTAAAACCTTTTTATTATCATTTTTCTAAAAATTCATTTTGTTTTGCTTCTGAAATAAAGGCTTTACATACTCTAGAAATAGAAAAAAAACACAATCTAAAAGTATGGGCAGGTTACTTTGTTTATGGTTCTTATGGAATGCCTAACGAAACTTTCTGGGAAGACATTCATCAATTACCTGGAGGACACTGTTTAGAATACAAAAACAATAAGATAGAGATTCAAAAATGGTATGTTTTTGAAGAAGAAATAAAAAAACATCAACAAAAAATCCAATCATTTGATGAGGTAAAAAAGAAATACAAAAATTTATTATTAGATAGTATAAAGCTTAGGTTTAGAGCTGATGTTTCTGTTGGATTTAATGTAAGTGGAGGATTAGATAGTTCTGCCTTATTAGCTTTTATCAATCAAACACAGTCTATTAAAAATATAAAAGCATATACATTTTACACTAATGATAAAAAATATGATGAATTGCCATGGGTAGAAGAAATGATTGCTTTGACTCAGAATCCATTGCAAAAAGTTTTATTAAGTATTGATGAAGATTTTAAAGATAAATTAAATCATATTGCTCATATTCAAGATGAACCCTTTGGAGGTATACCAACGTTGGCCTATAGTCAAATATTTAAAAAAGCTAGAGAACAAAATACTTTAGTGTTGTTAGATGGTCAGGGAATGGATGAACAATGGGCGGGATATGATTACTACACACAAAATAATCAAAATACAATCCAAGGGATTTCAAAATCTCCTTTTAGGCCCAATGTTTTAAACGAAGACTTTGTGAAAAAAGCAAAAAAAACAATCTATCCAAAACCTTTTGATAGTGAGCTGCTAAACAAACAATATAGGGATTTATTTTATACAAAAATACCAAGGGCGTTAAGGTTTAATGATAGAGTTTCCATGACATATAGTACAGAGCTAAGAGAACCTTTTTTAGATTATAGATTGGTAGAATATGCTTTTGCTCAACCCTTAGAATATAAAATTAATGGAAAGGTTCAAAAGTATTTGGTAAGAGAGTTGGTCTCAGAACTGCTTTCAGACGCCATTACCTATGCACCAAAAAGACCATTACAAACTCCACAAAGAGAATGGTTGGGAGATAAATTGTATGATTTTGTATGTAAACATATTAATCAACTAAAGACTTCTGACATTGGAGATTGGTTTGATTTTAAAGAAATAGAAAAGGAATTGAATAGTTATAAAAATGGTGACAGAGATTCTAGTTTTCATATATGGCAATGGTTTAATACAAGTTTGTTAATAAAACAATAATGAATAATAAAACAATTGGTATAGTAATTACAGATGGAGTAGGGAGCAGAAATTTTCTATTAAGTAATTTTATTGAGGAAGTTTGTAAAGAGTTTAAGAATGTAATTATCTATTCTGGGATTCAGATATCTTCTATAGATACAGCCGTTTTTCCGGCCAATATAAAAGTTGTTGAATTGCCTCTGTACAAAGAATCTAAGACTGTTTGGTTTTTTAGAAAACTAAAAGAGGTAGCTCATATGTTTAAACACAAAACTTTCTATGGTATAAATGATAATTTAAAAAGAGGATACCCTAAAAACAATAGTTCAAGAGCTTTATTAATTAAGTTGTGTTATGCCATTGCTAAAATACGTAGCTCAGAACGAAGTATTCAGTTTTATGAAAAATTACAGTTCTTGTCTTTTAAAAATGATGAGGTAACCAAGCAGTTTAAAGTTTTACTACAAAAAGAGGACCTAGATATTATATTTTTTACACATCAAAGACCTCCATTTTTAGCACCTCTTTTATATTTAGCTCAACAACTAAAAATAAAAACTACCTCTTTTATTTTTAGCTGGGACAATTTAGCATCTAAAGGAAGAGTGTTAGGAGAGTTTGATGGTTATATGGTTTGGAGTGATTTGATGAAAAAAGAACTACTTTATTTTTATCCGAACACTCAAAAAAATAACGTTAAAGTTGTGGGAACTCCTCAGTTTGAACCTTATGTGATGGACAAGTATTTTGCTTCTAAAAATGAGTTTATGACTAAATTTAATTTAGATCCTAATAAAAAAATTATTTGCTATAGTTGTGCGGATGCTGATATTGGTAGAAATGACGAAGTTCATATTAGAGCTATTATTGGTTATATTGAAAAAGATAATAACTTACAGCTATTAATAAGAACATCTCCAGCAGAAGATGGTAAGAGGTTTGTAAATTTAATGGAAGAATATCCAAATATTGTATGGAACATTCCCAAATGGCATTCAACCAGAGAAAATCATGCAGAGTCATGGTCACAGCGTTTACCTTCTGTAGAAGATGTAATAGATTTAAGAGCAATTTTAGCTTATTCTGATGTAAATGTAAATATGTTGTCTACCATGAGTTTAGATTTTATGTTATTTGATAAGCCTGTGATAAATACTGTTTTTGGAAATAAAAAAAATGATTTGTATGATGATCAACGTTTTTTAAATTACGTACATTACCAATATGTAGTGGACAGCAAAGCAGTGACCATTGCTAAAAATGAAGAGGAATTACATCAACAATTAAAGGAAGCTTTTGAACAACCGCAATTAAGAACAAAACAAAGAAAAGCTTTAATAGATTTAGAAATTGGTGGAGAGCTAAAAGGAACGAGTAAAAGAATAGTAAAAGCGTTAAAAGAATTGGCATGAAAAGAATGTTGTTTTTTGTTATA
This sequence comes from Polaribacter septentrionalilitoris, assembly GCF_009832745.1. GTDB lineage: Bacteria > Bacteroidota > Bacteroidia > Flavobacteriales > Flavobacteriaceae > Polaribacter > Polaribacter septentrionalilitoris. Next base: position 386,886 of record NZ_VRMJ01000014.1, on the reverse strand, counting down.
ACAAGAATTCCATTTAATTCTTTAAGAGTGTTTATATATGAGTACTTTTTTAAATATAAAATTGGAATAAATGTTAAAATAGGTAAATGTGTAATCAATGCTAAAAGTGTTACAATAGGAAACAATGTGATGATAAGGGATGATAACCATATTGCATGTAAAACATTAAAAATAGGTGAAAATGTAAGTATTCACAGTGGTAATAGATTTATGGGAACAGCAAATTTTACCATAGGAGACAATAGTAGAATTATAAATAATCATTTTATAGATTTATATAACAATGTAACTATAGGAAGTAATTCTTGGCTAGCTGGAAAGAATAGTCAAATATGGACTCATGGTTCTCTAAGTACTAAACAAGGAAAAAAGCTAGATGTAGAAATTGGAGATCATGTATATATAGCATCTAATGTTAATATCGCTCCAGGTGTTAAAATTTCAGACGTTAATTTAGTAGGCTTAGCAAGTGTTGTAACTCAAAGTTTTAATGAATCAGAAACAATTATATTAGGTAATCCATCTAAGGTTGTTAAAAATAATATTGATTGGAGGAAAAATTGGTAAAAATGAAAAAAATACTAGTAGTTTTTGGTACCAGACCTGAGGCAATTAAAATGGCTCCTTTGGTAAAGGAATTGTATCAGCATGCTGAATTTGAGGCCAAAGTTTGTGTAACGGCACAGCATAGAGAAATGTTAGACCAAGTGTTGGCATTTTTTTCCATTCAACCCGATTATGATTTGGACTTAATGAAAGCCAATCAAACCTTAAATCAACTTAGTGCAAGAATACTAACAGCCATTGATGAGGTGTTGGTAGATTTTAAACCAGATTTAGTTTTGGTTCACGGAGATACTTCTACGAGTAGTATGGTGGCTTTAGCAGCTTTTCATTTAGGAATTAAAGTAGGTCATGTAGAAGCAGGTTTAAGAACTTATAATAAATTTGCTCCATTTCCAGAAGAAATCAATAGACAGATAACAGGAAGGTTGGCAGATATTCATTTTGCTCCAACCAAACAATCTGCACAAAATTTGTTAAATGAAGGGGTATCACCCAATGCAGTTCATATTACAGGAAATACAGTGATTGATGCTTTGTTATGGGGAATTAAGCATGTAAATAAAGATAGAAAAGATATAAAAGAAATTAAACAATTTGTTGATATAAATAAAAAACTAATTGTTGTTACTGGCCATAGAAGAGAAAATTTTGGAGATAAATTTTACGAATTTTGTAATGCTCTAAAACAATTAGCAAATAGAGAAGATGTTCAATTAATATATCCAGTTCATTTAAACCCTAACGTACAAAAGGTAGTGTATGATACTTTAGGAAAACACAAGAATATATTATTAATTGCACCTTTAGATTATGAAGCATTTATTTGGTTGTTAAATCAATCATATTTAATTATTACTGATAGTGGAGGTGTGCAAGAAGAAGCTCCTTCATTAAAAAAACCAGTTTTAGTTACAAGAGAAGTTACAGAAAGGCAAGAAGCTGTTATTGAAGGTACTGTAAAATTAGTTGGAACTGATCAAAATAAAATTGTTAAAGAAGCAACACTTTTATTAGATGACCTAGTGGCTTATAATATTATGATTGGAAATAAAAATCCATATGGAGATGGTACAGCAGTATTACAAATAGTAGATGTTCTAAAATCATTTTAAATGAAAAAGATAGCAGTAATTTGTAATTATGTTTTAAAACCAGATAGAATTGGAGGAATGGACCGTTTTTTTTACTTATTTGATAAACAAGCAAAAGAAAAAGGGTATAATTTAGACTGGTATTTTACAGATTATAGTATTTTTAATTTTTATAAAAATTTAAATATATATAGTGCAAATAATTCTTCTGTAGAACAAAAATTTTTAGAAATGTCTTCCAGTAATAAATATGATGTTGTTATTACACATTTTACTGAATTATGCACAAAGTTTTATAAACAGGTTAAATTAATTAACCCTAATTGTTATTCAATTGCAGTAGATCATAATCCAAGACCTTTAAATGGTTTTTCTTTAAAAAAGAAAATTAAAAAAAGAATAGAAGGTTTTTTATACAGTAAATATATAAATCAATTTGTTGGAGTTTCTCAATATACTGTAAATCATATTTTAAATGATTATGGTATGTTTTTAAAAAAGAAAACAAAAGTTGTGTATAATGGAATTGATACAGGTGTTTTTATTAAAAGAAATAAAGAAAATAAAAATAAATTTATTGTAGCTTCTCATTTGCGGCCATCAAAAGGAATTCAAGATTTGTTAAAAGCATTAAGCTTTATAAAACCTGAATTATTATTTGAAGTTGTAATTGATATCTATGGAGAAGGAGCCTATAGAGAAGAGTTACAAAGATTAACTAATAAATATAATATACAAGAGGTTGTATCATTTAAAGGAAGTTCATCTAAATTAAATGAATTATTTTGTAACTACAGTTATATGATTCAACCAACTTACATGGAATGTTTTAGTTTGTCTATTTTAGAAAGTTTATCGGCTAATGTGCCTGTAATTACAACTACTGTTGGAGGAAATTTAGAAGTAATACAGGATGGTGATAATGGTTATATATACCAGCCAGGAGATTGCAAAGAACTTGCAAGTATTTTAAATGATATTATTAGTGGAGAGAAGGGAATTAAAACGAATACGTCTCTATTAATTGAAAATGAATATTATTTGAATAAAATGGTTAATGAGCATATAAATTTGTTAACTTAATGCACATCGCTTTTATCACACCAGAATTCCCTCATACCCATTTTCAAGGAAATATTGGAGGAATTGGAACGTTTACTAAAAACATAGCAAAGCAGTTGATTAGGTTAAATCATACTGTAACTATTTTTGTGCACAGTCAAGCTAAAGAGTTTGTATTAAAAGAAAATAGAGTTACTATTCATTTTGTAAAATTAAAAAAAGTAAAAGGAATTACTTGGATTACCAACAGGAGGTATTTTAATCAGTATGTAAATAAGGTAATTAAAAAAGATAATATTGAAGTTATAGAAGCTCCTGAATGGACAGGTTTTACCGCTTTTATGAAATTTGATTGTCCGTTGATTGTTCGTTTACACGGATCGGACACCTATTTTTGTCACTTAGAAAACAGAAAAGCAAAAGCAAAGAATCAATTTTTTGAGAAAAAAGCCTTAAAAGGAGCAAATGCTATTGTTGGTGTTAGTAAATTTGTGGCTGATAAAACAAAAGAGTTGTTTGGTTTAACTCAAGAAATTATAACTATTTATAATACGATTGATGTCACTGATTTTGTTCCTAATCATCAATATATAAAACCAAAAACACTATTGTATTTTGGAACCATTGTTCGTAAAAAAGGAGTATTAGAAATAGCAAAAGCATTTAATAAAATTGTAGCACAAGACAAAAAAGTTCAGTTATGTTTTGTAGGTAGAGATAATAGAGATGTTTTTACAGGTAAATCCACTTTAAAAATGGTTGAAGAATTATTATCAACAAATGCTCTTAAAAATTTTAAACATATAAATGCAGTACCATATACAAAAGTAAAAAAAATCATAAATAACGCAGAGGTAGTATTGCTACCTAGTTTTGCAGAAGCTTTCCCTATGACTTGGTTAGAGTCCATGGCTTTAGAAAAGAGATTGATAACCTCTAATATTGGATGGGCAAAGGAATTGATGATAGATGGAGATACAGGTTTTATGGTAAATCCAAAAAATACTGAAGAATTTAGCTTAAGAATTTTAAATTTGCTAGAAGATGAAGCTAATGCAAAAACAATGGCAATAAATGCGAGAAAAAGAATTATAAGTAACTTTAATATGGATAACATTATAATTCAAAACATTAAATTATATAAAAGTGTTTTATGATTATATTGTATCATAATAGAAATAAAGCCTTATACTACTACAATAGTAAAAACAATACAATAAAAAACTGTAGCGAGATAAATATTCAAAAATGTTTATTAAACTTAGCTCAGCAATTTCCCAAAACATTATTAATATGGTGTCACAATACTTTAAAAGATGAGTTAAATATAGATAAATTATCTCATATTTTTCATCATAAATTAATAATGGCTAGTTATAGTGTTAGTGGAGATTATGTAATTGCAAAAGAAATAGGATATGTTGACCAGCATTGTTTTATCAATGTAAAGAAAAATGTTACCTACCCAACATGGTTGATGTCTTCAGATGTTGGAGGTTTATATGCTGAGGTAATTATAAAATTTACCTCTCATTTAAATAAAAGAGTATCATTTGATGAGTTTTTGTGCGGTATAGCTAAATTAACAATGTGTAAAGGTTTGATTTGTTATTCAGAGCCTAATTTAATAGTAAACAAAAAAAACAACAGTAAATTAAAGGTTGATAACAATTCTTATAAACTATTTAGATTTGTAAAAAAATATTACAAAATTAAATGGGTATTTTTACTTTTTTTAAATCAAATTCTTTACAATAATAGGCTTAATATAATTTCTCTTTTGAAGAGTTTATTCTTTATAAATAATGAAAAAATAGATATAAATTTAAATGATATAAAAGTCTCATCTATAAAAAATAAGGTAAATAAAACAGATTTTAAAGTAGATGTATTAATACCAACTTTAGGCAGGAAAGAGCACTTATACAATGTGTTAAAAGATTTAGCAAAACAAACATTACTTCCAGAAAAAGTAATTATTGTTGAGCAAAATGGAGTTGAAAACAGTACTTCAAACCTTGACTACTTAAGTAGTGATTGGCCTTTTAAAATAGACCATACATTTGTTCATCAATTAGGTGCTTGTAATGCTAGAAATTTAGCTTTGAAAAAAGTGACAGGAAACTGGGTGTTTTTTGCAGATGATGATGTAAGGTTTGAAGGAGATTTATTGGAAAAAGCATTTGCTTATATTAATCAATATAATACTTCAAGTATTACAATAAGTTGTTTGCAAAATGGAGAAATTGAAAAAAACACAACCCCACTACAATGGTATGGTTTTGGAACAAATGCATCATTAGTAGAAAGTAAGTATGCAAAAAAATGCTTTTTTAAACAAGAACATGAGTTTGGTTATGGAGAGGATACAGATTATGGAATGCAATTAAAGAATAATGGATGTGATACTATTTACATACCTAATGTTAAAATGTTACACTTAAAGGCTCCAATTGGAGGTTTTAGGTTTAAATTTAAACCATTATGGAATAATGATAAAATTATACCCAAACCTTCTCCAACTATCATGGCATACAATTTAAAGCATTTAACAAATCAACAGTTTTACGGGTATAAAACGATTTTATTTATTAAATTTTATTCTAAACAAAAAATTAAAAACCCGATTAAGTATATTAAGAATATGGCTTTAAACTGGAATAAAAGTGAATATTGGGCAAAAAAAATAATGGGTAATGAAGTTTAGTCTTATTATTTGCACCTATATGCGACCAAAAGCTTTAATAACGTTGTTAAATACAGTTGCTGTACAAACATTATATCCAAATGAAATTTTAATTATTGATGGATCATTGAATCACGAAACAAAAGAAGCTATAGAAACACATAATTACAAGAATCTGAGTTATTATTTAGTTTGTAATGATAATAGAGGCTTAACTAAACAACGTAATTTTGGAATTAAAAAAGTTTCACCTTATTCTGATATAATTTGCTTTTTAGATGATGATACAGTTTTAGAAGCTGATTATTTTGAAAAACTTATAGAAACTTACACTGTTTATCCAAAAGCATCTTCAGTAGGTGGATATATTACTAATGAAGTTGAGTGGAAAGAAGCACAAGAGGGCAATGCAGATGAATTTTTTTATGATGGTTGGGTAAGAACAGAAAGTTCTAGATTCAAGTTAAGAAAAAAACTAGGATTACTAGACTCCACACCTCCAGGATGGATGCCTAGGTTTTCAAATGGGAGATCTGTTAGTTTTTTACCACCAAGCGGAAAAGTGTATAGGGTAGAACAAATTATGGGGGGTGTATCATCCTATAAAAAGGAAGTGTTTTTAGATCAAAAATTCTCTAAATACTTTGAAGGGTATGGTTTGTATGAAGATGCAGATTTTTCACTGAGATTAGCAAAAAAAGGAAAATTGTATATCAATACTGCAGCTCGTTTAGAACATCATCATAATGTTGCTGGTAGACCCAATCAGTTTGATTATGGAAAGATGGTGACGAGAAATGGATGGTATGTATGGAGAGTGAAGTATAAGTCACCAAAATTACTAGCTCGACTAAAATGGAATATGATTGCTATTCTTCAAATTAAATTACGTTTACTAAATGTAATTACAACCACTAAAAGATTAGAATCTTTAACAGAAGCTTTAGGTAGAACTTACGGTTTGTGTACACTTATTTTTAACAAACCTAAAGTACAAAGATGAAATTTGGAATTATAACACATGCTGTGCATAAAATAAAAGATGGACAAATTTATGCATACGAGCCTTATGTACGAGAAATGAATTTATGGGCAAAGCATGTAGATCAAATTCTAGTGTTAGCTCCTGTTTCTACTGACAAGATTAGTTCTATTGAAATTGCTTACCAACATAACAATATTAAAGTTATAGAAATACCAAATTTTGATATTACAACAGTAAAAAACTTGTTGAGATCGTTATTAGTAATGCCTATAATTTGTTGGCAAATCTATAAGGTGATGAAACAAAGTGATCACATTCATTTGCGTTGTCCAGGTAACATTGGTTTATTAGGTTGTATAGTACAAATATTATTTCCATCAAAGCCTAAAACAGCTAAGTATGCAGGGAATTGGGATCCAAGTAGTCATCAACCTATTACATATAAATTACAGAAATGGTTATTGAGTAATACTTTTTTTACTAAAAATATAAAAGTTTTGGTTTATGGTGAATGGCCAAATCAAACAAAAAATATTGTGCCTTTTTTTACAGCTTCTTATGCTAAAAATGAAATAGAACAAGTACCAGAAAAAAAATTAAATTCTATTGTTAAATTTATTTTTGTAGGTACTTTTTCTGAAGGTAAACAACCATTATTAAGTGTAAAAACTATTGAAAAATTATTGTCTCATAATTATGATGTTCAATTAGATATGTATGGTGAAGGTTCTGAGTTTAATTCTGTAAAAAAATATATTAACGACAAAGAATTATCAAATCGTATTAATTTGCATGGAAATAAATCAAAAGAAATTGTAAAAAATGCTTTTCAAAAAGCACATTTTTTGATTTTTATATCAAAATCAGAGGGTTGGCCTAAAGTTGTTGCAGAAGCTATGTTTTGGAGGTGTTTACCAATTTCTACTGATATTTCTTGTGTAAATTATATGTTAGATTTTGGTAATAGAGGTGAAATCTTAAATCCTAATTCTTCAGTGGAAGAAATTTCTGAAATTATTTTAAATTATATTCATAAAGAAAAATCTTATCAAGAAAAGGTGTTGAGTGCTCAACAATGGTCTCAAAATTTTACTTTAAATAAACTTGAATCTGAAATAAAAAAAATATTTAAGAATGAATAATTTGAGAGTTTTACAAATAATAGATTCTTTAAATACCGGAGGTGCAGAAGTATTGTCTGTAAATATAGCTAATTTGCTATCTAAAAAAGGTTTAGAATCTCATCTATGTTCCACTAGGTTAGAGGGGGATTTATTAAGCAGTATTCATAAAAATGTAGGATATATTCATTTAAATAAAAACAAGAAAATAGATATTCAAGCATTAAAAAAAATAAAAAAATACATCAAAATGCATAAAATAAATATTATTCATGCACATTCTTCTTCTTATTTTTTTGCTTGCTGTATAAAAATAATACATCCCAGAATTAAGATAATCTGGCACAATCATTTTGGTTTAATAACTAAAATAAAAGGTAAAAATTTATATGCTATTAAATTATTTTCCTATTTCTTTTCTTCAATTATTGTTGTAAATAAAAATTTACTAAATTGGTCTTTAGAGAAATTAAATTGTAAAAAGGTTTTTTATCTAAATAATTTTGCACTGATAGATAACAAAGAAAAAACAACTGTTTTAAAGGGCGAAAGCGGTAAGAGAATTGTCCATTTAGCAGGTTTTAGACCTGACAAAGATCATGAAACTTTATTAAAAGCTTTTAATTGTTTTTTAAATGAACACAAAAGCTGGTCGTTACATTTTATTGGTAAAGTTTATAATGATGATTATTCAAAAAAAATAAATTATCTAATTAAAGAAAAAAAACTAGAAAAACATACATTTGTATACGGTTCTTGTTTAGATATACCGAATATTTTATCCCAGGCTACAATAGGTGTATTATCCTCTAAATCTGAAGGTTTGCCTCTAGCTTTATTAGAATATGGTCTAATGAAACTACCAGTAATTACAACAAATGTTGGAGATTGTAATAAGGTTATTATAAATAATAAAACAGGTTTTGTTGTTTCTCCAGAAAAAATCACTGAGTTTACAGATAAACTTAAGATTCTGGTTAATTCAGAAGAATCAAGAACAAATTTTGGCGAAAGTTTATATAATCATGTTCAAAATAATTTTTCACCAAATGTTTTTATTAATAAGTTGATAAAAATTTATAAACAATAATTTTGATTAAATATATATTAGATAATAAGCTATTAATTATTATCATCCATTTAATTTTTGGTTACTTAGCAACTCAAGCTATATTTCCAAAATTTTACGGTATTGTAATAGTTGTTTTACCAATATTTCTTATATACGCAAGCAATAATGAAAATGAAGAAGCTTTTACATTAGCTTCATATTTAGTAGGTGGTGAGGTTTTTATAAGAATGACAGGAGGACTTATTCTATATGAAACTGGTAAATATGGTGTTATATTGTTTTTGATGTTAGGTATTCTAGTAGGTAGATTCAAACAAAATTTTTCTCCACATTATGTTTTTTATATACTATTATTACTTTTGGGTATTGTTTTTACTCAGGTTCCGGAGGGGGAATCTTTGAGGACAAATATTGCTTTTAATCTAAGTGGCCCAGTAGTTTTAGGTGTTGCTTCTTTTTATTTTTACAAGAGACCAATTACCAAGCAACAGTTATATGATGCTTTATTCTTTATGTTGTTACCTCTTTTTTCTATGATAAGTTACCTTTATTTTAGGACACCAGATTTAAAAGAAATAGTTTTTAACTCAGAAGCAAATTTTACGACTTCTGGTGGTTTTGGACCTAATCAGGTTGCAACAGCAATAGGTATGGGTATGTTTGTATTAACCATATTTGTTTTGCCAAAAAAAAGACTCACAGGTTACTATTTTTTAGATGCTATTTTTTTAATATACTTCTCCTATAGAGGGTTGTTAACATTTTCTAGAGGTGGAATAATTACGGCTTTTATATCACTAATTTTATTTTCGTTCTTTTATGTAATTTATAAAAGAATTTCTTTCAGTGTTATTTTAAAATATCTACTTATAATTTCGTTTTTTTTGGTGTCTATTTGGGTTTATACCTCTGGTATTACTGGAGGTATGTTAGAAAATAGATACACAGGAAGGAATAAGATAGGAGTTAAAGAAGATATTTCTTCAGGAAGAATTAAGATATTTGAGGTGCAATTCGAAAACTTTTTAGATAACCCACTTGGAATAGGGGTGGGAAATGGAAAATATCAAAGAAGAAAAGAAATTAACATGGTAACAGGTGCTTCCCATAACGAGGTAGGTAGGCTGTTAGAAGAACATGGTTTCATTGGTTTTTTTTTGTTAATTTTATTACTTGTAATGCCCATTTTTAATTTTTTCAGATCAGATTTTTATGGTAAAGCTTTTATAGCTGGGTTTTATGTCATATGGTTTTTAACCATTAATCATTCTGCAATGCGAATTGCCTTACCTGGTTTTGTGTATGCATTAACATTGATTAGGATTTATGATGATGAAGAATAGAAAAAAAATATTGTACATAGGTAATAATTTAACTAAAAAGACCAAGTATAATACAACCCTTATTTTACTATCTAATTTATTACAAAAAGAAAGTTTTCAAGTTATCATTTCATCTGATAAAATAAATAAATCGTATCGTCTTGTAGATATGTCTTATGCTGTTTTTAAGTGTAGAAAAAAAGTAGATTATATTTTGATAGATACCTACAGTACTAGTAATTTCTATTATGCGCTTATTACATCTCAGTTAGCTAGAATTTTTAAAATTAAGTATATACCAATTTTACATGGGGGAAATCTTCCAGAAAGATTAAAATCAAACACTTTGTTATCAAGTCTTATTTTTAAAAACTCCTACAAAAATATAGCACCATCAAACTATTTAAAAGAGGCTTTTGAAGGTTATGGATATAAAACAGAATTCATACCTAATATTCTAGAGATTGAAAATTATAATTATAAAATAAGAAAAATTATCAAACCAAGATTACTTTGGGTTAGAGCTTTTAAAGAAATTTATAATCCTACAATGGCAATTAGAGTTTTAAAACTGCTTAAAAAAAAATATCCTGATGCAACCCTTTGTATGGTTGGTCCTTTTGTTGATGATACTTATGAACAGACTAAAAAATTAATTAATAAATTTAATTTACAAGACTCAGTAGAATTAACAGGTGTTCTTTTAAAAGAGCAGTGGCATAAGAGATCTGAAGAATTTGATATTTTTATAAATACAACAAATTTTGATAATACACCTGTTAGTGTTATGGAAGTAATGGCTTTGGGCTTACCTGTAGTAAGTACTAATGTTGGAGGTTTACCCTTTTTAATTAAAGATAAATTTGATGGTCTTTTAGTTCCACCTTTATCTCCTCAGTTAATGGTAGCGTCAATTATAAATATTCTTAATGCTGAACATCCAAACATAAGTTTAAATGCCAGAAAAAAAGTAGAACAATTTAGCTGGGAAAATAATAGAGAAAAATGGCTTAAAATTCTTAAGTGATGTTCAATAAATATATATACATACTGGGAGAAAAAATTAGAAATCCTTCTTTAAAGAAAATTTTTGTTTTCTTAAAAAAAAGCGAGTATTGGTCTTTAAAAGAACTTGAAGAATATCAACTAAAAAAGTTAAAAGAACTATTAAATATAGCATATAATCATTCAGATTACTACAAGAAAAAGTTTGATGATTACAAATTAAACATCAGAACAATAAAGAGTTTAGAAGATGTAAAACACATTCCTACCACTTCTAAACAAGATTTGATTGATTTTACACCCCAAATACATAACAACTTAAAGTTTAAAAAAACATTTTTAGCAACAACTTCTGGAACTTCTGGTGAGTCGCTTAAATTTTATAGAGATGAGCATGCAGACTCATTTAACAGGGCTGTAATTCAAAGAGGATATTCTTGGTATGGTGTTAAGCCATGGGATAGAAATGGTTATTTTTGGGGAGTCAATTTTTCGTATCTCCAACAACAAAAAAATAAAATTTTAGATATACTTCAAAACAGATTTAGAATATTTAGTTACCAAGAAAAATCGTTAAAAAAATTTGTAAAAAAATCAAGAAAAGCAAGATATATTCATGGATATTCTTCTATGATTTACCAAACAGCTGTATTAATTAATAAATTAAATTTAGAACGGCCTAAAAGAATAAAAATGGTTAAAGGGACTTCAGAAAAAATCTTTGATAATTATCAAAAAGAAGTCAAAAAAGCTTTTGGTCTTAAAATGATTAGCGAATATGGTGCAACAGAGTCTGGCATTATCGCATTTGAGTGTAATGAAGGCAAAATGCATATTAATATGGAAGGAGTTTTAGTAGAAAATATTAATAATGAAATTATAGTTACTAACTTACAAATGCAATCTTTTCCTGTCATAAGATATAAGTTAGGAGATTATATTCGATTAGCTTCTAGAGATGAAAAATGTAAATGTGGAAAAAGTCACTTAATATTAGAAGAAGTTACTGGTAGAATAGGAGAGAGTGTTTATGGATACAAGGATAAATATCCAAGTTTATATTTTTATTATATTTTTAAAAATATATCAAAAAAGTATAATATTGATTTAAACTATCAAGTAATTCAAGATAAAAAAGGAGAATTGGTGTTTTTAATTGAGAAGAAATTAACCACTTCAATTAAGGGAAAATTACAAAAAGAGATTAAAAATTATTTTAAAGAAGATGTTAATTTCAAAGTTAAAGAGCAAGCCAGCTTTAGATATTCAAAAGGAAAATTAAAAAACTTTATTTCTAACTTAGATGAATAATTTAGTTTCAATAATTACAGCAAATTATAATTCTGAACAATTTATTTCTAATACTATTGAAAGTATTTTACGTCAGTCTTATCAAAATTGGGAATTGATTATTGTTGATGATTGCTCCAATGATAAAAGTATAGATATTATTACCTTATATGCTAAGAAAGATTCTAGAATTAGATTGTTTGTGTTAGATGTAAATTCTGGAGCTGCAATTGTTAGAAATAAAGGAATAGAAATGTCAAAAGGTAATTTTATTGCTTTTCTAGACAGTGATGACCTATGGTTGCCTAAAAAGTTAGAATTGCAAATGAATTTTATGATAGAAAACAAATTTTTATTAACACATACTTCTTATGAAATTATTGATGAAAAAGGTATACCAATCAATAAAATAATTAAATGTAAAGAAAAGTTGGATTATAATAGAATGTTGTACTCTAATGAAATAGGCTGTTTAACAGCAATGTATAATAGTGATGTTTTAGGTAAAATTTTTATGCCAAATATTAGGAAAAGGCAAGATTATGCCTTGTGGTTAAAAATATTGAAATCAGAAAAATATGCCTATGGATTGGATATTGTTTTAGCACAATACAGAGATAGAAGTAAATCTATATCTAATAATAAGATAGAAATGCTAAAATGGAATTGGAATTTGTTTAAAGAAATAGAAAAATTATCTTATTTTCGAGCTACAATATCAACTGTTTCATGTGCTGTTCATAAAACTCTAAAATATTTTGGCAAGTAAAAAAACGTATTTAGATATCTCAGAAAGAAAGTTTTTTTTAAGGCTTTTCGATGTTTTAATTTTAATACTTAGTATATGGTTTTCATATGTGTTTCTTGACTTTAAATATTTTAAATTTAATAATCAATTAATATTAAATTGGTTTATTCTTTTAATTTTTTATTACGTTTTATTCGGTGAAATTTTTCAACTATATAATTTAAGTGTTTCTAATAATAGATATTTAATTTTACGAAGTGTTGTACTCACTGCATTTGCAACAACTATATTCTATGTTTTTACCCCTTATATTTCTCCTGTATTACCAGAAAATAGACTACAAATTGTCTATTTTTTCTTAATTATATCTACACCAATTATTATTTGGAGATTTATTTATTCTTGGTTAATTTTTTCACCAAAATATTTTAAAACAATATTATTCATAGGACACTCTTCTTTGGTAAAGAAACTATTGACTCATATTAAAAATGATAATTTTCATCATGTAACTGGTTATGTTTCTGAGCAGAAAATTGATGGTTTAAAAGGATATCATGATATTAACTCTTTTGATTTATCATATTTAGTAGAAAATAATCCGATAACAGAGGTGGTTGTTTCGGAAAAAAATCTAACTAATGATAATGTTTCTTTTTTAAATCAAGAATTAATAGCTAACTTTAAAAAAGGGGTTAATATTATTAGTTATGAAACATTTTATGAAACGGTAACTTCTAGGGTTCCTAAAGAGTATTTAGATCATACTTTTTATAAAAATCTAAATTTTAGTAAAAATAATTCCAATAGATTTTACCTTTTTGGTCTAAGATTTATTGATATTGTTATTTCCATTTTAGGTTTACTAGTTTTTACTTTCTTAATACCAATCTTACTTATATGTAACTTTATTGGAAATAGGGGGGCTCTTTTTTATACTCAAGAAAGAGTTGGTCAAAACACAAAACCATTTACTATTTATAAACTTAGATCTATGGTCAAGAATGCCGAAAGTAATGGTGCTGTTTGGGCAGCTAAAAATGATGTTAGAATTACAGTGTTTGGTAAATTCTTAAGAAATACTAGATTAGATGAAATTCCACAATTTTTTAATATACTAAAAGGGGACATGAGCTTAATTGGCCCTAGACCTGAAAGACCTGAATTTGTAAAAGATTTAGAAAAAGAAATTCCTTTTTATTCGATAAGACATGTTGTTAGACCTGGTTTAACAGGGTGGGCACAAGTTAATTATCCTTATGCAAATAGTATTGAAGAACAAGAAACCAAATTACGTTATGATTTGTATTATATCAAAGAACGTGATACCTTGTTAGATTTTAAAATCTTAATTAAAACAATTACTACTGTTTTATTTTTCAAAGGACAATAAATTCTTGGACAAGAAATAATATCTAATCCAAAATAAGATCAATAGCGGTATAATAACTTTTGGATACACTTGTATTTGAATAATCCATAATATTGGAATAATTGCTATTAAAATTAATAAAAACTTAATGTAGATGTTTAACCATTTTGTTTTTATGTTCTTTTTTAGTAATAAAAAACCAATTACAAGATTAACGGGAAATGCCCAAAGAATATTAAAGTTATTGGGAGCTGTAGAATGACTGGAAAAAAACCAAAGAAAAAATAAGATGCAACCTATAAGACCAGTAGTAAAAAACAGCACAAAATCTAATAACTTAGTTCTCTTTTTTCTTTTATAATCTTTATACGTGATAAATATTCCAATAAGTGCAAGTAAGCAAAAGATTAAAAAAGGACTAAATGTTTCAGTTTTTGGTTGTTTTTCTTTAAAACTAAGTAAAGTATCTTCTTTTTTTACTAAATCTTGAGTTGTATTTTTTGATATTAACTTTGCATTTTTGAATGCTTTGTAAGTATAATCAGGAAGAAATAGGTATTCATCAGGTTTTGCTTTTTTGTCTAATTTAATACCAGCAATTAGGTTCAATCCAAAACTACCCCAAGTGTTCCAATGAATTTCACGATTTGTTAATTCTCTAAAAGTTAATTCATTTTCTAAGTAATCATCTTTAAAACTAACTTTATCTCCTAAAACCATTTTTGTAATGTCTCTTAATTTAGTAGCACAATTATCAAAATAAGGATTGTATAAATAATCTCTGTTTTTTGGTAATGCCTTATTTTCTAAGAAAGAGAAAAAAGCATGTTTTTCTTGTTGTGATAGATTTAAAATTTGTTGTTTTAACCAACGATTATCTCTTTTGTAACTTGCTAAAAAATATTTAAAATCATAACGAGCAAGACTATAAATCATATTTCCTTTGGCAAAATCGGTATAGAAATTAGGTCTGTTAAAATCAAACACACCATAGTTGTAAATCAAATCTAAATTTAAATTAGGATCTTTAATTCTTATGGCAGAATGACCAAAGGCCTCATAGAGCTCTTCTCCAGGACCAGCAGTAACAATACTAATTTCTGCATTTTCAGAAAGTTGAGCTTGAGCTTTTATAGGCAAAAAGAAAAAAAATAGTAATAATAGAAAAGTGTATTTTTTTATCATAATAATTATCGTCTAAAAAAACTATAATCAAAAGTAATTGAAAAAATATTAGAGAATAAAGCATTTCCAACACTACCAATATTGGTTAAAGCATAATCTATTTGAATTCCATTGTATTTAAAACCTAATCCAAAATTTGGTTGTAATGATAGTGATTTTGAATTATCAAATTCGGTTATATATTGAAAATTACCAACACCTGCTCTTAAATACACCAATTGATCATAATCTAATTGAAAACCCAAAGCAGGATCTACACTTGCAAAATCTGATGAAACAATGTCATTTGTTTTAGAAAATCGAATATTTGCATTTGCTTCTGTCAATAAATTAAATAAACGACCAATTCTCCAACTTTTAGCAACTCCTAATTGTAACTTAGGTTTTGTAATTTCAGTGCTTTCTGGTGCTTCTTGATTCTGACCAGGAATAGCATTTTTAATCTTATTGAATTCATCTTCATCTATTGCCCAACTATTAAAAGTTGTGGTGATGTCTCTAGCCATCAATCCAAATCTCCAATCATTTCTTTCAAATTGGATTCCTACATCAAAACCAAAACCCCATGAAGAAGCAAAATCACCAATAATTCTTCGAACAATTTTAGCGTTCACACCAAATGTAACATCTTTAAAGAGAAGGTTTCTTGCATACGCAATATTAAAAGCATAATCTACAGAAGAAAATAAACTAATTCTATTAAAATCTATATTTCCTTGACTGTCAATTAATTCTGTTGTATTTAAAATATCGTCAACCCCAAAACGAATTATAGAAATACCTAAAGCACTTTGTCTATCAATAGGCATTGCAAAAGCAGCATGATTGTAGTTTGCTATTCCTGCAAAATAAGAAGCATGCATTAATGAGCCTTGATAGTCTTCTATTCCCACTAATCCTGCAGGATTCCAATAGATTGCATTTACATCATTAGTAGTGGCAACAACACTTTTACTCATTCCTAAACCAGCTGCATCAACTCCAATAGATAAAAATTCATTGGAATAATTTCTAAATGCTTGTGCAGATAAAAATAATGGAGTAATCAATAAAAAAAGTATTATTTTTTGTTTCAAAAGGATGAAAATTATCAATAACAAATATCTAAAAACATACTAAAATAACAGCTATTTTTTAAAGTTATTGTTTGTTAAATATCAATCTTGATGTTTTGTTTGATGAATCTTTCTATTCGATGTTCTAACCATCTGTTTTCAGCAGGTTTAAAAGACGTCATAAATCCAACATGACCTCCATAATTAGGTGCTTCTAAAAAAAAATAATCAGAGTTATGGGCCTCATCAAAAGGATAACATTCATTAGCCAAAAAAGTATCGTCTTTAGCATTAATCAGTAAAGTTGGTCTTTTAATTTGAGATAAATAGGGTTTTGAACTTGCTTTTTGCCAATAATCTTGAGGACTTTTAAAACCAAAAACAGGAACTGTATACAAATGTTCTAAATGTCTAAATTTAGTGGCTTTAAACAATTTGTCTTTGTCTAAATTATATTCTGGAAATTTGTGAGCTTTCTCTAAAACTTTATTTTTCATGGTCTTAAAAAAAACTTCCATATACAATTTGTTTTTTAACTTATCCATTTCTTCTTCAGAAGAACCAATATCTACAGGTACAGAAACTGCAATGCCACCTTTTACTTTTGGCGATAAGTTATTGCCATTTTCACCCAAATATTTAAGAGTTAAATTGCCTCCTAAACTAAATCCAACAATAATGATATTCAGATAATCATAATTTTCTAATAAATAATTGATGACAAAAGCTACATCATCTGTTTTTCCACTATGATAGGTGGCTAATAACAAATTGTCTTCACCAGAACAACCTCTTAAATTAAAGCAAACTGTATCTACATCTTTTTTGTTTAAATGTTTTGTAGTTGATGCCATATATCGAGATTCAGAGCTACCCTCTAAACCATGAATCAAAACAACTAAAGTTTCAGAACCTACTATAGAAAAATCTAAATCAATAAAATCGTTATCCCAAGTTCTAATTCTTTTTCTCAAATAACTACAAATATCTTTCATAAAAAGCGGTCTGTACATGGTGTTAAAGTGACCATTTTTAAAGGGCAAAGTAGGTGAGAAATCTGATGTAAATACGGGCATAAAGTTTTTCTTATTCTTACAAATATGACAAAATTTTGACAATAATGAAAACTACCCAAGTTTGATTTCTTATTTTAGCTTTTTCAATTTGATGATGCATGAACATAAAAAAACACATTCCTAATTTATTAACACTTGGAAATTTATTTTGCGGAACAGTTGCAACAATTTTTGCAGTACAAAGTAATTTCTTTGCTGCAGCTTTTTTTGTTGTATTAGGAATATTTTTTGATTTTTTTGATGGATTTGCAGCACGTTTACTAAATGTTTCTGGAGAATTAGGTAAACAACTAGATTCTTTAGCTGATATGGTTACAAGTGGGGTTGTGCCAGGAATTATTATGTTGAAATTATTTGGAGATACAGAAATTGGAGTTGAGAACTTTAGTGACGAATTTGTATTACCTTCCTTCCTTTCTTTTTTTGGGTTATTGTTGACTCTTGGTGCTTGCTACAGGTTAGCCAAATTTAATATTGATACAAGACAATCTGAATCTTTTATAGGTTTACCAACGCCTGCCATGAGTTTATTTGTCATCTCATTGCCATTAATTCTTGAATATTCTGATATTGAATTTGTTCAAAACTTAATTACTAATAATTATTTTTTAATTGCTGTAACTATTTTGTTAACCTATTTGATGAATGCTGAAATACCTCTCTTTTCTCTAAAGTTTAAAGATTATTCAGTTAAAAAGAATGTGATAAAATATATGTTTTTATTGATATCATTAGTACTAATCATCACTTTACAATATCTTTCAATTCCATTAATTATTATCCTTTATGTGATCCTTTCAATTGTAAATAATTATGGAACAAAAACACCAATTTAAATCGATTAGAAGCTTTATAGGAGCAAAAGATTTTGAAACATCAAGCAATTTTTATAAAGATTTAGGTTTTTCAGAAACCATATTATCAGAAAACATGTCCGTTTTTAAGGTTGATGATAAACTAAGTTTTTATTTACAAAAAGCCTATGTAAAAGATTGGATAGATAATTCCATGATTTTCTTGGAAGTAGAAAATCTAGAAGCTTATTTAGAAACACTAAAAGCTAAAAAATTAACTGAGAAATATCCTAAAGTTAGGATTTCTGAAATTGTAAAAAATGATTGGGGTAAAGAATTCTTTGTGCATGACCCATCAGGAATTCTATGGCATATTGGTTGTTTTTATTGAAAAATTTTCTTCCTTTTCAATTCAAAATCTTTCCCTAAATATACTTTACGAACCATTTCATCAGCAGCTAATTCTTCTGGAGTTCCGCTTTTTAAAATGCTTCCTTGATACATTAAATACGTTTTATCTGTAATGGCAAGGGTTGCTTGTACATCATGATCTGTTATTAAAATACCTATATTTCTGTGTTTTAAATGGGCAACTATACTTTGTATATCCTCAACAGCAATAGGATCTACTCCTGCAAAAGGCTCATCTAATAATATAAAATTAGGATCAGAGGCTAAACAACGTGCAATCTCAGTTCTACGTCTTTCTCCACCAGACAATAAATCACCTCTATTTTTACGAACGTGACCAATATTAAACTCTTCAATTAAAGATTCTAATTTAATTTTTTGTTCTTTTTTTGATAAGCCAGTGAATTGTAAAACAGACAAAATATTATCTTCTACTGATAATTTTCGAAATACAGAAGCTTCTTGGGCAAGATATCCTATTCCTTTTTGCGCACGTTTATACATGGCATCTTCAGTAATTTCTTCATCATTTAAAAAGATTTTACCAGCATTAGGTTTAATCATACCAACAATCATGTAGAAAGAAGTCGTTTTTCCAGCTCCATTAGGACCTAAAAGTCCAATAATTTCACCTTGCTGAACTTCTAACGAAATTCCTTTTACCACTTTTCTACTTCCGTAGATTTTCTGAATGTCTTCTGCTCTTAAAATCATGAATCAAATATAGTAAATGATTGAGGTAGATGTCTTAAATAAATTATAAATCGCTTTCTTCTAAAGCTTCCCAATATTCAACAGCACGTCTTAAATGCGGAATCATTATTGTACCTCCAATTAAGTTGGCAATAGACATAGTTTCCATCATTTCTTCTTTAGTTACACCTAGTTTGTAAGAAGATTCAAGGTGATATTGAACACAATCATCACATCGTAAAACTGCAGAAGCCACCAAACCTAAAAGCTCTTTTGTCTTAACAGGTAAATGTCCTTCTTTAAAAGCATTGGTATCTAAATTAAAGATTCTTTTGATTACTTTATTGTCAGAAGCTAAAATTTTCTCGTTCATTTTAGAACGATACTCATTAAATTCGTTTACTTTATTTGGCATTTTTTTGTTGTTTTTTAATCACTCTTTTAGAAACTTTAATACCTATTTCGTATAGTATAAGTATTGGAATTGCAACTATAATTTGACTCATAACATCAGGAGGTGTAATAATTGCAGCAAGAATTAGTACAACCACTAAAGCATGTTTTCGATATCTTTTTAAGAATTCTGGAGTAATCAATCCTATTTTGGTCAAAAAGAATATTAAAACAGGAAGTTCAAATAAAATTGAAACTCCTAATAACATATTTGTAACTAGACCGATGTGAGATTCTAGTGTAAAACTATTTTCAATAGCATCTGTTATTTGGTAATTATACAAAAAGTGGATTGAAATAGGAGCAATTACATAAAAACTAAAAAGTACTCCTAAGAAAAATAAAAATGAGGCTATAAGAATAAAACCTCTAGATCTTTTCACTTCATTATCTGTTAACCCAGGAGCTACAAAACGCCAAATTTCCCATAAAATATAGGGAAAAGCAATGATAATTCCTAGTATTATTGAAGACCAAATAGAGTTCATTAATTGTGAAGTTACCTTGATACTTTGCAATTTTTTATCTGCAAAATTTATATCACAAAAAGCACTTTCTAATCCAAATAGATTAAAGAAATCACAAAAAACTCTGTAAGTAACAAAGTCTGGTTTAATGTGAGCTAATAAAAAATGGGTGTAAACATACTCAGCAAACACAAAAAAGATGATTGCTAAAATAAATATTGCAGAAGCACTTCTTACCAAATGCCATCTTAATTCCTCTAAATGTCCTAAAAAAGACATTTCTTTTTGTTGACTTGCCATTAGAAAATTCCTTCTTTAATTAAATCATGTAAATGTACAACTCCAACATAGTTTTTCTTGTCATTAATCACTAATATTTGTGTAATATTATTGTTTTCTAAAGTTTCTAAAGCCTCAATAGCCATTGCATCTTGATGAATAGTTTTTGGAGTGTTTCCCATTATATCTTTTGCTTTAAAATTAGCTATTTGTGTGGTTTTAGACAGCATTCTTCTAATATCACCATCAGTTATAATTCCTATAATTTTTTCTTTGCTTACAACGGCAGTAACCCCTAATCTTTTTTCAGAGATTTCAACAATTACTTTAGCAATAGTGTCTGTTTCAGAAACTTTTGGAATTTCATTTTTTGCCATTAAATCAGAAACTCTTAAATATAAACGTTTTCCTAAAGCACCTCCAGGATGGTATTTTGCAAAATCTTTACTGGTAAACCCTTTTAAATTTAATAAACAAATTGCAAGTGCATCACCTAAAACTAGTTGAGCAGTGGTACTTGTGGTAGGTGCTAAGTTATTAGGACAAGCTTCTTTTTCTATATATGCATTTAAGGTAAAGTCAGCATGTTCACCCAGATAGGAGTCTACATTTCCAGTAATAGCAATAATTTTATTTCCATAGTTTTTAATTAAAGGAACTAAGACTTTGATTTCTGGTGTATTACCACTTTTTGATAAACAAATTACAACATCATCTATTTGTACATTACCCAAATCACCGTGAATTGCGTCTGCAGCATGCATAAAAATAGCAGGAGTTCCTGTAGAATTTAAAGTGGCTACAATTTTTGAAGCAATATTTGCACTTTTTCCAATTCCGGTAACAATAACTCTCCCTTTTGAATTTAAAATAAATTTAACAGCTTCTTCAAAATCATTATCAACTAAATTTGCTAAGTTAGCTAAGGCATTACTTTCTATTAAGATTGTTTCTTTTGCTGTTTGTATTATTGAGTTTGTTTTTTTCAATAGTCAAGTATTTTATTAGAATAAAAAAAAGTTATATCTTTAGATTAACAAAGCAGGCAAATTTACTATAAAAAATAGTTTTAAAAAATATTATAGAAGGTTTGTGAATTGTTTTGATTGTTAAACAAATATTTACGTTAATGGATTTATATAGTCCTCTAAAAAAATTCTTTGGCTTTACTAAGTTTAAAGGGTTACAAGAGCAAGTAATTAAAAGTATCGTTAGTAATAATAACACTTTTGTAATTATGCCAACGGGTGGTGGTAAATCTCTTTGCTACCAATTACCAGCTTTAATGAAAGAAGGTACTGCAATTGTGGTTTCACCTCTAATTGCCTTAATGAAAAATCAAGTTGATGCAATTCGTGGTATTTCAGAAGATAATGGTGTAGCCCATGTGCTGAATTCTTCTTTAAACAAAACAGAAATTAGTCAGGTTAAAGAAGATATTGCAAATGGTATTACAAAATTATTATACGTAGCTCCAGAATCTCTAATAAAAGAGGAATATGTTACTTTTTTAAGAACTCAAAAAATTTCTTTTGTTGCCATTGATGAAGCACATTGTATTTCTGAATGGGGTCACGATTTTAGACCAGAATACAGAAATTTAAAACACATAATTAAAGCCATTGATAATGTGCCAGTGATTTGTTTAACAGCAACTGCAACAGAAAAGGTACAAGAAGATATTCTAAAAACGTTAGGAATTACTGATGCTAACAGATTTAAAGCTTCTTTTAATAGAGCTAATCTATTTTATGAGGTTAGACCTAAAACAAAAGAGGTAGAAAAAGATATTATTAGGTTTGTAAAACAAAGAATTGGAAAGTCAGGAATTATCTATTGTCTGAGTAGAAAAAAAGTTGAAGAAATTGCACAGATATTACAAGTCAATGGTATTAAAGCAGTGCCTTATCATGCAGGTTTAGATGCTAAAACTAGAGTAAAACATCAAGATATGTTTTTGATGGAAGATTGTGATGTAGTGGTAGCTACTATTGCTTTTGGTATGGGAATTGACAAACCAGATGTTCGTTATGTAATTCATCATGATATTCCTAAAAGTTTAGAAAGTTATTATCAAGAGACAGGTAGAGCAGGACGTGATGATGGAGAAGGATATTGTTTAGCTTTCTATTCATATAAAGATATTGAAAAGTTAGAAAAATTTATGTCTAGCAAACCTGTAGCAGAACAAGAAATTGGTCATGCTTTATTACAAGAAGTTGTTGGTTATGCAGAGACTTCTATGAACAGACGTAAATATTTATTGCATTATTTTGGTGAAGAATTTGATGAGAAAAACGGTGAAGGTGCTGATATGGATGACAATTCTCGTAATCCCAAAAAGAAACACGAAGCCAAAGATGATGTCATTAGGTTATTAAAAGTAATCAAAGATTCACTTCAAAAATATAAAGCCAAAGAAATTGTAAATACTTTAATAGGGAAAGAAAATGCCTTATTAACATCTCATAAAACACATCTACAACCTTTCTTTGCAATTGGTAAAGACCACTCAGCATCTTATTGGATGGCTTTAATTCGTCAGGTTTTGGTGGTTAACTTAATTCGAAAAGAGATTGAACAATATGGAGTAATTAAGTTGACTAAAGAAGGTGAAAATTTCATTGAAAACCCAACTTCATTTATGATGACTGAAGATCATGAGTACAATGAAGAAAATGATAACTCAATCATTACAAATTCAAAATCTGCAGGTGGTGCAGCTGATGAAAAGTTGGTGAAATTATTAAAAGATTTACGTAAAAAAGTAGCCTCAAGACAAGGTGTTCCTCCTTTTGCTGTTTTTCAAGACCCTTCTATCGATGATATGGCTTTAAAATACCCTATTTCTTTAGAAGAATTATCTAAAGTTCATGGAGTAGGAGAAGGTAAAGCTAGAAAATTTGGTAGAGATTTTGTTAAATTAATTGCAACTTATGTTGATGAAAACGATATTTTAAGACCAGATGATTTAATTGTAAAAAGTACTGGTGTTAACTCTGGATTAAAGTTATTTGTAATTCAGAATACTGATAAAAAATTACCTCTAGAAGATATTGCTAAATCGAAAGGGTTAGAAATGAGTGAGTTGATTAAAGAAATGGAAAGAATTATTTTTTCTGGAACTAAAATTAATATCGATTATGCTTTAGATGAATTATTAGACGAAGATCAGCAAGAAGAAATTCATGATTATTTTATGGATGCAGAAACAGACAATATTCAAGAAGCATTAGATGAATTTGATGGTGATTATGATGAAGATGAATTGCGTTTAATGCGAATTAAATTTATTAATGAAGTTGCAAATTAAAACTGGTATTTTTTATCAATAGCATATTTAACTAACTCATTTCCAGAAGATAATTCTAATTTCCGTATCATATTTTTTCTATGAGTATCAACAGTAGTTTTTGCTATAAATAAAGTGTCTGCAATATCTTTAGATGTTTTTCCTTCTGCAATTAAATTTAAGATTTCTTTTTCTCTGTTTGATAAAATTACTTTCTCAGATTTACCAATAGTCACATTATCATCAATATAATTATTCATAAAATTAAAGGCAACGTTAGGATCAAAGAAAGTTTCACCTTTAGCAACAGTTATTATAGCTTTTGAGAGCATTTTAATACCTGAATTTTTTAAGATATAACCTGTAGCACCTGCATCTAACATTTGTTTGATTGCATCTGGTTGATCAAACATAGTCATTGCTAAAACATTAATATGTGGCAACTTCTTTTTAATGATTCTTGTTGCTTGTATTCCATCCATAATTGGCATTCTAATATCAGTAATTACTAATTTTGGCTGTTTAAGAGAAACTAATTTTACCAATTCTTCTCCATTATTTACGGCACCAATAATATTGATATTCTCATCATACTCAAAAAAAGACTTTACCCCATCAATTAACATTTGATGATCTTCTGCCATTACAATTGTGATCATAAATTATTTTTAATAAAAATACTATTTATAAATTTTGTAAAAGTCACTACATATAAGGATTTTAAGAAATTGGAATATCTATAATTATTGAAGTTCCTTTTCCTTTGGTAGAATCCACTTTAAATGTACCTCTTAAATGTTCTATTCTAGTTTTTATAGAACTGATTCCCATTCCGTTTTTTAAATCAACTTTTTTAATATCAAAACCTTTGCCATCATCTTCTATAATTATATTTAAATTGTTATCATAAGCCGCAATATTTATGGTTCCATTATTAGCATCAGCATGTTTTATAATATTGGTTACTAATTCTTGAATAATTCTAAAAACACTAATTTCTAAACTGTTTTCTATGCGTTTGTCTAAACCAAAATCAATGACTTTAATTTTTATTTTATCTGAAGATGATATTTTTTCAGCCATCATTTGTATCGCAACTAATAAACCTTGGTTTGCAATTACACCTGCATTTTTAGCATGCGCTATGCTACGAACTTTTAAATAGGCTTCATCAATCAAATTTTCAGTTTTATCAAATAGCGTTTCTTGGTTTATTTTTTTCTTCTCTCTATTGATTTTTAAATTCTCGAAATGCAATTTTAATGTGGCTAAAACCGAACCCAAATTATCATGCAAATCTTCAGCAATTAGTTTACGTTCTTTTTCTTGCCCATCTACCATTGCATTAATTGTCGTAATTTCTTGTTCTTTTAAAAGTGTAAGGTTTTTTTGAGTTTGAATTTCTTTTTGTTGTTCTGCAAGTTTTCTTTTTCTCTTAGAACTTTTAACAGCTAAAATTGATATAATACCACCCAAAAATATAAATAGGAGAGAAGCTATAAAAAGATTTCTATTTTTTTCCTTATCTATTTTTAATTCTAGATTTTCTTTTTCTTTTTCTGCGGTTTGATATTTTTTATCTAAATCTGAAATAGCAATATTTTGTAATGTATTGTTTAAACTATCTCTAGTAATGTTATATCTTTCATAATATTTATATGCATTTTTATAATCTCCAATCTCTTTATAGCAATTTGCAAGTTTTCCGAAGATAATTTTATTGTATTTTAATTGATATTTATCTAACTTAATAGCTTCAGCCTTTTTTAATTGTATTAAAGCTTGAGTATGTTTATTTTGATTTGTTAAAAAGAATGAATAATTGATAAAAGTTCCAACCAACTGAGCATCATTCATAAGTTCTTTTAAATTTAAAACTTTATCAAAATAATAAGCAGCTGTATCTGGATATTTCTTAGTATGTAAATACGCTAAATTAGAATATGTACTAACTTTATATTTTGAAAGCTTTTTACTACTTGTGAGTTGTAAAGCTTTTAAGTAATATGATTTTGATGCTTTTATAGAATCAGTATTCCAATAATATTGAGCATATCTATTCAACGATTTTAAAATTAGAAAAGAATCCTTTTTTTTTAAAGCATATTGATGGTAATCGTCTAAATAAGGTTTAGAGTTGCCTTCTAAATTATTCTGAGATGTAATTAATTCAAAGATTTCTAAGTTACATTTTGCAATACTATCTTCAAGATTTAGTTTTTTATATAAATCTAGAGACTTTATATAGTTTTTATAGGCTTTAAAATGCTTATTCTCGTAGTCAAATTGTTTTGCTTTTTTATGGAAGAAATATGCAGAATCTAATGTAGAATTTTGAGAATAACAAAAACTACAAACCAATAAAAATAAGATTTGTAGTTTTACATGCTTTATGTATTTAAAAAAATACATTTTATGGGCCTTCTACAATTACACCACCTCCGGTATCATCGGGTAAAACTATACTTCTTTTAAAGTCAAAAATATCTGGACCAAATACAGGGAGATCTTCAGGAGATGATAATATATCTGTACTATTAAAAATGATAACTTTAATTTCATTATAATTAATTAAATCATCTCTATTGGCATGATATTCAATATCTGCTAAATCAAAAGTTATTTCTCCAATAAAAACTTTATGATCATGTCTTCTTTTAATTATTTTGTCATCTGTTATGTGTATAAAAATGCAATCTTTCCCAATTACTTCATATAAAAATATTTTTTCTACTCTAAAACGATCATTTGGCAGAGGTGTTCTTATTTTAAATTTTTCACCTTTTTTATTTACATAACTATGCTTTTTTTTCTTATCAGCTAAATAAAAATTCAATAAATTTTTAAAAATAATTTCTTCATTTGGGGTAATTAATTTTGATTTTAATTCTTTCATAAATATTAAACTTTATATTTTCAAATATCAAAAATATTTGAAGCAATTGGTATACCTACAAATAGGCATTTATATTTCACTAAATATAATAAAAAACTAAAGAGTAACTACTGTAAGTAATATCCCAAAAAGAATTGCAATAAACTTTTGTAAGTTAAATTTATGGTTTTCAGTACTTTCAAAAAGAATAATGGTAGAAATGTGTAAGAAAACTCCAATAATTAGGGCGGTAATTTCACTAGAATATGTACTAAAAAACAGTACTTTATCACCTAATAAAACTCCTAGAGGACTCATTAATGCAAATAAACTCAAGAATACAAAGATTATTTTTTTTGAGTATTTGGTATGAATTAAAAAAGTAGTTAATACAATAGCAATAGGTATTTTATGTACTATAATAGCCCACAATAAATTATCATCAGAATTATGTATTGGTAATCCTTCTGAAAAAGCATGAATGCATAAACTTACAAATAATAAGGTTGGAAATTCTTTTCCATCCGAATGAATATGGATGTGTCCATGTTCTGCCCCTTTAGAGAAGGATTCTAAAACAGATTGAATAATGATTCCCATTAAAATAAAAACCCCTATTGTTTTGTACTCAGTTGTTTCTTGATATACTTCTGGTAATAAATGAAGAATAGTAACAGATAAAAGGTAGGCTCCACTAAATGCCAATAATAAACGAACAAATATTTTTTGAGGTTTTATGGTGTAAACCAATAAAGATCCTATTAAAACAGAGGCTATTAGTAATATGTAACTCATTTGGCAACTAAAATTAATCGGTCTGAGGTAGTTGTATTATAATCATTCAAATGATAATCACCGAAAACGTTGGTAATTGTAAAACCTACTTTTTTAAAGAACAATTGCATTTTTTCTAAATTCAAATATTTTACTTGTTCTGTATATGAATGATCTTTTCCATCTGCAAAAAAAGAAATATGCTTTAAAATAAAACCATCTGTAATTTCTCTTTGAATGTAAAACGTAATATTATCTACAATTTTAGTTTCTTTTTCAACCAAATTTAGTTTTACTTTATCAGCATTTAAAAAATCAAATACAAATGTTCCCTCATTATTTAAACCATTTTTAATGTTTTGTAAGACTTGAATATCTTCTTTGTCGTCATCAAAATAACCAAAACTTGTAAACAAATTAAAAACTGCATCATAACTGTTATTAAAAGGTTTACGCATATCATGGATTTTAAAATTTAGTGTTTCAGTTTCGAATTTTTGAGCTTCCTGAATACTGTTTTTAGATAAATCTCCACCAGTAACTTTATAGCCTAAAGAATTTAAAAAAACAGAATGGCGCCCTTTACCACAAGGTAAATCTAAAATATGAGTTGATAATGGTAATTTTAAAAATGATGTAATATTCTTCATAAAGAATTGCGCATCTTCATCATTTCTCTCCTTATACAAAATGTGATAATAAGGTGTGTTAAACCAATCTGTAAACCAATCTTTTTGCTTCATGTTCAAAATAAGTCTGTAAAAGTAACCAATTCTTACTTTAGAAAAAATGAAATTCAGTATTTCTGAAATATCCTATTTTAAAATGTATTTTTGCAAACAATTATATGAGTATGGATAGAGATTTTAAAATGGTTGCGACAACACTTTTTGGTTTAGAAAATGTGTTAGCAACAGAGCTAAAGCAGTTAGGAGCACAAGATATAAAAGAAGGTGTAAGAAATGTTTCTTTTAGAGGCGATAAGGGGTTTATGTATAAAGCTAATATTACATTAAGAACAGCTGTTCGTATTTTAAAACCCATTAAAACTTGTAAAATTTACGATGAAGAAGATTTATACGAATCTATTCAGAAAATAAAATGGGAAAAATATTTAGATCCAGAAGGTACTTTTGCCATTGGAGCAGTGGTAAATTCTAAAAACTTTACTTCTAATTCTCATTATATTTCCTTAAAATCTAAAGATGCAATTGCAGATTATTTTCGTCATAAATACCATAAAAGACCTAATGTAGATTTAAAATATCCTGATGTAAAAATCCATGTTCATATTCAAAAAGAATGGTTAACAATTTCTTTAGATTCTTCTGGAGATTCTTTACATAAAAGAGGATATAGAACAGCTACAAACATAGCGCCAATAAATGAAGTTTTGGCTGCAGGTATGGTTTTGTTATCTGGTTATACAGGCGATGAAAACTTTATAGACCCCATGTGTGGTTCTGGAACTATTTTAATTGAAGCAGCAATGATTGCCAATAATATTCCAGCAAACATCAACAGAAAACTTTTTGCTTTTGAGAACTGGAAAGATTATGATGAGGATTTGTATTTTATCATTCAAGATTCGCTGTTAAAGAAAATACGAAGTTCTCATTTTAAAATTATGGGATTTGATAAAGCGCCATCAGCAGTCCAAAAAGCAAAAGCAAATATAATTTCTGCTAATTTAGAGGAGTTTATTGGGGTACATCATGTTAACTTTTTTAACTCTACTAAAGAAGTGTTTGGAAATACAACAATATTGTTCAATCCACCTTATGGAGAGCGTTTAAATATTGATATTCCAGAATTCTATAAGAAAATAGGAGATACATTAAAACATAATTACCCAGGTTCTACAGCGTGGTTAATTACATCAGATATACAAGCACTAAAGCATGTAGGTTTACGAACTTCTAAACGTATTCCGTTAAAAAATGCTGATTTAGAATGTCGATTTGTAAAATACGAATTGTACGAGGGGTCACGTAAAATTAAAGAACATAAAGAAGGCGAAGAAAATTAAACCTTTGCTTATAACAAGTAGCTAGCTTTTTTTTTAGAAGCTGTTTCCTGCTTTCGGCAGTCGCTCTTTGCAAGGAGCTCCAACAATGCCTCTATCAGGGCTAAACTTGCTTGCAAGCTATTAGAATAGAGATTTATTTTTTAATTTTAAACAAAACTTCAAAATTTGATAAAAATTTTAAATTCTAATATTTTTTTATGAACTTATTTTGGTTTTTAACCAATAAATTATAGATATTTGCAACATAATAACAAAGACATGACTTTTATTCAAAATCATCATCATTTTTACAATTGCTCTCAAGCGATTTAGAAATGTATTGAATAAAATCAAGATATTTATAAACCCGTT
Organism: Polaribacter septentrionalilitoris; assembly: GCF_009832745.1. Classification (GTDB taxonomy): domain Bacteria; phylum Bacteroidota; class Bacteroidia; order Flavobacteriales; family Flavobacteriaceae; genus Polaribacter; species Polaribacter septentrionalilitoris. The sequence continues at coordinate 356,831 of NZ_VRMJ01000014.1, read as the reverse complement.
TGAGCAAATCGAACGGGTTTTTTTAATTTAAAACCAAATTTGCTCAAACATAATACAAAGCTAAAAATGAGTAACTTAAGAATTGCAGTACAAAAATCAGGGAGATTAAATGAAGATTCAATGAGAATCTTAAAAGACATTGGTATTTCTATAGATAACGGAAAAGACCAATTAAAAGCAGCTGCTAGAGATTTTCCAGTTGAAGTATTTTATTTACGTAATGGAGATATACCTCAATATTTGAAAGACGGAGTAGTAGATGCAGCCATTATTGGTGAAAATGTTCTAATAGAAAAAGGAGATGACATCCAATTTGTAGAACGTTTAGGATTTTCTAAATGTAAAGTTTCTATAGCAGTACCTAAAGAATCAGATGCAAATTCATTAAAAGATTTAGATGGTAAACGTATAGCGACTTCTTACCCAGAAACCGTAAAAAAATACTTAAAAGAGCAGAATATAGATGCGCAATTACACAAAATTAATGGTTCTGTAGAAATTGCTCCAAATATTGGTTTGGCAGACGGAATTTGTGATATTGTTTCAAGTGGAAGTACATTATTTAAAAACGGCCTAAAAGAAATTGAAGTTTTATTAAAATCTGAAGCTGTTTTAGCGGTTTCTCCTCAAATCTCTGAAGAAAGAAAAGCCATTTTAGAAAAAATTCAGTTTAGAATTCAATCAGTTTTAAAAGGAAGGCAATCTAAGTACATTTTGTTAAATGCGCCTAACAATAAATTAGATAACATTTTAAAATTATTGCCAGGAATGAGAAGTCCAACTGTTTTACCATTAGCACAAGAAGGTTGGAGCTCTGTACACACTGTAATTAGTAAAAATCAATTTTGGGAAATTATTGATGAGTTAAAAATTAATGGTGCTGAAGGTATTTTAGTATGTCCTATAGAGAAAATGGTATTGTAAAATGAAAACAATTCTTAATCCACTAAAAAAAGATTGGTCTCAAATTTTAGAAAGACCAACAAAAACGGTTGATGATATTGAAACTACAGTAACTCAAATTTTTGAGGATATACAAAAAAACGGAGATACAGCTGTAAATAAATATACTGCTAAATTTGATGGAATAACCATAGATAATACAATTGTTTCTAAAGATGAAATTGACGAGGCAATCAGTTTAGTTTCTGATGAATTAAAATCTGCAATATCATTAGCCAAAGAAAATATTTACAATTTTCATAAGGCACAAAAAACGTATAAAGTATTTGTTGAAACGGCTAACGGAGTAGAATGTTGGCAAGAAAAAAGACCAATTCAAAAAGTTGGTTTATACATTCCAGGAGGTACAGCACCTTTATTCTCAACAGTATTAATGTTAGCGGTTCCTGCTCAAATTGCAGGTTGTAAAGAAATTGTGTTGTGTTCTCCACCTAATAAAGAAGGTAAAATTCACCCAGCAATTTTGTATGCAGCTAATTTATGTGGAGTAACCAAAATTATTAAAGTTGGCGGAATTCAAGCGATTGCAGGATTTACTTTTGGTACAGAAACCATTCCACAGGTTTATAAAATCTTTGGACCAGGAAATCAGTTTGTAACTGTTGCAAAACAATTGTCAACAAAATACGGAGTTGCTATTGATATGCCAGCAGGTCCAAGTGAATTGCTAGTTGTTGCAGATGATTCTGCTAAAGCGAGTTTTGTCGCATCAGATTTACTAAGTCAGGCAGAACATGGTGTAGATAGTCAAGTTATCCTAGTATCAACTTCTTTAAGTTTAATTGATGAAGTTTCTAAAGAGATTGAAAAACAAGTTTTAGGCTTGCCTAGAGTTGAAATTGCGAAACAGGCAATTGCAAATTCAAAATCAATTTTGGTAGAAAATGATAAAATTGCGCTAGAGTTAATCAATGAATATGGTCCTGAACACTTTATTGTTTGTACAAATGATACTGATTTTTATATTGATAATATAGAAAATGCTGGTTCAGTCTTTATTGGGAATTATACACCAGAAAGTGCAGGTGATTATGCATCTGGAACAAATCATACCTTACCAACAAATGGATTTAGTAAAGCTTATTCTGGAGTGAATTTAGATAGTTTTACTAAGAGTATTACCTTTCAAAAAATATCAAAAAAAGGAATTCAAACTATTGGTAATGCAATTGAGTTAATGGCGGATGCAGAAGGATTACAAGCACACAAAAATGCGGTAACATTGCGTTTAAAAGAGGTATTATAAATGTAACGAAAAGACTACTTTTGGAGTCATTAAAGTATGAAAACAGACTTTAACATCAATAATTTAGTTAGAGAGAACATTAAATCTCTACAACCATATTCATCAGCTAGAGATGAATATAAAGACGCAACGTCAAAAGATATGATTTTCTTAGACGCGAATGAAAATCCTTTCGAAAACGGAGTAAATCGATATCCAGACCCGAGACAAAATAAGGTTAAAGATTTGTTATCAGATATTAAAACAATACCAAAAGAACTGATTTTATTGGGTAATGGAAGTGATGAAGTATTAGACCTTATTTTTAGAGCTTTTTGTGAACCTAATAAAGACAATATTATTACATTACCACCAACTTATGGAATGTATTCTGTTTTGGCTAATATTAATGCAATTGAAAACAGAAAGGTTTTATTGAATACTGATTTTGAGCCTAATGTTGATGAAATTTTAGCTGCTGCAGACAACAATAGTAAAATTCTTTTTTTATGCTCTCCAAATAATCCTACAGGAAATAGTTTTTCAAATGGAGCTGTAGAAAAATTAATAAAAGAGTTTAATGGGTTAGTCGTAATTGATGAAGCTTATATTGATTTTTCAACCCAAAAAAGTTGGCTAGAAAAATTGCAAAAGTTCTCTAACTTAATTATCACACAAACCTTGTCTAAAGCTTATGGTTTAGCAGGAATTCGATTGGGAGTTTGTTATGCTTCTAAAGAAATTATCAATATATTAAATAACATCAAACCTCCCTATAACGTCAATGAATTAACTCAGCAAAGAGCAATTACAAGATTGCAAAGGTTGAATGAAGTTAAAAATGAAATTGCGCAACTTATCAGTGAAAGAAAACGTCTAAAAAAAGAGTTGGAATGCTGTGTAAGTTATATCGAAAAAGTATATCCTTCAGATGGCAACTTTTTATTATTAAAGGTTGATGACGCAAACAAAAGATATAAGCAATTAATAGACTATGGAGTGGTAATTAGAAACAGAACCACACAACCTTTGTGTGAAAATTGTTTGCGAATTAGTGTTGGAGTATGTGAAGAAAATCAAAGATTAATAAGAGCTTTAAAGGAAATTCAGTAATGAAAAAAGTATTATTTATAGATAGAGACGGAACTTTAGTGTTAGAACCACCTGTAGATTATCAATTAGATAGTTTAGAAAAGTTAGAATATTATCCAAAAGTTTTTCAATACATGGCTAAAATAGCCTCAGAATTGGATTACGAATTGGTAATGGTTACCAATCAAGATGGTTTAGGAACCGATTCTTTTCCAGAAGACACCTTCTGGCCAGCTCAAAATAAAATTATTGCTGCTTTTGAAAAAGAAGGCGTTGTTTTTTCGGCAGTTCATATAGATAAAACTTTTCCGCATGAAAATGCTGAAACCAGAAAACCAAGAACAGGTTTGTTAACCAACTATTTTTCTGAGGAATATGATTTAGAAAATTCTTTTGTTTTAGGTGATAGAATTACAGACATGGAATTGGCTAAAAATTTAGGCGCAAAAGGAATTTATTTGTCTGAAAATCCAGAGTTAGGTGCAGACGAAATTGAAACTTCAAAACAAGAGGTTCTTGATTGCATTGCTTTAACAAGTACAGATTGGTCAGAAATTTATCAATTTTTAAAATTAGAAGATAGAGTTGCAGAAATCACCAGAAATACCAATGAAACAAAGATTTATATCAAATTAAATTTAGACGGTTCTGGTAAAAATGATATCAGTACAGGATTGTCTTTTTTCGATCATATGTTAGACCAAATAGGGCGTCATGGAAATATGGATTTGACCATAAAAGTAGATGGAGATTTAGAGGTTGATGAGCATCATACTATAGAAGACACCATGATTGCTTTTGGTGAATTATTCAACAAAGCTTTAGGTAATAAATTAGGTATTGAAAGATATGGTTTTTGCTTGCCTATGGACGATTGTTTAGCACAAGTTGCTGTAGATTTTGGAGGAAGAAATTGGTTGGAATGGGATGCAGAATTCAAGAGAGAAAAAATTGGAGATATGCCAACAGAAATGTTTTTTCACTTGTTTAAATCGTTTACAGATGGTGCAAAATGTAATTTAAATATTAAAGCAGAAGGTGTAAATGAACATCACAAAATAGAAGGCATTTTTAAAGCTTTTGCAAAAGCAATGAAAATGGCAGTAAAAAGAGATGCTAATAAGATGTTTTTACCATCTACAAAAGGACTTCTTTAGTTGACAGATGATAATTTTTAGTCGTTAGTTTTTTTTGATCCATCAACCAAAAACTATCAACCAAAACCAATAGAAAAATGAAATTAGTGATTATAAATTATGGAGCAGGAAACATTAAAAGCATTCAATTTGCTTTTAAGCGTTTAGGTATTGATGCTGTTTTAACAAATAATGTTGATGAAATTAAAGCTGCTGATAAAGTAATTTTTCCAGGAGTTGGAGAAGCAAGTTCTGCTATGAAAATGTTACAAGAAAGTGGCTTAGACAAAGTGATACCTACATTAAAACAACCCGTTTTAGGCATTTGTTTAGGAATGCAGTTAATGTGTAACCATTCAGAAGAAGGAAACACCCAAGGTTTAGGTATTTTTGATGTGGCTGTAAAACGTTTTTCTAATGAGGTTAAAGTGCCACAAATGGGTTGGAATGTAATTGCTGACTTAAAATCTGATTTATTTAAAGACATTAAAGAAAAAGAGTTTATGTATTTGGTACATAGTTTTTATGCAGAAAAATGCGATGATATGATTGCCAAAACAGATTATGAAATTGAGTATGCATCTGCATTACAGAATAATAATTTTTATGGAGTGCAGTTTCACCCCGAAAAATCATCTCTTGCAGGAAGTAAAATTTTAGAAAACTTCTTGAATTTATAAATACTGTCAGTTCGAGTGATTTTGAGGAACGAAAAATTGTATCGAGAACAATTAAACTAAAAACTAAAAACTATTTTGAGAATAATTCCAGCCATAGATATTATAGAAGGTAAATGTGTTCGTTTAACCAAAGGCGATTACAATACCAAGAAAATATATAATGAAAACCCATTAGAAGTTGCCAAAGAATTTGAAGCTGCAGGTATTGAATATTTGCATGTTGTAGATTTAGATGGTGCCAAAGCAAGTCAAATAATTAATTATAAAGTATTAGAGCAAATTGCAACGAAAACCAATTTAAAAATTGATTTTGGTGGTGGGTTAAAGGCTGATAAAGATTTAGAAATTGCTTTTAATTCTGGAGCCAATCAAATTACTGGAGGCAGTATTGCTGTAAAAAATCCTGAGGTTTTTAAAAGTTGGATTACCAAATTCGGGGCAGAAAAAATTATTTTAGGTGCCGATTTTTATCCTGATAATTCAGGAGGAAAGATAGCTACCAATGGCTGGCAAGAAGAAAGTAGTTTAGAATTGATTCCGTTTATTGCTGATTATCAACAAAAAGGAATTCAATATGTAATTTGTACAGACATTTCTAAAGATGGTATGTTACAAGGCCCTAGTTTTGAAACGTATTCAAAAATACTTAACGAATGTCACGTTGAGCCTGTGGAAACGTCTTTAAAACTAATCGCTTCAGGAGGAATATCCACTTTTGATGAATTGCCAAAATTAGCAGCATTAGGTTGTGAAGGTGTGATTATTGGAAAAGCAATTTATGAGAATAAAATCAGCTTAAAACAATTAGAAAATTATATAGTTGATGGTTTATAGTTGTTAGTGTTTGGTTATTATTTTAACCTAAACCAACAACCAAAAACCACTAACCAACAACAAAATAAAATGTTAACAAAGAGAATAGTACCTTGCTTAGATATTAAAAACGGAAGAACTGTAAAAGGTGTCAATTTTGTAAATTTAATTGATGCAGGAGATCCAGTTGTTTTGGCAAAACAATATGCAGATTTAGGAGCAGATGAGCTGGTTTTTTTAGACATAGCAGCTACTTTAGAAAATAGAGGAACCACTTTAGATATGGTATTAAAAGTGGCAGAACAAGTAAACATTCCGTTTACAGTTGGAGGAGGAATATCTTCTGTAGAGCACGTAGATGCATTGTTAAAATGTGGTGCTGATAAAGTATCTATAAATTCATCTGCAGTAAAAAGACCAGAATTGGTAAGTGAATTGGCAGACAAATTTGGAAGTCAATGTGTGGTAGTTGCCATTGACGCAAAACAAATTGATGGAGAATGGTTTGTGCATTTAGCTGGAGGAACAATTCCTACAGAAATAAAGCTTTTTGATTGGGCAAAAGAAGTAGAACAACGTGGAGCAGGAGAGATTTTGTTTACTTCTATGAATCATGATGGAACTAAAGCTGGTTTTGCAAATGAAGCCTTGGCACATTTATCAGAATTGGTAAATATTCCTATTATTGCTTCTGGAGGTGCAGGAACTGTGCAGCATTTTGTTGATACATTTACCAAAGGAAAATCGGATGCAGCATTAGCAGCAAGTGTGTTTCACTTTGGTGAAATTCCTATTTTAGAGTTAAAACAAGAATTACAAAAACAGGGAGTGCCTGTAAGAATATAACAATAGTTTATAGTTGTTGGTTTGTGGTTGATCGTTTGAATAAGAACCAAAAACTAAAAACCAACAACAAAAAACCAAACAAAATGAATATCAATTTTAATAAAAATAACGATGGTTTAGTGCCAGCAATCATTCAAGATGCAACAACAAAAAACGTTTTAATGTTAGGGTATATGAATGAAGAGGCTTTTAACAAAACCAAAGAAACGTATTTGGTAACTTTTTTTAGTAGAACTAAAAACAGGTTATGGACAAAAGGTGAAGAAAGTGGAAATGTGTTGAATTTAGTGGATATGAAACTAGATTGCGATAATGATACTTTGTTAATTCAGGTGAATCCAAAAGGGCCAACTTGTCATAAAGGTTCAGATACTTGTTGGAACGAAGAAAATAATTCGAATTTTGGATTCTTTTCAACCTTAGAAAATGTAATTAAAGAACGTGTTGAGAATAAAGACACAAAAAAATCTTATGTAGCTAGTTTATTTGCAAAAGGAATTAACAAAGTGGCTCAAAAAGTAGGAGAGGAGGCTGTAGAAACGGTCATCGAAGCTATGGATAATAACGATGAATTGTTTCTATATGAATCTGCAGATTTACTATTTCATTATTTAATGTTACTACAAGCTAAAGGTTTCACTTTAAAAGATATTGAAGCAGAATTAAAAGGTAGACACAAATAGTTTTCTATAGATATTTATTAAAAATCCCTAAAACATCAGTTGTTTTAGGGATTTTTTTAATATGGATTATTTATGATATTTATACATTAAGATACCTTTTAAAGATCTCTTTATTGATATTACTCATAAATTGAAGTAAATAAAGTTTTATGAATTTATTAATATTAATTCAAGTTTGTGGTTAATATTTGTAAGGTTTGTTTTTTTATTCCTACTAAAAAAAAGTTAAAAGTATATTCTGTTTGATTTTTTAGTCAATTAGTTAAACGGTATGTTGTATTTTTACTTTTAATTAAAAAATTATTTATCGGATGGGAAGAAAATTAAATAAATGCTTTGGAATTAATAAATTGTGAAATTTTGTATCCAACAGATCAATTTTACGAATTCCATTTTTTAAAAATAACTGCAGTAAGTTTTTAAAACATTTATTTAATTTTTTTCAAAGCTCTTTGTATACTTTTTGTCTATTTTGCACCATATAGATGAAAAAATACAAATCTTAAATGTAGAAGCTGTTGTAGTTGTTATTATAATTATATAGGGCTATAGCGTTTAATAAAACTTACAACAAGTAAAACCCTCACTTAAAAAGTGAGGGTTATTTTTATTGGTGAAATTATATGTTTAATACTCATTCATTAGAATTACTTTTAAATTAGGGTAGTTTTTTTTCAATTCTTTTTCTATCCCTATAACATGAGAGGCACCAACCATAACAATATTCTTTGTTTTTCCTGATGCTAAAACTTGTGTGGCAATATTTTTAGCCATTCTCATATTACGTTCATTCCAATATTTTCTTCCTTCTAAACAACCCTCTGTATCTTCAGTAACATAATTAAAAGAACTCATTTTGTATAGTATATTTAAAGATTTTCTAGTATTAGTATGTTTTCCTAGTTTTCTAAAAATTGCAGGAATTTTTGCTGCATTATATTGTTTTTTGTTGATTTTTGAGCCTGCCAAATTACTTCCATTTTTGCTACCTTCTTTTACACATTTGTTCCAACCAATATGATATTCCTTATTTGTTTGTTGATCGTCCATATTGTTAACCTTTAAATTTTTACTCAGCGCTAATTTGTAAGTTAAATCTCCATCTTCGTGTCTTGTTGGTTTTTTAGCCCCATGAATTCCGTATTTCTTTAAATAAGTTAATAGTTCATGGTTGCCATTATCTCTTAAATACAAGTAAGATTTAATGAGATAATCAGTTTCTATTGATGACAACTCAACATATTTTTTATGAGCTAATACATTAAAATAAGCTTTATTAAAATTGAATACTTTTTTAATAGAATCTGATTTAGCATAAAATTTTTGATAACCTTTAGACCAACCTTTTTTTAAATATTCCCAAGATTCATTATCGTTTGCCATTGGTGATTCTACATAAATAGCCTCAGGATTGTATTTTTTTGCAAAACGCAACATGGGTTTATAGCTCTTTTTTACAATTTTGGGTACTGTGTGCATTGTGCCTACAATTATAATTTCTTGATTTTGATTTTGTGCAGATGTAACAAAATTTGAGGCTAATAAAATAAATAATAAAGTGATTTTAGTTTTCATAATTCTAAATTTTGTGATGAAACTTTCTGAGACAAAACTAGAAATGAAATACTAAAAAACTTAATAATTAAAGGGGTTTGGGGCGAAACTCAACTATTCTGTGGTAGAATTTAAAACTGATTTCACCTCATTTTTGTAAGTGTTAGATATTGGGATGAAAATAGAACTAGACAACTCTGCAAAAAGTTTTCCTTTTTCGGTTTTCCATTGTTTAAAATGATATGGGTTGATAATATAAGAACGATGTACCCTTAATAAATCTGAAAATTCTGCAGCAACTTTAGAAAGTTTATTTCGTATTAATGTTTTTTTGACATCTTTTCCAGAAACATAAAATACTTCTATATAATTATCTGAAGATTGAATGCAAATTAAATCATTTAATAAAACTCGTAAGCCTTCATAATTTCCTTTGCCTTTAATTTCTATTTTTTGTTCATCAATTTTTTTATTCTTGTATTTACCAAAAGCAAAACGCCCAAATATAACAATAGGTAAAATAGTAAGTAGAGCAGGAAAAATAATAGATTTTAAATGATACCAAAGTGTATATGGATTAGGTTCTCCAGGTACAATAACATACAGATAAAAAAGTCTAGCAGCTAAAATACTAACACTACTAAAAATTAAGAAGAATAATAATTCTGTTTTTACAAACCAATTTTTATCATTTTTATGAAATAAATAACTTTGTAGGGGTAAAAATAAGACATAACAAAATGCACCTAACAATCCATATAAAGGCAAGTAAATTAATTTCTCTGTATCTCTAAATTCATTAACATCTAAAGGTTCTGTAAAATAAAGAAAAATAAAAATCCACAAAGCTAAACCTAAAGCAATAATAATATGATGCTTTAAAGATGAGTCAAAAGGATATTTTGTATTTAAAATAGAGTTCTTCTTCATGAATCTTAAATCATTTCTATTTCAAATATAATAATTTAGAACCTCAGTTTAATCTAAATGTAAATTACTTTCTAACCATTTTAGTAGTACTTTCGCAGTCTAGATTAAAATGATGATTTTAAGAAATACAAAGCTACTCATTATCCTTTCATTTATAGCTATTTATGTAGTTTGGGGATCTACTTACTTATTCAATAAAGTTGCTGTAACTGAGTTACCTCCATTTTTTTTAGCCTCAATTCGTTTTTTTACTGCAGGATGTATAATGATTTCGATAGCTTATGTAACTAAAGCAAACTTAAAAATATCTAAAAAAGAGTTTAAAAACATTTGTATTACAGCATTTTTCTTTTTGGTTTATGGAAACAGTGTTTTTGTTTGGGCATTGCAGTTTGTAGATAGTGGTTTTGGATCTTTAATGGCATCTACAAATCCGTTATTTGTATTAGTTATGATGCGTATCATAGATCAAAAACCAATGAAAAAGAAATCAATCTTAGGTGTTGTTTTAGGTATTTTGGGTATGATTCTGTTGGTAAGTCAAGAAGAATTGACAACTTCACAAAATAGTTTAATTGGAGTTTTAGTAATGTTAACCTGTGTATTGAGCTGGAGTTATGGTAGTATTTTTGTTGCAAAAACAATTTTACCCAAAAACTTTTTAGTCAGTACTGGATATCAAATGGTTTTTGGAGGAATTTTTTTGGCTTTAATTAGCTTTGTATTTCAAGAACATTGGTCTTCTCCTTTAAACTGGACTCCCAACGTACAACTCTCAATGTTTTTATTGGTTATTTTTGGCGGTATTATAGCTTTTACTGCCTTTAATTACTTGCTTAAAGTTGTTTCTACAGATAAAGTATCCACATCTGCATATGTGAACCCTGTAATAGCTTTATTTATGGGTTGGTATTTTTTAGATGAAAAATTAAGTTTACAGTCCATAATAGCATCAATAATATTATTAACCGGAGTTTATTTTATTACTTCAAGAAAAAGACAATAATATGAAGCCCAATAAATATTCATTTATCAAACCAGAAAAGTGGCCTTTTTTTTATGGCTATATTGTATTGATTTTTGGTAGTATTGGAGTTTTATTTAGTATTCCAGGGCAAACTGTTGGAGTTTCTGTATTTACAGATCCAGTTAAAGATGCATTAGGTTTAACTAGAAATCAGTTTAGTAATGCTTATATGATTGGTACTTTGTTAAGTGCTTTTTTTGTTACTAAAGCTGGACGACTATTTGATAAATTTGGTGCAAGATTTGTAGCGTTCTTTGCAGCTTTTTTTTTAGCAATTACGTTAATCATATTTTCTTTTTCAGAGAAAACTTCAAATCATTTAAAACAATTCTTTCATTTAGAATCTTGGTTTATTCCTTTTTTATTGATTTGTTTTCTATTCTTTTTAATTCGTTTTTTTGGACAAGGTGTACTTACAATGTCATCAAGAAACATGATTATGATGTGGTTTGATAAGAATAGAGGAAAAGTTAATTCAATAAGTAGTATTGGAGTTTCTTTAGGTTTTTCGAGTTCTCCAATTTTATTTAATTATTTAATTGACAATAATGGATGGGAGGTAAGTTGGCAAATTTTAGCTTGTTGTTTATTGATTTTCAGTGTTTTAATTTTACAGTTTTATAGAAATAAACCAGAAGATTTTAATTTAATTCCTGATGGATATCTTAAAAATAAAAAAAGCACTAAAAAGAAAGTAGAAGAAGATATTGAAGTAAATTTTACCTTAAAAGAAGCAAAAAATACTAGAGCATTTTGGATGTTAGGTTTGGCATTATCATTCAATAGTTTTTTTAGCACAGGCTTAACTTTTCATATTGTGTCTATTTTTAGCACACAAGGATATAGTAAATCTGAGGCTATTGCAGTTTTTCTGCCAATTTCAATAATTGCGATTATTACATCAACAATAGCAAATATTCTTAGTGATTATATTCAGCATAAAGTGTATTTGTTTGTTATGATTGCAAGCGGATTTTTAGCAGCAACAGGTCTTTTAATGCTAGAAAATACTTTTGGGGTTTATTTTCTAATTGCAGGTTTAGGTATTTATAGCGGACTTTTTGCAGTTGTAAATGCTGTTACTTGGCCTCGTTATTTTGGTCGAAAATACTTGGGAGCCATCACTGGTAAAATAATGAGTTTTTTGGTGATAGCAAGTGCTCTTGCTCCAAGTTTGTTCAGTTATTGTTTTACAAGTTTAGGTAGCTATGAATTTATAAGCTATTTGTTAATCCCTTTTTTGGTGTTTTTGTTTATAGGATCACTAAAAATGAAAAAACCTTAAATTACTACTACATTTTTAATTGAATAGCACCAATACCAGCACTCCATAAATTTTTATTATAGGCAGGTATTTTAGTGTTGATTAAATTATCTACTGTTGCTTTTAATGGAATCCATTGAGCGTCTAATTCCTTTTTTCTATCAATTGAAGCTTGCGTAACCTTAGGTAAACTACTACTGGTCTGATTCATTAAAAACAAATACTCAGCTGTAAATTTATTTTCAAAGTTTTCTACATCATCATAAGCTTGAGATCTACGTTGTACCATCAATTCATCCCAATTTTTAATTTGTTTTAGTAACGTTTCTCCTTCCTTGATTAAGTTTGAATTCTTATTTGTTTTCTTTAATTGTTTTAAAGAAGATTTAATGTCTTTGGCTATTTTATTCAATAAATTTACCTTTTGATGCATGTCAGTTACGGTAGCTTCCATTTGATTCATAATTGCATCATATTCTAAAAATTCAGCTTTAGAAATTGAATAATTAGTATTTCCTTTAATGATCGCTTTTGTTTCATATGATTTTCCATCATATTTTAAAGTTACATTATAAGTGCCAGGAATTACTCTGTGACCTCTAAAATTTGCCTCAATATAAACTCCAGGAACACCTGGTACTATTTGATGTTGCATGTTCCAAACAAAACGATTTAAACCTTCTTTTTTTGGTAATCTAGGTGCTCTTGGAGCGCTACCACCATTATGAGGGACATAATTTTCATCTCTTTTAGAAGTGTAAGAGTTGATGATTTTACCACTGTTATCGGTAATAACAAGCTCTACAGACTTAGATTTATCGACTTCGGGAAGATAATAATACAACTCTATTCCATTTGCAGGATTCACTCCAACAAAGTTCTGCATTCCGTTAAAATTATCAATATTTCCATTCATTCTACTTCCCCAGTTTCCATATACTATTGGTTCTGGACTGTAAAGTTTTACTGCTTTTTTTCTTTTATCATACTGACTAATCAACGATAAATTGTCTAATATCCAAAAAGATCTTCCAGATGTAGCCACAACCAAATCATTTTGATGTACTTTAAGGTCAAGAATTGGAGTAGTAGGTAAGTTTCTTTGAAAAGATTCCCATGTTTTACCATCATTAAATGAAATGTAAATTCCTAATTCAGTTCCAGCATACAATAAACCTTTTTTAGTTTTATCTTCTCTAACAACTCTTGTGTGAGCTCCATAAGGAATGCCTGAACTTATATTTTTCCAAGTTTTTCCATAATTAGAGCTTTTGTAAATGGCAGGTGTATAGTCTCCTAATTTATATTTGGTAGTTGCTATATAAACTGTTGCAGGATCATGAGGCGAAACTTCAATGGCATTTACTAAGGTTTCTCCAATTTTTTTTGGAGTGATGTTTTTCCAAGAGTTCCCATTATTTCTGGTTATTTGTACATAACCATCATCACTACCAGTGTAAAAAACGCCTTTTTCATGAGGAGATTCAACAAGGTAACTAATTGTTCCGTAATTTTCTGCACCTACAGCTTCATTGGTGTATGGGCCACCACCTTTACCTTGCTTTTCATCTATATTCCTAGTCAAATCTGGTGAAAAATGCGTCCAAGTTTTACCCAAATCAGTAGATTTTAAAACCAATTGAGCTGCGTGAAAAATAGTATTTGGTTCGTGCTGAGACCATATAATTGGAGCATTCCAATTGTACAAATATTTCATATCTCTGGCAGTTTTTCCTAAATATTGGATTGGAGCTGCCATAATGTTAGTACTCACTTTGTTTTCCATATCTAAGGCTTCTATGGTTCCAAGATAGCTACCACCAACTGTAATTTTAGGGTTGTCTTTATCAAAGGCTAAAAATGCACTTTCACCCCCTGCAGCAGAAGTCCAGTTTCTCTCAGATATAGAATAACCTGTCATATTCATACTTGCTATTTTTACAGAAGAATTGTCTTGCTGCCCACCATAGATATTATACGGAAATTGATTATCAGTATTAATTCTATAAAATTGAGCTGTAGGCATAATGTCTTGAGAAGACCAACTTTTAGCAAAATTGAAAGAAATTGCTGCACCACCATCATTAGCAATTACCATATTTTTAGGGTTTTTAGGATTAATCCATAAATCATGATAATCTCCATGTGTACCTGTAATTCTTTCCCAATTTTTTCCTCCGTCTTTAGAACGTAAAGCAGGAGCACTTAAAACATAAACAGTTTCATCATCTGTAGGATCTGTAAAAACCTCTATATAATACCATGCACGTTGTGTTAATCTATTATCACCACTAACTTGACTCCAACTTTTTCCTGCATTGTTAGATACATACAAACCACTTAGGTCTGTTTGAGTATCACTTTCTACAAGCGCATAAACTTTATCACTATTACTTCTACAAACTGATATTGCTAATTTTCCTAACTCTTTAGGAAGTCCGTCTTCGAGTCTATTCCAAGTTTCTCCAGCATCAACAGATTTATACAAACCACTACCTTCGCCACCACTAATCATTTTCCATGGTGTTCTTTGATGATGCCATAAAGCAGCATACAAAACCTGAGGATTATTCATATCAATAGATAGTTCTGAAGCACCTGCATAATTGTTTACAAACAAGGTTTTTTTCCAAGTCTTACCACCATCAATAGATTTATAAACACCTCTTTCTTCAGTAGGACTCGTATATTTTCCTTGAGCAGCAACATAAACAATATCTGGATTAGTAGGATGAATCACAATTCTTGAAATTTGTTCTGTTTTCTCTAAACCTAAATGTGTCCAAGTTTTTCCTGCATCTGTAGATTTGTATACGCCATCACCATAAGAAGACATTACGCCTCTAATTGCGTGCTCACCCATACCAACATATATAATATTAGGGTTACTTTCTGATGCAGCAACAGCACCAACTGAACCTGTTTTAAAAAAAACATCACTAATATTATTCCAATGGGCACCAGCATCTTCAGTTTTCCATAAACCACCACCTGTGGTTCCCATATAATAGGTAAGAGGATTATTTGTAACTCCTGTTGCGCTAACAGAACGTCCACCTCTAAAAGGGCCGATATTTCTGTATTTGATTGGAGAAAAATAATTATCTGCTTCTTGTGCAAATAAAATAATAGGTAATAAAAAAGTAAGGATTGAAATATTTAGTTTCATAAAGGTTGGTTTAGAACTCTAAATTTACAAGAAAAACTTGATTTCAAGTATTTTTTATGAAAAATAGTTTTAATTTATAAACAGTTTATCTAAAAATAAAACTATAGGATTTTTAATTTTTAAATACTTCTTTATATCTTTCACAATAAATAAAAATCATTGCAAACAAACACTATTTTACTTATTCTTATTGCGTTGATACTGAGTGTTTCAGTAGCGTTTTTTCAATATTTTTTTAAAGAAAAGAGAAAAGATAAAATTCAACTTGTTTTATTTATTTTAAAGAGTTTTAGTCTTTTCTTGTTGTTGTTACTATTTATCAACCCGACAATAAAACAGACAGAACTTCAAAATATAAAACCTAAGTTATCGCTTTTAATTGATGATTCTCAATCTATTTCATTTTTTAAGGAGCAAAAAAGTATGCAAGATATTATTGCTAAACTTGCTGATGATAAAGAAATTAATGAAAAATTTGATATTAAGGAATTTCTATTTAAAAGTGATGTAAAACTTAAAGATAGTGTCACTTTTACAGGGGTTAATACTAATATTTATAAGGGATTAAAACTCGTTAATAATTTGTATAAAGATTATGTTTCTCCCGTGGTTTTATTGTCTGATGGTAATCAAACAATTGGTAATGATTATAATTTTATCAATTCTAATCAAAATATTTATCCTGTAGTTTTTGGTGATACAACAAAATATAAAGACTTAAAAATCAATCAGCTTAACGTTAATAAATACAGTTATATCAAAAATAAGTTTCCTGTTGAAGTATTAGTTCATTATGAAGGCAGAGAAACAGTAAATTCTAGGCTAAATATTTATAAGAAAGGTAAAGTGGTTTTTTCTAAAAGATTAAAATTTTCTGAAGCTAACAATTCTGAATCAATCACCACTAATTTAACTTCATCAGAAAAAGGACTTCAATATTACACTGCAAGCATTCTAAAAATTGAAAGTGAAAAAAACACAAAAAATAATACTAAAACTTTCTCTGTAGAAGTTATAGATGAACAAACAAAAGTTCTTTTATTAACCTCAGTATTGCATCCAGATATTGGAGCCTTAAAAAAAGCCATTGAAAGTAATAAACAACGTTCTTTAGATATTTTTACCATTGATGATTTTAATGATCAATTAAATAACTATCAATTAGTTGTATTGTTTGGTGTAAACAATAGGTTTAAGAATGTGATAAATGAAATAAAAAAACATAATAGCAATTATATTTTGGTTTCCGGTCCAAATTCTGATTGGAATTTTATCAATCAACAGCAATTAGGATTTCAAAAAAATGCAATCAATCAAACAGAAAACTTTGGCGCAATTCTTAATAATGGATTTTTAACTTTTTCACAAAAAGATATTGGTTTTAATCAGTTTCCTCCCTTATTAGATAAGTTTGGAGAAGTAGTAATTTCTAAAGAACATCAAACTTTATTGTATCAAAATATTAACGGATTAGAAACAAAACAACCACTATTGGTTACTTTTGAAGAAAATAGTCAAAAAACAGCTGTACTTTTTGGTCAAGGAATCTGGAAATGGAGAGCAAACAGCTTTTTATCAACCAATTCATTTCAAGATTTTGATGTATTTATAGGCAACCTCATTCAATATGTAGCTTCTAATAAGAAAAGAGATCGTTTAGAAGTAAATACTGAGCGTTTAATTCCAGCAAACTCAAAAGTAATAATTAGTGCATTTTATACAGATCAAAATTTTAAATTTGACAATAGAGCCTCTTTAGAAGTTACCATAACCAATTCAGAAACTCAAGAAGTACTAAAGTCTCCTTTTTCTCTAATCAATAATTCATATCAAACTGAAATAGAGAGTTTACCTTCTGGTGATTATCAATATAAAGTGGCTGTTTTAGGTCAAAATATTAATAAATACGGTAAATTTAAAATTACAGATTTTTTAATCGAAGAGCAATTTACGAGAGCTAATACAGAAAAACTTCTCCAATTAGCTGATAGAACAGGAGGTAAGCTATATTATAAAAGTCAGTTTAAAGATTTAAAAGAAGAACTTCTTACAAATACATCTTATTATACAATCCAAAAATCGATTACCAAAGAAAAAAACTTAATCGATTGGAAATGGATTTTATGTATTGTAATTTCCTTATTTTCGACTGAATGGTTTATCAGAAAATACCATGGAAAAATATAATTAAATTTTTTTGCATCTTTTAGCAATTTAATGCTTCTATTTTAAAATGAGTCATCAACATCAACATAATCACCATAGTTCAACAGAAAACATTCGTACTGCTTTTTTTCTTAATCTTTTTTTTACAATTATTGAATTTGTTGGAGGTGTTTACACCAATAGTTTGGCAATAACCTCTGATGCTATTCATGATTTAGGAGATAGCTTAAGTTTAGGTATGTCTTGGTATTTTCAAAAAATATCAGACAAAAAACCAACCAAAACATATTCTTATGGGTTTAAAAGGTTTTCATTATTAGGAGCTATAATAAACTCTGTTATTTTATTTGTTGGATCTGTTTTTATAATTGTCGAAGCAATTCCTAGAATAATCTCTCCAGAAGAATCAGATGCAAAGGGTATGATGTGGTTTGCAATTTTAGGAATTTTAGTAAACGGAGCAGCTGTTTTAAAATTAAGAAAAGGAACATCAATTAACGAAAGAGTAGTTTCTTTACACATCTTAGAAGATGTCTTAGGATGGGTAGCTGTGTTAATTGCAAGTATTGTTATGCAGTTTTGGTATTTGCCTATTTTAGACCCAATTCTTTCATTATTAATAGCATTATTTATTTTGTATAATGTATTTAAAAACGGAAAAGAAAGTGTTACAATTATTCTACAGGGTGCTCCAGCTCAAATCAATATAGATAACGTAAAAGAAAAATTACTAAACTTTAGAAAAGTAAAAAATATTCACGATTGTCATTTTTGGACAATGGATGGAGAATATAATGTCCTTACAATGCATTTAGTTGTTGATGAATCTCTAACATGGGAAGAAGGAAAAGAATTAAAATCTAAAATTAGAAATAAACTGCAAGAAAATTTTAATTTAAAGCATATTACCATAGAAATAGAGGTTTTTAAAGAAGATTGTGATTTTATAGATTGTGTTTGATAAACTTATGTTGTAAATTTGAAAGAATTTAAATTTTAATATATAATGGCAAATAATCAAGTTGATTTAAAATTCCCAAAAGGAGGAGTTTTTATAATAATAATTATTGTAGCAGTATTAATTTTATTTTCAAAATCTACAGTAACTATTGGACCTGGTGAAGGTGGAGTAGTTTTTGAAAGATTTGGAGATGGTATTAATACAGAAAAAACCTATGGAGAAGGATTTCAAATTGTAGCTCCTTGGAATGAAATGATTGTTCGTAAAGTACGTCAACAATCCGTTTCTGATGAAATGAATGTACTTTCTGTAAATGGATTAGAGGTAAAAGTTAATGGTACCATTTGGTATGAACCTGAATTCTCTAACTTAGGTTTATTGATAAAAACCAAAGGAGAAGACTATGAAAGAGAATTGTTAGATCCTGCTATTAATGCAGCAGCAAGAAGTGTTGTAGGACGTTACACTCCAGAACAATTATACTCTAGTAAAAGAGATGTTATTGAACAAGAGATTTTAGATGAAGTTCAAATATTACTAAAAGATCAGTATTTAATTGTAAAAAGAGTTTTGGTAGAAGATGTAAAATTACCAACAACAATTAGAACAGCAATTGAAACAAAACTAAAACAAGAACAAGAATCTTTAGAATATGAATTTAGGTTGGCAAAAGCTAAAAAAGAAGCAGAAAGACAAAAAATTGATGCAGAAGGTAAAGCTACTGCCAATAAAATTTTAAGTGCTTCTTTAACTGATAAAATTCTACAAGAAAAAGGAATAGAAGCAACGTTAAAGCTTTCTGAATCTAACAATAGTAAAGTTGTTGTAATTGGTTCTGGTAAATCTGGAATGCCAATTATTTTAGGAAATCAGTAATAGAAATCCCACATATAAAAAAAATCCAGCTTTAGCTGGATTTTTTTTGTCTTTAAATCTTCTAAGAAAGAAACTATATATCCTTTTCTTTAAGTCGATGAATAGTTTGATCAAATTATTTATTTCCACCTTTAAAAACATTAACTTCTTTGTTAGCAACAAATTAACAGAGATTCTTAAAGTTCTGTTAAACCGATTTTAGCTTGTAACGAACCTGATACAAAGGCGTCATATCAGTATAAATATAAAACAACAACACCATGAGTAAAGAACAGAATAATAATCAAAAAAGAGATAATTCATTCGAAATTGTACAATCAAAAAGAATGACTTGGAATACAAGGAGAAAGTATAACTACAAATACATTACAACAGTATTTTAGTTAGTAATTAGTTAGTTTTTAATAGTTGATAGAGTCAAAAGCGTTGCTTTTGGCTCTTTTCGATTTATAGAAGTTAGTTTTTAACCGGAATTTTATCACGCTCAATTTTACCTTTCTTGAGCGCTTTATAATTTTCATAACAGTCTAAAACGGCTTCAATCATTTGTAAATCTGACGCTTTTTTGATAAAATAATCTGAGTAATTACAGTCTGTTAAGAGTTCAGTTAATTCTTGACGATCCATACCAAGGTATTCCATCATTACTTCTCTATCAAATTTACCTGCTAACATTTTGCGTAAATCGTCTTCTTTTTTTAGCTTTTGTAGTTTTTTGAGTTGCTTCGGTTTTTTTCCAAAGAGATTGTAAAGAAAATCTACAGGTTGAAACAATGCAGCAATAGGAGAGGAGAAGTCTTTTCCTTTAGGTTTACCAACTTCATAAGTTTGAGGCAAACCGTTAATTTTAATCCTAGTAAACCTATCTTTTGGTACTTGTTTGATGTCAATCTCTAATACTCCAATAAGTTTGGTAGATTTAATAACAACTTCTTTTATGGCTTCTGGTTTTTCGTATAAAGCTATTAGTAATTCATTTCCTTTTAATAAATCGTTTGTGATTTTTAACTTAATGGACGAATAGCCTAAATAAGAAACTAAAATAGTATCATTTGCTCTTGTCGGAATTTCAAAAAAACCTTTATCATTGGTGATGGTTCCCTGAACAGTGTTTAAATTTAAAATATGTGCTGCACTTAAAGGCTTTTTATTTTCAGCATGAACAATTTGTCCTTTTAAATTTTTTACACGAATCGTATCGTTCTGAGAAAAAGTACTTATTGAAGCAAATAAGCACAAAATAATGAATAGTCTTTGCATAATGCAATATTACTAATAAAACTGCTTAGAAAGGTTAATTTTATGTGAAACAGTGTGATGTTTTTTTACTTTTATTGAAGTTTTAAAGTGCGCACGAGAAGATTCGAACTTCCACGAACTTGCGTTCACTGCCCCCTCAAGGCAGCGCGTCTACCAATTCCGCCACGTGCGCTCTACTTAAAACAAAAAAGTTAAGCGATAGCTTAACCTTTTTTAGTGACCGGGCTGGGGCTCGAACCCAGGACCCTCTCCTTAAAAGGGAGATGCTCTACCAACTGAGCTACCAGGTCATTCTTTAAATGGATTGCAAATATAATATCAATCATTTAAATTATTGATGTTTATTTGAAAAATTTTTACTCATATTTGCAGAAATATTTTAGACATGAAAATTATCTTATTAGGGTATATGGCATCTGGGAAATCTAGTATTGGAAAAAGGCTTTCTAACATATTGTCTATGCGATTTTTAGATTTAGATGATTATATTATTGATAAAGAAAAAATGTCTATTTCATCTATTTTTAAAAAGAAAGGTGAAGTTTATTTTAGAAAAATAGAACACCAATATTTAAATGAAATTTTAAATACAAAAGAAGATTTTATTTTAGCATTAGGAGGAGGAACACCTTGTTATGCAAATAACATGGAGCAAATTAGAAATGATAAGAACTCTATATCAATTTATTTACAGGGAAGTACACCAGTAATGATTGAGAGATTGATTCGTAAAAAAAGCAAAAGACCTTTAATAGCTTCTTTGGGTGATGAAAAAATTCCTGAATTTGTAGCCAAACATCTTTTTGAAAGAAGACCCTTTTACGAACAAGCAGAATACACAATAAAAATAGATCACAAACGTAAAAAAGAAGTAGCTGTAGAAATTGCTGAATTATTCAACCAAATACGCTAAAGCACCTTTTTCTGAAAACTCAACCTGTATATGTTCTTTTATTGAGGTAGAAAGAGAAATACCCTTAAAATCGGCTTTTACTGGATATTTTTTATGATTTCTATTGACCAACACTGCAGTTTTAAACTTTTTTAAAGGAACTTCAAGAAAATGTTTAATTCCGTAAATTAATGTAGTTCCTGAGCTTAGAACATCATCAACTAAAACCAGTGATTTATTTTTATACTCAGAAACTTCAAGAGAAGTAGTAACAGGTTCTAAAGGCTTTTTCTTGTTGATTATCACTTTACAGATTATTACTTTTAATGGTGATATTTCTTTCAATACTTCAACCAACTTTTCTGCAAAAACATAACCATTACCTACAATTCCTGCAACGATAACTTCTTTTTCAGATGCGTTAGTTTCATATATTTGATAAGCAATCCTTTTTATTTTTTGATTGATTTGTAACTGATCTAAAATTATATTTTCTGGTGTTGTCATAAGTCTTAATCTATATCGTCTTGATAATTATCAATATCTCTTCTATCTTTTTTTGTAGGTCTACCACTTCCTTTTTTTCTATAATAATCCTTAGCAAATTTTAGAAGTTCTGTCTTTTCAAATTCTTCTTTTGGGGTAATATCTTTACGATACAAATCTACCAATTTTGCTCCAACTCTACTTTTAGGTAAATCTAAAACTTTTATCTGATAATTAATTTGATTTTTTCGAACTAAAATAATTTCATTACTAAACACCTCTTTTGAGGGTTTAACTGATGAATTATTAATTTTTACTTGCCCTTTTTTACAAGCAGTTGTTGCAATACTTCTAGTTTTAAAAACACGAATGCACCATAAATATTTATCAATCCTCATAAAAATAGTTAAAATATAGACTTTGTCTTTTTACAAAGGTATAAAAATGGTAAATTGCGCCCTTAAATTTTCGATTTAAATGAATAAAATTAAAAATATTTTTGCCCTACTTATTATTAGTTTAGTGTTTTTCTCTTGTGGAGATAATAACAATGGAATAGTTTTTGACAATTTTGATCATGAAGGGCAAGCTTTAATAGATAATGATTCTCTAACACAATTTTTAAAGAATTTTTATTTTGATAGCTCTACAGAGGCTATTAAACCAATGGTTGCTGGCCAAACATCTTTAGCAGATGATACTTCTGGCAATTTAAAAACACTAAATGTTACAGAAAATGATATTGATTATACAATGTATATTTATGTGATTGATAGAGGAGGAAAAGATGCTAGTGGAAATATAATCAACGCAAAAGGAAGTCCAAGTGTCGTAGATTCTGTTTTTGCTAAATATAAAGGTCAAAGAATTGTAAGAAATGATAGCATAGGATCAGTTCCATTTGATCAGAATGAATCTGGTATATGGTTTACACTTGATGGTGTAATTAGAGGTTGGACATATGGTATTAGTGATAACTTAGAAGGAGGTAAAAACATAACTAATAACGGACCAATAACTTATGAAAATTTTGGTAAAGGAATTTTAATTATTCCTTCTGGTTTGGCTTACAGAAATTCAGGTACTGATGGAATACCCCCAAATGAAAATTTAATTTTTTATGTAAGTTTATTAGATTTTGTAAAAGGAACAGATCATGATAATGACGGTAAAGCTTCAATAGATGAAGATGCTGACGGAGATGGAGATCCAAGAAATGACTTTAGTGATGAGGATTTTCCTTCTACACCAGATTACTTAAATTCTAATGTCAATTAAAATATAATAATCCTAATATATAAAAAATCCCTTGAGTAACTCTCAAGGGATTTTTTATATATTATTTGTACTTATTTATTATAATCTATAAGACAAACCTAGAATTATTTGATTAATTCTAGTATCAAAATTTACATTACCTGCATTGCCGATAAAAGTAGATTCAATACCAGAGAAAGCTCTTTCCCATCTTACATCAATACCTATTTTTCCTAGTTCTATTCCACCTCCAAATTGAAGTCCTACTGTAAAACCATCTGCTTCTACATCAGGAATATCACTAAAACTAAAATCAGAATCTAATATGTATTGAAATGAAGGCCCAACATAAACATTACCAATTCCAAAAATCTTTTTCCCTAACAATACAGGTATGTCAATTTTTTGAAAGTTATATGAAGTTGTATTTCCAGATGTTTTATACAAAACTTCATTTTCTAAACTTGTATAAACCAATTCTGGTCTTAAATACAAACCAATTACTGGAATTTTAAAACGTAACCAAATACCAGCATGATAACCAGTTTTACTTTTTGCTCCGTCAAAAACATCAGTTTGAACTTCTTTGATAGAATTTGAGTTGTAGTTGATTCCTCCTTTAAGACCAAAATTAATTTGGGCATTTGCAGCTTGACTTAATCCTAAAGCCAAAACCATCATTAAAATTACTTTTTTCATATATTACTGTTTTTAATTAGACGCTTTAAATTGATAAAACGTTATTTTTTTCTAGAAATTACTTTTTTTACTGCTTTTAGAACTGAATTGGCATCTAAACCATATTTTGCCATCAATTGATCTGGCGTTCCTGATTCTCCAAAAGTATCATTAGTTGCCACAAATTCTTGCGGAGTAGGAGTGTTTAACGCTAAGGTTCTTGAAACACTTTCACCTAAACCACCTAATTTATTATGTTCTTCTGCAGTTACGATACAACCTGTTTTTGCAACCGATTTTAAGATGATTTCTTCATCTAAAGGTTTTATAGTGTGTATGTTAATGACTTCAGCAGAAATTCCTTGAGCTTCTAATTGTTCAGCTGCTTGTAAAGATTCCCAAACTAAATGTCCTGTAGCAACTATAGTAACATCTGATCCTTCTGTTAACTGAATTCCTTTACCAATTTCAAACTTTGCATCTTCTGGCATAAAAACAGGAACTTTTGGACGACCAAATCTTAAATAAACAGGACCATCAAAATCAGCAATAGCAATAGTAGCTGCTTTTGTTTGATTGTAATCACAAGGATTAATCACAGTCATACCAGGTAACATTTTCATCAAACCAATATCTTCTAAAATTTGATGAGTTGCACCGTCTTCACCTAAAGTTACACCTGCGTGAGATGCACAAACTTTTACATTTTTACCAGAATAAGCAATAGATTGACGAATTTGATCGTAAACTCTACCAGTAGAAAAGTTTGCAAAAGTACCCGTAAACGGAATTTTACCTCCAATAGTTAGTCCAGCAGCCATACCCATCATATTAGCTTCTGCAATACCAACTTGGAAAAAACGCTCAGGGTTTTCTTTAATAAATTGATTCATTTTTAAGGAACCTATTAAATCTGCACATAAAGCAACAACATTTGGGTTTGTTCTTCCTAATTCTGTTAAACCATCACCAAAACCAGAACGTGTGTCTTTTTTTTCTGTGTACGTGTATTTTTTCATTGTAAAAATTGTGTGTTGTATAATTTGGCGTAAAAATAAACTTTTATTTTGCTTTAAAGAAAAGAAAAGAGGGAATAGCAAAAAGACTATTTTACTTACTGTTTTTAGGGTTAAGTATTTGAAAGTAAATTTTTTACAATTTCATTAGTTCTTCATACAATTTGTGAACAGGCAAACCAACTACATTAAAATAACTTCCTTCTAACTTATTTATGGCAATAAAGCCAATCCATTCTTGAATTCCATATGCTCCAGCTTTGTCAAAAGGTTTGTAATTATTGATATAATAATTGATTTCTTTATCAGAAATTTTTTTGAAAGAAACTACTGTGGTATCATTTACAATGGTTTGAAAATCTTTACTTTTTATACTGATTGATGTAATTACTTCGTGTTTTTTTCCTGATAATGAGCGCAACATACTAAAAGCTTCTTTTTTGTTTTTGGGCTTTCCTAAAGCTGTATTTTCTAACCAGACAATGGTATCTGAAGTAATTAAAATATCATTTTCAGATAAGTTTGTGAATGCTTTCGATTTTAAATCGGCTAAATAATCTGTAATTTCAGATCCTTTTAATTCTGGTGGATAAATCTCCTCAACCTCTT
The DNA here is from genome assembly GCF_009832745.1 of Polaribacter septentrionalilitoris. Taxonomy (GTDB): domain Bacteria; phylum Bacteroidota; class Bacteroidia; order Flavobacteriales; family Flavobacteriaceae; genus Polaribacter; species Polaribacter septentrionalilitoris. The sequence continues at coordinate 331,248 of NZ_VRMJ01000014.1, read as the reverse complement.
TAAGTTGAATGGTAAAATCAATATCTAAATCTTTAAAAAATTGCTGCCTTCTAGGAGAACCAGAAGCTAAAATGATATTATATTCTTGTAGTTTTTCTCTTAACATTTATTGAAATTTAAATAATAACATTGATAGAATCCCTATTAACATAATACTTTTTAGAAAACTACTCAATTTAGAAAAGTCTTTTTTACTTTTTGCCACCCACAACTTACTCATAAAATAGATTTGTGGAAGTATTAAAAGGAGAATTCCATAACCTAAAAACAAATAATTATTCTGCAGAAACTGCAAGATTATAATAAAAAAAATAAAAAGTAATGATGAAAAAACAAAAGCAACCCTAGAAGCTCTTTCTCTACCAATAATAATAGGGAGTGTTTTAGCTTTTATTTTTAAATCTCCATCAATATCTTCAATATCTTTAATAATTTCTCTTATAAATGTTGTAAACATTGCAAACAAACAATATGCTAAAACAGGAAAATCAAAAAAGAGAACATCATTTAATTCTGTAAAGCTTAGACCTGTAATTAGGAAATATAATATTAAGATTGGAAATCCACATAAAAACGAAACAATCAAGTTTCCTAAAAATGCTATTTTCTTAAAAGAAAAAGAATACAGAAATAAAATCAATATTGAAAATAGATAATAGTTAAGTAAGTAAATTTTATGATTTTTATAAGAGACATAAAAACCAATAAAAAAACCAACTAACCCTAATAAAATACTAAGGTATAAAGCTGTTTTTTTTGAGATGTAATGATCAATAAATACCTTTTCTGGCTTATTTATTTGATCTGCTTTTATATCAAATAAATCATTTATAATATAACCATAGGCAGTAATAAGAACTATGCTGATGGCAAAAAGCACAAAATCAAAACCAGATAATTCTATATTTGGAATAAGATGATCTAATAAAGTGTACCTAGTTAAAACCATCGTTAGTAAAACCATCAACAAGTTCTTATAACGAATGAGTTTTAGAAAAGAAATCATTAAATTATGCGTTAAAACTCTTTTTAATTCTAGCTAAATCACGCTTATTATCTCTGTCTTTGATAACATTACGCTTGTCGTGAGTTTGTTTACCTTTTGCCAAAGCAATTTCTAATTTGGCAAAACCACGTTCGTTAATAAATAAGCGTAAAGGAACTATGGTATTTCCTTTAGCTTCAACATCTTTTTTTAAACTTCTCAATTCACGCTTATTTAGTAGTAAACGTCTTTCACTCTTTGGGTTATGATTAAAATGATGTCCAAATAAATACTCTTGAATGTACATGTTTATAATAAACAACTCTCCACGTTCATTAAATTCACAAAAACTCTCAGTTATTCTTGCTTGACTGTTTCTAATCGATTTTATTTCTGTACCAGTTAATTGAATTCCAGCAATATATTTATCTAGAATTTCAAATTCGAAACGTGCTTTTTTGTTCTGTATGTTTATTTTTTTCTGCATAATCGTCTTCACAAAAGATTAACAAAGATACATTTTTACTTTGGTCAAAGAAATGTAATTTTGAATTCTATTTATACCAAACACAACTAAAGAGAATGAAATACTTTTACTTGTTTACGCTGTTATTTTTAATTTCTTGTAATCCACAGAAGGATAAAATTTTAGCAAAAGATGTTATTGATAAAACTATTGTGTACTCAGGAGCCAACAAAGTTATAAACTCTGAAATTTCATTTCAATTTAGAGATAAAAAATATAATGCAATTAGAAAAAGAGGAAGTTTTACATTAAGTAGAAGTTTTGATTCAATAAAAGACGTGTTATCTAATAATGGATTTACAAGATTTATCAATGATAAAAAAGTAAATGTATCTGCATTAGATTCTTTAAATTATGCGAACTCAGTAAATTCTGTACATTATTTTTCTGTGTTGCCTTATAGTTTACATGATACTGCCGTAAAAAAAAGGCTATTACCATTATCAACAATAAAAGGTAAAATTTATTATAAAATTGAAATTACTTTTTCTGAAGAAGGAGGAGGAGAAGACCATGAAGATGTCTTTATTTATTGGATTGGAAAAGAAGACTATTTAATTGATTATTTAGCATATTCTTACAAAACTAATGGTGGAGGAATGCGTTTTAGAGCGTTAAAAGAACAATGTATCGTAAACGGGGTTCGTTTTGTAGATTATCACAATTATAAGCCTAAAATTAAAAATATTGAATTGATTGATATTGATAAAGCATATGAGAACAATCAACTAAAAAAGGTTTCTGAAATAGTTTTAAAAGATATTAATGTAAAACTTTTGGATTAATTTCATATATTAAACATACTATTTACCTTAAATAAAAGGATTGTATATGAATATTAAAAGTTGGATAATTGTTATTATAAATACTCTTATTGTATTTGTAGTATTGTTTCTTTCATTTACCTTTTACAAGGAGTTTTCTAAGGTTTTAGACAATCGTGTATTACTGCAATTAAATTCAATTAAAACACTAAAAAACATACAATTAGAAAAGCTTATTCATGCAGAATGGCAAAAATTTGAAGAAGAGAATGTTTTTAATACACCAAATTTTCAAATACCAGAAAACCAGTATTTAACCAAAGGAATTTATGATGTAACCCATTTGAATCCAAATCAACAAACTTCTATAGTCTTTGTTAAAATTTCTGAAGCTAAAAGAATAATTCACCTTTTAGATTATAAAAAAATTAAAAATATTTTATTAGAAAGAACAGGTATGGGGCTGAGTGGGGAATCTTACTTAGTTGGTGATGATTTTAGGCTGCGTTCTCAATCACGTTTTTTTCCAAACAAAACGCCATATACTATTATTGCAAAAACAGAAGGAGTAATGAATGCTAGTAATGGTTTGCAAAAAACAGGTGTTTTTCCAGATTATAGAAATATACCTGTATACAGCGCTTATCAACCTATTGAAATTGGAAATTTAAATTGGGTAATTCTCTCAGAAATAGATGTTAGTGAGGTTTCTAAACCATTAATAGAAATGCGTAAAAAGTTGATTCTAATTACAGTTTTCATAATTATTGTTTCTGTTGTTTTATCACTTTTCCTAACTAGAATCATTACACAACCTATTATTGAAATGAAGGAGAAATTAATGGTAATGGCTAAAGGGAATTATACTGAAAAAAATGAGTTAGGTTCTTCTTATTATTCTTTTTTATCAAAACCCAAAGAAATTAATGAAATGTTTGAAGCGCTAAGTAGTTTAAAAACAGCACTTTCTGGAGCTGTGGATTTTTCTGTGGATGTTGGTAATATGAATCTAACGTCAAATTATAGTCCAAAAAGTTCTGATGATTTACTTGGGCAAACGCTTTTAAAAATGCGTGAAAAGTTGATAGATTTTCGAAATAAAGAGCAGCAGGTGATCATAACCAACAAAAGAGTTTTGGTGGATCGTTTAGAAAATGAAAGAAAAAAATTAGCAAGAGAACTACATGATGGTATAGGACCCTTTTTAACTACATTAAAGTTTTACATTCAGAATAACATTCAAAAAGAAACTCACAAGGCTGAAATTAAAAAAATGATTGATACTACAATTTCAGAAGTAAGATCTATGACAAATGCTCTAATGCCCTCTACATTAGAAGATTTCGGAATTGGTCCTACGTTACAAAACTATGTTGAAACCATACAACAATCTGTAAATATAGAGATCAATTTTGATGATGCTTCAAAAGGAAATATCTCTAATGAGTTGGCTATTAATCTATTTAGAATTGTTCAAGAATTTATTAATAATACTATAAAACACTCACATGCAAAACAAATAAAAATCACCTTATCTGAATTTGATAATTTTATATCTTTATTTTATTTTGATGATGGAGGAGGATTTGATTTGGAAAAAACAACTTTTGGTTCTGGAATTACAAACATAAAAGAAAGAGTTGAAATCTTTAATGGTACAATAGATATCCAAACTAGTAATGGCACTACCAAGTTTGAAATTGAATTACCAATTTAATTGATAAAAATGATAAACTTAATAATTGCAGATGATCACGATTTATTTCGATTTGGTTTGTCTGAACTTCTTAAAAAGTATAGTGATATTAATGTTGTTAAAACCGTTTCTGATGGACAAGAACTAATAAAATCACTAGAAAATATAAAAGATATTGATGTAATTTTATTAGATATAACTATGCCAAATATGGATGGTTTTGAAGTTTTAAAAAGGCTCAGTTCAACAGAGTCTACCATAAAACCAATTATTATTTCTATGCACAATGAGGGAAATTATATTGCCAAATGTGCTAAAGAAGGAGCTTATGGATATTTAATAAAAAATGCAGATGCAGAAGAGCTTTTATTAAGTATCAGAACAGTTGCAAATGGTAAAAAATATTTTAGTCCAGAAATATCAGAAAAAATGGTAAACTTCATGTCAGAAAATAGGGTAAGTGCTAACCAATTATCCAATAAAGAAAATGAAGTATTACAACTTATTTCTAAAGGAATGACAACTAAAGAAATTGCAGCAAAACTATTTGTTAGTTCAAGAACAATAGAAACTCATAGAGCTAATATTCTAAAAAAACTTGAAGTAAAAAACACTGCAGCTTTAATTAAAAAAGCTACAGAACAAAAGATTTTATAACTAAACATCCGTATAAATACGGATATACATTTACCAATTTTCTTATAACAGTATAAGACTTGTTTCATGATTAATTTTATGGTAGTCAAACAATAGGGTTTGATATAACTATAAAACAACATCATCATGAAAAAAATAGTTTTAGTATTAGGAATTATTTTCCTCTCAACATCTGCTTTTGCACAAAAAAGAAATGATTTAAAAGGACCAGAATTTAAAAACTTTAAGGTTTGGGAGAGTACTGCAGAGCCAACAGTTGTGTATGTTGGTAGTCCAAAGAAAGGTTTAAAAGGGCCTGCTTTTAAAAACTTTAAACCTTGGCAAAAAAATAACAAGAATGCTACTTTTAAAGTTTTAAACATACAGTCAACTAAACCAAAATTAAAAGGGCCTGCATTTAAGAACCAAAAGCCATGGCAAAAAAATAAAAAAACAATCATTAAAAAATGATGTTGTTTAATGTCTTGATTTTAAGATGTTAACCTATTAAACCTCAAGATTATCTTGGGGTTTTTATATTTCTTAACAATAATTAATTTAATATGTCAATATATAACAAAGTAAAGTCTATTTTAGGAGTGCTAATCATTTTTATAATTATTATTACTACAAACCTTGTAGATAAAAATAATTTTAATAGAGTAAAGCAAACTGTTGTTAACATATACCAAGATAGGCTTATTGCCAATAATATAATTTTTGAAATATCTAAAAATATTCATCTAAAAGAAAAAGAGGTTCTGTTAAATAATTCTGCAAGATTATCTTCAAAAGATGATATTATTAACAGTTCTATTGAGAATTTAATTTTTGACTTCGAACAAACAAAATTAACCATAGAAGAAGCAAAAACATTAACTAATTTAAAGGATAATATTAAGCTTTTATTTGATTTAGAAAATAAGAATATAGAAAACCCATCACATGATCTTAAATCTAAGATGATGATGAAGTTTTCTGAAATTGATAAGAACTTAATCAAACTTTCAAAAATTCAAAAATTCAAATAAATGAAGGAAGAAGACAATTTTTTATTGGTAAAAAAGCGGTTTCAACAATAGAATTATTTACTCAAATTGAAATAGGAATTTTGGTGTTGTTGGCAATTACAATTCAGTTAATTATAATTTATGAACCCCAAAAAAAGATTGTAAATTAGTGTATTTTAAGAATTTTACTTGTTTTTTTGCCATTAGAAATAGTGACAATAAATAAGCTTGAATTATCATCATCTTTCATCCATTCATACTTCTTTTTACCCAAAATTTTATTTACAAAAACAGGAGTGGTATTGCTATGACCAACAACTAAAACAGTTTTTCCTTTTGTGTTTTGTTTAAAAATAGAATCGTACATTTTCCTTGGATCATAATTTACTATTTTTAAATATTTACTATCTGCAGTTGGTTTTGCAGTTTGCATTGTTCTATTGTAATTTGTAGAATATACAGCGTCTAGATCTATCAAATCAAAATATTTAGCCCATGTTTTTGCTCTTTTAAGGCCCTTATCATTCAAATTAGGATTTCTATTAGTTTTGTCTGTTCTGTCTTTTTCTGCATGTCGAATTAAATAATACGTAGTAGTTTCATCAGAAGTACAAGAGGTTAAGATTGTTAATGTAACAATAAAAAGCAATAAAAATTGTTTCATGATATTTAAATTAGATGACTAATATAGTTAAAAAAGAAAAAACGATGTTTTAACAAACATCGTCTTTCTTAATTGACCAAATTATATTTTGTCTTTTTGAGCGCAGTCAAGAATTAGAAATCTTACGACTGAACTCAAGTTGAAAATTTTACACTGACTTTCTAGTTTCTACCAAATCAGACTGATTTCTAAACACTAATTTATCATCAAAAGCATCTAATAAAATAATACTATCTGTTGTTATTTTTCCAGATAAAATTTCTTTAGATAATTGATTCAATACCTCTTTCTGAATGACTCTTTTTACAGGTCTTGCACCAAATTCAGGTTGATATCCTTTCTTAGCTAAATAAGCAATAGCTTCATCAGTAGCATCTAAGGTGATGTCTTGTTTTGCGATCATTTTTTGTAACTGAACTATTTGCAAACGTACAATTTCAAAAATATCATCTTTACTCAGTGGAGTAAACATAATTACATCATCAATTCTGTTTAAAAATTCAGGTCTTACAGATTGTTTTAACAACCCTAAAACTTCTAACTTGGCAACTTCTGTAACAGCATCAACATCTGCTTTTGGGTCGCTAAATTTATCCATTATAATATGACTTCCCATATTAGAGGTCATGATGATAATTGTATTTTTAAAATCTGCTACACGCCCTTTATTATCAGTTAACCTTCCTTCATCTAACACTTGCAATAAGATATTAAAAGTATCTGGATGTGCTTTTTCAATTTCATCTAACAATACTACAGAATAAGGTCTTCTTCTTACTGCCTCAGTCAATTGTCCACCTTCATCATACCCCACATAACCTGGAGGCGCACCCACTAATCTACTAACAGAATGACGTTCTTGATATTCGCTCATATCTATTCTAGTCATGGCACTTTCATCATCAAATAAATATTCTGCTAAGGCTTTTGCCAACTCTGTTTTTCCTACTCCTGTTGTTCCTAAAAACAAGAAACTTCCTATGGGTTTAGACGGATTTTGCAAACCTGCCTTAGAACGTCTTACAGCATCAGAAATTGCAACAATAGCTTCTTCTTGACCCACAACTCTTTTATGCAATTGATCTTCTAACTTTAAGAGTTTGTCACGTTCTGACTGAATCATTTTAGTAACAGGGATTCCTGTCCATTTTGCAATGACTTCAGCAATATCTTCATAGGTTACTTCCTCTTTTATTAAAGAATTTCCATTCTGGTTTTCTGCTAAAATTTGTTGATATTCTTCAAGCTTTTCTTGAGCTTGTTTAATTTTTCCATACCTTATTTCTGCTACTTTACCATAATCTCCTTCACGTTCTGCTTTTTCAGCTTCAACTTTAAAGTTTTCAATATCAGATTTTGCATTTTGAATGTTATCTACAACCTCTTTTTCAGATTTCCATTTTGCATTCAACGTATTTCTTTGTTCTTTTAAATTCGCCAATTCAGCGCGCAAAGATTTTAGTTTTACTTCATCTTTTTCACGTTTAATGGCTTCAATCTCAATTTCTAGTTGCATTATTTTACGGTCTAAAACATCCAGTTCTTCTGGCTTTGAATTGATCTCCATTCGTAATTTAGAGGCAGCTTCATCCATTAAATCAATAGCTTTATCTGGTAAAAAACGATTGGTAATGTAACGTTGAGATAACTCTACAGCACCAATAATAGCATCATCTTTAATACGAACTTTATGGTGTGTTTCGTACTTTTCTTTGATTCCTCTTAAAATTGAAATGGCACTTTCTGTATCTGGTTCATCAACCAATACCTTTTGAAAACGGCGCTCTAACGCTTTGTCTTTTTCAAAATATTTTTGATATTCGTCTAGAGTAGTGGCTCCAATTGCACGTAATTCTCCTCTTGCCAACGCTGGCTTTAAAATATTTGCAGCATCCATTGCCCCTTGGCCACCTCCAGCACCAACTAAGGTGTGAATTTCATCAATAAACAAGACAATATCTCCATCAGAAGTAGTTACTTCTTTAATAACGGATTTTAAGCGCTCTTCAAACTCTCCTTTGTATTTTGCACCTGCAATTAGAGCCCCCATATCCAAAGAAAAAATGAGTTTATCTTTTAGATTTTCTGGGACATCTCCATCAACAATTCTGTGGGCTAAACCTTCTGCAATGGCTGTTTTACCTGTTCCTGGTTCTCCTACTAAAATTGGATTGTTTTTGGTTCTTCTTGATAAAATTTGCAATAACCTTCTGATTTCTTCATCTCTACCAATTACAGGATCTAGTTTTCCGTTTTTTGCTAAATCGTTTAGGTTTTTAGCATATTTATTCAAAGAATTATAAGTTTCTTCTTGATTTTGAGAGGTTACTCGTTCGCCTTTTCGCAATTCTTCAATTGCTGCTTTTAAATGTTTTTCTGTAACTCCTTGATCTTTTAAAACCTGAGCTATATTACTTTTTGATTTAAAAATTGCCAAGATTAAATGCTCAATAGAAACATAATCATCTTTCATGTTTTTGGCGATGATAGATGCTTCATTTAAGGTTTTTCCAGCTTCTCTTGATAGCATTAATTCAGCTCCAGACACCTTTGCTAAACTCTGCAGTTGTTTGTCTAGAATCTGGTTTATAACATCGATATTAATGTTCAGTTTCTTTAATAAAAAAGGCAATACATTTTCATCAACTTGAGTTAAGGCTTTAAAAATATGCTCATTTTCTATTTGATTATGACCAAATCCTTGGGCAATCTGTTGGGCCATTTGGATGATCTCTTGTGATTTTGTTGTATAGTTATTAAAATTCATAATCTTTTTTTGTTTTTAAACTTATAAAGTCAATAATAATACCATTGTGAATTCCGAAACAAAACCAGTCAAAATGTCTTGTTAAGTCTTTGTTTTACTGACTTTTTGGCTTGAAAAAGTTTTCTATATTTGTATCGTAAAAGGATAAAATATAAAAATGGGTATATTTAATAAAGTATTTGGAGCAAATGGCGAAAAGGAATCAAAACCAGAAAAAAAGTCATATTTACATTGGATTCCTTTAACCTCAGTAGATCAATTAGAAGAAATTAAAGAACAATCTAAAACAGCATCTGTTCTTATTTTTAAACATTCTACACGTTGTGGAATTAGCAGTATGGTTATCAAACGGTTTGAAAACTTGTTTCAAGAAGAACATCAACATTTAAAAGTATATTACTTAGACTTATTAAGTTACAGAACAATTTCTGATGAAATAGGATATGCTTTTCAAGTAATGCATCAATCACCTCAATTGATAGTTGTAAAAAATAGTGTTGCTGTTCATCATGCATCGCATTATGACATAGCTGCTACAGATTTAACAAGATTTCTATAGCATAAACTTGCATAAAACCTTATTTAAGTCGTACTTTTGTTTTTCAAAATTTTTATTCTTTTGGCGGAAACAAATACGACAGACACAACTACAGGAAAAGAATTATACGGCTATCAGCAAGACGCACTTCAAGAAATTTTTAAGCGTTTTGAGACAGCTCCACCAGATTATCATTTATTATACCAATTGCCTACAGGTGGTGGAAAAACGGTTATTTTTTCAGAAATTACCAGACGTTATCTAAAGACCTTTAAAAAGAAAGTTTTAGTCTTAACCCATAGAATTGAGTTGAGTAAACAGACTTCAAGAATGTTGGGTGAGTTTGGTGTGACTAATAAAATTATTAATTCTACTGCTAAATTAGATGATCAACATGATTTTGATTGTTTTGTAGCTATGGTAGAAACGCTAAAGAATCGTTTGAATGATGAAAAATTAGATATTTCAGATATTGGTTTAGTTATTGTTGATGAGGCGCATTACAATTCGTTTACAAAAATCTTTAAGTTTTTTAACGACGCATTTATATTAGGTGTTACAGCAACTCCCTTGAGTTCTAACATCAAGCTACCAATGTATGAGAATTATCAAGAACTGTTTGTAGGAGAATCTATCCAAGATTTAATAGATAATGGGTATTTGGCAAGAGCTAACATGTATTCTTACAACGTAGGTTTAACCTCATTAGAAGTTGGAGCAAATGGTGATTATACCGTAAAATCTTCAGAAGATTTATATACTAATTCTGATATGTTATCTAAGTTGGTTGCTGCTTATGAAGAAACTGCTAAAGGAAAGAAAACCTTGATTTTTAATAATGGTATTAATACTTCTATTCAGGTTTTTCATGCCTTTAAAAAAGCCGGATATCCAATTGCGCATTTAGACAATACGAATACAAAAAAAGAACGTGAGTTAATTTTACGTTGGTTTCATAAAACACCAAATGCTATTATTACCTCTGTAAGTATATTAACTACTGGTTTTGATGAACCTAGTATTGAAGCTATTATTTTAAACAGAGCAACAAAGTCACTGACGCTATATTACCAAATGATTGGACGTGGTTCTCGTATTTTTGGTGATAAAACTACGTTTGATGTTGTTGATTTAGGGAACAATTTCTACAGATTTGGACCTTGGGGTGCTGATTTAGATTGGCAAAAAATGTTTAGAGCTCCAGATTATTATCTAAATGCAATTCTTTCTGATGAAGAAATTGAAAGCACTTTTAGATACGAATTACCAGCTGATGTAAAGAAAGAATTTGCAAAATCTACAGATACTTATTTCGACATGAAAAAAGTATATATAGATACCATTAGATCTGGTGAATCCTCAAAAAGAGTTTTAGAGAAATCCATTCAACACCATGCAAAAATGTGTATTGAAAACAGTGAAGACGTCTTTGATGCCTTAATTTTAGCAAAAATGCTAGGAGAGGAGATAGATGATAGAATTAACAGATATGCAAAGTGTATTTCTAAAAGTACACACAACTTTGTTACCTGGTTAAAAGACGATTACAGGAAGAAATTAAACTCTTATTTAAGAGAAAACTTTGATAGAGATTTCGAAGAAATACATGGGTATCCTCCAGAGGAGTAGTATTTACTGATAACATTAAAGTGGAAATTTTTTTTCACTTTTTTTTTGATTTTGTTTTTTATATTAAAAAATAATTTACATTTGACTCGCTTATTATAAGTTAAATGTATCGTTTTTCTTATTTCGGGAGTGATTTTTTACAGGAGATAAATCATCACAATGCATTTTGGAAATGCGACGAAAAAATTAAGGTTTCTCCATTTTCTTATTTTAAAAAAATACAGCTAATTTCTAGGCTGCATGTAGTTTACTTACAAATTATACAGTGATAACCTCTTTTTTTAAAGAGTATGTTTCTTATACTTTAATCTGTTCATCAGGTTTTAGTAGAGAATAATTTATTGTACAATTAATAGAACTAAAAGTGAACACAAAATATATTGATTTAATCGAACAAACGTTTGATTTTCCACAAGAAGAATTTAAAATAGTAAAGGGTAAATTGTTTTGGCATGGTATTAATTTAATGGAATTAGCTGCAAAATATGGGGCTCCGTTAAAATTTACTTACTTACCAAAGATCTCTGAAAACATCAACAAAGCAAAAATTTGGTTTAACACTAGTATTGAAAAAAACAACTATAAAGGCAAATATTTTTACAGTTATTGCACAAAAAGTTCTCATTTTAAACACGTTTTGCATGAGGCTTTACAAAATGATATTCACATAGAAACATCATCTGCTTTTGATATAGATATTGTAAATAATTTAATAGCAGAAGGCAAAATAAAAGACACTACTTATATTGTTTGTAATGGTTTTAAAAGAGAGCAATATATTAACAATATCAGTGATTTAATTAACTCTGGTCATAAAAATTGTATCCCAATTATAGACAATTACGAAGAGTTACCTCTTTTGCAAAAAGAAATTACCAAACGCTTTAAAGTTGGAATTCGAATTGCTTCTGAAGAAGAACCAAAATTTGAATTTTATACATCTAGGTTAGGTATTGGTTATAAAAACATCGTTTCTTTTTACGAACGTGAGATTTCTAAAAACAAACAAGTAGATTTAAAAATGTTACATTTTTTCATCAATACTGGTATTAAAGACAATGCGTATTACTGGAACGAGTTGATGAAATGTTTAACGGTTTACATCAACCTAAAAAAAGTATGTTCAACTCTAGATAGCTTAAATATAGGAGGTGGATTTCCAATAAAAAGCTCACTCGCTTTTGATTATGATTATGCATATATGATTGATGAAATTATAATTCAAATTCAGCAAGCATGTAATGAGGCAGGTGTAGATGTCCCCAATATTTTTACAGAATTTGGAAGCTTTACAGTAGGTGAATCTGGAGCAGCAATTTATGAAGTTTTGTATCAAAAAAAACAAAATGATAGAGAACGTTGGAATATGATCAACTCATCTTTCATTACCACGTTGCCTGATTCATGGGCCATAAATAAACGCTTTATTATGCTGCCCGTAAATAAATGGAATCATAAATATGAACGTGTTTTATTAGGTGGTTTAACTTGTGATAGTGATGATTATTATAACTCAGAACAACACGTAAACGGAATTTATTTGCCCATATATGAAAAAGAGAATCCGCTTTACATTGGGTTTTTCAATACAGGAGCTTACCAAGAATCTATTGGTGGTTTTGGGGGGTTACAGCATTGCTTAATACCACATCCAAAGCATTTAATTATAGACAGAGATGAATACGGTAATTTAACCACTCGCATATTTAAAGAACAACAAAAAAGTAGTGAATTACTATCTATATTAGGTTATGGAGAAGCTACTGAAAAAGAAAATCAAGAAGAAAAATTAATAAACGAAGAATTACAAGAGGTATAAACTCTTTTAGAAATAAAATATAAAATGAATACATTAAAAACATATGCAGGAATTCCACAGGAGTTTGGAAACCTGTCCACATCAAAAATTGTAATTATCCCTGTTCCTTATGACGGAACAAGTACATGGCAAAAAGGAGCAGACAAAGGACCTAAAGCTTTTTTAGACGCCTCTGAGAATATGGAATTGTATGATATAGAAACAGATTCTGAAGTCTATAAACAGGGTGTTTTTTTAACAGAGCCTGTTACCGAAAATAGTTCTCCAGAAGCTATGATAGACGCTGTTCATCAAGAAACTAAAAAGTACATCAACAGAAATAAATTTGTAACTGTTTTTGGTGGAGAACATTCTGTTTCTATTGGAACAATTAGAGCTTTTAACGAATGTTTTAACGACTTAACAGTGTTGCATATAGATGCTCATGCTGATTTAAGAAAAGAATACGAAGGGTCTAAATGCAATCATGCTTGTGCAGTTTTTGAAGCAAATCAATCTACAAACTTAGTGCAAGTTGGAATTAGAAGCATGGACATTTCAGAGAAAAGAGAAATGAATTTAGACAAGGTTTTCTTTGCTCATGATATGGCTTTAAACGAAGATTGGATGGATGATGTTATCGATCAATTAAGTACCAACGTCTTTATTACTTTCGATTTAGATGCATTAGATCCATCTATTTTCCCTAGTACTGGAACGCCAGAACCAGGTGGTTTGTTTTATTACGAAACTTTAGAATTTTTAAAACGTGTGTTTGATGAAAAAAATGTTGTTGGTTTTGATATGGTAGAATTATGCCCGATTGAAAATGATAAATCATCAGATTTTTTAGCTGCAAAAATATTCTATAAAATGCTAAGCTATAAATTTTTAGAAAATGATGATGATTATGATATTGGAGAAAATGAAGAAACCTTTACTAAGTTTTCGAAATTTAAAGACAATGATGACAATTATTAATCAAATATAATGATTAAAAACATAGAAAATATAGAATTACAGTATTTGACCATTAACGACTATCAACAACTAAAAGCGGCAATGATAGAAGTGTATTCTAATATGGAGAACATGTATTGGAATGAGGCTCAAATACAATCTTTAATTGATAAATTTCCAGAAGGACAAGTTGTTATTAAAATTAACGATAAATTGGCGGGTTGTGCTTTTTCTTTGCGAGTAGATTATGATAAGTTTGATGATCACCACACCTACCAAGAAATTACCGGTAATTATTCGTTTAATACACATTCTGATAAAGGTGATGTTTTATATGGTATAGAAGTTTTTATAAAACCAGAATATCGAGGTTTACGATTAGGACGTAGGTTGTATGATTACAGAAAAGAATTGTGTGAAAAGCTCAATTTAAGAGGAATTGCTTTTGGTGGCAGAATTCCTAATTTTAACAAATATGCTGATAAAATAACGCCTAAAGAATATTTAGAGAAAGTAAAACGTAAAGAAATTTATGACCCAGTATTAAACTTTCAAATCTCTAACGATTTTCATCCTTCTAAAGTAATCAAAGGATATTTAGAAGGCGATACAGACTCAAATGATTATGCTGTTTTATTAGAATGGGACAATGTTTATTATAAAAAAGAAACTAAAAAGGCGGTTACAAAAAAGAGTGTTGTTCGTTTAGGATTAATTCAATGGCAAATGCGTTTGTATAAAGATTTGGCAGAATTAATGCAGCAGGCAGAATATTTTGTAGATGCTGTGTCTGCTTATAGAGCTGATTTTGCTCTGTTTCCAGAGTTTTTTAATGCGCCTTTAATGGCAGAACATAACCATTTACCAGAATCTCAAGCAATTCGTGAATTGGCAGCATATACACCAGTTATTGTTCAGAAATTTTCTGAGTTGGCAATTACATATAACATCAATATTATTACTGGAAGCGTACCAGAAATAAAAGATGGTTTATTATATAATGTTGGTTATATCTGTAAAAGAGATGGCACAACAGATCGTTATGAAAAACTACATGTTACTCCAGATGAAGCTAAAGTTTGGGGAATGCAAGGTGGTCATCAATTAAAAACGTTTGATACAGATTGTGGAAAAATAGGTGTATTGATTTGTTATGATGCTGAGTTTCCAGAACTGAGTAGAATTTTGGCTGATGAATGTATGGATATCTTATTTATTCCGTTTTTAACAGATACCCAAAATGGCTATTCTAGAGTAAGACATTGTGCACAAGCAAGGGCAATAGAAAACGAGTGTTACGTGGCTATAGCAGGAAGTGTAGGGAATTTACCTAAAGTAAATAATATGGATATTCAATATGCACAGTCTATGGTATTTACACCTTGTGATTTTTCTTTTCCCGCAAACGGAATCAAAGCAGAAGCAACCACAAATACAGAAATGATTTTAATTGCTGATGTGGATTTAGATTTGTTAAAAGACTTGAACCAATTTGGGAGTGTACGTAATTTAAAAGACAGAAGAACAGATATTTTTGAAGTTCGAAAACTTTAATAAAAATAATTAGTAGAATCTAAAATTTATAAAATGAATACTGATAAAAAACTATTAGTTCGAGTGTCTCTATGCTAATTAGGATGTTTCGAGAACGTTTTAAAGATTTTACTTAAAAAATTAAAAAATGAATAAACCAATTACAAATTTTATAGAAAAATACTTTTTACACTTTAATGCAGCAGCTTTAGTAGATGCTGCAAAAGGATATGAAGAACAATTGAATAAAGGAAACAAAATGTTAGTTTCATTAGCAGGAGCGATGAGTACTGCAGAGCTAGGGAAAATTTTTGCAGAAATGATTCGTAAAGATAAAGTACAAATTATTTCGTGTACAGGAGCCAATTTAGAGGAAGATGTCATGAATTTAGTAGCTCATTCTCATTACAAGCGCGTACCAAATTATAGAGATTTAACACCTCAAGATGAGTGGGGTTTATTAGAAAAAGGCTTAAATAGAGTTACAGATACTTGTATTCCAGAAGAAGAGGCTTTTCGAAGAATACAAGAACATATTGTAAAAATATGGAAAGAAGCAGAAGCGAATGGAGAACGATATTTACCACACGAATACATGTACAAATTATTACTTTCTGGTGTTTTAGAGCAATATTATGAAATTGATATCAAAGATTCATGGATGTACGCAGCCGCAGAAAAAAACCTTCCTATTATTTGTCCTGGTTGGGAAGATTCTACTATGGGAAACATTTTTGCATCTTATGTATTAAAAGGAGAACTACAAGCAGCTACTATGAAATCTGGAATAGAATACATGACATTTTTAGCAGATTGGTATACAGAAAATGCTAATCCAGAAAGTTCAGGAGGAATTGGTTTCTTTCAAATAGGAGGTGGCATTGCTGGAGATTTCCCTATTTGTGTTGTGCCCATGTTATACCAAGATATGGAAAAAACAGACACGCCATTTTGGAGTTATTTCTGTCAGATTTCCGACTCTACCACTAGTTATGGTTCGTATTCTGGTGCAGTACCTAACGAAAAAATAACTTGGGGAAAATTAGATATTGATACGCCAAAGTTTATCATTGAGAGCGATGCTACTATTGTTGCTCCATTAATTTTTGCTTATCTTTTAGAAATGTAATACACTTGTCAATTTGAGCGAAATCAAGAACTTTTAAATTAGAGTTTTCATAAAAAAAAGACCTATCGATTGCGCTCAATATGATATTCAAATTATAAAAAATGAAAAGAGTAATTGTAGAGTACGCAAAATTAACCAAAGATATTTTAGATCTTTTGATTGAAAAATACCCTGATGGTTATGATTATGAAGATATTATCTCATTTAAAAATGGAAAAGGAGAGACCATAAAAGCGGTAGAAGTAAAAACTAAAGACACTAACTATTTGGTGAAAATTAGCACGAAATTAGAAAATGCGATGGAAGAATATGCTGAGGATGAAGAGTTTTTTGATGATAATAACGATTTTGATGCAAATGATCTTGAAGATGAAGATTAAATTATAAAATAGTTTCTTAAATTAAAATCTCTTTTCTTCATTGAAAAGAGATTTTTTGATTTAGCTAACGTGTTAGTCTAAGCAAATTTGCAATTAAAAATGCCTAATATTAAGTTCTTTTTTACAATTAAAAACAAAGTAAATAATTATTTAAACACCTTATTTTGTTTTCTATTTGTGCTTGTTTAGTTTTCAACACAAAAAAAAATTAATCTATATCTTGTGATAAAGGAGAAATCATGATGTGTGCCCTATGAGTTCCAGGATTCATAATCCAAGGGTGGTTTGAGGCAATTGGAGTTTCAGGTAAACCTGTAGAAGCAGCTGTTGCCCATGGCATATATACTACATAACGTAGTTGAGCTCCCTCAACTTTTGAAGTTTCATGGTTATACATTGATTTTGCTCCATAATAAATATGCAATGTTGATCCAGTTGCTATTTTTAGTTTACCCGATTTCATTTCTGCTTCGCGAATATCAAAAATTTCTTGTCTATTTTTTCCTTCTGCTTTTAAGGCTCTTCCTCTTGCCATAAAAGGTTCAAGATCTTTGTGATAACAAGCAGCATTAAATCCATCTTGAATAGGATTATCGACCAGAACAATGAATTCATTATTTCCCTTTTTAAACGTCACAAATTCACCAGCCATATTATATCCAATAACTGTACAACTTTCTCTACTTTCCTCTGGTGCAGCCAATAATGCAGTTGCAACTAACGCTTCATCAGTATTAATAGGTTTAAAAAGTACCTCTTTAGCATTAGAAATACTTTCTATTGAAGAAGTTTCATTTGATTCTGTTTTAGTTTTATTTGATGATGTGCAAGAAACCAACAATCCTATAAAAGCAATAGCAGTAATAATATTTTTCATGGGTTTTTGAATTTTATCTTTAATTCAACTTTTCTCTCAAAAACGTAAAACACATTTAGTATGCATCTAGATTTAACACTAGATGATATTTATAACCATGTTATCGGTTTCTAATTTAAGCTAAGTTCGAACTTTTTTATCAGAAAGTCAAATCCTATAAACACGATTAACTCAAAAGCCTAATCATCAGATTAGGCTTTTGTATGAATTAAGTTATTTTATTGTATAAAATAAGAAAAGAGAAGTAATTATTTAGCAGGCAATACTTTACCAACACATTCTCCAAAACCAATACGTACTTTATCATTTTTACAATGTGCACGCATAATTACGGTATCATAATCATTAATAAATTTACGTTCTGTTCCGTCTTTTAATTGTATTGGATTTTGTCCTCTCCAAGTCAATTCTAGCATAGAACCAAAACTATCTTTTGTAGGTCCAGAAATGGTTCCAGAACCCATCATATCTCCAGCCTCTACAGGACAACCATTTACAGTATGATGTGCCAATTGTTGCGCCATGGTCCAATACATATATTTAAAGTTAGAATTGGAAACAACAGTTTCTTCGGCGTTTTCTGGTTGAATAGCTACTTGTAAATTAATATCATAACTTCCTTTCCCTTTTTGTGTTAAATAAGGCATAGGTTTGTGCACTTGTTTTGGGTTATCAACTCTAAAAGGTTCTAAGGCATCTAAAGTAACGATCCAAGGAGAAATAGTAGAAGCAAAACTTTTTCCTAAGAAAGGGCCTAAGGGCACATATTCCCAAGCTTGAATATCTCTTGCTGACCAATCGTTAAATTGTACTAAACCAAAAATATATTCTTCTGTTTCTTCAATAGGAATTCTATCACCTAAAACGTTAGCATCTGTTGTAATAAAAGCCATTTCTAGTTCAAAATCTAACAATTGACTAGGCCCAAAATTTGGTCTATCACTTCCTTCTGCCGGTTTTGTTTGTCCAAAAGGTCTTCTTACTGGAGTTCCAGAAGGTATGATTGAAGAACTTCTTCCATGATAACCAATAGGAATGTGCAACCAATTTGGTAATAAAGCATTTTCTGGATCTCTAAATAAAGAACCAACATTGGTTGCGTGCTCTTTACTTGCATAGAAGTCTGTATAATCACCTACAGCAACAGGCAATAACATTTCTACTTCATCCATTCTAAAAATAATTTTGTCTTTGTGATCCGCGTTATCGCGTAAACTACCATTAGTTACATCAAAAACTTCAGCAATTCTATTTCTTACCAAACGCCAAGTTTTACGGCCATCTGCAATAAAATCATTTAGATTATCTTGTAGAAACATATCATCTGTTAACGGAATTCCATCAAAATAACCTAGTTGATGAAAGGCACCTAAATCTATGGCATAATCACCAATTCTACTACCAATAGTGATAATGTCATCCCTTGTGATAAAAACCCCGAAAGGAATATTCTGAATTGGAAAATCTGAATTTTTATCAACTTTTAACCAAGATTTACGATTAGGATTATTTGCTGTTATGATCATTTTGTTTCATTTTATTTTCCTCAAACCTACATATTTTTTTTTCATTTTAAAATAAAATATCAATGAAAAATTTATTTTTAACAGTACTTTATTCGTAAAAATATAATAATCGTTAAAAATTATAAAATATCACTAAAACTTGTTTTTTACGAATACGTTTTTTGTTATTTTTGATGCTTCTATAAAAATAATAATAATGCAATTAGACAATCAAATTTTTGATTTAATTCAAGAAGAAAACGAAAGACAGTTAAATGGCTTAGAATTAATCGCTTCTGAGAATTTTGTAAGTGATCAAGTAATGAGAGCACAAGGTTCTATTTTAACCAATAAATATGCTGAAGGATATCCTGGGAAGAGATATTATGGAGGTTGTGAAATTGTTGATATTGTAGAGCAGATTGCAATAGATAGAGCCAAAGAATTATTTGGTGCAGAATATGTTAATGTACAGCCTCATTCTGGTTCTCAAGCAAACACAGCTGTTTTTGCAGCGTGTTTAAAACCAGGAGATAAAATCTTAGGTTTCGATTTATCTCATGGTGGACATTTAACACATGGTTCTCCAGTAAACTTTTCTGGAAAATTATACAATCCTGTTTTTTATGGAGTAGAAAAAGAAACAGGTGTTTTAAATTACGATAAAATTCAAGAAATTGCTACTGCAGAAAAACCTCAATTAATCATTGCTGGTGCATCAGCATATTCTAGAGATATCGATTTTGAACGTTTTAGAGTCATTGCAGATAGCGTTGGTGCAATTTTAATGGCAGATATTTCTCATCCTGCAGGTTTAATTGCAAAAGGTATTTTAAACGATCCTTTACCTCATTGTCATATCGTAACAACAACTACTCATAAAACACTACGTGGCCCAAGAGGAGGAATGATTATGATTGGGAAAGATTTTGAAAATCCGTTTGGAGAAACCTTAAAATCAGGTAAACCTAAAAAAATGTCTACCTTATTAAATTCTGCGGTTTTTCCTGGTAATCAAGGTGGACCATTAGAACACGTTATTGCAGCTAAAGCAATTGCTTTTGGTGAAGCGTTGACGGATGAGTTTTTAGAATATCAAATTCAAGTGAAAGAAAATGCAGCTGCAATGGCTAAAGAATTTGTTGCTAAGGGATATAATTTAATCTCTGGAGGGACAGATAATCATTGTATGTTAATTGACCTTAGAAATAAAGATATTTCTGGTAAAGATGCTGAAATTGCTTTAGGTAAGGCAGATATTACAGTAAATAAAAATATGGTTCCGTTTGATGATAAATCGCCATTTGTTACTTCAGGAATTCGTGTTGGTACAGCAGCGATTACAACTCGTGGTCTAAAAGAAGAAGACATGAAGCAAGTTGTAGACTTTATAGATGAAGCATTACAAAATGCAGATAATGATGAAGCATTGCATGAAATAGGAGAAAGAGTATCAGAAATGATGAGTTCTCGTAGATTGTTTGTAATGTAACTTTATAAAAATTATAAGTTCTTAAAAACACCACTTTTCAAGTGGTGTTTTTTTATGAGTTGTTTTAAATTAATTGTAGAATTATCATCCCAATAATAGAGGTAATAAATGTTGCTAGTAGAACAGGAATAATATTTTTACCTAATATTTTAGTATATTGAGTAACACCTGCTACAGCTGCAGCAGCAATAATATTAAATAAGCAAATTGCGTTCCCTAAGCTAGCGCCATTAAGTTGCATTGCCAATATGAGCTCTTTTGATAAACTTAAATTTTCTGCTGTGTTAAATTGAACTGATCCAAAAATAATATTCGATACTGTAGTGCTTCCTGTAATAAACGTTCCCATAACTCCAATAAAAGGACTAATTAGTGGATAAGCATTACCGGTTTTTGCAAATAAAATGGACATTGTATCTATCATAGATGGCATTTCAGAACCACTAGATAACATCAATTGTGTAATAGCTAATGAAGGAAATAGAATTAAAAAAACACTCAATGTTTTTTTAAATACGGGTTTTAACTGCATCTTTCTATTCTTTCCTAAAAGTGCAGTACAGATTGCTGCAAATACAAACGGAAATAACGGAGATCTAAAAGGTGAAAATGATGCACTTACTGTTGAGCTAAATATCTCATTAAATAATAATTTATAGGCGATTAAAGGTTGCAATGGTGGTATCAATTTTGGAACTAATAATAAAACCACTAATATTCCATAAGGTAGCCATGGTTTCCAAACCAAATCTTTGTTTGTAAAAAAGAAAAAATAAGCAATTGCTCCCATAACTGTTGCAGCTACAATCCCTGTGAGTTCTTGTAGAAAAAAAGATAGTATTACAAAAGGAATGGTAACACTAAAGTACATTTTCCAACTATATGCAGAAATTGAGGAATGTTCTTTATTTACAAAACGTTTAATGAAAAATAGAAGTATTGCTCCAGAAATAATCATAAAACAAGAAGCATAAATATAGATATTATTGGTCTGATCTGTAGTTAAGTCTAAGTTATTACCAAAACCAGCAATAACAGGTGTACCAATAGCTCCTGTAATTGCAAATAAACCATCAATTAATAAAACAACTACAATAGATAAAATAGGCGAGAAACCTAAAGAAATTAGCAATAGAGGCACAATAGCTCCTGGTGTACCAAAACCTGCAACACTTTCAAAAAATGCTGTTAAAAAAAATGCCAAAAAATAAAACTGAAAACTAGTGTTATGATGTGCTTTTTTTAGAGAAACTTTTATGTTTTCGATAAATCCAACTTGCTCCATGTTTGCATGAAGCAACAATGCTCCAAAAATAATCATCAATATTGATATTGTATTGATAAAAGCCGAAACCAATGCAGCTGGAAAAGCAATAAAAGGACTACCCCAAACAAAAAATAATAGGGTTGTTATAATAAAACCTGAGTAAACTCCTGCTTTTACACCTTTAAATAGACTAATTAATAGAAGTACTAAAATTGGGATTAATGATAGTAGCGAAAAAAGAAGACTCATCTGTTATAATTATAAAATAAAACTTTAAATGTTCAATTCCTTGTCTAAGAAAACCAAATTAAAATCCAAAATTAAGTCAACTTTAAGTTATCAATTATGATAAATATCAACTCTTATTTAAATCTTTTAGGACAATGATCTATCCCAATACCAATAAATGTTTAAATAAATAGACTTAGTCTATAATTAGAGAGTAAATAATCTTATTTAGTATAGCTGATTAAGCCTCCTTTTTTTAAATTTGAAAAAACATAAAAATATGGATGCCTATTTTATCGCAACAATTTTAATTTTTTTATCAGCAGTATTTGGTTACATCAATGTGCGCTTTTTAAAAATGCCTAATACTATAGGTTTGATGATTATTACCATCATTTTTACCTTAGGTGTTTTACTGTTGAGTTATGTTGACCCAACACTTTTAAACTTAGAAAAATCTATTATTTCTAGTATCGATTTTAAAAGTATTTTACTCGATGAAATGCTAAGTTTTTTATTGTTTGCAGGAGCATTGCATACCAATTTTGAGCAATTAAAAATTCAACGTTGGCCAATACTATTATTTTCAACCTTAGGTGTCTTAACTTCTACTTTTTTAGTTGGATTTGTGATGTATTTTGTTTTACAACTATTAAATTTTCAAATTGATTTAATTTATTGTTTGTTATTTGGTGCATTAATATCTCCAACAGATCCTATTGCCGTATTAGGAATTTTAAAAAAAGCAGGTGTTCCTAAAAAGCTAGAAACTAAAATTGTTGGTGAATCATTGTTTAATGATGGAGTAGGAGTTGTGGTGTTTTTAACTATTTTTCAAATTGCAAAATCTGGATTAGAACAAACAGAAACCTTTGATATTGTTCAGTTATTTGGACAAGAAGTTTTTGGAGGAATCTTATTAGGAGCTATTTTAGGTTGGGTTTCTTATAGACTTATGAAATCTATAAATGATTATGACATTGAAGTAATCATTACACTAGCAGCAGTTATGGGAGGGACTTTAATTGCACATAAATTACATTTATCAGCGCCTTTAGCCATGGTAACTGCTGGTTTAATTATTGGTAATGATACTGTTAGAGCATCTTCCATGTCTGAAGTTACAGAAAAATATGTAGATAAATTTTGGGAACTTATTGACATCTTGTTAAATGCAGTTCTATTTGTATTAATTGGTATGGAGTTATTGGTATTGGTTTTTGAAGGGAAATATATTTTAGTAGGAGTTTTAGCAATTCCTATTGTATTAGTTTGTAGATATATATCATTGTTTTTACCAATTAATTTATTTAAAAAGAAACTAGAATTTGTTCCAAAAACAAACTTAATTATGACTTGGGGTGGCTTGCGTGGAGGAATTTCAATTGCATTGGCATTAGGACTCTCAGCAGATATGCACAGAGATTTATTTTTAGTTATTACGTATGTTGTTGTAGTATTTTCAATTATTGTGCAAGGTTTAACAGTGGGGAACTTAGTAGAAAAGTTTAAGAAAAAAGAAATTTAGAACTAAAAAAACATCAGAAATCTGATGCTTTTTTTAGTTAAATCTAATAGTTAGAAAATTACCAATTTTTAATTTCTTCGGTAATTTCATCTTTGGTTTTACCATATTTTTCTTGAATTTCTCCAATTAATTTTTCTTTTTCACCTTTTGCTTTTGTAGAGTTATCATTAGAAATTTCACCAAGTTTTTCTTTAAACTCTCCTTTTATCTGTTTCCAAGTTCCTTCTCTTATATCTGTATTCATAAGTTTTGTTTTTAAATTATTATTTATTTTCTGAGTTTTGTATTTTATCTGACACTCGTTTATCAGAAGCCTCTGTGGCTGTTTGTATTTGATTTTCTAATTCTTCTTTATCCAATCCTTCTAATCTATTTTTAGAAGCATCTTCATCTTTGTAATGATTATCTTTTACTGTGCCTTTTATTGGATGTAAACCTTGTTCTTGCTTATCACCTGAGTTACCTTTTGTAACATTTTCGACACTAGCTCTTTTTGTTTTTTCTGACATAATATTTTTGTTTACCCAAAACTATGAGATTTACAGACTCTATATTAGTTGTATCAATGTAAATAATAACTCAAATGAAAACTTGAAGTATTTTATCAATTAATTTTTATTTATAATTGATAAAATTGTAGGGTTCAGTGTGTTTTTTATAATGATAAAAGTCATTTTTAATGTTATTATTAATTGGGATATTCGTAACTTAGAGGAATACCTAAATTATGGGATCACAATCTGTTACCGCAATCAAAACCCTAAAAGATCGTAAAGATTTTGTACGTCATTTACTAAATGACATTGAAGCTTTTGAGTATATGCTACAAAACAATTTGTTTGAAACCGGTATTCAAAGAGTAGGAGCAGAACAAGAAATATGTATTGTAGATAAAGATTACAGGCCTTCTATTAAAGCCATAGAAATTCTTGATAAAATAGATGATGATCATTATACTACAGAGCTGGCCTTATTCAATTTAGAAATCAACCTTGATCCTTTTGAATTAAAGAACAACTGTTTTTCTGAAATTGAAAAACAATTAACATCACTATTAAATAAAGGGTACAAAGTTGCAGAAGCTACTGAAAATAACAAATTAATTCTATCAGGTATTTTACCAACTCTAAGAAAAAAAGACTTAGTATTTAAAAATATAACACCTTATAAACGTTATAAAACATTGAATAATGTTTTAAAAAAAATTAGAGGAGATGATTTTAAATTACATATTCAAGGAGTTGAAGAACTCATGTTAAAGCATAAATCTATTTTATTTGAAGCATGCAATACAAGTTTTCAAGTACACTTACAAATTAGTCCAGATGAGGCTATTGATAAATACAATTGGTCTCAAGCAATAGCTGGTCCTTTATTATCTATAATGACTAATTCACCTTTGTTATTAGGTAAAGAATTGTGGAGTGAAACTAGAATTGCTTTGTTTCAACAAAGTATTGATTTACGTAACGTTTCGCATATTTCTAGAGAACAAAAACCTAGAGTATCTTTTGGAACAGGTTGGGTAAAGAACTCTATTTTAGAATTATTTACAGATGATATTTCTAGGTATCCACCAATTGTGTCCTCTGAGTTTGAAGAAAACTCTTTAGAATCGATTCAGAATGGAATTATGCCCCAATTAAAAGCTTTTAACCTTCATAATGGAACTTTATACAAATGGAATAGATTATGCTATGGCGTGCATAAAAATGTAGCACATTTGCGTATTGAGAACAGATATATTCCTTCTGGGCCAAGTATAAAAGACGAAATTGCAAATACATTATTGTGGGTTGGGGTTATGCAAGGTATGCCAAAACAATATGAAAAGATTTGGCTAAAAATGCCTTTTTATGAAGCAAAAGGTAACTTTATAAATGCGGCAAGAACTGGGATAAACACTTATTTTTCATGGTTCGGAAAAGGAATTTCTGCCAAGAAATTATTAGAAAATATTTTACTTCCTATGGCAAAAGAAGGTTTATTAAAATCGAATGTAGATGAAGAAGAAATTGACTATTATTTAGAAATCATTCAAAAAAGAATAGATAAAAGCATTACAGGTAGTAAATGGCTCATTAGAAACAAAAGAAAGCTTAGAAAAGAAGTCTCTAAATACGAATCTAATGCAATTTTAACAGAGCATACCTATAAAAATCAACGATTGAATATCCCTATTTCAGAATGGGATGAAATAAACGTTCATCAAAATGATATTTCAAAAAAATACGATAAAGTTTATAAAATAATGTCATCAGAACTTTTTGTGGTTCATGAAAATGATTTGTTGCAACTAGCTTTTAAAATAATGGAATGGAAAAATATTCATCATATTCCTGTTGTTGATAAAAACAATTTAGTAACAGGTGTACTTGAGAAAAATAGATTGGAAAAATTAGATTTTACATCAAAAAAAATACAAAATAAAGTTGCTAAAAATATCATGACCAAAAATTATGATATTGTAAAACCAGAAACGTCTTATGAAAAAGTAAAAAAATTAATTGAAACCACAGAGAACACTTCTGTAATTGTTGTAAATGATGGTAAATTAGTTGGTATTTTTACAAAAAATGATTTAGAACGCATAGAAAAAAGAAAAATAGCTGATGATAAATCCAATTGAAATTGAATCTTTTAGTCAAAAAATTTCTGTTCAGAGAGTTTTAGGAAAAGTTGTGGGTAGCAAACAATTTCCAACAGTGATTGCTTTAGGAGGTATTCATGGAAATGAAAGAGCAGGAGTAAATGCATTGTTAAAAGTATTTGAGACTATTAGATCTGAAAAAATTAGTTTAAAAGGAAATTTCTATGGAATTTCTGGAAATATCAACGCAATTTCACAAAACATTCGTTTTCAAAATGTGGATTTAAATCGTATTTGGACCAAAGAACAGCTTTTAAAACTTTATTTAGAAGAAGACGATTTAGATGAAGAATCAAAAGAGCAAAAAGAGATTTATCATATCATTAAAAATATTTTAGAAACAGAAAAAGGGCCTTTTTATTTTTTAGATTTACACACTACTTCTGCAGATACGCAACCATTTATTACAATTAGTGATTCTTTAAATAACAGAAAATATTCTGCTAATTTCTCGATTCCAACAATTTTAGGAATTGAGGAATATTTAGATGGTCCACTATTGACTTACATCAATGAATTTGGACATATTGCATTAGGGTTTGAAGCGGGTCAACATGATAAAGAAGTTTCTGTAGATAACTGTGTTGCATTTCTTTGGTTGGCTTTGGTAGCTGCAAAATGTGTCAGAAAAAAAGATGTCGTTAAATATAGATTTTACAAACATTCATTATCAATGTTTAATGAAACGCAAGATTTTTACAAGATAGATTTCAAATACACCATAAAACCTTTTGAAGAGTTCAAGATGATAGAAGGTTATAAAAACTTTCAAGAAATTCAAAAAAACGAACTTTTAGCTTATTCTAATAATCAAGAACTGTTGGCTAAATTTGATGGTAAAATATTTATGCCATTGTATCAAAAAAAAGGTGATGATGGGTACTTTATAATCTCTAGGTTATCTCGTTTTTGGCTAACGATTTCTCGTTTTTTACGAAAACTGCATATGCACAATATCTTAAAATTATTACCAGGCGTTACATCACAAAAGAAAAAACCACATACTTTAATTGTAAACCCAAAAACAGCAAAGTTTTTAGCTACAGAAATATTCCATTTGTTTGGCTATCGAAAGAAAGTATTAAAAAAAGGAAAACTATATTTTATCAAAAGAGACCGTAAAGTGAGTGAGTTTATTTAATTATCACTAGCTCTTTCAATAATTTTTTCAGGTAAAGCTTTTTTTGCTTTAGCACCCATTTTCTTTAACTTTTCTACACTTATAATTAGGTTTCCTCTACCTTCAAAAAGTTTATTCATTGCGTTAGAATATTCTTTTTTACTATCGTCTATACGTTTTCCAATTCCAATTAAATCACCTAATAAACCATTAAATTTATCATACAAAGCACCAGCTTGTCTTGCAATTTCTAGAGCATTTCGTTGTTGTTTTTCGTTATTCCACATCGTATCAATAGTACGTAAGGTTGCTAGAAGAGTAGAAGGAGTAACAATAACAATATTTTTTTCAAAAGCTTTGTTGTATAAGTGGTTGTCTGCATTCAAAGCCACAGCAAAAGCAGGTTCAATAGGGATAAACAACAATACAAAATCAGGTGATTCTATTTTATAAATATCTTCATATTTTTTTTCTGATAATTGTTCAACATGGCGCTTTAAAGAGGTAATGTGTTCTTTTAAAAATTGTTCTTTATTACGATCATCTTCAGCATTTACAAATTGCTCATAAGCTACTAAAGAAACTTTAGAATCGACAATCATTTTTTTGTTATCGGGCAAATGAATCACTACATCTGGTAGCATGCGTTTACCATCATCATTGGTAAAGCTCTGCTGTACAAAATACTCTCTATCTTTCTCTAAACCAGACTTTTCTAATACGCGCTCTAAAACCAATTCGCCCCAATTACCTTGCATTTTATTATCACCTTTTAAGGCTTTAGTTAAGTTTAAAGTCTCTTTACTCATTTGCTGATTCAACTCTTTTAAACCTAATATTTGCTGACGCAAAGCTGCGTGATAATCGATACTTTCTTTATGAGTTTTGTCTACTTTATCTTCAAAAACCTTTATTTTTTCTTGAAGCGGATTTAAAATGTTTTTTATGTTTTCCTTGTTTTGTTCTGTAAACTTGTTCGATTTTTCATCTAAAATTTTGTTCGCTAAATTCTCAAACTCTTTGGTGAATTTTTCTTGTAGTTTTTCAACTTCGTTTTTATTCTCATCCAACTTTAGTTGTAGATTCTTTAATTCTGATTCTAATCTTGTGTTTTGAGTGAGTAATTGTTCTTTTTCTTGTTGATTTGATTTTACTTCTTTTTGCAGTTCAATTAAATTATGATCTACAATTTCTTTAGATTGTTGTAATAATGATGCACGTTCTTCTAAAGTGGATTTTTCCTTTTCTGATGCTAACTTACTGAGGATTTTACCAATATAAAATCCAATAGCCACAAAAACAATGGCAATTATTAAGTATGTAATCAATTCTGTCATTATATCAATTTTAGTCCTTAAATTTATCACTTTAAAATACAATAGAAAATCTTATTTAATGGATTTTGTAAACAATTATTAACTTTTTTAATGAAATACATTTCAAGATTTATATTACTCAGACTTTTAGGCTGGAAAATCGAAAATTCATTTCCTACAACACCTAAAAAATATGTTGTTATTGCTGCACCACATACAAGTTGGGTAGATTTTCCTGTAGCTATTTTAACACGCATGAGTTTAGGGGTAATGGTTCACTTTATTGGTAAAGGTTCTTTATTTAAACCACCTTTCGGGTTTTTCTTTCGAAAGTTAGGAGGAACTCCTGTAGATCGTTCTCAAAGTAATAATTTGGTAGATGCTGTTGTGCAGATTTTTAATAGAAAAGAAGAGTTTCGTCTAGGATTATCTCCAGAAGGCACTCGTAAAAAAGTAGAAAAATGGAAAACAGGGTTCTATTATATTGCTAAAGGGGCAAACGTACCTATAGTTATGGCGACTTTAGATTTTGGAAATAAAAGAGTGAAAATATCTGATCCTTATTATATTACGGACAATAAAGAGAAGGATTTTGAGGTGTTTTATGACTTTTTTAAGAATATTAAAGGTAAAAATCCTGAATTATTTTAACTTTATATGGTGATAATAAAATAAAAATTTGTAATTTTGTGATGTAAACAAGATTTCTTAATAGAGATTAGGGGCTTTATTATTAATGAGTTTACTGTAATAGCATAAGCTATGATAGATAAGTCTCCAGATCTCTGGAGACTTTTTTTATGCATATTTCTTAGAAACCTTCTCAGCTATACCTACAATAACTTCAGTTGCTTTTATCATAGATTCTACAGGAACGTACTCAAAACGTCCATGAAAATTGTGTCCACCTGCAAAAATATTAGGACAAGGTAATCCTTTATAAGAAAGTTGAGAACCATCAGTTCCTCCTCGAATTGCTTTAATTATAGGTGTTATTCCTTTTTCTTTCATTACTTCCTCTGCAATATCTACAATATGCATTACAGGAGTAATTTTTTCTTTCATATTAAAATATTGATTTTTAATATCAACCTGAATTACTTCATTATCAAAACGTTCATTAAAGTCGAAAGCAATTTTTTGCATTAAATATTTACGTTTTTCAAATTTATCTAAATCATGATCTCTAATAATATATTCCAAAACGGTTTGTTCAACAGTTCCTGTCATATCATGCAAATGAAAAAAACCTTCATAACCTTCTGTTTTTTCTGGTGTTTCTTCTGATGGAATTAGAGCAATATATTCGTTGGCAATCAACATAGAATTAATCATTTTCCCTTTGGCATAACCAGGATGTACAATTTTTCCTTTAACAGTAATTTTAGCACTTGCCGCGTTAAAATTTTCATATTCTAATTCTCCTATTTGGCTACCATCCATAGTATAAGCCCATTCTGCACCAAATTTTTCAACATCAAATAAATGTGCACCTTTGCCAACTTCTTCATCAGGAGTAAAACAAATTCTTATTTTTCCATGTTTAATTTCAGGATGTTTAATAAGATATTCCATAGCTGTTACAATTTCTGTAACTCCGGCTTTATCATCAGCTCCTAAAAGTGTTGTACCATCTGTAGTGATTAAAGTCTGACCCTTATATTGTAATAAATCATCAAAATAATCAGGAGACAAAACAATACCCTCTTCGTCATTTAAAATGATATCATTTCCTTGATAATTTTCAATTATTTTAGCCTTTACATTTTTTCCAGTAAAATCTGGACTAGTATCGATATGTGCAATAAAACCAACTGTTGGCACTTTATAATCTAAATTACTAGGCAAGGTTGCCATAATGTAGCAGTTTTCATCTAAATCAACTTCTTTCATGCCAATTTGTTTTAATTCTTCTACTAAAACATTTGCCAAATTCCATTGTTTTTCTGTACTTGGAAAAGCAGGATTGTTAGGGTCTGACTCAGTATCTATGGTTACATATTTTAAGAATCGGTTGGTAATATGTTGTTTGTCAATCATTATTGTTGTGTAATTTTTATTTTTTCGATTAAAGAAATTGCTTGACATAATCTATTTTCTACTAAAGAATCTCCATAAATTTCGACTTTAGCTAAGATAAAATGTTTTTGATTTATTTTGATAAAAGCCTGTAGTTTTTGATATAATAAAGATGATTTTTGACCTTTAGAAATAACTAAGTATGCTGGTTTTTCTATAATTGTAACTTCTTTTGCTTTTTTTTGAATAAGGTTTTTATTCAAGTTTTCTTGTTCAATTTTTAATTTGAATAGGTCATCAAATTGAAGGTTATTTTTGATGTAACTTACATCAATTAAAAAGGTTTCTGTAAGTTGCTTGGTAGTGTCTGCTGTAAAAATTGACGATTGTAAGGCATCTTCATACAAATTGATGTTCCAGTTTTTAGGAATAGAGATAGAAAAAGCATTTCTAACATCTTTAACAGTTTCTAAATATTCTAAACTTGAAGGCTTGCAGTGAAATTCTTCACTGAATTGCATTTGTTTTGTACAAGAAACACAAATGAGAAAACAAATTATAAAATACTTTTTTATCATTATTGTAAAACCAGTTTTCCTATTTTATTGTTTCCACCCAACCAAGCTGTTTTTTTATCTACAAATTGAATGATATAATAACTATCTTCAGATACTTTTTGCCAAGTTTGTCCACCATCATTAGAGAAAGAAACTCCTGTTTTGCCCACTGCAAAGACTTCTTTTCCTTGAGTTTTTGGCACATATTGTATGCAACTTTTGTAATTAGGTTCTAATCCGTCTGCAACAAGATTCCATGTTTTGCCACCATCATTAGTAACTGCTTTGTTCGCTTTATTTTCTAATGGTTTTGAATAATCTCCACCAATAACAATTCCGGTGTTTTCATCAAAAAAATCAATAGAATAAATTCCTTGTGGTCCATTTCCTTGAATAATTGGAGTGTCATAAATCTGCCAAGTTTTTCCATAATCATCAGATTTTAAAACACGAGCTTTTTCACCTCCAGAAGCAATCCAAACAGTACTTCCTATTGTTTTGATATTGGTGTTACTTGCTGCAAAAAAAGCTTCACCATTTTTAAATTTTGGAGTATTATCACAAGAAATTTTGTTCCAAGTTTCACCACCATCATCTGTAATGATAATAGAAGGACAATCTTCTGTTGGGTCACCAACTGCAATTCCATGAAGATTATCATCAAAAAACTTCATGGAATCATAAAACACCTTTCCATGTTCTTCTTTATAAACTAAAGTTGATTTACCTCCAGAAACTTTATACAATAATGCAGGATTACCAATAGATAAGGCAAAAACAGCTTGCCCGTTTGAAGCAATACTTCTAAAGTTTGGCAAAATTGAATCTTGATATTGTATTGATATTGGATTAGCATTGCTTTTTTCGTCTGTGTCTACATACCCAATATTTCCATTAGAACCAGCATAAATCACTTTATTTTTGTTTACAATTTGTATGGCTCTAATGCTTATGCTATCTAGTTTAAATTCTTGGATAGAAACACTCTTGATATTTCTTGGTTGATACTCCGTATCACAAGAGATAAAAAAAAGTAAAGTAAAAATAAATATGATTATTCTCTTCATTTTTGATATTTTTATAGGACTAAAATAAACAAATCATTTTGTAGATAA
The DNA here is from genome assembly GCF_009832745.1 of Polaribacter septentrionalilitoris. Classification (GTDB taxonomy): domain Bacteria; phylum Bacteroidota; class Bacteroidia; order Flavobacteriales; family Flavobacteriaceae; genus Polaribacter; species Polaribacter septentrionalilitoris. The sequence goes on along the minus strand of NZ_VRMJ01000014.1, from coordinate 298,559 downwards.
TGAAAAAAGCATTGGTAATTTCGGGAGGAGGAAGTAAAGGAGCATTTGCAGGTGGAGTTGCGCAATACCTTATGAAAAAAGAACGTAAAGAATACGATTTATTTTTAGGAACATCTACAGGAAGTTTAATGGTTTCGCATCTGGCATTAGGGATGCTAGATGAATTGAAAGACTTGTATACCAATGTAAATCAGAAAACTATTTTTAGTAACAATCCTTTTAAAATAAAAAAAGTAGCTGGTGAAAAAGTAGTTAGCATTCGACATTTAAATACATTTTGGAATTTTTTAAACGGTAGAAAAACCTTTGGTGAGAGTAAAAACTTAAGAAGTCTTATAAAGAAGAAAATTACCAAAGAAATGTACGAACAGATTAAAGCAAGTGAAAAAGAAGTAGTGGTTACTGTTTCTAATTTAACTGCAAATCAAATTGAATACAAATCAAGTAATGAATGTACTTACGAGGATTTTTGCGACTGGGTATGGGGTTCTTGTAATTATGTGCCTTTTATGAGTTTGCTCGAAAAAAATAACCAACAATATGCAGATGGAGGTTTTGGTTCTTTAGTACCAATTCGTGATGCCATTTTAAGAGGAGCTACAGAAATTGATGCTATTATTTTAGAAACAGAAGTGACTCAGTTTAATAGACTACCTGCAAAAAATCCTTTTTCGTTATTATTTGATGTTTTTGATTTTATGCTTACACATGTAGAAAGGCACAATATAACTATTGGTAAACTAGCCGCAACAAATAAAGACATCAAGTTAAATTTGTATTATACCCCAACAGTTTTAACAACAAACTCTTTAGTTTTTGATCAAAATTTGATGCGAAAATGGTGGAAATCTGGTTACAAATACGCAAAATCACAACGTGATGAATTGATGAGTGAGTTTAGACCAGATGTTCTTACAGATAAAGAAATAGATGAAGGCATAAGTGATGTTGAAGATTTAAAAGTAAAATAATGAAATTTGGAAAAGTAGATCACCCAGAAATTATAGACTTTACAATACCAGAAACGCATAAGGATACTTTAAGTTTATTGAGAAATTTTAAAAAACCAGAAAAACCAAGTGTTTTTGTAGGATGTGCAAAATGGAATAGAGCAGATTTGAAAGGATTTTACCCAAGAGGTACTAAGGATGAATTGGAATATTATTCTAAACAATTCAACTCCATTGAGTTAAATGCAACTTTCTACAGAAATTTTCCAGCACAACAATTTGAAAAATGGCGTGATAAAACTCCAAATAATTTTAAATTTTTTCCAAAGTTAGGGCAAGAAATTAGTCACTGGAAACGATTAAATGGAGTAGAGGAAGTGGTAAATTCTTATCTCTATAACTTTAGCAACCTTCAAGAAAAATTAGGAACTATCTTTTTACAAATGCATGCTAATTTTGGGCCAAAGAATTTTAGTACTTTACAAAACTTTGTAGAAAGTTGGCCTAAAGAAACCCCTTTGGCAGTAGAAGTGAGACATAAAGATTGGTTTGCTAATAAGGCAATTGCAGAAGATTTTTACCAATTACTGGAAGCAAACAATGTTGCCAATGTCTTGGTTGATACTGCTGGCAGAAGAGATATGATGCACATGCGTTTGACTAACAATGAAGCCTTTATACGATTTGTTGGCGCAAATCATCCAACAGATTATGATCGTTTGGATGATTGGAATCATAAGTTAACAGAATGGATTGATGCAGGGTTGCAAAACATCCATTTTTTTATTCATCAAAATTTAGAGAAAGAATCACCATTATTAGCAACCCATTTCATCAAAAATTTAAACTCTCAATTTAAACTTGATATATTGCTTCCTAACCATAGTGATTCTCAAACTACTCAGATAGACTTATTTTAATTTTAAGTCTTTAAGTTCTATATACATGTTATTGCCCATTGGTTTAGCTATAGAAGAATTATAAATTTCTTTTGAGTGAATACTGGTTTTAGAGTTAAAATTACCTTTAGAACCTGTAGTTATTAAATTAACAGCAGCATTTAATAAAGGATCAGAGGTTTTTCCTAATTCTCCTAAATTACCATAATCTTCTGCTATTTGAACACCAGGAATATCTACACCAGGTGTATATCCGTCAATATCATTTTCATTGTTTTTATTAACAATTTCTAGTACAATAGGTTGCATTGCATAAGCATGTTTTGCATTTAAATTTTTCCCTGTTCTTTGTAAATCCTCAGAGTCATAGAGCGTAATAGACCCAACTTGTTTTCCAACAGTGGTTACTCCAATAATCTTAACATCAATGTAAGCGTTTAGTGCATTGATTACTAATTCTGATGCAGAAGCAGTATTTCCAGAGACTATAAAATAAGCTTTGTCTAGATTTAAACTATTAATACTTTCATCTAAAATAACATTTCCATCTCCATCTGTATTTGAAATCCTATTGGTAAAATTATCTTTAAAATAATCAGCACCAAATTGTTCAATTACTTTTGAGTTCCATCTTTGTCTTGAATATACTTGATTATTAAATTGCCCAGTAATCATGCTCCCTAAATATATAGCAGATCTAACAGAACCACCACCATTATACCTAAGGTCAACTATTAATTCATCTATATTATCAGCTTTAAATTTTGCAAAAGCAGCGTTAAGTTGACCATCAAAACTTGCCGAGAATTGATTGTACATTAAGTAACCTATTTTTTTACCTCCTTCATTTAATGTTTCTGTTACTGCGACAGGATTTTCTTGTAGTTCTGTTTTTGTTAAAGTGATGCTGTTACCAGTGCTTGTAGGAAATCCACTATTGTAATTTGCTAAACCTATGGTATAAGTGGTAGAGTTTTCGCCAAATAACAAATCTCTGTAATTAGATATTGTAATATTTGTACCATTAATAGTATTAAAATACATGCCTCTTTTAACTCCATTTTCTGAGGCACTAGAATTTGCAACAACATATCTAACGTATCCAAAAACATTTTCACTACCATCACTATTTTGAACTAAGCCAAACTCCATTCCATTACTTTTAGAAATTCCTTGAAAAGAATTTTCTAGTTCAACATAATTGTCTACAATCCAAGAAAAACGATCAACTTCTCCTTTCTTATATAACAATGCGTCAAATGTTGTTTCTGGATTACTAAATTTTCTAAAATTAAGATATAGTTCTTTATAATTTGTAAATTTAGTATCACTCAAATCTGGCACGTTGTCTTGCCATAAATAATATGTATTTAAACCGGTCCAAATAAATCTATTTATTTCATCCTCTGTAGTGAGAACAAATTCTTCTTCTGGTTCAGGAATAATTTCTTCTACTTCGTCTTTTGAACTACAAGAATAAAAAGTGAATGTTAATAAAAATACTAGGGTTGTTGTCTTAAAAAAATATTTCATAATCTATAATGTATTTGGTAAAATCTGTTCAATAAATACTCCTAAATCAGGTTCTTTTGATATTGAGTTAAAAATATGATCATAGTTGTCAGAATTACAATTAGCGTTTCCTAAACTACCATTAGATATATAATCTAATATACGATTTAATATGGGTTCTGATGAGTTTCCTAAAACTCCTAAGTCTAAAATATCTTCATTATTACAAAGGTTTAGACTAGGTGAAAAACCACTTTCATAATCTTGGTCGTTTTTATTTAAGAAAGTTAACACTATTGGCTGTAAAGCAAAGGTATGTGTATTATTTCTTAAAGCAAAATTGTAATCTACAGAATTGTATAAGGTAATAGCTCCTGTATTATTTCCTATAGTTTGGTTACCTACAATATGAACATTAAGGTAAGGAGTTAAGCTATTAATCAATAATTCGGTTGCTGAAGATCCAGAAAAACTTTCTCCATTTAAAATAATATAAACATCTGTTAAGTTAAGGCTATTAATAGGTGTTGAAGAGTTTAAGTTTTTAGGGAATTTTGTTGATAGAGAATCTGGCTGATTCAATTCAAACCAAGTTTGTGCTTTTGTGTTCCACTGTTCTTTGATAAAAACTGCATCTGCTGATTGTTCTGTTAGCATAGCACCTAGTTTTGCTATATTACTTGTAAAACCACCTCCGCTAATATTGTATCTTAAATCTAAAATTAATTTAGTAACTGATTGATTTTTAAATCTTAAAATAACATTATTTAAATCATTTAAATAAGTTTTAGAAAAGTCGTTGTTGTACAAGATATAACCAATATTGTCTCCATTTTGTGGTATTAATTCTTCTTTCAAAATTGGAGGCGAAGATAAAATTTCGTTATCAACTGTTATAAAATTTCCATTTGGGGTTACAGTTGTACCATCAAAGTTTACCATAGTTAAGGTTAACTGATTACTAGAATTGTTAACTAGTAGGCTTTCAAAATTAGCTAAAGTTAATTGGGTGCCATCTACAGCATTAAAAAAATCACCTCTATTTAGACCTTTAATTCTAGCGTCTGAATTTGGTAAATGATACAAAACAGAGCATAGTACATTATCTGTGGTTCCTGGTTCTATAATTACTTTATATTGAAACCCTTTTTCACTTCTTATGTTTGGTTCCTCTAAAGTGGTATAGTCATCTATTAGCCTAGATTTTAAATCATTAGAAAGTAACAAATTGTTAAATAAATTTGAAGGTGAAGTAAAAGTTTTAAGATAATTATTTAATTGTTGGTCAGAATTGAACCTTCTATCTGATAAATCTTCAATTTGATCTTGGTACAAATAATAAGCATTTAAACCTTTCCAAACAAAATCGGAAACCACAGTATCATCAGGTATTTCACTAACTTTAGTACAGTTTTTAAAAAAGAATATTGTTGCTAGAAAACAAAGCAAATAAATGTTATTTTTCATTCTATGTAATCAAATAAATATGCTAATTGAAACGCAATATAAACAGAAAAAGTATTTTTTTTATGATATCTTGTAACAAAATAAATACTACCTCGTCGTAATGATGTAAACCCGATAATATTTAACAGTTTAAAAACGGATTTACAATAAAAACGAAATTAAATAATGAACCAATCAGACTTTTTAAAAGTTGTTTTACCATTTAAAGACAAAGTCTTTCGTCTAGCAAAAAGATTGTTAGTTTCTACAGAAGAAGCTGAAGATGCTACGCAAGAGCTATTCTTTAAACTTTGGAGAAGTAAAGAAAAAATAGCTGATTATAAAAATGTTGAAGCATTTGCAATGACCATGACAAAAAATTACTGTTATGATCGTTTAAAAAGTAAACAGGCAAGTAATTTAACATTAGTTCACAGTAATTATAAAGAGAAAGAAACGTCTTTAGATAAAAAAGTAGAACATCGAGACAGTGTAAACCAGGTACACCAATTGATAGAAAACTTACCAGAAAATCAAAAGATTATCATTCAACTAAGAGATGTTGAGCAATATGATTTTGATGAAATCTGCAAAATGGTAGATATGAAGCCAACAGCAGTAAGAGTAGCATTGTCTAGAGCAAGAAAAACAATAAGAGAAGAACTCATTAAAAAACACAACTATGGAGTTAGCTAACATAGAAAAATTAGTAGAGAAATACGAAAACGCAGAAACTTCTTTGCAAGAAGAAACAACCTTAAGAAACTATTTTACAGGAGGTAATGTTGCACCACATTTGCAAGAGTACGAGTACATGTTTAATTATTTTGCTACAACAAAAGATGAAACGTATACAAAAACCATTCAGTTAGAACCTAAGAAATCTAAAAAGAGAAACTTAAAATGGTTGTCTGTAGCAGCATCAGTAGTATTGTTATTTAGCGTATTTATTGGTAGAGATCAATACCAAAGATATCAAGCAGAGAAAAAATTTGCGCAAGTAACAAAAGCATTAGGTATGTTATCTTCTAACCTTAAAAAAGGAGAACAAGCAGTAGCAACTTTATATACCTATGAAAACACCGTAAATAAAATATTAAAATAAACCAAGTAGAATTAGTAAAACCAAGTAAACACAGAAATTATGAAAAAAATAGCAATATTAATAGCGTTAGTAGTTGCACCAATGGTAACCAGCGCACAATCTTTTTTTGATACTTTAGAAGACATGGATGGAGTAGATGTGGTCGTAGTTACCAAAGATGCTTTCGAAATGATTTCTAAATTCAAAAATGTAAAAATTGAAGATAATGAGGCAATGCAAGTGTTTCAAATGATTCAAGAGTTAAAAGAACTTAGAGTTTTTTCTACAGATGACTCTTCTATTGCAGATAAAATGGATGTAATGGTAAGTAAAGCCATCAAAAGCCATAATCTAACAGAATTTATGCGTGTAAAGCAAGACGATTCTAGAGTTAAAATTTACATGAAAACTGGTAAAAATAAAGATTATGTAAGTGAAGTTTTAATGTTTGTAAAAGGTATTAGCAAACAAACCAACAAAGCTTCAGAATCTGTAATTGTTTCTTTAACAGGAAACATAGACATCAATAAAATGTCTCAATTAGCAGATACTTTTTCGAAAGAAAAAAAATAAGTAAACACAGATGTCAAAGTCGGGTTTTAAAAATCCGACTTTGTCTATCAACTAAAAAAACATAAAATGAAAAAAATTACCAAAATACTTTCACTTTTAGCATTGGTCTTAATGGTTACTTCATGTAAAAATGAAAAATCATTACAAGGTTACTTAGTAGAAAGCCAAGACAAAACAAATTTTATGCATGGAGACTTACCAGTAGGCTCCATGTTAACGGCAAAGACAGGCGTTTCTGAAGAAGTAAAAGAAACCTTAAAAAGCATTAAAAAAATTAACGTTGCTTTTCTAAAAAAAACAGAGGATAATACTTCTGAATATGAAACTGAAAAGGCAAAACTAAAAAACATTTTTACAAGCGATACCTATAAAAGCTTAGGAGCTGTAAAAGCAAAAGGAATGAATGTAAAAGTGTATTACACAGGTGATACAGATGCTATTGATGAAATCATTGCATTTGGATACAGTAAAAAAGTTGGAGTAGGTGTTGCACGTTTATTGGGCGAAAACATGAATCCTGCAAAAATCATTGAAATGATGAATGATGTAAAACTTGATGGAGACAACTTAGAAAGTTTTGGAGCATTTTTTAATGGTAAATAAAATCTTATTTCGTAGTCAGTAAAAAAGCTGTAATTTCATTAGAAATTGCAGCTTTTTTCATTTTTGTTATATGTTGCAGGATTTAACTGCTCATTAACAGCATCAACCTTTAATTTTATTATTTTTGATGCTTGATAAAGATGATATATGAAATTTTCTAAATTGTTGCCTTTACTATTCTTTTTTACAATTTTGAATAGTGTTGCGCAAAATTCAACTTATAAAGCAGAGAGAGAAAAAGTACACAACTTAGTGCATACAAAACTAAAGGTTGACTTCAATTTTGCAGAAAAGACAATGAATGGTGAAGCTTGGGTTACCGCAAAACCACATTTTTATCCGTCAAAAACAATCACTTTAGATGCAAAAGCAATGTTAATTCATCAAGTATTGCTGAACAATACTAAGTTAAAATACAATTATAATGATTTTGAATTGGTCATTGATCTGCCTAAAGAATATCAACGTAATGAAGAGTTTACTATTTATATTAAATATACAGCTAGACCAGAAAAAGTAAAATCTAAAGCGAGTCTAGCAATTACAGATGCCAAAGGATTGTATTTTATCAACACAGATGGTTTAGATAAAAACAAACCAACACAAATCTGGACACAAGGTGAAACTGAAGCAAATAGTGCTTGGTTTCCTACTATTGATGCGCCAAACCAAAAAACAACTCAAGAAATTTACATTACAGTTCCAGATAAATTTGTAACGCTTTCTAATGGTAAACTCATCAACCAAACTAAAAACGGAACGAATAGAACAGATTATTGGAAAATGGATCAAAAACATGCTCCGTATTTGTTTTTTATGGGAATTGGTGAATATGAAATTATCAAAGACAACTACAAAAATATTCCTGTTGAGTATTATGTAGAGAAAAAATATGCTCCGTATGCAAAAGACATTTTTGGGTTAACTCCAGAAATGATGGGCTTTTTCTCAAATCTTTTAGGAGTGGAATATCCTTGGAATAAATACAGCCAAATTGTGGCTAGAGATTACGTTTCTGGAGCTATGGAAAACACCACAGCTGTCATCCACAGTGATAAGGCATATCAAACTCCTGGGCAATTGATTGATGAAAACGTTCAAGAAAATACCATTGCTCACGAATTATTTCATCATTGGTTTGGAAATTTAGTCACTTCAGAAAGTTGGGCAAATTTAACCTTGAACGAATCTTTTGCCAATTATAGTGAGTATTTATGGAGAGAACATAAATACGGAAAACTAAATGCAAATACGCACATGTTTGAAAATATTGAGGCGTATAAAAACGGACAAAATACAGACAAACCTTTGGTGCGTTTCAATTATATAGAACAAGAGGATATGTTCGATTTGGTAAGCTATAATAAAGGTGGCGCAATTTTACATATGTTGCGTAATTACTTAGGTGACAAAGCTTTTTTTGAAGGGTTAAAAACCTATTTAACCGAATTCAAATACAAAAGTGCAGAAGTTCATCAATTAAGATTGATTTTTGAAAGAATCACAGGAAAGGATTTAAACTGGTTTTTTAACCAATGGTTTTACGGTGCTGGTCATCCAAAAATTGAGGTTTCTTATGATTACAATATCCTACAAAAGAAAGTGACTGTAAATGTTATACAAATGCAGGCCAACGAATTTCAATTTCCTTTTGCCATAGATATTTTTGAAAACGGTAAAAGAAAGCGTCATCATGTTTTTGTGGATGGGAGAGATGCTTCATTTACATTTCCGTATTCAAAACAGCCAACGTTAATTCAAGTGAATGCAGATGCTGTTTTACTCTGTGACATCACTGTAAATAAAGTATTGAGTGATTATATTTTTCAGCTAAAAAATGCTGAAGAATATTCAGATCGTAGAGAAGCTTTGTTAGAAGTTGCTAAAAAGCAAGAAGAAAAAGATGCTTTTAATGCAGTGGCTGAAGCATTGAATGACAAATCGTATAAAATCAGAATTTTAGCATTAGAGAAAATTGATTTAATCAACAAGTTTTCTAAAAGAGCAACCATTCAGAAAATCATGGAAATTGCCAATAACGATTCGAAAACTATGGTACAAGCTGCAGCCATAGAAACTTTGGGCAAATTAATAGATCCTGAGTTAAAACCTATTTTTGCAAAGGCTTTAGAAAGTAAATCGTACAAAGTATTAGGAAATGCCTTGGTAGCAATCTATTATGTAGACAAGCAATTGGCAATTCAAAAATCGGCAACATTACCAGATGAAGTCAGACAAATTTTAGCAACTCCATTAACACGAATTTTTATCGAAGAAAACAATACAGACGAATTGCCTTTTATTGCAAAAAGTGTGTTATCTGGAATGTATTTAACAGGTGATGACAGCACCAAAGCCATTTATCAAAAAGCATTTAAGCTGATTTCTGAGAGTAATAATTCTGAGGCAATACAAAACCTTGTTGATGATATGGTTGTAAAAGGAAAGCAATTTAAAGGCTTTAATTTTGATAAGGTGGTTATCAACTTAATGCGTAGAATGATACAAACGCAAGAGCAAAAAAACACACCCAATAAAATAAGAAACACAGCTATTATAAAAGAAGCAATGGCGAAATTGTTGTAGGTGTTTCGATAATGGTCTAGTATAAAGATAGTTGCGGATTTGTTTACGCGGGTTTTCCGTAGGAAAATCAGAGTACGCAAACACACAACGCCCATTGATTAAGCACTAACCCGCAATTATTTTTATACATTGTTAGCAATAGTTTTTTTATTTAAGTAAAGCTTCTCTTCTTTGTCTAAGGATTTGTGATTTTCGGTAGCTTGCCATTCCTGAATATTGAGTGCTGTCACTTGGGTTATATATCTTATTAATTGTTGGCATTGGAGCATCGGTTTCTAGTAACCAGTCGGTTAATAGTGTGTTGAGTGAATCTGTAATATCAGTTCTTTTTTTAGCCAAATCATCTTGTTCATAGGGATCGGTTTTCAGATTAAATAATTGCGTTGTACCCTCATGATTGTTGTAATAACGGTATAGCTTCCACGATTGGTAACGAATTGCACTAAAGGGGGTGCAGCCTACTCCACTATAATGCGGAAAATGAAAAAATAAGGGACGTTCGTTAAGCTTTCCTTTATCCATTAGAATGGGTTTTAAGCTCACTCCATCGAGGTGCTGATTTGGATTGGGTTTTATACCTGCCAAGTCTAGCATTGTAGGGTATAGGTCCACCTGAACAGTTGGAGTAGAGTCTTTTACTGCAGATTTAATTTTATTTTTCCATTTAAAAATTAAAGGCACACGAGAACTTCCCTCGTAGGGCATCGCCTTGCTACCAAGCAAGGGATACGTTGATGTACCAACGTGATAACCTCCGTTGTCTGATGAAAAAATGACTATTGTATTTTCATCTAAATTTAACTCTTCCAAGGTGTTCATAATATTACCAACGCTTTGGTCAACACTTTCAATCATGGCTGCCATTGTTGGATTATTCTGATCGGTAGTTGGAACCTTTTTCCACTTTTCCAAAAGCTCGGGCTTAGCCTGAAATGGAGCATGTACAAGGTAGTGTGACAATACCAATAAAAACGGTTGCGCTTGGTGCTCTGTAATAAACTCTTGTGCCCGACGTGTTAAAGCATCCGCCATGTATTCATCAGCAGTTAAGCCCTTTAAATCCCATGACAGTTTCGGAATGTAATCTCTTCCGTAATGCCCATGTGTTCTCGTCGCGAGTGTTCGAAAGCCTTCAGCCATTTCGAAACCTTGCTTGTCAGGCCATTGCGACTCGTGATATCCACAATGCCATTTTCCCAGGTATCCAGTTTTGTATCCGGCACTTTGCATTACTTCGGCAAAAGTAATCTGATCGGGGTGCAAACAACCTCTTCTGGCAGGACTTCGGGTAGGAAGCCACTCGAGGTTTTTGCCTTTATTATCATTTTTTGCCATAAGCGAATCTGGCGATGGGCTCATTTCAGGCCCTTCTGTCATTTTATTGCGTGCAGGATATTGCCCCGAGAGTATAGCCGCTCGAGAAGGAGAGCATACTGGACCGGCTGAATAAGCTTGTTCAAAAAGCATCCCTTCAGACGCCAGCTGGTCTATGTTGGGTGTACGGTAGTATTTGCTACCCATGCAAGCCAAATCCTTCCAACCCATGTCATCAATCAGAATAAAGACAATGTTGGGTTTTGTTGCGTTTGTTTTTTCTTCTTTTTTTGTAGCGCACCCTACTAATAGTACAAGACATGTAGTGAATAAAAGACTGAATTTCCAAATCATAATTTAATTGTTTTTATTTGTGATAAGTCTGCTTTTAAAATTCTCTAGAAAAAATTAAGTCGATATAATCTTTTCCTATAGTTTGGACTTTATAAGCATTAACGATTATATAAGGTTTTTCTTTATCTATTTATCAATTATAGGATGAATCTCCCCCTAGCTAATTATTGCCAACTTAATACGAATATGACGTCGTTTTAATGACTTATATTCGGCGTTAGCGAAGTTCGTGTTTTATTGTTAAAAAATCAATAGGTAAAAACACTTATTTCTTGTACTCATCAAAAGTACCGTCATTATAAAAAACAACAATACGTTGTATTTTTTTTCCTGTATTTTCTGTTTCAGAGGCAAATAAAGATGGAGTAGTAGGTGAGCTTGTCATTTCATTTTTAGGAAAACTTCCTTTTCCATCTAACAACCAATACAAATCTACATCCTTAAAAGTTGCAGTAACTTTCATTACAAAATCTAAACTTGGTTTATTTCTTCCAGAAAGAATATGAGAAATGCTAGAGCGTTGCACACTCACTTTATCTGCAAATGTAGAAGCAGAAAGTTGATGGAATTCCATTACTTTTTTTAATCGAGCAGTAAATTCAGCTATGTTTACCATTGTAATATTTATGATTTATACAAATGTAAATAATCTAACTACAACAGCAAAAGGTATTCTTTAAAAAGTATATACATCAACTGATTGATATTAAATTAAAACTTTAGTTAAAGCTTATAATAAACTAATAATGTGTTTTTTATATTTTATTTATTGCTATTATTTATGCTATTGATTATAGTGATGCAATGATAAAACGTGTATTTTTAAATCCTGTTACAAAAGTAACAATTGTAATTGAGTCTTTGTTTTACAATTGTAACAATTTCACAATTTACAATTGTAATATTTTAGTTTGATGACAATTGTAAATACCCTAATTTTGAAAAATATTTATACAACCAAATGAATACCTTATCAATCGATTTTATAAAAGAGATTTATGCAACGCATAAAGAAAACTCGTTGCATGGAAAATGGATTACGTTTAAAGACTTAGAACAACTGTTTTCTAAATACACCTCTGTTTTTGAAGTTTCTCAAATAGGAACATCTGAAGAGAACAGACCCATCATGCAATTAAAAATTGGTAATGGTGAGAAGAAAATATTGTTGTGGTCGCAAATGCATGGTAACGAAAGCACAGGAACAAAAGCGTTATTCGATTTATTTAATTGTTTTTTGTCATCTAACCACGAAGTATTTTCTACAATTTTAGAGCAATGTACATTAGTTTTTATACCAATGCTAAATCCTGATGGAGCATTAGCTTATACAAGAGTAAATGCTAATCAAATCGATTTAAACAGAGATGCCGTAGACAGAAGTGCCAAAGAGAGCAAACTACTAAGAAGTGTCTTAGAAGACTTTCATCCGCAGTTTTGTTTCAATTTACACGATCAAAGAACCATCTTTGGAGTAGAAGGCACTAAAAACCCTGCAACCATTTCTTTTTTAGCGCCATCAGAAGAAATTACAAGAAGATTAACCAAAGGCAGAATACAAACCATGGATGTAATTGTTGCGATGAATTCTTTACTGCAACAGTTAATTCCTAATTTTGTAGGGAGATATACAGACGAGTTTTATCCAACCGCTACTGGAGATAATTTTCAAAAAATAGGCTACAATACTATTTTGATAGAATCTGGTCATTATCCAGATGATTATCCTAGAGAAGAGAGTAGAAAATATACTTTCTTTTCCATTTTGCAGGGAGTATATCACATTGCCAAATCATTTTCATTCAATAATTATGAAAAGTATTTTGACATTCCGAATAACGAGAAACTATTTTTTGATGTCATTCATCGATTTCCAAATACAAAAGAGGATGTTGCCTATCAATATGAAGACAAGATTTTAGATGGTAAATTTGTATCAAAATTAAACAAAGTAGGTGAAAATAGTCTAAAATCTAAGATTGGACACTCCGAAATCGTTTTCGAAGCTAAAAAAAATTAAGTATTTGTTAGTTTTGTGCTTGTTTAATTAAATTTAATTCATAAATTTGTATTATAAATTGAATAATACATAAAATATGAAAAAATTTATTTTAGACGAAATCGACCATCAAATTCTTGACATCCTTATAGAAAATGCAAGAACTCCATTTACTGACATCGCAAAACAATTATTAGTTTCAGCAGGAACCATTCACGTTCGTGTTAAAAAAATGGAAGATGAGGGTATTATTCAGGGCTCTACATTAACGTTGAACTATGAAAAAATGGGGTATTCTTTTATTGCTCATGTTGGAATATTTTTAGAAAAAACGTCAATGACTCAAAATGTAATTCAAGATTTAAAAAGCATACCAAATGTAACTGTAGCTTATGTTACTGCTGGCAAGTATAATATCTTTTGTAAAGTAAGAGCAAAAGGTACTAACGATGCTAAAGATATTATCTATAAAATTGATGACATTCCTGGTGTTAATAGAACAGAAACTATGATAGCACTAGAAGAAAGCATCAATGATAAAAAGAGAATGATGCACGCAATTTTTAAAGAATTGTAGAAAAAGCATTTCATCATAAATTAAAATCCTTATCTGTAAAACGATAAGGATTTTTTTATGGATTTTATAGTTTTATCGTTATGTTTGTTAGATTGATTGCGATATGTATAATTAATGACTGATAAAATTCTCTTTACTAAAAAGTCTATAGAAGACAATACTTTACTTGAGTTGTACAAAAGAATGTTAAAACCTCGTTTAATTGAGGAAAAAATGCTCATTCTTTTAAGACAAGGTAAAATATCAAAATGGTTTTCGGGTATTGGTCAAGAAGCAATTGCTGTAGGGGTTGCTTCTGCTCTAGAAAATGATGAGTATATTTTACCCATGCACCGTAATTTAGGCGTTTTTACCACAAGAGAAATTCCCTTGTATCGTCTTTTTTCGCAATGGCAAGGTAAAATGAACGGATTTACCAAAGGGAGAGACAGAAGTTTTCATTTCGGAACTCAAGAACATCACATTGTGGGTATGATATCGCATTTAGGACCACAATTAGGGGTTGCAGACGGAATTGCACTAGCCAACAAATTAAAAGAAAACAATAAAGTTTGTGCTGTTTTTTCGGGTGAAGGAGGTACAAGTGAAGGAGATTTTCACGAAGCTTTAAATGTTGCTGCGGTATGGAACTTGCCTGTACTTTTCTGTATAGAAAATAATGGGTATGGTTTATCTACACCAGTTTCTGAACAGTTTAAATGTACCAATATTGCAGACAAAGGTATTGGTTACGGAATGGAAAACCATGTTATTGACGGAAACAATATTCTTGAAGTATACACAAAAGTTTCTGCATTGGCAAAAAGTGTTCGAGAAAACCCAAGACCTATTTTATTGGAGTTTAAAACCTTTAGAATGCGAGGTCATGAAGAGGCAAGTGGTACAAAATATGTACCTCAAGAGACTTTAGATTACTGGGCAGCTAAAGATCCTTTAGAAAATTATCAAGAATTTTTAAAGAATGAACAACTTCTTACAGATGAACTTGAAGTTTCCTTAAAAGAAGAAATCATCCATGAAATCAATGAAAATTTACAAATTGCTTTTGATGAGGAAGCTATTACACCTAATTTAGAGCATGAATTGAATGATGTGTTTCAAGAACATCAATATAAAGCTGTAATTCCATCAGAAGAAAAAAAGAGAATTCGCTTTGTAGATGCCATTTCAGAGGGTTTGCAACAATCTATGGAACATTATGATAATTTAGTTGTCATGGGGCAAGATGTTGCTGAATATGGTGGTGTTTTTAAGATTACTGATGGTTTTGTCTCTCAATTTGGTAAAGAACGTGTTAGAAACACGCCTATTTGTGAATCTGCTATTGTTGCAGCTGCTTATGGATTATCTGTCAATAAAATGAAGGCGGTTATGGAAATGCAGTTTGCAGATTTTGTGAGTTCTGGCTTTAATCCTATTGTAAATTTATTAGCAAAATCTCATTACAGGTGGAATCAAAATGCAGATGTTGTGATACGAATGCCTTGTGGTGCAGGTGTAGGAGCTGGTCCTTTTCACAGTCAAACTAATGAAGCTTGGTTTACCAAAACTCCTGGTTTAAAAGTAGTGTATCCTGCTTTTCCCCAGGATGCTAAAGGCTTGTTAATTGAAGCGATACATGATCCAAATCCGGTATTGTTTTTTGAACATAAAGCCTTGTATCGCTCAATTTACGATGATGTTTCAGAGAATTATTTTACCACAGAAATTGGGAAAGCAGCTTTAGTAAAAGAAGGGAATAAAGTTACAATTATTAGTTATGGCGCTGCTATTCATTGGATCTTAGACGAAATTAAAAATCAAGAGTTTTCTGCTGATATCATTGATTTAAGAACATTACAACCTTTAGATACAGAGATCATTTATCAATCTGTAAAAAAGACAGGAAAAGTGATTCTTGTGCAAGAAGACTCTATGTTTGGTGGAATTGCTAGTGATATTTCCGCATTAATTTCAGAACATTGCTTTGAATATTTAGATGCACCAATCAAAAGAGTGGCGAGTTTAGAAACTCCCATTCCGTTTGATAAAAATCTAGAGCATCAATATTTAGGGAAAAATAGATTATTGCAAAATATTTTAGAAGTAATCAATTATTAATATGGAATTAGAACATTTTTTTCAGTGCCCGTATTGTTGGGAAGACATTTCTATGATTTTTGATGCAAGTGTTCACCATCAAACCTATATCGAAGATTGTGAAGTCTGTTGCAATCCTATAGAGGTTTCTCCAACTTTTGAACAAGGAGAACTCATCGCTTTTGATGCACAATCTATAGAGCAATAGCTAATCTAAAGGATTCTCCCAATTAAATTCCTTAAAAAGGGTACTCCAATCGTTAGGGAAAACAGCAATTAAAGATAATTGTTCATTCGTAAAAGGATGAACAAATTCTAATTTCCCTGCATGTAAAAAGAGATTTTTACAGTCAAAATTTTTCTCAAACATCAAGTTATGATTTTTATCTCCATATTTTGGATCACCAATTAAAGGATGAGAAATTTTATTAGTATGAACACGTAATTGATGCATTCTTCCAGTTTTAGGTATCATTTCAACCAAACTATATCGTGAAGAATCGTAAGGCTTTACTGGAATTTCTAAAGTGATATTCGCTAACGTTTTTAAATGGGTTAACGCTTCTTTATGCACCTTAGCATCTCTTCCTTTTACTGGAGAATCTATTGTTTTGGTCTCAGGAGAAAATCCTCTTACGATTCCAAAATAGGTTTTCTGAATTGAGTTAGAACTAAACAATTCTTGAAATTTAGATACGTATTCTTTTTCTTTGGCTAATAAAATTATTCCAGAGGTTTTTCTGTCCAAGCGATGTATAGGATAGGTCTTGAAACCTTGGTCATTTTCAACAGCTTGTAACAAAGAAATTTCTTCAGATACATTTCTAGAAAGGTGTGCATGATGAACAACCATATTATTTGGTTTACTCACGCAAAGTATATACTCATCTTCAAAAATTACAGGAATACTCATTATTACTTTTTAGATTCTAAAAATACTATTTAATTTATGATAAATTTAAAACAATTTACAAACAGATTTTGTAAATTTATATAAGTCTAAACTTCAATGAATTATGAAAAAAATAATGTGTTTTTTATTAGTGATAACAGTTTTTTTTATCAGTTGTAAAAGCGCTAAAAACACCATAACGCCAGAGCAAATGGCTTTATTTGATGAAATGATTTCTAAAAAAGAAATAGATATCGAATTTATTTGGGCACAACCTTCAGGGTTATTTAATAATGTTAGAGGTATAGAAAATTTACTTCCTAATGGCAGTACTGTAGGTAGTATTAGTCTTATTGGTAATGATAATTATTTAAAAATTATTAAGGATAGTATTGCTATGGATATTCCGTATTACGGAGAACAACAACTATCTAGTAGCAGTAGTTATGGAACAAGTGGTATTGGATTGGCTTATAATGGCATTCCTGAAAAATTTAGTGAAACCTTTAACAAAAAAAGAAATAGATATGTTTTAAAATATACGATGAAAGCTAAAACAGAAATTTTGGATATTATATTGTATTTATATCCCAATTATTCGACCACACTATCAGTGAATAGCTCTCATAGATCTACTATTAATTATAATGGAAATTGGAAAGTTCTGACAGTAAAAAAAGAGTAAAGAATCTTAACCTAAAGTTCTTGTTTATGATTCTTTTGCTGAAACTTTAAATATTGAATTAAAACAATTGTTAAAACTCCACAAATTAAAAAACCCACAAATAATGGAGTAACAGTATCTGTAACATATCTACCAATTAAAGTTGCGATGGGAACAGCCATAATTGTTGAAACAAAACCATTAATTGCAGCTCCAATTCCTGCGATATGTCCAATGGGTTCCATAGCCAAAGCTCTTGTATTTCCGAATAAAAATCCTATAGCAAAAAACTGAAGCACAAAAAAAGGGATTAAAACAAAAATACTAGGGTTACTTTCACCTGCAAACAATACAAGATATATTAGAGGAATAATTGCAAATATATGAGCAAAAATGGTTACCAATTTTAGCATCCCCAACTTAACCACTAAAGTTCCGTTTAAAAAAGTAGCCAAACCAACACTAATTGCTAAGCCTGCAAAAATAAATGGAAATTCTTCTTTTAAATGGTATTGATTTTCAAATATTTGCTGACTCGCACTTAAATACACCATAAAAGAACCTGTAATAAATCCAGAAACTAACGTAAAAATTACAGCATATTTATGCTTTAAAAATTCTTTTGATCCGTTTATAAAAAGAGAGAATCTAAATTTCTTTCTCTTTTCTTTTACTAAAGTTTCAGGTTGACGTTTCCACATCCAAATCATTACAATAAAACCAAAAACCAATTGACTGTAAAATATAGATTTCCATCCATATAGATTTAACATCAGTTTCCCTATTGCTGGAGCAACTACAGGAACTAAAATAAAAATGACAACAATAAAAGACATGACTTTGGCCATGTAATTCCCACTAAAACGATCTCTAACCATAGCAATGCTTATGGTTCTTGGTGCAGATAACCCAATTCCTTGTAAAATTCTTCCAATTAACATCATTTCTAAGCTATTTGAAAAAACACAAAGCACACTTGCCAAAGCAAAAAGAATAAAACCAACATAAATTACAGGTTTTCTTCCAAAACTATCAGATAAAGGTCCAGAGATTAATTGACCAAAACCTAAGCCTAAAAAAATCATGGTAATTAAAAGCTGATTATTGGTTGTATCTACCACATGGATTGATACACTTATATCTGAAATTGCTGGCAATAAAGCGTCTATTGATAGCGCTACCAAAGACATTAAAGATGCCATAACAATAATAAATTCTAATTCTGATTTTTGTCTAATCTCCATCTGGCAAAACTAGTTTTATTGAATGGTTTTAACGTAAATTAAGTCTTAAAATAATGACAAAAAAATAGGATTGCTATTTGCAATCCTATTCATTTTTTTACTTTTAAATAATGCTTATTCTTTACCAATAAAATCTATTTCCACACTATTAATATCTTTCGGGTTTTTACCCCATTGATTGGTTTTATATTCACCTTCCATACATAATAACACCAACAACCAAATTGGTCCAGCTATAGGAATTAGACCTACTAAAATATACACACCGCTTTTACCAGTATCATGCAATCTTCTTACAGCTACAGCCAAGGCAGGTATAAATACCGCTAAAGGGTATACATACATAAGCAACAACATTAAAGGTGTGTCCAAAGCCCCACCAATTAAAGCAAAAAGAAACATAAATGCATAAGTAAATATGACATGAAATAACGTAAACATCCAATATTCTTTACGTCTTGCTCTTCCAGAAAAATCTGCATATTGTTTTAATACTTTTAAATACCAATTCATTTTTTATAGTTTTTGTTGATTAATTTATCATTTAACAAAAATAAGAGAATAATTAAAAAAGTCCTCTAGATTTTAGTTCTAAATATTTATTGATGGTGTCACCTGTTAAATTGGCTGGTGTGGTTAACACAGACTGAATTCCGTATTTTTTCAATTCTCTAACAATACTCTTTTTTTCATACAAGAATTTCTCTGCAATAATGCTATCATAAACCCCTTCAATGGTTTCTTTGTCATTATGAATTAAAGCATCTAACTGCGTATTTTTAAAGAAAACAATCAATACCAGATGATTTTTAGCTAATGCTCTTAAATAAGACAATTGTCTATTTAAACCATCTAAGGTTTCAAAATTAGTATATAGAATTAATAAACTTCGATGGGTAATTTTTCGTTTTACAACCGCATACAATGCACTAAAATCTGATTCTGCAAAATCGGTAGAAATGTTGTGTAATGCTTCTGAGATTAAACTCATCTGCGAATTCCTACTTTCTGCAACTACCCAATCTTCTAGTTTTTTAGAAAACGTAAGCATTCCTGCTTTGTCTTGTTTTCGTAACACAGCACTACTTACCGCTAATGTTGCATTAATGGCATAATCTAACAAACTTAAGTTGTTAAAATGGAGTTGCATTGCTCGACCTTTATCAATAATCGCATACACTGGTTGCGATTTTTCTTCTACATATTGATTCACCATCAACTGGTTGCGTTTTGCTGTAGCTTTCCAGTTTAAGGTTCTAATATCATCACCAGAAACGTATTCTTTAATTTGTTCGAATTCTAACGAATGGCCAATTCTTCTTATTTTTTTAGTACCGTAAGTAACCGAATCATTCGTAAATGCTTTAAAATCAAAATCTCTCAACTTTAAAAAAGAAGGATAACATTTGATTTCTTTTGGAGTGCCTAAAACGTATTTTTTTGTACTTAATTGTAGTGGAGTAGAAGCATACACATTGATGTTCCCAAAAAGATACACACCTCTTTCTGTAGGAGTTACATCGTAATGAATTGTTTTTTCTCCATTTACTGGTAAAACTTGTTTAAAAATAAAATCTCTTTTTTGGAATTGATAAGGTAATTCCTCAATAATAGATAAATGAGCAGGAAATTGATACTCACTTTTTAAATGTAATGATATTTGATTTGCATCACCATTAGACAAACGCTCAGGAATGGTCCTTACAATTTGGATGGCATTTTTGGTGAGGTATAACACAACAATATCAATTACTGTAAGCAAACCTAAAATAAATAGTAACACTTTAGCTATTGTAAAGAAAACAGGAATAAAGAAACCAACCACAAATAACAACGCAATTCCTCCTAAAAAATAGAAAAAACGATTGTTTAAAAATAAAGTGTTGTATAAATGTTTCAATCTACTGGTTTTTGGTTTGTATGTTTTGGCTTTTAAAGATCATAACAGTCAACTATTCCCTAATTCCTAATCCCTAATATCTAATATCTAATCCCTAAAATCTATCTCGGAATTTCTACCGCTTCAATAATTTGTTCAATAATTTGTTTGCTGGTCAATCCTTCCATTTCTCTTTCTGGTGTTACAATAACTCTGTGTTGTAAAACAGGAATCGTTGCTTTTTTGATGTCTTCTGGTGTTACAAAATCTCTACCCTCAATAGCAGCAAAAGCTTTTGATGCATTTAAAATAGCGATACTTGCTCTTGGTGAAGCGCCTAAATATAAAAAGGAATTAGAACGTGTATTCACCACAATATTGGCAATGTATTGCAGCAAGTTCTTCTCGATACTAATTTGTTTGACTAGTTTTCTAAACTCCACAATTTTTTCTCCAGAAATAAGCGTTGCTACTTTACTATCTTTTGTGGTATCTTCTAAAGCTTGTTCTTTTAGAATGATGTCTAATTCTTCTTCTGCATTTGGATAATCAACATTAATCTTGAATAAAAAACGATCTAATTGCGCCTCTGGAAGTCTATAGGTTCCTTCCTGTTCTATAGGGTTTTGTGTTGCCAATACTACAAAAGGTTCATTCATTTTATAGGTATTCCCATCTATGGTGATTTGTTTTTCTTCCATCACTTCAAACAATGCGGCTTGTGTTTTGGCTGGTGCTCTGTTGATTTCATCAATTAAAACCATGTTCGAGAAAATAGGACCTTTTTTAAACTCGAAATCAGAGGTTTTTACATTAAATACAGAGGTTCCTAAAATGTCTGAAGGCATTAAGTCTGGTGTAAACTGAATTCGACTAAAATCTACGGCAATGGTTTTTGACAATAGTTTTGCAGTAATGGTTTTTGCCACTCCAGGAACACCTTCTATCAAAGCATGACCATTAGAAAGTAGGGCTACCAATAGTAAATCCATCATTTCTTTCTGACCTACAATGACGTTTTGCAACTCTTTTTTAATGTTAAAAATACATTCTTGTAGTTCAGACAAATCCAACCTGCTTTCAAAAGATAAGTTCTCTGGATTTTCTATATGTGCTTTATTGTCTTCTGTGTTTGGTGTTTCCATGGATTATGTGTTAAAGAAATTTTTAATCATTTTATGCAATACTAATAATTCTTCTTCTGTACATTCTGTTTTTTTGTTCAGTAAGATGATGGTATTGATCAAGTATTTTGTTCGGTTAATATCGTTTCCTGACTTTGCTGCTAATTTATCAATAAAGTCTTTGTTTAAGTTTGTGGTGTTTAACAAGTACTTACTTCTTACTTTTTCTAAGAAATAGGCTATTTTTTTATCTACCAAATTCTTATGATCTTGTTCTTTTAAGTATAAATTGGCAATGGTTTGGGTAAATTCTACCGTTGAATTTTTTAGCGGTTCTATAACCGGAATAGGTCTTTGTTTTCTTCTGGCATTGAACACCATAAACAATATTACCCCTGCTAGAGATACTAGTAAAAACCAAGTAAGGGTTTGATGTGCTAAGAAGAAACTAAAAATAGAAGGTTGCTCTTCATCAAGTCTGTCATCATATTTACTAGATCGTATCAATGGATCCCACAAAGTAGGGTTGTTAGGAATGTAGGAAAACACATTGGCAGCATAGGCTTCATTACCATTTAATAAGTTGTAATTGGTAAAGGCAATAGGCTGTGTATGTAACAAAACACTCCCTTTTCCGTGCGCTATTTTAATAAAATTGGGGACTTGTTCACCACCAACTTCAATGGTTCCTAGCACTGTGGTTATGGTGTCATTATATTGTAAAAAGTAATTTCTTCTGATGTTTCTATCAAACGTGAATTTCGTTTTTTGAAATGCATCATTTTTTAAGTAAAAGGTCCCTTTGAGTTCTTTTAAACGATGAATATTACGAACCTTCTTGTCTAGGTTGTTGTTAGTAAATCCCAGTTTTATTTGTAACGAATCGCTAAAGCTATTCAAAGCCAAAAAGGCAGTATTTCCTTTATATACAAAGTCTAACAGTTGTTTTTTACCTTGATTGGTTCTTTTGTAATTGGATGATTTGATGATGACATAGTTCTTTTTCTCATCCACCACATCATCATAGATATAAAACAAGAGATGATCATAAATGTGCTTCTCAAGCAGCTCTACTTTTTGTCCGTCTAATAAATTAGCTGCTTCATTATAGATAACATAATTCCCAAAAGGTGATTTTTGTTTTTCTTTATAATTCTCATTCCAATCAGTTTTGTTACAACTTAAAAGTAGGCCAATGAGTAGGAGAGGTGTATATTTTATGAATCTAAGTATCCTCATTTTAAAGATTTTTTAAAAGATTGATACTTGTGTTCTGCTACTTTAAAAGCTTTCTCATCCACTGGAAACTCACCATACCATACATAGGTAAAGACATAAGAAAGGTAAGAAAACTGACTTCTGGTTTCTTTGTCTGCTAACTCAAATAAATATTCTGAGTTGGTTTTGTCTTTATGATATTCAATCAGCTTTTTGTCTGAGAGTAATTTTAATACCGATAAATAATAATAACGGATGGCCAACCTGTATTCTTTATTCTGGATGGCACGTTGTAATAAGGCTTCAAAATCAGATTCGTGAATGTCTTCCTCTTCATAAATCAGTTTTTTGGCTACTTTTTTACCCGATTTTTGTAAGTTCCAAAAACCAATTTCTTTGCCTAAAAATGCTTTTAAAATAATAACTACAATAATAATACCTAAGATAAATGGAAACACTTTTCCTATAAACATAAAGAGTGGCCCTAAAAAAGAAGTATCTATGGGTTCTTCTGGAGATTCCTCTTTTTCTTCTTCAAGTTCTTGATATTGAAAGTCTTTATCGCTGTATTTTTCTTGTAAATTGTCGTTGAACTCCCTTTGTGTGATGTATTCAACAGGTTTAGAATCTGTATGAGATTGGTAGGTTCCAATAGGAACAGAGTCGTATTCTTGCATGAATTGTCCAAAACTAGACAGACTACACAAAAGGAATATTAGTAGCAGTCTTTTCATTAGCGTAGATTGTGTTTGGTCGCTACTTTAAACGGTAAGACTAAATAATAATAACTGATGGTAAACAATGACAAACCAATAATGGCAAAACATATAATAGTAGGCATGGTATTGGAATACCTAGTGATGTAGCCTTCTAAAAAGGCTGCTGCTAAGGTAAACGGAATGGTACTTATAAAGATATAAAAGGCTGCTTTCATACCGCGTGTAAAGGATTCCATACGCTTTAAAGCACCAGGAAATAAAATACTTGCGCCAATAATATAGCCAGCTGCTGCTTCGATAATCAAAGCAAAGATTTCGTAAGTACCATGAATCCAGATGCCTTTTAGGCTATCAAACAAGGTGTTTTGTTGATAGAAAAAAGCTTGAAACACAGCTACCATAATTGCATTGTATGCTACATAAAACCCTGTGCCAATGCCTAGAAATATGCCAGATAGAAACATATTGAGTCCCACACGTTGGTTATTGTTGTAAATGCCAATAAAACTACCCCAATTGGTACCGCCTTTATAAACTGCCATAGCATCACCACTTTCTATATTTTCTAAGGTTTGATCTATGTATCTATTTCCTAAGATTTGACGTGCAAAAGATTCTTCGTTGAAGGTTGATAATAATCCGATGAGAAAAAAAGCAAAAAAGATGGCAAAAGAGAGATACAGGAATTTTCTGTATTGGTAGGCGAGTAGGGGTACTTTGTCTAAAAAGAAGTAGGCAATAACATTTTGCTCTCTTCTTTTGGAATGGTAGACTTTGTCGAAACTCGATTTTGCCAATTTATTGAGATAGCTAGTTACCTTACTTTTAGGATAATAGGTTTTCGCATATACCAAATCATTCATGATTTTAATATGCAGGTTGGCTATGTCGTCAGGACTTTTTTTCTTTTTATTTGAAATTACTTGTTCAAATTCAAGCCATTTTTCTTTATTTTGCTTTATAAAAGCGACCTCTCTCATTCGTAGCGAATGTACATATTGTATGAAAAGACTCCAAATAAAAACTGCACAAAATGTGAATATCAATTTTACGCTGGCTAATGTTGGTCAACGCTTGTTGGCATTCTTGATAGACAACGTTTTAAAGTTTGCGTATTACTATTTTGCACTTTATTTTTTAAACTTTAAATTGTTTGAAGGCATTGAGCATACAGATGGTTGGACCTTGCGTGCGCTGGATATCTTGATTTTCTTACCCATTACATTTTATTCGTTATACACTGAGATTTTAATGGACGGACAAACTGTAGGCAAGCGACTTTTGCATTTAAAAGTGGTCAACGAAGACGGATTTAAGCCCTCAATTACAGACTATGTGATTCGTTGGTTTTTGCGTATTGTGGACTTTAATTTGTTTATTTTATTGTATGTCTATATTGCTTCTTTAGGCATGGACAACCAAGTGATGTTGTTTGTTGTTTTGTTTTTATTTGGTAAAATGATTGGTTTCTTCTTGATTTTATTCACCAACAAGAATCAACGATTTGGTGATATTATTGCCAATACTATCGTGATTTATACCAAAGACGATGTTAAATTCTCTGAAACTATTTTAGAAGAATTGGATACTACATACCAACCAACTTATCCTAATGTAATTCGGTTGTCTGATAATGATGCTAGAATTATTAAAGACACGTTTTATTCTGCTAAAAAGTTTAACGACTTTAAAACGCTCATTAAACTAAGAAGTAAAATCTTGGAAGTAACCGAAATTAAATCCATACACAAGAGTGATATCGAATTTATAGATACTGTATTAAAGGATTATAATTATTATACACAAGACATGTAAGGTTGATGTTACAAAATATTCTATTTTACATAATATAAATTATAGTACATCTATATAATAATTTCTGTATAGCCGTTTTTCAGGCTATTTATACATAATTGTAGATATGACTTCTTTAGAATCATATCGTGAACAATTATGTTAAAAGAAATTACGGCTATTTAACTTCTCGATTTATTTGATAGCTATAATTCTCCATTATGTAAAATACGCAGTAATTTTTTTAAACACAATTTTCCAACGCTTACAGCCGCTAAAAAAGCTAACATTTATAGTTTGTTCAAAACTTTGTTATTCTATAATAATCCGTTACTATTTTTTTTCAAGACCATTTTAGTAAACTCGCCACAAGAGCATAAATTTTATGAAATCGACTTTTTAGGAGATTCACGAACTCCTTTAAAATCTTAAGAATTAATAAATAAGTGAGTAAAAATAAAATTCTATGCACTTGTTCTATTTGGAAATTAGAATTAACCTTTTTTTTGTTATGTCAACTTTATTATGTTAAATAGAGAATAATCCTGAAAGTTAATTAAATCGTGGATTTGGCTATTTTAAAAATTTATCCACTGGATTAATTCTTTAAAATAATATGTTAAATAGATAATAAACATTGTTACTGTTAATCATTTATTATTTTCTTTTTTTCCTTGATGAAAAAAGAAACAAAAAAATCAAGACTTACATATAATTTTGGAAACAATTAACGGCTCATTCGCTATATTTTAGGAAATATTGTAACTGGTTAATATTGTTTTGAAATCCCTTGTGTAATTAGAACTCTTAAGAAACTGTATTACTAAACCCCTAAAATATGTACGCTCATTTCACCTATTGTTTTGACCAAAATTTTATGAGGCCAAGTTAAACATCGAGGTTCTATTTTACATAATAATATTAATCTTCAAAAGCACTGAATAATTTATCATTAACATTATAAAAACTTACTAATTTAAAAGGCAATTCTTCCTTTTTAAGGAATTCCGTTGCTAATTGTTCCGATGTTAATATAATTGGAATAACATCAAACTCTTTTAAATCAATTTTATATTTTACTCCAAGCAAATCTTTATTCGCTATAACCCATTCATACCTTTCCTTATGCTTTTTTATCCAACCTTTCTTTGATTCACTTCCAAATAAGTTATTTACTTCTACTACTAATTGCTTAACATTTTTTGCAGCTTCAGTATTCTTGCATTCAAGTAAATAGATTTTTTTTAATTCTTTATTAATTACTAAAACATCAATATCGCCAATATCTTTTGAATGCTTTAATTGAGATTTAGTATTTATTTCAACTTCTTTATCAATCAAAGAATTTTCACTCTTATCATTAAAAAACTCAAAGACTTCATTTGTAAAATCCTCTCCTTTTTTTTCTAAATTCCTGCCTATAACTTTTATTAATTTACCTTCAGGTTTAGCTCTTAACTTTCCTGAATAAAACAAATAAAGTAAAAACTTTCCTGATTTTATTAACTGTCGTGGTCCAACGTAATATTTGTTTTTCTTCTTTGCTACATCATAAACTTTCACAAGAGGTTTTTGATTTAGCGATAATCTTCGATTAAATCTCCAAGGAAAAATATCATATGTTTCCATTCCTTCAGGAAGTTCCATAATGTGCTTCCTTTTACTTAAAGAAAAATGATTTAATAGTGCAATTACTTCCTCTTTACTTATTTCTGGCAATATCTTTATGATTTCTGTAATTAATTCGTCTTCATAAAAAATAGAACATCCTGGGTCCTTGAAAAAACAAATACCACTCAATGCTTGAGTGAATTGAATTAGTTGAGTTAAAGTAACACCATACTCATCTTTAAATGCTTCTTCTGTTTTTTTTGTAAAAACATCTGTTCCATCATCTTCTGGCAAGTCAGCATAATTATTATTATAATTTTTTATTGCATCATTAACGTTTTCACTTGACTTTGACAAACTATAAGGTTTGAATACTTGTTCTGATAAAATCTTATCTGTACCAATTCTTCCAGATTTTAAGACATCTATTTTTATTTCAAACAAATCATAATTTACTTGATCACCAATCATTCCCCAATTAATTATTTGATCCATCATAGCTAGTAAATTATCTATATTTTCCTGGCTTGGTATGAGCTTACCTTTTCCTGGACATGCAGCTATATGTTCAATTAAACATCTAATAGACAATGTAGTTCTATCAATATCTTGAAATACTTCGTTTAAGTTTTCTGTTTGTTTTTCCTTACTTATAAAGCAAGCAATCATTGTAGGAGTATTTAATATTTGCTTATTCCTTTTATATATTAGAGATTCATTTAATCTAATGAAATGCTCTAATAGAAAATGGCTATCGTATTTTTCAATTTCATTTATTAGGTCTGGAAGAAATACTTTAGACGACATTTTCTTTATAAAACTGTTTTTATCATCTATAATTTCAGTTTTATCATCAATGATTTTAGCTTCAATAAGCTTTGGTAATAGTTCATCAAGTCTTTTATTTACATTGTATTCTTGTAAGTATCTTACTTTTGAAGTTCCTCTTGGGTCTAACAGTAGATTGTTATTAGTATTCAAAAGATATATCTTTTTCTTATGTGGGATATTAACTACGTTCTCAATTATTTTATTAATCAACTCTGGAGTCAAAATAGATTTCCCTAATTTATTATTAGCTAATTCATTAAAACCATCTAAAATTTTTCTAATCAATATTTGTTCACCTAAATTGTCATCTCCATATAAATATGGTAGAATTTTATGTGGGATTATAATATTGATAATATTATCATTAACAGTAATTTCAAAATCATCTTCTACACCTTCTTCCCTATCAAATTTAAATTCTATCTCATGAAATTTTGATTTTTCCTTGAATCCAAAATTTATTGTTATTGGATCAGAACCTATTGAGCTTAAAGTAGGTGCCAAGTAATCTGTTATTTGCCAAATCCAGTAGCAAATAGCGTCAAGAAATTCAATATAAATTCCTTTATAATCATTTGGAATTTTAGATATGTCTTCAAGCGATTCTACCCAAATAGGTTGCTTGTATCCTGTAATAGCTTTTGTAAGTCTATTGCCTATATCACCAAGAGAAAAATATAAATTGTTTTCTCCCTCTATTTTAATAGAAAGCACATTATATAATTTACCACTTTCGTCTTCTCTAGGTATAGAATGCCTGTCTTCATTTACATAAGAATTATAAATATATTTGCGTGAATAACCCACATCAACCATCATAAAATTTGGTCTTTGGTTATCATTTATGTAGAATGAATCATTCAAATCCTTATACATCGCGTATAGGTTAATCTCATCTGTAAATGGAGCGAGTTGTGTTGTGGAAGTAAAATCCTCTTTAGTTTGAGTATAATTCCAAAAATCTAGTGTTTCATAGTTTCTTGAGTTCATTATAACATCAAAATAATAAGCAGGTAAAACTACCTCACTAATCTTATCATGCTTCTTATATGCTCTGAAGTACTCTCTACCAAGTCCTGCAAGAATCTTAATAGATAATATTTTGTCTTCTGGATATTGTTCTATTAGCTTCTTTATTACACCATCTTTATGTTTATCTAATTTCACAGAATCAAATTCACCTCTAGACGCAAAGGGATGCAAAATATTGTAATTGCTTCCATCATCAAATTCCAAACTTACATAAGCAATTTTGTCTTTATCAATTCTGTAGTATTCTTCATAAATATTTACTCCATTGTTATCTGGTTTTTTGAAATCACTTAACAATTTGTATCTAGCATGTCCTAGATGTACATTAACATTATTCCACAGTATTGATGTGTAAATTTTGACCAACTCATTTATACATTTATGAGAATTAGCGATTTCTAATATGACATGCAAAAGAGCAACATGTAAATTACTTGCTGATATTATTTTATAGCCATCATCCACTTCAATTATTGGCTTTGCAATAATTGGATTTGTATTGTAATCGTCATTTTTTAAATTATCATCTTCTTCTAAAACTAAAAGCTTAATAATGTCACTTTTAACATGGAGTTCTTTACATAAAATTTCCAATTCATCATAGGTAAGACTAATTGCACTAACATATTTTTCTTGATTTTTAGCTTTAACTAAATTTATTTCTTCATTTAGCGTTTCTGCCTCTAAATACCTCTCTAGTCCCACATCTTTTAATACTTTGTCAGAAATATTTAGAGTTAAAAGACTAATTTGAAAAACAAGTTTTTTGAAAACTTCTGGTAATTCATTCTTTGTATGAAAAATTGCTCCTAATATATTAGCTAAAATAAATTCACCTCCATCAGAAATACCTGGTAGGATTAAATAATCTCCTCCATAAAAAGTAATGATATTAGTGAATATATTTATTGGTGGATCTTCAAGGTGGTGATGAGAATAATTACTCTTAAGGACTTTTTTTAATTCATTAATATCATGAGACCCTTTATCTTTTTGTCCATAAATTAAACTCTCACGTATTAATAGTTCTAGCCTTATATTTTTACCATAATTACTTGGTAGTAGCGAACTTGAACTAATATTATCAATCAAAAATTGCACATTAAATTTTGATAATGGGTGTGTCTTAACCGCTTGTACTGATTTTTTATATTTCATCTTACCAATACAACATTTTTTGTATTTTTTTCCACTACCACAAGGGTATTTTTCATTGCGTCCAATTTTATTTCCCATAATAATTTATGTATGATTTTTCAAGAGCTATATTAGCTAAAAAGGGAGAGTTTAAATTTACGAAATATTGTAGGAATCTATGTAAGGGAAAACCGTAAACTATTGAGTCTTTATTAATTTATAACCATTCCACACACATTACGCTTCCCTCCTACGTCGTCGCATAAAAAGTGTTCCATTAACATTGCAGAAGAAACTTTTGATAACAAATTTTTCAAGAAACTGTAGTTACAACTTTCGCTTTTAGCCAAAGCTCAAGTTACATAACGCAAAACATTATAGTACATCTATATAGTAATTTCTGTATAGCCGTTTTTCAGGCTATTTAATCATAATATCAGATATAATACCTTTAGGTTTATATCGACAGCTATTATGTTAAAAGAAATACGAAGTATTCATGAACTCAAATAAAAAACAATAAGAATGACGTGAACTAAATTATGGTTAAATAACTTTAGGATTTTAATATTTGAGAAAAAATTATAATACATAAATATAGTATTTAGCTTTTTTTTAGTTCTGAAGGAAGTTTTTATTGCATCAGGACGCAATGTCAATTGCATCAGCATCCGTTAAGAGTTGCAAGCTAATGGAATTATTGTTGTAAAAACAGCAAAAAATTACCCAACCATTCCTGTAATAAAGATATCTACGTATTTTTTCATCTTTGATAGTATTCTATCTCCAATTTCACGTGCTCTTAAAATACTTGGTCTATTGTCTAAACATTTAAAAATATCTTGTCTAATGGGTTCTTGTCCGTTAAATGTGTAGCTTTTTTTATAGGTTACAGAAAAAA
This sequence comes from Polaribacter septentrionalilitoris, assembly GCF_009832745.1. Taxonomy (GTDB): domain Bacteria; phylum Bacteroidota; class Bacteroidia; order Flavobacteriales; family Flavobacteriaceae; genus Polaribacter; species Polaribacter septentrionalilitoris. The sequence goes on along the minus strand of NZ_VRMJ01000014.1, from coordinate 267,537 downwards.
CAAGGATAATTTTCCGCATAAGCATTAAAATTTTAATGTTTTGAGTTAAGCTTACAAATGGCTATGTGTAACTTAGAGGAAGTTTAAAACAACGCATATTTAATAATAATATTAAAAAACACACCATGAAAGATTACAAAAATGTATCCACAGACCAAAACAATGGAAAACCAATAAAGAAACGTAAAAACGAACCTGAAAGTGCTAAAGAAAATTTAGACATTCCTGTTAGTAGAATTGGTAGACCCTTAACAAACGATAGACATTCTGATACGACAGATACAAAAACTACCGAGAAAGCACCTATAGAAAATATCGAATTAGATACAGACCCAGGTAAAGAAAAGTAAACTTATTTTTTGTTGTTTTTTTGCCTTTTCCATAGCAAGTATAAAATAACTGCCACAATAGGTAATACAATAAAAACAATAACCTCAAAGGGATCTGATAGATCTAATGGGGTATTGTCATCTGGGTTAGGCGTTCCTATAGGCAACTGAATCCTAAGTATTTGGTATAAATTACGCATCGTTGTATTTTTTTAATGAATGATTTACTGTAAGTTACATAAATAAAGAAGAATTAAGAAAAATATATTTAAAATAAATAATGGACTTGTATTAGAGCTACTTCCCTACGCTTATAGATAAATTAGTACAACTTGAACCAAAAACTGTAGATTTGAAAACCTAATCTAGATTGAAATCTCCATTATTTAGTGCTAAATATAATTCGTTTTTATATCTAAAGACAAATACCTTATTTTATAAATCAGTAATTTATTTTGTAAACACCTCTATTATTACATTATTAAAGTTTTCTTAAAAAAGAATGAACATTCATTTTTAATTGTATCTTTGTACTCTCAAATAAAATAATAGTGAAACTTCAAAAAAGTATAGACAAAAGAAATGCGCTTGTAAAAGCAACTATAGCATTGGTAAACAATAATGGTTTTCATGCTACACCTATGAGTAAAATTGCAAAAATGGCAAATGTATCTCCTGCTACAATCTATTTATACTTCGAAAACAAACAAGATTTGGTCAATCAAACCTATCTAGAGCTAAAAACAAAATACACCGATTTTGTATTTGATTCTTATGATGAAAATTCTTCTGTAAGCGTAGGTTTTGAATATATCTGGAAACGCATAGCCAAATTTAATACTACTGAGTGCGAATATTCTTTTTTTTTAAATCAATGCAACAACACACCTATGATTGATGAACCAAGTAGAAAAGAAGGAATTAAACACTTACAACCCCTACTCGATTTGTGGGAACGCGGACGTAAAGAAGCGGTTATAAAACCTTTTTCTGATCATATTTTATATGCGTATTCTATCAATCCTTTATCATTTTTAATGATGATGCAAAAGCAAGGAGAATTTGAAATGACTAAAAAAAATATACAGGAAGCATTTGTAACAGCATGGGATAGTATTAAACTTTAATCATGAACAAAACAGCAATAATTTTGGGTGCAACTGGTTTAACTGGTTCAATTCTTTTAGAGAAACTACTAAATGATCATCGATACAAATCAATTAAACTATTTTCTAGAAAACCAATTGATGGTTTGCCGCAAAAAGTAGAACAATTTATTGGAGATATTATAGCATTAGAACAGTTTAAAAAAGATTTTACAGCAGATGAAGTATTTTGTTGTATTGGTACAACCGCAAAAAAAACACCAGACAAACAACGCTATAAAAAAATTGATTTTGGAATTCCGGTTACTGCTGCAAAATTAGCAAAGGCTAATAAAATTCCATCATATTTAGTTATTTCTTCATTAGGAGCCAATGCCAATAGTCCTATTTTCTATAATAAAGTTAAAGGAGAAATGGAACAAGCGGTGCTATTAGAAGAAATTAAAAAAACACACATTTTACAACCCTCTATTATTGGTGGTCACAGAAAAGAAACACGAATAGGAGAAAAAATAGGATTGATAGTACTTCAATTACTACAACCGTTATTTTTTGGAAGTTTCAAAAAATATCGCATTACAGAAGCGGAAGATATTGCACAAGCCATGATACAATTGGCAAATTCTAAGTTTGAAAAACAAATAATAACATCAGAAAAAATAAAAGAAATTACAACTAAAAATTAATAAGATAAATATGGAATTATTAGATAAATTAAATTGGAGATATGCTGCAAAAGCAATGAATGGAGAAAAAGTATCTGAAGAAAAAGTGGATCGTATTTTAGAAGCTGCACGTTTAGCTCCAACCTCAAGTGGTTTGCAACCTTTTGAAATTATTGTAGTTAAAAATCAAGAGATTAAAGAACAAATTAGACCCATAGCTTGGAATCAATCTGTGATTACAGACTGTTCTCACCTGCTTGTTTTTGCTGCTTGGGATACCTATACAGAAGATAGAATTAACTATATGTTCGATTTAACAAACGAGATTCGTGGGTTTAAAAATGAAGGTTGGGAAAACTACCGTCAAATGTTATTAAATTCATACCCTCAAAAAGATGCTGAAGAAAACTTTAATCATGCTGCCAAACAAGCATACATTGCATTTTCACAAGCCATTATAGCAGCGGCTTACGAAGGTGTAGATGCAACACCTCTTGAAGGTTTTGATCCAGAAGCTGTAGATAAAATATTAGGATTACGTGAAAAAGGTTTACGTAGTGCAGTGTTGTTACCTATTGGATATAGAAAAGCGGATGAAGATTGGTTGGTAGACCTTGTAAAGGTTAGAAAACCTATGGATAAATTAGTAACTGTTGTAGAATAACAACTGCTCTAACTTAACACTAAACTATTAATAATTTAAAAAAATTATGAACAATTTTGAATTCAAAAATCCTACTAAAATCATTTTTGGTAAGGATACTATTAAAAAAATAAATGAAGAAATACCTGCAGATGCAAAAGTATTATTGCTCTATGGTGGAGGAAGTATTAAAAAAAACGGAATTTATAACCAAGTAAAAGAAGCATTAGCTAATATTGATGTTATTGAGTTTGGAGGAATTCCTGCAAATCCTGAGTATGCAACTTTATTAGAAGCTTTAGAAGTAATTAAAACTAAAAATATCACCTATTTACTAGCTGTTGGTGGTGGTTCTGTAATTGACGGAACTAAATTTTTGTCTGCTGCTGCCGTGTATGAAGGAAAAACTCCTTGGGATATTTTACAAAAGAACATTAGAACTGAAAAAGGAATGCTATTTGGAACTGTGTTGACCCTACCAGCAACAGGTTCTGAGATGAATTCTGGTGCTGTAATTACCCGTAAAGAAACCAAAGAAAAGTTAGCTATGGGAGGTCCAGGCTTATTTCCACAATTTTCGATTTTAGATCCTGAGGTTGTAAAATCAATTCCTCAACGTCAATTGGCTAATGGTTTGGCAGATGCTTTTACTCATGTTTTAGAACAATACATGACCTACTCTGTAGATGCAAAATTGCAAGATCGTTTTGCTGAAAGTATTTTACAAACGTTGATTGAAATTGCACCAACAATTCTTAACGATGAATTCGATTATAAGGCGGCTTCTAATTTTATGTGGAGTTGCACAATGGCCTTAAACGGATTAATTCAAAAAGGAGTTCCTACAGATTGGGCTATTCACGCTATAGGTCACGAATTAACTGCTTTATACGGTATAGATCATGCTAGAACGTTAGCCATCATTACCGAAAGTCATTACAAACATAATTTTGAAACTAAGAAAGATAAATTAGCACAATATGGAGAACGTGTTTGGAATATTACTGAAGGTAATGTTGATGATAAAGCCCAAGCAGCTATCAAAAAAACAACGGCATTTTTTAAATCTTTAGGAATTGATACCAAACTATCTGATTATACTTCAGATTACGAAGGAACAGCAAAAGAAATCGCAAAACGTTTCACTGATCGTGGTTGGTTAGCATTAGGAGAGCATCAGTCTTTATCACCAGAAAAGGTTGAAAAAATTGTAGAAATGGCATATTAACAGACTGTCTGAAAAGTAGGTTTGGATGTCATTTTGAGCGAAGTAGAAAAATATATGTATTTAATTATCAGTAAATAAGATTTCTAAATTGCAGTCGAAATGACAAATTTTAATACTTTTCAGACAGCCTCATACCATGCAAAATTAAGTATTAAAAATAAATTCGCTTCAAGACATAAGTTTGAAGACATAAAAATTTAAAAAAATGAAAATATTATTTGTATTAACATCTCATGATAAATTAGGGGATACAGGAAAAAAAACAGGTTTTTGGGTAGAAGAATTTGCAAACCCATATTATACACTATTAGATAAAGGAACAGAAATTACAATTGCTACACCAAATGGAGGTGCTGCACCAATAGACCCAAGTAGTGACTCACCAGATGCTGCAACTAAAGATACAGATCGTTTTAATAATGATACAGAAGCTAAAGAAAGAATTGCAAATACAAAAAAATTAGCTGATATGAATACAGATGATTTTGATGCTGTTTTTTATCCAGGAGGACATGGACCTTTGTGGGATTTAGCAGAAGATAAAACATCTATTTCATTGATAGAACGTTTTTATAATGAAAACAAACCTGTAGCTTTTGTATGTCATGCTCCAGCAGCATTAAAAAGTGTTAAAAAATCCGACGGAAACCCTTTGGTAAAAGGTAAAAATGTAACAGGTTTTACAAATAGTGAAGAAGCTGCTGTGGGACTTACAGATGTTGTTCCTTTTTTAGTAGAAGATATGCTTACTGAAAATGGAGGAATCTATTCTAAAAAAGAAGATTGGGCTCCATATGCACTAGAAGATGGCTTATTAATTACAGGTCAAAACCCTGCATCTTCTGAATTAGTAGCTAAATTACTATTAAAAAAACTAGAAAAATAATAAGATTTAACCCCTAAAATTTAAAAAGCTCATTAATCTAATTAATGAGCTTTTTTTATCTATACAATATTGTTTTTAAACTACTCCAGGAATTCCTGGAAGTTGTCCTACCAATGCTAATGCAGTGATACAAATTAAAAACATAATACCTGGAATAATTAACCTTTCTTTTAGGGTTAATTTTTTTGCTCTTTCACGATCTCCAATCAATCCTAAGTTATCTAATAACATCGTTAATGCCCATCCAAATACAGGATTGACAAATGCACAGGCAAAAATACATGTCCCTGCACTTAAAGAATCGTTTTGTTTTTTTACCATTTGCATTCCTGCTTCAAGTAATGGTAAAAATACTCCTACTATTAAGGCGATTCTTAAAACGGGTTCCCACATGGCTAAATCCATTGGATACCCAAAAACAGAAGCCAAAATACATAGCAATGCTGTAAGTATGGCTCCTCCAGGAATAGGTCTTTTTGCAATCGCTGCAGGAATCATATAGGTACCCCAAGAAGAAGCAATGTTACCACCACCTAAAAAGGCACCAACAACCTGTCTTATTGAAGAAACGGTCATGGTGTCATCTACATCCATTAATACATCTTTTGCTTTTTTAGGATAGTTCATTTCTTGAAAAACACGGTGACCTAAATAATCAGGAGACCACATGGCAACAGCTAAAATGGCAAAAGGAATAACTGCAATATAATGTCCAAAATCAGGCCATCCTAGTTTCCATCCTGTATTTTCTCCCCACCACCACAATGGATTAAAATGAGGCAAGCCAGGTTCTGTAGTAAATTCGAAACCAGCTCCCATGGCATAAGCTGTTATTCCTGCAATGGCAGAACATAAAGGTATGGCCAACCAACGTTTTTTAATTCTTGCCAAATACGCATAAACAAAAACAGTGATTCCGATCACAACAAAAGAAACTGTGCTTGCATTTTCGGCTGCTGCCCATAATTCAAATTTTGTGATTTGACCTATAAGACCTACAGCACCTAAATAAATTAGAAGTCCGCCACGAACCCCAACTCCAGTGAGTTCCATTAATTTAGACCCTCCTTTGGTAATGCTTAAAATAAGGCCAAATACCCCAATTAAAATTCCTAATGCCAGTGGGTGTCCTCCAGCAGCAGCGATAATTGGAATTAGAGGAATCATAGGGCCATGCGTACCTGCTAAATTGGCTCTAGGATTTAAAATTGCTGAAAAAATAAGGACAAAAATACCTCCTGCAATTAACAATTCATAACGTACATTCTCTGCAACAAATTCTGGAGATAAACCAAATTGAACAGCAAATGCTGCCACCATAGCAGTAACCATTACAACTTTTCCGATTGTTGCTGCCACTGCAGGTACTAAATCTTCAAATTCAATATGAAAATCTCTAAAAGGTAAGTGAACTTTCCATCTTCTAAATTTCATACTAAGCAACTCATGCTCTAAATACTCTTCTCTTTTATCAAATTCACTCGATTTTTTACGGTTCTTTTTGTAGTGATTCTGGTCGATTTCTTTCATTTTATAAATATACTATCTTTTTAGAATGGTCAAATATACTCTCTAAATAAACTCCTATTTATGAGAATTATCATTTTTTTGAGATTGTTTTTCTTACATTGTTAAAAAATTTAATTATTGATAAAATATTTCATAAAAGAAATTATATTTTTAAACATACAAACTACAATTAAAAAAACAATTGATGAGCAAAAAAGCAACTGATATCTCTAGAAGAAAGTTTGCAAAACTATCTGTATTGGGTATTGCAAGTATGCCTTTATTCTCTTTTAGAAATGAGTTGCTGAAAACTGCAGATAACTCACCAAAACAATTAGAGATACATTTATTTTCTAAACATTTACAATTTCTAGATTATAATGAGATGTCTTTAGCAGCAGCAACAATGGGCTTTGATGGTTTAGATTTAACAGTTCGTAGAAAAGGACATGTATTGCCAAAAAATGTGTCTAATGATTTACCAAAAGCAGAAAGTGCCATGAAAAAACACGGACTTGCAACTACAATGATGACGACTAATGTTTGGGATGCTCATAGTTTAGTAAATAAAAATGTATTAGAAACCGCAAGTAATTTAGGCTTTACACATTATAGAACCAATTGGTTAAAATACCCAGAAGATAAATCCATTATAGAAAGTCAGGCTTTGTTTGGTAAACAAGCTAAAGAATTGGAGATTTTAAATAAAAAATTAGGTATTATTGGAGGATATCAAAACCATACAGGTAAAAATGTTGGTGCTCCTATTTGGGATTTGTTACCAATTCTAGGAGCTACTAAAGGAAAATTTATAGGTAGTCAGTATGATATTAGACATGCAGTTGTTGAAGGTGGAGAAAGTTGGGAATTGGGGCTTAAACGTATAAAACCCTTTATCAATTCTATAGTTATCAAAGATTTTAAATGGGGAAAAGTTAAAGGGAAATGGAAACCAATTAGTGTGCCTATGGGTGAAGGAATGGTTAATTTTAAACGCTATTTTTCTTTATTAAAAAAGTATCAAATACATGTACCAGTATCACTTCATGTAGAACATGATTTAGGTGGCGCTGAAAAAGGAAAAAAGAAGATTAATATCACAAAAAAAGAGGTCCTATTACGTATCCAAAAAGATTTGAATTATGTTCGTGAAATGTGGAAAAATTCTATTTAAATAACTTTTTTATTCAATAAGTTGTGATAAAATTGTGTAATACTAAACCTATAAAATAAAAAATCAATAGTCTAAAAAAGTATTACATTTCTTTTCTTAATACTTCTAAAGGCGGACTTTTTAAAACAGTGTTAAGATTACTTAATCCGATAATAAACACTAAAAAAGTAATACCGGGTACAAGTACTAAAAAAGGAATTATTGAAGGCACAAAAGGTTCTTTAAATAAAAATACCGCTAGCAATTGGCTGCTTACTAAAGACAATAAGATTCCGATAAAACTTCCTAAAAGGCCTAAGAAAATATACTCGTAAGCGGTAATTTGATAAATCTGTTTGCTTTTTGCCCCTAAAGTTCTCAATAAAACCGATTCTTTAATACGTTGGTATTTACTGTTTCTAACAGAACCTATCAGTACAATTAAGCCTGTAATGATGCTAAAAAATGCCATGAAGTTGATAATCCATGAAACTTTATCAATAATATCTTCTACAATGGTAAATACCTGGCGTAAATCTAAAATGGTAACACTTGGAAAGTTTTGAACCAAATCTCTTTGCAATACCGCAGAACTTTCTTTGTTAGCTACATACGTAGTAATGACATTAAATTTTGGCGCATTTTCTAAAACACCTTTTGGAAATACAATAGAAAAATTGACTTTCATACTGCCCCAATCTACTTTTCGAATGCTGCCCACAATGGTTTTCATTAAAACCCCTTGTATGTTGAATACAATTTCATCTCCTACTTTTAAGTTGGCATCTCTAGCTACATTATCTGCCACAGAAATAGATATAGGCTTGCCTTTTTCTACAGTACCTGTCCAATTGCCTGACATTAGTTCTTCTGTATCTGACAATACATCTCTATACGTTACTCGAAACTCACGATTTAGCATCCATTTACGCATTTGTATAGTTGTATCTTTCCTGATATCATTTACCGATTTTCCACGAATACTGTGCATTCTCATGGTAATTATAGGGATGTTATCAATCACTTCTAAACCTTTACTTTTAAAACTTTGTAAAAGAGCTGTTTCTTGTTGGCTTTGCACATCCATTAAAATGATATTCGCATCATTTTTTTTATTTTCAAGTGATGTTTTAGCTAACAAAATGTCTTTTGTAAAATATAACGTGCTTATTAAAAAAGTACCCAGACCAATAGCCAAAACCAACACCATGGTTTGGTTATTTGGACGATATAAATTCAAGATACTTTGTCGTTTTGTAAAACTCCAATTAGTAGGAAACCATTTTTTGATAAGTTTCATAAAAAGGCTAGAAACTCCAGCCATAATTGCAAATGTAATTACTATTCCGATAGTAAATGCAAAACCATTTACAGCACTTTTTAACATCCAAAAGGAAAATAAAAACACAAACAACACAATTGCTAACAAGGTGAATATTCTTGCTTTTCTTGGTTTTTGTGCATTTTCTTCAGAGGTTCTTAACACCTCTAATGGAGACACATACCAAGTCCCTAACAAAGGCAATAGTGCAAAAAGTACAGACATAAAGATTCCTAAAACTATCCCCATAAAAATAGGTTGTAGTGTAATAGAGACCACTACATCAAAAGGTAGAAAATCTTGTAAGATGTATGGAAATGCAAATTGTAAAGCAGTTCCTATACCAGCTCCAATTATTCCTCCTACCAAACCAATTCCGATGATTTGTAACAAGTAGATTAAAAAAGATTGCTTTCTAGAAACCCCCAAACATTTTAAAACGGCAACGTTTTTTAATTTCTCTTTGATATAAATATGTACAGAGCTTGCAATACCAACACAACCCAATAATAAGGCAATAAACGCGACTAAATTGAGGAATCTCCCTACATTGTCATATCTTCTTCCTAAACGTCTACTTGTACTTGTATGCGTATCTAAATCCGCATTATTATCATCTAAAATAGGATCTATCTTTTGATCTAATACCTCTAAATCCATATTTGGAGCTTTAAAGAAATACTGATATTCTTTTCTGCTACCCAATTGAATCAATTGGGTTTGCTCTAAAAATCGATACGGAATTAATACAGTAGGTGCTATAGAAGAAGAAATAGCTGTAGTACCAGGAATGGATTTTAGACTCCCAGTAATCGGAAATATAACTTTCCCTAATTTAATAGAATCACCAGGTTTTAAATTGTATTGCAATAACAAAGTAGCATCTACCAACGCTCCGCCCTTTTTTTGATATTGGGCTGCTGCTGTAAGTGGCGCTGTAGCCAATTTTCCATAAAAAGGAAAGTTTCCTTTTATGGCACGTACTTTTACTAATTTTGTACCATCATTCTTAGGAAAAGCAGCCATAGAAACAAAATTGACTTCATTAGCAGCAGGTTGTAAAGAATCGATAATGGCTTGTACTTTTTTAGAAGGTTTGTTTCTACTATCAATAATAAAATCTGCCCCCATCAAAGATTTTGATTGCTTTTTGATGTTGTCTTTTAAATTAGCGCTAAACAACTGAATAGAAACTACAGCTGCTATTCCTAAGATAATAGATGCCATAAATAGCATTAACCTAGAAATGCTGGCTTTACCATCTCTCCATGCCATTTTTAACAACCAAGGCAAGTTGATCTTTCTATTGCTCATGTTCGGAAACTAATTTTTCGTTTGCAATAATCTTTCCTCCTTTTAATCGTAAAATTTGTTGGGTTCTATTGGCTAAATCTAAATCGTGAGTGATAATTACTAAGGTAGTCCCTGCTTCTTTGTTGAGTTCAAAAAGCAGTTGAATGACTTTCTCGCCTGTTTCTTCATCTAAATTTCCTGTAGGTTCATCTGCAAATAAAATAGAAGGTTTGTTAGAAAATGCTCTTGCCAAAGCTACTCTCTGCTGCTCTCCACCAGATAATTGAGAAGGATAATGATATAGACGGTCTTGCAAACCTACTTTTGTCAACAATTCTGTTCCTATTTTAGTAGCGTTTTTTTCGCCTTGTAACTCTAGAGGAACAATAACATTTTCTAAAGCTGTTAGTGTGGGTAATAGTTGAAAGTTTTGAAAAATAAATCCTACTTCTTTATTTCTTAATTCAGCACGTTTGTCTTCATTTAAATCTTGTAATGCAGTTCCGCACAATTCTACTGTTCCAGATGTTGGGTAGTCTAAACCAGCACACAACCCTAGTAGAGTTGTTTTACCACTACCTGAAGGACCAACTATAGAAAAAATACTCCCCTGCTCTACTTCAAAAGAAATATTACTGATTACTGTTAAGTTTTTAGAACCACTTGTGTAGGTTTTCTCTAAATCGTTAATCTTTAATATCTTTGACATTTACTGAATTTAAAATTATTCTTACCTATAAAAAAGTTATGATGAAAAATAAACATTTGATGCCCAATTATCACACGATTGCTAGAAATATTTTCTTAAAATTATGTTATTTTTCATTTGTGATTGCACTATTTTCCTGTAAAACTGATAGTGCTACAAAAACTAGCCAACAAGATGAACCTAAGAAAACAGCAGCTTCTCAAAAACAAGAAACTGACAGTATTCAAAAAATTGTATTTTTTGGTGATAGTTTGACAGCTGGTTATGGTTTAGATGATACTAGTAGTGCTTTTCCAGCCATTATTCAACAAAAGATTGATTCTTTAGAGTTACCCTATACTGTTGTAAATTCTGGAGTAAGTGGAGAAACAACTTCTGGAGGTAAAAATAGAATTGATTGGGTATTGCAAGAAAAACCTTCCATTTTTGTATTAGAATTGGGTGCAAATGATGGTTTACGAGGTGTACCACTAAAGGAAACAACAAAAAATTTACAGGCGATTATAGATGCTGTGCAACAAAAATATCCATCTACAAAAATTGTGTTAGCGGGTATGCAAATTCCACCTAATATGGGACAAGAGTATACTGCTGAATTTAAAGCGATATTTCCTACTCTTGCTAAAAAAAATGATGTGTATTTGATTCCGTTTTTACTCGAAAATGTTGGTGGAATAGCAGCGTTAAATCAATCTGATGGAATTCATCCTACTGCAAAAGGACATCAACTATTGGCAGAAAATGTTTGGAAAGTATTGCAAGGAATTTTGTAGCAAGTGTTTTGCTTATAACTCATTTTCTTTCTCAGTAATAAACTTTTTATAGTGCTGATAACGTTCGTAGATTTGTCTAACATAAGTTACAGGTTCATAGCCTCTAACGTATCCATACTTGATAAAATCTTTATTGTAATTTTTAGGAAAACGCAAAGCCAACAACATTTTTTCAACGTTATTTTCCCAAATCATTGGGTTTAAATTATTGGCTTCTGCCAACAATTGTGCATCTCTAACATGACCATAGCCACAATTAAATGCTGCTAATGTAAATTTTGTTCTATTGATAGTATCTGTAACATCAGAAAAACGCTCAAAAATCTGATTTAAATACGTTGTTCCTCCTCGTAAACTTTCTATGGGATCTGTAACATCTTCAATACCTAATTCTTTCGCAGTTGCAGGCATTACTTGCATCAATCCTTTTGCACCTGCCCAAGATTTAGCTTTTGGATCGAATCTTGACTCTTGATAAATTTGTGCAGCTAGTAACCTCCAGTCCCAACCTAGTACTTTATTGAATTTTTTAATTAAATCATCAAACTGACTAATTTGATTGTTGGTTAAGCTATAATAATCACTCTTTACACGACGTCTGTAGAAACGTTTGTTTTTAAAATACTTATTATAAATAACAAAATAATCTGTGGTTTTACGTTGTTTTAATATCCATTGATTAACAACGTTTGTTAAGTTTTTTGACTTTTTTCTAGTAACCCATGCAATTCGTTGGGAAAAAGAAATAGGCACATCAATCTTTAATATAGGATTGGTAGAAGCATTAATTTTAGCAAGATTTTCGTCTGCAATAGTATATTTAATTTCTCCATTTACCACCATATCAATAATTTCACCTGTAGAGAGTTTGCTATCTAAAGTGTCAATATAAATGGTTCCACCTAATTCGTTTGATAAACTTTCAATTCTTTCATGGTAAGCAGAGTTTTTTCTGATAGAAACAGTATCTCCTATCAAATCCATAGGATCATCAATTAGTTGTTTTTGTAAAGCACTCCAAGAGATAGTTCTAAAATTATCTGGTTTTTTTTGCACCAAAACTTGTTTGGTTAAGTATAAATATTCGGTAAAATCTACTTCCCATTTTCGTTGATTGGTAATGGTCATTCCATGAGCAATAATATCTACATCACCTCTATTCAATACTTCAAATTCAGCATCTAAATCATCAGAAATTACAATTTCTAACTTTAAATTTAAATGCTTTGCCAATCGTTGTAAAATCTCATATTCAAATCCCATGGGTTGCCCCTTGTATAGGAAGTAACTGGTACTACTATAGACCACTAAAGCTCTTAAAACACCATCTTTTTTTATATCCTCTAAATCTCTATCTACTGAGTTAGCTACAATAGAATTTGTCAATATTGAGGAGTTATTCGTTTTTGTAGTGTTTTCCTTTTTACAAGAAATAAAGAACAATGTGAATAAGAAAAGTAAGAATAATATCTTTTTTTTATGAATCATAAACATCTAAATATAAGTGATTTATTATGGATATGAAAATCTCTTCTAAAACTCTTTAAAAATAAAATCAAAACTTTAGCTTTGTTGTATATAAAATATTACATGAAAACACTTCAAATCAACCTATTATTTCTATTATTTTTAAGTGCTCCTTTATTTTCTCAAGAACAACATTTTACTACAAAAGAAAGCCCTAAATATAGAGACCAGTTTAAAAGTTCTTACATTATTAATATTCATACCACAGACGAAAAGCTTAACGTTATCGCAAGAAAAAGCAAATCTCATTTGGTATTTGAATCTTTTGATGAAGAAGCGAAAGGAAAAAAACTGCTCTTGGTTAATATTAATAGAAAAGAAAGTTATGTTGGAGAATTATTTTATGATCATACCTTTAGAGTTTTTTTGGTAGAAAGCCCTTCTAAAACAGAAAGAATACTTCATTGTTACACCTATAATGTTATTGAAAACACTTATACTAAAACGACGTTATTAAAAAAGAAAGTACAAAAAAAAGGAAAGTTATTTTCTGGAGAAAACAAACGTCAAACTAATTTTTCTGTTTCTCCTGATAATAAATATATTGCAATTGCAGTAGACAATATTAAAAAGAATTCTAACTCTTACGACGTCTATGTCTATAATGCGAGTAATTTAACTTTAGCCTACACTAAAAGTTATTATTCAAACACTGAGAAGTTTTACACCGCTTCTGATATGGTTGTTGATGATAACGGAACAGTATATCATATTGGAAAAGAGTATTTTAAAGGAAGGCGCGAACGTAAAAAAGCTAAAGCAAACTATTCTTATGTGTTGAGCAAAATAGAAGAAAAAAATGTATCAACAAGTAAAATTGAGCTTACAGAGGATGAGTTTATTAAAAACCTAAACATGTCTTTTATCAATAATAAATTAAGGTTAATTGGTTACTATTCTAAAGATAAAGCGTTTGGTATTAAAGGTGTTAGTACTATTTATGTAGATAAATCTACCTTATCTCTTTTAGATAAAAAAAAGCAGGAACTACCTCTTAAAGTTTTTGAAGATTTATATGGGTACAGATCTGCCAAATCGAAAAAGGATTCAGAATTGACCAGTTTTGATTTAGATTATCTTCTTGAAGATGAAGACGGAAACACGTATTTAGTAGCGGAAGAATTCTATGTTGTGCAAATGTATGTTCCTAACGGAATGTATGGAGGTACCTATGTAACTACTTTTCATTATGATGATATTTTAATTACTAAACTTGATGCTAATGGAAATTTACTTTGGGGTCGTAGTATTTTTAAACGAGCAAATAAACCATCTTACAATGCTTTTTTAAATCATAATGAATTACATGTTGTTTTAAATTCTGGTAAAAAATTATTACAAAAACAAGACGGACGTTTAAAGGTTTCTAAAGGATGGTTTGAATCTACTGCACTATATGTTTTCTTATATGATAAAAATGGAAATGTAACCCATGAGAAAATTCAAGATAATAAAAAGAGAACTAAATATACTCCTTACACAGGTAGTTATGCAGATGGAAAATTTGTGATGTACAATCACTCTATGAAAAGTAAAAAGATTATGTTACTAACTTGTAAAGAAAAATAAATTAATTTTTACATAAAAAGCTCTAGTTTTAATTACAAACTAGAGCTTTTTAATTATTTTTTATGATGCTTTTACGTTAACATTCCACCATCAACAGATAAGGTTTGACCTGTGATGTATGAACTCATATCAGAACCTAAAAACACACATGCATTTGCGATGTCAATAGGTTGTCCTCCTCTTTTTAAAGGAATTCCATCTCTCCAACCCTGAACTACTTTCTCATCTAATTTTTCAGTCATTTCTGTTTCAATAAATCCAGGAGCTACCACATTACTTCTAATGTTTCTTGACCCTAATTCTAATGCTACAGATTTAGAAAAACCTACTATACCTGCTTTAGAGGCTGCATAATTAGTTTGACCAGCATTTCCTTTAAGTCCTACTACAGAACTCATATTAATGATAGAACCACCTCTTTGTTTCATCATAGGACGAATGACAGCTTTGGTTAAATTGAATACCGATTTTAAGTTAACTTCGATTACTTTGTCAAAATCTTCTTCAGTGATTCTCATTAACAAATTGTCTTTGGTAATACCTGCGTTGTTTACTAAAATATCTATGGTTCCAAATGCTGCCAAAACCTCTTTCGCTAATTCTTGAGCTGCATCAAAATCTGCTGCATTAGATTGATATCCTTTTGCTTCAACACCAAAAGCTTTTAACTCTTCTTCTAATGCATTTGCAGCATCTACAGAAGAACTATAGGTAAATGCAACATTTGCACCTTGTTTTGCAAATTCAATGGCAATTCCACGACCAATACCTCTAGTAGCACCAGTTATTATTGCGGATTTATTTTCTAATAACTTCATATTGTTTAGTTGTTTTAAGGATTCAAATATACTAAAATAAAAAACTCGTAAAACAAAAATGCTTTACGAGTTTATGAGTATAGATTATACAAAAATTAGAGTTTTACTTTTTTCTTATCTATATAATTAAATAAATAATCGATTTCTAATTCTTGGATTTTCCCTAACTTTTTTAACGATTGTACATCCAAATCTTTTTTGTTTCCAATTACCATTACATTGTAAGATTCTCCTTTAATATTGTTGTTAAAAAAGGCTTTTAAATCTTTCATTGTCATTCCTTTAATGGTATTGTACATCGCTTCTCTATGATCATTGTCTATGCCTAATTTCTGTAATCTTTCATAAGACCAAAAGATATTAGATTTTGTAATTCTTTGCGCAGCTAATTTCTTTAGAGTAGCTTCTTTTGCAGCATTAAATTGCTTTTCTGCCTCTGGCATATTGTTCATTAACTCCATCATTGCATCTACAGCTTGTTCTAATTTGTTTGCTTGTGTACCTACATAAGCCATCACATAATTAGGTGAATCTTTCTTAGAAGCATTACTGTAAGAAGCAAATGCTGAATATGCTAAAGATTTAGATTCTCTAATTTCTTGAAAAACAATAGATGATAATCCGCTACCAAAATACGTATTAAACAATGTTGATGCAGCCATATTTTCAGCTTTAAAAGGCTCTCCTTTTGCTAAAAACAATAGTTCTGTTTGTACCATATCATAATCTGTGAAGAATACATTTCCTCCTGTTTCAGTTTCTTTATATTCTTTTGCAACAGGATACTCTTTTAACTCACCAAATATTTTATGATGTGTATTTAATGAAGAAACTGCATTATTTACATCTTTACCATAATAGAAAACACGTTGTTTATAGTTTTTCATGTCTTTGATTAAAGCGACCAATTCTTCTGGATTAATGGCTTTTAATTCATCAACTTGCATGATATCTCTTAATGGTGAATCTTCACCATATTTACCATAATTCATCAGACCATTGAAAAGAATATTACCTTTCTGAGTTTTTCCGTCTTGACGTCCTTTGTAAATCTTTTCTACATATTTATCATACGCCTCTTTGTCTGCTTTTGCATTGTCCCAAAGATGTTCTAATAGTTCTAAACCTTTTGGTAAGTTCTCTTTTAATCCGTTTAAACCTACATAAGTTTTGTCTCTTGCTGTACTTACGTAATAAGATATACCTAACTTATAGAACTCTTTTTTAAGTTCTTCATTTGTGTATTTGTCTGTACCTATATATTCTAAATATCCAGCTGCAAGAGATAGTTTTTTATCATTATCACTACCCATATCAAAAATGATATTCATATCAAATAAATCATTCTTTTCATTTAGTACATAAGAAACCTTGATACCGTTTTCTGTTTTAGTTTCTTTAATTGCAGTTTTATAATCTACAAACTGAGGCTTCAAGGGTTCAGATTCTATTTTATTGAATTCTGTTATGTATTCTGAACTTTTATCTCTGTTTAAATTAACAGGAGTAATCCCTGGGTTAGCAACTTTTACAATATTTTTATCCTCACCTTTTCTTTTATAAGTGATGACATAATTATCCTTGTAAAAATCTTTCGCAAAATTTACCAATTGCGTTTTGGTAATTTTCTTTAAATCATCTAAAAATTGAACTCTTTGAGACCAATCTTGTTGATAAATAAAAGCATTTACATAAGTATCTGCCAAAGCTGAGTTGTTTTCATACTGACGAGTTTGACTTAATTTTAAATCATTTACGACAGCTTCAATCATCCATTCATCAAATTCGCCATTTTTTAATTTCTCTATCTGAGCTAATAATAACTCTTTTACTTCATCTAAAGATTGTCCTGATTTAGGAGAACCTGTAAATGTATGATATCCATAGTCATTTAAAAATGTAGGAGAACAACTTGCTCTTTGTACCAATTGTTTTTGATTTAAATTTAAATCGATAATACCAGCATTTCCATTTGCCATAATCATATCAACTAAAGTCACAAATTTTTCTTCTTCAGAATTTACACCTTCAGATCTAAATGCAATAGCAATAGACTCTGATGTTGGTCCAAAAACTTCTTTTACAACAGGAGCTGTAATTGGTTCTTCTTTTGGTAAAGTTGGATGGGTTAATTCCTTTCTTTCAAACTTACCAAAAGCATTATTTACTTTTTGAATTGTTGGTTCAAACTCAAAATCACCTACCAAAATTACTGCCATATTATTTGGCACATAATATTTGTTAAAGTAATTATGAATATCTACCATAGAAGGGTTTTTCAAATGATTTGCAGTACCAATTGTTGTTTGTTGCCCATAAGGATGATTTGGAAATAAACCATCTAACATGGCAGCGTAACGCTTTCTAAAGTCATTATCTTGTCCACGGTTAAACTCTTCAAATACCGCCTCTAATTCTGTATGAAAAAGTCTTAAAACTAACGTGCTAAAACGTTCTGCTTCAACAGTTACCCATTTGTCTAATTCATTAGCTGGTATTTTATTAGTATACACAGTTTGTTCAAACCAAGTGTAAGCATTTGTTCCTGTAGCACCTAAAGAAGCTGTCATTTTATCATATTCATTTGCAACAGAATAGTTTGACGCTTCTAAAGAAGTCTTATCGATTTCTTTATAAATCGCTAATTTTTTTTGTGGATCTGTTTCTGCTCTATGCTGTTCGTATAAACTCGATATTTTATCTAAATAGGTTTTTTCTTTTTCCCAATTTACAGTACCAATTTTGTGAGTACCTTTAAATACCATGTGTTCTAAATAATGTGCTAAACCAGTAGATTCTTTAGGGTCGTAATTAGAACCTGCTCTAACAGCAATATAAGTTTGTATTTTAGGTTCATCAGAATTTTGACTTAAATACACTTTGAGTCCGTTATCTAAGGTATATAAACGTAAACCTGTTGGATCATTTTCTACGGTTTCGTAAGTTAAACCGTTTGCATCTTTTTGTTCAGTTACTTTGTAACTTTTGTCATTATCAGTTTTACAACCTATAGTTGCTACCAATAACACGCTAAGAAATAACCATTTAATTTGTTTCATATTTAATTGATTTGAGTTGAAATGAAAAATCCGTTGAATTTACTAATTCAACGGATTCTAGCAATATAAATTGTTAAAATTTAACTTTAATTTATTATTTGTGTTTAATTTAAAACAGAAGCAACCATTTCTCCAATTTTAGCAGGAGAACTCACAACATGAACACCATTTTCTGCTAAAATTTTCATTTTAGCTTGAGCAGTATCATCAGCACCACCAACAATAGCACCAGCATGTCCCATAGTTCTTCCAGCTGGAGCAGTTTGTCCTGCAATAAAACCAACAACTGGTTTTCTATTTCCATCTGCTTTAATCCATTGTGCAGCTTCAGCTTCTAGGTTACCACCTATTTCACCAATCATAACAATAGCTTCAGTATCATCATCATTCATTAATAACTCAACTGCTTCTTTTGTTGTTGTTCCGATAATAGGATCACCACCAATACCAATTGCTGTAGTAATTCCAAAACCTTGTTTTACAACTTGGTCTGCAGCTTCATAAGTTAATGTTCCTGATTTAGAAACAATACCAACTTTTCCTTTTTTGAAAATAAAACCTGGCATAATACCAACCTTAGCTTCGTCTGGAGTAATAACTCCTGGGCAATTTGGACCAACTAAAGTACAGTCTTTATCTTCGATATATGCTTTTACTTTTACCATATCAGCAGTAGGAATTCCTTCTGTAATACAGATAATAACTTTGATTCCTGCATCTGCAGATTCCATAATTGCATCTGCTGCAAAAGCAGGTGGTACAAAAATGATAGAAGTGTCTGCACTTACTTTTTCTACAGCTTCAACAACTGTATTAAAAACAGGCTTCCCTAAGTGTTCTTGACCTCCTTTACCTGGAGTAACACCACCAACAACGTTGGTTCCATAATCAATCATTTGACCCGCATGAAACGTTCCTTCACTTCCTGTAAATCCTTGTACAATAATATTTGAATTCTTATTTACTAAAACACTCATTTGATATGATATTTAATTTTGTTGTGCAAAAATAGTTTATTGTTTGCTTTTTAAAAAAGAAAAAAGGACAATTATATGACTTGATTTCTTTATAAAAAGTTAAAAATTTAACGGTTCTTGTTTTGATCTTTTAAAAAACGCCTAATTCCCGCAATTTCTTTTAATTTTTCTCTTGATTCTGATATAGGCGTTCCAAAATAGGTTTTGCCTCCTGGAACAGATTTGGTGACTCCTGTTTGGCCTAAAATTACAGCTCCTTTTCCTATTGTAATTCCACTATTAGTTCCTACTTGTCCCCAAAGTGTAACTTCATCTTCTATAACAACACATCCTGCTATTCCAGTTTGTGAAGCTATCAAACATTTTTTTCCAATTATAGTATCATGACCAACATGTACTTGATTGTCAATTTTTGTACCTGCTCCAATAGTGGTATCTCCTGTAACACCTTTATCAATAGTACATGAAGCCCCTAAGTCTACATTATCTTCTAAAACCACTCTACCTCCAGAAATTAATTTATCGAAACCTGTTGGTCTATTTTTATAATAAAACGCATCCGCACCTAAAACGGTGTTTGCATGTATTATTACATTGTCTCCAATAACCGTATTATCATAAATAGAAACGTTAGAGTGAATGAGACAGTTTTTACCAATTTTCACATTATTTCCAACAAAAACATTAGGTTGTATAGCAGTATTCTCTCCAATAGTTGCAGTCTTAGAAATACTAACTCTAGATGAAATAAATGGATTAAAATGAAGCGTAAGTTTATTGAAATCTCGAAAAGGATCATCAGAAATTAATAATGATTTACCATCAGGGCAAGCTACTTCTTTGTTGATTAAAATAGTTGTTGCTGCAGAATGTAGTGCTTTGTCATAATATTTTGGGTGATCTACAAAAACAATGTCACCTTTTTCTACAACATGAATTTCATTAATCCCTAAAATTTCAAAATCTTTATCACCAACAAAATCAACTTTAATAATGTTTGCAATACTACTTAATGTTTGAGGTGATTTGAATTTCAAGTTTATTCTTTTATGCGTTCTTGATAAGTCCCTTTAGTGGTTTCAATCTTGATTTTATCACCTTCATTGATAAATAAAGGTACATTTACAGATGCTCCAGTTTCTACAGTTGCTGGTTTAGTTGCATTTGTTGCTGTGTTTCCTTTTACACCTGGTTCTGTATGTGTAACTTCTAAAATTACACTTTGAGGCATTTCTACAGAAAGCGGCATGTTATCTTCAGAATTGATAATAATAGTTACTACCTCTCCTTCTTTCATCAATTCTGGAGTGTCTAAAGCACTTTTTTGTAATTGAATCTGTGTGTAATCTTGCTCGTTCATAAAATGATAGGTATCACCATCATTATATAAATATTGAAATTTATGTGTTTCTACACGAACATCATCAATTTTTCTACCTGATGGAAATGTATTATCTACTACTTTACCAGAAGTAACACTTTTTAATTTTGTTCTTACAAAAGCAGGTCCTTTTCCTGGTTTTACATGTAAAAATTCTATGATTTTATAAATATCGTTATTGTATCTAATACACAATCCGTTTCTAATGTCTGAAGTTGTTGCCATTTAGTGGTTTATAATTAATGGTTTATAGTTAGTAGTTTATAGTTCATGGCTTTTAGAAAATGATGACTAGCAACCAGAAACTACAAACTAAATTAATTTGCTTTATAATATCCTTTCATAATCCCTCTGTGCGAATCTTTGATGAATTGGACAATTTCATCACGTTCTGGAGTTGCTTCCATTTCTGCTTCAATAATATCTATTGCTTGGGAATTGTTATAATTTTTTTGAAATAATATTCTATAAATATTTTGAATTTCTCTAATTTTATCTGTTGTAAAGCCTCTTCTTCTTAATCCTACTGAGTTGATTCCTACATAAGACAAAGGCTCTCTAGCTGCTTTTACATAAGGAGGAACATCTTTTCTTACTAAAGATCCACCCGTTACAAAAGCGTGATTACCAACAGAGGCAAACTGATGAACAGCTACCATACCTGCTAAGACTACATTGTCTCCAATGGTAACATGACCTGCTAATGTAGAATTGTTAGAGAAAATACAATTATCACCTACAAAAGAATCATGTGCTATATGGCAATACGCCATAATTAAACAATTGTCCCCAATTTTGGTTTTCATTCTATCTGAAGTACCTCTATTAATGGTTACGCACTCTCTTATAGTGACATTGTCTCCAATTTCGACAGTAGTTTCTTCATCATCATATTTTAAATCTTGAGGAATTGCAGAAATTACTGCTCCTGGAAAAATTCTACAGTTTTTACCAATTTTTGCTCCTTCCATTATGGTCACATTAGAACCAATCCATGTACCTGAACCAATTGTAACATTATTATGAATTGTAGTAAAAGGTTCAATTACAACATTTCTAGCAATTTTTGCTTGTGGATGAACATAAGCTAATGGTTGATTCATACTATTTTATTTTTGAAATTTGAGCCATTAATTCGGCCTCAGCAACTAATTTACCATTAGCATAAGCATAGGCTTGCATATGACAAATTCCACGTCTAATTGGTGTAATCAATTCAGCTTTAAATATAATTGTATCTCCAGGAAGTACTTTTTGTTTGAACTTAACATTATCCATCTTCATAAAATAAGTTAGGTAATTTTCAGGGTCTGGTACTGTACTCAACACTAAAACTCCACCACATTGTGCCATTGCCTCGACTTGTAAAACTCCTGGCATAACTGGCGCTCCAGGAAAATGCCCCACAAAAAAGTTTTCGTTCATGGTTACATTTTTCATTCCCACAACATGTCTATCTGAAAGTTCTAGAATTCTATCAATCAATAAAAATGGTGGTCTGTGTGGAAGAATATCCATAATTTGATGAATATCCATTAAAGGTGTTTCATTCAAATCATATTGAGGAACGTTATTTCTTTTTTCTTGCTTAATAATTTTAGCTAACTTTTTTGCAAACTGAGTATTGATTAAATGCCCTGGTTTGTTTGCAATAACTTTTCCTTTTATTCTTGTACCTACTAGTGCTAAATCTCCAATAACATCTAATAACTTATGTCTTGCAGCTTCGTTAGCCCAATGTAAATTTAAGTTATCTAAAATACCATTAGATTGCACTGTTATATCATCTTTTTTAAAGGCTTTTTTTAACTTTTCCATTGTTGCTTCAGATAATTCTTTATCTACATACACAATAGCGTTGTTTAAATCTCCTCCTTTAATTAAATCATTTTCTAGGAGCATTTCTATTTCGTGTAAAAAGCTAAATGTTCTTGCTGCTGCTATTTCTTTTTTGAAATCTGAAATGGTCTCTAAATTTGCGTTTTGAGTACCTAAAATTTTAGTACCAAAATCAACCATTGCTGTAACCTTATATTCATCTGAAGGCATTAAAATGATTTCACTACCAGAAATTTCATCTTTGTAAGAAATAATTTCTTTTACTACATATTCTTGAATATCTGCTTCTTGCTCTTGAACTCCTGCTTTTTCTAAAGCTTCTACAAAATATTTCGAAGAACCATCCATAATTGGAGGTTCAGAAGCGTCTATCTCAATTAATAAGTTATCGATATCTAGCCCTACAGCAGCTGCTAAAACATGCTCTGAAGTCTGAATTTGTACACCATTTCTTTCTAAATTTGTACCTCTTTGAGTGTTTACAACATATTCTGCTTTTGCTTCAATTGTAGGAGAACCCTCTAAATCAACTCTACTAAAAGCAAAGCCATGATTAATAGGTGCAGGTTTTAAGGTCATATTTACTGTATTACCCGTGTGAATTCCAACACCAGATAAACTAACTTCTTTTTGAATGGTTTTCTGTTTCTTACTCATTTATGGTTGATTTTTGAGCCTTCAACTCTTTTTCTATGTTATTAATTTTTGTTGCTATTTTAGGAAGATTTCTAAAGTAGACATAGCTTTTATTAAAATCTGAATATCCAAATGCAGGTGTACCTTGAACTAGATCATTATCTTTTAGATTTTTGGAAATACCAGATTGAGCTTGAATACGCACATTGTTACCAATAGTTAGATGCCCCACAATACCTACTTGACCACCAATCATACAGTTTTCACCAATTTTGGTTGAACCTGCAATACCTGTTTGAGCTGCAATTACAGTGTTTTTACCTACTTCTACATTGTGTGCAATCTGGATTTGATTATCCATCTTAACTCCCTGTCTTATAATGGTTGAGCCTAATGTGGCTCTATCAATAGTTGAAGACGATCCAATATCTACATTGTCTTCGATAATTACATTCCCTATTTGGGGGATGGCTTTATACTCTCCGTTTTCATCAGGAGCAAAACCAAATCCGTCTGAACCAATAATTGCTCCAGAATGAATTTTACAATTGTTTCCAATGATCGTTTCAGAATAAATTTTAACACCAGAAAAAATGACACAATTATCACCAATAACAACATTGTCTCCGATATAAATGTTTGGATAAATTTTTACGTTATTACCAATAACTACATTTTCACCTACATAAGAAAATGCTCCCAAATATAAATTGTCCCCTATTTTAGCAGATTCTGAAACAAAGTTGGGTTGTTCTATACCCACTTTATTGTTTTTTACTTCATTGTAAAATTCTAATAATTTTGAAAATGATTTATAAGCATCATCTACTTTAATAAGTGTTGTAGAAGTTTCTTTTTCTAGCTCAAATGATCTATTTACAATAGCAATAGAAGCGTTTGTAGTATATAAATACGGGGTGTATTTAGGGTTAGACAGAAAGGTTAAAGAACCCTTTTCTCCTTCTTCTATCTTAGACAATTTAAAAACTTCTTCTTCAGTGTTTCCTACTACTTCTCCTTCTAAGATGTCTGCTATTTGTTGCGCTGTAAATTTCATTAATCGCAAAAATATAAAATTTAATGCGATTTGACTAATCTGTTTCTATTTTGGGTAACAAATAAAGTGCTTTACAACTGGTTTTGTTAATGCTTTTATGTTTAATTGATCAGAAGCTTTAGCAATATCCTTTAATTTCCCTTTTTTGTTTAAAATAAAAATAGGTTTATTTGTATTGTAGGCTTGATTGGTAATAATATCAGCAAAAACAAAAAAACTACTTTCAGTTTGGTCTAAATTATATCTATTACAAACTTTATCTATTTTTTTTGTAATATACTCAGGTTCAAATGGTTTTTTCTGTATCTCAACTCTAAACAATTTTCGATTTACAATCATTTGAGATAATATGGACAATACTTTGTCTGGATGATGTACCCATTCTTTTACCGCAAGTAAAACATCATAATCATCAAGCTGAGCTAAAGTTTCTAACGTAACATCGTCAAAATTTGTTTTAGATATTTTATTGAATAGAAAATATTTTAAAGCAGAACTTGCAAACAAGTCTTCTCCTTGTTCAGCCAGCTCTTTCGCTCTTTTTAAAACGTTGACCAGCATATTTTCGGCAACTAAACCCGTTTTATGTAAGTATACTTGCCAATACATTAATCTCCTGGCAATCAAAAACTTCTCTACAGAATAAATTCCCTTTTGCTCAATAACTAATTGATCATCTTTTACATTCATCATTGCTATTAAACGATCTGATGAAATATTACCTTCTGTAACTCCTGTATAAAAACTATCTCTTTTTAAATAATCTAACCTATCTATATCTAATTGACTAGAAATGAGTTGACATAAAAACTTCCTTGAATTTTTCCCTTCAAAAATTTCTATTGCCAATGTTAGTTTTCCCTCATACTCATCATTCAGTTTTTTCATAAACTTTAAAGAAATCTCTTCATGTGAAATACCATTAACAATACTGTGTTCTAAGGCGTGTGAAAAAGCTCCATGACCAATATCATGCAATAAAATGGCAATATACAAGGCGTTTTCTTCATCATTTGAAATCTCTACACCTTTAAAACGTAATACTTGTACCGCTTTTTGCATTAAATGCATACAGCCAATTGCGTGATGAAATCGGGTATGATTTGCTCCTGGATACACCAAATTAGAAAAACCCATTTGTGTAATTCTACGTAAACGCTGAAAATAAGGATGTTCTATGATGTCAAAAAGTAAAGAATTTGGAATTTGGATAAATCCGTAAATTGGATCATTTAGGATTTTGAGTTTGTTCGGTTTTTTTTTCTTCAAAAGAGGATTTTTATCAATCTACTGCAAAATACAAACATTATTTTTTTTAGCAATATTTTATCATTTTAAAACCAAACAAAGTATAACAATTGGTTACTTTTATCGTTAAATGTTAAAATTTAAAACTATTTATGAGCAATATTCAGATATTATGGGTTGATGATGAAATAGAGTTGTTAAAACCACACATTCTTTTTTTAGAGCGTAAAAATTATAAGGTTACAACATGTACAAATGGTGCTGATGCAATTGATTTGGTAGATGAAGATAATTTTGATATTGTTTTTTTAGATGAAAACATGCCTGGTTTAACAGGCTTGGATACGCTTTCCGAAATTAAGCAAAAACAGGCCAACTTACCTGTGGTGATGATTACCAAAAGTGAGGAAGAATATATTATGGAGGAAGCTATTGGTTCTAAAATTGCAGATTATTTGATAAAACCCGTAAATCCGAGTCAGATTTTATTGAGTTTAAAAAAGAATTTGGATCATTCTCGTTTAGTAACAGAGAAAACAACTTCTAACTATCAACAAGAGTTTCGAAAAATTTCTATGGATTTAGCTATGGTGAATTCTTATGAAGATTGGATTGAGCTGTATAAAAAACTAATTCACTGGGAATTAGAGTTAGAAAACATAAGTGATCCAGGAATGCTAGGAATTTTAGAGAGTCAGAAACAGGAGGCTAATAATCAGTTTTTTAAGTTCATCAAAAAAAATTATGAAGATTATTTAACTGCACATGACAAGCCTACATTTTCACACACATTGTTTAAAGATTATGTGGCACCAGAATTAAGCAAAGATCAAGGTGTTTTGTGGGTTGTAATTGATAATTTGCGTTACGACCAATATCGAATTTTAGAACCGTTAATCAATAATCATTACAAAAAAGAAGAAGAGTATTCTTATTTCTCTATTCTACCTACTGCTACTCAATATGCTAGAAATGCAATTTTTTCTGGTTTAATGCCTTCTGAAATGGAGAAACGTCATCCTAATTTTTGGAAAAATGATACAGATG
Source organism: Polaribacter septentrionalilitoris (assembly GCF_009832745.1). Taxonomy (GTDB): domain Bacteria; phylum Bacteroidota; class Bacteroidia; order Flavobacteriales; family Flavobacteriaceae; genus Polaribacter; species Polaribacter septentrionalilitoris. The sequence continues at coordinate 240,764 of NZ_VRMJ01000014.1, read as the reverse complement.
AAGGTGGAATGAATTTGTATGAAAATGAATTTTTATCTGCTCAAATTAAACGTCTTGGTTTGGATATTAAACATGAGTATTATAAAATTTCATCTTTGAAAAGCGGAAAAGAATTGGCAGACAATTTTAACGGAACAAAACAAAACGATTTGACTGCTATAGTTTATAATTTTGTTGACATTCTCTCCCACTCTAAAACAGAAATGGAAGTGATTAAAGAATTGGCTGGTGATGATAAAGCGTATAGAAGTTTAACGTTGAGTTGGTTTAAAAACTCTCCGCTATTTGAAATTATTCAAAAAGCACAACAATTGGGTCAGAAATTAATCATTACAACCGATCACGGAACCATTAATTGCAAACACCCAACTAAAGTAATTGGTGATAAGAACATTAGTGCAAACTTGCGTTATAAAACAGGAAGAAGTCTTTCTTACGAGGAAAAAGATGTGTATGCAGTTAGAAATCCAAAAGATATTTTTTTACCAACAGTGGCTATGAATGCGCCTTTTATTTTTGCTAAAGAGGATTTGTTTTTTGCTTATCCAAATAACTTTAACCATTTTGTAAAGTATTATAAAAACACATATCAACATGGTGGGGTTTCTTTAGAAGAAGTAATTATTCCTTGTGTGGTATATAGTGCGAAGTAATTTCGTTTACTTTTCTATCTGTAGATATTAATTTAAATTGATATCAATATAAAAAAAGCCAGCTGTTTAAAAACAACTCGCTTTATAAATCTAAAAATACTTTTTCTTTTAAAAACCAGTACCTGGAGCTTCTGGACTTTGAGATTGAGCTTTTTGAGGAGACAAAATTAAATATGTTCCAAGTGCTGTTAACGCTGCATATCTGCCATAATTACCTATTTTTTTAATAGCTTCTTTTCTTGATATATTTTGTGTTTGATTATTTTTTTTCATAATTTTTTATTTATCTCAATACAATTTTTTTAACTAAGCTTTTATTATCAACTGTAACTTTTACTACATAAACTCCATCACTTACAGATAAAGGCATATCAATTGTATTTATATTTTTAAAAGATTTAGTATAAACATTTTTACCTAAAAGATCAAAGACTTCTACCTTAATTAGATCTTTGATTCCTCTAATATGTAGTGTTTTATTTGAAGAAAAAACTTGAATTTGATTAATTAAAGAGTTATCTAGATTTAATACTTCTGATTTTACATGTAGATAAAATCTCTCTTTTATGATATTAGTCTCATTAAAACTAATTTTATAACCGTTTGTTTCTTGTGTAATATCAGTAAAAGTATTTTTCACTTTATCTTCTAAATACAATTTTACATTCTCTTTCAGGTTTATAGATTTCGATGAAAATGTAACCTCATTATTTTTTATCTTGAGTTCTAAAGGAATTATGATATCATCCTTGTTTTCTTTTGCTAAAGACTGTGTTGTATAATTTTTGTTATTACTCTTATCTACTAGTTTAGTATAAAAATCAAAAGAAGATGAGCTAAAGTTACCAATATCCAAACCAACGTCAAAACCAGAAGTTGCATTGTCTAAAAAATTAATATTTGTTGCTACTTTATATTCGCCATTACTCACAAATAATTGAATGTAACTATTATCATTTTTATTAAAAACATTGTTTCCTGTATTTGGTTTTACACTTCTTTTATCTTGCTTAAATGCTATTTCATTTTCACCCGCTTTCAATTTTATAAAAAAACCTTGACCTGGTGTAAGTGCACGATTCTGAATATCTGCTTCACTTACTGCTATATATTTATTTTGAGAATTATCCCAGACATAAATACCTTTATAATTATCATCTAAAATATCATAGTTATCATTTATAAAACTACTAGCACCATTTTTATTTGCTGGATAGTACGTTGTAAACGGATTTCCTATTGCGTTCCATTCTCCTGGTTGTAATGTTCTTGTTAAATTATTTGTAGTTAATGTTCCTGTAAAACTTACAGAACCGTCTGTTGCTCTCGATAGTGCGTAACTTTGACCTGCTATAAATGTTAAGTTTTCATCCACATTAGCAGTATAATAAACCCATTTATCACCCTCTGTAGCTGCATCACTGTAATAACCAATTGCATATCTATTTGGGTTTACGGTTGTATTTACGCGAATGTCATTATTAGTATCTGTTGCAAATCCCTTAATTTTTTGACCTGAAACGGGTGGTGTTACCAAACTCCATTTATTTGCTTTTAAGCCACCTCTTGTATAGGTTACATTTCCTGATGAAGTACCTTCTATAAACAAGACTGAACTATCATCTATACCAGAATCCATAACAATTGTCCCCGTATTTACCAAATTACTTTTAGATTTTAGAGAATACGTAGGGCTAATAACAATAGTACCTTCATTTTCTAATGAATTTACTTCAGAAATATCTGCACTAATTTGCAATGTTGTTCCTGAAGGAATTACAACGTTATCTGTTGTGGTTGGTACAACACCACTACTCCAATTTGCGGGGTCATTCCACATTCCGTTTGTATTTGTTGATGTGTTTATTGAGGAGCAGTCTTTACTATCTCCAGAAAAATTCCAATTATAATCGTTAATTAATTTATTTCTTGCTGTTTCTGAGTTGCAATAATTGATGCCTAATGCTCCTAAATTGATATTAGATTTTAAAGTAGATAATACACTCCAACTTTTAAGAGTTTTATCATAATTAACTACAGAAATTCCCGAGTTATCAAACATTGAAAGCATTGTATACACCTTACCAACATTCCAATTGCTCAAATCTTGGTTATAACTTGTTGCATTTTGAAATACTTCTTGCATATTAAAAGTATTTACTGTATCCCAAGAACTTAAGTCTTGATTAAAACTAGTTGCACCTTTAAACATTGCCTGCATTGAATTTAAAACACTTACATTCCAACCACTAATATCTTGATTAAAACTAATTGCACCTTCAAACATTGATCTTGTATTAGTTACTTTACTCAATTCCCAAGAATTAATATTTTGGTTAAAAGCTGTAGCATTTTTAAAAGCACTACCCATAAAAGTAACATTACTAGTATCCCAATTACTTAAGTCTTTATTAAAATTAGTTGCACCAGAGAAAATTTCGCCAAGGTCTGTAGCTTTTGATAAATTCCATGAGCTAATATCTTGATTAAAATTTGTTGCATTTCTAAACATACTAGAAAATCCAGTAATATTACTTGTATCCCACGAACTTATATCTTGATTAAAACTAATAGCACCATCAAACATTCCTACTATTCTACCTGTAAAACTACTCAAATCCCAAGAACTAATATCTTGATTAAATGCCTTCGCATATTGAAAAACTCCCGAAAAACCATCTACTTCACTTATACTACTTACATTCCAACTGCCAATATCTTGGTTAAAATCTTGGGTTGAAGCAAACATCCATTGTATGTTTTTTACATTACTAACATTCCAATTAGTTACATTACCATTAAATTTTGTAGCAAATTGAAACATTGACTTCATATTGGTTACATTACTAACGTTCCAATTATTCAAATCTTGATTAAATATTGAAGCCCTATCAAACGTACTTTGCATATCTGTAATTGAAGATACATCCCAGTTATTAACTGTAGAATTCCATATTAATGCTCGACAACTTCTAAAAGCGACATTTAAACTTGTAAGGTTACTCAAATCAGGAATATCTGTAGCTGTAATATCCATTTTATAGCACCCAGAAAAGGACATATTAGACCAATTTATGTTACCCCATTGTATTATTTCTAATATTTTTCCAGTATTGGAAGCAACCGATTCTGTAGCAAAGTTTAAACCAGTAATATTTCCAGTAATTTTGATTGTATGATTGCCTATTGTCGTATAAGTATGTTTTATATTATATCTATTGTAACCACCAAAGTATTGAATTTCACCATCTCCCCAATCTATAGTAAAACTATTACTTCCAACTGTTACAGGTATAAATAAGGATTCATTGGCAGCAGTTGTTTCCCATTTGGTAATAAAAGGGTTAAAACTACTACAATCTTTACCTGCATCTGAAAATGTCCAATTAAAATCATTTATTAATTTAGTCCTTCCAGTTTCGCCATTACAATATTGTTTACTTAATGCACCTAAATTTACGTTTTGCTGTAGACTTGCCAAACCACTCCAAACTAAAAGTATTGCATCATAGTTTTCTATTGATAAACCTGAATCATCAAACATAGAGGTCATATTAATTACAGAACCTACATCCCATTTATTTAAAGTTTGGTTAAATTTAGTTGCTCCTTCAAACATACTTTGCATTGAAATAATGTTACTAACATTCCAATTGTTTATCAAATTTCCTTCAAAATTTACACAACCTTTAAACATTGCCTCTGTGCTGGTTACATTTGACAAATCTGGAATATCAGTAGCAGTAATATTCAAGTTTGGACAATCTTCAAATGAAATAGATTCCCATGGATTATCACCCCATTGAACTACATCAATAATTTTATTTTTACTGCTTGTATCAAAAATGCTAAACCTAGGAAACACACCTGTAATTTTAATGGTATAAATACCAGAAATTGCGTAATTATGAGCTATCCCGCTTGTTACGTGATTACTGACTGAGCCATCACCCCAATCTACTCTATAATCATAACCATTTCCTGAAGTTGAAAGAGCCAAAAATTCATTATCATTCTTTATATCCCATTTGGTAATGAACCCTTCAGTACAGTCTTTACCTGCATCATAGATTGTCCAATTATAATCATTTATAAGTTTGTTTCTTTCTGTTTCACTGTGGCAATAATTAATATTGTTACCTCCAAAAGTTACATTATTTTTTAAAGTTGGTAAATTACTCCAACCTGCTATAATTCTATCATAATTTTCTGTTGATAAATTAGTACCATTAAATATATTAGACATTGAACTAACATTTGTAATATTCCAAGAACTTAAATCTTGATTAAAAGATCTAGCTTGATCAAACATTTCTTGCATTGTCTCAACTTTGCTTACATTCCAAGAGCTAATGTTTTGATTAAACTTAGTTGCATAATCAAACATATACCTTGTTTGTGTAACATTACTAACATCCCAATTACTTATATCTGAATTAAAATTTGATGCGTTTTGAAACATTGACCACATATTAGTAATATTTGAAGTATTCCAAGAATTAATATTTGGTATTGTTGTTATAGCTGAACAACCATAAAACATGTCTCTAAATGTTGTCACATTAAGTAGATTTGGGGTATCAGTTGCTGTTATTTTCATATTATAGAGACCTTTAAAAGCACTCTCCATAGAAACCCAAGTATTATTACCCCATTGAACAAGTTCTATTATATTTCTTTTATCTGAACTAGAACCTTTTTCTCCTAATACAAATCTTGGGTAAACACCTGAAATTTTAATAATATACTCTCCAGTATTATCGTAAAAATGTTCTGCATCTCCTGTAACGTTTGTTTCAATATTTCCATCTCCCCAGTCAATTGTGTAATTATAAGTTAAGTTTGCATCAACAGGAATATCAATATAAAATCCAAATTGTAATTTCCATTTTGTTATAAATTCATTCTGCCCAAAAGACAATAAAATGTAAAATGTAAAAATGAGTGAAAGTAATCTCTTTTTCATAGCAATTTGTTAAAGTTAGTATACTAGCAAAGATAGCATACGTCCAAAAACAAAAAAATACCTACAACTAGGTATTTTTTATACTTTTAAAAAAATATTTTTTATCTATAAAATTTCTAAAACCATAGAAAACCTTATTAAATCTGCTAAAGAAGAAGCATCTAATTTGGTGTAAATATTTTTTCTATGGGTAATTACTGTATGTTTAGATATAAATAATTGTTCACCAATTTGTTTGCTATTATAACCCTTTGTAACTAATTTTAAAATAGTTTTTTCTTGTTTTGTTAAACTTTGAAATTGTTGCCAAAACAAAAAGCAATTTTTATTATCTGGTATAATACTATGAAATAGCTTAGAAAGAGAATTTGTCTGGTCTGGAAACAATGTTGTATTCAAAGTTATTTCATCATCAATTAAAGATTTATTTGTAAAATAGTGTGTCATTTTATTATTTAAAGAGACACATTGTAAATAATTACAAATAGCACTAAGATCATTTGTTTTTTGAAAAACCTGTGCTTTTTTCTTAGCTTTTTCCAATAAAAAAGGTTCAGAAATACAGGATAAATATTTACCTCCAAACTCAAATAAATTTTCTATTTCTTTACCATAACTAAAAAACAAATCACTAAAATAAATATAATCTAAACTTTCTTTTTTATTGATATAAATAGGGCTCGGAAGATAATCTACCAATTGATAAAATTGAACCTTGTTTTCTAAGTATAAATTCCTTAAACGAAAAGTAAAGTGCTGGTTTTGAGTAAAGAACTCTTTTTCGGTATATTTTTTCATTTAAAAGACTTTTTCAGTAATAGTTTGCAACGTTTTTAAAAACTCTTGTGGCTTTTCTAAACTTGGGTAATGCCCACAATTTTTAAAAGGGATTATAGTGCAATTATCTTTACAAACATTTTTAACATTTACTAAATAATTAGAGTTTACTGACGGATCTTCTTCACCAACAATAATAAATTTTGGAATTTTTAATTTAGTAAAAATTTCAAATTCGTTAGATAATTTACCTCCTAAAATATCTTCTGCAATACATTTTCTAACTAAAGGATTTGTTTTCTTAAAATCTACAATAATATTAGTTGAATGTTCATTATCAAAGACAGCTATTTCTGCAGCAGTTTCAATTTCTTGAGAAGATGGAATCTCGGTCAAAAAAGTTTGCAATGCTTCTACTGGTAAAAAAGCTTCTTCAAAATTAATTGGTTTTTTAACAGGTGGCGTTCCAAAAATGACTAATCCTTTTAAGTTTGTAATAGATTGAGCAATTTCGATAGCTAAATGTCCACCTAAAGAATTTCCCACCAATATTATTTCATCATTTATATTATTTATTAATTCAATTAATTGATCTTTATAAAATTGAACTGAAAAATCTGTATGATATTTATATTCTCTAATGCTTTTTCCATGCCCAGGTAAATCAATAGCAATTTTAGTTTGTAGTATTTCATCTGCTTCTATTATTTGTTCAAAAACAGCACTTGAAGATGAATTTCCGTGAATAAAAATTATTGTCCCCTTAACCTTTCCTTTTTGTATTATTTTTTTCATAGCTACCTTAAAAGAACGAAATAATATTATATCCCACAAAAATATGTTCTAAAAACTAAGTATATAGATACAAACAAAACTATTTTTGTGATTTAAATAAATATTCTTTACTATTTTTGCGATATGAATAATAATTATTCTTTAGAAAACTTACCTAAAATTGCTTTAGAAATTATTTCATCCTCAGAAAACAAAATCTTATTGTTTTACGGACAAATGGGTGTTGGAAAAACCACTTTAATTAAAGAAATTTGCAAACAATTAGGTGTTTTAGATACCATTTCCTCTCCTACTTTTTCTTTGGTAAATGAATATCAAACAAAAACAAATGAAAAAGTGTATCATTTTGATTTTTATCGAATTGAGGATGAAGAAGAGGCTTTAGATATGGGAATTGATGATTATTTTTACAATAATGAATGGTGTTTGATTGAATGGCCAGAAAATATCGAAAATTTATTACCTTTAGATGCTGTCAAAATTGAATTGACGATGTTAGAAAACGGACAGCGTAACATTCAACTATAAACTACCAAAACATGAGTTCATTTTCTCCTTTCAGTAAAGAAGAGTTAATTCCGCAAGAAGAAAAACTAGAAGTTAAAAGGCAAAAAGGAGAGTTGTTTATTGGCTTACCCAAAGAAACTTATTTAGGTGAAAAACGAGTTTGCTTAACTCCCGATGCTGTTTCAGCATTATGTGCTCATGGACATAGAATTGTTATTGAAAATGGTGCTGGAGATAATGCCAATTATTCTGACAGCGAATATTCAGAAGCTGGTGCAAAAATTTCTTATGATGTAGAAGAGGCCTTTAAGTGTAATATTGTGTTAAAAGTAGCACCTCCTACTGAAAATGAAATAGAATACATGAATCCTCAAACGATTCTTATCTCTTCATTGCAACTCAAAACCCAGAACAAACAATACTTTGAAAGTTTAGCGAAAAAACGAATTACTGCTGTTGCTTTTGATTATATAAAAGATTCGCACAACACCTATCCTATTGTAAAATCATTAAGTGAAATTGCAGGAACAGCTTCAGTTTTAATTGCTGCTGAATTGATGAGTGGCATTAACAAAGGAAATGGATTGTTATTAGGTAATATTGGAGGTGTTCCTCCATCGAGCGTGGTGATTTTTGGAGCAGGAACAGTTGGTGAATATGCAGCTAGAACTGCTTTGGGTTTAGGAGCTAGAGTAAAAGTCTTTGACAACTCGATTACAAAACTTCGTAAATTACAACATTCTTTGCCTTCTCCTATTTACACGTCAACATTACAACCCAAATCCGTTGCAAAAGCATTAATGCGTTGTGACGTAGCTATTGGAGCTATTAGAGGGAAAAATAGATCTCCTATATGTGGAACAGAAGAAATGGTAGAAACCATGAAGGAAGGTGCTGTAATTATAGATGTGAGCATTGATAGAGGTGGTTGTTTTGAAACATCAAATGTAACCACACATAAAACTCCAACCTTTATAAAACATGGTGTTGTACATTATTGTGTACCTAATATTCCTGCACGTTACGCTAGAACTGCATCATTATCTATAAGTAATATTTTTACTCCGTATTTGTTAGACATTGCTGATGAAGGAGGTTTTGAAAATGCAGCTCGTTTTGATAAAAGTTTACGAAACGGAATGTATTTTTATCACGGAATTTTAACCAACAAAACTGTTGCAAATTGGTTTGAATTGCCTTTTAGAGATATTAATTTATTAATCTTGTAAAGATTATTTATTAAAGATTGATAAAGAACTATTTTAAGAAATAGTTCAATTACTTTTTTTAAAATTGTAAATTTGCACTTCAAAATTTCACAATGTTAATCAAACGAATTGGGTATTATTTAGTAGGCTTATCTATAGGGTCTGTAGCTGTTTATTTTTTCTGGCAAAAGAAAGAAGCTTCTTTTGATTATGGTATGGATGCTAGAACTTTAAAAACCATTAGAATTCGTGAGCGTTTGTATTCTGAAGAGGCTAAAAAATCTATGAGAGAATACCATATAGACACACTTAAAATCTCCACAATTTTATATACTGGTGATGTTGATTTTGGCAAAGGAAAACCAAGACAGAAACCTTGTGCAGAATATTATGTTACCGGAAAAAAAGAATTAGAAAACGTAAGTCTTTACATTAAGCGTTGTGATTCCACATCGACTATAGAAAAAGTGATTGTTGAGTAAACTTAATATCATTATTCTTACTCATTATTAACAAGTTAGCAATTTTTATATTTATCATTTAAACCTACTTTGTTTAAAATCATAGGTGTTATTTTCTCAAGTCTAATTTGTTTGGTAGTTGCTCTTTTTGCTGATAAAATATACTCACAAAACTCTCTTTGCTTAGAAGTAGTAAACTCATTAAAAAAAGCTTCTAATTTTTCATTTTCTAAAAAAGCTACTTTTAATTCTTCAGGAATTACAATTGGTTTTGTATTTCTTTTGGGTTTGATCTCTTTACCTGCCTTAGAATTCTCTATTGCTTCTAAAATATATTCTTTTATCAAATTTATGTCAATTTCTTTTAAAGAATAAAAACGCCATTGTAGCATCGCTTTGGTTTTTCCTTCTTGTGCATTTATAAAGACTTTTTGTTTGTCTTCTAATAAAGCACCTTGAAAAAACCATAACCCACAATAATTTTTGAAAGCTGCTAAACCCACAATATTCTTTCCTTCAAAAACATAAGTTGGAGCTCCCCATTTTATGGTTTCTTCTACAGGTAAATCAGAAAAAACTGAACGCAATAATTCTAGTTCAGCCCTCCAATTTCCTTTTTTTAAAATATATTCATCAACTTTTGAACTCATTGTTAGAGTTTTAAATTATTGTAATAATGTTCTTCAATTTTAGTCACATTTTTAATTGTTTTCTTTACCCAATCAAAATACAAAATTTCTTTTTCTTCTTCTGATAATTGCCATTGTATTGAAGAATTCCTGAGTTTTGTAGTCACATCTTGTAAAATAATTGCGGCAGCTACAGAAATATTTAGACTCTCTGTAAAACCTACCATTGGTATTTTCAAAAATCCATCTGCTTGTTGAATAACAGTTTCAGAAACGCCCTCTGCTTCTACCCCAAATACAAATGCAGATTTCTTACTGATGTCAAAATCTTGCAATAAACAAGAATCATTATGTGGAGTTGTTGCAATAATTTGATATCCCTTGTTTCTCAAATTATCTAAACAAATTTGGGTATTATTTCCATCTGATTTATAACGTGTAGAAGTAATCCATTTTTGTGAACCTTTGGCAACGTGCCTAGAAACTTTATTTATGTATTTATTTTCAATTGCATGAATATCTTGCACTCCAAATATATCGCAAGTTCTAACCACAGCACTTGCATTATGAGGCTGAAAAATATCTTCTAAAACCACACTAAAATGCCTTGTTCTTTGGTCTAACACCTTTTTAAAAGTATCTTTTCTTTTTTGGGTAAGATACCCTTCAAAATAGGCTAAAAGTTTTTTATCAATCATAAATACAAACTTATGATTTAATTCTTATTTTTAACATTCTTGATCTCTTTTTACAAGAATACTAAACTTTAATTTATGAAAAAACTCGTTATATTAACTGGTGCAGGAATTTCAGCAGAAAGTGGGATTAAAACCTTTAGAGATGCTGATGGTTTGTGGGAAGGACATGATGTGATGGAGGTTGCTTCTCCTCAAGGTTTTTCTGCAAACCCAGAATTGGTTTTTGATTTTTACAATCAACGTAGAAAACAATTGTTAGAAGTTTCTCCCAACAAAGCACATTATAATTTGGTAGAATTAGAAAAGTATTTTGATGTAGAAATCATCACTCAAAATGTGGATGATTTACATGAACGTGCTGCAAGTACAAATGTTACTCATTTACACGGAGAATTATTAAAAGTAAGAAGTACTGTTGATGAAAATTTGGTTTTAGACTGGAAAAAAGATTTAAACTTAGGTGATCTTTGTTCTAAAGGAAATCAATTAAGACCACATATTGTTTGGTTTGGAGAAATGGTTCCTATGCTTGATAAAGCTATCGAAATTACTGCTAAAGCAGATATTTTAGTAATTATAGGAACTTCTATGCAAGTCTATCCTGCTGCAAGTTTGGTAAACTTTATCAAACCAAATACACCTATTTATTTTATAGATCCAAAGCCTTCTGTTTCTAAAAATGATTTTAATAACTTAACCATTATTAATGATGTTGCCAGTTCTGGAACAAATACTTTATTGGAATTATTGAGTCATTCAGAAGAATAATGACGAAGTAATCCGCTTTTTTTTAAGATTGCTTCATTTCATTCTCAATGACCAGAAGTGAATAGCAATGATTATTCAGAAATTAACTGATTGAAATATTCGTAGATTTCTCCTTTAGAAATAGTACTTCCTTTTTCAATCAAATCAAAAATTTCTGTATTTCGTTCTGAATTGTATGACTTAGAACCTCTAAAGATCTCCACAGAATTGTCCATAGGATTTTTCATTAACCATTCAAAACCTTCCTGCTCTAATAAATTGATATCCCAATCTACTTTTACCACAATTCTATGTATTTCAGTTTCATCGCATTTAAAAAAATTTGCAGAAGTCTTAGAGAAATGCTCTACATAATTTGTTCTATTAAGAACATCATCCCAAACTACATCAGAAAAAACGTTCATTTCTTCTTCAGCTACATGTGGTTTCTCTTTTTTTAATTGATTCCATTCATTTACATCAATACTTTGACTTGCTAAAAAACGAGCAAATTCATGATGCAAACTTTCAAATTGTTCTTTGGTGAGTTGTCTGTATTTCATTTATTGATTGTTAGCTGATAGTCTATATTTATAAAAAACTGAAACAAGTTCAGTTTAAAAAAAAAGCTCGTTATTTCTAACGAGCTTTATATATGTTTTTAAGTAAAATTTACTCAGCAACTACATCAAAGGTAATATCTACTACTACAGCTCTGTGTAATCTTATAGATGCTTCATAAGTACCTAATCTTTTTACAGAACCTCCAACAACTTTAATAAATTTCTTGTCGATTTCTGTACCTGCTTTTGCTAATGCAGCAGCTAAATCTATATTGTTTACAGAACCAAATAATTTGTCTCCTGAACCAGTTTTAGCTGAAATTTTGATTTCATATCCTTTAATTGATTCAGCTATTTTGTTAGCGTCTTCAATTAATTTAGCTTCTTTATAAGCTCTTTGCTTTAAGTTCTCTTCTAATACTTTTTTAGCAGAAGAAGTAGCTAAAATTGCTTGTCCTGTAGGGATTAAAAAGTTTCTACCATATCCGTTTTTCACAGATACAACATCGTCTTTAAAACCTAAATTTTCTACGTCTTGTTTTAATATCAATTCCATGGTCTACCTCTTTATTATTTTAACATATCTCCAACGTAAGGCATTAACGCTAAATGACGCGCTCTTTTAATTGCTTGCGCAACTTTACGTTGATATTTTAATGATGTCCCTGTTAAACGTCTTGGTAAAATTTTACCTTGTTCGTTTACTAAATACATTAAGAAGTCTGCATCTTTATAATCGATATACTTGATACCTTTCTTCTTAAATCTACAGTATTTCGCTTCTTTTTTAGTTTCTATATCTAATGGCGTTAAGTATCTAACGTCAGCAGATTTACCACCTTTTGCTTGTTGTTCTATAGATGCCATTTCTTAGTTTTTTGCAGTTTTACGTTCTCTTCTTTTTTCAGCCCAAGCTGCAGCATGTTTGTCTAATTTAACAGTTAAATAACGCATAACGCTATCATCTCTCCTAAATTCTAACTCGAAAGAAGAAATCTCTTCTCCAGCTACTTTGTACTCAAGTAAGTGATAAAAACCACTTTTTTTCTTTTGAATTGGATACGCTAATTTTTTTAAGCCCCAATCCTCTTTAGAAATCATTTCGGCACCTTTAGAAACCAAATAGTCATTAAACTTTTGTACTGTTTCCTTTATCTGAGTATCAGATAAAACGGGATTCAAAATGAAAACAGTTTCGTAATGATTCATAATTAAATATTTATAATTTATTTTTAAGGCTGCAAATATACAAACTTTTAAATTATCTTATTTAAATTTACAAAACTATTTTTCAGCAATTTAATCTTGTTAAAATTACAAATCGAAAGCTTCGTTAATTTCTTCATAAACAACATCTCCTTTCACAATATTTAAGCCTTTGTGTAAAGTTTCATCAGAAGCACAAGCTTTTTCCCAACCTAGTTTTGCTAATTTTAAAATATAAGGCAAAGTTACATTAGTTAACGCCATCGTAGATGTGTATGGAACAGCACCTGGCATGTTGGCAACGCAATAATGTACAACATCATCTATGATATAGGTTGGATCTTCGTGTGTTGTTGCTTTTGTGGTTTCAAAACAACCACCTTGATCTACAGCAACATCAACAATTACTGTACCTGGATGCATCTCTTTTAACATGTCTCTAGTGATTAATTTTGGAGCTTTTCCTCCTTTAACCAATACTCCTCCAACAATTAAATCATGAGTTTTGATGTGTTTTCTAATACTATATTCACTCGAAAACTCTGTAACTACATGATTTGGTAAAACATCGTTTACATAACGCAAACGCTTCATATTGATATCCATAATGGTAACATGAGCACCTAAACCTGCAGCCATTTTTGCTGCTTGTACACCAACAACTCCAGCACCTAATATTAATACTTTTCCTGGTTTAACTCCTGGAACACCTCCTAATAAAATTCCTTTTCCTTTAATTGGCTTTTCTAAGTATTTTGCTCCTTGTTGTATAGACATTCTTCCTGCCACTTCAGACATTGGAGTTAATAAAGGTAAAGTACCATCAGCATCTTCTACAGTTTCGTAGGCAATACAAATGGCTTTGCTTTTTATCATTGCCTTTGTTAATGCTTCACTAGACGCAAAATGAAAATAGGTAAATACAATCTGGTTTTCTTGTATTAAAGGATATTCTTCTGCTATAGGTTCTTTTACTTTTACAATCATATCACTTTGATTGTAAACATCTTTAATTGTAGGTAAAATAGTTGCCCCTACTTCTAAATAATCATTGTCAAAAAAACCACTTCCTTCACCAGCAGTGGATTGTACATAAACAGTGTGTTTGTTTTTTGTGAGTTCAAAAACACCAGCAGGAGTCATACCTACTCTACTTTCATTGTTTTTAATTTCTTTGGGAATTCCAATTTTCATATTGCCTAAATTGAGTATTTAAGCACGTAAATGTAAAACCTTTTTGTTTAAAATTCAACAAAAAGGTTTTTACTTGTTATTTTTATTAATTATGTAAATTATTAACTATTTTGCTATAGTATTCTTCTTTTAAATATGATTCTGTATTAACTTCTAAAATTTGTTAATCTAAATCTAATCTAAGTCCCATAGAAATGTTTCTAATTTGTGTGTTTTTAAATAGTGGGTTCAAATCATATTTTACATAAAAGCTTGTAGATCTATATCCCAAATACGCACTAAGTCCATAATTAACAGTATTCATATTGAAATTATCAAACTGTACTTCTTCTACACTAGTTCCACTTCCATTTTCATATTCAAGGTATTGTCTTGTACCTAGTTTTACACCAACAAATCCTCCTATTCCAAAACGAACTGATTCATTGGTTCTATCTCTTACAAAACCACTATTAGAAGTTTTATTTTTTGAGAAATCCCATTCTAAATGTATAGGAAAATTCATTTGAACATGACGTAATCTACTTTCTGACAATTGATTTGCAAAAGGTTGAATTTCTGTCATATTACCATTTTTAATATGGGTTCTGTTGCCTTCTAAACGTAAGTTATTCCAAAGGAAAGAAACTCCGTATTTAAAATAGAAATTTGATGGTTTTCTGCTAAACCTAGTTTTCCAGGTCCATCCTAATTCGTAAAAACGAGATCGCCATAATTGATACTTAGAATCGTTTAATGAATTTAAATCGTCATTATTTAAAACATTATTAATACCCATTGCAAAGACAAATTGAGTTGTTGTACTTCTTTGTCTTTTATTTTTCACACTCCATCTTTTCTTTCTTCTTTCTTCATTGTAATTTCTATTATCATCAGAAATATTTAATCGAAAAGTTTTATTACCAATGGTAAATGTATTATCGTCTTCAAAAACCTCCTTTTCTTCTGAACTTGCTATTTTTCCATTGGTTTTATCTTGTACCAATAATTGTAGCATACGCTCTTGTTCTCCTACCAATTTTTCGATTCTTCTTGCATGATATGCAGCCACTTCTTTTTTTAATGTATCTGCTGTTGACTTTGTGATTTCACCTTTTTCTAGACGTTTATCAATAGTCAATACTTTGATTTTTAGAGAATCTTTTTGAGTTTTTGTTATTTTCTCAATTCTTTTTGAAATTTTAAGAACCTCTTTTTCAAATGTTCTTTCTTGTGACAAGGCAACAGTTGTGCTGAACAACACTAATATTAGTATTATTTTTTTCATTTTTTTATAAATTTAAATGTTATTTAATCGTTTCTACTTGCTATAACAGTAGCTATATTTGAAATTTTGTTTTTTAAGGTTTTCATAAAATTGTTTTGAAAATCTTCTTCGCCAATATTTCTTTCTACTTCTGCAAGAATTGTATTTGGGTTGATTTTTATATTCGATTTTTGGAGCTCACTTTTAATCGTATTTAAAACATCATCCCTAGTAAGATTGTGTTTTGCATAATATTCTTTCACCTCTGTTGATGAATGAGTTACAGCATACAATAAATCATCACTATTAATTTTAATTCTACTATTTGGATCTCTTTTTAGTATTGATATTTTAGATTCCTTTATTTCAGCAGGAATCGCACTTTTAATATTTTCTTTTTCAACTTTTGCAACTACTTGTTCTTCTTTAAAAGATGGAGTAATTTTGTTTTTTTTAGGGGTTGCTATTTTTTTTGTTATAACATCACTCTTTTTTGTTGTTGTCTTCTCTTCTATCTTATCAGTTTTTACAATGGCTTCTTCTACAGGAATTTCATTCACCAACTTATCAATATTACGATCAATTTCTATTTTATCTATTGGTGATTTTACTACTTTCTGATTTGGTTTAATTTCTTCTTGATTATTAGAAAGTAATTGAATTCCTATAGAAACCAATAACAAAATACTTGCTGCTATACTGATATAAAAAAACCAGCCTTTTCTTTTCTGAGCAGGTTGTTCATCTAATTGAACAGACAAACGTTCCCAAGCTGAATTAGAAGGCATAAAAGTTCTCTCTTGTAACTTTTCTCTAATATTTTTATCCATTTTATTTGTCTCCATGAATTGTTTTATTCATTTTGTTATAATTCTCTTGCAATAATTTACGAGCTTTAAATAATTGCGATTTTGACGTACTTTCAGAAATTTCGAGTTTTGCTGCTATTTCTGAATGTTTGTAACCTTCTATGGCGAATAAATTAAAAACCATTTTGTAACCTTCTGGTAATTGATCTATCAGTTTTTGAATGTCTTCCACAGAAGTATTTTCTAAACTTTCTGTAGCTGCATCATTAAAAACATAATCTTCATCAGATAAATCAACCACATTCTTTTTACGTAGGTAAGAGATACAAGTATTCACCATAATTCTGCGAATCCAACCTTCAAAACTACCTTCGTGTTTGAATTTATGTAAGTTTGTAAAAACCTTTAAAAAGCCTTGCAACATTAAATCTTCTGCATGATGCAAATCTTTTACATATTGCCTACAAACCCCCATCATTTTAGGAGAATGTTGCTCAAACAACTGCTGTTGTGCATCTCTGTTGTTATCTATCGCTCTTTTTATGAGTGATTTTTGATTATGCAAAGTGATAATTTTCAAGCCTCTTTATTTGGTTTTTATTGCCTTACAAATATATAGACTACATGAGTTTAAAAAAGGTTGCTTTTGTATTAAAAAAAATAAAAAACTTAATAAACATAAAATTTTATATTATTACATTTGAAAAGAATTATCTATCAAATTATGAAAAAGACGCCATTATTTACATTTTTACTAGTCTGTACTTTAAACCTTTTTTCTCAAACTTCTTTTGAAAAAGGATATTTTATAAACAATTCTGGAGAAAAAATAGAGTGTTTAATAAAAAACTTAGATTTACTTAATAATCCAAAAAGCTTTGTCTATAAACTAACTAAAGATAGTTCAGAAAATATTGCAACAATAAGCAATGTTAAAGAATTTGAAATTTATAAAATTTCTAAATACGAGAGACATACTGTTAAAATTGATAGATCTAGTGAAAATTCTAATGAGCTTAGTTTAACAAGAAAAGTTAAATTTACTGATGAACAATTATTTTTAAAAGTATTGCTAAAAGGGAAAGCAAGTCTTTATAAATATTCTGAACCAGGTCTACTTCGTTTTTTTTATGAAATAGACGATATAAAACAACTTGTTTTTAAAAGTTTTTTATCTTCAGATAGATTTACCATCAAAAAAAACGAAAGATACAAGCAACAAATACTTGACAATTTAAAATGTAGCGATATTAAAGAAAATCGCATAAAAAAATTAGAGTATAAAAGTAGCAAACTAGTTAAATTATTTGAAGATTATAATAATTGTGAAAATGCCAATTTTGTGAACTACATTAAGGAAAATACTAAAAAGTACAAGGCACAATTTAATTTAAGTTTAAATGCAAATGTTAATTTGTTAGGTTTTTCAATTTCAGAACTTGGGTTTAGTGCAAGTTTTAATAACAAATTAGCGCTTAGTTTAGGAGTTGAAGCAGAGTATGTATTGGGTTTTAATAACAATAAGTGGGCTATTGTAATAAATCCAAACTACCTTTCCTACTCATCTATGTATGATGATTTAACTGATAGGATAACCAAGGCTGATAACTCTGCCACAATTAATTACAGTACTATAGATGTACCAATTGGTATTAGACACTACATATATTTAAACGATAAATCTAAATTTTTTGTAAATACTTTTTTAGTTTCAAATTTTACAATGAAATCAGAAATTAGATCAATTGGCACTAACGTAAATAAACCATTAAATTATGATATAGAAACTGATATGAATTATGCTTTTGGAGTAGGTTACAAATATAACAACAAGTTTAGTATTGAATTAAGAACATACACTGCTAGAGATCTTTTAAATCAGTTTGCTTCTAAAGAAAGTAGTTTTAATTCTACTTCGGTAATTTTAGGTTATACTATTTTTTAAAATTTCATTTCTTAAAGTATTTTTTTATCAAAAATTAAAGTAATATTAATTAACATTTTTAGCCTAAATTTTTATTTTGATATAATTTGTATGTATTAATAAGCATCCACATCAATAATAAAACGAATTGGTCTAAAATCTTTAACAGTCTCAAACGTATTTTTAATTTTAGAAACTGTGTTTTTAGTATTTGCTAAACTTTGTTTTGGCCGAATTTTTATCAAAAGATTTTTAATTATATTAGCTTAATTGCATCAAAATCAGCCAAAAACATGTCTAATTCTAGAAGAAATTTTATTAAAAAAAGTTTATTATTTAGCGCAACTCTGCCAGTTTTGGGAAGTAGTTTTATAGCATGTAAAAACAAACCCGAAAAGAAAAACTTATCTATTTTAATTTTAGGAGGAACAAGTTTTCTAGGACCACATCAAATAAAATATGCTTTAGAAAGAGGACATAAAGTGTCAATTTTTACAAGAGGAAAAACAAAACCCAATGTAAACAGAGCTGTTTTTGATAAGGTTGAACATTTAGTTGGTGACAGAGAAAATAACTTATCTGCTTTAGAAAACAGAAAATGGGATATTGTTATTGACAACTCTGGACAAAAAGCAAGTTGGACAAAAGCAACCGCAAACTTACTGAAAGAGAATTGTGATTTATATGTGTACACTTCTTCTACTGGAGTTTATTTTCCTTATAAAACAGGAAATATTAAGGAAGATCAAGAACTATTATACAAAGAACCAGAGAACATTACTGATGAAAACCTAAAATTAGAATATTGGTATGGTGTAATGAAGGCGAACTCTGAACAAGAAACTATAAATGCTTTTGGTAAAGAGCGTTCAATTATTGTTAGACCTACATATATGTTTGGCCCTGGAGATAAAACAGATCGATTTATTCATTGGCCAATTCGTTTGGCTAAAGGTGGAGAAATATTAGTTCCAGTAAAGGCTGATGATCCTGTACAATATATTGATGTTAGAGATGTAGCTGAATTTATGATTCGTTTAGCAGAACAAAAAGCTACTGGAACTTACAATGCGGTAGGTCCTTTAAAAAAAGAAACTATATTCGATTTTGTAACCAATGCAAAAAAAGCTTTTAGTACAGATGCTAGCATTGTACAAATAGATGATTATGATTTTTTAAAAGAACATAAAATTTATTATTTAGTTCCTTGGATTCCTATTGATGAATATACATATGGATCCGCAAGGGTTAATAATGATTTTTCAATTAAAAAAGGACTAACTTTTAGAGATTTAAAGGCATCAATAAAAGAAACACATGATTGGTGGTATTCTGATAATTTAACTGATGAAAGACGCGATAAGTTTGAGAAAAAAAAGGATTCTATTTTGATGCAAGAAAAAGAGATCATTAACGCTTGGAAAAGTGTAAAAAAGAAAGTGTAATCGCATAAAAAAAGGAACTCAAATTTGAGTTCCTTTTTTAAATAATGATAATTAATTATTTATTAGTTGTCTTTTTTCTTATCATCTTTAGAAACTTTGTTCCATATTTTTATTTCATCTTCTTCTGTAACTCCTTCTATAACTTGTACATTAATTCCGTCTGAAGTTCCTAACTTTAAGGTTTGCTTTTTAAAAGTACCATCTTCTTGTTTTACCTCTACATAAGGTTCTTCTGTTTTTTTGTCGAATTTTAATAATGCTTCTTTAATAGAAAGTACGCTATCTTTTTTCTCTAAAACAATATCTGCATTTGCACTGTACCCTGCTCTAATAAAGAATTTATCATCTAAAGTAACATCTGCTTTGATAGTAAATTGAACCGCTCCATTTTCTTCTGTTCCTTTTGGTGCTATAAAATTTAATTTTGCAGGAAATTTTACTCCTTCAATAGCTCCTATAGAAACATCAATATCAGAACCTTTAACTAATTTACCTACTTCAGATTCATCAACTTTACCCTCAAAAATCATTTTGTTCATGTCTGCAATAGAGGCTATAGTTGTACCTGCATTAAAGTTGTTAGATTGTATTACTTGATCTCCTTCTTTTACAGGAATTTCTAAAATAGTTCCTGAAATTTGCGCCATAATGTTGGTGTTTGCAGATCCACCTGAACCAGCAGAACCTTTTTTGATGATTAAATAATCATTCTCAGCATTCTTTAAGTCTTGTTTGGTTTGATTGTACGTCAACTCAATTTGCTCAAATTCTTGTCTAGAAATTACACCTTTATCGTATAATTTTTTATTTCTATCATACTGAACTTTAGCGTTATTTAATCTAATTTTTGTGTTGTCTACTCTACCTTTAGCGCTAATTAATGACTGCTCATTAGGTACAACTCTAACAGTTGCTATTAAGTCACCTTTTTTTACTTTAGAACCTTCTAAAAGCATTATTTTATCAATAATACCAGTAATTTGAGGCTTGATTTCAATCTCTTCTAAAGGAGTAACTTTACCAGTTGCTACTGTTTTTTTTATGATTGTTGTTTTAAATGGAGTTTCTGTATCATATTCTACAATACTTTTTTGATTTTTCTTTCCGAACCAAATTAATGCAGCTACAAATAAAACTGCGATAATAATTAAAATAATTTTTGCTTTTTTGCTCATGATTTGTTGATTGGTTTATTCTTCTCTTAATGCTTCTATTGGTTTTACAACTGTTGCCATATGTGCAGGAATTAATCCTATTAGCGTACCTAGTACAATTAGTGTTGTAAATGCGATAAATATTATAGGTATGTTTACTGTTGGGTTTACTAATGGTATATCTTCATTAGAACTTGTTGCTAAGTCAATAAAAAATAGAATTGTACCACCAAAAATAATTCCCAGCATTCCTGCAACAGTAGTTAAAAAAACAGATTCTAAAATAATTTGTTGGCGAATACTTTTAGGAGTTGCTCCCAAGGCTCTTCTAATTCCTATTTCTTTTGTTCTTTCTTTTACTGTAATTAATAGGATGTTACCAATTGCAAAAACTCCCGCAATTAAAGTAGCTATACCTACAAACCAAGTTAAAAACTGCATTCCTATTAAGAAATCTGTAAATTTTGCAAATTCAACACCTAAATTAAAAGAACCAAATGCTCTATTATCCTCTGGATGAACTTTATGCAGACTTTTTAAGGTTAATTTCACATCACTCTCTAGCTGTTTGATATTGGTGTTTTCATCTGCTGTAATCACCATCCAGTCAATATTATTAGCAGTATTATATACTCTTTTAAAAGTTGAGAACGGAATGTAAGCTGTGTCTCCGTCTAAATCAATTCCTTGAGATGGCCCATAAACCCCAATTACTTTGTAATTTATGCTATTGATTTTTATGTATTCCCCTATAGGTATTACACCTTTGTCAAATAACTGTTTGTACATATCCTCAGAAATAACAGTTACTTTGGCATAAGATAATATGTCGTTTTGGTTGATAAATCTTCCGTAGATTAATTTCTTTTTTTGAATTTTATCTAACACAGGGTAATCTCCACTTACTTTAAAATCACCTGATTTAAAATTATGGACTAATAAGTTATTTGTTTGATTTCTGGGCGCTAAAAACTTTATTTTATCTCCATACTCAGATTTTAAAGCTTTGATATCATTCATATTCAGCTTAAACCTTCTACCTTCCTGAAAACCTTTAAATGGTGTATCTGTTCTTTGCGTCCATACAAACACACTGTTGGTAGCAAAGTTTCCAAATAGTTTTTTAAAGCCATTTTCCATACCTCTAGCAGCACCTAAAAGTACTACCAATAAGAAAATACCCCATAAAACTCCAATAATGGTAATTACGGTTCTTGCTTTATTTTTACGAATACTTCCGTAAATTTCTTGCCATGTATCTGAATCGAATAAAAACTTCATAATTAATCTGCTCTTAGGGCTTCTATTGGTTTAATATTTGCTGCTCTTTTAGCAGGAACATAACCTGCAATTAAACCTGAAATAATTAATGTTAAGGTTGCTCCAATAATAATTCCAGGACTAACACTTGGATCTTTGATAAAGTAATCTTCTAAAGAATCCCCTATTTGAGCTAAAACAAAAGTTCCTAAACTTAACCCTAAATATCCAGCAATTGTAGTTATTAAAACAGATTCTTGAACAACCATACCAACTATTGAAGCTGGTTTAGCTCCTAGAGCTTTTCTAATTCCGAATTCTTTGGTTCTTTCTTTAATTACAAAAATCATAATATTACTGATACCTATAATTCCAGCCACTAATGTACCAGAGCCTACAAAGAGTACTATAAGATACAATACAAACATAAATTGCCCAACACCTTTGTTTGCTTCTGCCATATTTCTAACTGAAAGTGCACTTTGATCATCTGGGTGAATATTCATTTTACTACGTAAATCCCTTTCCATTTTATTACCAAAGGCAATAGCAGCATCAAGGCTTAAATTTGGATTGTAGCCTAAAGCAATCTGACTTATATAATCGTTATTACCATACATCATTTGGGCAGTAGTTAACGGAATAAAAGCTTTTCTTTCTTCGTTATCTCCTCCTTCATCAGAAAAAATACCAATTACTAAATAAGAACTCCCATTTACGTTTACTCTTTTTGTTAAAGCAGGTCTCTCACCAAATAAATCTTCTTTAAGTAATCTACCAATTACAATTACTTTAGATTTTTCTCTTAAATCTCTTTCGTTTAGATACCTACCTTCATCTATAATTGTTTTTTCTAAAAACTGATGATCTGGGTTTACAGCCATTACACTGTAATTGCTTGCTTCATTTTTATACTTAATGGTAAAGTTTTTATAAATTCTAGCAGATTTATACTGTATTTTATTACCGTATTCATCTTGAATATATTCGTAATCTTTATTTTTTAATTGAACTCTTCTGCCAGTTTGTAATCCTTTGTATGGTTTAGAAGTTTTCCAAACTCTTACAAACATTGCATTTTGAGCATCATCTGCAAAAGCATCTTTAAAAGAGTTGCTTAAACCACTAACAATACCAAAAAGTAATGTAAATAATAGTATAGCAAAAGCCACCGTAAAACCTGAAAGTACTGAACGCAACCGGTTTTTGTTAATGCTTTGAAATATTTCTCTCCAACGATCTAAATCAAACATAATTAAACTGCTTTTGCTGCTTTTGTGTATTCGTCACTTATGATAACTCCATCTTTTAGACGAACTATTCTTTTGGTTTGTTCTGCAACTTCTTCTTCGTGTGTAATTACAAAAACAGTCATACCTTCATCATTAATGTCTTTCAACAAATCCATTACAGAGTCTGTTGTAGTAGAATCTAATGCTCCTGTAGGTTCATCAGCTAAAACTACTTTTGGTTTGGTAACTAGAGCTCTAGCAATGGCTACACGTTGTTTTTGTCCTCCAGAGAGTTCGTTAGGTAAATGATTTGCCCAATCTTTAAGTCCTACTTTTTCTAAATAATCTAATGCAATTTTTAACCTTTCTTTTCTATTCATACCTTTATAATACAAAGGAAGTGCAACATTTTCTAAAGCTGTCTTGTAAGAAATAAGGTTAAAAGACTGAAAAACAAAACCTAAGAACTTATTTCTTAGAATAGCTGCTTTTTTTTCGTTTAATTCTTTGATTAATTGTCCGTTTAAAAAGTAGTTTCCTTCATCATGAACATCTAATAAGCCAACAATATTTAATAAAGTTGATTTACCAGAACCAGAAGACCCCATAATTGAAACAAATTCGCCTTCTTTAATATGTAAATCTATTCCTTTTAAAACATGTAGAGAATCTTTACCTATTGGGTAAGATTTGTGAAGTTTTTCAATTTTAATCATCAGTTGGTTAATTTTAAACGAAAATACCTAAAGCAATTAGTTGGACTTATTAATTTTATGTTAAATCAAAAAACACCATTTACTCTAGTACAACCATAAGACGTGTGAATAAAAAAAATGTTACAAGAATTTTAAAAAAAAGTTGAAGTATCTTTGTATTAAACGCATATCTTTTTGTCTGTATGAATGAAATTCCAAAAAATAAAAAAATCATCTTGTTTGACGGGGTTTGCAACCTGTGCAATGATTCAGTATTAAAAGTGATTAAAAACGACACAAAAAATACTTTTTTATTTACAGCATTGCAATCTGATTCTGGACAAAAAATTATTAATCATTTAAAAATTGATATTTCTAAAATAGATTCTATTATTTTATATGAACCTGGAGTTTCTTATGAGATAAAATCTACTGCTGCTCTTAAAATAATGAATGATTTTGGTGGTTTTTGGAAAATCACTCAAATTTTTTGGGTACTTCCTGAGACTTTTAGAAATGTAATTTATGATTTTATCGCAAAAAACAGGTATAAATGGTTTGGAAAAAAAGAAAGTTGTATGATTCCAACACCAGAATTAAAAGCTAAATTTTTAGAGTAATATGAATTTTCCAAACAAAGTAAAATGTGTCATTTTTGACATGGATGGTGTGATTATAGATTCTGAAGAAATTCATAAAAAAGCCTATTACGAAACCTTTAACGCTATTGGTGTTAATGTTTCTGATAATTTATACAAAACACTTACAGGTTCATCTACCATAAATGCTTTTCAAAAATTAGTAAATCATTTTAATTTAGATCTAAATCCTGAAGATTTGGTTTTAGACAAAAGAAGACGTTATGTAAATTTCTTTGAAAATGACCCTACTTTACATTTGGTTAATGGAGTTGAAGAAATCATAAAATATTTTTACAATAAAGGATTAATTTTAATATTGGCATCTTCTTCTGCAATGGTTAATATAAACCGTGTTTTTAATCGATTTGATTTAAATCAATATTTTAAAGCAAAAATTAGTGGCGCAGATTTAACTGAATCTAAACCTCATCCAGAAATTTTTGAAAAAGCAGCACTTTTAGGAAATACTCCTAAAGAAAATTGTATAGTTATCGAAGATTCTGATAATGGTGTAAAAGCGGCAAATGATGCAAGTATTTTTGTTGTAGGATATCAAAACCCAATGGCAGAAGATCAAACATTAGAAAATGCTAATATGATAATTGATGATTTTTCTATGTTAAAAGAGTTAATATAGATTTAATCTCACCATAAATTCCCTAAAAAGTACTTTTGTTAAATTAGAATTATACATGTAATTAAAAAAATGTATATTTATTAAATTATTTTTATAAAACTCTGATTATGAGTATAAAAAATATTTTAAGACTACTATTCTAACCAAAACAAACTATCTATGGAATTACAAATTAGTAATTTGAATAAAACCTATTCAAATGGCGTTCAAGCTTTAAAAGATGTTTCTTTAACTATTCCGCAAGGAATGTTTGGTCTTTTAGGACCTAATGGAGCAGGTAAATCATCCTTAATGAGAACTTTGGCAACCTTACAAGAAGCAGATTCAGGTTCTATAACTTTAGGTGATATTGATATTTTAAAAAACAAGTCTAAAGTAAGAGAAATATTAGGCTATCTACCTCAAGAGTTTGGAGTCTATCCAAAAATTACTTCATACGATATGCTAAATCATATTGCTAAATTAAAAGGAATTTCCAATAAAGGAGAACGTAAAGATTTAGTAGAATCTTTGTTAAATAAAACGAATCTTTGGCATGTTCGTAATAAGAGTTTAGGCACATATTCTGGAGGAATGAAGCAACGTTTTGGTATTGCACAAGCCTTAATTGGTGATCCACGTCTAATTATTGTTGATGAACCAACAGCTGGTTTGGATCCTGCAGAACGTGTTCGTTTTCACAACCTATTGAGTGAAATTGGTGAGAACACCATTGTAATTCTTTCCACTCATATTGTAGAAGATATTTCAAATTTATGTCAAAATATGGCTATCATTTGCTTAGGTGAAGTGGTAGCACAAGGAAATCCAAACGATTTAACCAAAAATGTTGTAGGTAAGATTTGGACAAAAGCCATAGAAAAATCGGAATTAGATACTTATCAAAATGAAATGCAAGTTATTTCTACACATTTAAAAGCAGGACAAACTATTATTCATGTTTTAAGTGATGAAAAACCTCACAGTTCCTTTAAAAAAGGAGCTGCGAATTTAGAAGATGTATATTTTGCTGAAATAACAACTCGTATGGAGACTGTTTCTGCATAGTTGAATTATTAACTTAAAAAAATCAATTATGTTTAAAGAAATTTTTCTATTTGAAATTAAATATCGTTTTAAAAGACCCGCAACTTGGGCATACTTTGGAATTTTATTAGTGTTTGGTTTGTTTTTTTCTATTGGAGGAAATGGACCCGCTTCTGAAAAAGTATTTGTGAATTCACCTACTGCAATTGCAACTATGTTATCCGTCATTAGTATTTTCGGAATTATGCTTTCGAGCGCTATTATGGGAGTTCCTGTTTACAGAGATATAGAACACAAAACAGAGAATTATTACTTCTCTTATCCTATTACTGAAAAAGGATATTTAATGGGACGTTTTTTCGGTTCTATGTTTGTACTGTTATTAGTCAGTTTAGGCTTACATGCTGGGTTAATTATTGGTTTTCAAATTGGACCTTATGCAGGTTTTGTAGAACCAGAACGCTTTACTGATTTTAACTTATGGTGGTATTTACAGCCAACTTTGGCTTTATACTGGACAAACTTCTTCTTTGCTGGATGTATCTTTTTTACCCTTGTAAGTATGACAAAAAAAGTGATGTTAGCCTATGCAGGTGGTGCTATTTTATTTATTACCTACTTAGTAACTAACACATTAACCCAAGATATTGAAGCTAAAGATTTGGTAAGTTTATTAGATCCATTTGGATTAGGAACTTTCAACAATGTAACTAGATACTGGACACCAGAAGAACAAAACACCTTAACTGTTCCTTTTGATGGAATGATTATTTGGAATCGTCTTTTATGGGTTGGTTTAGGGGTTATTTTATTTCTTTATACTTTATTTCGTTTTGATTTTCAGCGCTTCTTAAACAAGAACTTTGGTAAAATAAAGAAGAAAAAAGAAGCGAAACAATCTCACTCTAATGCAGCTTTAATTAAAATTCCTTCTGTTACAAAGCATTTTTCTAGTGCCTTAAACATAAAGTTACTGTTTAGTCTAGCATTTCTAGAATTTAAGAATATTATCAGAGACAACTTCTTCAAAGCTATTTTAGCAGCTGGTGTAGCTTTCTTGTTTTTTGATGCTTGGTTTGGTTTTCCAAATTATGGAACTCCGTCTTTACCACTCACTTATTATATGCTAGAAGTAAAAGATTTTACCTATGTAATACTCATTTTTATTCTCATCGTTTTTATGACTGGAGAAGTATTACATAGAGAACGTGGTGTAAGATATGATCAAATATTTGGATCCATGCCATTACCAAACAGAATTGTTTATGGGTCTAAATTTTTAGCACTAGCACTAGTTGCTTTTGTTTTAGTAAATCTTGTTTTGGTAAGTGGTGTTTTTAATCAAATCATAAAAGGATATTACAATTTTGAATTTGGCAAATATTTCACAGACTTATATTTAATAGAATATCCAAGATATATCATTTTTATAATGATGGCATTTTTTGTGCATTCTATTGTGTCTAAAAAATTTATGGGGCATGTAATTGCTATTGCTATTTGGATTTTCTTATTCGGATTAAATAATTTTGCTGAAATTAACAACAACCTATACCTCTATGGATATTCAGCTGGATATACATTATCTGACATGAATGGTTTTGGTCATTTTGGTAAATCACTTTTTTGGTTTAGATTTTATTGGTTGACATGTGGTGCTTTTTTAACTTTTATTGGTTATCTATTTTGGAAAAGAGGAACAGACTCTGGAAGAAAAGCAAGATTTCAAATTGCAAAAAGAAGATTTAGAGGAGCAACATTGGTTAGTATTATAACTGCTTTAATTTTATGGATTGGTTCTGGTTTTTATATTAATTACAATACCAAAACCTTAAACTACTATGCCAATTCTGATGCTGGAACAATGAATGCAGTTGAATATGAAAAAACCTTGAGTAAATATGCAAAAATTCATCAACCTAAAATAATTGATGTAAAAGTCAACGCAGATTTATTACCTAAAGAAAGAAGTGCAACCATAACCACTAACTTTATAATGGTAAATAAATCTGATCAACCAATAGATTCTTTGCATTTAAATTGGGGAGGTAAGTCTAGTTTTAAGAAAAAAATGGACAAGTTCTTAATTGATAATCAAAAACCTGTCTTAGAAAAAGAATTTGAAAAATTTGGCTATCAGATTTACAAATTACCCAAAACGATGCAACCAAATGATACTGTTTCCATGGTATTAACAGTTTCACGTTATTTTGAGGGATTTCCTAATGAAGGTTCTGGTTCTCAAATTGTTTATAATGGTACTTTTTTGAATAATGGATATTTTCCTTCATTTGGTTATGATTCAGCAGGGGAAGTCTCAAGTGATCAAGATCGAAAAAAACACAATTTACCCATCAAAGATTATTCACTTCCAGAACAAAATGATGAATGGGGCACTAGCAACTTATTATTTAATAATGATGCAGATTATATAACTTTTGAAGGAACTGTAAGCACTGATTTAGATCAAATTGCGATTATGCCAGGAATTTTACAGAAAGAATGGGAAGAAAATGGACGTAAATATTATCATTATAAAATGACTGGTGAACTGGACTTCTTTTATAATATTTCTTCTGCGAGATATGATGTGTTAAGAGAAGTTTGGACAGGTGAGAATGGAGAAAAAGTAAATATCGAAATTTTTCATCACCCAACACATAAATACAACTTAGATAAATTTGTAAAAGGTGTAAAACATTCTTTGGATTATTTTTCTAAAAACTACAGTCCTTATCAATACAAGCAAATGCGAATTATCGAATTTCCAAGATACTCAACTTTTGCTCAGTCTTTTCCAAATACAGTTCCTTATGCAGAAAGCTTTGGTTGGGTTGGAGATTTTAGTGATCCTGAAGATTTAGATTATGTGTACATGGTTACTTCTCATGAGGTTGCACATCAATGGTGGGGACATCAAATTACACCTTCAGCTACTAGAGGTTCTAATCAAATTTCTGAATCTATGGCAGAATATTCTTCTTTAATGGTAATGAAAAAAGAATATGGAATAGATGCAATGCAAGATTTCTTAAAAAGAGAATTGGATAGTTATTTAAGAGGAAGAGCTAATGAAGGAAAGTTTGAAAAAACATTATTAGACAATGACAGCCAACAATATGTTTGGTACAGAAAAGGAGGATTAATTTTATATGGCTTGCAAGATTTAATTGGAGAAGACACTTTAAACAGTGGATTCAAAAAATTTATGGAGGATGCTAAATTTAGACAAAAAGCTCCATTTGCGACTTCAACTGAATGGTATAGTTATATGAAATCTGTAACTCCAGATTCTTTACAATACTATCTAGAAGATAGTTTTGAGAAAATTACTATTTATAACAATAAAGTGAAAAACGCAACTTACAAGAAAATTTCAGACACAGAGTATGAGGTTACCTTAGAAGTAGAAAGTGCAAAAAATTACTTTGGTGGAAATGGAAAACTTTTAGAAACAGGAGAAAAACCCAATGTGATTGAAATTGCTGTATTTGATCGTGATACTAAGAATGAAATGGGAATGACAACTAAAGTTCCTTTATTTTTAGAAAAACGTTGGATAAAGCCAGGAATTAGTACATTTACCTTTACTACTGATAAGATTCCTGTAAAAGCCGGAATTGATCCTTACAATAAATTAATAGATCGAATTCCGGATGATAACTTAAAAATTGTTGAACTCGAAGAATAATTAGATTTATAACCAAAAAAGCTCAAGAAGAAATTCTTGAGCTTTTATAATTGTTATAAAATTTAAACTATGGTCTAAAAGAAATTTTACGCATACGTAAACTCGCAGGTGTAACTTCTAAATATTCATCAGTTTTAATATACTCCATACATTCTTCTAAAGAGAAATCAATTTTTGGTGCAATCTTAACACTATCATCTGTTCCTGAAGAACGAACGTTTGTTAGTTTTTTACCTTTAATTAAATTTACCCCCATATCAGTATCTTTACTGTTTTCTCCAACAACTTGACCAATATAAATATCTTCATTTGGTTCTATAAAAAACCTTCCTCTATCTTGTAATCTATCAATTGCATATGCAGTTGCTTTACCTGCTGCAGAAGACACTATTGCACCTTTAATATCTTCAGAAAATTCTCCTTTAAAAGGGCCATATTCAGAAAAACGGTGATTTATAATTGCTGTTCCAGCTGTAGCTGTTAAAATTTTATTACGTAAACCAATTAAACCTCTAGAAGGAATGGTAAATTCTAGGTGTTGTAAATCTCCTTTTGGCTCCATTACTAGTAAATCTCCCTTTCTTAGAGAAACTAAGTTAATTGCTTTAGAAGCAACATCTTCAGGAACATCAATAGATAAGGTTTCATAAGGTTCTGATTTTACGCCATCAATCTCCTTAAGGATTACTTGTGGACGACCAACTTGTAACTCATAACCTTCTCTACGCATGGTCTCAATCAAAACAGATAAGTGTAAAACTCCACGTCCGAAAACATTAAATTTATCCTCAGAATCAGTAGTGTCAACTCTTAACGCTAAGTTTTTTTCCATTTCTTTAAACAATCTGTCACGTAAATGACGAGAAGTTACAAATTTACCCTCTTTACCAAAGAAAGGAGAATTGTTAATGGTAAACAACATACTCATTGTAGGTTGATCAACTTCTATTCTTGGTAAGGCCTCTGGATTTTCTAAATCTGCAATTGTATCACCAATTTCAAAACCTTCTATCCCAGTTATAGCACAAATATCTCCAGAACGAACTTTTTCTACTGAAGCTTTACCCATCCCCTCAAAAACATGTAATTCTTTGATTCTCACTTTTTTAGTAGAGCCATCAGCTTTCATTAACATATAATCTTTGGCAATTTCTAAATCTCCTCTAAAAACACGTCCAATTGCAATTCTACCTGTAAAAGCAGAAAAGTCTAAAGATGTAATTTGCATTTGAGGAGAACCTTCTCTATATGGTGCTTCTGGAATAGATTCTAAAACAGCGTCTAATAAATCTAATATATTTTCTTTTGGTTCTTGCCAATCTGTAGACATCCATCCATTTTTTGCAGAACCATAAATTGTAGTAAAGTCTAATTGCTCTTCTGATGCTTCTAAAGCAAACATTAAATCAAAAACTTTTTCATGTACTAAATCTGGTGTACAGTTTTCTTTGTCAACTTTATTTACAACTACAATTGGAGTTAAACCCAATTCAATAGCTTTACCTAATACAAAACGAGTTTGTGGCATAGGCCCTTCAAAAGCATCAACTAATAATAAAACACCATCAGCCATTTTTAAAACACGCTCTACTTCTCCTCCAAAATCGGCGTGACCAGGTGTGTCAATTACATTAATTTTTACACCTTTATAATTTACAGAAACGTTTTTAGATAGAATTGTAATTCCTCTTTCTCTTTCTAAATCGTTATTATCTAACAATAAATCTGTACGTTCTTTACGATCATCTAAGATTTTTGCTTGATCTATTATTTTGTCTACTAAGGTTGTTTTTCCGTGGTCAACGTGCGCAATAATTGCGATGTTTCTTATTGATTGCATATGTGCCTTCTTAAATTTCGTGCAAAAGTAGCCTTTTCTTAGTTATTAATAACAAATAATGAAAAATGAATTTTAAAAAGTTTAAAATAAACATGTTGAAAACAAAAAATTGTAGTTAATAAAACAAGTCTTACTCAACTTTTAATTATAATGAAGTACCATCATCTGAGTCTGGATCGTCTTGAAAAGCTGATGGCAAAATATCTGGAATTAATTTGATTAATAGCGGCAATAATAATGCGCCTCCAGGAAGTAGAAATACCGCTAAAGCTGGAATTGATTTACAGATATCTAATAACTGTATTTTAATTTTTTCTTTTTCTTCTGGCAATAAATGAGTGTGCATAGATTTACGGATAAGATGCATTGCTTCCTTACTTTGAGATAACTCTTGAATCAACCTCAATTTATTTTTGTGTAACAATACTTTAATTTCTTCTACGCTGTTCATTATAATTTTCTACGTTTACGTTCTGTTTTTAATAAATTTAACTCTCTACTTGTTTGTCCTGCTACAGACGTATTTTCTTCTGCTCTTCGAATTAAGTATGGCATTACATCTCTAACTGGTCCAAAAGGCAGGTACTTGGCTACATTATATCCTTGATTTGCTAAATTGTAACTAATATGGTCACTCATACCAAATAATTGACCAAACCAAAGTCTTTTGTCATCTTCTTTAATTTTGTGTTTTTTAGCTAAATCCATCAACAAATAAGAACTTTCTTCATTATGAGTACCTGCAAATAAAGCCATTTTTTTATGATCCATCATATACTTTATAGCTGCATCAAAATTAACATCTGTTGCTTCTTTGTTTTCACATATTGGAGATGGATACCCCATTTCTTCTGCTCTCTCGCGTTCTTTTTCCATATAGGCTCCTCTAACTACTTTTAACCCAATGTAAAAACCCTTTTGGTGGGCTTTAGCATGTAAATGTTTTAAATATTCTAACCGATCATGTCTGTACATTTGAAGCGTATTAAAAACAATCGCTTTTTTGGTGTTGTAGATTTCCATTAATTCTTCAATCAACTCATCTGCAGCTTTTTGCATCCAACTTTCTTCGGCATCTATCAACAACGGAACATCTTTTTTAATAGCTGCCTCACAAACTTTATGATAACGCGCCACTACTCTATTCCACTCCTCTTTTTCTTCTGTTGATAATTCTTTGCCCTCTGATTTTTTTTGATACAAAGCAAAACGTCCAAATCCAGAAGGTTTAAAAACCGCATAAGGAATTGCTTTTTTTTCTTCGCAAAAATTAATGATTTTTAAAATCTTTTCTAAAGCACCATCAAAACTAACTTCTTGATCTTTCCCCTCTACAGAATAATCTAATACACTATGCACATTACCATTTTTGTACATATTATCTATAATAGGCAAACAGTCTTCTTCAGTAACGCCGCCACAAAAATGATCGAAAACTGTAGAGCGAATTAAGCCCTCTACAGGCAAATGAACTTTTAAAGCAAAATTGGTTACAGCAGAACCAATTCGAACCATAGGTTCATTTTGTATCATTTTAAATAAAAAATAGGCACGCTCTAACTGTGAATCCGATTTTAAAGCAAATGCAACTTCTGTATTATCAAAAAGGTTCATAACTATATCGATTTAGTAAAACAAATATAGCTATTGAATGGTAATATTTGAATAATTTCTATTTAATTTGCAAGCATAATTATTTAATTGATGAAAACCATACAAGCAGTTACGTATCCTGTTCATTTTCAAGAAAAAGGCTACAAAGCACTTTCTAATTTAGTTAAAAAAAATAACTATTCTACCATTTTTATTTTGGTTGATGAGAATACTTTTGAGCATTGTTATCCTAAATTTATAAGAAATTTTAGTGCAGAAAACAGGATTGAAGTAATAGAAATTGAATCTGGAGAAATTAATAAAAACCTAGAAACTTGTATTGGTGTTTGGAACGCTATTACAGAATTAGGTGGTGATAGAAAAAGCCTTTTAATTACTTTAGGTGGTGGCGTAATTACTGATTTAGGTGGCTTTGTGGCTTCTTGTTTTAAACGTGGAATCGATTTTGTGAATGTACCAACCACTTTATTATCAATGGTGGATGCTTCTGTAGGTGGAAAAACTGGTGTAGATTTAGGGGTTTTGAAAAACCAAATTGGTTTGTTTGCAAATCCAGAAATGGTTATTGTTGATGATTTATATTTATCTACTGTTAAAGAAAGAGAAATAAAATCTGGAATGGCTGAAATTATTAAATATGGTGTTACTTACGATATTAACCTATTTAATGAAATTAAACAAAATAAAGGACTACATATTAAAGACTTAATATTTAGATCTATTGAAATTAAAAACGAAGTTGTTCTAGAAGACCCCAAAGAACAAAGTTTACGTAAGATTTTAAATTTTGGTCATACTTTAGGGCATGCAATAGAGTCTTTTTACTTAGAATCTGAAAACAAAGAAAACTTAACTCATGGTGAAGCTATTGCAATTGGTATGGTTTGCGAAAGTTATATGTCTTCTAAATTATTAGGTTTTCCCGCAGAAAAAGTTGCAGAAGTAAAAGATGTAGTTTTATCTATCTACGATAAAATAAATCTTTTAAAAGAAGATTTTGTTGCTATTATGGAATTACTGAAACATGATAAGAAAAACGTAAACGGACAAGTAAACTTTGTGCTTTTAAACGATTACGAAAATTTTAAATTAGACTGTAAAGTTTCTGAAGAATTGATTGTTGAAAGTATGGAGTTTTATAATTTGTAAAAATTAATACAAACTAAAATAATCTTCATGCATTTTTTCACCTACTAAAGATAAATCTTCTACTAATTTTTCGATATAATCTTTTAGATTTTCTTGTACATCTTCTATTGTTGTATACTGATGCTTACATTTTAATTTACCAATAAAGAATGCAGCTGTATCTTTAGGTGGTATTTCATCTTTTGATAAAAAACCAATATAGTGCTGAATATTATTTAGAGAATTCATAATTGAACGCGGACAATATGGATTTAAAATTAAGAAATCTAGCACATTATTGCTTGATGGTATTTTTCTATAGTACCTGCGCATCATATCATAAGTTTGCACGCATTTTAACAAGGTAGTCCACTCGTAACTTGTTGTAACAGATGCTCCAGAATTTACTTTTTCTACCAATGCATCATTGTATTTAGAGTTAACAATTCTAATAACTTGATTGGCTCTTTCAATATAAATACCCAACATTATAATTGCATAGACTTCATCATGTAAAAGTGTTCCTCTAATTTTTGTTCTTAAAGATGGAATGTTTGCAGTAATCATTGTTGTAAATTCAAACAATCCATTTTTTACAAATCGATCTTTATCGTAGTTTTTTACGGTTCTGTTTAAGGTGTTTATAGACTCATATAATTCCGTAGAAATTAAATCTCTTGCTCCGTTTGCGTTTTGTTGTGCATTTTGTATCGATGTTAAGATAGAAAACTGTTTGTCAGGGTTTAACCCAATATCAAACAGTACTTTTCTCTCATCCAACTCTTTACCTTCTTTTAACTCTTCTTCATCTGCTACAAATAACATAGAACGCAGCACAAACTGTCTAGATTGAGACAATTCTGTAGGTGCATCTAAAGATGAAAAGTAATTGACATTCATATATCTTGCGATATGTTCTGAGCGCTCT
Source organism: Polaribacter septentrionalilitoris (assembly GCF_009832745.1). Taxonomy (GTDB): domain Bacteria; phylum Bacteroidota; class Bacteroidia; order Flavobacteriales; family Flavobacteriaceae; genus Polaribacter; species Polaribacter septentrionalilitoris. The sequence goes on along the minus strand of NZ_VRMJ01000014.1, from coordinate 205,090 downwards.
AAATAACGCCCCATCCAAAATAAATTATTGGCTACTCTTGCTAACATAAAACTGTTTTATTTTTTTAATACCCAAGTATCTTTAGATCCTCCTCCTTGTGATGAATTAACTACCAAATTCCCTCTTTTTAAAGCAACTCTTGTCAAACCTCCTTTTAATACAAAATCTTTATCTTTTCCTAATAAAGTAAAGGTTCTTAAATCTACATGTCTTGGTTCAAAAGATTGCTCTTCTTCAATATAAGTAGCATGTGTAGATAAAGACATTATAGGTTGTGCAATATATTTTCTTGGATCTTCTTTAACTGTGACTTTTACTTTTTCTATTTCTTCTTTGGTCAATTTGTTTCCTATAGAAATACCATAACCACCAGATTCATCCACAGGTTTAATTACCAATTTATCTACATTTTCTAAAACATATTTGAGCTCATCAGGTCTACTACAATGATACGTATACACATTGTTTAAAATAGGTTCTTCATCTAAATAATATTTGATAATTTGTGGCATGTAGGTATAAATGGCTTTGTCATCTGCAACTCCAGTTCCTGGTGCATTTACCAAACAAACTTTCCCTTTCATGTAGCTTTTAAACAATCCTGGTACACCTAACAAAGAATCCTTTTTAAACTCTAAAGGATCTATAAATAAATCGTCTACACGTCTGTAAATTACATCTACTCTTTCTAAACCCTTAATGGTTTTCATGTATACAAAATCATTTTCTATAAACAAATCTCGTCCTTCAACCAATTCTACTCCCATTTGCTTTGCTAAAAACGAATGTTCATAATAAGCTGAATTATAAACACCTGGCGTTAACACAACACATTTTGGAACATCTACTCCTTTTGGCTTAACAGATTCTATAATTTCTAATAAATTCTGTCCATAATCTGATACGTTATACGATTGATAATGGTTAAAAACTCCAAATAATGTTCTCTTTAAAGCATCTCTATTTCCAACCACATAACTTACACCAGAAGGACATCTAATATTGTCTTCTAATACATAATACTCGCCATCTGAATGTTTAATTAAATCTGTACCAGAAACATGGTTGTAAATTCCTCCAGGAGGATTAAAACCCTTCATTTGTTTCAAGTAATTTACAGATGAGTTTATTAATTCTATAGGAACAATACCGTCTTTAATTATTTTTTGATCATGATATAAATCCCATAAAAACTCATTTAAAGCCTTACTACGTTGCAAAGCTCCTGCTTCTATTTTACACCATTCTTTGTTTCCTATAATTCTTGGAAACAAATCAAAAGGAAATATTTTTTCTTTCGTTTCTTGATCTCCATACACTTGAAAAGTAATTCCCTGATTAAAAAAAGCATCTTTGGCTTTGTCATTTAAATTCACAAAATCATCAATAGAGTAACCATTAAATAAGTTAAATAAAGTTTCATACACTTTTCTTACTTCATTGTTATCCGTAAAAATTTCATCGTAAAACCTTGAATCAAATTCGTAAGAAGAAAAGATGGGTAAATTAGTAGGTGCTTTCAAATTGAATACTTTTTTGCGTAAATTTAATAAAATTATATTTAATAAACACGTCAATAATGGCAATATTGTTAAATTATTTTTACTAAATTTAACAAAACGATGATTTTTATTTTAAAAAAAATGATTTTCATTAAAAATACAATAATCATCGAAAATTGAAATTTATTTCGTAATATTTGTATTGCATTTAGTAATTTCACATTTACACACAACAACATAATTATAAAGAGGCATTTTATGGCATTAAAAATTGTAATTTCTCATAAAACAAAATACAAATACGATCGTTCAGTTAAACTTTCTCCACATATCTTTAGATTAAGGCCTGCACCACATTCTAGAACACCTATAGAGTCTTACTCTTTAAAAATAAAACCTGAAAATCACTTTTTTAATTGGCAGCAAGATCCTTTTGGAAATTATTTGGCAAGAGTAGTTTTTCCTGATAAAACCGAAGAACTTTCTATAGATGTTGAGATTATTGCAGATTTAAAAACCATAAATCCATTTGATTTTTTCGTTGAAGAATCTGCAGAGGAATTTCCTTTTGAATATAATGATACCATAAAAAAAGAGCTTTTACCCTACTTAGAAGTTACAGAAAAAGGCCCCTTATTAAAAGATTTTTTAGCGTCTATAGACATGACGCCTCGTAAAACCATTTATTTTTTAATTGATATCAACAGAAAAATATACGAATACTTGAATTATAACATTCGTATGGAACCTGGGGTACAAACTTGTGAAGAAACCTTAGGGCAGAAAAATGGTTCTTGTAGGGATTATGCATGGTTATTTGTACAGGCTTTGCGTCATTTAGGGTTTGGAGCGCGTTTTGTTTCTGGATATTTAGTACAATTAAAGTCTGATGAACAGTCTTTAGATGGACCTTCTGGACCTGCAGAAGATTTTACAGATTTACATGCTTGGGCAGAAGTGTATCTCCCAGGTGCTGGTTGGATTGGTTTTGATGCAACTTCTGGTTTATTGGCTGGTGAAGGACATATTCCTTTAGCTTGTACACCTTCTTTTGAAAGTGCTGCGCCTGTTTTTGGTTTGTCTGATGTTTGTGAAACTACTTTTGAATTTGAAAATTCTGTAAAGCGTATTTTAGAATCGCCTAGAGTTACAAAACCTTATACTGAAGATCAATGGAAAGCCATTGATAGATTAGGTAAAAAGGTAGAAAAAGAATTGCAAAAAAATGACGTTCGTTTAACCATGGGTGGTGAACCTACGTTTGTTTCTATTGATGATATGGAAAGCGAACAGTGGAATACTGCTGCTGATGGAGAACATAAACGTGCATTGGCCAAAGATTTATCAAAACGATTTTTAGATAAGTTTACCCAAGGTGGTTTTTTACATCATGCACAAGGAAAATGGTACCCAGGAGAACCTTTACCTAGATGGTCTATTGAATTATGTTGGAGAAAAGACGGAAGAAAAATCTGGTTCAATCCTGATTTGTTAGCTGCAATTGCACCTAAAACTGAACTGCCTGAAAATGCAGATATTTTATTTTTAGAAAAGTTAACTCAATATTTAGGTGTAACTCCAAATCACATTAAACCAACATTTGAAGATGCTTTTTTATTGATGTATGAACAAGGTAATTTGCCTGTTGATTATAATCCTAAGGATGATGAAGACGCTTCTTTAGCCACTCAAAAAATTACAGAAATTTTAGAAAATGGTACGTCAAAACCTGTGGGCTATGTGTTACCCTTAAATAAAACTGAAGGCAAATGGTTTAGTAGCGAATGGACATTTAGAAGAAATCACATTTATTTAACGCCAGGAAATTCTCCTTTAGGATTGCGTTTGCCATTAAACTCTTTACAACAAAAACCAGAACACGAACTTTTTCCTATTTATGAACCAGATTTGTTTTCTAAAAAGAAACGTTTGCCAAGTTTTAGACAAATAGTTTCTAAACGTCATAAAAACTTTTTAGAAAACGGAGTTCCGCAAAATATGCCAAATTATTTTGTAAGAACTGCATTATGTTCAGAAATTAGAGAGGGTAAATTACATTTATTTTTACCACCCTTAGAAGAAGCAGCCTTTTATTTAGATTTATTGGCATCCATAGAAGCCACAGCAAGAGAATTAGAAATCCCTGTGGTTTTAGAAGGATATGGACCACCACATGACAATCGTTTAGAGTCTATGAAAATTACGCCAGATCCAGGAGTAATTGAAGTAAATGTACATCCTTCTCATAGTTGGTCAGATTTAAAAGATACTACTTTTACCATTTATGAAGAAGCCAAAAAATCGAGATTAGGAACTGAAAAGTTTATGTTAGATGGCAAACATACAGGAACTGGTGGTGGAAATCATGTAACTTTAGGTGGTGTTTCTCCAAAAGATAGCCCTTTATTGCGCAAACCTAGTTTGTTACGTAGTTTATTAACGTTTTGGCAACATCATCCAGGATTGTCTTATTTATTTTCTGGTTCTTTTATTGGGCCTACAAGTCAAGCACCAAGAGTAGATGAAGCAAGACATGATAGTTTATACGAATTAGAAATTGCATTTAGTCAAATTCCTAAAGATGGTGAAGTTCCTTTTTGGTTAACAGACAGATTATTCCGTCATTTATTAACCGATTTAACAGGAAATACCCACAGAGCAGAATTTTGTATTGATAAATTATACTCACCAGATTCGTCATCAGGAAGATTGGGTATTTTAGAGTTAAGAGGTTTTGATATGCCACCTCATGCACAAATGAGTTTACTGCAAAACTTATTAGTTAGAACCTTAGTTTCTTGGTTTTGGAAAAAACCATATGAACACGATTTAGTAAGATGGGGCACAGAATTACACGATAAATTTCTGATAGAACATTTTGTAAGAGAAGACATTAAAGACATTGTAAATCAACTAAATAAAGCTGGTTATAAATTTAAAGAAGACTGGTTTGATCCATTTTTCGAATTTCGTTTTCCTTTATATGGTATGGTTGATATCAACAATATTCATTTAGAATTAAGAGCAGGAATTGAACCTTGGAATGTTTTAGGTGAAGAAATGAATGGTGGAGGAACTTCAAGATATGTAGATTCATCCTTAGAAAGATTACAAGTAAAGGTTTCTAATTTTACAGATGAAAGGTATATACTTACTTGTAATGGGGTTAAAGTTCAATTAAAAAGCGCTGGAGTTAATGGAGAGTTTGTAGCAGGAATACGCTACAAAGCTTGGAACCCCTACTCTGCTTTACACCCAACAATTGGTGTAGATACACCTTTGGTTTTTGATATTGTAGATACTTGGAACAAACGTTCTATAGGAGGCTGCACCTACTTTGTAGCACATCCTGGAGGTAGATCTTACGAAACGTACCCTGTAAATAGTTTCGAGGCAGAATCGCGAAGAATTAACAGATTCTGGGACTTTGGTCATTCACAAGGAGAAATATCAACCAAAAAAGAAAAGAAGAAAGAACGCGCTTTAAATAACAAAAATGATATTGGAAGATCTGTTGCAAAACAAGGAAGTTCAAAAAAATTCAGTTTTAAAGAGATTCCTGTGAACCCAGAATATCCAAATACCTTAGATTTGCGTCTCAAAAAATAAATTCAATTGACAAAAATACCGATAACCTCTTTTTTTAGTGATTATTTTAAAGATTTTGAAAATTATGATGAAGTTTTAAAATCTGATATGACCATTAACCCTAATTGGGAAAAATTATTAACTAATTTTTCTAAGTTAGGTATGGATGAGTTGAATAAAAAACAGGATGATTTAGATTGGCTATTGGCAGAAAATGGAGTTACCTACAACGTTTATAATGATCCAAATGGATTGAATAGACCTTGGAATTTAAATATAATTCCGTTTGTTATCGACCAAAAAGAATGGAAAACCATAGAGAAAGGTCTGCAACAAAGAGCACATCTTTTAGACTTGGTTTTAAAGGATATTTATGGAGATAAAAAATTGATTAAAGATGGAATTGTGCCATCAGAAATTATCTATGCACATCGTGGTTTTTTAAGACCTTGTCATCAAATTCAATACAACACAGCACAACAGTTAGTAATGCATTCTGCAGATTTGGCTAGAGGTCCAGATGGAAGAATGTGGGTGGTTAATGATAGAACTGAAGCACCGTCAGGAATGGGTTATGCTTTAGAAAACAGGTTTTCTGTTAGAGAAGTTGTGCCAGATTTTTTTAAAGAAATTAATGTAAAACAACCTTTTGGCTTTTTTAAAGATTTTAATGATTTACTAATTAATTCTGCTGCTACAAATAAGGAAAATCCAACCATTGTTATTTTAACTCCTGGGCCACATAATGAAACCTATTTTGAACATGCTTACTTATCATCATTTTTAGGATATCCTTTAGTAAAAGGAAATGATTTAGTGGTAAGAGACAACAAAGTTTGGATTAAGACCTTAAAAGGTTTAATTCAGGTTGATGTAATTTACAGACGTGTAGATGATGCCTACTCTGATCCTTTAGAATTAAAAGGAGATTCGTATTTGGGTGTTGCTGGTTTGTTAAATGTGGTAAGAGCAAAAAATGTATCAATCATCAATCCTATTGGAAGTGGTGTTTTAGAAAATCCAGGATTAATTCCTTTTATGAATTCCATTTGTAAATACTTTTTAAAAGAAGATTTACTATTACCTCAAATTGCTTCTTGGTGGTGTGGACAAGAAAAAGAACGCAAATATGTATTAGAAAATATTAGAAAATTGGTTGTAAAACCAATCGACAATACAAAAAGAGAACATATTTATTTTTGCGAATTTTTAAGTGATAAAGAGATTGAAGCTTTAAAAAAAGAAATTTTAGCAAAGCCTTATCGTTATGTAGCACAAGAAAAAATTTCATTTTCTACTGCTCCAAACCTTACAAAAGACAGTTTAGAACCCAGAAAAGTAATGTGTAGAACTTTTGCTGTTGCTAAAGAGAACTCCTACAGCATTATGCCTGGAGGCTTAGTAAGAGTGGCTGCAGAAAGAAAAAAATTGAGTGTTTCAAATCAAAAAGGAGGTACAAGTAAAGATTTTTGGGTAACAAATAATGCAAATAAATCTTTTAAAAAGCGTCAGCGTTTTCATTGGCATCACTCGAGTTCTAATATTTTTTCTGGCATCGAAAACTTACCAAGTAATACTGCTGAAAATTTATTTTGGTCTGGTAGATATTTAGCTAGAACTTTAGTTACTGCTAGATATATTAGAATGGTTTTAAATCAAATGACCAATTCTGAATTTAACAAACGAGAATCTGATACAGAGAGCTTACACATTTTATATCAATCTATAACTCATTTAACTTCAATTTTTCCAGGATTTACAGGTAAAAACAAAGAAAAAGCAATAGAAAATCCATTAGAAGAAATTGCCATTGTTTTGTTTGATAAAACTCAAATGGGAAGTTTAGCGCATGCACTTTCATCATTCAATAACTCCTATTATACCTTAAGAAATCTTTGGTCTAAAGATATATGGAGGGTATTTGATACGCTAAAAAAAGATTGGAATGGTTTTGATAAAAAAGATCATCATAATGTTCAAAAACTATCAAAATTATTAGACACTATAATTACCAAACTAATTGCTTTTATTGGTTTAATTGAAGAGAGTATTTTGGTAGATCAAGGTTTGCTACTCTATTTTATAGGTTTGCAAATGGAACAAGCTATTATGACAATTGATAAATCTAGAGCTTTATTAACCATTTCTTATAATGAGGATGTGGAATATGAAATTTTAGAATCATTGTTGAATAGTCATGAAAGTTTAAATATTTACAGATACAGTTTTAAATCTTATTTAGATATCGAAAATGTAATTAAACTAATTCTGCTAGATGATGCATATTCTAGATCTTTAAAATATCAACTCAATAGAATTCGTAGAGATGTTTTTAGACTGCCTAAAAGAACCAATGATGCTGAACTAACAACTTTAGAAACAACAATTCTAAAAGCTTGTGACATGATTGAAAATGCAAAATCGAGTACTTTAATTCAGGTTGATGAAAATGGCTTTACAAGAACTGAATTAGAGGAATTGTTAGCTTCTTTAAGTGATTTGATTCACAATACTTCAATGTCTTTAACGGATATGTATTTTAATCATTCTGATGAACAAATACAGTTAATTAATCAAAATTATACCAATTAATATGATTTTTTCTGTTATTCATAAAACAACTTACAATTACGCTAACAATGTTACCTATTGCCATAATTTAGCGAATCTAAAACCAAAAACGTTTGTTGGACAAGAACTACTTGAATATGAATTAGAAATAGAACCAAAACCAACTATTCTTAAAGAAAATATTGATTTTTTCGGAAATTCGGTTACTCATTTTTCTATAGAAAAACAGCATAAAAAACTTGTAGTAACTGCCAAAAGCAAAGTAAAACGTTCTTATGAAGCACAAAAAAATGCATCGATTTCAGATGAGTGTAAAAGCGTTACTTTAGAACAAGCTTTAGCCAAATTAAAAGTTCTATCACCAGAAATTATTGAAGCAAAACAATATGTTTTAGACTCGGCATTTATCAATAATATTTCTAAAACTATCCATAATTATGCAAAAAAATCGTTTCAAAAAGAGCGTTCTGTTTTTGAGGCTACAAACGAATTAATGCAACGTATTTTTAAGGAATTTAAATTTGATGCCAGTTTTAGTACGGTTGCCACACCAATTGATGAAGTAATAGAAGCTAAAAAAGGAGTTTGTCAAGATTTTGCGCAAGTTGCTATTGCTTGTATTCGTTCTATGGGTTTACCTGCAAGATATGTAAGTGGTTATATAGAAACTTTTCCTCCTCCAGGAAAAGAAAAGTTATTTGGTACAGATGCTTCTCATGCTTGGTTTTCTGTTTATATTCCAGGTTTTGGTTGGATAGATTTTGATCCGACCAATAATCAAATTCCTAAAAATCAACATATTATTGTTGCTTATGGAAGAGATTATTATGATGTACCACCATTAAAAGGCGTTATTTACGGTTCTGGAGAAAGTACTTTAGAGGTTGCTGTAGATATTAGACCTTTTAAAAGTGAAAATCAGCAACAGCAGCAACAACAGCAACAACAATAATTTGTTTTCTTAAATTATAATTTAAAATTCTCTTTTACCAAATTCACTATCAATAAACTTCGATTTATTTTTAGCAGCGTTAAACGTGTAAGATAAGTTTAGGGTAATCATGTCAACTTCATACACATAGTTTGTGGTGGTAAAAAACTGATTTGGTCTTGATGTAGTTATGCGTTGTTCATTAGTTTTAAATAACCCCATATCTATATTCTGCCATTGCAAAGTAGCTGTCAATCGATCTTCCATAAACTTTTTTCGAAACGTTAGGTTTGGTGAGTAAAATCGAGAATCTTCACCCATTGCTGTAACTCTATCAGACAAATAATTAAATGTGAATTGTACAGAAGCATTTTGCCCAAAATTATAGGTAGAATTTAGATTGATAGAATAAATTGTAGCATTGGTATCAATATCATAATTACGTTCAACACCATCTCTATGTCTAAAATTTAAAACGCCATCAATATCATAATTATAGACATTTACACCAATAAAGTTTGTCCAATTTTTTGAAGGTTTAATGGTAGCTCCTACTTCTAAACCTATTGAATTACTGTTCCCAACATTAGAATACACTCTATTAATAATGCTATCTATTACTGCTCCATTAGATTGATATGCTAAAGTATTTACCCTATTAATAACGTTCTTTACATGTCTAAAATATCCTGTTGCATAAATTGAATTTCCACCTTTTAATTTTTTAGTGATGCCTAGTTCAACCAAATCAATAAATTCTGGTTTTAAAGTATTATCACCTTGTTCAAAAACCTCTGAATGCTCACGTTCTGCAAAACTATTCATTTTAAAGGTTGTGGTTCTTTCTACTCTTTTGCTATATGCAGTTTTGATGTTTGTTTTATCATCAATTTTATATTGTAAAGATGCTGAAGGAAATAACTTTACAAAATCTAAATTGTAAACATTTTCTATTCCATCACTTCTTAAGGTTTCTTTATATTCTCTATCCATTGATTCTAAACGTACACCAGCATTATAGTCCCAATTATTTTTTGCTCCAGAAAGTTGTGCATATCCAGAATGAATTACTCTTTTTAGGCTTACATCACTAGAAAACTCAGGTACTAAATTTCCATCTCTTTCATACACAAATTTACCTGTATGATCTAAATTTCTAAATTGATATCCTGTTTCTAAAATACCGAATGAAAAGGGTTTCCATTGATAATCTAAGTTAAAACGAGTTCCATGTAAAGGATTATCATTAGTATTGAATTCTCTTTGATAGACAATTGAATTATCAGGAAAACCTAAGTTATCATTCTCTGTTGGCCCACCTAAAAAAGTATATTCATATAAAATAGAGGTTGATAATTTTGAGTCGTTATTAAATTTGTGACTGTAATCAAAACTACCCAAAGCAAAATCTCCTTTTCTAGTTCTTAAATTATGGTTGAAGTATGTAAAATTATACAATTGATTGTTGCTGCCTATTGGAGAAACTGCAGAATTTGTATATACAATATCCGCTAAACGATCTTTGGTTCTTTTTCCTGCAAAGAACCCTATTGAAAGGTTATTCTTATCATCTGGAGTATAATCGACATTAAAACGACCATTGTAGGTAATCTCATCAAAACTACGCTCTCCATCAGATGGCAAAAAAGTTGTTTTATTCTCTGGAGTATTAATGATAAACATATCTCCTTCTCTTCTACCCGTTTTGTCATTTCTTTGGTAACTCGCACCAAAAGACAGATTCCATTTACCTGTTCTTTTATTAATTGTTGCATCAATACCAAAACGCTTTGCAGCAACTTGCGTATCGTAATCTTCTATCGATGGAAATCCACCTCGTAAATTTATTTGAGCAAAAGTTCCATCTATAGCTCCTTTCTTTGTAATAATGTTTAAAATCCCTCCTTTTCCTTCTGGATCGTATTTTGCAGATGGTGCAGTGATTAACTCTACTGTTTCTAGAGCATTTGCTGGCAATTGTGCTAAAATAGTACTTGCATCACCTTGTGTAGGTTTTCCGTTTATTAACACTGTAAAACCTTTACTTCCTCTTACGCTAATTTCTCCTAAACCATCAATTGTTACTGATGGTAAATTGCGAACTACATCAACTGCATTTCCACCAACTGTGGTTTGGTATTTTTTGGCATCAAAAATTTGCCTATCAATTTTATGTAAAACTGTGTTTTTTTCACTTTTAATGACCACTTCATTCAATTGATTATTTGTACCTAAAGTCAATTTAACAATTCCAATATCTTTTTTTTCTCCTTTATTCTGAACAACGATTCCGTCTATTCTTTGGGCTTTATAACCTATAAAAGAAACTTCTATATAATACCTATCTGGTTTTATATTCGAAATTGAAAACTGTCCATTACTATCAGTAACTACTCCTGTAACTAAAACTTTGTTATTTGCTGTATACAATGCTACAGTAGCATATTCTAAAGGATTATTTTCGACAGCTTCAATAATTTTACCAGTAATTTGAGCTGAAATAAACTGACTTGAAATTAAAAAAAGAGTTATAATGAAATGTTTTAAAAACTTCATAATTATTATAGTTAATTGCTAATTTTATTTTGCAAAAATAGTGTAATAATTAGATTTTAACTTCAAATTTTTAGTCGAAGTTTTTACCAAAAAAAATCCCTCTTAAAAGAAGGATTTTACAAATTATGTAAATGGAACTTTAAATCTTTTTTACTTTCACAGCGTTCATTCCACGCATACCTTTTTCAAGTTCAAAAGAGACTTTATCGTTTTCAGAAATTTCATCAATCAAACCACTTACGTGAGTAAAATATTTTTCCCCATTATCAGCATCAATGATAAATCCAAATCCTTTAGAAGAATCAAAAAAGTTTACTTTTCCTTTTCTTACAGGATCTTCTTCTGGTAAGTCTTCTTTCTTAGTAGTAGAAATTTGAATATCTTCTAACTCATACTCAACCTTTAATTCTGGATCTGGAGGAGTATCTGTCAAGTTTCCATTATGATCTACATATGCAAACTGAATTCCTGAAGCACCACCAGCCTCTTTGGCTGCCTTTCTTGCTTCCATTTTCTTGCGTTTATCTTCACGCTTTTTTAAACGTTTCTTTTCTTTTTCACTTTTACTAAATGTCTGTTGAGATTTTGCCATTAAAAATATTAGAATATTAAATTATAATTGTATTTAAGACTATATAGCAGTATAAACAATTAAATTAGATAAGAAAAAAATTATAAAACGCTAAGTATATACTGTCTTAAATTGCAAATATACTATTTCTTTAAGAAAAATACTCGTTTTTAAAACAGCTATGTTAAAAAAACATTAAAAGTTTAAGAATATTTTTATTTAGTGATAGTAATACTATTATATTTGCAGACAAATGATAAAAGATGAAAGATTTATTATCTGTACTAAAAATATCAGTACCAAGTAAAATATATATTAAAGACCCAGAAACTTCAGATTTGGGTAAACGTATTGTTGAAAATAGTATTTTACTGATTAACGAAATAGGTTTTGAAAGTTTTACTTTTAAAAAATTAGGTACTAAAATAGGTTCTAATGAAAGTTCTATATACCGCTATTTTGAGAGTAAACATAAATTACTACAATATTTATCTTCTTGGTATTGGGCTTGGTTAGAGTACCAACTAGTGCTAGAAACGTTCAGCATATCTAACACTCAAGAAAAATTAGAAAAAGCTGTAAAAGTTATTACAAGAACAGTTGAAGAAGACTCTAATTTCTCTCATATCAATGAAACAATACTTTACAAAATTATTGTAAATGAAAGTTCTAAATCTTTTTTAACAAAAGAAGTTGATTCTGAAAACAAGGAAGGCTACTTCGAAATTTACAAAAGAGTAATTACAAGAATTAGCGAAATGATTCTTGCTGTAAATAAAAATTACCCTTTTGCCTTAAGTCTTGCAAGTACAATATTAGAGGGAGGCTTACATCAGCATTATTTAAAAGAACATTTTCCATCAATCACAAATTGTAAAAAAGGAAAAACGCCTACAGATTTCTTCATCCATTTGATAAACAACCTACTATAAAACTATGGAAAACAAAAATTTAACACCCTGGCAACGATTTATCAGTTTGGTGAAACTAGAAAAAAAAGATATTTTTCAAATATTCTACTACGCTATTTTTGGTGGAGTTGTAGCACTTACATTACCCCTTGGTATCCAAGCCATTATTAACCTTATTCAAGGAGCACAAGTTTCTACTTCTTGGATTGTTTTGGTAATTATGGTAACAATTGGAGTTATTTTCTCTGGAGGCTTACAATTAATGCAACTTAGGATTATAGAAACGATACAACAACGAATTTTCTTGCGTTCTGCTTTTGAGTTGAGTTATCGTTTTCCTAAGATAAAAATGACAGAATTAAGAAATTATTATCCACCAGAGCTAGCCAATCGTTTTTTTGATACATTGACCATTCAAAAAGGATTATCTAAAATATTGATTGATGTTCCTACAGCTCTTTTACAGATTGTATTTGCGTTAATTTTACTATCCTTCTATCATCCATTTTTTATCATTTTTGGTATACTTCTATTATTATTAATTTATATCGTTTTTAAATTTACAGCTCAAAAAGGATTAGAAACCAGTTTAATAGAATCAAAAAACAAATATAAAGTTGCTCACTGGATTCAAGAAGTTGCCAGAACAGTTGTTAGCTTTAAACTTTCTGGTAATACAAACTTGGCACTAAATAAAAATGATGCTTTAGTAAGCAAGTATCTTGAAGCAAGAGAAAATCATTTTAAAATACTACTACTCCAATTCACTCAAATGGTTGGTTTTAAGGTAGTTGTTACTGCTAGTTTATTGTTAATTGGTGGTGCTTTAGTTTTGAATCAAGAAATGAATATCGGACAGTTTGTTGCTGCAGAAATTATTATTCTATTAGTAATTGCATCTGTAGAAAAACTAATTGTTGGTCTTGAATCTTTTTATGATGTATTAACATCTATAGAAAAAATTGGTCAAGTTGTAGACAAAGATTTAGAGTCTCAAGAAGGAGAAAAACCAATCTTTAAAAATGGTTTAACAGTTGAGTTAGATGATGTTTCTTATGGTGTCGAAAATAGAGAAAAACATATTTTAAAAAACATCTCATTAACACTAAAACCTAATAGCAGAATATTAGTAATGGGTGAAAGTGGTGCTGGAAAATCTACTCTTCTACGTTTACTCTCTGGTGTAATTCAACCAACTGCTGGTAATGTGTATGTAAATAACTTATCATTAAATAGCTTACATTTAAATCATTATCGTTCTCAGTTAGGATTATCCTTATCAGATGAAACTCCGTTTGAAGGGACATTAAGAGACAATCTTGTTTTTGATAATAAAGAAGTTTCTGATGATGTTATTTATGAAACTTTAAATATTGTTGGATTAAATCAATTTATAAAAGAACAACCTAACGGATTAGAAACTATTCTACATCCAGAAGGAAAACAAATGTCTTATACAATTTCAAAAAAAATAATTCTAGCAAGAGCTATTGTTAAACAGCCTAAAATGATGATACTAGAAGATCCTTTAGACCAGTTTAACTTAGAAGAAACAGTCAGGATTATTCGTTACTTAACGAATCCTGATAGACCTTGGGCTTTAATTGTTGTTAGTAGCAAGAAAAGTTGGAGAACAGATTGTAGCCAAACTATTGTTTTGGAAAAAGGAAAAATTAAATCTATAAAATAATTCGCTATGTTAAATATTACAAAAAACCAAGTGAATAAAAAAGTGGATCTATCAACGTATAAAGCTGGTAAGAAAATCTTTAATAAAGAGTATTACAAATCATTTAATAAATTTTTGGCAGCTGCTGCAATTATAGGTTTTATAACCCTATTTCTACCATGGACTCAAAATATTTCTGGTAACGGATTGGTAACTACATTGTACCCAAACCAAAGACCTCAAACTATTCAATCTCAAATTCCAGGAAGAATTGAGCAATGGTTTGTTCAAGAAGGTGACTATGTAAAAAAAGGAGACACAATTCTTAGAATTTCTGAAGTAAAGAGTGATTATTTTGATGATAGGCTTATTGAAAGAACCAATCAACAAATTAACGCAAAATCCTTATCTGTAGGGGCATATAAGCAAAAAGTAAGTTGGATAAAAGGACAAATTTTATCTTTAAAAAAAGAGTTAAATCTAAAATTAAAGATGGCCGAAAACAAGTTACTACAATCTAAGTTAAAAGTAGAAAGTGACAGCATTGAATTTGAGGCAGCTAAAACAAATATCAAAATTGCAGAAAGGCAATATAACCGTGCTGTTACCTTGCAAAGTGAAGGAATCGCTGCCGTAAAAGATGTAGAAGAGAAAAACTTAAAACTCCAAAAAACTCAAGCAGAATTAATTGGTAAAGAAAACAAGTTACTCGAAAGCAAAAACAATGTCTTAAATGCAAAAATTGAATTTAATAGAATTAATGCAGAATATAGTAACAAAATTTCTAAAGCAGAAAGCGATATGTCAACAGCATTGTCTAGTGGATTTGATGCTGAAGTTCAAGTTTCTAAATTAGAAAACAGCAATAGCAATTATAGAGTTAGAAGAAATTTACTTTTTATTACAGCACCACAAAATGGAATTATTAATAAAGTCATAAAAGGTGGTATTGGAGGTACATTTAAAGAAGGCGAAGATATTGTGGGTATTATGCCAGCAAACTATGATTTGGCTGTTGAAACTTTTGTAAGACCAATAGATTTGCCTTTGCTTCATATTGGTGAAAAAGTAAGGGTTCAGTTTGATGGTTGGCCTGCTATTGTATTTAGTGGCTGGCCCAATGTATCTTATGGTACTTATGGTGCTAAAGTTGTAGCTATAGAAAACTTTACGAGTGATAGTGGTAAATATAGAGTTTTGTTAGCTCCAGATGAAACTGATCATGAATGGCCAGAAGCCATTAGAATTGGTTCTGGTGCAAGAACAATAGCATTATTAGAAGATGTTCCTATCTGGTTTGAATTGTGGAGACAGTTAAATAGTTTCCCTCCTAACTATTATCAACCAGAAGGTGACAAAAAAGGTAAAGCAGACAAAAAAAAGAAATAATATCAATTAGTTGATTAGAAATCTAATATGAAAAAATATATTTTAATAACATTTTTACTTTTTTCTACAGGGTATTTTTCTCAAGATAAAGTCGAATCTATTATGACCTTATCAGAATATCTTAGCTATGTCAAAAAATTTCACCCTATTGTAAAACAAGCAAATTTGGTGATTAATGAAGGAGAAGCTAAACTGCTAAAAGCAAGAGGTGCATTTGACCCAAAGATTGAAGTTGATTTTGATAAGAAAGAATTTAAAGACAAAGAATATTATAATAAATTAAATGCTGCTTTTAAAATTCCAACATATTATGGTATAGAATTTAAAGCTAATTTTGAGAATAATTCAGGTGATTTTTTAAGTCCTGAAGCCAATGTTCCTGATGATGGGTTGTATAGTGCAGGTATTTCTGCCTCTTTACTAAAAGATCTGTTAATTAACAAAAGAATGGCGTCATTAAAACAAGCTAAGTTGTTTTTAAATCAAAGAAGAGAAGATCAACAGATACTCGTAAATGAAATTTTGTACAATGCCTCAATTTCGTACTTTAAATGGTTAAAAACATACAACCAAAAAAAAGTTCACCAACAGTTTTTAAAAAATGCTGAAATACGTTTTAAAGCAACAAAAAGAGCTTTTTTTGAAGGTGAAAAACCTGCAATAGATACAACAGAAGCTGGCATAACACTTAACAATAGGCTACTAAATTTAGAAAAAGCTAGAATTAAATTGGTAAAATCATCCTTAGAATTATCTAATTTTTTATGGTTGAATGACAATACGCCTGTAGAATTGCAAGACAATATTATACCAGATATTAAAACATTTAACAATGTTGATACTACATTTAATATCGCGTTGTTTAATAATGAGAATTTTGACATCAATAATCACCCAAAAATTAAATCTTTAGAATATAAAATTAAAGGATTGAATATTGAGCGTAAATTAAAAATGAACAATCTTTTACCAAAACTAGATGTTCAATATAATTTTTTAACTGATAACAGAAATAGAATAAATACGCTAACCAATAGAAATTATAAGGCTGGTATTAACTTTAAATTGCCATTATTTTTAAGAAAAGAAAGAGGAGATTTAAAATTAGCAAAAATTAAACTGAATGACAAAAAATTTGAAAATCAAGTTGCTAAAGTTACCATTACTAATAAGATTGATGCAATTCAACAAGAACTAAAATCTTATATTAAACAAAGTGATTATCTTTCTAAAATTGTGGTTGATTATGGTACTTTATTAAAAGCTGAAGATCGTAAATTCTTTTTAGGTGAAAGCTCTTTGTTTTTAGTGAATTACCGTGAAGTAAAATTAATTGACTCAAAATTAAAAGCAATTGACTTAGAGAATATGTTTCTAAAAAAGAAAGCAGGATTATTTAAAGCTGCTGTGTTTACGATAAATGAATAACAAGTTCAATTATTAATTTGAAAAAGTAAGCAACAATAAAAATAAGTTTAATCATCATCTTCTAAAGTAAAAAAATCGTTTACAGAGATTTGAAAAACATCAGATAACTTTAAAGCTAAAACTGTTGAAGGCACATATCTATTTTTTTCAATAGAATTGATCGTTTGACGAGAAACCCCAATTTTTTTTGCCAAATCGTCTTGAGTTAAGTCTAAAATAGCACGTTGAACTTTTATAGTGTTTTTCATACTTATTGATTAAATCGTTTTAATTGCCAAAAAAATAGTAATTGTACAATAAGCATAAAAAATAATACTTGAAAATAGTTGAAACCTTTTAAAACTTCATTTTCATCAAACAAAATACCTACTCCATAATTCACTAGAGGTTGCAATAAAGAATACACAATAGCCAATAAAAAAGCCAATCGATAAGATTGTGAGCGTAATGTATCTATAAATTCATCTTCCTCATTATCTTTTGCTAAAGAAACCAGTAGCAAGCCAACCAATAGAATTGCCTGCAAAATAGGTCTAATCCACTCTGAATTATCTATGTATTTTCTCCCAATCATTAAAATAAAAGCCCCAATGGCAACTATGTAGCCAATTCTTTTAAATTGATGTGCCAATTGAAATTTATTCATCTTTTCTAATTTCCTTCTTTCTTTATCACAAAATGATTCTTTATTCATAATATATTTATTTTACAATTTGACAAGTTTATTTATAATAATGACAAATATATTTTACATTTTAATATTGAACAAATATTTTTGTATCTTTATTTTATAATCAACTTTTCAAAACTTTATTTTTATGACGAATTCTACAAAACCTTCATCATCATTTTGGGTAATAAGTATTATTGCCTTATTATGGAACTTAATGGGAGTAGTTGCATATCTAGGTCAGGCATTTTTAACTGATGACATGAAAGCAATGATACCTGAAGATCAACTCGCAATCATAGAAAACACTCCTGCTTGGGCAACTGCGGCTTTTGCTTTAGCTGTTTGGTTTGGTCTATTGGGAGCTATTTTATTATTGACAAAGAAAAAGATTGCAAAAACAGTTTTTCTCATATCGCTTATAGGTATTCTAGTACAATTAGTTTACAATTTTACAATGACAAACGCCCTAGAAGTTTATGGAACTAGCGGTTTAATTCAACCTATCCTTACTGTAGGAATTGGTATTTTCTTAGTTTGGTACTCTAAAAAGTGTGCAGATGATGGAATTTTATCCTAATAAGTCAACAAGATAAAAAAAGCTGCAAAATGCAGCTTTTTTTATTCATATAATACAGCAATAAATTCTGCCACACAAGCAGGTTTATCTTTTCCTTTAATCTCAATCAAACAATTAAAAGTTACTTTAATTCCGTTATTATCAATTTCTTCAATTTCTTCAATTTCATTAACTGATGAAATTAATCTTAAGTTACTATTCACTGGTACTGGGTTTGGAAAACGAACCTTATTCAACCCATAATTCAAGCCCATTTTTAAACTTTTAATGGCAAAAACTTCTTCTAACAATTTAGAAATCATAGCAACAGACATAAACCCATGAGCAATTGTAGATTGAAAAGGACTCTCCTTTTCAGCTCTTTTTTCATCAATATGAATCCATTGTTTGTCTAAAGTTGCATTTGCAAAATCATTTATCATTTCTTGAGTAATAGTATACCACTCTCCTACTGGTAAAGGTTTATTTACCATAGATTTAAATTCGTCAATATTTTCAAATTTTTTTTTATTCATTTTATGTTCGTTTTAACAGTTTACCAAATAACAAATAAGTTTAAAATAGTAAATTAGTCAAAATTTTAATTCAAATGAAAAAACTAACCTTATTCTTAACTTTATTGTCCGTTTCAATTTTCGGACAAAACAATCCTCAATGGATGAGACATTCCTCAATCTCACCAGATGGAACACAAATTGTATTTACCTACAAAGGCGATTTATACAAAGTAAATTCAAACGGTGGAAATGCACAACAATTAACATATCATAGTGCTTTTGACTACAAAGCAGTTTGGAACAAAGATGGCTCTAAAATTGCATTTGCATCGAATAGGTATGGTAATTTTGATGTATACGTAATGAATGCCAATGGTGGAAAAGCAACAAGATTAACATTTCATTCTAATGATGAAATTCCGTATTCTTTTTCAGCCAATGATAAAGATGTTGTATTTGGAGCATTAAGACAAGATGCTGTAAATCATCGTCAATACCCTCATCGTTCGCAATCAGAATTGTATAGTGTTCCTGTAAAAACAGGAAAAGTAAGTCAACTTTTAACGATACCAGCAGAAGATGTAAAGTTTACTAGTAATGGTAAAATCATGGTATATCAAGATAAAAAAGGTGGTGAAAATGAATTTAGAAAGCACCACACTTCTTCAATTACAAGAGATATTTGGTTATATGACACAAAAGCAAATACGCATAAAATGATTACCACTAATATCGCTGAAGACAGACAACCTGTTTTTACCAGTGATGAAAAAGGAATTTATTTTCTTAGTGAACGAAGTGGAACCTTTAATGTGCATAAATTATCTTTAGACAACCCTAGTCAATCTCAACAATTAACATCATTTAAATTACACCCAGTACGCTTTTTAAGTTACGGAAACGGAACTCTTTCTTTTGGTTACGATGGTGAATTGTACACCATGAGAGAAGGTCAAAAACCTAAAAAAGTAAACGTAAATATCATCACTCAAGATATAGATAACTCAGACAAGTTTATCTCTGTAAATGGTGGTATTAATGAGATGTCTGTTTCACCAAATGGTAAAGAAATTGCCTTTATTGCCAGAGGTGAAGTTTTTGTAACTTCTGTAGATAAATCTTTTACTAAAAGATTAACCAACACTCCAGAAAGAGAACGTTTTGTTTCTTGGGGACCAGATGGGAAATCTGTAATTTACAGTAGCGAAAGAAATGGAAAGTGGTCTGTATACAAAACAGAAAAAGTAAGAAGTGAAGAACCATTTTTCTATGCAGCTACTTTAGTAAAAGAAGAAACGCTTATCGATAATAAAAAAGATAACTATTTAGCAAGTTATTCACCTGATGGTAAAAAAGTTGCATTTATAGAAGGCAGAAGAACCTTGAAAATTAAAGATGTAAAAAGTAAAAAAGAAGTAACCCTATTAACTCCAAAAGACTTATATCACATGAGAGATGGTGATAAATACTTTACTTGGAGTCCAGATAGCAAATGGTTATTGGTAGATTGGAGCAAAACCTTAAGTAATAGCGAAGTCTTATTAATGGCTGCAGATGGATCTAAGAGAATGAACTTAAATCAAAGTGGTTATTATGATTCTAGTCCAAAATGGGTAAATGGTGGTAAACAAATGATTTGGTTTAGCAACAGAAATGGATTAAAATCATATGCTACAAGTGGTCGTTCTCAAAGTGATGTGTATAGCATGTATTTTACACAAGATGCTTGGGATGAAGCTAACTTAAGCGATGAAGACTACAAGCTAATGAAAGCCATTAAAGAAGAAGAAAAAAAGAACAAAGAGAAAAATAAAAAAGAAAACAAGAAGAAAGACACTAATAAAAAGAAAGACAAAAAAGAGGTAAAAGCCTTAACTTTTGATTGGGATAATATGAGAGATCGCAGCAAAAGATTAACAATCCATTCATCTAGATTAGGTGATGCTGTTTTATCAAAAAAAGGTGATTACTTATATTATCTAGCAAGTTTTGAAGGACGTTCTAACCTCTGGAGCACTAACTTAAGAACCAGAGAAACAAAAATGTTAATGAAGTTAAATGTTGGTTACGGAAGTTTAGAGTGGGATAAAGAAATGAAAAATCTTTACTTATTAAGTGGTGGAAGTATTTCAAAAATTAACCCTTCTTCAAAAAAGAGAACTTCAGTTAAAATTAAAGGAGAAATACAATTTGACGAGATTGCAGAAAGACAAGCAATGTTTGACCATGTTTGGATTAGAACCAATGCTATTTTTTACGAACCAAGTTTTCATGGAATTGATTGGAAAAAGATGAAAAAAGAATATCAAAAATATTTACCTCATATTGGTCATGAATTTGAATTTACAGAAATGTTATCTGAAATGTTAGGAGAATTAAATGTTTCTCACTCAGGAGCACGTTATACTGGCGGAAATATGTCTAATGTTGATGCTACTGCTTCTCTGGGTATTTTCATGAATTATGATCACAATGGTGATGGAATTCTAATTGATGAAATTATTAAAGGAGGACCTTTAGACAAGGCAAGTTTTAATATTTCATCAGGAATGATTATTACTAAAATTGATGGAGTAACTGTAGATAAAGATGTTGATTTTGCTAAATATTTAAATAGAAAATCAGGGAAGTTTACTCTTCTAGAGATTAGAGATCCAAAAACAAAGAAAAAGCAAACTATTACTGTTAAGCCAATTTCTTTGAGAGCAGAATTTGGTTTGTTGTACAAAAGATGGGTAGAAATTAATGAAAAAGAGGTTGACAAATTAAGTAATGGTCAATTAGGTTATGTTCACATTCCAGGTATGAGTGATGGTCCTTATAGAAGTATTTACCAAGATATAATGGGCAAATATGCTGAAAAGAAAGGAATAGTAGTTGACACTCGTTTTAATGGTGGTGGAGATTTAGTGGCAGATTTAGCAATGTTCTTTACTGGAGTTCCTTTTATTACGTATGCAACTGCTGCAAAAGTTGTTGGTGGTGAACCAACATCACGTTGGACAAAACCTACATTATCAATTTTTAACGAAAGTATGTATTCTGATGGTCATTGTTATGCACAAGGTTATACCGATTTAAAAATTGGAAAAACAGTTGGAATGCCAGTTCCTGGAACTTGTAGTTTTGCAGGCTGGGAACGTTTACCAAGTGGCTCTAGATGGGGTGTTGTACCTGTAAGTGCTAAAAATAAATCTGGTGAATGGATGGAAAACAACCAAACAGAACCAATGATTAAAGTAAAAAATATGCCTGGTCAAATAGACAATGGCATTGACCAACAACTAATTCGTTCTGTAAAAGAATTGATGAAAGATGTAAAGTAAAAAGAACTTTAAATAGATAAAAAAAGAGAAGCAATTTTGCTTCTCTTTTTTATTTACTAAATAAATCGTCTTTAATTTTTGGCAACTGTAAGTTAAAACGAACAGCCACAACTCTAATTACCACAATGACTGATGCAGAAATAATAAAAATAATGTTGTTATCTAAACCAAAGTAATTTAAACCTAAATAGGTTATTCCTCCCGCTAAACAAGCAGATGCATAAATTTCTTTTTCAAAAATTAAAGGAACTTTATTTGTTAACACATCACGTAAAACTCCTCCAAAAACAGCAGAAATCATTCCCATAATTAATGCCACAATTGGATGTAAATCAAACAATAACCCTTTTTGTAATCCTAATAACGTAAATACACCTAAACCAATAGTATCAAACAAAAAAAGGGTTTTACTAAGTGGTAAAATTTTACTCTTAAAGAGAAATGTAAGTACTACCGCTGCAAAAATGGTATATAAATAATTTAAATCTCCAATCCAATTAATAGGATGAGCGTCAATTAGAACATCACGTAACATCCCTCCTCCAACTGCAGTTACAAAGGCAATAATAAGTACACCAAACAAATCAAACTTTTTATCAGCAGCAACCAAAGCACCACTAATGGCAAAGGCAAAAGTTCCTAATATGTCTAATACGTAAATAAGTTCCATGTTACACAGTAACTTCTGTAAACTTAATATTTAATTCTTTTTGAATTTGATGTATTTTCTCAATTTCCGAAGGTAAAATAAATGCCAATGAAGTTCCTGTTTCTCCAGCTCTTGCAGTTCTTCCACTTCTATGCGTATAATATTCTAATTGTTCTGGTAATTGATGATGAATCACAAACTCTAAACCTTTAACATCAATTCCACGCGCAGAAACATCAGTAGAAATTAAGTATTGTAACGATTCATTTTTAAACGCACGCATTACTTTGTCACGTTCTTTTTGTTGCATATCACCTTCTAAAGCAGCAGTAGAAAATCCTTCTTCAATCAATTGTTTGGCTAAATTTTGTGCTCCAGCTTTGGTTCTACAAAAAATAATACCTCTATGAGCTTGTCTTTTTTCTAAGAAAGTAACAATATCATCCGTCTTTTCTTTTAAAGTAGTTCTAGCGTATTGATGTCTGATATTGGCATTTACCAAAGCATTTCTATCAATTTCAACTCTTGGTGCATTGGCATCCATATAGGTTTTTACAATACGTTTAATTTCATCTGGCATTGTTGCAGAAAACAACCATGTTTTACGATCAGACTTTGTGGTAAACTTTAAAATTCTATTTAAATCTTGTTTAAAACCCATGCTTAGCATTTCATCAGCTTCATCTAAAACAACTGTTTTTACATGACTGATATCCACTGAACCTCTTTCTATCAAATCGATTAATCTACCAGGAGTAGCTACAACAACATGAGTAGTTCTTTTAAGGTTATTTATTTGTCGATCAATCTTTTCACCACCAAAAACAGCTTCCACAAAAATTTTATTTTCACTATATTTTGTAAACTTAAATAGTTGCTTTTTAATTTGTTGCACCAATTCTCTTGTAGGCGATAAAATTAACGCTTGAATATTCTCGTTTTCAGCATCAATTTGGTGTAACACAGGCAAACCAAAAGCAGCAGTTTTTCCAGTACCAGTCTGAGCTAAACCAATAAA
The DNA here is from genome assembly GCF_009832745.1 of Polaribacter septentrionalilitoris. Classification (GTDB taxonomy): domain Bacteria; phylum Bacteroidota; class Bacteroidia; order Flavobacteriales; family Flavobacteriaceae; genus Polaribacter; species Polaribacter septentrionalilitoris. The sequence goes on along the minus strand of NZ_VRMJ01000014.1, from coordinate 181,234 downwards.
ATCAGTTTTAGACTTTAATAAAATTGGTATTGTCTTTTCTTGAATTTCTGTAGGTGTAGAAATTCCTATTTCTTTAATTGATTTTATATATTCTTTTTGAATTCCTAATGCAGCAAATGTTGACATGGTATTTTAATTTTTTGCAAAGATACTTTTATTAAAGTTCTAGCAAACGAAATATGCAAATTGTAAATAAAAAAAGAAAATATAATTGTTATAATAAAAAAAGCTGTATGTTTGTGTCATAGTTTAATAGTACACTAATACAATAAACGTGATTTGTGCAAAAGAAATAACATTCAATTATAAAAACAAACCTTTATTTAAAGGTCTTAATCTTAATTTAGAATGTGGTAATATAATTGGTTTGTTTGGTAAAAATGGAGCTGGAAAAACTTCTTTACTAAAATTAATAACAGGTTTATTAAAACCAAATGCTGGAGATTTTCAGGTAGAAAACTATACGCCTTTTGATCGTTATCCGGATTTTTTAAGAGAAATATACTTTGTTTCGGAAGAAATGTATCAACCTAATTTAACCTTAAAAAAGTATATAAACTTATACGCTTCTTTTTACGCTAATTTTGACAAATCTAAAATGCAAAACATTTTAGAGGAATTTGAACTTAAAGATTCTTATAAACTTCAACAAATTTCTTTTGGGCAGAAGAAAAAATTTATGATTGCTTTTGCGCTTTCTACAAATTGCAAGTACTTATTTTTAGACGAACCAACCAATGGTTTAGATATTCCTTCAAAAAGTGTTTTTAGAAAAGTGTTGGTTAATTCTGTAGATGACGATCAATTGGTCATCATCTCTACACATCAAGTTAAGGACATTGAAAACTTAATTGATGATATTGTAATACTTAATGATGGCAAAATTGCACTTCATAAAGACATCAATAGTATTTCTGAAAAAATACAATTTAAAAGTGTTGCAAACACTACAAATTTCGATGATATTATTTATCAAGAAAAAAGTGTAGAAGGGTATAAAATAATGTTGCCTGCAAAAAATAATACAGAAACAAAAATAGATTTAGAACTCCTTTTTAATGCAGTAGTTAGCCATACAGAACTTAATTTTTAAATATGAATCTTCAACAATATTTTGATTTTAATCGGTTTTACAAACTTTTAAAATTTGACCTCTCTTTTAATAGTAAAAAATACCTCACATTTTTAGGAGTATTAATTATTGTTTTATTCATTTTAGATCTTATCCTCCTTGATTCTACGAGTAATTATAGAATATTAGAAAACAATAATAGAGCCTATTTTTATAGAAAGTCAGACTATCAAGTTTCATTATTCATCACTTTTTTAATTGCTTTGTTTTTAGTTGTTAGCTCTAGTTTTCCTGCATTTAGAAAAAAAGAAAGTACCAGTAATTTTTTATTGCTACCTGCTTCTACTTTCGAAAAATTTTTAATCCAATTTTTTATTAGAATTCTTATTTTCAGTCCTTTATTTATTCTTATTTTTTGGGTAGATTTTAAGTTGGCTTCAATTATTTACAACCTATTAGATTTTAAAAAAGATATTTTAATACCTGACTTTACTGTATGGGATGTATTCTCTTACAAAATGAAGCTTTCAGACAAAGTAGTAATACTACTTTCTATACTGTCTTTTGCCTCCTATTTATTGGTAAATGCAGTTCATTTTAAGAAAAACGCTGTACTTAAGACCATTGTTGTCTTTGGCATTTTTGCTTTTACCGTTTTTTTATTAAATGTTATTTTATCTCATCTTTTTTTACCAAATGAAGTAAATGGTTTTGATGTAAAAATATTTCATAGATATTTAGAAAACGGATTACGTTCAGACCAATTTTGTGTATATGTCATTGGTCTTTTTTCAAGCCTATTTTTACTTCCGCTTACCTATTTTAAATTAAAAGAAAAACAAGTATAAGATGGAGTTTGAATCTCATAAAAGCATTTATCTCCAAATTGCAGAAAACATCTGTAATCTAATTTTAAAAGGAGAATTAGAACAAGGAAAAAGAGCTCCTTCTGTAAGAAACTTGGCTGTAGAATTAGAAGTGAATAGAAATACAGTAATGAGAACTTTTACGTATTTACAAAACGAAAATATATTAATAAATAAAAGAGGTGTTGGCTTTTTTGTTGCTAATGATGCTATAAAAAGAATTTTAGAGAATGAAAAAAATGCTTTTTTCAGCAAAGAATTGCCTTACTTATTAGAAAGAATTGAATTGTTAAAATTGAATTCTTCAGATTTACAAAAACTAATTACTTCAATTAAAAACAACGATTAAAATGAAAAAGAGCACATATTTATTCATAGGTTTTTTAGTTTTTTTCTTTGGAGCCATTTTAACACTGCATATTGATTCTAAAAACTATGAAACTGAATATTTAGTGATAAGAGAAAAAAATAGGAAAATATCAGCAAATAGAACAGCATATTTTGCTGCTAGAAAACTGTATTACGAGAATAAATCTGCAGAAAATTGGGACAATCTTCTTAAAGAAGCCAAAAGCTATTTTTCAGGCATCGTAACAAATCCATCAGATTACAATACGATTGGTTGGGATGTTTTTATGTATTACAAAAAACATAATGATGTTTCTGCTTTAAAATTAGCGGAACAATGGACGCAAGTTGGTGTTAAAATACAACCTAAAAACGGACATATCAATGACACTTATGCTGCAATTGTTTTTGAATTGGGCTACACTAAAAAAGCCATAAAACACCAAACCATAGCAGTAGATTTCACAAAAACCGAAAACAACAATGACTGGAACAACCTTTATACCCAAAGGTTAGAAAGGTATAAAGAATATCTAGTTTTTGACAAAGTTGAAATTGGTGATAGCTATGTAGATGCTTTGCTAACTTCAACAAATGATAAACCAATTCAATTATCTCAACTTGTACAAAATAAAACAACATTATTGGTTTTTTGGAATCCAACAATCGGTACAAGTAAAGAAATTACAAGAAAACTAATTCCTATACATCAAAAATTTAAAGAAAAAGGATTGCAAATTATAGGTATTGCAAAATCCAACAGTCCTCGTAAATTATCACGAATAAAAGAAAATATTCAATTAGAAAATTTAGAATGGCTAACCCTTATAGATGTGAATTCTGATGAAAAAATTTGGGATAAATATGGTGTTATCAACTCAAATAACGCAAACGTTTTAATTGATAAAAACGGAAGGATTAGCTCGCTTAATATTAATGCTAATGAGTTAAAAACAAAATTAAAAACTCTTTTAGATAAATAAATAAGAATTGAATTATAAAAACAGTAGCTATCAAAAACAAAAACTAATGAAAAAATTGACTTTAATTTTAACTTTAATAATCGGAATAATACTAACCTCTTGTACTAACTCTGAATTTCAAGGAGAATGGAAAGGTACCTATACTGGAAAGGCTGATAAAGGATATTGGAGCGCTACTATTGATGAAAATGGTGTGATATCTGGAAAAGCAGAATCACCTTTTTCTAAATTAACATTTGAACTAACAGGAAAAGTAAATGATAATGGTATTTTTACAGCTGTTTATGGAAACCCAGCTCATAAAGGATATTATAATGGTAAATTTACTAAAGATACTGTAATTGGAACTTGGTCAAACCCGAAAATGAATTTTAGTGGAAAAATAAACGGAGCTAAAAAATAACTTTTGTAAAAACTGCTTATGATTGCTCTAATTTAGACTACCTATGAAAAAAATGATTTTTAAAACTAAGGGAATATATTTAATTCTAATAGGAATTATTTTCGTCATTATTTTTGGCCCTTTCAATAATTTTAAAACTAAAACTAAAATTGATATTCAAAATAAAATTAACGGTAAGAATATTAATGGTTCAAAAATAAAAATTGATTCTAATGTTAATGGAATTTCTTGGAATCAAAAGGAAATAAATTTAAAAAATGACAATAGAATAATTATTAACAATTTCTCACTATTGCATTTAGGAATTTATTCAAAAATAACTTTAAAGCTATCATTTGAAAGATTAGTTAATAATGAAATAATTAAGACTGATGTAAAAGTTGAAAGTGTGATTAATGGTATAGGGAATTTAAAGAATAAAAAAAATCATTTCAATAGTATAATCATTAAAAGAATAGATGAAATATATTCCAAACATAAACAAACTCAAAAAAATAATTTGTTAAATTAAAAACTATGAAAAATAAAATTATAACACTTTTACTATGCTTCTTTGCAACAACATATTTTGCTCAAAAAACAATAGAAAAACCTGCTTACGAAGTAAAAAGATCTAGCATTTATGATGTAGATAAAATAGAACTTACTGAAAAAGAAACTAGACTTCATGTTAGAGGTACAATTGTTCCTGGTTGGCATATGCGATTTAGAAAAAATGATTTCTTAAAAGACTGCAAAACAGGAAAAGAATACCCAATTATTAAAATTGAAGATCATAAGTTTAATGAAAGAATAATCATTCCAAAATCTGGTACAAGAACAGTTGTACTTGTTTTTCCTCCTTTAGATAAAGGTGTTAAAAAAATAGATTTTAAACATGCAATCTATGGAATATCCTTAAAAAAACAAAGAAATAACAAGCCAAAAGAAGTACCAAAATATGTAAATAAATGGATAGAAAAAGAACTCAATAAAGTTACAGAAAGCCCTATAAAAGATTTTAATTCAAAAGAATTTTTCAACCCCAAAAAAGCAAAACTAGTTGGTTACATAAAAGAGTATGATAAAAGGTTAAAATTTAATACAGGTATAGTATATCAAGGAAATAGTATTACAAGAGAAGATTATCCTATTGTTGTTCAAGTATATGAAGATGGACGTTTTGAAGCAGAAATACCTTTAATTCACCCTGAAACAAATTATATAAGTATCAATAAAGCTACAATTACTTATTATCTAGAACCTGGACAAACGCTTGCATTAATATTAGATACTGAAGATTTTAGAAATAATGCTATATCTAGATTTACTCGTTCTTATCGTTATAAATTTAAAAATACAATTTTTAAAGGTCCTTTAGCTGAAATCAATACCCATTTAATGAATTTTAAGGTTGAAGATTTTGATTATAGAGGTTTTAGAGAAAAAGTAAAAACTCTAACGCCAAACGAATTTAAAGCAGAACAAGATTCAACCTTAAAATCTCACAAAAAGTTACTAGGTAACTACACTAAAAACAATAATGTAAATTATAAAACAAAACAAGTATTAGAAAATATTTTAGTTACAGAATATGCAACACACTTATTCGATTTTGTAAGTAACCAAGAACGTGAGGCTAAAAAAAATGAATTATTTGCAAATTTACAAACACCTGTAACCAATGAGTATTATAGTTTTTTAAAAGATATTGACTTTAACAATAAGGCTTTACTAATACCTAATGGGTTTTCAATATTTGTAAATAGATTTGAATTTAGCAAACCCATAAAAATTTATGCTAAGCCTAAATCTATAAAAATTGATCCTGAAATAAGTTTACAACAATACTTAGAAAAAAATAAAATTGAACTCACTGAAAACGATAAAAAACTAAAAGAAGAATCCAAGAAAGTAAGATTCAAATCGTATAACGAATATAAAAAATTCCAAAAAAAATTTAGCAAACCATATACCAATGCACTTAAAGCCTATAATCTAAAATATATTCAACCTTTAGCAGATAAGCAAAACTTTGATATTACAGCATCAAAAATGGAAAAATGGCGTTTACGAGATTCAGTTTTAAAAAACATATATCATTTAGACAAAAACATTGTCCATGATATGACTAAAATTAGAGCTTTAAAGTTTGATATTGATAGAACTGATAGTGAAAATGCAAGAAAATATTGGAACGAATTAAAAAAAACCATCAAAGATCCTTTTTTGATAACACAAGGGGAAAGAATTGTAAATAAAAAATTTCCTGTAGTTGCAAAAATCACTAAAAATGATGCAGAAAAATTAAATTCTAAAAATATATCATTAAGAGCTAACACTACAAAGCTTCCAAAAGGAAAACCAACAGCTATTTTTAATAATATTATAAAATCGCATAAAGGCAAAATATTGTTTGTAGATTTCTGGGCAACAACTTGTGGCCCTTGTATAGGATCTATTAAAAAGATGAAAGAAATTAGAGCTGATTATAAAAACAACCCTGATATTGATTTTGTATTTATTACCCCTACTAATCAATCACCAGAAAGATCCTATTTAAGATTTATTAAAAGTCAAGAACTCGTTAATACCTACAGAATACCTGTTGATGATTTTAATTATTTGCGTCAGTTATTTAAATTTAATGGAATACCAAAATATGTAGTTATTGCAAAAAATGGAGAACTAATTGATGACGATTATAAAATGTATCGCTTTAATAACACTGTAGATGATATAATTAAAAATTATAAATAAAAAGTAATTAAATGCAATAAAGTTGAGAAACCTAATCATAAAAAGGGATTTCTCAACTTTTAGCTTAATGGCTTAAAAACAAAAATTATCAAACAAAAATTAGGTGAATGACGGATATTAACCACGGATTTAAAATAACTGTAAATAACAAAACAATTTGTAGAGCTGGTTTTGAAAACGAAAACTCAGTACTAACCTGTATTCTTACCAGTAGTTTATTAAAAAACCAGCAAAGAAATGATCTTGATTTTTATGTTAATGGATTAAATTCTGATACAAAACAACATGCACAATGGTTTAAAAGCAATTTAAAAAAGGGTGATAAAATTGAATTGGAAATAATTACTGATGATTTTGAACCTCCTAAAACTTATAAAAAACAACTTACAAAAGAAGACGTTATTCAAAAAAAATTAAAAACCTATCATAAATTAAAAGAAGAATTGCAAGAATACTTGTAGGTCAACTAATTAGTAACTAATAACTTAAAAATAAAAGTTTGTAATCAGATTTAATTCTAATTTGTATATCCAAACTAACACACGATTTAACCTTGAGTATAAATTTCATAAGGAGAAAGGTTTCTTTTAAAATTCAATATTCATTGCAATTTTATATTATTTTTCAGGTAATAATACTTTTAAAACATTTTCTCTAATTCTTGTAGGCTTATGAGTTTTGGCATCTAACATCACCCAAGTAGTTTTGGCTTTTACCAATAAAGTTTTATTTTTATAAAACTCCATAAAACGGACTGAAGTAATGCCTTTGGTCTCTCCTACCCAAGTTTTCACTGTAATCTCATCACCTAATGTAGCTTGTTTTAAATAATCGATTTCATGCCTCATTACTACCCAAACATATTGTGGTAAAGGGTTTTCTTTGGTTAAATAGGCCCAATGTGTGGTTGCAATTTTGTCCATCCACTTTACATAAACCAAATTATTTACATGGTCTAAAGTGTCAATATCTTCTGATGAAACTTTAATTTTTAGTTCAAAAATAGCACTCATTAAATTATACTTTCTCCATTTAAGTTGGTGGTTAAAATATCGCTAAACAAATTAAAAAACGGACGTAAAGCTTTATAACTCTCATCTACTTTATCAACAAAATTGGTAGCTAACACCTCTTCATCAGTAAAGTTTTTAACAGCTATAAATCCTTTTTTACGCAGTAAATCAACATCTGGATGTTCCTTATCAAAACCTCTTGGAGCTGTTTTTAACTCACCAAAACTTTCAAATTTTCCACCAAAATGTTTCTTGTAGTTTTGTTCTTCTAGAATTTCACGAATTTCAGTAGCATCCATTTCAATTTCTTTACGAATTCGAAACAAATCATCTTTATTTGGTTCCCAAAAACCACCTGCTAAAAAAGATTCTCCTGGTCTAATTCTTAAAAAATAGCCACCTCTAAGTTCTTTTCCTAATCTTGAATAGGAATTTGCAAAATGAGGCTTATAAGGTGTTTTATCTTTAGAGAAACGAACGTCTCTGTAGATGCGCATCATTTTAGATTTCTCTATTTCGTCATGCACTTGTAAATTATTGTGAATTTCAGCAAAAACTTCTTTGGCATTTTTAAGTGCTTTTTGATAGCGAGGTTTTTGGTCTGCAAACCAATCGCGATTATTATTCTTGTGTAAATCTTTTAAAAATTGAAAAGTACTTTCTGAAATCTGCATCATTCTAAATTTTGAATGTGAAATTACAAAATAGATTTGTAACTTCGATTTTATTATGCCTCAAAAAACAAAGCTACTTCAAAAAAGATACGAAGGCTTTTTACAAACTCCTTGTTTGTGGAAAGACCATACCGTATTTGATTTAGAGCAATTTAAAATTGATAAAAAGTCTACACAAATTAATATTGAAATTGATGAAAAGATTCGTTTAGGAAAATATATAGAACGATTGGTATCTTTTCAGTTAGCGCAAGAAAACGCAATTGATATTTTATGTGAGAACGTTCAAATTCAAAAAGAGAAAAGAACTTTAGGTGAATTGGATTGCATCTTAAAACAAGAAAATACTGTAATTCATTTAGAAATAATTTATAAGTTTTACCTCTATGATGCAGCTGTTGGGAATTCTGAAATTGAACATTTTATCGGTCCAAACAGAAAAGATTCTCTGCTCGAAAAATTAACAAAGCTCAAAGAAAAACAATTGCCTCTCCTCTATTCTGATGAATGCAAAACCTATTTGAGTTCCATCAATTTAGAATCGTCATCAATACAACAACAAGTCTATTTTAAAGCGCAGTTGTTTGTTCCGTTTTCGGATAGAAAAATTCAACTTAGACAATTAAATACTGATTGTATTTGCGGGTTTTATATCCATCAAAAAGAAATCCATCAATTTGTAGATAACAAATTTTACATACCCAATAAAAAAGATTGGATTGTTATTCCGCATGAAAATGTATATTGGATAAGTCACACTAATTTCCTGCCAATAGCAGAAGAATATGCACAAAAAAAATTCTCACCATTGTGCTGGATGAAACAGCAAAATGGTGAGATTTTAAAAATGTTTTTGGTTTGGTGGTAATATTAGTTTCTATCAATAATATCACCAGAACCTACAGACTTACTGTCTATATGAGTTGGTTTTCCTTTGTAATACACACTACCAGAACCAACTATTTTGGCTTTAATTTTATTCTTTACTGTGGTTTTAACACTTCCAGAACCTGCAATATTAGCTGATAATTCTTTGGTTTCTAAATCATAAGCCCTAATTCCTCCAGAACCTGCAATAGAACAAGTAAATTCCTCAGATTTTCCTGTCAAATTGATATTTCCAGAACCTCCAATTGAAGCTTTTACTTTGTCTGCATCAACTTTTAAAGTAATGTCTCCTGAGCCACCTAAATTTGCACTAAAATTACGAGTTTTAATGAGTGATTTACTAGAGATTTTTCCTGAACCTCCTAAACTTACACTTTCAATATCTTGAAATGGAACAGTAATAGTTAATCTTTTTGTAGTTCTGATATTGGTGTTTTTCTGATATTTAATTTTTAGGGTATTTCCAGAAACTTCAGTTTCGATATAAGGAATGATATTTTCTTCTCCTTCTATAGTAATTTTACCTTCTTTTCCTTTGACTAAAACTACATCAAAAGAACCTCCAACTGAAACTCCATCGTAATCTGATGTGGTTCTGTTTACAGTTACTACATTTCCATTTCCACGTATTTTCTTGCTATTTCCCCACCAGTTTTGAGCGTTTATAACAAAAGTTAAGGTTAATAATACACTTGTAAATAGTATTTTTTTATTCATGATGATTGTTTTTTGGTTGATGATTTTAGTTCTTTCTGATGCTTACGCCACCATATTGAGATCTTATTTTAATTTTAGAATTGGTATTTCCTTTGCCATATTTTCCTTCATAGTATTTTTTTGTTGTTTTAGAAATACTTTTAAAGAATTCAATATTATCATTATCTCTACTAAAACCTGCGTATTGTAAGTCAATTTCAAAATTAAAAACTGCACCTGGAGCAACACCTATTTTAATACCTGCATATTGCCCATTAATATCTACAGATTCAAAACCTTTGGCCAAGTTTTTCACAGAAATTGAGCCATAATCTGTATCTATTGTCAAGTTTTTTCTAATTTCTCCAAATCGCATACTTGCATAATCTGAGTTTCCGTTAACGTCATCAGCTTCATTAATAGTTATTGCCCCATAATCAGAATTAAAATCAACATTTCTAGTTTTTCCTAATTTAACTGTAGAATAATCTGCATTTACATTGACTTTTTCAGTTGCATCAACTGTAATTTTAGAATAATCGACATTTACATTGCCACTTTTCATGTAAGTAATTGAAGAAGATGAGCAATAATCTAAATTGATACTGTTTTCTCTTGCAGATAAATCTCCAACAGAAATTTTACCATAATCGCAATTGATGTCTGCTTTTCCATCCAAATCTGTTAAGTAAATACTTCCGTAGTCATTATCTAAATCCACTGAATTTGACTTTGGCATTTTAACCACATAATTAATTTGATAGTTCATGTTCTTACTCTTTTTCCACCAAGACCAACTACTTGTTCTCTTTTCGAAAATGGTTTCTGCTTCCACCAAAGATTTACTTGTATTAAATACTACATCAATGGTAGACAAACGTTCTACTACATCATCCATGTCATTTCCTTTTACAGTAATAGTAACTTCAATTTCTACCCTATTTTTACTCCAAGTAGTAATATTTAGGTTTCCATATCTGTTATTCAATGCAACTTTTGCATCAGAATTCACAGAGAATTCTTTTTTAATCACTCTACTTTTTTCGTATTTCTTTTTAATCGTATTTCCGCTTACCATAAAAGGCAATAAGAGTAATACCAAAATAATTTTATATAAATATTTCATCTTCTAAAAGGTTAGGGTTTTTAATTTGTTCTATTTGTTTTAGGGTATTTTCTAGAATATTTAAACGCTGTTGATAATTTTTAATCATGGCGTTGATTAATTTTCGTTGTTTCCCATTTTTGGTCAATTCTTTTACAAAATAATTGTAGTTATCTTCTAGTTCTTCTAATCGATCCAAGGCATTTTCAATGATTGATTCTGTGTCTAAACTTCTGTTTTTCTCTAACGTTTTTATTTCTTGATTAATGGTTGACACAAAATACGTTTGTACTTCTTTCATTTTTGGCGATAAATCTGCCAATTGAATTTGTTGTTTTTGATGGTTGCTGCCCAACCAAAATCCGAAGATTAACACTACAGATGCTGCAACAGACAACCATTTCCAAGAGGTTTTTACGTTTTTTTTTGGCTGATTTAATTTGCGCTCAAAGCGTTCTAAATGACCAGAATGTGGTTCTTGAAAGTCGAATTCTTTTTCAGAGAAAAATTGATGTAATTTATCTTCCATATGCTTGTGTTTGTATACTATCTGCAAGTAGTACTTGCTTTAATTTCTTTTTTGCTCTAGATACTGTTGTTCTCACATTTTCGTTAGTATAATCTAAAATCTGTGCAATTTCTTCGTAATCATACCCTTCTACCAAATGCAGGTTCAATACCATTCTATAATTGTCTTTTAAACTTTGTAAACAATCTAATACTTTACTGGCTTGTAAACCTGTGTAATCAATGCTTTCTTCAACTTCATCATCATTAGGAATCACTTCCATTTTTACTTCATTGTATCTATTATTTTTCTTTAACTGAGTTAAACTTTTATTGATTACTATGCGTTTTAACCACGCTCCAAATGTAACTTCACCTTTATAGGTATTCATTTTTGTAAATACCGTTAAGAACGCCTCTTGCATAATATCTTCGGCTTCAAAACCATCTTTTAAAATACGATAAGCAGTGTTATACATTGCCTTGTAATAAGCTTTGTATAAATCTAACTGCGCGTTTTTATCCGATTTTTTGCAGCGTTCTATAAGGTTGGTTATATGTGGTTGATTAGTTTCCAATAAAACGTTTCTATGCTAATGACAAATTAGGTTTTAATTTGTGACACTTTCTAGAAATAAAAGTAAACTTTTTTATTGGGAAGTTAGGTTGGGTTGTGTTTTTTTTGGGATTTCGCTAAAGTTATTGTCTATGATTTGATGCGTGTTTTTTAGTATTAAACTTAACAAATAAAATACAAGTAAAAAGTCCTCGTGTATTTTTATAAGTTGGCGTGAACTAGCAATTAATTATACACGTTCTTACCCAATTTAATTATTTTTTTTGTTGTTGTAGTTCCATTCACATATTTAATTTTAAGTAAATAAAGTCCATTATTATATTTAGAAATATTGATGGTCTTAGAATTAGTAAATATCTCTTTCAATTGACCTAGAGAATTATAAATTTCTATTTTTTCTATAGTTTCATAATTTCTTAAATATATTTTTTCAAAAGTTGGGTTAGGATAAATTACTTGTTCTGTTATATGATTTTTATAAATTCCAAGCGAGCTACCAAAACAGCCAAACTTAATTAAAAAATGCCAACTTCTAACATACCCATTGAAAAACTTACCATTTCCTAATTGACCATAATTATTTTTTCCAGCTGTCCAAACCTCTCCATAATTATCTATTAATACAGAGTTTGAATGTGATGCATTTATTTTTTTCCATAAGCTAAATAGCCCTATTTTTTTAGGTGTTTTAGTTGAAGAATTTGAACCATTTCCTAGTCTGCCTGATGCATCATCTCCCCAACTATAAACCTCTCCATTACTTTTTAATGCTAATGAATGATATAAACCAACTTTAATATCAATCCAATCTTTGTCGTTGCCTATTTTAATAGGCACAAAAGAGTCTGATGTTGTGCCGTTGCCAAATTGTCCATAAGTGTTTTTACCCCAAGCCCATAAACTATTATCTTCTTTTATGGCTAATACAAATTGTTGACCTGCTGATATTTTTTTCCAATCATTTGAAGTGCCTATTTGAATAGGTTCAGAACTTCCATAATCTTGAGTTGAATCTGAATGTGATGATTGATTCCCATTACCAAAAATACCATTATAATTCTTGCCCCAGGCCCAAAGTGTTCCATTAGAAGCGATAGCCAAAGAACTGTGACTACCTGATGATATATCTTGCCAAAAATTAAATTTTCCAACTTGTATAAGATTTTCTGAAGGGTCAAAAATATCATACCAAGACCAAATTGTCCCATCAACTTTTAATCCAATATATCCATCTGCATCAATTTTCTTCCATCCAACTTCACTTGAGTCAACAAATTTTATAGGCGTGTTACCTCTATATGCACCCCACAACCAAAGGCTGTTATCTTCTTTAGTAGCTACTGTATAAAATTCACGTGCATCTATATCAGTCCAGTCACTTTCATCATTCATTAGTTTTGGAGTGCTTGTGTCTCCATTTTCCCCATTACCTAATTGTCCATTAGCATTCCTTCCCCAAGACCAAATTGTCCCGTTATTTTTAAGAGCTATAGTATGTAAATCTGTTTGAACGACTTTTTTCCAACAATTTTGCGCATGATTTTTGAAAGAAATTAGTATAAGTAAAATTATTAAATTAAAAAGTTGGTTAAATTTCATTTTTTATTTTGGCAACTCATTTCGGATATGCCGAGTTTTAATTCGGTATATCTAGAGTTAGCGAAGTTAGTTTTTTTAACGCTAAAAGTCAACAAGTAAAAACACCTACATTCTCCTTTGGCACAAGAATTGTCTTATTAATATATGTACATCAATAATCAAAATTTAATTACTTGATTTACAATAAACTAAACATTTACCACTGATTTTGATTTTTTAAGATTTAAAAATCAATGTCAGTATGACAGATATATAAAACATGAGCAAACCAAAAGTGATGCATATAGACAATTTGTCGCTTCATAGTATGTTAAATGAAGATTCAGAATTGATTCCGTTAATGACGCCAGAAGATGAAGAAATTATCAACAAAGAAAGCGTACCAGAAGTATTACCAATTTTACCGCTAAGAAATACGGTGTTATTTCCTGGAGTGGTGATTCCGATAACTGCAGGTAGAGATAAATCTATCCAGTTAATTAAAGATGCCAACAAAGGCGATAAAATTTTAGGTGTTGTTGCACAGAAAAACGAAGAAGTTGAAGTACCAACGTTAAAAGATATTCACTCTACAGGAGTTGTCGCTCAAATTTTACGTGTGCTAAAAATGCCTGATGGTAATACAACAGTTATTATTCAAGGAAAAAAACGTTTTGAAATTGATACTATTGTACAAGACAAACCGTATTTAAAAGCGACTGTTAATGAGGCTTTTGAGGACAAACATGTTGATGATGTTAAGGAGTTTGACGCAATCATAGATTCGATTAAAGAGCAAGCGTTAGAAGTAATTAAGGAAAACCCAATGTTGCCTTCAGAAGCTTCTTTTGCGATTAAAAACATACAGTCTAACTCGTTTTTGGTAAACTTTATTTCCTCTAATATGGATTTAAGTGTTGATTTAAAACAAGAAGTTTTAGAAACAAACAATTTAAAAGAACGTGCATTATTAACGCTAAAAAACCTGAACAAAGAATTACAAAAATTAAAATTGCGTAATGATATTCAGTCAAAAACTCGTGAAGATTTAGACCAACAACAACGTGAATATTATTTACATCAACAGTTAAAAACCATTCAAGAAGAATTGGGTGGCGCTTCTAACGACCAAGAGTTGGAAGAAATGCGCAAAAAAGCCAAGACTAAAAAATGGACGAAAGAAGTTGCAGAAACCTTTGAGAAAGAGTTGGCGCGTTTAAAACGTATGAATCCTCAAATGGCAGAATATGGTGTACAAAGAAGCTATTTAGAATTGTTATTGCCTTGGGGAATTTATTCTGAAGATAAATTTGACTTAAAAAATGCACAAAAAGTATTAGATAGAGATCACTTTGGATTAGAAAAAGTAAAAGAACGCATCATAGAACATTTGGCAGTATTAAAGTTGAGAAACGATATGAAATCGCCAATTATCTGTTTATATGGACCTCCTGGAGTTGGGAAAACTTCGTTAGGAAAGTCTGTTGCAGAATCTTTAGGACGTAAATATGTACGTATGTCTTTGGGTGGTTTGCGTGATGAAGCTGAGATTCGTGGACATCGTAAAACGTATATTGGTGCAATGCCTGGGCGTTTGATTCAGAATTTGAAAAAAGCAGAAACATCAAACCCTGTTTTTGTATTGGATGAAATTGACAAGTTAGGTCAGAGTCATCAAGGAGATCCTTCTTCTGCAATGTTAGAAGTGTTAGATCCAGAACAAAATACTGCATTCTACGACAATTATTTAGAAGTTGGTTACGATTTATCAAAAGTATTATTCATTGCCACAGCAAACAACTTAGGGCAAATTCCTTGGGCGTTACGTGACAGAATGGAAATTATAAATGTTACTGGGTATACTATTGAAGAAAAGATAGAAATCGCTAAAAGACACTTGTTGCCAAAACAATTGAAAGAACATGGTTTAACCAACAAGCATTTAAAGTTAGGTAAAAAACAAATCGAAAAAATTGTTGAAGGGTATACTCGTGAATCAGGAGTTCGTGGATTGGAAAAACAGATTGCTAAAGTGGTTCGTTTTGCTGCAAAATCAATTGCTTTAGAAGAGGAATATGACATTACATTATCATCAGAAAAAGTAGAAGATATTCTAGGAACTCCAAGAAATAGAGACAAGTACGAAAATAACGGAGTTGCTGGTGTAGTTACGGGTTTAGCTTGGACTAGAGTTGGTGGTGATATTTTATTTATTGAATCTATTTTATCTAAAGGAAAAGGAAACCTTTCTATAACAGGTAATTTAGGAAATGTGATGAAAGAATCTGCTACAATTGCAATGAAATTCATCAAATCTAATGCAGAAGAATTTGGCATTAAACCAGAAATTTTAGAAAAATATGATGTACACATTCACGTTCCTGAAGGTGCTACTCCAAAAGATGGTCCAAGTGCAGGAATTACCATGTTAACTTCTTTAGTTTCATCATTTACTCAACGCAAAGTGAAGAATAAAATAGCCATGACAGGTGAAATTACCTTACGCGGAAAGGTATTACCAGTTGGCGGAATTAAAGAAAAAATATTAGCTGCTAAAAGAGCCAATATTAAAGAAATCATGTTGTGTGAAGACAATAGAAAAGACATTTTAGAAATCAAAGAAAGTTATCTAAAAGGGTTGACCTTTCATTATGTGACAGACATGAAAGAAGTTATTGAAATAGCGCTCACAAAACAAAAAGTAAAGAAAGCTAAGAAATTAGATTAAATAAAAAGCTTCTCAATATTGAGAGGCTTTTTTATTTCTAGTATCAGTGATAACTGTTTTTTATAAATGTTTTAAATTGGGTAAGGGTTCCATTAAAAATATCAGCATCATCTGTTCCGTTCACAATTTTGTAATCATCAGTTTTTTGCCAAATGAAATAATTTTTAGTTAACCAAATTTTTGGTAAGTCTGGTTGCTCTTTTCCATTGTAATCCGCAATCCAAAGTGGGTATTTATTAAAAACTGGATTCTTTAAGTATCTGTTTCCACAATTTAAACTGGTGTAAATTATTGGAGTTACATTCCCCTTATTTTCAATAATTTTTATAAAAGTTAAAAGGTTTGCTTCAAGTGTTTCTGTAGATTGTAACTTATCAATTCCTCCTTCTTCAAAATCAACAATTGGAGGAATATCATTTTTTTCTATGTTAACTATTGCTTTTAAAAAGTGATTAGCTTGTGTTATAGGATCATCTTGAGTTCTGTAAAAATGATAGGCTCCTCTAATAAAACCTCTTTCTTTTATTGCATTCCAATTCGATTTAAATTTGGGATCTATATATGATATTCCTTCTGTTGCTTTGCAAATTATAAACTGAATACTATCCTTACTCTTGCTCAATAAATCAACTTCATTGTTATTATAATGAGAAATATCAATTCCAAATACAAAAGGTTTTTCTGGTTTATCAATACTTACAGGATTTACTTTTTTTACTTCTTTATGAACTTCTTTGTGAACTTCTTTATGAACTTCTTTATGAACTTCTTTGTGAACTTCTTTATTTTTAGTTTGTTTACAACCAAAAATTAATATTGAACTTAAAAAAAGTAATAGTAGATGATGTTTTCTCATTTTTTTATTAATTTCATATTAAGTATTCATGTTTTTTTACGATAATACACAAAATTAGAACAGTTTTAATTTTGAAACAAGGGTGTAAATACCCAATTTCCAATAAATATTAACTACATGTTTACTCAATATTTATAAAGATAATAGAAATTTAGAACTTTGCTTTTTTGTGAAATTTGTAAGTATTTTTATGTAGTTTTGATTGTAATCTAAAAACAAAAATCAATTTATTTTATAGACGTCATATTGCCAATTCCACTTCAGAAAACGTTCACTTATATCGTTACTGAGGAAGAAGCCAATTTCTTACAAAAAGGAATGCGAGTTGCAGTTCCGTTTGGAAAAAGCAAAATTTATACAGCATTGGTTTTTGATATTCACACTACTGCTCCAACGTTGTATGAAGCCAAAGAAATTTTTCAGATTTTAGATGAGAAACCTTTGGTAAATAAAATTCAATTACAACACTGGCAATGGATTGCAAATTATTATATGTGTGCTCTAGGTGATGTTTACAGAGCATCTTTACCTTCTGCTTTTTTGTTAGAAAGCGAAACTATTATTTATAAAAACGAAACATTTATAGACGAATCTATTTTAGATAATGATGAGTTTTTAATTTTCGAAGCTTTACAACATCAATCGCAATTGACAATACATCAAGTTGCAGATATTTTAGGCAAGAAAAAAGTAATGCCAATTGTAAATGAATTGATCCATAAATCTGCCATTTACATTAAAGAAGAAATTTACGAACAGTACAAACCAAAACTGGTAAAATACGTTCGTTTGCATACAGATTATAATTCTGATGATGGATTGAATACGCTCTTAGAACAACTTTCTAGAGCAAAAAAACAACGAGAAGCTGTATTGACATTTTTTCAATTATCAACTTCAAAAAAACCAATAAAAGCAAAAGATTTAGAAGAAAAAGCCAATGTCTCATCAGCAATTTTAAAATCTTTAGTTGATAAAGAAATTTTTGAGTTTTATCACATTCAAACCGATAGAATAAATTTTAACGGAGAAACTAATTCGCTCAAAGAATTAAATGAATTTCAAGAAAAAGCTTTATCAGAAATAAAAAAATCTTTTCAAGAAAAAGACATCACTTTATTACATGGAATAACTAGTTCTGGAAAAACAGAAGTCTATACCAAGTTGATTCTTGAAGTCTTAAATATAGGCAAACAAGTCTTGTTTTTGTTGCCCGAAATTGCATTAACCACACAAATTATAACACGTTTACAGGCTTACTTTGGCGATCAAATTTCGGTATTTCATTCTAAATACTCAATGAACGAACGAGTTGAAGTTTGGAATAATGTCTTAGAAAATAAATCGAAAGCTCAAATTATTTTAGGCGCACGTTCCTCACTTTTTTTACCTTTTTCTAATTTAGGTTTGATTGTGGTTGATGAAGAACATGAAACCTCTTACAAACAATTTGAACCTTCACCAAGATACAATGCTAGAGATTCTGCTATTGTTTTGGCAAAAATGCACCAAGCAAAAATTTTGTTAGGTTCTGCTACTCCTTCTTTAGAAAGCTATTTTAACGCACAACAAAATAAATATGGTTTTGTTGAGTTGAACAGACGTTTTGGAAATGTGCAACTGCCAAAAATTGAATTAATAGACATAAAAGAAAAGCATAGAAAAAAGGAAATGACAGGTCATTTTTCTGATAGCATGTTGCGTTTAATTACTGATGCTTTAGAGGAAAAAGAGCAAGTTATTTTATTTCAAAATAGAAGAGGTTTTTCGCCTGTTGTAGAATGTAAAACTTGTGGTATTTCACCTCAATGTCCAAATTGCGATGTGAGTTTGACATATCATAAATTTAGACACGAATTGCGTTGTCATTATTGTAATTATCAACGTGCTATGCCCAATTCTTGTTCTGCTTGTGGAAGCAACACTTTAGACAGCAAGGGTTTTGGAACAGAGCAAATTGAGTTAGAACTGAAAGAGTTGTATCCAGATCATAAAATTGGACGAATGGACCTTGACACGACTCGTGGTAAATTTGGATATCAAAAAATAATTGGTGCTTTTGAAGCCAGAGAAATTGATGTATTAGTGGGAACACAAATGCTTTCTAAAGGATTGGATTTTGATAATGTTTCTTTGGTTGGGGTTTTAAATGCAGATACCATGCTAAACTTTCCTGATTTTAGAGCACATGAAAGAGCCTATCAATTAATGGTTCAAGTTTCTGGTAGAGCAGGAAGAAGTAAAAAACAAGGTAAAGTTGCCATACAAACTTACAATCCTTATCATCAAATTTTACAACAAGTATCTACTACAAATTATACAGAAATGTATAAAGAGCAATTACAAGATCGTTGGCAATACAAGTATCCTCCTTATTACAGGTTGATTAAAATCACTTTAAAACATAGAGATTATAATAAAGTTGACAGCGGAGTTAATTGGCTATTTAAAGCGCTTTATAATTCTTTTGGAGAACATGTACTAGGACCAACTGCACCTGCAGTTTCTCGTATTCGAAATCAGTATATTAAAAATGTAGTGATTAAAATTCCACCAAAACAATCTTTAGCCAACACAAAAAAACAGCTCCAAAAGATTAGAAATACTTTTGAAGCTGTAAAAGATTTTAGACCAATACGTTTTATTATTGATGTAGATGCGTATTAAAACGGTTGAATAAAACTAGTAATTTCTAAACTGCTTACTTTCTTCAAATACGTGTTCTAATATGCGTTGTTCTTTTTCATCAAAAAGAATATTTCTACGTTTCATGACTACATCAGCTACTTCAAATACTTTATTTAGTTTGTATTCTGAAAAACCAGATGCTCCTCCCCAACTAAAAGACGGTACAAAATTTCTTGGAAATCCACTACCAAAAATATTTGCAGAAACCCCCACAACTGTTCCTGTATTGAACATAGTGTTAATTCCACATTTAGAGTGGTCTCCCATCATTAAACCACAAAATTGTAACCCAGTTTTTGCAAAACGACCAGTTTGATAATCCCAAAGTCTAACTTCTGCATAATTATTTTTTAAATTCGAATTGTTAGTATCTGCACCTAAATTACACCATTCTCCCAATACAGAATTTCCTAAAAATCCATCATGACCTTTGTTAGAATATCCCATTAAAACTGAATTATTTACTTCTCCTCCAACTTTACAATAAGGTCCTAAAGTAGTTGCTCCATAAATTTTAGCACTCAATTTTAAAACAGAATGTTCACACATGGCTAAAGGCCCTCTAACAACACAACCTTCCATAATTTCTGCATCTTTACCAATGTAAATTGGTCCAGAAGATGCGTTTAAAGTAGCAAAAGTTAATTTTGCCCCTTCTTCTATAAAAATATTTTCTTTATTGACACATTGCACTCCATCAGGAATTGCTTGAGATTTCCTACCTTCTGTTAACAAATCAAAATCTTGTTGAATGGCTTTTCCGTTTAATGAAAATATATCCCATGTATTTTTTACTTGAATCAACTCTTCTTCAAACTCAATTTGCGTGTATTCATCAAAATTTACTTCTTCTTGAGTATCTGTAGTAAAGAAAGCTATTACATCATCACCTTTAAAAATTGCTTGTTTATTTGATAATTCTTTTACTCTTTCTACCAATGATTTCGTAGGACAAAAAGAAGCATTAATCATAATGTTTTCAGCCATTTCTACCATAGGATATTTTTCTTCTAAATATTCTTCGGTAATGGTAGTTGTGGTTAAACTTAGATATTTTTCCCATTTTTCTCTAATGGTTAAAATTCCAATTCTAATATCTGCTACTGGTCTTGTATAGGTAAATGGCAATAAAGCGTTTCTTACATCGCCATCGAATAAAATGTAGTTCATTTTCTTTTTTTTTGAAGAAGTACAAATTTACTTTAAAAAGAGCACAAAAAAAACCGATTGAGGTTTTATCAATCGGTTTATGAAATTATTTAAATTAATTTTTTAATTTTTTATAAATTTTTGACTTCCAATTTTATCATTTGACAAAACTTTTAAAATATAAACTCCAGAATTTAAGCTATTCACATTAATTTTATCATTAGAAGTAGAAATTGTTTTGGTTAAAGCTAGTCTGCCTATGTAGTCATAAAACTGAACTGTTGCTTTTTCTGAACCTGATGGTAACTGAATGGTAATATTATCTGAAGCAGGATTAGGGTACATTTCAAAATTCAACTTTCTTGACTCTGAAATGCCCAATACATTTACAGAAGTATTAGTGGTAACCACTTGATCTCCTCCTGTATTTCCATTACCGTTTGTAGCATTTACAGCTGCATAAAAGGTAACAACACCTTGATTAGTTGATGGAGACTTCCATGTAAAAGACCAATTTCCTGTATTTGATGGGGTACTTTGTGTAATTCTATTACTACCCACTCTTGTTCCTGATCCCGCAACTAGAGTTCCAATTTTAGCATTTGATGTATTTTCTGCAACCAATTGAAAACCTAATTTAGATGATGAGGAAGAAGAATTTACTGTTATGGTATAATCAGTATTTAATGCGTATCCTGATGCAGGAATGTTGGTTGTAATAGAAGGAGTTAAACCAAAATTACCTCCTGCATGACATGATGCACAAGTTACACCTCCATCTCCTGGAGAACCAGATCTAGCTTCTGTTCTTCCTCCAGAACTAGACATTAATAAAAATGCTGAAACTGGAATTAACAATAATAATGTTTTAAAAATGTAGTTTTTTTTCATGAAATAAATATTTAAAATAGTTGAATAAAAAAGTATAGTCGTTATATATTTGCTAAAATTACATTAAGATAGTTTATTATGTTTAACATTTATTGTTAAATGTTTAACAATTTAATTTTCTAAATTAATCTATGGTGTAAATAAAGAGGTAAATTTGTTATTTGTAATAAGCAAATTACTTAAAAAGGAAAAAACACACTTGAAAAGGAAAATATTAAGTTCAAATTATTTAATACAATTAAAATTATGAAAAAAATAATTGGAGTTCTCATTACAACTTTGTTAGTTTTATTTTTAATATACTATGCATTTATTTATTATGTTACTTACAGCACAGGTTTTAGATCTGGAGAATTAATTAAAATAAGTAAGAAAGGAGTTATTTCAAAAACATGGGAAGGAGAAATTAGTCAAGGAATTTCTGGTGCTCAAATTTTTGCTTTTTCTATTGAAGATAAACATAAAAAAGTAATCAATGATCTTAACAAACTAGAAGGCCGTTATGTAAAATTAACTTATATAGAACGATATACTACTTTTTTTTGGTTGGGTGATACCAAATACTTTATTACAAAAGTAGAAGAAGAGCAATCTCCACATATCAGAAAATAAGGCATTATGGTAAAAAAATTTAAAAACGTAAAGGAATCACAAATTACAATTACAGAATTAATGTTACCCTCAAACTCAAATTTTAGTGGTAAAATTCATGGGGGGTATATTTTAAATTTAATGGATCAAATTGCATTTGCATGTGCTTCTAAACACTCAGGCTACTATTGTGTAACTGCTTCTGTTAATAAAGTTGATTTTTTAAATCCTATTGAAGTTGGAGAGTTGGTTACTATGAAAGCCTCTATAAATTACACAGGAAGAACTTCTATGGTAGTTGGTTTACGCGTAATTTCAGAAAATATTAGAACTGGAGAAACCAAACACTGTAATTCTTCTTATTTTACGATGGTTGCAAAAGATGAAAACGGAAAAGGTGTAGCAGTTCCTGGACTTATTTTAACCTCTGAGAATGAAGTTAGAAGATATGCAAGAAGTATTGTAAGACAAAAACAAGGTAGAAACAGAAGTTCGCGCTTTAGAAGTGACACCTTTAATATTAATGAATATATTCATCTTCTAGAAGAAAGTAATTCTAAAATAGAGCTAAAAAAATAATAGAAAATAGGTGCTATTAGTTTTGAAAACTTAATAAGTTATTTTACTATACTGCATTTCCGTAACTAGACTTTTTGGTAAAGTACTTCCCTATTACTTTAGGTGGTGCTATTGTCTTCCATTTTGTGTAATCAAACCAAAAAAGTTCTCTTTTTACTACTGCACATAATTCATTTTTTTGATTATAAAAACAAATTTCAATATTCATTTTTTGCTCACACATCCCTAATGCTATAAAATTAAGCTTTACTGTAAAAACTTCTGTAAAAATAAGGTGTTTATATTGTTTAATGGTATCATTCTTTTTTTGTAAGCCTACTTTTAATGAATTCATTTTAAGTTTTGTAAAACCATTAACAAATAAGAAAGTCTCCACAAGTATAGAGGTGTATTTTAAATAAGCTGAATTTTCAATTAACATGAAATCATTTACATCCTCTCCTTTAACCGTATATTTTCTCTGAAACATTTTTATTTTTTTAATTATTAAAAGTAGGCTGTTATCATATTATTTATAACAACCTACTTATCCCCCATTATTAAAATGTTCTTGAAATATTGAATCCAAAATGAATATCGCCTCCAAAAAAGTTTCCTGTTGTTTCTGTAATAAAACTTTTCTCTATCATAGTAATGGCATTTGATAAAATTAACTGAAATACATGTCCGCCAGTTTCTATATCTACTCCAAAAGCTAGAGAGTTTCTAGCATTTATAGATGTAGATTCATTAAATGCTAAAAAATATTCACCATTTAAAGAAACCCTTTTACTTAATTTAAATCTAGTGCCTACTCCTAAAGCAAAAATACCATTAGGATCATCTGTTTGTCTTACAGTATTTCTGTGTACATAAGTTGGTGTTAATTGATAAGAAAATTCTGAACTCACTTTTCTTGCTATTAATACTTGCCCTACATAAGATAAATTTTCTACAAAACTTCTTTCTTTTATACCAAATGGTTCATCTTTAGTTTTAGCTGCAACACTACCAAAAAGAGAAATAGCAAAAGGAAAAGGTTTATCACCTCTCTTTTGTTTCACTAAACTATATTTTAAAAAAGAATCGAATGTTTTTTCAAAACTACTTCTACCAATACCAATAGTTAAATTATCATTTAAACCATATTCTAGAGAAAAACGTACATTGGTTTCATCTAAACCAAATAATTCTTTAAACCCTGAATTTATTCGGCCAAACCTATGAGAAATAATAAATTCTAATTCTTTATCCTTTCTGTTTTCTATAGAATGTCCATTTAAAATTCTTGTTCCTTTAAAGGTCGAAGTTACAATATCTTCTTTTCCATCTTTTGGAGTTTCTTCATCTAAAACATCTAATAAATCATCTTGAGAATAGGTAAAAATGGTTAAGAAAGACAATAATAATGTGAAAGTTAACTTTTTCATGAGTGATTATTTCTTATAAGGTTTATGATTAAATTTAAAACTTACTTTGATATTTTCTTGTATGTTTTTTGAAACAACAGCAGGTATTTTAATATTAAAATCAGCTAGGTTTACAATAAACTCTCCATCTACATTAATTGCTTCTTTTGATTTTGCAAAATTGGCTTCTATAGTAATTTCTTTAGAAATTCCATGAATTGTTAAAGTTCCTGTTACTTTTGCTTTACTTTTTGTTAATTCTATGGTATCAAAATCTAAAATACGTCCTTTAAAAGTAGCTTTTGGATACTTGTCTGACTCTACATAATTTTCATTAAAGTGCTCTTGCATTAATGCTTTTTTAAACATAAACGATTTCATTAAAATAGAAATTGCCATTTTGCCAGAAGAAGCATCAATAATACTTAATACTTGATTGTTATCTGCTTTAATATCTTCTATTGGCGTAGATGAGAAAAAAGTAATTGACCCGTTTTTTGTTAAATACCTTTCTTGAGCACAGATTAGACTCGTAAATAGAAAGTATATCAATACTGTGTAAATTGTTTTCATTTTATAGTTTTAGTTGATTATTTCGCACTTTACAAGTATCACATCCATTAAATATCCTGTACAGATTCCTTTTAATCTAACAGGTTTCCCCACTTTTAAAGTATTCATTTTTTGAGTTGAATTATCAGATAAATGACACAAAACGCTTCCAAAATCATCGTTGGTTTTTAGCGTTATAATTCCTTTTTTATTTTCAAGAGTCAATTCAGATATTTCTCCAGAAACTTCAATGATTTTTTCTAAATAATTTGAGTTCGCTAAATTTTCATTTGTAGAGAAATCGCTTTGGATTTTATCTGCAGAAATAACAATATCAGATTTAGAATCTGCAACATCTACGTGAGGTTTATTGTACATTTTATAAGCTACAAAAGCGCCAATGATTCCCAGAATTAAAATTACAAGTGTGATTCTTTTTTTTGTCATAATCAAGATTTTAATTATTTAAGGATCCTGCATCTACCCAAATACTAATTGCTTGAATTTCTTCATCAGTTAACGTGCCTCCAATTGGCATTCTTTTACTTTCTACTTCTGCTTTTATTCTTGCTGCATTAGCACTAACACCTGCATAAGTTTCAAGATTTGGTGATGTTCCTCCTGCTGTACTATGACATTGTGTACAATTATTATCTATAATTGGCTTTACATGCACATTAAAAGTTATTTCACTAACAGGCTCTTCGATAATAACCTCTTCATCTACATTACTTAAACAAGATGTAAAAAAGATTGCTGTTAGAACCAAAAAGAGTTGTTGTTTAAATAGGATGTTATTTTTCATAATTGTTGTTTTTATTGCTTTGTAAATTAACCATAATTATATGATTTACAAAGTATCAACTTATATGAAAGGGAAAAATTTAAAATAAATGAGGAAAAAAACTCCTTAAAATTCTAACTAAAAAACAAATGCTACTACATGTTTAGCCACTGCTTAAACTCAGCTGCTTTGTTTTTACTTATAATTATTTCTTCTGAAGTTTTAGATCTTAATAAAATCTTTAATTGACTTTTACCATATTTAATAATCTTATCAATTGCTGCAATACTGATGATAAATTGTCTATTTGCTCTAAAAAATAATGAAGCATCTAAATTGGTATACATATCATCTAAACTTGCATTAGTTGTAGATCTTTTTCCGTCAAAACAAACAACATATGTAATGGTATTTTCTGTATAGATATAGGCAATATCTTTTATTGGTGTGGGTACCAATTCATTTCTTAAATAGGTTAAAATTCTTTTTCTTTCTTTATCCGAAGTTTCTTCAATAGGCTTACTTTCTTTATTTTCCTCAACCTTTTTTTCTCTATAAGATACCAAATCTGTATTTAATTTTGATAAACTAATTACTTCTGTAGCTAAAGAATTGTTCTTTAATTCAAGTTGTTTTTCATACGCACTTCCAATAACTCTAACCGCTAAAAAA
This sequence comes from Polaribacter septentrionalilitoris, assembly GCF_009832745.1. Taxonomy (GTDB): domain Bacteria; phylum Bacteroidota; class Bacteroidia; order Flavobacteriales; family Flavobacteriaceae; genus Polaribacter; species Polaribacter septentrionalilitoris. The sequence continues at coordinate 154,907 of NZ_VRMJ01000014.1, read as the reverse complement.
GAAAGTACAATTACTAAAACTCCCATAATTAGAAAAATGAGATAGAAGTTATTTTTCAATGCATTCATTTGATTTCGAATACTTTTAACATTCACATTTGCAGCAATTATTAGATCAGAATTTTTAATAGGTGATATATATATAACCTCAGAGGTTTTTTTAGTATTATTAGTTGAATTGCTTACTAAAACGTCGTACAAATCATCAGAAGAATTTTTCTCTTTTAGAGATGTTAGCAAAGATTCATTTGAGTTTATTTCTAAACCTAACTCAACAATATTAGGATGACAGACAATTTTACCTCCCCAATTAAACACACTTATAAACCAACTGTCTGTATTGGTTTTTGAAATAGTATTTTGTAAATTATTAATAACTTTTTCTTTCGAAATTCCTTGGGTTAATTGGTAATTTATAAAGTTTGCAACTTCATTAGCTTCTCTTTTAGTAGATTCTACCTGTACTTCTATTAGCTGATTTGCACTTACTTTGATAAAATATTCAGAAGCAATAGATGCTACAAATAGAAAAACCACTGTTATAGAAAGGAAGGTTAAAAAATATAATTTGTCTTTTTTCATAATTTTAAATACGCTCGAAATATAAGACTATTTTATTTTTTCAGTAATATCTTTTTTCGCTTTCAACTGCTATTTTTCGCTTTTAAGAAGTATTTTTTCTAAATACACGTCAAATTTGTTTACTTTGAAGTAGAATTCATGTTATGAATAAAAAGTCTACTTTCTTTTATGCTATTGCACTTTTACTAATTTTAGTAAATATCTACACTTATGTTATACCCTATTTTCAAAAAAGTGATATCAACCTTGAAAATGTGAATTTTGAAGCTCAAATTAATTCTGATGATTTAATTGCTTCTTATCTTTCTAATGAGAACAAAACAAACACAAATTTTAATGGAAAAATAATTGAAGTTACTGGTAATGTTAAAGAAGTTACTTTTTTAAACAATAGAAATACAGTAATATTGTATGGAGAAAATAAAGATTCTGGGATTATTTGTGATGTTCATCCAAGTCAAATCGAAAAGCTTAAATTACTAACAATACATCAAAAAATAGCTGTAAAAGGTATTTGTAAAGGATTTTTAAAAGACGTAATTCTATTAAATTGCATTATAGACAACCAACCTAATGAATAAATTTTTATTTTTTTTAATCATATGTATTATAAATATATATGATTTCACTGCACAAAACCAATTTATTGCACGTCAAGGTCAAATAACTTTTTTCTCATATGCATCTGTAGAAAATATTGAAGCCCAAAACAATCAAGTACTAAGTATACTTGATGTAAAAACCAAAAAAGTAGCTGTAAGCATGTTAATGAGAGCTTTTGTATTTAAAAAAGATTTGATGTACGAACATTTTAATGAAAGTTATATTGAGTCTGATATTTATCCAAAAGCAACTTTTGAAGGTGATATTCTCAACTTTGATAAAAATGCAACCCGTCAAACTAAATTAATTAATGGAGTTTTAAACATTCATGGAATTTCGAAAGAAACTAAGATTAAGTCAACAATAGAAAATAATAACGGAACCTACTCTATTTATGGAGAATGTAAAGTTTTAGTTAAAGATTTTGATATTAAAATTCCGCCAATATTATCTAGTAACATAGCAAAATCAATTACTATTAAGTTTAAATTTCAATACCAACCTTATGATGAATAGTAAACACTTTTTTCTGATATTGACCTGTATATTTTTTGTTGATTTTAACGCTAATGCTCAAGATTTATTAAAAAAACTAGACAAAGAATTCACAAACATACCTCTATATGAAATTGCAACTTTTAAAACTACTAGAATTGGTCTAGGACAATCTATAGAAACCAGAAAAAAAGGAGCTCTAGAAATCTCGCTATACAATAGATATTGGGATAAACCAAACACTCAAAGTCAAAGTTTTTTAGCAGATGAAGTAAATACAAGGTATGGTTTAGCTTTTTCTTTTTCAGACAACTTTACAATAGGTTTTGGATATTCTAATTTTGATAAAATCTCTGATGGATACCTAAAATACAGAATTATAAGACAACGTATTAACTCTAAAAAAATGCCAATTAGTATTACATTGGTTCAAAATTTCTCACATCGAAAATTTAAAAATACTAATGCAAATTTATATTCGCCAAATTCATCTGAAAACAGATATGCTTTTTCTACGCAAGCATTAATTGCAAGAAAATTTAGCCCTGAATTATCTTTACAGGTTGCTCCTACTTTTATTCATAGAGCCACACCTAATTCTAGTAATGATTCTAAAAGTCAGTTTGCTATTGGTTTTGGAGGAAGACAAAAAATAGGAGCACATACTTCTATTGTTTCAGAATATTTTTATGTTGCCAATACTATAAAATCTATGGGTACTTTCAATTCTTTTTTAGTGGGTATTAATTGGGAAGTTAGTGACTTAATGTTACAGTTTCATTTAACTAATGCGCGTAATTTTGCAGAAGACACTTTTATATCACAAACCACTAATAACTTTAATTTTAAAGATCCAAACTTACACTTTGGTTTTAATGCTACTTTTATATTACATACTAAAAAGAAGAAAATAAATAAAGATTAATATAAAATTTAAAAAAAATAATCTTCACACTAATGAAAAACCTCTAATTCAAAACAAGAATTAGAGGTTTTATATATCATAAATTTAAGAAAATTACTTACTCAAATACATTTTTCTACGAGAATATAAGTCATAAAAATCATCATCTTTTAAACTATCAATAAACAAGATACTTTCTCCTGTAGATTTCATTTCTGGTCCTAAACGTTTATCAACATTAGGAAATTTATTAAATGAGAATACAGGTTGCTTGATTGCATAACCATCTAATTGAGGCTTAAAATTAAAATCAGTTACTTTTTTCTCACCTAACATTACCTTTGTTGCATAATTTACATACGGTTCTTTGTATGCCTTAGCAATAAAAGGAACTGTTCTTGATGCTCTTGGATTGGCTTCTATAATGTAAACAGTGTCATCTTTAATAGCAAACTGAATGTTTATTAAACCAACTGTTTTTAATTCTGTGGCAATAACATTTGTATGATCTATAATTTGTTGCATTACTAAGTCACCTAAATTAAAGGCTGGTAATGTTGCATTTGAATCTCCAGAGTGAATTCCACAAGGTTCAATGTGCTCCATAATTCCAATAATGTAAACATTTCCATCAGCATCACAAATAGCATCTGCTTCTGCTTCTATCGCTCCATCTAAATAATGGTCTAATAACAATTTATTATTTGGAATCTTACGCAATAAATCAACAACATGTTCTACCAATTCTTCTTTATTGATGACAATTTTCATTCCTTGACCACCTAAAACATAAGAAGGTCTCACCAAAATTGGGAAGTTCAATTCGTCAGCTAAAGCCAGTGCTTCATCTGCAGTTTCTGCAACACCAAATTCTGGATAAGGAATATTATTGTCTTTTAATAATGTAGAGAATCTTCCTCTATCTTCTGCTATATCAAGAGCTTCAAAAGAAGTTCCAATAATTTTAATTCCATATTTAGTTAACTTTTCTGCTAGTTTTAAAGCAGTTTGCCCACCTAATTGCACAATAACACCTTCTGGTTTTTCATGTCTGATGATATCGTAAATATGTTCCCAGAAAACAGGCTCAAAATATAATTTATCAGCAGTATCAAAATCCGTAGAAACTGTTTCTGGGTTACAGTTGATCATTATCGTTTCATAACCACATTCTGCAGCTGCTAAAACACCATGAACACAACAGTAATCAAACTCAATTCCTTGTCCTATTCTATTAGGTCCAGAACCTAAAACCACTATTTTTTTCTTATCTGTAACTATACTTTCGTTTGCTACTACTCTTTCTCCTTGGGCAGTTTCTATCTCGCTTTCGAAAGTTGAGTAATAATAAGGAGTTTTCGCTTTAAATTCAGCTGCACAAGTATCAACTAACTTATAAACTCTCTGAATTTTTAATTCATCTCTTTTATTGTATACCTCACTTTCTAAACAATCTAACATATGGGCAATTTGTCTATCACCATATCCTTTTTGTTTCGCTTCTAATAATAAGTCTCTGTCTATATTATTAATGGTAAACGTTGAAATCTCTTTTTCTAATTGAAATAATTCTTCATATTGCTTTAAATACCACATGTCTATTTTTGTGATATCATAAATTTTGCTCAACGGAATCCCCATTGCAATAGCATCGTAAATAGCAAAAACTCTGTCCCAACTTGCGTTAGTTAGTTTATCTATGATTTCATTATAATTGGTATATCCTTTTCCGTCTGCACCTAAACCATTTCTTTTGATTTCTAAAGATTGAGTGGCTTTGTGTAATGCTTCTTGGAAAGAACGTCCAATTCCCATTACTTCTCCTACTGCTTTCATTTGCAAACCTAAAGTTCTGTCTGATCCTTCAAATTTATCAAAGTTCCAACGTGGAATTTTTACAATTACATAATCTAAAGTTGGCTCAAATAAAGCTGATGTAGATTTTGTAATTCCGTTTTCTAATTCATCTAAAGAATAACCAATAGCTAATTTTGTTGCCACTTTTGCAATAGGATAACCAGTTGCTTTAGAAGCTAATGCTGATGAACGAGAAACACGTGGATTGATTTCAATAGCGATAATGTCTTCCTTTTCATCTGGAGAAACTGCAAACTGAACATTACATCCACCTTCAAAATCACCAATAGAACGCATCATATGAATTGCCATATCACGCATTTTTTGATAGGTTTTGTCAGATAATGTCATTGCTGGTGCAACTGTAATAGAATCTCCAGTATGAATACCCATTGGGTCCATATTTTCAATAGAACAGATAATCACAACATTATCATTCTTATCACGCAACAATTCTAATTCATACTCTTTCCATCCCATCATTGCTTTATCAATCATCACCTCATGAATTGGTGATGCTTCTAAACCAACTCTTAACAAATCATCAAAATCTTCTGCTTTGTAAACAATTGATGCTCCTGCTCCACCTAAGGTATATGAAGAACGAATTACTAATGGAAAACCAAATTCTTGCGCAATTTCTTTACCTTTTAAGAAAGAAGTGGCTGTAGCTTGAGGTGCCATTGGCACACCAATTTCCCCCATCAATTCTCTAAACTGCTCTCTATCTTCTGTAACATTAATGGCATTAATATCAACACCTATCATTTTTACACCAAAATCACTCCAAATTCCTTTATCATCTGCTTCTATACATAAATTTAAAGCAGTTTGTCCTCCCATAGTTGGCAAAACAGCGTCTATTTGTGGATGCTCTTTTAAGATTTGTATGATAGATTTAGTTGTTAATGGCAATAGATATACATGATCTGCCATGGATGGATCTGTCATAATAGTTGCAGGATTGGAGTTGATTAAAATAGTTTCAATTCCATCCTCTCTTAAAGAACGTAAAGATTGTGATCCAGAATAATCAAATTCGCAGGCTTGTCCAATAACGATTGGTCCAGATCCGATAATTAAAATTGAATTAAGGTCTTGTCTTTTTGGCATTGTAAGTTGTTGTATTATTAAGTTTTACAAAAATAGTTAGTGCTTGGATATAAAAAAAGGTGTTACTTAAAAAAAGTAACACCTTATATTAACAATTGTTAATCATTTATCTTTTATGTCTTGTTTCAGATGAAACAGATAATTTCTTTCTTCCTTTTGCTCTTCTACGAGCTAATACCTTTCTACCGTTAGCAGAAGCCATTCTCTCTCTGAAACCGTGTTTGTTTCTTCTCTTTCTCTTTGATGGTTGATACGTTCTTTTTGGCATTACTCTATATTTTAAAAGTCTTCTTAATTTTTTATTGTGTTAACGATAAATATTACCTCGTTAAAAGCGTGGGCAAATATACAACTGTTTTTATATATCACAAAAACAAAATGTAAAAAAATTAAATTTATTTTATCCTTCTAAAAATTCTTTTAAAACACTTTTTTATCAATTGATTTTCACTTTTGTAAGTAGCTATTTTAAGGTTATCTTCATACTGATTTGTTTCAAAATTAAAGTTTGGATTATCGTAAACAGAACTTTTACAATTCAGTTCTAAAGCAATTGTGTTGTTTTTTACATCAAAAATCTTAAAAAAGACAACAGAACCAGCCAAAACGTTACTCTTATATCGTAAAGATTTATATTGCGGGTAATATTGATTGTTTATTTGGCTAGCTGTTAATGTTTTAGTGAGTACTATGTAATCTAAGTCTGTGGTTTTTTGTAAATTTTCTTTGTATTCTTTTGACAAATTATAATCAAGTGTAAAAGGAATAATTATTTTGCCATTAACATCCTTGTAATTTTCTTTAAAATAAATATTTCCTTTCAATTCTTCTTTAAAAAAAACTGCTAATTGCTCATTATAATCATCCGTACTTTTTGCAATGAAATGCAATTGTGTGGGATTTATTAAATATTTAACCTTTTTATTCTTATCTAATTTTGATGTAAACCAAAGATTTTGAACTGAAAAATTAGCTGGTTTACGTTCAAAATGCTTGGGAAATAAAAAAGAGCAACTACTAAATAAGCCAATACTGAGTAAAATAAATATTTTTTTCATGACTACAGTTTTATCAACAAGTATTCCAATTATGTCTCGAATTAATTATTTGTTTAGAATTATTCATCTTTTTATTTGCAATAAAACCTAGAGTTAGTACTTTTGCGCAAACCTAAAAGAACCATGAGTAATACTAAATACGTTTTTGTAACAGGAGGCGTAACATCATCACTTGGAAAAGGAATTATAGCAGCTTCTTTAGCGAAATTGCTTCAACAGAGAGGATTCTCTGTAACCATCCAAAAGTTAGACCCATATATAAATATTGATCCAGGAACATTAAACCCATATGAACATGGTGAATGCTATGTTACAGATGATGGCGCAGAAACCGACCTAGATTTAGGTCATTATGAGCGTTATTTAAACATTCCTACTTCGCAAGCTAATAATGTTACTACAGGTAGAATTTATCAATCTGTAATAGACAAAGAAAGAAGAGGAGATTTTTTAGGAAAAACGGTGCAAGTAATTCCCCATATTACAGATGAAATTAAACACAGAATTCAACTTTTAGGTGATACTGGTGAGTATGATATTGTAATCACTGAAATTGGAGGAACAGTTGGTGATATAGAATCACTACCTTATGTAGAATCTGTAAGACAAATGCTTTGGGAAAAAGGTGAAGATAACGCAATTGTTATTCATTTAACTTTAATCCCTTTTTTAGCAGCTGCAGGTGAGTTAAAAACAAAACCAACACAACACTCTGTAAAAAGTTTAATGCAAAGTGGTGTAAGTCCCGATATTTTGGTGTGTAGAACAGAGCATCAAATTTCTGATGATATTAAACGTAAATTAGCTTTGTTTTGTAATGTTAAAAAAGAAGATGTTATTCAATCTATCGATGCAGAAACCATTTATGATGTGCCTAACTTAATGTTAGAAGAAGGTTTAGATGAAGTGGTTTTGAAAAAATTAAAGCTAACATCAGAAAAAAAACCTGAACTTAAAGTTTGGAACGAATTTTTAAGAAAACATAAAAACCCTACCTCTGAAGTAGAAATTGCTTTAATTGGTAAATATATTGAGTTACAAGATTCTTATAAATCAATCACAGAAGCATTTATTCATGCTGGTTCTTCTAATGAAACCAAAGTAAAAGTTCGTTGGGTACATTCTGAAAGTTTAACTCCAAAGAATTATGAGAATAAATTAAAAGGAGTTGATGGTATTTTAGTTGCTCCTGGTTTTGGTGATCGAGGAATTGATGGTAAAATTAAAGCAGTACAATATGCCAGAGAAAATAAAATTCCGTTTTTCGGAATTTGTTTAGGAATGCAAATGGCTGTCATTGAATTCTCTAAAAATGTTTTAGGTTTGGTGGATGCATTTTCTACCGAGATGAAAAAGGATTGTAAAAATCCTGTCATCAATTTAATGGAAAGTCAAGAAGATGTTACTGATAAAGGCGGAACAATGCGTTTAGGTGCTTGGGATTGTAAATTAGAAAAAGATTCTAAAATTCATGGAGCTTATCAAAAAGAACTAATCAGCGAACGTCACAGACACAGATATGAATTCAATAGCGATTATAAAGATCAAATTGAGTTAAAAGGGATGAAAGCTACAGGTATTAACCCTAGAACAGGTTTGGTAGAAGTAGTAGAAATACCTTCTCATCCTTGGTTTGTTGGGGTACAATACCATCCAGAATATAAAAGTACCGTGTTAAACCCACATCCTTTATTTGTAGATTTTATCAAGGCTGCATTAAAATACTCAAAAAAATAAATTTTAAAACGGAACACATTTTGAACTATAAAGGTTCATAAAATATAAAGCCTTAAAATCATATTAAAAAGGGCTTTTTCACTACATTTGTCGCGTTTTTATCAGATAAAAATCTGATTTAATGACAAATTGACAACATAAAAAAATGGAACAAAAAAAATTTGATCTGAATTCCTTCATAGGAATGGTATTACTAGGTGGTATTTTGATTTGGTGGATGAATACCAGTCAAACAGAAGAACCTAAAGACACTTCTACTAAAACAGAACAAGTTGTAGATTCAACAAAAAATACAACCAATACTGTAACTGAAAAGAAACCAGTTTTCGAAAACGATTCACTCAAAAAAGTTGCTTTTACCAATCAATTAGGAGCATTTGCAAAAAGTGCTATTAGTGGTACTGACGGAACTTCTGTCTTAGAAAATGAAGTTGTTCGTTTGGTGATCAATAATAAAGGTGGACAAATCATAGAAGCACAAGTAAAGAATTACAAAACTTATGATTCTTTGCCTTTGTATTTAGTTAAAGACAAAAATGCCTCTTTTAATATCAATTTTGGTACAACTGACAATAGAATCTTAAATACCAAAGATTTATTTTTTGAACCTTCAATTACTAAAAACGGAGAGAATCAAATAGTTTCTATGAAACTAAAAGTTTCTGACAGCCAGTATTTGGAGTATAGATACGAAATGAAACCTAACGAATATATGGTGGATTTTGCAGTACGTTCTCAAGGTTTGTCTAATGTGATAAATTCTTCTAACCCTATCAACTTAGACTGGGCTTTAAATGGATATAGAAATGAAAAAAGTATGCGTACAGAAAATACCATGTACACAAACTACTACTATAAAGCAGAAGATGATGTTGATTACATTAATGCTGGTAAATCTGAAGTTTTAAATGATTTAGATTGGGTTGCTTATAAACAACACTTCTTTACTTCTAATTTATTATCTGATACACCATTTAACAATGCAACTATCACTTCTACAGATTTAGTTAAAAACGAAGAAATTGATACCGTTTTCACCAAACGTTTTGAGTTAAAAACTCCTTTAGCATTAACCAATGGTGAGTTGAATTATAATATGAAATGGTTTTACGGACCTAGTGATTACAACTTATTAAAAACATACGAAGGAACAGACTTAGGAGATAGTGCAGATTTAGGTTGGGGAATTTTCGGGTTCTTAAACAGAACTATATTCTATCCTGTATTTAATATGCTAAAAGGATTATTATCAAATTACGGGTTAATCATCATTTTAATGACGATTGTTGTACGTATTTTAATGTCTCCTTTGGTATATAAATCTTATGTATCAAGTGCAAAAATGAAGGTAATCCGTCCTGAATTGACTGCTTTGAACGAGAAATACCCTGGAAAAGAAAACGCAATGAAGCGTCAGCAAGAAACCATGGCAATTCAGCGAAAAGCTGGTGTAAGCATGATGTCTGGTTGTATTCCTGCATTATTACAAATGCCAATATTCTTTGCCTTATTTAAGTTTTTTCCAACAAATTTAGATTTACGTCAAGAAAGCTTTTTATGGGCTGGAGATTTATCTTCTTATGATACCATTTTTACATTACCGTTTAAGATTCCATTTTATGGAGATCACGTGAGTTTGTTTCCAATATTGGCTTCAATTGCTATTTTCTTTTACATGAAAATGAATCAGAGTCAGCAAGCTAATATGCAAGCGCCAACGCAAGAAGGAATGCCAGATATGAGTAAAATGATGAAGTACATGATTTACTTCTCTCCTATTATGATGTTGTTCTTCTTTAACAATTATGCAAGTTCTTTAAGTTTGTATTACTTTATTTCTAACTTACTAACTATTGCAATTATGTTAGTTATTAAGAATTATGTAATTGATGAAGATAAAATTCATGCTCAAATAGAAGAAAACAAAAAGAAACCTAAAAAAACAAGCAAGTTTAGACAACGTATTGATGCTGCTATGAAACAAGCACAAGAACAACAAGCTAAACAACAAAAGCGTAAGTAAGAAATATCTTTCTGATTAGTTTCAGAATCTAATGATAAAAAAACCGAAGCTTAATTGTTTCGGTTTTTTTTTATTGATGATGATTATCACAACTTAAACCAATAACAAATATTATTTTTGTAAAGTAAAATTGAATCCAAATGAAATCAAATCCTACGTTAACACTTTCTGAAGAAGAAATGAAAGCTTATGGTTATAAAGTTGTAGATACTATTGTAGAACACTTTAAAAATCAGCATAAAAAAGATCCTGTTTTTAATGCTAGTAGACAAGAAATGGATTCTATATTTTTAGAACAAGCCCCAGAGCAAGGTAAAGATAGCTCTGAAGTTTTGGATTTTGTTGTGGAAAATGTTTTAGAAGCCACTGATATTTTATCTCACCCAAAATCCTATTCTTTTGTTCCAGGCCCAAGCAATTACATTAGTGCTATGGCAGATACATTAGCCACAGGATTTAATATTTTTTCTGGAGGATGGGTCAATGCTCCTGCGGCTGCAGAACTAGAAATTGTAACGATTAATTGGTTGCTAAAGCTTTTTAAATTTCCAACAAAAAAAGGTGGAGGAATTTTTACCAGTGGTGGTTCTATGGCAAACTTAACAGCATTAGTAACTGCAAGAAGGCAAAAATGTGGTGATGATTTTTCGAAAGCTGTTATTTATCTATCAGATCAAACACATTCTTCAAATATCAAAGCCATTAGAACTATTGGTTTTAGAAAAGAACAGATAAGAATTATTCCAACAGATATTGAGTTTAAACTGTCTATTAATAAATTAAAGAATGTAATCGCTAAAGATAGATTAGAAGGCTTACAACCTTTTTGTTTGATAGGAACTGCTGGCGCTACAAATACTGGAACTGTAGATCCGTTAGTAGCAATGAGTAAAATTTGTAAAGAAGAAGATATTTGGTTTCATGTTGATGCTGCTTATGGTGGAGCTTCTATTTTGGCAAAAAACGGACATCAATTACTAAAAGGAATTCAAAAAGCAGATTCAATTACGGTAGATCCACATAAATGGTTTTTTCAACCTTATGAAATGGGGTGTTTGTTGGTAAGAAATCACAAATGGCTGAGTAAAACTTTTACTGAAAAACCAGAATATTTAAGAGATATCGAAGGTAATACTTCAGAAATTAACTTCTATGATCATGGAATTCAATTGACAAGACGTTTTAGAGCTTTAAAGTTTTACATGTCTATCAAAACTTTTGGATTACAATCGTTTAGAGAAGCCATTGATTACTCTATAAACCTTGCAGAAAAAACAGAAAGTTATTTAAGAAAAAGTTCGAATTGGGAAATTGTTTCTCCTGCAACTTTGGGGATTATTAACTTTAGATTTAATCCAATAACAAAGCAATTACCAGAAAAAGAATTGGATGAGTTGAATCAAAAAATATCTCAAGAAATCATCAATTCTAAAGAAGCCATGTTGGTTACAACTGTATTACAAAAACAAATTGTTTTGCGAATGTGTTTGATAAATCCAAGAACTACTTTTAAAGATGTAAAACAAACTTTAGAAAAATGTGTAGCATTTGGAAAAGAATTGACTAAATAATTTAGTTTTTTACTTCTACCTTTTTTAGCGTTTAATTTTTAAGTTGATAAAATACTGTTATGTGACTTTTGTCACATTTGCCTTGAAATGCTTATCGTAAGTTTGTGATAGGTAAGATAATAGAAGTATTCAACTAATAAAATATTATGACTAAAGTAATTAAAATTCTAGGAACAGGATGTTCAAAATGTCAAAGTATGACCAGTATTGTTCAAGATGTAATCAAAGAAAATAACATCAATGCTACCGTTGAAAAAGTAGAAGATATTATGGAGATTATGGAATACAATGTAATGAGTACTCCTGCTTTGGTAGTAGATGGTATCATTACAGTTAAAGGAAGAGTACCCAATAAAACTGAAGTTCTCGATATTTTAAAATCTAATAATTCTATAAAAGAAGACAATTCAAAAACTAGTTGTTGTTCTAAAAATTGTAATTGCTAATTTTTTTAAATGTTTGATTGGATACAAAATATAGCAGATTGGTTGGTCTATGATATTTTTAATCTAGAAAAAGGGCAACATTTAGCTGAAGCTTTAAACTTCTTTATTTACGACACAACAAAGATTTTAATACTGCTCTTCTTTGTTATTTTTTTAATGGGAATTGTAAATAGTTATTTCCCAATAGATAAAGTTAAAAACTACCTTTCAAGAAAAAAACTTTATGGACTAGAATACCTTATGGCTAGTCTTTTTGGAGTGGTAACTCCATTTTGTTCTTGCTCTTCAGTCCCTTTGTTCATTGGTTTTGTAAGAGGTGGTATTCCTTTAGGAGTAACCTTTGCTTTTTTAATTACTTCACCTTTGGTGAATGAAGTTGCAATCGGACTTTTTATTGGCTTGTTTGGAGTAAAAACAACAATCATTTATATAATTAGTGGAATTTTATTGGGTACAATTTCTGGAATTATCCTTCAAAAATTAAAATTGGAAAAATATCTAACTCCTTGGGTAAAGAAAGTATTGAAAAATGCTCAAAAAGAACAAGATATATTTCAAGCAGAAAAACAAACGTTTAACCAACGATTACCTATTATTTGGGCTGAAGTTCAAAAAATTCTAAAAGGTATCTTTCCCTATGTTATATTGGGTATAGCAATTGGCGGATTAATGCATGGTTATATTCCAGAGGGATTTTTTGAAAAATACATGGACAAAGACAATCTTTTTGCGGTTCCAGTTGCTACTATTTTAGCAATACCAATGTATTCAAATGCATCAGGTATTCTACCTGTTGTTCAGGTTTTAGTTGCTAAAGGAATTCCTTTAGGAACAGCTATTGCTTTTATGATGGGTGTAGTTGGACTTTCTCTTCCTGAAGCAATGCTTCTCAAAAAAGTGATGACCTTAAAACTGATCGCTATCTTTTTTGGAGTGGTAACACTTTGTATTATAATATCTGGATATCTTTTTAATCTGATATTATAAGAACCAAAAGAACAACTGAGATAAAGTAATAAAACTGAAATTTTACTTTAGATTACGTAAAATAAAATCAACAGTTTTGTTGGTGTTTTTATTTTCTGAGTATGAATCTGTAATATGTTTTGAACTTATTGCATACTTACTGCCTATCATGTATTGAATATCATCAACAAACTCTAAAGATACTTTACCAGTCAACAGTAAGCTTAAATCTTTACCTTGTTGATGATAATCATAAATCTTTTTTAATCCTGTTAAGTACAAATAATCTTTTGTAAAACCTCCTCCTCTATAAGCTCTAACTGCAATATAAAATGCTTCTTCTCGATCTAAATCATAGCCATTGTGCAACATTCTAAATGTTCTTGAAAAAGAATATCCTTTCGCCAAACCATCTACTGCCAAAACTCTATAGGCTAGTTCTTTTAAGCGTTTTATGGTAAGATTTCCAGACATATATTCACTAAAAACCGCTAAACCTTCTTGGGTTTCTTCATTATTAGGAAAACCATGAGAAAATATTTTTAACGGATGTAACATTCCATTCATAGTGGTTACCATATGAACGCCAATTTCATGATTTGTTAAAATATTAATCTGATTTTCTGAAAACATATGATTTTCATTCAACACCAAAGCCTGAATGCTATTAGAAACCATTGCTATGGCCCCCATTGCTGATGAGTTTTTTATGCTATAAGAAAAGTCATAGTTTTTAGAGTACTCTCTAAAAAAATGATGTGATTCTGTAACCGTATATTTTGGCTTGAACATTTCAGAATTTTCGTCTTCACTTTCAAAATGGAGAATAAATTTTGCATTTTCTACATCTTGTTCTGTAGGTGTTCCAAAAGAGCGTAAACTATTGTAATAAAAACGTTTACCCTTACCAATAGTTTCAATACATTGAATTAATCCTGAATAAAAGTAAATGATATCTTCATAAAAATCACGCAAACGTTCATCTTCAATATCATCAATTTTTAAAGCAAAAAATTCTTTATGTAATGAGAATTTATCAAAATCTCTTTTAGGATATTGAAACTGAGGTTCTGCTAAATATTTAGATTTGTAAAACTCTTTTTTTTGTTCCTCTATATTTATCGGATTGACATAATTGAGCATCTCAATCTTTTTGACTAAGGCATCAATTTTATGATCAATCTCAAAAAGTTTTTGGTTTTTTACAGAAACAGCATCCTTCATAATTCAATATCTAAAAGCAAACCGCAAAATTACAATTTATGTGCTTTATAAAAAGCGTCTGCATGTTTTTTTAATTCGGTTTTTAAATATTTTTCAACACTATCCACCACTTCTGGATACATAATTTGAGCCAATTCATCACAATATACTTTGGCTATTTCTGTAGCTAAAACTAACGTATTACTGAAGTTTTGTGTTATGTATTTTAAAAAATATCCATTACCTTTAAAGGTATCATTAATCAATGAAGTAGATTTGATGTTGTTAGGCAAACGCATTTTTTCTAGTGTAGCTCTCCAAGATTCAACTTCGTTTCCAAAACGTTCGTTATCAATATTTGATGTTCCTAAGTTCCATGTGGGCACTTCTCTTGTCCAACGTTTCCAGTTGTAAGAATGCATGTCATAAACAATACAAACACCAAATTTTTCTTCTAATTTAGAAATCAATGCATGTACTACTTTATAGAAATCACTATGTTTTCCTAGACTTTTATCATGCATTTCTTTTGGTAGTGGATTTTTCCAAAGTTGCTTTCCCCATGCATCATCATAAATAGCAGTTGCTGGTGCTCTATTTAAATCATACTCAAAACGCGAATCACAACCTGCAATTACAATAGGATGCGTTTTTACCATTTCTTTGGTCTCTGGGTCTTCTTCAAACCAACGTTCGTATTCTGTATGCAAACAATTGTCCCAAAGTTCTTTTCTAAATTGATGTCCATCATGTACAGCACCACAAGCATAATGCACATATTCATCAATTTTTATAGTAAATGAATAATCTTTTGAAACGGCTTCAAAAGTTTCTTCATTTTGTATTTTATCAATGATTTGATCTACAGAAAGACGTTGCATTTATCCGATAATTTTTTGTAAAATTTTAAAAACTTTTTTCTCCATAACATCTACATATCCATCTGCAAAAAAGACATTTTTAATTTCTCTAATTAAGTTTTCTTTATCTTCTTGACTCAATTTGTGTTCAGATACGTATTCTTGAATTTTATCTAAATTATTTTCATCAGAATCTATTACAACCTCTGTATGTATTTTGTTATACGTTTCTTTATCAACTACAGATAATATATAATTTTCTTCTTCTTTTGTTTCGAAATAATTACAATGAGCTGCATATAATAACACATATGCTAAGAACTCTTTTTTGGTCCAATTACTATTCATTTTTATTATTTTTAGATTTCGATTGGTAAACTTTCTGTACTTCCCCACTCTGTCCAAGAACCGTCATAAACTGCGTAATTTTTATTACCAGACACTTCTGCTGCTAATGCTAAAACTGATGCAGTTATACCTGAACCACAAGAGAAAATAAAATTTTTATTCTTTGGATTTATTGTATTGAAAACCAATTTTAATTCTTCTTTAGACTTAAACAAATCATCATCAATAATCGAACTGTAAGGTAAACTCACAGAATTTGGAATACGACCACTTTTCACCTCTTTTCTTGGTTCTGGTGATGTACCATAAAAACGACCTTTAGAACGCGCATCTGCAATTAAAATGTCTTTGTTTTCTATGGCAATAAGTACATCTTTGGTGTATTTTAGTTTATCAGGTTGATAATTCACTTTAAAATTCCCTTTTGATGATTGAGTTTTTTGAGGAAATTCTGTAGGTAAATCATACTCTTTCCATTTTGGTAAACCTCCATTTAAAACAGCAATATTATCAAAACCCATCAACTTGAAATTCCACCAAACTCTGGGACTCGAATACATCCCTAAATCATCATAACAGACAATTGCACTATCTGATTTGATTCCTAATTCTTGTGCTTTCTTTTCAAATTCTTCTGGAGTTAACACTGTGTTTGGAAATTTCGCAGTTTTATCAGAAAAAGTATTTTTAATATCAAAAAAAATAGCTCCTTTAATTTGGACTTTTATTTCTTCAATTTTATTACATGATTTTGCAGTGACTTTAGGTATCGTGCAATCTAACACAATTAAATTATCATTATTTAGATGGCCTTTTAACCAATCTACAGAAACCAAAGGATTATCTATTTTTAAAGACATTATTAACTTTATTCAAAATTAAAACTATGCTTCATCTACCAATTTCTTTAACGTCGATTTTCTTCTAAAAGCGGCATCACGTTCTAAAACTTTACTTTCAATAAAATTGATAACTTTTTCTTGAATTCGTGTTTTATAGACTTTATTCATATAAGTAATTCCTCCTGGAGACATTACATTTACCTCTACCAATTTTCCACCAATCACATCAATTCCAACAAAATACAAACCATCTTTTACTAATTTTGGTCCTATTTTTGCGCACAATTTCTTTTCTTCTGCAGTTAATTTGTGTTTTTGAACGCTACCACCAGCAGAAACATTAGAACGATGATCTTTTTCTCCAGGAACTCTTTTCATTGCACCAATAGGAACTCCGTTTAAAATTAAAATTCTAACATCACCTTTGTCTGCTCCTTCTATATATTCTTGTAGAATTACATAATCAGAACCTCCATCACTTTTACTAATGTAAAAATCTAACAATGAGTTGATAT
Source organism: Polaribacter septentrionalilitoris (assembly GCF_009832745.1). GTDB lineage: Bacteria > Bacteroidota > Bacteroidia > Flavobacteriales > Flavobacteriaceae > Polaribacter > Polaribacter septentrionalilitoris. The sequence goes on along the minus strand of NZ_VRMJ01000014.1, from coordinate 137,785 downwards.
TCCCCATTGCCGATTTTTCTATTAAAATAACACCAGAACCTCCAAAACCATTTAGAGGTTTTAAAATCATTTTATCAGATGAGGATTCTTCAATCATCTGAATTAAATAATCCTTATTTTTTGATACATGCGTAACAGGAATTATTTCGTTGTTTGGATCTTCAAAAACAGCTGTATATAATTTATTATTCGCTTCTCGTAAACCCTGAACAGAATTTACAATAAAAACATCATCTTTTACCGAATCTAAAAAATTTAGCATTAACGGATCTAAAGGTGGTTCAGCTCTCATAAAAATAACATCAAATCCAGCCAAAGGGAGCATTTCTCCTCTAGTTGTTGTTTTGTTATAAAACGTTTTGATGTTGCTTGGTATCTTTTCGGATTTGTTTAAAATAGTACAAAAAGCATTAGTTACACTGTTTCTAATGGTTAAATTAGAAGGTGAACAAATGGCAACTCCATGACCACGTTTTACACATTCGTGAATTAAGGTTAAAGAAGTGTCATTCTCTGGTGATTTTATACTATCCCAAGGATACATTAAAAAACAAATATTCATATTCTTATTTTTTTTTAGTTGATACTTAAATTTAAGTATCAATATTATTTTACTTTATCGTAATTATCATCCCAATTTTTGGGTTTTGGTTCATGTAACTTGTCTAAAGATTTTGCAACAATCATAGAAACAGTTGCATCTCCAGTAACATTTACAGTAGTTCTGCACATGTCTAATGGCCTATCTACAGCAAAGATTAAAGCCAACCCAATAGGTAATAATTCTGATGGAAACCCTATAGATTCTAGAACAATTACCAACATTACCATACCAGCACTTGGTACAGCTGCAGAACCTATTGAGGCCAATAAAGCTGTTAAGATAATTACCAATTGATTGGAAAACGTTAACCCTTCTGGCCAAATTACTTGCATAATAAATACTGCTGCAATGGCTTGATATAAACTTGTTCCGTCCATATTAATGGTTGCTCCTACAGGTAAAACAAAACCTGAAACTTCTTTATCTACACCTATATGTTCTTCTACTCTTTCCATAGTTACAGGCAGTGTTGCTGCACTTGAACTTGTAGAAAAAGCTAATAATTGTGCTGGACTAATTTGCTTTAAAAACCAAATAGGCGATTTTTTTGTGTACACACTTACTAACATTAAATAGAAACAGATCATTAAAATTAAACCTCCAACTACACACAACGCATAGACTAAAAGCTTTAAGAGAATTTCTGTATCATCAAAAGCAATAATTACATTGGCCAACAATGCAAAAACAGCATAAGGAGCAAAAAGCATAATTAAATCTACCATTTTCATGACGACTTCGTTTAAAGAATCAAAAAAGTTCATTAAAGGAGCTGCTTTTTTCTCTGGTATTAACAGCAAAGAAATCCCTACAAATAAAGCAAAAAAGATAATTTGTAACATTTTTGCTTCTCCAAAAGCGTTAAAAATGTTACTAGGAAAAATATCTACTAAAGCTTGTAAAGGACCAGCATCTTTGGTGTTTTTTGCCTTATCCATTTTGTCTTTTACTCCATCTGATTTTTCATATTTCATTTTTATTTTTTCAATGGTTTCCTTAGACATTCCTGCCCCTGGTTTTACCACATTTACAATACCTAACCCTATGATAATGGCTACAACAGTGGTCATTACATAAATAGAAACGGTACGTAATCCCATTTTTTTTATTTTAGAAATATCTTTTAAATCTGATATTCCTTTTATTAATGAAGCCAATATTAATGGTACTGCAATTAATTTTAATAGGTTGATAAATATGGTTCCAAATGGTTTTATCCAATCTGTTACAAATCCTCTACCTCCATCAACAGAATTCATTATAAAACCAAAAACAATTCCAAGAACCATTCCTATTAAAATTTTCCAGTGTAGTGCTAATTTTTTCATTAAGAGTTAAAATTTATTAAGAATTTGAAAGATAAAAAAAATCTCAAAAAGTGGTGTGACTTTATTCGTATATTGTGTCATATTTTTAGAAAAAACAATTATTAATTATTAAAAATACAATATGGCAGGAATTTTAGACTTATTAAACAGCGACTTAGGACAACAAGTTATATCTGGTGTGTCTGGCGCTACAGGTAACGATTCTAACAAAACAAGTAGCGTTTTAACAATGGCTTTACCCGTTTTAATGAAAGCAATGGAAAGAAATGCATCAACTCCTCAAGGAGCAGAAGGATTAATGGGAGCTTTAGATAAAAAACATGATGGAAGTATCTTGAACAATCTTGGTGATTTATTTGGTGGCGGAGTAAATGATGATGTTGTTAATGATGGAAGTAAAATTTTAAGCCACGTTTTAGGAAATAAACAAAGAGGTGTTGAGCAAGTTATTGGTCAAAAATCTGGTTTAGATGCAGGTGCTGTTGGAAATATTTTAAAAGTTGCTGCTCCAATTTTAATGGGTATTTTAGGAAAACAAAAACGTGAGCAAAATGTTAGTAGCTCAAGTGATATTTCAGGTTTACTTGGTGGATTATTAGGAGGAAACGATGCAAAAAACGAACAAAGTTTTTTAGAGCAAATTTTAGATGCTGATGGTGATGGAAGTGTTGTTGATGATGTAGCAGGAATGTTGTTAGGAGGAAATAAGAAAGAATCAGGTGGTATTGGTGGTTTATTAGGTGGCCTTTTTGGTAAATAATAACTACTCTAATTAGAATAATAAAAAAAGCTCAAACAATTGTTTGAGCTTTTTTTATTATACCTTGGTTTTATAACACGATTTATAAATATCTTCATAAACAGGCAAAATATTTTCTAAAGAAAATCGTTTTGTATGCTCTCTAGCGTTTTCTTTAAATTTGGCTAAAATGGTATCGTCTTTTAAAATGGATATTGCATTTTTTGCCATGTCATCTACATCACCCAAATTACTCAAATATCCAGTTACTCCATTGATATTTACTTCAGGTAAACCTCCTGTATTCGTAGAGACTACAGCAGCTTTTGCAGCCATTGCTTCTAATGCAGCCAAACCAAAGCTCTCAGTTTGTGATGGCAACAAAAAGACATCTGTATAACATAAAATTTTAGAAACTTCTGAGGTGTTTCCCAAAAACAATACTCTTTCTGTTATCTTATATTTTTCGACTAATTTTTCAGCTTTTAATCTATCTGGACCTTCTCCTATCAATAATAATTTAGAAGGAATCTTTTTTTGAACTCTATAAAAAACCTCAATGACATCTTCTACTCTTTTTACAGGTCTAAAGTTACTAATATGAGTTAAAATCCTTTCTTCTGGTTCTGCAATAGCAATTCTATTACATTTTTGATTGTGTATTTTATCATACTTCGTAGAATCAATAAAGTTATAAATAACTTGTATATCATTCTTAATGTTGAAGAGTTTATTGGTTGTGTCTTTCAAATCGTTAGAAACAGCAGTAACTACATCAGAATTATTTATACTAAATTCTACAGCAGTTTTATAGGTTGGGTGGCTTCCTACTAAAGTAATGTCTGTACCATGCAAAGTGGTTACTACTTTTACAGAAATTCCCTTTTCTTTTAGCATTTGTTTTGCCATGTAAGCTGCATATGCATGTGGAATTGCATAATGTACATGTAAAACTTCTAATTGATGTTTTTGTACAACCTCTACCATTTTACTTGATAAAGCCAATTCATAAGGTTGATATTCAAAAAGCGGGTATTCTTCTATATCTACTTGATGAAAGTGCAAATGATGTGATAAAAAATCTAAACGAACAGGTAAATTATATGTAATAAAATGCACTTCGTGACCTTTATCTGCCAATGCCATTCCTAATTCTGTAGCGACTACTCCACTTCCTCCAAAAGTTGGATAACATACAATTCCGATTTTCATATTTGAATAGGTTGATTTTTGTATTTAGTGGTAAAGATAAAGGTATTCTTACAGTATAAATCAAAATAAAAACATAAAAAAAGCTTTTCAAATAAATAGAAAAGCTTTTTAATTTTTATAAATTCTGAAATAAATTTAGAATTAGTTCAACTTACGTTTTTAAATACGTTCTACGAACTTTTTAAATTTATTTTTATATGCTTTAAAATATCCCGATATAAAATCGGGATTAGTTCAACTTACGTTTTTAAATACGTTCTACGAACTTTTTAAAAACGAGTTTCACTAATAATCTCCTAAGGTTTCAGGGTTTTGCGCTAAAGCACTTTCTAATTGCTCATCATTTGGTGCTTTTCCATGCCATGCATGCGTGTGCATCATATAATCTACACCATTACCCATTTCTGTATACAACAAAATACACACTGGTTTTTGGTTTCCTTTTAATGCTTTTGCTTCAGCTAAACCTGCTAAAATAGCTTCGATATCATTTCCTTGTTTTACTTCTAAAACATCCCAACCAAACGCTTCAAATTTAGCTTTAATGCTTCCCATTGGTAAAACATCATCAGTAGCACCGTCAATTTGTTTTCCATTTAAATCGATAGTTGCAATTAAATTATCAACTTTTTTTGCTGATGCATACATAATTGCTTCCCAGTTTTGACCTTCTTGTAATTCACCATCACCATGTAAGGTATAGATTAACTTGTCATCACCATTTAGCTTTTTTGCTTCTGCAGCTCCTAAAGCTACTGATAACCCTTGACCTAAAGAACCTGATGCAATTCTTACTCCAGGTAAACCTTCGTGGGTAGTTGGATGACCTTGCAAACGTGAATCTATTAAACGAAACGTTGCCAATTCTTCTACAGGAAAAAAACCACTATGTGCCAAAACACTATAAAAAACAGGAGAAATATGTCCGTTAGAAAGAAAAAATAAATCTTCATTTTCACCATTCATGGTAAAATCTGTAGAATACTCCATAACTTCTTGGTACAGGCATGCAATAAATTCTGCACAACCTAAAGAACCTCCAGGATGTCCTGAATTTACTTTGTGTACCATTCTTAAAATATCTCTACGAACTTGTTGCGTAAAATCTTGTAATTGTTGTGTTGTTGGCATTTTTATATTTAATTTATGCTGACAAAAATACAAAAGTGAATGAATTATAAATCTAATAAATAATAAATTATTTATTAGATTTATGAACACTGGTATTTACATAAATACTATTCTTGTAATGATAATGTTTTGTAATTATATTCTGCAGGTTTCCCATTAAACGTAGTTACAAAATGATTTTTAGCAATTTGTAATTTCATTCTCATATTTAGAACATCATACATTGATAGCTCAGTTCCTCCTGTAGGGTCTAAAGCGCTTTGTGATATGATGCTTCCTTGAGCGATTTGTTGAAAACCATCTTTATTTGCTTTTTCATGATGTATATCTTTAATTGCTGGACCAACTTGGTAATCTGTTGCATTAAATGAATATCCTGGAAATATTCCGTTACTTCTTCCAGTAATATTTGTATCTGTTCCGTTGTTTTCGAGGTTAGATCCAATAACATCGTTTCCATAAGGTAATGTTCCATATGCATTATAATTATCAATTTGTTCTTGAGTTGGATTTCCGAAGTGTGTTGTTGTAAATGTTGTTGCATTCTCAAAACCTAGCGTAGTATTCATATCTTTTATTGTTTGAATAATAAAATCTCTGTTTGCAACGTCTGGAACATAAATATTTTCTCGTCCATGTAATAGTTCTGTATTTACTGCTAATAACTTGTATTGTTTAGCTTGTTCTGCAGTTACTTGATCTCCATTTGAATAAAATTGGATTGGAATTGTTGTGGTGTTGTAAAAATCAACCATTTCGCTAACTAAGTCTATTTTTGGAGTAATAAATACTCCAACAGTTTTTGTATAATGTCCATTTTTAGAAGTTCGTGTTAAATATTCTCCTTCTCCAGGAACATCTTCAAAAATAACCTCTCCTTGGGTATCACTTACTTGAGTGTTAATAACATTCCCAGTTGCTTTATCGATTAATTCGATGTTTACTCCAGGCTCAATTACTAAACTTTTGTAATCTCTTATTGTAAAAGTGATGTCTTGTTCATTTGGAATTTCATTTAAATTGATAATCTTAGTTTTATTAATTTCTCTTGCATTATCGTGATAAATGTCAACAGTTTGTTTTGTTTCTAAAAAAGTGGCATCTGCTCTGTTATCGACAATGGTTATTTCGTATTGGTCGGGGTTTGTTGCGTCTCGCACATAAATGTTTTTGAATAATTTTCCTGATTCTCCCAAATTTACAATTTTTGTATATGTGCTATCTGTAACTGATAAATTTGTGAGAGTAATTTTAACATTTTGGCGAAGTGATCCTCTTAACTCTGGAACTACTGCAACATCTCCAGTAAAATAAGAAATTGTTGTAACTGGGATGGTAATTTCGTTGTTAGTTCTATCTTCTAAGGTTATTGCTTTGTTTCCTGCTTGAGTTATAATAATTTGACCAGCAACATCTTGAGTTTGTTCGTTCCAAGAAATGTTATAATTAGCAGTGGTTGTTTTTGTTTTAGAAAACTGTTTTTTATTAATGCTATTTTTTGAGATTACTTGTCGGTTGGTTTTTAGTATTTTAAATGCGTTTACTCCTGTATTATTTTGCACTTTTACAATATAAACTCCGTTGTTTAAATCTGTTAAAGATGCCTTAATTTGAGTGTTGTTTTCTAAAAATGGTTGGGTCTCAAGCCTTTTTATTTGTTGTCCTTTGGTATTGTACAAAATTGCTTTGGCATTATTGCCTTTAACAATAGCGTGTAAAAGATTACTTCCATTGTTTAGAATCAAATGGTTTTTATGATTGTTAAAAAACGTTTCTAGACTTGCAGTTGCCTCTAATGAATAGTTTTCGAACGAAATGGCTTCATTTGTATTTCCAGAAATCTCGTATGTATGAGTTCCATTTGCAAAGAGACTTGTTGCTTTAGCTTGTATGGTGGTTTGTGGTGTGTTGGTTTCAAAGGTGATGTTACCTGATGCTTTTTGTGCAACAGCAACATTGCAAATCAAACAAAAAAGTAATAGATATTGATATTTAGAAAAAAGCAGTTTCATAATAAAGTCTTTTTCAATACCTAAAAATATAGAAAATGTTTTAGTTTTGGTTAGTAGGGTATTAAAAATATTTATAAAACTTCTTAATTACGTAGAAAGATTGACTGAGAAAATTTGTGTATGTCTGAAAATAAAGATTGCTTCGAAAACTCTCAATAACAAATAATTAAGTTTTCTGCTTTTTCTTTTTAGCAGCAGGAAACAATACATTGTTTAAAATTAAGCGATAACCAGGTGAAGTTGGATGCAAATCTAGTTCTGTTTTTGGGTCTCCTACTCTATGTGTATAATCTTCTGGATCATGACCTCCATAAAACGTAAACATTCCTTTCCCTTTTGTACCATGTATATAACGTGCTTCTCTATTGGTTTTATTTTCTCCTAAAACCAGCACATTGCTTTTTACAGTATTTCTATCAAAAGAAGTCGTTTGCCCCATAAAACCTTTTACCAAAATGGTATGATTTTGAGTTAACATAGTAGGTACAGGATCCCATTTTGCTGAAAATTCTATTAATGAAAAGTAATCTGAAGTTTTTGGAATTCTTCGTTTTCTTGTCATATCTATAGATGAAAACTCGTATGTTGTTGGGTTACGAATCAATTGAAAATTTGTAAACGCAAAAGTTTTGTTATAATTAATTTTAGATTGATAATTAGGTTCTGAGGCATCACCATCAAACATGGCTTCAGCAATATCTACTCCTTCTGCAGATAATGCAATATCAAAACTATCTGTAGCAGAACACATGGCAAACATAAATCCTCCACCAATTACGTAATCTCTAATTTTTTTGGCAACTGCTAATTTTTCTTGAGATACTTTAGAAAACCCCAATGCTGCAGCTTGTTTTTCTGCTCTTTGTTTGCCTTCTATATACCAAGGTGCCGTTCTAAATGCACCATAAAATCGTCCATATTGCCCAGTAAAATCTTCATGATGTAAATGCAACCATTCATATAACAATAATTTATCTTCTAAAACTTCTTTGTCATAGATTACATCAAAAGGAATTTCTGCATACGTTAACACCATAGTAACAGCATCATCCCAAGGCATTTTATCTTTAGGAGAATACACTGCAATTTTGGGTGCTTTTTCTAAAGTTACCGCTTCTTGATTGGAAGATGGCGAAGCTATTTCTTGTAATATTAATTGTGATTTCGCATCAGAAATTACTTGATAAGAAACACCTCTAATTTTACATTCGTTTTCTACAATTTTATTGTTTTCTATTAAAAAAGCGCCTCCATCATAGTTCAATAACCATTTGGATTTTAAACCAGCTTCTAATGAGAAATAAATAATTCCGTAAGCTTTTAAATGATTTTTCTGATTATCATGATTCATAGGAACATAAATAAATGATGCCCAAGTTGAAGTCGAGATCAAAACAAAAATCAAAGAAAACAGTATTTTTTTCATATTAAAAACTAAAATACACAATTACTTTTTAAGCAATTGTGTATTTCTATAATTTTATAAAATGTTTAGTATTTAAAAAGGTACATCTTCATTATCATCACCAAAAGCATCTTTAGGTTCTATTCTTTGGTCTGGAAAAACATCATCAGGGAAATTCGCATTCATAGAAGATTGAAACTCTGAACTAAAGCCTTCTTCTAAGTCTGAAAACTTAGCCAAATGTCCTGTAAATTTCAAACGAATGTTATCTAAACCACCATTTCTGTGTTTTGCCACGATAAATTCTCCTTGACCTTCACAAGGGGTATGTTCATCATCATCCCATTCTGTCATTCCGTAATATTCTGGACGGAAAATAAAACTTACAATATCTGCATCTTGCTCAATAGCTCCAGATTCACGTAAATCTGATAATAATGGCCTCTTACTTCCTCCACGTGTTTCTACAGCACGAGATAACTGAGAAAGTGCAATTACAGGTACAGATAATTCCTTGGCTAAAGCTTTTAAGTTTCTAGAAATGGTAGATATTTCTTGCTCACGATTTCCACCGCCTTTTCCATTTCCTCCAGCAGTCATCAACTGTAAATAGTCAATGACTATAATTCTTACATTATGTTGAGAAACCAAACGTCTTGCTTTTGCACGTAAATCGAAAATAGAAAGCGATGGTGTATCATCAATAAAAATAGGTGCATCAGACAAACGTTTTACTTTTACGTTTAGTTGCTCCCATTCATGAGGTTCTAAGTTTCCTTTTCTTAATTTTTCTGATGTTAATCCGGTTTCTGAAGAAATCATCCTTGTTATTAACTGAACAGAGGACATCTCTAAAGAAAAAACGGCTACTGCATGATTAAAATCAATGGCCATGTTTTTTGCCATCGATATCACAAATGCTGTTTTTCCCATACCAGGACGTGCTGCAATAATAATTAAATCTGAAGGTTGCCAACCAGAAGTCAAAGCATCTAACTTGGTAAAACCTGTAGCTAAACCAGACATCCCTTCTTGGTTCCCAATTTCTTGAATTTTCTTTAAGGCTTGTTTTACAAGTGACCCTGCATCCTCAGAACTCTTTTTTAAATTTCCTTGAGTAACTTCAAACAACTTCCCTTCTGCATCATCTAATAAATCAAAAACATCTGTACTTTCATCATAAGCATTTTCAATAATCTCTGATGAAATTGAAATTAATTTTCGTTGAATATATTTTTGAAGTATGATTCTAGCATGAAATTCGATATGTGCTGATGAGGCTACTTTTTGTGTCAAACGAATCAAATAGAAATCTCCACCAACCATTTCTAACTTTCCGTTCTTTTTCAACAAGTTAGAAACTGTTAATAAGTCAATTGGTTGTGAATTTTGGAATAGTTCATAGATAACTGCATAGATTTCTTGATGTTTTACATCATAAAAAGCATCTGAATGTAAAATATCAATTACATCATCAATTCCTTTTTTATCAATCATCATAGCACCTAGTACAGCTTCTTCTAATTCTACTGCCTGTGGGGGTATTTTGCCTTTTTCAAGACTAATAATTCTTGATTTATCTATTTTCTTTCCAGCTATCGTATTCGGTTTTTCCATGACCACAAATGTAATTTTTTAGGTTGATGTTTGCCTCAAAAATTAAACTTTAATTTGTACACAAATATTGTAAACAAAATTGTTATTATCTTGTTAATAACCAGTAAACTTCTAATTTGATTTGCTATTTTTACCAAAATGAAATGGAATAAATCACATATTTATTTAGCTATTTTTCTACCTATTCAAATGCTTTTAATGCAATTGGTAGAGAATAACCCTACTTTTATTGAGCGGTATTATTCCAATGGAGTTTATCCATACATTTCATCCTTTTTTAGAATACTTTTAGGTTGGGTTCCATTTTCTGTTGGTGATGTTTTACTAAGTATTGGATTATTGGTTTTTCTTCGTTTTATATATCTTTTAATAAAGAATAAATTCAGATATTTTCTACCAAAAATAGTTCGATTAATCGCTGTTTTTTCTGTAATATATTTCTGCTTTTATGTATTCTGGGGTTTAAATTATTATAGACAACCATTAGCTAAAAACCTAAACTATCCGCAACAAAAATACTCAACTGAGCAACTTCAAAAGGTTACAACAAAAATCATTAGTCAATTAAACAATTATCATATTAGTATCACAAAAAATGATACATTAAAAGTTGAGAATCCTTACACACAAGAAGAAATGTATGCAATTGCTGTTTCAGGATATAACAATTTAAGTAAAGATTTTCCTCAATTAAAATATCAATTTTCATCAGTAAAAAGCTCTTTAATGAGTTTGGTGCAAAGTTATAATGGAACATCAGGCTATTTGAATCCGTTAACAGGAGAGGCACAAGTAAATGATAGAATTCCTAAAACTAGCTACCCAACTACAACATGCCATGAAATGGCACATCAAATAGGTTTTGCTGCCGAAAACGAAGCTAATTTTGTTGGTTTTTTAGCAGCTAATTACAATAAGAACATCTATTTTAAATACGCTAGCTATAGAATGGCTTTTGGATATTGTATTTCAGAAGTAAGAAAAAGAGATAGAAAGCTCTCAAAAAAACTTTGGCAAAGCGTAAATAAAGGAATTATCAAAGATTTTAATGCCAGTTATGATTTTTGGCAGCAATATAAAAACCCTTTTGAGCCACTTGTAAAAAAAGGCTATAACGCCTATTTAAAAGCCAATAAACAAGAAAAAGGTGTTGAATCTTACAATTATGTGGTTGACTTATTTATTTCACACTTTGAAAAAAAACACAAATTTTAAAAACTTATTTTTTGTTAAAATATGTTAAATTCATAATGTTTTAACAAATTTCAAAAACCTTATCAATAAATTTAGGCACAATTCAAATTAATTTAACCTTACTTTATGAAAAAACTATTTCTATTGCTTTTCTTCTTGTCGCTTACTACGCTTCAGGCTCAAGAGTATTTCCCAACTAACACTGGTGTTAAGACCACCAAAAATACGCTTGTTGCATTTAAGAATGCTACAATTTACGTAACACCTACAAAAATTATTAAAAAAGGATCTTTAGTAGTTAAAGAAGGTAAAATAATTTCTGTAGGAAAAAGAGTTGATATACCTAAAGGTGCTAAAATTGTAGATTTATCAGGAAAAACAATTTATCCTTCGTTTATTGACATTTATTCTGATTTTGGAATAAAAAAACCTTCTCGATCTAGAGGTGATAGACGCCCGCAATACGATGCCAATAGAAAAGGCTATTACTGGAACGATCATATTAGACCAGAAACAAATCCTTTAAGTATGTTTAATTTTGATTCTAAAAAGGCTACCCAATTGGTTAATGCTGGTTTTGGAACCGTAAATACACATATGAGTGATGGTATTATTCGTGGAAATGGAATACTTGTTTCTTTGAATAAAAACTCTAGTAATGCTAAAAGAGTTATAAATGACAAATCTGCACAATATTTATCTTTTAGCAAAAGCTTACAATCCAGACAAAGCTATCCAACATCAAGAATGGGAGCTATGGCTTTATTAAGACAAGTATATTTAGATGCAGATTGGTATGCATCTGGAAATGCTAAAAATAAAGATATGTCTTTAGAGGCACTAAATAAAAACAAGAATTTAGTACAAATTTTTGATGCAGGAAGTCATCTAGATGTTGTAAGAGCTGATAAACTTGGAGATGAATTCGGAATTCAATACACAATTGTTGGTAATGGTCATGAATACGAGAGAATTAATGATATAAAGGCAACTAATGCAAATTTAATTATTCCAATAAACTTTAGAAAAGCTTATGATGTTAGTAATCCTTTATTAGCTAATCAAGTATCAATTAATGATATGAGAAGATGGAATCAAGAGCCTTCTAATCTTAAGGTATTGTCTGATAACGGAATAAACTTTGCTTTAACTACTCACGATTTAAAATCAGTAACATCTTTTCATAAGAATTTACAAAAAGCTATCAAATATGGTTTTGATAAAACCAAAGCATTAGAAGCTTTAACAACAGTTCCTGCAGGTATATTAGGTGAAACTACTATTGGAAATTTAAATATTGGTAGTCACGCCAACTTTTTAATAACTAATGGTGACATTTTTGATAAAAAAACAACACTTTATGAAAACTGGGTTCAGGGCACACAACACGTAATTTCTGATATGACTATAGCTGATATTACTGGTAAGTATACTTTTTCTGAAAATGGAAAATCTTACCAACTTACTGTTACCGGTAAAGGAGCAAAACAAAGTGGTAGTTTGAATGTTGATGGTAAAAAAATAAAATCTAAATTTTCTTTCAAAAATGATTGGGTACAACTGATTATTAACAATTCTGGTAACTTTACTCGAATTGTTGCTCAGGCAGATAATAATGGAATGTCTGGGATGTTATATGCCAATGACGGAAGTTCTTCTAAATGGTCTGCATCCAAAAGCGACACGAAGAAAACAAAGTCTAAAAAGAAAAAAAGTCCTAAGAATACTCCTCCAAAAGTTATGCCTGTTAGTTTTCCTAACTTAGGTTTAGGAAATTTTAATTTACCAAAACAAGAGACAATTTTAATAAAAAACACCACAGTTTGGACAAGTGAAAGTGATGGTATTTTAAAAAATACTGATGTCTTATTAAAAAATGGTAAAATTGCTAAAATTGGAAATAACTTATCTACAAGAGGTGCTAGAGTAATAGATGGCACAGGAAAACACCTTACTGCTGGTATTGTAGATGAGCACTCACATATAGCAACTTCTGCTGTTAATGAATCTGGTCATAACTCTACAGCAGAAGTAACAATCGAAGATGTTGTAAACCCTGATGATATTAATATTTACAGAAATTTAGCTGGTGGTGTTACATCAATTCAAATTTTACATGGTTCTGCAAATCCAATTGGGGGGCGTTCTGCAATCATCAAACTAAAGTGGGGAGAAAATGCAGACGAGTTGATTTATAAAAACTCACCAAAGTTTATCAAATTTGCTTTAGGAGAAAATGTAAAACAATCTAATTGGGGAGATACTCAAACTATTCGTTTTCCACAAACTAGAATGGGAGTTGAACAAGTTTTTAAAGATTATTTTCAGAGAGCAAAAGAATATGAAGCTTTAAAGAAAAGTGGATTACCTTACAGAAAAGATATCGAATTAGAAACCTTGTCAGAAATCATCAATAAAAAACGTTTTATTTCCTGTCACTCTTATGTACAAAGCGAAATAAATATGCTAATGAAAGTTGCAGAAAGTTTTAATTTTAACATCAATACATTTACTCATATTTTAGAAGGTTACAAAGTAGCAGACAAAATGGCGGCACATGGTGTTGGTGGTTCTACGTTCTCAGATTGGTGGGCTTACAAATACGAAGTAAATGATGCCATACCTTTTAATGCTGCAATTATGCACAATGCTGGTGTTACGGTTGCTATTAATTCTGATGATGCAGAAATGTCTCGTCGTTTAAATCAAGAAGCTGCTAAGACTATAAAGTATGGTGGAATGTCTGAGCTAGAAGCTTGGAAAATGGTAACTTTAAATCCTGCAAAATTATTGCATATTGATGATAGAGTTGGAAGTATAAAAGTAGGTAAAGATGCAGATGTTGTTCTTTGGAGTGATCATCCAATGTCTATATATAGTAAGGCTTTGTATACTATAATAGAAGGAAAAGTCTATTTTGATGTAAAATCTGATAAGAAAAAACGTGAAGCCATTAAGCAAGAAAAAGCTATACTAATTCAAATGATGTTAAATGAAAAAATGAATGGTGGTAAAGTTCAGGCTCCTAAGAAAAAGGTCTTGAAAAGATTTACTTGTGAAACCGAAGGAACACTTATAAATTAAAAAATCATGAAAAGAAACTTTATATATAATATACTATTTTTCTTCTTAGTAGGAAATAGTTTTGCACAACAAACTCCAGCAGATACTCAAAAAACTGCAATTTCTATAGAAGGTGCAACTGCGCATTTAGGAAATGGAAAAGTGATTGAAAATTCACTAATTATGTTCGACAATGGTAAAATTACTTTTGTAGGAAGTGCAATGATGAAAATTGCAAGACAAGGAACCGTAATTAATGCTAAAGGGAAACATATTTACCCCGGTTTTATTGCATTAAACGCCTCTTTAGGTTTATCTGAAATTGATGCGGTAAGAGCTACAAGAGATTTTGATGAAGTTGGTACAATGATTCCCCATATCCGCAGTTTAATTGCTTACAATGCAGAAAGCAAAGTTGTTGAATCTATGAGACCTAATGGTGTTTTACAATCAGAAATTGTTCCCAGAGGAGGTACTATTTCTGGTACAGCAACTGTAGTGCAACATGATGCTTGGAATTGGGAAGATGCTGCAGTAAAAGTAGATCATGCAATACACATGAATTGGCCTGGGGCTTTCAGCAACAGATGGTGGTTAGGAGAATCTTTAATGCCAAATAAAAATTATCCAAAAAGTTTAGCGTCGATAAAAGATTTCTTTACAAAAGCAAAACTTTACTTATCTGGTAATAAAACTTCTAAAAACATTCCATATGAAGCTACTAAAGGTTTATTTGACGGTTCTCAAAAACTATTTATTCATGTTAGTGGAGAAAAAGAAATAACAGATGCTGTAAATATTATTAAAGATTTAGGGATAAATAAAATTGTTATTGTACATGGAAGTGGCGCAGAAAACGTTGCTGATATGTTAGTTGAAAATAATATCCCTGTTGTAATTGATAGGTCACACAGAATACCAGACAATATAGATGATGATTACGATTTACCTTTTAGACAAGCTAAAATATTAATGGACAAAGGAATTATGGTTTCTATTGGTATGGAAGGTCAAATGGAACGTATGAACACAAGAAATTTACCTTTCTATGCTGGTACTTATGCAGCGTATGGAGTTGCTAAAGAAGATGCTGTAGCAATGATTACTGGGAATGCAGCAAAAATTTTAGGAATTAATTCTTTCACAGGAACCTTAGAAGTAGGTAAAGATGCTACTTTATTTATTTCTGAAGGTGATGCTTTAGATATGAGAAGCAATATTGTTTCTAAAGCTTTTATACAAGGTAGAGGTATTAGTTTAGAATCACATCAAACTAAACTTTGGAAAAGATATTCTAACAAATATAAATCTAAATAATATTGATTTTTTTAACTCAAAAAAGGCTCGCAAATTGCGAGCCTTTTTCATTTCATAACAATATGCAATAATCATTTACAAACAAAGTTTTTCTCTTTCATATCAACTTTTTCTTTTTCAAATAATTAATAAATAGTTGAAGAATTATTGCATTACAAATATTGATGAAATGGTTCTATTCTACAATACCTATATTTAGGTATATTTGTCTTGATGAAAGAAATTACTAGTTTTCAAAACCCATACATTAAGAACTTATTAAAGTTACAAGAAAAATCGCGTGAACGTCGAAAACAAGGTTTGTTTCTTATCGAAGGAAAACGTGAAGTTTCTTTAGCTTTAAAAGCTAATTATGAATTTGATACAGTTTTGTTTTTTCCTGAATTGATATCAGAAAATGAAGTTTTAGAACTTTTTCAAATAGAAGTTAGTAGAATACAAATTTCTAAAGAAGTCTATCAAAAAATAGCATACAGAGCATCAACTGAAGGAATTATTGCAGTTGTAAAATCAAAAAATACTGCTATCGAAAACATTGAATTTGAAACTGATAATCCTATAATTCTAGTTGCAGAAGGAATAGAAAAACCAGGAAATATTGGTGCTTTACTAAGAACTGCAGATGCTGCAAATATAGATGCTGTTTTTATCGCAAACCCCAAAAGCGATGTATACAATCCAAACATCATTCGTTCTAGTGTAGGTTGTGTATTTACGAATAAAGTAGCTGTAGGAACATCAGAAGAAATCATAAAATTCCTTCAAAAAAATAATATCAATATTTTTGCAGCAACACTTCAGAATTCAAACGAATATCATAAAGAAAATTACACTAACAGTGCTGCTATTGTTGTTGGTACAGAGGCTACAGGTTTAACAGAAGTTTGGAGACAAATTGCAACTCAAAACATAAACATACCTATGCAAGGACAAATAGACTCTATGAATGTTTCTGTTGCTGCAGCAATTGTTATCTTTGAAGCGAAAAGACAACGAAATTTTAAATAGATGGATGTATTAGGAATAGATATAGGAGGATCAGGTATTAAGGCAGCTATAGTAAATACTAAAACCGGACAATTAATTACAGAAAGGCACAGAATAGCAACTCCAAAACCTGCAACACCAGAAGCTATTGCAAAAACGGTTAAAGAAATTGTTCATCATTTTGATTGGAAAAGAGCTGTGGGTTGTAGTTTCCCTACAACTATAGTAGATGGTAAATGCATTCATTCTGGAAATTTAAGTTCAAAATGGCTTAATGTTCAAGTTGATAAACTTTTTAAGAAAGAATGTAATGTTCCTTTTTATGTGAGTAATGATGCTGATTTAGCTGGTCTTGCTGAAGTTAGTTTAGGTGCAGGTAAAGATGAAAAAGGAGTAACTATTGTTATTACTATTGGTACAGGAATTGGCTCTGGATTATTTTTCAATCAACAATTAATTCCGAATTTAGAGATCGGTAAAATGTTACATTCAGATGGAAAAATTATTGAACTCTTTACCGCTGATTCAGTAAGAAAAAGAGAAGATTTAACTTTAAAACAATGGGCTATTCGTTTTGATGCTTTGTTAGAATATACACGTATAGTTTTTTCTCCAAGTTTAATTATTTTAGGTGGTGGCATAAGCAAAAAATATGATAAATTCAAAGAACACCTTACCACTGAGGTAACTGTTAAAGTTGCTCAATTTAAAAATAACGCAGGTATTATTGGTGCTGCAATGTATGCTAAAAAACAAGACTAAATTCAAATGCAACCAACCACATTATTTTACATTATTATTGGTATTTTAATATTTAACTATATTTCTGAAAAGATTTTAGATTCATTAAACGAAAAGCATTTTGATGATGAAATCCCAAAGAAATTAGTGGATGTTTATGAAGAAGAAGAATACAAAAAATCACAACAATACAAAAAAACTAATGCAAGGTTTTCTAATTTCACGTCGTTCATTACAACAGCATTTACATTAGCTTTTTTCTTTTTAGACGGTTTTAAATATGTTGATGATTTTGCTAGAAGTTATACAGAACATCCTATTTTGGTTGCTTTGATTTTCTTTGGAATTATTATGTTAGCATCAGAAATTATTTCTACTCCTCTCTCCTACTATAGTACTTTTGTCATTGAAGAAAAATTTGGTTTTAACAAATCAACAAAAAAAACATTTTGGCTAGATAAGTTAAAAGGATTGTTTCTAAGCGTAATTTTAGGTGGTGGAATTTTATCTTTAATCATTTGTTTTTTCCAACTAACAGGACAGAATTTTTGGATTTATGCATGGGGTTTAGTGGCATTATTTTCATTGTTTATGAATATGTTTCATGCAAAATTAATAGTTCCTTTGTTTAACAAACAAAGTCCGTTAGAAAACGGAGAATTAAAAACTGCCATAGAAACTTATGCTAAAAAAGTAGGTTTTACCTTAAACAATATTTTTGTGATAGATGGCTCTAAACGCTCTACAAAAGCAAATGCGTATTTTTCTGGGTTTGGTTCTCAAAAAAGAATTACACTATATGATACTTTAATTAATGATTTAGATACTGATGAAATAGTTGCGGTTTTGGCACATGAAGTTGGGCACTATAAAAAACGTCATATCATTTTCAATTTAATTTCTTCTATTTTATTAACAGGATTTACACTTTATATCTTATCATTATTTGTGAATTCACCTATTCTATCAGAAGCTTTAGGTGTTTCTAAGCAGAGTTTTCATATTGGTTTAATCGCATTCGGAATTTTATATTCTCCCATATCAGAAATTACAGGATTATTTATGAATTACATGTCTAGAAAGTTTGAATATCAAGCTGATAACTATGCTAAAAAAACGTTTAATCCTAACGCTTTAATTTCTTCACTTAAAAAACTATCAAAGAATAGTTTAAGTAATTTAACACCTCACCCAGCTTATGTTTTTGTAAATTATTCTCATCCAACTTTATTAGAAAGAATCAAAAATTTAGAATCTTAAATACTTGCCGCTTCAAATACTTATTCTTATTTTCACTTATAATTTAAGATGATTTTTGTAAGTGTTATATGGAATATACTGCAACAATAGAAGAAGAAAATAAAGAGATAGCAAATCGATACAAAGACTTGCTAAAAGGAACTTATGAGGTTTTATCTAAAGAAGACAAAGACCTGATAAGAAAAGCTTTTGATATTGCTGTAGATGCACATTCAAAGCAACGAAGAAAAACTGGCGAACCTTATATTTTTCATCCAATTGCTGTAGCTAAAATTGTAGCTTATGAAATTGGTTTAGACGCAATTTCTATAGCTTCTGCGTTATTACATGATGTTGTTGAAGATACTGAATATACAATAGAAGACATGGAACACCTTTTTGGTGAAACCATTGCAAAAATTGTAAACGGATTAACTAAAATATCTCGCTTAAACAAAGAGCAAGACGCTTCTATACAAGCAGAGAATTTTAGAAAAATGCTACTTACATTAAATGACGATGTAAGAGTTATTTTAATAAAAATTGCAGATAGATTGCACAATATGCAAACTATGGATGCTATGCCTGCACACAAGCAACTTAAAATAGCATCTGAAACGCTTTATATTTATGCTCCTTTAGCACATAGATTAGGTTTATATAACATTAAGACTGAGTTAGAAGATTTAGGATTAAAATATACAGAACCAGAAGCTTATAATGGTATTTTAAGTAAGATAAAAGAAAGCAAAGAAGAGCAACAAGGATATTTAAATCAATTTACAAAAACACTTAAAGAAGGTTTAGATAAAGAGAATTTTGATTATGAAATAAAGGGGCGTTTTAAATCTATTTATTCGATTAGAAAAAAGATGCTCAATCAAAATGTAACTTTTGATGAAGTTTACGATAAATATGCCATCAGAATTATCTACAAACCAAACTCTAAAGATGATAAGTTTGATGCTTGGAAAATTTACACAATTGTTACAGACTACTTTAAGCCAAATCCATCAAGATTAAGAGATTGGATTTCACAACCAAAATCTACAGGTTATGAGGCCTTACACATTACGGTTGTGGGTCCTGATGCAAAATGGGTAGAAGTTCAAATTCGTTCTAGCAGAATGAATGAAATTGCAGAGAAAGGATATGCAGCACATTTTAAATACAAACAAGGGGCTGATGGTGATACTGGCTTAGAAAATTGGTTAAACAAATTAAAAGAAACACTAGAAACACAAACTTTAAATGCAGTAGATTTTGTTGAAAACTTCAAACTAAACCTTTATAGTAAAGAGATTTATGTTTTTACTCCAAAAGGAGATTTAAAATCATTACCAAAAGACGCTTCTGCATTAGACTTTGCTTTTACAATTCATACAGATGTGGGTTTAAAATGTAGAGGTGCAAAAGTTAACGGAAAATTAGTGCCTTTAAGTCATAAACTAAAAAGTGGAGATCAAATAGAAGTTATAACAAGTGCTTCTAATAAGCCAAATTCTAGATGGTTAGATTTTGTAATTACAGCAAGGGCTAAAGCTAAAATTAGAGCAGCCTTAAAAGAAGAAGAAAAATTAATTGCAGAAGAAGGAAAAGCAATATTGATGAGAAAAATGCGTCATTTAAAAATTCCTTTTAATGAAAAAACAGTTAATGAACTGGTTAATTATTTTAAGTTAAGAACCAGTTTTGATCTTTTTTATAGAATAGGAAATGGAGCCTTAGACAATACCCAACTTAAAGCTTTTGTATCTCAAAGAAATAGTAAGATTATAAACTTCTTTAAAACAAAACTTAGAAGAAATTCATCAGAAAAAATACATCATGAGCAAGATGATGAAGTTACAAGTAAATACGATGCGTTAGTTTTTGGTAAAGAAGAAGAAAAACTCGATTATAAGTTGTCTAAATGTTGTAACCCTATTCCTGGTGATAAAGTTTTTGGTTTTTTAACCATTAATGACGGAATTAAAGTACACAAAAACTCCTGCCCTAACGCTATTTCATTACAATCTAATTATGCTTACAGAATTATGTTGGCAAAATGGATTGATTCTACCAAACAAGATTTTAAAGTCATTTTAAAAATAAATGGTGTTGATAACCAAGGTCTAGCCAATGAAGTAACCAGAATTATTTCTAGTAATATGGGAGTTTTTATTCACAGTATAAATATTAAAGGTGATGAAGGTGTTTTTGAAGGAAAACTTTCTATAAGTGTTAAAAACAGTGCACAGTTAAATAAATTGATTGCAAAGCTAGATAAAATTGAAGGAGTCAAAAAAGTAGAGCGTGTTAATACTTTGTAAATATCAATTCAATAAAAGTGTAATTTAATTCAGAAATAACTGTAAATTTGCTTTTTTGTAAAAATAATCATAAATGAGTAACTCTCTTGAAAATCAAGAAATAGTAAAAAAAGTATTTACTACATATCTAGAAGAGAATAAGCATAGAAAAACTCCTGAACGCTATGCTATTCTGCAAGAAATTTATGATGCTGATGAACATTTTGATATAGAATCGCTCTATATTAAAATGAAAAACAAAAATTATAGGGTTAGTAGAGCTACTTTATACAATACCATCGATTTACTTTTAGATTGTGGTTTGGTTAGAAAACATCAGTTTGATGGACAATCTATGGCTCGCTATGAAAAGAGTTATTTTGATAAAAACCACGATCATGTAATCTTTACAGATTCTGGTGATGTTAAAGAATTTTGCGATCCTCGAATTCAAATCATCAAAAAAACTATTGAAGATATTTTTGAAATTGATATTCATAGTCACTCGCTTTATTTTTACGGAACACAAAAGAAAAAATCTTAATACAAAACAAACACAACAAACAACTAATTACACACTAATGGCTGTAGATTTATTACTGGGATTGCAATGGGGAGATGAAGGAAAAGGTAAAATCGTAGATGTTTTAACAAAAAACTACGACATCATTGCAAGGTTTCAAGGAGGTCCTAATGCTGGACATACTTTAATTTTTGATGGAAAAAAACACGTTTTACACACTATCCCTTCTGGGATATTTCACAAAACAGCTTTAAATGTAGTTGGTAATGGTGTTGTTATAGACCCTGTTATCTTTAAAAAAGAATTAGAAAATTTAGATAAACATAATATCGATTATACGTCTAAATTATTAATTTCTAGAAAAGCACATTTAATTTTACCTACTCATAGATTATTAGACGCAGCTTCAGAAACTTCTAAAGGAAAAGCCAAAATTGGTTCTACTTTAAAAGGTATTGGTCCAACTTATATGGACAAAACTGGTAGAAATGGAATGCGTGTTGGTGATTTAGAACTAGAAAACTGGAAAGAAAAGTATGATGCTTTAACAGAAAAGCATATTAAAATGTTAGAGTTTTTCGATGTTCAAATTGAGTACAACCTAAAAGAACTTGAAGCTGAATTCTGTAAAGGAATTGATAAATTAAAAACATTAGGTTTTATTGATAGTGAAGAGTTTTTAAATCAAGCTATCAAAGACAAAAAAACCATTTTAGCAGAAGGCGCTCAAGGTTCTTTATTAGATATTGATTTTGGTACCTATCCGTTTGTAACATCATCTAACACAACTGCAGCAGGAGCTTGTACTGGTTTAGGTGTGGCTCCAAATAGGATTGGTGAAGTTTTTGGTATTTTCAAAGCGTACACTACTAGAGTTGGTTCAGGACCTTTCCCTACAGAATTATTTGATGAAGATGGCGCAACAATGGCTAAAGTTGGTCATGAATTTGGTGCAACTACAGGACGTCCAAGGCGTTGCGGTTGGTTAGATTTAGTTGCTTTAAAATATGCGGTAGACGTAAATGGTGTTACGCAATTAATGATGATGAAAGGTGATGTTTTATCAGGTTTTGAAACACTAAAAGTTTGTACTTCATACAACTATAAAGGAGAAGAAATTTCTCACTTACCTTATAATATTGAGCCAGAAAATGTATCTGTTAATTATACTGAGTTTGATGGTTGGGAAGATGATTTAACTAAAATGACATCAGAAGATCAATTACCTCAAAAATTAATGGATTATGTGGCTTTTATAGAAAAAGAAACAGGTGTACCTGTTAAAATTGTGTCTGTTGGCCCAGATAGAAAACAAACGATATTGAGATAAAATATTAGTTACAAAACTAAAAAAGCATCTTTTCAATTGAAAAGATGCTTTTTTTTGTACTTATTTTAAACTGTCAATTTCATCTCCTATTAAAATTAGCTTGTGTTCTTCTAATTCTAAAGCGCTTAATATTGCTTGCTTTTGATTTACAAAAACTTCCTTTTTTTCTAAAAATAAATTAGTATAGTATGCTATTCCTTTTGCCAAATTATTTTTAAACTTAGATAAAGTTCTAATCTCTTTTTTATTAATAGACAGTTTCACTTCATTTACTTTTTCTTGTAAATGATTGATGTATAGAGATAATTCTTTGATAAATAAGTTTGGTCTATCTAATCTTGTAATCACATTATTTCTTCCGTAGATATGATTTGTAATACTTTGCAAACTCAATATTTTATCATAATAAGCCATATTAGGCCCTGGACATACAGAAACACCTTCTCCTGTTTTCTTTGTACTCATCTTGTTTAAAATAAGAGTTGAAGTACTTAACCCAACACAAATACAAGATTTTTCAGTAATTTGATTATATTTTTTCTTCTTATCCTCTAAAGATAAATCCAAAGTATCTAATTCTTTTATCTTTAAATGTTGATATTCTCTAGAAGCAACACATAAACCAGAATCTTTGAATTCTTTATTTAATTGTATAAATTTATTCGGACAAGAAGTACCTGGTCTACCTTTATCAATAAGTGCTTGTTTCTCAATATCTTTTGTATTATTTTTTAGCGTGTTAAATGGTACACCTAAAGGAGATGTATTGCTTAGATACAAGTCTTCTTCTTTAGCTTTAGCAAGTTGTTGCATTGTTTTTTCATCTACACTAGTTGCCTCAGGAACTAATAAAAAAGGACTTCCCCAACCTACAGAATCTAAATTATATTCATTCATTAAAAAATCATGTTCCTCACCTGTTCCTACTCCACCTTGACTTGTAATTTTAATATCTAAACTTTTAGGGATTACTCTTTTCATTTCAGTTAGAGCGTCAAATAATAAGGTCTGTGTTTGACTTTTTAAGATTTCTTTATTCTCTTTAAATTCTTTTAAAACTGGGCCTAATAAAAAACCATCAGTAGCAAAAGCGTGTCCTCCACAATTTAATCCAGATTCTATTCTAAATTCTGAAACCCACAAACCTTTTTTAGCTAAAAACTTACCTTGTATTAAAGCAGACCTGTAGTCGCTTACTTTTAAAATAATCTTCTTTTTAATATCACCATTTTCATCAGGGTAAAAATCATCAAACTCACTAATATAAGAGTATAATCGAGGATTCATCCCTGCAGAAAGTACCAAAGAAGAAGCTAGTTTACTTTTTGAAAAACCTCTTAAAGCTGCATGTGCATCATTGTATTCAATGGGTAATAACTCTTTATTTAGATAATTACCTTTATCAACCTTAGTCATAATATTAACATCAACGCTACCCATAGTAAGGTTTTTATTTGCCCAATCTTTAAGTATAGAGAAATCTACACCCTTATTTTTTAGCGCTATAAATTCTTTTTTTAATTCTGAATAATCTGGAAGCATTTGAATGTAATCTTTTAATGCTTTACTTTTTTCTGATGATATATTTTTTAGATTATTAAACTTTATTTCTGCTTGTTCTTGCAATAAGTTTAAATAGGATGTAATTCTCTTTGCTCTAAAATCGTCTATTTTGGTTGATATTTCTTTATATGGCAAATCAAATTTATCGCTATAAAACTTTCGCATTTTTTCAACTAAGTTATCGTCAACTAGAGAGATTACAGAATCTATACCATATTGTGCGACTTTTAAAGGTGAATCAATTGTAAATCCTATTCCCATAACAGGAATGTGAAATGAATGTGTACTTTTCATTATGTATTAAATATTTTCTTAATTTAATTAAAAACGCAATGTATCATTCTTTAAAAGAAGAAAACATGACTTATATCACTAAGGAAAAATGTAAATTAAATATTATTTATAAAAAAGTCTGTTTATTCATTTAATAACGATTTTTCACCCAAAATAAAAGAAATAAAGAAGTGAAAGTAGCGGTTCTTTGCAGTAATGATAAAAGTCATATTTTGATTCAAAAAAACAAGTCAAATTTGTATCAGAAATAAACTAGTGTTATGAAGCGTTTTGAAAATAAATTAATAGCAGACATTGTAATTGATAATATCAATACGTCTAAAGTTTTTAAAAAATACAATATTGATTATTGCATAGAAGGAAAAAAGAACTTCTTTACAGTATGCAAAAAGAAGAATATTGATATTAAAAAAATAACTAGTGATTTAAGTAATGTGAATACCAATATCTACTATTTACAAGACTATAATGCTTGGGAACTTAATTTTTTAATTCATTTTTTATCAGATATTCATCATGATTATAAAGAAGAAAACATTCTACTTTTAAAAGAATATGGAGTTAAAATTGCAAAAGATTATTCTGATGAATACAAAGAGCTTAAAGAAATAAACACTCTAATTCAAGACATTACCGAGGAGATTTTAGAACACATGAAAAACGAGGAAACTATTTTGTTTCCTTATTTAAAAAAGCTTTTAAAATTAAGAGAAGCTAACGTCAAAACAAAAAGTTCTGAACTACCAAAAGTAAAATCTATAGATGATTTTGAAGATGAACATTTTAAAATT
The DNA here is from genome assembly GCF_009832745.1 of Polaribacter septentrionalilitoris. Classification (GTDB taxonomy): domain Bacteria; phylum Bacteroidota; class Bacteroidia; order Flavobacteriales; family Flavobacteriaceae; genus Polaribacter; species Polaribacter septentrionalilitoris. The sequence continues at coordinate 112,404 of NZ_VRMJ01000014.1, read as the reverse complement.
AGAAAAGTATTTCGCAAAATAGCAGAACTTTCTAACAACTATACAATACCTAATAATGTTTGTGATTCTTTTAAATTGTTATACATCAAATTAAAAAAGTTTGATAATGAATTACAAGACCATATTCATATCGAAAATAATATTCTTTTTCCCAAAGCTAAAGAGTTAGAAAATAAAGTTTTATTACAAGATAAATCTGTATTGGCATAATTTCACTTTTCTTTAATAGATAGCGATATACTTTTCATTATTTTTGCTCAAAATCGTTCATTTTGAAAAGAATATTCTTGCTTATTTGTTTCTTACAAACCGCATTTGTTTTTTCACAAACAAAGAAAATTGTTATTGAAAATTCTGAAATTCAATATGTTGATGAAAAAAAATATGCTGGAGCTACAGTGCTCTTAGGGAATGTACAAATTTCTCATGACGGAATTCGATTAACTTGCCAAAAAGCATTTTATTTTAAAGAGAAAAATTTCTTTAAAGCCATTGGTAAAGTACTTATAAAACAAGGTGATACCATTACACAAACAAGTGATTATGCAGATTATGATGCCAATTCTAAACAAGCGCTTTCTTTTGGTAATGTTGTATTGAGAGACCCTACAATGACGCTAACTACAGATACACTTCATTTTGACAGATTAAATCAAAAATTGTATTACAGAAGTTATGCTACCATAAGAGATCAGACAAATACATTAAACAGTAAAAACGGAAATTACTACCTAGAAACAAAAAAATTTACAGCAACTACAAGAGTAACAGTTGTAAATCCAGAACACAATTTAGAGTCGAATCATTTAGATTATTATACCAACACTGGTCTTACCTATTTGTATGGTCCATCAACAATAACCAATACAGAGAATAAAAATAAAATTTATTGCGAAAGAGGTTTTTACAATACCAAAACCGATGTTTCTCATTTTGTGAAAAATGCTAAATTATTTCTAAAGGAAAGAACTATTGAAGGTGATAGTTTGTATTACGATAAAAAAAGAGGTTTTGCATCTGCCACAAATAACATAGAAGTTATAGACACCGTTCAAAATTTTGTAACAAGAGGAAATTATGCTGAAATTTTTGAGCTAAAAGATTCTTTATTTGTTGTTAAGCGAGCTGTAGCAATTTCTATTGTTGACAAAGATTCTATGTTTGTTCATGGAGATACCTTGTTAGTTACTGGAAAACCAGAAAAAAGAGTGATTAGAACTTATCATAATGTAAAGATTTTTAAATCTGATTTACAAGGAAAATGTGATTCTATTCATACAAATCAAGAAACAGGTTTAACTAGAATGTTTAAAAAACCGGTGTTATGGTCTGAGGGTAATCAAATTACAGGAGATACCATTCACTTAATCTCTAATGTAGAAACTGAGAAATTAGACTCTCTTAAAGTTTTAAATAATTCTTTTATTGTTTCTAAAGATTCTATTTCTAATGAAGATTTCAATCAAATAAAAGGTAGAAACATGTTTGGCAAGTTCGAAAAAAACAAATTGCGTACGCTTTTGGTAAAAGGAAATGCAGAATCTGTTTATTTTAATAGAAATGAAGAAACTTTAGAATTAGAAACCATTACTAAAGAAATTTCTAGTAACATTTTATTTACACTAGATAAAGGACAAATAGAAACTATTAAATACCTTAAAAAGTCTGATGGAAAAACATATCCACCTTCAATGTTGCCAGATGATGTAAAACGTTTAAAAGGTTTTATTTGGCGAGAAGATGAGCAACCAAAAACTAAAGAAGATATCTTTTTAAAAGATAATCCTATTGACAATCCATCAGAAAAAGATATTAAAGTTAAAAAACCAATTGCCATTATCGAAGAACAGAAGTCTTTAAAAAACTAACCATAATTTTGAAATCAGACTTTTTTAAATTTCAAGCACAAACCTCTCCTCACCCACTTGCATTAGAGATTTCTCATGCAGAAGGTGCTTATATTTTTGATACTGATGGTAATAAATATTTAGACTTTGTTGCAGGAGTTTCTGCAAATAGTTTAGGTCACAATCATCCAAAAGTTACTGAAGCCATTAAACATCAATTGGATAAATATACTCATGTAATGGTTTATGGTGAGTTTATACAGCAACCACAAGTTGACTTATGCAAGTTATTGGTTAAAAACTCTCCCGAAAACTTAAACTCCGTTTACATTACAAATTCTGGAACAGAGGCAACTGAAGGTGCCATAAAATTGGCAAAAAGGGTTACAAACCGATTCGAAATTATTTCAGCAAAAAACTCCTATCATGGAAATACAATGGGCGCAATGAGTGTCTCTGGAGTTGAAAAACAGCATTCTGCTTTTAGGCCTTTAATTCCAGGAACTAAATTTATCAACTTTAATTCTAATGCTGATTTACAAAAGATAACAAAAAAAACTGCTGCTGTAATATTAGAAACGATACAAGGTGGAGCTGGATTTATAGTACCAAAAGATAATTACTTGCATAATGTAAAAAAACGTTGCAAAGAAGTAGGAGCTTTACTAATTTTAGATGAAATTCAAACAGGAATTGGTAGAACAGGCACTTTTTGGGGATTTGAAAACTACAATGTTTCTCCAGATATTGTAATTACAGGTAAAGGTTTAGGTGGGGGAATGCCAATTGGAGCATTTATTGCCTCTAATAAAATGATGCAGCTTTTGCAAGATAATCCTAAATTAGGTCATATTTCTACGTTTGCTGGCCATCCTGTTATCGCTGCTGCAGGAGTTGCTACCGTTACTGAAATCATCAATAAAAATTTACTGTCTGAAAGCTTACGAAAAGAAAAACTAATTAGAAGATACTTAAATCACTCTAAAATAATTGAAATTAGAGGAAAAGGTTTAATGTTAGCAGCAATTACTAAATCTCCAGGATTGGCTGCAAAGATTATTCATCAATGTTTACACAATGGATTAATTTTATTCTTTTTATTATTCGAAGGGAGAGCCATGAGAATTACTCCACCACTTACAATTTCTGATGAAGAAATAAAAAAGGGTTGTGATATTATTCTAAAATCTATTAATGAGGTAATTTCACAATCTAATTAAAACCTTCATAAATAACTTTTTTTCAGTTAGTTATTTACAAATATTCTAAGAATTCTTAATTTCAGTTAAAAAAGTTAATATTCTATTAAAGTGATATAAAAACTGTAACTCATTTTAAGATAGGTCGTCTTTCAAATATAATAACAACCTAAAACATCTTATCATGAAAAATTTAAAAACAATTATTACGGTTATAGCAATTAGTCTAGCCACAACTTTTACAACTTCTGCATTAGGTAAAAATCCTTCAAAAGATAAAAAGACATTAAGAACAGAAATCGTTTCTCTTTTAGGAAATAAAATTCCATTAGATATTAAAGAATCTAGTTTAGCTGAAATTTCATTTATGATAAACAACACTAATGAAGTAATAGTAATATCTGTGGATAGTAAAAATTCTGATTTCCAATCTTATGTAAAAAACAAATTGAATTATAAAAAAATAAAACTTAAAAACATAAAAAAAGGAGAGGTTTATAGAATGCCTATAAAACTAAATAAAATATAAAAATACAACTGGTTGGTTAGTTGGTACCCGATATTTACTTTTGTAGTAGTATTGGGTATTTTTTACAGAAAAGGGTAATCTTAAAAAGATTACCCTTTTTTAATCTACCATTAACATTAAATAGAAGATTATATTTTCTGTTATCTGCTTACAGAGCCAGATAAAACTGCTATAGGTCCTGTACCCATATTTATTACTGTGTGATCTAAAGCATCTGCAGGAACAACATGAGCAAGAGGTTTTAAAGTAAATGGAGCTGGACTATTATCTGGATATGGTTCTACAGAAACTACCACAGTAGCTCCTTTTAAATCTGTTGGAAAGTTTATTCCAGCAGCAGAACCATTTAAGTAATCTTCTCCAGGAAAACCAGGTCCATTACTGGTTGTTCCTTTGTAAGGTGATGTTGCAGCATTGTCATCTGCTCCATTTGGAGTTAAAAAAGTTCCTGTGCTTACAGGTGTTCCGTTTAAAACAACCCATCCTTCATATTTCCATCCTGCAGATAAAGTAGGTAAAGACAAACCTGATACAGCTGGTGGTGCATTAGAATTGTCTAAAAACCATACTCCACTAGACTCATTGGTATTATCTGTATCTGTAGGTGTTGCTAAAATGTATTTACCCCAAGAATTACTAAAATCTCCAACAATACCATTTGAGCTTACTGCTGCAGATTTTCCACTAAAATCACCAGCTAAAATTTTTGTATCTGCTGGTGTTAATGCTGCTGTTCCAGTTTCTCCAGCAGGTTCAATAGATAGTACAAATGTTGTTGCAGAATTTAAATCAGTTAAATCTACATCAAAAGATTGAGGAAATGTAACACTTGAAAATACACCTGTACTTACTGGGTTTCCGTTTACAATTAACCACCCTTCGTATACATAGTCTGTACCTAATTCCTCTAGACCATCTAAGTTAAGGGTTAAACTGCCTACTGTTGGTGTGTTGTCGTCTTCGCTACAAGCCACAAAAAAAACTGCGATAATAATTGCAATTGCTAAATTTAAAACTTTTTTCATCTTATTAATATTTATATGTTAATGTTGATGACAAAATTATGTCCTAAAAAAGTCTTGAAATGTTAGCTAGCGAACACTTATGCAATTTTTTGAAGAATTCTTAATTCTTTTCTGTTAAAACTAATTTTATTTTCTTCTTTTAATTCGTTCATTAATACATTTAAATTAGATCTTGATGTACCAATTAAAGAAGCTATGTCTTTTTGAGTGTATGGATGAACAATTATTTTATCACCAGTTTTATCACAATCATAACCATATTCTTCACACAATTCTTTCATAAATTCTAAAAAACGAGTTTTTGTATCTTTAAATAAAATCAATTGTAATCTACGCTCTAGTTTTTTAAAACGAAGTCCTAGAAATTTGTAAATTTTTAAACTAAAGGTTTTATTGTCACGCATTAAATCATGCATAGTTTCAACTCCTATTGGACAAATTGATGTGGTAGAATCTATAGACTGTGCAAATTCATTTCTTTTTTCTTCTCCTAAAATAGCTTTTTCACCAAACAACTCTCCTTTAGTTAAAATAGCCTTTACAACTTCATCACCTTCTTCTGTGTAATAGCCTATTTTTACTTTTCCTTTTTCTATTAAAAAAATTTTGTTTGCAGAATCTGCCTCAAAATAAATGTAATCACTTTTTTTATAGATATCAAAATCATGACATTTTTTATAATCTTTAAATTTATGAGGACAAAGTAGGTTGAATAAGTTTACGTTTTCAAAAAACCATACGTTTTTCATGAGAATTATTTTAAAATTGATTATTATAAAAGTCTATACACTCCTAAAAAACTTACATAAAATAAATTTTCATTTTATATTTTTATTAAAATATTTAAATTTTGAAAATTTTCTTTATTCAATTCTAAATTAATTTGAGTTACAACTGTTGACTAATCACCAAAATCAACTTGTATGTAAGTTTCTCTGTCTAAAACTGCTAAAGCTTTGGTATTTTTAGAAATTGATTGATCTATTTCAAATACCTCTTTTTTAAGTAATTACTCTTAAAGTTCAATAAATTTCTTTGTTTTATTATTTGTAAATAAAAAAGCTCTCGAATTTCATCGAGAGCTTCATTTTAAATTATAATCTATTATGCGTTCTGTTTTTTAATTAAGTTCAGTGCAGAACCTTCATTATACCATTTTATTTGTGCATCATTATACGTATGATTTAACTTAATGGTATCTTTACTTCCATCAACATGAACAACTTCTAAGGTTAGCTGTTTGTCTGGAGCAAATTCATTTAAATCTAAGAAATTAAAGGTATCATCTTCTTGAATTAGATCATAATCTACTTCATTATCAAAAGTTAAACCTAACATTCCTTGCTTTTTCAAGTTTGTTTCATGTATTCTTGCAAAAGATTTTACAATTACTGCAGCAACCCCCAAGTGTCTAGGCTGCATTGCAGCATGTTCTCTTGAAGAACCTTCCCCATAATTATGGTCTCCTACAACAATTGTTTTAATTCCTGCTTTTTTGTACGCTCTTTGTGTTGCAGGTACTGCATCATACTCACCTGTTAACTGACTTTTCACAAAGTTTGTCTTTTTATTAAAGGCATTTACAGCTCCTATAAGTGTGTTATTGGCAATATTATCTAAATGTCCTCTAAAACGTAACCATGGTCCAGCCATAGAAATATGATCTGTTGTACATTTACCAAAAGCTTTGATTAATAATTTTGCTCCAGAAATATTACCCCCTAAAGGCTCAAAAGGAGTTAATAATTGTAATCTTTCAGAATCTGAAGCTACTTTTACTTCCACTCCACTTCCATCTGCCATTGGTGCCAGATATCCATTCTCTTTTACTTCGAAACCTTTTGGAGGTAATTCCCATCCAGTTGGTTCATCTAGCATTACTTCTTCTCCATTTTCGTTGATTAAAGTATCCTTTAAAGGATTAAAATCTAAACGACCTGCAATTGCAATTGCTGCAGTTAGCTCTGGTGAAGCTACAAAAGCGTGCGTATTAGGGTTTCCGTCTGCACGTTTTGCAAAATTTCTATTAAATGAATGTACTATACTATTTTTTGGTGCATTTTTAGGATCTGAATATCTTGCCCATTGACCAATACAAGGTCCACAAGCATTGGTGAAAATTGTAGCATCTAGTTTTTCGAAAATTCCTAAAATACCATCTCTTTCTGCTGTATAACGCACTTGTTCAGAACCTGGGTTAATTCCGAATTCTGCTTTTGTTTTTAATCCTTTGTCTATGGCTTGTTGTGCAATAGAAGAAGCTCTAGATAAATCTTCGTAAGAAGAGTTTGTACAAGAACCAATTAATCCCCATTCTACTTTTAATGGCCAATCATTAGTATTTGCTTTTTCTGTCATTGAAGCTCCAACTTCTGTAGATAAATCTGGAGTAAAAGGTCCGTTTAATAAAGGCCCTAATTCAGATAGGTTTATTTCTATAACTTGATCAAAGTAGTTTTCTGGATTTTCATATACTTCAGTGTCAGCTGTTAAATATTCTTTCACTGTATTTGCTGCATCTGCGACATCTTCTCTATCTGTAGCACGTAAATAACGCTCCATAGATTCATCATAACCAAAAGTAGAAGTGGTTGCTCCTATTTCAGCTCCCATATTACAAATTGTCCCTTTACCTGTACAAGACATAGAAGTTGCTCCAGGTCCAAAATATTCTACAATTGCACCTGTACCTCCTTTTACGGTTAAAATTTCTGCTACTTTTAGGATCACATCTTTTGGCGCAGTCCAACCCGAAAGTTTTCCAGTTAATTTTACACCTATTAATTTAGGGAATTTTAATTCCCAAGCCATACCTGCCATTACGTCTACAGCATCAGCACCACCAACTCCAATAGCAACCATACCTAATCCTCCTGCATTTACAGTATGAGAATCAGTACCAATCATCATTCCTCCAGGAAAAGCATAATTTTCTAATACTACTTGATGAATAATTCCTGCTCCTGGTTTCCAAAAACCAATTCCATATTTGTTAGAAACAGATTCTAGAAAATTAAAAACTTCACTACTTACATTATTAGCGTGTTTTAAATCTGTTGCAGCTCCATCTTTTGCCTGAATTAAGTGATCACAGTGAACTGTAGTAGGTACAGCAACTTTTTGCTTACCTGCTTGCATAAACTGTAATAAAGCCATTTGTGCAGTTGCATCTTGACAAGCAATTCTATCAGGTGCAAAATCTACATAATCCTTACCTCTGGTGAATGCTTTTGATGGAGTTCCATCCCATAGGTGAGAATACAAGATTTTTTCTGCCAAAGTCATTGGTTTTCCAGTAATCTCACGTGCAGCATCTACCCGTTCTTTCATACTTGAATAAACCTTTTTTATCATATCAATATCAAAAGCCATATAGTTTCAATTTTTAAATTATTCTTATTCTACTAAATTAAAAAAATTAGATTACTTAACAATCTCTCTTTTTAATTTTATTTCTATAATGCCATTTCTATTTTCTATTAAATTTATTAAAGTTCAATTTTTTAAATAAAAAAAGCTCAAGTAACAACTTGAGCTTTAAAATATCTTTAAAATTGATTTTTAGATAACCAATTGTTTTTGAGATGGTTTAAACTTAGTTAAAACGATACCTTCTACCGCTTTTTCATATTCTTCCATGGTTGGTGTTCTTCCTAAAATTGTAGATAAAACTACTACTGGTGTTGAAGACAATAACGACTCTCCTTTTTTCTCACCTGTATCTTTTACAACTCTTCCTTGAAATAAACGTGTAGATGTTGCCATTACAGTATCACCTGGTTCTGCCTTCTCTTGATTACCCATACATAAGTTACATCCAGGACGCTCTAAATACAACATATTTTTATACTTAGTACGTGCTAAACCTTTAGGTAAACTATCATCAAACTCAAAACCTGAATACTTTTGTAATACTTCCCAGTCTCCTTCTGCTTTTAATTCATCAACAATGTTATATGTTGGTGGAGCAACAACTAAAGGAGCTTTAAACTCTATTTCTCCTTGTTGGGCTTCGATATTTTTTAACATTTGAGCTAAAATCTGCATATCTCCTTTGTGAATCATACAAGAACCAATAAAACCTAGGTCTACTTTTTTAGTTCCTCCATAAAAAGATAATGGACGAATAGTATCATGCGTATAACGCTTAGAAACATCTTCATTATTAACATCTGGATCAGCAATCATTGGTTCAGCAATTTCATCTAAATCAATAACAACATCAGCATAATAATTAGCATCAGCATCTGGTTTTAAAGCAGGCTTGATTCCTGTTTTCAATTCTTGAATTCTATTATTCGCTTTATCAACTAAACCTTGTAACATTTGTTTTTCGTTATCCATACCCTTATCAATCATGATTTGGATACGATCTCTTGCTATTTCTAAAGATTCAATTAATGTTTCTTCTTCTGAAATACAGATAGACGCTTTGGCTTTCATTTCTGCTGTCCAATCTGTAAAGGTAAATGCTTGATCAGAAGTTAATGTTCCAATATGAACTTCGATGATTCTTCCTTGAAATACATTTTCTCCTCCAAATTGCTTTAACATTTGTTGTTGAGTTGCATGCACTACATCACGAAAATCCATAAAACTTTTCATTTCACCTTTAAAGGTAACTTTAACTGACTCAGGAATTGGCATAGTAGCTTCACCAGTTGCTAAAGCAAGAGCTACAGTACCAGAATCTGCACCAAAAGCAACACCTTTAGACATACGTGTATGAGAATCACCACCAATAATAATATCCCAATCATCAACAGTAATATCATTTAAAACTTTATGAATTACATCTGTCATTGCATGATATTGTCCTTTAGGGTCACGTGCAGTGATTAAACCAAAATCATTCATAAATTTCATTAATCTAGGAATGTTCGCTTTTGATTTATCATCCCATACAGAAGCTGTATGACATCCTGATTGATAACCAGCATCTACGATTGGAGATACAATAGTTGCTGCCATCATTTCTAATTCTTGAGACGTCATTAAACCAGTAGTATCTTGAGAACCTACAATATTTACTTCTACACGAACATTTGAACCTGCATGTAATGTTTTTCCAGGTGTTGTTCCTACTGCATTTTTATTGAAAATTTTCTCAACAGCAGTTAAACCTTGACCTTCAATAGACACCTCTTTAGAAGGGGCATAAACTTGAGGTACATCTATACCTAATATATTACATGATAACGTTTGTAATTTTTTACCAAAAACTACTGCATAAGAACCTCCTGCTTTAATAAATTCCATTTTTGGAGGTGTAAGAGCTGTAGAGATGTCTTTTAATTCTACATTACCACTATATAATTTCTTTTCTTTAGTATTTATTGTTAAAACTGTTCCTGTTTCAACTGAATACATTTGTTTTAAGATTGGTTCTCCTTCTTCATTAACAATTGTATTACCATCTGCATCTTTTTGCTGTACCCAATTTTTTAAATCGATACCTATTCCACCTGTAACTCCAACAGTTGTTAAGAAAATTGGTGCTATCCCATTAGTACCAGCAATTACTGGAGCTATATTGATAAATGGTACATAAGGACTTGAAGAAATTCCTGTCCATAGTGCAACATTATTTACACCAGACATTCTTGAAGATCCTACCCCCATAGTTCCTTTTTCAGCGATTAACATAACACGCTTGTCAGGATGCTGCTCTTTTAAATCTAACAATTCTTGTTGCATTTCTTTATTATGCTCAAACATACATTGCCCATGTAACTCACGATCTGATCTAGAGTGTGCATCGGCACCTGGAGATAATAAATCTGTAGAGATATCACCAACACCTGCGATATAGGTAACTACTTCAATTTCTTCTTCTACTTCTGGAAGTTTTGTAAAAAATTCTGCTTGGGCATAACTTTCTAATAATTCTTTAGAAATAGGACAACCCTTTTTATATGCATCTTCTAATCTTTCTACATCTGCTTCATATAAAAACACTTGCGTTTTTAATACCTCTGCTGCTTTTTTAGCAATTTCAATGTCTTTGCCTAGTAAAACTAAATCTAACAAAACAGTAATTGATGGACCACCTTTCATATGAGATAATAACTCAAATGCAAATTCAGTTGTAATTTCTTCAACTTTAGATTCACCCAAAATGATTTCTTTTAAGAATTGGGATTTTACACTTGCTGCACTTGTAGTACCGGGTAATACATTGTATATAAAAAAGTTTAGAGAATCTGCTCTATACTCATTATTTACATCTTTAATTTGCGCAATAATTTCGCTTAATAATTCCTGACCATCAATAGGTTTTGGTTGAAGACCTTGTGCTTTACGTTCTTCTATTTCAATAAGGTAATCCTTGTAAGTTTGCATGAAAAAAATCTTTTTTCTAAAAGTTTTACACCCTAATTTTAGTTAAAGTATACTGCTTTTTTTTCGGTTAATTTTAGTAGGACAAACATACATTTTTTATATTAATTTTAAAGTATAATTAATAAAATGCAACAATTAATGAATAAAAAAAGAATATTTAAACAAACACTGAATTTAATTTAGAAAAAAGGATTTTTTTTTACATTTATTTGATAAGTCTGTAAAAAATTAATAAAAAAAGCAGACTAATAAGCCGAATTCTGTATCCTTATTAAAAGGTTCTTATCATTTATCTAGTTCTAAAATTACTCTTAGAATCTATCTGCCTACCCTTTAGAATCGAGCGAGTAGCTCTCAAGCTCTAATATACATGGCATTGCACCGTATAGAGTTTACCTGGTTTCACTACAGCCTAACTGTACATTCTTTCTGTTGCACTTGTCCTCAACTTACGTTGGACGGATGTTATCCGCTATACTTACTCTTTGGTGTCCGGACTTTCCTTCCCAAACAAATTTGGGACGATAAGATAAGTCTGCTATTTTTTATAATTAATCTCATTCATAAAAAAACCCACTCAAAATTTGAGTGGGAAAAATTGCTATGAAAAAGAAAAAGTGTTGCTGATAAATCAACAACACTGCAAATATATATTATTTTTTTTTACTAAAAAACATTTTCCAGAAAAAAAACAATTGTTTTTTACGAATCTTATATTCTTAAGAGAACATATCCTTTACTTTTTCAAAAAATGATTTATCAGATTTATTTGGGCTTGGTATAAAGTTTTCATCATCCGACATTTTTTCAAAGAACAGTCTTTGTTCTTTATTTAATTCTTGAGGTGTCCAAACATTAATATGGATTAAGAAATCACCTGAACCATAACTTTCAATACTAGGTAAACCTTTGCCTTTTAATCTTAATATTTTTCCTGACTGAGTTCCTGCTTCAATTTTAATTTTAACTTTACCTGTAACAGTTTCAACCTCTTTACTTGTTCCTAAAACTGCTTCGGAGAAATTGACATACAAATCATAATGAATATTTGTACCTTCTCTTTTTAATGTATTGTGAGGAATTTCTTCAATCAACACTAATAAATCACCAGCTATTGAGTTTTTACCAGGTGCTTCATTACCCTTTCCTCCTACTTTTAATTGAACTCCTTCAGTTACACCAGCAGGTATATTAATAGAAACCGTTTCTTCTTCAACAATTAAACCTTGAGCATCTGCTCCATTTGGTTTCTTATCCATTATCTCTCCAGCTCCAGAACAAGTTCCACAGGTAGTAGCAGTTTGCATTCTACCTAAAATAGTATTGGTAACTCGCATTTGCTGACCAGAACCATTACATGTTGTACATGTCTTATAAGTAACTCCTGATGCTTGAACTTTTCTGCGAACTTTTACTTTTTTTTCTATGCCTTTTGCAATTTCTTCTAAAGTAAGTTTTACACGAATACGCATATTACTTCCTTTTACTCTTGCTTGACGTTGGCCTCCACCACCGCCAAAACCTCCAAAGCCGCCACCAAAGCCTCCTCCAAAGATATCTCCAAATTGGCTGAATATGTCATCCATATCCATACCTCCGCCACCAAAACCGCCACCACCTTGTGGGCCATCAAAAGCAGCATGACCGTATTGATCATAACGTGCTTTTTTGTTTTCATCACTTAAAACTTCATATGCTTCTGCAGCCTTTTTAAAGTTTTCTTCGGCAGTTTTATCTCCAGGATTTTTATCTGGATGATATTTAATTGCCATTTTTCTGTAGGCTTTTTTAATTTCAGCTTGAGTTGCTGATTTTGATATTCCTAATACCTCGTAAAAGTCTTGTTTTGCCATTTTATTTTTTTTTTTAGTCATTGAGAACTTAATGAAGTAATCTGGTTCAATAGACTACTTGGTTTTTCTTCATCGTAATGACAAAAATTTACTGTCCGATAACCACTTTTGGGTAACGAATAATTTTATCTCCTAACTTATATCCTTTTTCCACACAGTCAATAACTTTTCCTTTTAAATCTTCAGAAGGAGCTGGAATTTGTGTAATTGCTTCATGAATTTCGGCATCAAAAGTATCTCCTGCTTTTACTTCTATAGCTGTTAATCCTTTTTGGGTTAGTGTATTATTTAATTTATCATTAATCAACTGCATCCCTTTTAACAACTCTTTATCCTTTGCTTTTTTTATTTCTGCCAGACCTCTGTCAAAATCGTCCATAATTGGCAATAAGGCTGTCATTAATTCTTGACCTGCAGTTTTAAATAATTCTATTCTTTCTCGAGAAGTTCTCTTTTTATAGTTTTCAAACTCTGCAAATAAGCGTAAAAACTTGTCTTTTTCTGCTTGGATTAACTCTTCTGCTGTTGGTTCTTCTTTTACAACTTCTTCTTCAACAGTTTGATTTTCTTCAACTTGTGCAGGTTCTTGCTCGTTCTTTATTTCTTCTTGTATATTTTCTTCTTTACTCATTTCTTTGTAATCATTAAATTGTACACAATTTATTGGCAAAAATGCTGCCAATAAAAAAATAGTGTCAACTTGACACTATTTTGTTAAATTTTAACATGAGACCAATTTTCACCAGACTTAATTCTATGAATTTGCATATCTGAAACACCAAAGCGTTTTGCTATCATAGTGATTCTTGTTCTGTTATTTTTTAATTGGCGTTTAATAATTTTAACTTTTCCTTCTGTTAATTTACCAATATTTCTACTTCTTTTTTTTACTACAGATTCCCAATTTGGATTATTAAATTGATGCAATTCTTTTTCTCTTTTTGTAGCCCATTTTAAGTTATTGACGGTATTATCTTTTTTATCATAATTAAGATGAATTACATAAACCTGATCTTCATTTTCTTTTTCTAAAAAATGTTGAGCTACTAATTTATGTACATATCTACTTGTAGTTTTATGATTTAATTTTTGTCTCAAAGAAATGGTTTCATATCCATTTATGTAGGTTTTTTTCTTTAGAACTTGTTTATCTTTAGAATATTTTATTATTCTACCATAATTAGAAATTCTAAATTTTACTTTTTCGGATATTTTTTCATCAAATTGAATATCTTTCCAATCTTCATTCCATAAGTTTCTAATCATAATTATAAAAGTTATATTAATTAATAATAAAACTTTTTCTCTTTCTAATTTTTTAATTTTACTCTAATGGCAATATTATTGCAAAACTTAATCTTCTATTCTTTCAATTTTAGCACCAATAGATTTTAAACGAGCTTCAATGTTTTCGTAACCTCTATCTATTTGTTCTATATTGTTTATGATACTTGTTCCGCTTGCAGAAAGTGCTGCTATTAATAGAGAAATTCCTGCTCTAATATCTGGAGAAGTCATTTTTGTTGCTTTTAATTGCGACTGGAAATCATGACCTATAACTGTTGCTCTATGTGGGTCACACAGAATTACTTTTGCGCCCATATCAATTAATTTATCGACAAAGAACAAGCGACTTTCGAACATTTTTTGATGAATTAAAACGGTTCCTTTTGCTTGTGTAGCAATGACCAAAATAATACTTAGTAAATCTGGAGTAAATCCGGGCCATGGTGCATCTGCGACTGTTAAAACAGAACCATCTATATAGTTTTGGATTTCATACGATTCTTGTTCTGGAATATAAATATCGTCTCCTTTTTTCTCTAATTGAATTCCTAATTTTCTAAACACGTTTGGAATCTGACCTAGATTCTCCCAACTCACATTTTTAATAGTTAGTTCTGATTGTGTCATTACTGCAACACCAATCCAAGAACCAATTTCAATCATATCTGGTAATACCGTATGTTCACAACCAACCAAAGAATCAACTCCTGTAATTGTTAATAAATTTGAACCTACACCTTCGATTTTTGCACCCATTGAATTCAACATTTTACACAATTGTTGAATGTATGGTTCGCAAGCAGCATTGTAAATTCTTGTTGTTCCACTTGCTAAAACTGCTGCCATAATGATGTTTGCAGTTCCTGTAACTGAGGCTTCATCTAACAACATATCCGTACCAAAAAGTTCATCAGCTTCTACACCATAAAACTTTTCTTCTTTATTATATCTAAATTTTGCACCTAATCTGATAAATCCTTCAAAGTGAGTATCTAAACGTCTACGACCAATTTTATCTCCTCCAGGACGTGGAATGTAGCCTTTACCAAAACGAGCTAATAACGGTCCAACAATCATAATAGATCCACGTAAAGAACTACCATCTCGTTTAAAATTATCTGACTCTAAATAAGGCAAATCAACTTCATCTGCTTGAAATGCATAAGAATTTGCGTTTAATTTTTCAACTTTTACACCCAATTCTCCTAAGATAAATATCAACTTATTAACATCAATAATATCTGGAACATTATTTACAACTACCCTTTCTGGAGTTAATAATACTGCACAAAGAATTTGTAATACTTCGTTTTTTGCTCCTTGTGGTGTGATGGTTCCGTTTAATTTATGTCCACCTTCAATTTTAAATGATGCCATTAATTAGTATCTTTTTCTATTCTTATTATTGTTATGGTGCTTCTTATGATTGTTTTTTGAATGATTTTGACCTTGAGAGTTTCTTTTTCTTAACAAGTTTTTACTATCTGTCAATTCTTCATCAGTATTTCTAAGATCTAATTTTCCGTCAGATAAATCATATAAATGATTAAAAATTACTGCATCATCAACAGTGTCTTTGTTCCAATTTAGGTAACATTTTTTCATATGATTCGCAATTGTAAACACTAAGGCTTCTTTTTTATCATCATCTTCCCAACTTAATGCTACATCAATCATTGTTTGAATGTTATTACCATAATAACGGTATCTTGATGCTGATTTTGGATATGCTAAAGGTTCTGGCTTCTCTTGTAATTCTTCTTTAGAGGGTTGTGGATATGGAGAGTCTACATCAAGCTCAAACTTAGACATGATAAAAAGTTGATCCCATAATTTGTGTTTAAAATCGGGAACATCACGTAAATGCGGTTGTAAATTCCCCATTACATCTACAATGGCTTTAGCCATTTTATTACGTTCTTCTTTGGTTTCTAGTGCAACACAATGATTCACTAATTTTTGAATATGTCTACCATATTCTGGAATAATCATTAATGTTCTTTCTGAATTATATTCTAAATCGAATGTCATTTATTTAATTTTGTGAAGTTTATTAGTTTCTAAACAATAATTTTAGAAATTTTATTAGTTCTGGACTCTGCTAGAACTAAAAACTTATAATTTGTAGTTTTTTAACGCTGCAAAATAACGATTTATTTTTAGTTTTTAGGATTATTTTATCCAATCACTTTTAATTTAGCAAATTGTAGTAACAATTTCTTTTTACCAACTGTACCAAACTTAATTTCTGCTTTTTTATTAGGTCCATTTCCTTCTAAAGCTATTACCTCTCCACTGCCAAATCTATTGTGTTCAACGATGTTACCTACTGCAATTTTACCATCAAATAGATTGGCTTTTGAATTTGCTTGAGATACTTTTTTTAAGTTTTTAGGAATGATAATTTCTTTCTTTTTTAATAAATCTCGTTCCATTTTTTTACGCTGAATTGGTTTTTGAAAACGAATTCCTTTAGGAGCATCATCAAATAAACTCTTATCTACAAAACGGTTTGCAGATGATTCTGGAACTTTTGGTGTAATGTAGTGTAAAAATTGGTCATCAATCTCTTCTAAAAAACGACTTGGTTCTGCATCAACCAATTTCCCCCATCTATAACGTGTTTGTGCATAACTTAAATAGGCTACTTTTTCTGCTCTAGTTAATGCTACATAAAACAATCTACGCTCCTCCTCTAACTCGCTTCTAGTGTTCATGCTCATTGCAGAAGGAAATAAATTCTCTTCTAAACCAACAATATATATGTACTGATATTCTAATCCTTTAGACTGATGAATGGTCATTAGAGACACTGTTGGTTTGTCATCATCTTTATTGTTATCAAAATCGGTTGCTAAAGCTACATCCTCTAAGAAAGCTGTTAAAGAAGCATCTTCTCCTTGTTCTATTTTATCTGTGATAAAATCTTTAATTCCGTTTAATAGTTCTTGAACATTTTCAACTTTACTAACCGCTTCTGGGGTTCCGTCTTTCTCTAAATCTTTGATTAATCGTGTTAATTTTACAACTTCTTCTGCAATTTCAAAAGCATTTTTAGTTTGTGCTTCAATTTGCAAACGCAAAATCATATTCATAAAATTCTGCAACTTGTTCTTGGTTCCAGAATTAATTTTGATATCAATCTTATCAATATATTTTATGATTTCAAAAATTGATTTTTTATAATGATTTGCAGCAATGGTTAATCGATCTATAGTTGTTGCCCCAATTCCACGTGCAGGATAATTGATAATTCTTTTTAAGGCTTCTTCATCATTAGGATTGATTAAAATACGTAAATAAGACAAAATATCTTTGATTTCTTTTCGCTGATAGAATGACATTCCGCCATAAATTTTATAATCGATATTTTTCTTTCTTAACGCATCTTCAATGGCTCTTGATTGTGAATTTGTTCTGTACAGCACACAAAAATCATCAGGTTTTAATTGATGATTCATCATGTTTTCCCAAATGGATTGTGCTACAAAACGACCTTCTTCTCCATCTGAAATGGTACGCATTACATTGATTGAATCTCCTGCATCATTACTTGTCCAGACTTCTTTATCTAATTTAGTCTTATTTCTTGCTATAACTGAATTAGCAGCATTTACAATATTTTTAGTAGAACGATAATTCTGTTCTAACTTAAATGTTTTTACATCGGGATAATCTTTCTGAAAATTTAAAATATTCTGAATATTTGCACCTCTAAAACTATAAATACTTTGCGAATCATCACCTACTACACAGATGTTTTGAAAACGATCTGCCAACGCTTTTACAATTAAATATTGAGAATGGTTTGTATCTTGATACTCATCTACCATAATGTACCGAAAACGGTCTTGATATTTTGCCAAAACATCAGGAAAACGCGCTAACAATTCATTAGTTCTTAACAACAAATCATCAAAATCCATTGCTCCTGCCTTAAAGCATCTATCTACATATTCTCTATAAATATCACCAACTTTTGGTCTGCTAGCATGCAGGTCTGCTTCTTGCAAGTCAGAATTATTAAAATAGGCTTTAACTGTAATTAAACTGTTTTTAAATGATGATATTCTATGCTGAATTTGTTTTGCTTTGTATCGCTCTTTATCCAAATTCATTTCTTTAATAATCGAAGTTAAGAGACGAGTAGCATCTTGAGTATCGTAAATGGTGAAATTTGATGGAAATCCTAATTTATCAGCCTCAGAACGTAAAATTCTTGCAAAAACCGAGTGGAATGTTCCCATCCACAAATTTTTAGCCTCACTTTGTCCTACAACTCCAGCAATTCTGTCTTTCATTTCTCTTGCTGCTTTGTTGGTAAATGTGAGTGATAATATGTTAAATGAATCTACACCTTGCTGCATTAGATGTGCAATTCTGTAGGTTAATACACGAGTTTTTCCAGAACCTGCACCAGCGATAATAATCATTGGTCCATCTTTTTGTAAAACAGCCTGTTTTTGTGCTTCGTTTAAAGAATTTAGATAAGTACTCAATTATTTATTTTGAAAAGATTTGAAAGTGTGAAATTAAGAAATGTTCATCAATATTAATTATTAGTTTTATAAAATTATAAATACATTTACAAGATTAATATTATTCTCATGAAAAATTACTTCTTTTTAGTATTATTCATTACATTTTCAAGTCTTATTTCTAGTCAAAACAATAGGATAAAAGGAAAGATTATTAAAAACTTTGGCGAAACCTTTGATGTGAAAAATGTAGATATAAAAACAGACATCACTAAAGAATTTAAGGTGATTTTTGATGTTTCTACAAGTTCTAAAAAGACAAATATAATTAACAAAAATATTGTTACAGCTGCAAGGTTTTTAAACATGCATGCAAATGCAGGTATGAAACCTGAACAGTTAAAAGTAGCTATTACTATTCATGGTGGAGCATGGAAAGATGTCTTAAATGATGATGCTTATTTTAAGAGATATGGCGTTAAAAATCCAAATTCTCTACTCATCAAAGAATTAAAAAATGCAGGTGTAGATATTATTATTTGTGGACAGACTGCTTCATATAGAGAAATTGATAAAAAAGTTATTTTACCAGAAGTAAAGTTTGCGCTTTCTGCAATGACTGCATTATTACAATATCAAAACATTGGTTATACATTTATAAAGTTTTAGTTGAATGGAAGATAAATTATTAGAAAGTATCGCTTACATTTTACCTGCTGCAGTTACAGGTTTTGTAGCGTATTATATGTTTAACGGTTTTATTTCTCAGCAAAATGCAGAAAAGAAACTAGGATTGCTAGCTGAAAAGAAAAAAGAAGCTTTACCTATAAAATTACAATCTTATGAACGCATGTTATTATTTTGTGAGCGTATTAATCCTGTAAAGATTGTAGTAAGAATTAAACCTATTTCTGACAAAGCTGATGATTATTTACAGCTACTATTATCTAATATCGAACAAGAGTTTGAGCATAATTTAGTGCAGCAAATTTACATTTCAGACAAAACTTGGACAGCCATTTTAGGTGCCAAAAATGCAACTATTAATAAATTAAAACAAGTTGCAGAAACTTCTAATTCTGCAAATGATTTACGCCAAAACCTACTGATAGACTACTCTAAAACCCTACCTCCTACTGACATAGCCATCGATTTTATTAAAAGTGAAGTAAAGAAACTATTATAAAAAAAGGCTCCAAAAATGGAGCCTTTCTACGTTGTATAATTTAGCTTTTTATTATAAATTTATTTTTACTCCTAGATTATAATTTCTACCTCTTGAAGTGAAACCAGCAATTTCTTGAAAATCCTCATTAAAAATATTAGTAACTGCTCCATAAAAAGTAACCTTACCTTCTAACAAACTGTGATTTATAAAGAAATCAATTACATTGTAAGATGATAAATCTATGTTTCCAAAATCTTTTGTCTCATCAACAAATCTATAATTTAATGAGGTAAAAGTTGATGCTAGTAATTGATAATTTACTTTTGCAAAAAACTTGTTTTGAGGTATTTTTAGCAACAAGCTCTCATCTCTATCTATGTATGTATAATTAGCAAGTAAACTCAATTTTTCTGAAGCTTTATATGTAACTTCTGCTTCTACTCCTTTTGCTAAAAAGGTTCCAAAATCATTAATTGTTTGAAAGGTATTAGGATCAAAACCAATCTTATTAGTTTCCTCTCTGTAGAAATAAGTTGCATTAAAAGAAAAATCATCTGTATTAAAACTAAAACCACCTTCAATTGTACTATCTTCTTCTGGTAATAGTTCATTGATTGTAGGTAGTTTTGTGAAAATTTCTGATAAAGTTGGTGTCACAAAAGCAGTACTATACGAAGCAAATATTTTTACATCATTATCATTAATTTTAAAATTATATGATGGATTTATATTATAAACCACATTGCTACCATATTCGCTATGAATATTTACACGAGTTCCTAAATTTACATTCAACCCAAAGTTAGAAACATAGTTAAATGATAAATAGGGATCATAAAAATGCTGTTTACCTTTCCCTTCTTCTATTGTTCTGTAAGTAGTTCTTTGTTCCATATCTTGAAACTGAGAAGTAAAACCTAGTAAAAAAGAAAAATTGGGATTGAACTTATAATGATTAAAAATATCGAATCCGTAAACTTCTCCTCTAAAAAAGTCATTTGAAGGCGTTTCATTTCTTTCAATATCAGTTAAAAAAGTCCTTACTTTTAGGGTTCCTTTTTGATATTTATAATCAAGATTTACCCCTAATCTTTTTTGAGAACTATTCAGGTTATTATTCTTATCAGCAGGTATACTTGCAAAAGTTACTGGATCATAATCAAACCCATCAAAATCAGTAGAAAACTCATCTATACTTGTAAAAACTCCAACCTTAATATTTTTGTTGATATGGTAATTTAACTTTAATAAAACATTTTCTCTTGAAAATTTATCCTCTTCAAATTGAGTATTTGTAGTACTTTCTGCTGCAGACAAACCAGCAGAACCATTTGCATTTAGAGCCAATAAATAATCTACTTTTCCTAAAGTTCCATTAAAATTAAAATTGGTAGCAAATTCTTTAGCTGAAAAACTATTATTTTCACTTGATGAATTTGTTCCTACAGAAGAAGTAAAAGTTCCAGAAAAACTATCTTTTGATGATTTTTTTAAGATGATGTTAATAACACCTGTTGCAGCTCCTGTTCCATATAACGTAGAGGATGCTCCCTTTAAAACCTCAATGCTTTCTATTTGATTAATGTCTATCTGACGTAAGTCAAAATCTCCATTAAAGGATGATGGATCATTTACGTTAACGCCATCAATTAAAATGGCAACCTGTCTATTTCTTCCTCCTCTAATGTAATACCCTAAATTTTGTCCTTTAGTGCTAAAATTACCATTAATTTCAATACCAGGAACGTCATTTAATAAATCTACAACTGTTCTTCCTTGACTATTTTTAATAGTCTCTTGATTAATTTTGTAAACTACTTTACCAATATTTTTTTTACTGGTTTTAAACTTTGTTGCAGTTATTACAACTTCGTCTAAGCTTTCTACTTTTTCTTTTTGCGTTTGTTTTTTTTGTGCAAAAAGATTTGTGCTGGCAAAACTAAATGCCAAAGCACTAACAATTACAAATTGTTTGTTCATTTTTTAATGATTTAATTGATACAATAAATCAGGTAAATTTTGTGTACGAATAGAGATTAGTACATAAACTTTTATCCCGAAAGTTTTTAACTCGTGAAAATGGCAGGTCTCCTGACTCGTTTTTATGTTATTTGCCTTCCCAACTTTTTTAAGGTCAGTGACATAAGAATAATAACATCCTCTAATGAGGTGCTGAAACTAGTTCAGCATAAACTTACAGTTGCGGGAACAGTTCTGGTTTTTCACCAGATTCCCTTTTAATTCCGATAAAAAATCGGAAACCAAATTCAAAACAAAAGTAGATGTATTCTTTTTAAGATTCTAATAAAATCGAACACAAATTTTATACCTTTAGCTTTTAAATGTTTTATGACTTATGAGAATTGAAAATGACTTAAAATTAGGATTTAAAGATGTAATGATTCGTCCAAAACGATCAACTTTAAAATCACGATCGCAAGTAACATTAGAAAGAGAATTTACTTTTCTTCATAGTGATGTTGTATGGAAAGGCATTCCTATAATGGCTGCAAATATGGATACTGTAGGTACTTTTGAAATGGCAAAAGCATTATCAAAACATAATTTATTTACGGCAATTCATAAACACTACGCTATTGAAGAATGGAGAGATTTTGCCACAAACACTACTGATAAAACATTAAATAATATTGCAGTTAGCACAGGAACAGGAAAGGAAGACTTTGAGAAAGTGAAAACTATTTTAAATGAGTTTCCTCAGATTAATTTTATCTGCATAGATGTTGCAAATGGATATTCAGAACATTTTGTAAACTTTGTTCAAAAAATGCGAAAAAATCATCCTAATAAAGTCATTATTGCAGGTAATGTTGTTACTGGAGAAATGGTTGAAGAATTATTATTGGCTGGTGCAGATATTATAAAAGTTGGTATTGGTCCAGGTTCTGTTTGTACTACTCGCGTAAAAACAGGAGTTGGATATCCTCAGTTATCAGCAATTATAGAATGTGCAGATGCAGCTCACGGAATGGGAGGCCATATTATTTCTGATGGTGGCTGCAAAATCCCTGGTGATTTGTCTAAAGCTTTTGGTGGTAGTGCAGATTTTGTAATGTTGGGTGGAATGTTGGCAGGTCACAAAGAAAGTGGTGGTGAATTTATTGATAAAAACGGAGAACAATTCAAAGTTTTTTATGGTATGAGTTCTGAAACTGCAATGAATAAACATGCTGGTGGGGTTGCCAATTACAGAGCATCAGAAGGTAAAACAGTAGAAGTTCCTTTTAGAGGTGATATTGAAGATACCATTATAGATATTTTAGGTGGAATTCGTTCAACATGTACTTATGTTGGTGCAAAAAGATTAAAAGAACTGACAAAAAGAACCACATTTATCAGAGTTCAAGAACAAGAAAATCAAGTATATTCATGATTAAAAAGTTTTTCATTTTTAGTTGTTCGTTTTTAGTTTTTTTTTCCTGTAAAAAAGAACCTATAAAAAATGCTATCAAACCAATTGAGAAAAGCATCATAAAATATGCAAAAGGTTTTGATATTATTGATAAAAACGGAACTAAAAAACTAATTATAAAATCAGCTTATCAAAATTCTAATGAAGTTTTTGAATATGAAATTCAACATAAAAACTCAACAAAAAATAAAAATTCATCAAATTTAAATATTGAAGTTCCAATTGAGAAAATTGTGGTAACCTCAACTACTCATATTCCTATGGTAGAATATTTAAATGAGGAAACATCAATTATTGGGTTTCCGTATTCAAAGTATGTTTCTTCAAAAAAAACAAGAGCTTTAATAGATGCTGGTAACATCAAAGAAATTGGTAAAGAAAGCTCATTAAACACTGAAATTTTATTGGATTTACAACCTGACTTGGTAGTTGGCTACAGTGTTTCTTCTGCAGATAAATCCTTAACTACAATACAAAAAGCAGGAATAAATGTAATTTATAACGGAGATTGGTTAGAAGAAACTCCTTTAGGAAGAGCAGAATGGATTAAATTTTTTGGGATTTTATTTGATAAAGAACAACAAGCTGATAGTATTTTTAATGTCATAGAAACTAATTATTTGACTGCTAAAAAAATCGCTTTAAAAAATGTAAAAAAACCAACTGTTTTATCTGGTGCTATTATGAGTAAAGATATTTGGAACTTACCAGCTGGTGAGAGTTTTGTAGCGCAGTTTCTAAAAGATGCTAACTTGAATTATTTGTGGCAAGACTCTAATGGAAAAGGAAGTTTATCATTAAGTTTTGAAAGTGTTTTTGATAAAGCTCAAAATGCTGATTTTTGGATTGCTCCTGGTTATTTTTCATCAAAAGAACAATTATTAAATAGCAACCAATTGTATGCTAAATTCAAAGCTTTTGAAAATGATAAAATTTATACTCCATCCACTAAAAAAGGGAAAACAGGTGGCGTTATTTATTATGAATTGGCACCAACAAGACCAGATTTAGTATTAAAGGATATGATTAAAATTACTAATTCTGAACTACTACCCAATTACAGAATGACATTCTTTGAGAAAATGCAATAATTGTTACATTTTAAATTTTAATACTAAAAAGCCTTTAGTATTAAAATACTAAAGGCTATATATGAATTGGGGGATTAATTGTCCTTAAGACTTTTCAAATTTAAAGATAATAAAGCTATATTGAGTTAAAACTACGGGTAGTTTATGGGTAGTTTATTAGTTTTTTCTAACTAAACACTAGTATAAACACTAAATTACATTAAAAGTTAATGCTTCTTTTCTACTTTTTATGTTTAGCTTATCATAAACGTTTTTCAAATGAAATTTTACGGTGTTTATAGAAATATTTAATTCTAAGGCAATTTCTTTATTTGTTTTTCCTGATACAATTAAATTAAATATTTGTCTTTCTCTATGACTTAAATTATTAATATTAGATTTTTCATCTTGGTGTTGAGATTCTTCTAAATTTGATAATTGCATTGAATAAGTAATAATCTCATTTCGCATCAATTTGTTTTCATGTTTCAAAGTGTTCATCCTATATATAACACCAATAGAAAGCACTATCATTTCTATATAAGATCCAATTTTTATAGTAGTAGCATTAATATCTATTAATGAAACACCTAAAAACTTCAGTATAAAAAAATCAATTCCAGAAAATAAAAGAATTACATATGCAAATACTAAAATTTTAGTGTAAAAATTTTTATTGAATAATAAAAGTGAGCAAATCCAATATATAATTAGTAATGAAAAAACTAATATATTTATTAAAAGTAAATAGTAATAATTTTCAATAATCAAATAAATTCCTCCTAAAAAAACAATAAAAACACCAATAGCATAACTAAATCTTTTTAGTTTTGGATAATACATCTCTAAAAACAAATAACTGTTAGTAAATTTAGATGAAAAAAAAGCCAAAAAGATATAGTTTGATATCATTAGTATATTTTTCATTTTGTCACTTAACTCGAAAAAATTTAGCATTCCATCCATCGTAAAAACACCAAAAATCAAACTACTTAAAAACAATGAATAATATAAAAAAGCATCATCTTTAAATAAAAGGTAATAAAACAAATTATAGATGATTACTAAAAAAGCAAATCCGTAATAGAAGCCATTAAACAATAAAAAGTTCTGCTCTTTTTTTATTGATTCTTCCTTTACTTCAAAATCAATTGGAATATAAGAGTGTAATTTTGGAGTTACTTTTACAAAAACATCATATTTTCTTGAAAATTGATAGCTTAAAAAACGTTGATGAGCTAGCTTTTCAATGCTTTGAGAGTTTTGATAAACATTAGCCTTATTTATTCTTTCATATAAAATTCTAAAAATATACTCTGAATCTGTTGGATAAGCTGGAATTTTGAACCAATGAGAAGCGTTAGAATAGGTCTCTAATACCTGTTCTTCTAAAAGGGTAAATTCATTATTTGAAACCTCTTCTAATGTTAAAGAATTAGAAGTATCTTTAAAATAATAAATCTCAGATTGCGAAAAAACACAAATAGAAATGAAAAAGAAAAAAAATAGTAGTTTAAACTTCATTCAATGTCTTTTCAATAGTATTTGCCCTAATATATAAAAATAGGGGAAAAGTAAACGCAATAGCGATTAGAAATGTTAACGGAATTAAAATCCACCAATATTTAATTTTTAACCGAATTGATTCAGGAATCATAAAAACAAAGAAAGTCAAACAGACAACTGTTAAATCTGCTCCAAAAGATTTTCCTGCAAAATTTTGTTGTGCATCTTGAAAGAAATTTAAAAAAGCAGGATTTTCAACAGATTGAAACCACTGAATATTATAATACCAAGTATAACAAATTCCTAGAACAGATAGTAATAAATATAAATGTTTTAGCTTCATTATTTAAAACAAAGATTGTTGAGTATCATCTGTATTCTCTTTCTTTTTTTGAATTGCCTTTTTAAGTAAATCTTTCTTTTTATCTTCTTTACTCTGAACAGAACTTGTTTTAGAATCTTTTTTTTCTACCACAGGGACCTCAATTGGCAACTTATCTTCAATCACTTCTTCATCTACCACTTCCATTTCTTTAGATGTTGGAGGTTCTGGTTCGTCAAAAGGTAATGCATCTAACAAGTTTACATTCTTAATCTTATCAGTTGTTAATTGATTGCCAAGTGCTTTAATTCCTTTTACAGCAATAAACTCTTCAAAATTGACTTCAATATTTTCTAAACTTCGTTTCGAAAACTGAACTTCTGCCATTGGCCTGTAATCTGTTGCCACGATTTCTAATTGACTCTTGGGATGATCAGAAATAAACTCTTCTTCTTTCTCTGGAGTTTCTATTAAAAAGCGTTTTACATAATACTTTTCCTTTTCTCCATCAAAATAAATGGCAGAAATTGGTTTGTTAGGTTTCCATTTTTCTAAAACTATCATATCATCATCAAAGTGCATTGCCAAATCTGGTTTTACCGCTTTTGCTTTTCCACTTTGAGTGATAATAAGTAACTTATCTTCGGCTCTAAACTCTCCTAACAACTCCCCTCTATCATCAACATTTAAGCGCTGTACAGCATCATCAAACCAAATTTTACGAGGTTTTAAAGTTGATACTCCTGCCTCTTTAAACTCGATACTTTTTATAGCGAATTTGGTTATGGTATTTCCACGAACACCACGTCCTTTAATGGCTAAATCAGCGAAATCAATATCCCATTTTAGCTTTTTAATACTACCAACTGCTCGTAAATTAATGGTAACCACTTCAGCTTCTCCATTAGGGTTTGCCGTAAAGTATAAAACTTTTGAGCCTTTACTTCCATTGGTTAAATCATATTCTTTATCACGCGTTACAGAGGTTACATTAAAACGTTTCATATAACTTGGCCCTTTAGTACCATCTTTGTACATCATGTTATACACAGTACGTTTGTCTTTCTTTTTAAATACAGCCACATGAATGATATCTTTACCAACAAAAGTTTTGGAATCGATTTTAGTCACCATCATTTTACCATCTTTTCTAAAGATAATAATGTCATCAATATCAGAACAATCACATACAAATTCATCTCTACGCAAAGATGTTCCAATAAACCCTTCTGCCCTATTTACATACAATTTTGCATTGTTCATCGCTACTTTTGATGCCACAATATCATCAAAAATTCGAATTTCTGTTTTACGTTCTTTTCCTTTTCCGTATTTGTCTTTTAGATTTTTAAAATAATCAATTGCAAAATCTATTAAATTATCTAAATGATTTTTAACTGCTGCAATTTTATCTTCTAAACTTTCAATGTATTGTTTGGCCTTATCGATATCAAATTTTGATATTTTTTTGATACGAATTTCTGTTAAACGAACAATATCTTCTTCTGTTACGGCTCTTTTTAAGTGTTTGATGTGAGGTTGTAACCCTTTATCTATTGCTTCAATTACACCTTCCCAAGTTTCTTCTTCTTCAATATCACGATAAATTCTGTTCTCAATAAAAATACGTTCTAAAGAGGCGAAATGCCATTGTTCTTCTAATTCGTTTAACTGAATTTCTAATTCACGTTTTAACAATTCTACAGTTAAATCTGTGGAGTGTTTTAACAATTCGGAAATTCCTAAAAACACTGGTGTATTGTCTTGAATTGTACAGCACAAAGGTGATATAGAAGTTTCACAATTGGTAAAAGCATATAAAGCATCAATAGATTTATCTGGAGAAACATTTGGTGGTAAATGGACTAAAATTTCAACTTCTGCAGCTGTGTTATCTTCAATTTTTTTAATCTTAATTTTACCTTTGTCATTGGCTTTTAAAATGCTATCAATTAAAGAAGATGTTGTAGTTGAAAACGGGATCTCATTAATCACTAGAGTCTTCTTATCCAATTGAGATATTTTTGCACGAATACGCACCTTACCTCCTCTTTTGCCATCATTGTAATTGGAAAAATCTGCAATTCCTCCTGTTAAAAAGTCAGGTACAATTTTAAAACTTCTTCCTTTTAAATATTTTATAGAAGCGTCTATTAATTCTACAAAATTGTGTGGTAATATTTTTGTAGATAATCCTACAGCAATTCCTTCTGCACCTTGTGCCAATAATAATGGGAATTTTACAGGTAAATCTATTGGTTCTTTTCTACGACCATCATAAGACAATTTCCATTCCGTTGTCTTTGGATTAAAAACTACATCTAAAGCGAACTTTGATAAACGTGCTTCAATATATCTTGATGCTGCAGCTCTATCACCAGTTAAAATATTACCCCAGTTTCCTTGCATATCAATCAGCAATTCTTTCTGACCAATTTGCACCATAGCATCAGCAATTGAAGCATCTCCATGTGGATGATACTGCATGGTATGTCCAACAATATTAGCTACTTTGTTGTAACGTCCATCGTCCAAATCTTTCATAGAATGCATAATTCTACGCTGCACAGGTTTTAATCCGTCTTCTAAAGATGGAACTGCTCTTTCTAAAATTACATAACTAGCGTAGTCTAAAAACCACTCTTTGTACATTCCTGTAACTTTGGTAATAGTTTCCTCTTGAGGATTTTCTCCTTGATTTGTTAATTCTTCTTCGTGTTCGTTCTCGTTTATTTCTTCACTCATCTGAAAAACGTTTATTCGTTTAAGAGTTTAATTGTTTATTCTTTGGGCGTTTTAACAGGCTTTACGTTATATCTTTTTATGAAAAATAAAAAGGATGCCACTTCAATCCCTAACGCAAGCTTGTTTAACAACTTTTATCTTATTCTTTATCTTTTTTATAACCTATTTGTGTTCTTTCTTTTTTCTCTTCTTTTCGCTCAACTAATTCATCCAAATAAGAAAATACGAGTTCTATATTTTTATCGTGATTATTCATTTTCTTTTTAATCTCTTCAATTTCTAATCGTAAACTTAAATTATCACTCAGTAAATCTCTCATTTTTGTAAATATTCTAATAATTTTAATATTTACAGCAATGGCTCTATCACTTCTCAGCACACTTGACAACATTGCCACTCCTTGTTCTGTAAATGCCATTGGTGCATAACGTAAACCCATTTTATCAGAATTGGAGGTCACAAATTGTGACCTCCAATTTTCAAATTCAATTTTTGTCAACTCAAACATAAAATCATCTGGAAAACGATTTATATTTCTTTTTACTGCTTGCTTTAAAACTCTTGTTTCTACTTGATACAATTCTGCCAAATCTCTATCTAGCATTAGTTTTTGATTACGAATCAAATAGATTTTATTAGATATTATTTCATCTGGAATTATTAATTTTTCTTCTTCTTTCATTTTTCTAATCTTGAGGTTGCAAATAGCGAACTCTAATTTTATCCTAAAGACCTCACAGGTTTTAAAAACCTGTGAGGTCTGAATCTAATCTTCTACATAATCCAACTCAACCTTTAAATTATTAATAATAAATTTTTGTCTGTCAGGTGTGTTTTTACCCATATAGAACTGTAACATTTGTTCAATAGACATTTCCTTATCTAACATTACAGGATCTAAACGAATATCATCACCAATAAAATGTACAAACTCATTTGGCGAAATTTCCCCCAAACCTTTAAATCGGGTAATTTCTGGTTTGCCTCTTAGTTTTTCAATGGCTTCTCTTTTCTCATCATCAGAATAACAATAATAAGTTTCTTTTTTATTTCTAACTCTAAATAAAGGTGTTTCTAAAATATACAAATGTCCTTCTTTGATCAACTCAGGAAAAAACTGCAAGAAAAAAGTAATTAATAATAACCTGATATGCATACCATCAACATCAGCATCTGTTGCAATTACAATATTATTGTAGCGTAAATCTTCTAAACCATCTTCAATATTTAAAGCAGCTTGCAACAAATTAAATTCCTCATTTTCGTATACAATTTTCTTACTTAATCCGTAAGAATTTAAAGGTTTTCCTTTTAAACTAAAAACCGCTTGAGTGTTTACATTTCTTGATTTTGTGATGGAACCCGAAGCAGAGTCTCCCTCTGTAATAAACAAGGTTGTTTCTAAATGTGCTTCTTTTTTTGTGTCTCCTAAATGGATTCTACAATCACGTAGTTTTTTGTTGTGTAAACTAGCCTTTTTAGCTCTATCTCTTGCTAATTTTCGAATTCCAGAAAGTTCTTTACGCTCCTTCTCTGCTTGTAAAATCTTCTTTTGCAATTTATCTGCAACATCTGTATTCCTATGCAAATAATTATCCAGTTTTGTTTTTACAAAATCGTTGATATAAGTTCTAACTGTAGGCAAATCTCCCCCCATTTCTGTAGAACCCAATTTTGTTTTGGTCTGACTCTCAAAAACAGGTTCCATTACTTTGATAGCAATAGCAGAAATAATCGATTTTCTTACATCAGAAGCTTCAAAAGTCTTTCCGAAAAAGTCACGTATGGTTTTTACAATAGCTTCTCTAAATGCAGATTGATGTGTTCCGCCTTGTGTAGTATGTTGCCCGTTAACAAAAGAATGATATTCTTCTGAATATTGTGTTTTACTATGCGTAATTGCAACCTCAATATCATCTCCTTTTAAGTGAATAATAGGATATAACATATCATCTTGATTGTTGTTATCTTCCAATAAATCCTTTAAACCATTTTCGGAAAAAAACTTTTCTCCATTAAAAATGATGGTCAAACCAGGATTTAAATACACGTAGTTTTTCAACATTTTAGCTACATATTCATTTCTGAATTTGTAGTTTTTAAAAATAGTTTCATCAGGAATAAACTGGACTTTAGTACCTTTTCTACGAGAAGTTTCTTCTAAAAATTCTTGTTCTCCTAGGTTTCCTTGAGAAAATTCTGCAGAAGCAGATTTTCCTTCTCGTGTAGACTCTACTCTAAAATAAGACGAAAGTGCATTTACAGCTTTGGTACCAACCCCATTTAAACCTACAGATTTTTTAAAGGCTTTGGAGTCGTATTTTCCACCAGTATTCATTTTAGAAACCACATCAACTACTTTACCTAAAGGAATTCCACGTCCATAATCACGTACGGTAACTTTACTACCTTGAATAGAAATTTCGATGGTTTTTCCTGCACCCATCACATATTCATCAATAGAATTGTCTAAAACTTCTTTTACCAAAATATAAATTCCGTCGTCAGCAGAAGAACCATCACCCAATTTACCAATGTACATTCCTGGTCGCATTCTAATGTGTTCTTTCCAGTCTAAAGAGCGGATATTATCTTCTGTATATTTCGTTTCTTTACTCATAAAAAATCGGTACTGTGGTTAGGTTTGAAGTACTTGCTAATATAGCATTAACGCATATAAAATGAAACGTCAAGACCAATTAGTTATCAACAGGATTTCAACGATTAAAAACTATTATTTTGGGTATAAAAAACACAAAAAAAAACAATATGTTATATTTTTAAACAAACTATTTACCAACTAAACATTTTGACTATTTTTGAAGTCTCAAAATAAATCATTTACCCGTGGAAAGAACACAACTTTTAGAAATCGCAAACAAGTACGGAAGTCCTTTATATGTTTACAATACAGATAAAATAGAATCACAATATAACAGATTAACCTCTGCTTTTAGTGATGTAAAAAACTTAAAATTAAATTATGCAGTTAAAGCGTTATCCAACATCAATATTTTAAAGTTTTTCAAAAATTTAGGTGCTGGTTTAGACACTGTATCTCATCAAGAAGTACAATTAGGATTAACCACAGGAATAGACCCTAAAAATATCATTTTTACACCAAATGGTGTGTCTTTACAAGAAATTGAAGAAGTTGCAAATTTAGGTGTACAAATCAATATTGATAACTTATCCATTTTGGAACAATTTGGACAAAAACATCCTGAAATTCCAGTCTGTGTGCGTATCAATCCACATATTATGGCAGGTGGAAATTCAAAAATCTCTGTAGGTCATATCGATTCTAAATTCGGAATTTCAATCCACCAAGTACCTCACATTAAACGTGTAGTAGAAAATACAGGTATGAACATCAATGGTATTCATATGCATACAGGGTCTGATATTTTAGATATTGATACGTTTCTACGTGCAACAGAAATTTTATTTGACGTTGCTAAACAATTTGAAAACATCGATTTTATAGATTTTGGAAGCGGTTTTAAAGTACCTTATAAAGAAGGTGATATTTCTACAGATATTGAACAATTAGGGGTGCAACTTTCTGCAAGATTTAATCAATTTTGTGAAGAATATGGAAAAGATATTACCCTAATGTTTGAACCCGGAAAATTTCTAGTGTCAGAAGCTGGCGTATTCTTAGCGAAAGTTAATGTTGTAAAACAAACCACATCAACAGTTTTTGCTCATGTAGATTCAGGTTTTAATCACTTGGTAAGACCAATGATGTACGATTCATATCACAACATTACCAATATTTCTAATCCAGAAGGAAGAGACAGATATTACAGTGTTGTGGGGTATATTTGTGAAACTGATACTTTTGGTTCAAATAGAAGAATTTCAGAAATTTCTGAAGAAGATATATTATGTTTCCACAATGCAGGAGCGTATTGTTATTCAATGGCTTCTAACTACAATTCTCGCTATTTACCTGCAGAAGTAATGTTAGTAAATGGTCAAGATTATTTAATTAGAAAAAGACAGACCATTCAAGATATTTTACACAATCAAGAAGTAGTTGAATTACCAACCAAATCTAAAGTAAAAGAAGAAGCAACAGCTTAAAAAACAAGCAACTCAATGATAAAAATCCATCAAAAAATTTCGATTTTTTGGTGGATATTTTTTTACTTTTACATTACAAAACAAACAGAAATGAAAGTATTAGGAATTGGCAGTAATTATGTTACTGATGTAAAAGATATAAAAGAAAAAAAGAAAGCTAAAAAGTTCATTTTTTCAAAACCAGAAACAGCTTTGGCTGTAAACTGTGATGTTATATACCCAAGTAGTATTACTAACGAATTGATTTACGAAGTTGAGTTAGTCATCAAAATTGGAAAAGCAGGAAAAAACATTACAAAAAGAGAAGCAAATTCTTATATTTCTGAAATTGCAATTGGTATTGATTATACAGCTACTGATATTCTAAAAGATGCTAGAGAAACCAAACATCCTTGGGAGTTTGCCAAGGGTTTTGACGGTGCTGCACCCATATCTAGTTTTAAGTCAATTACAGCATTTCCTAATTTGGCTGATATCAACTTTAGTTTAATTATTAATGGTGAAGAAAAACAAAAAAGCAATACAGCTTATATGATAAATGATTTTGCTGATATTATTGTTTTTATTTCGAAATATATGACTTTACAACCTGGTGATCTAATTTTCACAGGAACACCTGCTTTAGGTAAAGGAGAAATTTTTAAAGGTGATCATTTACAATGTTATATCGAAGATGAATTATTACTCGATTTTAAAATGATTTAATTTTATGATAATTCGACTTTCTACCCTAAACGATGTTTCAAGAATCATAGAAATCATTGATGATGCTAAAGACCTACTAAAATCATTAGGCATAGATCAATGGCAAAATGGATATCCGAATGCAGAACAAGTAGAAAATGACATCAAAAATGAAGAAAGTTATGTAATTGTGGATGATAAAAACACAATTATGGGAACCACAATGTTTACGACTAGACCAGAACCTACTTATAAAAAAGTTATTGACGGCAATTGGATTATTGATGAATCTTTACCTTATGGAGTAATTCACAGATTAGCCATGGCAAAAGAATTTCGTGGTTTAGGTATTGCCAAATTTGTGTTTGAGGAATTGCATCAAAAACTACAAAACCAATGCATCAAAAGTTTAAAAATTGATACGCATGAAAAAAATTTAGGGATGCAATCCTTAATCAAAAAAATGGGCTATCAATACTGTGGAATTATCTACACCAGTTACAACGCAAAACGATTGGCTTTTGAAAAAGTAATCTGTTAAATTATCAATTTTAAAAGTATATTCGCAACCTCATAAAGTCAGTTTTATGAGGTTTTTTATTTCGTTAAATTCAGAAAGCAAATGCAAATTCATCAGTATATAATCCAACAAACAAAGATTTCAGAAAAGTCTATAAAAAACACGCTTTCATTATTAAATGAAGACGCTACCATCCCTTTTATTTCTAGATATAGAAAGGAAATGACTGGGAATTTAGATGAAATTCAAATTGGTGAAATTGTAAAATTTAAAGAGCTTTTTCAGACCTTAGAAAAACGAAAAAAAGCAATCGTAAAAGCTTTAGAAGAACAAAGTGCTTTAACTCCAGAATTAACTTCTAAAATCAACAATACAAAGGATATTACTACTTTGGAAGATTTGTATTTGCCGTTTAAAAAGAAACGAAAAACCAAAGCAGAAACAGCACGTTTATATGGTTTAGAACCGTTGGCAAAAATGATGATGAGTCAACGTGTAAATGATTTGGAATATACTGCTTCTAAATATACTTCCAACGAAGTTGAAACAGTTGACAATGCTCTAGAAGGCGCACGTTTTATTATTGCAGAATGGATTAATGAACGTACAGATATCAGGAATAGTATCAGACATCAATTAGAGCGTTTTGCATCCATTTCATCAAAAGTGATCAAAAAAGAAATTGATGCTGAAAAGGCTCAAAAATTTAAAGATTATTTTGATTGGAATGAAGCCTTAAACCGAATTCCATCACACAGATTATTAGCTATTTTAAGAGCAGAAAAAGAGGGTTTTATTCGTGTTAAAATTGAGATTGATTTAGAACGTACCTTACAAAAAATAGAAGACAGAATCATTCGTTCTCATAACGAATGTGCATCACAAATTCAACTAGCTATTCAAGATGCTTTTAAGCGGTTGTTATTTCCTTCTTTATCAAATGAAGCATTATCAAAAGCCAAAGAAAAAGCAGATGATGAAGCTATTGTTGTGTTTTCTAAAAACCTAAAACAGTTATTATTAGGCGCGCCTTTGGGCGAAAAAAGAGTGTTGGCTATTGACCCTGGTTTTAGATCTGGTTGTAAAGTGGTTTGTTTGAATGCACAAGGTGAGTTAAAACACAACGAAACTGTTTTTCCTCACGCTCCTCAAAATCAATCTTTTGATGCGATTAAGAAAATTAGTACTCTAGCTGAAGCTCATAAAATTGAAGCCATTGCTATTGGAAATGGAACTGCTTCTAGAGAAACAGAACAGTTGATTAAAAAAATTCAATTTAAAAACCCTGTAGATGTTTTTGTAGTGAGTGAAGCTGGTGCTTCTATTTATTCCGCTTCTAAAATTGCCAGAGACGAGTTTCCAAATTACGATGTTACAGTTCGTGGAGCAGTTTCTATTGGTAGACGTTTGCAAGATCCTTTGGCTGAATTGGTTAAGATTGATGCAAAATCGATTGGAGTTGGTCAATATCAGCATGATGTTGATCAAACCAAGCTAAAAAAATCTTTGGATACAGTTGTAGAAAGTTGCGTAAACACAGTTGGTGTAAACATCAACACTGCAAGTGAATCTTTATTGAGTTATGTATCTGGAATTGGCCCAAAACTAGCAGAAAATATTGTACAATATAGAAACGAAAATGGTGCTTTTACCTCAAGGACTGCAATAAAAAAAGTGCCACGTTTAGGAGGAAAAGCATACGAACAAGCTGCAGGATTTTTACGAATTAAGAATGGAAAAAATCCTTTAGATGATTCTGGCGTACATCCCGAAAGTTATGCTTTGGTTGATAAAATAACGAAAGATTTAAATACCAAAGTAGCTGAAATTATTGGTAATAAAGAGTTGCTTCAAAAAATCAATCTTAACAATTATATCTCAGATACAGTTGGTTTACCTACGTTGCAAGACATCATCAAAGAATTAGAAAAACCAGGGGTTGACCCAAGAGCGAAAGCTAAAGTGTTTTCATTTGATAAGAATATAAAAACGATGGCTGATTTAAGAATTGGACAACTCTTGCCAGGAATTGTAAATAACATTACCAATTTTGGCTGTTTTGTAGATATTGGTATCAAGGAAAGTGGCTTAATCCACGTTTCTAATTTATCAGATACTTTTGTAAAAGATGTCAATGCCATTGTTTCTCTACAACAACAAATTGTGGTAAAAGTTTTGGCGGTTGATGTAAGTAGAAAACGAATTCAATTGGCTTTGGTGAAGTAATAAATTATTTATTTACAATATCATAAATTACATAAAAAATAAATATTATAAAAATTAAAAAAGTTAATAAAATATTGTAGACAATTTGTTTAAAACCTTCTGAAAAAGACCATATGTTTTTTATTTTATTACCTAAAACAAATGAAATCAATGAAAAGAATACGTATCTAATGAACATACCAACAAAGGTAAAAACTAAAATTAAAAACGGATTTCTTTGGTGGTTTTCGAGCATAAATATTAG
Organism: Polaribacter septentrionalilitoris; assembly: GCF_009832745.1. Taxonomy (GTDB): domain Bacteria; phylum Bacteroidota; class Bacteroidia; order Flavobacteriales; family Flavobacteriaceae; genus Polaribacter; species Polaribacter septentrionalilitoris. The sequence continues at coordinate 75,837 of NZ_VRMJ01000014.1, read as the reverse complement.
CAAATAAAAGAAATATTTTTCATTTAAAAAATTCATGAATTGTAAGAAAACTTAAGTATTATTTTTCCTATTTTCGAATTTCCAAAAATTAATCAATAATTGAAAGTCTGTATCGCCGAAAAACCAAGTGTAGCAAGAGAAATTGCTAACATCTTAGGAGCCAACACAAAACGTGATGGTTATTTTGAAGGTAATGGCTATGCTGTAACCTATACTTTCGGACATTTATGTACCCTTTTAGAACCTAAAGATTACAAGCCACATTGGAAAAGTTGGGATTTAAATAACCTACCCATGCTTCCTGAACGTTTTGATACCAAAGTTACAGGCGATTCAGGTGTTAAAAAACAGTTTAATATTGTAAAATCTTTGTTCGAAAAAGCTGATGTAATCATCAATTGTGGGGATGCAGGAACAGAAGGAGAACTCATTCAACGTTGGGTAATTAACCAATGTAAGTATAAAGGAAAAGTACAACGTTTATGGATTTCATCATTAACAGAAGAAGCCATCAAAGACGGATTTAACAACTTAAAACCTGCAGAAAATTACGATAATTTATATTATGCAGGTTATTCTAGAGCTATTGGAGATTGGCTTTTAGGTTTAAATGCAACACGTTTATATACGGTAAAATTTGGTGGTTACAAACAAGTTTTGTCTGTGGGTAGAGTACAAACTCCTACTCTAGCCATGTTAGTGAACAGGTATTTTGAAATCAAAAATTTTAAACCACAGCCTTACTGGGAATTACAAACGACCTATAGAGATACACTTTTTAATTACGAAGATGGACGTTTTTTAAAGAAAGAAGATGGACAAGTTTTAGCTGATAAAGTAGCGCAATCTGATTTTGAAATTGTTTCTGTTACCAAAAAGAAAGGAAAAGAATACGCTCCAAAACTCTTTGACTTAACAGGGTTGCAAGTGTATTGTAATAATAAATTCGGATTTTCTGCAGATGATACTCTAAAAATTGTTCAGAAATTGTATGAAATGAAAGTAGTTACCTACCCAAGAGTTGATACTACTTTTTTACCTAATGATTTGTATCCTAAAATTCACGGTATTTTATCGAAACTAACCAATTATAGTGAACTAACGCAACCGCTTTTAGGTAAAAAAATAAAGAAAACCAAACGTGTTTTTGATGATAAAAAAGTAACAGATCACCATGCCATTATTCCTACTGGAATTCAAGGGAATTTGCAATACAATCAGCAACAAGTTTATGATATAATTACCAAAAGATTTATTGCTGTTTTTTATCCAGATTCTGATGTTTCTAACACTGCTGTTATGGGAAAAGCCGCTGACGTTCCGTTTAAAACAACAGGAAAAGAAATTCTAACCAAAGGTTGGAGAATTGTTTTTAAAACTGAAGAAAGTAAGGTTAAAAAAGAAATCAATTCCAAAGCTACTTTACCTTCTTTTTTAAAAGGAGAAATAGGCAAACACGAACTATCATTTTTAGAAAAAGAAACCAAACCACCAAGAAATTATACTGAGGCTTCTCTTTTACGTGCTATGGAAACTGCAGGAAAACAAGTAGATGATGATGAAATGCGCGATTTGATGAAAGAAAACGGAATTGGAAGACCATCAACAAGGGCAAGTATTATTGAAACTTTATTTAGAAGAAAATACATAGAACGTAAAAAGAAATTGGTAGTACCAACACAAACTGGTATTGACTTAATTAACATTATTGATAACGAACTTTTAAAATCAGCTGAATTGACAGGACGTTGGGAAAAGCGTTTAAAAGAAATTGAACGAGGAGAATTCAATGCAGGAAGGTTTATCAATAACATGAAAAAAATGGTAGATCAGTTGGTTTATGAAGTACGTTCTAATACTTCTAAAAAAAGAATTTCTTCTAATGTCACTTCGAATGCAATCGAAAATTCTCAAAAGATTTCTCCACAAGGTCGAAGTGATAAAAAATCTAAAAAACAAGTAGAAGGTAAAACTTGTCCGAAATGTAAGAAAGGAACATTGTTAAAAGGCTCATCAGCTTTTGGTTGTTCTGAATATAAAAATAATTGCGATTTAAAAATTCCATTTTCTTTTTTAGACAAGAAAATTTCTGAAAATCAAATAATTAGATTAATTGATAAAGGTTGCACAACCAATTTAAAAGGTTTTGTTTTAGAGAGTGAAAAAGCAGAAGGTTTAATTCGTTTTGATGATGGTTTTGATTTAAAATTTGAACCTAAAAACAAGATTTCTGCACAAGGTCGAAATGACAAGAACAATATAGAGAAATCATCAGAAAAAATTAGTTGTCCTAAGTGTAAAAAAGGAACAATCCTAAAAGGAAAAACAGCTTATGGGTGTTCTGATTATAAAAAGGGTTGTGATTTTGTGTTTACTTTCGAAAATATCAAAAAAATTGCCAACGGAAAGCCATTGACAAAAGAACTGGTATTGGAGATTATTAGTCAATAAAAATCTTTTATATATAGGCTTTATTAAAATTAAAGTATAAATAATCTATATTCTTTGTTATTCCATCATTTTAGGTTAGTTTTAGCAAAAACTAACAATTAATAATGAATTTTACAAACCCATTAGTGTATGGTGTACCTTGCTTTTTAGGTTTAATTTTATTAGAATTAACGTATAGTAAACATCACAAAAAAGAAGAGACAAAAGAACTATACAAATGGAAAGATTTACTAGCTAGCCTTTCAATGGGCATTGGCTCAGTAATATTAGCTCCTTTAACCAAAACAATAGCTGCTATAGTTTTATTTAACTTTGTCTATGATTTTTTTAATCCTATTGTAGATGGTGTACGCACAAATGTTTTGGGTTATGAATCTTTTGGATACGCTTGGTATATTTGGCTTCTTTGTCAGTTGCTAGACGACTTTAGTTATTATTGGTTTCATAGACAAAATCATAATATTCGTTTGCTTTGGGCAGCACACATTGTGCATCATTCTTCTTCAAATTTTAATTTAGGAACAGCTGTTAGAAATGGCTGGTTTACCATATTTTACAAACCTTTTTTTTACATGTGGATTCCTGCAATCGGTTTTCCTCCAGAAATGTTAGTGGTTTGTTTGGGGATTGAGGCTTTGTGGCAATTTCAATTGCACTCTGTATTTATACCTAAATTAGGTTTTATTGAAAAATTTATGAATACCCACACCATGCATCAAGTACATCATTCTCAAAATTTTGAGTATATGGATAAAAATCATGGTGGATTTTTAAATATTTTCGATAGAATGTTTGGCACGTTTAAAGAATTGGATGAAAATATCGATATTAAATATGGAGTTACTCATCCACCAAACTCATACAATCCTCTTGTTATTTTAACGCATGAATATGTAGATATCTGGAATGACATGAAGAAATCTAAAAATTGGTATCACAAATTCATGTATGCTTTTGCTGCACCTGGTTGGAGTCATGATGGGAGTTCTTTAACAATTAAACAGCAAAGAAAGTTGTTAAAAAAACAAGAAAAAATATGACTCTCTTAAAATAGCAAACAAGTCTAGCCCAGATTGAAGTGGCATCCTTTTTAATTGTCAGTTCGAGTAAATTTTTGAAGAATGAACAAACTTGTATCGAGAACAAAATTAAAAAGATATAACGAAAAGCTGGAAATAGCTTCAAAAAAACTAATCAATCATATTTTTTAAATAAAATTTTTCTACTTTTTCTCGTGCCCAAGGTGTAGTTCTTAAAAATTTAAGAGAAGATTTATAAGTAGGATTATTTTTAAACGCGTTTATATTTAAAGAATACCCTAATTCTTCCCAACCATATTCTAAATACAATTCTTCTAAAATTGTGGCTAATTTTATTCCATGTAATGGATTATTGGGTTGCTCTTTACTCATCTAAATCAGGTAAAATAAATTATTTTAAAATAGACTTTTTGCCATCATTTTCAATAGCGTTTGTAGTTCTTGGTGCTTCTATAGAAAGGTTAATAGGGTCTCCTTTTGTAACTCAAGTATCATCTTCTATTCTTGATAGCAATTAGAAACAATAAAAATAAGAAAGTTTTGATAAACTTCATGTTAATTCGATTCTGATTTTACTAAATGTACTATTATTATTTTTTTATATTCAAAATATTAACAGAATTTTAATGCCTAACAATTGCGGAATTTTCAATAATTTAGCGGAAATTTTTAGAAATCTATACATGAAAAATATTGCATTACACGATGTTCACACAGCTTTAGGTGCTAAAATGGTTCCTTTTGCTGGTTTTAATATGCCTGTATCTTATGAAGGGATAAATATAGAACACGAAACTGTTAGAAGCGCTGTGGGTGTTTTTGATGTGAGCCACATGGGTGAATTTTTAGTTGAGGGTGAAAATGCTTTGGCATTGATTCAAAAAGTGACTACTAATGACGCTTCTAAATTAGAAATTGGTGATGCACAATACAGTTGTTTTCCTAACGAAAACATGGGAATTGTTGATGATTTAATTTGTTATAGAATTAAAGAAAACACGTATTTATTAGTGGTAAATGCATCAAATATTGAAAAAGATTGGAACTGGATTAACAAATACAATAAAGAATTTGGAGCCGATTTAAGAGATTTATCTGATGATTATTCGCTGTTAGCCATTCAAGGTCCAAAAGCGGTTGAGGCAATGCAATCTCTATCTTCTTTAGATTTGGCAGAAATTCCTTTTTATAAATTTAACGTAGGTGATTTTGCGGGTATAGAACACGTCATTATTTCTGCAACTGGGTATACTGGTTCTGGTGGATTTGAAATCTACTGTAAAAACTCGGAAGTTGAACAAATTTGGAACAAAGTTTTTGAAGCTGGGGCTGATTTCGGAATCAAACCAATTGGTTTAGCGGCAAGAGATACTTTACGTTTAGAAATGGGCTATTGTTTATATGGAAATGATATTGACGATACAACTTCTCCTATTGAAGCAGGTTTAGCTTGGATAACAAAATTTACCAAAGACTTTGTAAATGCTGATGCATTAGCCAAACAAAAAGAAGAAAAACCAAATAGACGTTTAGTTGCTTTTGAATTGAACGAAAGAGGAATTCCAAGACAAGGTTATGATATTGTGGATGAAAATGGAAATAGCATAGGAAAAGTAACTTCAGGAACCATGAGTCCGAGTTTAGGAAAAGGAATTGGTTTGGGTTATGTTCCAAGAGAATTGATGAAATCTGGTTCTCAAATTTTTATTCAGGTACGTAAAAAAGCAATTCCTGCAGCTGTTGTAAAATTGCCTTTTTATAAACGATAATTACACAACTTTATACAAAACTGTTAAAACCTCACGCTTTGTGAGGTTTCTTTATTTTAATAAAGTAATTTCGCTATTAGAAAACTTAGGTAAAATATCACTATGAATTGTTTATTAACAGGCGGAACAGGTATTGTTGGAAGTCATATTATGTTTGAATGGCTTCACAAAGCTATTGTTGATGAAACCGTAAATCATTTGTATGTAATTACAAGAGATAATCATAAAACTGCTGAACAACGAATTACTGATATTTTACTAGATAAATCTCGTCCAGATTTTTTAAACAACTTTAGTTTAGCAGCGTGTTTGGAAAAAATAACGATAATTTCTCACGATTTAACAAGCATAACAAAAGACACTTTAGCACAATACAATTTCGATACTGTTATTCATTGTGCTGGTTCTACGAGTTTATTACAAACCAACGATTCTAAAGCTAAAGTTCACACACAAAATTATTTGGTTACCAAACAACTTTTAGAACAATTGCCGCAGTTTGTAACACGTTTTATTTATATAAGTACAGCATACTCCTTTGGTATACAGGATGAAAAAGTAACTGATACCATTGAAAACTATGAGGTTAGCAGTTTTAGAAATCCGTATGAAAAATCGAAATACGAAAGTGAGCATTTTGTAAAAGAAACGTGTAAAACTAAAAATATACAGTCTCAGGTTTTAAGACCAAGTATTATTTGCGGACGCTTATTAGACAAACCGTTTTTTGAAACTCCTAAATATGATGTATTTTACTCATGGCCTATGTTTTTGGCGAAATATGCGAATAAATCTATAGAGAATTTTAGAATATGGATTGACAAAAAAAGCGGACTAAATATTGTTCCTGTTGATTTTGTTTCGAAAGCAATTTTATATGGATATTTAAATCCGGAGATTAAAGAATTAAACATTGTAAACCCCAAACAAATTCTACACAAAGATTATGTTGGTGAAGTTTTAGAGTCTTTTAACATCAATTCTTATGAATATGTTGCAAACAAACCAGAGCAATTAAACGCTTTTGAGCAATTGTATTATAAAACTTTGGGCGGACTTTTTGAAAAATATGTTTCTATACCAGATTTGCAATTTAAACCAGATTTAATTTTAAAATTGATTGATCAATTACAGCTTGATATAACTTTAGGCGTTCATGAAAATTTTATGAATTTAATTAATTTCTCCGTCGAAAAACAGTTCAAAAACACTTACTAACTAACGAATAATAAAAATGGATTCATTAACACAAATCGTTTTAGGTGCTGCTGTTGGAGAAGCCGTTTTAGGTAGAGAAATTGGCAATAAAGCTTTATTATATGGCGCTATTGCAGGTACTATTCCAGATTTAGATGTATTGGCTTCTCATTTTACAGACACCGTAACTGCCTTAGAAATTCATCGGGGTTTTACACATTCTGTTTTATTTTCAGTACTCTTTGCACCTATTTTTGGGTTTATTGTTACTAAATATGAAAAATACAAAAGTTTTAAAAGTTGGACTTTATTTTTCTTTTTAGCATTAGTAACTCACCCTATCTTAGATGCACAAACCACTTGGGGAACACAATTATTTTGGCCTTTAGATATTCGGTTGGCTTTTAAAAATGTATTTGTCATAGATCCTTTATATACACTTCCTTTTTTAGTGTTTTTGATGTTAACCATGTTTCAAAAAAGAAACTCTACAAAAAGACGGCTTTACAACAATTTAGGATTAATTATTAGCACTTCATATTTAGGATTAACATTGATTTTAAAAGGAATTTCTTACCAAACGTTTACTAAAGAATTAGCAGTACAACAGATTAAATATACAGAAATTGAGACAAAACCAGCTCCACTAAATACTATTTTATGGACTGCAAATGTGGAAACTGAGGATGCCTTTTTAATAGGGAATTCATCATTTTTTGATAAGAATCCTATTGTGTTTTCATCCTATCCTAAAAATCATCATTTGTTAGGAGATTTAGCCAATCATCCAAAAACAAAACGAATGATCGCCATTTCTAAAGGTTGGTATACCATTAACAAAAAAGGCAATACTCTTTATTTTAACGATTTACGTTTTGGTACTTTAAGTATACAGCCGAATGCACAAAACTTTGTATTTAAATACAAAATTGATGTTGATGCAAACGGAACACCTTTTTTTATAGAAGAACCCAAAGGAAAAAGAGATGCTAAAAAATTGATAAAAGACTTGTGGCAAAGAATACAAGGAAACTAAAAAAGTCTTTTTACAGTTGATTTTGTGGTTTAAAAAAAGTTAGCTTAACTAAATCTGGGTATAACTGATTAAAACTAGTCATATCCTAAATGAGTTGGTTATTTATTTTTTTTATATCAAAAACAGGTGTTTCTACTTGAATAAAAATACGCAACTTAAAAAACGGTTTTTTTTACTCTATAAATAGATCAAAAATCTAAATAAATTTGAAGTATTACTAATCAAATTTTTAAAATACTATGTCTCAAAATTTATTTACAATTAAAGAAGTTGAGTTAAAAAATCAAAACCAAACAACTGGAAGTCCATTATTATATGCAGCTAATATGGATAATAGTTTTGAATGGGGTGCGCTTTGCTCTAATACTAATACACCTGTTGCCAATTTTCCAATTCTTTATTACCCTAATCCAATTCCACAAATTACTTTTTTACAATTAGCCACTTTAAAGGGGCAGTATCAATTATATTGGAATGATAGTAGCACAGCTGGACAAGGTGTAATTATGGCTCAATGTTTAACTACTGAAATTAATTACCCGAAAAATCAAATTAATTTATGGAGTGGTTCAACAGCAGCAGCGAAATCTTTTAAATTAATTATTGATTTAAGTGCTACTTCAAATATGGAAGGTATTAGTCTTCAACCTTTATAAACCTTTATTGGTTATAAAAAATAGAAATACCTTTAAATTAATAATTTAAAGGTATTTTTTTTGATTTCTTTTTACTATTTAAACATTAAATCTAAAGTGCATGACATCTCCATCTTTTACAACATACTCCTTACCTTCTACTCTCATTTTACCAGCTTCTTTTACTTTGGCTTCAGAGCCATAAGTAACATAGTCTTCATAAGAAATAGTTTCTGCTCTAATAAAACCTTTTTCAAAATCAGTATGGATTACACCAGCAGCTTGAGGTGCAGTTGCACCAATAGAAATGGTCCAAGCTCTTACTTCTTTAACTCCTGCAGTAAAATAGGTTTGTAAGTTTAATAATTTATACGCAGAACGTATTAAACGAGAAACACCAGCTTCTTCTAAACCAATATCTTCCAAAAATAATTGACGTTCTTCATAATCATCTAATTCAGTAATATCTGCTTCTGTACCAACAGCCAAAACAATTACCTCAGCATTTTCATGAGCTACTGCTTCTTTTACTCTATCTACATAATCATTTCCAGATACTGCTGAATTTTCATCAACATTACAAACATATAAAACAGGCTTAGAGGTAATGAATTGTAATGGAGCTACAAACTCTTCTTCTTTCTCTGAAAACGCTAAAGAACGTACAGATTTTCCTTCTAACAAGGTACTTTCAACTTTTAATAGCACAACTAATTCTGCTTGTGCTTCTTTATTTCCAGTTTTTGCTGTTCTTTTTACACGCTCTAATCGTTTTTGAACAGTTTCTAAATCTTTTAATTGTAATTCAATATCAATGGTTTCTTTGTCTCTAACAGGATCAATAGAATTATCAACATGAACAATATTATCATTGTCAAAACAACGCAAAACATGTAAAATAGCGTCTGTTTCTCTAATATTTGCTAAAAACTGATTTCCTAAACCTTCTCCTTTACTTGCTCCTTTTACCAAACCAGCAATATCTACAATCTCTACAGTTGCAGGCAATACTCTTTCTGGATTTACCAATTCTTCTAACTTCTCTAAACGTGTATCAGGAACATTCACTACACCAATGTTCGGTTCTATAGTACAAAAAGGAAAGTTTGCACTTTGTGCTTTTGCATTTGATAAACAATTGAATAAAGTTGATTTTCCTACGTTTGGTAATCCTACAATTCCAGCTTTCATTTTTATAAATTTAATCCTAAAGAAGTAATTTAACCTAAATTTGGTTAAAATTCTTAAAATTTTGAGACTGCAAAGATAATACTTTGTTAAACTTATTTAAGTATTAATTTAGGAATTTAAAAATGCATTATTTTTCCAAAAATAAATCTAATAAGTATGCTTAAAAAATTACTAGTCATAGGATATTTTCTTCAACTCACCCAAGCTCTTTCATCACAAGTAATTACAGGAAAAATAATTGATACAGCCTTACAAAAAGGAATTGAAAATGTAGCCATACAAACCAGCAAAGACCAAGGAAATGTGTCTGATAAAAATGGAAACTATAGAATATCTACTAAAAACGTTAGCTACATTACTTTTTCTAAATTAGGTTTTGAAACCAAAACCATTTCTTTGAACGAACTTAAAAAGCTAAATTTTACAATCGCTTTAAAAGAAAAAAGTACACTGTTAAAAGGGTTTCAACTAACTATTGCTAAAATAACTTTAGATTCTTTATTATTTAAAACAGAAAGAAGTATGCAAAAAAACTTTGTTAGATACCCTATAAAATCCAATTTTTATGTGAGTGAAAATCAGATTTTTGATTTTAAAAAATTGGACTTAAAATTCAAATCTAGTTCTTTATTAGATCGTAAAAAAGAAAAATTAGCCAAAGTAGATTTACAAAATTTTGCAGATGCAATCAAAAAAAGTAATCCTGATATACCTAGAGTATTTTTAGGAACTTTAGAAACTAAAAATTATTATTCAGAAAAATTAAAAAAGAATTTTTTACAAAAGAAAACAGATAGTATTTTAGGATTTAAACCTTTAGATTCTAATAAAATCTTCTCTTTAGACAAGCTCCAAAACCAAACCAAACAGCTAATTTTAAAATATTTAGACAAAAACAAAACCTATAAAGTTAAAACAGGCATTTTTAAAGTAGAAGATTCTGTGGCATTTGGTAAATCAAAAATGATAAAAGATTCTTCTAAAATTAAAAATAGTTTTACAGCTTATAAAACCAATGGTTATGTGGATACTGTTTTAAAAAGAGCTGTTTTTTTTAAAAATAATGATGAAACCAATTTTTTGAATACAAAATATTATAAACATCAATTATTAACCAATGAGTTTTTAAAAGATGGAAATCATTATATTATTCATTTTAAACCCAGAAAATCAAAAGCAAAATATGAAGGTAAAATATATATCAACCCAGAAGATTTTACCATCTCTAAAGTAAATTATGAATTTTCAAAAGGAAAAAAAGGAGAATCTTTAAACTTAAAATTTTTATTGGGTGTTAAGTACTCGGAAAATAAACACACTGGAATTTTATTATATCAAAAAAACCGAAATAACGAGTACTATGTGGCTTATAGCAAAGAAGCCATTAGCAGATATACTTACGCAAATAGACCTTTTAAATTTATAGAAAATTCTACAGAAAAAAATAAAATAAAGTTTTCTGTTAAATTAGAATTTAACACGAATGAAATTACGGAGGTCTTCTTTTCTGACCATCAATTAAAAAATGAAAACTCATTTTCTGTACCTATAGAAAAAGGGTATTACATGAAAAAACTGTATTATAAAGATGATTTAAAATCTAAACAGACTTTACAAAAAGGGCAGCAAGAATTAGCTGATTTTTTAAATGAATATCAATAAAAAAATCCTGAGTTTAACACTCGGGATTTTTATAATATACTTTTTTGATTTTAGAAATCAAGCATTAATCATTATGCATAAACTTTTGTTTTGCTAATAATTCTTCTTCAGTTTCTACGATATCTTCATCTGGCACACAACAATCTACAGGACAAACTGCAGCACATTGTGGCTCTTCATGGAAGCCCATACATTCTGTACATTTATCTGGAGCTATGTAATACACTTCATCAGAAATTGGTTCCTGATCTTCATCTGCATTTACAGATTTACCATTTGGTAAAACCACATTTCCAGTTAAATCTGTACCATCTGCATATTTCCAATCGTCTGCACCTTCGTAAATTGCAGTGTTTGGACATTCAGGTTCACAAGCCCCACAATTTATACATTCATCTGTTATTATAATTGCCATAATTTTCTTTTCTAATTTGTACCTTTGCGTTTGCAAAAATAAAGCCAAAATTATAGACAACCAAAATAAATGAATAGTATTCAGAATAGAATTAACGCTTTCGTAAAATTAGGTACTTTTTTGAGTCAATTTTCTGTTGATATAATAAAAAAAGCCGATCATATTAAATATAATGAAATCTTTTTTGATGGATTTTTACATCAGATAAAATTAGCACAAGAAAACAATTCTTGGTTTACCAAAGACAATATTTTATTTAGTTTACAAATCTGGTCTAACTCACTAACTGAAAACAATTTAAATAAATTTATAAGTAGTGTTACTTTAAACAATAAAGAATCTAAAAAAGTAGCCATTGTTATGGCAGGTAACATTCCTTTGGTTGGATTTCATGACTTTTTATCTGTATTACTTTCTGGTCATTCTGTTTTGGTAAAACAATCCTCTAATGATAAACATTTATTACCTTTTTTAGCTAAGTATTTAGAGTATGTAGAAAAAGATTTTAAAGGAAAAATTACGTTTACAGAAGAAAAGTTGTCAGACTTCGATGCTGTAATTGCTACAGGAAGTGACAATACTGCGCGTTATTTTGAATATTACTTTAAAAACAAACCCAATATTATCAGAAAAAGTAGAAATTCTGTTGCTGTTATTACAGGGAAAGAAACAGCAAATGATTTCGAAAAATTATCTGATGATGTATTTCAATATTTTGGTTTAGGATGTAGAAGTGTTTCAAAACTTTATGTCCCTAATAACTATAATTTTGATGCTTTTTTTACAGGAATGTATGCTAAAAAAGACATCATTAATAATGCAAAATACGCTAATAATTACGACTATAATAAGGCTGTCTATTTGATGAGTGAGTTTGATTTGTTAGAAAATGGTTTTTTAATGATTAAGGAAGATGAAAGCTACTCCTCTCCTATTGCTACTGTGTTTTATGAGTATTATGACAATGAAATTGATTTAAAAATAAAATTACATCAAGATAGAGAAAAAATTCAATGTATTGTTGCCAAAGACTTTATAGAAAATGAAGTTGCTTTTGGAGAAACTCAACATCCAAAATTAACTGACTATGCTGATGGCGTAAATACCTTAGAATTTTTATCGAAAATATAAATTAGTTTTTGGTTGATGGTTGCTAGTTTTTGGCAAAAAACTTTGAAACTTTGAAACTTTTAAACTTTGAAACTCCAAATAATGAAAAAACATAATTTTAGTGCAGGTCCTTGTATTCTGCCAGAAGAAGTACTAAAAAAAGCATCAGAAGCCATCATTAATTTTAACAATGATAACTTATCATTGATTGAAATATCACACAGAAGTAAACCTTTTGTTGCTGTAATGGAAAAAGCGCGTGCCTTAGCTTTAGAATTATTAGGCTTAGAAAACAAAGGCTACAAAGCGTTATTTTTACAAGGTGGTGCAAGTATGGAATTCTTAATGGTAGCATTTAACTTATTGAACAAAAAAGCTGCATATTTAAATTCAGGAACTTGGTCTGATAAAGCCATTAAAGAAGCAAAAGCTTTTGGAGAACTAGTTGAAGTAGCGTCTTCTAAAGACAAAGGGTACTCATATATTCCTAAAGTATATTCAATTCCTGAAGATGCAGATTATTTTCATTACACAAGTAACAATACAGTTGCAGGAACGCAAATAAAAGAAATTCCTGAAACAAATGTTCCTTTGGTTTGTGATATGAGTTCAGATATTTTTTCACGTCAATTAAACTTTGAAAAATTCGATTTAATTTACGCTGGTGCACAAAAAAACATGGGTCCTGCAGGCACCACTTTAGTAATTATTAAGGAAGATATTTTAGGAAAAGTAGAAAGACACATTCCTTCTATGTTAAACTATCAAGTACATATTGATAAAGACAGTATGTTTAACACTCCTTCAGTTTTTGCAGTATATGTTTCTATGTTAACTTTAGAATGGTTGAAAGATTTAGGCGGAATTCCGTTTATTGAAGAAGTAAACAATAAAAAGGCAGCTCTTTTATATGATGAAATTGACAGAAACCCTTTATTTAAAGGAATTGTAGCCCAAGAAGACAGAAGTACTATGAATGCAACTTTTTCTTTAGTTGATGATTCTCACAAAACAACTTTTGATGCCATGTGGCAAGATGCTGGTATTAATGGATTAAATGGCCATAGAAGTGTTGGCGGTTACAGAGCAAGCATGTATAATGCTTTACCTTTATACAGTGTACAAGCTCTGGTTGATGTAATGCAAGAATTTGAAAGAAAAGTAGCAGCAAAATAAAAAAAACGAATGAAGATATTAGCAAACGATGGAATTTCTAAAAGTGGAATTGACGCTTTAGAAAAAGGAGGATTTGAAGTACTAAATATAAAAGTTGCTCAAAATCAACTAGAAAATTATATCAACGAAAATAACATTGATGCGATTTTAGTACGAAGTGCAACTCAAGTGCAACAAGAGTTAATTGATGCTTGCCCTTCTTTAAAATTGATTGGACGTGGTGGAGTTGGAATGGACAATATTGATGTAGATTACGCTATAGACAATGGTTTACATGTAATTAATACACCTGCAGCTTCTTCTAGTTCTGTAGCAGAATTGGTATTTGCTCATTTGTTTGGAATGGTTCGTTTTCTGCATTCATCTAACAGAGAAATGCCTTTAGAAGGTGATTCTCGCTTTGCAGCATTAAAAAAAGCATATTCTCAAGGAACTGAACTACGAGGTAAAACTTTAGGTATTATTGGTTTTGGTAAAATTGGTCAAGAAGTAGCAAAAATTGCAATTGGTCTTGGAATGAAAGTCTTGGCAACTGATGAAGAAACTGTTTCAGAAACCATTACATTAGACTTTTACAACGGTCAGAACATTACTTTTACAATTGATACCATTGACAAAGATGAATTGTTAAAAGAAGCAGATTTTGTTACCTTACACACTCCAGCTCAGGAGGATTATATCATTACTGCCTCAGAAATTGAAAAAATGAAAGATGGTGCTGGTATCATTAACACAGCAAGAGGTGGTATTTTAAATGAGGTTGATTTAATTAATGCCATAGAAAGCGGAAAAGTACAATTTGCTGGTTTAGATGTTTTTGAGAATGAGCCAAATCCAGAAATCCAGCTATTAATGAATCCTGAGTTGTCTTTAACACCTCATATTGGTGCAGCAACTTTAGAAGCACAAGACAGAATTGGATTAGAATTGGCGAAACAAATTATTACTTTGTTGAAAAATTAGTATTTACTGATGATGAAAAGACTTCGACAAGCTCAGTCTGACACTCGTTAAAAATATCAACTCTGAACTTTGAACTTTGAAACATAACATGATAAAAGAAAATTTACAAAAAATAAAAAATTCCATTCCAGACAATGTAACACTAGTTGCGGTTTCTAAAACCAAACCTGTAGCTGATTTGCAAGAAGCTTATGATGCAGGTCAACGAATTTTTGGTGAGAACAGAATTCAGGAAATGGCAGAGAAATATGAGGTTTTACCCAAAGACATCAAATGGCATATGATTGGTCACTTACAAAGTAATAAGGTAAAATACATGGCACATTTTGTAGATTTAATTCACGGAGTTGACAAGTTTAAAACACTAAAAGAAATTAACAAACAAGCCAAAAAACACAATAGAGTTATCAATTGTTTATTACAAGCTAAAATTGCTAAAGAAGACACAAAGTTTGGATTATCATTTCAAGAAATAGAAGCCATTTTAACATCAGATGAAACAGCTGAATTAAAAAATATAAACATTGTTGGCTTTATGGGAATGGCAACATTTACAGACAATACAACACAATTACAAGAAGAGTTTTCTTCTTTAAAGAAACTTTTTGACCAACTCAAAACTCAACACTCATCACTCGAAATTCTCTCTATGGGTATGAGTGGAGATTATCCACTAGCAATTTCTGAAGGAAGTACAATGATTCGAGTAGGAAGTTCTATATTTGGTAAAAGGAATTATAATTAGTAATTTTACTTGCAAGAAACAGAATTTGTACGCAATACTAGACATTGAAACTACTGGAGGAAAATTTAACGAAGAAGGGATTACAGAAATCGCTATCTATAAATTTGACGGTCAAGATATTGTAGACCAGTTCATTAGTTTGATAAATCCTGAAAAACCTATTCAGGAATTTGTAGTAAAACTCACAGGAATTAATAATAAAATGCTTAGGAACGCACCTAAGTTTTACGAGGTTGCCAAAAGAATTATAGAAATTACTTCAGATTGTATTTTAGTTGCCCACAACACTTCTTTCGATTATAGAATTCTAAGCACAGAGTTTGATAGATTAGGTTATGACTTTAATAGAAATACGTTATGTACTGTAGAATTGAGTCAAGCCTTAATTTTAGATCAACCTTCTTACAGTTTAGGAAAATTAACAAAGTCTTTAGGAATACCAATTACAGATAGACACAGAGCTTCTGGAGATGCTTTAGCAACTGTACAACTGTTTAAATTATTATTAGAAAAAGACGTCAAAAAATCAATCATTCAAAGTTCTGTTAAATATTTTGATAGAAGATTAGAGAAACAAAGGTTACGTAGATTGATTGATGAAATTCCTTCTGAACAAGGTGTTTTCTACATTCATGACACAGAAGGAAAAGTAATTTACTTAGGTCGAGGCAAAAACATGAAGGACGAAGTAAATAGACTTTTCTTGAAATCTACCAAAAGAGCTGTAAAAATTCAAGACAGATCACAATCTATATCAATCGAAAAAACAGGAAATGAACTATTTACAAGATTAAAATACAGTTTAGAACTCGAAACTTTATCACCAAAATTCAATTTTAGAAAGAAAAGAAAAATTACAGAACATGTTTTTAATAATGATGATTTTATTGTTTTTGATAAAGGAAGAGAAATAGAAGAACATGCTGTAATTCTTGTTGAAAAAAATGAAGTTTTTGGTTATGGATACACCAATCTAGGATATCAAGAAAACCAATTAGACATCTTAAAATCTGTATTGACTCCCATTGAAAATAAAGAGCTATCTAAGTCTATCATTAAAAACTATTTAAACAAAAATAAGGTTCAAAAGATTGTTAGATTATAACTTTAAAGTCAACTATCAACAAAAAAATAAACACTTATACAACTAAAAAATAAATAATTACATGTTGTTTGTTAGTCAAAATTATAAAAATACGTCAAATGACGTATTTTTTTTTTATATATTTAGTGAGACTTTTGTTAAGTAACTCTAAATCAACAAAAATGAAAAAATTATCGTTTTTATTAGTTTGCTTGTTTTCTTTTAGCATTCTAATAGCACAAGAAGCAGACGAATTCGGAACGGGACTTAAATTTGATGAAACGCTCTATAATGAAATTCCGCAATCTGTACCTTTAGTAACAAGAAGCTTTTCAGCTTTACCAAAATATTATAGTTTAAAAGGATATGCTCCTACTCCTGGTAATCAAGGCAGACAAGGATCTTGTGTAGGTTGGGCAAGTGCTTACGGTGCAAGAACAATTGCAAATGCTGTAAAAAATGGATGGAAATACAATACAGCAAAAATCAATCAAAATACATTTTCTCCTGCTTTTGTCTACAATCAAATTAGATACAATGCAAAATGTGAAGGTGCGTATATTGAAAATGCAATGAAGGTAATGAATACCAATGGAGCTGCAAAACTATCTGACTTTTCTTACGATTATAGAACCTGCCTTAGAACACCATCTAGCTATGTGTATTCTAAAGCAAAAAAACATAAAATTTTAACTTTCGAAAGACTTGCAAAATGGAACAGTCCATACAATTTGGTTGGTAAAGTTAAGAAAGCAATTTCTCAAAAAAACCCAGTAGTTATTGGTTTATTTCGTTTTTCTTCTTTAAAAACAGATTATAATAATGTTTGGATACCAAGTTCTGGTAAATCTGGACATGCAATGGTTGTTGTTGGTTATGATGACAATAAATCTGGTGGTGCTTTTGAAGTAATGAACTCTTGGGGAACTCGTTTTGGTAAAAATGGTTTCTTTTGGATTAAATATTCAGATTTTCAAAGACAAGTAAAAACTGCTTATGTATTGGTAGACAAAAGAGACAGCAACAATAATAATAATAATAATAATAATAATAACAACAATAATAACAACAATAATAACAATAATAACTTTTTTACTAGCAACAAGTTAGGTGGTGAACTAACATTAAAACTGAGTAGTGGTAACAACATGCCAATTAAACTAGCAGATGGCGCAACAAGAAATTTTAATATTGTTAAGGCAACCAAAACAACTTATAAAGTAAACAATACGTATACTTCTGGAACTCAGTTTAGAATTTACCTTAAAAGTAAGCAAAGAGGTTATGTATATTTAATTGGTTATGGCTCTTCAGACAAATCTGTTAATAAGCTATATCCTTTTGGAGGTTTTAGTGACTTCTTTAACTATACCAATAGTGAAATTGCAATTCCTAACGAAGATTATTTTATTGAGTTTGATAATAATCCTGGTAGAGATATATTGTGTGTGTTATACAGTAAAGAAAAATTAAATATAAACGATATTGTTAATAAAGCAAAATACGGTTCTGGAGACTTTGTTTCTCGTGTAAAAAAAGCATTGAGTTACAAAATGTTTAAGGGTTCTGATGTATCTTTTAGTAGTAATAAAATTTCATTCAATGCAACTTCTAAAAGTTCTTCAGCTAAAGTTGTTCCAATCTTTATCGAAATGAATCATCAATAATACAATCATGAAATTATTTAAAAATATACTATTCTTATTATTTTTTATTACCTATGGTGTATTTAGTCAAACTAGCAGTGATAGGTATGTTTATCAAGAAAATTTTAATAGCAAGGGCAATTGGCCTTCAGGAAACAATGAATACAGAGAACTAAATGTTTTTAATGGTCGCTACTATTTTGAGCATAAACGAACTAAAAAATCATGGAGAGTTACCACATCTACATATAGTTTAAATTCTTCTAAAGATTTTGAAATTGAAACATCCATTCAAAAAGTATCAGGAGTAGATAACTCAGGAATTTCTTTTCTCTATGATTTTAAAGACGGAAACAACTACAAGGAATTTGGCTACACTTCAAGTGGCTTTTTTAGAGTTGCTAAGTCTGAAAATGGTACGTATTCTAACCAAAAAAAATGGACAAAATCTGATAAAATTAAAACAGGAAATTATGGTGTTAACACCTTAAAAGTATCAAAAACAGGCAATACCATTACTTTTTACATTAATGGTTCTAATGTATATAGTGAAACCTTTAACAATTATCAAGGTAATAAAGCTGCTATTGCTCTATATAGCAATCAAAAAATTTCTATAGATTATATAAAAGTTAAAGAAAAAGCTTCTTCGATTAATGATGATGATGATAAAAAAAAGTACGTAGGCTCAAAGACAATTATATACGATAGTTTTTATTCTAACAGAAACAATTGGGCAATTTCTGATGGCAGCGAAGCTAAACTAGAAATAAAAAGTAGTAAGTATTATTTTGAATACAATGGTAATAAGGGTTGGACCACAACAAAATCTTTTGACTTTGACAGTTCTAGAGATTTTAAAGTAGAAGCATCATTTCAAAAGATTTCAGGTGTTAAAAACAATGGTTTTGGATTGGTTTTTGCCCGTGAAGACAGCAAAAATCAACATCAATTTTTAATCAATGCATTAGGAAGTTACTCAATTGATAAATATGAGGATGGAAAATTAAACACTTTGGTTAATTGGACAGCTTCTTCATCAATTAAAAAAGAAAACTATTCTGTAAATGTTTTAAAAATTGAAAAAAGAGGTAATAAATTACATTATTATGTAAATAATTCTCTAGTACATACAGCTTCTTACATGAAGATTTATGGTAAAAGATATGGATTCTCAATCTTTGATCCACAAAAAATAGCCATAGATTACATCAATATTTCTTATCTAGGTGATGGTCCAAACAATAACAATATCATCAAAAATGACACAAAATCGAGAGGCGATTTATTATTCAGTGATAATTTTGATAGTAACAATCCTAATCAATGGTTAGAAAGAAATGATGAAAACACAAACTTTAGAATTGCTAACGGTAAATACTACATAAGACATAAAAGAAAAGAAAAAGGATGGTCTTCTAATATCTCTAAATATTTTGATAGCTCTAAAGATTTTGAAATAGAAACAAAAATCGATAAAATCAGTGGAGTTAACAACCATGCTTATGGGTTAATGTGGGGGTTAAAAGATGGTAATAGTTTTCGATTTTACATTGCTTCTACTGGTTATTACAAAATTGTAAGAACTATAAACAGTAAAGAAGAAGTTATTGTAAAATGGACAAAATCTTCTACTGTAAATCAAAACAATGGTGCTTCTAACATTTTAAAAGTAAAAAGAGAAGGTGATTATTACAAATATTACATCAATAATAGGTATGTTACTAAAACAGATTTTGAAGCATTTCATGGAGATAGAATTGGTTATGTAGTGTATAATGATCAAGAAATTGCAATCGATTATTTAAAGGTTTACAGACTTAAAAGCTCTAACTACAATTATAATTATGTGCACTCTAAAAAGCTAAGCTTACCTGTTTCTGATGATTTTAATGGAAACACAAATGGTTGGAATTTAGAAGATTCAGATGATTATTCTGCAGCTATTGTCAATGGTAAATTTAGACTTCACAAGAAGAAAAAAGGAGGGATTTTTATCAGCAAAAGTGTAGATATAAATACTGTTAAAGACTTTATCATTGAAACGTCAATGGCAAAAACGGCAAATTCAGAAAACGGATTGTATGGATTTACTTTTGGAAGAAAAAACTCATCTAATGAATATTCTTTTTTACTTTCTGGTAACGGAAGTTATTTATACAGAAAGTTTGACAATGATGTTTACAAAAAGATTATTCCGTTTACGCAAACCTCAGCGATAAGAACAGGAATTAATGAATACAACAAAATTAAAGTTGTAAAATCTGGAAGTTTATTACGTTTCTACATCAATGATCAATACGTAAATGAAGCTCCTTTTGAAGGTTTTTTTGGTGATAAGTTTGGATACACAATGTATTATGATAAAAAAATTGCTGTTGACTACTTAAACATTAAATATCAATCAGAGAGTTTTAACAACCCTCCTGTTGTGGTAATTACCTCTCCTAATGTAGAAGTAAAAAGAGGTTTTAAAATTGTAGAAGCTAAGAGAATTCAAGTTACGGGTAGAGCCACAGATGCTGATGGTATTTTTGAAATAACTGTTAATGGAATTGAAGCAAACGTTACAGAAAACGGAAACTTTACAGCTAATGTTCCTTTAAAATATGGTAAAAATGATTTGATTGTAAAGGCAACAGACATGAAGCAATCATCATCTACCAAAACATTTACCATTAAAAGAAAATCGGCAAACAATAACAATACAATTCTTGTAAATAATCCTAAAGATAAAATTGATGTTGGCTTTGGTAAATATTATGCCTTAATTATTGGTGTTAGCGATTATGTTGATAAAAGTATTGTAGACTTAAATGGTGAACCTACTAAAGATGCACAAGCTTTAGCTGATGTATTGATTTCAAAATATGGATTTAGTGCAGCAAACGTTACCGTTTTAAAAAATCCTACAGATAGTCAAATTAACAGAAGCTTTTATCAATTGAGAAAAAAAGTAGGTCAAAGCGATAATTTATTAGTCTTTTATGCAGGCCATGGAAACTATGATGAAGCTAGTGAACGTGGTTACTGGATGCCTTCTAATGCTAACATGGAGTTTGAAGATAACATCATCTTAAACACCACTATTGTATCTCACATCAAAGCCATCAACTCAAAACATACTTTATTAATTGCAGATGCTTGCTTTAGCGGAAGTATTTTTAAATCAAGATCTTATGTACAAGAAGAGAAAAATGCAAAAAGAAAGTACTCATTAACCAGCAGAAAAGCAATTACTAGTGGAACCCTAAAAACAGTACCGAACAAAAGTGTTTTTATTAAATACTTATTAAAACGATTGCATGAAAACAAAGATCCTTACCTATCAACAAGAAAATTATTTGATAGAATTGAGGAACCTGTAATGAACAACAGCGCTAATACTCCACAAAGAGGGGTAATTCATGGTTCTGGTGATGAAGGTGGAGATTTTATTTTTATAAAGAAGATGTAAAAAGAATTTTTATTTCAATTAATTTTAATAATTTAGCTCTAGATCATTTATGGATTTAGAGCTTTTAATTTTACAATTTCAAAAAAAGGACGTCAAAGCCTATGAGAAACTATACAATATGTATTGTGATAGTATTTCTGGTATTGTCTATTCTATTGTAAAAGATAATGATGTTGCACAAGAAATTACGCAAGATGTTTTTATAAAAGCTTGGAACAATTCTGATTCTTACTCATCTAAAAAAGGACGTTTTTTTACGTGGATACTTAATATTGCTAGAAATGCAGCTATTGATTACACCCGTTCTAAAAAATTTAAACAGTCTAAACAAAACCTTAACTCAGATTTTTTCGTAGATATATTAGAAACGCATCAAAGTTTAGATGCAACTACAAATACAATTGGTTTAAAAGAATTTGTAACCAAGTTGGGTGATAAATGTAAATCAGTAATTGAGTTGTTGTATTTTAAAGGGTTTACCCAAAAAGAAGCGTCAGAAGAATTAGAAATGCCAATTGGCACCATTAAAACAAGAAATAGATCTTGTATAGGCGAATTACGTACTATGCTTGGAGTATAAAATGAATATAAAAGAATACATAGCATCTGGAATTTTAGAACTGTATGTTGCAGGTTCGCTCTCTGAAAAAGAGAATGAAGAAGTGCATGCTACAATTCAAAAATATCCTGAGTTATTAGAAGAAGTAGCCTCTATTGAAAAAGCAATAGTGATTTTATCTGCTGCTGCTAAAAAAGATGACTCCTACTCTTTTGCTGATATCCAAAACAAACTTCAAGACAAAGCACCAAAAGTAATTCCGATATCAAAACCTAAAACCAATTGGTCTCAATTGTCTGGTTGGGCAGCTGCGTTTATCATTGGTAGTGTATTGATCTATACAGTAATTCAGAATAACAATTTAAAAACTCAAATTGCTACAGAAAAACAGCAATTAGAAGAACAAATAGACAAAGCCTCTAACAGTTTAGCTGAAGCAGAAAAACTAATAGAAGTCTTTAGAGACAAAGAAATTATTTCTGTACCATTAGCAGGACAAAAAGTATCTCCAAATTCGTACGCAAAAGTATATTGGGATAAAAAGACAAACGCTATTTATTTAGATGCCAAAGGTTTACCAGATCCACCAAAAGGAAAAGTATATCAGCTTTGGTCTTTAAAACTATCTCCGTTAACTCCAACAAGTTTAGGTACAATAGATACCTTTACAGCGGATGCTAACAAGATATTTACCATAGAAAACCCTAATGAATCTGAAGCTTTTGGTATTACACTAGAACCAGAAGGTGGTAGTGAGTCTCCAACTTTAGAGCAACTGTATACATTAGGTGCTGTAAGTGCTAGTCCATAAAAATTCCAAACAAGTAATTTTACGAGTTTAATTTCTTAGCTTTATAAACTATTTAAGTTAACACTGTTATAATTCACTAAAATGATTTTATATTCGGATTAAGCTATCAAAAAATAAAAAATAAATGGGAAAGAAATTAACTGTCTATATGATTGACGGAACTGCATATGGACCAAGATTAAGTGAAATCGGAAACTGGGTTGGTAAAGCAGTATACAGTCCTAGAGCATCTATTAATAAAATAATGTCTAGAAGTGAATTTGACAATCCTGGAATTTATTGTCTAAAAGGAGATCCAACTGATGATGCTTTTGATGAGAAAATATATATTGGTGAAGCCGAAAATATAAAGACTAGATTAAAACAACACTTAAGCGATCAAAATAAAGATTTTAAAGAGTTAATATTTTTTGTAAGCAAGGATGAATTATTAACAAAAACACAGATTAGGTATTTAGAATCTAGATTAGTACAATTAGCAATTGAAGCTAAAACTGCACAAATTGATAATGGAAACTCTCCAAGTTTGCCAACACTTCATGAAGCAGATATTTCTGATATGGAATATTTCCTTGAACAAATAAAACTTATTCTTCCTGTAATGGGTTTTAAGTTTTTAATCTCCTCTACCGTCAAACAAACAATTGAAAATCAATTTCAAAATAATAAATCAATACACGAAACTTATTTTATCAAAACAAAAACCTTTAAAGCCTCAATGAAAGAAACTGACCAAGGTTATATTGTTATTAATGGTAGTGAAGCAAAAAAAGGGCTTTCTAAATCCTGCACTGAAACTTATAGAAATATGAGAAGAAAGTTAGTTGAAACAAAAATAATGATTGAACACAATGACAAACTAATATTTGCTGAAGACACCGTTTTTAATAGTCCAAGTGCTGCTTCAAATATGATTTTAGGTAGAAATTCAAATGGGTTTACTGAATGGGTAAATAAAAAAGGGCAAACATTTAAAGAAATACAAGAAATAACTAATGCTAACACAAAATAAGTCTAACTTTTAGTTCTAGCCTTCTAAATAATCATTACACTATTTTAATTTATTATTAAACCTTAAACAAAAGAAACCTGCTACATTGCTGCAGCAGGAATCTCATCCAACTAAAACTAACCAAATCATGGTTAACTCTTATAGAGTTTTAATTTTTAATACTAAAACCTGTAGGTCAAAGTTGCTTTTGCAAAAAATGGTGTTCCTGATGTAAAGTGAATCTCTTCTATAGGAGCTGTTTCATTTTGCAATCTACTTTCTGTTGCAAACTGAGTTTCATTCCAAGCTACATCAAAAATATTTTCTACAGCAACTCCTAAAGTTACGTTGTTGCTCATTTTATAGTTTAGATTAAAATCAGTTACAAAATAACCTTCTGCAACAATAGAATTGTCTTCATTAGCAGCTCTATCTGCTAAATATCGGTAACGAATTCCTCCTGAAAACTTTCCTAAGTTGGTCAATGACAAACCCCCTGCAAGAGTAACTTGTGGTGCTAACGGAATGTAATCTTGACCTGCAACGTTTTCTAAACTTCTTGCTTTGGTAAAAGTGGCATCCGTATCTAATAATAACCATTCCCTAATTTGATAACGGATGCCAACATCCAACCCAAATCTTCTAGATTTTCCTGAAGGTTCTACAATACCTGCATCACCTACATAAACAAATTCTTCTTCTGAAAATAAATACCATAAAGCTGTATTTAAAACTATGTTTTTAGAGGGTTTCCAAATGTTCCCAAAATCTAAACCATAAGCTCTTGGCAACACTTTGTCTGCATTTTGTTGCAACACTACTCTTGTATCGTTTGAATGAAAACCAATTCCTGATTTTAAAAACCATTGTAAATTGTCATTTTGTGTATATAAAAAGTTCAATTTAGGATTTACAATTGCTTTGGTTTTTGACAAAGTTTCATATGTAGGATTTAACGCATCATTGTATAAAAACTTAAAATAGTCTAAACGAACAGATGGTGAAATTTTAAACTTTCCGATTTCAAATTCTGAGTTGAAAAATGCATACATATTGGTCTGTTTTACATCTCCTAACTGAATTTGTTGTAAAGTTTCTTTTCTATTTTTAGTATGAGACAATTCTACATCATCTACCAAATCATAACGCAACCCTGCTCCTTTTGTAAACTTTGCTTCTATATTACCAAACTTTTTCTCAGTAATAATTTGTGCATTCACTCCAAAAATATCTCTTGTTTCAAACTGACGGATTTGGTCTCCGTTTACAGGATCATCCAAGAAAAAAGTAAAGTTTGAGAACAACTCAAAGTTGTAATTCGAGTAAAACACATTGGTTTTTAATCTTGAGTTATCTGATAAAAATTTATCAAACTGAACATTAAAATTGGTTCTAGAAGTAAAACCTCCTTCTGTATCATCTATGGCTCCAAATCTTGTAATACTTCCGTTTTGAACTGCTCTTTCTGGTATCTGTCCTGAGGCATCCCAACTACTTGTAAAATGTGATGCTGTTAATGTTAATCTGTCTGTACCTTTTAAAAAGGTGCTGAATTTTCCAAAAACATTTAGTCTATTAAAGTTTTGTGGCGATTCAAAAGCTCCATCTGTAGCAATATGTTCTATAGCTACATAAGCATTTTCATTCTTTTTATTTTCTAAAAGATTAAACATCCCTAATGTTCTTACTGAGTTAAAATCTCCATATCCTAAAGAAATTACATTGTCTTTAATGGCATTTTTTGTTGAGAAATTAACGTATCCAGCAGTGTTAAAATCACCTTGGTTGGCATAATAAGGTCCTTTACCAAAGTCTATTTTCTGAATAGTTTCTGGAATCATAAAATGCAAATCACTATATCCTTGACCATGAGCATGAGAAACCATGTTTATTGGCATTCCATCTACAGACAATGTAATATCTGTACCATGATCAATATCAAAACCTCTTAAAAAGATTTGTTCTGCTTTACCACCTCCTGCATGCTGACCAATAAACAAACCAGGAACTTTACGTAAAATTTCTTGAGAGTTGTTGACTGGATTTACTTTTAAATCAATTTTAGAAATGGTTTGCATTGCATTGATTTCTTTACGCAACACCAACTCTTCTAATTGAAAGGTTTTAGTGGTTAATACAATTGTAATTCCGTTTTCTAAATCTTGTTTAGATATGATAATTTTTCTTTTTTTATAGCCTAGAATGCTAATCTGTAAAATATCATTTGCAGTTGCGTTTTCTAAAATAAAATTTCCATTTTCATTGGTATGTGTGTGATTGTTGTTGGTGTTATTTACCACATAAGCATTTTCTAAAGGTTGATTAAAATGATCTAAAATTCTACCTTTTAAAGATTGTCCGAAAATTGATATGCTGCTAAGTACTACAACAAAAAGTATGGTAAAGCGTTTCATATTATTGAGTTTACGTTTTTTAAATATTTTTGATTTCAGATGCTGCATTAGGACCTAATTCATAAATTGCTCCTAACAATTCTTCTTTTAATTCATTTGCTATATTTTGCTTTCCATTTGCTTTTAAAATGTAAGCAGAATGCAATAAAGCTTCTGGTTCAAAAGTATTATCTAAAACGTATTGTTCAGTAAGTTTTAACGCTTCTTTATAATTTCCATTTTTGTAATATGCCCACGCCAATAAATCGTAAGATTGTGCTGTTGGTCTCTCTGCTACTTCTTGTTTTGCAAGATGAATTGCTTCTTTTTTATTATCTTCAGAAAACAATAAAACACTGTATTTATGATACATTACACCATAATCTTTATTGCTTACCTTTGATAAATAGCTGTTGATTTGATTTTCTTTTTCTTCAATATTTCCCACATAATCTGCTATTTCTGCTTTTAACAAATGATAATCTGGTGATGCATTTTCTTTAGTAACTGTATTTAAAATGCGTAATGCTTCTTCTGGATTTCTCTCATGAGAAAAAACAATCCAAGCAATACCCTTTTTTGCATAACTGTTATTAGGATTTATTGCCAAAGCTTTTAAATAAGCATTGTATGAATCTTCAATTCTACCAGCATGACCATAATAGTCTGCTAAATTTGTATAATTCCATTGGATTAAATCTTGATTTTTAGAAGCTTTTGCAATAATTAAAGCATCTTCTAAATATTGAATAGCATTGTCTAAATTACCAAAGTGATCGTTGTATTTTGACAATCTAATTAAATAATCAAAGTCTTTAAAGTTTTTCACTTTAGATAGATATTGAGTTACTTTTTGATGATTTCCTAATTCTAAATGAACATCAATTAGCATAAAATGAGTTCTCTTTAAATTTTCACCATTAGATTCTGCTTTTTTTAGAAATGTTAATGCTTCTTTAAAACGATGTTGAGAAATATAGTTTCTTGCCAAACTTCTTAAGTAAGATGCATTATTATAACTTGTTTTTTCATTGGCTTTAATTAGGTTTTGTTCTGCATTTTTTAAATGTGAAATTGTACCTGTAAGCTGAAAAATTTTTGAATTAGCAGCCGCTAATTTTACGTTATAGGGAAACTGATTTGGAGTTTCTGATAATTTATTCTTCCAGAAATTGTAATCAGATTTTATCGCTGATAATCTTGAGTTTGAAGATAAATCTAAATATTGATTATAATCTTTAGAGTTCGTAACCTGTTTGTCTGTATGTCTATTGCAACTAATTGATATTGAAAAAGTTACAAATAATAAAATTAGTTGGATGTATTTCATAATTTGTGAGTTTTAATTAGAAGTTGGGGCTATAAATAAAGGTTTTATGAGTATTTTATAAGTAATAATACTGGAAATACTGGCGTACTATTCCCCAAACGTACGCCAGATTTAAACTCCCTACCAGGGAGAAGCTAAGTATGGGAATGATGTTAAGAATGTTTTGTCATTCGCATCAACATTGTCATTAGAAAGAGATGGATTTTCAGAAAAATCTTCACCTCCAAAAATCAACAACAATTCTACTGTAATCACATCATCTGCTAAGGCTCTTCCTGTTAGTACATTTGTACCATCATAAAAAGTAGTTTTACCATCTAAAGAAACATTTAGAACATCTGTTGCTAACAAACCTGTAAAAGTTGCTGCATCTAAACCTAATGCGTTTTTATCTCCAGCATTAGCATAAGCAGGACTTAAAGCAGTTAAGTTTGTTTCGAACATAGATTGAAATTTTGCACCTTGCTGAGAAGGTACTGTTACGTTAAACTCGTCTTTACTTGCTGCTGATACAAAAACTGTATTTACAGCTGGTCTACCCATTTGATCTTTTTGCATAAAGGTTCCTGAAAAATCTGGTCCCATTGGTAAATCGTTATTATCATTATTGTTACTACATCCTACTAAAATGAATGTTAAAGAAAATATGAATGTGATGTATTTTATATATGTATATTTCATAATATTATTTTTAAAATTGATTAGATTAATTTATTGTTTAGCTTTTGCTTCAACCCAAGTATTGATAGTTCCTGATGAACCAATCATAGATTTAGGCACTTCAACTACAACAGATAGTACATTTGTTCCTGCAAAAGTATCTGAACCTGGACTATTAAATCCTGAGGCGTTTCCAGCAATAATTTCTCCATATCTTGCAAAGTCCATAAAGAAAGGATCATCTCTTGGTCCTGCAAAAAACTTCATTCCTGCTGAGTTTGTACTAGTAATAGCAATAGCATCATAAGGAGTAATCATTACTTCACCAATAATAGCACTTTCATTAACAGTACTGTTTAATCCTGTTGATGTTGGAGTAAATGGTCCGAAAAAATACATTTTTCCATCTCTTGGTAAAGCCTGAATTACGAAGTCTTCAACATTGTCATCATTAGTATCAATATTAAATTCTACCAATACGTTTTCATCAAAAGATGCAGATGCTGTAGCAGACGGACTTAGTAAACCTTGTAAGTTTGCGACAAAAACAAGATTGCTTGTATCTTCTCCTTGAAAAGCATAAAAGTCAGTTATGTCTGCAGTTGTACCTTGAGCAGCTGGAGCATCTATATGATCTGCTGCAATTGTAATTAAACCAATAATCGCTGCGAAAATGGTTGCTAAATAAATTTTGTTTTTCTTCATTGTGTGATTTTTAAGTTAATATTTAATTGAATCTCACTAACACTTACGAGATAATGTGAAGTACGGTTTTAAAAAAGTGTGATTTTTTTCAATTTTTTTTTAAAACCCTTGTAAACAAAGAGAAAAACAAGTGAAAAAAAATTAAAAACTCATTAAATATTTGTAGTATTGTAGTAGATAATCGCTTAAAATTTGGAAAAACCAATCAAAAAATCATCTTGGAAACATAAACTTCATGAAATTATTTATGAGGCAGATACTCAAGAAGGTAAACTTTTTGATGTAATTCTACTAATTGCCATCATCGCTAGTATTGTTTTGGTAATGTTAGAAAGTGTAGTTAGTATTGACATCAAGTATCATGATTTATTAAACCTTGGTGAATGGATTATTACAGTACTTTTTTCTATTGAATACATTTTAAGAATCATTTCAATAAAAAAACCTTTTAAATATATTTTTAGTTTTTTTGGTATTATTGACCTTTTATCGACCATCCCAAAATACTTATCTTTCATATTAGTAGGTTCTCATAGTTTAGTAGCTTTAAGAGCTCTACGTTTATTGAGGGTTTTTAGAATTTTAAAACTAGCTAGATACATTGGTGCTTCTAACAAATTAATGTTAGCATTAAAAGCAAGTAGAGCAAAAATTGCTGTTTTTCTATTCTTTGTGGTAATTGTTTGTGTAATTTTAGGAACCGTAATGTATATGGTAGAAGGTGCTGAGAATGGATTTACCAACATTCCTAAAAGCATCTATTGGGCAATTGTAACCTTAACAACAGTTGGTTTTGGTGATATTGCACCTCAAACTCCTTTAGGTCAATTAATAGCAAGTGTTATTATGATTTTAGGATATTCTATTATTGCAATTCCTACAGGAATTGTAAGTTCTGAAATGACAAAAAGAGACCATGAAGAAGGTACAAATACACAATCTTGCCCTAATTGTTTAAAAGAAAAACATAAAGACAAAGCTACTTTTTGCTACAACTGTGGTAGTATTTTAAATCCGTAATTATTAGATGAAAAATACCTTAATTACTATTGTTGGTCCAACAGCAATTGGCAAAACTGCATTAAGTATACAATTAGCAAATCATTTTAAAAGTGATATTATTTCTTGTGATTCTAGACAGTTTTATAAAGAAATGACCATTGGTACTGCTGTACCAGAACCAGAGGAATTAGCTGCTGCAAAACATCACTTTATACAAAACAGAAGTATTTTTGAGGATTACAATGTTGGTCAGTTTGAAAAAGATGCTTTAGTAAAATTGGATGAATTGTTTCTTAAAAATCCTATTCAAATTATGGTTGGTGGTAGCGGTTTGTATGTTGATGCTGTTTTAAAAGGCTTGGATTATTTTCCTAAAGTTGATACTTCTATTAGGGAAATATTAAATATTGAATTGAAAGAAAAAGGATTAGATTTTCTTCAAAATAAACTCAAAAAGTTAGATTTAAAAACTTACAAAACAATTGCCATTGAAAATCCTCAGAGAGTTGTTAGAGCTTTAGAAATTTGTATTGGTACAAATACACCTTATTCTACTTTTAAAAATAAACCAAAAGCTGAAAGAAATTTTAATTCTATAAAAGTTGGATTAAATGCTGATAGAACAATTATTTATGATAGAATAAACCTGCGAGTTGATTTAATGATTAAAAATGGTTTGTTAGAAGAAGCTCAAAAATTACATCGACATAAACATTTAAATGCCCTACAAACTGTAGGATATCGTGAATTGTTTGCTCATTTTGATGGAGATTTCACCAAAGAATTTGCCATTTCTGAAATAAAAAAAAATACAAGAAGATTTGCAAAAAGGCAACTTACTTGGTTTAAAAAAGATACTGAAACCCTTTGGTTTGATTACGAAACTGCTGTAAATACAATTATCAAAGAAATTTCTGAAAATATTAACGCAAATAAAAGTTAATCCATTTTTGTAATTCATTCACTTTTATATCTTTGCTGCACCAAAAACTAAAACATGAAATCAAAAATTATATTCTTATTTGCTATTGTATTAGCATCTGTTACATCTGCGCAAAATAAAGTAGGTACTGTAGATAGCGATTATATTGTAAACCTAATGCCAGAAGCGCAGGTTGTTGTAAAAAGGTCTCAAGCCTATGGATCTAAATTAGATTCTTCATTTCAAATTAAATTAAAGGTGTATCAAGATAAAATAGAAGCCTACAAAAAAAATGAAAAAACACTAGGTCCTTTAGCAAAAAAAACTGCTGTAAAAGAAATTACCGATTTAGAAGCAGATATAAAAAAGTACCAAAGCAATGGTCAAAAACTAATGCAATTTAAGCAAGATGAATTAATGCGTCCTCTATATAAAAAATTGAGAGATGTCATTGCAGAAATTGCAAAAGCAAATGGGTATTCTCAAATACTTACCATAACAGGAAATCAATTTGCTTACATCGATAAAAAGTTTGACATAACTGATTTAGTGATCAAAAAATTAGGAATTAAAAAACCAGAAACTAAAAAGTAATATTCAAAAAAATA
This sequence comes from Polaribacter septentrionalilitoris, assembly GCF_009832745.1. GTDB lineage: Bacteria > Bacteroidota > Bacteroidia > Flavobacteriales > Flavobacteriaceae > Polaribacter > Polaribacter septentrionalilitoris. The sequence continues at coordinate 44,279 of NZ_VRMJ01000014.1, read as the reverse complement.
ATAAAAAACCTCGCCAGTTGGCGAGGTTTTTTATTTTGATCTAATAGATAACTATATTGATTTTCTTAGATTTAAAACATTACTTTATTTAGTTAAAAATAAAAAAAACTCAAGAATTTCTTCTTGAGTTTTTTTTAACTTATTATTTTATAAAACTTATCTCCTACTATAATTTGGAGATTCTTTAGTTATAGCAACATCATGTGGATGACTTTCGTTAATTCCGCTAGCGGTAATTCTAACAAACTGACCTGTTTCTTTTAAGGTTGCAACATCTTTAGCTCCACAATACCCCATTCCTGCACGTAAACCACCAATAAATTGGTGAATACTTTCTGCCAATTCACCTTTATAAGGAACTCTACCTACAATACCTTCTGGTACTAACTTTTTAATATCATCTTCTACATCTTGAAAATATCTATCTTTAGAACCTTGTTTCATGGCTTCTACAGAACCCATTCCACGATAAGACTTAAACTTTCTTCCTTCGTAAATAATAGTTTCCCCAGGAGATTCTTTTGTACCTGCCAATAAAGAACCTAACATTACAGAATCTGCTCCAGCAGCAATTGCTTTTGGAATGTCTCCTGTATAACGAATTCCACCATCTGCAATTACAGGAACTCCACTTCCTTTAATAGCTGCAGCAACTTCTAGAACTGCAGAAAACTGCGGAAAACCAACACCAGCAACAACTCTTGTTGTACAGATAGAACCAGGTCCAATTCCTACTTTTACAGCATCAGCGCCAGCTTCTACTAAATATTTTGCAGCAGTACCTGTTGCTATATTTCCAACCACAACATCTAACTGCGGAAATTTTGCTTTTACTTCTTTTAACACAGATACCACACCTTTTGTATGTCCGTGAGCAGTATCAATAATTACAGCATCTACACCAGCATTTACTAAAGCTTCTGCTCTATCAACAGCATCACCTGTTACACCTAAAGCTGCAGCAACTCGTAATCTTCCGTAAGTATCTTTATTTGCAATTGGTTTTTGAGTAACTTTTGTAATGTCTCTAAACGTAATTAATCCTTTTAATTTATATCCTTCGTCAACAATTAAAAGCTTTTCAATTTTATGATTTTGTAGGATTAATTCAGCATCTTTTAAGGACGTTCCAACACCTGCAGTAACTAAGTTTTCACTTGTCATCACTTCTACAATTGGTCTGTCGTTTTTATGCTCAAAACGTAAATCTCTGTTGGTAACAATTCCTTTTAGGATACCATTGTTGTCGACCACAGGAATTCCACCAATTTTATGCTCTCTCATATTGGCTTTAGCATCAAATACAGTTGCAGTTAATGGCAACGTAACTGGGTCTAAAATCATACCACTTTCAGCACGCTTTACACGTCTTACTTCTTGAGCTTGCTGCTCAATGGTCATGTTTTTATGTAAAACTCCAATACCTCCTTCCCTGGCAATAGCAATTGCTAAGGCAGATTCAGTAACTGTATCCATAGCTGCAGACGCAATAGGAACGTTAATGGTAATATTTCGAGTAAACTTGGTTTGTATACTAACTTCTCTAGGAAGAACTTCTGAGAAAGCTGGAACTAAAAGTACGTCGTCGTAAGTTAGACCTTCTCCTAAAATTTTGTTTTCGTGTGCTGTCATGTTGCAATTAAGATATAATTGCGTGCAAATTTACAATTAATTATTGAGATTTAAAGTAAATTAAACTTTAAGAAATTTTATTATATCGACTAAGCCAGCAATATTCACTAAAATTCTTTCCAGAAGATACTCCAAACAAGAAAATAAAACCCATTATCCCTTTAACATAAAATAGAAATAACATAAAAACATATCCAAAGTTAATCTCATTTTTAAAAAAGAAATCTTTTGTAAATAAAGTCATTAAGATGCTAAAAATAAAAATTGCTACACCAAGGTTTTCTACGTTTTTAATTGCCCAATATTTTACTTTTCTTAATGGATGCATATCCTTACCCCACTTATGTATCAAGTAATAATAACCATTTCCCATAGGTGCAAATAATAAAGGATCATCTGCCTCATTTAATTCAAACAACTTTGACGGTGCAATTATTTTAAAACCATCTAAAGTTGTATTGTGTTCTTTTTCTAAAGCCTTAATTTTAGAAATAACTTCTTGTGGATAATCAGCTTTAAAATATCTTGTATCTAAAAAACGAAGTCTAAAATCAATACAAATTTTTCTTATTTGACTGATGTGAAAAATGGCGTTTGCATCTACCCTATCTATGTTAAAAGTATTAGTGGTTTTATTTATAGGCGATTGTGCTAATCTTTCTAAAACATCCTTCTGCAATACATTAATATCTTCAAAAACTTCCTTAACCCACTCTAAAACATCAATAGATTGCTGTTTTTTATTCCTTTCTTTAATTAGTTGTTGTTGAATATCAATAGTTTGTATCATAAAAATTTTAATTTTCACTAAATTAATAATTCAATTTAAATTTTAAAAATCGAATAAAACATCTAGATTATTTAAAATGAATACAAATAAAATAAAATTATAAGACTATTAGTATTCTTTTTTTCCAGCTAATGGGATTCATTAACTCGATAAGAATAATATCATAAAAAATTATTATCTCTAACAATCTTAGTATCATAAAATTACAAAATTTATTTTTATTTATTCTAAATAAACTTTGAAAAATGTATTTATGAGGCTTATATTTGCAGCAAAAATCAAACTATTCATATTTAATCTAAATAAAATGAAGAAAGGTATAATTGCATTATCAACTTTATTTACTCTTGTATTAACAGCACAAGAAAAAAAGAAAGGAACATTAGATTCCATTCAAAAATTAGATGAGGTTATTATTTCAACATCTACAATTTTTGGAAACAAGTACGTGGCAAAACACAGAACAGGTTCTGCGTATTATTTATCACCAAAAGAATTGGAAAAATTTAGTTTTACAGATGTAAATAGAGCTTTAAGAAGTGTGCCAGGAGTAACAATTTACGAAGAAGATGGTTTTGGTTTGCGACCAAATATCAGTTTACGAGGTACATCCCCAGAAAGAAGTTCTAAAATAACTTTAATGGAAGATGGTGTTTTGATTGCTCCTGCTCCATATAGTGCTTCATCTGCTTATTATTTTCCAACAATTGCAAGAATGGAAGCTGTAGAAGTTTTAAAAGGAAGTAGTCAAGTGCAATATGGACCTTTTACAACTGGTGGAGCTATAAATATGATTTCTGCTCAAATTCCGACTGAATTTGGTGGAAAAGTAAGAGCAAGTTATGGTAGCTTTAATTCTAACCAATTATATGCAAAAATTGGTGGAGGAAATAAAAATTTTGGTTATGTATTAGAGTATTTAAATTACGGTTCAGACGGATTTAAAACCTTACCAAGTGGAAAAAACACTGGTTTTAACAAAAACGATGTTGTCGCTAAAATTGGGGTAAACTTATTTCCTAAAGCAAGTATTCAACAATCTTTAGAATTCAAATTTCAATATTCAGATGAAGATGGTAACGAAACTTATTTAGGATTGTCTGAACAAGATTTTAATACCAATCCTTTTTCTAGATACGCTTCTTCAAATGAAGATAGAATGGTTACAGACCATACTCAATATATGATTACACATCGTTTAGATTTCTCTAAAAATATTAGAGTTACTACCACTGCTTATCAAAACAATTTTGCCAGAAACTGGTATAAACTAAATGATGTTACTTTTAATGGAACAAAAAAAGGAATTGCAGACATCTTAGAAGATCCATCAACCTATGCTAACCATTATAGCATTGTAAATGGTTCTGTAAATTCTGCTGCTGATGCTATTGGCGTAAAAGCAAATAATAGAAAATACTACTCAACAGGAATTCAAACAAAACTAGATTACCATTGGTATAAAGGAGATGCTTTTCACGATTTAGAAATTGGTTTACGTTATCATTATGATGAAGAAGACAGGTTTCAATGGGTAGATAAGTATAGTATTTCTAATACAGGTGTTATGGCTTTAACCACTGATGCTATTGAGGGTACAGATGCCAATAGAATTAGTAGCGCAAACGCATTTGCATCTTACATTACTTACAAATTAAAATATAATAATTGGACCTTTACACCTGGTGTGCGTTATGAAAACATCACTTTACAAAGAGAAGATTTTGGTAAAAATGATGTAGATAGAACTGGTGTAAATTTAGCAACTAGAGAAAATTCAGTTGGCGTTTTTATACCAGGAATGGGTGCAAATTATAAATTTAATAACGATTTTTCTTTATTTGGTGGTGTTCACAAAGGATTTTCGCCTCCTGGAAATCAAGATGGTCAAGCACCAGAAGAAAGCATCAATTACGAATTAGGAACACGTTTTAACCTTGGAAAACTAAAAGGAGAATTTGTTGGGTTTTTTAACGATTATTCAAATCTTTTAGGAAGTGATTTAGCAGCAACTGGAGGAACAGGTTCTTTAGATCAATTTAATGCAGGAGAGGTAAATGTAAACGGAATTGAATTATTATTGAATTATAATTTTACTAATTCAGATTCAAAATTTTCTTTGCCTATTTCTTTTGGATATACATTTACAAATACAGAATTTCAAAATAGTTTTAATGGAGCAGATAGTTTTTGGGGGGCAGTAACTGCAGGTGACGAATTACCTTACATACCACAACATCAGTTTAATACCACTTTTTCTATAGAACATAAAGATTTTGAGATCAATGTAAATGGACGATATAATGGAGAGTTTAGAACTTTAGCAGGAACAGGAAATATTCCTGATAACGAAAGAGTTGATGCTAATTTTATAGTGGATTTATCTGGTAAATATTTTATCACAAAACGTTTAAGTACAACCTTAAATGTAATTAATTTATTAGACAATACCTATGCAGCTTCTAGAGTTCCTGCAGGATTAAGACCTGGTCATCCATTTGGAATTTATGGTGGATTAGAGTTTAGGTTTTAATCAAAAAAAACTCTAAAAATTAAGATGTCAAACTAAGCTTGTCGAAGTTTACAAACTATTATAAGATAGTTTTCGACAAGCTCAGACTGACATATTCTACTTAAAAAATACTTTTACTTTAAAGATTTTTGTTTTAAATAAGCAATAACTGCTTTTCGAATATCAAACCCTAATTCTGTTTCTTTTGGGTGATATACAGAGTATACTTCTTTATTTTTATCTGATAAAAAAGGAATATCAAATCCTTTTAATAAATAGTCAGAAAAAGCAATAGTATAGGTTTTATTTAGGTTGATTTTTTCTCCACCAACAAACCAATCTTTTTCTTGTAAAGCTATCTTGTGTCTGTGTAAATAGGCTCCTGTACCTGCTGCGAGTTTTCCATAATCTAAAACACGTTTTAACAATCTTCCTTTAATTGCCACTTTTACAATATCTCCTCCATAAGGCAATACTCTAAAAATATCAATAGATGTAATATTGCCTCTCAACTGGTCATCGATTCTAATAGAACCTCCATTTACTAAAGCAGCATCCACTTTATCATCAAAGGCAAAAGACATGGCTGCTGTAATAACTTTACCCAAATTGGTTTGTTGACTTCTTATAGGTGTATCTCTTCCGTCTAAAGGAGTTTTTGCACTAAATATTATTTCATCAGGATTTGGAATAATATCCTTGATTTTAGCTGTTAAAATAGTCTGCCATTTATCAACAATAATAGCAATCTTTTTGTCTGGTTGTATAGATGAATTAATTTCTTTTAATTGTGATGTTACTTTAGTCTTCTTCGTTTTTTTATCATAAGAAATTCTATGGATATATGCCGTTTTTGCATTGGCATCTGCCTTTGCAATTAACACATTTCCAACAGTATCTAAAGAGTTTGTATGTTCATGACCTCCCATTATTAGTGGCAAATCTGGAATTAATTTGGCAATTCTTTTATCGTTTGTAATTTTAACGTGTGTCAAGCCAAAAACAACATCTACAGCATCTTTAATGGCTGCATAAGAAGCTCTTGCTCTTACAAACATATTTCCATATTCTACATATTCTTTTGGGTTTGATGGTAAAGTAACACTGATAAAACCTATTTTAATTTTAGTTCCGTCTTTATCAGAAATTTCTTTAATAAAGGTCTCTCCTAACGCTTCTTTTTGATTGTTTTTTTCTTTGTAAAAAGGAATAGAAGTATTCTTTGTTTTTAGATTTACATTTGCAGAAATCCAAGGGAATTTACTTTCGTTTAAGCGTTTTTGTAAATCATTTTGAGATAGGTCAAATTCATGATTTCCAAAAGCTACCAAATCAAAATTCATAGCATTCATTACCTCTACCATTTGTTTTCCACGAACTCTTTCTCCATCAACTTTTATGGTTCCTAACAAAGACGGATTTAAAAAATCGCCAGCCAAAAACAGCATTGTATTAGGGTTTTCTTGTAATAATTCTTGATGTACAGTTTCTACTCTTGCCATTCCTCCAAATTCACCTCCTTGAATGGGTGCAATTTCATACACATCATTTATTTGTAGAAGTGTAAAATCGATTTTATCATCGTCCTTTTTACAAGAAGAAAAAGAGATTAATAAAGTTAATATGGAAAGTTTTAAGTAAAGCTTCATGATGATAATTTAAATATCAAAAGTAACAACATAAAACAAAAAAACCCATCAAAAAATGATGGGTTTTAGAATTATTGAATTAATTATCTAATTATTCGTTAGAACCAATGTTTCCTTGGGCAACAATAGTAGATAATTGTGTTGCACTTAAGTGAACGTTAATGTAACCATCAAAGGTTAAGATTTCATCATACGTAATTGCTGTACCATTATCTAAAGCTTCTACTTGAGTCATGCTCATTCCTGTATCTCCATTCACTGGTGCAAAACTAAATGCAATTGGTCCACCTGTTGCAGCATCATTTTCATGAATATGAGAAGGATGCATACCACCTGCAGGAGTATTTATAACATTTAATACTGCTAATGCAGAACCATCTAACCTTTTATAAAATGTTGCTGTACCTGAGATACCTACTACATCTTTTTCAGCTAATGTGTAAACTTTACTTTCTCCTGTTAAATCGTTTTTACCTATATCTCCTTGCGCTACAATAGTTGATAATTGTGCTCCTGCACCTAAATGAACATTAATATATCCGTCTAAACCTGAAATATCAGCATACATGAATGAAGATCCGTCATCTAAAGCAGCTACATTTGTCATACTCATTCCTGTATCTCCATTTACTGGAGTAAATGAAAATAATATTCCACCACCTTCTACTGCTGTGTTTGTATGAATATGTGCTGGGTGTACACCTCCTGCTGGAGTATTCATTATATTTAATGTTGCTAAAGCTTCTCCATTAATTCTTTCTGCAAAAGTTGCTGTACCAGAAATTCCTGCCACGTCTTTTTCTCCTAAATCGTATTCAATTGTAGTTCCTGTTAAATCGTTCTGACCAATATCACCTTGTGCTACAATAGTTGATAATTGTGCTCCTGCACCTAAATGAACATTAATATATCCGTCTAAACCTGAAATATCAGCATACATTAATGGAGATCCATCATCTAAAGCAGCTACATTTGTCATACTCATTCCTGTATCTCCATTTACTGGAGTAAATGAAAATAATATTCCACCACCTTCTACTGCTGTGTTTGCATGAATATGTGCTGGGTGTACACCTCCTGCTGGAGTATTCATTATATTTAATGTTGCTAAAGCTTCTCCATTAATTCTCTCTGCAAAAGTTGCTGTACCAGAAATTCCTGCTACATCTTTTTCTCCTAAATCGTATTCAATTGTAGCTCCTGTTAAATCGTTCTCACCTATATCACCTTGCGCTACAATAGTGCTTAATTGAGTTCCTGCACCTAAATGAACATTAATATATCCGTCTAAACCTGAAATATCAGCATACATCAATGAAGATCCATCATCTAAAGCAGCTACATTTGTCATACTCATTCCTGTATCTCCATTTACTGGAGTAAATGAAAATAATATTCCACCACCTTCTACTGCTGTGTTTGCATGAATATGTGCTGGGTGTACACCTCCTGCTGGAGTATTCATTATATTTAATGTGGCTAAGGCTTCTCCATTAATTCTTTCTGCAAAAGTTGCTGTACCTGAAATTCCTGCTACGTCTTTTTCTCCTAAATCGTATTCTATTGTAGTTCCTGTTAAATCGTTCTCACCTATATCACCTTGCGCTACAATAGTGCTTAATTGAGTTCCTGCACCTAAATGTACATTTATGTAAGCATCCAAACCTTCAATGTCTGAAAAACTTAATGCTGTACCATCATCAAATGCAGTAAAGTTTGTAAAACTTTTACCAGTATCTCCATTTACAGGATTAAAAGACAATAATATTCCACCACTTTCAGCTGCTGTATTTGCATGAATGTGAGCTGGATGTTCTCCTCCTGCTGGAGTATTATTAATGTCTAATTCTGCTAAAATGCTTCCATCTTCTCTTTCGAAAAAAGTAGCTGTTCCAGAAATTCCTGCAACATCTTTTTCTCCTAAATCATAGGTAATAGAGTTAGGTTTTAATGCATTCTGCCCTATATCACCCTGTGCAACTATAGTACCTAATTCATCAGCACTTAAGTGGACATTTATATATCCATCAAATGCTAAAAGTTCATTGTAAGATATTGGTGTTCCATCATCTAAAGCAGTAACGTTGATTGTACTCGATCCTGAACTTCCATCAACAACACCTAGAGTAAAAGCAATATCGCCTCCTTCAGCAGCTGTATTAAAATGAATGTGTGCAGGATGTTTACCCCCTGTTGGTGTACCAGATAAATTAAGTGTTATATTTGTAGAACCATCTACATTCTCTACAAACTTTGCTGTACCTGATATACCATTAACATCTTTAGTGTTCAAGTTGAATGTTACGTTATTACCAGTAGGGGTGTAAAATTTGTAATCAAATTCTTCTTCATTACAACTTGTAAAAGCTATAACAACAAAAGCAAAAAGTAATAAATTTTTAAATGTTCTCATATTTTTTTGTTTAATTAATTTTCATCTAAACTAAACAAAAAAGACATCAACAACTAACAAAAAACTGTTAATTAAGACTTTTTTATACTATTTTAAGAAACTTTTAAGACTATTGTTGTTCAATGAATAAAACAAATAATTAAACACATTAAAATACCTCCAAAGCCTTGTTATAAGCACTTTCAAAGCTCATTGGTCTAATATTAGTATCAGCTTTTTGAGCAGTAAAATAACTCACTAACTTTTCAGTTGGCATATTTCCAGTAAGCTCATCTTTTGCCATTGGACAACCTCCATATCCTTTAATGGCTCCATCGAAACGATTACACCCTGCTTTGTAAGCGGCATCAACCTTTTCGTGCCATTTGTCTGGTGTAGTGTGCAAATGTGCACCAAATTCTATTTCAGGATATTTTGGAATTAAATTAGAAAATAAATACTCAATTACTTTAGGAGTAGAGCTACCAATGGTATCTGATAATGATAAAATCTTTACTCCCATTTTAGAGAGTTTCTCTGTCCAATTTCCAACGATTTCCACATTCCATGGATCTCCATAAGGGTTTCCAAATCCCATAGAAAGGTATGCAACAACTTCTTTTTTGTTTTTATCAGCGAGATTCAGAATTCCTTCTAAAGTAACTATAGATTCGTCTATTGTTTTATGGGTATTTCGCATTTGAAAATTCTCTGAGATAGAGAAGGGATATCCTAAATAATCAATTTCTTCAAACTGAACTGCGTCATTTGCGCCTCTTAAATTAGCAATAATTGCCAATAATTTACTTTTAGTTTTCGATAAATCCAATTGTGATAAAACTGCTGCAGTATCTCGCATTTGCGGAATTGCTTTTGGTGATACAAAGCTGCCAAAATCAATGGTATCAAAACCAACTTTAAGTAAAGAATTGATATACAATGCCTTTTTGTCTGTTGGAATAAAATGCGATTTTATTCCTTGCATTGCATCTCTTGGACATTCTATGATTTTTACTTTTCTCATCAGTTTCAAAGATAGCCAAACAATTGCAGTTGCAAAACATTTTAAATTGATTATACAATGGTTTTTGGTACTTTCGCTTTTAAATGAAAATACCCAAACACATCCTTCCTGTCATTATCATCTCTCAATTTTGTTGTACTTCTTTGTGGTTTGCAGGAAATGGGATTATTGCTGATTTAGTGAAAGCTTTTGATTTAAATTCTGGTGCCCTAGGTCACTTAACTTCTGCTGTTCAATTTGGCTTTATTATAGGAACTTTATTTTTTGCATTGTTAACGATTGCTGATCGTTTTGCTCCTTCAAAAGTATTTTTTATTAGTGCTGTTTTAGGTTCATTTTTTAACTTGGGACTAATTTTTGATAATCAGACATTATTTACGTTATTGAGTTTACGTTTTTTAACTGGATTTTTTTTAGCCGGAATTTATCCTGTAGGAATGAAGATTGCCACAGATTATTACAACAAAGGATTGGGTAAATCTCTTGGTTTTTTAGTAGGTGCTTTGGTTTTAGGAACTGCATTACCCCATTTATTAAAAGATATTTTAGAACCATATTCTTGGAAAAGTGTACTGATATGTACTTCTTCTTTGGCTGTATTTGGAGGGGTTTTAATCTTACTTCTTGTACCTAATGGACCATTTAGAAAAGCTGCAATAAAAATAGATTTACGCATTTGTTTTACAGTCTTTAAACAGCAACAATTTAAGAAAGCAGCTTTTGGTTATTTTGGCCATATGTGGGAATTGTATGCCTTTTGGGCTTTTGTACCTGTACTCTTAAGAATCTATTCTGATATACACAATAACACTACATTTAACATACCCTTGCTTGCTTTTTTAATAATTGGTATAGGTAGTCTTTCTTGTGTTTTTGGAGGTTATATCTCAGAAAAAATCAGCTCAAAAAAAGTAGCGTTTTATAGTTTATTATTCTCTGGTATTTGTTGTTTATTATTTCCCTTTTTAGTTATGCAAACTTCTGAAACTGTATTTATTATATTTTTAATTTTCTGGGGAATGGTAGTTATTTCAGATTCTCCTCAATTTTCAACTTTAGTTGCTCAAAATACCAAAGCAAGAGAAAAAGGAACAGCTTTAACCATCGTAAACTCTATAGGCTTTGCAATAACTATTATAAGTATTCAACTCCTTACCTATTTATTTTCTAACTTTAATAGTTATTGGGTATTTACAATTTTAGCTATTGGTCCTATTTTTGGATTAATTTCTTTAAAAAGCAATACTACTCATCTCAATAATTAGTTACGAAATAGTATTTTTGCCACTATGGAAAATTTAAAACAAGTTACAAAAAAATTGCAAAAAGCAGTTGCTGAAGCCATCCAGCAATATACGATGATTGAAGATGGAGATAAAATTATGGTTTGTCTTTCTGGTGGAAAAGATAGTTATACACTGCTAAATTTGTTATTATATTTTCAAAAAGTAGCACCCATTTCTTTTGATTTGATTGCAGTGAACTTAGATCAAAAACAACCTAATTTTCCAGAAGAAGTTTTACCTAGTTATTTAGAGAATTTAGGAGTAGATTATAAAATTATTGAAAAGAATACCTACAAAATTGTGATGGAGAAAACTCCAGAAGGTAAAACAACATGTAGTCTTTGTTCACGCTTAAGAAGGGGAACTTTATACGAAGCTGCAAAAGATTTAGGATGCAATAAAATTGCTTTAGGTCATCATAGAAATGATATTTTAGAAACCTTTTTCTTGAACTTCTTTTTTGCAGGAAAACTAGAGACTATGCCTCCAAAATTTAAAAATGATGCAGGTGATTTGGAAGTATTAAGACCATTGTCTTTTTGTAAAGAAAGTGATATTGAAATGTATTCTAATTTTATGGATTTCCCTATAATTCCTTGTAATTTATGCGGTTCTCAAGAAAATTTACAACGTAAAAAAGTAAAACAAATGATAACCAATTGGGAAACTGATTTTCCTGATAGAAATTCTATTATGATGAATGCTTTACAAAATGTATTCCCTTCTCATCTATTAGATAAAGATTTGTATGATTTTGATAATTTAGAAAGTAAAATTAAGGAAACAACTATGGTTGATTAAATGATAGTGTTTTTACTATCTTTTTTTGAAAAATAAAAAACTAACTTTGTTATTCCTATATTTAAAAAAATTACGCTAGACGAGTTTTAGAAGAAAAAAATCAATATTTTATAAAAAAATACAAAATATAAAATAGAAACCTAAACTATGGGAAATACAACATACAAGAAAATATCTAATTGGTATCTAAAATTCCAAATTAGTAAATCGCCTCAAATGAACTTAGTTTGGGGTTTCTTTTTATATACACTAATTGGATTTATTCTACTGTCAATTCCTTTATTTCACAAAACTGACATTTCCTTTTTAGATAATTTATTTATTTCAACTTCCGCTATTTCAACTACAGGTCTTGTTACGATAAGCGTTTTTGATTCCTATAACTTTTTTGGTCAATTTGTTATTATGGCATTGATACAAATTGGCGGAATTGGATACATGACACTAACAACCTACTATTTAATTTTTACCACAAAAAATATAACGCATTGGCATAGTAAACTAATAGGTGCAGAATTTACTTTACCAAACACAATTCGAATAAAAGATTTTATTCAAAGCGTTATTGTTTTTACCCTAATAATGGAAACTGTTGGAGCTATCTTATTGTACTTTGCCTTTACCAATTCTGGAATGGAAAGTTTAAAAGCCATTTGGTTTTCAATGTTTCATAGCATTTCATCTTTTTGTACAGCAGGATTTGGATTATTTAATGATGGATTTGAAGATTACCAAGACAATTCTTTTATAAATACAATTATATCTATACTGGCCATTTCTGGTTCTTTAGGTTTTATAGTTATTACAGATTTATGGTATCGAATAAGAGGTAAATCTAAAGAAATTTCGTTTACTACTAAAATCATTATTTATGGGTTTTTGTTTTTACTTTTTTTAGGTACTTTAATCATTTACACAACAGAATCATCATCTATTCTCGGTAAAAACAGTTCACTAATGACCTCTTTCTTTCAAGCAATGTCTGCTATGACAACAGTGGGATTTAACACTATACCAATAGGTGAATTGTCTTTACCAATATTATTGTTTGTAACCTTTCTAATGTATATTGGAGCTTCACCCTCAGGAACTGCTGGAGGAATGAAAATAACTACTTTAACTGCAATGCTATCTATATTGAAAAGCAGATTGTTTGGACAGAAAAAAATTACATTTTTAAACAGACGTATACCATTTGAAAGAATTTATGTAGCTACGTCTACTTTTATACTTTATACGAGTTTAATTTTTATATTTTCATTTTTGCTTTCTTATTTTGAAAACTTTTCTTTCGAGAGCATATTATTTGAAGTAGCGTCAGCTTTGGGAACTGTTGGACTCAGTACAGGTATTACTGCAGATTTATCTAATATTGGTAAAACGTTGATTATTATTTTAATGTTTATTGGTCGTGTTGGAGTTCTAACTTTTGGATTTGCTTTGTTGCAACAAAAAGAAAAAAAAATAAAAAATATAAAAACGGATGATTTAGCAGTTTAACTGAAGTATGGTAAAATAAAAGCTACATGCTAGTAGATTTAATTAGATAATATTAGACCAATAGATTTTCGGTAAGATCAAAGTTGGCATGATGTAATAAGGTTTTAAATAAATACTCTTAATTTTTTTAGATAACCAAAATAGATTGGAAAAATAGATTAAATTCACAAAAAAAACCGAGCAAATTGCTCGGTTTTTTTAGTATATATAAGTTTAGAAAAAACTACATCATTGCAGCTGCAATTTTTTTGTAAGTACCGTTTTCTAGATTTTCTCTAATTGCAGAAAATGCTGTAATTGTTTCATCAATATCTTCTTGTGTATGTGTTGCTGTAGGTATTAATCTTAAAATAATTAATCCTTTAGGTATTACAGGATATACAACAATAGAGCAGAAAATTCCATGATTTTCACGTAAATCGTTAACCATAGCCATTGCTTCAGGAATATCACCTTTTAAATATACAGGTGTAATACACGTTTGTGTAGTTCCTAAATCAAAACCAGCCTCACGTAAACCAGATTGTAAAGCATTAGTATTTTCCCAAAGTTTCTCTTTTAATTCTGGCATTGTACGTATCATATCCAAACGTTTTAATGCTCCTTTAACCATGGCCATTGGTAACGATTTTGCAAACATTTGAGAACGCATGTTATATTGTAGAAATTGAATTACATCTTTATTTCCTGCTAAAAACGCACCAATTCCTGCCATAGATTTTGCAAATGTGGCAAAATATACATCAATTTGATCTTGAACTCCTTGTTCAAAACCTGTACCTCTACCTCCTTCTCCAAGTGTTCCAAATCCATGAGCATCATCAACCAATAAACGGAAATTGTACTTTTCTTTTAATGCACAAATTTCTTTTAATCGTCCTTGTTCTCCTCGCATTCCAAAAACACCTTCAGAAATTGCTAAAATTCCTCCGCCTGTTTTTTCAGCCATCTTAACAGCACGTTTCATATTTTTTTCAAAGCTTTCCATGTCATTGTGTTTGTACACAAATCGCTTGCCCTGATGTAAACGAACACCATCTATAATACATGCATGAGTATCTACGTCATACACAATAACATCATTTTTTGAAACCAAAGCATCTATTGCAGACATAATTCCTTGGTAACCGAAGTTTAATAAATATGCTTTTTCTTTATCTACAAATTCCGCACATTCTTTCTCTAGTTGTTCATGGTAAGGTGTATGGCCAGACATCATTCTTGCTCCCATAGGGTAAGCCATTCCATGCTCATTAGCAGCGGCACCATCTACTTTTAAAACCTCAGGATGATTTGCCAATCCTAAATAATCATTAATACTCCAAGTAACTACTTTTTTGCCATTAAAAGACATTCTATTAGAGATTGGTCCTTCTAATTTAGGAAACACATAATAGCCTTCAGCTTTATCTGCCCAGTTTCCTAGAGGACCTTTATCAGCAACAATTTTTTCAAATAAATCTTTCGTCATTTTCTCTGTTTTTTGTTTTTCTTAGAAAGTGCAAAGTAACCGCTTTTTTTACAGTTTATCAAATTGTAGTAAAGGTAATTGGCGCCTATAAAAAACCATTTTCTCTCATCCAATGATCACTATAAATTTTATTCATATAACGTGATCCATGGTCTGGAAAAATAAGCACAACAACACTTTTGTCAGAAAACATACCTTTTGCTGCATATTGTTTTGTGGCTTGCATAACCGCTCCACTTGTGTAACCAGGGAACATGCCTTCTTTTTTAACAATATTTCTAGCTTCTAAAGCAGCATCTTTATCAGATACTTTTTCGTAAATATCAACTACATCAAAATCTGTAGCTGTTGGGATTAGGTTTTTTCCTAAACCTTCAATTTTATAAGGACTAACCTCATTAAGGTCTAACTCTCTTGTCTCGTGATATTTTTTAATAACAGAACCAATAGCATCAACTCCTAATACTTTAACATTCGAATTTTTCTCTTTCAAATATTTTCCTGAGCCAGAAATTGTACCTCCTGTTCCACTTGCTACAACCAAATGAGTGATTTTACCATCAGTTTGTTGCCAAAGTTCAGGGCCTGTAGATCTGTAATGTGCTTCAATATTTAATTCGTTAAAATACTGATTGATGTAAACTGAGTTTTTTGTTTTTTTATGAATTGTTTTAGCAACCTCATAATACGACCTTGGATCTTCTGGCGGAACATTTGCTGGACAAACATGCACTTCTGCTCCCATAGATTTTAACAAATCTATTTTATCTCGAGAAGATTTATCACTCACTGCTAAAATACATTTATAGCCTTTAACAATACTAATCATTGCCAAACTAAAGCCTGTATTTCCAGAAGTAGTTTCTACGATTGTAGCTCCTTTTTTTAGAATTCCTTTTTTTTCTGCGTTTTGAACAATGTGAAGTGCTATTCTATCTTTGGCAGAATGACCTGGATTAAATGCCTCAAACTTTGCATAATAAGTACCTGGTAGATTTTTAGTAATCTTATGAAGTTTGATTAGTGGTGTTTCTCCAACTAATTCTAAAATCGAATTTGTGATTCCTTGATTTCTGGTCATCCTAACTATTTATCGATAATAACACCAAAATATTGTGTATCTCGATTTCGGATGCAAAAGTACATTTATTAATGAAATCTGAAAAGAGATTCCACTATTTTATAGGTACTAATTTATTTTCAAGACTCAATAAAAACGTATAATCTCTTGCTGTTTCTTTAAGAGAATCGAATCTACCAGAAGCACCTCCATGACCTGTTTCCATATTTGTATGCAACAATAACAAATTAGCATCAGTTTTTAATTCTCTCAATTTAGCCACCCATTTTGCTGGTTCCCAATATTGTACTTGAGAATCGTGAAAACCTGTTGTCACTAATAAAGTTGGATAATCTTGTTGAGTAACATTATCATAAGGTGAATAGGATTTTATGTATTCGTAAAATATTTTATCGTTTGGATTTCCCCATTCATCATATTCTCCTGTGGTTAATGGTATACTTTCATCAATCATCGTAGAAACTACATCTACAAAAGGAACAGCCGCAATAATTCCGTTATACAATTCAGGATTCATATTTACAATAGCTCCCATTAATAAACCACCTGCAGAACCACCCATGGCATACAAATGCTTTGATGATGTATAATTGTTTTCAATCAAGAACTTAGAACAATCAATAAAATCGTAAAACGTATTTTTTTTATTCAACATCTTACCATCCTCATACCAATTTCTTCCTAAATATTCGCTTCCACGAATGTGTGCTAAAGCATAAACAAAACCCCTGTCTAATAGACTTAAACGTGTTGTAGAAAAACTATCTGGAATTGTATATCCGTAAGAACCATATGAATATTGTAACACTGGAGTTTCACCATTTAACTCAGTATTTTTATGATACACCAAAGAAATTGGTACTTTTTTACCATCTCTTGCTGTTGCCCAAATTCGCTTGCTGATATAATTCTTTTTATCAAACTTACCTCCTAACACTTCTTGCTCTTTTTTGATGTCTTTTTCTTTTGATTTCATATTAAAATCTATCACAGAACTTGGTGTTGTAAATGAGTTGTAGACATAACGAATAATCTGAGTATTAAACTCAGGATTTGCATACACACTTACAGAGTAAGTTTCTTCATCAAAAGGTAAATAATAATCTTCTGTGTCATCCCAACTTTTAAATCGTATTTTACTCAAGCCATTATTACGCTCTTCTAAAACCAAGTAGTCTTTAAAAATTAAAAAATCTTCTAGTAAAGTGTCTTCTCTATGCGGAATTACATCTGTCCAATTTTCTTTTTCAGTTGCAGAAACCGGAGTTTTCATCAACTTAAAATTGGTTGCCTTGTCTTTATTGGTAAGGATGTAAAAAGAGTCTCCATAATGGGATACATTGTATTCTAAATCTCTTTCTCTTGGTTGTAAGAGTTTAAATTTTCCTGTTGGGTTATCAGCTTCTAAAAATTGTGCCTCTGTAGAAACAGTGCTGTAAGAACCAATAATAATGTACTTTTTAGATTTAGATTTAGTAACATAAGTTCCAAATGTTTCATCTTTTTCATGATATACTTCTACATCTTCTGATGCTGGTGTGCCTAAAACATGTCTAAAGATTTTTACACTTCGTAAAGTAACTGGGTCTTTTTTAGTATAAAAAATGGTTTTATTGTCATTAGCCCAAACTGAACCTCCTGTTGTATTTTCGATAATATCTTTGTAAATCTCACCCGTTTCTAAGTTTTTGATTCGTAAAAAATATTGTCTCCTACTCACTGTATCTGTAGCAAAAACAGCCAATTTATTATCAGGAGAAACATTTAAACCTCCTAGTTGATAATAATCAAAGCCTTTTGCCATTGTATTGACATCAAACAAAACTTCTTCTTTGGCTTCTAAATGCTCTTTTTTTCTACTATAAATAGGATATTGCTTTCCTTTTTCATAACGCGTGATGTAAAAATAACCATTGCTCTTATAAGGTACTGATGCATCATCCTCTTTAATTCTTCCTTTCATTTCCTCAAATAAATTGTCTTGAAAGTTTTTTGTAGGATTGGTTATTGCATCAAAATACGCATTTTCTTCCTCTAAATAATTAACAACTTTTTGAGTTTGTGTGTCTTTTACTTCTGATAATTTTTGTTCATCAGACAAACGCATCCAAAAATAATTATCAGTTCTAACATCTCCGTGTTTTTCTATTTCAAAAGGAATTTTATCCGCTACAGGTACTTTGGCATCCATCATTGTTATCGTTCTATTTTTATTGAGCGATTGCAAATGTAGTATTTCTACAAGAAAATATATCACTTAATTAAAGTTTCATTTTTAGTGATGAAAACAGTAATTTTGTGTTTCATAAACTTAAAATTTAAAGATATGTTTGGAGATTTAGGAGGAATGATGAGCAAATTAAAAGAAGCGCAACAAAAAGTTGAAGAAACAAAAACAAGATTAAACACTGTTTTGGTTGATGAAAATTCTTCTGATGATAAAATTAAAGTTACGCTAACTGCAAATAGAGAAATAAAATCGATTTCTATTGATGAATCTTTACTTGCTGATGCAGAAGAATTGGAAGATTATTTGGTAATTACACTAAACAAAGCTATTGAAAAAGCTACACAAATTAATGAAACTGAAATGGCTGCTGCAGCAAAAAGCGGAATGCCAAACATACCAGGAATGGGGTTCTAAATAAAAACAATGTTTGCTACTATTAATGATTATTTACTACCATGCTTAAACAAAAGTTTATTTGGTATTGATTGTCCTGGATGTGGCTTACAAAGAGCATTAATATCTATTTTTAAAGGAGAATTTAAAGAAGCTTTTTTCTTTTTTCCTGCAGTCTACACACTGTTAATACTACTTATTTTTTTTCTCATCAATTTAAAATATAAGTATATCAACGGACAAAAAATTATAATTAAATTAGCAGCTATTAACGTATTAATTATTGTAGTAAACTACATCATTAAAATAAAACCTTTATTTATAAATTAAACACATGGAAAGACAAAATTTACCCAATGCAACAACTGCTTTAGTTTTAGGAATTTTATCAATTGTAACTTGTTTATGTTACGGAGTTATAGGTTTGCCTCTTGGTATTATCGCTGTTGTTTTAGGAAACAAAGCCTTGAAAGAGTATCAAGAAGCCCCAGAAAATTTTAAAGGAGAAGGAAATGCAAAAGCGGGTAAGATAACTGGTATTATAGGTATTATTTTAAACACATTGTATTTATTAGCTATTTTATGGTTATTAAATAAATTGGGGTGGGATGCTTTACAAGATCCAGAATTAATGCAACAAAGAGCAAATGAAATATTTGGTCAATAAAAAAACTCTTAAAATGTGATTCTTTTGAGTTACATTTAACATCATATAAACAAAGATACTTTAACCATTAAAGTATCTTTGTTTTGTTTAAAACCTATCTATTTAAATTTATGTCTAAGAAGAAAAAGAAGCAATCTATTGGTAAGAAAATCCTAAAATGGTTTTCAATAACATGTCTAGTTTTATTGATAGCACTAATTGCTATTCCTTATTTATTTAAGGATAAAATTGTTGCTATGGTTACCAAAACAATTAACAATAACATAAACGCTACTGTTGCATTTAAAAATAGCGATTTAAGCCTGATTAAACATTTTCCGTTAGCTAGTTTAACTGTTGACGATGTCTCAGTTGCAAACAAAGCACCATTTCTAGGTGATACTTTATACAATGCTAAAAAACTGAGTTTGGACATGAAAATTACCGAGCTTTTTAAAAAACCAGATGAAAGTATAGAGATTAAAAATGTTACTTCAGAAAACGGAACAATTAATATCATTTTTAATACAGATGGTAAGGGAAATTTTGACATCGCAAAGAAAGAAACAACTACTGTAAATAGTGCTCCCAATAGTTCTTTTTCTTTTAATATTAATGAATATCAATTAGGTAATATTGATTTCAATTATATAGATAGAGCTACTAAAATGAACCTTAGTGTAGACAGTATTTATCATTCTGGAAAAGGAAATTTTAAAGAAGATATCTTTAATTTAGACACAAAATCTATAGGTTTTTTATCATTTTCATCAGACCAAACCAACTTTATAAACAATGTAAAAGTCTCTTTGGATGCCATTTTAGAAATCAACCTTAAAAAATCTAAATATACTTTTAAAGAAAATACAGGTTATATCAATCAATTGCCATTGGCTTTTGATGGTTTTATACAATTGGTTGAAGAAAATCAGTTGTATGACATCCATTTTAAAACACCAACTTCATCCTTTAAAAATGCCTTAGCATTAATACCAACTCAATATTCTGGAAACTTAAAAACGATTCAAACCAAAGGAAATTTTGATTTAGAAGGCACTGTAAAAGGAACTTTGTCTGAAACTACAATTCCGAAGTTTAATATCAATATTTCTTCTAAAAATGCGATGTTCAAATATGCAGACTTACCAAAATCTGTTCAAAACATCAATATCAATTCACAAATTATAAACGCAACAGGATATACCAAAGACACCTATGTTGCTATAAATACGTTGAATTTTAAAGTTGACGAAGATGAATTCTCTGCAAACGGGAATATCAAAAAAATTACCACGAATCCACAAATTGATTTTAATGCGAAAGGAACCATCAATTTGGCAAATATTAGTAAGGTTTATCCAATATCTTTAGAAAATGAACTCTCAGGAGTTTTAACAGCAAATGTTGCCACTAATTTTGATATGAATGCAATTGAAAAGAAAAATTATCAGAAAATTAAAAACTCAGGAACTATTGGTGTAAACAATTTTAAATATGATAGTAAAGATATTGCAAATCCTTTTTATATTGATGAAACTAAGATCTCGTTCAACACAAAATCAATTCAATTAAAAGAGTTTAAAGCTAAAACAGGAGTTTCAGACCTTGCAATTAAAGGGCAAATTGATAATTTCTATGGTTTTATTTTTAAAGATGAAGTCTTAAAAGGAAATTTCAATTTAAATTCCAACAACTTTAAAGTGTCCGATTTTTTAACTCAAAGTGAAAAAACAGATGAAAAAGATACTTCATTAAATTTAAAAATCCCTGTATTTTTAGATTGCAAGTTTTCAGCAAATGCAAAGAATGTAGTGTATGACAATATGAACATGAAAAATGTTTCTGGAGATTTATACATTCATGATGAAACTGTTGATTTAAAAAATTTAAAATCAGATGTTTTTGGAGGTAATATTGCGTTTAGCGGTAACGTTTCTACGAAAGAGAAAACACCAAAATTTGAGATGAGCTTAGATTTGAATAAACTTAATATTTCTGAATCTTTTGGAACTTTAGAAATGTTGAAATCAATTGCTCCTATTGCAGAAACTATTGGTGGTAAAATAAACTCAAAAATTAATCTTTCAGGGGTTTTAAAAGATGATTTTACTCCAAACTTAAGTTCTATTTCAGGTGATTTATTTGGTAAATTATTAGATCCTAAATTAAATAGTAAAAACTCTAAAGTTTTAAATATTTTAGGTGATAAAGTTGATTTTATTGATGTTAATAAATTAAATTTAGATGGAATTAACGCTTATTTTTCTTTTAAAAACGGACAAGTTACTGTAAAACCAATTCCTTTCAATTATAAGGATATAAACATTGAAGTTGGAGGAACCCACAACTTTGAAAATACGATGAATTATGATATTGTATTTGATGTTCCTGTAAAATATTTGGGTACTGATGTCACTAATCTAATATCAAAACTTACACCAAAAGATGCTGCAGACATTAAAAACATTCCAGTAAAAGCTAGTTTAACAGGTAGTTTTGGAAGTCCTAAGTTTTCATCAAATATAAAAGACGCTACATCCAATTTAATGAAAAATTTGATTGAAAAACAAAAACAAAGCTTAATTAATCAAGGTAAAGACAAAGTAAAAGACGTTTTGGGTGGTCTTTTTGGAAAGAAGAAAAAGGATACTGTTCAGAAAAAAAATTAAATACTAAAGAACTAATTTCTTTCTTTTATGCCAAAGCTCCCATTGTTGTGAAAATTATTAGTAGGATATACAATGAAATTGTAATAATGGTAAATACTCCTAAAAACTTATAATGCGATTTTAGCATCTCAAAAGAACCTGTCAAGGTTTCATCATTCTTAGTAGCGATTGCTTTTTTCATTTTGTTGGCAAACTGCATTAAATAGTAAACTGGAAAGAAATAAATGACAGCTAGTACTAAATAGGTAATTGTCATAATCATTCCTATATTCTCAGGAATTCCTGGTTGCATTGCTACCATGCTAAAAATTGTGTTGGCAAAAACGGCCAATATCAGCATTAGAAAAATCAATAGAAATCCAATAATAGACAAGAAAAACGCCCATTTAGCAGTTTCTTTTAAAAATTGTTTTGAAGCACTTGTTAATGTTAATTGTTCTAATTGTGTAATTGGACTCTGCATAAGACTTGATTATATTCTATATCCAAATGTAAAAAAAAGAAGCCACAAATTCGTAATTAAATAGTACTGAATTTGTGGCTTACACTATTATTAAAATTACTTTTATTTATCGAATTCGATAATCGTCTTTTTTATAATTGCAATACAATCTCTTAATTGCTCTTCATTCATTACCAAAGGTGGTGCAAAACGAATGATATTTCCATGGGTTGGTTTTGCTAATAAACCATTATCTCTTAGCTTCATACATATATTCCAAGCTGTATTACTATGCTCATCATCATTCACAACAATAGCATTTAGCAAACCTTTACCTCTTACTAATTTTACAAGTTTAGTACTATTAGCTAGTTCTGATAATTCTTCTCTAAAAATAATACCTAGTCTGTCTGCATTTTCAGCAAGATTTTCATCTCTAACAACTTCTAATGCAGCAATAGCTACAGCAGCAGCAACAGGATTTCCTCCAAAAGTAGAACCATGATTTCCTGGTTTAATCACATTCATAATGTCATCATTGGCTAAAACTGCAGAAACAGGATATGCTCCACCACTCAATGCTTTTCCTAAAATTAAAACATCAGGTTTTACATTTGGTTCGTTAGAGCAGTTTTTATCTTCACAAGAACAATTTCCACAAGTGGCTAATAAACGTCCAGTTCTTGCAATTCCTGTTTGTACTTCATCCGCAATAAATAAGACGTTATAGTCTTCACAAAGTTGTTTTGCAGCTGCTAAATATCCTTCAGAAGGCACATAAACACCAGCTTCACCCTGAATAGGTTCTACCAGAAATGCAGCCACATTAGGATTATTTTCTAAAGCTTCTTGTAATTCTTGCAAGTTATCATACTCTATTTTGATAAATCCCTTGGTATAAGGACCAAAATTTTTACGGGCTACAGGATCATTTGAAAATGAAATAATTGTGGTTGTTCTTCCGTGAAAGTTATTTTCACAAACAATAATTTCTGCTTTGTTTTCGTCAATTCCCTTTACTTCATAAGCCCATTTTCTTGCTAACTTTAAAGCCGTTTCTACAGCTTCTGCACCAGTATTCATTGGTAAAAGCTTATCAAAATCGAAAAACTCACTGGCAAACTTTTCATACTTTCCTAACATATCGTTGTAAAAAGCACGAGAAGTTAAGGTTAATGTTTTTGCCTGATTTACCATTGCATCCACAATTTTAGGATGACAATGCCCTTGATTTACAGCAGAATATGCTGATAAGAAATCGTAATACTTTTTTCCTTCTACATCCCAAACATAGACACCTTCTCCTCTACTCAATACCACTGGAAGTGGATGATAGTTGTGTGCTCCATATTTGTTCTCTAATTCAATCGCTTGTTGCGATGTTAATTGGTCTAAAACAGCCATTTTTAATAATTTTTAAAATTAATAATAACCATTCCTTGTCTACCTTTATCCTTCTGATGAGTTTTCAGAAATTCAGCGTGGGAAAGAAATCATCCCCGAAGTTGTGCAAAAATAGGAATTTATTTATTTAAATCATCATCAATAACAAATCCTGCAATAATATTTCTAATTTTGCAATCCAATAAATTTTAAGGATGCCACGTAGAGAACGCAATAAGTTTGTAAAAAGAAACCAAGTTTTAGAGTTAAAAATTGAAGATTATGCCTTTGGTGGAAAAGGAATTGCAAGAATCCATTCTGATGAAGGAAGTTTTGTAGTTTTTGTACCTAATACCTTACCTGGACAATTGGTAAAAGCTCAAATTAAAAAATCGAGCAAAAAATACGCTGAAGCAAAATTGATGGACGTTTTACAAGCTTCTCCTGATGAAGTAGAAGTTCCTTTTCAAGATATTCCAGGAGCTCCTTACATTCAGTTGCCTGTTGAATTACAACATCAATATAAAAAAGAAAGTACCTTATCGCTCTTTAAAAGAATTGGAAAAGTAGAAAATATCGAAGATTTATTTGATGAATTTATTACTTCTCCAAACGTGTTTCACTACAGAAATAAAATGGAATATGGTTTCTCTGCTATTGGTTATGATAGAGTGAATAAAACTGATAAAGATGAGTTTACCTTAGGTTTTAAAAGACGTGGTGTTTGGTGGATGGGAGATAATCTCGATAAAGATTCAGGTTTATTTGACAAACAACTAGAAGATAATTTAAAAAATATTAGAGCCTATTGTCAAGATACTGGTCTTGCTCCTTGGCATGGACCTAAAAAAGAAGGTTTTTTTAGATATTTTGTAGTTCGTAAATCCTATAAAACTGACGAATTGTTATTCAATTTAGTTACCACATCTTATGATTTACCAAAATTTGATTTAAAGAAATTTGCCAATTATTTAGTAGAATTATTTGGTGATAGAGTTGCTGGTTTGTTGCATACTATTAATGATGAAGTTGGAGATAGAACTATTGCTACTTCAGGAAGTATCAATTTAATTTACGGAAAAGATAAAATTGTAGAAGAACTCTTAGGTTTAAATTTTGAAATTAGCATGAAAAGCTTTTTTCAGACCAATCCTAAATCTGCAGAAAAACTCTATTCTAAAGTAGTTGACTACGTCTTAGAAGATAAATCTAAAGTAGACAATACCGTAGTTATGGATTTATTTTGTGGTACAGGAACTATAGGGCAAATTGTGGCTTCTAAAAGCGAAAATGCAAAAATAATTGGAGTTGATATAGTTGCTTCAGCTATTGAAGATGCTAAGAAAAATGCAAAAAGAAATGGTATTAATGGCTTAGAATTTTATGCTGCAGATGTGGGTAAGTTTTTAGCGCAACATCCTCAGTATCAAAATAAAATAAAGACCATAATTTTAGACCCTGCAAGAGCAGGAATTGTACCAAAAACGTTACAGAAAATCATCAACTTAAATGCAGATAGAATGGTGTATGTTTCTTGTAATCCTGCAACACAAGCTAGAGATACAGAGTTATTACGAGAAGCTGGATATCAGATCAAAAAAATTAGTTTGGTTGATCAATTTCCACATACAAGTCACATAGAAACTGTAGTTTTGTTTGAAAAGATTTAGAGTTTATTTTTTACTATCGTGTTTAAAAGGTTTATTCGTTTATTTGTAAAAAATAAATGTTATGAAAATATATTCATTCGAAAAATTAGTAGTTTGGCAAGAATCAGTAGAATTAGTCAAAGACGTTTACAGAATTACTAAAAATTTTCCTTCTGAAGAAAAATTTGGGTTGATTAGTCAATTAAGAAAAGCAACTGTTTCAATCTCTTCAAACTTAGCAGAGGGAACATCAAGAAAAACAAATAAAGATAAAGCCCATTTTACTACAGTTTCTTATAGTTCTGCTATGGAAGTATTAAATCAGTTAATTATTTCTAAAGAATTAGGCTTTATTTCTGAAAATGAAACTATTTTAGCAAGACAAAAAATTGAGAAAATTACAAATATGTTAAATGCGTTACGAAACTCACAACTAAACGTATAAACTATTTACCAAATAAACATTTTTTAAAATGAAAAAACTTTCAGAATTCGAAATTCAAAAAAAATTAGAAAACTTACCAGATTGGGATTTCTATGATGATGCTTTACATACAGATTTTGAGTTTGACAACTTTAAAGATTGTATGTCTGCCATGAATAGAATTGCTTTTGAGTGTGAGGCTTTAAATCATCATCCAGAGTGGACAAATGTTTATAATTCATTGGATATTACTTTGACCACTCATGATGCAGATGGAGTTACAGAATTAGACTTTAAATTAGCAGAAACCATCAATAAAATAGTAGAGGTTGAAGAATAATATGAGAAAAATTATATTTCTTTTAGGCTTTGTTCTACTCATTAATACTTCTTGCGAAAAAGATGATTTTTGTTTACAAAATCCTATAACACCAAATTTAATCATCACTTTTTATGATGAAGTTAATAGAGAAACCCCTAAAAATGTAAGAAGATTTTCTATTATAGCGCAAGGTAAAACAGATAGTTTATTTACAAATTCAACTTCAGACAGTATCGCAATTCCTTTAAATTCAATAGATACTAAAACGGTTTATACCTTAAAAAAGAATGATTCAGATGGCACAATAGCTAATAATCAAATTGCAACATTTACCATAGAATACACTCCTCAAGACGAATATGTTTCTCGTTCTTGTGGATATAGAGTAATATTTAACAATATTACTTTTTCAAAAGACACCAATTCTTGGATAAAAGATTTTACTCCAAATGTATCAACAACAATCGACAATCAAAATGCAGCACATGTACAAATTTATCATTAGCATCTGTCTACTATTTGTTTTTGTTGATGGATTTTCTCAACAAAAAAAAGACACCATTATTGATTCTAAAAAAGATACCATAATTTATAAATCTCCATATGGGTTAAGAGTTGGTGTAGATATCAGTAAACCTATAAAAGCACAATTTGATGGTTCTTATAGTGGGTTTGAAATTGTAGGTGACTATAGATTATCAAAACGTTTTTATGCAGCAGTTGAGTTAGGTTTTGAAGAAGAAACAACTCAAGAAGACTTCACCAATTCAACAGCTAAAGGAAGCTATATTAGAGCAGGTTTTAACTTTAATGCTTATAAGAATTGGTTGGATATGAACAACGAAATTTACGTAGGCTATCGTTACGGATTAAGTATTTTTGAACAGACATTAAATAGCTATACACCAAATGTAAACAATCAGTATTTCCCTGCAAATACAGTTTCAACTCCCATTACAACAGCAGGATTAAACGCACATTGGTCAGAAATTGTTCTAGGTTTTAGAGCAGAAGCTTTTGAAAATTTCTACATCACTTTTAGTGGTTCATATAAAATATTGATGAGTGTTAAAGACCCAGACAATTTTAAGACATTATTTGCACCTGGATTTAATAGAGTTTTTGAAAGCGGAACAGGTTTTGGCTTCAATTATACGCTTACCTACTTAATTCCTTTTCAAAAAAAGTAATATCATTTATTTTTTTTAGTAAATTTAACCAGCCTTATTTAAAATTACATTGTATGAATAAAATTCCTAGCGTAGATTTATCAGATTTTCTTTCTGATGATAAAGATAAAAAACAGAAGTTTATTGATGAAATTGGTCACGCTTACGAAAACATAGGTTTTGTAGCTCTAAAAGGTCATTTTTTAGATGATAAATTAGTTGACAATTTATATAATGAAGTTAAGAATTTCTTTGATTTACCTTTAGAAGTAAAAGAGAAATATGAGATTCCTGGAATTGGAGGACAAAGAGGTTATGTTTCTTTTGGAAAAGAATCTGCAAAAGGAAAAAAAGAAGGAGATTTAAAAGAATTTTGGCATTTTGGACAATATGTAGACAAAGATTCTAAATACGCAAATGAATATCCAGAAAACGTAATTGTTGATGAGTTGCCAAAATTTAATGAAGTAGGTAAAACCACTTATCAAATGCTAGAGAAAACAGCTAAATATGTATTACGCTCTCTGGCATTACATTTAGGTTTAGAAGAAACATATTTTGATGAATACATAAAAAACGGAAACAGTATTTTACGTCCAATTCATTATCCACCAATAGAAACAGAACCTAAAGGAGCTGAAAGAGCTGCTGCTCATGGAGACATCAATTTAATTACACTTTTAATGGGCGCGCAAGGTAAAGGCCTGCAAGTTCAAAACCATAATGGAGATTGGATTGATGCTATGGCTGCACCAGATGAACTGGTGATTAATGTTGGTGATATGTTATCGCGTCATAGCAATAATAAACTTAAATCTACCATTCATAGAGTTGTTAATCCACCAAAAGAACTATGGGGAACTTCTCGTTATTCAATTCCGTTTTTTATGCATCCTATATCTGATATGAAGCTAGATGTTTTGGAAAACTGTATTGATGACGAAAACCCAAAACAATTTGATGATATCACTGCTGGAGAATTTTTAGATGAACGTTTAAAAGAATTAGGATTAAAGAAATAATGGACTTAAAAGATCAACTAAAAAATTTATTCCCAGATCACGAAGAAACTCCTGAACCAGTTCAGGAAAAGTCAAATATTTGGTTGCAAGACAACCCTATTATTTGTAAATATGAAAAAAGGAAAGGAAAACCAATTACAATTTTAGAAGGCTATACAGGTGCTACTTCTGACTTTAAAATTTTAGCTAAAGAAATAAAAAAGAAACTTTCTGTTGGGGGAAGTTTTAAAGATGACAAAATCATTATTCAAGGAGATTTTAGAGATCAAATAATGACAATGTTAAAAGAAAAAGGATTTAAAGTAAAACGTGTTGGTGGCTAGTTATCAACATTATACAATAAACTTAGACAAATAACGTTTTTTATAAATTATGAGTGCTGCTATATTACACATTACTAACGGAGATAGTACAACCAATTACCTAAAAAAACTCAAGTTTTCTGGAGATTTTATTACTTGGAGAGAAATGTTGTGTGAAGGAAAAACTACTACAGATGTTGGTAGCGAAACCTTTTGGAAAAACAGGTTTGATTTCTTTAAAACCTCATACAATGTTAGTAAAAAGAAATTTATAGATTTTACCTTAAAAGAATACAGAAACCTTTGTAATAAAAAAGAAAGCAAAGAAATAGTTTTATGGTTTGAGCACGATTTATTTTGTCAAATAAATATGTTGGCTGTAATTAGTTGGTTAAAAACCTATAGAAAAGGATATCATATTTCACTAGTTTGCAGTGGTAAAATTAAAAAGTCAAAAAAACGAAAAGCTTTGGGTGAATTGACCGAAAATCAAATTCATCAACACTATAAAAATAGAATAGATTTAACAGAAGATGATATTGAATATGCAGATTATATTTGGCAGTTGTATTGTTCAGATTCTCCATTAAGATTAGAAACTGTATATCAATTTAATCCAATGTCTCCGTTTCAATATTTAGCGTCTGCCATTGAAGCACATTTAATACGTTTTCCTTCTATTAATAACGGATTAAATAAAATCGAAAACACAATTTTAGAAACTGCAAATTCGTATAAATTAAAATCAAAACACCAATTAGTGGGTAAATTACTTCAAAATCAAGATGTTTATGGTTTTGGTGATTTACAATACGAGCACAGCATAAATCAACTTAAAAAATTATTTACTTCTTTTAATCCTGTAAAACTTTCAAAGAAAGGGCAAGATGTCTTAAAGAATCAAACCAATTTTTATAGTGAACTTCGCAGCGAAAATTCGTATCTTGGAGGAGCAAAAAAATATAGTTTTTTATTCAATACACAATCTGAAAAGCTATTACAAATTACTTCTTAAATGTCTATAAAACAGTCTGAACTCATCTTAAATCCTGATGGTAGTGTATATCATTTAAATTTAAGACCAGAACATATTGCTAAAAATATCATCTTTGTAGGTGATCAAGATCGAGTTGATAAAATCACCAAACATTTTGATACAATAGAATTTACTACTCAAAAACGTGAATTCAAAACTACAACAGGCACATACAACAACAAGCGTTTTTCGGTAATGTCTACAGGTATAGGACCTGATAATATAGACATTGTCATGAATGAGTTAGATGCTTTAGTAAATATCGATTTAGAAACAAGAAAACCCAAGAAAAATTTAACATCGTTAAATATTGTAAGAATTGGTACTTCTGGTTCTTTACAAGCTGATATTCCTGTGGATTCTTTTGTAGTAAGTTCTCATGGATTGGATTTAAACGGAATGTTACACTCGTATCAAATTGATGAAATATCGAATACTGATATCGAAAATGCTTTTGTAGCTCACACCAATTGGAGTTCAAAAAAAGCACATCCTATTATCATTTCAAATAGTAAAGTTTTAGAAGATAAGTTAGCCTCAGAAAAAACATTTACGGGCATTACAGCAACTGCAGGCGGATTTTACGGTCCACAAGGAAGAATCTTACGATTAGCCATTCAAGATGGAAATTTAAATCATAAAATTGATAGTTTTAGTTTTGATAATCATAGAATTACCAATTTAGAAATGGAAACTTCTGCTATTTACGGATTATCAAAACTATTAAGTCATCATTCATGTTCTATAAATGCAATTATCGCTAACAGAGCTAATGAAACTTTTAGTAAAAATCCTGGAAAAGTAGTATCCGATTTAATTGAATATGCTTTAGAAAAATTAGTTTCATAAATGATAAACTTAAAAATTGGTGGTGTTCCAGAGCACTTTAACTATCCTTGGTATCTCACCTTAAAAAATAAAGAATACAACAAACACAACATCAATTTACGTTGGAAAGATTACCCAGGAGGAACTGGACAAATGTGTAAAGCACTAAGAGAAGGTACTGTAGACATCGCCATTGTTTTAACAGAAGGAATCATTAAAGATATTGCTGATGGTAATCCTTCTAAAATTATACAAACTTTTGTAAAATCTCCATTAATATGGGGAATTCATGTAGGTACAAAATCAAAATTTCAAAAAATTAAAGATTTAGAACATGCAACTATTGCCATTAGCAGATATGGTTCTGGTTCGCATTTAATGGCCATTGTAAATGCCTATAATCAAGGTTGGGATATTTCTAAATTAAAATTTAAAGTAATCAAAGACTTACAGGGCGGAATTGATGCGCTTACCAATGGTGAAGCAGATTATTTTATGTGGGAACATTTTACCACAAAACCATTAGTAGATAATGGAACTTTTAGAAGAATTGACGACTGCCCTACTCCATGGCCTTGCTTTGTAATAGCTGTGAGAAATGAAGTTTTAGAACAAAATTCTGTGGAGGTAAAAAAAATATTAGATGTCATTAATGCTAAAACTAAAGATTTTAAAAAAATTGATAATATCGATAGTACTTTAGCCAAAAGATATGGACAGGAATTAAATGATATTCAAGAGTGGTTAAAAATCACTAAATGGAACTCTGGTAAACCTTTAACAAAAAATTTATTAACTCGAATACAAAATAAAATGATTAAATTTAACGTTATAAAAGAGAAAAAAAACTCAGAATTGTTCATAAAAAACATGTACATTTAACTTCATAAAACCCTTAAAAAATGAGAAAAATAGTATTTATTGCAATTTGTATTTTAGGAATTACTTGTATTTCTTCTTGTAGAAGCACATCTTCACCTTGTGGTTTAGCAGAAAATACTACAACTATTCAAACACCATTACAACAGGCTGATTTATTATAAATTAACTTGTTTCTTAGTTTCAAATTCGATAAATCCGCTTTTTTTAGCGGATTTTTTTTTATGGACTTCTTGACAATTATTTAACTTAAACAAAACTTTTTTATAAAGTTTTCCTTACTCTTTTTTCACTTTTAGTTAACGATAACACTACATACTACTTTTATGTTTGATTAAACATAGAATATAGATTGTTGTTTGTATACAAAAAAAACTATTTGGTCATTTTCTTCAGCTTGTTTCATTTTACAAGAAACACATCTTTTTCTCTCATAATTTTAAAAAATGAAAAAACAAAAAAAACGCAAGTTAGATATTGTTGTAATTTCTGATGTACACCTAGGTACTTATGGTTGTAGAGCTGAAGAATTATTAAATTACCTCAAAACAATTCAACCTAAAAAATTAATACTTAATGGAGATATCATAGACATTTGGCAGTTTAACAAACGATACTTTCCTAAATCACACATGAGTGTTATCAAACACATTACATCGCTTTTATCTAAAGGAACAGAAGTGTATTATATTACAGGTAATCATGATGAGATGTTAAGAAAATTTAAAGGATTTCAATTAGGGAATTTCAAAATAGTAAACAAATTGATTTTACCTTTAAATGATAAAAAAGCATGGATTTTTCACGGTGATGTTTTTGATGTAACCATGCAACACTCTAAATGGTTAGCAAAATTGGGTGGCAAAGGTTATGATGCTTTAATAG
The DNA here is from genome assembly GCF_009832745.1 of Polaribacter septentrionalilitoris. Taxonomy (GTDB): domain Bacteria; phylum Bacteroidota; class Bacteroidia; order Flavobacteriales; family Flavobacteriaceae; genus Polaribacter; species Polaribacter septentrionalilitoris. The sequence continues at coordinate 11,862 of NZ_VRMJ01000014.1, read as the reverse complement.
TGCTCAACACCTTTGTAAATTGGATCTGTAAACGATTAGGTTACCGAAAATTATCATTGTCTAAGAAAATTAAAAATAGCGTTAAAAGTGCGATAAAATTCATTAACGATTTTGAAAAAACGGCTTCAGATATTGCCATAGAAAATAATTACGATTATGTGATTTGTGGACATATTCATCAACCAGAAATAAGAGAAATACAAACACAAAAAGGCAAAACAACCTATTTAAATTCTGGTGATTGGATAGAAAACTTAACTGCTTTAGAATACAAAAAAAATAACTGGTCTTTATACTCATATACAAATGATAAAATTGCCATGAATTACGAGAAAAAGTCAAATAAAAAGAAAGAAAAAAAAGCAGAACACAATTTACTTTTTAATGAACTTCTTAAAGAATTTGATATTCAAAAAAATACTAAATAAATTTATGAAAATCTTATATGCACTTCAAGGAACTGGCAATGGTCACATAACAAGAGCAAAAGAAATAATACCCATTCTTCAAGAAAAAGGAGAAGTTGATATTTTAGTTAGCGGCAATGAAAACAATCTTAATTTAGGGTTTACAATAACATACCAATTAAAAGGGCTAAATTTTACATTTGGTAAAAAAGGAGGTATCGATTTTTGGGAAAGTTATAAAAAAATGAAAATCTCCAGATTTTATAAAGAAATTAAAAACCTCCCTGTACAAAAATATGACATCATTATAAATGATTTTGAACCCGTTTCTGCTTGGGCTGCAAGAATAAAAAATGTAAATATAATCTCATTAAGTCATCAAAATGCTGTGCTAGATGTAGCCTCTCCAAAATATGGAAAATACAAATTTGAACGCTTAATTTTAAAATATTATGCACCTTCAAACACCCGTTTTGGATTTCACTTTAAACCCTATAGTTCAGCCACTTTTACTCCAATTATTAGAAAAAAAATAAGAACCTCAAAAATTAGAAACAAAGGTCATTTTACAGTGTATCTGCCCTCTTATAAAACCGATAAAATCATCAAAGTTTTAAACCAAATTCCAATTGTAAAATGGCACATTTTTACTAAAGAAGTAACTAGTTTAGTATTTAAAAAAAACATCACTATTTATCCAATTAACGAATTTGATTTTATAAAAAGTATGACTTCTGCAGCTGGAGTTTTATGTGGTGCAGGTTTTGAAACACCTTCTGAAGCTTTATTTTTAAAGAAAAAACTGATGGTAATTCCTATGAAAAATCAATACGAACAACAATGCAATGCATTAGCTTTGAAAGAAATGGGTGTAGCAACATTAAAAAAATTGAATAAAAAAAGAATTCTAAAAATTGCTAAATGGATTCAGTCTAATCAAACTATTGAAGTAGATTACCCAGATACAACAGAAGATATTTTAGAAGCATTGTTGTTGCCTTATTACAAAGAAACAATTCTCCCTACCATTCTATCTTAGGTTGCCCTAATTTTTGTAAAATAGCATTGGTTTTTGAGAAATGCTTATTTCCAAACCAATAACCTCTATTAGCACTTAAAGGTGATGGATGACCAGACTCTAAGATATGATGCTTGTTTTTATCAATTAACTTAGATTTTTTCTTTGCAAATCCACCCCACAGTAAAAAAATAACGTTTTCTTTTTCTTTAGATATTTGCTGAATAACTTCATCTGTAAACGTTTCCCATCCTTTTTTCTGATGACTTCCAGCCTCATGCGCTCTCACTGTTAAAGTAGCATTTAGCAATAAAACACCTTGTTTTGCCCACTTTTCTAAATTTCCACTTTGTGGGTAAGGCTTATTTAAATCAGTTTCAATTTCTTTAAAAATATTGATTAAAGAAGGTGGATGTTTAACATCATCTTTTACTGAAAAACATAATCCGTTTGCTTGATTGGGACCATGATAAGGATCTTGACCAATAATTACTACCTTTAAATTATCGAATGCACAATAATCAAAAGCTGCAAAAATATCATTCCCTTTAGGATAACAAGTTTTATTTTGATATTCAGATTTCACAAAACTTGCTAGTTCATTAAAATAGTCTTTCTCAAATTCGGACTGTAAAATATTTTTCCAACTATCGGCTATTTTTACCTGCATTCTTTGTTATTTTTGTGAAGATTTCAAAGATAACATTTTGAGTAAAAATATATCCCAAAAAACATTACAAGATTTAGAATTTTTAACGGTTTTACAGCACGTTTCAGAATACTGTATCTCTGGTTTAGGGAAAAAAAGTGTTTTAGAAATTCAGCCTTTTCAGAGTAGAAAAGCCTTATTTAAAGAACTACATTTAGTTGATGAATATTTAACCTCTTTTGAGAGCGAAAATAGAATTCCGAATCATGGCTTTGACAATATTACTGAAAGTGTAAAACGGTTAGCTATAGAAAACAGCTACTTAGAAACAGATGCTTTTCTAAAAATTGCATCAACCTCACTAACTGTAAATGAACTCATTAAATTTTTTAAAAAATTTAAAGAACAATTTCCTACTTTTTTTGAGGTTACTCAAAACATAGAGTTTACCACTTATGTAGACGATGAAATTAAAAAAATTATTGACATTTCTGGGGAAGTAAAAAACAATGCATCACCCGTTTTAAAACAGATTAGAAAAGATATCAATCATGTTCGTGGAAAAATTGGAGCTAGTTTTTCTTCTGCCTTATCCAAATCAATATCAGCAGGTTATTTAGATGATATAAAAGAAACTGTTATTGATAATCAACGTGTTTTAGCGGTTCTAGCAATGCATAGAAAAAAAGTGGCTGGTAGTTTATTAGGCTCATCAAAATCTGGTAATATTGTCTACATTGCTCCGCAAGCAACACTTTCTTATTCAAGAGAATATCAAAATTTAATTTATGATGAAAAGCAAGAAATTATTAAAATTCTACGCAATTTATCATCTACAGTTCGTCCTTTAGTTTCGCTTTTAGAAGAGTATATTTATTTTTTAACGCATCTAGATGTTGTGGGTGCTAAAGCAAAATATGCGCAAGATATCAATGCTATTTTGCCAAAGATTTCTAAAGAGAAAACAATATTTTTCAAGAATGCATATCATCCTATTTTATGGAAAAAGAATAAAGAACAAAAGATTCATACAGTACCACAAACAATCACGCTTAATAAGAAGCAACAAATTATTGTAATTTCTGGTCCAAATGCAGGTGGAAAAAGCATCACTTTAAAAACAATTGGCTTACTACAGTTAATGATTCAAAGTGGGATTTTAATCCCTGTGGATGAACGTAGTCAAACTTATATTTTTGATACTATTCTAACAGATATTGGGGACAATCAATCTATTGAAAATCAACTAAGCACATACAGCTACCGATTAAAAAACATGCGTTACTTTTTACGCAAATGTAATGAGAATACCCTATTTTTAATTGATGAATTTGGTACAGGTTCTGACCCAGAATTAGGGGGTGCTTTAGCTGAAATTTTCTTGGAGGAGTTTTATCATAAAAAAGCATTCGGAATTATTACAACCCACTACTCTAACCTTAAAGTGTTGGCAAATGAATTAGAAAATGTCACCAATGCCAATATGCAATTTGATGAACGTTCTTTAGAACCACTATATAAATTATTTGTAGGACAAGCAGGTAGTTCTTTTACCTTTGAAGTAGCTCAGAAAAACGGAATTCCTTTTAGTTTAATCAACAAAGCAAAAAAACGTGTTGAAACAGAAAAGGTGCGTTTAGACAAAACAATTTCTAAGTTGCAAAAAGAACGCAACAGACTCCAAAAGAATTCAGATAATTTAGAAAAACAAAAAACAAAAGGTCAAGAACATTTAGAAAACCTTCAAGAAAAAGAACAACGTATTCAAGACAAATTAGCAGGTTTTCAAGAACTCTATGATCAAAATCAAAGGATGCTTTCTTTAGGAAGAAAAACCAATGAGTTATTGAATAAGTATTTTCAAACCAATAATAAAAAGGAATTAAATACTAATTTTAACAAATGGGTTGCTGATGAGAAAGTAAAACATATCAAAAAAAATCCTGTAAAACCAAAAACAAAATCTCAAAAGCAAAAAGCTAAAATTGTTGCTAAACAGATAAAAGAAACTATTGAGAAAGTTGAAAAAGAAGTTTTAGAAAAGGTTGTTGAAGTTCGTAAAGAAAAGAAAAAGGAAGCTGCTAAAATTGCCAAAGAAAGATCTGAATATGTTTTTAAAATCAATGATAGGGTAAGAATTATAGATTCTAATTCTGTGGGTACTATTGATAAAATAGATAGAAAAAGTGTAACAATTAACTACGGAATCTTCACCACAAAAACTTCTGTTGATAAATTAGAATTGGTAGAAAAAGCAAAAAAATAAGCTACAAAGTACTTGCAATTTTTTCTAAAAACATTGCTGATGTAAATGGTTTAGAAATTATTCCTGAAAAACCAATTTCTAAATATCTTTTTACATCTTCTTCTGTAGAATTGGCTGTTAATGCTAAAACTGGAGTGTTTTTATTAAATTCAGTGAAATCATTTACTTTTAATATCAACTCTTCGCCAGTTAAATTAGGCATGTAAATATCTAATAAAATAACATCAAAATGTTCTTTTTTAATTTTAGATAAAGCTTCTAATCCGTCTTTTACTAATGTTATTTTTGCCTTTTCTTTGGTTAAAAAATGCTGAACAATAGTTAGGTTTAATACATCATCATCGGCAACTAAAATCTTCCTATCTTTTAAATTAATTATAGTTTTTTTTGTTTCTTGTTCTGAACAAAATTTTTTATTTTTAATTGGTTTTAAAAACGGAATTTTAACAAAAAAAGTAGTTCCAAAATCTAGTTTACTTTCAACAGAAATATTTCCATTCATAGCGTTTATCAAACGATTTACAATTGCCAAACCTAAACCTGCTCCTCCTTTAATTCTGTTGTCAGAAATTTTATTTTGCTGATATTCTTCAAATATTTTTTGTGTTTGTTCTTTAGACATGCCTCTCCCTGAATCTGCAACTGTAAATTGAATTGAAACCGTTTTATCATCTTCAGAAATTACATCTACTTTGGTTGTTACACTTCCTTTTTCAGTAAATTTAATGGCATTGCTAATTAGGTTAGATAAAATTTGATAAATTCGAACAGTATCTCCTAGTACTATTTTAGGAACATTTTCTGTAACCTTAAAAACAAGTGATACTCCATTATTTTTCTGTTGATGTTGAAAATCATTTTCGCAGTTTTTAATAATTTCATTTATCGAAACCTCTTCTGAAACTAATGCTAATTTACCAGCTTCTATTCTTGATAAATCTAAAATATCATCAACAATAACTTTTAAGTTTTTTCCTGCTGATGATAAATTTTTGATGTATTGTGCTACATTTTTACTGAGTTTTTCTGATGAAATCATTTCAGCATATCCCAAAATAGAGTTTAACGGATTGCGGATTTCATGACTCATGATTGCTAAAAAACGAGATTTTTCTTCATTTGCTTTATCAGCTATTTTTCGAAGTCTATCTAACTCTTTGTTCTTTTTTACAATTTCTCTTTTAATAAAGAAGATATCGTTTCTATTTTGATTGAGTTGATCTACATATTTATAAACATTGGTTCTATTATGAATTAAAATAACAATATTATCATCATTTTTAAAAATCTCAATGTCAACATTAAATTCATTATTATCAGAAGCTATTACCATTCCTTCTAATAAAAAGGATTGGTTCTTTTCAATTGCCTCTAAAGTTCCTTCTAAAAAAGGGCATGTGGTATAAATAAGTTGGTTGACTTCAAACTCTTTTTTAACAAAGTTACCTGCGTCTATAGTTTTTATAATTCCAGAAAAATCAGTGGTAATTTGAACAAAAACATCTTCTATTTTAGCAGGTATCAATCGTAATTATTTTAAAGTTTGAGCAGTTAATTTCATAAAGGCATCTTCTACATTACTACCTTCTTTAGCACTGGTAATTAAATCGATACCTATAGAAACTTCTTTAACTACCGTTTCAAGTTCTTCTTTAGAAAGTAAATCCTTTTTGTTACCAACTATGGTAATTTTTTCTAAGCCAGATAAATCTTTTACCATTTGTAAGTTTTGATCTATGTTCAAGTAGGTTTCTTCTCTACTAACATCAAAAACAAACATGGCTGCATGAGCGCCTAAGAAATATGCTTTGGGTATTTTCTCATCTCCGTTTGTACCTGCAACATCCCAAATCATAAGTTTTATGGTTTCATTTTGGTATTCTACCACTTTTTTACTTACTCTTACTCCTATTGTACTAATGTAATCTTCAGAAAATTCGTTTAAAACAAACCTTCTAATTAATGATGTTTTTCCTACACCAAAATTACCAACAAGAAGTACTTTTTTTGCAATCATAAAATAAGATTGATTTTATGCTTCTATTAATAGTTGAAATATTACTTCATTAAGACGCTCTTCATCAGACAAATACGAACGGTCTCTTAAAATAATTTCTGCTAAATTGTTAATTCTATCAGCTAAATCTTCTTTAAAAGTAGCATTTAAAACTCCAGAACAAGCAATGGCTATATAAATACTTTTAAAATTTTGGATGGAAAGCTGAAAAGTTTCAAACTTAATATCTTCTAAATCTTGTCCTTCTTTAGAAAAAGCATCTTCTGCAAAAGATTTAATTGCTGTTAACATTCCAGACACCATATCTTTATCGGCAATGTTACCTCTTGAGTAACTTCCAGAGAGTAAACCAGATTCTTTTTCAATAATAAAAACCTCTTCTATAATGGGTTCAAAAACTTCTTGTAATACAACATCTGCATCGTTTTTCTTTCCTTTAAAGAATCGTTTCAAAATTTCTTGGATAGAGAATTTTTCTTTAACTGTTTTGTTTACGCTCTCCGTTAACTTTGTTATTTCGCTGATAATAGCCTTCTTTACCAACTTACCCATAATTGGGTATAAGGCTTCTACAACTTCGTCTTGAGAATCTCTAATTTGAACTTTTATAGTTTCTGTAATAGTATCTCCAAAATACTCTGGAAATTTTTCACGAAGATCTAAGATTTTTTCATCAACAAGAGGTGATACTCTTTTTGCAAATTTTTCTCTAAGAATAATCTCTTGACTAAGAGTATCAAACTTTTCTCTGTCTTCTGCTAATAAAAGTTCTCTGAGTAACTCAAAACGATTGTCTTTTGTGTTATCTGCAGGCGTTTTTTTCATTTATTCTTGCAACATCAATGCAATTTTCTCTAAAGCTTTTCCTAATTTTCTTCTATCCGCCTTTTCATCATCTAAATCTGCTAACCTTTTGTCTAAATCATCATTTAAATCTTGAAATTTATGATCCATTAAACTCTCTAAATCAGCTAATTTATTTTCTAAATTAGTAACAGCTTCTTGTAAATCCTTGTCTGTCGCATCTTTTAGTGATTGTATTTTGTTATATACATCAGCAAACTCGCTGTTGTATTCTTTCATGTTTTCACCAAAGATGAGTTCTCTTACGGCTGCAATTCTATCAATTTCTTTTTGACTTTCTGCAGCTACATTTTTTTCTTTATTGTCTGCCATTATTTTAAGTAGATTATGTTGTAATTGTTCTTTATAAGTTTCATTAAAAGCCTTAAAACTAAAGCCCAATAAACAAATATACATTAAAAAACAAACTGTAAAAATCTAAACCTCAATTTTTAAACCATCATATGCTAAAAACACGTTATCAGGTAGTTGTTTAGAAACTTCTTCATGGAAGCCTAACTTGTGACTAATATGTGTAAAATATGCTTTTTTAGGTTGCAGTTCTTTCACAAAGTCTAAAGCTTCTTTTAAATTGAAATGAGTAGTGTGTGGTTCTATTCTTAAGGCATCAACCACTAAAACATCTAAGTTTTTTAATTTTTCTTTTTCAGAATCTTCAACAAATTTAACATCGGTTAAATAAGCAAAATCTTGAAAACGATATGCTGTTATGGGTAGTTTTCCATGAAAAACTTCAATAGGAATCACTTCTAGACCATCTACCTCGAACTTAGTTTTATAAATAATTTCTGGTTTCAAAGTTGGAGCTCCTGGGTATTTATATTTCGGATTAAATATATATTCAAATCGTTTTTCTAAACTATTTAAAGTTCTTTTATTTAAATAAATAGGCATCACTCCTATTTGATAACAAAAAGGGCGTAAATCATCTAAGCCTCCTATATGATCTGCATGTTCGTGAGTAAAAAATACCCCGTTTAAGGATTTTACATCTTCTCTTAGCATTTGTTGTCTAAAATCTGGACCACAATCTATTGTGTATGAAACATCATCCCAAGAAATTAAAATCGAAGAACGCAAACGCTTGTCTTTGGGGTTATTTGATTTACAAACTGGATCATCATTTGCAATCATTGGTATTCCTTGAGAGGTCCCTGTTCCTAAAAAGGTAATATTTAACAGTTTTTTGGTAATTTTCATCATAACAAAAATACTATAAAAATTGACTGATAGCTGTGTATTTTAGTACATTTGTTTGAACCTTAAAATACTTATGTATGGCAATTTCTTTAAAAGGAGATCAAAAGATTAGTAGTGTACCCACTACCAAGAGTAAAGCATTAAGAATTAACTTAAACACTGATATTTACGGTACATTTTCAGAAATTGGAGCAGGACAAGAAACTGCTCGTAATTTCTTTAGATCTGGTGCAGCTTCTGGAACTATTGCAAAAGCAATGAGTGCGTACGATAAAGATTTCTCTGATGCTATTTATGGTGTAGAAGATGATAGACGTTATGTAACGCAACCTCGTTTAAAGAAAATGTTAGGTCATGAAATTGATTTGATTGAAGATAGATTAAGTAGATCTAAACATCCTGATAAATTATTTTTTAGTTATGCAAATACAGTAACTACAATAGATTTTGCAAAACAATTTAAAGGTCATGGTTGGGTAGGAATCCGTTTTCAACTAGACCCTTTAGAAGGTTATAATGAGATTATTTTGCACTTACGTTTTAAAGAGACTGATGCACGATTGCAACAAGAAACCTTAGGAGTTTTAGGGGTAAATCTAATTTATGGTGCTTTTTATTTGAATGACAACCCTAAAGAATTGGTAAAATCATTTTACGATAATTTGAGTAATGATCAATTAGAAATTGATATGATTAACTTTTCTGGTCCACGTTTTATGTATGTAGATAATCGTTTAATGAGTTTGCAATTGTTGAAAAACGGAATGACAAATGCAGTAATGTTTGGGCCTGATGGAAATAACTTATTACCAGCGCAAGTATTGTATAAGAAGAATATTTTAGCTCTAAGAGGTAGTTTTAGGCCAGTTACTAAGGTGAATATGGATATGTTTGAAAAATCTAAAAAACTATTTTTTGCTGAAAATAAAGTTAAAGAAGATAAAACTCAAATCATTTTTGAAATTACATTGAGTAATCTTACTGCTGAAGGAAAAATAAATGAAAGAGACTTTTTAGATAGAGCAGAGTTATTATGTTCTTTAGGACAAAACGTAATGATTACTAGCTTTCAACAATACTTTAAATTGGTAGAGTATTTTAGTGAATTTACAAAAGAGAGAATGGGGCTTACAATGGGAGTTCAAAATTTAATCCAAATTTTTGACGAGAAATATTATCGTAATTTAAGTGGTGGAATTTTAGAAGCTTTTGGTAAACTTTTCTACAGAGACTTAAAAGTATATATGTACCCTTATCACGATCAAGCTTCAGGAGCTTATATCAATAGCGAAAATCTTAAGGTACATCCAAGAATGAAAGAATTGTACAAATTCTTTAAACACAATGGAAAACTTGTAAATATTGATGATTTTGACAAAGAAATTTTAGATATTTTCTCAAGAACAGTTCTAAATATGATTAGAGAAGGTGAAACTGGATGGGAAGAAATGTTACCTGAAGGAATTGCAGATCTTATCAAACAAAAAAGATTATTTGGCTATTCTAGATCAAGAGTTAGAAAATAGATTAAACCTTTTTGTACTTTTAAAGTCTCAATTCTATATAGTACAAAATTGACAGATGAAATCCTTTTAGTAGAGCAGTTAAAAAACGTTCAAACAAAAGAAAAAGCGTTTAGAGAATTAATAAAACTCTATAAAGAACGTTTGTATTGGCATATACGTAAGATTGTAGTTTCTCACGATGATGCTGATGATGTACTGCAAAATACTTTTATTAAAATTTTTAAAAATATCGATAAATTTAATCAAAAAAGTAAACTGTATTCTTGGATGTATAGAATTGCTACAAATGAATCGATTACATTTATCAATAAAAGAGCAAAACTAAGAAATGTAGACATTACTGATTATCAGAAAGAATTAGCTTCAAATTTAGCAGATGATGATTTCTTCTCTGGTGAAGAAATTCAGCTAATCTTACAAAAGGCTATTGCTACTTTACCTCAGAAACAGCAGTTGGTATTTAACATGAAATATTTTGATGAATTGAAATATGATGAAATCTCTGAAATTTTAGAAACTTCTGTAGGTGCATTAAAAGCTTCCTATTTTCATGCAGTAAAAAAAATAGAACATTATATAAAAAAGGAAACAGATTAAACCTTTTTAGAGTTTAAAGGTCTAAAAGACAGTATGGAAAACAAAATAAAAAATAGTGAAACGTATTTAAAATCAGTTCTTGGTAAAGAAAGTGGGTTTTCTCTACCTAAAAACTATTTTGAAAATTTAGATAAACAAATTGATTTAATACTAGCTGAAGAAAACCTTTCTAAAGAAAACAGTTTTTCTACACCAGATAATTATTTTAATGCCCTAGAAGATAAAATCATTTCTAGAGTTACATCACAAGAAAAAGAAACCAAAGTTATTTCTTTTCGCGATAAAATGTTAAAGGTTGTTCCTGCAGCCATTGCTGCATCTATTGCACTTTTTATTGGTCTTAATTATTTTAACACATTTAATAGTACAGAAATTAATTTTGATAATATAGCGCAAAGTGATATTGAAACTTGGTTTTTAGAGAGTTCATCAAATTTAACAACAGAAGATATTGCTAGTTTTATTCCTCTAGAGGATTTAGAAGTAAATGATTTTACATACACAAATATTGATGATAAAGTTATAGAAGATTATATAATGACTAATGAAAATAGTACATTTTTTAATGAAATTAAATAGAATGAAAAAAATAGTTACACTACTTATAGTTTTATTATTTGTTAGCTTAAATTTATTAGCGCAAAAAACCAAAAATAGAGAGAAAATAAAAGCTTTAAAAGTTGCTTTTTTAACAGAAAAGCTAAATTTAGATACACAAACTGCTCAGAAATTTTGGCCCGTTTATAATGAACATGAAGAAAACTTAAATGCTATTAGAAAAAAAGGAATGTCTGCTATCAAAGACAAACTTAATAAATCTGGCGGGTTTGAAGGTCTTAATGAAAAGGAAGCTAAACTTTTTGTAAAAAACAAAATAGATTTTGATGAAAAAGAATTGATAGAAAAAAAAGACTTCTTAGCTAAAGTTTCTAAAATTTTATCTTACAAGCAAATTTTAAAACTACATTTATCTGAAAGAGAGTTTACAAGACAACTTATGCGTAAATACAGAAAAAGAAGAGATCATAAATAAAAAAAGAAGCCTTTAGGTAGTCATGGTCGGAAGATTTTTCTTCCGACTTTTTTGTTTTATAAATTACTATTTAAGAAACTAAAAATCAACTATTTAGCTTGTTTATTTGATAATATTTACGTATCTTTTTATCTGATAATCAGCTATTTATGTCAGTTTTTAAAGATCATAAAATTTCAGTAAATCAATTATTGAGAGTTATACCAGAAGCTCTTTTATCCAACTTATCAGTAACTACTAAAGTAGATTATTATGCCAAAGTACTTCATGGTAAAAAGATGTTCT
>NZ_VRMJ01000013.1 GCF_009832745.1 Polaribacter septentrionalilitoris | reverse complement strand
TCGAGCCCCATTCTCAGAACCAAGCACCATCAAGAAATCACTGCAGAAGAAAACAGGCGCATTTCCTGCTTAACGACAGCGAGACAAAGGGAACCGTGCTGACTGTTTCAAAGCCACGAGGATCAAGCCACGGTCGCCCTCCCCCACTTGCCAAGACGAAGCGAGCCTCTCGAAACGCAGAAAACGGGACACCGATCACATGCCCGAGTTCACCCTCGACCAACTTCTAGAACAAGCCGTCGAGCATCACCTTTCCGGTCATTTGCAGAAAGCCGAGCCCTTGTATCGCGCCATCCTGGAAGCACAGCCCGATCACGCCGAGGCCAACCACCACCTTGGGCTGCTACTCGCAGCGACTGGCCAGGCCGCCGAAGCCCTTCCATGGCTGAAGGCGGCACTGGAATCGAACCTCGCACAACCGCACTACTGGCTCAGCTACGCAACTGGCTTGTATCAAGCCGGGCGACCAGAGGCCGCGCAAGCCCTACTGACCCTGGGGCAAAAAAACGGTCTCAGCGCGTCAGACGTCGA
>NZ_VRMJ01000012.1 GCF_009832745.1 Polaribacter septentrionalilitoris | reverse complement strand
TTGACTGAACTCAAAATTTAAACAATAAGCAGTTCAAGCTATTTTTTGCCTTCTAAACGGCTTAAAAAAATCGTTTGAACGTATTAATTAAACCTAAAAAAAGGTCAACCTATATCAGTATAATACAATGAACGTAATCGAAAAAATTTGTGAGAAGAAATTAAAAGAAAAGCTTTCAAAAATGCCAGTTGAAAACTTGTTGTCTGAAATGACAAATAATAGTTATTATTTTCCATATAACATTTGGAAAAAATACTTTGACAAAAAATCAATTGAAAGTGGAAAATGGATTTCTTGGTTTGCTACAAGAGAAGCTGAAAAAATAACTGATTTAGAACAAGTTCAAACTCTCAAAAAAATAATTGAAAACAAAAATAAAAATAACGAAATAAGAAGAAAATCTTTTTTCTGCTTAGGACATTTATCAAAAAACACAAGAAATAAAGAACTTTTTGAGTATTTAATTAATTATCTAAAATCTGAACCTGAAGAAATTCAAGAAACAATTTTTGCGTCAATAAGAAACGCTGAAAAACCAATTGAATACAATTTGAATCCAATAATAGAAATTTTGAAAAATGGAAAAATAGGAATGAAAACAAGTGCTGCAATTGCTCTTAAAAATTCTGAAAACCCTGAAATTGAATTAATATTATTAAATTCTTTTCAAAATGAGAAAAACAAACATTTGCAGGAAATGATTGCTTCTACTTTGAGAACTTTAGGAACAGAAAAATCAATTTATATACTTGAAGAAAAATTAAAAATTGCGAAAGGAAGAGATTATAAATATTTTATTGAAAATGCAATAGAAGGAATAAAAGAACGAATAAATACTAATGCCAACACCGTACAAAATTAATTGCTTGCTTTTTGCTTACTTACGAAAATCCTCACGGATTTTCTTTGTCAGTAATTATTTACTAACTTTATAGCTAAACCACGCAACTAACCTTGTACAAACACGTTGGCATTAATAAAAAACGAGAAATAAATTGAGTAATTAATGAATAATATAATATCGACTTTTTTCTTCTCATTAATAGTTATAATTTTCGTTATCGGAATAATTTACACGTTGAAAAATAACTCTAAATTGAAGAAATTACTCCTAAATGAGAAAATATTATTTAAACAAAATGAACTTCAAATAATTGACAAAGAATCTTTAGGAATTGACTTTTGGTTGGGGAATATGACTATTTATGAAAACTATATTCGAATTGAAAAAGCAACAATTCCGAATACTTATTCCCACTTTATAGTTGGGAATAAAAATAAAAATTCTGAAAATAAAATTTCTGGAACGATTACTTTGACTGAATCCTCTATTGGAAAAAATAATGAATTAACCCTTAAAGGAACAAAATATAGAGTTTTACATAAAAGCGGAATAAATATAAAACTCAAAGGCGAGAACAAATTTGCTATGATAAAAATAAATGAATTGATAAACGAAAAATTTTTAGCCTGAATAAATTACTAATGCCAACACCGTATAAATTTTATTGCTTTTATTTGCTTATTTTGGAAAATTCTCGCACACTTTTAATTCAGTAAAATTTATTAACTTTACGTTTAACCAACGCAACAAACTTTATACAACAACGTTATGTTTTATTGCTCAGGTGTACTTTCCTGAAATAGGTTGACTAAAAATTCATCAAATAATGATAGTCACTTATGAAAAACCAAAAACAACACTGGCAGAAAAAAAAGTACCAAAAAGTAACTTTAGAAACCAAATTATTCGTCG
>NZ_VRMJ01000011.1 GCF_009832745.1 Polaribacter septentrionalilitoris | reverse complement strand
GGCGATTCAGCTCGGCCTGCTGCCGCGCCTGGAAATCCAGCACACTTCCGCTAGCACGGAGGGGCAGATCTATGTCCCCCGCGTCAACCGGACCCTGCTGATCGGCGTGTTGCTGCTGGTGTTCCTGTTCCGCACCTCGGACAATCTGGCCAACGCCTATGGCATCGCCGTGACCGGAACCATGGTGGTCGACGCCAGCCTGGCGTTTTTCGTGGTGTGGAAACTGTGGCGCTGGCCGCTCTGGCTCGCCATTCCCGTGATCGGCTATTTCCTGACCATCGACGTGTCGTTCCTGATGGCCAATCTGATCAAGATTTTCGAAGGCGCCTGGGTGCCGCTGACCATGGGCGCGCTGGCCATGGTGGTGATGTGGACCTGGGTGCGCGGCACCGATCTCCTGCACAAGAAGACGCAGCGCGATTCGATTCCGACCGCCGACCTCATCCGCATGCTGGAAAAGTCCAAGCCGCACCGGGTGGCGGGCACGGCGGTGTTCCTCACCGGCGATCCGCAGGTCGCGCCCTCGGCGCTGATGCACAACCTCAAGCACAACAAGGTGGTGCATGAGCGGGTGGTGATCATGAACATCGTCA
>NZ_VRMJ01000010.1 GCF_009832745.1 Polaribacter septentrionalilitoris | reverse complement strand
GGCCATTTTTTTAGGTTTCAAAATGGTCTAAATTTCCTTCACATTTTAGAACTATCAAGGCAATAGCTAAATTTCTGAGTTCCATTTTAAATCTTCTTTTAGCGGTTTTATAGCCTATTTTGTTAGCTTTTTTATATATTAAAACTAGCATAGCCACAATCAATGTCATGTAAAGCATGACTTCTATTCCATTTTTGTTTAACGACACAAGGTGACTAACATTAAGTTCTTGTTTAATAAAACGGAAGAATACCTCAATATCCCATCTTCTTCTATAGGCTTGTGCAACTTCTTTAGCCGTTAGTTCAAAATCATTGGTTATAAACCAAAACGCTTTAGACTCTTCTGTTTTACTTTTTGCAACAATTAAACGAAAAGGCGTTTCTACTAACTCTTCTCTATAATGGATATTTCCTTTTTTGTTTTCGATAGGTTTTCCAGTATACAGTTGTACCTTACTATCTTTTATAAGGATTAGCTCTCCTAAATCTATCTCTTTATTTTGACTCTTTAAACAGGCTATCTCTATATGTTTTCTGTTTTCTCTTGCTCTAATAATAAAACCAATGGAGTCTTTACTAAAAGAGTTCATCGTTCTTGTAGATTGCAAGCCTCTGTCAATTACATAAATATTTTGATGACCTGACTCTTGTTTTACGTGACCCAAAATAGCTTCAGGTAAAGCAACATCCTCGCTAGAGTATTTTTTATCTGTAAAAACATTAAAATTGCAAGGTAGTAAACCATCGAAAGCAACACTGTACTTTACAGACTTCTTTCCATTTTTATGGTCAATACCTTTTACTAATCTTGTAGAAGCTTCACTAACCATAGAGCTATCAACATGAACTAAGTTGTATTTTGAGCTATTCTTATTAGGATAAGCATCATAAAACTGTTGGTAAATACATTGGTATATCTGAGCAAAGTAATCGGAATCAATTTTAGATAATCGTTCTGAGATAGAACTTCTACGTATACTTTCTGATTTGTCCAAATCAAAAAGAGTTTTGAAAATTACATCATTAAATGTATCCTCTAAAGTACGTTGACTCAGTTTTTCATTTTCTAAAATACCATACAATAAAAGATAGAACATCTTTTTACCATGAAGTACTTTGGCATAATAATCTACTTTAGTAGTTACTGATAAGTTGGATAAAAGAGCTTCTGGTATAACTCTCAATAATTGATTTACTGAAATTTTATGATCTTTAAA